>NZ_KB905141.1:0-171042 GCF_000378225.1 Methylophilus methylotrophus DSM 46235 = ATCC 53528
TGACTTACAGCCTGGACCTGACCCCACCGAAAGCGGAGATTGCTTTGGATGCTAACTTTGGTGGTGATGGTATCATCAACATAGCTGAATCACGTCCAGGTGTAAATCAGCCAGTGACCGGTACTGTAGGTGGAGATGCCAAGTTGGGTGATCCTGTGGTGGTGACGATCAACGGTAAAGACTACAACACCGTAGTGATCACCCGTACTGATGGCAAGCTTGGCTTCACTGTCAGCGTGCCTGGTTCGGAACTGGTTGCAGATGCAGATAAAACAATTGATGCACGTGTAACTGTGACTGACCTGGCAGGCAACACCGCTAGCCAGTCAACACAACTCACTTACACGGTTGACTTGACCCCGCCAGTGGCAACGATTGCGCTTGATGCCAATTTTGGTGGCGACGGTATTATCAATATTGCGGAATCTCAACCTGGCGTTAACCAGCCTATCACCGGTACCGTTGGTGGAGAGGCTAAACTGGGTGATCCAGTGGTAGTGACGATCAACGGTAAAGACTACAACACGGTAGTGATTACGCGTACTGATGGCAAGCTTGGCTTCACTGTCAGTGTGCCTGGTTCAGAGTTGGTTGCGGACTCAGATAAAACGATTGACGCGAAAGTGTCAACAACTGATCTGGCTGGCAACGTCGGTGTCGCTACTACGCAGTTAACTTACACTGTTGATGTGATTGCACCTAACAAACCAACTATCGATAACATTTATGATGACTTCGGTACACAAAAAGGCGATGTGGCAAATGGTGGCGTGGCTGATGATGCGACACCAACTTTAACGGGTAGGGCAGAAGCCGGCAGCACAGTGACTCTCTACGATGGCTCTACCAAAATTGGTACGACAGTCACTGATAAAGACGGTAAATGGACATTCACGCCCACTTCAGATATCAGCAAGGGCTTGCATAACTATACTGTGACTGCTACGGACAATGCCGGTAACATCAGTGTTCCTAGCGATAATTATGCTTATACATTGAATCAGTCGCCTGTATTTGTAACTTTGAATGCGACAGCAAGTGTATCGGAAGATGGTCTGCCAAATGGCCTGATTGATAGTGGTGATCAGAATGTAATTGCTACCGGCTCTATGGGTATCTCCGATCCTAATGGTGATCTGCAGAGCGTAACCCTGGCTGCACCAACGACAAACTACACTTCAGGCGGCGTGACTATTACATGGTCTGGTAACAATACAGGCACATTGATTGGTTCTGCAAACGGCCAGGAAGTAATTCGCGTCACGATTGATAGTAAAGGTGACTATGCAGTTCGTCTGTCAGGCCCGATTGATCATCCTGCGCCAGGTGAAGATTCACTGGCACTGAAGTTTACTGTTAACGCAAAAGATGCTGATACCACAACGAGCGGTTCTATCACAGTAAACGTATCTGATGACGCGCCAGTGGCTACTAACAAGTCAATTACAGCAACCGGTGACAAAGGTGCCAACATTATGTTGACGCTTGATGTCTCAGGGAGTATGGCAACCCGTGACGGTGTCAATGGCACTTCACGGTTAGAAAGCCAAGTTGCATCGATCAATACACTGCTTAACCAATATGCCGCTTTGGGAGGTGATGTACGTGTCATGATTGTTACCTTCTCTGACGGCTACTATCAGAAAACTCCTACTTGGGTAACTATTGCGGAGGCTAAAACTGTTCTGGCATCGCTGCAGACCCTATCAGGTACCAACTACGATGCAGCATTGGATGGTAGCAAGATCGCCTTCAATTCTGCTGGCAAAATTGCTGGTGCACAGAATGTAGGTTACTTCTTCTCTGATGGGGAACCTAATACTGGCCGTGAAATTGGCGATGCAGATAAACAAGCTTGGGAAGCGTTCCTAAAAGCGAATGATATTAACGAGTATGCAATTGCTGTAGGTAACAGTGTTTCAGCGACACAAGTTGCTAACAGCATGAACCAGATTGCTTACAATGGTGCAACTGAAGTGGATACTAATGCAATCCAAGTCACTAACTTTGCGCAACTGGATGCCGTTCTGAGTCAGACTGTGGCAACCCCAGTTTCAGGTTCACTGACTGATGGCGGCGGTTTCGGTGCTGATGGCGGCGGTTTCGGTGCTGATGGCGGTTATGTGAAATCGCTTGTTATTGAAGGTACGACTTATACCTTTGATGCGAAAACAGGTACGGTTACAGTGACAGGCACGAATAACAGTACTTACAACTCCAGCACACATGAGCTGACTGTGAAAACTGCTTCAGGTAACTTTGTGGTTGATATGGACAATGGTAAGTACACATTTACGCCAGGTCAGACCAAAATCACCTTGGTTGACACAACATTTAATGCGAATGGCAACGGGCAATATACTGACCTGCCTGCAGGCTGGTTTACGAATAACCCAAGCGGCAAGATTGAAGTTAACCCAAGTACTACTTATGGCTTGTCAAGCAGCTACGGCAACGTGCTTGAGCTTGAGAATTTCAGAGGTGATAGCAATATCTATACGCTGATTAATCCTGGAAAAAATGAAACTGTTATCTTGAGTTTTGATTACGCAGCACGCTCAGGCTACACTTCAGGTACTGACTCTGCGATCCAGGTGCTTGTAGACGGTAAAGTGATTGACACAGTCAACACTAAAAACCTGACGATGAGTAATTTCTCATACACCTTCACAGGTACAGGTAACCAGATGCGTATTGAATTCAAGTCTGTAGATACAAACAGTACTGGTGGGTTGTTAGATAACATCAAGATTACAACTTCCAGCACTACACAGCCTGTAGACAGCACCAAAGTGACTTATACGTTAAGTGACAATGATGGCGATACCAGCATCGCTGATTTGACATTGAATGTTGCGAAAAACAACACTTATGTACCAACTCCGCAAGTAGCTCCAGATGTTTCAACAGCGGTTGGCGCGGCTGGTTTGATCACCTTGCCAGGATTGTTGAACGTTGATTTGCTGAACTTCTCCAGCCGGCAAAGCTTCACCGCCAGTGATGCAAACAACAATATCACTAACGTCAATATCGCATTTAATGCGGGGATTGGTATTGTGATTGGCTCTGCATTGATGACATATTCGCAAGCGGTTGCCAGTGAGTTGGGTCTGAGAGTTAATTACACTGAAAGCAGTGGTTTCCTGGGCTTGATAGGCGCAAATGGTAAGATGGTAATCACAGCTGCCGATGGTGGCACCATTGATAACCTTGCTCTAAACGAGTTCCTCTCAACTGTGAAAGTGAATCAGCAATTACTGGGCGTGAATGTACTGGAAAGCTTCAAGATTACTGCCACCGATAGTACTGGTCTTCAAGACAGTGCTACGGCAAGCAACCTGATTAACATTGATCTTTTGAGTGTTAATAATACGACACCAATACTGGGTCAAGGCTCTGGTGATGATACAGTCAATGGCACTTCAGGTAATGACATCATTTACGGCTATGCCGGAAATGATACTTTGAATGGCAATGATGGTAACGACATCCTTCGTGGCGGTGCTGGTGATGATAGACTGAACGGTGGTAATGGCAACGACATCCTGATTGGTGGTAAAGGTAACGACATCCTGATTGGTGGTAAAGGTAACGATACGCTGACCGGGGGTGCCGGTGTAGATGTCTTCAAATGGGATAGCGGTGATGAAGGTGTTGCTGGCAATCCTGCGCGTGACACGATTACCGACTTTAACAAGGCGACAGTCGCACAGGGTGGTGATGTACTGGATATTCGTGATTTGCTACAAGGCGAAAATCCAAACAATCTGCAAAACTACATGCACTTTGAGAAATCTGGTAGCGATACTATCATTCATATCAGTTCCAATGGTGGCTTTGCGAATGATGCCCACAATGTGTCTGGTAGCTTTAGTAGTGGAAACACAACCCAGCAGATCGTGTTGAGCGGTGTGGATCTGACTTCTGGTCAGAGCACTGATGCCGCAATCATCAATAATCTGTTGTCACAACAAAAACTGATTGTTGATCAATAATCAATATGTTGATTTGAAAAAAGCGACCTTCGGGTCGCTTTTTTTATGCTCATAAATGGGCTGGTCAAGATTCAACCCAATCAAAAGGGCGCTTGAATGCGCCCCTTCGGATGACGTCTAGCTGGATGATTTTAGACGGTGAGCATATCGACAAACTGGTTGACTGCGGTGGCTTCAAGTTTGGTCTGATCCTGGCATAAAGCCAGAATCTCTGCTTGCTTGGTTGTATCAAAGCGGCGGGCCAAATTGACTTTGAATTTTTTGACCAGCTCCGGGATGCCTTCACCACGGCGGCGGCGATGGCCAATTGGGTATTCCACAGCAATATTGCTAGATTGCGTACCATCTTTAAAGAAGATCTGGATGGCATTAGCAATGGAGCGTTTTTCCGGATCCAGGTAATCCCGCGTGTATTCAGCTTTTTCGACACAGGTCATTTTTTCGCGCAAGGCATCAATGCGTGGGTCTGCGGCCGCTTCATCCTCGTAATCCAGTGCGGTCAGATTGCCTTTGAGCAGGCCGACAGCAGCCATATATTGAATACAGTGATCGCGGTCCGCCGGGTTATTCATTGGACCGGTTTTATCAATAATGCGGATCGCTGATTCGTGAGTAGTGATGACAATCTTCTCAATATTAGCGATGTCGTCGAGTGATTGCAGACGGTTGCCCACTTCTTTATTGAGCTGAAATGCACACTCTACCGCGGTCTGCGCATGAAACTCGGCCGGGAAAGAAATTTTAAACAACACCTGTTCCATCACATAGCTGCCGTAAGGGCGCTGGAACTTGAAAGCATTGCCCTTGAACAGGACATCATAAAAACCCCAAGTTTTGGCTGTCAGTGCACTGGGATAACCCATTTCACCTTGCAAGGTCATCCAGGCCAAGCGGACAGCACGTGAAGTTGCATCACCTGCTGCCCAGGATTTACGCGAACCTGTATTGGGGCTATGGCGATAAGTGCGGAGGCTTTGGCCATCGACAAATGCGTTAGACACGGCGTTGATAATATCTTGCTTATTGCCACCCAGTAATTTGGTGACGACCGCAGTTGAGGCGATCTTCACCAGAATCACGTGGTCCAGGCCCACACGGTTAAAGCTATTCTCCAGTGCAAGCACGCCCTGAATTTCATGTGCCTTGATCATGGCGGTCAGCACATCTTTCATGGTCAGCGGGGCCTTGCCTTCAGCCACATTTTTGCGCGAAATATAGTCGGCCGAGGCCAGGATGCCACCGAGGTTGTCAGAAGGATGTCCCCATTCTGCTGCCAGCCAGGTGTCATTAAAGTCCAGCCAGCGAATCATGGCGCCGATGTTAAAGGCCGCGAGTATTGGGTCCAGCTGGTAAGAGGTGCCAGGTACTTTGGCGCCATTGGGCACGATGGTACCGGCAATGACTGGCCCCAGTAATTTGGTGCAGGCTGGATAATCCAAGGCCTCGAAACCACAGCCCAAGGTATCCATCAGGCAGTTGCGGGCCGTGTCATAAGCCTCATCGGACTTGATTTCAAAATCTGCTACGTAATTGGCAATATCCACAATCACCTGATCGGGATCAGGGCGGACGTTAGAAATATGGGCTGACATGGTTGTTACCTTTATCAATAGGTTAAAAAGTAATTACTGTGTTTTCAAAACTCATTCATTGCTGAATTTAGGCGCACCTTGCTCTTGATATTTGCCATTGCAAAGCATGGTTGAGCAAGTGTGGTACGATTAAATTCAGTAGGTTAGCGCTGAGTGATGGGCACAAACGCTCTGTTGTCCGGGCCATTATATTCTGCGTTAGGCCGGATGATCTTGTTGTCTATACGCTGCTCAATGGCATGCGCGACCCAACCGGTGGTGCGGGAAATCACAAAAATCGGCGTGAACATACCAGTTGGAATGCCCATCATGTGATAGCTTGATGCACTGTACCAATCCAGGTTAGGGAACATCTTTTTCTCGTTCCACATGATTTCTTCAATACGGGCGGAGATATTAAACAGCTTCATATTGCCTGCATCTTCACACAGTGACTTGCTGACAGCTTTAATCGATTCATTACGCGGGTCGGCAATCGTGTACACCGGATGACCAAAACCTATAATGATTTCCTTGCGTGCCATGCGGGCCTTGATATCGGCTTCAGCTTCATCCGGATTCTGGTAGCGTTCGATAATTTCCATCGCTGCTTCATTGGCGCCACCGTGTTTGGGGCCACGCAAGGCACCAATCGCGCCGGTGATGCAGGAATACAGGTCCGACAAGGTGCCCGCAATCACGCGTGAGGTAAAGGTCGAGGCATTAAACTCATGCTCGGCATATAACACTAGCGAGGTGTTCATGGCCTTGATATGCAATTCTGAAGGCTTTTTGCCATGCAGAATATGCAGGAAGTGCGCCGCAATCGAGTCGTCGTCGGTTTCGACTTCAATGCGTACACCACGGTGGCTAAAGTGGTACCAATAAATGAGGATGGACCCAAAGCAGGCAATCAGGCGATCACCCAATGCCTGTGCGCCCGCGGTATTACGGTCAACGGCTTCTGGTTCCAGTGTCCCCAACATTGAACAACCCGTGCGCATCACATCCATAGGATGCGCATTGGCAGGAATCTGTTCCAGTACGGCTTTAAGTGCACTGGGCAGGCCGCGCAGCTTTTTGAGCTTTTGATGATAAGCGGTGAGTTGTGGTTGGGTGGGCAACTCGCCGTGTATCAGCAAATAAGCGACTTCTTCGAATGTGGCATGTTTAGCCAGCTCGATGATATCGTAACCACGGTAATGCAGGTCATTACCGCTATGGCCCACAGTACAGATGGCCGTGGTGCCGGCAGCCACGCCTGCCAGCGCCACGCCTTTTTTGCGTTTGGGGGCGTCGGTGGCAGGAATAGTGGGATCAGTGGTGGTATTCATAAAAACCTCCTTAAATCACTCAATCTTGTAGTACGGATCTATTTCTTATAAAGCGCGTCTAGTTTCTGTTCAAAGGCGTGATAGCCCAGGTGCTCATACAAATCGGCACGTGTCTGCATCAGGTCTAATACATTCTTCTGGGTGCCATCCTTGCGCACGCCCTGGTAGACTTTGAGTGCGGCCTGGTTCATGGCACGGAATGCAGACAATGGATACAGCACCATGCCTACGCCAGCGGTGGCGAGTTCGTCTACCGTGAATAAAGGCGTGGAGCCGAACTCTGTGATATTGGCCAGTACGGGGACTTTAACTGCATCCACAAACTGCTGATACATGCCTAATTCCGTCATCGCTTCCGGGAAAATCATGTCGGCCCCGGCTTCCACACAGGCACAGGCGCGGTCGATGGCGGATTGCAAACCTTCTACCGCCAGTGCATCGGTGCGAGCCATCACGACAAAATCATCATAGGGCTTGGCATCCACCGCCGCTTTGACGCGGTCTACCATTTCGTCCAGGCTGACAATTGCCTTGTTGGGGCGGTGACCACAGCGCTTGGCACTGACCTGGTCTTCAATATGTACGGCCGCTGCACCTGCCTTGGCGACACTTTTAATGGTGCGCGCAATATTGAATGCGCCACCAAAACCGGTATCAATATCGACCAGCAATGGGGTGTCCACGGCATCAGTAATGCGGCGGACGTCTACAAGCACATCTTCCAGGCCAGAAATGCCGAGGTCAGGCAGGCCTAAGGAGCCCGCAGCCACACCGCCACCAGACAGGTAGATGGCTTTAAACCCGGATTGAGTGGCCAGCATGGCGTGATAGGCATTAATCGCACCGATAATTTGTAGCGGTTTTTCTGCTGCCAGCGCAGCGCGGAAACGTCCGCCAGGGGTATTGGATTGCTGCATGATGAACCTTTGTAAAATTAAATTCTATTTAACTGTCGATAAATGCAGATGCATGCCGATAAGCTTTAAAAGTGCAATTGGCTAACAATCTTTAGTATCGGCGTTAATTTGCGTTTATCGGTCAGTCAATCACCTCAAAAGAAAGCGTGTTCAGCGTCTTCTGGCATGGCTACACCGGTTTGCTTGGCTTTTTGCAACACTTCCCAGAAGTAACGGTAAGTAGCACGGTCATGCAGTTCACCCGCATACTGAATCGGGCCCCAATCGGCTGTTTGGGCTGCCAGCAAAATATTGGCGGCGTCTGTCACTTCGTCATAGTTGGGTTTCATGGCATCGACGATGGCCTGAATCTGGGTTGGGTAGATACTCCACATGCGCATAAAACCAAACTCATTGCGTGCGCGTGAGGCATCACTGTAGGTCACTTCCACGTTTTTCAGGTCCAGGGTGACGTTGTGCGCGGGGACTACGCCGTTGGCCAGCGCGGCAGAGACAACCTCGGCTTTGGCGCGTGCCAGCAAGCGGTGGTCAAACTGCCCAGGGCTACGCATGGCGGTAGCGGGGATGGCGCCATGGTGGGCACTGACAAAGTCCATCAGGCCAAAATCGAGCACTTGTAACCAGGGCAATTGTGCGATTTCGTGCACTTGTCTTAGTGCCCCGTGGGTTTCAATCAGGATATGCACCGGAATTTCGCGGCTGATACCATGTTGTTTGGCGACTTGCTGAATATAGGCAATCATCTCGCGCGCTTGCGCGATATCCGTACATTTGGGAATCGTGAGATAGCTCAGCACCTCGCCAGCGCCACCGACCAGGATATCAATATCCTTTTTCCAGTGTGGGTGGGTATAGTCGTGAATACGCGCTCCGGCCATCCGGTATTTGTTGGCTTCAGAATTCAGCACCCGCACAATCATTTCGGCATGCGCCTGTTCCTGTCCGCTGGCCGCACCGTCTTCGCAATCACAGGTAATGTCGAATACCGGGCCTACACCATTAGGTGTGGCCGCGTCTTGCAATGACAAGGCTTTCAGGATCAGCTTTTCGCTGCCGGCAAAATGCTCGCATGCCGGAATCACCGGAAACGGTTTTTCTCCGCCAAAAAGGGCCTGATTTGGATGAACAGCCATGTTTATTTTCCTTTGCGTGGAATAAGAACGGTATAGTCGAGATCAAGTACCACATGCGGGTGGTAACCCTGCGTGGTTTTGATGTTTTCAAGGGTGGCAGGCGGCATATTCTTGACGCCCACCATACGTAAACGTAGTGCGCCCAGGTCCGGGTGGGGCAGGGACCATTTGTCCAGTACCTTGGTCATGCAATAAATAGTGTCACCTGAGTAACTCGGGTTGGCATGGGTGCCACCATTAATGGCCACAATTGCAATCGCATTTTCCAGGCCTTCATAGCTCAGCGCACGGCAAGCCGAGATGACTACGCCGCCGTATACTAAGCATTGACCTTGGGGTGTACTTTGCATCAGATGGGCATCAAAATGCAGGCGCGCATTATTCTGGTATAAATGTGTGGCCATGGTGTGGTCACTTTCATTAATCGTCAGGCCAGACGGGTGGCGCATGCATTCACCCACTTCGTAGTCCTCCCACCAGTATTGGCCACCTGTAGCCTTAGCCAGGCTGCTATCCAGCTTGAAGTGGGGAGGGATGGCTAATGATTCAGTGCTCACAAACTCGGGTAACTCGGGAATGACGGTTTCTGGCGCTGGTGTATCCAGATTTTTCTTGTGCACCATGACCCAACGAACCCAGCTCAGCACAGGTTGCTGTTGCTGGTTGACCGTGGTTGAGCGTACCCAGACGACGCCACTTTTGCCGCTAGAGTTCTGTTTAAGGCCAATAACTTCGCTGGACGTGGTGAGCGTGTCGCCCACGTATACGGGCTGGATAAACCGGACATCCGCATAACCCAGGTTGGCCACCGCATTGACCGAAATATCTGGCACGGTTTTGCCAAAGGCAATATGAAACGCCAGCAGGTCATCCACCGGGGTTGTGTGATAGCCTAAAGCCTGCGCCAGTGGCTCGCTACAGTGCAACGGATTGCGTGCGCCAGTCAATGCGATATAGAGCGAACAATCGCCCGCGGTGATTGTTCGCGGCGTGGCATGCTGGATCACTTCGTGTAGTTTGAAGTCCTCGAAGAAACGTCCTGCATGAATCTTAGTCTGCATGGTGTCCTCCTGTGTGGCGTCTCAATAGTGTCATGATGGTTTATATAAATTCTTCTTCCAGTTCGCTGATGGCTTCTGCCAGCTGTATCAACCGTTGTGCTGCTTTGATGTGGTGATGCTCTACCAGCTTGTCATTGACAACGACCGTGCCACGACCGGCCTCATTTGCCTCTTTCAGGGCCTTGATGATCAATCTGGCATGCTCAACCTCAGCACGTTGAGGCGTGTAGGCATCATTGCAATAAGCAATTTGAGCCGGATGCACCAGTGATTTGCCATCCATGCCAATATCACGCCCCAGACGGCAGGCATATTCAAACGAATGCATATTCTTGAAGTCGGAGGTGATGCCATCAATCACGCCTTTGCCATAAGCGCGTGCCGCCAGGATCACCAGTGATAAAGAAGTCAGGATGGCGGAACGCTCATGTGTGACGCGGGCATGCAATTGCGAAATCAGGTCAGAGGTCGCCATCACCATACAGATCACGCGCTCGGATGCAGCGGCAATTTCCTTGGCATTCAATACCGCGAGCGGACTTTCTATCATGACCATCATGGGGACGTTTTTGCCGCCGGCCTCATCCAGTAACTGTTGCGCCTGCAACACATCTTCGCGCGATTCTATATTAGGGAAAAGAATGGCATCTGCACCAATGTTCGCCACGGCCTGAATATCGTCATGGCCCCAGATGGAATGCAGGTCATTTACACGTATGACCACTTCTCTTTTTCCGTAACCGCCTTGTTTCACTGCATTGACTACATTGTGGCGTGACTGAATCTTGGCGTCGACCAAAATAGGGTCGCCCAGGTCAAGGATGACGGAGTCCGCTGCAAGCGTGCGTGCACGTTCCAGGTAGTGCTGATTGCAACCGGGAACATATAGCATCGAGCGCCTTGGTCTGAGTGCATATGACATAGGGTTTCCTTTGTTACGGCAAGAAATTAGATTCATTATTCATGAATAAAAAAACTCTGTCAACAAATATCTTATGTCTTATATAAGATATAAAATAGTGGACAACAGAAAAGCGCTATGATATAAATTAAAAAACTTACTCAGATGCGAAATAAATGGTGTCATTCATGAACGGAGTCGAATCAATGGATAAACAGTTAGGATCACCGAGTTACCGGCCGCTGTATGACCAGATCAAAGTGCTGATTACGCAAAGCCTGATCGGCGGGGAATGGCGTCCCGGAGACATGATTCCGAGTGAGATTGATCTTGCGCAAAGATATAAGGTCAGCCAGGGCACAGTACGCAAGGCGATTGATAGCCTTGCCACAGAAAATATCCTGATCCGCCGCCAGGGCAAGGGTACTTTTGTTGCGACGCACAACCAGGACGATGTCAAGCTGCGCTTTTTGCGCCTGACCGCAGAAAATGGCCAGAAAGAAATGTTGCAGAACGAATTTCTTTCCTGCGTTAAAAGCAAGGCCAGTGTGCATATTGGCAAGGTACTGGAAATGAAAGCGGGCGCGACGACGATAGACGTAAAGCGCTTGCTAACTTTTTCCGGCCGTCCCCTGATTTATGACCATATCATCGTGCCAGCTGCTCCCTTTAAGGGCTTGAATAGAGCCAAGGTGGAGGAGAGCAATGGCTCCATGTACAGCATGTATGAGTCACAGTTTGGTATCCGCATGATACGCGCGGAAGAACGTATCAAGGCGGTGGCTGCCGACGCTGAAGTCGCCAAGGCGCTGGGTTTGAAAGAAGGCTACCCGCTGCTGAGTATAGAGCGTGTGTCGTTTACTTATGGCGATAAGCCCATGGAGTGGCGTTTGGGCTTGTGTCTTACGGACGATCACCACTACATGAGCGAATTGGAATGATCGAAAACGCTTCATCAGCAGCGTTGGACTTCGCTTGCCGTGCCATCTGCACTGTCTGCGCTTGTCCGCCTTGCTGCTGAAGTTTTTGAATTATTCAAAAAAATAGAAAACCCAAGGAGAAGTCATGGACGATTTAAAGCAACGCGCGCTGGATTACCACCAGTTTCCCAAGCCAGGCAAACTGAGCGTGGAGTCGTCCAAGCCTTGTGCGACACAGCAGGATTTATCGCTGGCCTATACGCCTGGCGTAGCGGAGCCGGTACGTGAAATTGAGGTCGACCCGGCAAATGCCTATAAATACACCAATAAAGGTAACCTGGTGGCGGTGATCACTGACGGTACTGCGGTGCTGGGCTTGGGGAATGTAGGTGCCTTGGCAGGCAAACCCGTCATGGAGGGCAAGGGCGTATTGTTTAAACGCTTTGCCGACATTGATGTGTTTGATATTGAAGTCAATGCAGCTACGCCGGATGAGTTTATCCAGACCGTAGTGAACATAGCGCCGACATTTGGCGGCATTAACCTGGAAGATATTGCCGCGCCGCACTGTTTTTATATTGAAAGCGAACTGAAAAAACGCCTGGATATCCCGGTGTTCCATGACGACCAGCATGGCACGGCTGTGATTGTGGCAGCAGCCTTGTTGAATGCGCTTGAGCTCCAGGGCAAAACATTGCCTCGTGCAAAAATCGTGTTTTTAGGCGCGGGAGCGGCAGGTTGCTCTTGTGCCAAGCTGCTTAAATTAATGGGTGCAACCGATATCACCATGGTTGATCGTAAAGGCGTGGTCGATACGAGCCGTGATGATTTACATGACAACAACCGTGAGCTTGCCATTGCACCTGGCAAAGTCAGCACACTCGCGGAGGCCATGCAGGGTGCCGATGTATTTATTGGGGTGTCTGCAAAAAATGGCCTGGCGCCAGAACTGGTGACCACCATGGCAGCTAAGCCGGTGATTTTTGCCCTGGCCAATCCTGATCCTGAAATTTTGCCCGACCAGGTGTTTGCCTTGCGTGATGACGTGATTATGGCCACCGGCCGCAGTGATTTCCCTAACCAGGTGAATAATGCTTTGTGTTTCCCTTATTTGTTCCGTGGTGCATTGGATGCCCAGGCCAAACAGATTACCGAGCAGATGAAAGTAGCTGCCGCCAAGGCCCTGAGCCAACTGGCGCGCGAGCCTGTGCCGCCGCAAGTGCTAGAGGCCTATCAGCTACCGTCTTTGTCGTTTGGTAAAAACTACATTATTCCCAAGCCATTTGATCCACGGTTGATGGAATACGTGGCAGGTGCAGTGGCACGTGCGGCCAAAGCTGGTGAGTAAGAGCATTTAGCATGATTCTAAAAAAACAAAAAAAGCAGCGCCCAAAAAACCTGAATTTGTTCACGATCAGGTTGCCGGTCAACGCTGTGGTGTCGATCATGCACCGTGCCAGCGGCGTCGTGCTATTCCTCATCCAGCCCGTATTGCTTTGGGTATTGTACCTGTCGCTGTCGGGTGAGCAAGGTTATACAACCGTTGCCACCATGGTTGATCAATGGCCTGCCAAATTGCTCATTACCGGCCTGGCTGCGGCATTTTTGCATCATTTTTACGCCGGAATACGTCATTTGGCCATGGATGTGCACTGGATGACCACCTTGCAGAAAGCACGCTTCTCCAGCCGGGTAGTGTTGTGGCTGGTCGCGGTCACCATGCTGTTTGTGATCCGGGTGATTTGGTAGAAAGGCCGTTATGTTGCTTGAGTTACTCACGGCCAAATATCCTGGAATGCGTCGCTGGTTGACACAGCGCCTGTGTGCCGTGTCCATGGCTTTGGTGTTGGTGCTGTTTTGGATCAGGGTGGTTTGGCTGTCACCGCAGGGGTATAACGATTGGCTGGCAGTGTTTGCACCACTCTGGTGGCGCCTGCTCATGGTGTGGTTTTTTGTTTGCATGCTGCTGCATGCCTGGTTGGGAGTGCGCGATGTGCTGCGTGATTACGTGCCGCAGCTGGGAGTGAGGGCAGGGTTGCAATGGCTGGTGAATCTTGCCGTCTGGGGGAATGCATTGGCTGTGGTCTGGATTTTATTTGGAATGGATTTTTAAGGTGAGTGGCATGGCTGATTCTCAAATGACAGGTGCAACCAATATTCAGCATCATCAGGTAGATGCCGTCATCGTCGGTGGTGGTGGCGCAGGTTTGCGTGCCGCGCTGCAACTGGCTGAATCCGGTGCAGATGTGGCTGTGCTGTCCAAGGTGTTCCCAACCCGCTCACATACCGTCGCGGCACAAGGCGGTATCGCCGCAGCGCTGGGGAATGTGTCGGATGACAACTGGTTATGGCATATGTATGACACCATTAAAGGGTCGGACTACCTGGGTGACCAGGATGCCATTGAGTTTATGTGCCGCAATGCCGCCAAGGCGATTATCGAGCTGGAGCATTTTGGCATGCCGTTTGACCGCCTGGAAAATGGCCGTATTTTCCAGCGCCCCTTTGGCGGCATGACCCGCAATTTTGGTGAAACCCCGATCTCCCGTACCTGTGCCGTGGCCGACCGTACCGGGCATGCCATGTTGCATACGCTGTATCAGCGCAATGTAAAAGCCAATACCCAGTTTCTGATTGAATGGTTCGCACTCGATTTGATTCGTGATGCTGATGGCGATGTTTTGGGCGTGATTGCGCTCGAAATTGAAACCGGCGATATCCACGTGATACACGCCAAAGCCACCATGCTGGCGACTGGCGGTGGTGGCCGTATTTTTCAGGCCAGTACCAATGCCTATATCAATACTGGTGATGGCCTGGGCATGGCAGCACGCGCGGGCTTGCCTTTGCAAGACATGGAGTTCTGGCAGTTTCACCCCACTGGCGTATTGAATGCCGGGGTGTTGATTACCGAAGGCGTGCGTGGTGAAGGCGGATATCTCGTCAACAGCGATGGTGAGCGTTTTATGGAACGCTATGCCCCGAGCGCAAAAGATTTAGCCAGCCGCGATGTGGTCTCGCGTGCGATGGCGACTGAAATTAAAGAAGGCCGAGGCATAGGCAAACACAAAGACGCGGTCTACCTCAAGCTGGACCATTTGGGTGAAGACATTATCAGCAAACGTCTGCCTGGCATCCGGGAAATCGCCAAAACCTTTGCCGGTGTGGACCCGATTAATGACCCGATTCCTGTGGTACCGACAGCGCATTACATGATGGGCGGCATCCCGACCAATCTTGATGGCCAGGTGGTTGTCCACGATGGTCAATCTGAACGTGTCGTAAACGGGTTGTATGCGGTAGGCGAGTGTGCTTGTGTTTCCGTACACGGAGCTAATCGTCTGGGTTCCAACTCCCTGCTGGACCTGGTGGTATTTGGCAAGGCCGCAGGTGACAAAATGGCGGCAGACATTGCAGCCAATAAAGCACACAAACCGTTACCTGCCAATGTGGCGGATGCCACGCTGGCACGTGTTGACCGTCTAGAAAGCCCCAGTGATGGCGAGAAGGTGGCGGAAGTTGGCCTGGCGATGCGTCAAACCATGCAAAAGCATTGTGGCGTGTTCCGTTTCCCTGACTTGCTGGAAGATGGCGTCGATGCCATTACACAAGTCGCCCAGCGCGCCCAGCACTTAAGAATTACCGATAAAAGCAAAGTGTTTAATACCGCCCGTGTCGAAGCGCTGGAGCTGGATAACCTTATGCAAGTCGCATTGGCGACCATGCAGGCTGCACATGCCCGGCAGGAGAGCCGCGGCGCGCATGCCCGTGAAGATTATCCCGAGCGGGACGATTCAAAGTGGCTCAGCCATTCACTATATTTTGCCAACGGTCAAAAGCTGGCTTACAAGCCTGTGCGCCTGAAGCCATTGACTGTAGAACCATTTGAGTTGAAGAAAAGGGTGTATTGATATGCGTTTCTCCATTTACAGGTTCAACCCCGACGTAGACAAAAAGCCCTATATGCAGGACTACGATGTCCAGCTGGAAGACAGTGACCAGATGTTGCTGGATGCGCTAATGCGCATTAAAGAGTTGGACGAAACGCTGAGTATGCGTAAGTCTTGCCGTGAAGGGGTGTGTGGCAGCGATGCCATGAATATCAATGGCAAGAATGGCCTGGCCTGCATTACCAAACTCAGTGATTTGCAAGAGCCGGTAGTATTGCGGCCCATGCCCGGTTTGCCGGTGATCCGCGACCTGGTGGTCGACATGACGCAGTTCTTTGATAACTACCACTCGGTCATGCCTTATTTGCAAAATCACGATGCGCCGCCCGAAACCGAGCGCCTGCAAAGTCCAGAAGACCGAGCGAAGCTTGATGGCTTGTATGAATGTATTTTATGTGGTGCTTGTACCACCTCTTGCCCTAGTTTCTGGTGGAACCCGGACAAATTTGTTGGCCCGGCAGGCCTCATGCAAGCCTACCGGTTTATTGCCGACAGCCGTGACCAGGAGCAGGACGCGCGCCTGGAAAACCTGGAAGACCCTTACCGTTTGTATCGTTGCCACAACATCATGAACTGTACGGATGTGTGCCCAAAAAAACTCAATCCAAACGCAGCCATTGCGGCGATTAAAGACCTTAAGATTGAAAAAGCCAAGGCGCATAGCGAAACTAAACCGGGTAAGAAAATATTTGGTATCAAGGTGTTATAGGAGCAGACGATGTTGAATGCTGAAATTTTACGTGAAGCAGAACAGCGGCGCCTGGCATGGCGTTGCCGCCGGGGCATGCTGGAACTGGACATTGTGTTGCAACGCTTTGTGAACGAACACTTTAGCGGCCTGACGCTGGCCGAAATGGAACAGCTAGATGCCTTGCTGGAGCTGCCAGACAATGTGTTCTGGGATTTGATTCAGGGAGTGAATCCACAAGCTGAGATGGCACGGTCTGGTGTCATCCTTGAAAAATTAAGAGCAAGCCGACCAACGGCAGAACAGGAAACCGCATGAGTCAGCATATGGGAGAAGAACCAATTGCTCTGGATGCCAGGGCATTGGGCGATTACTGGCCAGGGATACAGCTATATTACCCCCCTGTGAAATATGCGCCCAGCCTGGGCATTTATGAGGACATGGAGCAGGCGGCCAACCGCATGGTCAAGCATGCGCATTTTACCAATGCGCATACGCTTATTTTTGACCTGGAAGATGGCTGCCGTCAGAAGGAAATGAGCCGTACCTTGCTGCGCCAGGAGCTACCCAAGCTGCGCAAGGTCAATGAACGCGTCACCATTGCCATCCGGGCTAATTCTTTCCGTACCGATGAGTACGAAGAAGACATGAAACTGGTGCGTGACATGGGCGAATATATCGATGTGGTCATGCTGGCCAAGGCGGGCGAATCGTATGGTGCAGCTGAGGTGCGTGATTTATCCAGTTTTTTGCTCAGTATCAATCCGCATATCACCATACAGCCGATCATTGAGCATCCGAAGTCGCTCAAGATTGCGCCGGATTTAATGCAATACGACACCGTGAAGCATGTGGTGTTTGGTATCCACGATTTTTCCAAAGCCTTGGGCATTCATATCACGCCCGAGCACTGGATTGAAGAGTTATTCTACTTTATCAACCAGCTGATTTTTGAGGCGAGGATTGCCGGTAAAGGTGTGATCGGCGGCGTGGAAACGCTGATAGGCAGCAATATCATGCCCGATAAATTTGTTGAGCCGCACGATGTGCGCCGCTGGCTGGATTTGCATGGTGATAATGAGTCGCGTGTGGTGTACAAGCACGCTTGCCAGGAAGCGGCCATGGGCCTGACCGGCAAGCAGGTGATTCACCCTGGGCATATTCACCTGTGTAAAACTGCTTATACACCGTCACCCACTGAAATCAACCAGAAAGTGGCAATCCTGAAAGCAGCGATTGAAGCGGACGCGCTGCTGGGTGGGGCGATCAAGTTTGAGGGCGAGATGCTCGATCCGCCTATGTTTGGTAAGGCGTTGCAGACTTTGTTGCGGGCACACGCATTACGCGCACTCAAAGTGAGCGACATGGAGTTTGCCCTGCATGTATTGCAGTTGATGCCGGCGCAGGTAGTTCGCCAAAACTGGCCCTACGGCATTCTGCTTTAAGAAATTCATTTTTAGCGCGAATTGCGTTGTTGCGCAGTGCTCGAAATGCTCATGTACTTTAAGTACATTCCGCTTTCTGCGCGCTGTGCGCCTAGCACTTCATCGCTAAATTCTGAATTTAAGCGTATTGATAGGTTTGAAAAAAGCATTTTCAAAAGAAATGCATATAACAGCATCGCATCAACCATGCGTGCATAGAGTAATTGGAAAGGTTTGAACATGACACAGTTAGCCCCTTATCCACAATGGCAATGGGAAATCCCTGAATTTTTCAATATCGGGGTGGCGTGCAGTGACCGTCATTTGGGCACGCAAAAAGCCGACGAAATTGCGATGATTGTGGAGGATGATACGTTTGGCACCAGTACCATCACCTTTGCCGAGCTGGCGGAGAGAACTGATCGGTTTGCCCAGGTGTTGCGTGACTTGGGGGTGAAGCCTGGTGACCGTGTTCTCATCCGCTTGCCTAACAGCCTGGATTATCCGACTGCCTTTTTAGGCACCATGAAAACCGGTGCGATTTCTGTGCCGACTTCCACGTTGCTGACCGCAGAAGAAGTCGCTTATCTGGCAAAAGATTCGGGTGCGGTGGTGATGGTCACCGATGCCGCTGCCTGGGCAGGGATGTCGGCCAAAATGCAACAGAATATTAGCCAGACGCCTAACCTCAAACACATTCTACTCACGCAGTTAACGGGTGAAATTGTGCCTGTCGATGGGTTCAACGTATTGTCGCTTGAAGCCGCACTGGCCGCCGTACAACACTTAGCACCAGCTTATGCGACGCGTGGTGACGATCCAGCATATCTGGTCTATACCTCAGGTACAACAGGTTATCCTAAAGGTGTTTTGCATGCGCACCGTGCTTTGCTGGGTCGGCAGCCAGCTGCGCAATACTGGTTTAATTATAGTGAGACTGTACAAGACCGTATCATGCACTCCGGCAAGTTTAACTGGACCTATGTTTTGGGTACTGGCCTCATGGATCCGCTTTACCTGGGTAAAACAGTGATTGTGCATGAGGGTAAAAATGACGCACAAAAATGGCTGGAGCTGATTGCCAAACATAGTGCAACCATTTTCATTGGTGTGCCGACGATTTACCGCCAGTTGCTGCAGAAAACCACGGCCACACAGGCTGATATTCCCAGTGTGCGCCATTTTATGAGCGCAGGTGAGCATTTGTCCGACGAAGTGCTGACGCAATGGCGTGAACGCTTTGGGCTAGATATTTATGAAGCGGTGGGAATGAGTGAGTTTTCTTATTACCTGTCGCAAAGTATTTTACGGCCGATCCGTGCTGGCTCGGCGGGATTCCCGCAGCCTGGTCATGCGATTGTCTTGCTGAATCCCGAAACGCGCGAGCCTGTGGCAGAAGGTGAGGAGGGGATGATTTGCGTGCCAGATAATGACCCAGGCTTGTTCCTGAGTTACTGGAACCTGCCGGAAGAAACCGCTAAATACAAACACGATGGCTATTTCTTTACCGGGGATTATGCAAAATACGACGCTGATGGTTATCTGTGGTTCCTGGGCCGCAAGGATGACATTATCAAGAGCTTCGGCTACCGCGTGTCGCCCTATGAAATTGAACGTGTATACAAAGGTCATCCTGCCGTGGCTGATTGTGCGGCGGTGGGCGAAGAGATCGAAAAAGACAAGTTGCTGGTGGTGATTTATGTGATCCCTAAACCTGATACTGAAATCGCACCAGAGGAGCTGATGTCCTTTGGTAAACAGCACCTGGCGGCTTATAAAGCTCCTAAAACGGTTTACCTGGCCAAGGAGTTTCCACGGACCAAAAATGGTAAAATCTTGCGTAAAGATGTGAGTCCTGCCATTGCCTATCAGAAAAGCAATGCCCGTTGAAATGCCCGTCTGAAAGACACAGAAAATGGCCCTGATTAAAACCCAAGATTTTATCGAGAGTGTTGCCGATGCCTTGCAATACATCTCTTATTACCACCCGGAAGACTATATCCGGGCGTTGGCAGCGGCGTATGAAAAAGAGGCCTCACCTGCCGCCAGGGACGCCATTGCGCAGATTTTGACCAATTCCCGTATGTGCGCCGAAGGCAAGCGCCCCTTGTGCCAGGATACCGGCATTGTGGTGGCATTTGTCAAAATAGGCATGCAGGCGCAATTTGAGGGCGACATGACCATCGAACAAATGGTCAATGAAGGCGTTCGCCGTGCTTACCTGCATCCCGACAATACGCTGCGTGCGTCTATCGTGAATGACCCCGCCGGGACACGTAAAAACACTAAAGACAATACGCCCGCGATTACGCATATTGAAATGGTGGCTGGTGATATTGTTGAGGTGCAGGTGGCAGCCAAAGGCGGCGGCTCGGAAAATAAATCCAAACTGGTCATGCTCAACCCTAACGAAAGCATTGTCGACTGGGTGCTAGAAGTGGTGCCAAAGATGGGCGCAGGCTGGTGCCCGCCAGGTATGCTGGGCATAGGCATAGGCGGCAGTGCTGAAAAAGCCATGCTGCTGGCCAAGGAGTCATTGATGGCGCCGATTGATATCCAGGAGTTGCAGGCCCGTGGTGCGCAAAATCGCATCGAAGAATTGCGCCTGGAGCTGTATGAAAAGGTTAATCAGCTAGGGATAGGCGCACAAGGCCTGGGTGGCTTGACCACGGTATTGGATGTGAAAATCCTGGATTATCCAACCCATGCAGCTAGTTTGCCCGTGGCCATTATTCCTAATTGCGCAGCGACACGTCATGTGCACTTTACGCTGGATGGGTCCGGTGTGGCTGAGTTAACGCCACCGAGTGCAGATGTTTACCCGGATGTGCATTGGGCACCCAGCCCGCAAGCGAAACGCGTGAACCTGGAAACGGTGACACGTGAGGAAACACAAACCTGGAAAACCGGGGATACCTTGTTGCTTACCGGTAAAATCCTGACGGGGCGTGATGCTGCGCATAAACGCATCCAGACAATGCTGGCCAAGGGTGAGCCGCTACCCGTGGATTTTACCAATAAGTTTATTTATTACGTCGGTCCGGTCGATGCCGTGCGTGACGAAGCCGTGGGGCCTGCAGGTCCGACCACGGCGACGCGCATGGATAGCTATACCGATATGATGCTGAATACCGGATTGCTGGGTTCGATTGGCAAAGCCGAACGTGGCAAAGAGGCCCTGGCCGAAATTGCCAAACACAAGTCGGTGTACTTGATGGCGGTGGGTGGTGCCGCTTATCTGGTCAGCAAGGCGATTAAAAAATCCCGCGTGTTGGCTTTTGCAGACTTGGGTATGGAAGCCATCTATGAATTTGAAGTGGTGGATATGCCAGTGACGGTGGCAGTGAGTGCGGATGGTGAGTCCGTACACCAGACCGGCCCGGCACAATGGAAAAAAACTATCGCGTTGCAAGCGGTATAAGTTGCTACCGATAATGTGAGTGCAATCACAGAGACCAGGCACGAATTGGTGAAAGATACGTCATACTACTAAGCGTCATCATGGAGTGAGTATGATAAAAATGAATACTGGGGTAATTGGATTTGCAGTTGGCTTGGCCATAGGGTTGAGTTTGCCTGTGCATGCCGAATCTGCGCTGGAATACTTCACCGATAGTACAGGCCGTTACAGTGGCCCTAGTCTGGAAGATCAGGTGGCCATGATGGACACTGATCACAACGGTTTTGCCGATGTGTTTGAGGTGCGTGCCTATCTTGAGAAACAGCATGGCAAAGGCTATCAAAAAGAATTGCTGGATAAATGGGAATCTTCCGCCTACGGCAAGAGCTGTAGTACCCCATTTGCCAAAGAGTTATATGGAGACAGTACCCGCTGACTGTAGTGTTGTTTTGTTGCTGTCGGCGGCTGTCATTTGCATCAATTGCCGGAATGTTACAAGCAGTTAACATTCTGGCCTATGGACTGGATTATAATCAAGCAAGAAGAAATCCTCGCGGTCAGCCTCTGGTCATGTCGTTACAGATAAGCGCTGGCCCATCCCCCGACTTTGTTTTATTGATAGAGCCTACATCATGTTACAAGCATACGAAACCCACGTAAAAGAACGCGCCGCGCAAAATCTACCTCCTTTACCACTCAATGCGGAACAAGTCGCTGCCTTGGTCGAGTTATTAAAATCTCCTCCCGCGGGGCAGGAAGCCTTGCTGTTAAATCTGCTGGAAAACCGTATTCCTGCAGGTGTTGACCAGGCGGCCTATGTGAAAGCTGCTTTTCTGGCAGATGTTGCAAATGGCACTGCGATTTCACCTTTAGTCAGTGCAGAAAGAGCCGTACAGCTGTTAGGTACCATGCTGGGAGGTTACAACGTCCAGGCACTGGTTGCTTTGCTGGATACCCCAATGGCCGCGAATGCTGTCAAGGCCTTGTCTACAACCATCCTCATGTTTGACGCTTTCCATGATGTTGACGCCAAAATGAAGGCAGGTAACCCGCATGCCAAGGCTTTGATGACGGCTTGGGCCAATGCCGAATGGTTTACCAGCAAGCCGGCTTTGGCTGAAGAAATCAAACTGGTGGTATTCAAGCTGGATGGTGAAACCAATACTGATGACCTGAGCCCGGCGCAAGATGCATGGAGCCGTCCGGATATCCCTCTGCATGCCAAGGCCATGTTGATTAACCGCATGGCGGGTGGTCTGACGACTATCGAAGCGCTGAAGCAAAAAGGCTTGCCGCTGGCTTATGTTGGCGACGTGGTCGGGACAGGTTCTTCCCGTAAATCTGCTATCAACTCCGTACAATGGTGGATGGGTGACGATATTCCCTATATCCCCAACAAGCGCACAGGTGGGGTGGTGATTGGTAGCAAGATTGCACCGATTTTCTTTAACACGGCAGAAGACTCAGGCGCTTTGCCTATCCAGTGTGATGTTTCTAAACTGAACACTGGTGACGTGATTGTGATCAAGCCATTTGAAGGCAAAGTATTGTCTGAGGCAGGTGAAGTATTGGCCACATTTGAAATGAACCCAATCACCTTGCCGGATGAAGTGCGTGCAGGTGGCCGTATTCCATTGATTATTGGCCGTGGCCTGACTGCCAATGCACGTAAAGCACTGGGCTTGGGTGACACGGATACCTTTATTAAATCCATCCCTGCCAAAGATACTGGTAAAGGCTACACCTTGGCGCAAAAAATGGTGGGTCGTGCCTGTGGTTTGCCAGAAGGCATGGGCGTGCGCCCAGGCACCTATTGCGAACCTAAAGCAACCACTGTGGGTTCACAAGACACCACGGGTGGTATGACACGTGATGAGCTAAAAGAGTTGGCTTGCCTGGGTTTTAGTGCCGACCTGGTCATGCAGAGTTTCTGCCATACTGCGGCTTACCCGAAACCAGTCGATATCAAATTGCAGCATGAGCTGCCAGAATTTATGTCCAGCCGTGGCGGCGTCAGCTTGCGCGCGGGTGATGGCGTGATCCACTCCTGGCTCAACCGCTTGATCCTGCCGGATACCGTGGGTACTGGCGGTGACTCGCATACCCGGTTCCCGATTGGCATCAGCTTTCCGGCGGGTTCTGGCCTGGTGGCCTTTGCCGCTGCAACCGGCGCCATGCCACTCGATATGCCTGAGTCAGTGCTGGTACGCTTTAAAGGCGAAATGCAGCCAGGCATCACCTTGCGTGACTTGGTGAATGCGATTCCTTACGCAGCCATCCAGGAAGGCACATTGACCGTTGGCAAGCAGGGCAAGAAAAACGTATTCAACGGCCGCGTGCTGGAAATCGAAGGATTGCCCGACCTGAAGGTGGAGCAAGCGTTTGAGCTGGCTGATGCTTCGGCTGAGCGTTCTGCCAACGGTTGTACTGTGCTGTTGAATAAAGAGCCGGTGATTGAATTCCTCAATTCCAATATCGTGCTCATGCAGAACATGATAGAAAATGGCTACCAGGATGCACGCACGCTGGAGCGCCGCATTGCCAGCATGAAAGCATGGTTGGAAAAACCGGAACTGCTGCAACCAGATGCTGATGCCGAATATGCACATGTGATTGAAATTGACCTCAGTGAGATTAAAGAACCACTGGTGGCTTGCCCGAATGATCCTGACGATATCAAGCCCTTGTCTGCAGTTGTTGGTGACAAGATTGACGAAGTGTTTATTGGCAGCTGCATGACCAATATTGGTCACTACCGCGCGGCCGGGAAAGTGCTGGAGGGCGCGGGCGGTATCCCGACCCGCTTGTGGATTGCACCGCCGACCCGTATGGATGAAGCACAATTGCGGGCCGAAGGCGTGTATTCCACATTTGGCGTCGCTGGCGCGCGTACTGAGGTGCCAGGCTGCTCGCTGTGTATGGGTAACCAGGCGCGTGTGGCTGATAAGGCGACCGTGTTCTCGACCTCTACGCGTAACTTTGATAACCGTATGGGTAAAGATGCCCGCGTTTACCTGGGCTCTGCTGAACTGGCAGCGGTTTGTGCCAAACTGGGACGTATCCCAACCATGCAAGAGTACCTGGATACCTTGGGCAGCAAGCTGACCAACACGGCAGAGATTTACAAATACCTCAACTTTAACCAGATGACCCAATATGCGGGCTCGCTAGAAAATGTGAAGAAAATCATTCCAATTAAAGAAACGGCGTAGCTGTTTGTATTGAAGGCATGATCAAAGGGAGCGTGAGCTCCCTTTGTTGTTTTTACGGCGGGAAATATCCTTGCAACTGTAAATCCTGAGAACTCTCCTGACGGCACAGTTCTGTTTTGATTATGATGTATTGGCTGACGTCTATGATGCATATACGTCAATACCTCTGATGAAACTCAACATTGTCAATGCCCAAGGAGAAACTCATGAAACCGTTCGAACAAGGCCTGGTTAATTATCAACAACGTTTACAGTCGCATGATTACGGTCAGGTCTTTTGCCGTTTTGATGCTGAACGCCAAGCACTGTGGAGTTATTTGCATCAACCTCAGCGTATTCCCTGCATTAATCATGATTTATTGATGAATCTGCATGAGCACCATGCCGATATCCAGCGCAGCGGCGGCTATGTGCAGACGGATGCGGAGACGATATTGCCAATCCGCTATTCTGTTTTTGCATCGGCGACCCCAGGCTATTTCAATATGGGCGGCGATTTGCAAAAAATGGCTGCGGCTATCCGCCAGCAAGACAGGGCGCAATTACAAGCCTATGCCAAACTCAGTATTGATGTGGTGGCACAACGCGCATTTCGTTTCCAGCTGGATCATGTGACAAAAATCTCCCTGCTGCAAGGCGAAGTGTTAGGCGCTGGCATAGAAGCAGCCCTCACCAGTGACGTGCTGATTGCCGAAAAACAAGCGGTATTTTGCTTTCCTGAGTTGTTCTTTAACATGATTCCGGGTATGGGGGCATATAGCTTTATTGCACGCAAGGCTGGTATGGCTGTCGCAGACAAGATGATTCTGGGATGCGAGCGCTATACTGCAGAAGAGTGCCTGGAAATGGGGTTGATTGATATCGTTGTCGAGGATGGTGAGGGCGAGCAGGCTGTGCATGAGTTTATCCATAAGAATAACAAGCGCGCAGAAGGCTTTTTATCTGCGCAAAAAGCCAAGGCCAGGATCAGTCCTTTAAGCTATGACGAACTCAAGGATATCGTGGAGGTGTGGGTTGAGAATGCCTTGCGGTTGACCGAGCGCGATCTGAAGGTAATGGACAGGTTCTACCGCGCCCAGTCACGCCTTTTCCCTGTCAATCAAGAAAGTACAATTGCTAGTACCAGTGAAGCTGAGCCCATGCCAAATGCGCCGCAGCCCCAGGTAGTGAATCAATAGTGAGTGAAAATGGTGAAGGTGCCCGGCTTATTTGTTGGAGCGTTTGGGTGAGAGCTTGCTACGATGTAGTTGCAACTGTACGCGTGTCTCATCATAGCAATCTGCCACGGCTTGATATAGGACGGAAATGGTCTGGGCATCTTCCATGCTTAACCCCAGCAGGCGACGACTGTGTTTACTCAAAGGAATCAGGCCCATATTGGCAGATTCGCCTGCCAATATGTGTGCCAGCTTATGCACTTGTTCAAAGTTAAGGTCCATGCAATGCGTGCCCAGTGAACGCATCAATTCATCGGTAGTCTCTAAAAACTCTGTAATCAATTTGTGGAGAAAAGCTTCACTGCCACCCAGCTTGAGCAAATGAGCCATGCGCTCATCGTCCAGCAATGGTTCAACAGTGGGGGTAAGGCTGGCAATGTGGGGAGCAGATTTAGGCTTTAAAGACCTCATGGGTGAGTCAGGAGATCTGGCGTCCACAAAATTTTGATCTGCGATAGCGGACGCAGCCCGCGTTTCTGCCGGTTTGGATTTTTTGCGGCGGACGGGCGTGGTTTGTGCGGATTGCTCAGTGTCTATCGTGCTGGCAATCGCTTCTATCAAGGTCTGGATTTGCCGCGAGACGACTGGTTTGGTCAGCACCTGGTATACGCCTGCACGCAAACAGCGCTCTTGCGTCGTTTTTGTGGCGTCTGCGGTGAGAATCACTGTTCTCAACGGTTTGCTGCCCGGTAGCGCATGGTAAATGTTAAACACTTCCAGGCCGTTCATTTCCGGCATGTTGTAATCGAGTATCATCAGGTCAAACTGGTGATGCTCCAACGCATCCAGGGCATCATCGCCATTCTCAACGGCCTTGACGATACAGTGCATTTTTTGCAAGGTTTCATTCAGGATCAACCGGTTGACTACATTGTCATCTGCAATCAGTACGCGAATTTTCTTGCGAAACTTGTTATGGCTACTCAGCGGCACCACATTTGACTGGCTATCCAGATTGATTTCGTCTTTGACAGGCTGTGCCGGTGCTGCTGCGTGCATGAGCGGCAAACTGACCACAAAAGTCGTCCCCACATTGACCTGGCTGGAAACCTCGATATTGCCACCCATCACCTCAACCAGCTGTTTGGCAATCGAAGTGCCTAAACCAGTCCCACCGTAACGTCGGGTGATGCTGCTATCTGCCTGGGTGAAGCTGTCAAAGATCATCGGCAATACTTCTGCTTTAATGCCTATGCCAGTATCACGAATGCGGAAAGTCAGCTGGTTGGTATCACTGACCGTCACATCAATACCGCCATGCTGTGTAAACTTGATGGCATTGGCAATCAGGTTGACCAGTACTTGCTCGATATGGTGCAGGCTACCTACATAGTGGCGTTCTGTTTCGGGGCCAAGATCAAATCTTAGCCATAACTGTTTTCGCTCCACCTCAAGCTGGAACATCAGCTGTAATCGCTGAACCAGGTCTGGCAGAAAGAAAGTGATATCTTCCAGCTCTACTTTGCCTTTTTCTATCTTGCTGATATCCAGCACATCGTTAATCAGCTTTTTGAGGCTGGAGGCTGAGGTGCCTACCATTTTTAACAGTTCGGATTGCTTGCCATCCAGTTTGGTTTGCGCTAGTAACTCGCTGGCACCAATAATCCCGTTTAGCGGCGTGCGCATTTCATGGCTGATGTTGGAAACGAAGTTGGTCTTGGCTTCATTAGCCTGACCAGCTTCCTTGGTAGCTTTTTCCAGGCTGATTTGCAGACGCAAGGTATGTGGTGGGATCAGCAGCAGGGTGAGGAAGAAGCCATACGCCAAATGCTGGTGCTCCATCCAATAAGGGTTGAGGTAAAGCGTAACGCCAAAACCAATCAGGCTAAACAAATAGCAGCCTTTAAAAAACTTGGTGCCATAGCGCAAGCCATAACCAATAATCAGCCACAGGTAAACGCCAATAAACACGCCTGCCATGGCGCCTGAAATCATTTGTTCCAATGACGTGGCCGTGATATCCATAATCATGGCTGTCCATTGGCGCTTTTCATTTTTCTGCGGATCCTTCAAGATGTTGTATAACATCAGGAAGCCAAAGCATAAATAAATCAGGCACAGCAATATCGGTTCATAACTGCTGTGATTGAAGAAAAGGTAGAGCGTGATAAAACTGACGAAAACAACACGGATTAAAGCCTGTTCAGTTTCATTACTGACAGACTTTATCTCTGTGACTTTCTGTTTTAACTGTCTGATTAAATCTCGCATGCTTGATAATCGATGAGGGGTTGCCGCTAGCTAGCGTTTCGCAAAGCGAAATCTAACCTATATTGATAGTTAACGGACTTTTCTTAAGATAATTTAAAGTTTAACAGGCTAAATTTGATTATCAAAGAAAGTTTACTTTTTAGGGTGCAAAATACTATTGTAGTTGGCGTTATCTATGATAAAAATGCCGACGTCCTGTATTCCATAGCGATCTATCTGCATGACCATTTCTGATAATTCATCCCCAGGCAGGCTGTCACGTTTGCTGGCGCGTAGCCGGATGATATTGCCCATCTCATTTTTTGTGGGTGGCTTTGTCTGGGATGCCATTACCATCGGCAAAAAGGTAGCCATGTCTGATATGGTGATCTTTGCCTTGTATTTGTTGGTGGCTGCACTGCTCATGCACCAGCTGGCTGAACCCTATTCTTCAGTCAGGCGGTTGGGAGAGCGGCTATTAAACTGGCAGTGGCTGCAAAACCGTGTTTCCGGCTGGCCAGTCCAGGATTGGCCATACTGGATATTACAGTTTTTGTTTGGCAGCCTGTTGAGCGCCTTGTTTATTCTTTATTTCAAGAGTTCAAGTTATGGCCTGGCCTGGGTCGTTACATTGGTATTAGGGGTATTGCTGGTTGCCAATGAATTCATGGAAGGCGAATACCGCCGGTTCAGCCTATGCTGGAGCATGTTTGGTCTGTGCTCAATCCTTTGGTGCAATTTTGCCTTTCCGTTTGTATTTGGCAGCGTACATGCCATCTGGTTTTATTTGAGTACCTTGCTCGGCGCGATGGTCACCTATGTGTTATACCAGCGTGCACCGCGTCATGTCGGGCGTATCTGGCCAGTATGGCTGATCGCAGGGATGCTCATGCTTGCTTATCGTGCCGACATGATCCCCCCCGTGCCGCTGGTGAAACAGGCAGTGGTCATTGCTTATGAGCTGGAAAAAACACCGGAAGGCTACTGGATGACGGTTGAAAAATCTCCCTGGTGGCAATTCTGGCGTGTCGATAGCGATCATTTTTATCTGCAACCAGGCCAAAAACTGGTGTGCTTCTCGGCGGTGTTTGCTCCACAGGGCTTGCAGACCAAATTGTTACATGACTGGCAGAAGAAAATCGGCGAGGAGTGGGTTAGTGTTTCTACGCCAGGGTTTTCATTGACAGGCGGGCGGGATAGCGGCTACAGGGGATACACCTATAAGAGCAACGTGACAGCTGGCGAATGGCGCGTGCGTATACAAACTTCGACCCGGCAAACCATCGCTGTCCACGCCTTCACGGTTTCTTTAGGCACTGAGCTGGATTTGCAGCATAGGGCCAGAATCCGCTATTAACGCTGGCGACCCTCGCAATGTGCACGGGCTGTTGCATCTTGCGCAAGAGTCTTGGCCAGCCAGTCCAGATGCGGCTCTATGGATTGACGCAGTGTCCACGGCGGGTTAATCACCCACATGCCGCTGCCGTGCATGCCAAAACCATCGGCGGCGGGTTTCTGAACATCCAGCGTGACATGCAAGTAATCGGTATCCAGGCTACGCAGTCTGTCTATCATTTGTTGCGGCTCAGGCCTTTGCAGGCGAGGGTACCATATCAGGTAAGTTCCGGTAGCAAAGCGCTTCAGGCTGTCCTTAATACAGTTGACCACGCGTGAGTAATCGTCTTTGACCTCATATGGCGGGTCAATCAATACAATACCGCGTTTAGTCGGCGGTGGTAAGCAGGCTTTGATGCCATCAAAGCCATCTTTCTGCTGAATAGCGATTTGCCGCTTTTGCGCTGCAAATTGCTGTTCTAGCAAAGCCGCATCGGCCGGATGCAACTCAAATAAGCGTAATTTATCCACCGGGTTAATCAAATGACTAGCCAGCCAGGGAGAACCCGGGTAGAGCTTGGTATGGTCTTGATTTGCCGCCGCCACAGCCTCCAGATAGACCTGAAACGGCTCAGGCGCCTGGCTTTGCTGCAAACGCAAAATGCCATCCACGTATTCCGCCGTTTTATTCGCCACGCTGCTATCCAGGCGATACAACCCGGCCCCCGCATGGGTATCAACCACCCAGTAGGGCTTATCCTTCTGGTTAAAATAATCCAGCACCAGGCTGAAAATCCAGTGTTTTAAAACGTCGGCATGGTTGCCAGCATGAAAGGCGTGTCTGTAACTTAACATGGTGATTTTCTCTACAAGCCAGCATTATCCCAGATTTTTCATTAGAGACTGTTTTATGTCAGAAAGTCGATAGGGTGCTTTTATAAAATCAAGTTATTAAGCTAGACAAGGCGCGATTAAAAAAATCTGACGCAGCATATAAGTAATATGTAAGGAAGAGTTTTTGCGAGCATTCGTTTTGCGAATTGCCTGCTTAACCCACTATATGAGCAACGCCGTATCGCGACGTAAATTGAATTTATAGAAGTGCCCTATTGTGAAAAGCAGCTAATTTGCATTAGCATGCCATCATGAAACCTAGCCATACACCTCACGAACATTCTCACTCAACTGGCCGCTGCCCTTATGGTCACGATCACGCAGATAATCACGGTCATGATCACAATCATGAACACGCACATAGCCACGATGATCACGAGCACGGCAACCCTTTCTCGCTGCCATTTCTAGCGATTTCCATCTTTACCATGGTCGAGTTTGTTGGCGGCTGGTGGACACAATCGCTAGCCTTGCTCAGCGACGCCTGGCATATGCTGTTTGATGTGCTGGCCCTTGGCCTTGCCATGTGGGCAGCCCATCAGGCGCGCAGCGGGCATCCGGCCTCCAATAAAACTGAGCGTCGCGTTTCCATGATTAACGCCCTCTCCATGCTGCTGGTCACTGGCTGGATTGTCTACGAAGCGATTGAGCGCCTGCAAAATCCGCGGCCAGTCGCAGGCGGCTATGTCAGCATTATTGCGCTGGTAGGCTTACTGGTTAACCTTGTTGTTGCCAAACACATGCACCATCAACATGAACATCATGGTGGCGATGCAAACTTAAATCACCGCGCCGCTTTTTTGCATGTGCTGGGTGACTTGCTCGGTTCAGTCACCGCCGTGGTCGCCGGGGTAGTCATCTACTTTACCGGCTGGATGAGCATAGACCCCATTTTGTCTATCCTTATTTCAGTATTGCTGCTGGTGGTCACGCTCAATCTTATCCGCGATATTCTCCGCGGTGGCGCAGGTCATCACCACTAGTTTAAAGATCATTTAACTACCCACAGAAGGAGCGTCAATATGCCTTATGTCAATGTGAAACTAGCAGGCTCTGTCACCAAAGAGCAGAAAAAACAAATTGCCAAAGAGATCACTGAAACGCTGCAAAAGCACGCGCATAAACCTGCTAACTACACCTATATCGTGTTTGAAGAGGTGGAGTATGAGGATTGGGCGATTGGTGGTGAGTTATTGGGATGAGTATTTCTAGTTTTGTTTTATTTAGGGACTATTTTAGTCTCGCAAATGTTAAGTAGTTACCAAAACGAATTTAAAAAGCTAAGTGTAATAATTGTGTTCAAGTAAGTGAAAATCAATTTAATCTGCATGCATTAGGTTTTAGCCGCTGACTAAGTTAAAGGGGAAAACAATGGTAAATGGCTCAAAGATATCGGAGATAAATCCGCTCATAGTCGAAGGTTTAATGCAGTGCGCAATGACATAGATAAAATATCTTCTGATTTGCGCGTTGTGGTGCAAGAGCTTGTTTACCTGGCTGGACTCAAATAGTAAAGCTAAGCAGTAGTTCCTGCTAAAATGCCGTCATGTTTGACCCTAAGCTCATCCTTAAAAACCTGCCTAATCTGCCTGGTGTTTACCGTATGCTCAATGCGGAAAATACTGTGATCTATGTCGGTAAGGCCAAAGATTTAAAAAAGCGGGTTTCCAGTTACTTTAACAAGAATCTGGCCAGTCCGCGCACCAAAATGATGGTGTCTCAGATTAACAATATTGAGACGACGGTGACGCGTTCTGAGGCTGAAGCGTTATTGCTGGAAAACAATCTGATCAAGGGCTTGATGCCGCGTTACAATGTGTTGTTTCGCGATGATAAGTCTTATCCCTATATTAGCCTGACGGGCGATGCGTTTCCGCGGCTGGCGTTTCACCGCGGCACTCAGCGCAAGGGGCATCAGTATTTTGGGCCATTCCCTAGCTCGCCAGCGGTGCGCGAGAGCATCCAGTTGCTACAAAAGGTGTTTAAGCTACGCACCTGTGAAAATACGGTATTTGCCAACCGATCACGACCTTGTTTGCAGTATCAGATTGCGCGGTGTACGGCGCCGTGCGTGAACCTGATTTCCCAAGAAGATTATGCGAGTGATGTGCGCCACGCGGCGCTATTTTTGCTGGGCAAAACCAGTGAGGTGATGGATTCTTTGGCTGATGGGATGAATGCCGCAGCCGAGGCCATGGAGTATGAGCAGGCGGCGGTGTTGCGTGACCGTATTCAAGCCTTGCGTCAGGTGCAGGCCAAGCAGTTTGTGAGTGACTTTAGCGTGAGTGATGCGGATGTGATTGCCTGCGCCGAGATTGAAGGCCAGCACTGCATTAATTTGGTGATGATCCGTGGTGGGCGCCATTTAGGCGATAAGAGCTTTTTCCCCAAAAACGCGCAGGATGCCGAGCTGGTAGAAACGGTAGAGGCGTTTATTACCCAGTATTATGTGGCGCAAAACACGCCGCCTTTGCTGGTGTGTGGGGCGGAGATTGACAAAACCGAGTTCGAAACCATGCTCAGTGAGCAGGCCGAGCGCAAAATCCGCGTGCTGACCAATGCGATTGGCGATAAAAAAGTCTGGCTCAAAATGGCGCAGACGAATGCCGAGTTGGCGCTACAACAACGGCTGGCGACTTCAGCCAACCAGCAGGCGCGTTTGCTCTCTTTGCGTGAGGCGCTTAACCTGGCCGAGAACACCGAACGCATTGAATGCTTTGATATCAGCCATACCATGGGCGAGGCTACGGTTGGCAGTTGCGTGGTGTTTGATCGTGGTGATATGCAAAACAGTGAATACCGCCGCTATAACGTCACCGGCATCACCCCAGGCGATGATTATGCGGCCATGCGCGATGTGCTGACGCGGCGTTATAAAAAAGTCGCGGCAGGTGAGGGCAAGCGCCCAGACCTGATTTTTATTGACGGTGGCAAAGGCCAGTTGGGCGTGGCGATGGAAGTCATGCAGGAAGTTGGTCTTGACGATATTTTGCTGATTGGTATTGCAAAGGGCGAAGAGCGCAAGCCTGGCCTGGAAACCATGATTTTCTCGGATACCGGCGAAATGCTGAATTTACCCGTGGACAACCCAGGCTTGCACCTGCTACAACAAATCCGCGATGAGGCACACCGGTTTGCCATTACCGGTCACCGCGCCAAACGTGCCAAAGCCCGCATCACCTCTAGCCTGGAAGAGATTGAAGGGGTAGGGGCCAAGCGCCGCAAAGCTTTGTTGACGCGATTTGGTGGCCTGGATGCAATAAAAAGTGCTAGCATAGACGAGATTGCACAAGTGGAAGGCATTAGCCTGGCCCTGGCACAAACCATTTACGAGCGATTGCATTAAGTCCTTAGTATTCAGCCATCAAAAATAACATGTGGAATATCCCGAATATACTTACCCTGTTGCGCATTGCCATGATTCCGGTGTTTGTTGGCATCTTTTACCTGCCAGCGAATGCTGTGACGCCTGATGCAATGCCCGCACATTGGGTGAATTTAACTGCTGCCAGCGTGTTTATCCTGGCGGCACTGACTGACTGGTTGGATGGATACTGGGCGCGCAAGTATCACCAGATGTCCAAGTTTGGCGCCTTTCTTGACCCGGTCGCAGACAAACTAATGGTGGCCGCCGCCCTGATTGTACTGGTTGAATTGCATCGGGTGGGCGCAGTGGTGGCGCTGATTATTATTGGCCGTGAAATTGCCATCAGTGCCTTACGCGAATGGATGGCCAGCATAGGTAAAAGTGCCAATGTCGCCGTGGCTATGGTCGGTAAAATCAAAACCGCCGCACAAATGGTTGCCATTATTTTGCTGCTCTGGTACGACCCGCTGTTTGGGGTGAATATACAATGGCTGGGCGAATGGTTGATCGTGATTGCCGCTTTGCTGACCCTGGTTTCTATGGGGTATTACCTGCGTGCAGCGTGGCCGGCAATACGCGAAACCATCTAAACAGCACTTCTATCAATTCAATTTTTGCCGCAATACGGCGTTGCCCATATCATGGGGTAAGCAGGCAATGCCTGTATCCCGTGCGCGCAAAATTTTTTAATCGCGCCTTGCCTGGCACACGAGTAAAAAAGATGGGTAACTTGAATTGTTAGAAGCGCTTAAAAAGCAAGTATAAAAAGAAACATTATTTTCAAAATCTTCCTTGACACCGGTCTTAAAATCATTAAAATGCCAGCTTCCTTACGACGCATGACGCAAGGAAATACGCGGGAATAGCTCAGTTGGTAGAGCGCAACCTTGCCAAGGTTGAGGTCGCGAGTTCGAGACTCGTTTCCCGCTCCAAATTCTGGGGAAAGCGCAGCTTTCCCTTTTTAACATAAGTTGTTTTTATGTTGTTGGTTCTGGCGCGATAGCAAAGCGGTTATGCCGCGGCCTGCAAAGCCGTTTAGGCCGGTTCGACTCCGGCTCGCGCCTCCAGATATGCGGGAATAGCTCAGTTGGTAGAGCGCAACCTTGCCAAGGTTGAGGTCGCGAGTTCGAGACTCGTTTCCCGCTCCATATTCCTCTTTAAACACCAATGCTATGCAAAGCTGATCAGGTGTTAGAATACAAAACTTGTCAGACTTCGCCCGGATGGTGAAACTGGTAGACACAAGGGACTTAAAATCCCTCGGCTTAACGGCTGTGCCGGTTCGATTCCGGCTCCGGGCACCAGTATCAAAAAGGACTTAGAGTTTTTCTAAGTCCTTTTTTCTTTTCCCAGCCTGCCAGTTTAAAAAATTAGACCTCTCGTCAGCCCTTTCTGACATGTCAGCGCGGTATGAACTGATGCACATCATCCTCAGAATTTACTATCCTTGAGCTATTTGCAAAGCATTAGCCACTCAAGATGGACAAGGTAATGAAAAACGTTTCTGGCATGTCGATTAAACAAATCTGGCTTCTTTTTAAAACGGCCTTTAGTGCATGGCGTGACGATTACGCGCAAAGCATGGGTGCTGCGCTGGCTTATTACACGCTATTTTCCATTGCGCCGCTGTTATTGATTGTGATTTCAATTGCAGGCCTGGTGTTTGGCCAGGACGCGGCACGTGGCGAGATTATCGGCCAATTGCATAGCCTGATGGGGCAACGCGGGGCGATGGCGATACAAACCCTGCTGGAGAGCGTGAGTCATCCCACCGAAGGGATCGCTGCAACGGTGATTGGTGTGGTCTTGTTACTGGTGGGGGCGACTTCTGTGTTTGGCGAATTGCAGGATTCGCTGGACCGTATCTGGAAAGCGCCTGTGCGCGAAGGGAGTGGCTTGTGGCACTTATTGCGTGCGCGACTGCTATCGTTTGGCATGATTCTGGGGATAGGGTTTTTACTAATGGTGTCATTGGTATTTAGTGCCGGGCTGGCCGCCATTAGCAAATGGTGGTCGCCCCTGTTTACGGGCTGGATGTTGATTGCGGGCGTGCTAAATACCTTATTCAGTTTTGCGTTGACCACCGGCATGTTTGCCATGATTTACAAAACCATGCCACGCGCCCACATTGCATGGGAAGAAGTGTGGATAGGCGCTGTGATGACGGCGGTCTTGTTTACCATCGGCAAGTGGTTGATCGGCATCTACATCGGTAACAGTGCCTTCTCTAGTGCTTACGGGGCGGCTGGATCTATTTTAGTGCTATTGATCTGGGTCTATTACTCAGCGCAGATATTCTTGATGGGCGCGGAACTGACGCGTGCCTATTCGCAAGTATTGGGTACGGGCAAACGTTAATTTTAGCCTTTAAAAATGCATCCGATTAAAGCGTGTAAAGGATTCACGGAATAAGTCGTTGAGCGAGATGAAGTGCAAGCCGCACGGAACGCAGAAACCGAGATAGTATGTGATATACGAGGTTGCGACAACTAACGAAGTGTTGCGGTGTAGGCTAACTTTTAGGTGATGCCGAAACCAAAAAACCGCGCAACGAAGCAATTTGCTCGCGCAGACACTTATTCCTCAAATCCTAAAGTCATTCTCTATAGGATGAACCAAATCAGCAGGACATGCGTCATTTCACTCATCACCAACACTTTATAAAATTGTATAATGTAGGTCATCCTCAGGTCATTGCGTTTTTGAGGAGGGATTGATATTGGTCAATCTCCAGCATCTATACGTCAGCTAAACTTTACCCAAGTTTAGCAAAGCGATAGTAAAACGCGAACAATCAAAAGTTGTCAGGAAGTTGTGTGATTTACGTAGAGTTAAAGACCGTTATTTTAAAAAAACAATTGGAGTGGGGCAGAACCATCACCATTACCGAAATTGCAGATGCCAGCGGGATCAGCCGCATGACATTACATCGAATGTTAAAAGACCAGACCTACAATGCCAGCACCGACCATTTGAATAAGCTGTGTGCTTATTTGCAATGTGATCTGTATACATTGGTGCGCTGGGAGCCTGATATTCCAGTGCCGCAAGAGCAGGTCGCCTAGGTCCTATAAAACCTCCGATGTCTTCGGAGGTTTTTTTATGCTGGCCAATATTTACGGTGGATTCCATCTTTTCTTGAATAATCTTTTTTTGCATCAATCACAGCCTAACTTCCTTTTTTGCCCATGGGGCCACTATCCATATGGCTTAGCGGGCAATACCACTCAAGTACGCATCAGGCGAACAGTGAAGATAACTGGTTTTTTCCGCTTTTTTTAAGCGATGCATCTGCCTCAGAGTTTTGAATAATAAGAGAAAATTTTTGGAATTCTCTTTATATGAAACACTCGCCAGGCCATTTGCAATCCGCCGCTGCCGCAACTGCGCAGGATTGCAGCCATTGGATGCAAGCGCTGATGCAAGCCTGGAAAGAGGGCGAGTGGGTGCAGTGCCTGACGCTGGCGCAAAAGATTACGCGTGAGTTTCCTGAAGAAGGCCTGGCCTGGAAGTTACTGGGCAGCCTGTATCAACAACAAGATCATTTAACGGCAGCCGCTGAGGCTTTTTTGCAGGCAAGCAAGTACCTGAAAAAGGATGCCGAAGTCCTTTATAACCTGGCCAATGTCTATGCACAACTGCAAGACGATGCACAAGCCATCAAATATTATCGCCAGACACTCAAGTTAAACCCCGCTTTCAGCCAGGCCTATGCTAACTGGGCTAGCGTGCTGAAACAGACCGGGAAGTTGAAAGAGGCAGAAAAAGTGTTGCGCCGCGGCCTGAATATTCATCAGCAGGATGGCCGTGTCAATTTTGAACTGGCGACCTTGCTGCATGAAGCAGAAAAGCCATTGGAAGCAATTCAATATTATCGTGAAGCGGTGGAGATTGAACCCGATAATGCCGTCATCTTTTTCAATATGGCGGTGGCCCTGGAGCAATTGGGCAATACCACAGAAGCGATTGATGCTTTTCAGCAGACAATAGCTCTCCAACGCGACTATGTACAGGCTTATAGCCATCTGGGTGCGCTGTATTTGCAACATGGTGATACAGAAGAAGCTGAACAGTGGTTATTGGCTGGCCTGGCATTGGATCCTGCCGAGTTATCATTATTGAAAAACCTGGCCAAACTTTATCGCGCAACCCACCGCATGCGGGAATACCAGGCTTATATTGACCAGATCATGCTGAAACAGGATTTCAGTGCTGAGGCACTCAATAACCTGGCCACTGAAATGTTCAACCAGCATTTATATGCTGAGGCTGAAGCTTATTGCCACAAAGCGTTGCAAGCTGATCCAGATAACCCTTATGTACAAGCCAACCTGGGCCTGATTGAGAATGCCAGGAATGCCTTCGACAAAGCTTGCCAGTACTTTGAAAAAGCCCTGGAGCAGTTGCCGGACTCTGAGAGTGTATTGAGTAATTATGGCATCAGCCTGCGTATGCTGGGCCGCTACACAGAAGCGATTGCTAAACTAGAACAAGCCTTGCAGATTCATCCTGAATTTATGGCGGGTTACATCAACCTGGCCAATGTTTACCTGGATATGGGGCAGATTGAGACCACCATCCGTACCCTGCAAAAAGCACTCCTCATCGAACCTGGCCATATGATGGCACTTAGAAACCTGCTGTTTGCCAACAGTTACAGCAATACCTTGCCGCTCAATGAGAGCCTGGATTACGCCCATAGACTCGGCGCGGCCATGATGAAGGAAGTGACGCCTTATGATAGCTGGCACGTCCATGCCCAGGAGCAACGCATCCGTATTGGCCTGGTTTCTGCCGATTTACGTAAACACCCTGTTGGCTATTTCCTGCACCAGTGGTTGCAGACATTTGATGCCAGCCGACTGGAGATTTATGGATATTCCACAGATGGTCGTGAAGATGCGTTCTCGCACGAACTCAAAGACTTATGTAACCAGTGGCGTTCGCTGGCTGGCCTGACCGATGTCCAGGCAGCCAAGCACATCCGTGAAGACGGTATCCATATCCTGCTGGATTTGTCTGGTTTATCTGGTGGTACACGGTTGCCTATTTTTGCCTATAAACCTGCCCCGGTACAGGCGACATGGCTGGGATACTGGGGGACAACTGGTTTGCCGGTCATGGACTATGTGATTGCCGATCCAGTCAGTATCAATGCCGAGGTAGCCAAACAATTTACCGAGCAGGTGGTGCACCTGCCACACACACGCATGTGTTTCACTGCGCCGCCGTTTGAGATTGAAGTGAGTCCCTTACCAGCACTGAGTACCGGTGCCGTCAGCTTTGGTTGTTTTCAGAACTACAGCAAAGTCAGCGATGAGGTATTGGCCTGCTGGGGCGAAATCCTGCAAGCACTGCCCAACGCCCGATTGTTTTGGCAAACCAAGGCTTTCAGCGATCAATTGATCTGCGAACAGGCCCTGGCAAGATTGGCAAAATATGGCATTGCAGCCACACGCTGCACCTTGTACGGGATGGTGGCAAGGGAAGAATACTTGCGTAATCATCACCAAATTGATGTGATCCTGGATACATTCCCGTTTACGGGCGGTACGACCACCTGCGAAGCGTTGTGGATGGGTGTGCCTACCGTGACTTTATCAGGTGATACCTTGATTGCCCGCCAAGGCGCCAGTTTCATGCATTGTGCCGGTTTGCCGGATTGGATTGCCAACACACGTGAAGAATATGTGCACAAGGCGATTACTTTCGCCAGTGATCTGGATGCCTTGTCCTTACTACGGGCACAGTTGCGCGCACAGGTGTTGGCCTCACCATTAATGAATGCACAACAGTTTGCGCAGGATTTTGAGCAATTACTGTTTGACCTGTGGCAACAGGTGCTGCCTACCTTAAAGCCACAGCAATTGTTGGCAAAGGCACCAGTGCATGAAGCTTTTTCCGGCAGTGAGCTCGTCTGGGTGGTCAGTGCCACACGCATGACAGAAGCCGATTTCTGGTGTGATTCTGCCTTGGGCCGTTCACTCAAGCGCCATATGCAGCAGGATAAGCGCCTGGTGCCAGTGGTTGCCTATGAAAATACCCGCGGCTTATCCGAAGTGTTTAATGAAGCCATCGCAGCTGCGCCAGAGAATGCACTGCTGGTCTTGATCCACGACGATGTCTGGCTTGATGAAAATACTTTTGTACACACCATACAACGTGGGCTCACACACTATGATGTGATCGGTGTGGCTGGTAACGCACGCATACAACCTGGCCAGCCTGGCTGGTGCTTTATTGATTTGCAGTTTACCTGGGACGATGCCAAATACCTGCGCGGTGCAGTCAGCCATGGCATGCACGCGTTTGGGCCGTCTTCCAGTTATGGCGATGCTGCTGGGGAATGTCAGCTCATGGACGGTGTGTTCCTTGCGGCGCACAAGAAAACACTATTAGAAAGTGGCGTACGGTTTGATCCCCAATTCGAATTTCATTTCTATGATCTGGATTTTTGCCGTACGGCTACCCGTGCCGGTTTGAAGCTCGGTGTGTGGCCTGTGCGTATGACCCACCAAAGTGGCGGCGCGTTTGGTAGCGCACGCTGGCGTGAAACTTACCTGAGCTATCGTCAAAAATGGGAGCCTGTACAGGTTGAGCAACCGGCTTCTAGCGCCTTGCAAGACTCCATGGCAGAAGTGTTCGACTTGGCCTCAGCCGCACAGCAACAGGGGGATTTAAATACAGCCAGACAGCTTTACCAGGAAATTCTGGCGGTGGATGCCCAGCATGCGCTAGCGATGCATAACCTGGGCCTGATTGAATGGCATACAGGCCAGCAGACACAAGCTATTGCACACTTTGCCCAAGCATATGCTCTGGCGCCTGCACAATGGCAATTGTTGAGCAGCTATCTCACAGCCTTACACGCTACTCATGAACAGCATGCGCTGCAGCAAGTCGTGGTACAAGCCATGCGGAATGGCCAGCATGTGCAAGCATTGCAAGCCCTGATGCAGGAGTGGCAGATCGCTCTGCCGGAAGCTGCAACAAACACACAACCTTCAAACCAGCAACAAGAGGCGGTGCTCAAGCTGTTTGAACAACAGGATTACGCACAGATGGAGCAAGTCTTGCAGGCTTTGCTGCAAGAGTATCCTGCATGGCTTGGTGGCTGGAAAATGCTGGCTGATGTGCTGATGATCCAGAAAAAGGATGCGCGTGACGCCGCGGCACAAGCACTGTTGCTGAATGCCGGGGATGCAGAGGAGCATTGCTATTATGGCCTGGTGCTCAAAGCGCAGAATGATCTTGCAGCTGCAGCTGAAGCTTTCAGAAATGCCATCCAGCTTAAGCCTGACTATGCAGCGGCCTATAACAATTTGGGTATTGTGCTCAAAGATCTTGGTGAAGTCGAACAAGCGATGCGGCAATTCAAGCAGGCTTTGTTGATGAAGCCTGAGTATGCGGACTGTTTCAGTAACCTGCTATTTTGCATGACCCATGCTGAAAGCGTAGATATTGCCGCCTTGCAGCAAGCACATGCCGCCTATGCCGAGTTATACGAAGCCCCTTTGAAAGCACATTGGCAGCCACACGCCAATTCGCGGGATGCGCAACGTCCATTGCGTGTAGGATTTGTCTCTGCAGATTTACGGGCACACTCAGTGGCGCATTTCCTGCTGCCTTTACTGCCGACACTGGCACAAGATAACACACTGGTATTGTTTGCTTACGCCAATTACACGCTCGAAGATGAATTCACAGCCGAGATGCGGCCTTATTTTAAACAGTGGCGCGTCGTTGCAGATTTATCTGATGAAGCGCTGGCAGACTGCATCCGTGCAGATGGCATTGATATCCTGATTGATTTGTCTGGCCATACGTCAGGCAACCGTTTACTTACTTTTGCCAGAAAACCGGCACCTGTACAGGCCAGCTGGCTGGGTTACCTCAATAGTACAGGCCTGACCGCTATCGATTATTACCTGGCCGATAGCGCCTTGTTGCCGCCTGGTCAGTTTGATCAGCAGTTCAGCGAGAAGCTGGTACAGCTGCCAGTGAATGCGCCCTTTGAGCCGCATCCGCAAGCACCGGCAGTGAATGACTTGCCTGCATTAACTAATGGATATTTAACCTTTGGTTGCTTTAACCGTCCGAACAAAATTACCCGCAGCGCGGTTCAGCATTGGGCCACATTGATGCAAGCTTATCCTGGTAGCCGCATGGTGCTGGGCGGCATGGGGGAAGCGGACAGTTATCTACATCTGCAAGACTGGTTTGCGCAGGCAGGGATTACGTCAGACCGCTTGTCGTTTTACCCACGCACAGACATGGTGAGTTATCTGCAGCAATACCACCTTGTGGATGTCTGCCTGGATACATTCCCTTCCAATGGCGTGACTACAACCGCGCATGCCTTATGGATGGGCGTACCAACCCTATGCGTGGCGGGTGACCGTCTGGCCAGCCGGGGTGCCATGGCCCTGATGCAGCATCTGGGTTTAAAGGACTGGGTGGCCGACCAGCCGCAGCAACTGCTGCAACAAGCACACCATGTACTTTCTGATTTACAGGCGTTGGCAGCCTTGCGTGCAGCGCTACGCACACGCTTTGCCGATTCGCCGGTGGCAAAACCTGGCCCGTTGGCGCGCGCATTATCACAAGCGCTACGCCATATGTGGCAAGCCTGGTGCCAAGGCCAAGCGGCTACCCCATTTGCAATTTCTTTGAACTCTCCTGTCACAACAGTGACTGAAACCCCTGATAAAGGTCATTCTATGAACACAACACTCAACCAAGCGCCTCCAGCAAACGCACTACAGGATTCTATTGCAGAGGTATTTACACTGGCAGTTCAAATGCAGGAGAAAGGCGAGTTTGCACAGGCGATGGGCTTGTATCAGGAAATTTTGCGCATTGATGCCAAGCATGCGGCGACCTATTTCCAGCTGGGCCTGCTGGCGCAGCAGTCAGGCAAGGCAGAGGAAACCCTGCCTTTGCTTGAACAGGCCGTGATCCTGGCGCCACAACAGCCTGCTTACTGGCGTGCTTATGTTGAAGTGTTATCGCTGACCGCCCCTAACAATGAAGTGCTGGATGTGATCACTTTTGCCCGCCAGAATGGCCTGGCTGCCGCCGAAGCTGATGCCTTGCAACAACAGTATAGCCAGCAAGCTGAAGCGGCAACGGCGGTCCGCAAAGGCCCTTATATTTACCGTGCAGAAGATAATTTCTACCAACGTGCGCAGACAGAGTCGTTTGGTTACCAGGATGTAGGCAATGCCGAACAGCGCCTGTATGACATGATCCGCCAGTCTCGCGACAAGAGCGTATTCTCTACTGAATTGTCAGCCAAAGCGACGGATTGGCCGAGTTACTATCATTTGACGTCACAGCGTGCCAACCTGTTACGCCCGTTTGCTGACAAGATTGCCAACGGAAAGGTGCTCGAACTGGGTGCCGGTTGCGGTGCGATTACGCGCTTCCTGGGGGAGCTGGGTGGAGAGGTGGTTGCGCTGGAAGGAAGCCCGAATCGTGCCCGTGTCATTGGTCAGCGTTGTGCAGATCTCAACAATGTGACCATTTATTCTGACCTGATCCAGTCATTTGAAACCGACGAGAAATTTGATGTGGTGACGTTGATCGGCGTGCTTGAATATGCCCAGGTGTATGTCAAAGAGGCAGATCCTTTGCGCTTCCTGCTTCAAACAGCAAAGTCTTTCCTGAAGGAAGACGGCATGCTGATTGTCGCGATTGAGAACCAGCTGGGCCTGAAGTATTTCTGCGGCGCACCAGAAGACCATATGGGGCAGGCCATGTATGGTATCAATGATTCTTACAGCACCACCAGCCCGATTACCTTTGGCCGCGTGGAGCTGGATGCATTGATCCGCAGTGCCGGTTTTGAAACCACTGAATTGTATGTGCCGTTGCCTGACTACAAAACCCCGGTCAGCGTGATTTACCCTGAAGGTTTTAACCAGGCACACCGTGAGGCTGGCTGGGATGTCGGTGCTTTGGCAGCAGGCTCTGTGGTGCATGACAGGCAATCCCCACGCCATCCTACGTTTTCACTGGAAAATGCCTGGCAGGTGATTGCGCGAAATAATCTGGTGGAAGATGTGGCCAACTCATTTATGTTTGTGGCTTACCCGCAACGCCAGAGTGGCAAATTACACCCTGATATTTTGGCAGCCCATTACGGCAGCCAGCGCCAGGCAGTGTTTAGCAAGGAAACCCAGTTTGTGCATGATGGGCAGGGTGTGGTGACACGCACACGTAATACCGGCGACACTGCACAACTGTTGCAGGCCGCCTGGGAGCAGGCGCCTTATCATGGTGGACAGCTGTGGATGGATAAATTGACACAGCTCATGAATCGTCCTGGCTGGCGTGTAGAAGACCTGGCCGCTTGGGCTTCGCCTTGGCTGAAAGGCCTGGAAGCTGCCACCCTCACTGCTGGCAAAACCTTGCCTGAGTTTGCGGGGTATTCAGCGTTATTGCCTTCGCAGTATTTTGATGCCACACCGACTAACTTTGTCATGGACAAGAGCGGGCAGGGACATTTCTTTGACCTGGAGTGGGATTTTGCGATTCCTTTGCCTGTGGCATTTGTGGCATTGCGTGGTTTGTTCCTCACCTTGCATCGCGTTCGCAGTTGTGCCAAACCACATGCCAGCACGCCAAGCAATATTGGCAGCCTGACGCTGGCGGTGCTGGAACTCAATGGCTACCACTATAGGGATGACCAGTTGCAGGCCTTTATCAGCGTGTTTAACCGCCTGCAAAATATGACGCAAGGTGCCCCTGAGCATCAGGTGAATGGTTTAACCGCCGAGTTTACGCGTGCAGAGTTGCCTGTACGTCAATTGTTTACTTAATCCTGACCAACATTGATAAAAAGCATGCGCAGTGATGTGCATGCTTTTTTTGTATAGAAATCAGAACGCAAGACCATAAAAAATCCGGCACGAGGCCGGATTTTTTAATGAGTGATGTCAGCCTAAAACATGGTTTCCATGCAACGGCGGATATGCGGGATAGAGCCGCCCGGATTAGGCGTATATTTACTGAGCTTGGCCAGGGTAGCTAATGCTTTGTCTGCCTTTTGTTGCAGGCAGTAGACTTCGGTCAGGTTGCTTAAGGGAATAGCAGGATTCTCTTGTGCCAGTAATACCGCTTTTTCGAGTAGCAGTTCAGCATCTTCCAGTTGCCCTTGATTTACCAGCAGGGTGCCCAGGTCGTTATATGGTTCCCAGCAGCAGCTATCTTTCTTGATCAATTCCAGCATCAACTGGGTCGATAACTTCAAATCACCTTCTGCAGCCAATTTTTCGGCATGCTGGTAGGTGATGCGGTCGATATCGACTTGCGCCTTGATAGCTGGCGTCGGTAATTCAGTTTCACCAGACAAGGCTGCTTCGATATTATCTGCAATCAAGGTGGCACTTTGTCCTAAATGGGCAAACTGGTGCTGTTTATTGAAGGCGATTTGCTGCTGGTACTCCGCAGAGTGCTGCAGCACGTGTTCTACGGTTTTGCGCAAGTCTGCTCTCACTGTTTTAATCACGTAATCATAGGGCACACTGGCGTGGCGCGGTGGGTTGGTATCCGGGATCAGCCAGTCGGTCACGGCAATGCCCGGCACATCCAGTAGCAAGGCTTCGGTCAGTACGCTGGACTCATCCGAGACCATCACATCGGCCAGGCCCAAGCAGTACATGATGCTGATTTCACGGTCTATCACATACACGTTGTCTGCGCAGTTTCTGTGCAAGGCATCCATCTCGTCAATATTGTTTAATACCCAGCGGTATTTTTCTGACCAGGGGGCCTGTTTTAGCAATAGGTTGACCGGTAGGTCCTTCAGGCTTTGCACAAACTCGTCCTGCTTGCCGTGGTTTTCCCATGAAGGGGCATAGAGGATGGAATGCTCGTATTTGAGCCCCAGTTGTTCGCGCAATTTCTGTGCTTCCTGCTTGAATGTCTCCTGGTTACGGTACACCAGGTCTGCTTTGGGCCAGCCCAGATCAAACATCCCCAGCTTGGGACGTGCTTGGTTGAAGTTGGCTTGTGTTTGCCAACGCTCTACCCAGGCTGGTCCTGGCAAGATACCCATGTCAAAGGCGGTCCAGGGTTCGTAATGCCAGAAGTGTGGCCAGATATCGTGACGCTGCGCCAGGTCATGCAGTAACACGACTGAGAAACCGGCGTTGGGTTTACAGGCGTGCTCGCAATACACACCGACTTCGGCATATTGCTTGGAGTCCATGCTCCATTGTACCGGGTAACCGCGGTTGGCTATTTCATCGGCCACAGGCGCTAATGCCTGGCGCTCACAATTGTCGGTATAAAAGAAGGTGAACACGGGACGACGTGAATTTGTATTCGTCATGATGGTTTATCCATGCAAGCGTTTTGAGAAAATGACACTGAAACGATATTGGCTTTGTGCATAATTAGGCACGCAGCTTTCAAATACTTGGTGAGGTTTGCCAGGCAATTGATTGGCAAACCAGTCAGGGCTGTAATAGGTATGGTGCAAGCCGCGGTATTTTTCTTCATATTCCGCCTCGCTCAGTGCATCGCGGCGGGCACGTTCACATTCTTCTTTAGTCGCGGCATGTGGGATATCCAGTATGGCAACGCCAACCTTGGCTTTTTGCCACATGGCATGGAACACTTCGGCGGCCATCGCTTCGTCAAAATAATGAAATACGCTATTGGCGATGACAAAATCGTATTTAGGATCGATGGCCATGGTTTGTGCCGATTGTGCACTGAAGTCGCCATCCGGCATGGCTTGTTGAGCCGCTTCAATCAATCCGGCTGCATAATCCAGCCCGCCTACTTTAAGGGGATATTGCTGACGCAAAGCATATAAAAATGCACCGGCACCGCAACCGACCTCAAAGACAGAATCACCGGACTGCATGCCCAGTTTTTCGCTGATGCGGCGGGTGTATTCCTGCCAGTCAGGCAGGGCGATTTTGCCTGCACCGCTATCAAAGCCGTCCAGTGCAATCAGCGTATCCAGCGTGATGGCATGTTGCGGTTGCAAGCTGCGTTTTTCCCAAATGTTTTGCCAAAGGTTACTCATGAGTTCGCTTCCATTTTTTGACTGACTGCCTTGAGCACGCGGGCACGCAGCTGCGTGCTGCTGATGCCCTCGGTTCTCGGCAGGATATGTAATTTGTCGGCTGCAATCGGGTTGCTGTTATCGTGACCGTGTACCAGTAAATCAATCTGGTGCAACGCTAAAAAAGCATCGTCTAGCAGCCATGGGCTGGGCACCACTTCGTCCACATCACGCATGGCCAACAGTACTTCTGCGCGCGCAGCATAATTGAGTTCGGGCTCGTATCCCTTTTTACTACGAATCTCTTCATCGGTGGTCAGGGCGACCACCACATGACCCAATTTCTTGGCGGCTTTTAAGAGGCGCACATGGCCATGGTGGATCAGTGTGGCTGACATATCGACCATAATGCGTTTTTGTGGTGACGTCATGGCTGTAACTCCAGTAAATCAAGAATTTCGCCGCGTGCCTGGCTGCCCAGGTGTGCCTCTCCCAAATGACAGACCACGCTACCACGGCTGATGCCGCGAGGTTGGTATAGCACTGCACGTGCATCCTGGCTGGTTACCTTGGCATCGACCCAGGTACATAAGGTGGGTTGGTAGTGCATTGGATGCGTGGCATAAGATACAATCTTTTTCAGCATCCTGGCCTTGTTGATAAACACAGCCTCGCGTAAATCAGCATGTTTAGGTAGCACCTCATATAAAGAGGCGATGGCGTGGTAGGGACCCGTCATGCGCCGATCGAGGTGTGTGGCCAGGCTGAGGTAAAACGAATCGATTTCGTTTTTAGGTAATTGGTTAAAAGCAATAAATGAGGCGCCTGTCAGGCCAAATAGCCCTTTGCAAGAACTGTAGGCAATGACCTCTGCCAACCCGTGATCAGATTCCAGACCGATAGAGGCAGTCGCGTCCAGCATTAACTGGGCCCTCACACGGTCTGCCAGGGCGCGCAAATCGCCTATGGGTAACAATAATCCGGCACTGGTTTCTGTATAGCAAGCCACTACCCAGTCGTAGTTGCCACTGATGGTGGTGATTTCTTGCCAGTCACAGACCGTTACAGATGACACCTGGCCGACATGACGCTGTGCCATTTGTGCAAAGCTGACCAGGCGCTGTGCGTAATAGCCGCTGTCTACAACCAATACCTTGCCATACAGAAAGTTAAGGCTGGCAATTTCAAGCGCCAGGCTGGCAGAACCTTGCAAACGCGCAATTTGGGCGTGGCCGGTCATGGTTTTCAATGCTGAGAGCACAGCCTCATCTACCTGGCTGTAATCCTGGTCACCACGGCCAAAACAGGGCCGCAGACCGAGCAGGTTTTCCTCCAGCAAACTGGCTGGCCCCGCTGTGAACAGCGCTTTGCGTGCATTTTGCGAATAGACATGGCTATGAATGGTGACTTCAGGCATATTCCACCTCGTTTAAAAACTGCATGAAGTCTTGTTTGTTTTGTGTTGGGGTGCGCGTTGGACGGCCCAAATCTGCACGTGCGCCTTTACGGCACAGCACTTCTATAAAGCTGCTTTTTCCACTGTGCACTGCCTGTTGCAAGACAGTTTTTAGATCTTCTGTCCTAGAAACACTGAAAACCTGTGCATAACCCGCAGCACTGGCAATCTCAGCCAATGGTAATTGTGCGGCGATGGTAGGCTGTCCACCGACGGAATCATGGGCACCATTGTTTAATACGATATGCAGCAGATTAGATTGCTGTGCACTGATGGTCAGGCTGCCCATATGCATGAGCATAGCGCCATCGCCATCAATACAAATGACTTGTCGGTCTGGCTGCGCCAGGGCAATGCCGCAGGCAATCTGTGAAGCATGCCCCATGCCGCCTACCGTGAGGAAGTCACGGCTATGTCCGGCCTGCTGGGATTTACGGTATTCAAATAGCTCACGTGAGGCCATGCCGGTGGTGGCTACCACTGCCGCCTCTGCTGGTAATGCCGACACAATCTGCTGGATCATGTGTTCGCGGCTTTCCAGTGTAGGCAATTTGTCAGCCAGTGTGGCGACCGTTTCAGGTTTTGTTTCTGCTTTTTTGTAGGGCGCAAAGCTCTGTTTGCGTACCACCAGGGCAACCGGGCCTTGACGCTCAATCGCCTGATTCAATAATGCCTGAATTTGTGCATGGGCAGTCTGGATATCGCTGGTCATGACCTGGTATGGAATATCCATGACGTCCAGCTGAGACAGCGTGATCTGGCCTTGTTTGACATGCTGGGGTTCGTCGTGGATCTGCTGGCCATGCTCATCGAGTTCGCCACGCCAGCCGATGACCAGTAACATAGGAATACCGTAGACTTGTGGATCTGCCAATGACGCAATCGGATTAACGATATTGCCGAGGCCGGAATTTTGCATATAGACCAAGGCTGGTTGTCTGGTTGCGAGGTATTGACCGATGGCTAACCCGATGGCGCCACCTTCATTGGCTGCGATCACATGCTGGCCTGCGGCCAGTTTGTCTGAAAAGCAGGCGCATAGCTCTTTGAGTAACGAGTCAGGGACGCCTGCAAAGAACTGCACCTGTTCGGCTTGCAACGCGCTTAAAAAGTCCTCGGCATGTATCATGTTGGTCTCCGCTTATTTGGTGACGCCTATTTAGTGCCTGGGATCAGTTCCAGTACATCGTTAATCGACATCAGGCTGGACTCAATTTCTGCGGTCCTGCCGTTTTTAAGGATTTCCATGGCCGCATTTTGCATGGCCGGATAGGCCGCACGCATCATGTGGTTGGCATAAATGACCAGATTGAAACCGCGCAAGGCCAGTTCTTCTTCCGTCACGGTGTTGTAACTGGTGGGCACACACACTAAAGGTGTCGTTGGGAACTCTGATTTGAAAATCTTGGCGAATTCAAAGACTTCGTCTGGCGTTTTCTGGCGGCTGTGAATCATGATGCCGTCTACACCCGCACCGACGTAGGCTTGTGCGCGTTGCACGGCATCGGCAATGCCTTTTTCCAGAATCAGGCTCTCGATACGCGCAATCACCATAAAATCATCGCTGACGCGTGCAGCGCGCCCAGCAGCGATTTTTTCGCAGAAAGGCTCGATCTCGTCCTGCAATTGCGGTACTTCATTACCAAACAATGAATTCTTTTTGAGGCCGATCTTGTCTTCGATGATGGTGGCAGAAATACCCAGGCGTTCCATGCTGCGCACATTGAGTTCAAAATGCTCCAGTTTGCCGCCGGTATCGGCGTCCATAATTAAAGGTTTGGTGGTGACATCAAAGATGTCATTGATATTGGATAAGCGGCTATTGATCTCGACCGCTTCAATATCAGGTTTGCCACGCGCGGTAGAGTCTGTGAGTGAACTGGACCAGAACCCGTCAAACTGGCAGGTTTTGCCATTGCGTTGTGCGGTGACGTGTTCGGCAATCAATGCCGAGATCGGGTTATGCGCTTCAATAAAGCGTGAAAGCGGTTTAACCGTCAGCAAACGTTTCAAGGTGCGGCGGCGGATATCCGGTGTGGTACCGAGGGCCTGGATCTGGCTCAGCATTTCATTGGAAGACACACCGCGTGTATAAGGAATCTCAATCAGGTGGCCGCCGTATTCCGCCAGCGCTGCACGGGCGCGGTCACGGTAGGGGACTAATGGCCCTTCCAGCCAGTCGTCGCCATGCACCATGATGTCAGGTTTGTATTTAAGCAGGTTGGGGGCGTAATCCCATTCTTCCTGTGGCACGACATTCACCACACCGCGGATATTGCTGACGATCTGTTTGCGCTGTTCGTAGGTCAGGTAGGGCAGGCGTTTATGATCTGCCACCGCTGCGTCTGACAATAGGCCAATGGTCACGTCGCCATACTTCCTCGCCTGCTCAATAATATTGATATGGCCATGGTGCAGAATATCTACGGTCATACCTACATAAACGGATGCCATGCAAAACTCCTTCATAATCTTTGCTACCTAAATATAAAGGCATATATAAGGTATGCGAAATGGATAGCCTGATTATGGATGGCTTTGTTGTGGAATGATTTGTAGATAAGCGCGGAAAAGGGGCCTTAAATCTTATGAGAGATGGGTGGCATGAATGCTTGTTGGCTAAGGGTGTCTTTAAAAGCCGAATTAAGACTGATTCTCTGTTTAGCTCGGTTAATAGTGATGGCGTTTCTTTTTATAGAATGCATTGGTATTAACAATTTTGTGCAGTTTTTGATTAAAGGCTAAAGATTTTGGTGGAGGGGTCGTAAATAGTTTCAAGTGCATGATTGATCGAAAAAGAAATTTGCAACAAGTATTAAAGAAATTTCGCAAGCGGTCGATAACACAACTAACAACGCTAGATAGCAAACATTAAGTGGTAAATAGCGATCAACGTTGAAAGTAACATGACGATTTGACACTTAACTGGATATACGACTCTAAAGGAGATTTAACATGGCTTCAGTAATTAACACCAACCTGGCTTCATTGAACGCACAACGTAACCTGACTGCTAACCAGTCAAGCCTGAATACTTCTATTCAACGCTTGTCTTCTGGTCTGCGTATTAACAGCGCTAAAGACGACGCGGCTGGTATGGCGATTGCAACCCGTATGGACTCACAAGTTCGCGGTATGGAAGTTGCAACACGTAACGCAAACGACGCGATTTCTTTCCTGCAAACTGCAGAAGGTGGTTTGGCAAGTGCAACCGATGCATTGCAACGTATGCGTGAACTGGCTGTACAGGCTGCTAACGGTTCCTACAGTTCAGGTGACCGTGCAAACCTGAATACAGAATTCTCACAACTGAAGTCAGAACTGACTCGTTTGGGTACAGCAACCAAATTTAACGGCCAGGCAGCCTTTGGTACAGGTTATAGCTTCCAGATTGGTGCTGACAGCGGGGATACCATCAGCGTGGCTTCTGTTGCAGCGGCTTCCCTCAGTGGTTCCTTGTCTACAGCATCAGCAGCTTCAGCCGCAATTACTGCGATTGACGCACAGTTGACAACTTTGAACACTAACCGTGCGACTTTGGGTGCTTACCAGAACCGTTTCGCTTCCGTAGTGAACAACCTGGGTGTGGCTGGTGAGAACATGGCAGCTGCCAAGTCCCGTATCACTGACGCTGACTTTGCTGCAGAAACCGCCAAGATGACACGTGCACAGATTCTGCAACAAGCTGGTACTGCGATGTTGGCACAAGCGAACCAGTTACCTAACAACGTGATGTCATTACTGAGAGGTTAATTCATCCGATGGTAATGCTAAATCCACAGGCCTAGCTCCTGTGGATTTGGCCTAGGTAAAAGGAGCAGCATCATGAGTGATTCAACAGTCAGTGGTGTCGGTGGTGGTTTACAGGGAATCCGGGCAACCAGCAGTTTGAAGCTGGTTAAATATGCTGAGGCTTCCTCTGAAGGCGCTGCCGTAGATGTGAATGATAAAGCTGCACTGAGTGGTGCAGTGAAGAAGTTAAATGAGTATGTAGCCCCGGCGTTACAAACGATAGAGTTTTCTATCGATGAGGATACCGACCGTATCATTGTGAAAGTGGTGGATACCGAAACACAACAGGTATTGCGCCAGATTCCCAATGAAGAAGTGTTGGCTATCAGTAAAACGCTGGATAAATTACGTGGGCTGGTGGTGAGACAAACAGCCTGATATCGCGTTTAAATAAAAGGTTGGGAGATTAAAAATGGCATCAATTGTATCCTCTACAGGCGCATCTGGCCTGCCGATTGATTCGTTGGTCACAGCTCAAATGCAGATTGAGCAGCAGCCTCTCACCGCTATTAAAACCAAGATATCCTCTTACAACACCAAACTCTCCGCTTACAGTACGCTTAAAAGCGGATTAAGTACTTTTCAGACTGCGGTAGACAAGTTAGCCACAGCAGCTAAATTCAATGCCCAGACAGTGACTGCCTCTGATAGCAATACCATCAGTGCGACTGCTGATGGGACTGCAGTCAAGGGCAGCTATAATGTGAGCGTCACGCAATTGGCGACCTCGCAGAAGCTTGCATCTGCCGCTTACAGTAGCACCACAGACATTATCGGTACAGGAAAGCTGACGATCTCTTTTGGCACCTACACCGCCGCAGACGGCGGTACGCCAGCCTCATTCACAGCCAATGGCAGCAAATCCGATATCGAGATTGACATCACTTCCAGCAACAATACGCTGGCAGGGATACGCGATGCGATTAATGCCAAAAATGCTTCTGTCACCGCTTCCATCGTCAATGATGGCAGTGGCAACCGCCTGGTGATTACCTCCAAGGATACCGGGGAGGTCAATAGCCTGAAGATTTCGGTGACGGATAATGATGGTAATAATACCGATAGCAACGGCCTGTCTGCTTTGGCCTATGATCCGCTTGCCACCAGCAATAACATGACCCAGCTGGTCGCGGCAAAGAATGCATTGCTTACTGTAGACGGCTTGAACATCAGCAAGTCAAGCAATACCATTTCTGATGTCATCCAGGGCGTGACTCTGACCTTGAAAGGTGTCACATCCACGGCTAATGCACTGAGCGTCGATACAGATACGACGACGATACAGAGTTCGGTACAGAGTTTCGTAGATGCCTATAATTCGCTGAATACCAGCATGCGTAACCTCACCAAGTTTGTGTCGGCAGGTTCGAGCGCCAATGGCGTGTTACTCGGCGACTCTACCGCACGCAATATGATGGTGAAGCTTAAGTCCATGCTATCTGCCTCCTCGCCCACAGCGACGACTTATAAAACCTTGTCGGATATCGGGGTGAGTATGGGCTCGGATGGCTCATTATCGCTAGACAGTACCAAATTACAAAAAGCTATCACCAATAATGTGAGTGACGTGGCCAAGCTGTTTTCACCGTCTGCTACGACGACTGACCCACAGGTCACGTTTATGGGCAGTAAAGCCGCTACGCAGTCAGGCACCTATGCGGTCAACATCACACAGCTAGGTGGAAATGGCGTCAACGCGATCGGTACCATTAATGGTGTGACGGCGAATACCACTGGGTCGGTGCTGACAGGCGCGGGCGGAAATGCCAGCTATGGCTTGCAAATCAGTGTGACAGGCACAGCGACAGGTAGCCGCGGCACAATTACGTTCAGCAAAGGCCTGGCAGGTGAGCTCAGCAGCGTATTGGGAGAGTGGCTGAAATCTGATGGTCCATTGACCACAAAAACAGACGGATTGAACTCTTCGATTAAAGATTTGAATAAAAAGGCCGATGATATTAATGCCAAGCTGCCTTCTATTGAAGCACGTTACCGCGCCCAGTATGCAAAGCTGGATGCCCTGCTCAGTAGTTTGCAAACCACAAGTACTAACCTGACTTCACAACTGGCTGCCATCGGCGCCAACAGTTAGTCAGCTCGGTAGTTGTCTGCAGGGAGCGATTGGCAATTGATATTAACCATGCGCTTTTAAGCAGAATACGGAGTAAAAAATGTTTGGGATGAAAAAATCAGGTGTCAATGCTTATGCCAGCGTAGGGTTGGAAACCGGTGTGGTGGATGCCAGCCCATTGAAGTTGATTGTGATGTTATATGATGGCGCGATTACTGCCTGTATTCATGCTAAACAAGCCATGGCGCAGCATGATATTGCGAAAAAAGGCCAATACCTGACCCAGGCGGTAACCATTGTAGACAGCGGTTTACGTGCCTGCCTGGACAAGCGTGCAGGCGGTGATATTGCTCAAAAACTGGATGAGCTTTACCAATATATGACACGTAGCCTGATGGAAGCCAGCGTGCGCCAGGACGTGAAAAAAGTACAGGAAATCCAGCAATTGCTCATGGAATTAAAAGGGGCCTGGGAAGCGCTGGAGAAAACAGCCATTACCAGACCAGCCCAGGCAGACATGGCGTTAAGCCAGATGGTTGCCCAGAAAACACACGAATTAAAACATATGGGGCAAGCCAGCCGTCTGGCCACTGCCGGAGCTTAAGATGTCACAGGCACTGATTAATACGTATGAATCCGCTGCGAAACTGATGGAGCAGATGCTCATTGCGGCCAGACAAAATGCCTGGGAAAAGGTGACTGAACTGGAACAATCTTACATGCTTAAGATTGAGGTAGTGAAGACACTGGAGCAGAACATGCGTCTGGCGTCTGAAAGTCTTGCACCGGAATATCATGCCCGTAAGCAAGTGCTGGTACAGAAGATCCTGGCGGATGATGCAGAAATCCGCAATCTACTGTATCCAGTGATGCACCGGATTACCGATATGATCTTTGACGCGCAGTTGCACGCGCGTATCCCACCGGATGTGACCTAGATGCTACCCATCCCGCAAGTGATCACTCAACGTTTCATTACCAATGAAGCAGAGAACTTGCGTGCTGTTTCTTCGATTCTGCCGGTAGAAGGTACCCAATCCGAAGCGCCTTTGTGGGAGCGCATGCGCCCCGGCATGCAATTTACCGGACTGATCGTACAAAAAGAGGCCGGTGCAGGCAAGGCCGCTGAACTGGCACAATTCAAAGTTCAAATCCAGCTTCCCAATCAACCGCCTGCGCTGGTGCAAATGCAGTTGCCCGCACATCTGGTACAACAGCAGACCTTGCAAATGCAGTTTCTGGGCCTGGCACAGCAAAACGCAGGTAAAGAGGCATTACCACAGGTAAAGTGGGGGTTGCAGCCTAATCATCCCCACAGCGGCCCAGTAAACCTGGGTCAAACAGCGCTGTTAACTGATATGTCGCAGGCCGATCATGGCGAGCATTTGCAGGACATGGCAAAAAACGCTGCCGGGCAAGCCAGTCTGGTGGAGCTGAGCAGTCCGGCCAAGTATTTACAGCGCTGGCTAAATTCGTCGGCGTTTGATCATCAAACCTCAGCGCTGCAAGCGCAAACCGTGGTTAGTCATAGCCCGCAGAAGCCACAGGTGTTGGCACAGGATCTCAAGCACGCCATGGATCATTCCGGCCTGTTTTATGAGTCCCATTTAAAAGAAGCGACTTTAGGTAGCCGTCCCTGGCACCAATTGCTGCAAGAGCCACAAAACAAACCGCATTTCGCCCCACCGGAAATGGTGGCGCAGCAACTGCAAGTCCTCGAGCAGCAACGCGTGATCTGGCATGGAGAGGTGTGGCCTGGCCAAACCATGAAATGGCAAGTCAACGAGCAGGAAAGTTCTCCGCAATCTTCAGATGAGCCTGTATTGAATAGCCTGCAAAGCGACCTGACCTTGCATTTGCCCAACCTGGGAGAAGTGACTGTTAATATTGCCATGGTCAACGGACGTTTCAATATACGTGTGCAGCCTAGTGATTCGCAGGCACTTGGCACCATGCAGGCCAGTCGCAGCCAGTTAGCCATGAATTTACAGTCTGCCGGTTTAAAACTGGAGGCATTGCAGATTCTTGGGGATGAGACAAAAGCACAAAGGCGGCGATATGCAGCGGGATAAAGCCTATACCCAGTCTGCAGTGGCCCTGGCTTATGAAGCTGGTGACCTGGCGCCACGTGTGGTGGCAAAAGGGAACGGTTTACTGGCTGAACGGATTATTGCCATTGCCAAAGAGCATGAGGTTTATGTGCATGAGTCGCAAGCCTTGTTAAGCCTGTTGATGCAGGTGGAACTGGATACCCATATCCCGCCACAGTTATACCAGGCAATCGCTGAAATACTGGCCTGGTTGTATCAACTGGAACAAGGAGAAATGCGGGAGCCACCTGCGGTTTGAGTGAGCCAAATTGAGATCTGGATCCAATTGCATAGATGAAGCATAAGTGAAGTAGGTTTACACCTGCATATTCATCATGTCTTGATAGGCTGAAACCAGTTTATTACGCACCTGAACGGTTGCCTGAAAAGCAATATTGGCTTTCTGGCCTGAAATCATGACATCAGACAGGCTGACGCTGTCATCACCCATGGCAAAATCTTTGCCCAGTTTTTCGGATTGCAGTTGCATATTGTTGACCTGGTCCAGTGAGGCCTTGAGGGCATCACTGAAGCTGACCTGACTGGTCGGGCTGGCTACATTGGTTTTCTGGACAGGGGTGGCAATTGCGCTGTTACCCAGGCCTTCAGGTTTTTGTGCTGCTGCACGTAATTGTGCCAGCATGGACGTGATGCGTTGTGCATCAATACCGCCTGCGTTCATGGTGGTCTCCTTTCATTATCAGGCCAGACATGGCCCTTAATCATCATGGTATACACTTTAGCATTCCACTATCGGGACTGCTCTGAAAAATAGGCAACATTAATCCGTCTTATTTGGCAATTTGAAAATAGTGAGTCAGCGCATAATGTGATCCATGTGAGTTGTCCTTAACAGGTGCTCAAGTTCCGGAAAGTGTTTCTGGCCTGGCAATCCCGCAGTGGATGAAGGCCAGAATACCAATAGTAGTAAACATGGAGGTTTAGATGGCTGCTGATGCTGCCTTACTTACGACAAATGATGAGTCCAACAGTACACCGAATATGTTCGGTCAACTGGGGCAGAAGCTGTTGCTGGTCGCAGGGATTGCTGCGATCGTGGCCGTCATGATCGTCTTCTGGTTGTGGAGCCAGAAACCGGATTACCGCGTATTGTTTTCGAATTTTGCCGATAAAGATGGCGGAGCCATTGTCGCTGAACTCGAGAAGCTGAATATTCCCTACCAGTTTGCTGAAGGCGGCAACGCCATTCTGGTCCCTGCCGACCAAGTACATCAGGCGCGCCTGAAGTTGGCTGCTCAAGGATTGCCCAAAGGCGGCAATATCGGTTTTGAATTGCTTGAAAACCAAAAGTTTGGGGTCTCGCAGTTCGTCGAGCAGGTGAACTTCCAGCGTGGCCTCGAAGGTGAACTGGAGCGCAGTATCCAGTCTATTTCAGCTGTACAGGCTGCGCGCATCCACCTGGCGATTCCCAAACCTAGTGTATTTGTGCGTGAACAACAATACCCAACCGCTTCAGTCTTGCTTAACTTGCATAATGCCCGCCGCCTGGATGCACAGCAAGTCGCCGCCGTGGTACACCTGGTTGCCAGCAGTGTGCCTAATCTGTCTGCCGACCATGTCACCGTGGTAGACCAGAACGGCAATCTACTGTCTGACAATGCCAATAAGATCAAGCAGAACGGTTTGGACCCAGAGCAGATGGCGTATGTGGAAAGCATGCAAAACAGCATTGCGCGCCGCGTTGAGGCCATCATCACGCCTATCGTAGGTGCCAGAAATGTCCATGCGGAAACCAGTGCGGAAATTGATTTTTCCATGACCGAGCAGGCCAACGAGTCTTATAAACCCAACACCAAGCCTGATGACATGGCGATTCGTAGTGCGCAAAGCCGTGAATCTCAAAGCGTCAGCGGTAACAATGGTGCTGTGCCAGGTGCGCTCTCTAACCAGCCCCCAGGTGAGTCTACAGCACCGATTAATGCTCCGGGTGCCCAGGCGCCAGGCGAAGAGGGTGCTGCGCCGACTGCACCACCGGCACCGCCACAAAACACACAAAAAGACACGACAACCAACTATGAGCTGGATAAGACTGTCAGCTATGTCCAGCAGCCCAAGGGCGGTATCAAGCGCTTGCATGTGGCTGTGGTGGTCAACCATATTCCGGTCGTGGACAGCACAGGCAAAACCACTTACCGCGCCTTGAATGCTGCCGAGAAGCAGCAGGTCACCGACCTGGCAATGCAGGCAATGGGGTTCAATAAAGAGCGTGGTGACAGCATCTCTGTGGTCAACACGCCCTTTATTGCCGAAGCCCAGGAAAAATTGGCAGAGCCTCCATTGTGGAAAGATCCACTCGCCATCGAATATGGCAAAGATGCCTTGCGGTTTATCGCTGGCCTGATTGTGCTGATGATGATTTACAAAAAGTTGCTTAAGCCCATGGCGAATAAGTTGACAGGCGCAGATAAGAAACAGCTGGCATTAGCAGGCACTGCCGCATTGGGTGGCCCTGATGGAGCAGCCGCTGCGGGCGCCGGAGCTGATGGCGAGGATGCCTTGGTCACCTTGAGTGGCGATGCCACTGCTTTGCCTAGCAGCCTAGACCAAACACTAGAAGCCGCCAAGCAGGTAGCTAAAGAAAATCCACGCATGGTAGCCCAAGTGGTTTCCAGCTGGACTTCGGCGGAGAAATAGCGCATGAGCGACCAGGGATTAACCAGAAGTGCAATTTTAATGCTGGCGCTCGGTGAAGATGAAGCCGCCGAGGTCATGAAGCATTTGACGCCTAAAGAGGTACAACGCTTGGGCATCGTCATGGCCTCCATGAAGCCCGTGCCTCGCGAAGAAGTAGAAGAGGTGCTGGAGAAGTTCATGCTGGACTTTGCCAGCAGCAGCGATTTTGGCCTGGATTCAGACAGCTATATCCGCTCGGTACTGATTAAAGCCTTTGGCGATGACAAAGCCTCTAATTTGTTGAACCGTATTCCGCAATCGCAGGATGCAGCCGGTATTGAAAGCCTGAAATGGATGGATGCGTTCAGTGTGGCGGATTTTATCAAGAATGAGCATCCGCAGATTATCGCGACCATCCTGTCACACCTGGAACCTGAACAGTCTGCAGAAATTCTGGGACATTTTACCGAGCGTTTGCGCCAGGACGTGATTTTACGTATCGCCACCCTGGATAGTATCAAGCCGACAGCCTTGCGCGAGCTCAATGAAGGCATGCTCAAAATGCTTGCAGGGAATGACAATATCAAGCGCCAGGCCATTGGCGGCGTGAAAACAGCGGCCGAGATCATGAACTACATCAGTGGCGAACATGAAGCCAAGTTAATGGATGGCCTCAAAAGCTACGATGATGGCATGGCCCAGCAAATCATGGACCAGATGTTTGTGTTTGACAACATCATGGAAATTGACGACAGAGGCATACAGGTGCTGTTGCGTGAAGTACAGTCCGACATGTTGATTGTGGCTTTGAAAGGCACATCAGACGAGATGAAGGAAAAATTCTTCCGCAATATGTCTTCCCGTGCGGCTGACATGATGCGTGAAGACCTCGAAAGCCGTGGCCCGGTCAAGCTGTCAGAAGTCGAAGGCCAACAAAAACAGATTCTGCAAATTGTTCGTCGCCTCGCTGATGAAGGCCAGATCATGCTGGCAGGCAAAGGTGACAGCGAGCAATATGTTTAAAACATTCAGTCAGGAAAGTGTCATATGGTAGCTTCTGCAATTCCAAAAGAGCAAATGAGTGCTTACCAGCGCTGGGAGATGGCCAGCTTTGATGACTCTGATTCCAGTGAACGTGTTAAACGCGATCGTGCACAGGCAGAGGAAAATGCGCGCACAGTCAGTCAGATTCTCAAGCAAGTCCGTCAGGAAGCTTATGAAGAAGGCTTTAAAACCGGTTATGTCGATGGCATGGGGCGCGCTGAAAAGCAATTAGACGCAGAGCGGACACAGCTGTTGCAAATGTCAGCCAGTTTCCAGCAGGCCCTGGCCATGCAGGATGTGAATATTGCTGAATCTGTCTTAAGCCTGGCCTTGGATCTGGCCAAGGCCATGATGAAAACCAAACTGCAGGCAGACCCGCAAGCTGTCATTCCTGTCGTACTGGATGCCATGCATTACCTGCCACAGGTAAAACAGCCTGCCAGAATTATTGTGAATCACGAAGATGCCAAAGTATTGCGCAGCCATATCGGTGAAGAGTTGAGGGAGCAGGGTTGGCAATTGGTGGAAGATGCGCAGATTGAACGTGGTGGCTGTCTGGTAGAAACCGCAGAGAACCAGATTGATGCGACGAATGAGATGCGATGGAAACGTCTGGTGCAAGGCTTATCGCGTTTTGATGACTGGCACAAACCATTGAATAGCACTGAGTAGTCGAGATCACCCAGAATCACGCCAGAGAGTCAGAATAGCGATTGATCCAAGTTATGACATCAACTACCGAACAAGATATCAGTAATACCCTCAACCAAGCACGCGGTGACGATGTCACGGCATTGGTTGACGATGAGCCACAGCCAACGACAGAAGCCGTGATAGATTTAGCTCAGGTGCAGATGGCCCAGGCTAAACGCGTTGCGCAGGACAATATACATAACCAGCGTTGGCAAAGTTACCTTAAAGACTGTACCGAGCTGATTAACCTGGTGGAACCCCTGGAAGTGGCCGGACGTATCGTGAAAGTTACTGGCCTGGTGATGGTGGCAACCGGCATTAAGATGCCGATTGGCGGAGCTTGTTATATTCCTTTGCAAGATGGTGGGCGTGTAGAAGCCGAGGTGGTTGGTTTTGACGGTGAAAACTTGTTGCTCATGCCACAAACGGCCGTCGATGGCGTGGTGCCAGGTGCCAAAGTATTCAGCATGGAAGTCACCGAAACCTTGCCCAAACCCCAGTTTGGTCGTCCGCCACGTCGACGAGCCCAAGACCGTGCCCGCCATTTTCCGGTGGGAGATGGTTTGCTTGGCCGGGTGGTAGACGCTGCTGGCAACCCGCTTGATAGCCTGGGCCCGATTTCAACCGAAGTGACCGCGCCATTGAATGGCCGCGTGATTAATCCTCTTATGCGTGCCCCAATCGAAGATACTTTAGATGTGGGCGTGCGTGCGATCAATGCCATGCTCACCGTTGGCCGTGGCCAGCGTCTTGGCTTGTTTGCCGGTTCCGGTGTAGGTAAGAGCGTATTGCTGGGCATGATGGCCCGCTATACGACGGCGGATGTGATTGTGGTGGGCCTGATTGGTGAACGAGGCCGTGAAGTCCAGGAGTTTATTGAACAGATTTTGGGGCCTGAAGGCCTGGCTAGATCCGTGGTGGTGGCTGCCCCGGCAGATGTGTCTGCATTGATGCGTTTGCAGGGAGCTAATTACGCGACGGCGATTGCTGAACGTTTCCGCCAGCAGGGTAAAAACGTATTGCTGATTATGGATTCTTTAACCCGTTATGCCATGGCACAACGTGAAATTGCCCTGGCGATTGGCGAGCCGCCAGCGACCAAAGGTTATCCTCCATCAGTCTTTGCCAAATTGCCGGCACTGGTTGAACGTACCGGGAACGGCGCCAGGGGCGAGGGATCTATTACCGCTTTTTATACCGTGCTGACAGAAGGCGATGACCAGCAGGATCCGATTGCCGATTCGGCGCGTGCGATCCTGGATGGTCATATTGTACTGAATCGTAACCTGGCAGAAAGTGGACATTATCCCGCGATTGATATTGAGCAATCGATCAGCCGCGCCATGCACAATATCACCAGTAAAGAGCATCAGCAGGCGGCGCGCTTGCTCAAACAGCTTTATTCGCGCTATTTACGCAACCAGGATTTAATTGCTGTCGGGGCTTACCAGCCAGGGTCTGATCCGATGCTGGATATCGCCATTAACAAGCGCGACCAGATCAATGCGTTTTTACAGCAAGATATTGATGAGTGTGCCTATATGCAAGAAAGTTTGCAGCAACTGGCCAACACAATTGCCTAGCGTGACCTGAGTATTTTATGGCAAAACAGTCTACCCAAACGCTGGCTTTGCTTAACCAGCTGGCTGCAGATGAAGTGGAAACGGCCATGCAAATATTGGCACATGCCATGCAGCAGCTGGAGCAGGCTGAGCAGCAGCGTACCATGCTGGAACAATATCAGCAGGAATACCAGCAACAATGGCAGTTGGCCGCACAAAAAGGACTCAAAGCAGATTTATACCGCAATTTTCAGGGCTTTTTCTCGCAATTGGAATTGGCGGTAAGGAGTCAAAATGCTCAAATCGAACAGTGCCAGGCGAATGTGCAGCACAAACGACAGCTATTGCAGGAAAAACAGCGCAAGCAAAAATCTTTTGAAGTACTGATCACGCGTGCAGAAACCTTGCAGGCGAAAGCTGAAAACAAGCGTGACCAGAAAATGATGGATGAGTTTGCCAGTCGTGCCAAACGGTCACGTCTGTAAACAGAGAGAGTCCGGGAGAGTCATATGGCGTTTTTAAATTCAGCCGCTTTACTGAATACAGGGGCAGATGCCGTCAAAAGCGCATCTGCCAGCCAGACATTACAGGAACCACAAAATAGTGGCTCCGATGAGTTTGCACAGGCGTTACGCAAGCAGATGCAGCAAACCAGCAAACCAGCCATCCCGGTTTCTAGCAAAGCGGAAACTCCCAAAGCGACTGCAGCAGACAAAACACCACCATCCTCCCAGCCATCCAACAATAGTCATACTGTCAAGAACGACGCGGATACCCCAAAAGCATCCTCTAGTAAACAGGACGAGCAAAAGCCTGCTGAAACAGCAGCCACGACCGAGAGTGTTCCGGCACAGACAGAAACCGAGGTATTGAAAGATACCGCGGCCGTGACTGAAACACCGCAGGAACGCAAGAAACGCTTGCTGGCAGAGCTGGCTGCTAATGACCAGACCCCAGCCGGCATTTCGCCGTGGATGCAAACCATGATTGCCATGCGTCCATCTGCGCCAGCGGAGACACAACCAAAGGTAGCATTGGTAGATGATGCCGCAGCAGAAGTTGCTGGTGTGGCTACGATTGACAAGCAACTGCTCCCTGAGACGGTCACCACCAACCCTTTGCCACAGACTGCTGAGTTTATGGAAAAAGCATCCACAACCCCTCTGCCTGCCGGACCTGCCGTGCCCACCACAGCAGAGGATAAAGGGATGGATTTCAAGCAGGTGTTGACTGATACGCCACAGGCTTCTGCAGGAAAAGACGCTGTTTTGCCAGAAACCTTGGTGAATGCCAAGTTGATGGCTGACACTAGCCGGGAAACCGGCGCTGCGGCCTTTGCAATCAAAGAAGGACGTGGTACGGAGGTGTCGGCAGACCTTTTGAATCTGGCATCACAACCAGTGACGCAAGCGTTACCTAATAGTCCATGGTTGAATGCGGCGGGTATTGCCCAAACCACGCAGGTAGTCATGTCGCAAATGGCCATTCCATTTGGCAATGAGCGTTGGCAAACGGCCATGAATCAGCATGTCATGAATATGGTAGGCAGTGGCGATGATGTGGCCAGCCTGACCTTGTCTCCCCCTGACCTGGGACCTATCCAGGTAGTGCTTAAAGTGGATAACCAGTCCGTTAACACCAGTTTTATTACTGATAATCCATTAGTGCGTCAGGCGCTTGAAGATGGCATGCAGGATTTACGTGACCGCATGCAGTCACAAGGCTTGCAGTTAGGCCAAACCTTTGTTGGTGATGGTCAACAGGCACAGCAGCATTTTGAGCAGCAAACCACGCGCCAGGGCGGCCCGTCGTCTTTAGACGCCACGGCTGAGTCTGACAGTGCAGCCCCTCAAGCAGCTGTGAAAACGACGGTTGCACGTGGCCTGGTTGATACTTTCGTCTAACGCACCCCATCAAATACCCAGGGTCGGCAAGCGTATCGCAGGCCGGCCTGCCATAAATCCCGATTAAGCGTCGATTTAACCCTTTTATCTGGCAATCTCCACACCGCAGTTTTGCGCATAATGTCATCATAAACACTTAAAGTTTTACGTAAGAAAGGTTTGTGTCATGGCTCAAGAACCAGCAAAAGCAGAAGCAGAAGGCGCAGCAGAGGCGGCGCCCAAATCCAAGAAGAAATTGATTGTGATATTGGCCGTTGTACTGGCGTTGGCTGCTGGTGGCGGTGCTGCTGCTTATTTCCTGATGAAAAAACCGGAAGCACATCAAGCCAAGGGTAAACATGGCGATAAGGCCGAAAAAGCCGAAGGCGCAGAAGACGAAGCGATTAGTGAAGAAGAGGCAGAAGAGGCACCTGAAGAGTCTGGCGGTCATGCAGACCCTAAAACGGCGCCGACTTATGTGCAGTTTGAAACATTTACCGTGAACCTGTTACCCGACCCGGATGACAAGTTTTTGCAGCTGGATTTGACTATAGAGGTCAAAGGTGCCGAGCTGGCTGAAAAAATGAAAGCCCAGATGCCCGCGTTGCGTAACCGTGTGTTGTTACTGTTAACCAGCAAAAAAGCCTCCGATATTTCTACCCCGGAAGGTAAGACTCAACTGAGTGAAGAGTTGCTGGCCGAACTCAAAAAGCCGCTCTCCGCACATGGCAAACCGGTCAAAGTGACCCAGGTATTGTTTACCTCATTCGTGATCCAGTAATGGTATAAGCCTGTTGTTTAAAGTGAATCATTATGTCAGCTGACAAGTTCCTATCTCAAGACGAAATTGATGCCCTGCTCAAAGGTGTTGAGGGTGAGGACGAAAGTGATTCGTCTGGCAAGGACGAGTCTGGTGTACGTACTTATAACCTGGCGACCCAAGAGCGGATTGTGCGCGGCCGTATGGCCACGCTGGAAATGATCAATGAGCGATATGCACGGTTATTGCGCGTAGAGCTGTTCAATTTTTTGCGCCGGACGGTAGAGGTGTCGGTCGGCCCGGTACGGATTATCAAATATACGGATTTCATCCGTAACCTGGTAGTGCCTACCAACCTGAACCTCATTCATATGAACCCTTTGCGGGGAACAGGTGTTCTGGTGCTTGATCCAACACTGGTGTTTCTGGTCGTAGATAACATGTTTGGGGGCGATGGCCGCTTTCATACCCGTGTCGAAGGGCGTGATTTTACGGCCACTGAGCAGCGCATTATCCAGCGTATCCTGAATATCATGTTCGAATCGTATGAAAAAGCCTGGTCACCGGTCTATCCAGTCAAGTTCGAATACCTGCGTTCTGAAATGAATACGCAATTTGCCAATATTGCGACGCCTAACGAAGTGGTCGTCGCGATTACCTTCAATATTGAGTTGGGACCTAATAGCGGTGAAATGCATTTCTGCGTGCCTTACTCCATGGTCGAGCCGATCAAGGACCTGCTGACATCACCGCTGCAAGGTGAAAACCTGGGTGGCGACAAGCGCTGGGTCAAGCTAATGACGCAACAGATCCAGGCGGCAGAAGTGGAAATTGTGGCAAACCTGGCGAAACGCAAGATGACCGTGGCAGATTTGCTGGAACTGAAAGAAGGCGATGTGTTACCGATTAATATCAGTGACACGATAGAAGGACAAATTGACAACATTCCGGTCATGGAATGTCGTTATGGAGTGTTTAACGGGCAATATGCCCTCAAGGTTGAAAAGTTAATTCGCGCTGACGGTAGTCAGGAGCAATTGCAAGGAGAGTCATAATGGCTATGGATCCCGCCACAAATAGTGCAGATGAGGATATGGATGCAGCGATGGCTGCCATGGGAGTATCTGATCCCGGTGATGTACAGACGATTGCAGAAGATGACTGGGGGGCGGCATTAGCTGAGCAGACCCAGGCTGAGTCTTCAGCACTACAGGAACAAACAAGCAAGACCGCGGTATTTAACGAGTTTAGCGCCAATAATAAACTGGAAGGGACGCAGAATGATATTGATTTCATCCTGGATATCCCGGTACAGTTGACGGTGGAGCTGGGTCGTACCAAGATCTCGATCAAGAACCTGTTGCAACTGGCACAGGGTTCGGTGGTTGAGCTGGACGGCATGGCGGGCGAGCCTATGGATGTACTCGTGAACGGCTGCCTGATCGCCCAGGGTGAAGTGGTCGTGGTGAACGACAAGTTTGGTATCCGCTTGACCGATATCATCACGCCGGCCGAACGTATCCGCAAACTGAACCGTTAACTGGATGTCTGATAAGAGTGCCATGAAGTATCGCAGCAAGCTGTTACTCGCCTGGTTGGGCAGCATAACCACTGGACTGGCATACGCAGCTGTGCCTGCAACCACGGCATCTGCCGTCCCTAGTACCGGTGATAGCCTGGGGCGCATGGTATTTGGCACCGTGATCGTCTTGTTGGTGATTGCCGCCATTGCCTGGCTGTTAAGACGCGTCATGCCAGGACAAAACATGGCCCATCGTGGTGTGATCAAACAGGTCGGTGGCTTGCAGTTAGGCCCAAGGGAACGTATTGTGGTCCTGGAAGTGGCAGGTCGCTGGCTGGTAGTTGGCATCAATGCCGGGCAAATGACCGCCCTGGGCGAGGTGGACCCAGTGATCACTGAAACTCCAGCAGAGGAGGGCGCGAACGCAACATCCTCTCATGGGGTAGATCCGAATGCTTCTTTTGCTGTACGTTTACAACAGGCCATGCAGGCCACAGTGCAACAAACCGTCAAATCACTCAAAAACAAGCCTTGAGTCGTTCATTTCCGACCTTTGATTTTACCAGCGCTGGCGTACTATAACCCTACTTATTGATGGACTTGTGCCAGGCATTACACGCCAGGGACAAGCAAGTTTCGGGTGTCATGTACATGCGGGTATTTTCAGTTCTAAAGTCTATTTTTTCTCTGTTGCTGCCAGTGGGGCTATTGTGGGCTCTGCCAGGATTATCCTGGGCGGCAGAGGGGTTGCCTATTGGCACAGTGACCCCTGCACCTGGCGGAGGCCAGGACTATACACTGAGCCTGCAAACACTGATCCTCCTCACTTCGCTCACCTTCATTCCGGCAGCCATGCTTATGATGACGGGGTTTACCAGGATCGTCATTGTGCTGTCCTTGTTGCGCCAAGCCCTGGGGACACAGTCTGCGCCATCGAACCAGGTATTGATTGGTTTGGCGCTGTTCATTACTTTTTTTGTCATGGGGCCGGTCTTCGACAGAATTTATACCGACGCCTACCAGCCATTGTCAGAAAGCAAAATCACCATGCAGGAAGCCTTGCAGCGCGGAGTACTGCCTTTAAAAGGCTTTATGCTCAAGCAAACACGTGAGAGTGACCTGGCCATGTTTGCCAATATGGCGCATACAGAAACTATCCAGACGCCTGAAGACGTACCGCTCAGGATACTGGTGCCGGCATTTATGACCAGTGAGCTGAAAACGGCCTTCCAGATTGGTTTTGCCATTTACATCCCATTCTTGATTATCGATATGGTGGTGGCCAGTATCCTGATGGCCATGGGCATGATGATGATGTCACCGTCTATTGTGTCTCTGCCATTCAAACTCATGTTGTTTGTACTGGTAGATGGCTGGCAACTGATACTGGGTTCGCTGGCGCAAAGTTTTGTGATTTAACCTTTTTATTTTGAATCCTAGGAGTAGGTCATGAGTCCTGAGCAAGTTGTTTCATTGGGCAGTGAAGCTATGCAAACCACATTGCTGGTGGCGGCGCCTGTGCTGGGCACGGCGCTGATGATAGGCCTGATCGTCAGTATCTTTCAGGCCGCCACGCAGATCAATGAACAGACACTGTCTTTTATTCCGAAACTGGTCGGCGTAATGGCCGTGTTACTATTGGCGGGCCATTGGATGTTGATGACTATGGTGGATTATATGCATCATATTTTCACCATGATCCCACAAATGGTTAATTAAACAGACGCTTACACGGTATGCTGAATATCCATGCGTCAGATCTGCAATTGTGGATTGTCCAGCTATTCTGGCCACTGACCCGTATCCTGGGTTGCCTGGCCGTCGTTCCGCTATTTAGCCATCCTGCCATTCCCAAGCGCATCAAGCTTGCCGTTGGTTTCGTCATCACCTTTGCTATTGTCCCCTCTATTCAGGTCCCCGCCATTGAAGTGTTTTCCTGGCAGGGCCTACTTTCTTTGCTGGCACAGTTTCTCATAGGTATCAGCATGGGCTTTGTCATGCGACTGCTATTTACCGCCGTGGAAATGGCCGGTTTCATGATGGGCATGAGCATGGGCTTGGGCTTTGCCAGCTTTTATGATCCACAGGCTCAGGGGCAAACCATTGCCGTTGGCCAGTTTCTGACCATGCTGACGCTATTGGTGTTTATGAGCCTGGATGGCCACCTGATTGTGGTGGCGGTGATGTTACAGAGCTTTGAAACCATGCCCATCGGACTCGAAAACTGGCAACTCAATAGCCAGACCATCGCCACACTGGGTGGGCATATATTTTCGCAAGGCTTGATGTTGTCACTGCCCGTGGTTGCCAGTCTGCTGATTACCAATATGGCGCTGGGGATACTCACCAAAGCGGCACCGCAGTTCAATATTTTCGGTATCGGCTTTCCGATTACTATTTCAGTGGGTTTCCTGATGCTGCTGCTGAGCCTGCCTGCCTTGGTGAATCCGGTCAATCGCTGGCTGATAGATGGGCAGCAACTGATGTTACAGGTGTTGCGCTAACCAGCCCAGGTATTCAGAATCAAATCAGGCTGAACAGGGAGATATTTGAGGTGGCGACAAATGCTTTTTGTGCTGCCTGCAAGATGCTTGTTTTCTTGGAGATATCTGACAAGGCCTGCGCGTAATCCAGATCCTGCAGTTCAGAAATCGATGCATCATACTGATAGTTCAAGCTTTCGCCTGTGGTGTTCATGGTCTCAATAAAATTAAGGTTGCTACCAATTTCTGAGCGAGCATCCAGTACGTTATTCAGCCAGCCCTGCATTTGATCAATCGTCGATGCGAGGCCAGCAGAATAAGTCGCTTGCGTTGTGCTGTCCGTAATGGGGGTCTGCAATAGAGTGATCATGTCTTGCAGGCTTTTGAATACATTGGCGCCATCTGGACCAAAAATCTGATCCCCCGTATAGGTCACAGTCATTTTACTTTGTATGTCTACCTGTAACTCCGTGCGTGTTGAGTTGGCTTTATACTCATACTGACCACTGACAGTATTCAGTTCAAAAGGCACTGTTTGTGTCGCATAGCCTGCGTACATGTAATTACCCTGTGAATCTTTACTGTTGGCCAGGTTTAATAAAGTATCCAGATAACCTTTTAACTCGTTGCCGAGTTTCGTGCGTTCCGAGTCAGTGTATGACCCATTCCCTGCGGAAATGACCGTTGACTGGATCGCCTGAATGGTATTAGTCACATTAGTGAGACTGGTCTCATAGGTTTCCAGCAATGTTTGTGCTGTTTGCCGCGCGCTGGCAAAGTTCGCATTTAAATCTTTTGCGGTATTCAGCTCTAATAATCTGGCCGCAGCCACAGGATCATCGGCAGGGGAGTTTACCCTTTTACCAGTGGCAGTCTGAATACTCAACTTGTTCAAGTCTGTTTGCAGGCCCATTAACCGGTTCGTGCCAGATTGAAAAATAGTATTGGTACTGATTCTCATGATTGCCTATCCTTGAAAAGCTTATTGACCCATTTGCAGTAATACTTCAAATAGCTGGCTTGCAATTTGCATCATTTTTCCGGCTGCCTGGTAGGCCTGCTGGTAGCGCAGCAAATCCGTCGCTTCTTCGTCCAAATTGACCCCTGATTCCGATTGCATCGCATTAGTTGCATTCTCAAGTGCAGTCGCGTCTGCCAGGCTGGTGATGCTCAGCTCATTGGTTTTTGTGCCAACGGCACTCACCATTTGAGAGAAGGATCTCGAATAAGTACCATATACCGGATTGGCATCGCTGCCTCCCAGCCGCACTGTGCCTTGGGTAAGGGTGTTGCCGCCGTCTACGAAATAACCTGTCTGCAACTTTGCCAAAAGCAGGCCATTCACGTTGTTCCCTGGACCACCTGTTGCATCGGCCAGTGCGAGTTTACTCACATCTGTGAAGTTTAAGGAAAGATTACTGGCAGCGGCCCGGGTAGGCTGTACCATGTAATAGTCGCCTTCTGCGGGGGTGCCTGTACCAGGGCCAATGGTAATGCCATTGAATGTGACTGGTAATGTTCCATCCCAAGGTATGGCTAAAGGATCTGGATCGGGTTCCGGCATTTGCGCATTATCACTTAGTCTGGTAATAACATAGCGCCCAGAGGTGTATCTCACGCTGTAATCACTGCTTGTCACCAGGCTGGTTTTGTCAAATGACGCTGTAATTAAAGGCGAGGTGCTTGGATTTCTGCTACTTGGTGATACTTGCGGCTGGATAGTATTAAATAGATTGGTGCCAGCAATGCCGTTGAGATCCAGCCCCTGCGTTTGTTGCGCATTAAATTGACTGGTTAACGTCAAGGCAAGTTGTCCAATCTGGTTTTGCACAACATCCAGCGTGTCAGTTCTGAATTTAAGTACACCGCCAAGTGTCCCGCCGGTCAGCGTTTCGTTACTCAGGATTTTTGGACTCGCAGGGTTACCATAGGCAACTTCGAGTCGACCAAGATCGGTGTCGCTGGCCCGTGTATACAAAGAATATTGCGTCGTGCCGACCACAAGAGGCATGCCGCTCCCGGCAAATACGTTGTAAGAACCATCATCTTGCTTAATGATCGTTGTCTGGATTTGTTCACTGATTTTGGCAACTAGCTGATCGCGTTGATCCATCAGGTCGTTTGGTGGGTTACCTGTAGAGTTCAGCGCCTTGTTAATCGTGTCGTTCAGGATGGAGATTTGTGAAGCATAGCTGTTGATCGTATCTACGCTCGCTGTGATCTGCGTGTTAATGCTGTTGCGCATATCCTGAAGCTGGTTATTGACCGAGTTGAAGCGGTTGATCATGGATTGTGCCGAAGACATAAATGTCTGGCGTGTGGCTGTATCACTTGGGTTTGCAGCGGCGGCACTCACCGCGCTGAAGAAACTCGTGATCACAGGGTTCAAACCGGCTGTGCTGTCTGACAGCAGGTTGTTAATCTGGCTGATATTGCTGTAATAGGCACTGCTGGCTTTGGCCGTTGCCGTGGCATTAATCACCTGTTTTGCCAAAGTCTCATTATAAACACGCTGTATACCGACAACATTAGCGCCCTGGCCGACAAAGCCATAACCGAAGTTTTGTGCTTGCGCCGCGGCCTGTACCACAACTTGGCGGCTATATCCCGGAGTGGCGGCGTTAGCAATGTTATGGCCAACGGTGGCAATGCCTACTTGCGCGGCGTTGAGTGCGCTCTTACCAATGGTGAGTACATTTGACATGTTTTTTCCTCATGTACCAGCCCCCTGCAGAGAGTCCGGCACGACTTTAAAGTAATCGTTAATATGCCTATCGGCAATTATTTTTGTTTCTTTAGGGCTGTTTCTTTTTTAGCCTTGTAAATGCTTGATGACTTGCGTCAGTTTCTTGCCATATTGCGGGTCGGTGGCATAGCCTGCACGCTGCAAGGCATGGGCATACGCGCTGGCATCATGCGTGTTATTCATGGCTTGCTGGTAACGCGGATTTTGTGAAATCAGTTTTGCATAATCCTTGAATGCATCGCTGTAGCTGTCATACGCACGGAATTTTTCAACACGGGTCTGTTTCACACCATTGATATATTCAGTGGTGGTGCTGTTAACCACCTTGCCTTTCCAACTGGCATCCGCTTTGATGCCAAACAGGTTGTGGCTGCTGGTGCCGTTGCCGGTTTTGATTTCGTGTTTTCCCCAGCCGCTTTCCAATGCCGCCTGGCCGATCATGAATTTGGCTGGAATGCCAGATACACTGCTGGCTGCCTGGGCGTGTGGCAACATGCTCTGGATAAATTGTTGGGTTTTACCAGCCACTTCGCGCATGGCCGTGGCTAAAGGTGCCTGGGGCAGGGTGAAGCTCTGGATATTTTCCTGTGTGTCAGCGACCAGAGGTGGTAGTTCCGGAATGCCTTGTGCCCAGTCGTCCCGGTTGTTATTCACGGCATCACTGTCTCTGGCTTCCCATTGCTGATAGGCCTCACGTATTTTCTGGGCCGCTTGCGCTAATACTGTCCTGGCACCCGCATGGCTGCTATGAGTGAGTGGGGCAGTTGAGTCAAGTTTGCCTGAGGATTTGGCGTCTTTGCCAGCCTCTGTTGCGTCACTTGGTTTTTGGCTGAACTTACTGAGCTGCCTGACCAGCACATCTGTCAGGCCAAGACCTTTTTGGCTCAAGTGTGTACTCAACTGCTGATCCAGCATGCTGGTAAACATTTTGCCTTGTTCACTATCGGTGATACCGTCTTGCGGCACCGTGTCACGCATGCTTTTGAGCATCATGTTCATCAGTACCGCTTCAAACTGGCGTGCAACCGCTCTGATCGCCTCTGGCGAGTCATTATTGGCACGCTTGAGGCCATTCAGTGAATTGCCGTCTATGGCCAAGCTTTGAGTAGTAGGGTCTATACGTGGTTGCATCACTGCCTCCCGCTAGATAACCTCAAGCTCGGCGTTGAGGGCGCCTGCTGCTTTCATGGCCTGCAAAATGGCCAGCAAGTCCTGCGGAGTGGTGCCAATCGCATTCAAGGCTTTCACCACATCAGACAGGTTTGCGCCGTTATTCAGCTTGAGTACTTTGCCTGGCTCTTTGTTGATATTGATTTCTGAGACTGCCGTCGACACTGTCTGGCCATTGGAGAATGGGCCAGGCTGGCTGATGACAGGGGAAGTGTTAATCACCACAGACAGGTTACCGTGGGAAACCGCGCAACTATCCAGCGTCACCGCCTTGTTCATGACCACGGAACCGGTACGTGCATTGAGGATAATCTTGGCGGGTGTCGCAGCCAGGGCCACGTTAATCGTTTCCAGGTTGGCCAGGAAAGAGACGCGGCTCATGCTTTCAGGCGGACGCACCTGGATCACGCGGCCGCTTTCAGCCTGCGCAGTCATGGGGCCAAACTTTTTGTTAATGGCTTCAACCACATTGTTGGCGGTGGAAAAGTCGCTTTCTTTCAATTCGAGTTTGACAATATCCTGATGCAATAAGGTATTGGGCAGGGCGCGTTCAACGGTGGCACCTTCTGAGATACGGCCTACACTTAAATGGTTGATCTGGGTCTGACTACCATTCGCCGCTGCACCTACGCCGCCAACCACCAGATTGCCTTGGGCCATGGCATAAATCTGGCCATCTGCGCCTTTTAAAGGGGTCATCAACAAGGTACCACCACGCAGGCTTTTGGCATTCCCCATGGAGGAGACAGTGACATCCAGGGTCTGACCGGGCTGGGCAAAGGCTGGTAGTGAACTGGTGACCATCACTGCTGCAATATTTTTTAGCATCAGGTTGGTGCCAGGCGGAACGGTGACGCCCATCTGATTGAGCATGCTGATGATGCTTTGTACTGTAAACGGCGTTTGTACGGTCATGTCACCGGTGCCATCCAGGCCCACCACCAAGCCGTAACCGATGAGCTGGTTACTACGGACGCCCTGAATATTGCTGATGTCCTTGATGCGCTCTGCCTGAGCAAACGGGCTGATGGCCAGCAGACCGAATGCTAGTATCAGATTTGCCAGTCCAGTGAGTAAACGGTATTTAAGTGTCTGCATGCGTCTCTCCTACAACGGAATCATGCTGAGGAAGAAGCGGGAGAACATGGAGAGTACTTCCGCAGCATCCATTTTTGTATTGCTTCGATATTCGATACGAGCATCTGCCACCTTTGTAGACACTACTTCGTTGCCGATGGTAATCAGGTCAGGGTTGACGACCCCGGAGAAGCGGACAAACTCAGTGCCCTTGTCAAAGCCAATCTGTTTTTCACCGCTGATGACCAGATAACCGTTTGGCAGTACATCAACCACGGTGGCTGTGACAGAACCATTGAAGGCATTGCTTGCATTGGCACTGGCCTTGTCTTCAAAAGAGAGCGCGGACCCGGCATTGAATGATGCTTTAGGCACGTTGTGACCAAACAGCCCGGTGATCGCACCCGTGACTGAACCATCCTTGGTTTGCTCGTTATCGGAGCCTTTGTTGGCCGAGGTATTCTCGGTAATGCGTACGGTCAGAATATCCCCGACATAACGCGGTCTGCGGTCTTCAAATAAAGGTCTGTAAGCGGCACTGTTGAAAATAGCTCCCTCTGTTCGGGCGTCCGGGCGTGCCATCGCCATGCGCGGCGTTTCCGGTTTTTGTACAATCGTCGAGGGCGTGATTGAACAGCCGTTTAACAGCTGGGATAGCGCAAGGCAGAGTAACAGGCTCATAAAGGCATTTTTCAACATTCGTATTAATCTCAGATAAACATTACATTTGCGACAGCTTTTGCAACATTTGGTCAGATGTAGTGATGGCCTTGCTGTTAATTTCGTAAGCACGCTGTGTTTGAATCATGCTAACTAGCTCTTCCACCACATTTACGTTAGAAGTTTCCACGTAGCCTTGTGTCAACAGGCCGGCGCCATTAGTCCCCGGCGTGTTGATGTTGGCATTGCCTGACGCCGTTGTCTCCACAAACATATTTTCACCTTTTGCCTGCAAGCCGGCCGGATTGATGAAGGTGGCTAACTGAAGCTGGCCTATCTGGGTGGTGGCCGTGGAGTTTGGCGTGGTAATGGAGACCACGCCATCGCGACCAACCGTAATGCTTTGTGCATTCAATGGAACATTAATCGCCGGTTGAACCGGAAAGCCACTGGCTGTCACCAGTTGCCCCTGGCTGTCGACTTGAAATGAACCATCACGCGTGTAGGCAGTCGTGCCATCTGGCAGCAAAATCTGGAAAAAGCCTTGGCCTTGAATAGCCACATCTTTATCATTGCCAGTTTGCTGCAGGTTGCCCTGGGTGAAAATGCGTTCTGTCGCTACTGGTTTGACGCCAGTGCCCAATTGCAGGCCGCTAGGCAACTGACTTTGTTGTGAGCTTTGGGCGCCAGCCTGGCGCAAATTCTGGTAAAGCAGATCTTCAAACACGGCACGTGATTTCTTAAAACCACTTGTACTGACGTTGGCCAGGTTGTTTGAAATCACGTCCATTTGCATTTGTTGTGCATCCAGACCTGTCTTGGAAATCCATAATGAGCGTATCATCGTTCACTCCTAGGGCTTAAAGCCATGTTCATACTGCAATATTAGTCCAAGCGTTAGCCATTCATACTGAAGAGCTGGTCTGCTTTTCCTGCGTTGTTTTGCGCGTTCTCCAGCATTTTCATTTGCATTTCGAATTGCCGCGCGAGACTGATCATATTGACCATGGTTTCCACCACATTCACATTACTGCTTTCGAGCGCGCCATTGGTCACTTTGACGTTCACGTCCATAGGGGCTGCCTGACCATTGCTGGTCACAAACAAGCCGTCTTCGGCACGCTTGAGCGAGGCTTCTGGCGGGTTGGTCAGCTTGATCCTGCCCAGGATGTTGGTGGCACCCGGTGCGGTTAAATCATTGACGGCGGAAATCGTGCCATCACCACCTATGCTGATAATCACATTAGGCGGGATGCTGATCGGGCCGCCATCCCCCATCACATTCATACCGGATTCGGTTTGTAGCTGGCCATTCTCATTAATCTTGAGGGAACCATTGCGGGTATAACCTTCTGAACCATCTGCCCGTTGCACTGCAATCCATCCAGGGCCTTCAACAGCGACATCCAGGTCGCGGCCTGTCTGCTGTATGCTGCCAGCCTTGTAATCGGTGCCTACTGTGGCATCGACCACAAACGCACGTGTAGGCAGGCCATCGCCCAGAACAGGCACGGCGCGAAAACTGTCCACCTGGGCTTTAAAGCCGGTGGTGGTTGCGTTTGCCAGGTTGTGGGCAGTGGTCGCCTGTTGCTCAAGAATATGCTTGGCACCAGTCATTGCGGTATAAATCAGACGGTCCATAATGCAGCCTCTATCAGAAGGTTAATCGTTAACAGTCACTATCTCATGTTGACCAGTGTTTGCATGACCTGGTCTTGGGTTTTGATTGTTTGCGCATTGGCCTGGTAGATACGCTGTGCTGTAATCATATTCACCAGTTCTGCAGTCAGGTCAACGTTAGAGTCTTCAACGGCGGAAGATTGCAATACACCTAATGTGCTGCTGCCAGGGGCACCAATCAATTCATCGCCTGATTCGAAAGTAGCCATCCACTGGTTACCGCCCAGGGATTGCAATCCGTTAGGATTGACAAAATTAGCCAGGATCACGCGTCCGAGATCCTTGGATTGACCGTTGGTGTAACGACCTTGAATAATACCGTCATCGCCAATGGTGAAGCTGGCAATACGCCCTGAAGAATAGCCATCCTGACTGAGCTTGTTCACGCTGAAAGAAGAGCCGTATTGTGTACTTTTGGAGTAATCAAAACTGATATTCATGGTAGCACCACCCGTAGCGGTAGGTGTGAATGAGATCGGGGTCACACTTGAGTTGGCTGAGTCATAGGCACCCGCATTAAATACCATGGATGGGGTCGGGGTTGGTGTCACATCCGTACCATCAACCGTTGTGTATACGCTCCAGGTGTTGGCTGCGGTTTTCACATAGTAGTTTTGGACATTATGTGAGTTACCCAGGTTGTCATAGACCGTGATCGCGGTAGAGTTGGTATAGCTGGTGGGGTCAGTTGAGCTAAATGGTGTAACGGCTTGGTCAATGTTCGCGCTGGCAGAGTTCAGGTTCAAGGTGCCGCTGATTCTAGTACTGGCCACAGGTTGTAGGTCACTGGTGTCAATCTGGATTTCTACCGGACTAGAACCGTTCAGGTTGTCTGCACTGTTGCCCATCAGGCGTTTGCCATCACTGGTCACAATATAGCCGTTCTTATCCATTTGGAACTGGCCATTACGCGTATAGGTAATCGCACCGTTGTTGCTCAAACGGAAAAAACCCGCGCCATTGATCGCGACGTCCAGTGTGTTGTTGGTAGCAGTAATGTTGCCTTGGGTAAACTGCTGGGCGACATCTGAAATTTTGGTACCAATACCGATTTGCGTTGCGCCTGCACCACTCAGTGAGGCTGCGAACACATCAGCGAATTCTGCACGAGACTGTTTAAAACCAACCGTGTTGGCGTTAGAGACGTTGTTACCAATTACTTCAAGTGCTTTGGATGCTGCGTTTAAACCACTCAAGCCTTGTGAAAAAGCCATGTTATCTCTCCTAGGTAAGGACTCAAAATATTAAGAATTAGAAAATCTCTGAGATTTCTGATGCAGACACTGTCGTGTTATTGCTTAAATTTAATTTGGCACCACTGGTGCTGGTGGTGACGCTTTGTACCTGTGCCAGGCTTAGCGAGGTACTGCTGACGGTTTTGTCAGCGGTTTTTGCCGTAATTTCATAGGAGTATTCGCCACTTGGTGCAACCGTGCCATCGTCCATTTTTCCATCCCAGCTTAATGCGTTCACACCAATATCCTGTTTGCCAAAGGTCAGCGTACGGATAGTAGCTCCAGCCCCATTTTTAATCGCGACGGACAGGCTATCTGCGCCATTAGGCACATTGACGCCAAAATAGCCGCCAGTTTCTGTATGGGTCAGCGTTTTACCTGCCACCAGAACATTGCGGCCTATCATGCTGGTTGCTTGATAGGCTTGGCCCAGTTGTACACTGCCGATCAGGCTGCTCATGGTTTCATTGAGCTTGTTGATCCCGGTCACAGTATTCAACTGCGCCATCTGGCTAGTCACCTGCGCGTTATCCATCGGGTTCAGCGGATCCTGGTTTTTCATTTGCGTGATCAGCAGGGTCATGAAACGATCCTGTGTTTCATCTGTAGTGCTGGTCTTACTGCGGGTATTCACTGAGTTCAGTAAATCCTGTGAAACCTGGTTGTTACTATTTACGGTGGTCATGCTAGTGCCCTTTCTAAAGGTTATTGACCAATATTCAATGTTTTAAGCAACATGGTTTTTGCCGCATTCATGGTTTCCACGTTGTTTTGATAGGCGCGTGAGGCTGAAATCATGTTCACCATTTCTTCAGTCACGTTGACGTTAGGCATAGTGATATAACCATCGGCATTGGCCATCGGATGTTTTGGGTCGTAGACCATTTTGCCTGGCTTGGTATCTTCAATCACACGGTCGACCTCAACCGTACTGCTTTTGTTAGCAGCGTCCTGCACCGCCTTGAACACGACTTGTTTGGACTGATAAGGCTTGCCATCAGAACTCACCACGCTGTCGGCGTTAGCCAGGTTACTGGCCACGGTGTTCAGGCGCATGGACTGCGCACTCATGGCCGAGCCGGAAATTTTGAATACGTTAAACAGAGACATGACAGACCTCCTTTAATTATTGCTGGCCATTAATGGCAGACAGCATTTTTTTAATCTGGCCACTGATCATGGTCAGGCTGGCTTCGTAGCGGATACCGTTATCCACATAGGCATTACGCTCTACGTCCATATCTACCGTGTTACCATCGACAGAACCTTGAACCACGGAGCGGAACAGCGGGTCGCTGGCACTCCCCACATACCCATTGCTGCCCTGACCATTCATATGGCTGGTATTGGTTTGTTGCATCGCGCCAGCACTGGTTGCGGGTTTGCCTGCAGTGCTCTGCTGCAGAGCAGACTGCATGGCAGACTTGAAGTCGATATCACGCGCCTTGTATTGTGGTGTATCCGCGTTGGCAATATTGGAAGCCAACAGCTCCTGACGCTGATTGCGCACGCGCAATGCCGTCTGATGAAAATTCAGTGCGGCGTCCAGTTTGTTCATCATCGTCTTGTCCTTTCCAGGCTATACTCTCAAGCCTTGTTCGAATATTTTTTCGAACCTCTAAAGTTCTTGTCATTTGCGGTCGTTAACCAGTTAAGCGGGCTTGGTTCACGCATATGACTTTTACTAGCTCTGCCTAGTGTACGCCGTCGCCTATACAATGATTCTTGAATTAAACGCAGGAAATCCTCTCTATTTCCGCAATTAAGTTTGCCACGGATGCGTAGAATGGGGCACATGAAACAACGCCCAGTCCACATTCTGATGTCAGTCATCTTCAGCCTGTTATGGTTGATGAGCTCACCTGTGCAATCGGCCGACCGCGCTGTCATTGCCAATCAGCGCGCAGTGGCTCCTGCGACTGACATGCACAGCCGCGTATATCAAACTGTATTGCAGTATGTAGAGGGCCAGACACAAGGGTATCCGGGCAAGGTGAATATTGAGATCCAGCCATTGGACAGCCGTATCCGTATCGCTGAATGCGGCTTGATGGAAGGATTTACTGTGCAAGGTGCCCGTCTGTGGGGTAAAACCCACATCGGTGTCCGTTGCCTGCAGTCTGAAACCAAACCCTGGACACTCTATGTACAGGCTGATGTCCAGGTATGGGGTGAATATGCCGTGACAGGTTTGCCAGTGAGTCAGGGTTCACCAGTGCAGACAACGGATGTGGTGATGCAGTCTGGTGATTTGAGCAAGTTACCTGCAGGAATTATTACTGATGTATCTATGCTTGATGGCAAACAGGCCGCACTCAATTTGCCACTGGGTACAGTATTAAGACCAGAGCTACTGAAGGCGATCCCGGTGATTAGGCAGGGGCAAACAGTACAGCTGAATAGCCGTGGCGACGGGTTTGTCATCACTGCAGATGGTACTGCCATGCAAACCGCGAATGTCGGCCAGGTTGTGGATGTCAAAGTTAGCAGTGGCCAGATTATCAAAGGCGTTGCACAGTCTTCTGGTAAGGTAGACGTGCGTTTTTAACCAGATGGGCAACGTTTTTTTAATTGAAAATGTCTGAAATTTACAAACATGCGATAAAAACTATATTAAGCACTAAAGTTCGCTTAAACTATGCCGATAGTACTGTTAACGAATGAGGGTGATGGATGTGATAAGCCCTGAACATATTCAAAATCAGAAGAGGTACGGCATGAACATTTCAGATTCTATTAAAAAACTGGGTGTTGGCGTAGACAAGCCAACATTGGATAAAAGTGCTGCCAATAAAGGCAGCGACAAAGCAGCAGGTGCATCCACAACTGCTGCTTCAACAGATAACGTGACCTTGTCTTCTGCATCTGTGCAGTTGCAATCGCTGGAAAGCGGGTTGGCAGCTGGCGAAGTGTTTGATGCCAACAAGGTTGAAGAAATTAAAGCTGCAATTGCTCGTGGTGACTTTTCGGTAGATACCGCTAAAGTGGCAGATGGCCTGTTGCAGAGCGTCAAAGATTTGATACAACCAAACAATAAAGGGTGACCCTCATGACTTCTGCAAATCATTTATCTTCTCAAGTCAGTTTTGAGAAAGACGCAGCGCTGGTTTCACAGCTTTTGAATGATTTGCAGTCTGAGCAGTCCGCCCTAGTGTCTGCCGATCTGGATGCCATAGAGCAGATGGTCGACAAGCGCGTTGAACTGCTGCAAGCGCTGGGCGCAGCTGCCAATGCCCGCTATGATGCGCTTGCCGCCGCGGGTTTTGAGCCTAATGAGCAGGGCATGTCTGCCTGGTTGAAAAAACAATCCAGCACTGTGCTAGAGCAGGCATGGGTCAGCTTTCAACAAAAGCTGGTCCAGGCTAAAGAGCTCAATCGCCTCAATGGCATTTTGATCAACAAAAACTTTCAGCGTAACCAGGAAAAACTGGATGCGTTGAACGGCAAGAGTGCTGCACCACAGTTTTATGGTAAAAATGGCCAAACACATCGTGCCGATACCGCACGTGGCAGTTATTCCGTTTAATCCCCGATATAAATAAAACAGCCGAAGCGATCCTTCGGCTGTTTTATTTTTAAGTCCCCACAGGTAGGCCTTAACTCAAGCTCTCCAACGTTTCCCAGCGCGTAAGTTTTTCCAGCACCAGTGCTTCTATTTCATCCAGCCTTTCCTGTAGCTGTTTGACCTTATCTGGCGCCTGTTTGTAAATATCACCTTGCGCAAATTGCGCCTGAATCTCTGCTTGCTCTTGTTCCAGCTGTTCAATTTCAGCGGGTAAAGCTTCCAGTTCCCGCTGCTCTTTGAAGCTCAGTTTCTTGCGAGCGTTAGCAGGAGGCGCAGTGCTGAACTTGTGGCTGTCATTTGCCGTAGTCGCTTGTTTGATAGCCGGTTTAGTTGCATCTTGTTGCTGCTGGCTGAAGCGTAACCAGTCATCATAACCACCGCTAAATTCTGTGAGCTTTCCCTGGCCTTCAAAAGCGATCACCTGGGTGACGGTATTTTCCAGAAAAGCGCGGTCATGGCTGACCAGGAATAGCGTACCGGGATAATCTTGTAATAGATTTTCCAGCAACTCCAGTGTATCAATATCCAGGTCATTCGTCGGTTCATCCAGCACCAGGACATTGGCTGGCCGTGCAAACAGGCGCGCAAGCAACAAACGGTTACGCTCGCCGCCTGAAAGTGATTTGACTGGCGAGCGTGCGCGTTGCGGCGCAAACAGAAAATCCTCAAGGTAACCAATCACATGCGTGCGAGTTTCGCCAATCTGCACGTAGTCTGAACCCGGACTAATGGTATCTGCTAGCGTCGCTTCCGGATCAAGCTGCTCACGCATCTGGTCAAAATAGGCAACCTGGATATTGGTGCCCAGCTGGATTTTTCCTGCTGTTGGCTGTAGCTCACCCAGGATCAATTTAAGCAGGGTGGATTTACCTACGCCATTTGGTCCTAGCAAGCCAATGCGGTCACCCCGTATGATGCGTGTGCTAAAACGCTTTATGAGCACCTTGTCGCCAAAGGCCATCTGCACGTTTTCCAGCTCGGCAATCAGTTTGCCCGAACGCTCACCGGCGTCCAACTGTAACTGGACCTGTCCCTGGCGGTCACGTCGGGCTGCTCTGTCGAGGCGTAGCTGCTCCAGCCTGCGCACGCGGCCTTCATTACGTGTCCGTCTCGCTTCAATCCCTTTACGTATCCAGACTTCTTCCTGTGCCAGAAATTTGTCAAATTTGGCCTGATGCTGGGCCTCAACGGCCAGTAATTCCGCCTTTTTGATCTGGTACTGGCTATAGTTGCCGCTAAACTCGGTCAGGTGGCCGCGATCCAGTTCGACAATCCGTGTCGACAGCCGGTCAAGAAAACGTCTGTCATGCGTAATCAGCATGACACTCCCTTGAAAGCCCAGTAGCAGTTCTTCCAGCCAGAGAATAGCCTCAAGATCCAGGTGGTTGGTGGGCTCATCCAGTAACAGGACATCAGGTGCCTGTACCAGTGCTTGCGCCAGGGCTACCCGTTTACGCCAGCCACCAGACAGTGTGGCAATTGGTGTGTCCGGGGTTAAACCCAGCCTGGAAAGTACCGATTCAATACGGGACTGCAATGCCCAGGCATTCTCCGCCTCCAGCGCCTGTTGCAGTTGCTGCAAGCGATGCAAAAGATTTTCCTCATCTTGGGCGTGGGATAATTGTTGCGAAATGTGGTGATATTCCCGCAACTGTGCCACCATCTCTCCCAGGCCCTGTGACACGGCAGTGAATACATCATGTGATGGATCCAGTGCAGGTTCCTGCGGGACATAGGCCATTTTACTGCCCGGATCTCGCCAGTATTCACCATCATCCAGTTTGATCTGCCCGGCCACTACTTTAAGCAGGCTGGATTTGCCGGTACCGTTGCGCCCGATAATGCCTACACATTCTTTATTATCAAGTTGGAAGTCGACATGGTCGAGCAAAGGCACATGACCAAAAGCCAGGCTGGCCTGTTTCAGGGTAAGTAATGGCATGATGTATTGTGAGTCACTTGAGAAAATGCCAGTGTTAATAACCTTGAAACAGGAAATCTAAAGCGGCGGTAATTTGATCGTGTGATGCAGCCAAGGAAATGACAGGTAACTTAAGAATGCGTTGCGGCACTGCGCCCATTTTTGGGGTTTCCATCAGACAGTCTACACCTTCAATATTGAAAACCGGCATCAACTGGAAGGGCAGTTTGACCTGGGGAAATTGTGCAAGATGTCGCAGTGGAACGACCATTCGGCTATCCAGACCAGCCAGCAGATCACTTTGAACATCTAGCAGATAGGGGGTGGTGGAGGCGTGGCTGCCTGTATTCACATAAACGTCAAATCTTGCCATCAGAAGCTTTTCCACTCGTCAAGAGGTAAGCCTTCAGCCTCAATAATCTGGTTGTATGCTGCAATAAACTCAGCATGTTCTTCTTGCCATTTTCTGGCTTGCGCAAGTCTAACCACTTCGCGCAGATGGTTATCGCATACTTGAGAAATATTAATGTCTAGTCGCTTTGCGTTTTCGAGGACATCCACGCTTAAGCTCAGGTTGGTTGCTCGCTTTCCACTTGTGCTGCTCTTTTGACTTGGTGTTGCTGGTGTCGTTGCTTGCATTGATATATTCCATGCGCATATTTGTATGCGCATATTTTAACGCGCATACAAATTAAAGTCCATGCGCTGAGCTAATAGGGTTAGGCGTTAGTGTAATTGTTGCGATGGTGAGGGGGCGTGTATGCTCTCAGACGATATTTCTTTACCACGTAATGAAATCGCAGGAGCAGGGCGTTTATCCAGCGTGTATTCCTCCACCCAGCGCTGCAAATCTTGCTTGATTTGAGTTTCTTGCAAATTTGGAATGTTAGTCAACCATTCCAGCAGATTGGTTAACCAATCTGCATCTGCGCTGCGTGCTTGCGCAATACGCAACTTCTCATGGCTGGTCGGCAAAGTGTTTTCGTCATCAGCCAGCAACTCTTCGTAGAGCTTCTCACCGGGACGTAAGCCGGTGAACTCAATCCGGATATCTTGCTCTTGCAGGCCGGATAACTTGATCATGTCCCGTGCAAGGTCAACAATCTTGACCGGCGTACCCATATCCAGCACAAAAACTTCACCACCATTACCCATGGTCGCGGCCTGCAAAACCAGTTGGGCAGCTTCAGGAATAGACATGAAATAACGTGTAATTTCAGGGTGAGTAATGGTGATGGGCCCGCCATGCGCAATCTGCTCACGGAATTTGGGAATCACACTGCCGCTACTACCCAGCACATTGCCAAAACGGACCGTAATAAAACGCGTATGCGAATTTTTTTTGTGCTGTAACCCTTGGCAAATTAATTCGGCCAACCGCTTGCTGGCACCCATAACATTGGTTGGATTCACTGCTTTGTCTGTCGAAACCAGTACAAATGTAGGTACACCTGCTGCCTGACATGCAGACGCAATCTGGTAGGTGCCATGTGCGTTGTTTTGCAAGGCCTCGACCACATTAAAATGTTCCATCATCGGTACGTGTTTGTATGCCCCGGCATGTAACACTACGTCCGGTTGATGGCCTTGCAGAATGCGCTGAATACGGAGTTGATTCTTTACATCTGCAACAAGATAGACCAGCTCAGTGTTCGTTCCCCACTGATTAAACTCCTGCTGTAAGGTGTAAAGTGCGTATTCTGAAATATCCAAACAAATAAGCTGGGTCGGGTGAAAACTGAGGATTTGGCGGCAGAGTTCTGAACCAATCGAACCTGCTGCGCCTGAAACCAGGACAACTTTATTTGCCAGCATGGCGCTTAAGCCATGCGTGTCTAGCTGTACTACATCACGTCCAAGCAAGTCTTCAACATCAATTTTGCGGATCTGCGACAAACTCACGCGGCCACTGATCAGGTCAGACATCGCTGGTAAGGTTAATACCTCCATGCCTTCAACTTCGTTGGCCGCTTCTACTGCCAGCCGCCGTTTTTCATGCCGACTGCCCGGCATGGCAATCATGCAATGCTGGCAGCCATGTCGCGCCGCGATATGTTCAATGTCTTCCAGATTGCCTTCAATCTTGGTATGCATGATTTCACGGCCGACCAGTTTATTACTGGGATCTATCATCGCCACCACACGCCACTCGGGGCTTTTGCTGAGTTCTTTGATCAGGTTAAAAGAGGCATCTTCTACACCAATGACAATCACTGGTTTGCCTTGCGCAGCCGTGACGTTAAACAGGCGGCGCTCTTTCCATGCACGATAGGCAAACCGGCTGCCTCCCATAAATAAGATAAGAAGCAGGGGATTCATGACCAGCACCGAGCGTGGAATGATTAATTCCGGCTGCAAGGAAAATGCACCCAAACTCAATAACACCGATGAAATGGCCACGGCCTTGATAATGCGCTTCAAGTCAGGGATGCTGGCAAAGCGCCAAATGCCACGATAGAGCCCGACATAATAAAATGTAGATATCTCAATCAGCACCACTACAGGCAACATCATGAGTACTGACTGGTAAAATTGATCTGGAATAGAAAAGTTGAAACGTAAAGCATATGCTGTCATCCATACTAGGCAAGCCGCTACCAGATCATGCAAGATAGCCAAAGGAATGAGCAATCGACGGAGACTATTTTTCATGGTGGCTAACCCTGGTATTTGGCCAATAGGGTATTGATTAATTTGACTGCCTGATCAACCTGGTCATCGGTAATGGTAGGATGCGCTAGCAAACAAAATGCACGCTCAGCGTAATATTTTGCGTTCTTCATTCTTTGGCCATCATAGTAAGATTCAAACGCCTTTTCCAGATATATTTCGCTGCAAGCTCCTGAAAAACAGGGTAATCCCATCTCAGAGAGACTTGCAACGAATTCATTGCGGAACGAGTGGTTTTCAGCGTCAGACTGGTTCTTCAGCTCAATTAAGCCATACACCCTGTAATAAGCATGTGTGACATCAGAATGTGACACAGAGGGAACCCTGATAAATGAGGCTTGCGATAATGCAGCGACCAGTTTTTGCGCAATGATATTTCTGCGACTAATCCATGCATCAAGCTTTGCTAATTGCTTGAGACCTATGGCAGCTTGCACTTCGGTCAGGCGGAAGTTGGAACCAGCGGTATGGGTATACCAGCGGAATCCCGGAGGATGTTGCTGGTGAAAAACGGCATCAAAGTCTCTGCCAATATCCTTGTAGGCCCAGGCGGCCTTGTAAGCCTGTTCATCATCAAGTACCAGCATGCCACCTTCTCCCCCGGTGGAGATGATTTTGTCCTGGCAGAAGCTGAAAATGGCTGCATGGCCCCATCCCCCCACTTTGACATTGGCGATCGAGGCGCCATGTGCCTGGGCGCAGTCCTCAATGACTTTGATATTGTGTTGATGCGCCAGCTGCATAATGCCTGGCATATCGCAGGGCAATCCTCCGATATGCACCGGGATCACCGCTTTTGTTTTTTTAGTAATGTGGGGCGCAATGGTTTCAGCGCTCAGGTTACCGCTGGCAATATCCACATCTGCAAAAACCGGGGTTGCGCCTACAATTAATACGCAACTGGCACTGGCAACATAACTGCGGCAGGCGACGATCACTTCATCACCCGGGCCTATATTGAATGCCCGTAATGCAAGCTCTAGCGCCACAGTACCATTGGATAAGGCGATGCCAAAGCGTTTATCTACAGAAAGGGCGTATTCTTGCTCAAACCGTTTTCCGATTTCACCGGTCCAGTAATTCACCTTTCCGGATAGCAAAACAGCTGTGGCATCTTCTATTTCATCTTGCTCATAATAGGGCCAGGGAGAAAGCGCAGGGTGATTTAGCATTTATTAATCAGTCATTCAGCCTATTGTTCTTGCGGGAGTGCCAACATATATACCAGCATTCAAAATGTCCTTGGTCACCACCGCACCGGCGCCGATTGTAACATGGTCCGCAATGCGCAGGCCGGGTAACACCACGGCACCTGCACCAATCAGCACATGATTGCCTATGGTCACGCCCCCCCCCAGCACTGCATTGGGCGCTATGTGGCAAAAATTCCCCACGTTGCAGTCATGATCGACAATGGCGCCGTGGTTAATAATGTTGTGTAAGCCTACCTGTGCCTCTGGACCGATAATCGCGTGAGCCGCCAGGAAAGATCCACCTTCATTTACCCTCGCAGAACACGCAATACTTGCCATCGGGTGGATAACGTTAAAGAAAGCGTGATTGTTAAATGCCAGCGAAAGCTTTTCTCGTATCATGCTGTTGCCTATGGCCAGGTGCAATACAGCGTCTGAGGAAAGGGAAGCCGGGCTAAAAACGGGTAGCCTTGCCCACTCCTGCAGGGGTTTGTCATCGACAAAGCCTACACAGGCGTTACCTGATTTTTGCCAGGCATCCAATACCACCTTGCCATGTCCACCAGCACCATAAAAATAGTGGCTCATCAGTCGTTCCCGGTAAATTTAGGCATGGTGGCTTCTCCCTTGGCGCTAATGCCTTCGCGCACAAATATTTTTTTAATAGTAAGCAAGATAATCTTGATATCCAGCCATAGACTTTGGTGGTCAACATACCAGCTGTCAAGCATGAATTTATCCTGCCAGCTAATTGCATTTCGCCCGTTGATTTGCGCCCATCCTGTCAGCCCCGGTTTTACCAGATGCCTGCGTGCCTGCTGGGCATTGTACAAAGGCAAATACTCCGTCAAAAGAGGGCGTGGACCAACCAGACTCATATCCCCCTTAAGAATGGCCCACAAATTTGGCAACTCATCCAGACTGGTAGATCTCAGAAAGTTTCCAAATTTTGTCAACCGCATGGCATCCGGTAATGGGGATCCATTGGCATCCAGTGCGTCTGTCATACTTCTGAATTTGTAAATTCTAAATGGTTTGCCGAGGTAACCTGGACGCGTCTGGCTAAAAATCACCGGTTTACCTAACCGCCAGCGTACTAGCAATGCAATGACCAGCATGAGAGGCCAGAGCAACGACAATGCCATCACAACCAGCAGGATATCCATCAAACGCTTGATCATGCCAAAACTTTCCCATAAAAGTCACACCACGCTTGCGTGATCACTTGACTATCAAAGTGCTGGATGGCGCGCTGTTGTGCCGCGGTGGCCAGTGATTGGTACAATGGCTTGTCAGCATAAATCTGTTGCATTTTTAAGCAAATGTCATCTACGTCGCCAGCGACATGCAGCAATCCTGTCTGGTTTTCAGCGACGGCGTCTGTAATGCCATAAATTCGTGAAGCGATGGCTGGGATACCACAACTGGCTGCTTCGATGATCACCGTGCCGAATCCCTCCCGGTAACTTGGCAGGCATAATACATCGGCCGCGGCCATAAATTGTTCCGGAGTGTTGGTGTAGTCAATAAAGCGGATATTCGAGCGTAGGAAGTCAGGTAGTTGGCTGATTTTTTTTTGCATATCCTGTTCATCCGGACCCACAAACAGCAGGCCACTGTTAGGCAAGTTTGCTCGTATATATGCTTGAGCGAGCTCCAGAATCCCTTTGTCGTGGTTAAGTCGACCTAAAAACAAAAACAGGAAAGTCTCTTCGGTAAAATTAAGCGCTGACCTGACCTGTTGCCTGGCAATTCTGTCTGGTTTAAATTTTTGGCTATCAACGCCTGCAATCGAACCTATGCCGAATACAAGAGCCTTTTGCCTGGAGATGACTCGCTCTTTGCCCAAGAAATCGCGCTGTGACGGACTGTCCACAATTACGTGCGTGGAAAAAGCGGATATGCATTTATCCATACACTTGAGCAATAATCTAGGCAGACCGCGTTTATTTGCCCACACCTGACCTGTAAAAGTATGCGTACGCACGGGTACACCACTCAAGAAGCCGGCTAACATGGCAAGCAGTCCAGCTTTGGGTGTGACACTGTGCACGGCATCAAACTGATTTTTTCTGAAGTGCCATACCAACTCAAGCAAAGATTTAATATCATTCAGAGGATGTATTTTGCGGGTAATCGGCATGGGAACGACTGTGGCCGTGACCCGTGTTCTGCGAGAAAGGACGGATCATCAGTGCCTACAATCACGCTGACTTCATACTGACGAGTAAGTGCCTGCAGATGATTGAGCAGGAAAGCTTTTACAGCGATATCTGTAGTTAATACAAAGCAGATTTTTTTCATTTCAAACTACGTACAAACTTTTTAATTTGTTCTGGAACAGGCGTGGCTGGTGACCAGTTAAGTTTTTGTTTGATGTGATTGCTAGAGAAATGAATGTGGCGTGAGAGAACTGATAGCTTGTAAAGGTTAAAAGTACTTTGAGGTAGAGCGTTTATCAGTCTGCTACTTAGATATCCCAAGCGTCTATTAATAAACTTCAATGATTCTGAATCGTATAAGCCCGCTAGTATCCCATCCATAAATTGCGACATTTCACAATCATTCGCCACAATAAAAGTTTGATTAAGAGCCGCTGGATTAGTTATACAACGATCAATTGCCTCAATCACATCATCTATATATACGTAATTTGCAGTTGCAAGTGGATGATATGGTAACCAGACTCCGACTTTCATTAGTTTAGCCATTTTTTGTAAGGTATTGCTTTGCATACCATCACCAAAAACGATACTTGGTCTAATGATGGTATATCTAAACCAATCATTATTTTTTGCGAAGTCTATGATCAAATCATCCGCAATGGTCTTTGTGGATTCGTAGATGTTTTGGGGGGCAGTCCGAGTTAGCTCCGTGATGATTATAGGAATGCCTGTATTTAATTTGCTGGCACCATATGCCCCACAACTACTTAGTTGAATCCAATGAATTTTTCGCTGATTTAAAGCATAACTGTTTCTAACTTGTTGGAGAAGTGTTTCTGTTCCATTTACATGAAGACCATACATCTTAGATTCGTCAGTAGTTTCACCTGCTAAGTGAAAGACAACCTCACAATCGTCCACAAGAGTACTGGAATCTGCTAGGTTCGGATCTGTTAAATCCCCATTAATTATTTCAATATTCTTTTGGCAATCATCCTGAAATGATTTTCTAGATAATAGCTTTAAATCAAAACCTTGATTTGACAAGCGTTTAGTTAAATGTCTACCTATAAAACCGTTACTACCTGTAATTAGCGTTTTCATGCTTAAATTCTAGATATTTTTTGCTTAATCTGTAATATAGATTGGCGGATAAAAAGTAATGAAATATTTAGTAGTCGAGATAAAAAACAGGTTCCTGCCAAAACAATAAACCAAAGTTTTTTTGTTTTAAAAAAATAACAAATTTGCAATTTAAATATTGTTTTGTAAGCTTTGAGTGTATTCACATAATTAATCTTATTTTTTATTCTGTAATGAAGTAGTACAGAATTTAAGCAGTAAAATCTGCTGGTTGAATGGCTTCTAAGGAGTAATTCAAAATCTTCAGAATAATAAGATTGAGGTACTTTATAAAGGTGTTGTTTAAACCACTCCATTTTCCCCATCCAACTGGGGTGAGGCATATAAAAGCTTCGCCAGGGTTTTGCGCAAAGATCTTCATGCGTAATTGCAAAAGGAAGTTTACCTACAACTTTGCCTTTAAAGTTTATTGTATTTACTCTGGTGGCCAGTAAATCTACCTGCGGATGAGACGTTAAAAAAGCCAGTTGCGCTTCTAGCCTATTAGGTAAAGAAATGTCATCCTGATCCATCCTTGCGAAGTATTCACCTTTCGCAAGTTCAATACATTTATTGAGGCTGGCGGCTAAACCTATGTTTTGCTCGTTTTTATAGATTTTTATTCGACTATCATTTAATAGCCCGCTTGCTTCAATGTTTTCTAATTCGCGGTCTGTAGAGTCATCATCAACAATTAAAAGCTCCCAGTTTTGATGCGTTTGGTTCAGGATGGATTGAATTGCCTCTCGTAATAGCTGGCCAGGGTTATAGATCGGCATGCCGATTGAAATCAACGGTTGATTCATTCTTAATTAAACAAATTATTTTGATTTTCTCGGATTGTACGCTCAAGTCCTTCGTCTAGGCTGATAGAGGGTTTCCAGCCGGTGTGCCGATTAAACTTTGCATAGTCTAAAATGTTGCACTTAACGTCGAACGGACGACCAGGGAAATGAGTCACTGATACCATGGGCAATTCGAATTTTTTCAAAAGGTGATTCAACTTATTTATTAGTTCCAAATTGTTAAAGCCCACACTGGTACCAATATTGTATGACTCTCCTGTTTTACCTCTTTCAAGGCACAGTAAAATTGCCTCTGCTAGATCGTCAATGTAAATATAGTCTCTGACTGTACCATTCACACCAAAAATATTAACTGGTTTACCTAATTTTGCTGAAGCGATTGCAGTGGCAATGAAACCTTGTCCTTTAAATGGGATTTGTCCTGGACCATAAGCATTTGCTGGCCGAATAACTTTAAAATCAAGCCCATGTGTCCTGCCATATAAGTAAGCATAGTTTTCTAGGGTGAGTTTTGTTAAACCATATGGAGAAATCGGATGTTTGGGGTGTACTTCCGATATGGGGGTAAATGAGGCCTCGCCGTAGATAGTCCCGCCTGAAGAAATTAGTAATAGCTTCTTTTTTAACTTCGCTGTGACAAGAAACAATTGAACTGATGGAGTCAAGTTCTCTTGCAAGTCCAATAAAGGGTTTTCAAAAGAAGTGTTAGGTACAGAAGCATAAGCTAAATGCACAATTTCATCATGTGACTCTACAAATGGTGCAATAAAGTCAATATCACCAAAATCACCAGAAAAATATTGAATTCCTTTTGATAAGGATGGTTTTTTGTTTACATTACGCCCAATCACTGTAACCTGATGACCTTTTGAGTGCAGTACAAGAGCTAGTTTAGCTCCAATAAAACCGTTGCCGCCTATTAATAAGACTTTCAATTCACGTCCGTTTAAATTCTTAACCAGTCTTTGGGGACTAAATCTTGGTCATTTAGACCACTCGCAAACCATTTTTTGGGGGCAATAATGATTTTATCCTTGCTAGGATTCAACCATGCACCCCACCAACTAAATGAGCTATTAGCAATAATATGGTGCTTACATAAACTCATTAATTGCATGTCGAAATGACTATCTTCACCTTGATTGTGACCTACAAAATAATGCTCGTTTGCTAATCTTAAATTAGATTTTGCCCACGTTATATCATCTGAGAAAATAAAAAAAATCGGATCGGCAATTTTTGTTGAGAAGTACTCAATCGCATTTTGATAATAAATCAAAGAGCAGGTGCCAATAAATGCATTATTTTTGTTTGTAACATAATCACCTCTTCTTATGTGCAAACTAACTGAATTCGATCCTTTTATTCGATCTGATAGTTTTAAGTTCTCACCACTTAATATGTTTTTAAAAGTAAAGTGAGTTCTAATCGTACTTTCATAGTCTATAAAATACTTTTGGCTTTGCCAATAGCCCTCAAGGTAAACGTTATCCCCCAAAAAATTGACTCCATCCCAGTAACCGAAAAATGGTTCAACAACATATTGCGCTGGCCTTAAGTTCTTTAAATATGTGTTCTTTAAAATTCGTCTGATAAAACTGTATTTACAAATTCCCAGAAGCGTTTCTATTTGTGTAACACTTGCTGTTTCGGCACTGCAATTAAAAACTTTGCTGAGTTCAAAACCATTGTGCAGTTTATAGTCAGTAAATTGAGATAAATCTAGCTTGAGGGGCGTTTGATTGTTTTCGGCAAGACTCAAGCCCATTGCATACTGGAACATTTGGTTGCCTAAGCCCCCGATAATCTTTGTTATGATCATTTATTAAGAGTTAATAAAATTTATATTAGAGATTTTTTTATTTTTTTATAGCAGTATCTTACATGAAGTAAAAAAGTAATTTCGAAAAGCTTTATCGGAGAAAGTACAATGATTGTGGCTTTGGTTAAGCCTTTGGAGATTTTAAAGTATCCATTGATATATCTGAATTGCTCGCGCATAAACTTGTAATATTTCGACAAATTCCAGTTATTGTTAAGAGCATCATAACTTTTATAATTACCTACAGTACACCCAAAAAGTTTTTGCTCGGTTAGTACAAGTCTTCCTTGGGTCATTAAATAAAATACAAATAACACATCTGAGGCATACCATCCATATTTTTCAACAAAAGTAGTCCATGAAAATCCTAGTAAATTCTGTCGCCGGATAAGGCCATAAATGGGATGCGGTTTTGCAGATCCTTCTCTTAATAAAAAAAACTGTACTTGTCTGATAAAATTTGAACAGTAGCACATCCCTTTGAGGGTGTTGTAAAAGTTCGGATATACAAGTATTGGATTGCCATGTTCATCTCTTGAGTCAAAATTACAAAAAGAAACAACCGCTGATGTGTCAGTCATCAAATTTTGGTATAACACCTCCACAAATTTTTGATCATGCCAATCATCATCAGCAGCCCACATGAAGTATTCGCCGGTAGCTTGCATTAAAACAAATTGAAAGTTATGAACTGGCCCGATGTTCTTAGGTTGTTTGATATACCTTACTCGCGAGTCATTTTGCATTACCTTGCGCACAATATTTTCTGTTTCACTGCCAGTTGATGCATTATCAGAAACGATAATCTCCAGATTTTTATAGGTCTGTTGATTGATCTCGAGTAATACCCTACGTAAGCTTTCAGGGCGATTAAATGTGGGGATTCCAACACTTATAAGTGGGAGCACATTTTTTGCGTGTATATGATTCATACTACTTTCCAAATCTAAGCCTGATCACACGACAAAGTATTAACTGGCAATTCTTGATCTGCCAGAATATTTTTGCCCTTATTTGATTGGCAGACGCCATTGATACAGCAAATGCAAGTGCTCCAACAGTCATTAAAAACACACACTCGCTAAAGCGATTTTGATAATTCGTTGCATGCCCCCATTTTGCAATTAGAACGATGACCAAAGGGCCGATGGCTGGTAAGAAAAAGTCATACCAATACCAGTTCCACTTTTCAGAAATCAGTAATTTTCTATGCATAAATTGTATTGAAAACAACACATACCCTATATTTAGTACAACCCAAACCCAAGCCGCACCTAAAGTTCCGTAAATTGGAACAACCCAAAATAATGCGGGGAGAAGTACTGCAACTGCTGAAAGATTTGTTTTGACACTTAGGCTAACCCAGCCATGCGCCAGTTGTAATTGCACAGGCATATACATCAATCCGTTTAAAAATACACCTACCGCAAAAACAGATAGAATTGGCGCAACCCTCTCACCCAGAGTTCCATCACCAGACCATATAAATATAAGCTCTTTAGGAAAAAAGGAAATAAGTAACACTGGTGTTGCTGTAAACAAGGTTACCAACTGTGTACCCTGGTGGTATTTAGATGCTAAGAGATTCAGGTTGTTATTTGTGTAATGGGCTACTAAGCTCGGATAAAATGCTCTTGTAATTGGTGTTACCGCCATGTAAGTAACCCCTGCTAATGTTGTAGCAAGGGTGTAGTATCCAAATGACTCTAAAGAGAGCAATCTAGATAACAATACTTTATCTACCTGTGTCAGTAATATGCCCAATAATGTTACCAGCATTACGCCACCGGCAAACTTCCAGATTTCATCAATAGCTTCTACTTTAAATTTTGGTCGCCTATCCCCGGGAGGTAAGGATTTTTTCACAGCTAATGCGAAAACAAAAATAGTGAGCAATGAAATTCCGGCTTGCCAAAAAAAGAAGGCCTTGATGGTAGGAGAAACAAAAGCAAGCAGGACGACTGCGCCTCCATAACGCAGAGTAGCTAGGATGGCATTAGCAACGTTGTAGAAAACTTGAAGTTGCAAACCAAACAGCGAGCCACGGTATATTCCCTCCACAAAACGTAAAGCCAACACCAGTCCAAAGATTGAAATTGCTTGTGATACCTGTTCAATTGGTAGATTATTTACCTTTAACCATTTAGTTGATAAATACCCAGAGCCTGCCCATAGAGATAAAGCAATCAGTGAGGATAAGCATAAGCATATAATCTCTAGGCTCCGTAGAAGATCATGAATTGATTGAGAAGTGTGAGCTCCTATTGAAAATCTAGCCATCTCCCGGTTTAGCGTTGGCGTCATTCCCATATCCAGCAATGTCAGCAAAGCTTGCATGCCCGCATAAAAACCAATCAGCCCATAAGCCTCTACGCCGAGATACTTGATGTAAAAAGGAATAAAAGCCAGACCCATTATTGCAGTCCAGCCTTGGCCTAGAAAGTTGGCAATTACATTTCTCTTTAATGACAATTTAGTTAACGATGAAATTAGCGAATTCTTTTCAAGAAACCATCCGGTGCGACGGTGATCTGTAATTTGTTTTCGATTGTTTTGTCTATGCTGAAGTTTTGATTGTTGTCTAAAAAGTCCCATACAGCAGTTTTAGGATTGTTACCTGGTTCCCATGGGCGGTTCGTGAATACATCCTTTGGGACATCCTCAACAAAAGTGTCAAAAACCACACAATAACTGCCTATTGATACAAGTGATGCATAAGCATTTAATTCTGCCAGAACGTGATCATGGGTATGGTTTGAATCTAGACAAACAAGAATTCTCTGAAAGTTTTTAGAATAACTCTTTACCTGTTCAATCGTTGTTGAGTCAATCGATGATCCTTGAATCATATCGATTCTATGCGACATGGGGTGCGCTTCAATGGCTTTTCTATTATGCTCACGAATGTCAATATCTAGTCCCAAAACACGGCGTTTCGGTGCTTTTGGGTCTAGTGGTGTGCCTGATTCAAGGGAGTCACAAAAGTCAAGCATGGCTAAGTAGGATGCATTCATTATTAATGAACCACCGTGAGCAATTCCTGTTTCAATGATTAGGTCTGGTTTGACTTCCCATACTAGTTCTTGCATTGCAATCATGTCTTGAGGGTATTGAATTACAGGTCTCCCCATCCATGAGAAGTTGTAGACATACGACTTTCTCATACTTTGTTCAACCCAGTTTCTAGATAATTCCTTGAAAGGATTGTCGTTACTGAGCTGGTTAATTCTTTGTGCTTTTTCAAGCTCGAACTGTTCAATGGGGTTCATTTGCTAACCTTTTTTGTGTAGTAGTCAAAAAGACTGGGTAGATTGTTTTCCAACCGCTGTAGAGAGACTCCAAATTCGCTTCTAATTTTCTTATTATCTATTGGTTCAAATTTCCACTCTGGGGCATTTTTCTCATATTGTGTAATTATTTTACGAGATGTTAAAAAGTCGGATATCAATTGGTTTGCTGTATTTTCGCCAGATGCAACATTGTAAATTGCACTTTTACCTTCTAGTGAAATTAAGTGGATAAGTTTAACAACATCATTAATCGAAACAAAATCCTTTGAAGAGCTTGGCGAAGTTTGAAAGGTAACCGCGCCATCGCTAGCTGATTGTTGTAAAACTGAAGAGAGGAAGTTTTTACTTTTATTATCCTGCCCATATACGTTCGAAAGTCTTATGATTTTTGCTTTAGAACTTGTAGAGATGCAGAGGCTTTCAGCGGCCAATTTGCTGATATTGTAAACTTGCCCTGACTTTGCGGGGTTTACTTGTAGCATCGTGTCTTCGGCTGTATGTGAGGCGCCCTCATAAACACGTGTACTTGATAGGTAAGTAATTGACTCAAATTGACATTGCTTTATCAGTTGATTAAGCAATGTAATGTGCGAATCTATTGTGCCTGTGAGGTTCGTTCTGAAATTAGCAGTCATGCCAATGCAATAAATAACATGACCTAAATTTTCTTTTTGTTTTTGTTTTTCAATATTGGTCCAAAAGTCTCTATCAGGTGTATTCACTTGATACCTTTTAGAAGCTAAATATTCTCTGAGATTACTCCCAATAAAGCCAGAAGCGCCCAGAATTGTGAATTTTATTTTCGCCACTTAATAACTCTCAGAGGAGTGCCAGCATTCACGGAGTAGGCAGGGATTTCTCCACGAACAATAGAGCCAGCAGCAATAACGCAGCCAGTTCTTAAAATTGCTCCATCCAGAACAACGCAATTTGCGCCAATCCAGACATCATCTTCAATGGTGATACCACTTTTAGATGGCATAAAACCTTGTTTTGTAATTAGGATGTTTTTGTTTTCATAAGCATGATTTACTGGAGCTAAAGTGGTATTGGCAGCAATAGCGACATGATTGCCAATATTTATTCCGTTACCTGTATAAAGTACACAACCAGAGTTTATAACGGAATGTTCACCTATAATCAGATTGCCATTTCCACCAGCTGGTTTTATTTTAACGAAGCTATCTATGGTTGAGTTAGCACCTATTCTGATAAGGCTACCTCTTTTAGAGTCCTCGATGTCAGCTAAATTAGATATATATGCTGAGGTATGGATATCTAACATATTTATTGCGTTGTTAACTTCGGAATAGCAGTCACAAATTTTGCTGACCATGCTTTGGTATAACTTAATTGCGCGATCACTTCGGATTTAATATTCCATGGCAGAATCAGTATATAGTCCGGTTTTTGTGTATGGATTACTTCTTCACTTGTAATGGGAATACGGCTGCCAGGCATGAATTTGTTTTGCTTGGCCGGGTTTTTGTCGACCACGCACGGTAATAAATCCGGACGAATACCGGCGAAATTTAATAATGTATTGCCTTTTGCAGCAGCACCATAGGCAATAACTTTTTTTCCTGCGCGCTTAGCTTCGGTTAAAAAAATAATTAGTTCATCTTTGATGTGATTTACTTTTTCCTGGAAGTTTTCATAAAAGGCTATGCTGTCGACGCCAGCAGAACTCTCTTTAGCCAACAGGTCTTGCAGGCGAGCGGTTTTAAGGTGACTGCCGGTATCTGCGCGTTGAGCATACACACGCAGGCTGCCGCCGTGAGTCGGGATTTCCTCTACATCAAATACTTCTAGTCCATTTTTCTCAAAAACAGCTTTAACGCTCGTTAAAGACAAGTATGAAAAGTGTTCGTGGTAGATGGTATCGAACTGGTTTTGTTGTACCAGATTCACCAGATGGGGAAACTCAAAGGTTGAAACGCCATTGGGTTTGAGCAGGTGCGTGAATCCGCTGACAAAATCATTAATGTCTGGCACATGAGCAAGCACATTATTTGCCGCAGTCAGGTCTGCTTGATGGCCTGTTGCAACCAGCTCTTTTGCCAATGCAACACCAAAGAATGACTCGACAATTTCTATGCCTTTGTCTCTGGCAGCTACAGCGGTGCTATGGGTAGGTTCTACGCCTAGACATGGGATATTTTTAGCTTTGACATATTGCAGTAGATAGCCATCATTGGCCGCTACTTCAACTACCTTGGAGCTTGCATTCAGTTGGAAGCGGGTGATCATCGCCTGCACATAAACATCGACATGATTCAACCAGGAGCTGGAGAACGAACTGAAGTAGGCATAATCGGCATCAAATAGTTCATGCGCGTCAGCAAAGTCTTCGGTTTGCACCAGCCAGCACTGATCACAGACCATCACTTTGAGTGGAAACCACTTTTCAGGTTTGTTAAGTGCGGCTTTGGTGAGGTAGGCGTTGGAGGGCGGAGAACTTCCAAGGTCCGCAAATGCATGTTTAACTTCGTGATCGCAATGACGACATTTCATACTTCAATTCCTTTGAAGTTGGAGTCTAGCATAGGATGCGCTTGGTCTCTAGCTGAAATCTCGCTGACATCCAGCGGCCAGGTAATTGCCAGCAGCGGATCTAGCGGGTTTAATCCAGCTTCATGTGTAGGCGAGTAGTTTACTGTGTGCAAGTAAAGCAGTTCACAATTTTTAGTTAATGTTTGAAAGCCGTGAGCAAACCCTTCTGGAATGAAAAGGCTGTACTGGTTTTCGCGACTTAATTCAGCGGAAAACCATTGTAAAAAAGTAGGGGAGCCAGCGCGTAAATCGACGGCGACATCCAGAATGCGACCCTGAAGGCAACTGACAATTTTGATCTCGGCGGCAGGCGGATGTTGAAAATGCATGCCGCGGATCGCACCGGCTTTTCTGGTCAAGGTGTGATTGATTTGCTGGATCGGTTTCATTCCCAGCCTTGACATGGTTTCCTGACAAAAGAAGCGGCTCAGGAAACCCCTGCTGTCTTCAATACAGGTGCGCTCAATGACCGTCAAACCAGTAAGCGGAGTAGGACGAAAGCGAAAACGCTCCATGATATTCTTGCCTTATGCCTGATATGCAGCGATTTGGGCAAGGCAGACGGCCTGCATGTCTTGCTGTGCATGCCAGGCAAGATGCCATTCAGCAATTTTCTGTAAGGCCATTTCAAGGTCCCACACAGGTTGCCATTTAAGGTACTGTCGCGCTTTGCTGCTATCCAGTTTTAATAAATTAGCTTCATGTGGTTGCGGCTTGGCATCTATTTCCCAGCGAGTTCCAGGCATGTAGGTAGCTAGTTTGTCTACAATCCAGGCCACCTCTTTGGCATCCTGATCATGCGGCCCGAAATTCCAAGCCGACGCATATTTTTGCGGTTCTTGATACAGGGCTTGTGCCAACAGCAAATAACCTTTAAGCGGTTCCAACACATGTTGCCAAGGGCGGGTTGCGTGGGGTGAGCGTATCTTAAGCGTCTCCTGTGCAACAATTGCACGCAGAAAGTCAGGGATCAATCTGTCGTTAGACCAGTCACCACCACCGATGACATTACCAGCTCTCGCAGAGGCCAAGCCAATTCCTGCACTTTCATAAAACGAATTGCGATAAGAGGCAGTGACAAGCTCTGCACAACCTTTGCTGCTGGAATAGGGATCATGACCACCCATGGGCTCATTTTCTCGATAGGCCCACACCCACTCCTTGTTCTCATAGCACTTATCTGTGGTGATATTCACGACAGCTTTGACATGAGTAGACTGCCTGAGAGCCTCAAGTAGATTAACCGTACCCATGACATTCGTGGAAAAGGTTTCAATCGGATCGAGATAGGAAAGGCGTACTAGCGGTTGTGCGGCCAAATGAAACACGATCTCTGGCTCTGCTCCAGTAATGGCCACAGACAACGCAGTGTAATCACGTATGTCAGCCAGCGTATGACCGCTTAATAAAGGTTTTATATTAGCGGCCTCAAATAGTGCAGGTGTGGTACTGGGAGGCAACGCATAACCATAGACTTTTGCACCCAACGAGTGCAGCCACAGGGCGAGCCAGCTGCCTTTAAAGCCCGTGTGACCAGTCAGGAATACCCGCTTGTTTTGCCAGAACTCGTGCACTGTTACCACACTTTCCAAGGTGCTTCGCCGCTGGCCCATAAAGACTCAAGTAGTGTTTTTTCTCGCAGGGTGTCCATGGGTTGCCAGAATCCTTCATGCTCATAAGCCATCAGCTGACCTGTTTGAGCCAGATGCATCAGAGGGGAACCTTCCCAGCTTGATTGGTCGTTTTCAATATAGTCAATACATTGTGGTGATAGTACAAAAAAGCCCCCATTGATCCAACCGCCATCACCTTTAGGTTTCTCGGCAAAGCCTGTGACCTGATTCTCGTTTAACTCGAGCGCACCGTATCTACCGGGTGGTTGAACACCTGTGACAGTTGCCAGTTTGCCATGTTGTTTGTGAAATTTAACCAGCTCGGTGATATTAACGTTTGACAAGCCATCCCCGTAAGTGAAACAGAACGCTTCTTCGTTTTTGATATATTCTGCGACGCGCTTAAGACGGCCACCGGTTAAAGTTTGCTCGCCAGTGTCCACTAGTGTGACTTTCCAGGGTTCTGCATTACGCTGATGCACTTGCATGCTGTTATTAGACATATCAAATGTCACATCTGACATGTGCAGAAAGTAATTGGCGAAATACTCTTTAATAACATAACCTTTGTACCCGCAGCAAATGATGAAATCATTAATGCCGTAAGCTGAATACAGCTTCATGATATGCCATAGTATTGGCTTGCCACCGATTTCAATCATAGGCTTGGGCTTCAAGTGAGTTTCTTCACTGATGCGGGTACCTAATCCACCCGCTAAGATAACTGCTTTCATAATTTGCCTTTACAATTCAGATAACGCCGTAATCGCTTCATCAATCTTATAATGATGGTTACCTATAAACAGGCCAAATTTGTCAATGTGCTCAGCATTTTTTAGCTGTCCGTGCACACTGGAGTCAAAATATTTGACGACTTCATTCTTGGCAAAGTTACCTGCCACAATTGGCCTGCACTCAAACCCCAGGTTATTGAGTTTTTCAATCAACCCTTTGCGTGTCAGTTCACTTTCAGGTCTTATAACCAGGCTAAAGCCGAACCAGCTACTCTCTCCGACTTCTTTCTGGATCATAATTTCAGGATGATTGGAAAGACTCCTTTGTAGTAGCTTGGCATTTTCTCTTCTGGCCTTGACCAGGCGGGGTAATTTTTCAATTTGGTGGATACCGATGGCACCTGAAAGTTCGAGGGGGCGTAGATTAAAGCCCGGTAGTACAAAACGGAATGACTCTTCAAAAGGATCGTCACTCTTTTCACCACATACCAGATTATGTTTAGGCAAGTTGCGGGTCCAGCCGTGTGCGCGAAGCGAGAGCATTATTTGATAGAGCTCTTCATCATCCGTGACGACCAGTCCACCTTCCATGGTTGAAATGTGATGGCTGAAAAACGAGCTGTAAGTACCCATTACGCCAAATGTGCCGGCTTGTTTTCCTTCAAAAGTAGCGCCCAAGGACTCACAATTGTCCTCCAGTAATAAAATATTCTTGCCACTGATGAGTTGTTTTATACGCTGGAAATCATTTGGATTGCCCAGCAGGTTAACAGCCAAGATCGCTCGAGTATTTTCTGTAATGGCGCCTTCGAGTTGTTCGATGTCCAGATTGAGGGTTTCCAGATCAATATCAACAAATTTAAGCTTGAGTCCGTACTGGTAAAGCGGGTAATAAGTTGTGCTCCATGAAACGGCAGGCACGATCACTTCATCACCGCGCTTAAGACTATGCGCGGGGTTTTTGCTGTAGAACAGGGCCGCAATCATGATCAGGTTGGCGGAAGAGCCTGAATTGACCATGATAGAATATTGGCTGCCGGTAAATTTGGCAAACTGTTCCTCAAATGCTTTGACCTGACTGCCCATGGTAAACATGCCACTGTCGATCACGCGGTGCATGGCGGCGATTTCCTTCTCATCCCAGGTGGTGGTGGCGAGAGGGTATTTAAAAGACATTATTGCAATTCCTTCACATAATAATCGTAGGTGCGAGCGATGCCCTGTTTCAGCGAGTATCCCGGTTGCCAGCCCCATGCTATTTGTTTATCGATATTGACCAGTTTGCGCGCCATGCCAACCGGTTTGCTCAGGTCATGGACAAACGCGCCTTGGAAGCCGATCACCTCGGCCGCTGCCTGATAATATTCATTGATGGTGTAATCGTAGCCCAGGCCAACATTCATGGTTGCTGGTAATGTGCTGAAGCGACTGACGGCCATCACAATCAAATTGGCCAGATCGCCTGCATACATGAACTCGCGTCTGGCCTCGCCACTGCCCCATATCTCGACATTTGCGTCACCCTGCGTTTTGGCCAAGTGAATTTTATGAATGATTGCCGGAATCAGATGTGACTGTTTGGGATCAAACTTGTCGTATCTGCCATAGAGATTGCATGGAATCAGCGTTTTGTATTGCAAGCCAGGCTGCTCGCGTTGTATGTACTCAGCCAGCCGTGCTGTTACAATCTTGGCCAGTGCATAGCCCTCGTTGGTCGGCTCCAGTTCACCAGTGAGCACCATGTCTTCTGACAGTGGCGCTTCATGGTTTCTCGGGTACATGCAGGAGCTGCCCAGATTCAGCACTTGTGAGACGCGGTGTTGCAGGCAGGCCATCAGCAGATTGCGGCCCATGTCGAGATTTTTCACCAGAAAGTTGACCGGTTCGCGCATGTTTGCCTGTATGCCACCCACCAATCCGGCAGCATGAATGACCAGGTCAGGCCGATAATCGGCAATCACCTGGCTGGTTTGCGCGTAGTCCAGCAGATTCATTTTTTGACTGGAAGGTGCCAGCCATTCAAATGCGGTGTTTGCAAAGGCATCGATGATATTCTTGCCAACCAGCCCACTGCCGCCAGTAAGTAAAATACGCATGGGTCAGTTACTCGAAATAGTTTTGCACGACGTATCCGTGTTTTTTGACCAGTTCGTCACGCTCTGCAATCCGCAAGTCTTCACGCACCATTTCCAAGACCAGGCTTGCAAATGAAATCTTGGGTGTCCAGCCCAGTTTGTCTCTTGCTTTGGAGGCGTCGCCCAGCAAGGTTTCAACTTCAGTTGGACGGAAATAACGTGGATCGACCTGAACGATACATTTGCCGCTGTCATCGTAGCCTTTTTCGTCTACGCCGTTGCCCTGCCATTGAATGTGCATGTCGAGTTCGTTCGCAGCCGCATTGACAAAATCACGCACACTATACTGCACGCCGGTTGCAATCACGAAGTCTTCAGGGGCGGCCTGTTGCAGCATCAGCCATTGCATTTCGACATAGTCCTTGGCGTGGCCCCAGTCGCGTTTTGCATCCAGATTGCCCAGATACAGGCAGTCCTGTAAGCCTAGCTTGATTCTTGCCAGTGCGCGCGTTATTTTTCTGGTGACGAATGTTTCGCCTCGGATGGGGCTTTCATGGTTGAACAAAATGCCATTGCAGGCATAAATGCCATATGCCTCACGATAGTTAACAGTAATCCAGTAGGCATAGAGTTTGGCAACTGCATATGGGCTGCGCGGGTAGAACGGGGTGGTTTCTTTTTGCGGGACTTCCTGCACCAGACCATACAGCTCGGATGTGGATGCCTGATAAAAGCGGGTTTTCTTGGTCAGCCCAAGAATGCGGATGGCTTCCAGTATGCGCAAAGCACCGAGTGCATCAGAGTTGGCGGTATATTCTGGTTCCTCAAACGATACTGCAACATGGCTTTGTGCGGCCAGATTGTAAATTTCGTCTGGTTGTACTTTCTGGATAATGTGGGTCAGGCTCGAAGAGTCTGTCATGTCGCCATGGTGCAAGAAAAACGGCTTGCCCTCAGCATGCGGATCGTGAAACAGATGGTCCACGCGGGCGGTATTAAACAACGATGAGCGTCTTTTGATGCCATGCACAATATAGCCTTTGTTCAATAAGAGCTCTGCCAGATATGCACCATCTTGGCCAGTGATACCTGTGATTAAAGCGACTTTTTGTGACATGATTAAATTGCTGAGTTAAAAAGTGCACGGATTATAACATGCGCATATCTTGGCTTGCCCGTCTACCGCCATTGCTTTTTTGACATCCTATTAGTCGGCGTCGCCTGAATTTAGTCATCTTGCTTTTCTCTTTGTAAGATAAGTCATTGGTATAGCCCGTTAAACGAATTTACTATGTGCTTTATGGCGTTTCTAGCTATGAGGTATCTTGAAGGATGCCTTAGTAGATAAGGTTTTATCTACCAATCATCGAATTACTCCACTACTTTTTTAAAAACTAAAATGCGTTTCTTATTTTTATGGCCGTAAAATGTTTTATCTAGTTTAAATTGGCTTAAATGGGTTGCTAGATAGTGTTCTTTAGATTGATTTTCTGGCGTTGCATCGAGATGAATCACGAGGTGGTTGAATTGATTGATACGGCCATCTTGAATACGAGTTTGTATATACTCCCATTCATCATAGTATCTGCCTTCGTAAGGTGCATCAGCATAAAAACGTTGCCTGGGCGAGGAGTAAAGAACACTTTCGTTAGGTTTTATTTTTTGTTTTACATAACGAACAGCATCAATTTCAAAATAGTAGCTCTGTTTTTTGGGAGCAACACTACCTATAAAGCCGATGACTATTAAGCCTGTGACAAAAACCAGTAGCGATTTTGATTTCTTGCTTAATTTGCAAGCGCTGAGTTGGTTGAGTAATGCAGAAAGTGCAAAACTGCCTAAAGTGATGAGTGCAATGCCAAATAAGCCCACATACCTGCCGGAAAGCAGGTTAACCTTAAATGCGATAAGGCAACCTGTTGCCCATGACAGCAACATACACCATAAGATAAACCGAGTAGTAATTGGCTCGCAGACTGATTTAATGCGGTTGAATTGCGTGACTGATAACAGTGTCGGTGCCCAGCCTGCAACACTTAAACACTTGATGGTCACTATTGCAAGATAGGCTAACAAAAAAGTAAACCAGGCATATTCTTTGAACGGCTCACCGATGACATCATTGCGCATGATTTCTACGCGGTGTGATAAATTTTGTGAAAAATTAGATTGAATATCACTCAATCCAGTAAACAGCTCTTTCATGCGCCCTAGGTTATCCAGGCTTTCACCTTTGGCAATCAGCATAGTTGCCAATATGAATGCTCCCAAAAGCACTAACGCATAAGGCATTAACCTTTGGCACCATGTGCGGGCTTGCGTTGTAAAACATAAACCGAATAGAGGCAATGCCAATAATTGGACTGCACCTTCAATCCGAAACAACAAAGCTATCAATGCAAAGCCTTGCCAATAAAACGCATGTGCAAGTTTGGCTTTTTGATAATATAAAACTAGAAAATTGACTGCCCATAACATAGTGGTCCAATAGCCTAGATCTCGGCTGACCATGGGCATGATGTCGCCAACCATGTAGCGTGCTCCCAGGAGCAAACATACTGCCAAATATTGCTCGCGCCAGCTACCGCCCGCAATTTGCACCAACCGCATCAGTCCCCCCACTAGGCCTACAAAAAAGCCGACAATCAATAGATTGGCAGACGCATGTAAACCCAAGCCTGTTATTTTGTGCACCAAGGCGATCAGGGCAGGATAGAAGCCCCAACTAAACTTTTCTACATCATAAGCGGCTTGAAAATCACCATTTGCAATATGCTTGGCCATTTCAAAATATAGAATCGAGTCATTGGTGATCCATCCATGCTGGATATTAATAACCCAGATTGCAAAAATGCTCATTGACGTTAGTAATATAGCGTTTTTATAAAAGTCACTTAGTTTTGTCAGATGGTGGTACAGGCTTTTGATGTTCATGCTTCGTTTTTAGTAAAAAATATGCAATGAAATTTAATTTTGGACTTTTATCAGAGAAGAATTGCAGTTTACTGCGCTTTTGGTATTTGCAGTAGCTTATCCCTGCGTGATGATTTGAACATCAAAAAATAACCACCAGACAGTGATCTGCCTTGCATCTATTGCTTAGCTGCCAGCATGGCCTTGATATTCGCCATTTTGCTTTTGCCATAGTCCTTGCTTAATACCTGATCCGGCCCATTAAACGGGTTGCCAAAATGCTTCACATCATCTTTCGGTAGCTGAGCAATAAATCGGCTGAGTTGAAGGCTTATATTTTTGCTTTATGCGTCTATTTATTGATTTAAAAAACGAATGCCGAATTGCTCTATGTGCGCAATTAGAGCAGGGTTATCAATGTGATGTTTGAGAGATAAATCTACTTTCCACGGTAGGTATAGGTCATCTATTTTTCTTTCAATCAGGTGCAAATCTTTAAGCTTTAATGCTTCAGCTTCTATACATAAATCAATGTCAGAGGCTGGCTTTTCTCTACCTAGTGCTCTGGAACCATATAGCCAGACACTCTTGATGCGCGCATCTTGACTAAACACGTCATTCAGTTTGTGTATCGCGGTATCGGGTAGTCCAAATATCATGACTGATTTGCTATTCTAAATTTGACTGTAACTTTTTGAGTGTATGCATGAGCGCTACAAATAAAGCATAGTAACTGTTTTGTATCGCCTCAATGATTTCTTCCGCAACAGCTTTGTTATAAGTATGCGATGTTTTGTTGCGACTTTGTATCATCGCCATCCATCCTTCACCATCTAGAATCAGCCCTTTACTAAAAGCTTCACGCGTTGCATCTCGTGAGCCTGTGATGTTTTGTGTACCTTGGTAATCAAAATAGTCTTTTAAGACGTTCCAAGCTAACTCATGCGTAAATTCAAATGCTTGAATTAAACCTTGCTTTTCCAGGTCAGATAACGCTCTTTCTTTACTCAAATCGATAGCGGCGGTGAGGCTTTCAAGCGCTTTTTCATAGTTGTTTAATCGCTGCACCCAGCGTAAATTTTGAGTGTTATGCTCTGTCATTTATTGAACCCCAATCATCATGGCTACATAGCATTTTTTGTGCGGAAAATTTGCAATAAAATTGCGTGTTTGAAGGAATATTAACAGACAGGGATTGGTCTTGCATCTATTGCTTGGCCGCCAGCATTGCCTTGATATTCGCCATCTTGCTTTTGCCATAGTCTTTGCTCAATACCTGATCCGGCCCATTAAACGGGTTGCCAAAGTGCTTGACATCATCTTTCGGTAATTCAGTAATAAATCGGCTGGGCTCGCAGGCTTGCATTTCTCCCGCGCGCTTGCGTTTTTTGCACCAGGTAATGTTGAGTGATTTTTGGGCACGGGTAATGCCTACATACATGAGGCGGCGCTCTTCTTCGATCTGGTCGCTGTCTATAGAGTTTGTATGCGGAAGAATACCTTCTTCGCAGCCGATTAAAAAGACATGGCCGTACTCCAGGCCTTTGGAGGCGTGCAGGGTGGAGAGTTTGACCGCGTCGGGTTCGCCATCTTCACGGCCTTCTAGCATGGTGATGAGGGAAACCAGTTGTGTGAGTTCGAGCAGGTTTTTGCCATCAGACTCATTGCCATATTCGGTTGAGGCTTCGCCTTTTTTGCTGAGCCAGGCGACAAATTCCTGAACGTTGCCCCAGCGCGTTTCTGCGGATCGGGCTTCTTCGCCATCGTAGAGATAGCTTTCATATTGAATGGCCGCTATCAGGTCGCCGAGCACTTCATTGGCGGGATCTTTGACGGCGCGGGCTTGCAGGGTTTGGATGTAGCGGCAGAAGGTGAGCAGGTCATCGAGTTGCTTGGCACCGATTTCGTGTTGAAAGCCACCTTCAAATGCTGCGGCGAACAGCGACATTTTGTGTGCGCTGGCATATTCGCCCAGCCGTTCCAGGGTGGTATTGCCTATGCCTTTTTTTGGCGTTGTGGCGGCGCGGATAAAGGCCGGATCATCGTCTTCGTTGGCGATTAGGCGTAAATAGCTGGTGATGTCTTTAATCTCAGCCTTGTCAAAAAAAGATTGCCCGCCGGAAATAGTGTAGGGGATTTTGTGGTTACGCAAAAACTGCTCGATGATGCGTGCCTGGTGATTGCTGCGGTAGAGGATCGCATAGTCTTTATACGTTGTACGATGCTCGAATTTGTGCGCCTGCAGTTTCATCACTACGGTTTCGGCTTCGTGTTCTTCACTTTGCGTCGCGGTCACATGAATCAGATCACCTGTGCCGTGCTCGCTCCAAAGTTTTTTCTCAAACAGTTTTGGGTTGTTGGCGATCACGTGGTTGGCAGCACGCAGAATACGCACCGTTGACCGGTAGTTTTGCTCCAGTTTGATCACTTTAAGCTTGGAGAAGTCCACAGTTAATTGACGCAGGTTTTCCACGTCGGCACCGCGCCAGCCGTAAATGGCCTGGTCGTCGTCGCCCACAGCAGTGAACTGGCCTCGCAAGCCAGTGAGTTGTTTAATCAGCCTGTACTGGCAGGCATTGGTATCCTGGTACTCATCAATCAGCAGGTAATGCAGTTTGCGCTGCCATCTGTCTAGCATGTCGCTGTGCTGATCAAACAGTTCGACTGGGACTTTGATCAGGTCATCAAAATCCACCGCCTGGTAGGCACGCAGAGTTTGCTGGTATAGCTGGTAAACGCGGGCGGCGGCATGCGTGAGTTCTTCATCCGCCTGCGATTTGGCTTGATCCGGGTTCACAAACGCATTTTTCCAGCTGGAGATTTGCCATTGCGTTTTGCGCAACAGTTGTTTGTCTGTGGTGGCCAAGATATCGCTGAGGATTTTAAAGCTGTCCGAGGCATCAAGAATAGAGAACTGAGGTTTGTAACCGAGCAGGGCGGCTTCTTGGCGCAGGATTTGCAGGCCTAGGGAGTGAAAGGTGGTCACTGTCAGGCCTTTGCCACTTTTACCCTCAAGCAGCGGTGTCACACGTTCCTGCATTTCACGGGCGGCCTTATTGGTAAAGGTAATCGCTGCGATCTGGCTGGCTTTATAACCGGCCTGGTTAATCAGGTAGGCAATTTTTTGCGTAATCACCCGCGTTTTACCACTACCGGCGCCAGCCAATACGAGTAAAGGTCCATCTAGGTAATGGATGGCTTCGCGTTGCGGAGGATTCAGAAGATGCTGCATGGGACTTCAGGGTATGTGGTAAACAACAAAGCGGTAGGGAATATTAGCCTATATGGACTATTTAACCCCTTCATTTAAATGGGTATAGTTGGTCAACCATAGTAATATGCTTCTCAGGTAAACAAACTTTGTCCGTCCCTGTGTTTGATCTCAACAGTGTCATTCTATCATCAATTGGACTTACCTTAACGCAGGTTCTGGTCTTGCTGATTTTTGGCGCCTATCAGCAACGTAGCCTGGTGATGCATTGGGTGCGCGGATTGCTGGTTTTTGCTTTGGGCCTGGCGGTTTATTTCTTTTCAGAAACGTCATTGATATATGGCCGTCATAGCGCTTATATTGCCACCTCAGTCACGATTATTGCACTCGGTGTGAGCCTGTTCGCCAACGGTATTCGATTGCTTAGAGGCTATCGCGTCTATCGTTACCGCACCCTGGTGGTGATCACGGTGATGCTGGCTGGCAATGCTGTAATGATTAATATGTATCTGCCAGACAGATGGTTGCTGTTGTTCAATCTGACGGCATTGATGTATGTCTTTGGGCATGCTACGCGCAGCCTGGTAGGCCACGGCAAGGATTTTGTGGCCCACGTTTTCTGGCTGTGTTGCAGCCTGTTTGCTCTGGTTAGCCTGATGCTGGCCGTACTTGCGGTCAAGGTCGTGTTAACGGATGACAGTCACTTGCACACATTTCCGCATTGGCCTATCCATGCCTATCTCACCACGATCATGATGCTGTCGATGGTGACTGTGACCAGTTTGATGTTATTGGTGATGCATGTCCGCGCCCAGGCTGGATTGCAGGCGATTGCCACCATGGATGGCTTGACAGGTGTATTAAACAGGCGTGGCTTGCAGGAAGCTGCCACGCGCATGCAGGCTGTTTCACAACGCCTTCGCTTGCCCATGGGGATGTTGATGGTCGACCTGGACTATTTTAAAAAGGTCAATGATGTCTATGGCCACTTGGTAGGCGATGTGGTACTCAAGTCATGTGCTGGCACCATACGCGCGGCATTACGTGGCGGCGATGTGATTGGCCGCTATGGGGGAGAAGAGTTTTGTGTCCTGATGCCCAACACGGGTGAGCATGAAGCAATGATATTGGCGGAGCGTATCCGCCGTATTATTGAGGTGACCCCGGTGAATATTGCCGGCGTGGAAAGCATGCGTAGCGAAACACAAGCCATCAAATGCACGGTCAGTGTTGGCGCAGTCAGTTCGGAGACCGTAGGTTATGTGCTCGAAGGGCTATTTTCTGCGGCTGATCAGAACCTATATAAGGCCAAAAAAGAGGGCCGTAATCGCATTGCCAGTAATGTTGAGCAATTACAGGCCAAATCAGCGGAAGAAAGTAAGCCTGCCAAACGGCATGCCAGTCTTATTGCTTAAAGATGTTAAAGCCGTTTAAAGTGTATCGGCTTCTGGTTGCGCCTGCTCTTCTGTTTTTTTAGCCGTATTTTCTGCCGCGAGTGCCAGCATCTCAGCCCTGCTCTGCGGAGACTCCAGGCTAACCCGGCCAATCGCTCCACTCCGATAGTCCGTGAGGAGGGCCATGGCCGTGCGTTCCATATCCCATTCACCATCGTTACGTTTGTAACTGCGGCGTTTGGCAATGGCTTCCAGCAGGTCAATACCATCTATGCTATTCACATCCAGCTTCATGGCATCCAGTTTGTAACGCGTATTCATCAGCGCAGGGTATTGTTTAAGCAACAGGTTGCCCAGGAATTCGGCCACATCTTCATCAATCACGGCATTGCGGCCAATGGCATGACTGGCAGCCAGCAGATAGCCATCCGATTCATGTTCGATTTTTGGCCACATCATCCCTGGCGTATCCGTAATATTGAGGCTGTCGCTGAGGTCAAAGCGCTGCTGGCTTTTGGTCACCGCCGGTTCGTCGCCGACCTTGGCAGCGCGACGATTAAGCAGGGCATTCATCAATGTGGATTTGCCAACATTGGGAATGCCCATGATCATCATGCGTAATGGTTTTAAGGGGGTGCCGCGGTGGGGCGCCAGTTGCCGGCACAAACCAGGAATTTTCTTGGCATCGCCCGGTTTTTTGCAGGAGAGGGCGACCGCTTTGGTATTGGGCTGGCTGTTAAAGTAATTCAACCAGGCCTGGGTAACTTGAGGGTCGGCCAAATCAGCTTTGTTGAGAATTTTAAGGTTGGGGCGCTGGCGGAAATTGCGCATTTCCTCAATCATGGGGTTATGACTGGCTGCGGGGATTCGTGCATCCAGTACTTCTATCACAACGTCAATATGCTCCAGTGTTTCTTCTGCCTTTTTGCGGGCAGAGGTCATATGCCCCGGAAACCATTGTATCGCCATATTTTTGCTCCATGCTCAACTCAAAAAATACGGTATCAATGTCTCCGTACCTGGATTGTGTAAGCACTAATTCAGAAGCACGCACACAATCAAGGCATTATTTTAACATTTAAGCGAAAACTCTCTAAATGCCAGAGGTTGCTGCTTATTTCCAGCTGTAACCAAGAGTGAAGAGCGCGCGCGTGTCGCCTTTTTTGCGGTCATCCACAGGGCGACTATCATAGTTATAGTCTACCTGGGTGGACGCACTCAGGCCAAAAATAAAGGGAAAGCGTAAACCCGTGGAGCTATAGACCAGGACTTGCGAGGGCGATCTGGGTGTATACAACACTTCGTGGCGATGGAATGCCTGTACAAAAGAGTCAAACAAATACTGGTTATAGTTCACCGCCCAACGCAATGCGAGATGGTTTTCGTCCGTGTCTTCATAATAATCCTGCTCGATCCAGGTTAAACCGCCTTCCAGTGAAAGGTTACGCTTGTCCCCTTCAAAAATCTGATAACCGGTACCCACACCGTACTGGCTACGTAGCTTGATATCCCTGAAGCGATCCTTTTCCTGGATGGTGTTGAGGTAGCTAAACCATTTTTTGGTAAAAAAGTGGTCATACTGTCCGCGGACGCGGGCGTTATTCTGTGTCTGATTGCCATTATCCTCTGCCCAGTAGTAAAAACCCTGGACGGTATACCGATCTTCCAGACCACGTAAGACTGACTCACCATTGAATTGCATGTTGCGGTTGTCGCTATTGCCACTGTTAAAAGCCCCGCCAAGGCTGAGGTTACCAGTCCAGACATAGCCTTCACCTATGAGGTCTCGAGTGGGGTTGATATAGCGAATCTCGTTGAGCTCAGTATCCACCAAAACGGTATTGGTTTCCTCATCCAGGATCACCTGACCTTCTTCGGCATGTACAAGCCTTCCGTTGACGATGCTGCCATCAGCCAATTGCATGAGAATGGGTTTATCAGCATCTATGCTATGAATATCGTTCCAGTTGATTTTGACTTCGTCCGCATAAGTGGTTTTGACGCTGAGTTTGTTGGAGATTTTGGCACCCAAGGTGCCGGTGATTTTATCGCCATTTTTTAACCATACCGTATCCGCAACCACTGAGTTTGTAAGTAGGAAGAGCGTGAGCATAAAAAACTGGGCGGCTTTGAGGTGTATTCGTGAACAAACAAGAAACAGCTTGGTTAAACTGTCAGGCATAAAAATTCCCCTGGTACGATTGAAACAACAGCGCTGCAAGGCAGCAGATTGATGCAGCATATGCCAACATAGCTGCAAAAGTGGCAGTGTTTATTTGCATTGATTGCGCATCGATTTAACTGCCTATGATAAACAAGATGTTCAAAACAGCCTTTGAGTTCCCGAGAATGCTTCAGGGGAGGGCATGGCAGCCATAGCGATACTGTTTCGGCGACATGTTAAACTTGCATATTTAGTATTTTAAAGCACTCATCCGCATGGTCAACCTACAATTGCCACCCGAAGTGAAGCCTGGCCAATCCCTCCCGTTATTGCAGGCACTGCATATATTGACGCGTGATGGCAAACTTAACCAGGACAGTCGCCGCAAACTCAAGCAAGTCTACCATTTGGTCAACTTCATCGAACCATTGATGCAGGTGGTGATGGAGAAGCAGCCTCAACCAGTGTTGGTGGACCATGGCGCAGGCAAGTCTTACCTCGGGTTTATTTTGTATGATTTATTGCTCAAGCAACATGCGGGCGGCCAGGTAATTGGCATTGAAAGCCGAGGCGAGTTGATTGAAAAGTCACGCCAGCTGGCGCTGGAATGTGGTTTTGACCGCATGCAATTTGAGCACCTTACCGTGGCTGAGGCCATGGCGTCAGAAAAATTACCGGAAGCAGTGGATATCGTGACTGCATTGCATGCTTGTAACACCGCCACAGATGACGCAATCCAGTTTGGTTTGCAAAAGCAGGCAAAGTTTATGGTGTTAGTGCCTTGCTGCCAGGCCGAGGTGGCTGAAGTGATGCGCCAGCACAAGGCTGAAACTCTCTCTAAAACGTTTTTGAGTGAGTTGTGGCGCCATCCTATCCATACTCGTGAGTTCGGTAGCCAGGTGACCAATGTTTTGCGCTGCCTGGCGCTGGAAGCACAAGGCTACCAGGTGACCGTCACGGAGCTGGTGGGCTGGGAGCACTCCATGAAAAATGAACTCATCATTGCCAAATATACCGGACAGCGCAAACGGAGTGCGCGTGAGCGGGGCCAGCAACTATTAGAGCAGCTGAATCTCACTAGCTTGTCGTCGCGTTTTAATTTCGAGTGACCGTGGATTAAATCCCCATAAAAAAACCTCTGACGCTGGGGTAGCATCAGAGGTAAATGGAGCGTATTACTGCCCCAGGGAAGAGACTTTACTAAAAGTGGGTTTAGAAACGTTTGCCTACACCAAAACTAATCACCCATGGATCGATATCCAGTTTGTCAATTTTTGTCCAGCGGCCAGTGATCGCACTATTCAGTTCAACATCTGTGTCAATCCAGAGACGCTTCACATCCGCGTTGATGAGCCAGCCATCTTTCAGGTTGATATCAAACCCTGCCTGCAGCGCAGCGCCGAAACTACTACGGTCAATCCTGATTTTTTCACCGTTAATTGCGCCCGCTGAGCCTCTCAAATAGCGGTCCAGCATAAAGGTCGCATTGATGCCGGCACCCACATAAGGGTCAAATGTTGCGTCTGGATTAAAGTGCCATTGTACGGTGAGCGTCGGTGGCAGGGCATCAATGCTGCCCAAATTCTGGTTGCCAACTACCCCTGCACTATCACCACTAATCTTGACATCATGCTTTGTGCCCAATGCCAGAATCAGTTCCGTAGCAATATTTTTGGTCCAGTAGTAACTGATATCAAGCTCAGGGATAGTATTGCTGTCCACTTTGAGTTCAGCGCTTGGTGTCATGACGTTAGCAACATTTTGGTTTACGTATTTACCCAGGCTGCTGTCTTCATTTGGTTTGACATTGGTGGCACGCAAGCGGACTACCCAATCGCCTTGTTCTGCCTGTACATTCATGGCAGGCAACAACGCTGCCAACATTAAACTGATTGCGGTTTTTTTCATTGTGATCACTCCATTAGTGCATTGAACTTGTGTGCATTGTAGGTTGGCAATCACCAGGGGGTATTGACGCAAGTCAACTTGACTTGATTTCTCAAAAACATTGCCGTCAGGAGCGATGTCACCTAGCGGCATAAAAAAACCAGTTCTAAAACTGGTTTTTCGGAGGGGGGCTGAATCAGTAAGCGTTACGTTGTTTCCAGGCATCATCCAGCACTTTGGATTTTTGCTCAAAAATCATTTTTTTGTTTTCAAGGTCCTTCTCGGTCTGAGCTTTCTCAGACTGGTATTGCTTTAAGCGTTCCTGCTCGCGTGCGACAAGCGCTTCTTGAGATTTGATTTTTTGTTCGAGATCACTGAGCTTACTCATGGCATCACCCACGGCATCGCGTGCGCTGGCAGCCTCAGCCTGCTCGTTGCTGATATTACGGGAAAATGCTGGCTGGCTCAGCATCGTGGCCAATAATAGAACTAGAAAAGACTGTAAACGCATTTAATACTCCGTTAGAAAACGTCATCAGACGAAAGAATGCCGTAATTATAAGGCGAATGACGATTAGTTAGTAAACCTCAAGGATAGAAGGTTCCTGTGGCTTGATCACAAAAAGGATCGTATAAGAGATCGCAACGGGCAACAAAAAACCCGCCTTGGGGCGGGTTTGGTTCAGCGTGTGATAAGCACAATCACTGATTATTTGTTCATGACGTACATTGTCACTTCAAAGCCAAAACGCATTTCTGTAGCAGCTGGTTTAGTCCACATGATTGGTCTCCTTTTGGTTGTCAAGTAACACATCGTGTTTGATGTGCTTGTATGACTTCTACTATACGCCCGTGTTTCAAAATAAACCTGAAGCGATCACGTAAAATCAGCTCATGATTTTACGTAGTTTGATGAGGTGCTAATGCAGTCTGAAATGATCGCGATTCATGTACAATGACAGATTTTCGCAACAATGTTGCAATTCTGGAGAGGTGATGCGTTACTTGGTTATCATGATGATGATTTCTCATCTATCAGGTGCATTTGCACAAGCACCATTTGTTGGCATTGGCCAGCACGTGTCGGCGGGAACCGTGCAAGCATGGATGCAGCCCGTCGGACAAACGGCATTGCCGATCACGGTCATCCATGGTCAATTTTCTGGCCCGGTATTGACACTGACTGCTGGGATTCACGGTGACGAGTTTCCAGCGATATTTGCTTTGCAGCAATTGGCCCAAACCATACGGCCTGACCAACTGCATGGCACATTGGTCTTGGTACACCTAGCCAATCTGGAGGGTTTCCACGGGCGCAGAATTGCCCTGAGTCCGGTGGATGAGAAAAATCTCAATCGTGAGTTTCCTGGCCGTGCGGATGGCACACTGACCGAACAGATTGCCTATTTTATGACTGAGCAGATCATTAGCAAGACCGATTATCTGATTGATATTCACTCCGGCAGTGCCAACCAGACGCTATTACCTCATGTGTATTCTCCAGTCATGCATCAGGTCGAGCTGGATGAGAAAACATTCGCATTTGCCAAATCACTGGACATACCGCAGATTGTGCTATACGACGAGCGTCCCCATGACCCTGCGCATTCCATTTCCTATCCGAATACGGCGCAAACCAGAGGCAAACCAGGGCTGACGCTGGAAGTCGGACAGTTAGGGCAGCGCCCAGCTGAGGATAGTGCCCTGATTGTAAAGGCGTGCCTGAACGCCATGCGTCATTTAGAGATGCTTGATGCGTCAGCGGTAAACGGCAGTGCTGTGGATGCAGCCACTGAGCCGCATAAGTTAAAGCCGGTGCTCTATCGCAAGCTAGTGGAGGTGCGCAGCACGGTGACCGGCATTTTTTATCCGCTGGTCAAGGTCGGTGAGACCGTGGTTGCAGGGCAAGCGGTGGGACGAGTAGAAAATTACTTTGGCCAGCCATTGGAGACTTTACATGCACCGGTAGCAGGGACGGTGCTCATGCAAAAAGAAACACCGCCCATTCGCCAAGGCGAGTCAACCACTGATATTGGCGTGCCGCAATAAATATCAGTGTTCAATCAGACCCCGTTGATTCAAAGGTTGGCAGGTGCTGGAAATCTTGCTCGGTCAATGGTTTTTCTTCAAACAAGAACGGGTACGCAGCATGCCGCAAGGCGGTATGAAAGCGCTCAATCCGTTTTCTATGTGCAAGCAAGTGCGTCACATTGCTTTGCGCAATCTCTTCCAGGTTGCGTTGCACCCAGACTGTTGGTAACACCCAGGCCAGCAGTCCCGTCGCACGATCGCGTTGCATCAATGTGTGTTCACGTTCAACGATCTGAGGTTGCAGTTTGACATCTGCCATATGTTGAAAGGCGAAATACCATTTCCAGTGAAAACGGCCTGTGACAGGCGGTGTGTCTTTCCACTGTGGGTACAATGCATAGAAAGGCCTCAGCGTGTCTTCTTTTGGTAAATCCCAAGCGCCATGCACCCATTGACGGTGCTGCAAGGCGATCTGGCTACCGTCCTGCACAGGGTAACGATAATGCAGCCACAGCTGGGAAAGGTTAGGCAGCACAACACAGAGCATGAGCCAAATGCTGGTCAGCAACATGGCATTGAAGTTGGCATTGAGCGCGCGTTTACGCAGGCTCACGGCGGCGCACAATACGGCCCAGAAAAAAATGTAGAGTGCAGTGATTGCCAGCACGCGTAACAATGGTGCCAGCGAAAGCTTATAAAGCCCGGCAAACACTAACACCGGTAGCGCAAAGGTGAGTGTGATGAGCAGCCAGCGCGATAACACGCGTTTACCCCAGAAATAAAGAGGCTCTTTGACCTGGCTATGCAGGAACAACAAGCGCTGCGCCTGTTGTTCACTGGCTTTGAGGTCATGCATGAGGGCGATGCATAGCAAAGGGGCAAAAAATACCAGCAAAAAGGCATAATCAAAGCTGCCCAGCATGACATATTCTGGGTGATGCGACTCACCATCATAGAGCTGGCCCTGCAAGCCCAGTAAACGTATGCGTTGCACAGATGGAATGACCAGACGGTTACCCAGGGCAATAAAACTCCATTCACCAGGCGCATGATAAATATTGTGGAACAGGTAGTAACCCAGCTCTCCTGCATCCATCGTTTTATCACTATCTGACGGTCCTTCATGGCTGTGATGCTCGAAAAAATCCGGCTTGCGCAGATTTTCTGCCCGTGTGGCCTCGTTGATCTGGGCGTGGATGTGACTGATATTCTGCCAGCCGTTAAACAAGCTAAACCCCGTTAACAAAAGGCTAAGAAAAAGCAACGAAATAATGCTGCGTTGCTTAAGCAGCAGGGTCAATTCATGTTTCATAAGCGGTGGGAAACTTTAAAAAGCAGTATGCCTGGCAGCAACAGCCAGCCGAACAGCACCAGGAAGCCAGCGAGGATGCTAGGTTGGCTCACGGTGAGGGAGGGCAGGGTGATTGGCGGTCGAGGCGCTTTCTTCCAGAAGTCTGCAGAAAGACGCGTGTTCTTGTCGTCATGCTGCTGGACTTTGAACGTATGGATCTGGTTCAGGTATTGGATTAATTGATAGCGCCGGGCTTCAGATTGCCGGATAAAGTCCTGATGGTGCGGCAGGTCATTCCCGCTACCTGCCATCTGTATATATTGCAGTGCCAATGCCGGTGTGAACCATAACCAGCGCCGGATACTTTCATTCTGTTTCGCCAGTTGTGCGTCGTGCAATGCCTGTTGCTCCCGGTAAACGGCCGTGGTCAGGCGTTCGCCTTCCTGCATGAGCAGGCCCTGGTAGTTGACTGGCAAGTCTTCGATCCGGCTGACCTGGTATTTGTTGAGGATGCCCTGTTTAAAGGCCAGGAAATGCGGGTCGTCTGGGTTATGGCTATCCCCTATGGTTTTTAGTTTTGCTTCCGCATGATATTCGGCTTCGGCACGTGGCTGGGTGGGATGATTAATCTGCGCCAGATTCGCCAGTCCGCGCGGAAAAATAATACAGACGCATACCCAAACCAGCAGCAAGGTCAGTAAAGCGCCATGGAGTTGCCTGCTGAACCATGACACAGTGACAACCAGCATGCACCAGCTGGCGATGTATAGCGATTGCGCCAGCAGCATGATGGATAACCTGACTGACAGCTGTTCGCTGTGCCAACTCCATGCTAACGTCAACAGTGCTTGCAGGCACAAAAGTAACAGTAGCGGTAAAAATAGTGCCAGCCATTTTCCTGCTGCAATTGCCCAGCCAGGGATGCCATTGCCACGCATGAAAGCCAGAATGCCGGTGATTTTGTCAGAAGTGACGGTGGCATACGCAATCATGATCAAAAATAGCGGCATCCACCATTGCACGATCATGGCTGGCGTCATCAATGAAAAACGTCCTAGCGTGGTGGCTTCGGTCGCCGGGTTAAAGTTGGCACTGTTCAGGCGGTGCGCTTCCAGATAAACCAAATGACCGGACTGGTCGAGTATGCCAGGCTCGATCACACTGAGTGGATGTACCGGCTTGGCGACGAAATCGCCGTAATGCGAGACGCGATGCGGATGACGGTCCGGTTGAGATTGCCAGTCATGCTGACTGCGTGCCGTGACTTCATCCACCGTGCGTGCATGGTCTTGCCAGTGATGATGCGCCGCAAGTACAGCAATCGCCCATAGCGTCACTAACACCATGAGCAAAAGCACCGGCACACGCGCATGCCATAATCTGCACCATTCATTGCAGGCGATTTTCCAGATCAGTGAAGTCATGCTTGCCCCTGATATAGTCTCTGCAGGCGATCCAATGTGAATGTTGACTGATCCAGCGCTATCGGCGCTAGCTGGCCATGTGTCAGCATTAGTAAGCGGTCAGAAAAGCCAATGGCTGACAGGACATCATGGGTGACGACCAGCACGCCCATGCCACGTTGCTTGCATTGAACAATTAGCTGGTTGAGCTCCTCGGTCGCCTGGGGATCCAGCCCGGAGTTAGGCTCATCCAGCAACAGCAGTTTTGCCTGCTTTGCCAGCGCAAATGCCAGCATCACTTTTTGCTTCATGCCCTTGGAATATTCACTGCAAGGCCGGTGCCAGGCTGTTTCCGGCAAGCCTGCCAGGGTCAGGCAGGTAGCAATCTCTTTTTGCTCGCCCACATGGCTCAGACTCAAGAAATAGCGGATATTCTCTATGGCTGAAAGATGTCCGTAGACAGCAGGTTGCTCAGGCACATAGGCAAGGTGGGACAACGCCCGCTGCCGGTCCTGCGCCATATCAATCCCGGCAATCAGGATATTGCCTGTTTGCTCGGCGCTGTCATGTAAGCCTAAAATACTTTTTAGCAGGGTCGATTTACCGGCACCATTACTGCCCAATACTGAGACCACATGACCCGCTTCTACGGTTAAATTCAGCTGATTCAAGATGGAACGACCCGCAAATAGCAGGCTCAACTGCTGTACAGAAAGTAAGGATGTCATCAGTAGTCCAATGTAGCGGTCAACATGAAATTGCGGCCTGCACCTGGGGCGAAGTTAACGCCTCCTGCACTGCCGTTTGAGTTGAAATCGAAGACATACTCATAATAACGATCAAAAATATTATTCGCTAACAGGCTGACACGGCCCCAACTGGTTTTGTAATCGATATTGGCATTGGTGAGCGTATAGCCGCCATATTTGCCACCGCGATTACTTTCATTGATGTAGTAGTCGCCCTGGCTGTCAATGTGAATACGGGCAATCCAGTCTGCGTTGGGTACAAACTGCAGACCCAGTGAGGCAGTGTAGGACGGGATGCTGCGAATGTTGTTTCCCCTGAACTCAGGGTTTTGAGCGTTTGATTCTTCAATCTTGGCATAGACCCTGGAAACATTGCCCCAAAAGCTGAATGCATCATTGAGTTTGTAATCGAAGCTGGCGTCGACGCCTTGCCTGCGGGTGGCGCCAAGCAAGCGGCGGGTACCGTCAATATTGATGAATTCATCATCTGCCTTTTGTTGCCAGTATGAGAAGCGGGTGTTCAGATCAGTATGCCATGCACTTTTGAGACCGATTTCCCAGCCGTCATTGATGGCTACATCCACCGGCACCGTACCGCCACGCGTATTCAAATCAGTTCCGGTAGGCGTCTGGAAGCTTCTTCCAGCGTTCGCAAACAGGGTTTGTTGCTCACTCAAATTAGCAAATACATTGAATTTAGGTTGTACTATCGTTTGGTCATCCAGCAATGTGGTGACTAAAGTCGTTCCGTTATTCACAAAACGATTTTTGGGGGCACTGCTAAGTCGGTCAACGCGATAAGCCATATTCCAGCGTAGCCAGTCTAACGGGGTATTCTCAACCTTTGCGTAAACACCTTGTGCCGTAAAGTCGTATTCTGCGTCGCGGCGGATGGTGGTTAACCGCTGACGAAACTCACTGACTTCCTGATGCTCGATATCGTAGCCTGTTTCAAATGACCATTGCGGATTGATTTTCCAATTTAATTTTGCAATCAATCCTGTGGAGGTTTGATCATCTTGTCGATTCTCAACCCCTGGCGAGCCAATAAAGCGCACACTGCGTTCACGATCAAAATTCTGCCAATAGGTCTTCAGGCTTAAATCCACATCGTTGTTAAAGAAGTAGTCATAATGCAGGCTTAAATGCTTGAACTCTTTTTCGCCACTATCATTCAGTGCATTCGGAGCCACGCCTCTGCGATCATCTCGCGCCTGCTGTTTTGACATAAAGCCTGGGGCTTCAGGCGAGTTGTATTTGCCATACTTGGCACTTAACGCCAGACTAGACTGCTCAAAATCCATTTGCCAGCGTCCGGACAAGGCAATTTTTTCGTTCACTGTATGATCGCGGAAACCGTTGCCTTTGCGATAGCCAATCGCATAGTTCTGCGTAAAATTGCCTTGCTTTTCGCCATAATAGCCCTGCATTTCGCGGGTTTGAAAACTGCCATAGCCAAACTGCAATTGTTTGCCCACGTCTTTGCGCGTTTCTATCTTGTAGTTGCCCGCGGTCGCAAATAGGCCAGTGGTGGCATCGCTGGTGCCCTTAAATACCTGAGCACTCTGGATATTGGTTGGGAATAAATAATCGAGCTCGCTCAAGCCTGAAAACAGGTTGGAAGGAATGCCATCTACCAGCACTTTGGCATTAGGTGTTTCGCCGTCACCACTAAAGCCGCGGATAGAGACTTCGGTGTTAACGATGCCCTGACTGTAGCGTGACAAGACGACACCAGGCGTTTTGCTAAACAGCTCCAGCGTATCGGTCACATGTTCATATTCCAGCTCTTCGCGTGTGATGACATCGACAGAGCCTGCCAGCCCTTTGTCTGTCGTGGTCACTTGTTCTTTTTTACCGAGAACAACGACACTATCCAGCTCCACGCTGACTGCCGTTTCATCCGTTTGATTTGCATTGCTTTTATTGGTTTTTTTTAACGCAATGGCGTCTTCGGCATACACTTGAGTTGCCGGCAACACCATCATTGCCAGCAAGCTGGCAATCGTTTTTTTATGCATCATGATGTTTCTTCCCTATAAATGTCTCGTAAAAAAATATTAAAAATTTTTCCGGAATCCTCGCTCTAGCAGCAATTTGAGCTTGTTAACTGCGAAGATATTAAGCTTACTCAGAGAGACTTCCTACCAAATCGTATCCAGTGCCAGGACTACGCGTGTGACGCCCGGCGGGATCTGCGGCGAGCGGTGAATCACTCCGGCGTGATCATTACCTTGCCAACGGCTACCTTTCAACAATACAAGCGCATGTTGCGAGGCCTGCCGCAAGCCTTGCGGATGCAGAATAAGCGCTGAATGAAAGGCTTCAAGCGTTGCATGGGTGTGTTTCAAAGCTGCTCTATTGCAAAAGGCGTCCTCCAACCACTCAGTCCCCGGGCCAGTGTAGGTACAAAGTAGCCGGATGCCGGTGCGATCAATATGAAACCTGGGACACATGGCTTGTGTGAGCACTTCGAGTCGGAGGCCTACCTGCGGGCAATCCATGAGGTCGGCATATAGCTGGACTAATTGGCAGATATCAGTCAACAAGGCCATTTTTCCTGCCGCTTCCGGTAATCGCCATTGATGATCCAGCATGTCTGGGCTTGCCTGCTCAGGGGGCAGTGTTAGCCTGAAGCCACCTGCCATTTTTGCGCTTACCTGTTGCAAGTAGTGTGTTAAAGCTGGTTGCTCAGGCCGGGGTACCACCGTGATCTGCTGTGCAGGCTCAAAAATAGACAGTAAATCCATAGGATTAAAGTCTGGCCAAACAGTAGCGACAGACGCTTGGCTGGTGGGTGAGGGGAGGCTGGTCAACATGATTAAACTACCTCCTCCAGCGCAGCCTCGTCTTCATCCTGTAGATTCACTGACCAGTGTGGGAATGGATCTGGCAGCTTGCGCCAGGCTTCCATCCCTTGTGCAAGCTCACTTTCCGTGAGCAGGCAGGCATCAAATTTAGCCGTTAGTGCAGCTTTGTCCATCTGCATGCCGATGATGACCAGCTCCTGCTGGCGATCACCATAAGGAGCTTGCATGCGCGAACGAATATGTTGCAGACTTTCTTCATCCTGGGGCCAATGTATTGCGGGGGTGGCCGCCCACCAGATACCCGCCAGCTCGGTGCGCGTGACCGCTCCGGCCTGTGACCACATGGCGCAAAACTCCGGGCGCGAGGCAATCCAGTAGCGGCCTTTGGAGCGGATTACGCCTGGCCATTCGCTATTCAGCCATTGCCATAAACGTTGCGGATGAAACGGGATGCGTGAACGGTAAACAAAGCTTGAGATGCCATATTCCTCGGTTTCTGGTACATGCTCGCCGCGTAGCTCTTGGAGCCAGCCTGGTGCTTCAGCAGCCTGGTCGAAGTCAAACAGGCCAGTGTGCATGATGCGGTCTAACGGCACCTTGCCAAAACTGCTGTGCAGGATGTGTGCACGCGGGTTAAGCGTTTTGAGGATGCCTTCCAGCCTGGCAATTTCCTCCAGCGTCATCAAATCGGTCTTGTTCAACACCAGCACATCGCAAAATTCAATCTGGTCGACCAGCAGGTCAACCACGGTACGTTCGTCTGCTTCGCCCAGGGATTCTCCTCTGTCAGTCAGGCTTTCCTGTGAGCTGTAGTCCTTGAGAAAATTGTAGCCATCCACCACTGTGACCATGGTATCGAGTTGTGCCACGTCAGCAAGAGACACGCCTTCTTCATCGGCAAACGTGAAGGTTTCGGCAATCGGTAAGGGCTCCGAGATACCGGTGGTTTCAATCAGTAGGTAATCAAAACGGTTTTCCTTGGCCAGGCGGGTGATCTCGACCAGCAGGTCTTCTCGCAAGGTGCAGCAAATGCAGCCGTTGCTCATTTCGACCAGTTTTTCTTCCTGGCGTGATAGCTCGGCCCCGCCGTCGCGTACCAGCTGGGCATCGATATTGACTTCAGACATGTCGTTGACGATCACCGCGACACGCTTGCCTTCGCGGTTATTGAGTACATGATTCAACAGCGTGGTTTTCCCCGCGCCCAAAAAGCCGGAGAGTACGGTGACAGGGAGTTTTTTGAGACTAGAAGCGCTTAAACCAGACATAAATTGAGTCCTTGCGTGAAAAGTTCTTTAGGGAGGTCGGTACCTATAAATACCAGCGTAGACACTTTGCGCTCATCAGGCTGCCATTGCGTGGTATGGTCACCACTCATGAGCATGTGTACGCCTTGAAAAACAATGCGTTGTGGATCGTTGTAGGCATGCACAATGCCTTTGTAACGCAGTAGCTGCGGGCCGTAATCATTGATCATGGTTTCGAGAAAGATTTCCAGTTTTTGCAGGTCAAATGGCCGCTCGCTACTAAACACAAACGAGGTGACGTCGTCATCATGCTCATGACTCACATCACGCAAAAAGTCTGGTTCGATTTCCAGGATGGCATCTAGTGAAAAACCATCAATATCCAGAATCTGCCTGAGGTCGGTTTGGCCAAAATGCACGCTGTGAATGGTGGCCCGGGAGTTGATGTTATGCAGCCTTGCCGAGAGCGCGCTCACTGCTTCTGGCGTGACCAGATCCGTTTTTGACAACAGAATACGGTCAGCAAACCCGACTTGCTCTTGCGCCTCATGGTGCGCATCCAGTTGCTGCATGGCATGCACCGCATCCACCACCGTGATAATGGCATCCAGGTGGTAGTTGGCATAGACGACATCTTCGACAAAAAAAGTTTGTGCGACGGGCGCCGGGTCAGCCAGGCCCGTGGTTTCGATAATCACGCGGTCAAAGCTAATTTCCTGTGCTGCACGTTTTTGCGCCAGATCGCCCAGTATACGCACCAGGTCGCCACGCACGGTGCAGCATATGCAACCGTTATTCATTTCCACGATTTGCTCGTCACCCTGAAACAACAGCTCGCCGTCTATGCCGCTCTCTCCAAACTCATTTTCAATCACGGCAATGCGCTGGCCGTGTTGTTCTTGCAGAATGCGGTTAAGCAGGGTGGTTTTACCTGCGCCTAAAAAGCCGGTCAAAATTGTGACGGGTATTCTGGGTGTGGCTTGCGTCATGCGGTTCCCCAAAGTGTAATGATCTGTTGCTGAATAAACGGTGAAATCCAGGCCACGCCGAGACCACAAGCAATCAACAGGCATTGCACCAGTAAATCCTGCGGGCGATATTGCGTTTGCAGCGTTGGCACTAAGTCTGCCAGGGCGATGTAGATAAAACTGGCCGCGGCCAGTAACAAGGCGTAGGGAATCAACGGAGCGATATGGGTAAAACTCAACCAGCCAACCAAGCCACCCAAAATCATGGCCGAGCCCGAGAGCATATTGAGCAGGAGCGCACGGGATTTACTCAAGCCAGCATTGATCAACACCATAAAATCTGAAATCTCTTGCGGGATTTCATGCGCGACAATCGCAAACGCTGTCACCCAGCCCAACTTGATATCTGTCAGGAAACTGGCCGCCAGCAAGATGCCATCGACAAAATTATGGATGCCATCGCCCAGCAGAATAATGGCCACTTGGCCACCAGACTGATGTTTTGCAGGATGTGTAGAAACAGGTGCAGTGTCCGCATGATGGAAATGCCGCCACAATGCCAGCTTCTCCAGAATGAAAAACAACAACATCCCGGCTACCAGCATCCAGCCTGCGTTGGTTAGGTTGATGCCTTGATTTAAGGCTTCCGGTAATAAATCCGTGAAAGCAAACCCGAGAAGAACACCAACGGCAAATGCCACCATGCGTCGCGCATGATTGGCGAACAGGGTATTGGATAACCAGCCGGCGATCAGTACCGAAACCACACCACCGGCGGTACAAGCCAGCATTAAACTGGGGAATAACATGCTTGAACTTTAAAATGCAATTTTGTTGCATTTTAAAGGTTGAGGGATTTAATTGCAACAATGTTGCAATTATGATTAGTTAAGATTTTGTGAATTAGAGTGTCTCAGATCAATAGCATTGTCCGAGCGTAAGCTTGTCATTAGGATAGACTTACGTTGGCAGGATATGAAAATTTAAGATTTAGATTGAGAGGGCTAAAAAATAACGACAGTATTCGATTCGGCGAACTAACCTCTCTTGGCAACTTTTCTAGAAATAAGTTTATGCATGATCCAGGGTAGGGGCGTTTTGCTAAGCCACTGTCTATGGTCTGCCACCCACGGATAGGTTCGGCTAAGCAAGGGCCTTAATATTCGACTGGACCAGAGTTTGCCAATCTTTGTGAAGCCTGTCACGGTGTATGCCGCGGCAAACACATCGACACCATTGATCCAGCGTCCCATGGCGTCTTGCGCATGAATCCTGTTCATCAGGGCGTCACGCGTGACTGGGCAACTGTCGGGTAACTGCATTGCAGTTTGTGAACAGTCGACCAGTATTAACTGGTTTGTATCATCAGCTTGCTTCAGCGTCTCCATTTCAGTCCGACACAAGGGACAGGATGCATCGTAATAAATGGTCAGCGGAAAGGTAATTTCTGAGCGCATGATTAAGTTCTCAAAGGAATTCTGCTAGATTAAAGCGCTGGTCTTAGCCCTTGAATCCACTCACTTATGAGCATCAAAAATCACGCAAGTTCGCGTGCTCATTGCGTCTACAACACCAGCAGGTTAAGCGTGTACGACTGCAGTTGTTTTCTGGCAATCCGGACACAATCCCTTCAAGCTAATCTCAATATTTGACACCTGATAAGTATCAAAAATCGCTTGTGGAATATGTGCAGCGAGTTCGTGTATGCATAACACGGTGCCGCAGGACTGGCAGAGCAGGTGGGCGTGGCCGTGGTTGTTAAGCATGCCCGGAGAGGAGCTGCTCGGCGTTTTAAAACTACGTTTTGGGCTGTTTAACTGGTATTTCCATGCACGGTCTTCGGTGGATATTTTGTGGATGAGGGCATTTTCCTGCAACCAGTCGAGGACGCGATACACCGTGACCCGGTCAATTTCTTTCACGCCTTGCAAGGCGTTGAGGATTTCAGGCTGACTTAAGGCGGTATGCGAGTTGATCAGCGTCGTGAGCACGGCCGTTCGTGCTTGTGTAGGGCGTAACCCGGCTTCTATCATCAATTGTTCAGCGGTAACCATGGCTAAAATTATGAACTACACGACAGCATGGAGCAACCCGCCTTTTGTCTTGCCCAGTTGGGGCGCTTTTCCGCAAACTTTTCTTTGCCAGGCTGCAGGGTATACGGGTGGCGTAATACTTCCAGTAACTCCAGCAGGCGGCTATTGTCGCCAGTTGTGGCTAAATTAATGGCTTCTTGCGCCAGGTAATTGCGCAGCACATAGACCGGATTGGCGGCAGCCATGCGGTGCTGGCGTTGCTCTAATGATTGCTGGGATTGCGCCAGGCGTTGGCAATAAGTCATGAGCCAGGCCTGGATATCCTGGTTAAAATCTTGCCAGCCTTTTTGCGTGTAAAAAGCGTTTTGCAGCGTGCTCACTTGCGGCTGTTGCAGGTCAATCTGCGCAAGGTGGGTAAAAAATAGTGTCTGGTCAATTTCGGCACGGGTCATGATCTCAAAAATCTGGTTGATGAGCTCGCCATCCCCCTCCTGCCAGCGTTCAAAGCCAAACTTGTCAGCGAGGTTAGTGGTGAGGGCGCGGAAGTAAGTCTGGTCATAGGTAGCTAATCCGTCTTCAAGGCCTTGTTGCGAGGGCAGGATAGTACTTAAAGCTTCTGCGAGCCGTTCAAGATTCCAGCGTGCAATATCGGGTTGGCGGCCAAAGCAATAGCGCCTTCCTTGGGCATCCGTCGTGTTGGGTGTCCAGCCAGGATCAAAATTGTCTATCCAGCCATACGGGCCGTAGTCAATCGTCAGGCCGAGGATAGACATATTGTCGGTATTCATCACGCCGTGGACAAATCCCACGCGCATCCAGTGCGCGATCATCACTGCCGTACGGGCGCACACTTCTTCAAACCAGGCTTCAATCAGTTCGGGGGCAGGATTGTTGACATCCAGCTGCAGGCCGGTGGAAGGCCACCAGTCGGCAAAATCGCGGTCCAGCGTAAAGCCAATCAGGCGTTTTAACAGCCCAAGCTCTTCGCGACTGGCAAGCAGTTCAAAATGCCCAAAGCGCGTGAATGAGGGCGCCACGCGGCAGACAATCGCGCCTGGTTCGAGCTGCGGATTGCCGTTGTAAAACATATCACGGACGACTTGGTCGCCAGTGGTGACCAGGCTCAAGGCTCGCGTGGTTGGTACGCCCAGATGGTGCATGGCTTCCGAGCATAAAAATTCGCGCAGGCTGGAGCGCAATACCGCGCGGCCATCGGCTGAACGTGAGTAGGGGGTTTCGCCAGCGCCCTTGAGCTGTAACTCAAAACGTTTTCCGCCATGCACCAGTTCACCGAGGTAAATCGCCCGCCCATCGCCCAGTTGACCAGCCCAGTGCCCAAACTGGTGGCCGCCGTAGCGGGTGGCATAGGTAAACATGCCGTCCAGCATGCCATTGCCGCCCAGTGTTTCTATCAGTTCGCGGTCTTGCAAGTCGGCGGCTGTGAGGCCCAGCATGTCGGCCACTTCTGCGCTGTAAGCGATCAGTTGCGGATCTTTAACGGGTGTCGGTTGTACAGCAGACCACAAGCAGTCACTGACTTGTCTGGTGTAGTTGTGGCGGATAAGGTCGCCCGGTAGTTCTCGGACAAAACGGTTATCAAAATTAAGCGGCTTCATCATGTTATTTTAGTCGGTCTCGCCGCTTAAAGTTCACTGCTTGCCAAAAAACAGTGCGCTTCTCGGGTAAAATAGCGTTTTGAATATCCACAGTGTGAACCTCGCACAGTTATTTCCCAGATGAATGTTTTTTATGAAGAAGATGGAGGCTTTAAAGTCGCCTCCATTATGTCCGAGGCCGATAGCAGCATGCAGGTCGAAGCGAGCTCGGGCAAGCGCAGCAAAATCAAAACCGCTAACGTACTGATGCGGTTTGACGGTAGCCTGTCAGGTTTTCTGGAGGCCGCACAGGCTGAGGCTGACACATTGGATACAGACTTTTTGTGGGAATGCTGTGGTGAGTCTGAATTCAGTTTTGAAGCGCTGGCTGAAGAGTACTATGGCGGCAAGCCCAGTCGGCAACAGGCAGCCGCTATTGCCATTAAATTACATGGCGCGCCCATGTATTTTTACCGCAAAGGCAAGGGGCAGTATAAAGCGGCGCCTGATGACACCTTGAAAGCAGCCCTTGCTGGCATGGAAAAAAAACGCCAGCAAGCCGAGCTGATGGCGCAAATGGTGACTCAGCTCAAAGCAGCAACACTACCAGATAGCTTCGCTGGCAAGCAAGACCAGTTATTGTATGCGCCTGACAAAAGTAGCCTGGAGTGGAAAGCCTTGGACCAGGCCGCTGCTGAACTCAAAAAGTTGCCTATCCAGGTATTGCATGATGCTGGCGCGATTCCTTCTGTACATGATTACCATCTGGGTGCTTTTCTGCGCGAGTATTTTTCGCATGGCACTGAATTCCCGCCATTTACGCTGACAGCGACCCCTGAAGATTTACCATTGTCTGGTGTACAGGCATTTAGTATTGATGACAGTACAACCACCGAGATTGATGATGCCTTGTCGGTGACGCCGCTAGCTAATGGCAATACACAGGTGGGTATCCATATTGCTGCGCCGTCCTTGGGGGTTGCACCGCGTGAGGCACTGGACAATGAGGTCATGAAGCGCCTCTCCACCGTGTATATGCCAGGGCACAAAATTACCATGTTGCCAGAAGTGGCGATCCGACCATTCAGCCTGGATGCGGGTGAGACCAAGCCCGCATTATCACTCTATCTGGAAGTGGCCCCTGATTTCAGTATCGTGCATCAGCACAGCCGACTGGAGCGGGTGCAGATTGCCGATAACTTGCGCCACGATACGCTGGAACCTTATTTCAATGAAACCACTTTAGAACAGGATAGCGGACATCCATTGTGGTCATCGCTGGTATTCCTGTTCCGTTTTGCCGAGAGCCTGGAAAAAGCCCGTGGCAAATATGATCCGACGCGCCCACAACCGGTGGATTACAACTTTTATGTGACTGAGGGAAAAGTCAGCATTATCAATCGCCAGCGCGGTTCCCCCATGGATAAACTGGTGGCCGAGCTCATGATTGCCGCCAATAGTCAGTGGGGTCTGTTGCTGGCCGAGCATGGCGTACCTGGTATTTACCGCGCGCAAAATGGCGGCAAAGTGTATATGACGACCAAGGCTGAAAGCCATCAAGGCTTGGGCGTGGCGCAATATGCCTGGTGTACTTCTCCCTTACGCCGTGCGGTGGATTTAATCAACCAGCGGCAACTGATCAGTGTGCTGACGCTACAAGACCCTGTCTATGCAGCCAACGGCGATGAAATCGTCGGCCATATGCGGAATTTTGATCAAACCTATAATGCTTATAACGAATTCCAGACACGCATGGAACGTTACTGGTGCTTGCAATACCTGATCCAGGAAAATATCACTGAAATCGACGCGACCGTCTGGCGTGAAAACCTGGTGCGTCTTGAAAGCCTGCCGTATATGACCAAGGTGCACAGTTTGCCAGCGACCAAACCTGGCACTAAAGTCAGGTTGGCGGTGCAGAAAGTGGATACCTTGCTGATGGAGCTGGAGAGCAAATTCTTGCAAGTGGTTGAAGAGGTGATGTCAGCAGAAGCCATGCCAGAAGAAAACAATGCACCCGTTGAAACCGCCAGTCACTCGGATGAACAGGCAGAGAGCGCGTAATGTTTAAATTCAACCGAAAAATTCATAAAGCCGTGTCCGACTTTGAGATGGTAGAAGTCACTGAAACAGACGGCGTACGCTCCATGCACCTGGGTTCGCCCACCATACAAAGCAGCATGAAGGTCAAGGACCCGTATGCCTTGGTGCTGGCTTACTCCTGGGGCGCCATGAGTAGCCTGTTGTTCAAGCCAGATGCCAGTAAATTGGTACTGGTTGGTTTGGGCGGTGGCTCCATTGCCAAGTATGTATGGAAATTCTGTCCGCAGATCCGGCAGACCGTGATTGAACTGAATCCGCAGGTCATTCAGGCAGCACGCAGTCATTTTTACGTGCCTGACGATGATGAACGCCTGCAGATTATCGAAGGTGACGGTATTGCTTACATTCAACAGCATCCAGGGCAATATGACTGGCTCATGATGGATGCGTTTGGTAGCAATGGTTTGCCGCCAGACTTTTGTACACAATCTTTTTTTGATGATTGTGCCGAGGCCTTGACCCCTAACGGCCTGTTTACGATCAACCTGTGGGGCTCGGACAAGAAGTTTGATATCTACATGCAGCGCATGGAGCAGACATTCGACCAACGCGTACTGATGATGCCTACAGGCAAGCCCGGCAACATCATTGTGTTCGGCTTCAACGCCGAACTGCCTATCCCGGATCTGGCGACTTTACGCAAACGTGCACAAGAAGCCATGCAAACGCACAATATCAACTTTCCAGACCTCATAGACCGCCTGCAAGGCGCAAACCCTAATAACGGCAAGGAGTTTCAACTCGGTGGCTAATTTCCTGAATCAATTTTTCGCAACCTGCCCGCGTGGCCTGGAAGCCATTCTCGTCGATGAGCTCAAGCAGAGCGGAGCGCGTGATATCACAGCCACCGATGGCGGTGCCAGTTTTAGCGGTGAGTTGTCGGTCTGTTACCACGCCAACCTGCATTCGCGTGTAGCGACACGTATCCTCATGCAAGTGGGACGAGGCAAATATACCAAAGAAGATGATATCTACCAGGGTGCGTTAAAAATCAATTGGCCTAACTGGTTTGATGTGAAGCACAGCATGATGGTCAAGGTCACGGCGGTGCGTAGCCCGCTTAAAAGCCTGGAATTTATTACCCTGCGTGTCAAAGATGCGATTTGCGACAAATTCCGCCAGGCCGTCGGCAGCCGCCCGAATATTGATACCCGCGAACCCGCGGTGCGTGTGCATGTGTACCTGACCAGCGACAGTTACCAACTCTATGTCGATACTTCTGGCAACCCGCTTTACCAGCGCGGCAACCGTAAAAACAGCATAGAAGCGCCGTTGCGTGAAAACCTGGCTGCGGGTATTCTCAAGCTCACCGGCTGGCAGCCTGGCCAGGCCCTGCTGGATCCAATGTGTGGCAGTGGTACGTTTTTGCTCGAGGCAGTGATGATGGCGCTCAATATTGCGCCAGGGTTAAACCGTCATTTCGGCTTTGAAAAACTCAAAAACTTTGAATCTGATACCTTCCGCAAAATCCGCAATGCCGCAGCTAAAGCCGTCAAACCAGTGACTTTCCAAAGCATTTACGGTTCAGATATGGATTTACGCGCCGTACGCGTCACCAAGCAGAACCTGGAAATGGCAGGGTGGCTGGACGCCGTACAACTGACGCATTGGGAGTTCACCCAGGTAGTGCCGCCTGCCGAGAGTGGTGTGCTGGTCGCCAACCCGCCTTATGGTGTGCGTATCGGTGAAGATGAAACGCTGGCCGCGCTCTATCCGCAAATGGCCGCCACGCTCAAGCAGCGCTTTTCTGGCTGGAACACCTATTTCCTCACCAACGATTTGCAGATGCCCAAGCTGATGCGCTTAAGCCCCAGCAAAAAAACGCCTTTGTATAATGGCCCGCTGGAATGCCGATTGTTTGAAATCAAAATGGTGGCAGGCAGCAACCGCCGTGAGAAGTCAGAGTCACCATTGGTGGATGATACTCAGTAAGCTTTTGATTGTTAACAGGATAGCAAAATGACTGATTCAATTGATGCGTTGCGAGCTCGTGTGAATGCCTTTGTTGAAGAGCGCGACTGGGCACAGTTTCATTCGCCCAAAAACCTGGCCATGGCCATGATCGTCGAAGCCGCCGAAGTGGTTGAACATTTTCAATGGATGACAGAAGCAGATAGCCGCCAACTGGATGAAGAAACCAGGCAAAAAGTGGGGCAGGAGCTGGCAGATACCTTTGTCTACCTGCTGCGCATTGCTGAGGTATGTGGCATTGATTTGATTCAGGCTGCCAATGCGAAAATCGACCTCAATGCACAAAAATACCCGGTTGAAAAATGCAAGGGTAGCAATGCAAAATACACCGAATACCAGTCCATTGATTGATCGCGATTTGTGAAGGAATACACCCATGACCGCCAATATTCATTCGCCCGTCACTGAGTTGCTCGTGCAACATCACATCCAGTTTCAGGTCATTGAAATCCCACTCAGTGAAGACAAGAAACCTATCCGTAGCCTGGAAGAATTACTGTCTGCCCAGGGTTTAGACCCGCAGTCTGTGGTGCGCAGTGTGGTATTCAAAGGAGAGAGCAGCGGCTTTTGTTTGCTGGCTGTTGCTGGTGGTGGCCGCGCTGATTGGGCTTTGTTACGCAGCCATTTAAACGAACGTAAATGCCGGATGGCCGAGTATGATGAAGTGCCCGAAGCAACAGGCTATGTCGTGGGTGCTGTGCCGCCCATCGCTTTACCTGAAGGGTTGCGTGTGTTGGTCGATAGCAGTGTGTCTCGCTATGAGACGGTAGTGATAGGTAGCGGTGTGCTTGGTTATGCCTTGGCTGTACGCTCAGCCGATTTGATGCAATTGTTGAGCAGCAAAACGCAAGGCAGTTTTGTCAAAGAGTAGCATGGCGGGGTATCAGCGGTTAATCATTGCCGAGAATGGTATTGAGCGTGCTGCTTTTAGTGCTGGCCACCATGACGGCCGCTTTGCCGGGATTTTCACTGATATCAGCTACCCAGTCCTCGCTCATGCCTTCCTGCTCAGTATTGAATGATCCGCCCATTAAGCCAGTGAGGCCGATGGTGTCTTCATTGCTATCATCCCCGTTGCCAAATATCAAGGTAGCATTACTCAATTGATATTGCCGTAATTGTTGCATCAAACCTTTAGCGGTGTAGGTGGCTGCTGTGCTATCAGCACCGCTTAGCGTGACCTGGCTGCTTGCTGAAGAGGAGTCAGTACTTTCAGGGCTTGCTGTCGTTTCCTTGGCGAGCTGGCTGATGGCGTCGCTTGAGCCGGTGTTATAGGCTTTATTCAATAATGCTGAGAGGTTGGTTTGAATGGTTGAAACTGACATGGCCTTACCTCGTAAAAATAGTAGGGATACATTACGACTTAACTCATTAACGGCATTGATCTAATAAACTTTAGAAAGTCCTTCATTTCGCTATTTGACTACCGTTTGATGGCTGTTTTTCATGATGTGGCGAGGCTGACAGCGACGATTTATGGTAAGGTTTCAGCCTTGTTCGATATCACTCTTTTTGGCATCTCATGACCTCAGTCCGCTATTGCGTCAATGGTAAATTGGTCTCTGGCATTGCGCCGACCAACCGTGGTTTCGCCTACGGGGATGGTATTTTCCGCACCATGCGCCTGCTCAATGGTGAGTTGCTGGATTGGCCGTTGCATTACCAGACGCTGGTGGCCGATTGCAGCAAAATCCAGATTGTGTGCCCATCAGCGGAATTGCTGATGCAGGAGTTCAAGTACTTTATGGCGTCTGCCTTGGAGGTCGAGCAATCCTCCGGCATCATCAAGATCATCATTACGCGCGGGGATGGCGCCAGGGGATATGCGCCGCCAGCCATTTGTGAACCCACGCGAGTGTTTGTCCATAGTGCGCTGCCAGAGTATTCTGCGGAGATTTACAGTGCGGGAGTCGCCCTATATACCTGCCAGACCCGGTTGGCCTCGCAGCCATTACTGGCTGGCATCAAGCACCTGAATCGTCTTGAAAACGTATTGGCCCGTGCAGAACTCAAGGATCCCCGCTTTTTTGACGGCATATTGCGTGATTATGATGATCATGTGATTGAAGCTGTCAGCGGCAACCTGTTTATCAGCAAAGATGGTTTGGTCATGACACCAGCGCTGGACCATTGCGGCGTGGCCGGCGTCATGCGGCAAAAAATTCTCGACTGGTACAAAACGCGTGGCAACACAGTCGTGACCACTAGCTTATTGATGGAAAACCTGTTGACTGCCGATGCGGTGGTAATCGCAAATAGTGTGTATGGTGTATTGCAGGTGACGCAGATTGATGAGCAGGCGATTACCAGCAATGACTGGGCCAAGGAATTAAGAGCATATTTGAATTATGTGGTTCATTAAGCAGGGTATGAAATACGGGGCTGTATTGCTTGGCCTCGGTGGGTTGGCACTTGGCATCTGGATGGTGATTTTTATGATCCGGCCTTTGCCCATGGCGTCAGAAACAATTGGGTTGCAGATTCCAGCCGGGGCCAGTGTGCGCGGGATTGCTGATCAGTTGGTGGCTGCGGGCGTGCTGACTGAGCCATACAGTTTTTTGCTCATGGTCAAGCTGACAGGGAGTGGCAACAAATTACAGGCGGGAGATTACGCCCTGAATACGCCGTTACAAGTGCTATCTTTGCTGGATATTCTCAAGCATGGCACCTTTGACCAGTTCAAGTTGCAATTGACAGAGGGGAAAACCTTTTCCGATTTCCGTCAGAAACTGGCACAAATGCCCGGGATCCGTCATGACACGGTGATGCTGTCAGACCATGAGCTGATGCAGTTGGTCAGCGGCCAGGACCAACATCCTGAAGGCTGGTTTTTCCCCGACACTTATTTCCTCGATGCGCAAAGCAGTGATGTCGACCTTTACAAGCGGGCCTACCAGAAAATGGTGCAGCATTTGACTGCCGCTTGGGAGGGGCGTGAGGCTGGGTTGCCTTACCGGTCCATGTATGAGGCGCTGGTGATGGCATCGATTGTGGAAAAAGAAACCGGGGTAGAGGAAGAACGGCCACAAATTGCAGGCGTGTTTGTCAACCGCCTGCGTAAAGGCATGCGCTTGCAAACCGACCCCACGGTGATTTATGGCATGGGCACGCGGTATCGCGGCAATATCACCAAGAAAGACTTGTTAACGGATACGCCTTATAACACTTATACGCGTAGTGGCTTGCCGCCCACGCCGATCGCTTTGCCTGGATTGGCTTCTATTCAGGCTGCATTGCATCCGGCGAAGACGAATGCCTTGTATTTTGTAGCAAATGGGCAGGGACGGCATGTATTTACCAGCTCGCTGGAAGCACATAACCAGGCGGTACGGGCCTATCAATTAAAAAAACACTAAATGACTGAGGGATGATGAGGTAATGGCGGGTCTATTTATTACGCTTGAAGGCATGGATGGTGCGGGCAAGAGCACGCATATCCCTACCATTCTGCAACTGCTGGCGTCAGGTGGTCGCGAGGTTGTTTCTACACGTGAACCAGGGGGCACACCACTTGGGGAAGAGTTGCGTGAACTCTTGTTGCACAGGGAGATGCATGTGGAAACAGAATCTTTGCTCATGTTCGCCGCCCGTGCCGAACATTTGCAGCAGGTGATATTACCTGCCTTGCAACGTGATGCGATTGTGGTGTCAGACCGGTTTACCGATGCTTCATATGCCTATCAATGTGGGGCCAGGGGTTTGCCCATGCATAAGATGCAACAATTGGAGCAATGGGTGCAAGGTGAGTTGCAGCCTGACGTCACCTTGCTGTTTGATGTACCGGTTGAAGTTAGTTTGCAACGCCTGGCGAGCGCGCGTACGCCGGATAAGTTTGAAGCCCAGGGGGCGGAATTTTTTGCCCGATTACGGTCTCAATACTTAAAGAGGGCTGCCGATTATCCGCAAAGGTTCCGCGTCATCGACGCACATAGGCCGATCGAAGAAGTGAAGAAAACAGTTGAAGAAATCATTTTATCCATATGATTAAAAAGATTTATCCATGGCAATATTCACTGTTTTCGCAATGGATGCAAGCAGGGGATAGCCGCCACCATGCCTTGCTGTTTCATGGAAAAGCTGGCATAGGCAAGCTGGATTTTGCACGCACCATGGCTGCCGGTTTGCTGTGCCTGCAACCCCAAAATGGGATGGCTTGTGGCGAGTGCGAATCCTGCTATTGGCTATCGGAAGGCGCACATCCGGACTTCAGGGAAATCACCCCTGAAGATGATGACAGTGGCAGCGAAGGCAGTAAAAAGAAAACGCGCAAACGGCAGCAGATTTTGATTGACCAGATCCGCGCCTTGCATGATTACCTCGCCTTGAGCACACATAGAGTGGATGGCATACGCGTGGTGTTGATTCATCCGCTTGAGGCCATGAATGTTGCTGCCTCCAATGCGTTATTGAAATTGCTTGAGGAGCCACCGCAACGGACGCAGTTTTTGCTGGTGTCACATCAGCGGCAAGCCTTGCTGCCAACGATTTTAAGCCGTTGCATGCAGGTGGAAATGCCTGTGCCCAGCATTGAGCAGGGCCTGCAATGGCTGCAGTCACAATCAGTTGCTCATGCGGAGTGGGTGTGGCACTACAGCGGTGGTGCGCCCACGACGGTCTTACAGGACGAGCTGGATTTGCATAGCTGGTATCAGCAGTTCCGGCCGCAATTGCTGCGAGGGGCTGAGATGGATGTCATCGCCGTGGTACCCGTGTTGATCAAACTTGGCATGGAGCAGGCCATACAGGCATTGCAAAAGTGGTTGCTGGATGTATGGTTATCTTGCAACCAGCAACCACTGCGTTACCATCCTGGTGATGCCGGGCCTATGCAAACCCTGGCATCTGGTGTCAATTTATCGCGATTGCTGGCATTTCAACAACAACTAAATCGTTTTAAAATGACAGCACAGCATCCGCTCAATCAGGAGCTACAGCTGGAACAGCTATTACTGCAGTATAAAAAAATGTTTGGCTAGCATCGCCAGGCATTCTGGAGCTTAGGCAATGAACGATACCTTACCACCCGCTGCTGCAAAACCAGGTGTTTTGTCGCTGGCTATCCGTGAAAAAGCGGCCCTGTTTGCCGCTTACATGCCCTTTGTCAAGGGGGGAGGCTTGTTTATCCCCACCAGCAAGCCGTTTAAAATGGGGGAGGAGGTATTTATGCTGCTCACCTTGCTCAATGATCCAAACAAGCTTAAGGTAGTCGGTAAAGTCATCTGGATTACGCCGCAAGCGGTTAACAACAAGCCACAAGGCATAGGCATACAGTTCTTGGACAAAGATGGTGGTGTCGAAGCCAAGAAACGCATTGAAACCATCCTGGGTGCAGCACTCAAATCCAGCCGACCATCCAATACCATTTAGCCCCATTTTAATCCTGTTATAGAGCTTCTTTAAGTCACATGTTAGTCGATTCGCATTGCCATCTTAATTTCCCCGAACTGGTCCAAAATATGGACCAGGTGCTAGACACCATGCGTAGCAATGAAGTCGGGCATGCCCTGTGCGTTTCCGTGACACTGGACAAATTCCCCGAAGTGCTGGCGATTGCTGAGCAGCATCCGAATATATACGCTTCAGTCGGCGTGCATCCGGATTACGAAGACATACAAGAGCCGACGGTGGAGGAGTTGGTCAGGTTGGCTAACCATCCACGTGTGGTGGCGATTGGCGAAACAGGGCTGGATTATTTCCGCCTGACGGGCGATCTGGAGTGGCAGCGTCACCGTTTCCGTATCCACATCCGCGCAGCCAAGGCCACAGGTAAACCGCTTATTATCCACACACGCAATGCGGCCGAGGATACGCTACGCCTGATGGAGGAAGAGGGCGCAGCAGAGATCGGGGGAGTCATGCATTGTTTTACCGAAAGCTGGGAAGTGGCGCAGGCAGCCATTGAAATGGGATTTTATATCTCGTTTTCCGGTATTGTGACATTCAAGAATGCGCAGGCTTTGAAAGACGTCGCGCAAAAGGTGCCATTAGATAAAATTCTGGTAGAGACCGATTCCCCCTATCTGGCTCCTATCCCTTTCCGTGGCAAAACCAATCAGCCAGCGTATGTGCGGCATGTCGCTGAAGAGGTTGCCCGCTTGAGAGACGTACCATTACAGCAATTCATGGATACGACAACAGCCAATTTCTTCAAGTTATTCAAGCACGCCCAGCCATGCAAGTCACTCTCTTAGGCGTAGGCTCCAGTGCGGGCACACCTGCCGTTGGCTGTCGTTGTGATACCTGCACCTCCACCGATACCCGTAACAAGCGCACGCGCTGCTCCAGCATGGTGACCCTCGATGACGGCAGGGTCATCCTCATCGACACCTCTCCTGATTTACGCCAGCAAGCGTTGCGTGAAAAGATGAACCGGGTAGATGCGGTGCTTTATACCCACACACATGCAGACCATTTGCATGGTATTGACGACCTGCGCGCCTTCTGCCAAGTGAATCGCTGCCAGATTCCGCTCTACAGTTACCCTGAGGCGATTAGCCATATTCAGGAAAAATTTGGCTATACCCTGCGCGACCCAATTCCCCAATATTGGGATTTGCCGGTGCTGGCTGCCAATGTCGTTGAGGGGCCTTTTGAAGCCGCCGGGCAAATGATCATCCCTATCCCCATCATGCACGGCAAGATCCGCATCTACGCTTACCGTATCGGTAATTTTGTCTATATGACCGATGTGTCAGAGATCCCCGAAAGCTCGTATGCCTTGTTACAAGGCGTCGATGTCCTGCTGATTGACTGCCTGCGTGAAAAACCGCATCCCACCCATGTCTGCCTGGAACAAACACTGGGCTTGATTGAGCGCATAGGCGCCAAGCGTAATGTGCTGATACACATGACACACGAACTCGAATACAACGCTTTGCAACCCCGGCTACCAGCCAATGTCGTCGTTGGTTATGATGGACTGCAACTGCATTTTTAGCCATGTTGCTGGCATGCCAGGTCAACCAAATCGGGCGATAAGCAGTTATACTTGCACCAAATAATAATTCAGCAACTCGATTTTGGATAACAGGAAGTAAACATGAAGTTATATGCAAAAATTTCGGCGATACTGGTAGCAGCTTCAGTGCTGATGGCGGCGACAAGCGCATTCGCCGGTAAAACTTACACAGAAGATGAATTTATCAGCGGCTTTAGTGGCAAATCAAAAAAATTGATTATTGAAAAGCTCGGACAGCCTTTTAAAAAGCAACAGTCTGTCAAGCCAAGTAATGCCAATAACATGATAGGCACCATGGGTAAGCAACAAGACAACTCCAAGCCTGTGCAGGTTGAAATGTGGTACTACAAAAACTTGGTGAGATACGATGATAAACATACTTATAAAGAAACCGAAGTCACTTTTGTGAATGACAGGGTGATGAATATTGGTTTTTTTAATAACCGATAAGTAATTAAAAACGGTAGTTTCTAAAAAGCCTCGGGTGACCGGGGTTTTTTTATTTTTGCTCGTTCCTTCAAAAAGAGCCGTTGATCAAAATAAATTGCTCATGCGATTTTTGAAAGGTGTTCACTGGGTTTGTGGCTATTCAGAGAATACTAATTGCACTAGCCGGGCCTCACCGACGGTGATAGGAGATCCATGGTCATGCCTGGGTCTTTTTGTTTGGTTGTGATCAAGAGTTTTAAAAACGTACAGAGAGGAAGTGGGTCTAAAAAAGATAATTAAAACTAAGGAGATTAGGGGCAATTAATTAAAGTTACAGCTTTACCTGACACGATACTTAGAGCATTAAATGGCACTGGAAATTTACCACTACACTCAAAAGATATTAAATGATGGAGCCAAAGCGCTGGAATGAAATCATGGTTTAGCTTGTCCAAAGAGAAGTTTGACTTAATTAAGGCGCGAGTGGGAAAGAGTGTTAAACTTGCTTTATGTTGATTCAAGCAGTAGCCAGGCAAATTCTTTTGAGTACAGTAAGAATAACGATTGCTTGGGAGTCTAATTTGGCGCAGCTGGTAAGCTGCTTGATGGTGCCCAGAAGAGGACTCGAACCTCCACGTCGTTAAACACTAGTACCTGAAACTAGCGCGTCTACCAATTTCGCCATCTGGGCTAAAGAAGCTGTGCATTTTAAAGGAAGAATAAATATTGTCAACCAGAAAAACTAAAAAATCCCTGCGTGCAAATGACCCGCAGGCCAAGCGAGAAGCCGAGTTATACCAGACACCTTTACCCAGTCGGGAGCTGGTGTTGCAGTTGTTGTCAGACCAGGGGGTTCCCCTGAGTGCCGAGCAGATTTATGTGCTGCTGGACATCAGTCATGATGAGCGGGACATCTTTAACCGCAGGCTGGGCGCGATGGAACGCGATGGCCAGTTGATGCGCAACCGCAAGGGCGCATTTTGTTTACCGGATAAAATTCATTTGATCGCTGGGACTGTGTTTGGCCATACCGATGGCTATGGTTTTCTTGTCCCAGACGATAAAACCAAGAATCCCGAAGATATTTTCCTTGGGCCTAAAGAAATGACTTTGGTCATGCATGGTGACCGCGCCATGGTGCGCTTGGCGGGTGTAGACCGCAAAGGCCGCCCTGAGGGCAAACTTGTCGAAGTATTGGAACGTGCCAATAAGACCCTGGTAGGGCGTGTGATCCGTGCGCAAGGTGTCACCATTGTGGCAGCAGAAGACAAACGCATCAGCCAGGATATTGTGATCCCTTATCACTTGGATATGGACGCACAGGTCGGGCAGATCGTCACCATTGAGCTGACGGAGTATCCGTCTTCACACTCCATGCCCATGGGCAAGGTGGTGGAAATACTCGGTAACTATGCTGACAGTGGCATGGAGATTGAGATTGCGCTACGCAAGCACCATTTGCCGCATCAATTCAACCCGGCTGCGCTCAAGCAGGCGGAAGACTTTCCTAAAACCGTACAAGCCAAAGATTACAAGGGGCGCAAGGATTTGCGTGCTTTGCCATTGATTACCATTGATGGTGAAACGGCCCGAGACTTTGATGATGCGGTATTTGCCGAACCACAAGGTAAGGGCTGGCGCCTGGTGGTGGCGATTGCCGATGTGAGTTTTTATGTACAGCCAGGCGATGCGCTGGATAAAGAGGCTTATGATCGCGGTAACTCAGTGTATTTTCCGCGGCGCGTGATCCCCATGTTGCCAGAGGCTTTGTCTAATGGCCTTTGTTCGCTAAATCCGGATGTGGAACGTCTGTGTATGGTGTGCGATATGCAGATCGACGGCCAGGGCGTGGTCAAACAATACCAGTTTTACCCTTCAGTCATGCTTTCAAAAGCACGTATGACTTATACCAAAGTGGCTGCCTTATTGCAGGACGAAGATGCAGCCCTGAGCGAGGAGTACGCGTGGTTATTGCCGCATCTGCAAGATTTGAATAGCGTATTTCGCTTGATGCTGACACAACGTGAAAAACGCGGTGCAGTGGAGTTTGAATCTGCGGAAACCATGATGGTGTTCAACGATAACGGCAAGATCGACAAGATTGTACCTGTCGTCCGCAATGATGCGCACAAGCTGATTGAGGAGTGCATGCTGGCAGCTAACGTCTGTGCCGCCGACTTTTTGCTCAAGAACGAGCAGACCTGTTTATTCCGTATCCATGAAGGCCCAACGCCTGAGAAACTGGAAGCGTTGCGCCTGTTTATGGGCGAGTTCGGTTTTGGTGTGGGTGGTGGTGAAAGTCCACGTGCCAAAGACTATGCCAAATTGATGCAGCGTATCAAATCACGCCCGGACGCACAGTTATTACAAACCGTGATGCTGCGCTCCATGCAGCAGGCCGTGTACAGCCCGGATAATGTTGGCCACTTTGGTTTGGCATACGAGGCCTATACCCACTTTACTTCCCCCATCCGCCGCTACCCGGATTTGCTGGTACACCGTGCCATCAAGGCCGTGGTGGAGGGTAAGCGCTACCAGGCCAAAGACTGGCATCAGCTAGGCGTGCATTGCTCAATGACAGAGCGTCGTGCCGATGACGCCACACGCGATGTGACCAACTGGCTGAAATGCTTTTATATGCAGGACAAAGTCGGTGAAGTATTTAGCGGCACCGTGGCTGGCGTCACCAGTTTTGGCTTGTTTGTTGCGCTGGATGAGGTGTATGTCGAAGGCTTGTTGCATGTGACCGACCTGGGGAATGACTACTTTATCCATGACAAGGCCAGGCATGAAATGGTTGGTGAGCGTACGGGCGTCAGGTATCGCCTGGGCGACCGCTTAACAGTTAAGGTTGTACGCGTAGATCTGGAAACATCACGCATAGACTTTACGCTGGTTGGCGCAGTAGAAGCGTCTGCCGATATTGAAGGTGGCGATGCAGGGGGTGATGAGCCTCAGTCTGTCAGTAAAAAGGTGAGGGTATCTAAGCCCGGGAGCACTACAGCGAAAGCGACGCCAGCGGCCTGGGCCAGAAGCGCGGCGACGGCTGCAAAACCAGCTGCTCCAGCGTCCAAGTCCTCACGTGGTAAGCCCGCTTCGGCTTCTGCAGGCAAGCCCGCGACAGGTAAATCGCGTTCCGCAAAAGACAAAGGCCGTCATTCGGCACAAAAAAATAAAGGCAAACCAAAGGCAAAAGCCCGATAATAGCGTCTTGAATCACAATGCATGTGATTGAGTAGCCAATACACGCAGCAAGCAGTTTTACCCTGTTTGCTGCGTGATTCATTTAAGCTTTTGCGTATGGTTTGCAAAGGTCATCAAAAGAAATTTAGGAGTCACTATGTCAGAAACCCGCATTTTGTTTGGTTTTCATGCGGTGTTGAGTCGCATGCGTCAGCATGGCAACAGCATTCAGGAAATTATTATTGACCAGGAGCGAGTTGACGCGCGCATGCGTGACCTGCTCGAAATGGCCAAGGCACAGAATATTCGAGTGATACAAGCTGAGCGTCAGCGCCTGGATGGTTTTATCGGTGCACATGGCCGTCACCAAGGGGTAATTGCACGCGTGGTGGAAACACCCATGCCTTACAAGGATATTCATGATGTTCTGGAATCAGATCTCGATGAAGCGCCATTTTTCCTGATCCTGGATGGCGTACAGGATCCTCACAATCTTGGTGCTTGTTTGCGTGTGGCGGATGCCATGGGTGTCCATGCCATTATCGCGCCTAAAGACCGTTCTGTTGGTTTGAATGGTACCGTGCGTAAGGTTGCCAGCGGCGCCGCAGAGACCGTGCCTTTTATTGCGGTGACTAACCTGGCGCGCACCATGCGTGAGTTGAAAGAGGCTGGCGTGCATATTGTTGGTACCACCATGGATGCGCCTGGCACTTTGCACAATAGCAAGCTGGAGGGCCCGATTGCGTTAGTGATGGGGGCTGAGGGCGATGGTATGCGCCGGTTGACGCAAGAAACCTGTGACTCGCTGATTACCATTCCGATGTTTGGATCGGTACAGAGTTTGAATGTGAGCGTGGCAAGCGGGATTGCCTTATATGAAATTCGCAGGCAACGAGTATTGGCTGGCGGTAAAGCTTAATTGGGCTTGATTGTATGCTGACACTGCGAGATTTATGGCTGCAATTACGTCAGCAGTCCGAGCGGTTGTGGTTAGGGCAGGCGCTGGCTTTTATGGGCGCCGTTGTAGCCGTGCCTATTCCTTTGCTGATGCCTCTGCTGGTCGATGAGGTACTGTTGAATCAACCTGGCAGGCTGACCCAGTTCATGACCTGGTTGTTGCCGCAAACCTGGCTTGGCGCGACCACCATCATCCTGCTGGTGACGCTGATGACTATGAGTCTGCGCTTGGGCAGTGTGCTGCTTGGTGTCGCCACCACCCGCATTTTTGTTGGTTTGTCCAAACAAGTGACCCTGGGCGTTCGCCAGACCTTGCTCGATAAACTCTCACGCATCCGCATGCAGGTGTATGAAAACCTGGGCGCGGGGCAGGTGACGGCACGATTACTCACAGATATTGAAACCCTGGACAAGTTTTTGGGTGAGACGATTGCCAAAGTGCTGGTAGCCATATTGAGCGTGATTGGGGTGGCTATTGTGCTGTTATGGATGCACTGGCAACTGGCGTTGATCATCCTGTTAGTGAACCCGTTTGTCATTGCACTGACCATGGTGCTGGGTAAAAAGGTTAAAGCGTGGAAGCAGCGTGAAAATAGCGCCTTTGAAATGCTGTCGCAATCTGTGACTGAGACCCTGGAAGTGATGCAGCAATTGCGCGCCACCAATAGCGACAAACGCTTTCTGGATAAAGCCAAACAGGCGGCTGAGGCTGTCCGTGAAGCAGCCACTGCTTCTGGCTGGAAATCAGATGCCTTGTCGCGTTTATCTTTTGGTGTGTTCCTGTTTGGATTTGAAATCTTTCGTGCCGTCGCCATGTTGATGGTCGTGTTTTCCACACTGTCAGTCGGGCAAATGATCGCCGTGTTTGGCTATTTATGGTTCATGATGGGGCCGGTGCAGGAATTGCTGTCAGTTCAGGTCTCATTTTATGCTGCCAAAGCCGCGCTGGGGCGGATCAACCAGGTACTCGCCGCAGAAGAGGAACCGCATTATGCAGCCACAGTTCATGCATTTTCCGGTCAGGTTCCCGCCGCCATCAGTTTACAGAATGTCACCTTTTCATATGGCGAAGGCGATCCTATCCTGGCAGAGGTCTCAGTGACTATCGCGCCGGGTGAGCAAGTGGCTTTGGTTGGGGTTTCGGGCGCAGGTAAATCGACACTGGTGCAGCTATTACTTGGCTTGTATGCACCCAATCAAGGTCGAATCCTGTTTAATGGTCAGGCAATAGAACAATTGGGTTATGCCCAGGTGCGTGAACATCTCGGGGTCGTCTTGCAACATCCCATGCTGTTTAATGATAGCGTGCGGCAGAACTTGAGCCTGGATCAGCCTTATACCGACGAAGACTTGTGGCAGGTGCTGGAAGTGGCGCAGCTATCGCAGTTTGTGCGTGATCTGCCACAAGGGCTGGATACACCGTTGGGTCGCAGCGGAGTCAGGTTATCTGGCGGGCAGCGTCAACGCCTGGCCATTGCTCGCATGATGCTCAAGCAGCCACAAATCGTGATTCTGGATGAGGCAACCTCGATGCTGGATACGCATACCGAAGCCTTGTTGCATCAAGCCATGCGCAAATTCCTGCGTGGCCGCACCACAATTATCATTGCGCACCGGTTATCTGCGGTAAAAGAAGCCGACCGCGTATTAGTGTTTGATAGTGGCCGCATTATTGAAGAAGGCCAGCACGATGCTCTGGTCAATCGCACTGGTGGCGTTTACCAGCGGCTTTATGGGTCGCAAACAGCCTGAAAACTGGCTGTTCGCGTCGTAGGCTTATGGAAGCCTGCTCACTTCATGACCAGATTTGGCGGTCTCTCCAACATCATTCAGGACATGTGTGATTTCGCCTGTTCCACCTAGTGAAACGCTGGTCACATGGCTGAAGCGGATGTTGGGCCCCTGCGGCGCTTCAATCGCGCTATTGAGTTTGACACTGGGATTTTCATTAAAAAAGCAATAAATGCCCATGCCTATGGCTGTGTGGCGGGTCACATGGTCAGCAAGTTTATAAGAAGCAAAGCCATTGACGCTACCATTCATCCAGCCTTGCTGGTCTGGTACATCATAAGGTGCCTCACTCTGATAGAAATAGACTGCACCGTTTTCGCCGTTCCAAACAGTCTGGTAATCATGGAAATGCTCGACAAATAAACCATACATAGTGACATCATCACCATTGACGACAATGCCATGTTTAGTTTTGTTACTTGCCCAGCCGATACCGGTGCCATGGTCACCCCGCCATACCCACAAATTGTCACCAATCACGTGATTGCTATTGATAATCACGCTATGGGTTGCATTGCCGACAGCAGCACCGCCGACCCTGAAGAAAACATCTTGCAGGGTGATGGGATTACCTGCATGGCTGACAGCACTTTTACGTTCACCCACTTGCAGCAGGGTGTCACAGTTTTTTTCACCAGCATCAAACAAGATGCCACCAAGTTTGACGCCATCCACATCTGCCACCGTCATGGCTACGTTGCCGGCCACAGGCTCCAAAGTCGCAATCCCAAGACCAAGGACGATGGTGTTGGGGCGGGTGACTTGCAACGCCTTGTCCAGCTTGTAAATGCCGGGGGTCAGCAAAAGATGCTTGCCCTTATTCAAAGCTGCATTGATGCTGTCTGCAGTGTCTGTGGCAGCTTTTGCAATGTAAAACTGGTCAATCGGTAGTGATTCATCTTGCAAATGCGCGTCTTGCCAGGAAATGCCTTGTGTGTTGGTGTGTAAAGCAGGCACAAATACCTCGTAAGCACCAGCCTGGTTGATGGTCAGGAAAGGTTTTTCACGCATCACAGGCGTTTGCTCTACCACTGTATAAGGCGGGTTGGGCCAGTGTTCAGCATTGGGTGCATTATTAACGCCGACAAACACCATATTCCAGTTGGCATTGGTCCAGCTACCCAGCGTCGAATTTCTGGTGAGCCATTGTTGTTGCGTACCGGAGTTGATCTGTTGGTCAATCAGGCTGTCGGCTATAAAACCACCGCTGGACCAGCCGCCATTGTCATCCAGCAGCATATTGCCACGTACATGAATGCGGCGTAGTGGCGCCGCTTGCGAGACGGCCCATTGCATGGTGCCGTTATCCGGTGTGACAGACAAGTTTTCCACGCTGCGCCAGAAGTTTTGTGTGGCGTCTTCTTCATGCCAGGTGGCTTTGACTTCAATGCCGCCTTGCAGCATGACATCGTCCGGGTATTGCCCCAAGCCTGATAGCTGAGTGTAAAAGCCAAGTTTGATTTTGTTGTGATAAACACCAGGCTTAAACAACACCGCGTAGCGTTCAGGGCCAAATTGGTTGCTTTCCTGCTGTTTGAACAGGGTGTCAAGTTTTTGCTGGATATCATCTGATGGCATGCCTGGGTCTAGAATAATGACATTTTGGCCAAAATCAGGAGTGGTTGCCTGCACTTTATGGGCTTCTGTTTCCTGGCAGCCGAGTAAAAGAAGGGTGGCAAATCCAGCGCCTAGTGTTTTAAATGTAGGAGCTTTGAGAGCGGAATAATCTGGCAAAAACGAACGCATAGATAAGTAGTTTCCAAGAGAAATCATTTATACATGACCGCAACAGCACGGATGAAATTCAAATTTTTTCATAGCCTACTTTCAATTTCCCTTAAAAATGTCATCAATTTGAGACACTTTTTTGCAGCGCAAACCGCTTGAGCTTAGCCTAGGTTCAGAGTGCTTAAGGTGTTTTTGCGAACGCGAGAAAGCAGTGCTTTATCGTCAATCAGCGATTCATCAAAAGAGGGAATCAGGTATTTAAGCGTGTCCTGCCACGATTGGGTCTGCATCTTCTGACCAAAACATCGTTGTAGTACATCCAACATCGCTTTTACGCTGACAGAGGCGCCAGGTGAGGCCCCAAGTAGTGCGGCCAGGCTGCCATCGGCACTGGCGACAATTTCAGTGCCAAATTCCAGCTTGCCCCAGTGCTGGTGGCAACGCTTGATGATTTGGACGCGTTGGCCAGCATGCGCCAGTTGCCAGTCCTCACTACGCGCATCTGGTAAAAAGACACGCAAAGACGCCATGCGCTCCTCGTGACTTTGAAACACCTCTTTGATCAGATATTTGGTCAAATCCAGATTATGGCGTCCGGCACCGAGCAGGCTCTTGATGTTTTTGAGTTTGACCGATTTGGCCAGGTCAAAGCGCGACCCTTGTTTCAGGAAACGCGTTGTGAATCCTGCATAGGGGCCAAACAACAGGGCGGGTTTGCCTTGTATCATGCGTGTATCCAGATGCGGTACGGACATGGGCGGAGCACCTACCGCCGCCTGGCTATACACTTTGGCGTGATGCGTCCGGATCAGTTGTTCGTTATTGCAGATCAGCCACTGGCCACTGACTGGAAAGCCACCGTAGCCATGTGCTTCTGGGATGCCTGATTGTTGTAACAAGGGCAGTGCGCCTCCGCCGGCACCCAAAAAGACAAAGTTTGCATGATAGTGTTGCGTGTGACCAGACACCATATCCTGAATGCGCACTTGCCAGCTTGTGTGCTCACGTGATTGCTGTTGCTTAAGTTTGGTGACCCGGGACTGTGTCAGCAATGTGAAGTTGGGGCGTGTTTTGAGGTAAGCGACCAATTGGCGTGTCAGGGCACCAAAATTGACATCTGAGCCATGGGCCACACGCGTTGCTGATATTTTTTCAGCTGACTGGCGGCCAGACATCATCAGAGGCATCCAGTCGTTGAGTATATTGAGTTGATCACTCCACTGCATCTCGGCAAACAGCGGGTGTGCTTGTAATAACTCAAACCGCTTGCGCAAGAAAGCACCATCCTCATTCCCCCAAACGGCACTTAGATGTGGCACGCGTTGGATAAAGTCCGCCGCATTTAATATGCCTTCTTTGACCAGCGTAGACCAGCACTGTAAGGAAACTTCAAATGCGGCATTAATTTCCAGTGCCCGACGGATTTGAATATCCCCATTTTTGGCTTTGGGCGTGTAGTTGAGTTCGCAATAACCGGCGTGACCTGTGCCGGCATTGTTCATGGCATCTGAGCTTTCAAGGGCAACATCTTCCAGTTGTTCTACCATGCAAATATGCAGGGTTGGGTCGAGTCGATGTAGCAGAACTGCCAGCGTAGCGCTCATAATGCCGCCACCGACCAGCAATACATCGAGATCAGTTGTTGCCATGGTATATGATTCCCCTGTGTTGAGGCGCCTGGATGTCAAACGCACAATGATAATGCCGCCGCGCATTATAATATAAATCGAAAAACACGCTGCATTCGGCTCAAGTCGCTGTGTGTTTGCTCACCGGGATGGCGATGGCGTAAACTTGTCAACACCAGGCTTTTGCGGTAATCTCTAGCATTCACCAGAAATGGTTCAAAACTACAAAAAAACGAGTCCTGACTTGAGGTTAGGGCGAACATGTGCAAGTCTTTATCAAGGGCTTAAGCTGAGTTTGCCGGATCGTCAGGGCGATTGTGGGATAGATGATTGGGGTACGTATGAAAAATCCGCTGGAATCTGTGACTGGGTCCATCATATCAGGGCTGCTATTAACCCTGGCTCTGGTTTTTTTCCTGAAAAATTTTATTGTGGCTGGAGGCTGATTCATGGAACTGCTACCAGCACTCGCACGATGGATCCATTTCCTGGCAGGAATTACCTGGGTCGGTTTGTTATATTACTTTAACTTGGTGCAAATGGCCGGTTTAAAGGCCGCCGTAGCCGATGGAACAGCCGCTGGCATTAACAAGCATATCGCGCCACGTGCGTTGCTATGGTTTCGCTGGTCAGCCGTTGTGACTTGGCTCGCAGGTGCAGCCTTGCTTGGTGCTCACTTCACCGATGCCTTTGCTTTGCATCAGGGTTTTGAGCTGATTGGTGTTGGGGCATGGCTGGGCACTATCATGTTGTTGAATGTCTGGCTATTCATTTGGCCTAACCAGAAAAAAATTCTTGGCATCGTTGCTGCAGACGATGATGAAAAAAATAAAGCGCGACGTGTGGCCATGCTGGCATCACGTACTAATTTAGTGCTCTCACTGCCCATGTTATTTTTCATGGCCAATGGATTGAGCCATCGCGCAGTATTGGGTTTTTAGCGGGTTTAAGACGTTTACGGCGGCTTAAGCCGCCGTTTTTGTTTTTTGAAAAAGGGTTTGAAATGCATTCGGAACACTTAATGAACACCTATGGCAGGCAGCCGGTGACTTTTGTCAAAGGCGAGGGTGTCTGGCTGACAGACACTGCCGGTGATCGCTATCTGGATGCGCTGTCTGGCGTGGCCGTGAATGGGCTGGGCCATGCTCATCCTAAGTTCGTGGCAGCATTGAATGCGCAAATTGCCAGGTTGATTCATGTGTCAAATATCTACCAAATAGCAGAGCAAGCAGCGCTGGCTGACAAGCTTGCCGAGCTCTCGGGCATGGACCGTGTGTTTTTCTGTAATTCCGGTTGTGAAGCCAACGAGGCCGCGATCAAACTTGCGCGCCTGTATGGTCACAACAAAGGCGTAGACCATCCCGAGATCATCGTCATGGACCAAAGCTTCCATGGCCGGACGATGGCAACTTTGTCCGCCACTGGTAACCGCAAAGTGCAGGCAGGGTTTGAACCTTTGGTCAGCGGCTTCTTGCGCGTGCCGTTTGATGACATAGAAGCGATTAAAACGATTGCCTCACATAAAAACAATGTGGTTGCCGTGTTGGTTGAGCCAGTGCAAGGTGAGGGCGGTATCCATATTCCCGCCAGCCTCAAGGCTTACCTGCAAGGCTTGCGCGAAATCTGTGACGCCAATGGCTGGTTGCTTATGCTGGACGAAGTGCAATCCGGGATTGCCAGAACCGGCACCTGGTTTGCCTTCCAGCATACCGGCATCGTGCCCGATGTCATGACCCTGGCCAAAGGTCTGGGTTCAGGTGTGCCAATTGGCGCGTGTGTGGCTCGTGGTGTGGCGGCGGAAACTTTCACGCCTGGCAAACATGGATCTACTTTTGGCGGTAATCCATTAGCGACAGCTGCCGGTTTGGCGACGCTGGAGATTATTGCCGAAGAAAAACTGCGCGAAAATGCACAAGTTGTTGGCGATTATATCCGCCAGCAGTTTACCGAGTCAATCAAAGGCGCTGCAGGTGTCGTCAACATACGCAATGCGGGCATGATGATAGGGATTGAACTGGACAAACCATGTGCTGATCTGGTCAAGCAGGCGTTGGCGGCGAAGTTGCTGATTAACGTGACTGCCGAGAAAGTGATCCGTCTGTTGCCATCCCTGGTCATGAATAAACAGGAAGCCGATGAGTTGGTCAATAGATTGACGCCACTGATATTAAATTTTTTAAAAGCAAGCGCTTGATTGAAAAGGCGCCCAACATATGATGAGTATCAAACACTTTTTGCAATTTAATGACCTGGCCCGCGACGAGATTGAGCATATTTTCGCCCGTGCAAAATGGATTAAAGCGCAGTTTAAAGACTACAAGCAATACTGGCCTCTGGTTGATCGCACGCTGGTCATGATTTTTGAAAAAGCCAGTACACGTACACGTTTGTCTTTTGAAGCCGGTATGCAGCAATTGGGTGGCTCAGCCATTTACTTGAATACCCGTGACTCACAGCTGGGGCGTGGCGAGCCGGTAGAAGATGCGGCACAAGTGATTTCGCGCATGAGCGATATCGTGATGATCCGTACGTTTGAGCAAAGCATTATTGAGCGTTTTGCGCAAAATTCACGCGTGCCGGTGATCAATGGCCTGACCAATGAGTATCACCCATGCCAGATTTTGGCGGATATATTTACCTTTATCGAACATAGAGGCTCTATCCAGGGCAAGACCGTGGCCTGGATTGGTGACAGTAACAACGTCTGCAATACCTGGCTGCAAGCGGCAGAGGTGCTGGACTTCAATGTACATGTGTCTACGCCACCTGGGTATGAAGTCGAACCAGAGCGCGCCAATCTCTATGGCACGTCCCATTTCGAATCGTTTGCTGACCCGATGGAAGCTGCGCGCGGTGCGGATTTGGTCACCACTGATGTGTGGACATCGATGGGCTTTGAGGCCGAAAACGAAGAACGTCGTAAAGACTTTGCCGATTGGCAAGTCGATGCAGATATGATGAAGGTGGCGAAGGCTGATGCCGTATTTATGCATTGCCTGCCGGCACACCGTGGTGAAGAAGTGTCTGCTGAAGTGATCGATGGCAAGCAAAGTGTGGTGTGGGATGAGGCGGAAAACAGGTTGCACACGCAGAAGGCGCTCATGGAGTACCTGCTGTTAGGAAAAGTTTCATAAGCGCAAGCTTCAAGAGTGGTTGTTAGAAAAAGTGGCTAGTTTTCACAGGCCTGTTGAATTCAGTTTGGGATAATTTTAGATGAGCGATATTAAAAAAGCGGTGTTAGCTTACTCCGGTGGTCTGGATACCTCCGTGATTTTGAAGTGGTTGCAAGACACCTATCAATGTGAAGTGGTGACCTTTACGGCAGACCTGGGCCAAGGGGAAGAGTTGGAACCGGCGCGTGAAAAAGCCAAGAAATTCGGTGTCAGCGAAATTTACATTGATGACTTGCGTGAAGAGTTTGTGCGTGATTTTGTATTCCCTATGTTCCGTGCCAATACCGTATACGAAGGCGAATACCTGCTGGGCACTTCCATTGCTCGTCCACTAATTGCCAAGCGTTTAATCGAAATCGCCAACGAAACCAAAGCCGATGCCATCTCACACGGCGCTACCGGTAAAGGTAACGATCAGGTGCGTTTTGAGTTGGGCGCATATGCATTGAATCCGAATATCAAAATTATCGCGCCATGGCGTGAATGGGATTTATTGTCCCGTGAAAAACTGCTGGCCTATGCCGAAAAACATGGCATTCCGGTGGAAATGAAGCACAAGCAAGGCGGCAGTCCATATTCCATGGATGCCAATTTGCTGCATATTTCCTACGAAGGCCGCCATCTGGAAGATCCCGCGGCAGAAGCAGAAGAAGATATGTGGCGCTGGACCGTTTCCCCAGAAAAAGCCCCCGATGCTGCTGAGTACCTGGATATCGAATTCAAGAATGGTGACATTGTTAGCCTGAATGGAAAAGCGCTTAAAGCCCATGAAATCCTGGCTGAACTGAACCGTATTGGCGGCAAACACGGCATTGGCCGTCTGGACCTAGTGGAAAACCGTTATGTTGGCATGAAGTCACGCGGTTGCTATGAAACGCCTGGCGGTACCATCATCCTCAAGGCACACCGTGCGATTGAAAGCATCACGCTGGACCGCGAAGTGGCGCACCTCAAGGATGACCTGATGCCACGTTACGCCAGCCTGATCTATAACGGTTACTGGTGGAGCCCAGAGCGTATTGCCTTGCAAACTCTGATCGACCACACACAGGCGACTGTGAACGGTTGGGTGCGCGTCAAGCTCTACAAGGGCAATGTCATTGTGGTGGGCCGTGACAGCAAAACCGACTCGCTGTTTGACTCTACCATTGCAACGTTTGAAGACGACAAGGGCGCCTACGACCAAAAAGATGCGGGCGGCTTTATCAAGCTGAACGCACTGCGTATGCGTATCGCCGCTAACTTGCACAACCGTAAAAAGTAATTTTATGGCCAACCGACGCGTCATTGCCTACGATTCCACGCTGCGTGATGGCGCGCAGGCGCAAGGAGTTTCCTTCTCGGTGGAGGACAAGCTCAAGATTGTGCAACGCCTGGACCAGTTAGGTATAGGCTACATTGAAGCTGGCAATCCAGGATCTAACCCCAAAGACCTGGAGTTCTTTGCACGCGTCGGCGAATTGCAATTGCAACATGCCAAAATCATTGCTTTTGGCAGCACACGCCGTATCGGCATCACCGCTGCGGAAGATAAAAACCTTCAATCTTTACTTTCGGCCAATACACAAGCGGTGGCGATTTTTGGCAAAAGCTGGGATTACCAGGTCACCGATATCTTGCGTACGACCTTGCAGGAAAACCTCTCGATGATCGCTGACACCATTGCCTATCTAACGGCGCAGGGTAAAGAAGTGGTGTTTGATGCCGAGCATTTTTATGACGGCTATAAGGCGAATGCCGATTATGCGATGCAAACCTTAGAGGCAGCCGTCGCAGCTGGCGCAAGTGTGCTGGCTTTATGCGACACCAATGGTGGCACTTTCCCGAACGAAATCTTTGCCGTCACTGAAACCGTTGTAAAACAGTTTCCGACCGTGCAGATTGGCATTCACTGCCATAACGATTGTGAAATGGCAGTGGCTAACTCGGTTGCGGCGGTACAGGCCGGTGCCATACAAGTGCAAGGTACCATTAATGGCATCGGTGAACGCTGTGGCAACGCCAACCTGGTGTCTATCATCCCCAACGTACAGCTCAAGTTGGGTTTTGACTGCATTTCACAGGTACAGCTTTCTGAGTTGACCGCAGCTGCGCGTTTTGTCAGTGAAGTGGCTAATGTGGCCTTCAATGACAAGGCACCTTATGTAGGCCAGGATGCTTTTGCGCACAAAGGCGGCATGCATATTGATGCCGTGAATAAAAATCCCAAGTCTTACGAGCATATCAATCCGGGTATGGTGGGTAATGAGCGCCAGATACTGGTGTCTGAAGTAGCCGGGCGCGGAGCCATCTTACGCAAGTTGCAGCAAATTGATCCCAGCCTGACCAAAGAATCCGATGCGGCCGTGAATGTACTGGAGCATTTGAAGGCACTGGAACATGAAGGCTACCAGTTTGAAAATGCCGAGGGTTCTTTTGATTTGCTGATGCAAAAGCTGCTAGGCAAATTTGAACCGTTTTTCAGCCTTAAACAATATAACGTCAATATCTACGAGCCTTCTGCGGATGGCCTCAACTCTTCTGTCAGCATACATTTGACTGTCAGGGGGAGGGAGGCAACTGCGACGGCGCAAGGGGATGGTCCGGTTAATGCGCTTGATAAAGCCATGCGCAAGGCACTGGAGCCTTTTTATCCTGCCATCAGGGACATCAAGCTGACAGATTACAAAGTGCGTGTGCTTGATTCCAATTTGGCCACAGCCGCCAAGGTACGGGTGCTCATCGAGTCGTCTGACCAGCAATCGAGCTGGGCGACGATAGGCGTATCATCGGACATTATCCAGGCGTCATGGCTCGCGCTCAAAGATGCACTCGAATACAAACTAGTGCAAACAGTCAAACCATTAGTCGCTGCCTGATTCAGCAGGTTGTAATAAAACCAGTTTCAAATGTTCTTGCTCCACCGGGCGCAAGGTCACCTGCTGGAAATGAATCAGGCCTGATTGAGGATGCTGGAATTCGCGCTGCCCCCCCTGTCTCTCCAGTACATCATGTTGTTTCCAGAACTGGGAGAATTCCGTACTGGCCGTGCTGAGTTCATCCACCAGTTGCTTGACATCCGATTCCTCCAGACGTGAGCGGCTATCTGCCCTGAATTCCGCCACCAGACGGCGTGCCCGCATCTCCCAGTTCACGACAAACTGCTTTGCCAGTGGGTTTGCAAATACAAAGCGCAGCAGGTTAGGGCGCTGATCGGACGGCCATTCTTGATCCAGCAACCCGCTAAATAATGTACTGGCAGGCCGGTTCCAGGCGAGAATATCCCAGGTGCGGCCCATGATATAGGCAGGAATCTGCATCGCGGCCAGCATCGCTACCAGTGTTTCTGGTGCAGTATCCACTTCAGTCTGGTGTGCTTGTGGATCGCGTCTGTCTGCCATATCGAATAAATAACTGCGTTCAGACTTGCTTAATTTGAGCGCACTGGCGAGTCTGGCCAAGGCCTCTGCAGAGACATTGACTTCTCGGGCCTGTTCTATCCAGGTATACCAGGTCGCGCTGATGCCCGCGAGCTGCGCGACTTCTTCGCGTCGTAATCCCTGTGTGCGTCTACGGGCGCCTGATGGAAACCCAAATTCTTCGGGACGGCCACGCTGGCGTATTGCTTGCAAAAACTCAGCAAGTTCCTGACGTCTAGTATCCATAAATGTTTTTCCTTTGGGTTCAATAGCTTGCGTGAAAAGCACAGCATTAAAGTAGTAGTCTTGATACTAGTATAAACTATCTTCTTGTAAGGGTATTGAAACTTAGGTATTCTGCGCGGGTTTTATAAATATTTGCGTGGTAAGAAAGGAAACTGTCATGGCAGGTAAAACACTGTACGACAAATTATGGGAATCGCATGTGGTGCATGAAGAGGCTGATGGCACCTGTTTGATTTATATCGACCGTCACCTGGTCCACGAAGTGACTAGCCCGCAAGCGTTTGAAGGTCTGCGTATGGCTGGCCGCAAGCCATGGCGTAACTCCAGTATCGTGGCCAACCCTGATCACAATACGCCGACCAAAGACTGGGACAAAGGCATTGAAGACCCGATTTCCCGTCTACAAGTGGAAACGCTGGACAACAACATCAAAGAGTTTGGTGCGTTGGTGTATTTCCCTTTTAAAAACAAGGACCAAGGCATTATCCATGTGATTGGCCCCGAAAATGGCACCACTTTGCCTGGCATGACCGTGGTCTGTGGAGATAGTCATACCTCTACGCACGGTGCTTTCGGTGCGTTGGCCCACGGGATTGGTACCTCCGAAGTTGAGCATGTATTGGCAACACAAACACTTGTGGCTAAAAAATCCAAAAGCATGCTGGTACGTGTGGATGGCAAATTAGGCAAAGGCGTGACGGCGAAAGACGTGGCGCTGGCGATTATCGGTAAAATCGGTACCGCTGGTGGTACAGGTTACGCTATTGAGTTCGGTGGTGAAGTGATTCGAGGCCTGTCTATGGAAGGCCGTATGACACTGTGTAACATGGCGATTGAAGCTGGGGCTCGTGCTGGCCTGGTGGCACCTGATGAAAAAACAGCCGCTTATCTTGAAGGCCGTTTACATGCGCCTAAAGGCGATAACTGGACTAAGGCTGTCGCTTACTGGAACACGCTGAGTTCTGACGCAGATGCCACCTTTGATACCGTGGTGGTATTAAATGGCGCTGAAATTGCACCGCAAGTGACTTGGGGGACTTCACCTGAGCAAGTGTTGCCTATTGGTTCTACCGTGCCGGATCCGGCAAAGGAAGCCGATGCGACCAAGCGCACCAGCATTGAGAACGCGCTGAAATATATGGGCCTGACCGCCAATACGCCGATTGAGCAAATCCAGCTGGATAAAATCTTTATCGGTTCTTGCACCAACTCTCGTATTGAGGACTTGCGTGCCGCGGCCAGCGTCGCCAAAGGTAAAAAAGTGGCGAGCAATATTAAGCTAGCGATGGTTGTTCCCGGTTCTGGCCAGGTAAAACGCCAGGCCGAAGCTGAAGGCTTGGACAAGATTTTTATTGAGGCTGGTTTTGAATGGCGTGAGCCAGGTTGCTCCATGTGCCTGGCCATGAACTCAGACCGTTTGAGTCCCGGTGAGCGTTGCGCCTCGACCTCTAACCGTAATTTTGAAGGCCGTCAGGGCCCGGGGGGCCGTACGCACCTGGTGAGCCCGGAAATGGCTGCTGCCGCTGCGATTGCAGGTCACTTTGTGGATGTGCGTAGCGCATAAGAGGAGAACACTATGAAAGCGTTTACAACTTTAAATGGCCTGGTTTGCCCGCTGGATCGTGCCAATGTGGATACGGATGCCATTATCCCGAAACAGTTTCTGAAGTCGATCAAGCGTTCCGGCTTTGGTCCTTATCTGTTTGATGAGTGGCGCTACACCAATTATGGCGAGCCTGGCATGGATTGCAGCACACGGCCACTGAACCCGGATTTTGTGTTGAACCAGCCACGTTACCAAGGTGCGCAAGTACTGCTGGCCCGAGACAACTTTGGTTGTGGCTCTTCGCGTGAGCATGCACCTTGGGCGATTGAAGACCAAGGTTTCCGTGTCATTATTGCACCTAGCTTTGCGGATATTTTCTTTAATAACTGCTACAAAAACGGTATTTTGCCGATTGTGGCTTCTGCCGAGCAGGTAGATACCCTGTTTAAAGAATGTTTCGCCAATGAAGGCTACAAACTGAACGTGGATTTGGAAGCACAAACAGTGACCACACCATCCGGTCAGTCATTCAGTTTTGATATTACGCCTACCCGTAAGCACAACCTGCTGAATGGTTTGGATGAAATTGGCCTGACCTTGCAGCATGCAGACAAGATCAAGGCATTTGAAGAAAAGCATCAGGCGGCGCAACCCTGGTTGTTCGCATAAATGAATAAGGCTGCCTTCATTAAGAGAGTGGCTGTCAAAAAATAAGGAATTTTAAAATGGCATTAAATATTGCTGTATTGCCTGGTGATGGCATTGGCCCTGAAATTATTGCGCAAGCGTTGCGCGTACTGGAAGTCTTGAAAAAAGAAGGTTTGGACATGACCTTCACCGAAGCGCCTCTTGGCGGCCAGGCTTATGACCAGTTCGGTCATCCATACCCAGAGTTCACACAGGAAATCTGTCGCAAAGCCGACGCCGTATTACTGGGCGCAGTCGGTGGCCCACAATACGACAACTTGGATCGTCCTTTGCGCCCTGAGCGTGGCTTGCTTGCTATCCGTAAGGATTTAGGTTTGTTTGCTAACCTGCGTCCTGCGGTACTGTTCCCTGAACTGGCGAATGCCTCTACGCTTAAACCAGAAGTGGTTGCTGGCCTGGATATCATGATCGTGCGTGAACTGACTGGTGACGTTTACTTTGGCCAGCCACGTGGCATGCGTACCAACGAGCAGGGTGTGCGTGAAGGTTTCAATACCATGATTTACAGCGAGCCAGAAGTTCGCCGTATTGCGCACGTGGCTTTTGACATTGCCATGAAACGTGGCAAGAAATTGTGTTCTGTGGACAAAGCCAATGTGCTGGAAACCACCGAGTTCTGGAAAGAAATCGTCATTGATGTGGCGAAAGAGTATCCGGAAGTGGAACTGAGCCATATGTACGTTGATAACGCGGCTATGCAGCTGATCCGTAATCCTAAGCAGTTTGACGTCATGGTGACCGGTAACATTTTTGGTGACATCTTGTCTGATGAAGCTTCAATGCTGACCGGTTCTATCGGTATGCTGGCTTCTGCATCACTGAATGAAAGCAAAAAAGGTCTATATGAGCCATCACATGGTTCAGCACCGGATATCGCAGGTAAAAACCTGGCTAACCCGATTGCGACCATTTTGTCTGCGGCCATGATGCTGCGTTACAGCTTTGATAACGAGGCTGCTGCGACACGTATTGAAAATGCAGTGAAGAAAGTACTGGCTGCTGGCTACCGCACCGGTGATATCTACGAAGAAGGCACTAAACGTGTGTCATGCTCCGAGATGGGTGACCAGATCGTTGCAGCCATGTAAAAACTGGCTGTGTGAGCGAATTGCTGCGTGGGTGGCACTCGAAATCCTCATGTACTCAATGTACACTCCGGTTTCTGCATTCCGTGCGCCTTGCACTTCATCCGCTCGCTCACTTTTAAGATATAGTCGTAACTTGTATTCATTAGGAATTAAAAATGGCGCAATTTGATAACGTCAGTGTAAAAAAGAAAGCCAACGTCTATTTTGATGGCAAATGTGTCAGCCACACCGTGTTGTTCCCGAATGGCACGCGCTGTACCGTGGGTGTGATTTTCCCAAGCACGCTGACTTTTAATACCGGCTCACCTGAGTTGATGGAAATAAATGACGGTGTGTGCAAGGTTCGTCAAAAAGGCGAAGAGAACTGGACTACTTATAAAGGCGGTGAGAAGTTCACGGTGCCAGGTAACTCCAGTTTTGATATAGAAGTGATCGAGACCGTAGACTACGTCTGCCACTTCGAATAATTGTGAATGCTCGACAGGACTGCGTTGTGAGCGCTTGCCGTACTGAGTGTACTGTCTGCGCGCTCACGCCTTGTCCTGTCATCGCTTGTGAGGATTAAATATGCCAAGCTTTGATATTACGTCTGAAGTCGATATGGTTAATTTGAAAAACTCGATAGATGCGTCTGTGAAGCAGATCACCAATCGTTATGATTTCAAAGGCACGTCGGCCAAGGTTGAGTTCAACGAAAAAGACAAAGTGATTACCCTATTTGGGGATAATGACTTTCAGCTTGACCAGGTAAAAGACATTTTGTTACCAGCCATGGAGAAAAAAGAGCCGGAATCCTCCAAGCGGCTGGAACACAAAGATGTGCAGAAGGTCTCTGGTAACAAGGTCAAGCAGGATTTGCGTGTGCGTGACGGGATCGATAGTGACCTGGCAAAAAAGATCACTAAACTGATTAAAGATAGTGGCATGAAAGTGCAAGCGACGATTCAGGGGGATACCGTGCGGGTAAACGGTGCCAAACGTGACGTATTGCAAGAGGCGATTGCGTTTGTGAAAAAAAATATCACTGATTTCCCTTTAAAATTTGGTAACTTTAGAGATTAACTTGGGAGAAAATAGATGACAAAATGGATGACAAAATGGATGACATTGGTGTTGGCTGTGTTGGTATTGGCTGGTTGCAATACGATCAATGGCATGGGCAAGGATATAGAGCAGGCGGGTGAAGCTGTTCAAAAATCTTCCAAATAATCACTGTAATGCCGGGTTGTCCGGCTGAAATATCGAGTCACTATGTTAAAAGTAGGGTTTGTAGGCTGGCGTGGCATGGTTGGATCCGTGCTAATGCAGCGCATGATGCAGGAAAACGATTTTGCGGATATTGAACCGCAATTCTTTACGACCTCACAAACGGGAGGGGCTGCGCCTAAAGTTGGAAAAGATACTCCTGCGCTGAAAGATGCCAAGGATATTGATGCTTTGCGCCAGATGGATGTGATTGTGACCTGCCAGGGTGGCGATTACACGAGTGACGTCTTCCCACAATTGCGCGCAACCGGCTGGAGCGGCCACTGGATTGACGCGGCCTCTACCTTACGCATGGAAAAAGACTCCGTGATCATTTTAGACCCGGTGAACATGCATGTGATTAAAGATGCATTGTCCAATGGCGGCAAAAACTGGATCGGCGGCAACTGTACCGTCTCACTTATGTTGATGGCGCTGAATGGCCTGTTTAAGGCTGACCTGGTCGAGTGGGCCACTTCCATGACCTACCAGGCGGCTTCAGGCGCAGGCGCGCAGAATATGCGTGAACTGATTAGCCAGATGGGCGTAGTGAATGCCTCCGTGGCTGATTTGCTGGCGGATCCAGCTTCTGCCATTTTGCAGATCGATAAAACAGTGGCGGATACCATCCGTAGCGAAGAGTTGCCTAAATCTAACTTTGGTGTGCCATTGGCGGGCAGTCTGATCCCATGGATCGACAAGGACTTAGGGAATGGTCAAAGTAAAGAAGAATGGAAGGGCGGCGTAGAGACCAATAAGATTTTAGGTCGTGAAGCGAACCCGATTGTGATTGACGGTTTGTGTGTACGTATCGGCGCCATGCGTTGCCATTCACAAGCGTTGACTATCAAGCTGCGCAAGGATGTGCCGCTGGATGAAATCAATCAGATGCTGGCTGAAGCGAACGACTGGGCTAAAGTCATTCCCAATGAGCGTGAGGTCAGTATGCGGGAACTCACCCCGGCAGCGATTACCGGCAGTCTGGCGACGCCAGTAGGGCGTTTGCGCAAACTGGCGATGGGTGGTGAATACTTGTCGGCATTTACCGTAGGTGACCAGTTGTTATGGGGCGCTGCCGAACCTTTGCGCAGAATGTTGAGGATTCTGGTCGAATCTTAAGTAATTGTTTAAGTAGCAGCCCGTAAAGCTATGATTTATCAATAAAATCATGGTCTTTTCGGGCTTTTGCTTTTGGTGCAATCCTGTTTAATGGTTATTGTAGCCTCAAATCCTGTATTTATTGCTCTCAAGCCGCCTGGGTGCGCTTGCGTGGCTGGGTGAATGATGCTATTTTGACAAACGCCATGAATTACTAAGGGTTAATCGGTGAGTAAATTTCAATTAAAAAAAATAGCCTTTGCCTTGAGTTTGAGTACAGCCTTTTCGGTGCACGCAGCCGGTTTAGGAACCATGATTTCCAGCTCAAAACTTGGGGAACCGCTGAATGCGGAAATTGAGCTATTGGCGGTGACGCCTAATGAACTGAATAGTATTCAGGCAGCGTTAGCCAGTGAACAGGTCTACCAGGACCAGATGCTGGAAAAACCGGCTTCTTACCCATTTATCAAGATTGAAGTTGGCAATAACACCAAAGGTCAGCCTGTACTCAAATTAAGCAGTACGCAGCCGATTACCGAAGCTTTTCTTGATATGTTGATCCAGGTCGATTGGCCGACAGGTCGTCTGGTCAAAGAGTATACGCTTTTGCTTGATCCCCCAGGCTTTAACTCCAATTATGTTTCCGAATCGGCTGGCTTGCCAATTACCAGCCAGCAAGCACCATCCCCCAGTTCGACTCAACCTGCTACTACGCCAGCCACCGAAACGGCGCCAAGCGAGCCTGCTGCAATTGAGCCGAAAAAATCGGCAAAGTCAGTCAAGCCAAAGGCCATACCTAAAGAAACCCCTGAAACCACTGAGACACCCTCGGATTCAGTGACTACAGAACGTGGCGATACCTTATATGCAATTGCCCGGCAGATGAAACCTGACAATATCAGCACGGAGCAAATGCTGGCTGCTCTGTATCAATCCAACCAACAGGCATTTGATGGCAAGAACATGAACCGCCTAAAAGTTGGGAAGATTATTCGGATGCCCGACCAGGCCACTCTGGAAAGTATCAGCCGACCGCAAGCCAGGAACGTAGTTGCTGAACACACGACGAACTGGCTAGCTTACAAAAACACATTGGCTAAAGTGGTCAAAGAGTCTGAGCCAAGCAACATGGGGGGGAATGCCCAGCAATCGGCTGGCAAGATCGGCAGTGCAGGTGACAAGCCAGCCTCGCAAGCCAACGCTGGCAAAGATGTATTGAAGTTGTCTGCGGGAGATGAAAAATCGACCTCACAGGCAGATAAGGCAGCTAGCAAAGCAACCGCCGCGCAGGAAGAGGCGATTGCCAAGGAAAATGCCATTAAAGAAGAGCAATCGCGTGCTGCGGCGCTAGAGAAGCAAGTTGCAGACATGAAGAAGCTCATGGAAATGAAAAATAATGCCATGGCGCAAGCTGAGAAAAATGCTGCGCAGGCGACCGAATCCCAAACTGGGGTAAAAACAGAGCCTGCAACACAGGAAAAACCTGCGGAGCAAGCTCAAACGGCACCAGCTCCAGAAGCACAGGATAAGCTTGCTGCTGAGCAGCAGCCAGCCAAGGCTGAGCCACCAGTACCGGCACCCTTTGCGGAGGAGGCAGGTCAACCGCCTTCATTTATGCATGTGTTGCTGGAGCGTCTGAAAAACATAAGCCCGGTATTGCCCTGGGCTTTGATCGCATTGCCAATATTGCTGTGTGTCTGGGCCTTGATCAGGATACGCCGTAAAAAACAGATTGATACGTTTGAAGACGTGATTGTGACATCGCCAGCAACCGAGATGCAAAATAACACCGTATTTGGTGATACACAGGCTGCTGCTTCCGGTGATACTTCCTTCCTGACCGACTTCTCGCAAAGTGGCGTGGGTGGCATGATAGATTCGCATGATGTAGACCCGATTGCAGAAGCTGAAGTCTACATGGCCTATGGCCGCGACGCGCAGGCCGAGGAAATCCTTAAGGATGCGATCCAGAAAGATCCAGAGCGACAGGAGCTCAAGTTGAAATTGCTTGAGATTTATCAGGCGACTGGCAATAAAGTCGCTTTTGAATCATTGGCCAGTGAGATTTATGCCAAAATAGGCCCGGCAGATGCTACCTGGTCCAAAGTGACCGCCATGGGCCAGAAAGTGGACCCGGAGAATCCACTGTATGGTACGGTTTCCGCAGACGACGCTAGTGCGCAATTAGTACAGCCTGCTGTGATTGCAGCCGATGAAGCGCAAGCTGAAGAAGAGGGATATAACTTCAACTTTGAGGCGCCAGCACTGGAGTTTGATGAGGCTTCGCAAGCCGTCGCTGCTGCCAGCGCATCTGAGGAACAAGCCTCTGATGAACGCAAGGAGAGTGTCACCGCACAAAATGAGACGAATGAAGTCCCTGGTTTGCAACCTGAAACTGAGACCACGAATGCATTCCAGGTTGAGCCATCGATTGATTTTGCCGATACACAGCCTGATGAGGCACAGCGCGAGCTAGCATCATTTGCGGCTGAAGTTGGAGCAGAGCCGGAAGCTGAAGAACCTCTCCGTTTTGAGGTTGAGCCTTCTGCCCAAACCGCTTTGAATGACGATGTCTCCATGGATGCTGATGTAGCGTTAACACCTAAATCACTGGACTTGCCTTCATTGAACCTCGAGGATGATATCAGTGTGGCTGAAACGGGCGCCAACAAGCCATTACAAATGGGCAGTGGAGAACAAGCACTCTCGACTGAAGATGCTGTTTTTGAGTCTTTGCCAGAGTTGTCACTAGAGCTGGGTGGTCCAAACGATACAACGAAGCAGGCGCCTGATGATGACGTATTGGATATTGATGAGATCAATCTGGCATCTCCAGTCGAGTCTTTAAACGAAGTCGCGACACCTGCAACGACTTCAGACGAAGTTGCATTCCCCGAGATTTCTCTCGATGTCGCAGATACCACTGCTACAAGTTTAGATACGCCGGAAGATGAGCCGGAAGAAGTGAATACCAAGCTGGACTTGATCCAGGCATACATAGATATGGAAGATGCCATCGGTGCCAAGGAGTTGATTGAGGAGGTGCTGGCCGAAGGCGGCGAGCGTCAGCGACAGCGCGCCAACGAGTTGCTCTCTAAAATTGCGTAAAACAAGGCCGGGATTTCCGGCCTTGTTTTTTTAACTGTTGCATTAGGTGTTATTGCATGCAGCATTTATACTAGGCGCCATGAAAATTGCGATTGGCATTGAATATCATGGCGCCTATTTTCAAGGGTGGCAAAGCCAGCCGAATGCCGCAGGTGTTCAGGATGCCCTGGAAAGGGCGATAGCGCAGGTGGGGGGCGAACCTGTGCGATTACATGCTGCCGGACGGACCGATACTGGCGTACATGCATTGATGCAAGTGGCACATTTTGAAACTTCCGTGGTCAGACCATTAAGCGCCTGGATACGCGGCACAAATGCCCATTTGCCCGCATGGGTACGGGTATTGTGGGCAAATGAGGTGGCGGATGATTTCCATGCCCGCTTTAGTGCACGCGCCCGCAGCTATCAATATATATTGTTTAACCATCCAGTTGCCCCCGCTAGCCAGCACGGCCGTGTAGGTTGGTATCATAGACCGCTTAATACTGACGTGATGCAGCAAGCCATTCAGTTACTGGTAGGTGAACATGATTTCAGCGCTTTTCGCGCCAGCGAGTGCCAGGCAAGCAGTCCGGTACGTACTATGCAGCGGGCGGAGGTTATCCGGCACGGCAAGTGCTTCATTTTCAGTTTTCGGGCAAATGCGTTTTTGCAGCACCAGATTCGCAATATGGTGGGCGCGTTGGTATATGTCGGACAGGGCAAGCTGAGTGCGAGAGGGTTTGCTGAGTTGCTTGAGCATAAGGACAGGCGGCTTTCCCCCCCCACATTCATGCCCGATGGTTTGTATTTCACTGGTGTCGATTATGATGCCTGCTGGCAATTGCCTCATTGCGAGGCGCGCTGGGATGAGGGAAATTAGGACATTTGATGACAAGAACCAGGGTTAAAATTTGTGGTATCACACGTCAGCAGGATGCATTAGAAGCGATTAGTGCAGGCGCAGATGCGCTAGGATTTGTGTTTTATGCCCCTAGCCCACGTGCTGTCCTGCCCGCTGAGGTGCAGGCGATCACGGCGATGTTGCCGCCATTCGTCAGCAAAGTCGGTTTGTTTGTGAATGCATCAGCCAGCGAAGTGCGTGAGGCGATTGTGACCGCAGGCCTGGATTGTTTGCAGTTTCACGGCGATGAATCTGCGGACTATTGCGCGCAATTTAATCTGCCATATTACAAAGCAATCCGCGTCAAACCAGAGGTAAATTTGATACAATGCGAGCTTGATTTTGCATCGGCGACTGCATTGTTGCTGGATACCTATTCAGAAAAAGCGGTAGGTGGAACAGGCGAGGCCTTTGACTGGTCGGTGATTCCTGCTGGCATGCAAAAGCCGCTGGTTCTGGCGGGTGGTTTGAATCCTGACAATGTGACCCAAGCCATGCATCAGGTACATCCTTATGCTTTGGATGTCAGTGGCGGTGTTGAAGTAGAAAAGGGAATAAAATCCGCACAAAAAATAGCTGCATTCATGCAGCAGGTGATGCAGTGTGATGCTGCACGTAATGGGTGGTTAGAGTAACAAACGAGAGACGGAGTAAAGCATGAAAGTCTATGACATGCCTGATGAGCGCGGCCACTTTGGACCTTTTGGTGGCGTTTTTGTTGCAGAAACCTTGGTAGAGGCCTTGGAAGAACTGCGCGTGATGTATGAAAAATATCGTCATGACCCTGAATTCCTGGCAGAATTTGCTTACGACCTCAAGCATTTTGTTGGTCGCCCCAGCCCGATTTACCATGCCAAGCGTCTTTCCGAAAAGGTGGGTGGCGCGCAAATTTATCTTAAGCGCGAAGATTTAAACCACACCGGTGCGCATAAAATCAATAATACAATCGGCCAGGCTTTGTTGGCCAAGCGCATGGGCAAGCCTCGCGTCATCGCCGAAACCGGTGCCGGACAGCATGGCGTGGCAACGGCCACGATTGCTGCGCGTTTAGGCTTGGAATGTGTTGTCTATATGGGTGCCGAAGATGTCAAACGCCAGGCACCGAACGTCTTTCGCATGAAGCTGCTGGGGGCCACGGTAGTCCCCGTCGAAAGTGGTTCCAAAACCCTGAAAGATGCATTGAATGAAGCCATGCGTGACTGGGTCACCAATATCTCCAATACTTTCTATATTATCGGTACTGTGGCAGGCCCTCATCCCTACCCGATGATGGTGCGTGATTTTCAGGCGGTGATTGGTATTGAAGCCAAAGAGCAAATGCAGGAAATGATAGGCCGACAGCCAGATGCCGTGGTGGCCTGTGTTGGCGGTGGTTCCAATGCAATGGGCATTTTCTATCCTTACATTGATGTGGAAGGTGTACGCCTGATAGGTGTGGAGGCTGGCGGACATGGTCTGCACACAGGCCAGCATGCGGCGCCACTGACCGCAAATAGCCCGATTGGTGTGTTGCATGGTAACCGTACTTACCTCATGCAGGACGAAGATGGCAATATCATCGAGACGCATTCGATTTCTGCAGGTCTCGATTATCCGGGTGTAGGTCCTGAGCATGCCTGGTTAAAAGATATCAAGCGTGCTGAATATGTGGCCATTACCGACGATGAGGCCATGGCGGCCTTTCATAATCTGTGCCGTACTGAAGGCATTATTCCTGCCATGGAAACCAGTCATGCTCTAGCACATGCCGAGAAAATGGCAAAAACCATGTCCCCAGACCAGGTCGTTCTGGTGAACCTGTCTGGCCGTGGTGACAAAGACATTAATACGGTGGCACGCCTGGCTAACATTACACTGTGACACTTTTGCGCCTGCCGATCTCAGGGGTGAGTTCATCGTTCGGCAGGATAGCAAAACACGTCATTATTTGAGTTCATTAAAAAAATATTCTTATGTCACGCATTCAATCTGTATTTTCCGCACTCAAAGCGCAAGGCAAAAAGGCGCTGATTCCGTATATCACGGCAGGTGATCCGCATCCTGACCAAACAGTCACGCTGATGCATACGTTGGTAAGTTCCGGGGCAGACATGATTGAGCTTGGCGTCCCGTTTTCTGACCCGATGGCCGACGGTCCTGTTATCCAGCGCGCCAGCGAGCGCGCCCTAGTGCACAAAATGGGGCTGCGTAAGGTACTGGAAATGGTGAAAACCTTTCGTGAAACCAATCAAGCGACGCCGATTGTGCTGATGGGCTATGCAAATCCGATTGAAGCCATGGGGAGTGCGAAATTCGTCGCATTGGCTAAAGAGGCAGGTGTCGATGGCGTACTGACGGTGGATTATCCACCAGAAGAGTGCGAAGCATTTAATCGCGAGCTTGCCGATGCGGGGATGGATAGTATTTTCCTGTTGTCGCCTACGACAGAACCATCGCGTACGGAGTTGATTGTGAAGCAGGCGACGGGCTTTCTTTACTATGTTTCCCTCAAGGGCGTGACGGGTGCTGCAAACCTGGATATTACTGAAGTTAAAAAGCGTGTCGCAGAGATTCGCAAGCAAACCACGCTGCCAATCGGGGTTGGTTTTGGAGTTAAAGATGCTGCGACTGCCCGTGAAGTGGCTGCGATAGCTGACGCGGTAGTGGTTGGTAGCCGTATGGTGCTGGCGATTGAGGGGTCGGATGCAAATAATCTGATCAGTAATGTGCAGACATTAATGAAGGAATTGCGTACTGCGATTGATTCCGTATAGGCCGCCAAGAGCGAAGCTATACCTCATCGCAATATTTAAGCAGGAGAGATTATGAGTTGGTTAGACAAGATTCCACAAAAGATTAAACGCGCCGTTGGCTCCGTGCAGAAGCGCAATGTGCCTGAGGGGCTGTGGCATAAATGCGATGCTTGCCAGACGGTTCTTTACCGGACAGATCTGGATGCCAACCTGGAAGTGTGTCCTCAATGTGGACACCATCATCGGCTGGGGGCGCGTGACCGTCTCAATGTACTGCTTGATGCAGAAGGGCGTGTTGAGATTGGGGCCGATGTCACCCCAGTGGATGCGTTGAAGTTCAAGGATAGTAAAACTTATGCTGAGCGTATGAAAGCTGCACAGCGTGATGTAAAAGAAAAAGATGCACTGATTGTCATGCGCGGTACGATAGAAAGCGTGCCCGTGGTCGCCGCGGTGTTTGAATTCAAGTTCATGGGTGGCTCCATGGGATCTGTAGTCGGTGAGCGTTTTGTGCGTGGCGTGCAGGCGGCGATCGATAATAAATGTGCATTTATCTGTATTTCTGCCAGTGGCGGTGCGCGTATGCAGGAGGGGCTTTTGTCATTGATGCAAATGGCTAAAACCAGTGCGGCTTTGACCAAGTTATCTGAGGCCGGACTGCCTTATGTCTCCGTCCTGACTGACCCGACCATGGGAGGTGTGTCCGCCAGCTTTGCCATGCTTGGCGATGTGATTGTGGCTGAGCCGAATGCGCTGATTGGTTTTGCCGGACCGCGCGTGATTGAGCAGACTGTTCGCGAGACCTTGCCGGAAGGTTTCCAGCGCGCAGAGTTCCTGCTGACGCACGGCGCCATTGATATGATCATAGACCGCCGTGAAATGCGTGCAAAACTGAGTCAGTTATTGTCCAGCTTGTTGAATCTGACCAAAGCTGCCTGATGCCACCTGTGATACCCGAGCTGCCAAAAACCGTTGAAGACTGGCTCGGTTACATCGAATCGCTACATCCCAAATCCATTGAAATGGGTTTGGGCCGTGTACAAACTGTCGCAAACCGCTTGCAACTGAAATTTCCCTTTACCGTCATTACTGTCGGGGGGACCAATGGTAAAGGATCGACCTGTGCCATGCTTGAGCGTATTTACACTTTGTCCGGGTACCGCGTTGGCTGTTACACCTCCCCGCATCTGCTGCATTATCAGGAGCGCGTGCGCTTCAATGGCGAAGAAATCGCCGATGGGCAATTATGTGACGCGTTTGCCGCGGTAGAGCAAGCGCGTGCTGATATTACGCTGACTTATTTTGAAATGGGCACCTTGGCCGCATTGTGGGCTTTTGAACAAGCACCTCTCGATGTCGTAGTGCTCGAAGTTGGTTTGGGTGGACGTCTGGATGCGGTAAATATCGTCGATGCGGATTGTGCCATCGTGACCAATGTCGACCTGGATCATATGGAGTTCCTTGGCGATACGCGTGAATTGATCGGTCATGAAAAAGCAGGCATCTATCGCCAGCAGCAGATAGCCATTTGCGGTGATGCCAATCCTCCCGCTTCTTTGTTGCTGTATGCCAGCTCACTGGGGGTAACATTGAATCGCTTTGGAATCGATTACCAGATTGATATCAGTGATACGCAAAAAGCCCACTATCGTGATGCGCAGGGTCAACTGGATATCGGCAGCTTAAGTTTGTTTGGCCGATATCAATGGAACAATGCCGCCAATGTGATGTTTGCCGTGCGCTCGCTCCATGACAGATTGCCCGTGGCAGAAGCGCAGCTATTACAGGCGTTGACTGGGACGGAGGTGACCGGCAGGTTCCAGTATTGGCACCGCTCACCTGATGTGATTCTGGATGTGGCGCATAACCCCCATGCTGCCCGTGCCTTGCGCGATAATTTGCAGCGCCTCAGCGTAGAAGGTGGAAAAGTGATTGCCGTATTTTCCATGCTGTCTGACAAAGATATCGCCAGCGTGGTAGATATTTTGCATGATGTGATCGATGAGTGGCATGTTGCACCTATACAGCATCCTCGCGCCGCCAGCATAGACTTCCTGCAAACCTGTTTAACCCCATATGTTTCTCCCCAACATATTTACCCGTATGCTGATTTGGCCGCTGCATTACAGTCCGCTTATAAAAAGGCTGCAAAAAATGATAAAATTATTGTGTTCGGTTCATTCTTTACGGTGGCCGCGATACTGGAATTAACGCCTGATCAGTGGGCCTTGTAAAGGCTGTCCTGTTTGCGCATTGACCTGAGTGAGAACTTCAAAACATTATGGCTAGAGATGCTGTGACCGACAATGAACTGTTGCTCAAAAAAACCGCTCGCAGGCGGTTGGTAGGGGCGATTACCCTGGTGGTCCTGATGTTGATTATCCTGCCTTTTGTGCTTAAGGACAGAGTGGTCGAATCCAGTCACGACAATGTTGAAATCACGGTTGTTAACCGCCAGGCTAATCGTGAACCCATCCTTGAGTTACCCGATGATGAGGTGGTCATCGATAACGAAATAGCCCCTGTTGCCAATAAGCCAACTCCCGCACAAGCGGCAGAGGTGCCGGAAGCACGTATCGAAGAACCCTCAGCACCTGCAAACACGACAACTCCTGAGCCAAAACTCGCAAAAACGGAGACGCCCAAGCCAGTAGCGGCACCAGAGCAACCAGCCCCACCCAAGGCTGTAATTGTTGAACCCAAAGTTGAACCCAAAGTTGAACCCAAAGTTGAACCCAAAGTTGAACCCAAAGTTG
>NZ_KB905141.1:171142-449225 GCF_000378225.1 Methylophilus methylotrophus DSM 46235 = ATCC 53528
GTTGAACCCAAAGTTGAACCCAAAGTTGAACCCAAAGTTGAACCCAAAGTTGAACCCAAAGTTGCGCCGACCAAACCTAAAGAAGAGCCAGCAGCATCCGATAAAAAAACTGGTAAGTTTTTTGTGCAGTTTGGTGTTTTTTCAGATCCAAAAAACTTGGAAAATCTGCAATCCAAACTGAAGCAGGCCGGGTTTGAAACTGCCACTGAAAGTGTAGATGCCGCCGGGCAGAAGCTACGTTTGCGTACGCGCACTTACGCGACACGCAATGAGGCTGCGGCAGCATTACAAAAACTGCAAGCAGCAGGGTTTAGCGGTATTGTGGCAACCAAATCCTGATAGGTTATGACCATTTTTGATTATCTGGTACTGGGCATCATAGGTTTCTCTATTCTGGTGGGGCTGATGCGCGGAGCGATACATGAGCTTTTCTCTGTGCTGGGCTGGGTGCTCGCTTTTTATTTGGCCAACCGTTTTAACAGCCAGGTCATGCATTACATGCCTGAGCAAATTCCTGGTGAAGCGATTAAGGCCATGGCAGCTTTTTTGATCGTATTTTTACTGGTGCTGTTTGTCTGCGCCTTATGTGCCCTGTTATTAACAACCCTCCTGAAAGCCATTGGTTTGGGAGGTTTTAACAGGGTGCTAGGTGGAGTCGCTGGCACTGCCAAGGGTGTGCTGATTGTGTGTATCCTGGCCATGCTCGCGGCCATGACGGATTTGCCAAAAGATATACGCTGGACAAATGCCATGCTCAGTGCCCCTGTAGAGGCATTGGTCTTGAAATTGCTCCCCTGGATGCCATCTAGTATTGCGGAGCACGTGCATTTGGACCAGCAGCCGGTAGATGAGTCTACTATTTAATTTGTAATCGAGTGTTTGATAGGATGTCACTATGTGTGGAATTATCGGTATTGTAGGCAAGAACCCCGTCAATCAGCTGCTCTACGACGGATTGCTGGTCTTACAGCACCGTGGTCAGGATGCTGCTGGTATCGTCACCTGTGATGGTAACACTTTCCACATGCACAAAAATAATGGCCTGGTGAAGGATGTATTTCATACGCGCCACATGCGTAACTTGATCGGTAATGTCGGTATTGCCCATGTCCGTTACCCAACTGCTGGTTCTTCCAGTGCCGCCGAAGCGCAGCCTTTCTACGTCAATTCCCCATTCGGTATTGTGTTGGGCCATAACGGTAACCTGACCAACTCCGAGCAACTCAAATCTGAAATGTTCAGGCAAGACCTGCGTCACATCAATACCAGTTCTGATTCAGAAGTGTTGTTGAACGTTTTGGCGCACGAGATTGAACATACTTCTAAAAACGCATTGTTGAATAGCGACATGGTATTTGATGCCGTGGCTGGCGTGCACAGACGTTGTAAAGGCGCTTATGCGGTAGTGGCCATGATTGCCAATTTTGGTCTGCTGGCATTCCGTGACCCACATGGCATTCGCCCATTGGTCATTGGTAAACAAGAGACCGATAAAGGTACCGAATATATTGTTGCTTCTGAAAGCGTGGCGCTGGATGTTCTGGGTTTTACCATATTGCGTGATGTTGAGCCAGGTGAAGCCGTATTCATTGATATGGACGGCAACTTGTTCAGCCGCCAGTGTGCCGAAAACCCAACACTGACCTCCTGTATTTTTGAGTACGTTTACCTGGCCCGCCCTGACTCAGTGATCGATGGTGTGTCCGTGTACCAGACCCGTCTTGATATGGGTACTTTGCTCGCCGAGAAAATCAAGCGCGAATGGGCCGATAAAAAGATTGATGTGGTCATTCCTATCCCAGATACCAGCCGTCCAAGTGCGTTGCAGTTGGGCATTGCGCTGGGGCTGGATTACCGCGAAGGTTTTATCAAGAACCGTTACATCGGTCGTACCTTCATTATGCCTGGCCAGGCACTGCGCAAAAAGTCTGTACGCCAGAAACTGAATCCGATCGGCATTGAGTTTAAGGGCAAGAATGTGTTGCTGGTAGACGATTCGATTGTACGCGGCACGACTTCGCAACAAATCGTGCAGATGGCGCGTGATGCGGGCGCCAACAAGGTATATTTTGCTTCTGCAGCGCCACCAGTACGCTATCCGAACGTGTATGGCATTGATATGCCTAGCCGTCATGAGCTGTTAGCGACTAATCGTACAGATGAAGAAATCTGTGCCGAAATTGGTGCTGATGCTCTGATTTATCAGGATCTCGATGCGCTGCGCGAAAGCATTACCAAATCTAATCCTCATCTCAAAGAATTTGATTGCAGCTGCTTTGACGGCAAATATGTCACTGGTGATATTGATGCGGCGTATTTAAACCGCATTGAGTCTGCACGCAGTGATATGAGTAAAAAACAGTTGCCGCCAAACTCAACCACGCAACTCGATTTGAACCTGTTATCTACGGATCTGGTGGGCGTGGAGTAAGGCTTGACAGTCGCCTGCAAAAGGCGTTTAATGGAATTGCGCTGATTTGAGTGGCGAACTTTAAACGAAGCCAAACTCAGCTTGCGAGCGCATTATAAATACTGCTAAAGCGAGAGCCCAAAGACCCGTTTTAGCGCAATGCTAAAGCGGGTTTTTTATTGCCGTCCGGTTACGGACAGAAGTTTGAGGAAACATGAACGATCAATACCATCTGGAAACGCTGGCAGTGCGTGCCGGCACACTCACCACAGAGTTTGGGGAAAACTCTGAAGCATTGTTTTTAAATTCCAGTTTCCGCTTTAAAAATGCGGCGCAGGCAGCGGCGCGTTTTGGTGGCACAGAACCGGGCAATATTTATTCACGGTTTACCAATCCTACCGTGACTATGTTCCAAGATAAGCTGGCTGCACTTGAAGGCGCAGAGCAGTGTGTGGCAACCGCCAGTGGCATGTCGGCAATTCTTGCTTGCATCATGGGTATTTGTAGCGCGGGTGACCATATTGTGGCTTCGCGCAGTATTTTTGGAACTACCGTTCAGTTGTTTACAAATATCCTCAAACGGTGGGGGCTGGAGGTGACGCTTGTTTCATTGACGGATGTCGAGGCCTGGAAGGCAGCAGCCAAACCCAATACAAAACTGTTTTTTGCCGAAACGCCTTCCAACCCATTAACTGAAGTGGGCGATATTGTCCAACTAGCGGAAGTCGCACATGCTGCTGGTGCTTATTTGGCAGTGGATAACTGCTTTTGTACGCCAGCATTGCAGCAACCCCTCAAGTTGGGCGCGGATATCGTGATTCATTCCGCCACCAAGTATATCGATGGTCAGGGGAGGGTGCTAGGAGGGGCCGTGTTAGGCAACAAGGTGTTAATTGAGCCTGTCTATGCTTTTTTACGCACGGCTGGCGTGACCATGAGTGCATTCAATGCCTGGGTGTTCGTGAAAGGCCTTGAGACTCTGCAAGTGCGGATGGAGGCGCATGCAACACGTGCCTTGGCATTGGCGCAGTGGCTTGAACAGCAGCCTGGCGTTGAGCGCGTGTATTACCCAGGTTTGCCCTCACACCCGCAATATGCTTTGGCACAAAAGCAGCAGCGCTTAGGAGGCGGAATCGTGACATTTGAGGTCAAGCCTCGTGCGGGCCAAACTGCACAGGAGGCAGCGTGGGCTTTGATCGATGCGACGCGCCTGATTTCGATTACGGCAAACCTGGGCGACGCCAAGTCAACTATCACGCACCCGGCGACCACCACACATAGCCGCGTCACTGCCGAGGCACGGGCTGAAGCAGGCATTAAGGATAATCTGGTGAGGATTGCGGTGGGCTTGGAGCATATTGAAGATTTGAAAGCGGATTTACAACTGTTGACAGAGTGATTTACTGCTGCATGGATTATGAATCATTCAGGGAGCATTCGTGCTCCCTTTGTTTTTTCTGGCTGTCTAGCGGATCCTCCAATTAGCTTCTTGTAATTAGCTTCTTGGCCGCGATTTGCCGAGCGGGATTGCGCTAGATATGCTAAAATCGCGTGATAACTTTTAACTATAAATTGGGTCAAGAATGAGTCAGTCTCCAGATCAATTTGCTAAAGAAACCCTGCCTATCAGTTTAGAAGACGAGATGCGCCGCAGCTACCTCGATTACGCCATGAGCGTGATTGTAGGTCGGGCGCTTCCCGATGTTCGTGATGGTCTTAAGCCAGTACACAGGCGCGTGTTGTTCGCCATGCATGAGCTGTCTAACGATTACAACAAACCTTATAAAAAATCTGCCCGTATTGTTGGGGATGTGATCGGTAAGTATCACCCGCACGGCGATACTGCCGTGTATGACACCATCGTGCGTATGGCGCAGGATTTCTCCTTGCGCTACATGCTGGTAGACGGCCAGGGTAACTTTGGTTCGGTCGACGGCGATAATGCGGCGGCTATGCGGTATACCGAAATCCGTATGGCCAAGATCGCGCATGAATTGCTGGCGGATATCGAAAAAGAAACCGTTGATTTTGGCCCTAACTATGACGGTAGCGAGCAAGAGCCGCTGATCATGCCAACGCGCATTCCTAACCTGCTGATCAACGGCAGCTCTGGTATCGCGGTGGGGATGGCGACCAATATTCCGCCCCATAACCTCAATGAAGTGCTGAACGCGTGTTTCGCGCTGCTCAAGAATCCGGAAATCAGCGTGGATGAGTTGATCGAACTTATCCCGGCGCCAGACTTCCCGACCGCCGGTATCATTTACGGTACCGCTGGCGTCAAGGAAGGTTACCGAACCGGCCGTGGTCGTGTCGTCATGCGTGGTCGCACTCACTTTGAAGACCTGGAAAAAGGCGGCCGCCAGTCGATTATCATCGATGAGTTGCCATATCAGGTCAACAAAAAAACCTTAATTGAAAAAATTGCCGAGCTGGTCAACGAGAAGAAGATCGAAGGTATTTCTGACCTTCGCGACGAGTCTGACAAGTCTGGTATGCGCGTGGTCATTGAACTCAAGCGCGGCGAAGTCCCAGAGGTCATTTTAAATAACCTCTACAAGCAAACTCAACTGCAAGACACGTTCGGTATGAATATGGTGGCGCTGATGGATGGCCAGCCACGTTTGCTCAACCTCAAGCAGATGCTGGAAGCCTTCCTACGTCATCGCCGCGAAGTGGTGACACGCCGTACCGTGTTTGAACTGCGTAAGGCTCGGGACCGTGGCCACGTACTGGAAGGCCTGGCGGTCGCGTTGGCCAATGTGGATGAGATGATTGCCATCATCAAGGCTGCCCCAACACCGCCAGAAGCGAAAAAAGAATTGATGGCGCGCAGTTGGAATTCGCCGGTAGTGGAAGAAATGCTTAAGCGTGCAGCCATGGAGGCTTCACGTCCTGAAGGCTTGTCAGTTGATTTTGGCCTCACACCAAAGGGCTACAAACTGTCTGATGTGCAGGCGCAGGAAATCCTACAGATGCGTCTGCAACGCTTGACCGGCCTGGAACAAGACAAAATCGTCAATGAATACAAAGAAGTCATGGATATCATTGCTGACTTGCTGGATATCCTGGCCAAGCCAGAGCGCGTGACCGCCATTATTGTGGATGAGCTCAACGAGATCCAGAAGCAGTTTGGCGATAAACGCCGTTCCGAAATCGAGCAAAACACCCAGGATTTATCCCTGGAAGACCTGATTACGCCGCAGGATGTAGTGGTAACTTTATCCCATTCGGGCTATGTCAAATCACAGCCATTGGATGAGTACCGCGCACAGAAGCGTGGTGGCCGTGGTAAACAAGCCGCTGCAACCAAGGAAGATGACTTTATCGACAAGATGTTTGTGGCGAATACCCATGATTATATCTTGTGCTTCAGTAGCCGTGGCCGAGTTTACTGGCTGAAAGTCTATGAAGTGCCGCAAGGCAGCCGAGTGAGCCGTGGCAAGCCGATTGTGAACCTGTTCCCATTGGAAGAGGGCGAGAAAATCAACGCCATCCTGCCGGTAAAAGAGTTCGATGAAAATCACTACGTGTTTATGGCGACCTCTATGGGCACAGTGAAGAAAACCGCGCTGACTGAGTTTGCTAATCCGCGTAAATCCGGCATTATCGCCATTAACCTTGATGATGGCGATTACCTGATTGGTGCTGAAGTGACCAATGGCCAGAACGACATAGTGCTGGTTTCCAATGGCGGTAAAGCCGTCTGGTTTACCGAGGATGATGTCCGCCCAATGGGCCGTGCAACCCGTGGTGTGCGTGGCATGAAGTTGGCGGCTAAGCAGCAAGTATTGTCCTTGCTGATTGCCGAAAATGACCAGCAATCCGTGTTGGTCGCGACCGAGAATGGTTATGGCAAGCGTACTGTGTTGTCTGAGTTCCGTCATTCTGGCCGGGGTACACAGGGTGTGAAGGCGATTGCGATCAGTGAGCGTAATGGCCTGGCGATTGCGGCAAAACTGGTGACGGCAGAAGATGAAATTATGTTGATCACCACCGGTGGTGTACTGATCCGTACTCGCGTTAAGGAAATTCGCGATATGGGACGTGCTGCACAAGGCGTGACTCTGATTAACTTGGGTGAAGGTGAGAAATTGTCAGGTCTGGAGAAAATCGTAGAGACCGATGATGATGGTGACGACAGCGAAGAATAAGCAGACGCATGAAACAGATTTTTAATTTTTCTGCCGGTCCGGCAGTCCTTCCCAAACCTGTACTGGAGCGTGCACAAGCTGAAATGCTTGATTGGCATGGTTCCGGCATGAGCGTGATGGAAATGTCGCATCGCGGCAAAGAATTCACCAGCATCCTCGAAAAAACAGAAGCAGATTTACGCCAGTTACTGGCGATTCCGCCCAATTACAAAGTATTATTTTTACAAGGTGGGGCGATTGGCGAAAATGCCATCATTCCCATGAATCTGCTCAATGGCAAGTCTGCGGACTACGTCGTCACTGGCTCCTGGAGCAAGCGTAGCGTGCAGGATGCCAAAGCTTACGGCCAGATTAACATTGTTGCCTCGGCAGAAGCTGACGGTTTCACTTATGTGCCTGCATTCTCTGAGTGGCAATTGAATCAGGATGCCGCTTACGTGCATTACTGCACCAATGAAACCATTAATGGCGTTGAGTTTGTCGAGGTGCCTGAGACTCACGGGGTCCCCATTGTGGCAGATATGTCTTCGCATATCCTGTCGCGCCCGATTGACGTCTCAAAATACGGCGTCATCTATGGCGGCGCACAGAAAAATATTGGCCCGGCAGGCTTATGCCTGGTGATTGTGCGTGAAGATTTACTGGAACAGGCATCCCCTCTGACGCCAGCCGTATTCCATTGGAAAACCCAGGCTGAAAACCAGAGCATGATTAATACCCCGCCTACTTACAGCATTTATATTGCTGGGCTGGTATTTGAATGGTTGTTGGCACAGGGCGGTGTGGAGGCGATTGAGAAGGTCAATATAGCCAAAGCCAACTTGTTATATGACTATCTTGATCAAACGGACTTTTATTACAATCCGATTCAACAAGCCTATCGTTCCCGCATGAATATCCCGTTCAGATTGCGTGATGAAACCCTGAACGAAGTGTTTTTGAAAGCGGCGGATACCCGTGGCCTGTTGCAACTCAAAGGTCACCGCTCGGTGGGCGGTATGCGAGCCAGTATTTATAACGCCATGCCTGTTGAAGGCGTTCAAGCATTGGTTGAATTCATGCAAGAATTCGAAAGAAATAATTCATAAAATACACTAACATTAAACTTTAAATGTCTGATTTATTAAAACAATTTAGAGATAAGATTGACGCGATTGATGCGCAGATTCTAGCGCTCGTCAATGAGCGTGCCAAGCTGGCACGTGAAATCGGCCATTTAAAGGATGATGGTGTGATTTACCGTCCTGAGCGTGAAGCGCAAATTATCCGTCGCTTGCAAGCAGAAAATGAAGGGCCGCTGTCACCGGAGGCCGTCAGCCATATTTTCCGTGCGGTCATGTCCAATTGTCGCGCTTTGGAAAAAGAACTTGCGATTGCCTTTTTGGGCCCACTGGGCACCTACAGTGAAGAAGCCGCACTCAAGCAGTTTGGTGAAGGCCGCCAGGCAGTCGTCTGCGGCAGTATTGATGAAGTTTTTCGTACGGTGGAAGCTGGCCAGGCGGATTACGGCGTTGTCCCTGTAGAAAACTCAACCGAAGGTGCGGTGGGAATTACGCTGGACTTATTACTGGGTAGTGCGCTGCAAGTGGTAGGCGAGGTGACTTTACCAGTACATCACTGCTTGCTATCGGCCCAGCAGGATTTGCAACAGATCACGCATGTGTTCTCGCACGCACAGTCTTTGTCGCAATGTCATGAATGGCTAAATAAAGTGTTACCGAGTGCACAACGAGAAGCTGTGACCAGCAACGCGCGTGCTGCACAAATGATTCATGAGCTAGTCGCCACCCAAGGCACGTTTGCGGCTGCGATTGCCAGCAAACGTGCGGCTGAATTGTTTGACTTGAATATACTCGCCGAAAATATCGAAGATGATCCGAAAAATACCACGCGCTTTCTGGTGTTGGGTAATCACGGCGTCGCACCTTCTGGTCAGGATAAAACCTCGTTGGTGATGAGTGCTCACAACAAGCCAGGCGCGGTGTTGCAATTGCTGGAACCATTGTCACGCCATGGCGTGAGTATGACCAAGCTGGAATCGCGTCCATCACGTCAAAATCTATGGAACTACGTATTTTTTGTTGACATTGAAGGTCATCAACAGCAGCCCTCGGTACAAGCTGCGCTGAAAGAACTGGCTGAGCGCGCGACTTTCCTTAAAGTGTTGGGCTCATACCCAACCGCTATTATTTAATTCTACCTATGTCCTTATCTTTATCAGAATTAGCCCCTGCCAATATCCGTGCGATTGCGCCATATCAAGGTGGCAAGCCCATAAGCGAATTAGCCCGTGAAATGGGCCTTAATGAAGCGGACATCGTTAAACTGGCGTCTAACGAAAATCCATTGGGCATGAGTCCCAAAGCGCAAATGGCACTGGAAGAAGCCATTTACGAGATTGCGCGTTATCCCGATGGCAATAGTTTTGCCTTACGCGATGCGGTAAGCCGCAAATACGGTGTGCAATCTGCGCAAATTGTGTTTGGCAATGGTTCTAATGACATTCTGGAGCTGGCCGCCCGTGCTTTTCTGACCGCAGGTGATGAGGCGATTTATTCTCAACATGCGTTCGCGGTATATCCATTAGTGACGCAAGCCGTGGGAGCAACCGGCGTCGTCGTGCCGGCCGTTGAATTTGCCCATGATTTGCCAGGTTTTTTAAAGGCCATTACGCCTAAAACCAAGCTGATTTTTGTGGCGAATCCCAACAACCCAACAGGCACGCTGATCAACAAAACGGATTTAAAAACCTTTTTACAGCAAGTGCCCAAGCATGTCCTCGTGGTGTTAGATGAGGCTTATGATGAGTATTTATCTTCCGTAGATAAATCTGAGGCTATCGCCTGGCTGACAGAATTTGAAAACCTGATTATTTCGCGTACTTTTTCAAAAGCATATGGCCTGGCTGGCTTGCGTGTTGGCTTTGGCTTGATGCATGCAACGCTGGCTGACTTGATGAATCGTGTGCGTCAGCCTTTTAACGTCAACAGCCTGGCCCAGGTGGCGGCAACGGTCTCCTTACAGGATGAGGATTTTGTAGCGCGCAGTTATGCTGCCAACCAGGCGGGCATGGCTCAGATCACGCAAGGCCTGGAGCAATTGGGCTTGAGCTATATTCCGTCTTATGGCAACTTTGTCAGTTTTAAAGTGACCAACGCGAGTGCTGTTAATCAGGCATTGTTGAAAAGTGGCGTCATCGTAAGGCCTGTGGCGAATTATGAAATGCCGGATTATTTACGCGTGAGCATCGGCCTGTTTGGCGAAAATGCACGATTCCTCGAAGTGCTGGAAAATATTTTAAAGTCATGACTGCATACGAAAAATTAGCCACCGATGATGTGCGCGTGCTTGAAATCAAGCCGCTGGTAAAGCCCGCGGAGCTATTGTCTCGCCTGCAGGAAAGTACAGTCAGTACCCAAAACATCCTTAAAACGCGGTCAGCGATTCATCATATTCTCCATCAGGGCGACGACCGGTTGCTGGTGATTGTTGGCCCTTGTTCCATCCATGACACGGAAGCTGGCATGGAGTACGCGCGACGCCTGCTCGATGTGCGTCAGCGACTGGGTGGCGAATTGCTCATTGTCATGCGCGTCTATTTTGAGAAACCCCGTACCACGGTAGGGTGGAAAGGCCTGATCAACGACCCGCATCTGGATGGGACTTATGATATCAATCTTGGATTGGAGAAGGCCCGCCGTTTCCTGCTGGATGTGAATGAAATTGGCATGCCTGCAGCCACAGAATTCCTCGATGTGGTCTCCCCGCAATATACTGCTGACCTGGTCAGCTGGGGAGCTATTGGCGCTCGGACGACAGAGTCTCAGATTCACCGCGAATTGGCCTCTGGCCTGTCTTGTCCGGTTGGCTTTAAAAATGGGACCGATGGCGGCGTCAAAGTTGCCATTGATGCGATTAAGGCAGCAGCCAGTCCGCATCACTTTTTGTCCGTGACCAAAGAAGGCGAATCCGCTATTTTTGCCACCAAGGGTAATGAAGACTGCCATGTGATTTTACGTGGCGGTAAAGCGCCGAACTTTGATGCGCCTAGTGTGGCAGCAGTATGCGACCAATTGGCAGACGCTGGCCTGGCACCGGTATTGATGGTGGATTGCAGTCATGGCAATAGCCAGAAGCAATATAAAAACCAAATTTCGGTGGTGAATGATGTGGCTAGCCAAATAGCGGGTGGAGATGCTCGCATAATCGGGATCATGCTAGAGTCGCATTTGAACGAAGGGCGACAGGATCATTCGCCAGGCTGCAGCCTTAATTATGGGCAATCCATCACCGATGCCTGTTTGGGATGGGAGGACTCAGTGGCTGTGCTGGAAACGCTGGCTGCTGCAGTCAAGGCCCGCCGTGACAAGCATGCCGCTGCTGAATAAGTGATGTGTGTATGAAAAGCCGTGCTTTATGCACGGCTTTTTTATGCGTGCCGATGCCGGGATTGATGCGCTCATGAAAATCATGAGCAGGGAATCATTGTCAATTGCAGGCTGTTCATGCAACGCATGCGTATGATGCCAGTCTACTTAAACAGTAACAGCCGATAGCTGTGAAACAGTAGGTCATTCACAATTGTTGTATGATGAGATGAAACTCATCGATACATTCATGATTAATAGAAATAACGAGCGATTATGCATATACACGTATTAGGGGCTGGCGCTGGCGGAGGTTTTCCGCAGTGGAACTGTAACTGTCAAAATTGTGACGGGTTGCGTAAAGGCACAATCAAAGCCAAGCGACGCACACAATCGTCCATCTGTGTCTCCAGCAATGGTGTTGATTGGGTCTTGTTCAACGCCTCTCCGGATGTATTGCAGCAAATACAGGAGTTTGCCCCTTTACAGCCTGGCCGTGGCATTCGGGATACCGGTATACAAGCCATTGTGCTGATTGATGCGCAAATTGACCACACGACGGGTTTGTTCATGTTGCGTGAGGGCCAAGTAAAGCGTGAGATTTACTGTACCAAAGCTGTCTATGGCGACCTCACCTCTGGCAACCAGATTTTAAATATCCTTGGTCATTATTGCGGCATTAACCACCATGAAATCCCCATTGATACCAACGATATCAGCCAGGCGCACAGTTTCGAGATTCCAGGTGTCCCTAACCTGCGTTTCACAGCTGTGGCGCTCAAAAGTGCCGCGCCACCATATTCCCCACACCGTAATGACCCGCATCCAGGCGATACCATCGGTGTGCTGATTGAAGAAATTTCTACCGGCAAAAAATGCTGGTACTCCCCAGGGCTGGCTGAAATCGAGCCGCATTTGCCGCCATTGATGAACCAGGCAGATTGCATCATGGTAGACGGCACCTTCTGGACCAATACCGAAATGCTGGATATGGGCCTGATGACCAAGACAGCGCGCAGCATAGGCCATAATCCACAGTCTGGCCCGGGCGGCATGATAGAAGAGTTGGACAAGTTTGGTGTGAATAAACCGGTGCGTAAAGTGCTTATTCATATCAACAATACCAACCCGATTTTAAGGGAAGATTCCGCCGAGCGTGCGATCCTCGATGATCATAAGATCGAGGTGGCATATGACGGCATGGACATCATTCTATAGGAGAGAAAAATGAACGCAGTGACGCAGGCACAATTGCCATGGACTCGTGAAGAGTTTGAGGCAAAACTTCGAGAAAAAGGGCAGGGGTACCATATTTATCATCCGTTTCACGTGATGATGTATGAAGGCAAGTTGACCAAAGAACAGCTGCAATGCTGGGTGGCCAACCGATTTTATTACCAGATCGCCATCCCCATGAAAGATGCGGCGATTTTATCTAACTGCCCGGATAAGGAAGTGCGCAAGCAATGGATAGTGCGTATTACTGACCATGACGGCGTAGATGGCCAGATTGGAGGCATTGAGGCCTGGATTAAACTGGGCGAAGCTGTTGGTCTGACACGTGAACAAGTAACCAGTCTGCAGCTTGTCTCACCTGGCGTGCGCTTTGCGGTAGATGCCTATATCAACTTTGCCAAACAACGTCCCTGGCAGGAGAGTGTTTGCTCTAGCCTCACAGAACTGTTCGCACCACATATACATCAGCAGCGTATCAGTTCCTGGCCCAGCATGTATCCTTGGGTGAAAGAAGAAGGCCTGATGTACTTTAAAAAGCGCCTGACTGAAGCAAGGCGCGATGTGGAGCAGGGATTAAGCGTGACACTGGATTATTTCAGCACTTCTCGAGAAATGCAGATGAAAGCATTGGAGATCCTGCAATTCAAACTGAATGTGTTATGGGTGATTGCCGACTCTATCATGCTGGCCTGTACCGATATCAAAACAGAAGGCCGTGATTATTTACGCCAGCCAGTGATACAAATCGAAAGCTAAGCCATTCGACACGGCGTTATTGAAAGTAGAACATGGAAAACAATATTCAGCACTCAGACATTTATGCCATCGCCTTGCATCACCGCTTTCAGTGGGAAGAAGCGCAGCAAAGCTATGTCATTCTGTTTCCCGAAGGCATGATCAAGTTGCACGGTGGTGCGGGCGAGATTCTCAAGCGGGTGGACGGTAAAACAAGTGTTGGTGAGATTGTGGCTGACTTGAAGAATACTTTTCCAGATGCCGAAGACATTGAAAGCGATATCCTGGGCATGTTTGATATCGCCGTGGGTAAAGCCTGGTTACGCAAGGTGAATTAATCCGAAAGGAAGGGCATCATGGCACAGTTAAATAATGGCGTTGCAGCAAGTGTTACTCAAAAGCAGCCTTTGTGGCTGTTGGCAGAGGTCACCTACCGGTGCCCGCTACATTGTGCGTTCTGTTATAACCCAACCGATTATGACAAGCACACTAAAAATGAATTAAGCACTGAGCAGTGGATTGCTGCTTTGCGTGATGCCCGTAAAATGGGTGCCATTCAGCTGGGCATCTCTGGCGGTGAGCCCTTGTTGCGCGATGACATTGAAGAGATTGTGGCTGAAGCGCACAAATTAGGTTATTACAGTAACCTGATAACCTCAGGCGTGGGGCTGACAGAAAAACGCATCCAGGCCTTTAAAGAAGGGGGGCTGGATCACATCCAGCTCTCCATGCACGATGTCACAGAAGATATCAGCAACTTTATCACCAATACGCGCACCTTTGAGTTGAAGAAAAAGGTAGCCGCCATGATCAAGTCGCATGGCTATCCCATGGTATTGAATGTGGTCATCCATCGTTACAATATTGACCAGGTAGGCAAAATCCTGGAAATGGCTGAAGCCCTTGGTGCGGATTACGTTGAGCTGGCGAATACCCAGTACTACGGCTGGAGCTTGGTGAATCGTGATCAGCTGATGCCGACGCGTGAACAGTTAAACCGGGCTGAGGCGGCAACCAATGCATTCCGGGAGCGTGTTGGCAACAAAATGAAAGTATTTTTTGTGGTGCCGGATTATTTTTCTGACCGGCCCAAGAAATGCATGAATGGCTGGGGCGAGGTGTTCATGATTGTGACTGCCAATGGCGATGTATTACCGTGCCATTCTGCAAGGGTATTGCCTGGCCTTGAGTTCCCCAATGTCAAGGAGAATGGCCTGGAATGGGCATGGAGGGAGTCGCCTGCGTTTAATAAATACCGTGGCATGGAGTGGATGAAAGAGCCTTGCCGCAGTTGCGATGAGAAAGAAAATGATTTGGGCGGTTGCCGCTGCCAATCCTATTTGCTGAGTGGAGATGCTGAAATGGCGGATCCAGTGTGTACCAAGTCGCCAAACCGTCAGTTGATTGATGAAGCATTGGCCAATTCTCAAAAACCATTCTTGCGTGAACAGCCCATTATTTTCAGGACAGACAAGAACTCCAAAAAATATGTAGAAGGTGATAAGGAGCGTATAGAGCAGTTCCACGCCCTGCCTTAGTAAATGATCTTTAGCCAACGGCTGCAATATGATTTATGATCTACAGGTGCCCATCGGGCACCTGTATTTTTTTAGGAAAGTCTTTCATTTTGAAATCTCGTTCTTCAGTACTCGTGCTGGTTCTGGCAGCACTGGCTGCGTTAGCGCCTTTTGCGATTGATACCTACCTGCCAGCTTTCCATGTCATGGCGGCTGAGTTTGGCACGGATGAACTGGCGATCCAGCAGAGCTTAACTTTTTATTTATTACCCTACGCCGTCATGACCTTGTGTCATGGGGCTATTTCTGATGCCATCGGCCGCATTACAACCATTAAATGGGGATTAGCCATCTTTGTATTGGCAAGCCTGGGCTGTGCCTTCGCGCCCAATGTGCAGACCTTGTGGCTGTTCAGGGCATTGCAGGGCGTGAGTGGCGGGGCGGGCAACACAGTTGCACGTGCTATGGTGCGAGACCTGTTCTCCGGTGCCCAGGCGCAGCGCGTCATGGCGACCGTGCAACTGTTATTCGGCATTGCACCAGCGGTTGCCCCGATTTTGGGTGGCCTGTTACTGGGAATCCACTGGCAAGCCATTTTCCTGTTTTTATCCTTGTATGCAGCGGTTGCTTTATGGATGGCTGTACGTTACCTGCCTGAAACCATGACTGTAGAAAAGCGGGTGCCTTTTTCACTGGCAGGCATAGCCCATACCTATGGCAAAATGCTTAGGCACCGTGTTTTCCTGGCATTGATTGCGTGTCTGGGTCTTAACTTTGCCGCCTTTTTCATTTATGTGTTGGCAAGCCCGATATTCCTGGTCGAGCATTTGCATTTGAACAGCCAGCAGTTTGGATACCTGTTTATCCCGACGGTGACCGGCATGATGTTGGGTTCCTGGATATCCCGTCACACCGCCGGCAAGATTGCCGCGTCACGGATGTTGCGATATGCATTTGCCTGGATGGTATTGATTGCCAGTTTGAATGTCTGTATCCAGTTATGGGTGGGCAATGGCATTCATCACGCCTGGTGGCTGGCGATCTTGCCCATTGCACTCTTTAATATAGGCATGGCTGCCGCCATGCCGGTACTGTCTATTGCCGCCCTCGATTGTTATCCCAAAGTGCGCGGGACGGCAGCCTCTGCACAGGCGTTCATGCAAATGCTTTGTTCCACAGTCTGCTCGGCAGCGATCGTGCCTTTCGTATGGCATTCCACATTCACTCTCGCGGTGGCGATGCTCATGATGACTTTGCTGAGCACCTTGTTATTGCGCCTGACGCACCAACCGCAAGCGCATGCCAGCGCAATCAACGACAAGGTATAGCCCTCCTCAAGCACCGAATTATGGGATGTTTACCGCCTTCATTCGATATTTGAACCACCAAGGCTTGTTTTAAGATGAAACTGTCAATGCCTGTCAGATGGCAGCGCATTCTTAAGAATAAATAACGGGAGTTCATATGGAAATGACCAGAGAAGAAGAAGCACAAAAGGCCTATGTCAAACTGCTTACCGGTCAAGGCGTGAGTCAGCGTGTGCTGGTTCAACGTGAGTTTGTGATTATTCGCCTGAGTGCTTTCCTGAAAGATATTCCTTGTGACGGTAGCCATTACCGGCAAGCCGTTGACCGCTTTATTGCCAGCATGGATCCGGCCGAGATTCCAGCCATATTGCCTGTCGTTCGCGAGTTTTTCTCGTTCTGGGTCCGTGATATCAAGGCCATTGCCGCCATGAGCCAGGCGAAAGTCTTCAACGGTACTACGCCAGTGACCATGGCGACCCAGGATGAGTTATTCAAACATTGGTACGACCTGGATAAAACCACCATGACTAGCCAAGAAGAGCAAGTGATGGATACCTTTAAGCAGGTATCCATGGTGCGTGGGTTCGAGCCTGCCGTATTTAAAGAACGCATGCGCATGGCTAAGTGCTTGTTGCTCTCTTTGCGTCAGGTGCCTTATAAACAATCACATAGCTATCGCCAGATGGTGGACAGGAATTTACCGCTGTTCAATGCACTGGGCTCCCAGCATACTTTCCTCAGTGTTTCCCGTGAGTTTTATTACTTTTGGCGTAGTGATATGCTTAAGACGCAATCTGCAAAATCTCCAGCCATGCAAGGCCGCGAGATGGCGATTGCCGCTTGATTGCCAAGCTTGGATTGCTATAGAAAAAACGCCAGCCTTAGCGCTGGCGAATTTTTTGCAGGATCAGGGCAGAAAGCTCTTCAATCGAGCGGCTGGTAGAGTCTGCCCAGGGAATGTTATAGCGACGCATCATTTCCTCAGCTGTCGCAATTTCCTTGCGGCAATTGTCCAAAGAGGCATAAAAACTGTCTGGACGGCGCTCACTGCGCACAGAATGCAAACGTTCGGGTTTAATGGTCAGCCCAAAAATCTTGTCAATATTCTTTTCTACCGCTGCGGGTAAAGAACCGCGCTCAAAGTCTTCCGGGATCAATGGGTAATTGGCTGCCTTGATGCCAAATTGCATGGCCAGGTAGATACTGGTCGGTGTTTTGCCACAACGGGAGACGCCAATCAGAATCACATCAGCTTCATCCAAACCAGAGTTGGTCATGCCGTCGTCATGATTTAGCGTAAAGTTAATCGCTTCCATGCGCTCAAGGTAACTATGGCCTTTGACACTGTAAGCAATGCTGGCACCTGTGAGTGGCTCCTGGTTGAGTTCGGAACCTAGCGGATAAATAAAACGGTGGAATAAATCAATAAAATACGCGTTGGCTTGCTTGAGGTGGTTACGGTGTTCACCATTGCCGATCGACATGATCACTATCGGGCGAATGCCATCCTGGTCGCCCACTTTCTGGATATGCTCAAACGCTGCCTGAACCTTTTCGTCGTTATCCGTAAAGGGGAGGCGGGTAGTTGTGAACTGGGTATTGGGAAAGTGTTCCAGAAGTTTGCTTAAGGCACCTGCCGTAATCCCCGTACCATCAGAAACAATAAACACAGAACGGTGATTCATACAGGTGCCTCAATGAGTAACTAATAATGCTGTCTGCTTATTTTTTGGTCAGGCGCTGCCAGGTGGCAACCACTGTGTCTGGGTTCAATGACACAGACTGGATGCCTTCCTTGACCAACCATTCGGCAAAGTCCTCATGGTCAGAAGGGCCCTGGCCGCAAATACCCACATATTTGCCAAGGCGGTTACAGGTGTTGATAGCCATTTTCAGCAGGACTTTTACCGCATCATTACGCTCGTCAAACCCGTCTGCCAGGATACCGGAGTCACGGTCCATACCCAGAGTCAGTTGAGTCAAGTCATTGGAGCCGATAGAGAAACCATCGAAGTACTCCAGGAACTGTTCAGCCAGCAGGGCGTTAGCAGGTATTTCACACATCATGATCAGGCGCAGGCCGTTTTCACCACGTTTAAGGCCGTTGGCGGCCATGATGTCGGTCACAGCTTTCGCTTCTTCCAGAGTGCGCACGAATGGAATCATCAACTCCACGTTGGTCAGGCCCATCTCATCACGGACTTTTTTCATGGCCTGGCATTCCATGGCAAAGCACTCTTTAAAGTCTTCAGCCATGTAGCGAGCTGCACCACGGAAACCAATCATTGGGTTTTCTTCATCCGGCTCGTAGATGTCGCCACCAACCAGTTTCTTGTACTCGTTGGACTTGAAGTCAGAGGTACGCACGATGACTGGTTTGGGATAGAAAGCGGCAGCAATCGTTGCCACACCTTCAGCCACTTTATCAATATAGAACTGTTTAGGGCTGGCGTAACCACGTGCGCGGTTATGAATGGTTGCCTGCATCGCTTTAGGCATGGCATCGACATTGAGGATAGCTTTCGGGTGAATACCAACCATGTTGTTGATGACGAACTCCAGACGCGCCAAGCCCACACCATCATTCGGCGTTTGAGCGAAGGTAAATGCCATATCCGGGTTACCGACGTTCATCATGATCTTGCAAGGTGGTTTCGCCAGTTCGCTATTGGCTTGCGTGGAAACTTCATACTCTAATGCGCCGTGATAAACGAAACCAGTTTCACCTTCGGCACAAGAAACAGTAACTACCTCACCGTCACGGAGCAAATCGGTCGCATTGACGGAACCTACAATAGCGGGAATCCCCAGTTCACGGGCAATAATTGCCGCGTGGCAGGTACGGCCACCACGGTTAGTCACCAGTGCGCTGGCACGTTTCATCACCGGTTCCCAGTTCGGGTCAGTCATGTCGGCAACCAATACGTCACCTGGTTGCACTTCGTGCATTTCAGCTGGATCCAGCACGATACGTACCGGTCCAACACCTACTTTCTGAGTCACGGCACGGCCAGCGACGACAGGCACAGAAGAGTGTTTCTGCAGCTTGAAAGTTTCGGTCACATTGCTGGCTGACTCCTGGGACTTCACAGTTTCAGGGCGCGCTTGCAGGATATACAGTTTGTTGTCCAGTCCATTTTTACCCCATTCGATATCCATTGGGCAGCCATAATGCTGCTCAATGGTCATGGCATAGCCTGCCAATTCCAGGATATCTGAATCGTTCAGCGAGTAGCGGTTAGATTCAGCAGCATCTACAGGCACGGTGTGCGTGGATTTGCCTGCCTGGGTGGCATCTGAAAATACCATCTTGATTAGTTTTGAACCCATGGTGCGGCGTACAATCGCTGGTTTGCCCTGTGCCAGCAATGGCTTATGGACGTAAAATTCGTCCGGGTTCACGGCACCTTGCACCACGGTTTCACCCAAACCATACGAAGACGTGATAAAAGCAACATCACGGTGGCCGGACTCAGTATCAATGGTAAACATCACGCCGGCACAGCCGATATCTGAGCGTACCATTTGTTGCACGCCAGCGGACAGGGCGACATCAGCATGCACAAAGCCTTTGTGTACGCGGTAGGAGATCGCACGGTCGTTATACAACGAGGCGAACACTTCTTTAATGGCGTGATTAATGTTGTCCAAACCATGAATATTCAGGAAAGACTCTTGCTGGCCGGCAAAAGAAGCGTCTGGCAAGTCTTCGGCAGTCGCGGAAGAGCGTACAGCAAAGGTGGTGCCTGGCGCTGATTTCTCAATCAGTTTGGCATAGTTGTCGGCTATCGCTGTCTGCAATGCCGGTGGAAACTCTGCTTCCATGATCCATTGGCGGATTTGTGAGCCTACGCGCGCCAATTCCTGGGTGTCATCTGCATTCAGTTTGTCCAGCAAGTCATTGATTCTGTCATTCAAACCACCTTGGGCCAGAAACTCGCGGTAAGCATCGGCAGTGGTCGCAAACCCGGTAGGAACGCGTACGCCTTTGGCTGTGAGCTGAGAGATCATTTCGCCCAGGGAAGCGTTCTTGCCCCCAACGGACGGCACATCGGTGTTTCTTAGATTCTCAAATGGAATAACATGACTTACCATATAAAACCCTTAATTATTTTAAAACTGGTGATCATCTATCGCGGAGTGCAATGGACTAAAATTCGATCAGTAGAGGCCGTTTGCCGGACATAGTCTGATTGTAGAATGACTTTTATAGCGGCCATTATGCCAAAATCATGTTTTAATGTCACGTCGCCATGACATCGCCATTCCATTTTTTTTAGCATCTTTATAATAAAACGCCATGAATGCAGTGATTCCTGTTGAGCGCGTGGTCAGCGTGACCACATATGGTCGCTTACATCTCGGTTTTTTTAACTTGAGCCAGCAAAGCCAACGCCAGTTTGGCAGTGTGGGCGTGGCGATTGATGCCTTTCAAACTTCATTGACTGTGGGGCTTGGCCCGCAGCAGTCACCATTAGATCCATGGGTGTCCGAGAGGCTGCAGCATCACTTGAGTGCTTGCGGGTTAAACGCCGAAATCAATGTAACCATCAAGCAGGCCGTCCCTCGCCATGGTGGCCTCGGTTCAGGCACGCAGATGGCGCTGGCATTAGGCGCTGCGGTGAATACCTTGTTGGGTCTGCCTGTGAATGCAGCGAAGATCGCAGCAACGCATCAGCGCGGCGCACGTTCAGGCATTGGCATTGCGACGTTTGAACATGGTGGGTTTGTGGTAGATAGTGGGCGCGGGCCACATACAGAGGTGCCGCCCTTAATAGCGCAACATGCTTTTCCACCAGATTGGCACTTTTTACTGATTGTTGACAACAGTCGCGATGGATTGCATGGTCAGGGTGAAAAAAACGCATTTAAACAGCTTGAGCCACAATCGCTGACCGCCACACAAGTTATCCAGCAACAGCTGTTAAGCCAGGGTTTGCCTGCCTTGATCGAGCAGGATTTTGCCACGTTCAGCCGTTTTCTTGGTGATTTGCAAGCTTATAATGCAGATTATTTCGCGCCTGCACAGGGTGGTGCCTATGCCAGTTCGAGCGTGGCAAGCATTTTGCAATCTATTAAAAAACAAGGTTATGCAGGCATCGGACAGACGTCCTGGGGACCAACAGGATTTGTGTTGCTGCCTTCGCGTGCAGAAGCGGTCACTATGCAAATGCAGCTGCTGCATTTGCATGCTAACGATGCCTCCCTGGGATTTATCGTCACAGCAGCCATGAATCAGTCGGCCAATATTATGTTTGGGAATGGCGCAGATTAAATTTTCTTAAGATAATTTTGAAAAGTTATGGCTTTTACGGTCTACTCTTTATTTTGAACTGGTCTGGATATGTGTATATTGGCGAAAGATATTGTTAACGAACCGTACCGGGGGGAAGAATGAAAAAAACCAGTATTATGCATTTGTTCACTGCTGCCAAGAATGCCAGTCCATTTGATGTGAATATGGCCTTTGATGCTGGCTATGAGAAAATTATTTCTTACACCGATGTGACTTTGAATGAAATCGTCGCGTTGACGCAGGATGCCATTTTTTCACGCAGCCCGAGTGGATTAAAGCAGCAAGCCTTATTTTTTGGTGGCCGCGATATCCAGGTGGCGCTGGAAATGCAGAAGCAGGCGCGCAGTGCCATGTTCAAGCCATTTGAATGCCATACTTTTTCTGATCCGTCCGGTGCCTTTACCACGGCAGCAGCCATGCTGGCCAAAGTCGATTTTTATTTGCAGAAATCTGGTAGTGGTTTGGGCAAGGAAAAAGTCGCTATTTTTGGTGCCAGTGGTACCGTGGGCTCGACAGCAGCACTCATCGCAGCTCGCCAGGGAGCCACTGTATTGATGGTGGCGCACTCGGATGTTGCCAGTATGCAGGCGTATGTTGATAAGCTTTCTAGCAATTATGATGTCAGCCTCAAAGTAGTGGATGGCAGTACAGAGGCTGCCAAAGTGGCTGTGTTGAATGAAGCGACAGTAGCCTTGTGTGCAACACCAGCTGGGATTCGCGTCCTTGAAATCAAGCAATTCGCCAACTCCAAATCACTGAAAGTGGTGGCAGACGTAAACGCAGTCCCTCCTTCTGGCATTGAGGGCGTAGACACATTCTCTGATGGTGGCGTGATTGAAGGCACACAAGTGGCCGGTTTTGGCGCCTTGGCGATTGGCCAGTTGAAATATGTCACCCAAAACAAGCTACTGGAGCAAATGCTGCAAAGCGAAAGCCCCATGCACATTGATTACCATGAGGCATATGAGTATGCCTGTGCACACGTGGAGTAAAGCGATTCTTGCGATTGGCTGTATTGTCACAGAGTGCGCGTATTTATAGCCAGATGGCGCAACAAGAAGGCTTTAGTGTATTGGCTGTGGACGCGTTTGCGGATAACGATACGCAGCAATCTGCAACATTGGTATACCACTGGCCAGGCCTGTGCGGACCGGATGTCAACAATGAAATGTCTGGGTTAATGGAAGTATTGGATAGTTTCAAGCCGGATGCCGTTTTACTTGGTTCTGGTTTTGAAGCAGATCAAGCGGCATATGCAAAGTTATTCACACGCCATGCAATATTTGGCAATACACCGGAAACCGTGGCCCGGGTCAAAAATCCGCAATGGCTGAAAAATTATTGTGATGCGCACGGCGTCCAGTCGCCATGCATCGCCACGCAAAAGCCGGTCGAAGGTCGTTGGCTGCATAAACAGGCGGGACGATGTGGTGGTATGCATGTGCAAGACTGGTCACCTGCAGCAACAGTCACTGCAAAAAGTTACTGGCAAGCATTTCAGCCAGGACAAGCCGTGGGAATATTGTTTGTCGCGCATCAGCAGGCATTCACATTGATTGGCGTACATGCACTCAAGCAACGCGCAGGGAGCTATGCTTATGCAGGCGTGAAGCGCTTGCATGATCCAGCGCTAACTGTCGCTGCCACAGAGTTATTGCAGGCAGTCTTGCCAGGCTTGGGATTAGTTGGCATTAACAGTATTGATGCCATCTGGCATGAGGGCGAGTTGCATCTCATCGAGGTGAACCCCCGACTCAGCGCCAGTATGCGTCTGTATGCAGGGTTGCCATTGATAAAAGCGCATATGGACAGTTGCAATGGCAACATCATGCCTCTGCAACAACATACTAAAACGCATGCCTGCCATTGCATTGCGTATGCACGACAAGAGATTAACGCAAGTCATCTAGACTTTCCTGACTGGTTGGAAGACCGGCCCAGTGGTGGCATGATTGCTGCGGGTCTGCCCGTTTGCAGTCTATATGCACAAGGGGACTCAGACAGGGAATTGCTACAGGCTTTGCAAGATAAGAAAACACGATTAGAGAAACTATGGGGGACTTATGTCTGTAACCGCATCGAATTCAACATCCATTAGCGTTCAACAATATAGCGCACCACTGGTGGCGCATCTGATGGCCAATGCCCCAGCTTTAGGCTGCGCAGTGGCAACGCATGAAACAGGCGCCACGATTGTGGATGCAGGTATTCAAGCAACTGGCGGCCTGGAAGCAGGGCGCATCATCGCCGAAATTTGCATGGGTGGTTTAGGTAGAGTGTCGTTGCAGCAAGTGCCGCAATTTGCCCACTGGCCTCTCAGTGTCGTGGTGACAGCTACCCAACCGGTGATTGCCTGCCTTGGCAGTCAGTATGCCGGCTGGGCCTTGTCACACGAAAAATTCTTCTCACTGGGCAGTGGCCCGGCACGCTCAATTGCACAGCGTGAAGAAGTCTTCAAAGATATTAATTACAGTGATAAAGGCGAGCAAACGGTTTTGGTGCTGGAAACCGACAAGGTGCCTCCTGTGCAGGTGATTGAAAAAGTGGCCAGAGATACTGGCCTGCCAGCCAATAAGCTGACATTTATCCTGACCCCAACCCGCAGTGTGGCCGGTTCCTTGCAAGTGACTGCACGTGTGCTCGAAGTTGCACTGCATAAATGCCATGCCTTGCATTTTGACCTGAATGCCATTGTCGATGGTTATGGTGTCGCGCCAGTACCGGCGCCCTCGCCAGACTTTATCGTCGGCATGGGCCGTACCAATGATGCGATCCTGTTTGGCGGCTTTGTGCAGTTGTTTGTGAATACCGATGATGCTGCAGCGGAACAACTCGCCCAGCAACTACCTTCCTCTTCATCCAAAGATTACGGCCGCCCATTCGCACAGGTGTTCAAAGCCGTTAATATGGACTTTTACCAGATTGACCCCATGTTGTTCTCTCCAGCCAAAGTCAGTGTGACTAACCTCAAGTCCGGCAAGACTTTCTTTGGCGGCCAGTTTAATGAAACCCTTCTGAATCAATCATTTGGAAGTTAAATTTAAGGTGCTATAAAAGTTCTTGACGCGGGATTCTGTGCAAAATGCATGGGTCCCGCGTGATCATTTCAACGCTGACATGAACGTCCTTCCTATTTTTACCGACGAAGTAGCCCAGGCTGGTGGCTGGCACGGACAGAGTCTGGCGCAAGCCTTTGCAAAACTTGGCTGGCAGGCATTGATGGTGTCATTGGATAGTTGCCACGTCAGTATTGTGAATCAGCAGGTGCAAGTCCACATCCCAGGGCTCACACAAGCTGCACCTTTGGCATTCGTGCGTGGCGTGGCGGCGGGCACCACCCAGCAAATCATCACGCGTATGAATATCCTGCATACCCTGCAACGCCAGGGCATGACAATTTACAATCAGGCGCGGGCCATTGAAATAACCGTAGACAAAGGCCTGACCAGCCAATTGCTGGCAGAGCACGGCGTTCCCACACCCGCCACCTGGATATGCGAACATCGCGGCGTTGCCCATCCCTTGATGCAGCAGGCGCTGGATGCCGGCAAGTCTCTGGTGATCAAGCCGCTGTTTGGCTCCCAGGGCAAAGGTGTACGTTTGATAGAGCATCCGCAGCAATTTGCGCTACCGCAAGATCAGTTTGTCGATGGGGTGTATTATCTGCAAGAAAAAATCGAGTGTGGCCAGCATCAGCATGATTATCGTGTATTTGTCGTGCGTGGCGAGCCGGTGGCAGCCATGAAGCGGCAAGGGGAGAACTGGTTACATAATGTCGCCCGTGGCGCACGCTGTACTGTATGTCACGAAGTGGATGTAGCTGAGCTTGGCGTCAGGGCGGCACAAGCCATCAATATTGATTATGCCGGAGTAGATATCATGCGCGACAAACATGGCAAGTTATGGGTGATCGAGGTCAACAGTATCCCTGCCTGGCGGGGATTGCAAAGCATCACCCCATTTGAGATTGCTGACGTGCTGGTCAATGACTTCTTGCGCAAGGCTAATCTGTCCTAATCCTTATGACCACCTCAGTACAACAAGCCTACCTCAACGCCTGCCTGGCAGAGCTGGAGGCGCTCAAACCCGGCAATGTGCATATTTTTGCCGATGGTCATGGCATGCAGGTACAGGACTTTATCCAGAGCGCCGAAGTGTCTGCGCCAGCGCTGTGTGATGATCAGGTGTTTGGTGTGCGTTCTTTAGGGCAACGGATATTAGATGCACTACAAGCTACTTATGACAAGGTAGGTTGCAATACTAATTTGGGCATCTTGTTATTGGCAGCCCCAGTCGTTCACGCCTTATCAACATATCCGCAATTACCGTTAAAAAATGGCTTGCAACACGTGCTGCAACAAACCACGATAGCCGATGCGGCCTGCGTATATAAAGGCATACGATTAGTGAATCCTGCTGGGATGGGTCAACGCGAAGAGCATGATGTTTCACAAGCGCCGCAAATTGATTTGCTGGAAGCGATGCGCCTGGCAAGCGCGCATGATATGGTCGCGCGGCAATATGTCGATGGTTATGAAACCATCTTCTCTCAAGCGTTGCCACTTTATCGCGAGCTGATAGCACGCTGGGAACGCCCGGCGTGGGCATTGTCAGTGGTGTATCTGTATTGGCTGGCCACGTTTCCTGATAGTCATATTGTGCGTAAATATGGGGTTAAAACTGCCGCAGCTGTGCAACAGGTGGCGCAAACGCATTACCAGGCATTGTTAGCGCTGGAGAATCCCAAACATTACCTGCCTCAATTGCTAGCCTGGGACCAGGCACTCAAACAGCAAAAGTTGAATCCTGGTACAAGTGCAGATTTAACCGTGATCACCGCGCTGTGTGCTTCCCTGACAGGTTAAACCAGGATTTTCCTCATTATCCCAGATTTTCCATTGGGACTTGAAATGGCAACGCTGGACAGTTTGATGGATTTTTTTGTGAAAATTTGAGGGTAATAGTCATTCTATTGACCGAAAATTTGCGCCAAAAAGACGCAAAATGGACAAGTTGACGTTCAAGTAGATTAAATGTCGCCTAATGGAAAATCTGGGATTAAGCATAGCCACCACAAGAGTATACTGTGAGCCTCTCAAGAAAACGACGAGGAGAATGCCATGACCGAACAAGTACTTACTGAGCAGGAAATTCAACAACACTTTTCTGAATCATTGCCACACTGGTTTTATGAAGATGGCTGGATACGCCGCAAATACAAAACCAATAGCTGGAAGGGCACGCTCATGGTGGTGAACACTATTGGACACCTGGCAGAAGCAGCCTGGCATCACCCTGATTTAACGGTATCGTATGCGTTTGTGATCGTGAAGTTATGCACGCACAGCGCTAAAGGCATCACCATGAAAGACATTGAACTGGCGCGTAAAATTGAAGAAGTGATTCAATGGCAACCACAGGCAGGCTCAGCTTTGGAAGGTACGCCTCAGGATGACCTGCGTTTCAGTTATGTGAAGTACGATAAATAATCTAAAAGTGTTGCGCATGATTGATTAATTTTTGATTTTCTATGTCTTCACCTGTTAACGCCAGCCTGCCTCCTGCCATTTTCCTCATGGGGCCGACTGCAAGTGGTAAAACGGCCGCCACTATCGCCTTGTGTCAACACTTTCCGGTAGAAATTATCAGCGTCGATTCCGCGCTGGTTTATCGCGATATGGACATAGGTACGGCTAAACCTGATGCCGAGACGCTGCGGCAGGCGCCACATCATTTGATCGACCTTATTTCACCGCTAGAACAGTATTCTGCAGCGCAATTTGCCAGGGATGCATTAGCGCTGATGCATAAAGCTACGCATCAAGGACGTATCCCGGTACTGGTTGGCGGCACCATGCTCTATTTCAATGCCTTGCAGCATGGGCTAAGTGATTTGCCAGAAGCAGATGCCACCATTCGCGCGCAAATTGAAGCCGAAGCAAACACCGTAGGCTGGCCGGCCATGCATGCCCAGTTAGCCAGCATCGATCCCACTGTCGCCGCCAAAATTCACACCACCGATTCTCAGCGCATAGAGCGGGCATTGGAGGTATACCGCATTAGTGGTAAACCCATGAGCGTCTTGCGCGCGCAGTCACAAAAAGTATCGCTGCCATTCAATATCCTTAAACTGGCCTTGATGCCCAGTGACCGCAGTGTGCTGCATCAGCGCATTGCTGAGCGCTTTCAGCTGATGCTCAAACAAGGCTTTGTAGATGAGGTGAAAAAATTACTGATTGACTATCCGCAACTGAACATGGATACCCCGAGTATGCGTTGTGTCGGCTATCGTCAGGTGCTGCAGTATTTGCATGGTGATATTGACTTGCCAACGCTGGGCGAGCATGGCGTGTATGCCACGCGCCAACTGGCTAAACGCCAGCTAACCTGGTTGCGCGGCATGGATTATGTACATGTGCTGGATTGTTTGCAACCAGATTGGGTAACGCGGGCGCTGGCACTCATTGACCATCATCAAAAATAAAAAACTGGACAAATTGTTCGGTTTTTTATTTGCTTGCTTTCCCTAATAAGCCCCATCTTGACCAACAATGGTCAGCCATATCGTCTTGGCGACAATCAACATATCCAAGCGAGGGCTCCAGTTGCGCAGGTACTCAAGGTCATAATGGACACGTTGCTCCATTTTTTCTAACGTGTCCGTTTCGCCGCGGAAGCCATTTACCTGTGCCCAGCCGGTAATCCCGGGTTTTACCTTGTGGCGTACCATATAGCCTTTAATCAGCTTACGGTATTCCTCGTTATGCGCCACCGCATGTGGGCGTGGCCCAACCACACTCATGCGGCCTTGTAACACATTAATAAACTGCGGCAACTCATCCAGGGAGGTTTTGCGCAAAAAGGCACCCAGTGGCGTAATGCGTTGATCATTCCTGGTGGCTTGTGTCACCGTTGCACCATCTTCAGTGACGGTCATGGAGCGGAACTTGTACACCAAAATCTGTTGTCCATCCAAGCCGTAACGACGTTGCTTGAAAATAACGGGGCCAGGAGAGGTGAGTTTTACTGCAATCGCAATACCGATCAAAATAGGCGAGATCAGAATCAACACCAATAATGAAAATAAAATATCTGCCGTGCGTTTGATAAAGCCATCCATGCCAGTAAATGGCGTATCACACACAGAAACAACAGGAATGCCGTTGACATCCGAAACGCGTCCCTGGATCAGGTCGGTGACAAAGATGTCAGGCACAAAGTAAATGGAAGCTGTCGTGTCTTTAAGATCGTCTAATAGTTTCAAAATACGAGGGTGACTGGACATCGGTAAAGCGATATAAAGTTTGTGTACAGTGTGTGATTTCAGGTAATGACTCAGTTCATTCAAGCTGCCAAGTACCGGATAAGAATCTATGTGCGGAAGCCGGTTAGGCGCGCGGTCCTCAAAAAATCCCAATATATTGATTCTTTGATAATAATCACGTTTCAGATTATCCGCCAAAAGCAGACCTTGCTCATTCAAGCCGATAATCAAGGTGTTTTGTCGTGGTCCTTGCCACTCAATCAATTTGGGGCTGGCCCATTTTAGTAACTGCAACGCAATAATCTGGGCAACTGGCGTCACAATCAACCAGGCGAGAATTAATTTTTCGCTATATAAGGTGATGTAACGAGTGATATAAGCAAAGGTCAGCAAAAAGGTGGCAATGACCAGCCATTGACCAATCACATCCCGGCACATCTTGGCAAAGCCCTTGCGAATCTTGGCGCCGCTGGGGAAAGAAATCGAAAACAGCACTATCGATGTAATAAAAATCGACATCGGAATGCGGTTTTCGGTATAAATAAACAACCCCCACAGCACAAACACCATCACCAAGGGCTCAACGAGAGACTCAAGCATGTAAAGTGGATTACTCCCGCCAGATGAAAAGCCGGAGAGTGTTCTGATCGGAGGTTTAGTCGCCATATGTGAAATTAGTAATTATTGTGTTGGGGCTTCAATGTTAAATGAATACAAAAATAAGTGAGCGGGCGGAATCTAAAGTGCAAGGCGCACGCAACGCAATCACCGAATCAGTACTATAGAGTACAGTGAGGTCTGAGTAGCGTGCAATGCAGCAATTTGCCCGCGTAACCATTATTTCTTATATTTATTTAAGTTTAACGCAACTGCGATAGTGGCATCAATGCACGATTCTTGCAATCGCCCTTTTGTACAGGTGCATCACTTGGATTAACATGGTAATCTGTCAAAAAAAATTAATAATAGTTGTTCATCATGGTTTATCATTTGTGGTGCCTGATGCTGCTCGCGTGACTATAATGAAAACAGGGCTCTTAGCTTTAATTAAAACCACATTTTGTGCACATAATCATCTGGTAATTCAATCGCCTCATTTTTAATCAATACGGCCACTGCATGTCCATAAAACCAAAAAACGTGAAATCATTAACAAAGGTGCCCAAACTCATTTGGTGGTGTTTATCAGTACTCTATGCTTCAAACACGATAGCAGATGAATTCGACACCCTGCAGTTCAACGCTGCGGTCAATAAAACCTGGGATAACAACCTGTTTCGCTTGAGTAATAATGAAATCTCTGACCAGGTTACCACCTACACGGCAGGGGTCAAACTCGATAAAAGCTACTCGCAACAGCGTTTTATTGTGAATCTCAATTATGTGGATAATCAATATCAGCGTAATGATTTTCTCGATTTTAATACCCTCAACTATGATGCAGCCTGGCGTTGGACGCTTACACCGGCTTTAACGGGCACACTATCTTCTACCAAATCCAAGGCGCTGGCCGGTTTTGCCGACTTTAGAACGTTGGCCCAAAATATTCGCACCACCGAGACCAATCAGTTTCGTGCTGAGTATTCTCCACATAAAGTATGGGCCCTGATTGCAGGCTTTACTGAATCCAGTGCTACCAACAGCCGAACCTTTAATGCCATCCCTGATTTCGAATACACAGCTTTTGATTATGGGGCCAGTTATAACTTCACGTCTGGTACGAGCATCACCTTTTTAGCGCATAAACGGGCAGGGGACTTCAAGCGAAGCATCGATTCTGTAAGTTTTTTTGATAACGGTTACAGTGAGGATGAATTTGAGTGGGATACCGTCTTTAAAGCCACTGGTAAAAGTAATCTGAGTACCAAGCTGGCGTATTTGTCCCGCAAGTACGATAACTTCGGCGTGCGAGATTATGATTCATGGTTGGGTTATATTCGGTATGATTTACTGTTAACTGGCAAGCTCAAACTAAATACTGAGTTAGCTCGTACAATTGGTCAGTTTGATACGCCGTATAGTAGTTATTCGGCTACCGATGCACTTACAGCAAACATGAGTTATTTTTTCAGTGATAAATTAATTTTTGCCATCAATGGCCGCTATGCGCAACGCGATTTCAAGCAGCCAGTGGTCGCAGGGTTGCCGTCTCGCACTGACGATGAACGCAGTTTGGGGGCCTCCTTGACCTGGCAGCCACTAAGAAGTATTGGCTTGATTCTTAATTCAACCAAGTCCTCACGCAATGCCTCCAATGGCTACAATAATTTTGACTTTGATGACGTAACAACCAGTGTGACCCTGGATTTAAAAATTTAGGATTTGAAAATTTAAGACATTTTTCAATTCAAAGCGTTGAATATTAACCCCCGTCATCAATTTGCAACCTGAACCCGTTATTTTATAAAAAACAGGAATCAAAAAACCATGAAACGTATAGTAATGACAAGCCTGTTATTAGCCACACTAGCTGCTTGTGGCAGCAGTGATCCAATAGGCAAGCAAACTCAGGTAGTGGCCAAGGTCAATGGCGACGAAATTACCGTACATCAAATCAATGGCGAAATGCAGCGCCTGCAAGTGCCGGTGGCTAATCCGCAAAAAGTGGCCAAACAAATGCTCACCAGCCTGATTGACCGTCAATTGTTGGTGCAAGAAGCGCAAAAGCTTAACCTGGACCGCACCCCGGAAGTCATGCAACTGGTGGATGCTGCCAGGGCGCAGATTTATGCCCAGGCTTATTTGGCGCGAAAAGTGTCTACTTTAGGCCCTGCCACTGAAAAAGAAGCTCAACAATTCATGGTTGAGCACCCTGAAGTATTCAGTCACCGCAAAGTGTTTACCACTTCAGATATTATTTTTGCGAACGACGCATCCAAGGTCGACGTTAACCAATTACAAACGCTGGTCAGTAATGCCGAGGAATTAAAAGCCTGGCTCAATAGTCACCAAATACATTTTGAGCTCGCAGAAGAAACCATTCCAAGCGAGGCATTGCCCAAACAAGCAGTCGGCCTGGCAGACCAGCTCAAAGTGGGCGATTTAATGTTTATGCACGACGATATCAAAGTCGTCGCGCGCAGCATTGCCAATATTGCCGAGGTGCCACTCTCCGAACAGCAAGCCAAAGATATGGCCACCAAAGCGGTCAATGAGCGTAAACGTCAGCAGTTGATTCTGGATGAAGTGCAACGGCTAAAAAAATTGGCGCAGATTGAAGTGCTAGACCCTAATCTGAAGCAAGACGAAGCAAGCGCCACGGCTAAAGCCTCTCCGGCTTCTGCCAATGACAAAACCAATAATCTTGATCATGGCTTAAAAGGGCTATAGACCGGTTATTCATTTGTCGATAACGTACCGTTTATTCTTTAATAAAATAAATTTACTCGAGAGCTAGATATGAAATTGTTCACACGCTGCCTGTTTTTATTCACGTTGTTGTTCTCTCTGCCTGTGCTGGCAGATTACACCTTAGGCACCGGTGACTTTGTGAAAGTCACTGTTTACGGTGATGCAGAGCTTACCAGAGAAATTCGCATTGCAGAAAACGGCATTCTGACTTTTCCGCTCATCGGCGAGGTGAAGGTAGGTGGTTTAAGCACCGTTGAAGCTGAAAAGAAAATTGCCGAGCAGTTACAACGTGGAGGCTTTATTGCTAGCCCTCAAGTCTCTTTGGTGGTGCTGCAGTTTTTGAGCAAAACAGTCTCTGTACTGGGCGGTGTGCTTAAACCTGGCCGTTATCCAGTCACCCGGCCATCAGACATAAAAGACATGATCGCAGAGGCGGGCGGTATCACCGCTGAAGGTTCAGAGATTGTCACAGTCGTCCGGGGTGACAAACGTAGCGAATTTGATCTGCATGACGTCATTAACCAACACGTTGGTAAAGAAGATATCGCAGTTGTTGGCGGTGAAACTATTTATGTTGGAACGCGTGATGTTGCGGTGGTGGGACAATTGTTACGCCCAGCCAAATATGGCATCCAGGGTGGCATGCGTAAAATCAGTGACTTTATTTCTTTGGCTGGTGGCCCTAACGAAAATGCTGGTGAGGTCATGTTTTATACCACTTCAATCTCTGGGTCACCTGTGACTGAGCAAATCAATATTGACGAGTTATTTAAAGCGCCGAATTCTGCACAAAACAAGCAGGTCTATCCTGGGGATGTACTTTATGTGCCTAAAGCGCCACAAGTGTACGTCTACGGTGAAGTGCAGCGCCCTGGCATGTATAAAATTGATAAAAACATGACCGTGATGCAAGCGATTGCCAAAGCGGGTGGCTTGACCATCCGAGGCACCCAACGCTCAGTCAAATTGCATCGTAAAGACGAGCGTAATGAAGTCATCAAACAAACACCGGGGTTAACTAGTTTATTACAAGATGAAGACGTGTTGTATATCGAGGAAAGCTTGCTTTAAGCAAAGGGCCATATTATGAATTTTTCACAATTTTTATTGATACTTAAAGCAAGAGCCAAAATTATTATTTGGACATTTTTAATTATTGTTGGCACAACAATATCAATTAGCCTGGTTTTACCCAAAAATTATACGGCCACAACATCCTTAGTCGTTAATTACAAAGGTGTTGACCCTTTGAGTGGCATGGTAATGCAAGCCCAATTGATGCCTGGATATATGGCTACTCAGGTCGATATTATTACTAGTCATGCCGTTGCAGTGAAAGTTGTGCAAAACTTGGGTTTGACCAATAGTCCAGTCATCAAACAGCAGTTTGAAGAAGCATCTGAGGGTTCAGTGAATATCGAAGACTGGCTGGCTGAATTGTTGCTAAAAAAGCTCGACGTCAAGCCTTCTCGTGAAAGTAGTATCCTTGAAATCAGTTACACGGGTAGCGATCCGCAGTTCTCGGCGGCTATTGCGAATGCGTTTGCCGATGCTTACCAAGAGGCGAGTTTGCGGTTAAAGGTCGAGCCTTCACAAAAAGCTGCTGGTTATTTGCTGACACAAGCAAAAATTTACCGTGAAAAACTTGAAGAGGCTCAGGTCAAGCTGTCGCGATATCAGCAAGAAAATGGCTTGACCAGTATTGCGGAAAACCTGGATGTGGAGAACGCTAAACTTAACCAACTGGCAAATCAGTTAATTATGGTTCAAGCCCAAGCGCTTGATTCATCTTCCCGGCAAAAAAATGCAAATGCAAATGGCGATGCGTCTCCGGATGTCGCCGCTAGTCCTGTCATTCAGAATTTGAAGGTTGCATTAGCACAGGCCACATCAAAGTTGGCAGAAGCAGGTAATAGACTTGGCACTAATCACCCACAATATCAGTCTGCACAGGCTGAAGTTGACAAACTCAAGTCTCAATTAGATATTGAAGTGTCTAGAATTGGCAATAGTGTAGGTGGTAGTGCTCGTATTTATTCTCAAAATGAAGCATTGCTTAAAGCCGCTTTGGCAGCACAAAAGCAGAAAGTGTTAGATCTAAATCGCTCTCGGGACCAGTTAATTGTTTTGCAGCGAGACGTCGAAACCGCGCAAACTGCATATAACAATGTAACGCAAAGATTGAATCAGAATAGCATTGAAGGGAAGGCGAATGAAAGCGATATATCCATCCTGAACGTTGCGATTCCTCCAGATAAGCATTCAAGCCCTAAACTATTGCTCAATACATTTTTGTCGATTTTCCTCGGTGGTATGTTAGGAATCGCTTTCGCGCTTTTCTCTGAAATGATGAACAGAAAAGTACGTAGCGCTGAAGATATTACACAATTACTTGAATTGCCCTTGCTTGCAATGATCGAATCAAATGGTTCTAAAACAAAAAAAAGCGTGCTACTGCCGCCTTTTTCTAAAGGTTATTAATATGAGTCAGCAAATCATTGATTCCAAAACACATGAAAATGTCTCTAGTATCGGACGCTTGTTGTTGGACATGGGTAAAATAACCCCAGAAGATACTGACCGTATTTTGCGTAGACAAAAAGAAGAGGGTATCAAGTTTGGCGATGCAGCCAAACAGTTAGGCCTGATTACCGAGGATGACTTGCAGCAAGTGCTGTCCCGTCAGTTTGACTACGCATACCTCCCTGCCGCAAATGCCCAGTATAGTGCCGATCTGGTTGCAGCATACCAGCCTTTTTCAACCCAAGTGGAGGGTTTCAGGGCTCTACGTAGCCAGATCATGTTTCGCTGGTTAAATGAGGGTTTCAAAGCATTCACAGTAGTTGCTTCAGATTCAGGAGAAGGAGCTAGCTATATTGCTGCCAATTTGGCTGTTGTGTTTTCCCAGCTTGGCAAAAAAACATTGTTAATTGATGGCAATATGCGACAGCCGCGTCAACATAAAATATTCAACCTGAAGCAGTCTTTTGGCTTGTCAGACATTTTGGCTGATCGAACGCCAGGTGCGGAAGCATTATTTAACATACCTGATTTTCCAAACCTAACTGTACTTGGTGCGGGCACTGTACCACCAAACCCACAGGAGTTAATTGGCAGGCAAAACTTCCCCCAGTTAATCAAATACGCCAGCTCTATTTTCGACGTAATTATTATCGACAGTCCGGCCATCTCTGCAGGTTCTGATGCTCAAATGTTGGCTTCGATTTCTCGGGGCGCTATATTGGTATCAAGAGTGCATCATACTTCAATTGAACAATTCAGGTTGTTAAAAAATCAGGTTGAAGGTTCAGGTGCCAATATTATTGGTGCGGTAGTCAATAATTATTAGGGTTCTTATGCAAGACAAGCTCTTGATGAAATTACCGTCGATACTCGTAGCCTTCTGGCCAATTATTATCGGCTTTATGTCGGTAATAATCCCAACATACGTTTACCTAACGCAATCAGTTTGGAACAGTTCAGATCAAGCCCACGGGCCATTGGTTCTTGCGGTCGTGCTATATTTATTTTACGACAAACGAAATGCTTTAACGCTACCCAATAAACCGGCAAACATCTCTGGCTGGTTATTATTTGTATTTGCCTTGTTTTGCTACATCATTGGTCGTTCTCAAGATATATTGATTCTTGATATGGGCGGACAAATGCTGCTTATTGCTTCACTTATTTTGCTATTTAAGGGCTGGAAAAGCTTAGTCGTGTTGTGGTTTCCGTTGTTTTTTATGTTGTTCATGGTACCGCTCCCTGCTTTTTTTGTTGATGCAGTAACCATGCCCATGAAGATTGCGGTATCTCAAGTAGCTGAGCACGTATTATATTGGTTCGATTATCCGATTGCACGCACTGGCGTAATTCTGCAAATTGGTCAATACCAGTTACTGGTTGCAGACGCTTGTGCTGGCATGCATACACTTATTTCTCTAGAAGCATTAGGATTGCTATACCTCAATTTAGTAAAGCATGATTCGCTAGCGAGAAATGTTTTGCTAGCACTATTCATTATTCCGATTTCTTTTACTGCAAATACAGTTCGAGTGATTGCAATCACTTTAATAACTTACTACTTCGGTGACGAGGTTGGCCAGGGATTTGTTCATGGCTTTGCAGGAATCGTTTTGTTTATGGTCGCATTGATTTTAATCATTACGCTTGATTCATTAATACAAAGAATTGTTGTTTCGCGGTTATCCCAAGAGTAAGTTAATGAACTTAAAAAAAATGGTTTTGTTAGTGTCCATGGTTGCGGCCGCAGTTGCAGCAATATACTTGGAGCCCACACAAAAAATTGCAGCCGAGAGAAAAAACTTCATATTGGCTAATATTATTCCTTTACAGTTTGGCGAGTGGAAGTTAATTGACAGCTCAGAAGGTGGACGGATTGTTAACCCTGAGCAAAATACGTTGATTAATAAGCTATACAGCCAGACATTATCTCGCACATACGCAAATAGTAAGGGTGAGCAGGTCATGCTCGTCATTGCCTATGGTGAGGATCAAAGTGATGGAACCCAATTACATTATCCCGAGGTTTGTTACCCAGCGCAGGGTTTTCAGATTATCTCAGCAGACAATACTTTGCTAAATACATCATTAGGAAGCATACCGGTAAGAAAGCTGATTGCCACATTCTCCACACGAGTTGAGCCAATTATTTATTGGACAACTATTGGTAATAGAGCTGTTTTTCGTGGCAAAGAAACTCGGTTGCTGAAATTAAGTTATGGTTTACAAGGCAAGATCCCAGATGGGATTTTATTTCGTACCTCATCGATTACGGCTGACACAACACACGGCTTTGAACTCCAAATTTCTTTTATCAATAACCTGCTCTCAGCATTACCAGCAAATAATTTAAACGCAATTGCTGGCTTATAAGTTATAAATTTGTTTTAAGGTTGTGATGTTTAAAAACACCATTTTTATGGGATTAACTACTGCAGCAAAAATGCTGTCTGGTATAGTTGTATTCGTGTTAATGGCACGTTTACTAGGTCCGCATGATTTTGGCTTGATCGCTTACTCCTTCACTCTTGCAACTCTTCTTGTCTTAATTGTAGATTACGGTTTTCCACAGCAAATTTTGCGCGAAATAGGGACTACTCCAGACAAGGCCAGTCAAATTGTCGGAGAAGTTTTGGGTACAAAGATACTGCTTTCATTATTTGTCTTATTAATATCAATCATTTACTTAAGCTTTTTTACTCGAGAGTTTGCTTTTGTTTTCGGGTTTTTACTTTTGTCTTGCTTAGTCGCCTCATTTTGCGAGCTTCTTAATACTGTGTTAAGGGCGGTTGGTCATTATAAAAAAGAGACTAACATTGCAACTATAGGATCACTGATACATTTTTTCTTACTGCTAACTGTCCTTTTCATAACTCAAAACGTATTAATTGTGGCGTTTGCATTCGTTATTTCTAGATGCATTTTTTTGATCGTTTCGTCGAAAGCATATAGCTCTTCTATTGGAGCTATCACACTTAATTTTGAACGTGAGCAAATTTTGAAGACTCTCAAAGTGGGTTTTCCTTATGCTGCTGATGCTGGATTTACCAATTTTTTTCAACAGATTGATACATTAATAGTTAAATACTTTTTAGGTTTTTCTGGAGTTGGCTTATATCAGGCTGCAACAAAATGGTTGCAAGGAGGTATGCAGTTTGCCCCCGTTCTAGCGAATGTTTACTTACCAACCTTAGCCAATAATGCAAGTCGTCAAGAGAGGAACTTTAAATATGTTAAGATGCTTAATATTAAAATGCTAGCTATAGGCTCTTCTGGGTGGTTGTTTTTTACTTTTTTTGGTGCAAATTTATCTGAATTAGTTTACGGTGGACAATTCAAAAAAATTACCAATATTTGGCCGTTTGTAGGCTTTTTGATGTGGGTTAGATATGTTGCAGCTTCCTCTGGAGTAATACTTACAGCATATGGAAAACAAAAGGTTAGAGTCTATACTCAAGTCGTATCGTTAATAGTGTTTTTTTGCATCGTGCCTAGTTTAATAAGGTCATATAACCTTGAAGGTATGTTGATTGCAATTAGTGTCACGTTCATCACAATTTTCTTTATTTATTTATCAAGTTTGGTTAGGTCTCGAATACCAACTGGATTTAATTTAATCACCATCCTTTACTGTATAGTTATCACAGCCTTTGCAATTTTTGAAATGCAGGGATCATTGTAGGCAAATAATATGAATCCAGAATTACATTCTAATAACGCGAATGTCTTGAATATTATAAAAAGTAATGGTTATTGCACGGGCTGTGGCATCTGCGCATCAATCGCAGAACCTGGTCAAATTGAAATGCAAATTAGTTCTTCGGGGTTCTTGCGACCTGTCGAATTTAGCCCTATTTCAAGATTAAGTCAGCAATTAATTCAAGAGGCATGTCCTGGAGTTCATTTAGAGCATTCAAGTGCAAATACAGAAAAATTTCATCCCATTTGGGGGCCTCTAGTAAACACAAGAACAGCGTTTTCATTAGATCAGGATATACGTCGGCAGGGTTCATCCGGCGGGGTTGTGTCTGCATTATGTACATATTTATTAGAGGCTGGGATTGTCGATTTTGTAGCACAGACAGCGGTGAGTCCTACAGATCCTCTAAAAAATATATTGCAGAAAAGTAGGAGTCGTGAGGATGTGCTTAGGGCCGCAGGATCAAGATATGCGCCTTCTGCGCCTTTGGAAAATATTCGTGAAATGCTAGAAACTGGAGAGCGTTTTGCATTTGTCGGCAAGCCCTGTGATGTCGCAGCGTTACGTCATTATCTCGATACTCACCCTGAGTATTATGAACAGGTCAAGCTCTTGATTTCATTTATGTGCGCGGGTGTTCCCAGCATTAAAGGAACTCACGAGGTTCTGGAAAAAATGGGCGCGGATAAAAATAAATTGGCCTCATTCAGGTATCGTGGCGATGGTTGGCCTGGTAAAGCTCGCGCCATTCAGAATGATGGGCAGATTTTTGAAATGGATTACAACTCTTCTTGGGGTGAGATTCTTGGAAGAAGAGTCCAGTTTAGATGTAAGTTGTGTCCAGATGGCACGGGTGAGTTTGCGGATGTTGTATGTGCGGATGCCTGGTACGGTAAGGATGGATATCCAGACTTTACCGAGAGGGAGGGGCGTAGCATGCTTTTGACTCGTACTAAACTAGGTGAGGAGTTGGTTAACAAGGCTTGTGAGGCTAGAGTTATCGACATGGTAGACCTACCGGTGGCAGATATCGCAAAAATGCAGCCTTATCAAGCGTTAAGAAAAAAAGTTGCTTTGGCGAGGTTAGTTGCTGCGGGCTTGGCCAATATGAGGTTTGTTAAGTTTAAAAGAATGGGCTTATTCAGGGCTAGTTTTATGATTAACCCGATTAGCTTGCTGAGAAATGCTGTTGGCACTTACAGACGAACAAAGGTAGAAAAGAGTTGAAAAAATCTAAAATAAAAATTGGTTTACTTTGGCACTCGTTAACTTCTGATAACTTAGGAGTTGGTGCCTTAACCGAGTCGCAAATAGCAATTTGCTCTGCCGCTGCTAAAAGAGCCGATGTAGAAATTAGCTTTACAGTTATTGGTACGTCTGGTGGCCGCGCGCACACGCTTCATGATATAGAAATTACACAAGGCAATCCCGTTTCTATTCGTCGCACTATATTAGGCAATGCCCCATATCTTGATGATATTGAGCAGTGTGATCTGGTGCTGGATATTGGTGAAGGCGATAGCTTCACAGATATTTATGGCCTTTATCGTTTTGCTTTTTTATGGGGTAGTAAAGTAGGCGTTCTGATGAGAAAACGCCCACTTATTTTAAGCCCGCAAACAATAGGCCCATTTAATTCGATAATTACTCGCTTTCTTGCTGCACAAGTAATGAAGCGGTGCGAGAAGGTGTTTACCCGTGATGAATTGTCAACGCGTTATTTGGATGATGCTGAGGTTAGACAGAATCGCGCAGAAGCAATTGATGTAGCATTTAGGCTGCCTTATAAATCACCAGAACCTAATATTGGCGAAACTGTAAATATCGGATTAAATATTTCTGGATTGCTCATGAGTGGAGGCTATACTGGCGCGAATCAGTTTGGACTGACGGTTGACTACAAGAAACTGATAGAGAAACTACTTCAAGAATGGACAGCTGATCAGCGCAATACTATTTGGTTGGTCTCACATGTAACTCCTGAAAACATGGATAATGAAAACGACATGGTATCTATTCTTGAGGTACAAAAGAAATTTCCAAGCTGTAAAGTAGTTCCTAAATTCGAGAGTCCATCTGAAGCTAAGAGCTTTATTGCGGGCATGGATTTCTTTACTGGCGCGCGCATGCATGCTTGTATCGCCGCGATTTCTTCTGGAGTACCTGTCGTACCACTGTCCTATAGTCGAAAGTTCAATGGGTTATTTAATACTCTGGAGTATCCTTGGATCGCAGATGGTAAGGTTGATAACACAGAGGTGGCGGTTGAAAAAATCCTTACTGGCTTTAAAAACCGAACAAATCTTAAAGCAGATGCATTGAAAGCCAAGACTAGTGCGGATTTAAAACTTCAGGCTTATGAAGACTTTTTAGTAGATTATTTTTCAATGTTAGCCAGCAAAAAATAAGTCAACCTATGATAGGTAAGAGAACAGTGAAAAATCTATCTATTTTGCATTTAGTATTTATGCTGTTTGCAGTAATTGGATTGGCATTTGTTGGGTTAATTACTGCATTCTCACCAGTGCTTAGTGTTGCACTGACAGCCATGTCAATCTTGGCCGTGATAGTCGCTTTTGCCTTATTTCACGATGATGTTGGCCCTATGAAGATTAAAAACATCAATATTTTGATACTGATGTTTGTGGGCGTGACTGTTTTCTGGCCAACATTCCTTAATTTACATATTCCTTTATTGCCTACGCTAAATTTGCGACGGCTTTTGGGCATGGGGATGATGGCGTTGATTATTTATTTATTAATGTCACGAAGGAGTGTTAGGCAGAATCTTGTACCCGATCACCTTACTGAGCGTGTTGTTTTAATTATTGCTGTACTGATGATACTTATCCGTATCTACTCTGCTTTTTCTGCACCATTTTTCGGTTCAGCAATAGCCTTTGTTTTTTGGGAGATATGCCTATATTTCAGTATCTTCTTGTTCGCGGTTTTGTGCCTTAAGGTGGAGGAATCACGCAAATTTTTTATAAATGCACTGCTGGTTTCAGCAATTTTCTGTGCTCTGATTGCAATAATTGAGGCATCTATAGGGAAAAACTTTTTTGTAGATTTATTATCACCATTATCCTCAGACAGAGAAGGCTTGAATGCAATGATGCTTTCCAGGTATAGGGAAGGTGTGCTTCGAGCACAAGGCCCTTTTGAGCATCCATTACTTCTTGCCGAGTTTGGTTCTGTTGTGTTTGTGTTTGCATTAGCTCTCTTGCTTTGGCCCGCTCAGTCTCAATCTCGGTGGTTCGTAATCATAGGCATTACTTCTGCTTTGATTTGTGTTGTATTGAGCTACTCCCGTAGTGCATTAATTTGTACAGCTATTGGTTCGGCATGGTTAGTTGCATTATGGTTTTTACGGCCTAAAGTGCGTACAGATGGCTCAAGGGCATTCTTCCGTCTTGTGATTCTTGGTGTTTCAATAACTCTCTTGGCATTGTTATCTTGGGGGGTGGTCCAAGATATTGCTCAAGGGCGATCTCACGCTGAATCAGAGAGTACGGCTTCTCGTTCTATTATGATGAATAAAGGTATAGACCTGATGTCGGAAAAACCAATTCTGGGATTTGGTGTGGGTACAGGAGTTGCCCTTGCTGGCGTTATTAGTCGTGGTATTCCTACATTGGATAATTATTTCATTATGATCGGAGTTGAGTCTGGGCTTCCTTATTTATGTCTTTTCATGCTTTTTTTCATCATCCCTGTTATGAAAAGTGCTTTTCAGGTGCTTAGAGGCGATGCTGAAAGCGCTTTCCTCTCGGCTGCTTCGGCTGCGCTAATTTCTTTATTTGTTATGCGGTCCGTATTGGGGATCACTTATAACATACCAATTGCATTCTTTCTTGTTGGTGCTTTGATTGCGATACAAGTGGGTAGCCGGAAGGTGGATTGATGCAAAAAATTGCAATTGTCATTCTTAATTGGCATGGCGGGGCAGATACCGCGGCCTGTATAGAGAGTTTAGGACGCCTGAAGTACAGTAACTTTAATGTGATCATTGTGGACAATGCATCTACAGATAACTCGATTGAGTTGATCACAAATGCGATTCATCAGCAGTCAAAGTCGGATTCTGCAATTCTTTTTCAAGTAATTGAACCTGACACAATTGGATCTAAGACACAACCATCATGTGTTGACGCTAAATTTAATTTAATTAAAGCTCCAATAAATGGCGGTTTCGCATATGGAAATAATTTTGGTATCAACGCTGCTATGTCAGATGCAAGATTTGGTTATGTGTGGATACTAAATAATGATGTTGTCGTCGATCCTGACGCACTAAATGAGTTAGTTAATAAAGCTGAACAGTCCACTTCGCCAATGGTTGGGTCATTGCTGGTTTATTTTGATGATAGACAAACTATCCAATGTGTTGGAGGGGTTTCTTTTAATATATTTAAAGCTGTAGGAAAGCAGGTTGGTCAAGGCGATACTTGGACAAAAGGCTCGAATTTACCAGAGCCGGACAACTTATCATATATTGCAGGTGCATCCATGCTTGTAAATATGGAGGCCATCAGGCAATTTGGAATAATGGATGAACGTTATTTCTTGTATTATGAAGAAATGGATTGGGCATTGCAGCTTGCAAAGGCTGGAAAAATGGTGGTTGCTACAAAAAGTATTGTATTCCATAAGGAGGGAGCCTCAATCGGCACATCTTCCAGATCTAAACGATCATTACTTTCTTATTATTATCTTGCTAGAAATCTCGTTATTTTTTACCGAAAAAATTATCCCTTGTTACTCATTTTTGCCATTTTGAGAAATCTAAGAGAAGCTTTGCGAGAGATAAATTGTCGCGACTTAAGTATTAGTCATACTATTATAAAAGCGACTTGGCATGGTCTTTTAGGAAAGGTTGGAAAGTAATATGCCAGTCACCCGACGAGAGTTTATTTTAGGAGCTATGGCATCTTTGGTTTTACCAAAAACAGTGTTAGCGGATAGTAAAGTATTTAAGTTGTCTGGAATTGGTGTTAATTGTTTCGACTTGTTTTATGGCACCTTAGTTGATGAAAGAGGTGTGAGATCAGCTAGAGATCGACTTTGGGAGTTGTCTGATGCTGGAATCCCTTTTGTACGATTTGCTGCCTCTCCCTTTTGGCCAAAAGAGTGGAGACTTTATCCTCAAGACCGCTATTATAGATTGTTAGATGAAGTTTTTCTAAACGCTGATAAGTTTGGTATAGGTCTGGTTCCTTCTCTTTTCTGGAGCCCAACATCAGTTTCAGATTTGTTCGGCGAATCGATTACTTCTTGGGGGTTTTCTGCGTCAAAAACATCTAAATTTGCAAAGCGATACGTTCAAGACATTATTGGCCGATATGGAAAGTACAATAGCGTTCTACATTGGGAGTTTGGCAATGAGTTTAACCTTAATCTTGATTACTTCAATAGAGACTTCCCTTGGCCAAAAGTTAATGTTGAAATGGGGACTCCTGCAAGACGTAGTCCAACGGATGTATTAACTACAGATGATTACGCGCTATTAATGAGTAACTTTGCTTCTTGGGTACAGGAGATTAAACCAGGCGCTCTTATATCCTCAGGATCAGATATCCCTCGGTTTGATGCCTACAATCTCCAACAGGGAAAGAGTTCGGCTGATACCGTTGAGCAGTTCAGGCAAGCCGTCTGTAATGCTAATCCAGTTAAAAACTCGATAGCATCAATTCATTTTTATCCCGATAAAATTAGAAAGTATTCAAAGTGGGAGGCAACAGCATCTAAACTATTGATTGAGGCGAAAATTGCTGCTGCAAGTAATTCTCAAAGTTTGTTTGTCGGTGAGTTTGGTGTAAGGACTCAAGGCAACACTAAAGAGGAGTATAGAACTTTTGAAATGATGCTGAACGCAATTGATATCGCAGGTATTGAAAGTGCCGCATTATGGGTTTATGACTTCGGTAAGTGGCAACCTGACTGGAGCGTAACCCTCTCAAACGCCAGAGCATGGCAATTTAAACAGGTACTTGCATTCAATGCTAGACGAGCAAAAGTAGCTTTTTAAGCAAGCAAATAACACTACGATATGGAATTGATTATTGTGGAACAACAAAAACAAGTAGTTAAGTCTTTTTTTCCAAGAGTTATTGTTGGTGGCATAGAAGTTGATGTTTGTTCAGAGATTGAACTCACAAAATTGATATGTGATCAGGCTATTATTGACAGAAGTGGCGACAAGCATTGCCGCTTAGTGTTTGATGCAAATGGTCATGGCATCGCGCTTGCAGCCTTTGATCAGTCATATCGAGAAGCTTTGCAGCAAGCAGAAATTATTCATGCTGATGGGCAGGCATTAATTTGGGCCTCCCAAATTTTTTGCGACCAAAAAATTACTGAAAGAAGTGCTACTACCGACTTGATTCATTCCGTCGGCAGAGGTGCGAGTGATAGTGAAATTAAGATTTTTTTTCTTGGTGCGAAGCCCGCAGTAATTTCTAGCGCAGCTGATAGATTTCGTTCTTTGTATCCGAAAGCTAAATTGGTTGGATTCCGTGATGGTTATTTTACAGGAGATCAAGTTTCCGAAGTTATCTCTCAGATTAACGCCACGCAAGCTGATATTTTATTTATTGGTCTAGGAAAACCTCGTGAGCAGTTGTTTTCTCAACAAATCAAGAATCAGCTTCAGGTCTCTTGGGTTATCACAGCCGGCGGTTGTTTCGATTTTTTAGCCGGAAATGCTCCAAGAGCACCTGGATGGATGCAGAGCTTGGGACTTGAATGGTTGTACAGGTTATTGCAAGATCCCAAAAGATTATTTTGGCGCTACCTATGGACTAATACTGTAGCAATTTTTCTATTAATATTTAAGTCAGGGAATAAGGTTAATAATAAATGACTTTTCATAATCAGGCTAACTTCTCTAGTTATCGCCAGGTTGTATTTGTGCTATCACATGATGAACCTGGCGGTGCTAGAAATTTATGGGAGCAAATAGCAGGGGCTATAAAAAAACGGGGACATATAGTTTCGTTAAGGACCATTTACAGGAAAGATGAGGAAGAAAAAAGTCAATGGTTCCCTACGATTAATGGCACATTTCGTATTTACGACATTTTTAAAGCTATATTCTTAATGTGTCGACATTTGAGAGGGAACAGAGACTATTTGACTCTCTCTGCGCAGCCATTAGCAAATATTATAGGCTCCATAGCTGGGTTTTTTTCCGGCGCCAAGCTTCGAATTATTTCTCATCACACTCCAGTTCAGACTTATGGAAAATTACAACAGTTATTAGATTTTTGTGTTGGTTGTACTCCAATCGTCACGAATATCATATGCGTTTCAGAGGGCGTAAGTCAGTCGTTCAATAATTATCCATTATTGTATAAACGCAAAATTATCGTTATTCGAAACGCATTATCACCAGATGTCGCCGAGCTCATTCAATCTATCTTAGCTAATAAAGAAACGTCTTCTAATCACGAAAAATTACATATTGTTGCAGCAGGTCGTCTTGCTGAACAAAAGAACTATCCACAATTGATTGATGCTATGAAGCATGTTAATGGTGCATATCTCTCAATTTTAGGTGATGGCCCGGAGCGTGAAAAACTTCAAGCGCAAATAGTGAAATTAGGACTCCAAGATGTTGTCCACCTAAAAGGGCATATGTCTCACAAAGACACCTTAACTTTTATGGCTAATTGTGACGTATTTACTCAGCCTAGTTTATTTGAGGGACACAGTGTCGCATTACTGGAAGCCGCTGCTCTTGGTTTGCCTATGGTTGTGAGTGATGTACCAACCCAGGTAGAAGCTGTACGATTGGATACTGGTGAGTTTTGTGCGGCATTAGTTCCGATTGGTGATTCGAGTTCCCTGGCAAAAGTTTTAAATCAACTGGTAAATGATAAGATATTCTTCGAGAACTTAAAGAAAAGTTCAGCATTGATAACTGCCAATTCTGGATTTGATCGTTTAGTGGCCGATTATGAAAAGCTCTTTTCTTCGAATGCGACAGGTTACTGATGTTATGAAGTCAATTTGTTTTTATTCTACCTCTTGGCGAGGTGGTGATGGTTGGTACACACATGGCTTTGCAGAAGGCTTAGCTAATGCAATGAGATCGAAAGGTTACTCATTAATCTTTCTCGCATCGCCCATGCAACCTCAAGAGCGAGAAGCTAAATCTGAGAATTTAATCCGCTATAACTTTAGACCCGGCCATAGCAGTGAATGGTCACGCATTCATAAGGTATTTCACATGGTTATGCGGATTGTGGAAGCTACTTACAATTTAATCAAGATTAGATTTGAAACTTCAGTTTTTGTTGTTACATTCCCACATTGGTTGTCTGTAACAATGTTCCAATTTATGGTTTTAAAGCTAACGGGTGCAAAGATTATTTATATTGTGCATGATCCACTGCCTCATGCTTGGAGCCTACCTAAGTTATTTAGAAACTTTGAGATGGCTTGTATAGCCTCGACTTATTACTTAGCTGACCAATTGGTGACCCTTACAAAGTCGGGTAATACAGTCCTTAAGGAGCAGTTTGGAGTAAAGAATAATAGGCTTTCTGTAGTACCGCATGGTGTATTTGATAGTGGAAAAGCTGAACCACTTAAAAATAATCGGAAATTTTTAATCTTTGGAATGCTTAGAAGTAATAAATGTATATTGGAGTCTATAAAAGCTTTCAAAAATCTCTTGATAACTGTTCCTGATGCAAAGCTGGTTGTGGCAGGAGCACCTTATTCAGCTGAGCCTGAATATTGGGCTGAATGTGAAAAAGCCTTGAGCGACCTAGGAAGTAGTGTCACAACTGAAATTGGTTTTGTTGAGGAGTCTCGGTTAGAGACGCTTTTTGCAGAGTGTGATGCTGTATTGTTACCTTATAAGAATTTTAATTCCCAATCTGGAGTTGCAGTATTAGCAGCCCTTTCTATGAGGCCTGTGATTGGTACTTCAATGGGCGGGATAGCTGAACTATTTGAAACTGGTATGTGCGGTATACCTTTAATTGATCCACCTGATGAAACTAGTATAGTAAATGCAATGTTAGATTTCTGTAGTCAACCCGTGTCAGAGTGGAAAAATAAAACTATTGAATCAAGACAAAAGCTTCTAAATAGTCTTTCTTGGCAAGCTATAGGTGACGCGTTTTGTAAAATTATTTTCACAAATTCTGATTAAAAACATAATAAAGCGATCTCAGAGTAATTATTATTTTTAGATATTCTCAGTTTAGCTTTTGCTTACTCTCTTCACTTATTTAGGTACTATTTTTTATGATCTTAGTCACTGGCGGTGCCGGCTTTATCGGCAGTAATTTTGTATTGGACTGGTTGGATAAGTTGGATGAACCAGTGATCAATCTTGATAAGCTCACTTATGCGGGTAACTTGGATAACTTGAAAACCGTTGCTGATAACAAAAAACATATTTTTGTTAAGGGGGATATTGGTGATTTTGAGTTGGTAAGCAAGCTGCTGGCTGAGCATAAGCCTCGTGCAGTATTGAATTTTGCAGCTGAATCACATGTTGACCGCTCGATTCATGGACCTGAAGACTTTATCCAGACCAATGTGGTTGGCACGTTTCACTTGCTGGAAGCGGTGCGCGCTTATTGGAGAGGGTTGGACGATGAAGAAAAAGCAGCTTTTAAATTTTTACATGTGTCTACTGACGAGGTATATGGCACTTTAGAGAAAAATGATCCGCCGTTTAACGAGCGCAATCGCTATGAGCCCAACAGCCCATACTCTGCCTCTAAAGCAGCGTCTGATCATTTAGTGCGTGCCTATCACCACACTTATGGTTTGCCGGTGTTGACCACAAATTGTTCAAATAACTATGGCCCGTACCACTTTCCCGAAAAGCTGATTCCATTGGTGATTCATAACGCGCTCAATGGTAAACCATTGCCGATTTATGGGGATGGTCAACAGATTCGTGACTGGCTGTTTGTGAAAGACCACTGTACCGCGATCCGCCGTGTATTATCCGCTGGCCGATTGGGGGAAACCTACAATGTAGGTGGCTGGAATGAAAAGCCGAACCTGGAAGTGGTGCATACCATTTGCGATATTCTGGATGAGTTGCAACCACGTGCAGATGGTCAATCTTATAAGTCGCAAATTACCTTTGTCAAAGATCGCCCTGGTCATGACAGACGGTATGCCATTGATGCCACCAAACTTGAAAAAGAGTTAGGCTGGAAGCCCGCTGAGACTTTTGAAACCGGCATACGCAAAACGGTGCAATGGTATCTGGATAACCAGGCCTGGGTAGAGAATATTACCAGTGGCCAATATCTGAAGTGGGTAGAGAAGCAATATCAATGAAACTTCTGCTGACAGGATGTAATGGCCAATTGGGGTTTGAATTGCAGCGTAGCTTGGCCCCGTTGGCTGAGGTGGTTGCCATAGGCTCAGCGGATTGCGATTTGTCTGATGAAGCGGCATTAAGGTCACTTATCCAGAAGGTAAAACCGGACGGGATCATTAATCCGGCAGCTTATACGGCCGTTGACAAGGCTGAGACGGATACAGAACAAGCACGCAAGGTAAATGCGGATGCGCCACGTATCATAGGCGACGAAGCCAGTAAGTTAGGTGCTTTCGTCATTCACTTCTCCACAGACTATGTGTTTGAAGGGATAGGCGAGCAGTTTTATAAAGAGAGTGATGCGACTAACCCTCAAAACATATATGGCCTGACCAAAAGAGATGGTGAGTGCGCGTTACAACAAAGTTGTCCGCAAAGCTTGATTATGCGCACAAGCTGGGTCGTCGGAGCGCATGGGGGCAATTTTGCCAAAACCATGTTGCGCCTGGCTGCTGAGCGCGACAGTTTAAGTGTGGTTGCCGACCAGTATGGGGCGCCGACTTCAGCAGCCTTGCTGGCGGATGTGACCGCGCAGTTGGTCGGACGTATCAGGCAGCAGGGGCTGCAGGGCTTTCCATTCGGTTTATACCATGTGGTTGCTTCTGGGGTGACCAATTGGCATGCCTATGCCCAGTTTGTGATTGCTGAGGCAATCAAGGCGGGCAAGGCAATCAAGGTGCAGCCGGAAACCATCAAGCCGATTGCGACCAGTGATTATCCGGTGCCTGCCAAGCGGCCAGCTAACTCCCGGTTGGATACAAGCTTGTTCCAGAAAACGTTCAACCTGCTATTGCCGCATTGGGAACACGGTGTTTCCCATGTGCTAAAACAAATTTTATAAGGATGCATGATGGCTAAACATAGAAAAGGCATAATTCTGGCAGGGGGGTCTGGCACCCGTTTATACCCTGCCACGCAGGCTGTTTCAAAACAATTGATCCCGGTGTATGACAAACCAATGGTGTATTACCCTTTGTCAACGCTGATGCTATCGGGCATAAAAGATATTTTGCTGATTTCAACGCCACAAGATACTCCAAGATTTGAGCAATTGCTCGGTGATGGATCGCAATGGGGCATGAATATTCAATATGCGGTACAGCCTTCGCCAGATGGCCTGGCCCAGGCTTTTATTATTGGCAAAGATTTTATCAATGGTCATCCGAGTGCCTTAGTGTTGGGCGATAATATTTTTTATGGACATGAATTAGCCTCCGGCCTACAAGCAGCAAATATGCAAACTGAAGGCGCAACGGTGTTTGCTTATCCAGTGCATGATCCTGAGCGTTATGGTGTGGTGGAGTTTGACGCTGAAGGTAAGGCGATTAGTTTGGAAGAAAAACCTACCAAGCCTAAATCACGCTATGCAGTGACAGGTTTGTATTTTTATGATAACCAAGTGTGTGATATTGCCGCCAATATGAAGCCCTCACCTAGAGGCGAGTTAGAAATTACCGATGTGAACAAACAATATTTGTCACAAAATCAACTCAATGTGAAGGTGATGGGGCGTGGCCATGCGTGGCTGGATACGGGCACGCATGAATCTTTACTTGAGGCCTCATTGTTTATTCAAACCATTGAAAATCGTCAAGGACTCAAGGTTGCCTGCCCTGAAGAAATCGCCTACCGCATGGGCTACATTTCTGCTGAGGCGCTGCTTAAACAAGCCGAGCTCTATAAGAAAAATGGCTATGGGCAGTATTTAATGCAAATTGTAAATGAGAGGGTGTTTTAATGCAGGCGATTAAAACAGCTATTGCTGATGTGGTGGTATTTGAACCTAAAGTATTTGGGGATGCCCGTGGCTTTTTTTATGAAAGCTTTAACGAGAATGTGTTTGCAGAAGCCACCGGGTTGCGCCCCAGGTTTGTGCAAGATAATCACTCAAAGTCTTCTAAACACGTACTGCGTGGTCTTCATTATCAAATTCAACAGCCGCAAGGCAAGCTGGTTCGGGTCACTCAGGGTGAAGTCTTTGATGTGGCTGTAGACCTGCGTTCTAACTCGCCCACCTTTGGACAATGGGTAGGTGAAATACTTAGCGCAGAAAATAAGCGAATGCTGTGGGTGCCTGAAGGTTTTGCGCATGGTTTTGTGGTGCTTTCTGATACGGCTGAATTCTTGTACAAGACCACGGACTTTTATGCGCCGCAACATGAGCGTTGCGTTATCTGGAATGATCCTGATTTGAAAATTGATTGGCCCATTGGAGAGTCACCCTCATTATCTGCAAAAGATGCTCAAGGCTTAAGTTTTCTGGAAGCGGAAAAGTATATGAGCTAGACATTTAATAATGTCCCACTAAAGTTAATTGGTATTGATCGTATATTAACTAATCTTAATAATTGATGGATGTAAAAATGAAAGTATTAGTAGTGGGCGGAGCAGGATATATTGGCTCTCATATGGTGAAAATGCTCCTTAACGCCAATCATCAAGTGATTACGTTAGATAATCTATCAAGCGGTCATCGTGATGCGGTGATAGGAGGCGTGTTTGTTGAAGGTGATTTGGCGGATAACGATTGTTTATATCGCGTATTTGAGGAACATAAACCCGATGCTGTGATGCACTTTGCCTCTTTCATACAAGTTGGTGAGTCCGTTCGCAAGCCAGACATATATTATCGAAACAATGTCACAAACACCTTAAATTTGCTGGATATCATGCTCAAGTTTAATGTGAAAAAATTCATTTTCTCATCTACGGCGGCGGTATTTGGCGAGCCTGACTATGTGCCGATTGATGAAGCACACCCTAACCGACCTTTAAACCCTTATGGCCGCTCAAAACTGATGATAGAGCATGTATTGGCCGATTACGCCAAAGCGTTTGATTTGAGGTCGGTTTGCTTGCGCTATTTTAACGCGGCAGGTGCAGACCCTGAAGGGCAATTAGGTGAGCGTCATGATCCAGAAACCCATCTGATCCCGCTCATATTGCAGGCAGCTTCTGGTCGGCGTGAAAATATTCAGGTGTTTGGACGAGATTATGATACGCCGGATGGTACTTGTATTCGGGACTACATCCATATTGTAGATTTATGCTCTGCACATCTTGCCGCCTTGGACTACTTGGTCAATGGCGGTGAAAGTGATCGCTTTAATCTGGGTAACGGGTCTGGATTTTCGGTGCAAGAGGTACTAGACGCAGTGCAAAAAGTTTCTGGCAAGCAGGTTAAGGTCATTGATGGTCCGCGTAGAGATGGGGACCCGGCAAGGCTGGTGGCTGATGCCAAACGTGCGAGAAGTGTGTTGAACTGGAAACCTGTATTTACCGACTTGGAAACGATTGTTAAACATGCTTGGCAGTGGGAGATAAAGTGTTTGGATCGCGCCTCAAAAGTATCGGCTTGAATTGATCATCGCAAATGATGCGTGTGCCTTTAGTCTTTTTTATTTAATTTTTGGATGTCTTTAATGAAAATTGTCCCCGTCATTTTGTCCGGTGGTTCTGGTACGCGATTATGGCCGTTGTCACGCGCGGTTTTGCCTAAACAGTTATTGCCTTTGGTGACCGAAAATACGATGTTACAGGAGACATTGATCCGGCTTTCTAGCTGGGCGGATGTCGGTCATCCTATCGTCGTCTGTGGTAACGATCATCGCTTTTTGGTGGCGGAGCAATTACGGCAAGTGAATTTGACACCTGAGGCGATTGTGCTGGAGCCGGTGGCGCGAAATACGGCACCTGCGATTGCTGCTGCGGCTGTGACTTTAAAAGACAAAGATGTCTTGATGCTGGTGTTGCCTGCGGATCATGTGATTACTGACGTCACTGCTTTTGAGGCTGCTGTGCGTCGTGCCTGCGTTGCAGCAGAGCAGGGGAAACTGGTCACATTTGGTATAGAGCCTACACAGCCGGAAACCGGTTATGGTTATATCCAATCAGGTGCAGAATTGGAAGCATGTGATGGTTGCTTTGAAGTGGCACGTTTTGTTGAGAAGCCTGATGCTGCGACTGCACAGCAATATTTGGATGCCGGAAACTTTTATTGGAACAGCGGCATGTTTTTGTTTAAACCGGCTGTGTTCCTGGCTGAGTTGCAGCAATACGCGCCAGCCATGGTCAGTGCGGTAAGCAATGCCGTTGCGCAAAGTTATAAAGACCTGGATTTTGTGCGCTTGCATGAGGCCTCGTTTGCTGAGTCTCCTTCTGATTCAATTGACTATGCCGTCATGGAAAAAACCAAACTGGCGGCCGTGGTACCTGCCAGCATGGGGTGGAATGATGTTGGCTCATGGACTGCCTTAAAAGAAGTGCAGCCCAATGATGCGGATGGGAATGCTACACGCGGGGATGTGTTTCTTAAAAATGTGAAAAATACCTTGGTACGGGCGGAAGAGCGCTTTGTGGCTGCCGTTGGCGTAGAGGATTTGCTGATTGTTGAAACCAGTGATGCGATCCTGGTTGCGCACCGTGATTGTGCGCAGGATGTCAAGAATATTGTTGATCATTTGAAGGCAAGCGGACGTTCTGAACATAAGATGCATCCCCGTGTTTATCGCCCTTGGGGTTGGTACGAGGGAATCGATATCGGCGAGCGTTTCCAGGTCAAGCGTATTATGGTGAAACCAGGTGAAAGATTGTCACTGCAAATGCATCATCATCGGGCTGAGCACTGGGTGGTTGTCAGTGGGTCTGCCATGATCACTATTGATGATGTCACCAAGCTCTATACTGAAAACGAATCTACTTATATACCGATTGGCTCAACGCACCGACTAGAGAATCCAGGTAAATTGCCTTTGCATTTAATCGAGGTGCAATCCGGTAGTTATCTTGGAGAAGATGACATCGTGCGTTTTGAAGATACCTACGGCCGTAGTTAGGTGTTTGGTATGCAAACATTACAAGCGGTGATGCAACAGAGCGGGGTGGCGTTTGGCACCAGTGGCGCACGCGGTTTGGTCTCTGCGTTGACCAATGAGGTCTGTGCTGCATATACCCAAGCCTTTGTACGCACCATGCGTGCAAGTTTTGATTTTGACGAGGTGGCGATTGCAGTGGATTTGCGTCCAAGCAGTTTACGCATTGCGCAGGCTTGTGCGAGCATGCTACACAAACTGGGTGTAACCCCCGTGTTTTGTGGTGCAATTCCTACGCCTGCGTTGGCATTATATGCCCAGGCACGCCAAATCCCTGGCATCATGGTGACTGGCAGCCATATCCCGTTTGATCGTAATGGTTTGAAGTTTTATCGCCCTGATGGCGAAATCAGTAAACAGGATGAAGCAGCCATGCTGATCTCTGCGGTTGATGCTGGCAGTGTAGATGAGACACCGTTACCACCGATCAACGAGGCGGCGTATGAGGGCTATGTGCAACGCTATGTCACGATGGCGGGTGCGCAGGCCTTGGCTGGACTCAAATTAGCCATTTATCAGCATTCCAGCGTCGGTCGCGATTTGATGCATGCATTACTGACCGCACTGGGCGCTGAGGTTGTTTGCTTGGAGAGATCTGACTCTTTTGTACCCATTGATACCGAAGCAGTGTCGGCTGATGATGTGACCAGAGGCAAAGCATGGGCTGAGCAATATCAGGTGGATGCGATTATCTCTACCGATGGCGATGGTGACCGTCCACTGATCAGCGATGAGCGTGGTCAATGGTTACGCGGCGACATTGTTGGCTTGCTGACAGCCCGCGCACTCAATATTACGCACCTGGCGGTGCCTGTCAGCTGTAATACTGCGATCGAAAAAAGTGGTTTTTTTACGCAGGTCACCCGCACCAGAATCGGCTCTCCATATGTAATTGCCGGCATGGAGAGACTGGCGTCTGAAGGTGCGACCAGCGTGGCTGGTTTTGAGGCAAATGGCGGTTTTCTGTTGGCCACTCAGCCTCCTGGATTGTCAGGCCTCGCGCCATTGCCAACCAGGGATGCGGTGCTGCCTGTGGTGGTCTTGCTTTCCCAGGTTAAACAGTTAGGCCAGCCTTTGTCTCAACAGGTGACGGCCTTGCCCCAACGTTATACGGCCAGTGATCGTTTGCAGAATTTTGCCACCAGTAAAAGTCAGGCATTGCTGGCTGAATGGTCTGCCAACCAGGCTGCTCTGGCTGAGGCCTTAAATCTGAGTGCACCAGTCAACAGCATTGATAATACAGATGGATTAAGAATAACGTTGGCGTCAGGACAAATTGTTCATTTGCGGCCCTCTGGAAATGCGCCTGAATTCAGGTGTTATGTTGAGGATGAGACCCCGGAGTCAGCCATGAAGCTACTTGAAGTGACGCTGAAACAACTCTCTAAGTTTGCTTGAGTTGTGATTGATGAGAATGTTAGCTAACCATTGCAAGCATCGACTTGTCATCTTGGGCTGTACATAAAAATTAGTATCAATGGCGCATGATATGTGGAATGTTCAACTCTAAATTGATCTCGCAAAGACTTCTGATTCTCAATGCCTTTAATAAATATTGGCATAGACCTAGCATATTATTAGTCACCGCTGCTTTGCTAGGCGCAATGACCGTTTTTGGGTTTGCGCCTTTTTATTTTTATTGTCTCCCTCTCATCACTCTATTTGTTTTATGTTGGCTGCTTTGTCGCAGTCAAACGCCTTTTCATGCGTTTTGCTTAGGTCTCTGTTTTGGCCTGGGGATGTATGTGGCTGGCTTGTCATGGATGGTGACGACCCTGCATGAATTTGGTGAAATGCCATTATGGCTGGCTTATTTGTCTACGGCGATATTGTGCTTATACCTGGCCAGTTTTACTGCTCTGGCGACGTGGATGGCCGCATATGTCCGAGCCTTATGGTGCTTGCCTTTTGCCTGGGGCCTGGCGGATTGGCTAAGAGGCTACATAGGCGGTGGTTTCCCCTGGTTGACCATGGGCTACACCCAGGTACCCGGAGGTTTGTTCAGCAGCTACTTGCCCGTGACTGGAGTATACGGTCTAAGTATTATCCTGGTGGGGATAGTGGTCACTTTATTGTATGCGTTGCGTGGCACGAGTAGAAGGCGGTGGGTAGGGGCTTTGTCGATATCAGTGATTGTTGCCCTTGGGATGGGTCTGCAGCATGTCGGCTGGACGACAAAGGGTGATCCTATTCGGCTGTCTTTGCTGCAAGGGAATATCAGCCAGCAGACCAAGTGGTCTGTTGATCAAAGTAAGCAAATCGTTTTGAGTTATCTGGATTTAATGCAGCAGGCTGATGCAGAGGTGATGGTATTGCCAGAAACAGCGTTTCCTATTTACCTCTCCCAAGCCATGGGCAAAACAAAAGACAAGTTAATGGCGTTGGCATTTGAAAAACATGCTGACATTCTTGTTGGGATGCTTGATTGGCAAGGTGCTGGCGAAACGCGGCAAAAATTTAACGCCGTTGTGAATTATGGCGTCTCAGGATTACAGGTTCAGCATAAAACGCATCTGGTGCCATTCGGGGAGTTTGTACCGCTACCATTTCTATTTTCGCCCATCTACCAGCATTGGTTTCATATGCCTCATAATGATTTTTCGGTAGGCCAAGCAAAACAATTATTTTTGCTTGGAGCTAACAATGTCGCTGTGTCAATTTGCTATGACGACCTTTTTGGGGCTGACCTGGCAGAATATGCTCGAGAAGCAAGCTATATTGTCAGCGTAAGTAATGGCGCCTGGTTCGGAAATAGCGTTGGGCTTGAGCAATATCTGCAGTTCAGCCAGGCTCGTGCAATAGAGAGCCAAAAAATGATTGCAAGAGCGAGTAATAACGGCATCACGGCTTTTATTGATAAAAACGGAGAAGTTCTCGTTCGTGCAGCAAAAAACAAGGCTTTGACGCTTAACTATACTGTCGATAGCTATCAAGGCGCCACTTTTTACAGCCGCTGCAAAGACGCTATTTTTTACATTCTTGAATTGATCGGCCTGATCTGCATTGCCTCCAGACTAATATCTGTCAAAAAAAATTCACAAATCAATGGAAGTTGTGTGTAAAATGGTGTATGTAAAGGTGCACGTTAATGGTGCGTCAACGCGGGTTGGCTGGTTTATTTGGAGCATAACTGGCTGATAATCCCACTTTTTAATCTGACTACAAAAATAAGTTGTTGATTATAAAAGCATTAATATTTTTGTAATATTGGTATATTTCTTGCTGTGATAATTAATAACGATTAACGAAACGCCCGCACTATTTGGCTTTAATTAAAATTAGCCCGAATGGGTAGTTTTGCAAATAAAAGAATTTGATTATTGTATTAATAAAATTGAGGAGAATTAAGATGAGTATAGTGAAAGGATTAGCAATTGCGGCTTTAGCCTCCTTTGCTGTAAATGCAGGTGCGACCACTGTAACACTTGGCGCAGGTTCGTCTACGTTGCCTATGGTAGTTGCGGCGGGTGGTATTCTGGGCCCCACTGTCAGTTTTAATGACATTTTTAATTTCACGCTCGCTGGCCCCGGCAAAATAAGCTACCAAGTCACTGAGAAAGAAGTCGTGTTTGGTTATCCTGACCCATCAAGTTCTCTCGGGTTTTCAGTGGCTCAAATTTATGACATTTCTGATACATCCTTTACCTATGGCTTGTACAATGCTTCCAATGCATTGGTGACCGATTTGAATAATCTGACATCTGGTGCTTACTACATTAAAGTATCCGGCACAACAACAGGTCTTTTTGGTGGGCAGTACACATTAAAAACCACTATTACGGCCTTGCCAGTGCCTGAGCCAGAAACAAATCTGATGATGTTGTTGGGCTTGGCTGCCATCGGCACACTCACATACCGCAAGAAAAATTCACTGTAATTTTTTTACGCTGATTTTTATTGTGACTATGGGAGAACTAAAATGAAATTAATAAATGCTTTGGTACTGGCCGGTCTGTTATCTGTAACTGGTGTCGCTCACGCAGGGACACCTTCTTCAAGCACCCCAACGACAACAACCTCAAACATTTCGCAAGATCTGTTTGATGATGGCAGTTTTAGTGTCAGCAAGTCTTATGCTGGAGACAAGACTTTCACTGACAATTACACATTTAATTTAAATGCACAGCTCTTGCAGGAGTTTAACTCCTTGTCAACGACTTTAAATTACACGAATTCCAAATCTGTTGGTTGTGCGCTGTTGATTTTTTGCGGTGTGTCAAACTCCGGTTTCAGTAATTTGAATGTCACTTTAACAAGCCCTTCAGGAAGTAGCACAAGTGGTACTACAACCACCGGCCCAACAAATACAAGCGTATTTGTGATCCCAATTTTGGTATGGAGTGCAACTACTTCTACACAAAATACAGTTTCTACTGACTGGATCAGTTTATTAGCTACAGGTACTTACACACTTTCCGTTTCTGGTACAACCCTCAAAAACGGCGGAGGATATAGTCTAGGCGTCACCGCTGTACCTGAACCTCAGACTGCAGCTCTGGCAGCTTTAGGTTTAGGACTGATTGGGATGATTGCACGTAGGAGAAGAGTGTAAATTGCCTCACTATGATTTATTTAATTTAGTGTTTTAAATAATAGTACGTTTATTTATTAGGAGATCTTATGAAGCTTGCAAAAAAAATGACATTATTGTCAGCATTGTTAATGTCTTCAGTATTTGCAGTAAGTGCGAATGCTGCGACATTTACCGTATCCTCAACTGAGTATCTGTTTAATCCAGGCATGTTTTTTGAACAATTGAATTTCTCTATTTCTGAGGCTTCAGTTGTAAGCTACAGTTTTAGTGGTTTAACAGGTAGTTATTCATTGTTTGTTCCTGCACTGACAGATAAAGCTGTGCCTGCAAACACATTTGCAAGCGGTACATTGTTAAGTGCTGGTAATTATTCATTCAATATTTTTGGTAACCTGACCTCTGCATCTGGTCAATTTACTTATACATTGTCAGCAGTTACTGCTGCTGTTCCTGAACCACAGACGACAGCTATGATGGCTTTGGGATTAGGTTTGATGGGTTTGATCTCACGTCGTAAGAAACAGTAATCTTTCCTGCTTTTCAAAAGGCCATGTCTTCACATGGCCTTTTTTATTGGCATTAGCCCATCTGGGTCATATTAGTTAGTCTTAATTTAAAGCATCATACTCCCAAGTGTTTAATTTATTTGGGAGAAGGATTGTGAAAAAAATTGTATACAGCATCATTGCAGCAAGTGCTCTCATGTTTGCAGGTTCCGCTTCTGCAGCTTCAACAACAACTTATATTTCAGAGACTGGGACGCAAACATTCTCTATTAACGTCGCTGACACGTTGTTTAATGCCTCTTTTGATGGTTTAGGAGTGACAGCGGTGAGTTTGTCTGGCCCGACCAACTATTCTTTTACGCAGAATTTCATTACCGATATCTGGGAATTTAGCGCCACAAACTTCATGCCTGGTTTATATAACCTGAATATCACTGCAGTAGGAGCGTGGACTGGTCAATACACAACAACACTGGGTACATTTATTCCTGCAACGCCTGTCCCGGAACCAGAGACCAACATGATGATGTTGTTTGGTTTGTTAGCGGTTGCAGCTGCCTTTGGCAAATCTAAATCAGCCTAATTATTCTCATATCGGAGTGATCATCATGTATCAATTCATTAAAAAAAGCGTTATCGGTTTAGCATTGCTTGGGATGTCTTCAGGTGTTTTCGCCGCTACGTATTCATTCAATCAGGCTAAAGGCTTTGCAATTCCTGTTGTGAGCGAAACAGGTAACTTTGTCCTCAGTGGGTATGCTTTTTCAGCAACAGCGACTGTTCTGGATATTCAAAATGCAGCTGGTGATGTAGTGTTGAGCCTGAACAAGGATACGAATACCAATCAGTTTGCGCTGGGCTTTACCTCATTTATTGCGGGTAACTATTCTCTGATTTTTAATACTTCGGTGCTGGATGCCAAAGGTTCATTTACTTCTGCCTTAGGGTCTATTAGTGGTCAAACAGCCATAGGCGCTTCGCCAGTTCCAGAAGCTGAAAGTAGCGCACTGATGTTAATGGGATTGGGTATACTCGGATTGATTGTCCGCAGGAAATCTGCTTGATCTATAATGATCAATGACAAAAAAGCCAGCGCTATATAACCGCTGGCTTTTTAGTTGATGCCGTAGCACTTTTTTAATGTTTATTTCAAAAACTCACTCATCCTGTCTGCTGCAGAGATTGTCTCTTCATATGAAGCAACTAGCGCCATACGGATAAATCCTTTTCCAGGGTTCATTCCGTGGGCTTCGCGAGCGAGGAAAGAGCCTGGCAGTACTGTAATGTTGAGATTTTCATAAAGTTTTTTCGCCACTTGTGTGTCGTCTTGCTGCGTGTTGATCCACAGGTAAAAAGCTGCATCAGGAAGGTGCGTTTGCGGCCAGACGCTTTGCAAGCGCGGCGTGACAGCTGCGAACTTTTCACGATAAAGGGCTCGGTTCTGTTGAACATGTGTTTCGTCATTCCAGGCAACGATACTCGCTGCTTGAACAGCCGGGTTCATCGCGCAGCCGTGATAGGTACGATAGAGTGTAAATTTCTCAATAATATCTTCATCTCCGGCGACAAAGCCTGAGCGCATGCCCGGTACATTGGAGCGTTTGGATAAAGAACTGAACATAACAATCCGTTTAAAGTCGTCGCGACCGAGTTGATGCGCGGCTTGCAGAGCACCGACCGGAGGTTGTGCTTCATCGAAATAAATTTCTGAATAACATTCATCTGATGCAATGACGAATCCGTATTTATCTGATAACTCAAACAGGGTTTTCCAAGCCTGGATATCCATGACTTTACCGGATGGGTTACCAGGGCTGCAGACAAATACCAGTTGGGTTCGTTTGAGGACTTCCACCGGAACTTGTGTCAGGTCCATGACATAGTCGTTGTCAGGTGTGGTATTGATAAAGTAGGGCTGTGCGCCTGCCAGAAAAGCCGCACCTTCGTAAATCTGGTAAAACGGGTTGGGGGAAATCACCACAGGCTGTTGAGTCGCGCTGCTATCAATCACAGCTTGTGCAAACGCGAACAGGGCCTCACGGCTGCCATTCACAGGCAGAATCGCCTTGTCTATATTGAGCGCTGGAATCTTGTAACGGCGTTGTAGCCAGAGATTGATGGCCTCCCGTAAGGCGGGCACACCGATTGTGGTAGGATAGCTGGCCAATCCACTCAAATTGTTTGCAAGTGCTTCGCTGATGATGCCTGGTGTAGCGTGTTTAGGCTCACCAATCGACAGGTTGACATGGCTGTATGCCGGATTGGGTGTCAGGCCCTGGAACAGATCACGTAAACGCTGGAACGGGTAGGGTTGGAGGTGGTTTAAATTTGGATTCATAGGTGTGTATTATAAGTGAGCCTGTCGCATAAACAAAAAACTTCCCGGCAAAAATATATTGCTTCTGCTGCCCTGATTTATGGCGCTTTGTGCTGGGGCATTATCTGGTATCCGTACCGGTTATTAAATGAAACAGGCCTGTCAGGGGTACAATCCAGCTTGTTAAGTTACAGCTTGGCCTTGCTGCTGGGTGGCATGCTGTTCTGGCCGCGCTTCAAAAGGATCTCGCACGTGCCTGCATCTGCGTATTGGCTGAGTGTGGTGGCTGGTTGGACAAATCTGGCTTATGTGCTGGCGATTATTGATGGTGAAGTGATGCGTGTGATGCTGCTGTTTTACCTATCACCGTTATGGACGCTATTGCTCGCCAGAATCTGGCTACATGAACCCTGGCATAGACCTCAATTGCTGGCCATCGGTTTATCCTTGCTGGGGGCGGTGCTGATGCTGACGGATGGCCAATGGGTCTGGCCATGGCCACAATCCACTTCTGACTGGCTGGCATTATCGGCGGGGGTAGGTTTTTCGCTCACCAACGTCATCACCCGTTTTTCAACCCATTTGACCATTGCTGCAAAAGGCATGCTGGTCTGGTTGGGCGTTTTTGCATTGTCATTGCTGATATTGTTGTGGCAATCTGGAGCCTCTGGCATGGTGTTTGTCATGGCCTCTGCTGTAGCGCCACATGTTTATATCACTCTTTTTATCATTGCCTTGCTGCTGGTCTCAGCCACGTTGCTCGTGCAATATGGTGTCACTCAAATCCCTGCCATCCAGGCATCGGTCTTATTTATGTCCGAGCTGATTGTGGCGGCCATTGCAGCCTATTTTCTGGCGCATGAAACTATGTCTATCATTGAAATGGCCGGCGGCTGTTGTATCCTTGCTGCGGGAATGTTGTCGGTCAGTGTGGGCGAGTCTGGGTAGCTCAAGACAATAATTTCGCCAAAGACTGTTCCAATTGTCGGCAAAAAGTCTCTGGTTCAAATAATACCTGTGCTTGAGTCTTTAACTTTGTTTTGAGTTCAGCCAGGGCAGCGGCGTCACGCGCCAAATCAATCGCGCGTTGCTCAAATGCTTTCCAGTCCTCACAGATACATTCAGGCAGACCAACGCGATGGAGCAGGCTGGCACTGACCCTCGCCGGGAAAGTATCGCCTGCCACAGTGAGTATCGGGATGCCTTGCCACAAGGCATCACTGGCCGTGGTATGTGCGTTGTAAGGGCTGGTGTCCAGCATGAGGTCTGCATGTTGTTGCCGGGCGATATGCTGATCAATATGCATACGGGGTGCAAATATCAATCGGTCAACCTGGATGCCCGCTGCTTGCGCATGTTGCTGCAAGTTGCGTGTCGCCCAGGCATTGCTTTGTAATAGCCATAACACACTGCCAGGTACGTGCTGGAGAATGCGCATCCAGATGGCAAAGATGTCTGGCGTGATCTTGAAGCTCTGATTCAGGCAGCAAAATACGAAGCCTTGTTCAGGCAAGCCATGCTGTGCACGCGTCCCTGCATCCGCTTCCGGGCGGCGCGCATTGTTAGGTTGATAGCAGGGTAGCAGTACAGGTTGTTCAGCCAATGTAGCCGACTTGAGCGTTTCATCAATCACGATAGCATCAAATAATGGTCTGCCATGAAGAAAGCCCATACTGCCAGGATATCCTAGCCAGTTAATATGTCGGCGGGCAGGGCGGTAAGCAGTGACGCCACAGCGGCTGTTTTGGGTATAACCGGTCAGGTCTATCAGAATATCGATACCTGCATGACGCATATGCACCGCAACGTCTGCATCCGTCATATGAGTGATGTCCACCCATTGATCTGCTGCTGTCACAAAAGCTTGCCGTTCTGGTGATTGGTCATCTTTGGCATTGCTATATAGGGTGACTTCAAATTGATGGCGATCATGGGCTGAAATAACATCTGTGACCAAATAAGCCAGAGGATGACGGCGGAAATCAGAAGAAATATAAGCCACTCTGATCCGCTGATGAGCAGCTTTAGAAGCAGGGGGTGGCAAAGGCTGGATATGACCGTAATGCTGTTGCGCCCATAGGCTGGCACAGGCCAGTTGCTCTTTGTCAGTGGTGCCCGGCATGGCCAAAAAGGCAAAGGGAGGAATGCGTGCCTGAGTATTTGATCTCAATGCCTCCCTGACCGCTGCGATGGAGACATCCAGCCCTTGCCAATCGGCCATATGCTGTTTTTGATGAATCCAGTGTACTTTGGCATGCAATAACTGAGGATCAAGTTGCATCGCTTGTGCATATGAAGCGACTGCAAGATCCAGCTGGCCTTGCTCGCGATAAGCATTTCCCAAGTTGTTATGACACTCGGCATCATGCGGTGCGAGGCGCAAAGACGCCAGATAATGTTGAATCGCTGTTGCATTTTCTCCTAACTTGCGCAGGCTGTTGGCAAAGTTAAAGTGCACGTCGGCCTGCTGGGCATCCTGCTTTAATGACTGCCTGAAATATTCGGCAGCAACAGTTTCATTGCCTTTCAGGCTTGCGACATTGCCCAACTGCATGAGAATTTGCGGATGATCTGGCGCCCAATGTAGCGCCTGCTTAAACGCTTGCTCCGCGGCATCTGCCTGCCTGAGTGCCAGGTAACAGCGGCCTAATTCATAATGTAGCTCTGGGTCTTGCGGCGAAAGCTGCAGTTTTTTTTGTAATCGCTCAATGGTTGAGTTCATGTCGGCACCTTGTCACTAAAAGGCTGCGTCAACGATTGCCATCCCAATTGCTTGAACAAATGTCGTTGCGGGTGCAAGCCATGCCAGAAAGTGTCTTCAGTGAGCTGGGGTAGAGAGTACCCAAAATCTGTTAATAAGCGCCTTGCCAATATCGCCGCACAAAAAGGCGCTGTCAACAGGCCTTTGCTGCCATGTGCGACATGTACATACAGTCCTTGCGGTGAAGGCAAGTCTGTATGCTTTTCGATAGGCGCAACATGTAATTTGAGTCCGTTTAATATTGGGCCAACATAAGGCAGGTAATCAGGCGATCCGCATCTTAATGAAGCGCGTGCAAATGTGATCTCTGTGTTTTTAGCGTCATTAAAGTCTGCGCTGAGTCGGCTGACCATGTCGAGATTGCCAATATTGTCTTCCTCACGGATATCGGTGCCGTGGTCACCCGGGGCAAATGTGGCGCCCATCGCGTGCTGGCCATTATGCTGCGGTGTGAGATAACCATCTCCGCAAAGAATGGTTTTCAGCATGCTCATGGACGGTTGTGCAGCAATCATACCCATCTGCCCGCGTACCGGATTCAACCACATGCCACTATCCGGCAATAGTTTGTTGGCCTCGGCCGCATTGCAAACAATCACAGCATCAAACTGCTCGCTCAACTTGGCATCATTCATTTGCAACTGCCAAGCAGAGGCTTGCTTTACCAAGCTGGTGACTTCGTGGTTTACGTGCAAGCTGATATTCTTGTGATCTAGCATGCGTGTGCAAGCACTGTTTGGATTCACCCAGGCACCTTGTTCAAAAAACAGGCTGTCATGCGCCAACGAGACACCGGCCTGGACACTGGCCTGTTCGGCATCCAGCTTCTGTAGCAAGCCTAAATCAGCATATCTGGTAGCCACCTTTTGTACGCGTTTGAGTTCCCTTGGACTTCCGCCAAGCTGTACCAAACCACACACCTGAAATCCATCGTTTCCCAAATCAAGGTTGGCATAATGCCTAAGGCTGAAACTGTAACTGCGCCACGCTAGCTGGTCATTGAGCGGTTTTTCTGCGTTTAAGCGTGGATAGAGCATGCCACGTGGATTACCGGAGGCGCCGCTGGCAATGGTTGCTGCACGCTCAAACACCTCCACTTTGCAGCCTAAATTCGCCAGGAACCACGCGCTGCTGCAACCGGCAATGCCTGCTCCAATCACTGCTATCCGGGGTGGTTTTAAATGAGGGGCTTGGCTAGTCTCAGGCCAGTGGCCGTACAACATTTCACGCTTGTGACCAAATCCTCTTGTTTTATTCACTGCAAAACCAGCCGATTGCAGACCGCGTTTCACCAGACCTGCACTGGTGAAGGTAGCAAAGGTACTTCCATTATGTGCACATCTGGCCATACACTCAAATAAATAAGGTTGCCACATTTGTGGGTTTTTCGCCGGGGCAAAGCCATCGAGGAACCACGCATCTGCTTTGAGATTTAATTGCGGTAATATCTGCGTGCTATCACCGATGTGCAAGGTTAAGCTGGTAGAAAATGCTGGCAGCTCTATCTGGTTGATGCCAGGTTGTAGCAAACGATACTGCTGGCATAACGCCTGGCTGACATCAGCAAGTTCAGGGAAATGGGCATGGGCCGTTTGCAAGTCTTGCAAGGTAAACGGGGCGATTTCAACACTGACAAAATGTAAATGGGCGTGTGGTGGTGCAGTCTGCTGCCAAAGCTGTAAAGCAGCGAGGAAATTAAGCCCGCTGCCAAAACCGGTTTCAACAATCACAAAGTGGCTGGGGCGGTCGGTGGCTAACTGCTGCCAGCGCTGTTGCAACTGGTTATGCTGTAAAAACACAAAACGAGTTTCAGCCAGCCCATGCTGCGGGTGATCTGGACTGACTGAAAAATAGACATCATCGAATGCTGTGGAATAGGGCAGGCCATCCCGCCATTCCAATACTGCGTGTGTGCTCATGGGCGCAAGTTTATCATGCGCATGCGCACCTTACACCCGATGCTTGATGCGGTAACCAGGTTTTGCCAGTAACAGATGTACATCGCCTAACGCGCATTCAGCAAAGCCGCCTTCACAATAACTCAGGTAAAAATCCCACATGCGGATAAAGGCTTCGCTATACCCAAGCTGCCTTACCGCCTCGATATTGGCAAAGAAGTTTTCCCGCCAGTGACGCAAGGTGGTGGCGTAATGTAAGCCAATATCCTGCAAATCAACCAGCCGCAGGTCGCTGGCACGCGTCATACTAGCAAGCATGGCCGTGTTAGACGGAATGTTGGATCCCGGAAAAATATAGCGCTGGATAAAGTCTACCGAACGGATAGCACTATCGTAACGCTGGTCGACGATGGTGATGGCCTGAATCAACGCCACACCATCGGCTTTTAACAACTGGCTGACCTTGTTGAAATAAGTGTCATAGTATTGATGGCCCACGGCCTCTATCATCTCTATGGAGACCAACTTGTCATATTGCCCTTGCAAATGACGGTAGTCCTGTTTGAGTAGCGTAATCTGGTCTTGCAGGCCTTCTGCGATCACGCGTTCTTTTGCCAGGGAGTATTGTTGCTCAGAAATTGTGGTCGTCGTGACATGGCAGCCGTAATGTTTGGCAGCATATATTGCAAAGCCACCCCAACCGGTGCCGATTTCAATCACATGGTCATCAGGTGTTAATTGTAGTTTTTCACAAATGGTTTTCAGTTTAAGTTCTGAAGCCGCTTGCAAACTGGCAGTGTCTTCGTCAAAGATTGCCGAGGAGTACATCATGGTAGGATCCAGGAATAACTGGAACAAGGCATTGCCCAGGTCGTAATGCGCCGAGATATTTTTCTGGCTACCTGCCTCGCTATTGCTGTTTAGCCAATGAAAGACTTTCAATAACGGTTTGCTCAGCCATTGGTAACCACCTTCCAACGTATCCATGACTGCTTGATTCAGCACCATTAAGCGTACTACATCAGTTAAAGAATCTGCCTGCCAGTAACCCAGCATGTAAGCCTCCCCGGCGCCTATGCTGCCACCAAACGCAATTTCCCCATAAAAGCGGGGGTCCAGGACAGTAATGGTGGCTACAGGCGCCCGATTCACTGTTTGACCAAACACATATTGATCCGCACCATCAATCAGCGTTAACTGACCAATAGTCAAGTTTTGTAGTCGTTTGAGCACCTGCGATTTGGCTAAATTGGCCACCCATTTGGCGCGGCTTTTGGATTTTAATGGTTTGGTAAGCGGGTCAACGACCAATGGGGCAGGGGATGGCATCGTCGTCATGATCAATCTCCGATTCTAGCGTGTGGGTCAGGATGAGGATAAAAAGGAATTTTTTTCAGCCATAGTTTTAGCGCTTGCCAATAAATCGCAAGAATGACTTTCAGTGTCATCCAGGGATAGGCGAATAGCATGCGGTTAAGGGCGCTGGCTTGCCAGGGCTGACGTTGCATCTTCAGCGTGGCATAAAACATGGCTTTGTCCTGCTGCCAGTTTTGCATATGCACATTTAGAGTCTCACCGGGGGCTGAAAACTGCCATTGATACTGGATATCCATGGGCATAAACGGCGACACATGAAAGTCTTTTTGCAATTTGAACAGCAAAGCGTGGTCTTGCTTGACGTCATGGACATAAGCAAACTGCTCTTTCCACGGCGTATTGGTGATGTGGCTGACAATCGCCTGCAGATTACCATCCAGATCATGGCAGTAATAAAAGCTCACCGGGTTAAAGCAAACACCCCAGTAGCGGCAATGCGTCAGCAAGCCTATACGTCCCTGAGGACGCTTGCCTGTGTGTTTTTCCACCAGGTCACGTACGCAAATATCCAGTGGTTTTTCAGCAGGGCCTAAATAATCCTGTCGCCGGAAGTATGCAAGATTAACTTTAAGATATGACCACAATCTATTGTTTTTAAACAAAGATGGCAGCTCATCCAAGTCCAGATATAGCATAAATAGCTGATACTTAAAGCCATGCAACTTGGGTTGCAAACGCTGATGACTCACCCAGCCAGTATAAATCGCACTGTGTAATTGGGCACCCTGACATGGAGATTGTTGTAACTGTGCTGGCGCTTCATTGACTGTCATACCATGGCCTTTTGAAAGTGCTCTATTGCAGTGATTGCACTCACCACACCATCCTCATGAAAACCGTTGCGCCAATAAGCTCCTGCATAACCCGTGTGGTGATGCCCACTGATCTCTCCATGCCTGGTCTGAGCATGTGCTCCTTCCAGGGTATACAGTGGATGTCGGTAATGCAGTTTTTTGATGACTTTTGCTGGATCGATGGCATCAATGTAATTAAGCGTCACCAATAAGGGCTCTGCAGATTGTATGCCTTGCAGGATGTTCATATTGTAGGTGACTTGCACTTTACCGCCAGGCTTGTCGGTCACATGATAGTTCCAGGCCGCCCAGGCCAGTTTTCGTTTGGGCATGAGGCTGGCATCGGTGTGCAGGTACACCGTATTATCCTGGTAAGGGATGGCGCCCAATATCTGCTTTTCATCTGCTGTGGCTTCATCACCAAGGATTTTTAATGCCTCATCGCTATGGCAGGCAAAAAACACGTAATCAAACTGCTGGGACTTGCCATCCGAAGTGTAGACAGTGACCGCATCACGTAGTCGCTTGATGGACATGACCGATGTATTCAGTTGAATGTGTTCACGATAGCCGGCCGTCACTTTTTCCAGATAGGCAGCCGAACCCCCAACAATCGTGCGCCATTGCGGACGGTCATCAATGGTAAGCATGCCATGATGGTGAAAAAAACGCACAAAAAAACGGGCAGGAAATTGCAACATCTGTTCCGCATCCGTTGACCAGATGGCAGCCCCCATTGGCACAATATAATCACGGATAAATTGCTGTGAATATCTATTCACTTTAAGGTAGTCGCCCAGCGAGATTTCATTGCCGGGAGAAAGCAAGGCCAGGGATTCTTTGTTAAAGCGCAAAATATCGCGCACCATGCGATAAAAAGCAGGCGATAACAGGTTGCGCCTTTGTGCAAACAGGCTGTTCAGGGAGGTACCGTTATATTCCAGCCCGGTCACCTCATTACGTACGCTGAAACTCATGGTGCTATCGCGCCAGCTGACGCCAGTTTTACGCAGGATGCGCTCGAACTGAGGGTAGGTTTTATCATTAAACACAATAAAGCCGGTATCCACGGCGTGTGTTTGACCTGCCACCTCAACCTGGTGAGTGTGGGTGTGCCCACCAAGGTAATCATTGGCCTCAAACAGGGTAATTTGATGCGTTTGATGCAGATAATAAGCAAGGGTATTGCCGGCGATCCCGCCGCCAATAATGGCAATTTTCATGGTTAACCCCTCATCTCGCCGTGTTGCTCACGCACATTCAACGGTACCTGCTTGAGGTTCCAGATCAGCCCCATGCTTGCCAGTAACTTCAAGCCGTAATAGGTCAAATCTATTTCCCACCAGTAAAAACCCTGTTTTGCCGATCCTGGAAAGTGGTGGTGGTTATTGTGCCAGCCTTCCCCTAACGTGATGATCGCTATCAGCCAGTTATTGCGACTATGGTCACGTGTGGCGTAACGTCGGTTACCCCATACATGTGCCAGGGAGTTGACACTAAACGTGGCGTGATAAAGGGCAATCGTAGATACGATAAATCCCCAAACCAGCAATTGCCAGCCATTGGTGTGCAATTGTGGCGCGTAATGCGCTAGCAGATCACCCAATGCATAAATCGACACGGCCAGCGCGATGGGAACCAGACTATCAAATCGGTCTAGCCAGCATAATTCACGATAACGGGTCAGCTCCCTGACCCGTTCCAGTTGGGTTTTAAAATTGGCATGGCTCAGGAACCAGCCTAAATGACTCCATAACAAACCATGCTGATGCGGAGAGTGTACGTCTTGCGGTTGGTCAGCATGCACATGATGATTGCGATGGTGTGCGGCCCACCATAGGGGCCCACGCTGTACCGCAGTGGCACCAATCAAAGCAAATATGAACTGTCCTGCACGTGAAGTCTGGAATGTCTTATGAGCAAAATAACGATGGTAAAAACCAGTCACGGCAAACATGCGTATGAGATACATCACTATGGCGAAAAAAACTGCGAATGGACTCCAGCCCACCCAATATAGTGCAATTAAAGAAATATGCATGGCGACAAACGGCAACACCCGCCACCAATCTATGCTGTTGTCATTCGCATAGGCTGGCGCCTGGTAACGGTGATTATCGAGCCAGCCAATCAACCGCCATAAACAGCTGTATATTCTCTGCGACATGGAATCCCCTCTCCTGGGATAAGTCATTTGTTACTTGTTTTTTTAATCGTCTATTTTTTTGTTGGTAGCTGTTGGGGAAACGCCCGTAACTTGCTGGTGTCGTAACCCATAGACTGGATTTTGGACACTAAATCGTTGTAAATCTCCCGGTTTAAATGAGGCTGGCGTGACATCAGCCAGACATAATCGCGTTTATTTCTGGCGATAATCGTGTGCTGATAGTCTTCGCTCAAATAAGCAATCAGGTATTCGGACTTGAATGGCCAGATAAATTGCATTTTCCATTCTGCATTGCCAGTTCCTGGGACCACAAACCCGGTGGGGTGGTAGGTTTTTAATTTGCCGTTAAAGCTGCTTTGGTTAAAGCTGAATGTGGTGGCTATGGAGCCGTCAGGATTCTTTTCATAACGCTCTACCGGGTTGTACGGGTCGTTTTCTATGATTGTCGGGATTGCCGCAATCACAAACCAGTCACCCATAAACCGGTCGAGATCGACTTCTGCCACCGTTTTGATGGGAGGCATAGATTGGCAAGCAGATAATCCTAAAAAACTCATGATGCAAATCACTTTAATAAAATTGTTTAACATATTGATTAAATAAGTTTATAAATAATCTTATAGCCCTCTGGCGTGACGGATTCCAGAGCGACCCATTCCTGCTGGTCGTCATACCACAGCGTGATATTCAATTTATCCTTGCCCTGATAGCGCCCTGTTAATCGGTATTGGTGCACATTCACTGGTTGCCCTTTCACCATAATGACTTGCTTGCCTTCATCCATAACACTGACATCCAGATATTCGCCATTTTGCGGATTAAGCAGGCGTTGTTGCTTCAAGATATCCGGATTCCAGTAAGCAAACGTCATCACGCACGCAGGTAAGGTTTGCTTTTTCCCATTTTTATCAACCAAAAATTGGTTGCCTTGTTGTACGCCTGCGACATCAGTGATCTCTTTATTTTCTTCGGTATGGGCACGTAATTCACTTAAACAAGTACCTTGCCACGTTTCATTGGCCTGGTGCTGGTAACGGTAGGCGTTAATAAAAAGCACCTTGACCTTAAAGTTTGCCCGGCTTTGTAACTGGTTTTGATTGAATGTGAAACTGTGCGTACCAATCTTTTGTTTATCCAGCCAAACCTCAAAAAACCATTCTTTAGCCTCGGCGACAGAAATAAAATTAAGCACGGCAACTATGGTTGCAAAGTATCTGATCACAGGGATCATACGCGCGTTCATTTTGGAATCCCTGGAATAAATGCGTTGGTACGTTTGGCATACTCGGCATAGCCTGGGCGACGGCTATGGATGGTCTGCTCCATCAGGCTGACTCCGCTGACTTTGAGCAGTAAAAAGGTCATGATCACAGGCGAAAGCCAGACCCAGGGATTGCCAGTTGCGGCCCCAAATAAGGCAAACCCCCACCAGATCAAGCACTCACCAAAATAATTGGGGTGGCGGCTGTATCGCCAGAGTCCGGTTTGCAGTACGCCATCTGCGCCCATATTTTTGTGGCGAAACTGCATTAATTGCCAGTCGGCAACGGCCTCCCAATAAAAACCTGTGAGGAATAACACTATTGCCGCAGCATCCAGCCACTGCAAGGATGACTGGCTGGTGATAGAGACATACAGAGGATAGGAAATGGCCCAGGCCAGGAGGGCCTGAAATCCAAAGATGATGTACAGGCTTTTTAACCAGAAGTGGGGTTCGTTATTTTTGCGGATGGTGTCGTACCGATGATCTTCTTTGCCCCAGTTACGCCAGGTGAGAAAAATGCTAAGCCTCAATGCCCATAGACTCACTGCGACCAGCACCAGCCAGGCGCGCAGGGATAAATCCAGCATGAATATGGCGCTTACACAAGCCGTCATGAGCATGAACAGACTCCACATGCTATCGACGTGACTGTATTTATGCGTCGCAAAACTCAACAGCCAGCCTGTCAGGGCAAACGCAACAATGGCAATCAAAGCATAGCTGTAAATCATACTGGCCTCACTTGCAGGGTTGCGTTGAACGTGGCACGGATCCAGAGCAGCAATGGCAAGACCAGGCCCCATTCCAGTGCAATCCAGGCCAACTCTGATGTTGGGCCGGGCAAGGTAACAGCACCTAATTTTTCAGCACCTACATAGGCTAATGGGCCGAAAATGGCGCCCAGTAAGGCGGCAAGCGTTAATTGATGCTGTAACCAGCGCATACTGACATTCAATGTACATGCAAAAGCCAGCCATAACCCAATCATCCAGCTGGGGATATAACTGATCGCCTCGGACTGATTATCAAAGCTGACCCAGCCCATGCTGTATACCACTTGGTCGAATATGCAGCCGGTGAGTGCAGTGAGTATCAAAGGGAGGGATTGCTCCCAGCCTTCCACCCAGTGTAAATGCAACAAAGTTAATAAACCAATCAGGCAAAGCAGGGTGTCTTCTTTGCCAGTCCCGGCAGAGAGCACGCATGCCCACCACAACAATTGAAAAGAAACAAAATTAAAGATGACCAGCTTGGAGGAGGGCATATTCAGTCTTTCCACTTATCTCTTTGAAAACAGATAATGGCTGACCCACCAGGTTTGTCCCTGGTTGTAACCAAACAACTCGGCACATGCCATGAAAAATATACGCCAGCGCTGACGCCAGCGCTCTGCATCCGCTTGCCCGTAAATTGACTGTAAAACCGGGGTCAGTTCGGCATGGTGACTATCCATGTTTGCCAGCCAGGCATTGGCTGTTTTTTGATAGTGGGTGCCGTTCCAGCGCCAGCTATCAATGATTTTGAGATCGTCCTGAAAGTAAAGAGGCAATTGATCACTGGGCATCATGCCGCCACTGAAAAAATATTGGCTCATCCAGTCATCCTCTGCTTTGACATCAAAAGTGTAGGCGGCGCTCCTGTGTACAAAAATATGCTTGAAAAAGAGGCCACCTGGCTTGAGCCAGCGCGCCACCTTGGCATATAACAGAGCGTAATTGCGCATATGTTCAAACATCTCTACTGAAACAATCCGGTCAAACGTCTGATCAATGTCAAAGACATTCATATCAGCGGTGATGATATGAATATTGGACAACCCCCGGGTTTTTGCTTGTTGCAGGATATATTCGCGTTGCGAGGCCGAATTTGACACGGCGGTAATCTGGGCATCCGGATAATGGCTGGCCATCCACAGGGTCAGTGAACCCCACCCACACCCTAGTTCAAGAATTTTCAGGGGGCCACCCAAGCGTGCATGTGCACAGGTTTGTGCCAGTGCCAGCTCCTCTGCTTCATCCAGCGTTTGTGTGTCAGGCAACCAGAAGCAACTGCTGTATTTGCGGTTGATACCCAGGCAGTATTGATAAAAGGCTGCCGGGATTTCGTAGTGTTGGGCATTCGCTTTTTCAGGTAATGGTGCAATCTCGGCAAGCTGCATCTGCTCTATAAATGCAACCAGGTTAGCTTGTGTTCGTTCGCAATCCTGTTCGGCAATTTCGCGTAACCTGGATTGGCAAAGTCTGCGTATTCCCATGCGGATCACTGCATCAGAGAGTAATCCTTTTTCAGCTAGTTGTAATGCAATTGATGTTTTTGTCGATGTAATTGTCATGATTATGATTGTTGTACAAGTTAACAATTCTTGTCTATGGCTGTCTACGACCAGATTAGTTTCACCAATTAAAAAAAATTTTCAAAAGAGGTCGGTGAGCGTTTCAACAGGATCATCATAACGTGTATACTAACCTGTATAGTCTATGGGATGCATGATATGAAAACAGTCCTGAAAAACCTCCTGTTATCTGGTGTAGTTGCGGGCATCTCCTGTCTGCTATTCGCTTGCACGCATACAGCTAAACCTGTTGCCAATAGTGATAGCAATATTGACTGGCCAAGTTATGGTTTGAATCTGGAGTCACAACGTTTTTCCAGCCTGACACAAATCAATCAACACAACGTGGCGCAATTACAAGCGGCATGGTCGGTGGAAACCGGGATAAAAGCTACCTTTCAAGCCACACCTATTGTGGTGAATGGCATCATGTATGTCAGCTTGCCTTTTAACCATGTGTTGGCATTAGATGCCGCTACTGGCAAGCAATTATGGAAATACACGCATACACGCAAGGCTGAGTGGAACATGTGTTGCGGGCCAGCTAATAGGGGTGTTGCCGTCGCAGCAGGTAAGGTCTTTATAGGGACTGTCGATGCCAGACTGATCGCTTTGGATGCTGCAAGCGGTAAAAAGCTATGGGATATTGATGTTGCCGGAAGTCAGGTCAACACTGAGCACCAGGATGCATTGAACGGCAGCGATCCAAACAAAACCCGCAAAGTGACGGGCGGCACAGGCGTAGGCATTGCCATGGCGCCTGTGGTTTATCGGAATAAGGTGATCATCGGCATCACCGGTGTCGGCTATGGCCTGCATATTGATAATCCGCGCAGTGACGCTCCTCTTGGTGCCGTAATTGGTGTTACTGGCCGTTACGGCCGCCCCGGGTTCCTGGCGGCGTTTGATATCAACGATGGTCATCAGATTTGGCAGTTCGATACCATTCCGCAACAAGGTTGGGAAGGACAGTTTACAACGCAAACAGCCGATGGCAGCCAATTCGACCGAGATATTTCATCAGAAAAGGCTGCCTTGAATGAATACCCGGATGCGGCCCGTTTTGGCGGCGGTTCTGCCTGGAGTACCCCGGCGATTGATACTGTCACCCATACACTGTATTTTGGGACTGGCAACCCTTCGCCGCAAATGAATGATGTCTCCAGGCCTGGGGACAATCTTTATACCGTGTCATTAGTTGCCCTGGACACGGAGACAGGTCAATACAAATGGCACTACCAGCAAGTGCCACATGACTTATGGGGCTATGATCTAGCCAGTCCGCCAGTACTGTTTCATTATCATGGCCAAGGCAAAAGCGTCCCAGCCGTTGGCCAGGCAAGTAAAACAGGCTGGTTCTATATTCATGATAGAGCCACAGGTCGGTTTCTGGCTAAATCGGCCGCTTTTGTCCCACAGCATAATTTGTTCAAAAAGCCGAGTGCGGAGGGAACCGTTATATATCCGGGGATTCTTGGCGGTGCCAACTGGTCACCGGTTAGCTTGAATGAGCGCCAGCAAACCGTTTATGTGGCCGCCATGCACAGCCCGATCAAATATACCGTGCACGAAACTGAAGTAAAGGCAGGCGAAAAACCGATACGTTATGCCGCCAGCGAACCCACTAACGATGAACGCTGGGGGGTGTTAAGCGCGATTGACCTGCGTTCTGGTCAGATTGCCTGGCAACAAAAAACCAGCCAGCCATTGGTCGGTGGTGTACTGGCGACTGCAGGCGGTCTCTTGTTTTGCGGAGAAGGGGATGGCAAGTTTTCTGCCTATGACAGCCAGACCGGGCAACGGGTATGGCAATATCAATCTGAATACGGTGTGAATGCGCCGCCGATTACCTACCAAGTCAACGGTGAGCAGTATATTGCGGTGGTGAGCGGAGGTAACTCACTCTTTGGTTTTAAACAGGGCGACCGGATTTTAACCTTCAAACTGCCATCAAAACATTGATAGTACGGATCACAGAGTCAACATCGACAGTTGAAATAGTGTTAACAGATCCTGGCTTGAATATCATAACTTATTGGGCTCACGATGAGCCCTTTTTTCATTTGGCGTTAAACGCAGTGACGCCCTTGGGGAATCTGCTGTAAGGTTTCCGTGTCATATGCGACAAACATGCATCATCAATGATACACAGGAACCTTTATGCTACTGGATAACAATCGCCGTAATCCCAGCGGAATTTTACCCTCGGAAATCACGCCACAAGAAATGTTTGAACAGCGTCGTCAATTGCTGAAAGTAGCAGGTGTGGCTGCGATGAGTGTGTTATTTCCCACTCACCTGCAAGCTGCCCAAACCCTGGATTTCCAAAAAACCGCTTATGGCAAGGAAGAGAAGCTGACCAGCTTTGAGGATGTGACCGGCTACAACAATTATTATGAATTTGGCACAGGCAAGGAAGACCCGGCACGTGAGTCCACCTTGTTTAAACCCAGCCCTTGGGCAATCAAGATCGAAGGTGCTGTCAAGCAGGCCAAAACGATCAGCCTTGAACAGCTCATGAAGCTTGCGCCGTTGGAAGAGCGCATTTACCGCATGCGCTGTGTGGAGGCCTGGTCTATGGTCATTCCATGGCTGGGGTTGCCGCTTAAAGCCTTGATTGACTGGGCGCAGCCGACGGGCAATGCCAAATATATCGAATTTGTTTCCTATAACGACCCACGGCATATGCCCGGTGCCCGTATTCCTGTGCTGGATTGGCCCTATATTGAGGGGTTGCGCATGGACGAAGCCATGCAGCCATTGACCATCCTCGCGGTGGGTTTGTATGGCAAAGTCCTGCCCAATCAGAACGGTGCGCCGGTACGTCTTGTGGTGCCCTGGAAATACGGCTTTAAGGGCGCCAAGGCCATCAGTACGATTCGTTTTGTTGAACACATGCCCAATACCACCTGGATGAAGGCCAGCCCACGCGAGTATGGTTTTTATGCCAATGTCAATCCGTCGGTGGATCATCCGCGCTGGACACAGTCCTCTGAAAAGCGCATCGGTGCCGGGTTGTTTGCGGGTCGCATCAAAACCAGGATGTTCAATGGCTATGATGAAGTGGGCCAGTTATATGCGGGCATGGACTTGAAAAAGTATTTTTAGAGGTCCTTTCATGTTAACACTTCACAGGCTGTCCTTAAAAAAACCAACAGTCTTGATACGCCTGCTTAAAGCCATGATTTGGTTTGGTGCCAGCTTACCTATTTTGCGGTTGGTCATTCTGGGGGTGACAGAAAATCTTGGTGCCAATCCCATCGAGTTTATCGAGCGCTCTACGGGCACATGGGCATTGGTGTTTTTATTACTTTCGCTGATCATCACTCCCTTGCGGCATCTCACCGGACAGCCTTGGCTGATTGCAGTACGCCGTTTGCTGGGCTTGTGGATGTTTGCCTACGCCTGTCTGCATCTGACCAGCTATGTGTGGCTCGATTACCAGTTTGACTGGCCAGACATTGCCAAAGACATCTTCAAGCATCCTTATGTGCTGGTCGGTGCGTCTGCATTCCTGTTAACTTTGCCATTGGCCGCGACGTCCAATGAGAAAGCCATCAGGATGCTTAGACAACGCTGGAAAAGCCTCCACATGCTGGTATATCTGATCGGTGTGCTGGCACTGCTGCATTATTGGTGGTTGGTGAAAAAGGATGTCACCGAACCAGTGATATATAGCATTGTTTTCGCCATGTTGATGTTTGCAAGATGGCGACCTGGTATAAATAAAGCATCTAGTTAAACAAAGCTGAGGTCACTATTCTGGAGTAGTGTTTTGATCCCCTAGTTGGCGAATAGCACTTTCTGGATTATGCACATAATGTATAGAAAATATGAATGAGTGGATAGTCATTTTTCTTGACAGCACACGGCTTTTTGGACACATTATTGTAAATATACAAGAGCTCTTCTCAAGATGGGCTTATAACTAAAATTCCTCGGGGGTGTAGCATCTGAACAACCGACAGGCAGAGGGTGCCTATGTGTCGGCAGTTGGATTTTGCACTGCGGTTGTGAAAGTATGCGATGTCTACAGTAAATCTCGTGCCAAATGAAGTCGTTTTGGCAGGTCATGGCTTGAACCATTCATTTGAAAAATGGCGCTCACAAGTTGATTCTTTCGGTTTTTATATCGCAGTAGTCACTGACGACCATGGCCATTACCTCTCAGTACTCGCTAGTCATTCACCTGCATTGGAATGTGACCTTTGGACATGTTTGCCTTTGGTGGCACATGACCCGGTCAGGGCGATTTTATCCCCGCCCGCACCAGACATCAGGCATCGTACGTTGCACGTGGCATGTCATGATCATGAGAACCGCTGGCTGGAATGCTCTGCGCATTATTTTAAATCAGCGACAGGCGAGTCGCGCTGCTTGCTATTGATCCGCGAAACAACACATGACACTCAGTCTGCGACTGATTTCCAGCAGGAAAGATTACGTGCGATTGCTTATGAACGCATTAAATTTTCTCTGCTGGAACTGATTTTAAAAGAGCAGGATGCGCTCAGGATTTTAGAGAGAATCGTGCATGATATTGAGAGCATACACACAGAAGTGTATTGCGCGATTGTGCTAACGAGAAACCTGGGCAAGCTGGTGCAAACAGTGATTGCATCTTCGTTGCCGCACCCGATGTTGCAAACATTGCGCCAGCTGCAACTAGATAAGGGGAATGGTTCCCTTGCGACATCGATTGCGACAAAACAGCGCGTCGTTGTAGAAAATGTAATGACGCACCCGTACTGGCTCAATCACCGTGAAGCAGCCACGGCGTCTGGCATACAGGCGGGCTGGTCTGAACCTATTTTAAGCGCTGAAGGAGAGGTGCTAGGCGCGTTTGCCATGTATTATCGGCAACCCCAAACACCAACCGCGTTTGAGCTGTCCATGATAGAGCAGGCGGCAAAACTCGTGAGTATTGTCGTTGACCGCCATTTATCTCAAGAGTCTATCCAGAGCCTGGCTTACTATGAACCTGTCACAGGTTTACCCAATCGTAGAAAGGTGTATGAACACCTGCATCAATTACGCAAAGAGGCAACCCATGGCCAATGGGGAATGATTTATATCGACCTCGATCACTTTAAATGGGTGAATGAAGCGCATGGTCACACCACAGGAAACCAGCTATTGCATCAAGTTGCAGAGCGCTTGCAGAAGGCAGCTGAACCCCACTTCATCGCCTGCATGGGCGGAGACGAGTTCGTCGTGCTGTTATCTGGTCTTGCATCAGATGCTGACGAAGTTGCTGAGCAAATGTGGCACATGCAGCGCCAGTTGCAAAAAGTGTTTCAGCGCCTGTTCAAGATAGGGGCACAGAAACTGTCGATCACGGCGAGTATGGGTTTATGTAGTTTTAATGAAACTGGTCCTGGCGAGACAGACTATGTGAAAGCGGCCGATATTGCCATGCATAAAGCCAAGCAAGCCGGGCGCAATCAAGCCTGTCTGTATGAGCCTGGCATGCAAACCGAAATTGCAACCCAGGTCATGCTTGAGGCTGACTTGCGTGAAGCGATTGCCCAGCAACAACTACGCCTGTATTACCAAGTCCAGGTAGACCATACTGGGCGGCCATTTGGGGCAGAAGTATTGCTCAGGTGGCACCATCCCCAACGCGGTGTGATTTCCCCATCGGCCTTTATTTCGGTTGCCGAAAACAGTGGCCTCATTGTGGAAATGGGTCACTGGGTAATTGACCAGGCTTGTGCGCAGATTGCATATTGGCAGCAATCTCTAAATACCCGGGAACTGAGCTTATCGGTGAATATCAGTGCCCGCCAGTTCCGTCAGGCCGACTTCGTAGACATGGTCAAAGCCTGTATCCAGCGCCACCAGATTAATCCGAATGCATTACGTCTGGAGTTAACAGAAAGCCTGTTGCTGGAGAACGTAGACGATGCCGTGTTGATTATGGAAGAACTTAGTCAGCTGGGCATACAATTTTCATTAGACGATTTTGGGACGGGATATTCTTCGCTACAATATTTGAAGAAGCTACCGCTGTACCAGCTTAAAATCGACCGTTCGTTTGTGCATGACCTCGTCACTGACAGTCACGACCGCACCATTGTGCGTACAATTATTGCGATGGCACAAAGCATGTACCTCAATGTGATTGCCGAAGGTGTTGAGACGCAAGCACAGTTGGAGTTGTTATCGAATAACGGTTGTCGTCGTTATCAAGGCTTTTTATTTGGCAAACCGATGCCGATAGAAGCCTTTAACGAATGGCTGGGAGAGAGACTGACTTAAGGCGTAGCTTGCGCTGGCAAAATTGGTGGCTCAGTTTCAGGCAAGGTCGGGGAGGTCAGTATCGCTGGCTGTATCTCTTGCCTGTTCGCGATATTGCTGCTCTGCTGTGTGCTACTTTCTGCCGTTAAAATCCGTAGGGTAATGCGGCTGTTCAGCGCCTGGGCAAACTCGTTGTCACTGCTTGAAACCGGCTTGGTTTCTGCCATGCCAGTTGCGGATAGCCATTTGCTGGCAATGCCTTGCCCCGCAAGGCTAGCGGTCACATGTGCAGCTTGCGCTGCGCTCAGTTCCCAACGCTTGGTTTCTGCATCTACCTGACCATTAAACAAATGCCTGTCGCAGTGACCTTCTACCTGTATGGTGCGATACTCGTTTTTTAATTGGCTACTGGCAGCATTCAATACCGCCAGCGCCTGGGGTGTATAGGTGGCCTGGAGACTATTAAACAGCAGACTGCTTTGTATATCCACCTCTATTCCAAGATCGGACTGATACACCGCAATCAACTTCTGCTCAATCCAAGGGGTGAGCGTGTTTGCTAGTTGCTGACCAATCGCATGAACCTTTTCCTGGTCACGCTGTTTTTTTTCCTGGTACAAATAACTTAAAGGCAGCGGTTTAAGCACAGAGCTCTGATTCTGCAAGCTGGTTTGTGTTTGCGCATCGAGTGTGGTGACCTGGCCCGGCTTGCCTTGAAAAGCCGTCACCACCGCGTCAGAAAGCGCACGGTATTTATTCAGGTTGATGGTAGAGGTGGCATACATCACCACAAAAAAAGCAAACAGCAGGGTAATAAAATCGGCATAGGAGATCAGCCAGCGTTCGTGGCTTTCTTCCTCATCGTCCCATTGTTTGCGTCTGTACATTAGGATCCCCGCAGATGCAGGTATGATTCAAGACGCTCACTGACCAGTTTTGGGTTGTCGCCACGGGCGATGGAAACCCAAGCGTTCAGCAACATTTCGCGGCGCGACATTTCATGCTGAATATGGCCTTTGAGTTTGTTTGAAATGGGCAGGAAAACGAGGTTTGCCAAGGCAACCCCATAAATGGTGGCTACGAATGCAACGGCAATGCCGCTCCCGATTTTTGCCGGATCAGAAAGGTTTTCCATGACATGGATCAGTCCCAGTACCGCGCCGAGGATGCCGACAGTAGGGGCATAACCACCGGCCGCAGACCAGATCTTGGCGGCTTCACGCTCTTGCATCTCATAATAATACATATCAATGGCGCAGACTTCACGGATACGGTCAGCAGGGGTGCCATCGACCAGGAGCTGTAATCCCTTGCGTACAAATGGATCTTGCTCTCGCTTGATATAATTTTCCAGTGACAGCACGCTCTCCTTTCGGGCTTGCTGGCTCCATTGGTTGATTTTGATAGCGAGCTTTTTCCGGTCATCCTGGGGATGCACAAAGACCAGGCGTAGCATGCGCAGGCCTTTGATAAATAACTTGAGCTCGGTTTGCAGTAATACGGCACCTGCGGTGCCCAACATCACCACCGCAAACGCTGCCGGCTGCATCAATGAGTTAAGGTGGCCACCATCAATCACCTGGCCCAGTACCAAACCGGAAAGGGCAATCAGGAGGCCGGCCAGGCTACCCCAATCCATCAGGCAACTCCGGTCCAGGCCCTGTCGCGCATGGAGGCACGCAAGCGTGCGACCGCCTGGCTATGCAGCTGGCATACGCGGGATTCGGACACATTCATGATTGCGCCGATTTCCTTCAGGTTCAGTTCCTGTTCGTAATACAAGCCCATCAACATTTTTTCGCGCTCTGGCAAATGTTCAATCGAGTCAATCAAGGCTTCGCGGAAATCGCTTTCCAGCAAGGCTTTCACCGGATCACTGCTATCGTCATCGACGTAACGGTCCAGAAAATGTTCGCCGCCGTCGTCATCCTGAAAATCTTCATAATAAATCAGCTGGTGACCCTGGCAATCGCTCAGCACATCATAGTAGTCTTCGAGGCTGAAGTTCATGTGCTTGGCAATTTCTGATTCAGTCGGTGGCCGCCCCAGCTTTTGTTCCAGTTGCTGTACGGCCACTTCGATATCACGCATGCTTTTACGGATGCCGCGTGGCAACCAGTCTGCACCGCGCAATTCATCGAGCATGGCACCGCGCACACGCTGTGAAGCATAGGTTTCAAACTGTGCACCATGCGTATCTTCGTAACGCTGGATGGCATCCATCAGGCCTATCATGCCAGCTTGAACCAAATCATCTAGCTCAACACAGGAGGGCAGTTTGGCTTTTAGCTGGTAAGCCATTTTTTTGACCAGGCCGCTATGCTGTTTGAGCATCTGGTCGGTATTGTGAGTTGTGCCTTTAGCGGTATACATGTTTTTCCTCTTCTACGTCAGGCAACTGCCATTGAAGGCATGGTGTTACGTTGCTTTTCGAGACGATGTGCCACTGATTTAAAAGCCAATGCTGTCTGGCCTGGTTTGTGAGTATTAGGTAAGGCATTGTCAGCCCTGTGGCCTGACATTGTTGACGCTGGTCTGGTTTCATCGGTCGGTATCGCACCAAGAAACTCAAGCGTCACGCCCAGGAACTGTTTGCAAACCTGATTCAAACGCATAAAGTATTGTTGGCCTTGATCATGACTCGCACCAGTGACGACGACGCTCAACGGGACGTCACCATGCTGCTGGCTGATATGTTTAATGGTCACATAAGCCGCTTTGATGGCGGTATCGCTTCTGTCCATTTGAATCACCAGTTCATGCTCGGCGCTGACTGGCAATGTCAGGTCATACGCTTGTGTATCCAGCTGTGTCTCAATCATGACGGTATCGTAGTCATATGCAAGTTGTCTCACTATACCGTCTAGTTGTGTTTTTAAATCTTGTGATAAAGGCGAGGTTAACAGGTCATTTTCAGCCAAACAGCTCAGATCATATCCTTGCGGATGTTTAATAATTCCACGTTTGATAGCGCTGTTATTGGCTGCAATGGCCTGTAAAGAGTAGGGCGTTGCAGGCTGGCGATGGGCATGAATCAACAGCAAACGCTGTTCTGGCATCAGCATGCTCATGGCCAGGTTGCGGATCCATGAAGTCGCAGGCTGACCATTGGCACCAATCACACTAATGATACGGGCTGAGGACTTGGCCATGATCCGGCGCAAACCATCTGCTTGGTCACGGTAATTAAACATGCTAGTGCTCCTGTGCGGCCGTTTGCATCATGCTGGATATCACCAGGGGTAACTCTTCATCCAGGTATTGATAAGGCAGGCTGGCCTGATGTGGTGTCAGCACGCGTTCTACCAGTGCCTGTTTGTCTGCCACTTCGATATCCTCAGGCACGCGCTGGCCGCTGGTGGTATAGAACAGGCGCTTCCGTTCGCGAATCAGCACGTCCAACACATTGCCGATGGCAGCGGCTTCATCCAGTTTGGTGACGATACAGCCAGCAATGTCATGTTTTTTGTAGCTACGCATCACATCAGTCAAGGTGTCGCCTGTGGAGGTTGCATTCAGACACAACAGTTTCTGGATCGGCGAGTCGGCGCGGCTCAACATCGAGAGCTGCTCAGTCACTGCCTGATCACGCTGACTGACGCCCACAGTGTCTACCAGGATCATGTGCTTGTTTTTCAATTCATTCAGGGCAATTTTCAGGTCCTCTTCGTCTTTGACGGCATGTACCATGACACCCAGGATCTTGCCGTAGATACGCAGTTGCTCGTAACCACCAATCCGGTAGCTGTCTGTCGTGATCAGCCCCAGGTTTTGCGTACCATGTTTCATCACATAACGGGCGGCCAGTTTGGCGGTGGTGGTTGTTTTACCCACACCGGTTGGGCCCACCAGGGCGTAAATGCCGCCACGGTCCAGCAGTGCGTCTTCATCGTCCAGCGTATGCAGGTTGCGGGTGATCACTTCTTTCGCCCACATTGGAGCCTTGTTCACATCAATATGGTTAGGCATTTTTTCGGCAATCTGGCGCGACAGTGCAGCACTGAAACTGGCAGAGAGCAGGGTGCTCAGCACCTTGGATTTGGCCGGGCTGTGTTGCAAATGGTGTTGCCAGGTCATGGCACTCATCTGGGTTTCAAAATGGCTGCGCATTTGGCGCATTTCCTGCATCATGCCCATCATTTTTTCTTCCAGTGTTTGTGTGGCTACCTGGTAAGCCTGTTCCTGCTGTTCATTGTGCTGTTTCAGCATATCCATAATGGCTGATTCTTGTACTGCTGCTTCTTCAGCGGCTTGGGCATTCGCGGGCATGGCAGGCGCAGCGGTTGCTTGAGGCGCTGCCTGGCGAGGCTGATCCTTGGCAGTCACAAAGTCGAGCAGACTACGACTGTTATCCATCGATGTTGCTACTGCGGACTGGCCAGAGGTAGTCGCAATATCGGTTTCCAGCATCGCCATGATTTCGGTACCACCGTTTACACTGCGGTTCGCGACAATAATGGCATCATCACCTAATGCTTGCTTGACTTGCGCCAGGGCTTCACGTGCATTTTTGCCAAAAAATCTTCTGATATTCATAATTATTGCGCTCCGATTAAACTGGTGACACGAATGGATTTGTTGTCTGGCAGCTCGTCATGTGACAACACTCTGAGATGCGGGACGGTTCTTCTTAAAAATCTGGATAAAGCCTGGCGTAGCGGGGCAGCCACCAGTAATACCGGCGTCAGGCCCATTTGCTCTTGTTGTCTGGCTGCCACTTCTGTCTGTTGTGACAGTCTCTCGGCAATGCCAGGTTCAATCACACTTTGGCTGGACTGATTGTTTTGCAGGGCTTGCAGCAACATTTTCTCAAGCTGTCCATCCAACGTCATGGCGGTAATTTCATTGCTGTATGGGAACAGGTCTTGCACAATGGCGCGGCCGAGCTTGATACGCACCATGGCGGTCAGGTCGTTGGCATCCTGCGTATATTGTGCATGGTCTGCAATCGTTTCCAGAATCGAGCGCATATCGCGAATATGCACCCCCTCGTTGAGCAGGTTTTGCAATACTTTCTGCAAGCTGGAGAGGGTGATCATTTTGGGGACGATTTCCTCAATCAGTTTGCTGGAATCCTTGCCTAAATGATCTAACAGTTGTTGCACTTCCTGGCGCCCCAGCAGTTCACCGGCATTCAGTGAAATGATATGGTTCAGGTGGGTGGCAATCACAGTGCCAGCATCTACCACCGTATAGCCCAGGCTTTGCGCATATTCTTTGCGGTCAGGCTCAATCCATACTGCTGGCAGGCCAAAAGCCGGGTCTGTGGTTTTGGCACCGTCGAGCTCGCCGGTCACGGCGCCTGGATCAATCGCCAGCATCTGGCTGAAGTTGGATTCGCCCGTGGCCATTTCCACGCCCTTCATCGTGATGCGGTATGCATTCGGCTTGAGTGTCAGGTTGTCGCGGATATGCACTGTCGGCGCCAAAAAGCCGATTTCCTGTGCGAATTTCTTGCGGATACCTTTAATACGCTTGAGCAGCTCGCCCCCCTGGCCTTTGTCAACCAGTGGAATAAGACGATAACCAACTTCGAGTCCAATCGTATCTACAGGCAGCACATCGTTCCAGGTCGCTTCTTCGGCTTCACTGGCTGGGGCCAGCTTGTCTTCTGCTTTCGGCTCCAGAATAGCCTCTTGTTTGGCTTTTTCCTGTTTTTGCTTGACAGAATAGGCCATGCCACCGAGTAAGCCACCTAAGGCAAGGAACGCCAGGTGAGGCATGCCTGGAATCAGGCCGATACCGCCGATGATGCCCGCAGTGATGGTCAAGACGCGTGGATTCTCAAACAACTGTGTAATCAACTGGCCGCCGATATCTTCATTGTTGGCAACACGGGAGACCACCACACCGGCAGCGATAGAAATCACCAGGGATGGAATCTGGGCCACCAGGCCGTCGCCAATTGCCAGCAAGGTATAGTTTTTAACTGAATCACCAAAACTCAGGTCATGCTGCACCATGCCCACAATCAACCCGCCAACGATATTGATAATAATGATCAGGATACCGGCAATGGCATCACCACGTACGTATTTACTGGCACCGTCCATGGCGCCGTAGAATTCGGATTCCTGGCCCACTTCTTTACGGCGGCGGCGGGCTTCATCTTCGCCAATCAGGCCAGCATTCAGGTCAGCGTCAATCGCCATTTGTTTACCTGGCATCGCGTCCAAGGTAAAACGTGCGCCCACTTCAGCAATACGGCCCGCACCCTTGGTGATGACGGTGAAGTTGATAATGGTCAAAATTACGAATACCACAATACCCACCGCATAGTTACCGCCAATCAGAAAGTGGCCGAAAGCTTCAATCACTTTACCTGCAGCATCAGGGCCGGCATGGCCTTCAGTTAACACTACACGGGTAGAGGCTACGTTCAATGCCAGGCGCAGCATGGTGGTCATCAGCAACACGGTAGGGAAGGCGATAAAGTCCAGTGGCTTGGTGGTTTGCAGGCCTATCATCAGGACCAGGATAGACAGCGCAATATTAAAGGTGAAGAACACATCGAGCATGATGGCCGGTAACGGCAGGATCATCATGGCCAGCAGCAATACAATAATGAGTGGTGCAGCGATTGCTCGTCCGTCCATTTTCCCCATCCATTGTTGCCAGTTATTCATCTTAAACTCCTAAACCTTCAATTACTCAATCTCAGCCGCAGTTGCAGGCGCGGCATTTAGTGCATGTGGATCCAATGCATCCGGTACTGGTACATTAGCCGGCATGACCGGACGCACACCACCATGCTGATTGAATACACGCAGTTGAAATACATAAGCCAGAATTTCAGCCACTGCTGAATACAAAGTCTGTGGAATCTCACGCTCCAATTCGGCATGGGCGTACAAGGCACGTGCCAGTTTTGGGGATTCCAAGGTCATGACTTGATGTTCAGCAGCAATTTCCTTGATTTTTTGGGCAATCACATCCGCCCCTTTGGCCACCACGATAGGGGCGCCGTTTTCACCTTCTTTATAACGTATCGCGACCGCGTAGTGGGTTGGGTTGGTAATCACCACATCCGCCTGGGGTACGTTACTCATCATTCTTCTGCGGGCCATCTCGCGTTGTTGCTGGCGAATACGGCCTTTAATCTCTGGACTACCTTCAGACTCTTTCGCTTCGTCCTTCAACTCCTGTTTGGTCATTTTGTGTTTCTGCGCATATTGATAAAGCTGGTAGGGCACATCAATCACTGCAATGAGCACTAATGCAGAAGCAATGGTCAGGAATCCGGTGACCATATAATCACTCACGGTGCTGATACTGGCTTCCAACGGCATTTGCGACAACCCCAACATCGGTTGCAAATCTTTCTTGACGATCGCGTAGCCCACCGAGGCGACCAGCACTGTTTTGGCAATCGATTTCACTAATTCAACCAGTGAGTTCTTGGAGAACAGGTTAGCCAGTCCCTTCATCGGGTTCAGCTTGCCAAAGTTAGGCACCACAGACTTCTGTGACATTACCCAGCCGCCGACCAGAATAGGGGCAGCCACTGCCACAGAAACAATAATCACTGCCAGTGGTAGAAAAGCCCACATCGCCTGCTCAATCACTTTCACCATATGTACGATCAACAGCTGCGGTTCAAATGCCATAGCCCGGTCTATGCTCAGGCCTTGCCGCAATACATTCTTCATGGCATCCCCCATGGGGCGGCTCAACATCATGATCGCCATGCCACTGGTAAACAGCACAGCACACGCAGCCAATTCGCGCGACCGGGGAACATCGCCGTCTTCGCGTGCCTTCTCCAATCGCTTGGGGGACGCGTCTTCGGTTTTTTCCATATCGCTGTCTTCAGCTGCCATGTCCTAAACTCTTTCGTTTCACGGATACAACACAGGTTGCATTTCTTGAGAGTGATTATTGGACAGAAAAGCGTATTTTTATAATCGGAATAAAAGGACTTATTGACCGCTTTCTATCAGTTACATTGCTTTAAATGTTAATGAGTGCAAAGTTAAAAATTATTTTTACTTTTAAAACAATGATTTATGAAATTTTTGAGATTTTTTTATAGTCTGACCCTAAAGTTTTAGTTCGTGCTGTCGATAACCGGGATAGGGCAAAATGGATTGATGAAAGAGAAAAGACAAACTAAAGCAAACAAAAAACAGTTGTTTACGGAATACCACCGGAAAACTTTAATTATTTTTTGAATTGGAAAGGACAAGATACTGGGAAGATAGTCATACTTTTATTGCATTTTAACTTTAAATATAAATCATAACTTATTGATATTTATAGTTATGAGAGTAGCCACGTAAGCGTTTGTAAGACAAACACCTACGTGGCCGTTTTCGTCTGTCTTACAAAAGAAACCGACAAAGCCTGCTTGTTGCAGTTCATGATTGCGCGCAAAGTACGCCTAACGCTCAGGCGTACTTAAATCAACGCTAAAAAACGGAGAAAAGATCATGAACATGCAAAACGATTTACTCGCTGAAATCAAGGATGCCAACCTGAACTACCTGATGTTGGCACAACAACTGATCCGCGCTGACAAAGCCACTGCCATCTTCCGTCTTGGTATCAATAAGGAAATTGCAGACTTGTTGGAAAACCTGACTAACTTGCAACTCCTCAAACTCTGTAACACCAATATGTTGCTGACTCGCTTCCGTTTTGATGATAGCGAAATCCTGGGCATGTTGACCAGCTATGCCAAAGACCCAGCCCAAGCGCACTTGCACACAGCAGTATTGATGTCTGCCCAGGCTGCAGAATCTACTATATAACGGTTTTCCCGTTTCCATCTGACGATTAGAAATAGAAAAGAGGGTTATCATGCAAAAGAAGAGTGTAGTCAACGAGGCTGAACAAATTCAACTGGCCATGCAAATGATTGAACTGGGCGCACGCCTGCAACTGCTGGAATCACAAACCACTTTGTCACGTGAGCGTTTGATCAAGCTGTACAAAGAGATGAAAGGCGTTTCTCCACCTAAAGGCATGTTGCCATTCTCTACTGACTGGTTTTTGACCTGGCAGCCTAATATCCACTCTTCAATTTTCTATAACATTTACCGCTTTATGGTGGAGTACGCTGGCGTAGACGGTATCCAGGCCATCATTAAAGCCTATACCCTGTATATGCAGCAAGTGCAAAATCCTGATCCAGCCCAACAAGACGAACCAGTATTATCACTGACCCGAGCCTGGACCCTGGTACGCTTTATTGAAAGCAAAATGCTGACAACCAAAGTCTGTCATTGCTGTGGCGGTCAATACATCGTCAACAGCTACGACCTGAACCAGAACTATGTATGTAACCTGTGCCACGTTCCTTCACGTGCCGGCAAAACCAAAAAAGCCAAAGAGCTCAGCTACAAACTGGTTTCCATGACTGCTTAAGTAGTGAGCAAGTGATGATTCCTGCGAAATGAAGGATTAGCATGCACTCAGTAAAACTCTCGGCAGAGGCGTTACCATCCCAAGCATGGATGCAGCGTCTCTTGCCAAAAAGATTATGGGCGCAGGCCTTGCTTATCCAGTGTGTGAGTATGCTGTTGTTGACGAGCCTCGCGGGCAGCGTCATCAACAGCGTATTTGCGTTTGAGTTGCATAGCCTGGGGATTCCGCTGGATTCCCTCTGGTTCTGGCTGTTGTCGCATATATGCATGGTCAGCCTGCTGGCAAAATTAGCCGGCATGCCGGTGTGGTGGCGCTGGATCAATGTCATTTTCCCGTTGGCCGTCGTGTTCATGCAGCAGGTCGCATTGCCTGCTGGTGTGTATTTTGCCGGGTTTATCATGACCCTGGCGCTTTACTGGTCAGTGTATAACACCCGCGTTCCCTTTTACCCCTCTTTTCCGTCCACCTGGCGTGCCATGCACCGTATCTTGGAACAACATGCGGATGATCACTCACTGAAAGTGCTGGATATTGGTAGTGGCATCGGCGATATTGCCATGTTTCTCGCCAAACAGCGTATTCACGATGATGTCTCAGGCATAGAGATTGCACCATTACCATGGGCCATCAGTGCTGTAAGGGCTATTTTCTCAGGTACCAGTGTCAAATTTACGTTGGGTGACTACCGCCAACTGGATTTTGCGAAATTCGACGTGGTCTTCGCCTATCTTTCGCCTGCGGTCATGAATGACGTCTGGCAAAAAGTACAACAAGAGATGCAGCCAGGCAGTTTGTTTGTCAGTTCTGAGTTCCCAGTGCCTGATGTTCATGCAAGTCGAATCATTTATCCCGCCGTCAACGCACCGGCCTTGTACGTCTATCAAATAGGCTAATATCCTTGTAGCACCAGCCAACAAAGGCCACGATATTTTGAGTGGTTTCGCCATCCATCTTTTCCTAGCAATATCGCATTAATAATATTGTGTATTTTTGCTTCCATATTTTTTCTGTCAATTTTAATTTCACCCCTGCGACCTGCGTTCACTTAGCCAACCAATTTGGCTAGCTAAATCCCTTTTATTTGGAAAAATGAATTTCATGCCAGGTTGATATGCTGTCCATATTAAATGCTAAAAGCGGAGTAAAGCATGTTTGTCATCATTGGATACGTAGTCGTTTGTGGCATGATTTTTGGGGGTTATGCGCTGGCCGGCGGTCACTTGGGCGCATTATGGCAACCGCTGGAGGTCATGATGATTTTCGGTGGTGCGTTTGGTGCCTTTATTGTCGGTAATGATAGTAAAGCGATCAAGGCAACCATGAAATCAATACCAACCTTGTTCAAAGGTTCCAAATACAACAAACAGCTTTATATGGATTTGCTAGCCTTGCTGTTTGAAATCCTGACCAAAATCCGCAAGGATGGGCTGATGTCGATTGAAAAAGACATTGAGGATCCTGAATCCAGTGCCTTGTTCAGTAAATATCCAACCATTCAGCACGATCACCACTTGATCGAGTTTATCTGCGACTACCTGCGTTTGATGGTGTCTGGCAATATGGATGCCTTTCAGGTCGAGAACCTGATGGATAACGAACTGGAAACGCACCATATGGAAGGCCATGTGCCCGCGCATTGTATTGCCAAACTGGGTGACGGTTTGCCAGCGTTTGGTATCGTGGCTGCCGTGATGGGTGTGGTCCACACCATGGAAAACGTGGCGTTGCCACCCGCTGAGCTAGGGATCCTGATTGCCCATGCGCTGGTAGGGACTTTCCTCGGTATTTTACTGGCATATGGTTTTATTGGTCCCTTGTCCGGTTTGCTGGAACAGAAGCTGGAAGAGTCCAGCAAGAGTTTCCAGACCGTTAAAGTCGTATTACTGGCCAGCCTCAATGGTTATGCGCCACCGATTGCAGTGGAATTCGGCCGCAAAGTATTGTACTCAACCGAGCGCCCTGGCTTTACCGAGCTTGAAGAGCACGTCAAACAGACCAAATCCAAGTAATCACATCAAGACCGCCAGGAGAGCGTCATGGCTGAAGAACGTATTGCCCCGATTATCGTTAAAAAGATCAAAAAGAACGGCGGCGGCCATCACGGTGGTGCATGGAAAATTGCCTACGCTGACTTTGTGACAGCGATGATGGCGTTTTTCTTGCTAATGTGGCTGCTAGGCTCAACTTCCAAAGCGCAAAAAGAGGGCATTGCTGAGTACTTTCAAACGCCTTTGCATATGGTACTCATGGGACCGTCACTGGGCCAGAGTGACTCGGCATTGAAAAATACCGGCGGTAAGGATGTCACCAAGAAACAAGGCCAGGTGAAACCGGTAGAAGGCGATCCGGGTAAACTCAAGACAGTGAAGCTTGAGGACGTTAAAGAAGCATTAAAGCAAGCCGAAAAAGTCAAACTGGAAGCACTCAAGGCCAAAATTGAGCAGGCGATTGAAGATAACCCGACGCTGCAACAGTTCAAGTCCCAACTCAAGCTGGATATCACCAGTGAAGGCTTGCGCGTACAGATCATTGATGAGCAGAACCGGCCCATGTTTGAAAACGCCAAAGCTGAATTACAGCCCTACGCCAAAACAATTTTGCGTGAAATTGGCAAAACCCTGAATGGGGTAGATAACAAAATCAGCCTGTCTGGCCACACCGATGCTACGGCTTATGCGCGTGGCGACCAAGGCTACAGCAACTGGGAATTATCTGCGGACCGCGCCAATGCCTCACGACGCGAACTGATTGCGGGCGGCATGGATGAAACCAAACTCATGAGGGTAGTGGGCCTGGGTTCAGCCATTATGATGGATAAGGAAAATCCGTTTAACCCGATTAATCGGCGTATCAGCCTCATCGTCATGAACAAAGAAACCGAAGAGGACTTGCTCAAGGATAACGAACAGATTTCTGTGAGTGAACAGGATAAATCGCAGGTGGAAGCACTGCAGAAAAAACCGGAATAGTCTGTGCAATAGAACATGGCTAGCCGTTACGTACAAGAAATGAATCATTTTTACATGGTTTATTTCTTGATTGAAAACCAGGGGAATCAGGCAAGATAGGACCACTATGAAAACATTGCCCATAGAAGAACTACGAGAATTACTGGCCGCGGTCTCGCGTCATGGGGACTGGCATTTGCTCGAGATCGAAACCGATCTGCAGCAAACAACCTTTTTGCTCAATGAAGCGATCGAAAAATTGAGTGCCAGTTTTATGACGGTATATGCCCAATTGCTGGAGCAGCAATCTGCCTTAAAACTGTTGGCCGATGCCGGTAAATTGCAGCCGGAAGAAATGCAGCAATTGCGGGTGTTCCAGGACAATATTGGCCAGGAAGTGAACAAAGTGGTCACCGGCATGCAGTTTCAAGACATGACCAACCAGTTGTTACAGCGCACTATTAACCGCGTGAACGGGTTGAAGGAATTATTACATGAGCTTTCCAGCCATCAGTTTCCGATGGCGGCAGAGGACGAGCATGAAGAAATCAGGAATTTCATCATGCAGCTCAACCAGAATTTTGATCAGGGTAGCCAGCATCTGACCGGCAATTTACGCAAGTCGGTCAACCAGCAGGATTTGGCTACCGGTGACATCGATTTATTTTAATCACAATGGCGTTAACAAATTAGTGAAAAAGGCGAATCAAACATGGCGAAAACAATTTTAACAGTAGACGACTCCGGATCATTGCGTCAGATGGTGGCTTTTAGCCTAAAAGCCGCCGGCTATGATGTTGTGCAGGCAGTGGATGGCCAAGATGGCCTGAACAAGGCCAAAGAAAAAACGGTGGATTTGGTGTTGACTGACCAAAACATGCCAGTGATGGATGGCCTGACCCTGATCACCAATTTGCGTACTTTGGCGTCGTATCAAAAAGTGCCTATCCTGATGCTGACCACAGAGTCTTCTGACGAAATGAAAGCCAAAGGAAAAGCCGCCGGAGCCAATGGCTGGCTGGTCAAGCCTTTTGACCCAAAACGCCTGATTGAAGTTGTACAAAAAGTAATCGGTGCTTAGGCATCGATAGGTAAAGGACTGGAGTAAACAATGACAGTGGATATGAGCCAGTTTTATGAGGTGTTCTTTGATGAGGCCGAAGAATTATTGGCTGAAGCAGAACACCTGTTGCTGAGTATTGACGTAGAGTCTCCTGATATTGAGCAATTAAACGCTATTTTCAGGGCAGCCCACTCTATCAAAGGGGGGGCTGCGACGTTTGGTTTTATGGACATGGCGGAAATTACCCATGTGTTGGAAAACCTGCTGGATAAAATCCGCAAGAATGAAATGGCATTGACCACCGAACACGTCGATGCCTTTTTAGCCGCCAAGGATGTGATCAAGATGCAGGTTGACGGCCATCGCCATGGTTCTGAAGTCAATGCTGAGCAGGTGAGTGATGTTGCCATGATGCTCAAATCCCTGTCTGAAGGTAACAGCGCGATTCCTGCCGACCCGGTGATTGCTGCCTCTACGCCAGAACCTGAAGTATTCGTCGTCGCCACTGAAAAACCCGCACTGACGATTACCGATGAGGAAAAAGCAAAAGGGATTACCCTATATGATGTTGGGTTACCTCAAGTGACTGAAAGAGACTTGACCAATCTGAAAGATGAGTTGGCCTTGCTGGGTGAGGTTGTTGCGTATCAGCGTGGTGAGAATGCCCATGCATTACTGGTGAAAACCGATTCCAGCGCCGATGATATCGTCTCTATCTGTTCATTTATCGTAGACGCCAACGCCCTGGTGATCCAGGTGGCAGGTGAAACAGCTGCTACGACCGATTCTGCACCACCAGAGACTGCCCCGGCCGAAGTGACCGCGGAGGCCGCAACCCCGGCAGCAGAAGCCGATCTTGGCTATGGTTTCTTTGATGACGATCCCATTATTAACGCTGAAGCGACCGCTGCTGATGGCAAAGTAAAAGTAGCCGAAGAAATGGGCTATGGCCTCTTTGCCGAAAATGGCAAGGATCAGCAAGAAGAGGGATATGGTTTCTTTGCCCCGTTCAAGCCGCATCCTGATGCGCCTAAAGCACAAATGATCGGTGATGATAATGCTGCCGAAGCGTTGACCAAGGCGAAAGAGGAGGTCGTAGCCGCACCTGTGGCAGCCGCACCTGCTGCACAGGAAGAGCGCCGCAACCAGTCCCGTCGCGAGTCTGACAAACCTGCCGCTACCCAAAATGCTGAAAGCAGCTCTATCCGTGTGGGCATCGAAAAAGTTGACCAGTTGATTAACCTGGTGGGCGAACTGGTGATTACACAAGCCATGATTGAGCAACGTGTCAATGCGTTGGATCCTATGGATAACGAAGCTTTGATCAATAGCGTGAGCCAGCTCACCCGTAACACGCGTGACCTGCAAGAGTCTGTCATGTCTATCCGTATGATGCCAATGGATTTCGTGTTTTCACGCTTTCCACGCATGGTGCGTGACCTGGCTGGCAAACTCGGCAAGAAAGTGGATTTCGTCACCAGTGGTGCAACCACCGAGCTGGATAAGAGCTTGATTGAACGTATCGTGGATCCATTGACCCACCTGGTACGTAACAGTGTAGACCATGGCATTGAAAAGCCTGAAGTTCGTAAACAGATGGGCAAGGCAGAGAACGGGACCCTGACCCTGTCTGCCGCACATAAAGGCGGTAGCATTGTGATTGAAGTGACGGATGATGGTGGCGGTTTGAACCGCGATAAAATTCTGGCTAAGGCCGCTTCCAATGGCCTGCCTGTCAACGAAAGCATGACAGATGCAGAAGTGTATAACCTGATTTTTGCACCAGGGTTCTCTACCGCAGAAGTGGTAACTGACGTTTCGGGCCGAGGTGTGGGCATGGATGTCGTGAAACGGAATATTACGGCTATGGGCGGCAATATCGAGATCCGTTCTGCATTGGGCTATGGCACGACAATTTCGATTTCACTGCCGTTAACACTGGCAATCCTTGACGGCATGTCCGTTTCTCTGGACAAGAGTGTCTACGTCGTGCCTTTAAACCTGATTGTAGAAACACTGCAGCCTCGCGCCGAGGACCTGAAAACGGTGACTGGCGAAGGCCTGATGGTGCACGTGCGTGGTGAATATCTGCCGATTATTGCCTTGCATGCCTTGTTTAATCACCCGACCCAGATCACCAACCCGACCGATGGTGTGTTGTTGATCCTGGAAGCAGATGGCAAAAAATCTGCCTTGTTTGTCGACCGACTGGTCGGCCAGCAGCAAGTGGTGATCAAGAGCTTGGAAACCAACTTCAAACGTATTCCCGGCGTCTCTGGCGCCACCATTATGGGCGACGGTTCAGTAGCACTGATTCTGGATGTACCGGCGATTATCCAAATGGGACAAACCACGAATTACGTGACTGGTGGCGTTGCTTTTTCCAGCCAGAATTACCCAACCTCAAAAAATCACATCAATGCATAAGGAGTATATGCAATGAGCACTACGACAGAAATGAACAATGCCTTAAGTGGTAACGCAGGTAGCGGCCTGAAAACAGCCGCTGGCGAGTACCTGACCTTTGTCCTGGGCAGCGAACAATACGGTATCGAGATTCTCAAGGTACAGGAAATTCGCGGCTATGATGCAGTCACCCAGATCGCCAACATGCCTTCATTTATTAAAGGCGTCATTAACTTGCGCGGTAAGATCGTGCCGATTGTTGACCTGCGTATCAAGTTTAACTTAGGCAAGGTCGAGTATAACGAATTCACCGTGGTGATTATCCTCAATCTCAATGGCCGCATTGTTGGCATTGTCGTGGATGGCGTGTCCGATGTCCGTGAGTTACGTGAAGAGCATTTACGTGAAGTACCTTCACTGGTCACACGCATAGACACAAAATACATCGTTGGATTGGCAACCATTGAGCAAGAAATGCTGATTCTGGTTGACATCGAAAAACTGATGACCAGCGATGAAATGCAACTGATAGATAGCGCGGTACATTAATACTAAATCGGCAACCATAACAAAAAACATAAATTCGGCCACTCTTCGATAGAGCTAATTCAAGGATAAAAAAATGTTTTCTACCATCATTAACAAGTTGGCAGCAGGCACTCGGGGTTATCAGGATACATTAAACCAAGTGGCGGAATTTAGTGCACTCAGGGCAGAAATCAACAAAGCGAGAGCCATTGTTGAGCTGGATGCCAAGGGGAAAATCAGCCATGTGAACGACAATCTGTGTCAATCACTGGGATACCAGACAAATGAGCTGGTAGGGCAGCAGCATCGCAGCTTATTGCCCCAGTCTGAATCCAATACCCCAGAGTACCAAAAGTTCTGGGCTGCCTTGCAGTCAGGTCAATCTCAAGTAGGGTCATTCAAGCTGGTCAATAAAGGCGGGCAGGATACCTGGTTTCAGGGATATTACGCGCCTGTGATGCAAGGCAAACAGTTGCGTAAAGTGGTGGCCTACTTAACGGATATCACAGCGGATAAACAACGTAACCTGGTTTTGCAGGAAGAAGAACGCGCCTTGAATCAATCTTTTGGCGTTATGGAATGCGATATGCAAGGCCATATTCTTTCCTGCAATGATATGTTTTTAGCCCCGCTTGAATTCAGTCATGAAGAAGTGATTGGAAAACATGTTTCTATGCTGATTAAAGCATCGACCGCACAAAGCAATGAATATAAGCAAATGTGGGAAAATCTGCGGCAAGGTCAGAATTGCAAGCTTGAGATTTGTCGTGTTTCAAAATCTGGCAAGGAATATTGGTTTAGCTCCAGTTATGTGCCAGTGAAGGACGCTTATGGTAAGCCAGTTAAAGTTAAAGTGTATTCATACTGCATTACAGAAGAGAAACAACGCACGCTAGATCTGCAAGGTCAGGTGGCGGCAATCAACGCAGCACAAGGCGTGATTGAGTTTGACCTGAAAGGGAACATTCTGCATGCCAATGACAATTTCCTCAAATTGACCGGATACACCTTGGCTGAGGTTGTCGGTAAACATCACGCCATGTTTGTGAGCGATCGCTATAAAAATAGCCAGGAATACCAAGACTTTTGGGCAAAGCTGGGACGTGGTGAGGAAGATGCCGGCGTTTATCATCGCTATGGCAAACAAGGCCAGGATATCTGGTTGCAGGCTGCGTACAGCCCGATTATTGGACTGGATGGCAAAGCTTATAAAGTGGTCAAGTACGCAACAGATATTACCAAAGCGGTATTGGCAGACAAAGCGCAAGCAGTCAAATCCCGCGAAGCCGCCATGATTAAACATGCACTGGAATCTTCTTCAAACAACCTGATGGTGGCTGACAATGAAGGCATCATTACTTATATGAACTCAAGCACACTGGAATTGATGCGCGAGTCAGCTGGCACTTTTAAAGAGTTGTTCCCGTCTTTTAATCCGGACAAACTGATCGGTCAGAATTTTGATCTGTTTCACAAAAGTCCATCGCACCAGCGTAATTTACTTGCCAGCCTGACCGGCAAGCATGTGGCTGAGTTGCCAGTTGGTAATATGTTTTTCCGACTGACTGCCAACCCATTGATCGACGAAAATGGCGAGCGCATTGGCAGCGTGGTTGAATGGGTGAATTTAACAGAAGAAAAGCGTCTTGAAAATGAAATTAAAACCGTGGTTGAAAACGCGGTGGATGGCGACCTGTCTTCCAGGTTAGATGAGAGTAAGGCCAAAGGTTCAGCCGCGAAAACCATGGTTGCCATAAACCAGTTGCTGGATACTTTCAGCGAGATTCTGATGAGTGTCCGTGAAGCAGGTGAAACCATTAATACGGCTGCACATGAAATCTCCAGCGGTAACAACGACCTCTCCAGCCGGACGGAGCAACAGGCATCTAACCTTGAGGAAACCGCTTCCAGCATGGAGCAATTGGCCTCTACTGTCAGACAGAATGCCGAGAATGCCCGCCAGGCGAATCAGATGGCTGAAGCAGCATCGCAAGTGGCGATTCGCGGCGGTGACGTAGTAGGTAACGTCGTCACTACCATGAGCGCCATTAATGAAAGTGCCCACAAAATCGAAGACATTATTTCTGTCATTGATGGAATCGCTTTCCAGACCAATATCCTGGCCTTGAACGCTGCGGTAGAAGCCGCTCGTGCCGGCGAGCAGGGACGAGGTTTTGCGGTAGTGGCTGGTGAAGTACGCAACCTGGCCCAGCGTTCAGCCAGTGCAGCCAAGGAAATCAAGGAATTGATTACCGACTCTGTGAATAAAACGGCTGATGGGACCAAACTGGTGCAAACAGCTGGTGAAACCATGCATGAAGTCGTCACTTCAGTACAGCGCGTGACCGATATCATGAGCGAAATTACGGCTGCATCCGCAGAACAAAGTTCTGGAATTAACCAGGTCAATGATGCTGTGAACCATATGGATGAAGTGACACAGCAGAATGCGGCGTTGGTCGAAGAAGCGGCAGCAGCTGCGGAGTCCCTGGTAGAGCAAGCATCTAACCTCATGGATACAGTGAACAGGTTTAAACTGCGTGGCTCAAGTCAAACGTCGCATGTGGCCCGCCCTGCGACCAGTCGCGCGCCAGTGGCCTCCATGCCTGTGCGCCAGCCCAAACCTTCTGTAGCCAGCCAGCAAACCAGTCATCAGCCCGTAAAAGCCGCTAAAACCGGCACCGATAATCAGGATTGGGAAGAGTTCTAATGTTCTAATGCAGTCTCAAAGGGGGTGCATAATGTATGCAGTTCTTACTAAGGTTGAAAAGCTCATTGAGGCATTGAAACTTTGGGCCTCTCTGCTGATTGGTTATCCAATGTGATGCATCGTCAATACTTATTTCAGCGCCCTCATATTTTGATTGCCTAGCATCATGAAAAGCCGATCAGCAGGTCGGCTTTTTCTTTTGCTAAAGGAGGTATTGAAGCAAAAATACCCGTTTCTTTTGCGCATTTGATTTTGCAGCAATGGATTAGACTGAATGATAGAAGTGAAAAATGTAATTTCGTCCTAGTGAAAGTACAAGTTTGCGAAAGAGATCTGATTATGAAAATCAACTTACCAGTGACTCAAAAAGAGATTGAGCTTAAAGAGGGGGCCTCTATCGTATCCAAAACCGATTTGAAAGGGGCAATTACCTATATCAATCGGGAGTTTCTTGAGATCAGCGGATTCAGCGAATCCGAATTGATTGGAAAAAATCATAACATTATTCGTCATCCGGATATGCCAGCCGCGGCATTTGAGGACTTGTGGCGTACGGTGAAGGCAGGAAAACCATGGAATGGCATGGTGAAAAACCGTTGTAAAAATGGTGATCACTACTGGGTTGAGGCCAACGTGGCTCCCATCCGTGAAGGCAGCACGGTGGTTGGGTATATGTCTGTACGTAATAAAGTTTCCCGAGTGCAGATTGAGCAGGCGGAAAAGCTCTATCAGCAAATGCGCGAGGGAAAAATGCCAAAACCTGCCTGGGGCGAAGCACTGATTGCAAAAGTTCAAGACTTGCCGATTCTCTATAAGCTTTCAGCCGCCATGTTGACACCGGTCGCTGTGATGTCTGGCTTTGATTTCTATCGTCATCATCCTGATGCTTGGTTAGGTATGGGGCTGGGGTTGACTGCAGCCATCGTGGCAGGAGGCTTATTCTCACTTAAGATGAAACAATCAGTGGCTGTGATGACTGATGCCATTCAAGGCCTGGCCGGTGGTGAACTCAACTGCAAAATAGACACCCGTGGCAATGATGAATTTGGCAGTTTGATGAAGGCACTCAAATCCATGCAAATCAAGATTGGATTTGATGTGAATGACTCTAGAAAAATGGCTGAAGAAGCAGGCCGATTACAAACGGCACTCGACCAGAGTGCTACGGCTTTTACCTACAGTGACAGTCGTCAACAATTGCAATACATGAATGACTCCGCGCGTAAACTGTGGGAAGAGATGGCCGCTGATATTGTCAGGGCTCACCCAGAGTTTAAAGTGGAGGATATGATTGGTCACAACTTGGCGAATTATCTTCCTGAGGATATCCGGCCAACATTTTCAGAGGTCTCAAGAACACCCCGGGTGATAGAACTTTCTATTTACGGCAAAAAAATGCAGGTTGCCGTAATGTCTGCATTTAACACTCAGGGAGAGTATCTTGGCCGCATGACACAATGGGAGGATAAAACAGCGGAGTACATGGGACAGCAGGAAGTATTCAGGCTGGTCAACTCTGCTGCGGCTGGTCATTTGAAAGAGCGCGTTGATATTAGCAAGCTACCAGAGGGATTTGTCAAAGAAATTGGCCAAGGCATTAATCAGATATTGGATGCGTTGATTACCCCATTGAATGTGGCGGCCAAATACGTGGCTGACATTTCCCAAGGCCATATCCCGGCCAAGATTACCGATCACTACAATGGTGACTTCAATACTATTAAAGACAACCTGAACCAGTGTATTGACGCCGTCAACGCCCTGGTGGCAGACGCCAACATGCTGTCACAAGCAGCCGTCGATGGTCAGCTCTCAACCCGAGCCGATGCTGGCAAACACAATGGCGACTTCCGCAAGATTGTCGAAGGCGTCAACAACACCCTGGACTCTGTGATTGGCCCATTGAATGTGGCTGCGAACTACGTAGACCGTATCTCCAAAGGCGATATCCCTGAGCGGATTACCGACCATTACAATGGTGATTTCAACGAACTGAAGAACAACCTTAATACCTGTATTGATGCAGTTAACATGCTGGTCGCAGATGCTGACTTGCTGACTGAAGCCGCAAATGATGGCCGCATCACCGTCCGTGCGGATGTCGACAAACATAATGGCGAATTCCGCAAGATCATCGAAGGGGTGAACAACACCTTAGACATGATCGTAGAACCGATCATTGCCGTGACAGAAGCCGTGGAAACCATTACCACAGCCGCCAATGAAATCTCCAGCGGCAACTCAGACTTGTCTGCCCGTACTGAGCAACAGGCTTCCAGCCTGGAGCAAACGGCGGCCAGCATGGAAGAGTTGGCCTCTACCGTGAAACAGAATGCTGAGAACGCCAAACAGGCAAACCAGCTGGCACTGACGGCTTCAGGCGTCGCCGTGAAAGGCGGTGAAGTGGTCAATGAAGTGGTTGCCACCATGAGTGCGATCAACGAAAGTGCCAAGAAGATCGAAGACATTATTTCTGTCATTGACGGTATCGCCTTCCAGACCAACATCCTGGCCTTGAACGCAGCGGTAGAAGCGGCGCGAGCAGGTGAGCAGGGCCGTGGCTTTGCAGTGGTGGCAGGCGAAGTACGTAACCTGGCACAGCGTTCAGCCAGTGCTGCGAAAGAGATCAAAGAGCTGATTACTGACTCAGTGAATAAAACCACCGAGGGGACCAAGCTGGTTGAGAATGCGGGTAACACCATGGAAGAGGTGGTTTCATCCGTCCAGCGTGTGGCTGACATTATCAGTGAGATCTCAGCAGCGTCTACCGAGCAGACCACTGGTATTGACCAGGTGAACCAGGCTGTAACCAGCATGGATGAAACCACACAACAGAATGCGGCGTTGGTGGAAGAAGCGGCAGCTGCGGCTGAATCCCTGGTTGATCAAGCCAATCAGCTGGCAGATGCCATCAGCCAGTTCAAACTTGAAGGGCGGATTAGCAGTGGGTCTAGCCATACAAGTCATGGAAGCTTCAAATCTGTTACTGCCAGTGCCAGCGTATCGTCAGCCCCAAGGACGGTTGCTGATAACCGCATCGGCGGCAGGTCAGTCTCGGCGCCAACAGGATATGTGGATAAACCAAATCCCTCGTCCGGCAGTCCCAAGATGACGGCCAAAACGGGTACCGATGACAGTGATTGGGAAGAATTCTAGAGGGCTATCTGCAACAAAACAAAACCGACTGCCAAGGCAGTCGGTTTTGTTTTTTACCAACCTTAATGAGTTATTTTCTGGTTTGACTTGATTCGGGCAGGATTGGATTTCTGGGGTTACTTTTTCACTTAGTTTTAAGCCTGCATTTCGCCAATTCTGATTTCTTTAGGCTTGCAATTAAAGCAACAGAGCGTATATTTCCCTTTTTACATGCGATTCAAATCCACCTTGAATGTTGAATAATCGCTGACATAAGCCGATAAATAAAAACGAGTTGGCGATTAATGGATTTGGAATCAAAAAGGAGTAGCACACATGTCCGGAGAGAACTGGAGTGCCTTGGTGGGGAAATTCTCCCATGTAAAACTATCATCTCAGCTGGGGATCCTGCTTGCCAGCGTTGGTATCTGCATGGTCTCGCCTTTGCTTATCAATAATCACTGGATTGCATATGGCATTTTTGCGCCTATCGCTGTGATCACCAGTTTGCTGTTCGTCTCGTCAGTCCAACGTACTACAAGCCAAGCATGTGCAATAGCACAATCCATTGCGGATGGCGATTTTAGCCATACATCAGCGCTGGAACAAGATGGCCTGATTGGTGCATTGAACCTGTCAAAAGAGACGCTTGCTGCTTTAAAGCAGCAAATGGAGAGCGTTGAATCTGAGCATGGAAAAGGCAATATCCATGCAATCATCAATGTAGATGCATTTACTGGCGAATACCGCAACATGGCACAAGCCATGAATCGCTTGCTGAGCATGCATATCGAGACACTGCATAAAACCAGTGTGGCCATACAGGCATTGGGCCAAGGTAATTTCAATGCGCAACTCGAAGCATTGCCTGGTGATCTTGCAGTACTTAACCAAGGGTTTGATGGATTAAAAAACAACGTCCAGATGCTGATTCAGGAAATGTCAGCCATGTCTGCCGATCATGCCAATGGCGAAACAGAAACACGCATGGATCCCCAGCATTTTGATGGTGACTTTAGAACGATCGCCAATGGTGTTAATACGATGGTCAATGCCTATGTGGCAGAAATTGAGAAATTCATTGCCGTGATGGACAGCATTGGCCGCGGTGACTTAACTGCTCAACTGGAAGCGATGCCAGGTAAAAAAGTAGCCATGAACAAGAGTGTGGACCGTATCCGCGGCAACCTGAAGGGCATCGTGGACTCCGTTAACTGGGTGAATGCCGAACATGAAAAAGGCAATATCGACATGACTTTGCGTGCCGATATGTTTAAAGGCCAGTTTTCTCTGCTGGCAACCAGCATCAACAATATTGTGACTGGCCACATTGAATTGAACCAGAAAGCCATGGCCTGCGTACAAGCGTTTGGCGATGGTAACTTTGATGCACCACTGGAACAGTTCCCTGGCCAGAAAGCAGAAATCAATAAAACGATTGAGAAGGTTCGCAGCAACCTGAAAGCATTGAATGCCGATGCGCAGATGCTTGCGGAGGCTGCTCGTGAAGGCCGCGTGACTGTGAGGGCTAATGCTGAAAAACATCCTGGCGACTACCGCAAGATTGTTGAGGGCATGAATAACACCCTAGACATGATTATTGAACCAGTGCTGACAGTGAAAGCGGCTGCTGAGTCGATCAACATTGCTGCCAAGGAGATTGCTCAAGGCAATGCGGATCTCAGTCGTCGTACCGAAGACCAGGCTGCTAACCTTGAAAAAACCGCTTCTAGTATGGATGAACTGGCATCAACTGTGAAACAGAATGCAGAAAATGCCAAGCAAGCCAATCATTTGGCATCACAAGCGTCAGTGGTGGCTGTAAAAGGTGGTGAGGTGGTGAATGCAGTCGTGAGCACCATGAGCGATATCAATGAAAGTGCTCGCAAAATTGAAGACATTATTTCTGTCATCGACGGTATTGCTTTCCAGACCAATATCCTGGCCTTGAACGCTGCAGTAGAAGCGGCACGTGCAGGCGAGCAAGGCCGTGGCTTTGCGGTAGTGGCTGCCGAAGTTGGCAATCTTGCACAACGTTCTTCAGTGGCCGCGCGTGAAATTAAAGAATTGATTACTGACTCCGTCAATAAAACGGCAGAGGGTAGCCGCCAGGTAGAAGAGGCTGGCCAAACCATGCATGAGATTGTGGACTCCGTAAAACGAGTCAGTGTCATTATCGGCGAAATTGCTTCGGCTTCAAATGAGCAAAGTGCCGGGATTGCTCTGGTAAATGATGCCGTTATCCGCATGGATGATGTCACACAACAGAATACGGCTCTGGTAGAAGAAGCAGCTGCGGCTGCCGAATCTCTCATGGATCATGCCAACGAGCTGGCAACCGCCGTCGGTGTATTTATCGTGGATGGACATGCGGCATCGTCCGGCCACAAAGCAGTAAATGCGGGCTTAGGCGAAAATTATCGCTTTGTCAGCAACGGTTAGGGCAAGTGAACTCTCGCCCTTTAATAACGTAGTACTTTTTATCAGGAGTTAAAAATGGCAGTGATTGATCGAGTATTGATTGGTGAAGGTTTGGTCATCGAAGAACGTCCAGAAGGTGGCCTGGATTTGAAAAATGTGGCTCACATTGACTTAATTATGGGCCCACGCGGTAGCGCTGCAGAAGACGCATTTTGTCGTACGCTCACCGACCAAAAACAAGGGGTAAACGGTTTATTGGCGATTGCAGCGCCAAACATGATGGTAAAACCAAATACTGTGATGTTTAACAAAGTGACGATCAAAGATGGTCGCCAGGCAACACAAATGTTTGGTCCGGCACAACGTGGCGTAGCCATGGCTGTGATGGATTGCGTCGCTGATGGCACCATCCCATTGGAAGAAGCAGATGACGTATTTATCTGTGTGGGCGTATTTATCGACAGCAAGGCTGATATGGATGACCGTATTCAGGACTGGAACTACCGTGCAACCAAAATAGCGATTAAAGCCGCAGTTGCCCGTGAGCCTAAAGCTGCTGATGTTGTGAAACAGTACAAAGAAGCATTGCACCCATTTGCAGCACAAACACCAGAAGCACAAAACCGCCGTGCGGATGACCAGGCAGCTGCTCTGGCGATTTCGCAAATGAAAGAGCGTAGCCATTATGTACGCAAGAGTGCAGAAGCCAAGGCCAGAGAAGAAAAACAGCTTGAATTGGCAGTCGCACAAATGAAAGAACGTGTCGATACCACTAAAGCTTAATTTCAAGCAACGTCAACGGATTTGCATAGGATAACGAAGTGAGTGCATTGAAAAAACAAGAACAGGAAGAGCGCGAGTTTTTGTTTACGCGCGATGATTTTGTCAGGATTAAAAGTCTGATTTATCGCCATGCAGGCATTTCTTTGTCCGATGCAAAGACCGATATGGTTTATAGCCGTATCGGCAGAAGATTACGTGCACTGGATATGCAAAGCTTTAAGCATTATCTGGATGCACTCGAACAGCATAATGATGCAGATGAATGGCAGGCCTTTACCAATGCCCTGACCACTAACCTGACGTCGTTTTTCAGGGAAGAACATCATTTCCCGATTCTGGCAGACCATCTGGCCAAACTCGCAACTGGCAGGCATGCCAAACCAATACGCATCTGGTGCTCTGCAGCATCGACTGGGGAAGAGCCATATTCGATTGCGATGACGGCATGCGAAGCATTTAACTCGCTTAAGCCACCAGTTGAAATTATTGCAACCGACATTGACACCAATGTGTTGGCAACGGCTGCAGCTGGTGTTTACCCAGTGGATCGCATCAAAAAAATGGAAGACTCCAGGGTACGCAAATTTTTTGAGAAGGGCACCGGCAAACACGACGGTCTGGTGCGCGTAAAAAAAGCGGTACGCGAGTTGATCCATTTCCATCAGCTCAATTTGCTGGATGCGCAATGGCCATTTCATGACGGCTTTGATGTGATTTTCTGCCGCAATGTCATGATTTACTTTGACAAGCCAACGCAAGGCAAAATCATTGATAAATTTGTCACCTTAATGCATGAAGACAGCTTGTTGTTGGCAGGGCACTCAGAAAACTTTTTGTATGTGTCTGATCACCTGCAGCTGTTGGGGAAAACCGTCTATAAATTAAAAACCAGTGGCGCGGCACGTTCCAGCCTGTTTACGAATAGGAAATCGTCATGAGTGTCATGCAAGAAGAAATTTCGAACACCCTGTATTTTGACAGAACATTTAATTGTAACGCTGCCAAAATCTCGCCAGGGGAGTATTACTATACAGATAAAGACATGCTGATCGTCACCGTGCTTGGTTCGTGTGTGTCAGCCTGTATCCGCGACAGCCGTACCGGCATTGGTGGCATGAATCACTTCATGCTGCCGGAAGGAGGCAGTGCCGATAAAGACAGCCCGGTTTCCGAATCAATGCGCTATGGGACCTATGCCATGGAAGTATTGATAAACCAATTGTTACGTAATGGTGCCAAACGTGAAAACCTGGAAGCCAAGATTTTTGGTGGCGGCAACGTCTTGCGCAGCTTTACGACCAATAACGTTGGCGACCGCAATGCTGCTTTCGTCAAAAAATACCTCAAAGAAGAGGGCATCAAAGTGACTGGCGAGGACTTGCTGGATATCTATCCACGCAAAGTCTACTTCTTTCCCAAAACCGGTAAGGTGCTGGTCAAAAAACTGAAACAACTGAACAACTACACATTGGTCAAACGCGAGCAAGCTTACTCCAGCAAGCTGCAGACAAACGATGTGGGTGGGGATATCGATTTGTTCTAATAATAATTAAAAGAGGAATTGCCATGAAAACTAAAGTGCTTGTGATTGATGACTCTGCACTGATACGCAGCTTGCTGAGTGAAATTATCAATGACACCAAGGATCTGGAAGTGGTAGGAACCGCCCCGGATCCACTGGTGGCTCGTGAAATGATCAAGCAACTAAACCCGGATGTGCTCACGCTGGACGTGGAAATGCCGCGTATGGATGGCCTGGACTTCCTGGAAAAACTCATGCGTCTACGGCCTATGCCAGTGCTCATGGTGTCTACCCTGACCGAAAAAGGTTCAGAAATCACGCTACGCGCGTTGGAACTGGGGGCCACAGATTTTGTGACCAAACCCAAAATGGGGATTTCACAAGGCATGCAGCAGTACGCAGACGAAATTACCGACAAGATCCGTACCGCCTCACGTGCTAAAGTCAGTACCTTGCAGAGTATTGCCAAGGCGTCCAACAGCCAGGTACAGCAAAGCGCCATCCGCAACCCGCTCATCAGTAGTGAAAAACTGCTAATCATCGGTGCGTCTACCGGCGGCACCGAGGCGATTAAATCAGTCTTGATGCAAATGCCTTCAGATTGTCCGGGCATTCTGATTACCCAGCATATGCCGGCAGGTTTTACCAAATCCTTTGCCGAGCGCCTCAACAGTCTTTGCAAGATTTCTGTGAAGGAAGCCGTCGATGGCGAGCGTGTGCTTCCAGGCCATGCTTATATTGCTCCTGGCGATCAGCACTTGTTGCTGGCAAGAAGCGGGGCAAACTATATCACCAAGTTATCGGATGCTGAACCGGTGAATAGACACAAGCCTTCAGTCGATGTATTGTTTGATTCTGCAGCGACCAATGCAGGTAAAAATGCGATTGGGATTATCCTTACTGGCATGGGCAAAGATGGTGCTGCCGGCATGTTGCGTATGAAAAATGCTGGTGCGTACAATTTTGCACAGAACGAAGAAAGTTGTGTCGTCTATGGCATGCCACGTGAAGCAGTCGCACATGGTGGCGTCCATGAAGTCGGCCATCTGAAAGACCTACCGCGAATGGTGCTGCATTATTTAGCTACTAATAGTGAACGTGCCCTGCGTGTATAGCGTAGCGGCGAATAAACCGACAATTCCCAGTTTTATCGGCAATAACACTGCACATAAAACAGTAGATAATCAACGCTACGGGATAGGTAACTAATGATAGTGGAGTAACAAATGGGCAACCCTAATACTAAATTTCTGGTAGTGGACGACTTTTCCACCATGCGTAGAATCGTACGTAACCTGCTCAAGGAGTTGGGTTATAACAATGTGGAAGAAGCCGAAGATGGTGCAGACGCATTGAACAAACTGCGCAATGGTGACTTTGAGTTTGTTGTTTCAGACTGGAACATGCCTAACATGGACGGTTTAACCATGTTGCAAAACATCCGGGCCGATAACAAGCTTTCTAAACTACCAGTACTCATGGTGACTGCTGAAGCCAAAAAAGAGAATATCATCGCTGCAGCACAGGCTAAAGCTAGTGGCTATGTGGTGAAGCCTTTTACAGCGGCCACCCTAGAAGAAAAACTCTCCAAAATCTTTGAGAAAATGGAAAAAGGCGAGGTGTAACCATGACCGAAGCTGTCAATCCGAAGCAGGAAAACCTCGTCGTAGATATTGCTTCTACCATGATGCACGGCCTGAATGAAACCCAGCAAGAAGACATGATCAGCCGGATTGGTCATATGACCCGCGCGCTGCATGACAACCTGAGCGCTCTTGGCTATGACAAGGTACTTGAGCAGGTTGCACAGGAGATCCCTGATGCACGTGACCGGTTAAGTTATGTGGCAAGAATGACCGAGCAGGCAGCCGAACGCGTGTTGAATGCAACGGATATGGCAACACCTCTACAATCAGAATTGTCTGACCGTGCCGCATCACTTAAAAAGCGCTGGGAAGAGGTGATGCAACGTGCGGCACTCAAGTCGGAATATGACGCTGTTGTAAAAGAGACATTAGTATATTTATCGTTAGCCAATGACCATACCGCGACAACCAAGTCGTTGTTGATGGATATCATGATGGCGCAGGACTTTCAGGACCTGACTGGTCAGGTGATCAAAAAAGTGACGACCCTGGCACAAGACCTCGAAAGACAGTTGGTTCAGGTGTTAGTAGACTTTGCACCTGCCGTGAAAAAAGATGAAGACTCTTTGCTCAATGGTCCACAAATTGATCCACATAATACTGTCGATGTGGTCGCTAACCAAGAGCAGGTAGATGATTTACTGGATAGCTTGGGCTTCTAGCTTCTAAGCTGAGTCATCGCCATGATTGTATAAAAAAAGCATCTTCGGATGCTTTTTTATTTATTGAAAGCCAATACGCTGCTCTGGCTGGAGATTCGCTAGCTCCTCATCCGAATACAGTCGTCCACGCGTTATAAATGCCATACCACTGCCACAATCCAGCGAAAAAGAGCCACTTGAACCGGGCATGGCATCCAGTATGGTATGCGTGCTGTGCATAAAGCTGAAGTGACTATCACTCATGTAAAAAATCGCTCCACCGGGCAATTCGCCCAATTTGACATCAGCCGGACTGGCTTTGAACTCAGCAGCCGGCAAGCACATCGGGCCACTGCCTTCACAACAACCGCCAGACTGAAAAAAAACGATAGGACCATGTTGTGCGGTCAATTGTTCGATGAGCGCGATTGCGGCCGGTGTTGCTGAAACGCGATCTGTCATGTTGCATTCCCCCGTTGTAGTAAGCATTATTATAGATAAAAAAAGGAGCGAAAAATTCGCTCCTTTTAATAGCCGTTTGTTATTCCAAACACTTAACCTGAAATTAGAAGAATCCCAATTTTTTCGGGCTGTAGCTGACCAGCAGGTTTTTGGTTTGCTGGTAGTGATCCAACATCATTTTGTGGGTTTCACGGCCAATTCCTGACTCTTTGTAACCACCGAAAGCAGCATGAGCTGGATAAGCATGGTAGCAGTTGGTCCAAACACGGCCAGCCTTGATGCCACGGCCCATACGGTAAGCGCGGCTACCATCACGAGTCCATACGCCTGAACCCAGGCCGAATATGGTATCGTTGGCGATGCTCAATGCTTCAGCCTCGTCTTTAAAGGTCGTCACTGCCAATACCGGTCCAAAAATCTCTTCCTGGAAGATACGCATTTTGTTATGGCCTTTGAACAAAGTCGGTTTGATGTAATACCCTTCAGCCAGATCACCACCCAGGATATTACGCTCACCGCCACATAGCTGTTGCGCACCTTCCTGGCGGCCGATGTCCATGTAAGACAGGATCTTGTTGACCTGGTCTTGCGATGCCTGGGCACCGATCATGGTGTTTGGATCCAGCGGGTTACCTTGCTTGATGGCAGCCACGCGTGGGAGGACACGTTCCATAAACTTGTCATAAATAGACTCTTGAATCAACGCGCGGGAAGGGCAGGTACAAACTTCGCCCTGGTTAAATGCAAACAGCACCAAGCCTTCTACAGCCTTATCCAGGAAGTCATCATCAGCAGCCATGATATCTTCAAAGAAAATGTTGGGGGACTTGCCGCCCAGTTCCAAAGTAGCCGGGATCAAATTGCTCGCAGCTGCCTGTGCAATATAGCGACCAGTGGCTGTAGAGCCGGTAAACGCAATCTTGGCAATGCGCTTGCTAGTAGACAGTGGTGCACCCACTTCTCGGCCAAAACCGTTTACGACGTTGATCACACCTGGAGGGATCAGATCAGCAATCACTTCCAGCAGGATTAAGAGGCTGATAGGTGTAAATTCAGCTGGTTTCATCACTACCACGTTACCTGCCGCAACGGCCGGTGCCAGTTTCCAGGCTGCCATCAGGATAGGGAAGTTCCAGGGAATGATTTGACCTACAACACCCAATGGCTCGTGGAAATGGTAAGCAACGGTATTTTCATCCAGTTCGCTCAGGCTACCTTCCTGTGCGCGTAATGCGCCAGCAAAGTAACGGAAGTGATCAGCTGCCAATGGAATATCCGCATTCATGGTTTCACGGATCGGTTTACCGTTATCGACTGTTTCTGCGGTAGCAATCAGTTCAAGGTTTTGCTCAATGCGGTCAGCGATCTTCAACAACAAGTTGGAGCGCTCAGCAGGAGGCGTTTTGCCCCACTTATCTGCTGCAGCATGCGCAGCATCCAATGCCAGCTCGATATCCTCAGCGCTGGAGCGGGCAGCCTGGGTATATGGTTTCCCTGTAATGGGTGATATCACATCAAAATACTCACCTTTGACCGGGGCTACCCATTTGCCACCGATAAAGTTGTCATACTTGGCTTTGTAGGGCACTTTTACGCCCATGGCCTTAAGAAGATCCAAACTCATAGTTACTCCTGTGCTTTTTCTATTAATATCGTAGCAGAACTGCTCTCCAAACCGCTGACATACAATCGCAATTGAATATCGCGATAAACATACACTAAATCCTTATTTTATAAGGCTCAGGCGTCTGTTCGTGTGCTAAACATTAAACCTTCATAGTCACAAAAGCAAGCTTTTTTAACTAAGTTCTTGATGATTTATAAGATATCAGAGTGGTATTTTAGAGTGGCTTTTGCTGTGAAATTCATGAATCCAATAACCAGAAAAATTCTGTCAAATGATTTGGCGGGATGACGTTTTATGGGTATAATCGCGCCTTCTTTCGGAGAGATGGATGAGCGGTTTAAGTCACCACCCTGGAAAGGTGGCATAGGGGCAACTCTATCGAGGGTTCGAATCCCTCTCTCTCCGCCAAATACGAAAAGCATCTCTAAGGTGCTTTTTTTATGCGTGAGAGGGATACGAACCCGAGTATAAATAAAGGGCAGCTTCGACCAGCCTGAACATCAGTGAAGCCTGGACGCCGACAGCGGAGGCGGTCTTGAGGCGAATGCCGAAAGATAGCATCGCCACAATCCCTCTCTCTGCACAAAATATAAAAGCACCCATTAGGGTGCTTTTATATCTTGTTACCCTATAAATACTCTATTTATCTCTTCTTCTCACCTAATTTTTCTGTTTTAACGATAGCTTCAGCGGGTTGTGCTTTTTTGCCGCCAATGCTGACATCCTTTTTAAGATTTGCCAATGTAGCCTGGCCAATACCAGGGACTTGGTCTAATTCTTCTACAGATTTGAAACCACCATTCTTTTTGCGGTAATCAATAATGGCCTGTGCTTTTGCTGGCCCAATGCCGTTTAGGCTTTCTAATTCCGCTTGACTGGCAACATTGATATCCACAACTGCATATGCAGCAGGCAACAACATGAAATACATCAAATAACCCAGTATGACTTTTTTCATAAATCCTCCGTTATAAAAATAAAAACAGGCTCCTAAGCCTGTTTTTATTCTACATAGAGGGGATCCTGATAAAGGATTCGCACCCACCATTTTATTAAAATATGTTAAATATTTTTAATTATTGTGTTTATTGCAACAACTGGGTCTGCGGCCTGTGTAATGGGGCGGCCTATAACAAGGTAATGGGCTCCCAGCGACAACGCCTGTTCAGGTGTAACTATTCTGGTTTGATCATCCTGACTGGCATCTTGGGGGCGGATGCCAGGCGTGACCAGGCAAAAGTCATCACCTAAAGATTGCTTGAGCATGCTGGCCTCTTGTGCAGAGCAAACAACCCCGTTCAGGCCGGCTTGTTTAGTAAGGGTCGCTAGTGCCAAGACATGATCCTTTAACGAACGCTGAATACCCAGACTATGTAATGTGGCTTCATCCATACTAGTCAACACTGTAACTGCGATCAAAAGGGGAGCACGGTCGCCAAACACTTTATCCAGGCCTTCACGGGCAGCCTGCATCATAGGTAAGCCGCCGCTGGCATGCACATTCAGCATCCATACTCCCAAATTGGCAGCCGCCTGACAGGCTTTTGCGACAGTGTTAGGGATATCGTGGAACTTGAGATCCAGAAACACATCGTAGTCGCGCTTGACCAAAGATTCGACAAAAGCAGGGCCTGCTGCAGTGAAGAGTTCCTTGCCAACCTTGAGTTTGCAGAGTGAGGGCTCGAGGCGATCTACAAGCGCCATGGCAACGCTTGCATCGGCATAATCGAGGGCGACAATTATTTTGCTATCAGTCATATGAAGATTTAAAAGATGGATTGAATAGGGCGCATCACTTGCGTTTGAGTAATTTGATATCGCGAATGGTGGCCTCTGTAGGCTCTGGCGGCAGGGACTCCCAAGCATTACAGGCAGGGCATTGCCAGTGATATTGCTTGGCGCGGAAACCACACTGATCGCAATAATAAGCTGCACGGTCGCCAATCGCATTGCGAACAGTTTGCTGCATCAACTGAAGATCATGTTGAGCATCATCTTGCATGGCTCGCGCCTGTAATAACTGATCCAGTGATTTCAGGCTGGGTTTGCGGATGAGTTCGTTACGTGCAAGCTTTGCGGCCTTTTCAGCACCTTCTGTTTGCAGTGTGGCTTCATATAGTACCGACATGATGCTGCTGATCTGGTAGGTTTCCAGATATTCATGCAGCTGGTTTAAACCCTCGCTCAGTCCCTTGCCAATCTGATGACTGGTTTCAGCGTCACTTTCACCATACAGCAGTGAATAGCTTTTGAGCATTTTCTGTGCAACCAGACCTAAATGTTCTGGAGATTGCATTTCAATACGCTTCCAGAAAGCAATCGCGTCACTATGATGGCCTTGTTGCGCCGCAATATCACCAAGCAATACATTGGCACGCACACAATTTTTATTCGCATCTAGCGCTTGTTCCAGTTGGGCTTTAGCGTGTTTCCAATCCTGACTGATCATGGCATTGACCGCTAACTCGCAATAATACTGTGCAACCTCTTTACGGAAAGAAATGCCGGATGAGCGCTCTAACTCGATGGCAATCGCAATGGCTTGCGACCACTCCCGTTCCTTCACGTAGATTTCAAGCAGGTGGCGCAGGGCGGCCTGCTCATAACGCGTATGGCGCAAGGTTAGGAACAACTCTTCAGCTCTATCATATAGCCCGGCCTTGAAGTAATCTTGGGCCAGCTCTACCTTGATAGACGTTGATTGCTGTTCAGTCAGCTCATAGTTTTCCAAAAGATTCATGTGCAGGTGAATTGCACGGTCAGTTTCACCTGTGCGGCGGAAGAGGCTACCAAGCACAAAATGCAGCTCCAGGGAATCTTTATTCAGGTAAAGTGCTTCACTAAACGCATCCACCGCTTTGTGATATTGATCTGCAATCAATAGATTCAGCCCTTTGAAATAAGTGGCTGGCAGGGAGGTTGACTCGGCAATCAGTTGCTTGATATCCACGCGGGCTGCAATCCAGCCCAAAGTAAAAAAGAGTGGCAAAATCAATAGCCACCAGTATTCAAATTCAACCAGCATAGGAGGTCTCTTTTCAGAACAGGCCTTATTTTACCCAAGCCGCTAAGGATGCGCCATGTATATACAAATGACAGGTAAAAAAAACGGTATCCGAAGATACCGTTTTTTTGACTGTTAATCACAGAAAATTAAGATTCGATAGCATCTACGCGGTCACGCAGCTCTTTACCAGCCTTAAAGTGAGGGACATATTTAGCCGGAACTTGCACCTTAGTGCCTGTTTTCGGGTTACGTCCCAAACGGGGCGGGCGGTAATTGAGGCTGAAGCTGCCAAAACCGCGTATTTCGATACGCTCGCCTGTGGCCAGGTTTTCCGTCATTGCATCCAGGATGGTTTTGACGGATAACTCGGCATCTTTCAGCACTAATTGCGGAAAGCGCTGGGCAAGCAGGTCTATCAGTTCAGATCGTGTCATGATCTAAAGCCTTCTTATTTTTTGCTGTCCAGTTTGGCTTTCAACAAAGCACCCAGGTTAGTTGTCCCTGCAGAAGCTTCGTCAATCATCACATCATCAGCTTTGGCTTTCTTGGCTTTTGGTTTGCCACCTTTGTCTTCGCCGATTGGTGCGCTGTTGCCACTTGGGTCTTCAGTCAACTGTTTAACGCCCAGGGAGATGCGCTCTTTTTCCACGTCAATGCCCAGGATAACGGCTTGCAGTTCGTCACCTTTTTTGAAGTTACGGATCGCTTCTTCGCCAGACTGTGTCCATGACAGGTCGGACAAGTGGACCAGGCCATCAATGCCACCTGGCAAGCCAATGAACACGCCAAAGTCAGTGATAGACTTGATCTGGCCGGACACTTTGTCGCCTTTAGCGTGAGTCGCAGCGAAATCATCCCATGGATTTGGTTTGCACTGTTTCATGCCAAGTGACAGACGACGACGGTCTTCGTCGATTTCCAGAATCATCACTTCAACTTCGTCGCCCAGCTGAGCGATTTTGCCTGGGTGGATGTTCTTGTTGGTCCAGTCCATTTCAGACACGTGTACCAAACCTTCGATACCTGGTTCTACTTCAACAAACGCGCCGTAGTCAGTCAGGTTAGACACTTTACCGAACAGGCGTGTGCCTACTGGGTAACGGCGGCTCAATGCCACCCATGGGTCGTCGCCCAATTGTTTGATGCCCAGGGAAACACGGTTTTTCTCTTGATCGAATTTCAGGATTTTGGCTTCAACTTCTTCACCAACGGTCAGAACTTCAGATGGGTGCTTCACACGGCGCCATGCCAGGTCAGTGATGTGCAGCAGGCCATCGATACCACCCAGATCAACGAACGCGCCGTAGTCAGTGATGTTTTTAACGATACCTTTGATCACTGCGCCTTCTGTCAGGCTGCCCAGCAATGCTTCACGGTCGGCACCCAGAGTGTCTTCCATAACGGCACGGCGAGAAACAACGATGTTGTTACGCTTACGATCCAGTTTGATGACTTTGAAGTCCCATTCTTTGTTTTCGTAAGGTGTCGTATCTTTTACGGGGCGAATATCAACCAGTGAGCCTGGTAAGAATGCCATGATGCCGCTCACGGATACGCGCAAACCACCTTTAACGCGGCTGCTTACAAAGCCTTTAACTACGCGGCCTTCGTTCATGGCTTCTTCCAGATCCAGCCATGCTTGCATTTTCTTCGCTTTTTCGCGAGACAGTTGTGTAGAACCAAAACCATCTTCCAGTTTTTCAATCGCTACTTTAACGAAGTCGCCAACAGCAACTTCCAGCTCGCCTTGAGCATTTTTAAATTCGCTAGCGTTGATCACGCTCTCGGATTTCAGGCCAGCGTTCACGATAACGAAATCATTGTCTACAGATACTACTTCGGCGGTGATTACTTCACCTGCGCGCATTTCCTGGCGGGCCAGGCTTTCTTCGAAGAGGGCTGCAAAAGATTCCATGGAGGAGGATGAATTAGAAATAGAAGCCATTAAAAAATTGTCCAATTTTACTCGCATGAATGACAGGCATCTTTCAGCGAGCCATTGCCACGCAAACGCGCAAACAATGGAAAAGGTTTAAAAAATATTGCCCAAGCGTGACTTGAGCAATCCGAATCCAAAACTATACACAAAAAAATTATTGAGTTCAATGACTTATGCAAATTTTTATGCGTTTTGTCCGGCTTTTTTAAAGGCCTCGATAATGATGTTGACGGCTTGCTCGATATTCTTGTCCGTCGTATCCAGCAAAATAGCATCAGGTAATTGCTTTAGCGGTGCGACTGCACGCTGACTGTCCCTGAGGTCGCGCTGTTGCAAATCTTGCAAAATGTGCTCATAGCTGGCTGCTTCACCACGTTGCAAAAGCTGGTCGTAGCGACGTTTGGCACGCGTTTCTACCGCAGCCGTCAGAAATACTTTCAAACCGGCATCCGGGAAAATCACCGAGCCAATATCACGGCCGTCACCGACCACTCCCGGTGCTTTTCTAAAGTTGCGCTGCGTCTGCAGCAGAGCTGTACGCACTTCGGGATGCACGGCAACTTCTGAGGCACCTTTACCCATTTGTTCAGTCCGTATCTCAGCACTGACTAGCTGGTTATCAAGATAAGTCTCGCCACTTTCAAACCTGATATTGAGCCTGGCTGCTATTTCAGCCAAGGCTTTAGCGTCAGACCAGGGCACCTGCTGTTTGTAAGCGGCAAATGCCAGTAACCGGTAGATAGCACCCGAGTCAAGGTAATGAAAGCCAAAGTGTTTAGCCACACGTTCTGCCACGCTGCCTTTACCGGAGGCAGATGGTCCATCAATGGCAATCACAGGAGGAAGTAAGGATTCTGTCATAAATTTTATTTATCAATCACTTAAAAACAATGAATTGGATTTTGATTTTTGGGTTTTATATGATTATGGCATCGTTAGTCAAGGAGCAAATTATGATTAAAACCATCTCATTTGCCATGCTGCATTTCAGCGTTGCTTTTAGTATTGCCTACCTGTTTACCGGCAGCATTCTTGTCGGTGGCCTGATGGCACTGGTAGAGCCGGCTTGTAACACTGTGGTATTTTACTTTCATGAACGTGCCTGGCAACGCCACCAACACGGCGCAGCGTCAACAGAGCCAGATGAACATGAATGGGCCTATGCAGCCTGATGAGGCTAGCGGGCAATACTGGCGAATACATTAAAGTAATCTGGAAACGTTTTGCCTACGCACTTTGGATCGTTAATCGTAATCGGCACACCTGCCAGGCTAATCAGCGAAAAGCACATGGCCATGCGGTGATCATCATAGGTGTCGATCACTGCATTAGGCGTGAGCTGCGCTGGCGGAGTCACCTGAATAAAATCTGCGCCTTCAACCACGGTTGCCCCCACTTTGCGTAACTCTGTGGCCATGGCGGCAATGCGGTCGGTTTCTTTGACACGCCAACTGGCAATATTGCGCAAGGTGGTTGTGCCTTCAGCAAACATCGCCATGACGCCCAATGTCATCGCCGCATCCGGAATATGGTTACAGTCTAGGTCAATTGCTTTTAAAGCAGCAGTTTTCTCTGCACGTACATGGTTCTCACCATAGCTGATACGACCACCCATCAAATTGGCCGCTTCCGCAAAACGGATATCGCCCTGGATACTTCTTTCACCAACGCCCTTAACAGTGACATCCCCAGCCAGGATACCGGCGGCAATAAAGTAAGAAGCGCTTGAAGCATCACCCTCTACATAGATTTCGCCTGGTGATTGGTAGCGGACTGCGGCGGGGATATAAAAGCGCTGCCAGCCCTCTCGTTTAACGCTGACACCAAAGCGTTGCATTAGGTTAAGTGTGATTTCGATATAAGGCTTGGAGATTAATTCGCCCACCACCTCTATGGTAGCGGCTTGCCCAGTGAGCGGTAACGCCATTAATAATGCAGTCAGGAACTGGCTGGAAACATCTCCCCGGATTTGAATGGGCTGACTGACATTCAGTTTGGCCGGGGAAATTTGCAGGGGAGGGTAGCCAGGATTACCCAGATAATCAATCTGTGCACCCACTTGTTTTAAAGCATCTACCAGATCGCCAATCGGGCGCTCGTGCATACGGGGGACCCCATGCAAATGGTATTCGCCTTCAGAAAACGCAAGGGCCGCAGTCAATGGCCTGAATGCTGTCCCAGCATTGCCCAAAAAAAGATCCGCCTGCTTATTGGGGAAATTGCCGCCACAACCTGTCACCCGCCAGGCATTTTCGCCAATATTCTCAAGTTGCAAACCTAATGAAGTCAGAGCCTCCAACATCCTTGCCGTGTCATCAGAAGCAAGCAAGTCGCGAATAATTGTGACGCCGTCGGCCAACGCTGCAAGTAATAAAGTGCGGTTTGAGATACTTTTAGACCCAGGCAGGGTGATGGTGCCTTGAGCTTGATGTGCAGCTGGTAAATGCAGTTGTTCCATAACGGTGTGCTAATTATTGAATTTTAGTTTTTGCCCAATCGTTGCGGGCACGGCTGGCATGTTCAAATAGGGCTTGCAACCCATCGGCATCTGCCTTTTCAAGCAGGGCTGTCATTTCACTCAAGGCCTGCTGGTAAAGTTTGAGTTCGCCTAGCAGAGCCGTTTTGTTAGCGAGAGCAATGTCTCGCCACATTTCAGGATGACTGCCAGCAATGCGCGTAAAATCTCTGAAACCACTGGCGGCAAACTTAAACAGCAATTCGGCATTGTCTCGTTTAGCCAGGTCCTCTACCAAGGCAAATGCCAGTAAATGGGGCAAATGGCTAACCGCAGCAAACACGTTATCATGCTCCTGAGGGCTCATCCTGGACACCACAGCACCACATTGTTGCCAAAGTGCGGTGACTTTGTCTATCGCTGTTGATTGTGTATCTGCGTCCGGCGTCAGGATTACATTTTTGCCGATATATAAATCAGCCATGGCCGCAGCAGGGCCGCTTTTTTCAGCACCGGCAATCGGGTGACCTCCGACGAACTGGTCAAACTTGTCACCTAACTCGGCTTTTGCATAAGCCATCACATCCGATTTTGTGCTGCCAGCATCAGTAATAATCGTCGCTGCATTTAAATGCGGGCGAATCGAACGTAAAATTGCAGGCGTTTGCGCTACGGGGGCGGCGATGAGTACCAGGTCGGCATCTTGCATTGCATGGGCAACGTCTGTTTCAGCGACATCAATCAAACCCAGTTTCAGCGCTTCTTGCAGGCTTTGACCAGATCGGCCAACACCTACCACTTGAGGGATATGTGCCTGTTTTTTCAGTGAGAGAGCAACTGATCCCCCGATTAAACCTACCCCAAAAATCACAATTTTTTTGAACATAGTCGAATTGTACCATGTCATAGAAATGCACTCTTAAGTTTGGCTCCCCAAGCTTTAAGGCGTATAATCGCAAGATTGCATTGGGGCTGACCCGGTTTCGACGTGGGTTGCAAAGCAGTGCAGGGCATACCGAGGATTCAGGTTCCCTCGTAAATCCATCTGAACAAGTATAGTCGCAAACGACGAAACTTACGCTCTGGCTGCTTAATCCAGCCGGACGCTGCACCGAAGAGCCTCTCGGTCGGGCCGGGTAACCGGCAGCAGCGTCATTTAGAGAGGATCGTGTCTTACCGGGTTGCTTGGTAAGGCATTAAATCCAAGGCAACTCGCTAGTCATCTGCTTGCTCGTTGGTGGGTGCCTGGTTAAATATAAACAACACAGCTAAGTATGTAGAACTGTCTGTGGAGGGCTTGCGGACGGGGGTTCAATTCCCCCCAGCTCCACCAAAGTGATGTTTTCTGGAGACCACTCCAGACCAAATAAAACCATTTATAAACAATGGGTTGTTGAGCGTAATATAAAAGACCATTCCGTTTGGAATGGTCTTTTTTTGTCTCCGTTTGGGCACAAATTGGTCACATTTAGTCACAATTTGGTCACAAGAATTGGTGGCCGAAATGATTGACTGGATTACTGCAATCATCCCTTGTCATCATGATGACATGATTGTTGGTGGTCGTGTCGCCTCAACAAACAATTATGGTGAAATTGAGTGGCTGGTACATAAAAAACAGCAAGTCCGTGGTTCTCATGAAGCCTCACTGAACATTAAATCCATAGATAATAAAAACATCCTTATAGATGGAAACATTGTAAAGTGGCTCCAAGGACATAACCTGTTTGGTACCGATGACCTGATTGGCCTTGTTTACACGGCAATGCTTCGTTTAGTAGGCTTATTTAATCTTTCACCCAGCACCGAAGATATTGAAATTTGGAAAACTGGCCATTACAGGCTTTCAAGAGTTGATTGCACCGCAATGTGGGAGTTGCCTAAACGTCATGATGTAAGAGCATGGCTACGAGCGGCCGAGATGCAGTCCAAAAGCCGGCATGGCCGCCCAATCATGACAGGTAGTACTTTGTATTTCGGAAAAAACTCAAGACGTTGGTCGGTCAAGTTTTATTCAAAAGGTGATGAATTAGACGCGAGAAAACATAAACTCCCTGATGAAATAGATCAACGTGACAATCTATATGATTGGGCTGATAATAAGCTACGTGGTGAACTGACGCTCAGAAGCCTTCAATTGAAAGAAAAGCAGCTCAGTGTTGCTGCACAATGGAAAACTTCAACTCCAGTTGAACAGCTATTAGCTTATATCCAAAGTTTAAATATGTCTGAACAGTTCAATATATCTGCCGTGGATTTAGAGGGGCTTCCAGCTAGGTTAATCGCTGTTTACAAACTTTGGAAAGAAGGCGAAGATCTTCGTGCTTTGTACCCCAGAGCATCTTTTTATCGTTATCGTACCGAGTTTTTGAAACGCGGAATTGATATTGCAATCAGGCAGCCATCAAAACCGGATAATGTTATTCCTCTTGTGAGGGTTTTACGCCCTGAAGCAATCGTACAAGTTCCTGAGTGGGCTATTGGAACATCACTATATTTCGAACCCGAGCGACGGAAAACCTCTACAGACTAGGCGGTTTATCATCATGACTGCTTGTAAAGCTGGACGCGACACCGCGGCGCGACGGGTACCTGCTTTTGAGGACGGACGCGTTAGCGCCCGCCCGCCAAAAGTAGGGGAGAGCGCGCATCCAGCGCCCCTCGATGCTTAAAGTGCAGTGTCTGTAATACTGCACTTTTGTCTCAATCTGATACAAATTATTAATTTCTGAATCTTTGCACAATTTCTTTTAATGTTGTTGCTTCGACTCTAGTAAGGTTAGCGTCGTATGCCTTTTCTTTACATTTACTTGAAAGATGCACATTTAAGCTATCTGAATATGCTAAATCGCTTGAAAAAAGCTTTTTCAAAACGACTTCGAAATTAATTGATTTAATATTTAAAAATTCCTGTAGCTTTTGCTTTGATGCAGCTCCATCTTGCGACAAGAGATATGTGATTACCTTCAATTCATCAAATTTAATGTTGTTCGACTCTTTAAATTGTTTTAGATTTTTAAAAAAATCAATGTACTCTCTTGGCAATCCATCTGTTTTTACACCTAATTCCATTATAAATTTATCGATATCAAGAATCATTTGTTTATTATCCAAATTATCTCGCAACATCTCGACATTTAATTTTTGATGTTGGCCAATTAAGGTATCTTGTTCAGATATCCTTTTCATTTTTTCATCAAGCTCTTTTTTCAAAGCTAAATTATCTTCTTTCAATTTTGATAACTCTTGGATAATTGTTTTTTCCTTATCAATAAGTTGATTAATTTCCAGTTCTAATGACTTCTCTCTCTCTTTTAGAGTTTTGTTTGCGTTTTGAAGTCTTTCTAACTCAGTCTCATAGGTTTTTTCTGCTAAGTAATAACTTTTCTTTAGGTTTTGATAATCTTCTTGAGTTATTGGAGTTGTATCCTCTATTTTTATTTGTTCTCTCTTTGTTATTTTGAGCTGATTACTCCAGTAAATGAATGTCCATCTTGCAATAAGTGGATATAAACCAATAAAAACCAACGAAGATAAAAATGGATAAATTAATCCCTGTAAAAAGTAATCATAATTAGTTTTATAAAGTCTTTTAACCATTTCAATTTTTTTATCGAAATCACCTTTTCCAAAAATTAAGATTACTGTTGAAATGTTCCATGAAATCCATGAAAAACAGAAAGTAGTAATTAGTGGACTTTTTAATCGATCATAAACTTGAAATTTCAAATCTTTTATAAAATCTTCCATATGCAATCTCTTTTTTTATTTAATGCTTGACTAAAATTTTAAATATAATTTATTATGAATTTCAATTAACATTTTTAAAAAATTTAATATGAAATCTTCTGATTTGCATAATGTCTGGAGTTCTCCTGACAATTCAAGAGTAACTTCGAAACAATACTCTTTCAGATTGCCTGTTCATGTGGCTGCCAAATTAGCAGCTTTATGCGAGATGTATCCACACAAAACGCGTACTGAGATTGTAGGCGATTTGCTGTCAACATCTATAGAGGATGTTATTAAAAGTATACCTGTCTACGAGGGTGAAATTGTTCATATTTTGCCCGATGGCGAAGAGATAAGAGACGAAATTGGCCCTCGAGTAGATTTTTGGCAATTAGCAGATAAACATTATCAGGCCCTTGAGAAAGAAATGGGTAATGAAAACCCACCTTCAATTTTTGATGCGTTGAAATACCCATTACGCAAAGATGTTGACGAATGATTAAGTGGGTTTTAATTAATATTGTCGTTGCATCTATTGGCTATACAGATGATGCTATACGCGCAAAAATTAAAAAGGGTGTTTGGCTTAATGGCATACATTGGCGTAAAGCACCCGATGGCAGAATAGTCTTTAATCTTGAGGCGATTCAAAAATGGATAGAGGGCAAGGCGTAAAAGCACGTGGCAGAAGTATACAAATCGACTTTTACTATTTAGGTAAACGTTGCCGTGAAACTTTGAAACTTGCGCCAACCAAAGCAAATTTAATATTTGCTGATCGCTTAAAATCAACAATTCTGCACGAAATCGCAATTGGCACGTTCTCTTATCAAAATCACTTTCCTAACAGTAAAAATGCCGCGCTGGGTTTAAAGCTCAGTAATCAGACCGTCTCTCAAGCTCTAGATGACTACATTCAGTCAGCAAAGCGAACTTGTGAAATAAGTACATGGAAAAATTACCGCAGCGCAATTGAACATCATCTGAAACCAGCTTTTGGTGACATCAGGCTAGTTGACTTAACAACCTCCAAAATTAAAAGCTGGATAGGTGGGCTATCCATAAGCAATAAACGCATTAATAACGTACTAATTCCCTTACGGACGATTATGAACGATGCATTTGCGGATGGGCTGATTGAAAGGAACCCAATACAGCGAGTTGGTAATTTATCTGTCAGGTTTGATGAGCCACAACCTTTTACTCCCGCCGAGATTTATGAGATTTCAAAAGTATTGCCTCAGCAAGGAAAGAACTTAATTCAATTCGCATGTTGGACAGGCCTCAGAACATCAGAGCTGATCGCGTTAGAGTGGTCAGACATTGACTGGAAAGCGGGCTTGGTTCGAGTGAGAAGGGCATGTGTTAATAAACACGTAAAACAACCCAAAACAAAATCAGGTGAACGCGATGTTAAGTTGTTTCCACCAGCGCTTGAAGCACTCCAAGACCAGAAACAGTTTACTTATCTTGCAGGAAAAGAGGTTTTTCATAATCCCAGAACCAATTCTCCCTGGGAAACTGATGCACAGATTCGTAAAACAATGTGGCAGCCCGCATTGAAGCGGGCAGGGGTGCAGTATAGAAACCCATATCAAACCCGCCATACATATGCCAGCACCCTTCTCTCCGCTGGAGAAAATCCGTTATGGGTTGCCCAGCAAATGGGCCACAAGGATTGGGGCATGATTCGTAAAAGATATGGCCGCTGGATTCCAGAAGTAGACAGTTCAGCCGGAGGTAAGGTTATGCAGTTTTGGTCACAAATTAGTCACAAGGATATTACAAGTGTTTGATTTAATTAATTTCACCGAAAGTTCAATTCCCCCAGCCCACCAAAAAACAAAAGACCACTTCATTATTGAGGTGGTCTTTTTTTATCTGCTTTTATTTTTATCTGCTTTTATATGTGCAGACTATCGGTATAACTTTTTTAATCCAATACAGAATCTGCGTTTCGTGATCATATTCATTTGGTCAAAAATCATATTTTTCCATAAGAATTTTGCTTTGATCACCTCTACATCTGACGCAGTTACCCGTTGCAAACGGGATGCTTTTCGGTGACGCCTTCTAAACTCGGCAAACGCACAGCATTTAATTTTTTCAAGCTTACTCACTGGCGCAGCGAGATTACCAGACATCCAGCGATGAAAAATGGCAGGTTTAGCGTTTACCAACCTGACAGCTTGATGTGGTGTCAATGTCCCCAAATAGTCGCCAATTTTCAGGCTCCATTTCAATGAGTGTTGCGTATATAGTTTTTTGTATTTTCTTTTATTTTTCATCTTTTTCCTCTCCTGATATGACAAATTTCCACTGCGTTTAAAATGTTAACACATGGCAAAAATATGTTAATCATCCTGTGGCAACATCTATAGATGTGCGTAATAAAAAATCTCTCCAGTCAAAATTAAAATATAAAAATCAGGTAGTTAACTTGTTGCAAAAACACGAGTAGATTGCTTTCAATACAAAATTTGGTTATTAGAAAATCAATATACGCAATTTTTTGCAAACTAAATGCATCAGGCTTTTGTCACAAAAACTTAAGCAATCCCAGAATTGATGAAGATGATGAGCTTGACGCATACCGACGAAATTAAACTGGTCCAAGATGTAGAGAATTTACGCGTTCAATTTCCCCAAACAAAAGAGCTATACCGTGAAGTCTGCCGTTTAATGTTTTTTAGATATGGCATTCAACCCACTGCAAATAAGTTATATCAACTGGTACGCAAAGGAACGATGGCAACGCCGACCCAGGCAGTCAATAGTTTCTGGTCAGAACTCAGGGAAAAAAGACGCGTAGATATTGAGCAGCCAGGCTTACCAGAATCATTACGTGAATTTGCGGGGGAAGCACTCAGCACGTTATGGAAAGGCGCATTGGAAGTTGCCAAGCAAAATTATCAAACTAACCAATTTGAAATCGATGGCAAGCAACACACGAACAAGCATGAGCTGGAACAATACAAATCCCAATTAAAGCATCTTGAGGAGCGTTATGCGCTACAGCAACGAGAACTTGAGCATGCAAAAAAACAGCTGCAAGAAGATGAAAAAAGAAGACTGATTGATAGTCAGCTACTAGCGACACAAAAAGAAACCGTCGTCACTTTGCAAAACGAGAAAGCAACGCTGGAGACCTCCCTCAAGAGCATGAGCCATGAGTACACTGCAAAAATACATAAATTGCATGCTGCAATGAAATTGGCCGATGACCGCTATAAGAAGCTTGAATCAAAATCAGTCATGGAACTTGATCGAGAGCGGCAGCGGGTTTATAAATTAGAATCCGAAATCGCCGAGCTTAAAAAGGCATTGTTAAAAGAGCATGCTGCCACCAAAAGTCAAACGGCCAAGAATCAAAAGTTGGTCAACGAACTACGCGAAAACATAAGCCTGATTAAGGGCCAGTTAAAAGATTCCCAAAGGCAACAACTGGTGGCATCCAATAAGCTAAAACAGATTGAAAGAAAAAAACCTCTTTTAAAATAAAGAGGCGGAATAATGGCCTTCCCATCCTGATGCCCGATGAGTTGAAATACATGGTTATGAAAGGCCTATAAACCGCTCTTCAATAAATTCTTTTTCAATTGTGTTGCGGCGCATTTCATCTTGTAACGCCACCAGTTTTGCTTCAAGCGCTTGTTTTTCTTGCGTTAACACTTGAACCTCTTGTTGCAATGCGGTATCTGCGTTAGAGGAGGAGAGTGTTTGAGCAGTCATATTGCTAAGTCGCGCAATTTCTTCCTTGAGGCTCGCCATGATGCTATCTGACTCCTTAGCATCGGCTCTAGCCTTCATAACCATGGACTGGTAGCTTTCAATTCTTTTCCGCATTGCCGCCATTTCGGCATTCTCATCCATAGAAAGATAATTGCCTCTTCTTAGCTGGTGAGTAATCTCTTCCAGACTGGACTGCAACTTGGAAATTTCTTGCATGACAGATTCATGCGGTAACTCTGCATTAGACCTGGTTGATTCAGTAGATTGATTGGGTAGGAATAAATCATCAACGCATTCAAGAAGCTCTTGAGAGACCTTATCAAAGCGTTGCAACATATTGATTATCATAGGATCTGCTTGTGCAGAGTCATTCTCCATATTTGAGAAACGGCGGTCTAATATGGTGCAAAGTGTTTCAAGTTTATTGGAAGAGCTTTGGAGCTCGATATGGCATCGCCCCAAGGCATTAAAAAACTTTTCTTGTTGCAGGGTATTGCTGAGCAACAATTTAACGAGCAATACCGCCGCACCACAACTGATGATGAGTGCTAGGCTACCAACAATCTCAGTGTAACTGTAAGCCATACATGCCCCTTAGATTAGTTTAATGTAGGTCACATAACCTACACCTATTCCTGGCACAGTTAACTTATAGTCTGTACGTCCTTCGTTCGAGGCAAGAGACATTTCCAGCCGCGGGAACTGTCTGTTCACGATACTTGAACGAGCGAGTTTGAGTGGACCATTTTTGTACCCAATCGATAACCCTGCACCAAATTCATCCATAAATTTTCGTGCTTCGTCCAACTGCTCATTAGACGCAGTGCCATTTTTGACAATGGACAGAATCATTGACTGCTGATCATTGTGGACGCCCCATAATACTCCCACGGCCCCCATATCCATAATCGCCAATGCATTGACCGGAGGCGTTTTACCATTTTCACCAAATAAACCAAGGAAATTATTTTCACTGAAGTCGGCCAGTGCCAGTGGAGGGCAGGGCTCGAAAGTAAACGGTTCGCCTTTCAACAGCGTCGATAGGGTGCTTATTGTGTTTTTCAGCTCATCAGGGACTGTGCTTGCTTTCGCAGCGCCATTCAGTGGTACAAAGCGTACCAACTGTGTCCTTAAGTCCATGTCCTGAAAGGGCTTATTAATAACGAATTTCGCACCACTTTGATATGCCAACTCGATTTTTTCTTGGCTGGACTCAGTCGTTACAAACCCAATTGGAATCTTGTTTCCATAAGTCTGGGAAACATGCTGACAAAATTCAAGCCCACTGATTTTATGCATATGCCAATCAGTAATGATTAAATCTGGCTTGAACTTCTCAAGGATATCCATGGCAGATTCGGCATCGCTTGCACTCTGAATTTCCAGTTTTGGATAGTTACAGGATTCAATCACTCGTTTAATAATGCTCTGGATTGCCCGGCTGTCATCCACAATCAAAAATTTAGCTACATTGCCTGTTGATGTGCTCATGATAAAAGTACCCCTGAAAACGCATTTTTTACGTCGAATATAACGAGATTCACCAGATCTTCATTCGGCTTTTCGCTGACAAATAACCTGCTGAAAGTCGCATCTTTTTGTAATTTAAAAAACTCTTCTAATGGAATCTCTTGTGGCAGGCCCAACTCACTGTTTTTGTCCACAATCAAACCACCACCTAAAATATTGCATGTTTCTTTTTTTGCATCCTGGACGTCAGCTGCTGAAAGAGTTTCTTTAGATAAACCAAACATATGTGCAGCCACTTTAATGGCTTCTGCATCGTCCAATATCAAACCAATCGCGATTGACTCGCGTTGAGGCTGGCTATCTACAAATAGAGGTAAGATGACAGCCATGAGGTTTTCATGGCTGTGAAATGTGTAGTGATTACTTTCCTTAAATTCGAAAGTCTCGCCGCTCACAAATGACCATGACTCTGATATTTTTTTCATCATGTCAGAGGTGGGTAATAACTGCATATGGCATCTCCCTATATTGATTTGTGATGGTACACATGTTTGGAATTCACAAATTGCCGATAAATGAGATGAAATCATGCTAATCCAATCTTATTAGATCAATGTATTCGCATAATGTATATTATGTTAAATTATAGAAATACTAAAAAACTCAGCCTGTCTCAAACTGAGTTTTCGGCTACCTGCGCGTTGTAACCCTATTTCGACTTTGCGAGTAATTCATCGAGTTCAGGATCTTTGTATTGCAACGCAATCGCTTCAGCTTGTTTGATTAATTGATCAGCCCCAGCAATATCGCCTTCAGCACGTTTTACTTCGGCCCAATAAATCGCAGTCTTAGCCTCATAGAACAGACCACCATTCTCACGGGCATATTCCATCAGACGCTGATAGGTTTTACTTGCACCTACAAAATCTTTCTTGGCGGCAAACAATTTACCCAAGACTAAACTGGCTTCGGCATATTGATCAGGCGTGCCAGATTTACGCAGCATCAGCACGCCTTTGAGTTGGTACTCAATCGCTTTATCAGTCTGCTGCATTTGCTGGTAAACCAGGGCCTCATGTATATAGCTGTCCGCCCGCTCGTCATCATTCATGGCCAGCCTCTCGCCAGCTTCAAAAGCTTTTAATGACTTTGTATATTGTCCGATTTCAAAATAGGCTTCGCCAATTAAATTATGCGCAATACGGCTATAACGGCGCATCTCTTGCTGATCACTTAATTTGAGCGCCTGCTGATAGCTTTCAATAGCCAAAGCGTGCGTTTTGGCTTCAAGTTGTGCATTGCCCAACAACATATATGCGGAGATTAACTCCAGGCCATTAGGTTTGAGCGCAATGGCTTGCTTAAAACTGTCTAGCGACGCGGCATTCTGGCCTAAAGAAGATTGTGCCCGGCCCTTACATAACCAGAATCCGGCATGGTCGACGTGCTGTTCTGCGATAGTGATCGCCTGAGTGTATTGTCGATTTTTTATCGCTGCATCACATAAATCCAAGCCAGCATCTTTTGCGAAAGATTGATTTAAAATCAATATATTGATGATTAAAGCTAAAGTAATTTTAGAATTCATCTTAAAATAAATCCGGTTGTGTTGATGAAGCCTCAGAAGGCTTTTTCTCGCTATTCTTTAATGGTTGCAACATCTCAAGCAATGCCGATTCTTCCAGGATAGGGATATTCAGCTGTTGCGCTTTTTCAAGTTTGCTGCCCGCCTCCGCACCAGCCACCACGTAACTGGTTTTGGCGGAGACACTGCCGCTGACCTTGCCACCTGCAGCTTCAATCATGGCTTGCGCCTGATCGCGCTTCAGCGTAGGGAGTGTCCCGGTTAAGACGAAGGTTTTGCCGGCAAAAGCAGTCGATGTGCTCGTTTTGGTAATATCCGCCCATTGCACCCCCTGAGCCCGCATGGCAGCGATCACCTCGCGGTTATGGGGCTCATCAAAAAATTGAAAGGTAGCCTCAGCCACGACAGGACCCACATCATGGACTTGCATTAAGCTCTCGACACTGGCTTGCATCAGGGCTTCCAGGCTACCGAAATGCTGCGCAAGATCTTTGGCAGTCGCTTCGCCCACATTACGGATACCAAGCGCATAAATAAAGCGTGGCAATGTGGTGGTCTTACTCTTTTCTATGGCAGACAGCACATTTTGGGCTGACTTCTCTGCCATGCGATCCAGCCCGGCAAGCATAGGCAAGTTAAGGCGGTAAACATCATCCAGGTGATGCACCAGATTGCGCTCCACCAGTTGATCAACCAGTTTTTCACCCAGGCCTTCAATGTCCATGGCGCGACGTGATGCAAAGTGCGTGATGGCTTGTTTACGTTGCGCGGGGCAGATCAGTCCACCGGTACAGCGTGCAACCGCTTCATCTTCAAGGCGAACCACATGCGAACCGCATTCCGGACATACGGCAGGCATGACAAATAGGCGGGCATCAGCCGGACGCAACTCATGCTTGACCAAAACCACCTCCGGGATGACGTCCCCTGCCCGCCTTACCACCACAGTGTCGCCGATATGAATATCTTTGCGTCGCATCTCGTCTTCATTGTGCAACGTGGCATTGGTGACGGTGACCCCTCCCACAAACACCGGTTTTAATCGTGCGACCGGGGTAATAGCGCCCGTTCGGCCAACCTGCACAGTGATATCTTCGACCAGCGTGGTGGCTTCTTCTGCCGGGAATTTATGGGCCACCGCCCAACGCGGGGCACGCGAAACAAAGCCTAAAACATCTTGCAATTCAAAAGCATTGACTTTATAGACCACGCCATCAATGTCAAAAGGCAAACTGCTACGCTTTTCACCAATCTCGGCATAATAGTCACGCAATCCCTGTGCACCTGTTTTTAGGCCACGTAATGCAGAGACCGGGAAACGCAAATTGGTGAGGTATTGCATGGCCTCGGCATGCGAATGCAGGTCTGGCGTGCCATCACTGGCTCCCAGACCGTAGGCGAAGAAATGCAAAGGGCGTTTAGCCGTAATATTAGGATCTAACTGGCGCAGGCTCCCCGCCGCAGCATTACGTGGATTAGCAAACAGTTTGCCCCCTACTGAAGCCTGTTGCTGATTTAGTTTTTCAAAATCCTTTTTCAGCATCAATACTTCACCGCGGACCTCAAGCAGGGCCGGCGGATTGGCTATATTAAGGCAGCTTGGAATCGCACGGATAGTTTTGAGGTTATGTGTGACATTTTCTCCAGTGTAACCATCACCACGTGTGGCCCCTTGCACAAAAACGCCATGTTCATAGGTCAGTGTAATTGCCAGGCCATCGAACTTAGGCTCAACCGCATATTCGACCTGTGATTCACCTGTGCCCTCTCGAACACGCCGGTCAAAAGCTTCAAGCTCCTGATCGCTGAACGCATTATTCAGTGACAGCATGGCCTGGCGGTGTTTGACACTGTCAAAAGCCGAAACGGCTTGTCCGCCAATCCGCTGACTGGGCGAGTCTATCGTAATCAGTGCAGGATATTGCTGCTCAATCTCCAGCAGTTGCCGGTAAATGCCATCATATTCATTATCACTGACTAACGGGGCATCCAGCACATAATAGTGATAGTCGTATTCGGCAATGCGCTGCTTGAGCTGTTGTAAAAGCAGCGCAGCTTCTTGGGCTGACATCATTAAGAAAAGAGGCGTTTGGCGTGGCTACTGCCGGGAATGATCCCTTGTGCGGCCATTGCATTGGAAATATTTCTGAGCTGCTGGCGGATTTTATCCAGTTGCACGTCACCAATCGGCTTGCGATTCACATCAATCAGGCTGGCACTTAAACTACTTGCCATATTGTGTGCAATCTCAACCATATGATCAAACACCTGCAAACTATTTGGGGTGGTAGGAATATCCAGCTGAAAGGTCATGCCAGTCATCACAGCAGATTTCAACATGTCTGCAGAAAATGGTTTGCCTTCATAATTACGGACAGAGAATTCTAACTGGCCTAGTGTATTGAACAACTCGAAACGTCCCTCATCGCTCAACTGCATGCCACAGGCTTCAGCCAGCCCACGTAGCTTGGTCGCATGGAACATGCCCTGGTTGGCGAGCACATGAAACTCAACTGCCTTGTCAACCTCAATGCAGAAGGCATCAATGGACTGCGCTTGCTGTGAGGGTTCATAACCGCCCTGCCAGCTCACGGTCAGGCCTAATGCACGCGCCAACGTTTCCATGGATTTCTGGAAGCGTTTCAGGGTTTCTTCATCCACGGGACCACCCCGGTCAGCCAGCTGCAAGCTACAGGCCACCTGGCTGGCTGGAGTCTGGTCTTGCATGGCTTTGGCATCCAGACTCAATACGTCCTGCCAGTCCCCGCTGATCGAGCTTTGTGCCCACAAAGTGGCATGTTGGGGGAAAGTTCTGACCTCAGCTTGCATATCCTCCAGCTCGGCCAGCATGACACCCAAGGGTGCATCTATCAGGCCAACCCAATCCATGGCCGTGTGCACAGCAGAAGGTAGCGCTGGATTTTCTGCCACTACTTCAGGAGCTGATAACGGCTCCAATTCATTTTCTGCAGGGAGTTGTGCAACTTCAGGAATCACTTCCTGGCCAACCGGTGAAGGTATCTCAGCCGCAGGTGCTACGACTGGCTGTATGCTTGAACCAAAGTGATCAGGGTTAGACGACGGAGTTGAACCGGGCTGTTTGTTTAAATTCAAACCGCTTTTATCACTCACAGGCTTTTTAGATGAGGCGACCTGACTCACGTTAAAGTCAGGCTCAACCTTTGGAGACTGGCGCACACGAGGTTCTGACATCCAGCCCTCAACCTCTTCTGACACAGGCTGTTTTTCGGCAGTATTTCTCTTGAAGGATTCTTTTTCTTTGCTGGATGACTCAGTATCCAGCACATCGCCACGAGTATGGCTAAAGCGGTATTCAACGTCTCTGCGATATTTTTTTTCCTGCCACCAGTTAAACACCACTACTGCCAGAACGATGCTGACCCCTAGCAACACCAATATCATCCACAAATCAGACATGTGACCTTACTTATCCTTTAAAGCGCTTGCGTAATAATACAACAAAACTGACATTAAGCCGCATGCATGCGGATCGCTTCGTCAATATCTACATCGACAATCCGTGATACACCAGACTCCTGCATGGTGACGCCAATTAGCTGTTGAGACATTTCCATGGTGATTTTGTTGTGTGAGACGAAGAGAAACTGTGTTTTTTCGGACATCACGCGTACCAGCTGGCAAAAACGCTCGGTATTACTATCATCCAGCGGTGCATCCACTTCGTCCATCAGGCAGAATGGCGCTGGATTTAAACGGAACAAGGCAAATACCAGCGCCATCGCCGTTAATGCCTTTTCGCCCCCAGACAGCAATTGAATGGTGGTATTTTTCTTGCCCGGAGGCTGTGCAAAAACCTGCACGCCAGTGTCCAGGATTTCATCCCCTAGCAACTCCAACTTGGCATTTCCACCATTAAACAGTGTCTGGAACAGCTCGCCAAAATTGCGGTTGGCTTCGTCAAAGGTTGCGCGTAGTTTTCCACGTGTTTCCCGGTCAATTTTCTGTATGGCTTCATCCAGGGTTTCACTGGCCGTTAGCAAATCTTTGAGCTGGCTGTCCAAATAACCTTTGCGTTCTTTTTCTGTCGCCAGTTCTTCAATGGCTGCCATGTTCACAGGCCCCAATTGCTGGATTTGCTGTTGCAGTTTTTGCGTGACTTGTGCCTGGGTTTGTACAGATGTTAATAAATCTAGCCCTTGCTGAATGTCCTCTTCATTGAGCCCAGTTTCTGCCAGCACCTGCTGACATTGTTCTACTTGCAAACGGCATTCCTGCTGCTTGAGGCGCTTTTGCTCGACTGCATCGCGCAAAGGGTGTAATTGCTGCTCTACCTGCATGCGGTCGCGTTCCTGCTGCTGCAATGCCGCCTCTTGTTGTGCCAACTGGTTTCTGGCCTGCGCGAGTGCCTGCTCACAATGATGCTGCTGCGTGAGCGCCTGCGCCAAATTGGCTTTAAGTGCCTCCATATTACTGATGGTTAACGCTTGCTCAATTTCAGCCAGACGGTGTTGTAAATGTTCAGTCTCCTGCGCGTTGTAGACCAGACGTTGCTGCAAGTCATTGACGGCATTTTTGAGTAGAGTTTGCTCGAACTCTTGCGATTGCTGGTCCTTTTCAGCCTGTTGCACACTGTCTCGCAGATTGAAATAACGTTGCTCAGTTTGCTGTTTGTGCGATTGCGCTTCGCGTGCCGCTTGCTCCAGACCAGCGAATTGCGCTTCATATTCAGCCATCCGGCCCTGCGCCAAAGCCAGTTCATTAACCAAGCTCGCTTGTTTGGCTTCAGCCTGCGCCAAATCCTGTTGCAAGGAGGTTTGCCGGCGCACAGCGTTATCATGCGTTTGCTGAATACTTGAGACCTGCATTTGCAATTCGTGCATACTGGTCGTGAGTTGCTTGATACGCTGATGCGATTGCTGCTGCTGTTGGCGAATGGCTTGCAAATCCTGTTCTATGCGCTGCGTAAGCTGCTGGCTTGAGAAAACGGCTTTTTGTGCAGGCTCAAGATCAGCCTGCAGGCTATCCAGATGCTGTTGCCGTTCCAAGACCCCTTGCATGTGCGTCTGGCGTCCGTGATACACCACACTATACCGCTGGTAAACATCACCATTTCTTGTCAGTAATGATACGCCAACGGGCAACTGGGACTGATACTGTGCCAGTTGCTGCATATCTTCCAGGACGTACACACCCGCCAGCCAATGTTGCAAGGCACCAGCCACAGCGGGTTGCTTGATTGTCAACAAACTATATAAGCTGGGCAATCCCTGCCATTGCGTAGCGCTAGCTTCACTCACCTCAGCTGGCTGTGCAACCGCCAGTGCCGCTTGCGGATGGGGCCACTGCGCCCAACCGGACAATTCCTCGGGCAACAAGGCATTCAGTTTATTGCCGAGAAACGCTTCCAGTGCCGATTGCCAATCAGACTGAATCTGCACAGCCTGCCATAGGCGAGGTACCGATTGCAGGCCTGTTTTTTGCAACCAGGGTCCCAACTGCTGGTCTTGCTTGGTGCTTTGCTGCAATTTCTGCAGGGACTGAATTTCAGCTTCCAGCTGATGCAAGTTTCGCTGTGCCTGCTGCCAGTCTTGCCTGGCCTGTTGCAAGGCTTGCTGCTGGCTGCCCTCCTGGCTACGCAGCTGACTTAACGATTGCTCTTCATTGTCCAGCGCAGCTTGCTGGTCAGTTAACTGCTGTTGATAAAGCGACATTACCTGCATATCCGGTAATGTCCACTGTTCTAATTCACGCTGCAATTGCTGTAACCGCTGTGATACCTCATTAAGGTTGCGTTGTAAGAAGTGCGCATTATTTTGCTCCAGTTGCGTCTGCTGACGGCTGTGCTGCACAGCCTGTTGTGCCTGATGCGCCGCTTGCTGGACGAGTTGCAACTGTGCAAACTGCTGGGGCAAGTCCTGTTGCAACATCCGTAACGCCTCTGCCTTCTCGGCAACCGTTATTTCTGCGAGGGCAAGGGCTGCTGTCTTCTCAGACAATTGCGTCTGTAACTGCTGATATTGCTGGCCACCGCGTTCACGCTGCGCGAGTAATTGCTGCTGCTGTTGCAATAAACGGTCACGCGCTTCTTCGGACTGCTTGACCTGCAAGGAAAGATTAGACACCTGCGCATTGGCTTCATAAAAGGCGGCTTGTGCAGTGTGCAACTCGTTGGAGGCATCTTGGTGCTGTTGTCGGCTCAACTCCAGTTGCAGTTCACTACTGCGTAAAGCCGCCATTTGGGCTTCAAGTCCATTCACGGCCTTTTCTACCGCTTGCGAAGCAGCTTCATAAGCCAGCACAGCATCTCTCTTACGCAACCACCACCACTGCGCCTCAGCTAGCTTAAAGGCTGCCTGCAAAGCATGGTATTTTTGTGTGACTACTGCTTGGGCCTCAAGCTTGATAATCTGTTTATTGAGTTCACGAGAAATGTCCTCTACTCGTTCCAGATTCTCGCGCGTATCACGTAACCTGAGTTCGGTCTCCCGCCTGCGCTCCTTATATTTGCTGATGCCGGCTGCCTCTTCGAGGAACACTCGCAACTCTTCCGGCCGAGCTTCTACAATCCGTGAAATCGTATTCTGGCCGATAATCGCATAAGCCCGCCCACCAAGGCCAGTACCCAAGAATAGGTCTGCAACATCGCGCCTGCGCACTGCAATATTATTGATGTAATACGTCGAGCCTTTATCTCGCTCAATCACTCGTTTGACGGAGATTTCGGCATACTGGCTCCACTCACCGCTCGCGCCGCCAAGGCTGTTATCAAAAATCAGTTCAACACTGGCACGCGAAATGGGTTTTCGGTTGGATGATCCGTTGAAAATCACGGCATCCATAGCATCGGCACGCATTTCTTTTGCTGATGATTCACCAAGCACCCAACGCACTGATTCCATGACATTAGATTTGCCACAGCCGTTAGGACCAACCACCCCTACACGCTGCCCATGCAGGTGAATGGTGGTCGGATCGACAAAAGACTTGAACCCCGCAAGTTTTAAATGTGTCAGACGCAAAGTGAGAAAACCGCTTATAAGAATTTGAATGCTAGCTTAAGCGTTATAATACCCACTTTTACCAAGAAACAATCAAGAAGAGTGCAATGAACGAACATTTACTCGGTGGCAAACCAACTGCCCAACCCACCAAAACACTGGAAACTTTTGATAACCCCAACCCAAGCCGAGATTTTCATATTCATATGGAAATCCCGGAGTTTACCTGCCTGTGCCCAAAAACCGGCCAACCTGATTTCGCAGTGATTTACCTGGACTACATTCCGAATAAATTATGCGTGGAATTGAAAAGTCTGAAACTTTATATGTGGTCGTTCCGTGATGAGGGCTGCTTCCATGAAGCCGTGACCAACCAGATTCTGGATGACTTGGTTGCTGCGATTGATCCAAAATTTATGCGTGTCACCGCCAAATTCTATGTGCGTGGCGGGATCTTTACCAATGTCGTGGCAGAACATCGCGCGGTGGGTTGGCAACCTCAACCATATGTAGAGTTATCGCAATTTTCTGCACAAAGCAACATCCGCGGATAAAGGCTGGATCAATCAATAAAAAGCCCGGCATGCCGAGCTTTCTGCAATTTAGCGATCACCCTGTCTCAAGCCATCAGGCCTGCAAGATATATATGGCATTCATACACATGAAAAAGCCCCACATCAAGTGAGGCTCAGCAGGCTTTCACGGCATAGTGCAATTCGCACTATTTCTTTTTAGCAACGATCACCCCAATCAGCCCCAGGCCAAGCGCAATCAAGCTTACACTTTCGGGTTCTGTGACAGAGAGTGGACCAGCGGCGGCATAAGCACCAGTACTAACCAACAGCCCGATTAGCAACGTTATTTTCGATAGCATATTTTGTTCCTTTTTATTTTTATGAAGTACTGCATATCACCAGTCGGCATGCATTGATAGGTTTAACGTTCTATCAGCCTAAATCTTTAACGTTCAAACCAAGGGAGGCGCAGGAGACATTTCCCAAACTGACAGCCCAACCGCGACATATCCTTAATGGCTAGATTTGTAAGGTGCTCGTACCGGATTGCGATTGAGAGAGTATTAAAAGTAAATTAGAAAGGCTGATGCACGGATGGCAAATTGCCATCATGGATTTTTTAAATTATTGAGTTTTATTGCTAGAAATCACTGAGTGATTTTGGCGTCCCCACGGGGATTCGAACCCCGGTCGCCTCCGTGAAAGGGAGGTGTCCTAGGCCTCTAGACGATGGGGACCTAAGAAATTTAACAACCCGTGCATTATACCAGTTTTGCAAATAATTAAAATATTTATTTTATAAAAAATTCAATATTTTCAATCACTTGGTGGAGATAAGCGGGATCGAACCGCTGACCTCTTGCATGCCATGCAAGCGCTCTCCCAGCTGAGCTATACCCCCGAATCTCTGGTATTGCAGTTCTTTGTTTTGCAGTGCAATTCAAAGAAGGCGCCATATTAATGATGGCTAGAAGTCTTGTCAACGCCTTTCACAACAAAACTTGAAAAAAACTTCATATCGTTTTGTTTTCTATGGCGATTGCTCAAATATTCAGCAAGCGCCAAGGATACGAAAGAAATTATTTGAGGTAAGGTTTGATCTTGCCCAGGATATCTTCACTCTCTGGCCGCGTCATGCTATTAAATGAGTAAACCTTCTGGCCACCAGGCAAAATGACATATTTATAGAAATTCCACTGAGGCGCCTGGCCGGTTTGCTTGATAAGTTGCTGGTAAAGGGAGTTTGCGTTACTGCCTGTGACATTGGATTTCTCTACCATGGGAAACTTGACAGAATAGGTCAGTTTGCAGAAGTCACCAATCTGCTTGTTATTGCCTGGCTCTTGCCTGAAATCATTTGAAGGGAAACCAATAATGACCAGGCCTTTATCTTTATATTGTTCATATAAGGACTCCAGCGCTTCGAATTGTGGTGTGAAACCACATTTACTGGCGGTATTGACCACAAGCACAGGTTTGTCTTGAAATTGACAAAAATCGACAGTTTGACCCTGCAAGGTTTTAAATTGATGCTGGTACATAGGTAAACACTCTGCCTTGGCCAACGGTATACCAAGCAACCCCAACAACATGAATATCAAACCTCGCATTGTATCTCTCCTGTTAATCATCTTTATGTTATGCGTTTACAGACAACCAGTTAGCTTGATTGTTCTGCATGAAAGGCGCATATTTTACTTTTTTTAATACGTGCCGTTAATAATATTGTAAGAAACAAAAAACATCATTGGCATAGTCTATGCTAGGAATGTTTTAAGAACATAAAGGACTGACATGTTTGAGTGAATCAACAACACGAAGAGGAGTAAATCATGTTACAAAAAACCACACCTACCGACAAATTTAAAAAAATCGACCAAATGCTGGAAGATTTTGCCGGTGATGAGATGGACGATTTTGATACTGGCTACAGTAGCTATGAAAAAAGTCACAAGCACTACTCTGCCGACGAAGATGCATTAATGAACTTTGACGACTTGTACTAATAGCATTATCAACCAGACAAACGCTGTTTAACCATCCTCAGCAACATGCGCAGCGAGCGTAATGGTTACTGATATAATAGCAGGATGGAAATTACTACACGCTTGGAATTTGATGCCGGACATCGTATTCCTGATCACAAGAGTCAATGCCGCAATTTACACGGCCATCGTTACGCCATAGAAATTACCCTGTCAGGGGATATTATCCAGGCTGAACACGCTTCAGAAAATGGAATGGTGATGGATTTTGCCGACGTGAAACGTATTGCCCGTGAAACCATAGTCGACCGCTGGGACCACGCCTTTCTGGTTTACCAAGATGATGTCGCTGTTCTAGACTTCCTGAACAGCCTGCCCAACCATAAAACCATAGTCTTCCCCACAATTCCAACTGCCGAAAACATGGCAGCAGAAGCCTTTAAGTTACTTAAGGCACAGTACCGGGATACTTTTGGTAATCACTTGAAACTCGTCAGAGTTCGCCTGTATGAAACACCGAACAGCTGGACGGATGCTTTCGACCAGGTGTAGTTTTTTCAAGAAAAAGCATCGCCTTCCCTTGGCAGAATCGTTTCCCTTTACTCTAACTCGCCATCACCATGGCGAAGCGCCTGATTTGGTCAGTCCTTCAACATATTGTTGATGTGCAACCAACTCTTCTTTATCTGCCGTCACCAATTTGATCATAGACAAATCCACCGTCAGGCTGGTCTGGCTCACATGCTCCACAGGACTGGATAAGTCCATCAGCAGACTTTCCTGGCCACGCGTCATCGCGATATAGACTTCAGCCAGCAATTCCGCATCGAGTAAGGCGCCGTGCAATGTTCGCTGAGAGTTATCTATCCCATAGTGGCGACACAAGGCGTCGAGGTTGTTACGTTGGCCCGGGCGCAATTCCTTGGCCATTTTCAGGGTATCAATAATACCGCTGATATATGATTCCAGCTTATCCAGGTTTAGTCTGGCCAACTCCATGTTCAGGAAGCCGACGTCAAATGGCGCATTATGGATAATCAGCTCGGCACCCCGAATGAACTCAATAAACTCTTCAGCGATGGACGCAAACAAAGGTTTATCTTGCAGGAATTCAAGCGAGATGCCATGTACCTCTTGCGCACCAGGATCAATCTCCCGTTCTGGATTGATATAGATATGAAAGTGACGCTGTGTAGGACGCCGATTAAAAATTTCCACAGCCGCAATTTCGATAATGCGATGTCCCTGATCGGGATACAAGCCTGTCGTTTCTGTATCGAGAAAAATTTGCCTCATGAAATACCCCTATCCCGTCAAACTGTCAGTACACCTTGATTCGCCAAGGCATCTGCGCGTTCGTTACCTTCATTACCGGCATGTCCACGGACCCATATCCATTCAATCTGGTGTGGCTGGGCCAGGGCTTCCAGTATTTGCCATAGGTCAGCATTTTTTACCGGTTTTTTGTCTGCAGTGCGCCATTGCTTTTGCTTCCATCCCGGCAACCATTCAGTCATGCCTTTTTGTACATAGCTGGAATCGGTATAAATTTTGATATGAGAGGGTTTCTTAAGCGCTTGGAGACCTTGAATCACCGCTGTGAGCTCCATCCGATTATTGGTGGTTAACGCTTCACCGCCATATAGCGACTTCTCGTGGGGCCCGGCTTTGAGCCAAACCCCCCAACCACCGACGCCAGGGTTGCCTTTGCAAGCACCATCAGCGTACATTTCTATCCATTGTTGATTTGACATCCGCGCATTCTAACTGTTTTTGCGTGTGTTTTTGTATGCCGGAGTGGCCTTTTCGCACTTGCAAAGCCGGATTAAGCGGCAACTTTTTCCACTCCGGCTTGAGCAGGCGTACGTTCAATACCCTTTTTTTTGCGATCAAGAAATATACACCGCCTGTTGCCCCACAGCTGTGTTTCCCCCACCGCTCCAGCCAAGATTGCCGTGCCAACCAGACGGGGTCATTCACTGGGAGTGCGTGCACCAGCCTGCCACTTTGCACGACTTCGAATCCCAATACATTCAGCCAATCACGCAAGCGCCAAGCCGTAAATAGCCGTCGAAATTGACCAGCTTGCTTGAATTGCCCAAACCTGGCACGTACCCCCAGGTAACTGAAAGGACAAATGCCAGTCAATATCAATGTTCCCTCCGGTAGCAGCACGCGAAATGCCTCACGCAAGGTTTGTTGCGGATCCGCACATTGCTCCAGCACATGTGGCATACAAACTAAATCTACCGAATGCTCGGCAAAAGGCAAATATTCACTTTCACTCAATAGGGAGGCATTGGGGCTGGCCATCTGTTGCAGTGAGAACTTGTAAGGAATGCGGCAGCTTTCCAACAAGTCATACGCAGGCCAGCCTATTTGCAAGGCATGAAAGCCAAACACATCGGCGACAGTTTGGGCGTATAGCGCCGCTTCATGCTGCGCAATATATTGGCCCAATGCCATTGTTTCAAAGCCAGTGGATTTTAAAACAGTCGTTTCAGAGGAAGCAGGCCGGCTAGGTGACAAGGTAGGCTCCGAAAATGCAAGTAATAATAGATCGCCAAAATTAGGTGCATCTTGACAATCATGACCATTTTTTCAATGATGCGGGATGCAAGAAACTTCTGCAAGCATAGAAATCGTTCCGCTACCGGCATTTAGCGACAATTACTTATGGTTAATACACGATGAAAAGCACGCACTGATTGTTGACCCAGGTGACGCTGAGGTGGTTGAAAGTGCTTTAAAAACTCGCAATCTACAGCTCGATGCGATTTTACTCACGCACCATCATGCTGACCACACAGACGGTGCCGCCTCACTGCAACAGCACTGGCAATGCCCGGTATACGCACCTAACTCTGATCACAAGGCTTACGAAGCACTACAGGCAAGGCGAGTCAAAGCCGGTGACCATATTGAGTTCGAGCACTTTCGCGCGCTTTCTTGCGAAATTTTAGGTTTGCCCGGCCATACACTGGACCACATTGCCTACTATATCGGCCATCACCATCTTTTTAGTGGAGATGTCTTGTTTGGTGCCGGTTGTGGGCGCTTGTTTGAAGGGACGCCTTCGCAGATGTATGCCTCCCTGCAAACTATCGCAACCTTGCCTGAAGAAACTCTGATTTATCCGGCCCACGAATATACTGCGCACAATATCGCATTTGCGCGTACCATAGAACCTGGCAATGCACAATTGAAACAAAGGGCACATGATGCAGCATCCTTACGTGCACAGCACTTACCCACCCTTCCAACCAATCTGCGTTTAGAGCTGGCGACCAATCCATTTTTACGTTGTGAGGAAATCTCGCGACATCCTGAATTCAAGGGCCGTCCTGCCATTGATGTATTTACCGAGCTACGTAGTCGCCGGAATGACTTTTAGGCCAGTCATCGTGCATACACAAAGCTCGCCTGCCTGCAAGGGCTTGTCTCGCAATGAAATTGACGTAGAATGATGTCCTCCTTAAAGCGCTTATGTGCGTTAGGCCAATCACGCGCTGGTTGGCTTGACCTAACCAGCCAATCGAGTTTACCAATACCCGTGCAAGTTTTACCTGCTTGTGCACCAGCTTCAGGACTAAGTATTACCGTCATGCGTTTTAAAAAAATATTGCTCTGTGTCGCCCTTTCTGCCACCCCCTTGTGGGCCGTCGCAGAATACGTTGAACCGGCAACATTATCCGTTGACAATGACAGTAGTTACGATGAAAGTTATGGTGGGCCTGAATCGGAAAGTTACAGCTCCAGCTATCAGTTTGAAGATTCGTTGACCTTGCAGGAAAGCCTGTGGGATCGAGTTCGTGACGGTTTCAATATGCCAGATATTGATTCGGTATACACCAACAAACACGAGCAATGGTATGCATCCCGCCCTGATTACGTCTCGCGCATGTTGGAGCGCAGTAAAAAATACCTCTACCACATTGTTGTAGAGGTCGAAAAAAGAGGGATGCCGACCGAAATCGCACTGCTGCCCATGATTGAAAGCGGCTTTAACCCCAAAGCACTTTCCACCAGCAAGGCTTCCGGCATCTGGCAGTTTATCCCCTCTACCGGCAAGGACTTTGGCCTCAAACAAAACTACTGGAAAGACTCGCGCAAGGATGTGACGGCCGCCACGCAGGCTGCACTTAATTATCTGCAAAAACTCCATACCATGTTTGGCGCCTGGGACCTTGCACTGGCTGCTTATAATGCTGGTGAAGGTACTGTTGCGCGCGCCATAGAACGTAACCGCCGCCTGGGATTACCCACCGACTACCAACATTTGTCACTCCCAGATGAAACCCGCAATTACGTCCCTAAATTGCAGGCCATCAAAAATATTATTTTCCGCCCCGAAGAATACGGCCTGACGCTCAATGAAATCCCAAATAAGCCTTACTTCACGACTGTAGAAGCGCCCAACAAGATTGATGCAAAATTGGCCGCAGAACTGGCTGGCATTTCGCTCGAGGAATTTAACGCACTGAATCCTAGCTTTACCCGTCCGGTGCTGATTACTGAAAAGAGCCACCAGAAATTATTGTTGCCTACCTGGGCAGCCAGCAACTTCACTAACAACCTCAATGGCTATAACCGCCCACTGTCCAGCTGGCACAGTTACCACCCTAAAAAAGGTGAACGCCTGGGTGCGATTGCAAACCGCTTTGGTATCAGTATTTACGAGCTCAGCGCGACCAACAACCTGAAACCGAACCGCAACCTGATTGTGCGGCGCCCACTATTAGTACCAGCCAGTCTGCAGTCCGGCTTGACCCGGCCAATAGACGTCGCCAGCATGGCGAAATTATCCGTCGAGGTACCAGTAGAAAAAGAATCCTCCGCTAAATCTGTTACTATTTCACACAAAGTGAAACAGGGCGATACGCTTGGGAAACTGGCTAAACGTTATGGCATCAGCAGCAAACAGATCATGCAGCAGAATCACCTAAAATCCACAGCATTATCCATTGGGCAGGTATTGCAGATGGAAAAACAGCAAGGCGGTGCCAACATGAGCAGCAAATCGACGCATAAAACCTCGGCTAATCGTGGCTCAAAAAGCCAGGCATCCTCACATAAGAAAACAAGCAGTACACATCGTAAAAAAACCTCCTCCAGCAAACATTAACGCACCCTGAATCATGACAAATCGATTGTCCAGCGAGTATTCCTTGTGCAAAAAACCACTGGCGGCACCAAGTCAGAGATGGGTGGCATACTTACTGTGTGTCGGTTTGGTCGCCTGCAGTACAGACACACCTGATCACAGCGCAAAATTTTTTGACCAATCCTATCCAGCGCAGCCTGGCGGCACGCTGATCAGCGCCATGCCTTCAGACCCCAGTAGCATGATCGGCATGGTTGCGGGCGAGTCTGCATCGCTGGCCATCGGTTCTTATCTGTTTAACTCTTTACTCAAATATGACCAGAACCTTGATCTGGCTGGGGAGCTTGCGGAGTCCTGGCAAGTGGCCGATGACAAAAAAACCATCACATTCAAACTCAAACCTGACTTGCAGTGGGCAGATGGCAAGCCACTGACAAGTGCGGATATCTTATTTACCTGGCAATTGATCACGGATGAAAACACGCATAGTCCTTATGCCTCGGATTACCAGTTAGTGACCAAGGCAGAAGCACCTGATGCACGCACCTTTATCGTCCACTACTCACAGCCTTTTGCACCAGCGCTTGAGAGCTGGGCCAGCCTGCAGGTGTTGCCAAAACACAAGCTTGCTGGTCAGGATATCCGCACCACCAGTTTTGCGCAAAAGCCGCTGGGTAGCCATTACTACCAGTTAAAGGAATGGCGACATGGTGAATATATCAAGCTGGAGAAAAACCCTAAATCAGTATTAGGACCGGCCAATATCGATCACTTGATCGAGCGCATCATTCCAGACCCTGCCGCACAGTTCCTCGAATTGATGGCGGACAATATAGACAGCATGAGCATGGATCCGATTACCTATGCGCGCATTATTCCTTCCAGACCTGCTTTACAAGCACGCCTGAATCAATTTAAAGAGTTAGGCAATAGCTACACCTATTTGGGGTTTAATCTTAAACGCAAACCTTTTGATGATTTGCGTGTTCGCAAAGCAATTAATTACGCTATCGATAAGCAAGAGATTATCGATGGCGTTTACCTGGGCCTGGGCATTACCATCGCCTCCCCTTACAAGCCAGGCACGCGCTGGAGTAATCCGGATTTAATACCGTATACTTTTGATCCGGCTAAAGCCAAACAATTTTTGGCAGAAGCTGGATTTGAAGACACCAATGGCGACGGCGTTGTCGACCGTGACGGAAAAAAATTATCGTTTGAAATCCTTACCAACCTGGGCAATAAACAGCGCGAAAAGACGGCGGTGATTATCCAGCGCCGTTTAAAAGAGGTGGGCATAGAAACACATATCCGTACCCTGGAATGGGCCAGCCTGTTGACTAACTTTATCAAACCAGGTGACTTTGACGCGGTGGTGATGGGCTGGGGCTTGGGTCTCGACCCTGATCAATACAACATCTGGCACTCCAGCCAGCAAAAACCTGGCCAGTTTAATTTCATTGGTTACAACAATCCAGCTGTCGACAAATTGCTTGAGCAAGGCCGCCTTGAATTTGACCCCGAAAAGCGCATGCAAATTTACCATGAATTTGCCAAAGTTCTCTATGAAGACAGCCCACTGGTCTACCTCTCTGCAGGCTACGGTCTGACGGCCATTCATAAACGTGTACAAGGCATCATGAACCCGGTGCCGCCCGCAGGAGTCAGTTATGATTCTCAAAAGTGGTATATTCCACAGCCATTAAGGCGCACGCAAATACAGGCAGAATAAACGATGTTGGCTTACCTGATCAGACGCGTACTATGGATGATTCCGATGTTGATCGGCATCAGTCTGATTTCTTTTTTCATTATGCACCTGGCCCCTGGCGACATCACCAGTAGTGAAGCCGCTTTTGATCCCAAATCCTCAGAAGAATCCAGGCAAAAACTGCGTGAACTTTATCACTTAGACAAACCCATCATCGTCCAATATGGACTATGGCTGGAACGTATGGTACACCTCGATTTCGGTCATTCTTTTGCCAGCCACCAGAAACCGGTTTTTTGGGCAGAAACCGATAAAGAAGGCAATACAACACCAGGCATGATCCAGGAAGCCCTGCCGATCACCTTACTCATGAATATCACAGGGTTAATGTTGACGCTGATATTGGCAGTGCCACTGGGTGTGATCGCGGCCAAAAAATATGGACGTTGGCCGGACCGCAGTATCACGCTATTCAATTTTATCGGTTTCTCTATCCCGGGCTTCTGGCTTTCACTTCTGCTGATGTATTGGTTGGGGGTGATCCACCCCTGGTTCCCGATTTCTGGCCTGCATAGCCTCAATTATGCGCAACTGGATTTCTGGCAAAAATGCCAGGACCTATTTATGCATTTATTCCTGCCAGTAGTGATTCCGGCCATCACCGGCCTGGCAGGCGTCACCATGTTTATTAAAAATGGTATGCTTGATGTATTAAGCCAGGACTATGTCACCACCGCCCGTGCTAAAGGCCTGAGTGACAGAACCGTCACCTACCGCCATGCCTTGCGGAATGCCCTGCTCCCATTGATCACACTCATAGGCTTATCCCTACCCGGCCTGATCGGTGGCTCTGTGATTGCCGAAACCATTTTTGCCATTCCCGGCATGGGCAAACTTTTTTATGAAGCCGTGATGATGCGTGACTTCCCGGTGGTCATGGGCATACTCACTATTGGTTCTGCGCTCACGCTGGCTGGTAACTTGCTGGCAGATCTTGCTTATGCCTGGGCGGACCCTCGTCTGCGCAAAGGCGTGATCCCACAACGCTAGGCAAAATGACGATGAGAAGAATCCTGCAAAATCCTTTAGCGCTAACCGGTCTCTGCCTAATAGGGGTCATCCTGCTATTAGCCCTGCTCGCCCCATGGATCGCCCCTTATGATCCAGATGCTATAGACGTCAAGCACATTCTCCTTGCACCTTCCGGCCAACACTGGATGGGCACGGACGGGCTTGGCCGCGACGTATGGAGCCGCATGTTGTTTGGCGGACGCGTTTCATTATTGGTTGGCTTGGTGGCCGTGGGTATTTCTACCGTCATTGGCGTCATTCTTGGCGCATTGGCCGGTTATTACCGCGGATGGGTAGATACTGTCATCATGCGCCTGGTCGATATCATGCTCTCCATCCCCAGCTTCTTCCTGATTCTGGCTGTCATTGCCTTTTTGAGCCCATCTATCACCAACGTCATGATTGTTATCGGCCTCACCTCCTGGATGAGCGTCACCCGCCTGGTCCGGGCAGAATTCCTGAGCCTGACCCAACGCGAATTTGTCATGGCTTCTACCGCACTAGGGGCCCAGGATTGGCGCATCATCTTCAAACATTGCCTGCCTAACAGCATGACACCTGTATTGGTCAGTGTGGTACTAGGCATTGCCAGCGCCGTGCTGCTTGAGTCGGGGCTGAGCTTCCTGGGCCTAGGCGTACAGCCACCACAAGCCTCGTGGGGCAACATCCTCACCGATGGCAAAGAGTATATCCAGTTTGCCTGGTGGCTCTCGCTCTACCCTGGACTTGCCATATTAATTACCGTGTTAGGGTATAATCTGCTCGGCGAAGGTTTGCGTGACGTGTTTGACCCGCGTTCTAACACACGCTAACCGCATTAACTAACAAACACACAGGAACAAGCATGGCATTTCTTGCTGGAAAAAAAATCCTGATTGCCGGTTTGCTAAGCAACCGTTCAATCGCTTATGGCATTGCAGCCGCAATGAAACGTGAAGGGGCCGAGCTAGCCTTTACCTATCAAGTCGACAAACACGAAAAGCGTGTGCGCGACCTGGCTGCTGACTTCGAATCCGAGATCGTTTTACCGTGTGACGTCGCCGAAGATGCACAAATCGACAACCTGTTTGTCGAACTGGCTAAAGTCTGGGATGGCCTCGATGGCCTGGTGCACTCCATCGCTTTTGTGCCTAAAGTCGCGCTGGATGGTGACTACCTCGATAATATCGACCGCGAATACTTCCGTATCGCCCACGACATCAGCTCCTACAGCTTCTCCGGCATGGCCAAGGCCGCCTACCCGATGATGCAAGGCCGCAACGGCAGCCTGTTGACCATCAGCTACCTGGGTGCTGAACGCACTATGCCAAACTACAACGTCATGGGCGTAGCCAAAGCCAGCTTGGAAGCGAATGTACGCTACCTGGCACAAAGCCTGGGCCCACGCGGCATCCGCGTCAATGCAGTTTCTGCGGGCCCAATCAAAACCCTGGCCGCTTCAGGCATTGCCGACTTCGACAAAATGATCGGCTTCAACGAAAAACACGCCGCCCTGCGCCGCAATGTGACTATTGAAGAAGTTGGGAACGTTGCTGCTTTCCTGGCAAGCGACCTGGCTTCTGGCGTCACAGGTGAAATCACTTATGTAGATGGTGGTATGAACATCACTGCTGCAGGTCAGATCGATTAAGACAATCTGTTAGCAAAAAATAAAACGCCTGAGCTGTCAAAAGTCAGGCGTTTTTTTTATAGTTCATTTCAGAATACTTGCTTTATTTAACAACACTGCGCTAAATTACTTAGAGCTGACTCAATAGCAATATAAAACATAAGTAAATAGCAAGGTGCACTAAACTAAAATTTTATTGCAATAATGGTGTACGAAATTATATAACAAGTTGAATTTTATTCATTAATTAGTATTTAAATATTATATACCCCATTCTAAATAAAACTTTAGGTTTGACTTTGGGGTCTGATTTACGTTAGGTATCTCATGAAGTGGATTGTCGGCATAGCTAAGATATTTGCAACCTGCTTTCTTGCAATTCTTTGCACAGCATCCGTGGAGTACATTAGTACAAATCTTTTATTGAATGCCATTTATCCAAATCAACCCCTACCAGAAAATGATTTAGGTGTTGGTTTTGCAATACTGCCGCTTGCCATCGTAGTTTTTATTTTAGTTTTTCCTTTATCAATTTACATTTGCTGGAAAATCACAACTGTCGTCGTTAATAAACTTCAACATGTTCATGCAAAACAAGCTTAGCCAAATACCTAACCCATCCATCAAGCGGGACGCGCTAAAGCGCGCCCCTTATGTCAAACGTTAGAACTTTCCAGTATGACCTACCAAGCCAACCAGAATGCTGTTTGCTTTGAAGATCTGAAAACGGCCGCACTGTATTTCGACAGCGTGATTCCTGTTTCCTTTTCCTCTATGCACGGGCGGGGTGAAGGCAACGATGTCCTATTCAAACTTCCCGAAGATGTTTCTGGTGAAGTTCTTGTTCACCTGCTATTTGGTGTTACGCCAACTAGCTCGTCTGAGAAGTGGACTTACCTCGGGAAATACATCGACTCATGGGATGCATTCATAAAGGCAATACACCCCGCGCGAAAGCGATTCGCAAACAACTATGAGGACGTCAGGGAAATTTATCTGAACGACGTTTCTCTCGGAAGTCAGTCATCCGTGCGGGAGGAGTTTAGAAAGCTCACTAAAGCTCTTGGAAAGTCTTATGCCACGGTCGTGCTTCCACAAGACGAACCATCACCTGACGATGCTCCATACGCAGCATTGACACTATCAGGTATCCCTCTTGTTGATACCTCCTGCGCATCATGGGAACAGATTCTGGAGCTTCGAAAAGACCCCGACGCACGAGCAAAGCTACGCAATCTGCGTTTGTTCTTTCATAACAACTATCAAGGAAAGCCCGCCGCGTTCGTAGTTGATGACTTGGGGCGTCGCCTTGATGAATACACGGCTACACGCAAACGGCTTGGATTCGAATCTGTCACGGGCTGTATTTCATCGCTTTTGGATGCAAAGAGCGTACAGGCTGCCGCTGCGACGGGTATCGCTGCTGCATTCGTTGGCGGCCCTTTAGCAGCCGTAAGTTCAGCGGTCTTTGTTGAGCTTGGAAGCGTAGCTCTCGAATTCTCAAAGAAACGCTTTGCAGTACGAGAGTTTGAGAATGCTCATGAGTTGGCTTACGTCATTGAAGCTCAGAAGGCCTTTAAATGAAATTTCTAACTCATCATTCCACCGGACCTGTGCGAAAAGCTGCGCAGGCCGGTGAATTCAAACGTTAGGAGGCTATGTGAGCACCAAGAACATTGACCCACTGCATTGGTTCGGCTCTGCCTTTACAGCCTCTACGGTTCTTTGTCTTTTCAGCATGGTTGCCACATTTTTTATAAAAACAGATAGCACCGCGTTGGGCACCTTATACTGGCAGGTTATTCTTGGCTTCTCATATACCCCTGCAATTCTTGTTTGCTCAATACCTCTCACTTGGGTTACCTGGCGACTCATTAAAAACTACCAGTTAAGCAAAGTATTTTCAGCTCTGACGGTTGGGGTAAGTACAGCATTGCTCGTAGCCGCTTCTAACCTTCCATATTTTGTAAGTGTGCATTTGTCGCCAGTACCTTATGATCTACTAGTTGTTACAGCGGGCGTGGCTTTAAACATCGCGGCCTTTTTATGGCTATCGTCGCCATCTAACCCATCTTTCAACCGGGACGCGCTAAAGCGCGCCCGTTAATTCAAACCTTAGAGTTTAAAACAATGGAGCCTCAGATATTACTAGCACAGCTTAGAGCACTGCTTGAAAGAGCACCTGACTTGTCGAACTATTCACCCACGTCAAAAGAACAAATGGTTTGGCTTGCTCAAGCTTATGCGTTAATTGAACGATGGGATAATATCGAGGCGATTGCTTTTAAGTCAGCATGTGATTTTATGTCATCAAGCCTAATGCGCGACTCCAGTCTAACTAAGATATTTGGCACAATTCACCGCGCAATAGCGGACTTGGAGCTTAGAGTCCCATCCAATATTGAAGTTAATTTTGGGGCTGGTGATGTTTATGACTTCTTCAATGCTTTAAACAAAGTAATTGCTTCAGCTGAAAAATCCATTTTTATAATTGACCCGTATCTTGATCACACTGTTTTTGACCATTACCTTAACTCTCGCAATATAAATGCAAAGATCCGTTTACTATTAAGCCACAATGCTCAAAAAATTGTTCCAGCCGCTCAAAAATATAAAGCTCAACATGGTGCAGTATTAGAACTTAAAGAAAGCAATTCTTTACATGACCGAGTCATTTTTATTGATGGATATGTCTGCTGGCTTCTGGGCCAGTCTGTAAAAGATGCAGCAAAAGCAAAACCTACCTATTTAGTTCAGCTTCCCCCAGATGTTGTTCCTGAAAAGCTAAATCACTATGAAAAAATCTGGAGTTCAGCTAATGCACTCTAACCCATCATTCAAGCGGGACGCCTAACGGCGCCCCTTAATTAAGACGTTAGCCAATAAATTTCAATCTGTTTTTTTCTTTTTCGGCTTAAGAAATAGTGGCGAAAGTTTAATGTTGAAATTTGGTATATCTGGAAAAGCTGGTACGTTTACACTCTTTGAAATTTTTGGGTTGTCAGCACTCATAACCAATCTTTTAGGTAATCCGCATAATGAAAAGGGATCTGTTGTTGCCTACTATTGGTCTAGTAAAAGTTGTGGCTAAGGTTATTACTTAATGAATTAACTCCTATTGGAGGAGGCTTTTGCAAAGCAGGACAAAATGAAAGCCGTTTTGATGGGGTAAATTTTGTGGATATAAAAGCTAAAAAAACAATTTTAGGTACTCTAGTCCTTAGCATAGAACCAGCTTTGGCTAACCCATAATTAATCGGGGCGCCTAACGACGCCCCATACTCCAACCGTTAGGTTTCATGAGAGCTTTTGATTGTTCCAATGTGGTGTTCATGCCACAGAGGCTTACAGAGTTTGGGAAGAATAATTTTTAAAAACCTAGCAATCACATATGCGTTACCAAGGCAGAATCACTTCATGGAAAGACGAACAAGGTTTTGGCTTTATCACGCCTAATAGCGGTGGAAAGCAGGTGTTTGTTCATATCACTGCATTTTCAAACCGTCAGCGACGCCCCATTCTCGATGAAATTGTGACTTATGAAATCACTAAGGAAGCGAGTGGAAAATTAAAGGCCGAACACGTTCACTACATCGATGAACATGTGCGATCAAACGACGGCACGTTGCTTTTGTTCTTTGCAATCGTTTTTCTTATTTGCATGACGATGTCTGTTTTCGCCGAAAGACTACCATTATGGGTGCTGGAAATATATTTATTGACAAGCACCTGCACACTCATTGCTTACAGGCTGGATAAGATGGCTGCAAGGCAAAACAATAGGCGAATACCAGAAAAAACGTTGCATCTCTTGGCCTTGATCGGTGGGTGGCCTGGGGCAATCATTGGCCAAAAACTGTTTCGTCACAAATCTAAGAAGCTTTCTTTTCAAGTGACTTTTTGGGCAACCATTATTCTTAATTGCGCAGCATTAGCTTGGTTGATTTCCATGGATGGCTTGGCTTTTATCGAGGACGTGATTGGTGGGCTTTGAGAAAACTAAGCACACCAAAAAGAATGCAGCAAATAAAAAAGGAGGGCAGCGCCCTCCTTTCTCACTTCAGTCAGCTAATTATTCGTTACCTTTGGATAACAATACTTTGGCATTGAACTGAATATCTTTTTTGGCTTTGAGCGAGCCCACATAAGCATGTGACATTTCTGCGCCCAACGCTGCCTGGTAGGCTTTAAATGCACGGTCAGCAACGTCTGGCTGGTCTTTGAGCTTCTGGTTCACCGCAATCACTTTAATCACGGTATAACCGCTGTTAGCTTCGTTAAAACCATAATAGGCTGGCAAGGCATGCGTATTCACTTTAAACACGTTTCTCATCACGCCATCGCTTAAACCTTGGGCATTTCTACGGTCTATGGTGACGGGTGTGATCCAGTCAGCATCTACTGCTTTGCCGGCTTTGAGGTCAGCCAAGAGCGCTTCACCTTTTTGTTGCGCCAGTTTGCCTGCGGCTTCGGCTTTCAACAACGATTCAATCCCGCCTTTAACTTCATCATAGCTACGAGGGGCTTCTGGCGTGTATTCAACCACACGAGCGGCAACGAGGTTGTTAGGTGAGACTTCCACAGCTTCAGTATTGCGTTTTTCTTTCAATACTTCGTCAGAAAACACCATATTTGCCAAGCGATCACTCTTGAAGAACTTGGAGATTTCGTCTTTGCTCATGGCTGGAGAAGTTTGTACCTGCAGATTAAACTTCTTGGCAACGGGATCCAGGCTGCCTGATTGTTCGTAGACTGTGTTGCCAAAGTCATCCGCCAGTTCAGCATACTTCGCCTGGGCCTTTTGGAACAACAATTCGGCTTTAATTTTAAGCTTCATGGAATCAAAGTCAGAAGACTCGCCAGTAATACCGGTCAACTTGATGATGTGGTAACCAAACTCGGATTCCACCAGGTCACTGATCTCGCCGACCTTCATGGAGAAAGCAGCATCTTCAAATGGTTTTACCATGGCACCACGGCCAAAACTGCCTAAGTCGCCACCGTTACTGGCAGAGCCAGTGTCTTGTGAGTTTTCAATAGCGAGTTTTTCAAAGCTCTTAGGGTTAGCTTTGACTTGCTTGAGAATCGCTTCCGCCTTCTCTTTCGCTGCAGCTTTTTCTGCTGCGCTTGAAGAACTGTTAAAGCCAATCAGGATATGACTGGCCTGACGCTGCTCATTACCCTGAAATTTGGCAGCGTTCTCGTCGTAGTATTGCTTCACTTCTTCATCAGTCACACTCACCTGCCCCATCAAACCGGCAGCAGACAACAATGCGAATTGCAGTTTAACCTTGGCAGGCGCAATAAACTTGGTTTTATGCTGCTTGTAATAGGCTTGCACCTGGTCTGGTGTCACGTTGACCTGATTAAGGAAATTAGAGACCTTGATATCGGTAACAGTCACTTCCCGCTGCTCAAACTCGGACATCAAAGATTGTTCAGCCACTTTTTTGGGCATGAATACCAGCGCGGATAAACCGTCACGCACTTGCTGAACGGCAAGATCCTTACGCACACTTTGCTCAAACTTGGCTGGGGTCAGTTTATTTTGTGTCAGCAATTGATTGTAAGTATCTTCAGAGAACTTGCCATTACTCTGGAATTCGGGCATACCCAGAATGTGCTGGCTTAACTGCTCATCGCTGATTTTAAACCGATAATCCTGAATCGCACCTTCAACCAGACGGCGCGTAATAATGCCATCCAATACAGACTGCTTGAACGCAGGGCTTTCCAACATTTGAGTATCCACTTTTTGCCCTTGCGACTGCAAAAAGTTACGGGCGTTTTCAACCGCATTTGAATACTCTTGCAGCGAAATTTTCTGGCCATCAATTTTAGCGACAGCAACCTGGCTACCCGCCTGATTGAGATAAGAGTCAATACCAAACAAAGCAAACGGCACTACAATCAGCGCCAGAATGATTTTTGCCATCCATCCTTGTGTATGTTTTCTGAGTGCTTCCAACATTTTATGATTTCCATTACCTGATTTTTTGCAACAGCAAACTATACCATAAACCCGCCATCATGGCTGGACTGAGGCCGTATGTTCACCCCATTCATTGCAGTTTAAACAGGATGTCACTCACAGACTCATCCAGCGATTTAAAGCGCTCAAGATCAAACCGGCGATAGATATTAAAAACGAATTGTTTTGTCAGAAATCCGGACTGGATATTAAAGTTCATACAGCGAGTGTAATTTGAGCCGCAAGAAGCAAAGAAGGCTCTAGAAAAGAAAAAAGCCCTGAAAAAATCAGGGCTTTTATTTGGCGGAGCGGACGGGGCTCGAACCCGCGACCCCCGGCGTGACAGGCCGGTATTCTAACCAACTGAACTACCGCTCCCGGTAATCGTTAAGCTGAAATTATAACATTGTTTTTTATAAAATCAACTAATTTTTTTAATTACTTATTCGGTACTTAGCATTGCTAATTAAAGTAATTTCTTAAGTACCGTGTCACTCAAAAAATTAAGAGCGCAAACTTCGCACTCTTAATTTAAATTGTTTTGGTGGGTGCTAACGGGGTCGAACCGCTGACATTCGCCTTGTAAGGGCGACGCTCTACCAACTGAGCTAAGCACCCGTAACAACCACTTGTGTTGCTACTACTGGTAGAGCAAACTAGCTGCTCAACCAAAGAATGCTAGTTTACAGCATCTTTCAGACCTTTACCAGCCCTAAATTTAGGAGATTTAGCAGCTTTGATGTTAATTGTTGCGCCGGTACGAGGATTACGGCCAGAACGGGCAGAACGCTCACCTACATAGAATGTACCAAAACCAATCAAGGTCACCATATCACCTTTTTTCAATGCGCCGGAAATAGCTTCAGTTGTTGCATCCAGAGCACGAGCCGCAGCGGCTTTAGAAATACCAGCAGCACTTGCAATATGATCTATCAATTCTGATTTATTCACGTGTTTCCCCTAATAACTAGTTAAAAAGACAGGTACATCCTGTACCGTCTTTATATCAAGCCGCAAAACGAGCTGTCAAGCGCTAATCCGGCCTTTTGACAATAATTCGCATCAATTTTACTAATGCGTGACTGCTTGTTCCGGATTCGCATCACCAGAAGCGACAATCTCGACGGCGGGTGCAGTCACAGCTAACGGCTGTGGTGCACTGGCGAGAGCCAAATCCAGCACCTGATCTATCCATTTTACGCAATGAATATCCAGGTCTTTTTTGATATTGGCCGGAATTTCTACCAGGTCTTTTTCATTGGCGGATGGAATCAACACTGTTTTAATGCCACCACGATGCGCAGCCAGCAGTTTTTCTTTCAAACCACCGATAGGTAACACTTCACCACGCAAAGTAATTTCCCCGGTCATTGCCACGTCTGCGCGCGCTGGAATGCCTGTCAGCACTGAAACAATGGCAGTTGTCAGCGCAATACCGGCACTTGGGCCGTCTTTTGGTGTAGCCCCCTCAGGCAAGTGGATATGGATGTCTTTCTTCTCGTAGAAATCAGTAGGAATACCCAAGCCTTCGGAACGGCTACGCACCACACTCATGGCAGCAGTCACTGATTCCTGCATCACATCACCCAGTTTACCCGTGGTAATGGTTTTACCCTTACCAGGCAAAGTTACGGCTTCAATCGTCAGCAATTCACCACCCACGGAGGTCCACGCCAGTCCTGTCACCTGCCCTACCTGATTCTCTTTGGCTGCCACACCAAAGTCGTAGCGTTTGATGCCCAGATATTGCTCAATGTTTTTGCTGGCGACGTTAATTTTCTTGACGGTTTTGCTCTTACCTTTGGCCAGTAATTGCTCTTTTACCGCTTTACGGCAAATCTTCGCAATTTCCTGTTCCAGACGACGAACGCCAGCCTCACGGGTGTAATAACGCACGATATCGCGCAATACGCTTTCAGCCACCGAAATATCAGTGGATTTCAAACCGTGCGCCTTGAGCTGCTTGGGCAACAGGTAGCGCTGGGCAATATTGATTTTCTCGTCTTCCGTGTAACCTGACAGACGGATAATCTCCATACGATCCAGTAATGGCTCGGGAATATTCATGCTGTTGGCGGTTGCCACAAACATCACATCACTGAGATCATAGTCGACTTCCACATAGTGATCGGCAAATGTGTGGTTTTGCTCCGGGTCCAACACCTCTAACAAGGCTGAAGACGGATCCCCACGCATGTCTTGGCCCATCTTATCGACTTCGTCCAGCAGGAATAATGGGTTTTTCACGCCCACTTTGGTCATGCTTTGCAGCACCTTACCTGGCATGGAGCCAATATAAGTCCGGCGATGACCACGAATCTCTGCTTCATCACGCACGCCACCCAAAGCCATACGTACAAATTTGCGGTTCACGGCTTTGGCAATGCTTTGTCCAAGCGAAGTTTTACCTACACCTGGGGGCCCTACCAAGCACAAAATTGGGGCTTTTAGCTTACCTACCCGCTGTTGCACCGCCAGGTACTCAACGATACGCTCTTTAACCTTGTCCAGACCATAATGATCGGCATCCAGAATCGCTTCTGCAGCCTGCAGATCTTTGCTGATCTTGGTTTTCTTTTTCCATGGCAAGTTAAGCAAAGTGTCGATGTAATTACGCACGACAGACGCTTCAGCCGACATCGGCGACATCAATTTGAGTTTCTTGAACTCAGCAGTCACTTTGGCAAGCGCCTCTTTAGGCATGGCGGCATTCTTGATGCGCTGTTCCAGCTCTTCCATCTCGGCGTTTTCATCTTGCTCGCCTAGCTCTTTCTGAATCGCTTTCACTTGCTCATTCAGGTAATACTCGCGCTGGCTTTTCTCCATTTGGCGTTTCACACGGCCACGGATACGTTTTTCTACCTGCAAGATGTCGATTTCAGACTCCATCAGGTAAAGCAAATGCTCCAGACGCTCAATGACGCTAAGCATTTCCAATACTTTTTGCTTTTCTTCCAGCTTGAGGGTCAGGTGTGCAGAAATCGTGTCTGCCAGACGGCCAGGCTCATTGATTGTCGCCAGTGAAGTCAGGATTTCGGGCGGAATTTTCTTGTTGAGTTTGACGTACTGGTCAAACTGCGTCATGACAGTGCGCATCAAGGCTTCTGCTTCTTTATCGTCCTGGTCGGTTTGTTCGACTTCTTCGCCCAATGCCATAAAGCAATCATCGGTCTCGACAAAATCGGAAACGCGTACGCGGTGCAGGCCTTCTACCAGCACTTTAACCGTGCCATCAGGTAGTTTCAGCATTTGCAATACAGTCGCCAGCGTGCCGATCTCATACAGATCTTCAGCCGTCGGGTCGTCCTTATTGGCAGATTTCTGCGCCACCAGCAGAATCTTCTTGTCACCCTCTGATGCACGCTCCAATGCCTTGACCGACTTGCTGCGGCCAACAAACAGTGGGATCACCAAATGTGGATAAACAACAACATCACGCAACGGCAGTAACGGGATTAAAGCAGTGTCAGGCGTCTCGGAGTCAAGCAAAGTGTGTTCAGTCATAGCTTCTTTCGTAAAGTGTCAAAGGAACAAGCCCTTTGCATTTAGATGGGAACATTCTTTGAGAATTCAATAGAAGCAGCATCTAATGTTGTAGATGCTATCTTGCAATAGCCGGACGGCTATTGCAAGCAAGATTTAGTGTGCGTTTTCGACGCGTTTTTGCGTATCCTGGTAAATCAGAATCGGTTCGGAAGTGTGTTCGATGACGCCAGCGTCTACAATCACCTTGGACAGGCTCTTGAGTGATGGCAACTCATACATGAGGTCGAGCAACGCGTGTTCCATGATGGAACGCAAACCACGGGCACCAGTTTTACGCTCAAGCGCTTTTTTAGCGATCAAACGCAGGGCAGACTCTTCAAACTCCAGTTCAACGCCTTCCATTTTGAACAGTTTCATATACTGTTTGGTCAACGCATTCTTCGGTTCGACCAAAATCGTCATCAGTGCTTCTTCATCCAGGGATTCCAAGGTCGCCACCACTGGCAAACGACCAATAAATTCTGGAATCAGGCCAAACTTGATCAGATCTTCCGGCTCAACCTCGCGCAAGACTTCACCTACGGCACGTACGTCTTCTTTGCTTTTTACTTCAGCGCCGAAGCCGATACCGCCTTTTTCCGAGCGGTGACGGATCACCTTTTCCAAGCCATCAAAGGCACCGCCGCAGATAAACAGGATATTGGTAGTGTCCAGTTGCACAAACTCCTGGTTAGGATGCTTGCGGCCACCTTGTGGCGGGACGGAGGCAATCGTGCCCTCGATCAGTTTCAACAAAGCCTGTTGGACACCCTCGCCTGATACGTCACGCGTAATCGACGGGTTGTCAGACTTACGCGAAATTTTATCGACTTCATCAATGTAGACAATGCCGCGCTGGGCTTTTTCAACGTCGTAATCACATTTTTGTAGCAGTTTCTGCATGATGTTTTCGACGTCTTCACCCACATAACCGGCTTCGGTCAATGTCGTCGCATCAGCCATCACAAATGGCACATCCAGCAAACGCGCCAGAGTTTGCGCCAGCAAGGTTTTACCTGAACCAGTTGGCCCAATCAGCAGAATGTTACTTTTCTGCACTTCTACATCGTCTTTACCAGACTGGTTGCCTTCAGATAAAGGATTATATCCCAGGCGTTTGTAGTGATTGTAAACTGCCACTGCCAGGTTCTTTTTCGCTTGCACCTGGCCAATGACATATTGGTCAAGGATAGAGCAGATTTCTTGTGGTGTCGGCAGTTTCTTGTCTGCAGATTTGATTTCGTTGAGGCTCTGGATTTCCTCACGAATAATGTCGTTGCACAAGTCAACACATTCATCGCAAATAAAGACAGACGGGCCCGCAATCAGTTTTTTAACTTCATGCTGGCTCTTGCCGCAAAACGAGCAATATAAAAGCTTCTCGCTATCAGATTTAGTTGCCATGCTATTCCCCTGCTGGTTGCTCGCTGATTAAACAGCGCTACGTGCGGCAATCACCTGGTCTACCAAGCCATAAGCCTTGGCAGCGTCAGCACTCATAAAATTGTCACGATCCGTGTCGTTGGCAATGGTTTCAATGTTCTGGCCAGTATGATGAGCCATAATGCCATTTAATTTGTCTTTAAGGTACAGAATTTCCTTAGCATGGATCTCGATATCAGAGGCCTGGCCCTGAAAGCCACCCAATGGCTGGTGGATCATGACACGGGAGTTAGGCAGGCAAAAACGCTTGCCTTTGGCCCCTGCAGTCAGCAGGAAAGCGCCCATGCTGGCCGCCTGGCCAATACACAAGGTGCTGACATCCGGCTTAATAAACTGCATGGTGTCATAAATCGACATGCCCGCCGTCACTGAGCCGCCCGGCGAGTTGATGTACAAGGAAATGTCCTTGTCCGGGTTTTCAGCTTCCAGGAACAAAAGCTGCGCCACAACCAGGTTGGCCGTCATGTCATTGACAGGGCCAACGAGGAAAATAACGCGCTCTTTCAATAAGCGTGAATAGATGTCATATGAACGCTCGCCCCGGCCACTTTGCTCAATGACCATTGGAATATAGCCAAGACCTTGCGGCTCCATACGTTGTTGCATCATGCCTTCGTTCGCGTTCATATAATTCATGGTTTAAGCACCTGCCATCATCAATTCATCAAATTTAATTTTTTTGCTGGTCACTTTGGCCTTGTCCAGCACCCAAGCCACCACATTTTCTTCAGTTGCAAGTGCAGCTGGTTCATCCAAGCGTTTTACATCAGCATAATACCAGCTCACCAACTCGTCTGGCTTTTCAAAACTTTGTGCAAAAGTATCTACCATGGCACGGACTTGATCTGCTGTTGCCTGCAAATTGTTACTATTAACCAACTCGCTCAATACGAGTCTCAACTTGGCATTGCGCTGGGCTTGCGCCTCGAATACAGAAGGCTCCATTGGCACTTGTGCCGGGTCAACACCACGCTGACGCAAGTTTTGCGCTGCGACCTGCATCAGGCGGTTGGTTTCAGCTGAAACAATCGCTTTGGGCAGTTCGAAGCTGGTTTCATCAACCAATGCCTGGAAAACGGCTTCTTTAATACGTGCTTTGAGTCGCTTGTCGACTTCCTGTTCCAGACTTTGCTTGATTTCGGCTTTCATTGTCTCAATGTTGCCATCTTCCACACCCAGGTTTTTCGCAAACTCAGCATCCACTTCAGGGTACACTGGTTGTGAAACCGAGATGAACTTCACATCATAAGTGACTGTTTTTCCAGCCAATTGGGCTGGGTTGTGATCTTCAGGATAGGTGATATCAAACGTTTTTTCAGTACCGGCCTTACCACCGATCAATGCATCATCAAATTCTTTCACACGGCCTGGCTCACCAATTACAAGGTCGATCCCGCGGTCACCCGTACTCTCAACTTGCTGGCCATCCATAGAGGCTGTCAATGTAATGTTGATGCGGTCACCTTTTTTAGACATGCGTTTGACTGGCTCGTAACTTACACGCTGTTTAACCAGTACATCCAGGGTTTTCTCAACGTCAGCATCGGTCAACTCTAGGGTTGGACGCTCAATTTTGACTTTTGTCAGATCTCCGACAGCCACTTCAGGGAAAATTTCAAAAGTAGCAATGTATTCAAACTCTTCAGCCGCGTCCTTGAATGGGATGTGTTCAATGTTAGGAAAACCTGCTACGCGCAATTTATTCTGTTCAACAGCCTCACCAAAGCTGGTTTCAACCGCTTTGGAGTAGATTTCATCGCGCACCTGGTCACCATAGTGTTGATTCACCAAACCAATAGGTGCTTTGCCTGGGCGGAAACCAGCAAATTTGGCGGTACGTGAAATTTGCTGTAAACGTTGTCTGATTTGCCCTTCGAGCGGAGCCAAAGGGACTTTGATGGTCATGCGACGTTCCAAGTTGCTGACTGTTTCAACAGATACTGCTGCCATGCTGAACTTCCTGTAAAAATCGTTTTTTTAACGATGGGTTATGTAAGTGAGCGCCATCAAGTGGGCATTAATCATATTTTCACACAACCTGACCACAGTAAAGTGTTAGACAAGTGATCAAATGATGAAAAAAGAGCATAAAAATATAACACAACTCCGAATTGAAATAAACTTCAAGCCAGCAATCCTGAAAGCAGCAGCACAATCATTTTCTGCTAGTCAGCACAAGCCACTAAAACGGCTCATTCATTATCAATATGGAGCACAAAAACTGGACTTCAAGACCTAGGCTAAAGCAACAATCGCCTCAACTTCTACCAAGACATCTCGCGGCAACTTGGCTACTTGCACGGTAGAGCGTGCAGGCGTATGGCCGGCAAAGGCTTCTGCATAGACCTGGTTCATGGCGGTAAAGTCATCAAGATTCTTGAGAAAAACGGTAGTTTTAACCACTTGCTGCAAACTACCGCCTGCAGATTCGATAATGGCCTGCAGGTTAGCTAGCACCTGACGGGTTTGTTCCACAATATCACCATCATTTAAACTGCCATCCGGACGCAAAGCAATTTGCCCTGAGGTATAAAGTATATTAGCGACCACAACCCCTTGCGCATACGGTCCGATGGCAGCAGGTGCATTTGATGTTTGTACGATATTCATAGTGATCCTTTCTGGTCGCAGCCCGATTGGGCGCATGAAAATATTACCTGATAGAGTATGGATAGCCGACTAGTGTTGTTTTAAGCATCATAGGATGCTTAAAACAACAAAGGCTCCCTGAATGGAAGCCTGTTTTATTCATTACCACCACCATTCAATCCAGGTGGTGCGAAAGGAGAGACTCGAACTCTCACGCCTCGCGGCGCTGGAACCTAAATCCAGTGCGTCTACCAATTTCGCCACTTTCGCAATCATTGCCAGCCAAAACCGACAATTCGGTATTATAGCCCATTTTAAGCTGATCTCACAAACTTATAGACTTCACATTGACAAGCCCGTCGTTCAACTGCAAGATGTTGGACTAATCATCATAAATTAAGTTGTTCATGGGACGGAATATGCATTCAGCCGAAGAAAACATGCTCAGGGCAGAACTTGAGCTTTTAATGCGAGAGCGTGAATTATTGCTGAAGATCACTGGTGTGGCTGCTGGTTTAATCGCGGAACTCAATACCACAGACCTGCCAATTCGCACGGTTGAGGCAGCTGACTTACTGGCAACCACCATCAACCAGTTGCCGGAAGACTTGCTGCAAGACGCGTTGGATGCTGCCCACGCGACGATTGTTGAATAAATAACCACCGGGCAATGTGCGACTAGCACCCGCCTTCTGTAATGCCATGCGCCTGCTTGCTTACGTTTCACCGCTTTTGTTAACCGCCTGCGGTATCGCCTTTCAGGCTAACCCTATTCCACAGCAACAGAACATAGAAACCATACAGCAGGCCACGCCAACACAGGATGGTTTTAAAACTTTTGTTCAAACGCAGTCACCTCAAACCACCTGGCCTATTCAAGCCTGGGATATCGATAGCTTAACTTTATCGGCCCTGTACTTCCACCCGGTGCTCAAAGTGGCCAAGTCCGATTATGCTGTCGCATTGGCGGGCATCACCAGTGCCGGGTTGCGGCCGCAAGTGGGGTTGAATGGTCACTTATCCCACAGCAACCGTGCCAATGGTGATATCAACCCGTGGGCTTATGGCTTGCAGGTGGACATTCCAGTCATCACTGCCAACAAACGACAGATCAACATAGAAATCGCGCAATATCAGGCCGATATTGCAAAAATCCAGATTTCGGAAACTGCGTGGATGCTACGCCAGCAATTAAGCATGGATCTGATACAGCTGGCGGAACAACAAGCCATGCAGGCTAATCTGGCCAGGCTACAAAAATCCCAAGAGGCTCTGCTGGCAGCCTATCAAAAGCGCCTTGATCTTGGTATGGCAGGCAATGCTGATGTGCTGCCTATCCGCTTGCAGCGTGACCAGTCAGCCTGGCAACTGCAACAGTTAACTTTACAAATTAGGCAGACTGAACAGAAAATCCTGCATGATGCTGGCTTGACCGAGCAGAACAACCTGCCCCTGACGATTGCCCCCATCCAGCTTTCGCAACTCTTGAAATCCCGCTTTGCGCAATCGCAAACCTATGCCGATGCGGCAACAATCCAGCATTACGCCCTGACCAATCGTATGGATATCCAGCGTGGACTTGCGCAATACGCCAAAGCCGAATCACAACTCAAACTGGCAATGGCAAAACGCTATCCGGACTTGTCGCTGAACCCTGGCATCGCCTATGAATATGGCGATAAAATCTGGGGATTAGGCATAGGGACCATGCTTAATCTGCTCAACAAATCTTCAGACCTGTGGGCGCAAGCCGAGCAAGTACGCCAAAATGAAGCAACCCGTTTTTATGCCTTACAGCACCAGGTGATCCAGTTATCAGAGCAGTCCTTGATCAAGTATCGTGGTGCCGCCAATCTGCTAGTCACCCTGACACGCGAATACGAGCAACAATCCAACCGCAAGGCACAGTTGGAAAAACAGTGGCGTCAGGGACTGATAGACAAAACGGAATATCTGCAAACAGAAATCCAGTTTTATAGTGCACAGCAACGCCTGATCACCCAGCAAGCCAATGTCATGCGGTCTTTGCAGGAAATCGAAAATGTCATGCAAAAGCCCATAGCCCTTTCACAGCGTGAAATGGCATCTGCCAACCAGAAATAAAGAGGTGCCCGCAAAATGAATAAAAAAGCACTTTGGATTATCGGCGCCCAGATTGTTTTTATTGTGATCCTGATCTGGACGATTGTATTCGTTGGTCGTGATGAATATGAGTCCCTTCAGAGTGAAGATGAAGAGGAAATTGAAAGTCCGCTAAGGGTTTCCGAACAAAATGGCTTACAAGTCGTCAAGCTGAATCTTGCCACGCAGAAAAACAGCGGCATTAGCGTGCAACCTTTACAAGCTTACAATTATCACGGCAATATCAAGGTGCTGGGCTCCGTCATTTCCATCCAGACACTGGTCGACTACAACAGCCAGTATCAGCAGTTGAAGGCGCAACTGGCCCTGGCAGAAAGTGTGTTACCAAACCATCAGTTACAGTACCAGCGTTACAAGCAATTAAACGAAGATGACAAAAACGTTTCTGATAAAGCCGTACAGGAAGCACAGGCACTGGTAATTAATGACCAGACGCAGATCAAAACTGCACAAGCACAAATCAAGGCACTCACCGATACCATTATCGCCCAATGGGGGCAACCGCTGGCCACATTGGTGACGAAACACCCTACGCCAGGCCCCCTCCATGATTTACTGATGCAGAAAAAAGTGCTGGTACAGGTCAGCTTTCCGCTCAATTTTAAAGCGCCTGAAGGCAACTCCAGTATATTTATATCGCCGATACAGGATGAGGTCCCCCCGATCCGGGCAGATTATGTTTCACAGTCAATACAGACCGATATTAGCAACATTGGTAAAACTTACTTTTATAGCGCTCCAGCAGACTACTTGCGTGTAGGCATGCGGGTGAATGTTGTCCCGGCGAACGCGTCTTCCTCCTTAAAGGGCGTCATTGTGCCCAACCAGGCAATTGCCTGGCATGGCGGCATGGCCTGGATATATGTCAAAACCAAACCAGACACGTTTTTGCGCAAACCTGTCGCATCCGACATTGAGCTGGATAACGGCTGGTTTGATAACAGCCTAAGCCCCGGGACAGAAGTGGTGACTCGCGGTGCGCAACTGCTACTATCAGAAGAATTCAAGTTCCAGATCAAGAACGAAAATGATGACTAAGCTGCCATCACAGTCAAACCAACGGGAGCCATCCGCATGATGTCGGCGCTGGTCAGGTTTGCCATTCGTTTTTATGGTGTGATTATAGGCCTAGCCATACTCGTGGTTGTCTATGGGGCTTACAGCCTCAGCCAAAGTGACTTGAATGTGTTTCCTGAGTTCGCACCGACACAGGTAGTGATTCAAACCGAATCGCCTGGACTCTCGGCCAGCCTGGTCGAAAAGCTGGTCACACAGCCAATAGAAAATACGGTTTCTGGGGCCATCGGCATTAAAAGCCTGCGTTCGCAATCCATTCCCGGCCTGTCAATTATTACAGTCATCTTCCAAGATAAATCAGACATTTACCGCAACCGACAAATCGTTGCAGAACGCCTGAATATGCTGGGTAACCAGTTGCCGCCAGGCATTGTGCCCAACATCACGCCCTTAACCTCTTCAGCCAGCACAGTGCTGGGGTTAGGAGTGACCTCAGACAAACTCTCGCTCATGCAATTGCGTACCCTGGTAGACTGGCATCTCACTCCCCACTTAATGGCCATTCCTGGGGTGGCGGATGTCAATGTGTATGGCGGCGAAGTACGTCAGTTCCAAATCAAGATTGATCCACGCAAGTTGATGCTATATCAATTGAATGTACAAGATGTGGTCAATGCGGCCAACCGCGCCACTGGTGTACGCGGCGCGGGATATATTCAAAATGATAACCAGCGGATTATCCTTAATAGCCAGGGCCAAACGACTACTCCGGAGCAATTAGCCAATATCACCCTGCTGCGCAAACTTGGCCGCACTATCCGCATCCGCGATGTTGCAGAAGTCACAGAAGGCGCCGCACCTTCTATCAGCGCCGCGGCTATCAATGGTCAGCCCGCAGTATACCTGTCGGTCCAGGGCCAATTAGGTGCTAATGTCTATGCCTTAACCAAGCAACTAGAACGCAAACTGGCGGATATCAGACCCAGCCTGACGACACAAAAAGTCACTTTACATGAAGGCTTGTTCCGCCCTGCCAATTTTATTGAAAAAGCGATTCATAGCTTGCGAACCGATATCCTGATCGGTTCGATGCTGGTGGTGTTGGTCCTGTTTGTTTTCTTGTTTAATGTCCGTACAGCCATCATCTCTGCCACCGCTATTCCGCTATCACTGCTGACAGCCATCGTTGTACTTTACCAATATGGCGTGGGCCTCAACATCATGGTACTGGGTGGCCTGGCGATTGCCTTGGGCGAAGTGGTAGATGATGCCATTATTGATACGGAAAATATTTTCCGCCGATTGCGCGAGAACCGCCTGCTTGCGCAGCCTTTACCCGCAGCCAAAGTAGTGTTCCAGGCTTCCATGGAAGTACGCAGCTCTGTGGTCTATGCCACAATAATTGTTGCCCTGGTGTTTTTACCCTTGCTCACTTTATCGGGGGTAGCTGGCAAATTGTTTGCTCCATTAGGCTATGCTTATATCTCAGCAATTTTGGCATCGCTGGTCGTCGCTCTGACGCTTACCCCTGCCCTGTGCTATGCCTTACTCGCCAATGCACCACTTAAAAACGAAGACTCACCTTTATTGCATTGGCTGAAACAGCGTTATGTCAAATTGCTGCATCTTATCGAAAATCGTTATCAGCTGATCTTAGCAACCAGTTTTATTTGCATTGCATTGGGTCTGGCCGTCTTGCCTTTATTCCGAGGACAATTTATCCCTGCGCTGCGTGAAGGCCATTACATCTTGCACATGACGGCAGTGCCTGGCACTTCAGAAGTGCAAACCCTTAAATTGGGCAACCAGGTCACCAAAGTATTACTGGAGATTCCCGGCGTTAAAAGCGTGGCGCAATGGGTAGGACGTGCGCCGAATGCAGCAGATACCTTTGGCACCCATTACAGTGAGTTCGAAGTTGAGATTGGCACGGTGTCCGGTGCGGAGCAAGAACGAATCTTGCATAATATTCGTGAAGAGCTTGCGGGTGAAACAGAAGATGATGACGACGATGGCAAGGTAGAATTAGGATTTGTCGGCGCCAACTTTGCCATCAATACCTTTCTCACCGAACGGATTGAGGAGACCATTTCCGGCTATGCCGCTGGCCTGGTGATTAATATTTATGGCCAGGACCTGGACGCGCTTGACAGGGATGCCCAAAAAGTCGCGAATTTGCTCAGCAAAATCCGTGGCGTGCGCGATGTCATGGTGCAATCACCACCGGAAACACCGGAAATTATCATCAGACTCAAACAGGAAAAACTTGCCCTATGGGGATTGCAACCCATGGATGTCCTCGATACTGTCAAAGCCTGCTATGAAGGGGTGCCAGTCAATCACGTTTTTATGGGTAACCGTTCCATAGGCGTTAGCGTACTGCTGAATGATGCCTCGCGGGATGATATTGCCGACATGCGCAATATCCCGATTTTTAACCCAGAAGGTCAAATACTGAAATTATCCGATGTCGCATATGTGGCACAGGAAGGCGGTCGCTCCAAGATTTTGCACGCCGGGGCCAAGCGCATACAAACGATTACGGCAAATATCAGTGGCCGTGACCAGGCCTTATTAATTCAGGATATACGCAACACTCTACATAAAAAACTGCAATTGAATAGCGGTAACTACCTGGAGTTCTCTGGAGAAGCCGAAGCCAATGCCCAATCACGTCAGGATTTGATTATTCACTCCCTGGTAGCAGGCGTAGCGATCTTCCTGATGCTCTATATCGCTTTTGGCCGCTTGCGTAATTTAATGCTAACCTTCGCCAACCTGCCGTTCGCCTTGATCGGTGGCGTGATTGCCACCTTCTTTACAGGAGGCTGGATTTCGGTAGGTACGCTGGTTGGGTTTGTGACTTTATTCGGCATCACATTGCGTAACTCAATCATGATGATTTCGCATTTTCAGCACCTCGTCGACAAGGAAGGTTGCACCTGGAATCTGGAAACCTGTATTCGCGGCGCCTCAGAACGCTTGCCTTCAGTATTGATGACCGCTTTGGTCACCGCGCTGGGGTTGTTACCGCTGGCTATCGGTAGCGGTGAGCCTGGTCGCGAAATTGAAGGACCGATGGCGACGATTATTGTGGGTGGCCTGATCTCGTCTACCATCCTCAACTTGCTGATTTTGCCAACGATCATGCTGCATTTTGGCCGCTTTGAGAAAAGTGATGCTTTGGAATAAATTGCTGGGCAGGAACGGTTAGACTTAAAGAATAATTCTGCGTGCGTGAATTACTCGGTTTTCAATAAATAATCTTGATCCGGATGAACTGAAAACCCCTCTTCAAAAAGTCTATATTGGCTTTGATGAAGTATCCAGGTCTGGAATTTGGCCTGCTTGAGTAAACTTGAGAAGCCTTGATCCACCATGTCTATGGCTTGCAGTTTTTCTAGTTGCAAACCATTATGCATCGCTAACAATCGATCATCTGATTTAACCAGTAGTAAATGGCTCGCTTCCAGTTGCCAGGCTAGCCAAGCGGCCAGACTGTCTGATGTGATGTCCCAGGTTTCAGGTAAGGCCAACTCATTAGCAAGCACCGGGTTCAAAGCCATTTCGCTGGGCAACCAAACCAGACCACGATGTTGCCAGCCACTTTCTGCAATCTCTAGCGGATTGCGTACCAGTGTTAACGCTGGCACCATTGCCACCAGACTACGCGCCATCTGATCCATGGCATAGATCGCCAGTGCATGAGCCTGCTGGTCATTGATATGCCCATCAGCCATCTCGGCACGCATGCGTTGAAAGTCGCGCACGGCATCTGCATACATGCCACCACCCGGCACAATAATCACCTTGCCGTCACCCCAGCGCGCAACCAGGTGCAGCCATTTCACCAGGCTGCCATAGTGTGTCACGCTACCCCCGAGCTTGATCACCCACATGTTATTGTTCCCGAGTTTTCACTTTGTTATAAGCGGCCACAAGCTTGAAGAACTGCGAAGCTTTGTCAAAAGTTTCCTGATATTCACGCGCGCAATCGGAGTCTGCCACCACGCCACCACCGGCAAAAAAGGTCATGCGATGATTGCATATCACAGACGTTCTTATCGCGATATTCGTATCCATGCTACCATCAAAACCGATATAACCGATACTGCCACAATAGATGCCGCGCCGGTGAGGCTCAAGCTCTTCAATAATTTCCATGGCTCGCAATTTTGGTGCACCGGTAATGGAGCCGCCAGGAAAACAACCCCGCAATAAATCCAATGCGTGAAAACCTGCGGCCAAAGTCCCGCGAACAATACTCACTAAGTGGTGTACGTTGGTAAAACGTTGCAATTTAAAAAGCGCATCGACCTTGACCGATCCGACTTCACACACCTTGCCGATATCATTGCGTAGTAAATCCACAATCATCAGGTTTTCGGCTCTGTCCTTGATGCTATTAGCCAGCTCTTGCGCGACCCCTGCATCCAGAGCGGCGTCCTGGTGCCTGGGTCGCGTACCTTTGATCGGCCGTGTTTCTACTTTTTGGTCAATGACCTGCAGGAAGCGTTCCGGCGACATGGAGAGGACGGCAAAAGGCATCCCCTTGCCATCATCCACTTGTAAATATGCCATGAAGGGCGCGCGACTCAACTGCCTGAACTGGTCATAAGCTGCGCAAGCATCGCCTTGGACATCGACGACAAAGCGTTGCGCCAAGTTGATCTGGTAACAATCTCCCGCCCGGATATACTCTTTCACACGCTGGAAAGCCTGCGCATAGTCTTTCTGGCTCATATTGGCTTCTATCTCGCCATGTACTTCAAAAGGAGACAGCACCTCTTCGACTCGTGTTTGCAGCAACTGCTGATGCAAGGCTTTGAGAGCTTTGCGCTCTGTGAATTTGGCATGTGACACTAATTTGCACTGCCCAAAATGGTGGTCCACCACAATCGCCCAGTCATAAATACCCACCAGCAATTCTGGCAGTGGCATATCCTCATTCGCCAGTTCCGGCAACGTTTCGATACTGCGCCCCAAGTCGTAAGAAAAATAGCCTAGCGCTCCCCCGGCAAAGGGGATATCAGCGCTACGTTCCACCTGATGTAACAACAGCCACTGCTGAATAACGCCGAAAGGGTCATCTTCTGATTGCTGCACTGCGCCATTGGCATGCACTTCGGTATATGGCCGGCGATGAATGATTTTGGCGACTGGCTCCGCGACGACAATATCAAACCGGGCACCCAGGCTGACTTCTTCATCCTTGGTTGCCTGTATATGAGTTGTCTTGCTTGGGGACGTCTCAACCCTTCCGCTCTCAAGCAACATGGGCCAAGCCAGATGCCTGACCTGCCTTAACCAGTGTATGCCTTCAGCATAAGGTAACTCAAGCGTGATCAATGCCATATTTGCCATAACCTCGCCACCGCATAGGCAGGAAAACACACCTCTGCATCTATTTTTAATTGTGCGTGAGCTGCTGGCAGTAAGCCAGAGACCGCCTGGTAAGGCATCTGCAACCTTCGCGCCAAGGCCTCTGCAAGGAAACTGCCAGCGCCGAGCCCTAGCAAGGACACTGGTTGAGTGGACGCTTGATTGAGCGTCATATGGATAGCCCGCATTAATACTTCCAATTGCTTTTCTTTAAATACTTCGGCCAATGATTGCCAAGTCGGTTCATCTGTATCAGCAAGGTCGTGTCCGACCATGCGCGCCAGACGCCGCATACTATCAACCACCGACCGCCCTTGCCCGTCCGCTGTATCTGCCATGTCATAGTCAGGTGATAATTCGCCAAGCACGCGGTAAACATCCGCGGTTGTTGCAAAATATTCAGCCGCAATGTGGCGAGTTTTTCCTTGCCATTGTATCGTCGGACCCAATGCCATTAAAGGCGTTCGCACCACTCCTGTATAAAACAAACTCTGGCTGGCCATTCGTTCAGCATCGGTCCAACCCGCAGGCTGCACTTGTTGTTGATCACATACAGTAATATCAGTGGTGGTACTCCCAATATCCACTACCAATAATGGAGAGTCTTCTTGCATGGTAGCCAAGCATTGCGCAGAAGCATGCCAGTTCATGGAGGCAATATGTGGTTCATTCCCTTCAACCTTGGCTGTAAACTGCGCGCCTTGTGCTGCTGATGCCATATAGAACCCGGCATGTGGCAAATAAGCATTCACCGTTTGCGCAATAGCACACACCCCCTGCAAGCGGTTATCAAACAAATCGACCAGTTCACCCGTCATCGTCACCGCATGATCACAGCGTTCCAATTCTATGCTCCATTCATGTAATACATGCTGGATCGCAGCTTCAAGCAAAGGCAACCCCTTCCATAAGGCACATGCCTGTTGCGATACCCGTACAATCTGGCCTTGGCTATCCAGCATCACGGCTTTCACATGCGCACCGCCTATATCCCAACCTATTACTGGTGGTTTCATACTGGCAAAGATTCCTCACGAGCGATTGCAGCCGTTGTCAAGGTCAGTGTCGTTGAGGACTTTGCAATAGCAGGGTTTAGCAACTGGTTCAATACGGCATCCAGGATCATTTCAGCCGGATTGGTGCTGAGTAATTGAGACAAAGCCATATAAGGCGTGGTTAAGCGTGGATTGACTTCTACCAGGATTAATTGATTGTCCGCCGTCAATATCATGTCAGCCCCCCAATAACCAAGCAGGCCGGGGATCGCACGATGCACTTGTTCAGCAAGGTCTTGCATGGCGGGCAGATAGTCAGCCGCTTGATTCACGCCCGCGCCCTGAAAACGGAACATACTCTCTTGTACTGTAATCAATTGTTCATGCCCGGCAATGACTTTTACCTGGTCTAGGGTAGATAAGACAGACATGCTTAACGCACGCCCTGGCAAGTAAGGTTGCAGAAGACAACGAGATGAAGAAACCAACTCATTTAATTTATTTTTATTTGTAAATTCAATAAGTTCCAACATATTATTAAAGTAATAGGTTGACTCACACCCAGCGCCATCATCTGGCTTAATGACCCAACCATTCAATACGGCATCACCGTACCAGGGCAGGCTTTCCAGAGGCTCCGCCTGATCTAGAAACACATAAGGCAAGACAGGAACACCTGCTTGCTGGCACATGTCAGTCATGAGCGATTTGACGCTGGTTTGGTGAATGCCTTTGGCTGTGCAGCCTATCCAGGGTTTGTTCGCCGCTTGTACCAGGGTATGCATGTCATACAAAATGCCACCCGTTTCTGGTGCGATGACCCAACAGGCATCAATATCATGCGTGCTTAATTGCTGACGCCAATGCGTATACGGATCTTCATCGGGATGAACAGCGTGGCTAGCAGCATGTTGGGGCGCTGCAACGCGACTGTCATGGCTAGTGATACAATCAACGCCTAGCGCAGACAGATCGGCCAGCAATGCATCACGCATCAGCAAGCCTTCTTGCAACAAGCTGGCAGGCAAAGGCTCGGAAGCGAGGCCGCCAGCGCTGACATATTCACAGACCCAGATTTTCAAGCGAGATTTATTGTGCATATTATTCCCGTCATCGATTTGATGCATGGCCAGGTGGTACAGGCCGTACAGGGGCAACGCCAGCATTATCGTCCAATTCAATCACAACTGACGGATAGTCATGCCCTGCTCGATGTGGTGGCTGCTATTTTACAAGTTTATGCGTTTGACTGCCTGTATATTGCTGATTTAAATGCAATCACAGGCCATCCCTCGCATTTAAAACTGATCAAACAGGCCATGGCAAGTTTTCCGGCACTGCAATGGTGGGTGGATGCTGGCTTTAAAAACAGCGAGGACTTGCAGCCCTGGCTAGACAGCGGCATCAGACCCATCATCGCCAGTGAATCAATGCCTGACCTAGAGGCCTACCAATCCATGCGCAAAATGACTACCCAAGCCGTACTGTCTCTGGATTTTTTCCAGGATGGATTTCATGGGCCAACAGATTTACAGGAGCATGCAACACTGTGGACACAACCGACCATACTCATGAGCCTGCCTAAAGTTGGCGCCAATCAAGGTCCTGATATTGAGAAAATGGCCACGATCAAGCGAAAACTGCCCCACCAACAGCTATATGCCGCCGGCGGCGTCAGGCAAATGGCGGATATTCATGCGTTAGATCAGGCAGGTGCATCTGGTGTGCTGGTAGCCAGCGCCTTGCATCAAAAGAAAATCGCGGCCGCAGATTTTGCCTACAAGGCGACTGAATAAGCGATAAAAAACCGGCTTAAAAGCCGGTTTTTTATCGCCAGGATAATCTGAAAATTATTCCAAGTTAGCGTGCAACGCGCGCATACCTTCTTCAGTCAGGCCTTTTGCGTGGATCAGCTCAGAAATGGCACCCTCCAGGAAGACCAAGGTGGACAATTCAAATTGACCGCCCATAGGCATGCCTTTGACCAATGGGAAGCTGTCATCCTGACCAATCTGGATCACCAGGTCAGCCACATCTGCCATGGCAGAAGTTTTCTTCATGGAGATAACAACTAGTTTAGCGCCCACTTCTTTGGCTTTTTTCACAAATGGCAACAAGGTTGCAGTACCACCAGAGCCAGAAACCAAGATCAGCAAGTCACCTTTTTTGATGGCTGGAGTCACCACTTCGCCAATCATGTAAACGCTGTAGCCAGAATGCACCAAACGCATCGCGAAGAAACGTGAAACCAGCAAAGAACGGCCTGCACCACCGATAAATGTGGAACCGGCTTCGTCAACCAGCTTCAGCAATTCAGCGGCTTTTGATTTATCAGTCACATCCAGAATACGCTTCAGGTTATCCAGAATAAATTGTTGATGATCCATTTTTTAATCCTGTGTAAACAAAAATAATTGAATAAAAAACCCGACACATTGCTGAGTCGGGTTTTTTGTCTCGCTGATCAATAATTACTTATTGATACTTAAATGAATTAAGCGTGAGCGATAGCAGTGATTTCTGCAGCAGCAGCAGCTGGGTCAGCAGCGCCGTAGATAGCAGCACCAGCAACGATGATAGTCGCGCCAGCGTCACGTACTTGAGCAGCTGTAGCAGCTTTAACGCCACCAGCAACAGAGATGTCAACACCCAGGTTCAAACCGGCAACAGCAGCCAGGTCAGCAAATGGAGTTTGACCAGCAGCTTGTTGGTCCAAACCAGTGTGGATACCGATGATGTGAGCACCAGCAGCAGCAACTTCTTTAGTACGAGCAACTTTGTCTTCAACGCTGATCAGGTCAACTTGAGCTTTTTTGCCGTATTTGTTAGCTGCTTTGATTACGCCTTTGATTGTACCGATGTCGGATACGCCCAATACTACGCAGATGTCAGCACCGGCTTTGTAGAATGGCTCAGACTCGTACTCACCAGCGTCCATAGTTTTCAGGTCAACCAGGATCTTGTTGTTTGGGAACTTAGCGCGCAGAGTTTCCAGCAATTTGATACCGTTGTGCTTGATGCATGGTGTACCGATTTCCAGGATGTCAACGTGTGGAGCAACTTTTTCTGCCAAAGCGATAGTTGCGTCAAAATCCAATGAGTCTAATGCCATTTGTGTTAATGCCATGTTTTTCTCCAAAAATTAAAATTTAAATGCTATTGCTAGCGTACTACCAATTCAAGCTGGTCGCTCATAGTAAGCTTGCAGCCAAAATAAGTCAATGTTGCAGGCCCATTTGTGCCTGACTTAAAAGTCAAACGGGCAGGTTCCTGCCCGTTTGCATTATCGCAGTGCGATATTACAGTTTTGCGGCTAAAGCGTCTTCCAGTTTTTTCTGGTCAGCCACGAAACCGCGAATACCTTCTGCCAGTTTTTCAGTCGCCATGGCGTCCTGATTCAACTGGAAGCGGAATTCTTCTTCAGTCATTTTAGCTGGCACGTCTTTAGTCTTGCCACCGTCTTTCAACACTTGAGCCAATGTACCTTCTGTCGCTGCCAATTCTTGCAGCAGGTTTGGGGACACGGTCAAACGGTCACAACCAGCCAGCGCAATCAGTTCACCAGTGTTACGGAAAGAAGCACCCATCACAACGGTTTTGTAGCCGTGCTCTTTGTAGTACTGGTAGATTGCACGAACAGAAACTACACCTGGGTCAGTTTCTTGAGTGTACTCAGTCCCTGGATTTTTCGCTTTGTACCAGTCCAGGATACGGCCAACGAATGGGGAGATCAGGAACACGCCAGCTTCAGCACATGCGCGCGCCTGGCCGAAACCGAATAACAATGTCAGGTTACACTGGATACCTTCTTTTTCCAGCTGCTCACCAGCCTTGATACCTTCCCAGGTAGAAGCAAGTTTGATCAGTACGCGGTCTTTGCTGATGCCAGACTCTTCGTACAACTTGATCAATTTACGGCCTTTAGCAATCATCGCATCGATGTTGAAAGACAAACGTGCATCTACTTCTGTAGAAATACGGCCTGGAACCACTTTAGTGATTTCAGCGCCAATCAATACTGCCAGTTTGTCAGCAGCATTTTCAATTTGTTGCTCTTTGGAACCACCTTGTGCTTTTGCATAAGCAATGGCAGTGTCAATCAACGGTGCGTATTCTGGGATTTGGCTGGCTTTCAACACCAGAGATGGGTTTGTGGTTGCATCCACAGGTTTAACACTTTTGATTGCTTCAACATCACCAGTGTCAGCCACGATGGTTGTCATTGCTTTCAACTGATCTAATAAGTTTGCCATTCGATTGCTCCTAAAAATTGCAATAATCGTTTACGTATAGTTATACATAGAAACCTCCAACATTATAACTGAATTTATTTGAGTTGGTTAAGCCTCGTTTTCGCCTTAAATGCGCACCAGTCTTGGGGCAGCCTGATATGAACCCTACATTTTTTTGATTAAAATCAAATGATTGAACCAGATTTTTACAGTAGATAAAGGGGGTCTGACTTTTCATTTACCCCCTTTTCGGGCACAATTCACCTTTTTTGCAAGTGATTAATCAGTTGGGCATATGGGTTCTGTCACCTCTTTAAACAAAGAACAAAACCAGACTCGCTTCGCACAATTACCTGTCGATTGGTATCTGCATCCGGAGATGTATGCGCTGGAGCAGGCACACCTGTTCGCCAAGATTCCACAATATCTTGGCCACGAGCGCATGATCCCCCATGCGGGTGATTATCGCGCCCTGGACTGGATGCACAATGCTACAGCCTTGGTAAATCAAGCGGGTAAACCTCAACTCATCAGCAATATTTGCCGCCACCGCCAAGCCGTGATGCTCAATGGCCAGGGCAATACCCAGCACATTGTTTGCCCGTTACATCGTTGGACCTATGATTTAGGCGGGCAACTGCTAGGTGCGCCGCATTTTGAACAAAACCCCTGCCTGCACCTCGAAAAACAGGCCCTGACTGAATGGCAAGGCCTGTTATTTAAAGCCAATGATCAGGCCAGCAAGCAAAAAGGCCTGGAGATTGCGAATATCCTTAAACAGCTCGGGTGCAAGCAAGATTTCGACTTTACCGGCTACCACTTTGATTCCGCCATTGTGGATCATTACGATTTCAACTGGAAAACGTTTATTGAGGTTTACCTTGAAGACTATCATGTCGGGCCTTTCCACCCGGGCCTGAACCAGTTTGTCGATTGCGGTGAACTGAACTGGGAGTTTGGCGAGCATTACAGCGTACAAACGGTTGGCTACAAACCATTGCCGGATTACAGCCTCTCCCCTGTTTACAAACAATGGCAACAAGCGGTGACTGATTACCAGCAAGGCACTACGCCTAAGTATGGCGCGATCTGGTTTGTACTCTACCCATTTCTCATGATTGAATGGTATCCAAACGTGCTGGTGGTCTCGCACATTATTCCCACCGGCATAGAATCTTGCCAGAATGTGGTGGAGTTTTATTATCCGGAAGATATTGCCCTGTTTGAGCGTGAGTATATTAAGGCTCAACAGGCGGCTTATTTTGAAACAGCGGTTGAAGACAAAGAAATTTGCCAGCGCATGCATGACGGCCGAAAAGGGCTGTTTATGCTAGGCAAAGATGAACGCGGCCCTTACCAGCATCCCATGGAAACTGGTCTGGAACACTTTCATCAATGGTACCGCAAGCAGATGGAGCCACATCTGCCTGACCATTTACAGCGCTAGGCTTCTGTTTGCTAAAGTCCCGACAAGTCAGTCACTGGCATCCCAAACACTGGCACCCCTTGCATTGGCGCCTTGGCAGTTACTGGATGCTGTTGGCAGGGTTAGGGTTTGCCATCATGGGAGCTTTTGTGAAAGCAGGCTCAGCGCGCTTCACCACCAGTGAGCTGGTATTTTATCGCTCTGCGTTTGGTTTCCTGATGATTGCGGCGCTTGTCTGCTGGCAACGCAAGCCCTTGAAAACGCCATTGCTTGCCATGCAGCTACGTAGGGCAGGCATAGGCTTCACAGCCTTGCTACTGTTCTTCTATGCCATTGCGCATTTACCGCTCGCCACAGCGATCACGCTTAACTACACCTCACCGATGTTCCTGGCCCTGCTCTCGCCATGGCTGCTGACAGGTGACAAACCACTGACACGTCAACAGCGGTTAGTGTTGAATATGTGCGTCGCAGGTGGATTTGCTGGCATTTGCCTGCTACTGCAACCAACGTTTCATAGGGACCAACTGCTTGCTGGCGGCATAGGCCTGCTCTCAGGCATAGGCGCCGCCCTGGCCTACGTTCACGTCAAACAGTTAGGCATACAAGGCGAGCCGGATTGGCGAACTGTGTTTTACTTTACCTTGGTTTGCACTGTTGCCAGCGGATCCTGGATGCTCATTGACCATATGACCGCCCTAAGCTGGCAAGATTTGCCATTATTAACTGGCCTGGGTATATCGGCGACCTTCAGCCAACTGGCGTTGACGCGTGCTTATCGCACCGGCAACACCCTGACGGTAGCCAGTCTGGCGTATAGCACCGTCGTGTTTGCCACGTTGATAGGCATGATTGTGTGGGGGGAAACCTTGAGCCTGCACGAAATTGCCGGGATGTTACTGATTGCTGCTTTTGGCATATTCAGTACGCGCATCAAGCGATAGCGTTTTCACAATGTAAAAAGCCATTCTTAAAAGAATGGCTTTTATTCGCACCTCTGAAAATTACTTTAAGGCTCCAGCAATCCGCAACGCATAGCAATCAGTGCAATCTCCGCCGAGTTTTGCGCGTTGAGTTTTTGCTTGATATTGTACAAATGCGTCCCCACGGTACGCGGACTCAGGAATAAGGTTTCTGCGATTTCGTTGGTTGACTTGCCGCGGGCCAGCGACATAAACACTTCAAATTCGCGTTCACTGAGCACATCGACCGGATTCTGCTCACCGGACAACTGCTGGATGGCCATTTGCTGCGCCACGCTGGCTTCAATATATTTCTTACCCTGCGCCACACTGCGGATTGCCTTAATCAGCTCTTCGGCCGCGCTACGTTTGGTCACATAACCCATAGCGCCCGCATTCAGCACGCGTTTCGGATGCACGGAATCCTCATGCGCAGACAGCACCAGAATACGTGCATGATTATCTTTGGCCAAAATACGCTCAATCGCCTCCATACCACCGATGCCGGGCATGGTGATGTCCATCACCACTACTTGGGGCTGGTGTTCGACATAGGCCTTGATGGCAGCTTCACCACTTTCGGCCTCAGCAATTACTTTGATGTCCTGGTCTGATTCGAGCAACATTTTAAAGCCCATCCTGACCACGGCATGATCATCCACCAGCATTACACTAATCACGTTTATCTCCCCCTTTTATTCTATGCTGATTGTATAGGCAATCTAATTTCCAGAGTGGTTCCGCGACCGGCGTCCGGCTGTGAAACCACTTTAAACTGGCCATGCAAGGCCTGGACACGCTCACGTATGCCAAGCAGGCCGAAATGCTGTGTTTGATCTACCGTTTCTATTTGCATGCCTACCCCGTCATCACAAATCATCAGACGCAAACCCTCGGTATCCGTCAGCAGATGTACGTTGATGCATTGGGCATGGGCATGTTTAATGGCATTATTCACCGCCTCTTGCACAATCCGGTAGAGGTTGATGTTCACATTTTCTCCCAGCGGCTGGAATTCTCCAGACACATGTAACTGAATATTCAATTCAGGATGCTGTGCCTGGTAGCCTGACACCATATCGCGTAGCGTTTCTACCAGCCCCATGTTATCCATGGCAGCCGGACGCAACTGGCGAATAATATTATGCATACCATCGTAAATATGGTTGGCTGCAGCGACGATGGTTTGTGCACTGGCAGCAATGTCAGGCGCATTTTCCCTGGTTTTATTGACAATGGCGACCGCAAAAGTCTTGATCGCGGTTACATATTGCCCCAGCTCATCATGTAGCTCTCGTGCCAGGCTACGGCGCTCGTCTTCAATATGCTGCTGAATTAGCTGTGTCAACTGGCGGTTCTGCTCCAATTGCCTTTCCGCATCCAGCGACACCGCCATCTGGTTGAGGCTCAACCCAATCTTGTCAAACTCAGGCACTGAAAAGCGTTCCAGTCGTGCAGTTAAGTCGCCCTGCTCTATGCGGTTAATGGCATGCAAGATGTGCCTGACCGGCCGTAAAGCATGACTCAGCAAGCCATACACCAGCAGGTTAAGTAGCACGAAAAAACCGATCCCCATGGTCATCAATTGCAAGAAGCCCGACCAGGCCTCACGGATAGAGCCTTCTGCACTGGAGGTGATAATCAATGTACCGTAGCGGATACGACGCGTCACCGTCTCAATTTTGGGAGCCACTAGTTTTACAAACCACTCTGGGGGATTGATCTCAGATTTAAACGTTGAAGTCGGTGAAATGTACAAAGGATTATTGGAATAGTCGTATAACTCGATACGGCTGCTACGCACATAGCCCAGGGAGCGCAAAAAATCTTGCAACACATAATGCGTAGGACCCAGGCTGGGATTCATGGCTGAACTGACAATCACCGTATCCAGCAATTGCACCGTCACCCGCGTAGCCGCCTCTACCCGCTCACGAATACTGTCTTTGGTATCGCGCACAAGCACCACGCCTGCCGCGACCAGAAAAACCAGCGACAGCATGGTGACTAAAAGATTTAACCTGAAACGTAAACTCATGGGATTGATGATAATCGCAATTCGCCTATTAAACTGTAACTACCGCGTATTCTCACAGCGTAAAATCATTAAATTCTGCAGGGCCAGCGCTTAGTCTTTAATTTTTAACGCATCCCACTCTTTTGGTTTAGGTGGATAAGCCAATGGCAACGCGTTTAAAGTCTCCAGCAATAGGCGAGAAATCAGGAGGTTGCGGTTGGTTTTTGAGTTGGCCGGGATCACATACCAAGGGGCATATTCTGTAGAGGTGGCTTGCATGGCAGATTCATACGCTTGCATGTAGTCATCCCAAAGCGCGCGCTCCTCAAGATCTTTGGGGTTAAATTTCCAATGCTTGGTCGGCTCATCCAAGCGCTCTTGCAAGCGTTCTTTTTGCTCTTCTTTAGAGATATGTAAAAAACACTTAATCAAAGTAGTGCCTGTCTCGGTCAACATGCGCTCAAAATCATTAATTTGCTGGTAACGGCGTTTACATTCCCCCTCATCAATCCAGCCATGCACCTTTACAATCAGCACGTCTTCATAATGACTACGGTTAAAAATCACCAATTCACCTTTGGCCGGCACCTGCGCATGCACCCGCCACAAATAATCATGCGCCAACTCATCAGCACTCGGCGCCTTAAAACTCGCCAGACGAATTCCCAACGGGTCACAAGCACTAAATACTTGCTTGACTGTGCCATCCTTGCCACTGGTATCCATGCCCTGCAACAGCAAAATCACCTTATGCTTGCCCTCAGCATGCAAAATATCCTGCCGCGCATTAATTGCCTCCGTCAATTTGGCTAACTCGGCTAAATCCTGCGCTTTATCTTCATTACGCGCTGAGCGGTCATCTGCAGAATATTGCTTGAGGGAGAATTTTTTAGGGTTAACGCGGTATTTTTCCAGCTTTTCCATGAGGCCTGCCAAGATGACGAAATCACAAGCAGTGTATCTCAAGCTGAGAGGGTTGCAAAAGGTGAGCCTAAGTGACGAGCATAATGCGCGGGTAATGAGTTAACAATACTTGGCTCTGATCGCCTTAATGATTAATTAGAGATCTAACCACTCAATTCTCGGTGCCGTTAAATAAAATCAACAGCAACAAAACTTTCTCATCTATCCCGCCCTGCCAGAAATCGTATCAATATCAACGCAACACAAGCAATCAAGCACTGCACCAAAGGCAAAAACAGAAAAATCAATGCGCCTTGCGCATCTGGCTGTACAAGCAAGGTATGGTAATAAGCCATTATAGCCAACATAACCATCACAGCTGACACCGCCAGCCACCAAGACTGAGTACGCGGATTTTTCAACAGTTCAGTCGCACAAGCCATCAGCAAATAAGGCAACACGCTCCACAGGCAAATCAATATTCCCGCTTTGCTGTTTAAAAAACGCCAGTCAGTGGCGGCAATACGTTCAAAAGCAACCGTAGAGACTATGCCTAGCAAGGCCAGACTTTGAATTTTATGAGTTGTATTAATCGGCATTAGTTTACATTGAGCTGGATGTCTTTAACGGTTGTTGGGGATTGATCAATATTCGTGGGCAATTAATTGCCCATCCTACTTGGCTGCACCACCCTGCTTGAGCTAGGTTTTAACTTCGTTTTAGAAAAAGGCGACATGTCGTCTAACGTGAAGTTAACGGGCCTACCTCAAACCAAAGTAAAGAGAATTTGTTTAAATAAATTACCAGAATTGCATGAGAGAACCGCTGAAGCAAGTCCCTGTTGAACGTAGTGTTATATTTTTTAATTAGGGCTAGCAATATAAACGTGTGCTTTACCATTTTGCGGATCTGATAATTCCCCTACCCATACTTGAGGAAGGCCTGCAAGCCGAAATAAATGGAAAGTAAGTAGCTTTTCAATACGTGCCGCCCAGTCTGTAATCGAAAGACGAAAATTAATGGTTATATTGCCTTTGAAAGGATTATGAGTATGAATAACTTCACTGCAATGGCCATATAATTCGAATAATTCTTGAGCGGTAAGGAATCCATTAGTCTCAAATTCAAAATGAACATTCCTTGGTGTACCCGAAGATATTGTGGGTTTCATTAAGGCTTTTGGATAAAAATCAGGATGGATTTTTTTAAGATTTTCAAACAACTGTTTTATTCGCCAATGCTCAGAAAATTTTGCATACGTTTGTGCATATAAATCTTTATTTGCGGTTAAAGATCCAAATGCGATTAGCTCAAGAATTTTTCTTAAGTTTACAGCTACAATTTCATAATCAGATCGCTCATTACCTAAAGTTTTATTTCCATTACCAAATGATTTACTAGCAATAATCGATTTCGGATTTCATCAAGATTGTTGCAGTATATTTTAGCCAATGATAGATCAGTAGCCATTTATTTAGCTCCAAGAATATAACGTTAATTAGACCCCAAAAACGAACTTAATTTTTTATTTAGCCCATTGTCTATAAATTTAAAAAAATTATTTATCATAATAAAATCAATGGTTAGTGTTTTTATATAACGCCTAAAAACAGGGATCCCGCTATAGAAAACGCAGCTGAAGTAAAACCGTCGCTACAGTTGTTCCCGTTAATCATTGAGCGCTTGAAGCTTTGCGGCCAATGCGTTGAAGCTGCCTATGCGCAGCTGATTTAAAGCTATTTTTTAAACCATTGCAAGCGCACTTTTGAATACTTAATCAGCCAGTATTCTTGCAATAAAAAACGCCAGCTTCTGCTGGCGTTTTTTACGATCAAATGACTTAGTCTTTAGAAGCACGTTTACGCTCGTGCTCTAAGAGGTAGCGCTTACGCAGACGGATGGTTTTTGGTGTGATTTCAACCAATTCGTCATCGTCGATAAACTCTACTGCAGACTCCAGTGTCAGTTTGATTGGTGGGGTCAAGCGCACTGCTTCATCGGTACCTGACGCACGCACGTTAGTGAGTTTTTTACCTTTGATCGGGTTAACTACCAAGTCGTTATCACGGCTGTGGATACCAATAATCATGCCTTCGTAGAGTTTGTCGCCTGGGCTGACAAACATGCGGCCACGGTCTTCGAGGTTCCACAATGCGTAGGCGACGGCGTCACCGTTTTCTTGAGAAATCAGCACACCGTTGCGGCGGCCTGGCATGTCCGCTTTCACTGGTGCGTAGTCGTCAAAAATGTGTGCCATCAAACCGGTACCTCGTGTCAGGCTCAGGAACTCACCCTGGAAACCAATCAGGCCACGGGCTGGAATGCGGTATTCCACACGGGTACGGCCATTGCCGTCAGATTCCATGTTGGTCATTTCGCCACGGCGACGACCCAGTTCTTCCATGACAGCACCTTGGTGTTCATCTTCAACGTCGACAGTGAGGATTTCATAAGGCTCACATCTTTCACCATTGACTTCACGGTACACCACGCGTGGCTTGCCGACAGCAATTTCAAAGCCTTCGCGGCGCATGTTTTCCAGCAAAATCGTCAGATGCAATTCACCACGGCCAGACACTCGGAACACGTCAGTGTCTTCTGTATCTTCTACACGCAACGCAACGTTGGTGAGCAACTCTTTGGTTAAACGGTCACGAATCTGGCGGGATGTTACGAACTTGCCCTCTGTACCAGCAATCGGTGAGGTGTTGACCATAAAGTCCATGGTCAAGGTTGGCTCGTCTACGCCCAGGTGTGGCAAGCCGACTGGTTTGTCACGGTCGGCAATGGTAAAGCCAATACCGATTTCTTCGATACCGGAAATAATGACGATGTCACCGGCTTCGGCACCTTCTACTGGCACGCGCTCCAGACCCTGGAAGCCCAATACCTGGTTGATGCGGCCTTGTGCGACTTGTTCGTTTTCACGCATCACGGCAACGACCTGGCCTGGTTTGATACGGCCATTTTTCACACGGCCTACGCCCAGACGGCCAGTGTAAGTAGAGTAATCCAGTGCGGAGATTTGCAATTGCAGCGGTGCATCGCTGTCACCTTCTGGTGGTTGCACGTGGCTTAAAATGGTTTCAAACAGCGGACGCATGGTGTCGCTGGGCTTATTCATATCCAATGTGGCAAAGCCGTTAAGGGCTGAGGCATACACCACAGGGAAATCCAGTTGCTCGTCGGTAGCGCCCAGATTGGCAAACAGATCAAATGTCTGGTTAATCACCCAATCAGTACGTGAACCCGGACGGTCAACCTTGTTGATTACCACGATAGGACGCAAACCCAGTGCCAGGGCCTTTTTGGTCACGAAGCGGGTTTGTGGCATCGGGCCTTCTACCGCATCCACCAGCAATACCACACCATCCACCATTCCCAACACACGCTCTACCTCGCCGCCAAAGTCAGCGTGGCCCGGGGTGTCAACGATGTTGATGTGGGTGCCTTCATAGTTCACGGCAGTGTTTTTGGCCAGAATGGTAATGCCGCGCTCTTTTTCCAGGTCATTGCTGTCCATGACGCGCTCGGTCACTTGTTGGTGTGAGGCGAAAGTACCCGCTTGTTGCAGGAGTTTGTCGACCATGGTGGTTTTACCGTGGTCAACGTGGGCGATAATTGCGATATTTCTTAAGTTGCGTGCCATGTGAACTGCCATATGTTTGGAAAGGGCGCGATTTTATCACAAATCAACTAAATATTTGACTTTTAAAATAAAATGGCTATACTGCGAGCAACTTTAAAACGCAGCTGGTACTTGACCCGCTATCTTAACGTTTTAAATTCATTGCCCTGACCTGTCGATAACTCGCGAAATTTTGAGGTTATCATCTTTAGATGAAGTCTTCATGACACATCTTCTTTTATCGGTTAGTGGCCATGCCCAAGCGCCGGTAAAAGCAATTCATTTCTAATCATGTAATGTTGCTTTGGCTTTGTTAATCGTCCCGCACATTAAAATGTGTTGGTCAAAATGACAAGCTTTGCTTTTGCTTTACTAGCGCCCTTTTTAATTGTTGATGAAAGGGACATTCCTTGTCTTTTGCAGATTTAAATCTTGACCCATCCATTTTGCGTGCATTAACCGATGCAGGCTATGAAAACCCAACACCTATCCAGGCGCAATCTATTCCTGAAGCATTACAAGGCCGTGACATTATGGCCTCCGCTCAAACCGGTACAGGCAAAACTGCTGCCTTTACCCTGCCCGCATTAAACCTGCTGGCAACCCAACATCCAGTCCGTAGCCGTGGCCCACGCATCCTGGTGCTGACACCAACACGTGAACTGGCAGCACAAGTAAACGAAGCCGCCCGTAAATACGGTAAATTCCTGCGCGCCCGCTGTATCAGTATCGTGGGTGGCATGCCTTACCCATTGCAAAACAAACTGCTGTCACAGCCACTAGACATTCTGGTAGCGACCCCAGGCCGCTTTATTGACCATCTGGAACGCGGCCGTATCGACCTGAGCCGCTTGCAAATGCTGGTGCTGGACGAAGCTGACCGCATGCTGGACATGGGCTTTATGCCAGACGTAGAGCGTATTTGTGAAGCGTTGCCAGCTGAGCGCCAGACTCTGCTGTTCTCTGCGACGCTGGATGGCATTATGGATATCGGCAAACGCTTCTTGCGTAACCCAATCACCATTCAAGTGGCTGGCCAGAAAGAAAAACACGCCAATATTGAACAACGTCTGCACTTTGTGGACGACATGAATCACAAAAACAAACTGCTGGAGCACTTGCTGATTGCCCCGGATGTGAATCAAACCATTATTTTCACCAGCACCAAGCGTCACGCTGACCTGCTGGCTGAGGACCTTTATGCTGCAGGCCATAAAACGGCTGCATTGCATGGTGATATGACACAAGGCGCGCGTAACCGCACACTGACTAAACTGCGTCATGGCGACGTTAAGGTGTTGGTTGCCACCGACGTGGCTGCACGCGGTATCGACGTACAAGGCATTTCACACGTCATTAACTACGACCTGCCAAAATTTGCAGAAGACTATGTACACCGCATTGGCCGTACCGGTCGCGCCAACAATACTGGCGTGGCTATTTCGTTTGCCTCTAACGCTGACCGCCACCTGCTGCGCAAAATTGAGCAGTACACCGGACAGAAACTGCAGGCTGAAGTGATTGCTGGTTTCGAACCTAAGCGCGCAGCGCGCATGGATGATGGCGAAGGCCGTCGTGGCAAACGCCCAGGCCAAGGCAAACCACAGGGTAAAGGCGGTTTCCGCCGCGATGACCGTCAAGGTAAGTCTTTTGGCGATCGCGTTGCCCGTGAAGGCGGCAGCCGTGAAACGCAAGGTAACAAGCCACGCGTACCACGTCAAACTGAAGCCAGAACAGACAAAGAAGTGAACGGTAACAGCAAGCATTACAACAAAGATACCGACTTCCAGTTTGCACGTGCCTTGGCTGACGAATTCGGCCAGCGCCGTCAACGTCCGGCAGGCAACAACCAGGAACGCTTTGGCAACCCGAATGCTAGCCGCGGCAATAACAAGCCCCGTCCAGCCGGTAAGTCATTTGGCGATTCTGGTGTAAAACGTCCCCGTTCATTCGTTTAAGCCTAGCCTATGTCTGAGCAAACCACAGTAGATTTTCGTGCGCTCGGCCTGGCCGAGCCGCTGTTAAAAGCGATTGAAGAGTCTGGTTATACGACACCTACCCCTATTCAGGCGCAGGCCATCCCTCTGGCGTTGCAGCGCATGGACTTGATGGCGGGCGCGCAAACGGGTACCGGCAAAACGGCAGCGTTTTCTTTGCCCATTTTGCATACCCTGTTACCACTTGCCAGCACAAGCACCTCGCCAGCCAAACACCCAATACGGGCACTGGTGCTGGCGCCCACGCGGGAGCTGGCCATCCAGGTCTATGACAACATCAAGACTTACGCCAAACACACGGCGCTTCGCAGCCTGGTGGTATATGGCGGGGTGGATATCAAGACACAAACTCCGCATTTAAAAACTGGTGTTGAAATTCTGGTCGCCACCCCTGGCCGCTTGCTGGATCACGTCGAGCAAAAGACTTTATCTTTAAGCCAGGTACAGTTTTTAGTACTGGACGAAGCCGACCGTATGCTGGACATGGGTTTTATGCCAGACCTGAAACGCATCCTGGCATTACTGCCCAAGCAACGCCAGAACCTGATGTTTTCCGCCACATTTTCTGACGAAATCAAAAAGCTGGCCGATGCTTTCTTGAATAATCCAACCTTGATCGAAGTGGCTCGCAGCAATGCGACCAATGACAATGTGGAACAAAAAGCTTACTTGGTGAATAGCGACCAGAAACAACGCTTCCTGGTACAGCTGCTCAAGCAATACACCAATCAGCAGGTCATTGTGTTCACAAAAACCAAGCTCTCGGCCAGCAAGCTGGCGCGTGCGCTTGAGCGTGACCAGATTCCTTGTAGCGCCATCCACGGCGACAAGACACAAAAAGAGCGTATTGAAGCACTAGATGCGTTCAAGGCAGGTTCGATTCATGCACTGGTTGCAACCGATGTGGCAGCGCGTGGCCTGGATATCACCGACCTGCCGCTGGTCATCAATTATGAAATCTCTACCGCACCAGAAGACTATGTACACCGTATCGGCCGTACGGGTCGCGCAGGCGCCAAAGGCATCGCCATTTCACTGATTGATGAAGAAGAAACCAAATATTTCGACGAAATTGAAAAGCTGATTAAAAAGCAGATTCCAAAAGAAAAAGGTTCAGTCAGCAACCGGCCCGCGCGCCCTGCAAAAAGCGCAAAAACCGAGGATCCCTGGTTTCATCAGCCATACGAGCCCACATCTGCTGCTGTTGCTCCCAAGCCTGTTGGGGCAAAACCAGCTTCAGCCAAACGTAAAGTCGTTGCGGCCCTGTTAGGTGGTTTTGGTTTTAAAGCCTCTCCGCAACCGCGTAATCAGGCAAAACGCGCTACTGGTAAATCGCGGCAAAAGTCTGAAAACAAAGAAGCCAAAGCGGTCGAAACCGTCAGTGCAGAATCATAAAAATAAGAAGCCCCGACACCATCGGGGCTTCTTTATATCTTTTTTAGGCGAAGTTAGCCTTCACGGTTACGCATAAAATCCGCTACGCCATAGAGTTGATTGGCAATATGCTTCATTAGCGCCTCATCAAACTCTAGTGTATGCATGGCTTTAATCATGCAGTACATCCATTGGTCACGTGCCGATTCATCGATCGGAAAAGGCATATGCCGGGCGCGTAAACGTGGATGTCCGTACCGTTCAATATACAGTTGCGGCCCACCTGTCCAGCCCATCAAAAACATAAATAGCTTTTCTCTGGCTGAAGTTAAATCAGCCTGGTGGATGGCACGCAAACCGGCGGCTTTAGGATCTGTGTCCATAATATCGTAAAAAGTCTCGACCAGGTTACGTATGGTCTCAGGCCCTTTTTCAGCGCCACCCAGCCATTCAAACAGGGATTGCTTGGCTGCGTTTGGCTCTTGTATTTCCAATGTCATGATATCAGCCTGCTACTTGAGGGGTAACCAGGCCAGCTGCCTGTTTGGCGCGTTCCCGCGCCAATTCAGTGTTGTCTGCAGTTGCTAATGCGACGCCCATACGGCGACGGACAAACGACTCTGGTTTGCCAAACAGGCGGATTTCACTGTTAGGAACAGACATGGCAGCCTCCAAGCCGTGATAGGCCAGCATTTGCGTATCCGCACCACCATAAATCACTGCGCTGGCACCGGCTTCGCGCTGGGCAACATCTACCGGCAATCCGAGAATCGCGCGTGCATGCAGTTCAAACTCATTCAGGCGTTGGGTACACATGGTCACCATGCCGGTGTCATGTGGCCGCGGACTTACCTCGGAGAACCAGACTTGCTTGCCTTTGACAAACAACTCCACGCCAAACAGCCCTTGGCCACCCAGGGCATCCGTGACTTTTTTGGCAATGTCCTGCGCATTTTTTAATGCTTGCGGATGCATGGCCTGTGGCTGCCAGCTTTCCACATAATCGCCCTGCTTCTGCACATGGCCAATCGGCGCACAGAAGTATGTTTCTATTTGTCCTGCTCCATTCTTGGCACGTACCGTCAGCAAAGTGATTTCATAATCAAAATCAATCTGCCCTTCGACAATCACGACCCCCTGGTTGACTCGGCCACCGCTGGCCGCATACTCCCAGGCGGTTTTAACCTCAGAAGCCTCTGTAATGCGTGACTGGCCTTTACCGGAAGAAGACATGGTTGGCTTGATAAAACATGGATAACCAATGCCACCATCAATCGCTGCTTGCAATTCAGCCTCAGAACGCGCAAACGCATACGGTGACGTCGGCAGGTTTAATTCCTCCGCTGCCAGCCTGCGGATCCCTTCACGGTTCATGGTGAGTTGTACGGCGCGCACGGTAGGGACCACAGTCACGCCAGTGGCTTCAATCTCAGCCAGTGCTTGCGTGTTTAATGCCTCAATTTCCGGCACAATGTAATGTGGTTTGACCTGATTAACTAGCGCTTTTAATGCCGCGGCATCGGTCATGTCTATGGTGTAGGCATGATGTGCCACCTGATGCCCAGGCGCATGCTCATAACGATCCACTGCAATGACTTCTACCCCCAAACGCTGCAAGGCAATAATCACCTCTTTACCAAGCTCACCACTGCCCAACAACATGACCTTGGTCGCATTCGCGCTCAACGGGGTACCAATCATTTTCAGCTCCACTGTAAAAGTGTAATGATACCATGCGTGATTTGGCAAGCCGCTGATTGTGTCTGATTTATGTCATAAGAATATCTGATTTGTCACTGACAAGTACAAACAAAAAACCTCGCAGTTGCGAGGTTTTTTACTTATTGAAAACTAAACGGAAATGCCGTGTTTATCCATGCGGTAGCGCATGGTCATGCGGGTGATTCCCAGCAATCTAGCCGCTTTGGAGACATTATTACGAGACTGCTCTAATGCATTGAGTAGCATGGCCTTTTCTGCGCCATCGAGGGTCACCGGTGCATCTACCTGTGCGACTGGATTGCCATTGACTGCCGCCATTTGCGGCAACCCCAGATCATGCTCAGAGATCATGGCTTGCGTACACATCAACACAGCACGGCTGATTTGATGCCGCATTTCACGCACATTGCCAGGCCAGTGGTAACTTTGGATTGCCATCAGTGCCAAGGGGCTAAATTCATGATGCGGCAAGGCATAACGTTTTTCTGTCATCTGACGGAAATAATTGGCCAGTAACAATACATCCTGGCCGCGATCACGCAATGGCGGCATCTGCATAGTGATGACATTTAAACGGTAATAAAGGTCAGAACGGAAACGACCTTCACTAGACATCTGGTACAAATCTCGATTGGTTGCCGCAATAATACGTGCCTGAACAGGACGCTCTTTGGTCGAACCCAGGCGCCGTACCATTCTGCGTTCCAGCACATTAAGTAATTTTGCCTGCAAGCCCAGAGGCAGCTCGCCAATCTCATCCAGAAATAAAGTCCCGTCTTCGGCCGACTCAATCAAGCCAGGACGGGAAGCCACTGCATTGGTAAAGGCACCCTTCTCATGGCCAAACAGTTCGCTTTCAATCAACTCAGCTGGTAAGGAGGCGCAATCGACGTGTACAAAAGGCTTGTCATGATTGGCACAGTTAGCGTGTAAGTAACGGGCGACGACATCTTTCCCTGTACCTGTTTCGCCAGTAATCAGTACAGTTGGCTGGACCGCATCACTGAGTGCGCTCAGTTGCGCAATTCTGGTAATTTGCTGACGCACGCTTTGCATGGCAGCACTTTCACCAATCAGTTGCACCGATTCATTCACGATCGTATCTCGTTGCCGGGAATAATCTAGGCTGGCCTGTAAATCAGTGGTTTTTTCGTTTTTTTGGATAATGAGCAACAACTCTTCAAGATCAATGGGCTTCTTTAAGTAATCAATCGCCCCCAGTTTGATGGCGTTGACGGCATCAGTCACATCGCCAAAGGCAGTCATCACGATAGTATTAATATTTCTTGCAACAAAATCAGACAATAAATCCAGACCATTACCATCCGGCAAGCGCATATCCAGTAAGGCCATGTCTGGTTCAAATTGCTTGACCAGCAATCTGGCATCTTGCAAAGACTCAGCGTGCTCGCACTCGAATCCGGCTTTCTGCAAACGCTTGACTACCGCTTTTGCAAATAACACCTCATCCTCTACCAACAGAATTTTTTTCTTGAATGGCAGAAAAACAGATTTGTCCGTGGATGATGAGAGTTGTGAAAGCACGCCTGGTCCCTTTTATATTAGTCGTTATCGTAGCTAGCTAATGATTGCTTAGGTTTGAACTCGTAACGCACGCCAACCCAGGCTGCACGCGGTGCGCCAGGCAACAGGCTCAACACTTTGCGCTCTTCATCAAAGTTACCATTGTTATCAAACAGGCTCTCAGCTAAACGGCCAGCGATGTAATAGTCTTTGTCAAAGATATTGGTCGCTTTGGCAAACATTTTCCAGCCGTTACCAAAGTTGTACTGGCTATCCAGGTTAACGATAAAGTAGCCACTCAGTTTACCGCGACCAGTTGCGCAATCATCTCCGTTATTACAATTCGCCGAGTTGGAACGATGGCTGTTATTTTCGTTACCATAAACAAACTGATCAGAATAACCGATGACATTCGCACCTATATTCCAACTAGGTGTTACAGCAAATTGACCACGCAACTTCAGCTGATGTTGTGGTATCGCAGGTATTCTGTCACCTGATCTGGCTGTATAAATACCATCGGCGTTACCTGTAGCATTTGAGGCATTGACGAATTCAACATCGGTGTCATAAGTCGCATGCACAAAACTATAAGATGCGTTCCATTTAAAGCGATCAATCACTCCATTCAGGCCTAGATCTATACCTTCACGTTTGGTTCTACCTACATTTTTAAAATAGCCTGCACCAGTCTGGGTATTGGCAGCCGTAAATTGGATATCATCATGGTTAACCGCATGATAAACACCAGCATTCCAGAATACATTGTCTGTCAATTGACCACGTCCACCAAACTCATACGTTTTAGCAACCACTTGATTCAAAGGCGGATCATCTGCAAGTGCAGCTGGCAACAGACAAGGAGAGGCCGGATTAGAGCAACCTACTTCAATTGCGGTTGGCGCGCGGCTGGACTCACTGTACGACGTGTACACGGTGAGTGCTTTAGTGGGTGTATAAGTTAAACCGACAGTAGGATTCAGGCGTGTGTAACTATCTTTTGCAGTTAAGCTATTGAAGTTATTGGCCGCTGATGCCGGGCCTCGCAATGTATCAGTGTTGTCGATACGAGTGAAATTCCAGCTGGCGCCTGCGTTCAGATGCCAAAATTCGTTCAATGACAATGTATCAGTCGCGAATAAACGGGCTGTGTATTGCTTGCCGGTCAGGCCCGTGGTCTGGCGTTGAGGTAACGCACCCGCCCCGTCCAAAACAGGTGCGCGGGTATCGTCAAATACAGGATCACTTTCACCGACACCGACCACGGTACCGTCAATATCCCCGATATTGATTTGCTCTGACTGTCTGAATCGTATTAAGCTGTAATCATATCCAGCACCGACTACGAACTGGTTTTCTTTGCCGAATAAATCTTGATTGAAGGTTGCCTGACCAGTTGCACCATAGGTATTTTGGCTGGTATGTGTACGATTCATTACAGCACCAGTCAACTCACAATCAGCAGGATCATTACAAGTTACTCCAGGATAGCCAGCCAAAGTATCCCCGTCATCCACTTCAGCCTCATATCCATCACCATTTTTTGTTCTACGGTTAGATTTTTTGTAATAAATGTTCCCAGACAGCATAGTGTCATTATTCAGCCAGTGACTTCCATTCAAAGCCAGGAAGTGTGAGTAATTGTTGGTCGCATCTGGTCTTGTATGAATCTGGTCACGATCACCGCTCAATAAAAACTCCGGTGTTAAACCGTTACCAATCAGAGTGTTATCTGCACCTATGTAAGTTAAATCCAGCTTGGTGGTTTCGTTTTGCCATCCGGTTTTTGCAAATAACTGGTTCACATGCGATGGTGAGTATTTTCTCCAGCCATTTTCAGTCGTATGCTGGAAACCAATCATGTAATCAACTGAGCCATCCTTTGACACACCACCGTACTCAGCTAAGGCACGTTGACGACCCCATGAGCCTGCTTCGTACTCAACGGCCGCACCCTGATTGTCTCGACCGCTCTTGGTCTGTATAGCAATCGCGCCACCCAATGTATTCAAACCAAACAATGGATTTGAGCCTGGAATTAATTGCATGTTGCCAATCGCGAAACTGGGGATTTTGTCCCATGAAGTCACATCGCCAAATGGTTCATTAACACGCACGCCATCAATATAAGTTGAAAGACCTTGTGGATTACCCAACAATGAAGAAGCAGAATAGCCACGGAAATTAATTTCTGGCTGCCAAGGGTTACCACCCAACTCCGTAACCGTCACGCCTTGCATATTGTTATTCATATAATCTGCAATAGAAACACCGGTTTGGTTATTAATTGCAGCAGGATTAGCCATCTGAATATTGGCTGGCACCTTGTGAAGTGGTACACCTATCCCCTTTAATGGAGTAGTGCTATATACCTCAACTTTTTCCAGATTTAATGAGTCAGCTTTAGCAATAGCCACCTCTGCAGCATAAGCAGATACGATGGCCAGGACTAGAGGCTTGATTGTATTTTTTTTCATAAAGTAATGTCCCTTTTCCCGAAATACTTTTATTTTGATTTAAAAAGCACTTCTACTGAGCAATAACCGTACCGGTTATGGCCACCAAAAAAAGATCATTAAAATCAATTAATTAAAATAAGGACTGGTGGATATAAACCACAAAATTGGTTATATACAACCAATTTTATGGTTTAAAGTGGTTTATTACAACCAGAATTACAAAGGGGTAAGGAAAATTTCTAAGCCGTAAGCATTACGGCCTGGACGCCAGGTATGATCGACCGCCAGCCCAGCTAAAGCAACTAGTGATTGAGAGGAAACTGGTTGAGTCGTTTTGACCTGAACAACAGGATAAAAAGCGCGCTGCCAGGGAGGCACTGCCAGCATCTGGAAAATAACTTTTAATTCACGCCTTGGCCGCTTGGCATCTGGTTGCAAAGCTTCGCCACCCCCACGTGGCATCAACAACAATTCGATCCCCTCAGGTAATGGGAGAGGCTGGCCATAACGCTTATTTAAGGTGATAGCGGCTGGAGAGATACCAAGCCTGGCCAAGGCGATACCGCGTGCTTTGCTGACCTTGAACTGAACTTGCCACTCGCCCCACACCTGGCTTTGGTGGCCTTGCCAAATGAGCGGCGTTTGCGGTAGGGCTGCAGGTTTGCCAACGCAGTATAAGCGCTGCTGGTAATGATGCAGGTAAGCCTTATGATGTTGGGTTTGACCCTGCAATGGCAGATGCAAATATCGATGCGGCTTCACAGAGGAAAGCTGCTGCCAGTAATCCTGCAATTGTTCACTATTGGGCATACGCAAATTCAGTTGCTGAAACCAGAAGCGTAACAAATTCTTGGCGCGCACCTCGCCAAGGGCGTATAACCGTGAAATATCCAGAGACTGACCCAGCCACTCACCCCGGACATCGCACGCCTGTAGATCCTGATACGCAAGCGTATCCAGCAAGGTTTGTGCTTCTGCCAGATGAGTGGCGCTCCTCAATAAAGCATTATCCAGCTGCGGGTAACGCTCACGCATGACAGGCATGACCTTCTGCCGCATAAAGTTACGGTCATAAGTCACATCGGTGTTACTTTCGTCTTCAACCCATGTCAGTTGCTGCTCAGATGCATATTGCAACAACTCGTCCTTGGACACCGTCAATAGCGGCCTGAGCAAATGCCGGCCTATATCCCACTGTCCCATGGCACTCAAGCCTTTGACGCCTGCACCACGCATCAATTGCAACAGCAGGGTTTCGGCCTGATCCTGCATATGATGTGCGGTCAGAATGGCGGATGCAGAGTGTTGCTGGCGTACGCGCTCCAGTGCCTGGTAACGGGCATCCCGCGCCGCTGCTTCAATGCCCAGCCCACTTTGAGCGCTCACATGCACTTTTTCGCTATAAAACGGAACATTGCGCTCCAGGCATAACCGTTCGCATAAATGCAACCAGCTATCTGCATTGGGGCTCAACCCATGATGCACATGCATCGCCGACAAGGTAAATGGCAACTGCGTTCGCAGCAGCACCAATGCATGTAGCAATACAACAGAATCAACACCGCCACTCAATGCTAGCAGCAGATGTGGTGATGGCGAAGGTGAGACAGCATTTTGGCCACGAAGAAAAGTCGCAAGGACGTTTTCCAGTGTGGCCAGCATGAAGGAACTATTTTTCACTGGCTGTTTTGAATTTACCGTAACTCATCAGGCGCTGGTAACGTGATTCCAGCAACTGCGGCAATTTTTTGGCTTGTAGCGTTTTAAGTTGCTGGCCGATGGTTTGACCAACACGTTCCATCACCTCTTCGTAATTGCGATGAGCGCCACCCAGTGGCTCACTGACGATAGTGTCTACCAAGCCCAGCGACTTCAGGCGATCTGCAGTGATACCCAGCGTTTCAGCAGCATCCGGTGCTTTACTGGCGCTTTTCCACAAAATGGATGCGCAGCCTTCAGGTGAAATCACAGAGTAAGTTGAATATTGCAACATGTTCAAGTGATCCACCACACCTAAGGCCAGCGCGCCACCTGAACCGCCCTCACCAATCACCACACCAATAATGGGTGTTTTCAACTCGGCCATGACATAGAGGTTACGCGCAATCGCCTCGGATTGGCCTCGCTCTTCTGCACCGATACCTGGATAAGCGCCGGGAGTATCAATGAAGGTAATGATAGGCATGTGGAATTTTTCAGCCAGACGAAACAATCGCAAGGCTTTGCGGTAGCCTTCTGGACGAGGCATACCGAAATTACGGTATTGGCGCTCTTTGATATCACGGCCTTTCTGGTGGCCCATCACCATCACCGGAATGCCTTTAAAACGCGCAATGCCTCCAACAATGGCTGGATCATCGGCATAGGCACGGTCACCATGCAATTCCTGGAAATCGGTGAATAAGGCATTGATGTAATCAATGGTATAAGGACGTTGAGGATGTCTTGCGACTTGGGAAATTTGCCAGGCTGTCAGGCTCTGGTAAGTATCTTGCAACAGCTTACTATTCTTCTTTTGCAGCAAATCCAGCTCTTTGGAAATATCCAGTGAATCATGTTCATCATGTGAAACCTGAAGGGCTTCAATTCGCTTCTCGAGTTCAGCAATAGGCTGCTCAAAATCAAGATAAGTCAGTTTACTAGGCGTTAAACGTTTTGCACTCATTGTGAATTCCAATATGAATTCTTAGAAAAAAGTTCAGGCATTATAAAGGATTTTGACGTTTTCTTTTGACAACCAGCCTTGTAAATTGTGTAGCAAGTCGTCATGCAGCACCACTTGCCAGTCATCGCCCAGCATCAGGCTGACTTGAGCAGACTGGTTATGGTAGTCCACCTTGATCGGGCAACGCTTTTGCTCTTCACTGGCATAACGGTAAGGCGTGAGGACATTCATGAGGCGATGAACATCAGACGAACCATTGCAACTGATGGTGAGCATCTGCGCAAAACGGTTTCTGACCGCCGCCAGGTCATAGAGTTTTCTGGCACTGACACGGATACCGCCGGAAAACTCATCGTGGCTGATGCGCCCCTCCACCACCAGCAACTGGTCTTCTTTGATCCACTGTGCATGCTGTGTCAGCAGTTCTGCGCCAATCACGACATCAACACGGCCAACCGCGTCATCCAGCGTCACGATTGCCATTTTTCCGCGCTGCGTCATGCGTACACGCACACCCATGACCACGCCTGCTAGCAGTTTAGGCTGATCCTGCGGAGCGAGTTCGCTGAGGTTGCCTTTGATAAAAGGTCCTAACTGCGCTTTGTAGCTTAAATATGGATGACCACTGAGGTAAAAGCCGAGCGCAGTTTTCTCTTCCTGCAAGGCTTGTTCAGGGCTCCATGCCGGGATGGCTGGTAATTCATGACGCGTTTCAATCACGCCACCAAACAAGCAATCCTGCCCGGCGTGTGCTGCGCCTTGCTCGGCCACACTGATCGCGGTATCCAGGCCGGCCAGCAAGGCGGCGCGGTTCTGTTCAAGTTTGTCAAACGCGCCAGCACGGATCAAGGACTCAATGACACGGCGGTTGACCTTGCGCAAGTCCAGCCGCTGGCAGAAATCAAACAAATCCTTAAACGGTCCTTGCGCCTCTCGCGAAGCCATAATCAGTTCGATCGCCGCCAAGCCAGTGCCTTTGATAGCACCCAGGCCGTACAGCACCTGCTGCGCATTGAGTGGTTTGAACTGGTAAATGCTCGTATTGATATCAGGCGGCAACACTTCCACATGATTGGCACCGCAATCATCAAAGAAAGTATGCACGTTGTCGGTGTTGTTCATATCGGCGGACATGGTCGCCGCCAGGAATGCCGCGGGGTAATGCGCTTTGAGGTAGGCCGTATGGTACGCCACCAAGGCATAAGCTGCCGCGTGCGACTTGTTAAAGCCATAGCCAGCAAATTTTTCCAACAAGTCAAACAACTCGTTAGATTGTTGCAAGGTCAGGCCATTTTTGAGCGCACCTTCGTTAAAGATTTCGCGCTGCTTGACCATTTCTTCGGGTTTTTTCTTACCCATGGCGCGGCGCAGCAAGTCCGCACCACCCAGGCTATAGCCAGCCACTACCTGCGCGATCTGCATCACCTGTTCCTGGTACACGGCGATCCCGTAAGTTTCTTTGAGGATAGACTCAGTAGACGCGTGAGGGTATTCGACCCGCTGAGTTCCATGTTTACGGCGGCAGAAATCCGGGATCAGGTCCATCGGCCCCGGACGATACAGCGCTACCAGCGCAATAATGTCCTCAAACAGGTCTGGCTTGGCCTGCTTGAGCATGTCCTTCATGCCGCGTGATTCCAGCTGGAATACAGCAGTAGTGTTGGCTGTTTTCAGCAGGTGATAACTCTTTTTATCATCCAGCGGAATCGTCTCGAAACTCAGTGGCGGTAATTCTTCCTGCGCGCGCTGGGCATTAGCGTTTTCCAGTGCCATATTGAGGATGGTCAACGTACGCAAGCCCAGGAAGTCGAACTTGACCAGACCTACGGCCTCCACGTCGTCTTTATCGTACTGACTGACCAGGCTATCGCCATTGGGCTGGCAATAAACCGGCGAGAAATCAGAAATCTTGCCTGGCGCAATCAACACACCACCGGCGTGCATACCGATGTTGCGCACCAGTCCTTCCAGCCGCAGCGCCAGGGAAAGTAATTCTGCGACCTCTTCTTCTTTTTCGCGACGCTCTTGTAATTGTGGTTCTTTTTCCAGGGCGGATTCCAGCGTGATGCCCAACTCCATCGGAATCAACTTGGCAATACCATCAACAAAGTTAAACGGTAAATCCAGCACGCGGCCAACGTCACGGATCACCGCTTTGGCCGCCATGGTACCGAAGGTGGCGATCTGTGAAACCGATGCCAAGCCATACTTGCGCTTGACGTAATCGATGACCCGATCTCGTCCCTCCATACAGAAGTCAATATCGAAGTCAGGCATGGACACCCGCTCAGGGTTCAGGAAACGCTCAAACAGCAAGTTGTATTTGAGCGGGTCGAGGTCGGTAATCCCTAAACTGTAAGCCACTAGGGAACCAGCACCGGAACCCCGGCCAGGGCCAACAGGCACACCGTTGTTTTTGGCCCAATTAATAAAGTCGGCAACGATCAGAAAGTAACCAGGAAAGCCCATTTGTACGATGATGTTGCACTCAAACTGTAAGCGCTCTTCGTATTCGGCACGCTTTGCTTCCCGTTGCTGCTCATCCGGATATAAATACGCCAAGCGATGCTCCAACCCTGCTTTAGATTGGTCAACAAGGTAGGCATCCAGGCTTTCGCCATTTGGCGTCGGGAAATCTGGCAGGTAATTTTTACCCAGTGTCAGCATCAAGTTGCAACGCTTGGCAATCTCCACCGAGTTTTGTAATGCGACAGGCATATCCGCAAACAAAGCTTGCATTTCTGCTTGTGTTTTCACATATTGCGATTCGACAAAGCGACGTGGGCGACGGTTATCAGCCAGCACATATCCTTCAGCAATACAGGTGCGTGCCTCGTGTGCCATGAAGTCGTCCGGCGTCTGGAATTGCACAGGATGTGTAGCAACCACGGGTAAATCCAGTTGTTGTGCCAGCAATACTGTTTGCTGTATTAGTTGCTCTTGCGTATGCGCCTCAGGACGATCTCTATCGTGGACACGTTGCACTTCAAGATAATAGCGGCCATTAAAAGTCTTCGCCCATTGGCGGGCAGATTGCATGGCTTGCGACTGGTTGCCTGCTTGTAACGCCTGCCCTACATCCCCTGCCGAGAAACCGGACAGCATCAATAAACCGGCATTTTTCTCTACAAGCCATTCAACCTTGATTTCTGCCCGCTCACGATACTGGTTCTCCAGGTACGCGCTAGACAGCAGCTCGCATAAGTTGCGGTAGCCTTGCTGGTCCTGAACCAGTAACAACATACGGTGGGGCTGGTCACGCTGAACTGTATTTTCAACCCATACATCACAGCCGAGAACAGGCTTGAGGCCTTTGCCTCGAGCGGCTTTATAAAATTTTACGGCACCAAACAGGTTGGCAAGGTCAGTCAGGGCAATGGCAGGCATTGCATCGTTTTTGGCGGCCTTAACGTAATCGTCAATACGCACTGTGCCGTCCACAATGGAATATTCACTGTGACAGCGCAGATGAATAAAGGCTGGTTTTAAGGTGGAAATTTCTGATGCATCCATGGCTTTTATTTTACTCGTCATCACGCTTTTTTATCTATGCGTGGTGCAAATAATCTGGTTGACATGGTTAAAAATCGCGTTCAAGGCAGCCCTGCCAACCGCGTTAACAAGTGCTAAAAAATTAATTCCTAAAACGTTATGCACTATGATGTCAGGCATTTCTTAAATTGATCATTTGACCATGCCAAACGCGACCGCCTTGCTGGATGACCCCATCTTAGTAGAAGATAATTTGCCCAGCATTGGGCAGATATTGCCGTTTTTTCAGCTTGTGAATGCGGCGTTAGAAGATGTTTCACTGGATGCCTTTAGCGGCCAGCGAAAAATCCTGCATTTTTTCCCTGGCATTGATACACCTACAAGTGCCAACAGCGTCCGCATCCTCGATAGCATGGTTGCAACCTTGCCTAACACCGTTGTTTTGCATATCTCCGCCGATCTTCCTTTTACGACAGCCCGTTTTTGTGCAACAGAAAACCTCTCCACAGGGATACACCTCTCGACCCTACGCGGCCGTGATATGCTCAAGAACTATGGTGTATTGATGATGACCAGCAAACTGGCAGGCTTACCTGCCCGGGTACTCATGGTCGCTGATGAAGATAACCGCGTACTGCATGTTGAATTAGTCAAAGAACTTACTAACGAACCAGACTATGAAGCGGCGATGGCAGTATTGCAGCCATGATTCCCTTATTGTTTATGTGGTTGATTGCCACGCACTGACACGTTAAAGTAGAAGATTAACTACTCATCATTTATTGTTTTGGAGAAAATTATGGCAAGCGTCACGCTTAAAGGTAACCCGGTCGCCGTTGGCGGTAAGTTTTTGGCAGTCGGAGATACCGCACCTGCATTTCAACTGGCAGATGCCAAACGTAATTTGGTTGGTTTAGATGCGTATGCTGGCAAACGTAAAATTCTGAACATTTTCCCAAGCATTGATACGCCCACTTGCGCGACTTCTGTACGCACATTCAACAAAGAGGCCAGCAGCGCCAGCAATAGCGTTGTACTGTGCATTTCTGCTGATTTGCCATTTGCACAAAGCCGCTTCTGTGGCGCTGAAGGCCTGGAAAACGTGGTGACGCTGTCTACTTTCCGTGACACTGCAAAATTTGCCAATGATTACGGTGTTTTTATCACCGACAGCAGCCTGGCGGGCCTCACTGCACGCGCGGTGGTAGTGCTGGATGAAAACAACAAGGTACTGCATAGCGAACTGGTGAGCGAGATAGCTGACGAACCTAACTACGCTGCAGCCTTGGCAGTGCTGAAATAAGCCATCAACAAATAAAAAGCCAGCAATTGCTGGCTTTTTTATTTTGCTACGTTAAATAACTTAAACGCGCTTGAATAACAAGCTGCCGTTCGTGCCTCCAAAACCAAAGTTGTTTTTCAAGGCATATTCAATCTTGAGATCTCGCGCCGTATTGGCACAGTAATCCAGATCGCACTCAGGATCCTGATTAAACAGGTTGATGGTCGGCGGCGAAATCTGGTTGTACACGGACAAGACCGTAAACACAGACTCCAGACCACCGGCGCCGCCTAGCAAATGACCCGTCATGGACTTGGTAGAGTTCACGACCAGTTTATAAGCGTGATCACCGAACGTGGCTTTAATCGCATTAGTTTCATTAGTATCGCCTAAGGGTGTGGAAGTCCCATGCGCATTCATGAACTGTACCTGGTCAGGGTTCACACCCGCATTTTTCAATGCATTGACCATGGAACGACGTGGGCCGTCCATATTTGGCGCAGTCATGTGATAGGCGTCGGCACTTAAACCGTAGCCTGCTACTTCGGCATAAATTCTGGCACCACGTGCTTTGGCATGTTCATACTCTTCCAGCACTAGTACCCCAGCGCCCTCACCAATGACAAAGCCATCACGGTCTTTATCCCAGGGGCGGCTTGCTGTAGCTGGATCATCATTGCGGCCAGATAAGGCTCTCGCGGAGGCAAAGCCGCCAACGCTAAGCTCGGTAATTGCCGCCTCAGCGCCACCGGCCACCATCACATCCGCATCGCCATACTCAATCATACGGGCGGCTTCGCCAATACTGTGCGTGCCAGTCGTACAGGCAGTCACCACTGCAATGTTCGGCCCTTTGAGGCCTAACATGATGGAGAGGTTACCTGAAATCATATTGATGATGGTACCAGGAATAAAGAATGGCGAGATCTTGCGCGGGCCCCCTTCGTCATAGCTATCATTCGTGGATTCAATCAAACCCAACCCACCAATACCGGAGCCGATAGTAACCCCAATGCGCTCGGCATTGGCTTCTGTCACTTCAAGACCGGAATCACGGAAAGCTTCCAGGCCAGCTGCCAAGCCATACTGGATAAAAGTATCCATACGGCGTGCATCCTTGGCCGGGATAAATTCCTCAGCGTTAAAACCCTTCACTTCACCTGCAATTTGCGAGGCAAACGGGGTTGGATCGAATTTAGTAATACGGGTAATGCCTGATTGACCAGCGACCAGATTGTTCCAAGCGGTTTGGGTACCAATCCCTACTGGAGACACCACGCCCAAGCCAGTTACTACTACTCTGCGTTTCGTCATAATAGAAAATCAGCCCTCTTGCGAGGGCTGATTAAAGAAAGAGTCAATGAATTACTTGAGGTTTGCGTTGACGTAGTCAATCGCTTGCTGCACGGTAGTGATCTTTTCAGCTTCTTCGTCAGGGATTTCGCAATCGAATTCCTCTTCCAAAGCCATCACTAATTCTACGGTGTCCAGAGAATCTGCACCCAGATCATCCACGAAAGATGATGTGTTTTTTACGTCAGCTTCGTTTGCACCTAATTGTTCACAAACGATTTTCTTTACGCGTTGTTCGATGTCGGACATCTAAAATACCCCTTTGTTGATAAGTGTCGTGTACAGTAAACCGGTATTCTAGCAAAACTTGTCCAGAATACCAAAGAAACTAAATATTAAGCACAGTACATGCCGCCATTGACATGGATGGTTTCGCCTGTGATATAGGCGGCCGCAGGTGAAGCCAAAAATGCCACCGTAGCTGCAATTTCCTCAGCCTGACCCAAACGCCCCACGGCAATACGCTCCAGCATTTTTGCCTTGATCTCTTCTGGCAACTCAGCCGTCATGTCGGTATCGATAAAGCCCGGGGCCACACAGTTCACCGTGATACCGCGACTACCGACTTCTTGCGCCATAGACTTGGTAAAACCTGTCATACCCGCTTTAGCCGCCGCATAATTGGTCTGGCCGGCGTTACCCATATGACCCACCACACTGGAAATATTAATGATGCGGCCCTGACGGGCTTTCATCATAGGCCGCAATACGGCCTGACTCATACGGAAAACAGATTTCAGGTTGGTGTTGAGCACTGCATCCCAGTCTTCATCCTTCATACGCATCAGCAAGGTATCTTTGGTAATGCCTGCGTTGTTTACGAGGATAGTCACGTCACCATACTGTTCAGAGATTTGCTTCAATACCGCATCAATTTGTTCAGATTGCGTGACATCCAGGGCCATTCCCACACCATTGACACCCGCGGCCTTCAAATGCGCAGTAATCGCCTCGGCGCCACTTGCAGAGGTGGCCGTGCCAATGATAACCGCGCCCTGCTTACCTAATGCTCGTGCAATGGCGGCACCAATACCGCGACTGGCGCCAGTGACTAATGCTACTTGTTGATCAGACATCCTTATCCCCTTATTGTGCAACAAACGTTTGCACAGATTCATCACTAATCAGTGCCACACAGCTCATTTCAGCCACAATGCGCTTGGCCAAACCAGCCAACACTTTGCCTGGACCACATTCTGCTGCACTCAACACATCTTGCGATGCGAGCTGCTGTACCGTTTCAACCCAACGCACAGGACTATATAACTGGCGCACCAATGCATCTTTAATTTTGTCGGGATCGCTGTACGCTGCGACATCTGCATTATGCAGCACTGGGACCTCAGGTGCCTGTACATTTACATTCTGCAAATAATCACGCAATTTATCCGCAGCTGGCTTCATCAGGTCACAGTGGGATGGTACGCTGACAGGCAATGGCAAGGCCCGTTTAGCGCCTTTTGCTTTGGCGAGTTCCATGCCACGCTCAACCGCGGCTTTATCCCCTGCAATGACTACCTGGCCTGGGGAGTTGAAGTTCACGGCCTGCACGACCTGCCCTTGTGCAGCTTCGCAACACACTGTACGCACAGCTTCATCATCCAAGCCCAAAATAGCAGCCATCGCGCCCTGGCCTTCAGGCACGGCTTGTTGCATCACTTGCGCGCGGAATTTCACCAGTGGTAAGGCATCCGCAAATGAAATAGCGTTGGCAGCCACCAGGGCAGTATATTCACCCAGGCTGTGGCCTGCCATGGCAGCGGGCAATTTCCCACCCAGGGACTGGTAAACACGCCAGGTAGCGACACCTGCCGTGAGCATGATAGGTTGGGTATTTTCAGTGAGGTTGATTTCATCATTGGCTTCAGTAGCCATTTTCCAGAAATCAACACCAAGCACAGCAGACGCCTCATCAAAAGTTTTTTTGACAATAGCATGTGTTTCGAGTCCCTGCATCATGCCCACGGATTGTGAACCTTGGCCAGGGAAGAAAAAAGCAAATTTAGACATATATTTTCAGTGAGTTAACTAAAATCACGCATGTTGAACATGCCAGATGAGGATTAATATTTCACCAGGGCAGAACCCCAGGTAAAGCCACCGCCGAACGCCTCCATCAATAAGGTGTGCCCCCGCTGGATACGGCCATCACGTACTGCAACGTCCAAAGCCAGAGGAATAGACGCAGCTGAAGTGTTGCCATGGCGGTCTACTGTCACCACAACCTTATCCATAGGCATATCCAGTTTTTTGGCAGTCGCCTGCAAAATTCGGATATTGGCCTGATGTGGTACCAGCCAATCGATGTCGGACTTTTGCATGTGGTTGGCTTCCAGCGTTTCGTCCACGATCTGGTCTAAGGTATTGACAGCAATCTTGAATACCGGATTGCCTTCCATCACCACAGTATCAGGGCCATCAGGATTACGCGGGACATGTAGGTAGTTTTCATAATTGCCGTCTGCATGAATGTGCGTAGACAGGATGCCTGGTTGATCACTACTTTGCAAAATGACGGCACCTGCGCCATCACCCCACAGGATACAGTTGCTGCGATCGGTATAATCTGTAATACGAGTAAAGGTATCTGCCCCTATCACCAGCACGTTTTTATGCTGGCCAGAGCGGATAAAATGATTGGCAGTCGTGAGTGCGTAGACAAAACCGCTGCACACTGCTTGCACATCAAATGCAGGACAGCCAGCGATCCCCAATTTGCGTTGTACCATGGTGGCGACGCTAGGAAATAATTTATCTGGTGTCGTTGTTGCGACAATGATCAAGTCTATTTCTTGCGCCTGGATTCCAGCGGCTTCAATCGCATTGCGTGCCGCCTGGGTGGCCAGGTCGCTAGTAAGCTCATCTGTCACGCGATGGCGCTGCTTGATCCCAGTACGGGCGAAGATCCACTCATCAGTGGTATCAACCAATTTTTCCAGATCGGCATTCGTTAAAATAGTTGGTGGCAGGTAACTTCCAGTCCCTGCGATTCGTGCGTAAATCATTCGTGCGATTATGCCTTAATTGGTTCAAAAAACCTAACTAATCTAGCCTCAGGAAGGCTCGGAAGTAGTTAGGTGTTCAATTTCGAGCTGCGCCTGGATACGTTTCAATATACCGCTTTGCGCCTCTTCCATCGCCACATGGATGGCATGGTAAAAACCGACACTGTCGGCACCTCCATGACTTTTCACCACAATCCCGCGCAACCCGAGAAAGCTTGCGCCGTTATAGCGCCTTGGATCCAGCCGCCGCTTGAACGCTTTGAGCACCGGGAAAGCCCCCAGCGCCATCAACTTGGTCAACCAGTTACGCTTGAATTCCTGGGTCAGGAACTTGCCCATCATATGCGCCAATCCTTCAGTGGTCTTGAGCGAGACATTACCGACAAAGCCATCACAAACCACGACATCAGTCGTGCCTTTGAAAATATCGTCCCCTTCTACATTACCGTAGAAATTCAAATGGCTGCCACGAAGTAGCTCAGCAGCCTGCTTGGCAACTTCATTGCCCTTGATATCTTCTGAGCCGATATTGAGCAACCCGACGGTGGGATTAGGCTTATTGGTAAGACTGCTCACCACCATGGCACCCATAATGGCAAACTGGTATAAATGCTCTGGAGTACAGTCAGCGTTAGCTCCGAGGTCGAGCATAAAAGTGCTGCCCTTTTCAGAAGGCAAGGTTGAGGCAATGGCCGGACGGTCAATCCCCGGCAGGGTTTTGAGCACAAAGCGGGCTGTCGCCATCAAGGCACCTGTATTGCCAGCACTCACGCATGCTTGCGCTTCGCCAGTCTTCACCATATTGATGGCCACACGCATTGAAGAGTCTTTTTTGTTCTTCATGGCACTTTGCGGCGATTCATCCATCAGCACGACTTCACTGGCATGATGCACGCGTAAACGCGGGCTTGCTGCCACGCGCAAGACCTTTAATTCTGCCTCAATGGCTTCTTGCAAACCGACCAGGATGATATTGAGATTAGGATTTTCGTTCAGAATTCGAACAGCCGCAGGCACAGTCACATGTGGACCGTGATCTCCCCCCATGGCATCAATGGCAATCACTACTTCTTGTGAATGCTTATGTTGACCAGTTGTCATGTGATTTCCCAAGTTTATTTACCATTATTGCCCTGCGCAAAAAAACGTAGGTTGGTAAAAACGCAGGCTTACGCCAGATACACAAACGCCGCGCATTTTAGTGCGCGGCGCGTTTTAAAGCTTGTCGCTTTTATGCAGCGATTATTCGCCTTTTGCTGGCATCACTTTACGACCACGGTAAAAACCGTTAGGGCTTACGTGATGACGCAAATGTACTTCACCAGTTGTTGGCTCAATCGCCAATGGTGGGTTTGTCAAAAAGTCGTGGGAACGGTGCATACCACGCTTGGACGGTGTCTTTTTGTTTTGCTGAACTGCCATGTTATTGCTCCAAAATCAAACCGCCACACCTCAGAGATTGAAGTTTAAGGGCAGTTATATAAACTCAAAATGCTACCTAATCCGCAATTATAAAATATTCCAGAGACAACTGCAAATAAATCCTGCAAATATCGCTTTTTGTTTACTTTTTGCTTCTGAACACCCATCAAAACGCTACACCATTACTTGTCCAGTTTTAACTGCTTTAACACCGCAAACGGATTGGGCTTGTCGCCCGCCGTTTGCTGCAGATCCGTACAGGCCTCTTCATGCATCACAGCAATAGGCAGCGCCATCAGCAACTCATCCTCCACCAGCGACTCCACTGAGGTCTCCTCCTGTGTATCCAGCCAGTCCACCTGCTCGTCTTCCAACAAAGCTTCCGGCGGCTCATCGCACAGCGCAAACTCAAACTGCAAATCCATGGCTTGCGGCATAGGGGCAAAGCAGCGCTGGCAAACCAGGGGCAGTTCAGATTGCACAGCCAGCGCCAGCATGGGCAATGATACCCCGCCAAAATAGCGCGGAGGCAAACCTCGCACCTGGTATTGCACCCGTAGCGCCGACAAAGCGCCGGCATCGCTCACACCCAGCTCCTGTAAGGCCTCATGCAACCGGGGTAACGACGAAAGCATCAACTCGCCTTCTATTTTTTTTTGCTGCCGGGCCAGCTCCTGGTATCGTACCATGACCAAAAAATCTCATTTCAAATAAGCCCGATACTATAACAAACTCAACCTGTCTTGACGACCCGCAGGGCTTGAAGTCCAGCCGGAAATGATATTGCACTATTTAAGAGCGCGGTTTGTTGTTATAATAACGTCGCATCACACGGCGCTATTTTCATGGGCGCATTCATGGTGCCGATTTAAAAAATCGGCCATCCGCTCTGGCGGCCACGTTGGTGCAAAACCATAACCAAAGAAACTCAAACCGTTTTAAATACAAGCATTTGCTGGTTGATCAAACAGTTAAATTAACAAAAAGACTCTGTCCTTTTTTCTTGCTTTAAGGGTAATGTGTGTTTAAGAAAATTTTAGTCGCGAATCGCGGTGAAATTGCGGTACGTATTGTGCGCGCCTGCTCGGAAATGGGCATCAAATCGGTCGCCATTTATTCCGACGCTGACCGTCATGCCCTGCATGTCAAAAAAGCCGACGAAGCTTATAACATTGGTTCCGATCCTGTAGCAGGCTATCTGAACGCACATAATATTGTGAATATTGCCGTGGCTGCTGGTTGTGATGCCTTGCATCCAGGCTATGGCTTCCTTTCAGAAAATCCTGAATTGGCTGAGGTTTGCGCCCGCCGCGGCATCAAGTTTATTGGCCCAGAGGCAGACGTTATCCGCCAGATGGGTGACAAGATTCAGGCGCGTAACGCCATGATTAATGCAGGTATTCCCTGTGTACCGGGCAGCGATGGCAACCTCGAATCTGTTGACGCCGCCATCAAGCTGGCAAATAAAATAGGCTATCCAGTGATGCTGAAAGCCACCAATGGTGGTGGTGGCCGTGGTATTCGCCGTTGCGACAACGAAAAAGAATTATTAAGCAATTATGACCGTGTCATTTCTGAAGCCAGCAAAGCCTTCGGCAAGCCGGAAGTGTTCCTTGAAAAATGTGTGGTTCATCCACGCCATATCGAAGTGCAGGTGCTGGCTGATTCCCATGGCAATGTCATTCACCTGTTTGAGCGTGACTGCTCTATCCAGCGCCGCAATCAGAAGCTGATTGAAATCGCCCCGTCACCACAACTGACGCAGGCACAGCGTGAATATATTGGCGGGCTGGGTGTCAAGGCAGCCAAAGCAGTGGGTTATGAAAATGCCGGCACAGTCGAGTTTCTGCTCGACTCTGACAATAATTTCTATTTCATGGAAATGAACACCCGCTTGCAGGTGGAACATACTGTGACTGAAACCATTACCGGTGTTGATATCGTTCAGCAGCAGATCCGCGTGGCGGCAGGCCTGCCTTTGCAGTACAAGCAAAGCGAAATTGCGTTCCGTGGTTATGCCATGGAGTACCGCATCAACGCCGAAGACCCGCAAAAAGACTTCTTGCCAAGCTTTGGTAAGATTACACGCTACTACGCGCCCGGCGGTCCTGGCGTACGTATGGATGCAGCTATTTATAGCGGGTATGTCATTCCACCTTACTATGACTCCATGTGTGCCAAGCTGACGGTTTGGGCGCTGGATTGGGAAGGCGTGATCGAGCGCGGCCGTCGTGCGCTGAACGACATGATTGTGTATGGCGTCAAAACAACGATTCCTTATTACCAGCAAATCATGCAACATCCGGATTTCCGTGCAGCTGACTTTAATACCAGCTTTGTGGAACAACATCCCGAGCTGACGCAATATGACGTCGGATTACCGAAAGAATTGATGGCTGCGGCGATTGCTGCAGCAATCGCCGCCCACGAAGGCATTTGATTAACCCGCATTGCAGATATTTATTTAGATCGACCAGATTATGAGCAAAATACATGTCACCGAACTCGTTTTAAGAGATGGACACCAATCCCTGATTGCGACGCGCATGCGTACTGAAGATATGCTGCCAATCGCCAGCAAGCTGGATGACATTGGTTTCTGGTCCCTGGAAGCCTGGGGCGGAGCGACATTTGACGCCTGCGTACGCTTTTTGAAAGAAGATCCATGGGAGCGTTTACGCAGCCTGCGTAAAGCCTTGCCCAATACGCCTATCAATATGCTTCTGCGTGGCCAGAACCTGTTGGGTTACCGCCATTACTCGGACGATGTCGTCCACGCCTTTGTTAAACAGGCGGCAGATACCGGTGTGGATGTGTTTCGTATCTTTGATGCGATGAATGACATCCGCAACCTGACAACCGCCATCAAAGCCGTTAAAGCTGCGAAAAAACACGCAATTGGTACGCTGTCATTCACCACTAGCCCAGTGCATGATGTCGCCTACTTTGTAAACATGGCCAAAGAGCTTGAAGCGCTAGGTTGCGACAGCATTGGTGTGAAAGACATGGCCGGCCTGCTCACTCCAACCATGGCCGCTGAACTGGTGAAAGGCCTCAAGGCTGCCGTCAGCGTGCCTGTACACATGCACAGCCATGCCACCTCAGGCCTTGCCAGCATGGTATTGCTCAAGAGCGTGGAAAACGGCGTAGATATTATTGATACCTGCAATTCTTCTTTCTCCGAAGGTGCCAGCCATCCAACGACAGAGAGCCTGGTTGCGGCCCTGAAAGGTACTGAATACGATACCGGCCTTGATCTTGGCAAACTGCAGGAAATTACTGCCTACTTCAAAGAAGTGCGCAGAAAATACTGGCAGTTTGAAAGCGAGTTCACTGGGGTAGATACCCGCGTACTGGTTAACCAGGTACCCGGTGGCATGATTTCCAACCTGTCCAACCAACTGAAAGAACAAGGCGCACTCAACCGCATGGATGAAGTGCTGGCCGAAATCCCGCGTGTCCGTGAAGATCTGGGTTATCCTCCATTAGTCACCCCTACTTCACAGATTGTAGGGACACAGGCGGTATTAAACGTCTTGACCGGTAGCCGTTACAAATCCATCACTAATGAAGTGAAAAATTACCTGTTGGGCCAATATGGTAAAGCGCCTGCAGCGGTGAATGCTGATGTGCGCAAACAGGCCGTAGGCGATGCTGAAGTCATCACCTGCCGTCCTGCAGATTTGCTGCAACCAGAAATGGCCAGATTGCAATCTGAAGCCGAGCGTTTCGCCAATAACGAACAAGACGTACTGACCTACGCCATGTTCCCGGATATCGGGCAGACTTTCTTGCAAGAGCGCAACGCAGGTTCCTTGCAGCCAGAACAATTGCTGAGCAAAGAAGCCGTGACCCAGCAAACTGCCGCAGCACGTTATGCGCCTAACGAATTCAACATCACCCTGCACGGCGAGACCTACCATATCAAACTGACAGGTAGCGGTCATGCCGGTGAAGAGCGCAAGCCATACTATGTCAAAGTCGACGGAATCTCTGAAGAAGTGTTTGTAGAAACGCTGAGCGAGATGGAAGTCAGCGGGGGCAATTCAAACGGCAGCAAGAAAAAAGCAGCAGCGGTGGCTGCCAGCGGCCGTCCACGGCCCAACCATCCAGGCTGTGTCACGACTGCAATGCCAGGCACCATTGTCACTGTGAAAGTGAATGTCGGTGACAAGGTCAATGCTGGCGATGGCGTGCTGGTGATTGAGGCAATGAAAATGGAAAACGAAATCCAGGCCAGTAAATCCGGTACTGTAGTGGCGATCCATGTTGCCAAAGGTGACAGTGTGACCCCGGACGAAACACTGATTGAAATTCAGCCGGAATAATATCTGACTTGAAATGCTAAAATCCCCGAATCATTGTTCGGGGATTTTTTTATCCTGATGACTATCCCAACCTTAATTCTCGCCTCCTCTTCACGCTACCGCCGTGAAGTATTAGAAAAGCTGCATTTGCCGTTTGAATGCGTCTCACCCGATATTGATGAAACGCCATTAGCAGACGAGAGTCCGGAACAAACCTCTCTGCGATTGGCGGAGAGTAAGGCGCGCAAAGTAGCAGAAGCATATCCGAATGCACTCATTATCGGTTGCGACCAGGTCGCCACGGTCGATGGACTGCAAATAGGCAAGCCAGGCAACCATGACAATGCCGTCAAACAGCTGACCATGCTCAGTGGCAGGGAGGTGATTTTCCATAGTGCCATCTGCCTGTACAACAGCGCCAACCAGCACATGCAATCCACCATTGCGCCTTATTACGTCAAATTCAAACCCCTCACGCCAGTGCAGATCGAAACCTACCTGCGCCTGGAGCAGCCTTATGATTGTGCAGGCAGCGCCAAGTCTGAAGGCATGGGCATCGCCCTGCTCGAATATATGCGCGGGGATGATCCCAATGCCTTGATAGGCCTGCCGGTGATTGCGCTGGTCAATATGCTGCAACAAGCAGGGGTCGATATATTATCCGCGTCACGTACATAGCGCAAACTAAAGTCGTGCGTTAACTTTTGAACGGCTGCCGCGTTAAGGCAGTCTCAAGCGTACAAGCTTACAAACAAAAACGAGAGGATATTCATGCGACTCAGCTCCCTGCTGTTTTTTTCCCTGGGCAGTGTTTCACTCTATAGTTCACTGGCACAAGCAGAATCGGCCACCATCAGCCCGCAATCAGACCAAACCAGTGTTGCGGTGACCATCTACAACGAAGACCTTGCTTTGGTTAAAGACAGCCGTAAACTCACATTAGGCAACGGTTTATCTGCCCTGTCATTCCGCGATGTCAGTGCGCAAATCAAATCTGAAACCGCCCTGCTGCGCAGCCTGCTCCCGAACACCAGCCTGCAAGTGCTGGAACAGAATTTTGACTTTGATTTATTAACGCCGCAGAAACTGCTGGAAAAAAATGTAGGGCAGCAAGTCACCATCATTCGCACGAATCCAAGCACCGGTGCCGAAACCCAGGAAAGCGCCACCATATTGTCAGCGCAGGATGGGGTAGTACTCAAAGTCGGTAACCGTATCGAAACCGGCATTCCCGGCCGACTCGTGTACCCCAATGTACCTGGCCAGCTTAAAGACAGGCCCACGCTGACCACGCAAGTGCAATACAAAGGAGCTGAACAATCCAGCGTGGAACTCAGCTACCTGACTGGTGGCCTGCAATGGAAAGCCGACTACGTCGCTGAACTCAGCAGCAAAGAAGACGCCATTGACCTCTCAGGCTGGGTCACCCTGACCAATACCAGTGGCACGGCCTACCCTAACGCCAAAGTGCAACTGGTAGCGGGTGACGTCAACCGTGTACGCGAAGCCATCCGGCCCAAAACCATGATAATGCGTTCAGAAGCCATGGCGGCCGATGCGCCCATGCCGACCGAGCAAGGCTTATTGGAATATCATTTATACACCCTGCCGCGTGCCACCACGATTGCTGAAAACCAGACCAAGCAAGTAGCATTGCTCTCGGCACAGCATATTCCGGCCCGTAAGGAGCTAGTGCTCAGCGGAGCAGATTACTACTATCAGGGCCAGTATCGCGATATCGAGAAAAAACAAAAAGTACAGGTGTATGTCGAGTTTGAAAACAAGGAAAGCAGCAAGCTCGGTCTGCCATTACCTAAAGGCACCATGCGTGTCTATAAAAAAGATAACGACGGCACTGCGCAATTCGTCGGTGAAGACCAGATCGACCACACACCAAAAAACGACACGATACGCCTCAAACTGGGCAACGCATTTGATGTCACTGCTGAGCGTGTGCAAACCGACTTTAAAAACCTGAGCAAGCCCAACCAGGCTCAGGTCTATGAAAGCGCTTATGCCATCACCTTGCACAATGCCAAAAAAGAGGTGGTGACCGTGATCGTGCAGGAACCGATTAACGGTGACTGGAAAATTCTGAATGAGTCGCAGCCTCACAAAAAAACCAGCGCACATCAGGCCACTTGGAAAGTGACTGTGCCTGCGGAAGGTGAGGCTACTTTGAAATATCGCGTCCAGGTGAAGTACTAACCGTTGATCATCCCTGCTACATGGAAATGATGGCGGGGAAAGTTTAAAAAGCATTCTTGCACAAGAATGCTTTTTTATTGCCCGTCATGGGATAATCCAGCTTTCCGTATTTCTCGCTATCATTATGGCCGCCGGTACTTTATATTTTATTCCTGTTCCGTTATCTGAAGACACTACGCCACAACAAGTACTGCCGCCTGAAGTCGTACAACGGATGCGTAGCCTGCGCCACTTTATTGTTGAGAATGAAAAAACCGCCCGCCAGTTTCTATCGGCCAGCGGCCATCCTGGCCCTATCCGAGAATTAACTTTGGCTGTTTTGACCAAAGATACGCCTCCCAAAGACTTACCCAGGCTTTTGCAAGTGGTGCAGCAAGGCACAGACGTCGGTCTGATGAGTGAAGCAGGCTGCCCTGGCATCGCTGACCCGGGGGCCACCCTTGCCGCTGTCGCCCACCAAAAAGGCATACGTGTTGCACCGCTGATAGGCCCCAGCAGTCTGCTGCTTGCCCTGATGGCAAGTGGCCTCAACGGCCAGCGCTTTACCTTTTTAGGCTATCTGCCCAGCGATAAAGCCGAGCGCATCAAAACCATCAAAGGTATTGAGTTTGATTCCAGAAAGCAACAAGCTACCCAACTGTTTATCGAGACGCCTTATCGAAATCAGCATGTGCTGGAAGACCTGGTCGCCAACCTGCAAGCACAAACAAGGTTATGTGTCGCATGCAATGTGACCGCCAAGGATGAGCTGATCGTCACCAAAACCGTCGCGGACTGGAAGAAATCCCCTCTGCCTGACTTGCATAAAAAACCGACAGTGTTTTTGTTACTGGCATAAGGTATTCAAAAGCGAATGATCCTCACGCCTTTTGTTTCCTCGCTGAGCGCCTGCTGCTCAGCCTTGTCATAACGGTTCTGCGCTTCCAGCACCTCCTCAATATGCGTTTCAGACCATACCCGCAACGCTGCTAGCAACCCCACAAGCGTTTTCCCCAATGGCGTAATGGCGTACTCCACCCTTGGTGGTACTTCAGGGTATACGGTACGAGCAATCAGGCCGTCACGTTCTAACCCACGTAATGTTTGGGTGAGCATCTTTTGTGAGATCCCGCCAATCTGCCGCTGTAACGTACTAAAACGTTTGGTTTCCGTCTCCAGCAAACCCAACACCAGTACCGTCCACTTATCCGCAATGCGGTTCAACATCAGACGCGTCGGGCACGCTGCCTGATAGGCATTCCAGCTAAGCACGATTTGCAACGGTTGATCACTGTCTTTAGGCATGGCTTTCCTTTCTATGCAGAACTTATTCAGTCAGTATCAAGTGCATAAGTTACTTTAAGGTTCCTACTTACTAAAAGTAACTATTGAAATTATTATGCATACCGTCCTAACCACGCAAGCATTTTAAAAATGAAACGAAGACCAATGAAGCTATTTAAATCCCTACTCACCGCTTTGTTATTTACCACCCTGTTAACGAAAGGAAACCTCACTATGGCACAAGATCAAATCCAACAAAACAAACAACTGCTGGCAGACTTTGCCGATGCCGTTTTTGTCAAAAAAGACTTCACCAAACTGCCACAGTTCATGCAGCAAACTTATATTCAACACAACCCGTTGGTGCCACAAGGCTTAAGCGGATTTCAACAGTTTTTCGCTGACTGGTTTAAGGCTGTCCCTGACTGGGAATATCAACTGGAAAAACTGGTGGCTGAAGGCGACACCGTCTGGGCCTATGGCGTGTATTCCGGCACCCAGCAAGGTGAATGGTTAGGTATCCCCGCCACTGGCAAACATTACCGTATTTATGCCGTGGATATTTTCAGAATAGAAAACGGCAAACTCGCCGAACATTGGGATGTGCTGGATACTTACGGCTTATTCAAACAGCTGGGCGTGATTCAGTAGCTTTTGATATGAAAATAAGGCCTACCCAGTTAGGCCTTATTGAACTTAGAGAAACCCTTGATGCCATCACTTTGAACAAGATTGGGCACCATCTTGTCACAACAATCCAGGCAATGATGATTGCCCATCAACGATCAAAAGCATTCATGCAAAGCATGCTTTTTTATTGCATGACATGGGATAATCCAGCTTTAGATATTCCCCAATATATTTGGCTAGTGCTTTATATTTTATTTTGCATACCTGATGCTCCATCTTCTGCCAGGCTTCTAAGTCCTTGATATGCCAGACCAGGAAACCAGACGCATCGCACATATTGATATGGATGCCTTTTTCGCATCTTGTGAATTGTCGCGTTACCCCGAGCTGAAAGGTTTGCCCATGGTGGTGGCCGGGACTTCCTCACATACTCCAAGGATCAGGGAAGATGGCACCCGCGAATTCTCGCGCTTGCGGGATTACACAGGCCCCGGTGTGCTAACCACTGCCACTTATGAAGCGCGGGCGCTAGGCCTCAACTCTGCCATGCCGACCATGCGAGCAGCCAAACTCGCGCCTGATGCGATTTTGTTACCTGTGAATTTTGAACTGTATCGCCATTACTCACGGCTCTTCAAAGAGGCAATTCGTAGCGTTAGTCCACTGGTTGAGAATATCGGCATTGATGAAGTATACGCCGACGTATCCACGCTGCCGGGCGATGCCACCGAGATCGCACAACGGTTAAAATCTGCCGTATTTGCCGCCACCAGCCTGACCTGTTCAGTCGGCATTGCACCAAACAAACTACTGGCAAAATTATGCTCAGAAATGCAAAAGCCCGATGGCATTACGGTGATCACCATGGCAGATTTACCTAGCCGTATCTGGCCCATGCCAGCAAAAAAGATCAACGGTATAGGCCCCAAAGCCAGCGCAAAACTCGCCTCACTGAATATCGATACGATAGGTGAGATTGCCTCCATGAGTGAAGCCTGGCTGGTACAGCATTTTGGCAATAGTTATGGCAGGTGGTTGCATCGTGTTTCGCACGGGCAAGACGACAGACCGGTGGTCACAGAAAGCACCCCGGTTTCCATGAGCCGGGAAACCACTTTTGAACGCAATTTACACCCGTTACGTGACAAACCAGTGTTAAGCCAGGCCTTCACTCTCCTATGTGAGCGCGTCGCCAGCGATCTTCAGCACAAGGGCTATACCTGCCGGAAGATCGGCATCAAGCTACGCTTCGATGATTTCAAAACGGTCACTCGCGACCTGACTTTACCTGCCCCCGTGAGCGACGCAAAATCATTACGGCATGCCGCTGGGAAATGTCTAAAAAGGATAGACTTAGGCAAGAACATCCGCCTGTTAGGTGTAAAAGCAAGTGGACTGATACGCGCTGATAACTCCCATAATATCCAAGAGCAGTTTATGCTGGATTTTACCTTTGATTGAGAGTGAGCTAACACCCATTAAACTAATCTCAAAACGGTGAAGACCGCTCAACTACTGTCCACGCATAAACATCTTATCCAGATCATTCAAACTCACCTGGAACCAGGTAGGCCTGCCATGGTTGCACTGACCGCTTCTTTCAGTTGCTTCCATGTCCCTTAGCAAAGCATTCATTTCTGTCAGGGTGAGTTGCCGATTGGCTCTGACGGCCGCATGGCAGGCCATAGTGCCTAAAACTTCATTTTGCCGTTCAAGCAATACACGGCTAGCGCCATACTCATGCAAGTCGCGCAATACGGCACGCGCTAGCGCGACAGCATCTGCATCTTGCAGCATGGTGGGTACCGCACGAATAGCGATGGTAGTGGGTGATAAAGTGGCTAAATCAAAGCCGAGTTGTTGCAAGGTGTCGCTGCCATTCAAGCTTTGCAAGGTAGCAACCTCAACCTTTTCTGCATAGAAACTGATGGGGATCAGCAAAGGTTGTGTGGAAATGGCCTGCTCGCTCAAGGCATTTTTCAGGCGTTCGTACATGATGCGTTCATGAGCGGCATGCATATCGACGACGACCAGACCCTGCGCATTTTGCGCAAGGATATAAATACCGTGTAATTGCCCCAAGCCAAAGCCGAGCGGATATTGCTGAGGTGCTTGAGCATCACTTTGATCTTGGGCCGTTGACGAATCAATGGATGACCCCGGATTGATAAGTGCTTCAGCTACATGCCCACCTTGCACATGATCCAGATTCAAATCAGGTTTTAAATCCCCATACAATTGACCATAAAACTGCTGGGCAACTGCTGGGCTGCGATTGACCGCCCTATCGGACTGATAGTCAAATACCGAGCGGGTTTGCAAAGGCATTTCCACCTGCTCTTGCGGCATGCTAAAAGCAGGTGCGGCAACTGGCCTGAATGGATTAAAGGGTGCCTGTAACGGCTGGCTGGCGTGAATCTCGGCCGAAGTCTTTCCTAACGCCTTGTGCAGGCTATGAAAGATAAAGCGATGTACGGCTTGCGATTCGCGGAAGCGTACTTCGGTTTTGGCCGGGTGTACATTGACATCGACCAATGAGGGATCCAGCTCCAGAAACAGGACAAAGGCCGGATGCTTGTCGCCATGCAAAACATCCTGGTAAGCCTGCTTGATGGCATGCGCGATGAGTTTGTCACGCACAAAACGTCCATTCACAAACACATACTGGCTATCCCGGCTGTGGCGCTGGTATGTAGGCGAGGCTGTCATGCCCCACAGGCGCAGCCCCCCGCTCTCTTCTTCAAGCCATATACTTTGCGCAGCAAACTCACTCCCGAGCACATCAGTAATGCGTTGCTGCGGAGTATTGGCCGCCAGGCGTGAAATGGCTTTGCCATTGTGCTGCAATAAAAAACCCACATTGGGGCGTGACAATGCCACCCGGGTAAAGGCATCTTCACAATGACCAAACTCGGTACTCTCGGTTTTGAGAAACTTGCGGCGTGCCGGCGTGTTAAAGTACAAATCATGCACTTCGACGATGGTGCCTGCATCTAATGCCGCAGGGCTGATATTTTGCTGGCGTGTGCCTTCGGCGGCGATTTGCCAGGCATGACTGGCAGCCTGCTGGCGGCTCGTCAGCACCGTGCGTGAAATCGAGGCAATACTGGCTAAGGCCTCGCCACGAAACCCCAGGCTGCCGACTTGCTCCAAGTCTTCCAGGCTTTGTATCTTGCTGGTGGCATGGCGAGTCAATGCCAGTTCAAGCTCATCCTTGGCAATGCCGTGCCCGTTATCAGTCACTTTCAGTAACTTCATGCCACCCTGCTGCAAGGCGACCTGTATTTGCGTGCTGCCCGCATCCACGCTGTTTTCAAGCAGTTCTTTAAGCGCTGAGGCCGGGCGCTCAACCACCTCACCGGCGGCAATTTGACTGATTAACTGATCGGGTAAGAGTTTAATTTGCATCTCGCCATTCTACCCGTTTTGCTAGAATGGAGGCCATGTCGCTTTCCGATTTTCAGGCTTACCTCAGCCGTTTCAACCTCGCCCGCAAGTTGCGTCGCCAGCATCATTTTTATGTGGGCCCAACCAACTCCGGCAAAACTTACCAGGCCCTGGAAACCCTGCGACAAGCCAACTCTGGCGTTTATCTCGCCCCGCTACGGCTGTTGGCAATGGAGGTACGTGACCGCTTAACGCAAGCCGGTGTGCCGTGCAACCTGGTGACCGGTGAAGAGCGTATCCTGATGCCAGGGGCGCAACATACGGCTTCAACCATCGAAATGATGCGCCCAGACCATGCCGTCGATGTGGCGGTGATAGATGAAATCCAGATGCTGATGGACCCCGACCGCGGCAGTGCCTGGACAGCCGCATTGCTGGGCGTACCCGCAAAGCAGGTATTTATCTGCGGTGCCAATAGCGTGACCGAAAGCTGCACCCGGCTACTCGATGCCTTGCAAGAACCCTATACCCTCACCTACCTCGAGCGTATGACCCCGCTCATGATTGAAGATGCCAGTATTTGTGGTGAGCGCTACCATGCTGCCAAGTTGCGCAAAGCCTTGCAGCCCGGCGATGCCATCATTGCCTTTAGCCGCAAAGACGTACTGACATTGGCTGCACGTATCCGCCAGTGGGGCTTTCAGGTCGCCACCATTTATGGCGCCCTGTCACCCGAAGTCAGGCGCGGCGAATCAGCCCGCTTTGCCAATGGCGAAGCGCAGATACTGGTCGCGACAGACGCCATTGGCATGGGCCTGAACCTGCCTATTCGCCGCGTGATTTTTGCCAACATCCACAAATTCGACGGCGTGGCACCGCGCCCGCTCAATGCCACCGAAATGCGCCAGATTGCCGGGCGCGCAGGCCGCCATGGTTTATATGACACCGGTTATGTCACCGTGCTCGAAGATGACGAGCAATGGCACCTGCATGAAATGCTAGGCTGTGATGACACCGTCGCACCCTTTGCCTTGCCTATTACCGTAGGCGGCGGCGATATTGAAGCACTCAGCCAGCAAATCCCTACCTGGCGGCTGGCAGAATGCGTGGAAACCCTGCATGCGCAGTATCAACGCCAATCTGGCGCGACCGCATTGCAATGGCATGTCACGCCCTTGCAATACCAACAGGCGTTATTGATTGATGAAACGGCCCCCAAACTAGCGATGCGCGATAAATTCAGACTGATGTGCGCGCCATTGGCGATACAGGTGCCGATTGCACGGGATTATTTTGTGCAGTGCATACAAGCGATAGACAACTATCAGCCTCGCCCATTGCCGCTCATGCCGGAATGGTTGAAAGGCCAACAGGCAGAATATCTAGAACAAGCAGAACTGATTTGCCAGCACCTGAGTTTATACAGCTGGCTGGGCTATCAATACCCCAAGATTTTTCGGGATGGTGACTTGGTGGATGAAGCGCGCAAGAAACTCAATGGGTATATCAGCCGGGCGCTACGGGTGCAGGCGGGATATGGGAAGACACAGAGGGAAACGGAATTGGGGCAATATCGCTGAAAGAATACTGCGCGGTATTTTCATTGAACATGGGCATCATTCAGTAGATGTTTGATTGTTTAGATAAATGACTGTTATGTTTCGTCTTTAGGCGATCAATCTTGCCTACGCTTGTTGTCCATTAGAAAGTCGCAGGGGAGCATGTATGCCTACTCGGATTAGTGTTTGTTTTATGTAATGTTCTTTTTTCGCCTATAGGCGAGTTACTTTTCTTTGCTTGCCCAAGGATAAAGTAACCAAAAGAAAGTGCACCCTAGCTTCCGCTTGTTTCCTGCGTTGCTCGTCAGCGTGGGCGGCCAACGAAACTCGCCCTAGTGGCTTGCACACTGCGCAAGCCACCGCGGATCTCGGACAGCCGCTGGCCGACACCTCCCACGCCGACTGCGCTACTCGGCGCGGCAGATAGGGGCCCGAAAACCCATGAGAGCCACCGTTGGCGTATTGAATAAAAGAATTATTTTTTTGAACGGTCCAAACTTCTACGCTCGTAGTTTGGCGAGACAAATCCCATTCCATCACGCTGAGTAGCGGAGACAAATTAAGGGAGAAGGGAGCGACTGTCTGAGCTCCTCAACAGCTCACGTTTTGTGTGAGCTGTCAGGGCGAGTTTCGTGACCGCTTACTTTGTTGATAACTAAGACTGCAAAGCAGTCTGTTACGGCGTAGGCTAACTCACGTAGCGATGTTAAGCGTAGCGGCCGTAGCCAACAACGCAAGGGAGCCGAAGGCCGTGATGGCTGGGTGCCCTCTTCTTTGGTGACTTTCTGTGGGGCAAGCAACAGAAAGTCACTCGCCTAAAGGCGAAATTAAATCACTCATGATCTTCTAAGCACACAAGAGCTACTGCTTAGGCCGTCGCTCTTCCAAAACACCCCAAACCAAACTCAACACCAGTAACAATAGCGCGCTCAATACAATCAATGCCAATTGCGGTGCTTGATAAAGCTTGTTCAGCGGGGTGTTAGCAATCGCTTTTGCATTAGCTTGATAGGTATCCAACACATGCGTTCTCACGGCCATGACACGGCGCGTTAAATGATCCACCGAAAAGGAATAGCCTTTGGATGCCGGTAATTCTGGAAGGTGCACGCTTGGCAGCGAAAGCCCAGGCAAATGCCACCACGAGCTTTGCTGGGCGTCTTGTGTAAGCTGCACACTCATCACCAATCCCGGGGTGACAAAGGTTTGCGGATCGACTTCATCGGCTTTTTTAATGCGGTGGGTGATGGTATGCAGGGTCTGCGCATTGGGTACGGCGATTAATTGCGCAGACTTGGCCGTCTGGTCTGCTTTGAGCAGGATGCCGCGGCTGCGGCTCAGGGTCAGTGATTGTTGTACAAAGCGTTGCTGGAGGACGGGGCTTTGCGGGTAGAGTTTGGCGGCGAGGCTGTTGACGCTTTCACCAGGTAGCAATGGCCAGAGCATGGATTGCTCTTGCCTGGGATTGGCGATACCAAACGCGGCCTGCACGGGATGGCTGAATAGCCGGAGCGTCAGGCCGAGAACGATTATCACGCCTGCCATCATCACCAACGATGATCTGAGATTCCATTGGTGAGGATGGCGGGGAATCATCACTGCCCTAACTGTACTCTGGCTTGCGCAATGGCGCGGCGGACTTGTTCTGGCGCGGTGCCGCCGGTGTGATTACGACTGGCCACTGAGCCTTCCAGCGTGAGGACTTCAAACACGTCGTCGCTGATGGTGCTACTAAACGCCTGTAACTCAGCCAGGCTGAATTCGGCCAGGTCGCGGCCGGATTCCACACCCGCTTTCACGGCATGTGCAACGACTTCATGTGCATCACGGAAAGGCATGCCTTTTTTCACCAGGTAATCGGCCAGGTCGGTGGCGGTTGCAAAGCCTTCCAGCGCGGCCTGGCGCATATTGTCGGCTTTGACGGTGATGCCACGCAGCATGTCGGCGTAAATCTGCAAGGTCACCAGCAGGGTGTCAGCCACGTCAAACAGCGGTTCTTTGTCTTCCTGGTTGTCTTTGTTGTAGGCCAGTGGCTGGCCTTTCATCAGGGTCAGCAAACCAATCAGGTGACCGTAAACACGGCCAGTTTTGCCGCGCACCAGTTCCGGTACGTCAGGGTTTTTCTTTTGCGGCATGATGGAGGAGCCGGTACAGAAGCGGTCGGCAATATCAATAAAGCCAAATCTTGGGCTCATCCATAGAATCAGCTCTTCGGAGAAGCGTGACAGGTGCATCATCAACAAAGATGCGGCTGCATTAAATTCAATGGCAAAGTCACGGTCAGAGACGGCGTCCAGTGAGTTCTGGCAGACGCTATCAAAGCCCAGCAACTCGGCCACCAGTTCACGTTTGATCGGATAGCTTGTGCCTGCCAGTGCGGCGGCGCCCAAGGGCAGGCGGTTGATACGCTTGCGGGCATCGGCAAAACGCTCTGCATCGCGGTTGAGCATTTCAAAATAGGCCATCAAGTGGTGACCAAACGTCACCGGTTGCGCCACTTGCAGGTGGGTGAAACCAGGCATGATGGTGGCGGCGTTTTGCTCAGCCAAATCCAGCAGTGAAGTTTGCAGGGCGCGGATACCGGCAATCGTGTCATCGACCACGCTGCGCAGCCATAAGCGCACATCGGTGGCTACTTGGTCGTTACGTGATCTACCAGTGTGTAAGCGCTTACCGGCATCGCCGATTTTTTCGGTCAGGCGTTTTTCAATATTCAGGTGTACATCTTCAAGGTCGAGCAGCCACTCAAACTGACCGGCTTCAATTTCAGTCAGGATCTCACCCAAACCACGTTTAATGTCTTCTACATCTTGCGCTGAAATAATCCCTTGCGTACCCAGCATGGTGGCGTGGGCAATCGAACCCTGAATATCGAATCTGGCCAGGCGTTTATCAAAATCGACGGAGGCGGTATAACGCTTGACCAGCTCTGCCACCGGCTCATTAAAGCGGCCGGACCAGGCTTGGTCCTTTTGATGCAAAGAAGACTGGGTTGTCGGTTTGGATGCGGTCAAAACAAAATTCTTTCTGCCAAAAAGGCTGGCTTGCGCGACAGGCGCTGAATACTTATCATGCTGGAGCCACATTATAAATGAACATCACGCTGTGCGTAAAACTAGCCGCATTCCCAATTTTCGCAATCTGGGCATACACTTACGTGTACTGTTGCTGCACCTTTGTTTGTTGGCGTTGCTGACGGTGTATGACGGCCCGTCCGGCTGGAATGTGTCTTTATGGCTCAACGACCTGGCCCAGATTGGCAGCCACTGGGCGCCACCGCTGTTAATAGTGATGGGCGCACTCACACTGGCTTACCCTTATCTTAGCCGCTGGCCATACCGATGGGCGCTTGCGAGTATTTTCCTGCTGGCGATCAGCCTGACCGCCTTGTCCGCGTTAGCCTATCATCGCTGGATTACGCCGTTAGCCACCGCGCAAGTATGGCAATTGATATTGCTATGTGTGGCAGATGTGCTGATGTGTTTGTATTACCTGGATTTATTGCAACGCGCCTATTCCCCTGCGATTGCCGAGGCCCGGTTACAGGCCTTGCAGGCGCGTATCCGGCCCCATTTCCTGTTTAACAGCCTCAATGCCGCGTTATCATTGATACGCAGCCAGCCACAGCGTGCCGAAAACGCGCTGGAGGATATGGCAGAGTTGTTTCGTGTGCTCATGGCCGACAACCGGGACTTGGTGCCGTTGTCGCAGGAAATTGCCTTGTGCCAGCAATACCTGAACATCGAAAAATTGCGGCTGGATGAGCGTTTGCAATATGACTGGCAATTGTCTGATATTCCGCCCGAGATTATGATCCCACCCCTGATTTTGCAGCCTTTGCTGGAAAACGCGGTCTATCACGGGATAGAGCCGCAATCACAAGGTGGCCTCATTGGTATTGAAATTCGCCCCAGTGGCAAGAGTTTGCTGTTGCGTATCAGCAATCCTTTGCCACCACGCAGTGACAAGTCTGGCGGTAATAAAATGGCCCTCAAGAATATCCGCGAACGTTTGCGCTTGCATTATGACCTGGAGGCCCAGTTGCGGCAGTATGAAGCCGACCAGCGGTACATTGTAGAAATCCTGATCCCGACGCGGCCGATGTCGGAGGTGGTGCATGGCTAAGCAGCGTTTGCTGATTGTAGACGATGAGCCATTGGCCAGGCAGCGTTTGCGTGACCTGGTGGGCGATGTGGCTGGCTATGAGGTCATTGGCGAAGCTGCCAATGGTTTGGAGGCGATCAATCTGTTGCAAAATCAGCCAGTGGATATTGTGCTGGTGGATATCCGTATGCCAGTGATGGATGGTATAGAGCTGGCGCAACATCTGCGCGGTCTGGAGACACCTCCAAACCTGATTTTTACCACCGCTTACGATCATCATGCCTTGCAAGCTTTTGAACTCAATGCGATTGATTATTTGCTTAAGCCGATACGTAGTGAAAGGCTGGCAGCTGCCTTGGCCAAGGCACGACCTTTGCAAACGGAGCAATCGCAGGCCTTGCAACCTTTGCAGCAGACACATGCTCATTTGAGCATACAGGGGCGTGGCAGGATATTACTGGTGCCACTCGAGGACGTCCTGTATTTTCGTGCCGAGCTGAAATATGTGACGGTGCGTACGCGTGACAAAAGCTATTTGTTGGAAACCTCACTCAACCAGCTTGAACAAACCTATGCCACGCAGTTTGTGCGCATACACCGCAATGCGCTGGTGGCGCGTGCCGCGATCAACGGATTTGAAAAGCAAAGGATTGCGGAAGGCGAGGATGCAGGTGATGCGGTGTGGGTGGTATTGATTAAGGGTATCCCGGAGACGCTGGCGGTGAGCCGCCGTCATCAGCATATGATTAAGGCCACCTAGGTGGCCTTTTTTACTATTTACTTTTTCTTCTGCGCCTGTTCAATCACCTTGGCTGCCCAGTCGCGGCCCCCGAGTCCAAAAGCAATCGCTAGCGCCAGGAACACGGCACCAAACACAATCACAAACAGGGAGTGGATCAGCTGCATGCCTATACCCAGTTGTTCCAGCGCGATGAAAATCGCCAATATCTGGATACAGTATTCGGCAGAAGTACTGATGATCAATGCCTGTTCAAACTTGATGCTATGTAGCCAGGCAAACACCAGACGGTTGATAAAGCGGGCAAACAGCGTACCAAAAATCACCACCAGAATAGCCACAATAATGTGCGGCAGGTAGCTGGCCAGTTCTTTCAAAAGTGCTGCGACTTCGTTGAGGCCCAGGGAATTGGCGCAAGTGATGACGAACAGTAAAATCACCAGCCAATAGAGTACTTCACTGATAATGCCGCTCAGTGTCACTTTGTAATTGGCGCTACGCATAAACGCTTCGAGGCCGGAGCTTTTCGCAAAAGTATCAAAGTGCGTCAGTTCAAGAATACGCTTCACGCCTAGCCTGACAGCTTTGGCCACCAGCCAGCCAAAAAACAGGATGACGATGGCAGCAAGCAATTTGGGTACAAAATGGACTAACTCGACCCAGAATTGATTCAGTGAAGAAAGGAAAATGTCGATTTGGTATTGCATGGATAGTTCCTCCATTTTTATCATTAAACAATGACTTTTCTAGTCACTTCTGGATTGCTGTTTTTTGCCAGCATAACTCAAGATGACTCTTTTGGGGAGCAAAAGGTTCACCTTGGCAATGATTGTGGCGTGGCCATGTAACAGGCGCAGAAGTGGGGCGATGCCGTGTTAAAATGCTGTGCTAAATTCGTCAAAGGTAAGACCGTTGTGAGTAAATTTAACCCTCCAGCCAAGCTAGTGATTGCCTCGCGTGAGAGTGCGCTGGCCATGTGGCAGGCCAGGCATATCCAGGCCAGATTACAAACCTTATATCCACAATGTGACGTCAGTATTTTGGGCATGACAACGACCGGTGACCAGATTCTGGATTCGCCATTGTCACGCATTGGCGGCAAAGGCCTGTTTGTCAAGGAGTTGGAAAATGCGCTGGCAGATGGCCGTGCCGATTTGGCCGTGCACAGTATGAAAGATGTGCCCATGCATTTGCCGCAAGGGTTCACGCTGGCAGCGACGGGGGAGCGTGAAGACCCACGCGATGCATTCGTCTCCAATACCTACAGCAGTCTGCAAGAATTGCCTGAGGGCAGCATTGTGGGGACGTCCAGCTTGCGCCGCCAAAGCCAGATCCAGGCACGTTTTCCGCATTTAAAAATCGAATCCTTGCGCGGCAACGTGCAGACACGCTTACGCAAGCTCGAAGAGGGCCAATACGCGGCCATTATCCTGGCGGCGGCGGGGCTGATCCGTCTGGAGTTAGGTGACCGCATCAAGGGGTTTATCGACCCGGCAGACAGTATTCCTGCGGTAGGGCAGGGCGCACTGGGCATCGAAATCAATGCCAACCGCAAAGACCTGATAGATGTATTGGCACCGTTAAATCATGTGGACACCCAGTTGTGCGTGGAAGCTGAACGAGGCTTCAGCCGCGCGCTGGCGGGCAGTTGTACCGTCCCACTGGGTGCTTATGCCACCAAGCAGGGCGACAACATCACCATGCAAGGGTTTGTCGCCAGCGTGGATGGCAAGCAGATGCTCAAGGAAACCGTGACTGGCAACGCGGTTGAGGCGGAAAAACTGGGCCAGCAATTGGCGCAGCAGCTTATCTCACGTGGAGCGGATAAGATTTTGGCTGAGCTGGACGGCGTGAAATGACCTTGCCGTTGGCCGAACGCACTATTGCCGTCACGCGTCCTCCCGAGCAAGCGACCAAGTTAACAGCGGCTATCAAGGCTGCTGGCGGGTCTGTCATTTCGTTTCCACTGCTGGATATCAAAGGCCTGGAAAGCCTGAATGATTTTCATGCCGCGGTCACACCACTCAGTCAGTTTGACTGGGCAGTGTTTATCAGTAGCAATGCCGTACAGCATGGCATGCCTTTGCTTCAACAGGCGGGCATTCCAGCGCAATTAAAATTTGCAGCCATCGGCCCGACCACGGCGGCCAATCTGCAGGAGTTTGGTGTTGCAGAGATATTGACCCCCTTGGAGCGATTTGACAGCGAGGCTTTGCTGGCGCTGCCTGCGTTGCAGCAGATGCAAGGGCAGCGTGTGTTGATTGTGCGCGGGGTAGGCGGGCGCGAAGTGCTAGCTGAGACGTTGAAACAACGAGGTGCAGATGTCGTGTTTGGTGAATGTTACCGCCGCGTCAATCCGCAAAGCAGTGCACAAGTACTGGCGCAGGCTTATCATGAAGGCAAATTGCAGGGCATCGTCGTCACCAGCAGTGAGGCTTTGCGCTTTCTCCTAGACCTGGCTCAGGATGCTGCATGGCTGAAAGCCACCCCTTTATTTGTCAATCATGCCCGTATTGCCGAGCAGGCCAAAGCCGCAAAGCTGACGGTTTATTGCAGTGGTGTTGCTGGAGATACCGCCATGCTGGATTTATTAAAAAGTCATTTTTAGGTTCCGAATCCCCAGACGCACAAGCTTTTCGCTTCACCTATCAAAGCGCTTTGCGTCTTAATGCCAGCAACCCCATGCCTAGCAACAGCATTGCACCAGTGTTTGTTTCTGGTACGGAGGAAACGCTGATTTGATTGCTGACAATGGTCAGTCCGGCAGTTGGGAAATTTCCAGTGCCGGCATTTGATAATACGCCATTGATATTCATCAAATTGATCTTGCCACTTTCAGCGATTCTATTAAACACACTACTGCTGGCATCGGGTGCGCTAAACTGGATATTACCGCCTGGATTCAGGCCGATATTAAAACTGTTCCAACGAATGTCTTGTGTAACCAGTTGCGGACTAATCAGCAAAGGCCCGCCCGCATTGTTCTGGTTTTGCCTTGTTTGGATATTTACGGTGCTGGCCATTTGAAGGTTGCCACTTATTGCTGAAATCGAAATTTCAGGCGCATTCAGACTAAGATTCTCAAGAAACAAATCACCTTCTGCGCTTATGAAAATACTTGAGCCAGAGTCTATGAATCCACCGTTCAAGCTAAAGTTGCCGTCGCAGCTGAGAGAAGCGCCAGGAAGCGATGAGATAGACAGGCTGCCACTGCAACTGGTATTGGCCAGGTTGATCACTGTATTGGCATGCACAACCAACGGCATGGTTGCGATTAAGGAGATCAGTGTGGTGAGCCGTAACATTTTTATTTCCTCGTTTTTTTGAGTTTTTCACAGTGTAGCGTTCAGCGTTGCCTGCTGAATGATGGTTTAATGAAACGCGGATCAGGGATGGACTACTATTTAATGTTGATAAGGTGCTTGACAAATTAAACTAAATAACTAATTATTTAGTTATATGAAAACAATCATTCAAATTCCAGAGCCCTGGAGTCAAATTTCCGAGTTGTTCGTCGCGCTAGGTGATGCGCACCGGCAACGGATTCTGCTGTCTTTTGATAAGGACGAGCGGCTCACTATCCTGCAAATTGTTGAAGGTTCTCAGTTGAGCCGAACGGCGGTGACGCATCACTTAAAGGTGTTAGAGCGAGGCGGGGCCTTGCAAAGTGAAAAAATCGGCCGCGAAGTGTATTTTTGGGTGAATAAGCCATTCATGCAGCAGGCGCTACAAAATGTGATCAATTATATTAAAGAAGACATATAAAAAAGAGAGTTGAGACGGAGAGGAAACAATGCTGGTAAGTATATTAAGAGGATTATGCCGTTTACTGTTTCGCGTGCGTGTCACCGGGCTGGAGAATGTCCCTGCTGAAGACCGGTTGCTGATTATCGCCAATCACGAGTCATTGCTGGACGGATTGTTGCTGGGCCTGTTTCTGCCCAAGCGAGCCACTTTTGTGGTGCACAATGAGGTGCTGGAAAATTTCTTCTTCCGCTGGATTCTGAAATTGACCCCCCATTTAGGCGTGGATCCACGTAGCCCGTTGGCAATGAAAAAAGTCATCCAGCATCTGAATGCGGGTGAAAATGTCGTGATCTTCCCGGAAGGTCGCATTACATTAACGGGAGCCTTGATGAAGGTGTATGACGGACCTGGTTTTGTGGCCGCCAAAACCAATGTCAGCATCTTGCCTGTTCGCGTGGAAGGCGCGGCGCAATCCTATTTTGGCAGGTTGTCTGAAGGCCATCCGCGCAAAGTGTTGCCGCATGTCACGTTGACCGTGATGCCCACGACGAAAATCAATATTGAAGAGCCAGCAGACAGACCACTCAGCGCCAAGCAAAAGCGCCGTCTGGCGGGTGAAGCCATGCGCAACATCATGCAGTACATGCTGTTTAAAACCCAGCAGGGGAAAACCCTGTTTGAAGCTTTTCTCGATAGCCGCAATAAATTTGGTGCAAGCAGCCCAATCATTGAGGATATGAACGAAGTTGAAGACACTTATCAGGAGGTTTTAAAACGAAGCCTGGCGCTCGGACGCATTGCCTGCAAGGTCTCTCAAACTGGTGAAGCAGTTGGTGTATTAATGCCGAATGTCACCAATACACTGGCGTTGATTCTCGGGATGTCGGCGTTCAAACGCATTCCAGCCATGCTGAATTACACGTCGGGTACCGCGGGTATGCAGAATGCCTGTATTGCCGCGAACATTCGTACCGTCATTACCTCTCGCAAGTTTCTTGAAACCGCCAAGCTGGAAGAAGTCGTCGCGCAGTTAAAAAACCTGAAGATCGTTTATCTGGAGGATTTGAGACAGCGGTTTGGCGTGGTGGATAAACTTTGGTTGATGGCTTATGCATTACGCTTTCCGCGGTTGGCCATGAAACCTGCCCAGCCTGAAGACACGTTGGTCATATTGTTCACCTCCGGATCAGAAGGAAAACCTAAAGGGGTGGTGCACAGCCACAAAAGTATTTTATCAAATGTGCATCAGACCATCGCCATGCTGGACTTTACTCCAACTGACAAGCTGCTTATGTCCTTACCGCTGTTTCATGCGTTTGGCTACACCTGTTCCCTGCTCGCATTGCTGAATGGCGTGCATATCCTGCTGTTCCCTTCGCCATTGCAATACAAAGTGATTCCGGAAGTGATCTATGACCGTGGTTGTACGATATTGATCTCCACCAGTACTTTCCTGGCCAGTTATGCCAGGTTTGCCCATCCGTATGATTTTTATAAGCTGCGCATGGTGGTGGCCGGTGCTGAAAAACTGAATGAAGAGGTGCGCAAGGTGTATCAAGAGAAATTTGGCATCCGTATCCTGGAAGGCTATGGCGCTACCGAATGTGCCCCTGTGATTTCTGCCAATACACCGATGGCCAATAAAAACGGGACGGTGGGTCAGTTATTCCCTGGGATAGAGAGCAAACTGGAACCCGTACCAGGCATTGACAATGGTGGCGTGTTGCATGTGAAAGGCGACAACATCATGCAAGGCTATTATTTATACGACCAGCCAGGCGTATTGGTGCCACCGGAGGGTGGCTGGTACAACACCGGTGACGTGGTCGAAATCGATGAGGAAGGCTTTATTCATATTAAAGGCCGCGTAAAGCGTTTTGCCAAAGTGGCGGGTGAAATGGTGTCGTTAGAAACTGTTGAGAAAATTGCCAATACTGCGGCGCCAGACCATCAACATGCGGCGACAACACAAACTGATGCCAACCGTGGTGAAAACATCGTGTTGTTTACAACAGATTCAAAACTGAAACGGGATGATTTACAGGTGGTTGCCAAGAATTTTGGTGCGCCAGAAATTGCAATTGCCAGAAAATTGGTTCATGTGGAAGCAATACCATTATTGGGGACTGGCAAAACCGATTATGTCACCTTGAAGCAAATGGCGGAAAAAGCAGCATGAGCAATCCATTCAATCTTCTCCGTCAGCAAAGGTTTGCCCCTTTTTTCTGGACCCAAGGCTTGGGTGCTTTTAATGACAATGTGTTTAAAACCGCATTGATTACGCAGGTGGCTTTTAATACTGCCAGCCTGACGACGATGGACGGCACCACACTGGTCACCTTGCTGCCGGGCTTGTTTATTTTGCCATTCTTCATGTTTTCCGCCTCTGCCGGGCAGCTGGCAGATAAATACGAAAAATCTCAAATTATCCGCTTGGTCAAAATCCTGGAGATTTGCATCATGCTGTTCGCCAGTATTGGTTTTTTGAACCGCAGCCTGTTGATGCTGGCGCTCGCGCTATTTTTGATGGGATTACACTCCACTTTGTTTGGTCCGGTGAAATATTCTTATTTGCCGCAGCACTTACAACCCGGTGAACTCACGGCAGGTAACGGCTTGGTGGAAATGGGCAGTTTTGTCGCTATTCTGCTGGGGCAGGTGCTGGGTGCATGGCTAGGCAGCCTGGAGCAGCATGCCTTGTTCACCAGCCTGAGCGTGTTATTGATTGCCATCTCAGGTTACCATTTGAGCCGGGGGATTCCGTTGTCTCCGGCACCTGTGCCGGAAATCAAGATTAACTGGAACCCCATCACTGAAACGATCAAGAATGTACGCACGTTCTGGGCACAACAAACCTTGTGGGTAGCGATTGTAGCGATCTCATGGTTCTGGTTTTTTGGTGCGACATTGCTGGCACAATTCCCTAATCTAGCCAAACATGTCTTGCAAGGCAGCGAGCGTGACTTCATCACTTTGCTCTCGATTTTTTCAGTGGGCGTGGGCGTGGGTTCGGTCTGGTGTGAAAGGCTCTCCAAGGGCAAGCAGGAGCTGGGGCTGGTCATGCTGGGGGCATTGGGCATGTCAGTCTTCACTTGGGATTTTGCCAGCGTTACCCAAAGTATCCAGCAACAGCTGCTTGCCAATCCAGCACTGACTTTGCATACACTCGCTGGATTGGACTATTGGCATATGCTGCTGGATGTGGCGTTACTGGGGATCAGTGGAGGCCTTTATATTGTGCCCCTATATGTATTGCTGCAAAGCCGCGCTGAAACAGGTTATCAATCACGTGTGATTGCCGCCAACAACATTATGAATGCCTTGTTTATGGTGCTTTCTGCTGGTTTCTCGGTGATGTTATTTGGTATTGGCGTCACTATCCCGCAATTATTTGCCATTACTGCAGCGGCGAATGTGCTGGTGGCGATATACCTATGCTTACGCCAGCCCGAATATTGGTACAGCGTGCGTGATTATCTGATGGGTTTTAGAGGCTAATGATGCGGCGACTATTTGGGGTTGGCCTCGGCCTGATTTCGTCGTTCGTAGAGGGCCAGCCAGCTGTGGATACTTTGGGAATTTATCCGCAAGCGCAATTACAGACAGTAGAAGGTGTGTGCCCGCAATGCCAGACCTTGCCGCAAACTTTATGGTATTTCCGCCATGAGACGTTTGCCGTGCCTAAACCAGGTGTGCCGGTTTCTAAAATAGATACCAGCAAGCGTGGTGCTGAAGATATCCAGGCACTTAATCCGGAAGCGTTGCCTGAACTCGTGTGGACAGGGTCCAGCCAATATTGGCCGCAGATGAAACTCAATGCCGCAGCCACTGAAGTCACGACTGTGCAAGGTCAGCGTTTTAATCTCAAGCTGGTCCCCAAGATTGCCAGCAACTATGCATACTGGAACTCGGATACCAGCGAATTCCTCAGCCAATCTAAGGTTGCCATTCGCGGCGAGTTAGAAGGTACAACCCTGGTTGCACGCACATTCTGGCCACACACTTTCAAGCTAGATTTGACTGCTGGTCTGCAACCACTGCAACGCGGTGAAACCTTGCAATCACTGGTACAGTTTTCCAATGGCGGCGCACGCAGCCCATACCAAAGCAGGTTGTTGTGGGAGAGGTCACCCGGTGTGGGGCAACGCTCGGCAGGAAAAACCGCGTTAGGCGTTTTGCTCAATGGCGCCCAGGGCGATGATGATGAAGCGCATGGCGGACACTTTGCCCTGGCTACCGGCGTAGTGGGTGCGGAGGGGGAGTACGGAACCTGGTTGGTTAATAATTACTACAACCTGGCCACCAACAGTGAAAAAGGCATTATTGCCGGGGTGACGCCTTTTGATAAATATATGGGGGACCTCAACAGCGGACAGGCGTTTTATCGGCCGTCTTATATGCTGGTGGCCGTGTTCAGCCAGCCTGAGATCCCTACACAAATCCAGGCTTTGAGTAATCGTGTCATGCAACATTTTCATCACAATGACCTGGTATATGACCATGCATTGGAAAATTGTGCCGGTATTAGTATAGATACCCTACGGCAGCTAGGCTGGCAAGTGCCCCAGCGCGGGGTGGAAAGTGTCCTCAAGGCCAGTGCAGCTTACTGGTATGTCGCGACCACAGAACGCAGCCTGCAAAAAGGGCGTGAGATCTATGATTACCTGAATACCGAAATGACGCGGTTGTTTCCAGCCGTGGCGTTTGATGCGATAGGCAATGATTTGCTCAATATTGCGCAAACAGGGGAGCAACATACGCTAGCGTCAGACACCATGCAAGCCATGCCCCGGCAATTAGAGGCACTTTATTTTGTCCGTATTCCGCAGATTCCTTCTAGCCGCGCGTTTGGTCTGGCGCCTGTGTACAGTTTTGCCCAATATTTGCAACAGGCCCCAGCCGATAGAAGCCAGTGGAAGGTTATTCCGGTGACGCCAAATCCATTACCTGAAAAGCTGAAAAAGGGCTTGGCGCTTCAGCCGCAAGCGCCGGCATTGGTGCCTTTGTCTGTGATTTTTTTCCTCGTCAGTGCGATAAGTATCGTATGGGTTTTATTATTAGCGCTCAGGAAAGGGTGGCGTAAGGCGTTCATAAATTCGATCAATCGCTGAGGTGATGATTCCACATTAAAAGGGCGACCTGTTTTGGTGTGTTGGTTTAACCACTTATTAAAGCAAACGTTATGAAAAAAACTTTTTTGGCTGTCATGTTAATCAGTCTGTTATTGAGTGAAGCACGGGCGCAGGAAAGTGCGGATTTAGAGTCAGAATCCAGAAACGTTGCTTCGGCCTTTATGGGCGCAGCCAATTTGGTGGTGGGCCGCATCGGCATTGAGTGCCTGGGTGTGCTTGGTCGACTGGAAACACCACGAGAGTATGTGCATATCTGGCAGGAGCGCAATGCGAAATACTATGATGCTTCGACCAAATACGTGGCAAAAAAAATGGAAGCAGCGTTTGCGTCTGGGGGCAATGTTGCCAGGGATGCCGTGCTCAAAGAATATTCAACTATCGTGCGCAAAGAAGCAGAAGGCACGATTGTCGACTGGATAGGCCGCGGAAATAAAAAGGATAGTTGCCAGCGCGCAGTCATGCTGATCGATAGAGGGATACTGGATGTGAACCCTGAGATGCCCATCTACCAAGATTTACAATCGTTGCTCAATTGGTCAGTGATGAATTGAATTGCCGCAAGCCCGCCGGGCGTTTTGGGAATGGTCGGCGAATTCGATACAGTGGCTTGGCAGTCGCTTCCTACATAAAAATCAGCGCAGTTCTGATAGGGTGATTTTCATAGGCATTATTAAATAAATCAACATACTTTGTTTTTATTTAAGGATGCAACCATGAATAAACTACTGATGACAATATTGGTTTTTATTGTTTCCACCACGTCTACCTATGCGGCTGAAAGCAAAGATGACGCGGCAACGTTAGGCACTTCTAAAAGTCCTCAAGTGGATAGGCAGCAAAGTCGTACAGACAAGGGGCCCATTAGCGGCAACCAGGATGGTGTTCCTCATGATGCTAGTAACCTTGGTAATGAGAACAGCCCGCAGGTCAAAAACCAACGCCAGCGGATTGAGATGGATTCCGCGGATCGGCCATTTAAAAAACAGAAAAACAAAGTACTGAGGAACAAAGATCAAAAAGCCGGGACCACCCAAGGCAATCCGGTGCAGCCAACGGAGTACGAAGCGGCACCACCAGCGACGACCAATTAATGGTTTAACCGCATTTAGTTTTTGTTCGATCTTAGGGATTGCTTTTGCAATCCCGTTTTATGCTCATGAGAATCAGCTGATACCCACAAGAAGTGATTTTAAACATCTGCCATCGGTGATGCAGCACCTTTAGGATCAAAAACAGTCTGATGTATTCCTATCATAAAAAGCGTTCCTTATGTCAATTGCCATCAACCGAAAAATGATTTTGGCTGCCATTATCTGCTTGCTCCTGTACCAGGTGGGTACTTGGATCACATTTGTTGCCGGGGCCGTATGGGGGGCAGGTGCCGCTGTGATTGTGGCTGTGGTTTCTTACGTGTGCGCCCGCCTGGCCAAAAGTGGTGCCACGAGTACGATCTGGTTTCTTATCCCCACCTTGTTATTCACGGTCCTTCCTTTACTAGCCAAAGCCTGGGGTTTGTTCAATAGCCAGACGGGTATTGCGGATACCCTGATCGATTTAGTGCCCTTACTGGTTGGTTTTGTCATCCCGGTTGGTTTGTTATCATCTGTCTATCTTGATTTGCGCAAGAAAGCGCCTTAACCAGAAGCGCATGGTTGAGGCGTGCTTTGCAATCACAATCTGCAATAACCGTTATAATGTCAGGCTCGACTCAATCTGATTAAGCCAACATGCAATCAAGTTATTTCGGCAAGCCGCGTTCTACTTCTAAATTGTGGCGTTTAGCCCACTGGTTTGGGCCTTATGCACCGCTGATCGTGATGTTCATCAGTGGTCTCGTCTTTCTTTCACTGACACGCCTGGGGTTGGTGGTATGGAAATGGGAGCGCGTACTGGCCACAGGCGAGTTGAGTCAGATTTTGCTGCAAGGCATACGTGTAGATGTGATCCAGCTGGGGTTGCTGGCACTTATCCCTGTTTTGCTATCCCCAATTCTCGCAACACGCAAATTTTTCAATATCTGGCGCAGTTTCACCTTCTGGTGGGTATTGCTTTCTCTCGTGTTGCTGGTGTTCCTCGAAGCGGCTACCCCTGGATTTATTCTTGAATATGATGTGAGACCCAACCGCATTTTTGTCGAATACCTTAAGTATCCGCATGAGGTGTTTGGCATGTTGTGGCAAGGCTTCAAGCAGGAGTTATTTTTTGGCCTGCTGATGACCGTGATTGCGTTTGTGCTGGGCGCTAAATTGCTCAAGCCATGGCGGTACGCCGAAGCGAAATGGGCGAGCCCGGCCGTATGGCTGGTATGGCCCCTGATCTTGTTGTTGACGGTTTTTGGCATCCGCTCCACGCTGACACATCGCCCTGCCAATCCCGCCTTGTTTGCCATTACCCAGGACAGCATGGTCAACAGCCTGATCCTGAATTCGACCTATTCCGTGTTCTACGCCGCGTACAGCTTGCAGCACGAAGCCAAGTCCAGCGCCATTTACGGCAAGCTGCCACGCGAGAAAATATTTGCGTTAACCGGAGCACAGGAGGGTGACATCCCCACCCTGACCACACTGGTGCCGTCAGTCAAACGTGATAAACCACTGAATCTGGTCATCCTGTTGCAAGAAAGTCTGGGCGCAGGGTTTGTAGAGTCACTGGGCGGAAAACCAGTGACGCCCAATCTTGAAAAGCTCAAAGAAGAAGGCATCTGGTTTACCCATTTGTATGCCACAGGGACGCGTTCGGTGCGCGGCATTGAGGCAGTGGTGACCGGTTTTCAGCCCACGCCTTCCGACAGTACGGTCAAGCTGGATTTAAGCCAGAAAAACTTTTTTACGCTGGCAGCTTTATTGTCCAAACGTGGTTATTTAACGGAGTTTATTTATGGCGGTGAATCCCATTTTGACAATATGCGCAGCTTTTTCATGGGCAACGGTTTCCAGCAGATTACAGACCAGCCGGATTTCAAGAACCCAGTCTTTGTCGCCAGCTGGGGCGCCTCTGATGAGGACTTGCTCAATAAAACCCATGACCAGCTCATGGCGCACCATGCGAGCGGCAAGCCATTTTTTACCCTGGCGTTCAGCTCTTCTAACCACGCACCGTTTGAGTTCCCCGATGGGCGTATCGAGCTCTATGAGCAACCCAAGGCGACTGACAACAATGCGGTGAAATATGCTGATTATGCGATCGGCGAGTTTATCAAAAAAGCCAAGGCCAGCCCTTACTGGAACGACACGGTCTTTTTAATCGTCGCAGACCACGATATCCGTGTCCGTGGTGATTCCCTGGTGCCCATTGAGCATTTCCATATTCCGGCGCTCATTCTGGGTGGTGCGGTACAGCCGAAAACGGTGGATGCGATAGCCAGCCAGATCGACTTGCCGGTGACGGTATTGTCATTGATGGGCATAGAAGCACAGCACCCGATGACCGGGCATGATTTGTCCAATGTGAGTGATGACTATCGTGGCCGCGCCATGATGCAATACAACTATAACTTTGGCTGGATGCAGCAGCTTGGGCCCGATGCAGCTGACAATGAAGTGGTGGTATTACGTGAAGGCAAGCCTCCGGCTTTTGGCCATTACGACCTTGCCAGCAAACAGTTACAAAATACAGCTGCACCAGCCGATGGTGCCGCCCTGGCTGAACGTGCCCTGGCGAACAGCCTGTTACCGGCGCTGTTATATAAAGAGCAGCGTTACCGCTTGCCGGAGTAGGGGTGGTTTTGAAGAAGAAACAACCCTCCATGCTCACGCGTCAGGTCATGTTAGATGGCCTGAAATATATCCTTTCTGGTCGATTGTGGCTCAAAAACAGTCATTTGCCAGCGCTTAATCATGTGATTCCTGAAGACTTTACCGGCCTGTGCGTGGCCAGCAATGCAGATCTGGCAACCGATCATTATGTGCTGGAGCAGCTACAGACCCTCGAGGTCAAGCGTGTACGTCTGGATATCAGCAATGACGAGGCAAGACCTTTCCAGGAACGTTTTTTACGCAATTTGCTCTCAGCCGGGTTTTCGGTGACGCTGCATGCCGTGCAGCCTTATGAAGCGGCCAAGAATATGCGCAGCAGCCAGGCGCAGGCGGAGTGGAAGCAATTTATTGAAGAGCTATGCCAAGCGTATGCGGGCAAGATTGCCGCGCTTGAAATTGGCAACACCGTTAATCGTAAAAAGTGGGCCGGGTATGATATGCCAGGCTTTATGGCTGCCTGGCAGATTGCATATGATCTCGCCAGGCAATACCAGGTCATTGTGGTCGGGCCGAATATCCAGGATTTTGAGCCGCTATATAACATCAGCCTGCTCAATACACTGGGTAATGAGCGCCGTTTACCGGATATGCATAGTAATAATCTGTTTGTAGAGCGTGTGATTGAGCCAGAGTTATCCGATTTCCGCATTTTCAAGTACAAATGGACACGTATTCTCCAGTTCAACCTGATTAAAAAAGCCAAGCTACTACAAAAAATAGGTGACGATATGGGCGTCCCTGCACTTGTATCTCCCGTCGCATTTTGGGCTATTTACCGGATTAAACGCTGTTTACCCGATGGTGCGCAAAAGCAGGCGGATTATGTGGGGCGTTATTTCACTTTGCTGGCGGCTTCGGGTGCGTTGCGCCATGCCAACTGGGGCGCATTTATCTGCCAACGTGAAGGCTTGATTGATGACGGACTCAAGGATAGTGATTATCCGGCATTGGAAAGGGTGGCATATTACAAGGCTGCAGATGGTGAATGTGCCAACTATCAGAGAAACCCCAGTTTTTCAGCCTTTAAAACGGTGAGTCACTGGCTGAATGGGGCACAGTATTTGGCGCCGGTGAGTACGGGCAATGGCCTGGAAATTCATCATTTGCAACAGCGGGGCCAAGCGGTGCATATTGCCTGGACCATTAATGGACAATGCAGCTTGCTAGACCAGATTTATTCGCCACACAGTTTGCAACAGGCGCAGATATTCAACCGTGACGGTGAACCTGTACAAGATGTGCAGATGCTGACTGAGTCACCCCTCTACCTGGTATGGCAACAGCCTGAACAGATCGTCTTGCGTACAACACGGCCAAAGCTAAGCGGAACCATCATTCATGCACATATTGCAGGACAGCAGTATTTTCCCATAGAAGAAGGGGATTGGCGCGGCATGATCCTGGCAGAAAATGCCACGCAAGCGCAGCAGATGTGGCAAGCCTGGCACCCGGAGACACTGTTACCCCCAGCCAAGTCAGAGGCTTTGCGCCATTCTCGTAATGCGATTTGGCCATTACCGGATCCACGTGACGCAGCTCAACAAGTCACCGTGAAAAAACCGGTACGCATGTACTGGCATAAAACCTGGCTCGACAGGCATAAGCCGAGCAAGGCCAAACGCAGCTGGAACGGGGCCATGGAATTGTTGCGCCGTGGCGTGGGAACTGCCATGCCGCTGGCATATTTTGAGCATGCCAACGATCCAACCTTGCGCCGCAATTTTTATATCTCGGCTTATGTGCCGCATGAGTTTGCTATTTCGAAAGCCTTTTTGGCGTTTAGGCATGGAGACAGTCATTTTGAAGGCATTGCGTCGGACACCTTGTACCATGCGTTTGCCCGTTTCTGTTTGCATATGCATAACTCGGGGATTTATTTCCGTGATTTTTCAGGCGGGAATATTCTGGTGCAGCATGAAGGAGACAATCTGCACTTTGTGCTGATCGATACTGCACGCCTGCAAGCGACAGCCACTGCTACCATGATTAACAAGCGTCTGGCTGATCTAACGCGGGCACTGCATAAACTGCATTGGGATGGCCGCAAGCAATTCTTGCAAATGTATTTAGGCATGACCGGTCGCCGCTTAGGCTGGCAATTCCTGTGGCCGTTTTACCTGTATGACTTGAAAGTGTGGCTGAAGCGTACGATAGGCCGCAAAGGCATGCGTAATCTTTTGCGCCATATCAAAAGTCGCTTTGCTTAAAGCATGCATCAGGCCACACTCATGAAAATCATGAACGCAAGTTGCGCAGTTTAATCACGACAAGTAAGCCAGTCAGTTTTAATATGGTCACACGTTGATAGCAACCGCTAAAACGAATCTAAGGAAAAAGGAGAAATGACTATGTGGACTAAACCAGCTGCTACCGAAATGCGTTTCGGCTTCGAAGTAACTATGTACGTTATGAACAAATAATTTGTTCTTAATGACATGAACGGGCGCCCAGGCGCCCGTTTTCATTTGTCCGTTCTTTTGCTTGTAAGTGACGACCTGATTTCAGCAGAAAACTTTTTTGTCAGGCGTTGCTCAAAAGGCAGGATTATTATTTCGCGGGCGACTATGAAGACATCCTCACGCATGTTTGGGCTAAATACCTTCCTCGGCGGCATGTTATTCCTTGCTTGCTCACCGTTGTGGGCATGCCTGGATCAACCCTCTTTACAAGCGCTGGCAGACAAGGAAATGCAATATCTGCTACAGCGTATTCCACCGGCATTTGCCGATGCTGTGTCTGATCAGCTGATTCAAGGCCAAATGACTGCTAAAGCTTCTGATACTTGCCAGGTGCGCTGGCAATTGACCTTGCCTGAAGTGGATATCGCCGAAGCACAGGCTTTGTTGCAAGCTGAACCCGCCAAACAGATCATGCTGGCGGCGCAAGGCTACCAGATTCCCGAGCAAGCCAATGTTGAGGCAGAGTTTGCCGTGGATCAGGCGACATTGCAGCCTCTGCACCAGGAGGTTTTGCAAACTGCGCCTTTAGGAAAGTTACGGGCCAGTGTTGAACTGATGTATGCCATGTTGACGCAGGCAAGAACCAACAGTCGACAAGAAGCGCAGCTGCCATGGGCCCAGGCAGAATTAGAATCCGTCCAAACCAGTTGCCAGCAACAATTCCGGGCTGATGATAGTAAGAAGGCATGTGCATGTTACAGCCAGGGTCTGGCAGAAAAATACTCGGCACGCCAGGTCAAATATAACCGCTACCTGATGACTAACCCATATGCATTTGCCACCGGCAATGGCGGGGATTTCAAGCAGCTGGACAAAGCATTGCAAGCCTCTTGTGGACTCAGCTCGTAGTCGGTTGGCCTGATCAGTAATTGATCTGCCCTGATAAATACCAGCCTGTCTGGTTATCCTTGTTAGCAATTCTGCCAAGGTCGATATAAGCGCCGGTCACCGAGACATTGCGGTGTGGAAACCAGGTCATGAAAATATCGTGAGCATTATTTTCTTCGTACACGGACAAGTTGTCCGGTTTGTAGCGTAACTCACTACCCACCAGCCAATTGTCAGACAGCATGACGGCAGCAGATACTGCCGGATATACACGGTAGCTGTCACGCTTGTCCCCCCCAAATCCCAACAGCCCAAACTGGTTGGCCTTGGTGGCATGCAAGTTAGCATTCACCAACAGGTTATAGCCATTGATCGCCCCTAAAAACAACTTGCTGGTAGCCACATAATAGTCAACGCCACTACGGTCTTTGGCACCCAGTGCCTTAGGCACAAAATCGAAGTCTTCGTTATATTTATACTGGGCACCGACGGAAACTTGTGGCAGCCAACTGTCCTGTTCGTAGATCGCATCCCCCAATACACGTAACTTCACACCCAATGTATTCAGGCGGATATGTTCGCCAGGGACGGTGTCGCCCAAGCCAAAGCGTGCCTGGCTGGCGCTGACTTCCACACGGTTGAATAACCCTACAGCAACACCCGTTGTGTTGAGTTTAAAATCGCCTCTGGTTTCTGCATGCGTATAAAACAGCGAACCGCCAATTTGTTTATCCGTGCCGTACCCGCTGATGACTGCCCAAGGCATTAAGCCGCCGCCCGCAGCGCCTTCAATTTGTGTGACGCCACCCGTGGCTAACAGCCTGTCACCAGCGTGTGCCAATATGGGCATGGTAAGCATGGTCACTGTGGCCATGACACGGGGATAAAGGGATGTGAGAGTTTGCATGAGTATTTTGCTCCAATTGTTGTTATCGCATTATTTCATTTGCGCGATAACAACAATTGGAAAAACAGAAGCTGGATCACCTTTTACATTGATGGTTATATAAATACCCAATATCGTAATATGTGATAGTCGATCCAAAAAATGGAGTATGTAATGCGTTTTAATATCATGATGGTTATTCCGCTGTTTTGCCTGGGATGCATGATGCAGCCCAAGCCGGAAGCCAGTTTGTACCAGCGTATCGGTGGTTTGCCCATGCTGACCAGGATATCTAACCAGACACTGGATATTGTCAGCAAGGACCCCAAAACCAGTCGCTCGTTTGAAGGGGTCAAAATGAAGACCTTAAAAGAAAGCCTGACCAATTTCCTGTGTGTGAAAACCGGTGGTGATTGTGTTTACGAAGGCGAAACCATGCATAACTCACATGCGGACTTGCATATCACCACCGCTGAATTCGAGTTGATGGTTGATGTGTTGCGCGAACGACTGGATGTGAATGGGGTAGGCACCAGAGAGAAAAACGAATTGTTAAAAATATTGGCGCCCATGAAGCGAGAAATTGTAACGAATTAATGGCTGTTAAAGGAATTGAGATGGCATGGACGACTTTTCAACGACGGTGTTTTGTCGCGCTGTTATTGGCGCTCACATGCCATGGCATCATGGCCGCCGATGTCACCGTGATGGTGACGGATGCGGGTGGCAAACCTGTCACCGATGCGGTGGTTGCATTTTATGACAGTAAAACCCCGGCGGTGAATGCGAATGCAGCCGGGAAAATCATTCAAAAAAACAAAATGTTCAACCCGAAGGTCACCGTAGTGCAAACCGGGACCAGCATCAATTTTCCGAATGAAGATACAGTCCGGCATCATGTCTATTCATTTTCACCCGCCAAAAAGTTTGAATTGAAACTCTATTCTGGCGTGCCGACCAATCCGGTGCCGTTTGATCAGGCCGGTGTGGTGACCTTGGGATGCAACATTCACGATTCTATGGTAGGGTATATCTATGTTGTGGATACGCCATTTTTTGCCAAAACGGATGACAAAGGCAAGGCCATCCTCAAGTTAAATGACGGGCAGTACACTTACCAGGCCTGGTTGCCAGGCCAGAACAAACCAGCCGCAGAACAAAAGACAACCATAGAAGGGGTGACCGAGGTCAAGATCCCCATTCCATAACAATTACACTGCATGATCAAGTTCAAACATATTCGCTCACGCATCGCTTTCACTTTTCTTACGGTGGTCGTGGCTATTCAATTGGCAGGGCTTATTCCACTTAAATATGCCCTGGTCAAACATGCAAATACACTGGCCGAAGATCAGATTGATGTCGGCCAGCGCGTGTTCGTGAGCTTGCTACAACACAATACACAAAGCCTGAAACAGGCCACCCAGGTACTGGCGGCAGATTTTGCTTTCAGGGAGGCGGTGGCCACCAATGATGCAGAAACCATAGAGTCGGCACTTGAAAGTTACCAGGGCCGCATACGTGCGCAAATCGCGTTTTACATCAGCAATGATGAAAACCTGGTTGTGGGGACCTCGGATGCTAAAGCCATACTGAAGTCTCTGGATGCCAGGCAGGCGATTATTCAATCAAATGCGGGGAAGCTCCAATTTGATATTGTGGATGACAAGCCTTATCAGCTGATCACGGTGCCCGTGAAAGCGCCAGAAACCATAGGCTGGATTGTGATGGGTTTTGCTGTCGATAGCCAGCTTACCAGCCAGATCAAGCAACTCACGCACCTGGATGTGACCTTTGTGCAGAAAACGAATGCCAAGGATTGGCAATTGGTGAGTAGCACCGCTGACAAAACCTTATCCAATTTGCTGCTGAAAACGGTGGCCGACCTCTATCGTCAACGGCTCACGTTGCATAGCGTAGATTTGAACGATCAAACCTATCACTTGAAAATAAGGGCGCTGCATGAAACGCCCGATGAAGCGCTATTGGTTGTCTTGCAAGGGTCGGTGGCACCTTTTACGCAGGATCTGAATATGTTGTTTAAGGTGATGTTAGTACTCACCTTGATTGGGGTGGTCATTTTTGCCGTATTGATCTGGTATGTGTCACGCAAAACCACTGAACCGATTGCAGAGTTGGTCAAGGATGCCGATAAAATTGCCATGGGCGATTATGAAACCGAAATCCAGGTCAGCAGCACGGACGAAGTCGGTTACCTGGCGAAGGCCATGAACAGCATGCGCGAAGCCGTGTTGCAACGCTCGTTACGTATTCAGCGCCTGGCATTTAATGATGAGCTCACCGGCCTGTCTAACCGGCTGGCGTTTAACCAGGGTGTTCACCAGGCAATTTCTACACATGCCGATAGCCAGCAAAAATTGAGTGTCATCGTCATCAATATTCATCGGTTCAAACCTATTAACCAGACACTGGGCCGTGATTTTGGCGATGACTTGCTGCGCCATGTCGGGCAGGTATTGAAGCAATATGTCCTCAGCGAACAGGATATGGTGGCACGGCTAGATGCCGACGAATTTGCCGTCCTGTTGCAGCATACTGACCAGGCCAAAGCCACGCGCTATGCAGATAAAATCCAGCAGGTATTTGAACAACCGGTCAGCGTCCAGGGGCAGGCGATTGATGTCCGCACTGGAATAGGCATTGCTTTGTACCCTGACCATGGGGTAGATGAAGAGGCGTTGCTCAATCATGCCGAAACGGCTTTGCAGGAATCGCGTGCCAAGAAATCACCCTGGATCGTTTACAACACTGCACTGGAAATTGACCAGTCGGAAACCCTGACCCTGATTTCTGATTTGAAGCAGGCCATACAACATGACCAGCTACTGTTATATATACAGCCCAAGATTGATATCACCACGCGCCGGGCGGTGGGCGGGGAGGCGCTTATCCGCTGGGTACATCCGGAAAAAGGCATGATTTTCCCCGACCAGTTTATCCCGTTTGCAGAACAAACGGGGGTGATCAGCGATATTACCAACTGGATGTTGTTGCGCGCCTGCCAGGTATTGGCTGACTTCCAGAAGCAGGGCCTGCGGCTTTCGCTAGCGGTGAATCTGTCTACGCGTGACCTGAATAATATGCAGTTACCAGCGCAGATTGCACACCTGTTGTCATCCCATGGACTGGAGGCAAAAGCGCTCAAACTCGAAATCACCGAGGGTAGCCTGATGCAGGACCCGGAACGCGCTGAACTGGTCGTGAAAAAACTGGCGGCCATGGGATTACACCTGGCCATTGACGATTTTGGTACCGGTTATTCATCGCTGGCCTATTTGCGCCAGTTACCAGTACAAGAGCTTAAAATTGACCGTTCATTCGTCATGTTTATGGACAAGAATAGCGGCGATGCCAGCATCGTAAAATCCACCATAGACCTGGCACATAACCTCGGATTAATGGTGGTGGCCGAGGGGATAGAAAATGAGTACGTGCTGAACCAGTTAGCCAGATTAGGATGTAACGAGGGTCAGGGTTACTTTATCGGCAAACCCATGCCAGAAAAAGATTTCTCTATCTGGTTGCAGCGCTGGGAAGGCCAGAACGAGATTGAGATCGATATCGGCGATGACTTGTCTTTCGCGATCAATCCGCTAGAGGATAACCAGCAGCCATCCGATCCTTTCAAGCTCGATAATATCTAGGCCTGTTAACGCTATTTCAGTTGCGGCTGCTGGAGAGCATTTATTCGTTACGCAAGGCGGAAAGAGTCGCGGGCCCTAGCATGCGTCACTAAAACCTCACCACAGCGTGAGGTTTTTTGTTTTGGTTAATCCATCAATTTTATTGATGGGGATGATAAAAACATTCAACTTTATTTGATGAGTCAGCCGATTTATGATGGCTACATATTCAAAAGGAGAATGAACATGAGTCAAATACGCATGCATCAAAGAGCAAACTTCATTGTGCATTATGTGATTAATTTTTTTCGAAAATAATTTATAAATTTGTTGCTATTAAATAGCGTGCTATTTATAATGAGGCCATGAGTGAGTTTAACAACAGCAAAACACCCGTATTGCAAGAGCAGTTGTGCTTTTCTGTCTATTCACTTTCGCTTGCGATTAACAAGGTTTATCGGCCATTGTTAAAAAAGCTGGATCTCACTTATTCACAGTATCTGGTTATGCTGGTGCTGTGGGAAGGTGATCAGCGCACAGTCAGTGAGATTGGTGAGCAACTGTTTCTGGATTCTGCCACTTTGACGCCCTTATTGAAACGTCTGGAGTCAGCAGGGTTTGTCCAGCGGGTGCGTTCCAGCCAGGATGAGCGGCAAGTGATTATTTGCCTGACAGACGAAGGGCGCCAGCTGCGCCAGCAAGCGGCTGGCATTATGGATGAAATGTTTTGCGCCATGGGCTGTTCGCTGGAAGAGCTTTCAGCCTTGCGTGAGCGCCTCAATGATTTGCGTAATCATTTGATTCAGCATGTGGCCTAGCCCCGGCTCAAAAAAATAGGGGTTTCATTTTTTTTGACATTTAAGTAGTGTACGATTTAATTTTGCATTATCAACCAGGGAATATTTTTAACCGTGAAAGGGAATAACATGAAAACAAAAGTAATAGCCAGCGTATTATTTGCCACAGCACTTACCGCCACTCAGCCAGTGCTGGCGGATGACAAGCCGGTCACTGAGCAACTGGTGGATACATTAACCACGCTGTCAGGGGGGCCACATGCCGGCTTCCGTGCCAATCATGCCAAAGGTGTGATGGTAGAAGGGTCATTTACGCCGACCGCCCAGGCAGCAGGGATTAGCAAGGCTGCCCATTTTCAAAAAGCGACGCCAGTGCTGGTACGCTTTTCTGATGCTACCGGCGTACCAAATATTCCTGACGCCGATGGCAATGCATTCCCCAAAGGCATCGCCATCCGCTTTCAGTTACCCGACGGCACGGCCACAGATATTGTGAGTATTTCAGTCAATGGGTTTCCGGCTGCAACGCCTGAAGATTTCCTGGGCTTGTTAAATGCGGTGCGTGATTCTCAAGGCAGTACGGCCAAGCCTAGCCCGGTAGAGCAGTTTTTGGGCACACACCCGGCTGCGCTTAAATTTGTGACTACTCCAAAACCTGCACCAGTGAGCTTGGCCACACAGCCATTCTTTGGTGTCAATGCGTTTGAGTTTACCAATGCCTCGGGTAAAAACGTATTCGGACGTTACCAGATTATCCCAGTGGCTGGTGCACAGTATTTAAGCAAGGAAGCCACAGAAAAAGCGGCGCCGGATTACCTGATGAATGATATTGTTGAACGTGTAAAAGGGCAGGGCGTGCAATACAAACTGGTATTACAGTTGGCAGACAGCGGGGATGAAGTGAACAACGCGACTGTGGTTTGGCCAGACAGCCGTAAAACCGTAGAGCTGGGAACGCTGACCTTGAATAAAGCGGTGGCGGATAGCAAGGCTGCAGAAAAGCCTATCATGTTTAACCCGCTCCAACTGACCGACGGCATTGCGCCGAGCAAGGACCCAATCTTGCTGGCAAGACCAACGGCTTATGCAGTAAGCTTTGGTAGAAGGCTTGCTCACTAAATAAACTAGCACATGAAAAACTGAAGCGCGGCTGTGTGATCACAGGCCGCGCTTTTTTTGCACGAATTTAATTTGCCAGAAACTGAATTGCCTTGCCATTAATACAATAACGCAAGCCGCTCTCAGTTTTGCCATCCGGAAACACGTGGCCCAAATGCGCATCGCAAACGTTGCATTTCACTTCTATGCGCTGCATGCCATGACTTTCATCGGAAAAATAGGAAATCGCATTAGGTGCCAGCGGTTGATCAAAAGACGGCCAGCCAGAAGAAGACTCAAACTTTTGCCCGGAGTCGAATAATACCTGCGTGCAACAAACACAGGCATAGCGGCCTGGCGTAAATGCGCCACACATTTCCGAAGAAAACGGGCGCTCGGTTGCACTCAGGCGCGTGACCGCGAACACTTCGTCATCTAGAATTTCTCGCCAGGCGCGTACAGATCTTTGTACCTTGTGATCCGGTTCAAGGTTGCCATCGCGGCTCAGTTTGAGAATATCTTTCCACTTCAACATGATGTTTCTTCCATATGCTGCGTAAACAAAGCTAAACCAGCCTTTTCACATGTCTTTTTCTGACATGCATACAAACTACTGGCAGATAGACTACAAACTATCGAGTATATCATTGTCACTATAGTTCGCCAGGGAGGAGAATTCCTTGATTGTCAGGCCCAGACCAACTCTGTTTGAACTGTTTTTTATCATCAAAGGATCTATCGTCCTTAGGATCATGCCTTTGCTGGCCTTTGTGGCGATATTGTCTGCCGCCGTAGTTTCGATATATACCTTCCGGCCAGACTGGTTACCCAAGTTTGATGGCGGGCCGTTCGCATTACTAGGGATTACCTTGTCTATTTTTCTAGCCTTCCGTAACAATGCCTGTTACGAACGCTGGTGGGAGGCGAGGAAAATCTGGGGTGAGTTTGTGCTCACTTGCAGAAATTTAAGCCGCTTGAGTGTGGTGCTCGACGCTCAACAAGACGAGGCCAGCCCTGTACGCAAAAGTCTGCTCCAATATTGCATTGCCTACGCACATGCTTTACTGATGCAACTGCGGCCTGCCAGTTCTCGACATGTCCTTGAAGCGATGTTGCCAGAAAGGTTGTTGCAGGCTGTGAACGCGAGCCGTAACCCGCCGGAAATAATTTTGCGTGCTATGCAGGCGCTGCTTGTCAACGCGTTTCGTGAAGCGAAAATCGATGTCATCCAGTTTCAAATGTTGGATGAACAGCTACAAAAACTGGCACAAGCACAAGCCTCCTGCGAGCGTATCCAGAATACGCCGATCCCTTTTGGCTACACATTGCTGCTACATAGAACGGCATATACCTTCTGCTTTCTACTGCCATTCTGCTTTGCCAATACGCTGGGCTGGGCAACACCGTTTGTCACAGCATTGGCAGCGTATACCTTGTTTGGTCTGGACGCCCTGGGCAACGAGCTGGAAGAACCTTTTTCACTGGGTGCCAATGCTCTGCCAATCAATGCACTGACTGATGTGATTGAAATCGATCTCAGGGAGGCATTGGGTGAAAAGGAAGTTCCGCCATTGCCGACACCCAATGAGTTTGTGTTGATGTAATTGAACTGGTGATTCCTCTACTGAGTAACTTTACTCAGTAGAGGAAGATGGCGAGCATGGCCCCGTTGTTTGCATCAATGCGCTTAAACATAGCGGGTAAATTGCAGGTCCTGAGTCTCGATAGCTGGTTTATCCTGCGCCATCAAATCAGCCAATACTTGGCCAGAGCCACACGCCATGGTCCAACCCAAGGTGCCATGCCCGGTATTGAGCCATACGTTTGGCAATCTCGTATTTGCTAGTCCGATGATAGGCGTACCATCTGGCGTCATCGGACGCAGGCCAGTCCAGAATTGGGCTTGCAAGACATCGCCCGCATCAGGGAATAATCCATTTAAAACCATTTCAAGCGTGGCGCGGCGGCGTGGATTCAGGCTCAAATCAAAGCCGGCCAACTCAGCCATGCCACCGACGCGGATGCGCTGGTCAAACCGGGTGATGGCGACTTTATAGGTTTCATCCATGACCGTAGAGACAGGGGCGGTATCGCTATTGATGATGGGCACGGTGAGCGAGTAGCCTTTGACAGGATAAACCGGTAAGCTTAATCCCAGTGCCTGCATCAACTGGCGGGAATAACTGCCCAAAGCCACCACGTAATGATCGGCAGCCAGCGTTTCGATACCCTCATGCTCAGTGTGTACTTCAACACCCAGTAGCCGGTTCTGCTGTACAAGCAGTCGCTGGATATCGGTGTCTTGCCTGAATTGCACGCCGAGTCTTTTTGCTTCTGCCGCCAGCCGTGACGTAAAAAGCTGGCAGTCACCGGTTTCATCATCCGGCAAGTGCAATCCACCCAGTAATTGGTCTTTAACGGAGGCTAAGGCTGGTTCTATGAGCGCGCAGCCGTCGGGATCTACATGCTGGAAAGGCACGCCCATGCGGCTAAGGACGGCAATATCCTTGATTTCGGCATCCAGCTGCTTTTGGGTGCGGAACACCTGCAAGGTACCGCGGCTACGCTGTTCGTATTGGATATCCGTGCTGGCGCGTAGCTCACGCAGGCAGTCGCGGCTATATTCGGCCAAGCGTACCATACGTGATTTATTGAGGTCGTAACGTTGCAGCGAGCAGTTACGTAAAAAATGTGCAATCCACTGTAATTGCCAAACTGTGAAATCAGGCTTGAGTGAGAGTGGCGCATGGCGCTGGAATAACCATTTGAGGGCTTTGAGCGGTAGATCAGGTCCGGCCCAAGGGGCTGAGTAGCCTGGGGAGATCTGCCCGGCATTGGCGAAACTGGTTTCAAGACCAACGGCAGGCTGGCGATCAATGACGGTGACAGAAAAGCCTTTTAATGCCAGGTAGTAAGCACTTGTGACCCCAATGACACCAGAACCCAGCACCAATACACGCATGAATACTCCTACAACTGCAGCCGACATTATCGCTTGTACATTACCGCACATGCCTCATATTACAAAGCATAACTCGTGCAGACGGAGTCTTTGAAGGGGGATCAGTTGAATTTAGGCAACGAGTTGTTCCAACGCCTCAATCATCATGATGGCCGGGTCGCAGGCTGGTGTCCAGTCTTTCGATTGGGTTGCAATCTCCACCATTCCGGTCGGGCTAGTGACATTGACTTCGGTCAGGTAATCACCAATCACGTCTAGTCCGACTAAAAACAGGCCATGCTGTTTCAATACTTTGCCGACAGTATCGGCGATCTCTTTGTCACGGGCACTCAGTGGCTGGGCCACCCCTTTGCCGCCTGCCGCCAGGTTGCCGCGGGTCTCACCTGTTTTGGGGATACGCGCCAGTGCATACGGCAAAGGCTCACCGTTGATGACCAGGATGCGTTTGTCGCCTTTGACGATATCCGGGATATAACGCTGGACCATAATGGTTTGCGTTTGGAACTTTGTGAGTGTTTCCAGGATGGCGTAAATATTTGGGTCATCTTTACGCAACCGGAAAATACCGCTGCCACCCATGCCGTCCAGCGGTTTAACAATAATATCGCCGTGTTCAGCCAGAAACGCCAATATCTTGTCTTGCAGGCTGGTGACGATAAAAGGAGGCGTAAATTGTGGAAAGCGCGCCACAGACAGTTTTTCGTTCCAACCACGGATGGCGGCTGGGTCGTTGATGATGCGTGCGCCTTGCTGTTGCGCCAGTTCAAGCAGATAAGTGGTGTATAAATATTCGTTATCAAATGGCGGGTCTTTGCGCATGAGCACCGCGTCAAAATTGGCCGGGGAGACGGTGGATTTGTCACTGGTTTTCCAGCTGCCATCCACATGAAATGCAAAAGTCTGTGCATCTACAGTGACCACTTCGTGCTGTAACTGCCAGTCATGCTGCTCACATACCCAGAGGTCATGACCCCTTGCCTGCGCAGCACGCATCATGGCGAGGCTGGTATCTTTATAAGTGACTAGCGCGTCTAGCGGATCCAGAATAAACAGCAGCTTCATGAGGCGTCCCGGCGATGTTTATGCGTTTAAAGGGTCATTTTCCTGCAATTCCATGCCTGCGGCCAACAGCGCCAGGCGGGCAACCACGCCATACGCATAAAAGCGGTTGGGTGGCGCGTCAGGCGCGCCGGCACAGTCGGGCAGGGTACAGGGCTTTTCAAACGCCAATGGTACAAAATGCATGCCTGGCGCATTCAGGTTTTCATCAACGCCACGGCTGGTATGCACACGGTAAAAACCACCGACGACAAAATGGTCCATCATATACACCACTGGCTCGGCCACGGCATCATTGATGGTTTCAAAAGTGTAGACGCCTTCCTGGATCATGACTTCAGACACTTCCATGCCTTCTTTAATGACCGACATTTTGTTGCGGGTTTTGCGGTTGAGGTCACGTACTTCGTCAGCGGACTTGACACTCATGATGCCCATGCCATAAGTACCGGCGTCGGCTTTGACAATGGCAAAGGGCTGATGCGTAATGCCGTATTCATCATATTTGGCCTGGATTTTTTTGAGGATGGCATCGACTTTTTCTGCCAGCACGTCTTCCCCCACTCTATTGTGGAAATCGATGCCGCTGGCCGTATCAAAATACGGGTTTAGCAACCAGGAGTCGATATCCAGCAATTTGGAAAACCCATCCACCACTTTGTCGTAAGCCTTAAAGTGTTGTGATTTACGGCGCGTGAACCAGCCTGCGTGCAGGGGCGGAATCAGGTTTTGTTCCAGGCCTTTCAGCATATCAGGAACCCCGCCGGATAAGTCGTTGTTGAGCAGGATGGCACAGCTATCAAATGCCGGATAATCCACCCCTTCAAATGAGACAGGTTTCAGTTGCAGGCGGTTTTTCACACGCACCAGAGGCTCCAGGATCAATGGCAGGCCATCATGGGTTTCTAGCCTGGTGATTTCGGTGATCTCGGGGGAGAGGCTGCCGACACGGACTTCCATGCCCGCAGCCTTGAGGATGTTGCATAGTTCGACCACATTACGCAGATAATAGGTATTGCGTGTATGGTTTTCAGGAATCAGTAATAAGCGGCGGGCATCCGGGCAGATTTTTTCAACTGCCATTTGCGCGGCCTGCACAGAAAGGCTTAAAAAATCCGGATTTAAATTATTGAATCCTCCCGGAAACAGGTTGGTATCCACGGGCGCAATCTTAAAGCCTGAGTTACGTAAATCTACACTGGCATAAAAAGGGGCTGCCACTTCTTGCCACTGCGTACGGAACCAGTGCTCAATATCCGGCATGGCTTGCAGTATGCGTTTTTCCAGCGCGACCAGGGGGCCGCTCAGCGCGGTGGTTAAATGGGGAACCATCATTGCTCCTGTAATTATTTTATGCGGCGTGGTCAGGCCAGCCTGCTTTCTGTCGATGTTTGCTCAATCACGGCATGGGCCTGCTGATCGGCATGGTAGCTGCTACGCACCATGGGTCCACTGGCAGCATTGTCAAAGCCCAGGGCATCTGCCTGTTCTTTAAACCAGGCAAAGGTATCGGGGGTCACGTAGCGCAACACTGGTAAATGGTGCACGCTGGGTTGCAGGTATTGGCCTAGCGTCAGCATGCTGACGCCATGCGCGCGCAAGTCACGCATGACCTCAAGAATTTCCTCGTCAGTCTCCCCAAGCCCCAGCATCAGGCCAGACTTGGTGGGGACATCCGGATACATTTCGCTGAATTGCTTGAGCAGATCAAGAGAGTGCTGGTAATCAGAACCAGGGCGTGCCTGTTTATAAAGGCGCGGCACGGTTTCCAGGTTATGGTTCATGACATCTGGCGGGGCTTCACGCAAGATTTTAAGCGAGACATCCAGGCGGCCACGAAAGTCGGGGACCAGAATCTCGATTTTGATATGTGGCGATTGCTGGCGGATGGCGCGTATGCAGTCAACAAAGTGCTGGGCACCGCCATCTGGCAAATCGTCGCGGTCGACCGAGGTCACCACCACATAGCGCAGTTTCATCTGGGCAATGGTACGTGCCAGGTTTTCTGGTTCTTTGGGATCAGGAGGTAAGGGTTTGCCATGCGCGACATCGCAGAATGGGCAGCGGCGTGTGCAGATATCGCCCAGAATCATGAAGGTGGCAGTGCCGCCACTAAAGCATTCGCCAATATTGGGGCAACTGGCTTCTTCACAGACAGTGTGCAAGTTGTTGTCGCGCAATACCTGTTTGATTTCCTGGAAGCGGGCCGAATCAGGCACCTTCATGCGTATCCATTCCGGTTTGCGTAGCATGGGTTGCGGCACAATCTTGATCGGGATACGCGAGGTCTTGGCGGCATCAATTTCTTTAACGCCTGCTATTTTTTTCGCCGGGCGCTCGCTCGCAGGATGCTCTGGGGTCGAATTATCTGACATGCGTCAGTTTCTCTTTCAATCGTTGGGTTAAATCAGCGGCAATGTCAGGCATCTGCAGCGCAATATTCAAATCCCGGGTTTGTGTCATTTGCATGCCAGCATAACCGCAAGGGTCAATCTCGGCAAATGGTTGCAAATCCATCTCAATATTCAAGCTCAGGCCATGATAACAGCACTGGTTTTTCAGGCGTAATCCTAGCGAAGCGATTTTTTTGCCTTCCACATATACGCCGGGTGCATCTGCACGCGCTTGCGCGGAGATACCATGCGCTGCCAGAAACGCTATCAGGCTGTTTTCCAAGATGGAGACGAGTTGCCGTACATTCAAGTGGCTGCGTGCCAGATCAATCAGGCAGTAAATAATGAGTTGGCCGGGGCCGTGATAAGTGATTTTGCCGCCGCGGTCTACATTCACGAGCGGGATGTTATTTTGAGGCAAGCGCACCCCACGCCGGTTCAAGCCCAGCGTATAGACTGGCGGATGCTCGGTGACCCAAAGCTGGTCAGGCGTCTCCGGGCCACGCTGCGCAGTAAAAGCCTGCATGTCGGCCAGCGTCGCAGCATACTCAGTCAGACCCAGCTGGCGGATTTCCAGGGCAGGCATGGAAAGCAAAGGGGATTACAGCACAACCTTGACCATCGGGTGTGAGGTCAGGCTGCGATAGATATCGTCCAGTTGTGGCTTGGAGGTGACATACACCAGGCAGGTCAGGCTCAGGTACTTGCCGTTGCTGCTGCCACGGATTTCGATCAGGTGCGTATCGAAATCGGGCCAGTGCGCCTGGATAGTACGTGTGATTTCACGTGCAAAATCATCATGCGTTTCGCCCATGACCTTGATCGGGAAGTTGGTCGGAAACTCAATCAGGGTTTCTTCTACATCTGGCAATGGCTCTAACTTGGTCATGGTTACCTACCTCAGGTGATGATTACTGCAAATACAGTCGGACCTGGTCTATCATGCGCGAGAAGATATTGCTGGCTTCTACCGCGTGTGAGGTGACCAAGGGTACGCTATGCACGACTTTGCCACCCAGGCTGAAATCGACAGAACCGACTTTTTGATGTGCGGTTAAGGGCGCCTCCAGTGGTTTGGGAATGCGTATATTCGCCTTCATATTGGCATACTCGCCTTGAGGCAAGGTTAAATACACAGACTTGGCCACGGTCAAATCAACTTCGCTTTCAGTCCCTTTCCAGACTTTCTGGCGCGTAATCGGTTTGTTGGCTGCATAAATCAGCTTGGATTCGTAAAACTGGAAACCAAAATTCAGCAGCTTTTGGCTTTCAGCTGCACGTACATTATCTGAAGTGGTGCCGAGGACCACAGAAATCAAGCGGAAGTCGTTCCGTTTTGCCGAGGAAATCAGGCAATAACCAGCAGATTCCGTATGCCCGGTTTTCATGCCATCCACCGTGGGGTCGAGAAACAGCAGGCGGTTACGGTTAGGTTGCGTAATCTTGTTATAGGTATAAGACTTTTGTGAATACAGGCGTGCATAATCCTGAGGGAAGTCACGGATCAAGGCATTAGCCAGGATAGACAAGTCGCGGGCGGTCGTCGTATGGGTGGGGTCGGGCAAACCAGTGGAATTGACAAAGTGGCTGTTCTTCATGCCCAAGGCAATGGCCTTTTTGTTCATGAGGGTGGCAAACAGCTCTTCACTGCCGGCAATGCCTTCTGCCAGCGTAATGGCAGCATCATTGCCTGACTGGATAATCAGGCCATGCAGCAACTCATCCACCGTGACGGTCATGGTAGTGTCGATAAACATCTTGGAACCTTCGACTTTCCAGGCTTTCTGGCTCACCGGCAAGGTCTGCGTGAGTGCAAGGCGCTTTTGCTTCACTGCTTCAAAGGTGAGGTAAGCCGTCATCACCTTGGTCAATGAGGCAGGTTCTACCGGCATATCCGGGTTGCTGGCGGCCAGCAGGCTGCCAGTGTTGGCGTCGCGTAATACAAACGCTTTGGCAGCCAACGTCGGGGTGGGCACATTGCCAGTGATGGCTTCAGCCGCCACAGTCATTAAAGGAATAGAAAGTAGAAAAGCAATACAAGAACGCCACATGGTCATCATTTAACGAGAAAAAATACTTTAACGAGAAAAAGTTACCGGGAAAATATTAGCGCAGGTAACTGCAGTTGGTCACGCATCTGACTCGCGGCCTTTGCCGCTAATGCGTGATCTGGATAGGGCCCCAGCACGATCTGGAACACTTTGCCATTATACACCTTGTTGAGCAGTGATTGTGTTTCGGGCAAGGCGCTAAAAATGCGTTGTTGCAGGCGGTCTGCATTCTCCTCCTGGCCAAAAGCCCCTACCTGCACATATATTCCATTGGTCTCCAGTGCAGAAGCGGGTTTTGTCGATGTGACAGTGCGAGTGACTTGTACAACCTCTTTGCTGGACGTTTGCATGTCTACATTCGGTTGCGCCGTCGTCACGGCGGTGTCTAATGGTTGCGATGGATCTATCAATGTCACCTGTACCTGGGCCGAGCCATGGCGGATGATATCCAGCTGTTTGGCAGCGGCATAAGAAAGGTCAATGATGCGGTCGCGACCAAAAGGGCCACGGTCATTGACACGTGCCATGATGGTTTTGCCATTGCTCAGGTTTGTGATGCGCACATAACATGGAATCGGTAGGGTTCTGTGTGCAGCTGTTAATTTAAACATGTCATACGCCTCACCGCTGGCTGTTTTGCGGCCATGAAACTTTTTACCGTACCAGGAAGCATGGCCCGTCTGTGTAAAGGGCGTATTTATCTCGGACATGGGCGTCACCGTTTCACCGTTGACGATGTAAGGCTTGGTGGTCCCTTTGACAATCGGCTCCAGTTTAGGGGTGACAGATGTTTCCAGCGGGGTATTCGGGTCTATACCGTCAGTGGGGTTTCCAGTGGTTTCCGGTTTGGGATCTATATTAATGATTTTGGGTCCGCTGCCCAACGGGTAGGTGTTGGGGGGAGTCGTCATGGTGGTGCCAGGCGTTGCAGGGCGCTCTGATGGCATAGGCTTTGTTGCGGGCGTTACTGATGGCGGCGTTTGCCGTGGCGGCATGCTGCTGTTACAAGCCGCCAGCCAGGCCGCCAGCATCAGGATACTTAATCGTTGCAAGTAAGATGACATCTAAATCCTTGGTGTTCGTAGATGGCTAATCCGTGGCGACCAGCCGCTTGTGCGACTGCACACTCATCAGTAAGCCCATGCTCAACCCCAATGTCAGCAATGAGGTACCACCATAGCTGACCAGCGGTAAGGGAATGCCGACCACGGGCAGGATGCCACTCACCATGCCCATATTCACAAAACAGTAGGTGAAAAAAGTAGCGGCGATACTGCCTGCCAGCAATCGGGCAAAAGTACTCTTGGCTTGTGACGCGATAATGAAGGCGCGGCCAATAATGATGGTAAACAGCAGCAGTAGCAAGCTACACCCAACCAGCCCAAACTCTTCGGCAAACACAGCAAAAATAAAGTCAGTAGTCCGCTCGGGGACGAAGTCCAGCTGCGATTGGGTACCATTGAGCCAGCCTTTACCGGTCATGCCGCCAGAACCAATGGCAATAGTGGCCTGGATGATATGGTAACCGGCCCCTAATGGATCCTGGCTGGGATCTATGAGGATTTCAACGCGGCGGCGCTGGTAATCATGCAGCATGGACCACAGGATAGGGAGGGCAGCACCAAAGGCAATCGCGCTACCGAAAATAAATTTCCAGCTCAGCCCCGCGAGGAAAATGACATAAAAGCCGGAGGCAAACACCAGAGTGGCTGTGCCCAGGTCTGGCTGTTTGGCGATCAGCAATACCGGGACTAGCAAAATCACACCTGCAACCACATAATCTGCGGTTCGCAACATGCTCTCGCGTTTGGAGAAATACCAGGCAAGCATGATAGGCACAGCCAGCTTCATGAGTTCCGAAGGTTGTATTTTAGTGATACCAAGGTTCAGCCAACGGCGTGCGCCATGACTAATATCGCCAATCAGTGCGACAGCAATCAGCAGGGTCAGCCCAAGCAGGTAGGCTGGCAAGGCGATGCGTTCTATGTGCTGTGGCTGTGTGTTGGCCACCAGTAGCATCACAACCATCATGACCACAATATTAATCAGCTGCGCGTTCACCTTGAGCAGGGATTGTCCTGACGCGCTATACAGCACCATGAGTGCCACCACTAACACCATCAGCACAGTCGCCAGCAGGATGGAATCGATATGCCGGATAAAGTGGCCTATCCATTGTCTAATCATGAGGTTCCTCCTCTACTTCAGGCGCATTAATCACAGTGCTGTCCGGCGCTGGTGCTGTGCTGGGGTCAACGGTAGGATCAACAGGTACTTTACCCAGCAGGTAGTAATCCATGGCTTTGCGTGCAATTGGACCAGCTGTCGAACCGCCATGGCTACCGTTTTCCACAATCACTGCGATAGCAATTTTGGGGTCTTCCGCCGGTGCGTAAGCGATAAACCAGGCATGGTCGCGGTGACGTTCTGCAATCAGTTTTTCGTTATATTTCTCGTTCTGTTTGATACCCACCACTTGTGCTGTCCCGGTTTTGGCCGCAATGTCATAGCCTGCATTGGCCCCGACAGCTGCTGCTGTCCCGCCGGGCCGCGTAACGTCCATCATGCCCAGCTTGACGATTTCCAGATTCTCCGCGTTCAGGGTGAGCTGGTCTGCAGTCGTGTGTGGCAGCATTTTTACCTGGTTGGTTTTGGCATCGACGATAGCGTTGACCAGATGCGGGCGGATAGCCTTGCCGTTATTGGCCAGCGTCGCCGTCGCATAAGCCAATTGCATGGGCGTGACCAGGGTGTATCCCTGGCCGATACCGACAATCACGGTTTCGCCCATATACCATGGTTGCTTGAAGCGTTTTTGCTTCCAGGCGGGGGTAGGCAGTAAGCCGGATAACTCGCCCTGAATATCGATATTAGTTTTTTCGCCAAAACCAAAGTGGCGTACAAAGTCAGTCAGGCGCTCGATCCCCAGCTCAACCGCCAGGCCGTAGAAAAACGTATCACAAGAGACGGTGATGGCTTTGCGCATATCGACGGCACCATGGCCGGAAGGCTTCCAGTCGCGGTAACGGTGGCGGCTATTAGGCAGCATGAAATAACCGGGGTCGCTGATGGTAAAGGGCGGCTGGCGTTTACCTGATTCCAGTCCGGCCAATGCGACAAACGGCTTGAAGGTAGAGCCAGGCGGATAGATGCCCTTGAGTGAGCGGTTAATCAGGGGTTTGTCAGGCGAGTTATTCAGGTTGTTCCAGTTGTCGTAATCAATGCCATCCACAAACAGGTTGGCATCGAATGAGGGCATGCTCACCATGGCCAATACTTCACCGGTTTTCGGTTGAATGGCGACCAGTGCGCCACGGCGTCCGGCAAATTCATGCTCAACGATTTCCTGCAACTTGGCATCCATGGAGAGCACAATATTGTTGCCGGAAGTGGGTGAGGCGCTTGAAAGCACACGCACGGCGCGGCCATCGGCATCAATCTCCACCTGTTGGAAACCGGTGATGCCATGTAACTCAGCTTCGTAGGCCTGCTCTACACCAGATTTGCCAATGTGCTCAGTGCCTTTGTAGTTGGAGAGCTGGTTGTTTTCCTTGAGCTGCTTCAGATCATTTTCGTTGATGCGGCTGATGTAGCCTATGCCATGCGTCCCCAGCGTGCCATAGGGATAATGGCGGAATAGCCGCGACTTGAGCTCCACCCCGGGGAAGCGGAAGCGGTTGACGGCAAATTTTGCCGCTTCGTATTCATTGAGGTGGGTGCGGATGGGGATGCTTTCAAAAGTGTGGCTTTGTGCGCGGAGTTTTTTGAAGCGTTTTAAATCAGTGGCAGAGATTTCAACCAGCTCGCCCAGTTCGGCAATCGTATCCTGCAGGTCATCTGTTTTTGAAGGCGTGATTTCCAGCGTATAGACAAAAAAATTGTGTGCCAGAATAATACCGTTGCGGTCTGAGATGAGGCCGCGGTTTGGCGTAATCGGCACAATCGAAATCCGGTTGTTTTCTGCCAGCGTCTGGTAGTAATCGTAGCGGTAGACCTGAAGGAAGTAAAAACGACCCAGCAATGCAGAAAAAGCAGTGAGAACCAGTAATATCAGGAAAACCAGACGAACCCGGAACTTGTGCTGTTCGTTTAGATGGTTTTTGAGTTCGGTGCTATACCCCATGTGCTTATAACTTCTTTGGACGCGTCAGTTCGCCAAACCAGATAATCATGAATTGCCACAGTATCAGGTCGGAAATGACGGGCAGGCCATAAGTCCAGTCTGGTATTTCCCCGCCTGCAAACAATTTGAGCAGCAGAATCAGTGCACGCTGCACGCCAAACAGGAAAATGACGTATAAATAAAGTTGCCAGCGGTTGAACAACACTAGCCTACGCTGGTAAATCAGGCCCAGAAAAGCGGTGATGGCAAAGGTGAGCGCATGCTGGCCTAGCAAGCTGCCGGTAGAGAGATCCACTAGCAAGCCGGCAAACCATACCCAGCCAATATTGCAGTGATAAGGTGCCTGCAATAGCCAGTAAATCATGATCACCAGCAAAAAATCTGGCCGGATGATGATGCCGGAATTAGACCAAGGGTATAGCTGGAAGATCAGCCCCACCAGCATGGTAAACACGATAGTACTGAATTTGACCGGTTTCATGGATGCTCCGGCGCGACAGGCGCGGGGGTGTTCTCGGGTGTTAACCCTTGGCTGTTGGTGTTCGCTTCAGGTACGCCTGTGTCGAGCACTGGCGTTTCGGTAACCGGATGTGGATCCACCGCAGCATTATTTTTTTGCAATACATCGACCACGGACTGATCAAGGTGCTGGGCATTATTGCGTGGCAAGAAAGGCCTGTTTTCGTTGGTTTGGTTAATCACCGGTGAATCTGGCACCTTGAGAATCAATACGTGTTTATGATTGTTTACACCAGCAATCGGGCGGCTGATGATTTTGGCAAAGGGGGAGTCTTGGCTTTGCTTGATCTGGGTCACCACAGCCACCGCCAGGCCGGCCGGATAGACGCCATCAATGCCGGAAGTCACCAGTTTGTCACCCACCTTGATATCCACGCTTGTAGGCAAGTAAGGAATATCCAGTGTATTACGCTTGCCTTCGCCAAAGGCAATGGCCCGCAGTTGGTTCCGTTCGATCTGGATAGGGATGGATAATTTTTTGTCAGTGATCAGCGTTACTTCGCTGGTGTATGGATAAACGCGGGTGATCTGGCCTACCACCCCTTGCTCATCAACCACCGCCTGGCCCGGCGTAATCTGGTGACGACTCCCCCGGTTGAGAGTGATGATATTGCTGAAAGGGTCGCGCCCCATATGCATCACTTCACCCAAAGTGGCTTGTGGAATGATCGGTGCATCTCCGGCCAGCAGGGTGCGCAAATGTGCGTTCTCGGCATCGACTGTCGCCAGGCGTTGCAAGGCGGCGTGGTCTATCAGGGCTTGTTGTTTGAGTTTGAAATTATCCTGGATTAGCTGGTTATGCGAGCTGAAGTAGGTGTTGATGTTGCGGGCCCACTCATTGGGGGCGCTGGCAACCACCTCCAGTGGGTGTAATGCGGTACTGAACCATTGCCTGACCTGGCCGAGGTAATCGAACCGCGCATCGACGGCCATCATAACCAGAGACAGCGCGCAAAAAAACATCAGGCGTGGAAAAGGCTTGGGTCCCTGGATAAAAAAAGCCGGGGATTCCTGCGGGTCAAGCTGTTGGTGTATGCCTTTTAGCATGATCGGGGATGCGCCAACGTTGCCCCGTATTATTCGCTAGCAAAAACGTTGCCCAGCTTGTCCATTTCTTCAAGGGCACGCCCACAACCGCGCGCCACACAGGTCAACGGGTCTTCCGCCACAATGACAGGCAGGCCGGTTTCTTCAACCAGCAGGCGATCCAGGTCACGCAGCAAGGCGCCACCACCGGTCAGTACCATGCCTTTTTCTGCAATATCGGCACCTAGTTCTGGTGGGGTTTGTTCCAGGGCAGATTTCACAGCGCCGACTATGGAGTTTAATGGCTCTGTCAATGCTTCCAGGATTTCATTACTGGAAATGGTGAATTTACGTGGCAAACCTTCTGCCAGGTTGCGGCCGGTGACTTCCATTTCGAGCACTTCTGAACCAGGGAAGGCAGAGCCGATACGTTTCTTGATCGCTTCAGCGGTAGGCTCGGAGATTTGCATGCCGTAGTTACGGCGGATGTAATCAATAATCGCCTGGTCAAACTTGTCACCACCCACGCGCTCTGACTTGGCGTAAACAATACCGCCCAGTGAAATCACGCCCACTTCGGTGGTGCCACCGCCGATATCCACCACCATGGAGCCGGTCGCTTCCGCCACGGGCATATCGGCACCAATGGCCGCTGCCATCGGCTCTTCAATCAGGAATACCTGTTTGGCACCCGCGCGCTCGGCGGATTCTTTAATGGCACGGCGTTCAACCTGGGTGGAGCCTACCGGCACGCAGATGATGATGCGTGGGCTAGGCGAGAACCAGCGGGACTCGTGGACTTTGCGGATAAAAAACTTGAGCATTTGCTCGGTGATGGTGAAGTCGGCAATCACACCATCTTTCATCGGGCGGATGGCCTGGATATTGGCCGGTGCGCGGCCTAGCATGCTTTTAGCGTCAGAACCGACGGCCAGCAATACTTTTTTGCCGTTAGGGCCGCCTTCGGTACGGATTGCCACCACCGAAGGTTCATCCAGCACGACACCTTTGCCGCGCACATAAATCAGGGTGTTGGCGGTGCCTAAGTCAATGGCAAGGTCATTGGAGAAGTAGCTGTTGAGTGAACCGAACATGTTTTATCCTGTGAATATACTGATTTGGCGCTGCCCGCTGGGTGCGGCATAAAATCAAGGTATAATAGCGCAAAACGCACATGAATTTAAGATGTACTTTCAAAATCTTACAGACAATTAACCCACATGGCACTGAATCTTGACGATATCAAGCGCATCGCTCACCTGGCCCGTATCGAGGTCAGCGACAATGAGGCGCAAGAAACCCTGAACAAACTTTCCGGTATCCTCGGTTTGATCGAGCAAATGCAGGCAGTCGATACCACCGGTATCGAGCCAATGTCGCACTCGCAAGATGTGACGCAGCGTCTGCGTGAAGACGTGGTCACTGCCACCAATCAGCGCGAGCTGTTTCAATCGATTGCCCCGGCGACACAGGATGGCTTGTACCTGGTGCCAAAAGTCATTGAATAACAGCGTGTGCTCCAAGCGAAGTTCACGCCACTAACCTATAGATACAGCTATGATCAACAGCAGTCTTAAACAGCTGGGCCAGCAGTTGGCCAGCAAACAAGTTTCCAGTGTCGAGCTCACGCAAGCTTACTTGCAGCGTATGGCACAGCTCAACCCGACCATCAATGCCTACGTCACCATAGATGAAGATAAAACTCTGGCGCAGGCCAAAGCAGCCGATACACGTATTGCGGCTGGTGATTTCGGGCCGTTGACTGGTATCCCTTTGGCACAAAAAGATATTTTCTGTGCCAAGGGCTGGCGCACCACTTGCAGCTCGAAAATGCTGGAGACCTTTATTTCTCCGTATGATGCGCATGTGATCAGCCAATTTGATGCGGCGGGTGCGGTGAACCTGGGTAAAACCAATATGGATGAGTTCGCCATGGGTTCTTCCAACGAAACCAGTTATTTTGGCGGCGTGAAAAATCCGTGGGATTTTGACCGCGTGCCAGGCGGCAGCTCGGGCGGATCTGCGGCAGCCGTGGCAGCTCGCTTGTGTGCGGCGGCGACGGGTACCGATACTGGCGGTTCGATTCGCCAGCCTGCGTCCTTGTGCGGTTTTACCGGCCTCAAACCTACTTACGGCCTGGTGTCGCGTTACGGCATGATTGCATTTGCATCATCACTCGACCAAGCCGGGCCCATGGCCAAGTCTGCCGAAGACTGTGCCTTGATGCTGAATGTCATGGCCGGTTTTGACGAGCGTGATTCCACCAGTGTGAACCGCCAAAAAGAAGACTACACGCGTGGCCTGACCAGCATGACTGGCGACCAGCCGCTCAAAGGTCTGCGTATCGGGTTGCCTAAAGAGTACTTTGCCGAAGGCCTGAATGCCGACGTAGCCAAAGTCATTGAAACCGCAATTGCAGAATACAAAAAATTGGGCGCTGAGATTGTGGAAGTCAGCTTGCCTAACAATAATCTGTCGATTCCAGTGTATTACGTGCTGGCGCCAGCCGAGGCTTCGAGCAACCTGTCACGTTACGATGGCGTGCGCTATGGCCACCGTGCGGCTGAGTACAATGACCTGCTTGAAATGTATATGAAATCACGTGCCGAAGGGTTTGGTGCCGAGGTCAAGCGCCGTATCCTGATCGGCACTTATGTGTTGAGCGCGGGGTATTACGACGCCTACTACCTCAAGGCACAAAAAATTCGTCGCCTGATCGCGCAAGACTTTGTCGAAGCCTTTAAGCACTGTGATGTGATCATGGGGCCGGCTGCACCTTCCACCGCTTTTAAGGCTGGCGAAAAGACCAGTGACCCGGTTGCGATGTATCTGGAAGATTTGTACACCATTGCCGTCAACCTGGCTGGTTTGCCAGGCATGAGTATCCCGGCAGGGTTTGCGACCAGTAGCGAAGGCAAGGCATTGCCAGTCGGTTTGCAGATTATTGGTAATTATTTTGATGAGGCGCGCATGCTTAATGTCGGACATGCCTATCAACAAGTGACAGACTGGCATACACGCATGCCAGCCGGTTTGGAGAACATCTAACATGCAGTGGGAAGTCGTGATCGGGTTGGAAACCCACGTACAGTTACAAACCAAGTCCAAGCAGTTCAGTGGTGCTTCTACGACCTATGGTGCTGAGCCAAACACCCAGGCTTGCGAAGTGAGTATCGCCTTACCTGGCGTATTGCCTGTGCTCAACAAAAAAGCGGTCGAATGCGCCATCAAGTTTGGCCTGGCGATTGATGCCGAGATGGCACCGCGCAGTGTGTTCTCCCGTAAGAATTACTTTTATCCTGATTTGCCCAAAGGTTACCAGATCAGCCAGTTTGAGCTACCTGTGGTGGGTAAAGGCCAAATCACGATACAAGTGCCAGCAGGTAAAAATACCCAAGCCTACGAAAAAGTCATCAATATTACCCGTGCCCATCTCGAAGAAGATGCAGGTAAATCGGTGCATGGTGCCGTTGAGGGCATGTCCGGCATTGATTTGAACCGTGCTGGTACGCCACTGCTGGAAATTGTGACCGAACCCGACATGCGTAGCGCGGCTGAAGCTGTGGCTTACGCCAAAAAACTGCACGAACTGGTGCAGTGGATAGGCATTTGCGATGGCAACATGCAGGAAGGTTCTTTCCGCTGTGATGTGAACGTCTCCGTGCGTCCGAAAGGCACAGAGAAGTTTGGCACGCGCCGTGAGATCAAAAACCTCAACTCGTTCAAGTTCATGCAACAAGCCATCGAGTACGAAACCCAGTGGCAAATTGAAACGCTGGAAGATGGTGGCACAATCCAGCAGGCAACGGTGCTGTTTAATCCGGATACCGGTGAAACGCGTGCCATGCGAACCAAGGAAGAGGCCAATGATTACCGGTACTTCCCTGATCCTGATTTGCTGCCCTTAGAAGTGACAGAAGCTGACAAGGCGCGAGTAAAGGCTGAGATGCCGGAATTGCCACAAGCTTTGCAGGCGCGTTTGATTAGTGAGTACCAACTCTCCAGTTATGATGCCAGCACGCTGACATCCTCACGTAGCCTGGCGGATTATTTTGTATCGTTAGTCAATGCGGGTGCCGAGCCAAAACAAGCCGCCAACTGGGTAATGGGTGCGTTGTCGGCAAAACTCAACGCTGAAGAAAGAACCATCGTTGATAGTCCAGTGACTGCTGTGCAATTAGCAGCCTTGCTCAAACGCATTGCCGATAACACTATTTCTAATAATGCCGCCAAGCAGGTGTTTGAAGGCTTGTGGGCCGGTGAAGGCGAAGTCGACGCCATTATTGAAGCCAAAGGCCTCAAGCAAGTGTCAGATACTGGCGCCATTGAAGCGATTATCAATGAAGTGCTGGCGGCCAACCAAGCCATGGTTGATGAATACAAATCCGGTAAGGAAAAAGCGTTTAATGCCTTGGTAGGGCAGTGCATGAAAGCCAGCAAGGGTAAAGCCAATCCGGCCCAGGTCAATGAGACGCTTAAGAAAATGCTTGGTTAACTTTTGAGTGATACGACTTTCCTCATTAAAAAACCCCGCAATAGCGGGGTTTTTTAATGGCAACTGATTGACCGCTACTTAATGACACAATGCGTGGCAAAGCAGTTGATAGCAAATTGTCAGGAAGCCTACGGTTGTAATGACAAAACTCAATGCAGAAAAGACTCTCCACTTGGTTTTGCTCCAGAAGTCTGTGTCAAAGGCAGCGATGGTAAAAATGGTCGGGTTGGTAAAACCGCCAACGGCAACACAGACACAGGCGAAATAGTGCAATTCCACCCCCGCTGCCTTGGCCGCACCAAAAAATCCCAGGTTAAATAATGCCATCAAGGCATAGTCGACGTGGGCGCGTATCATGGTTTTGTAGTCGACCAGAAAATCGCCATCGATCCCCTTGATGGGGAACCAGCGGGCAAACGTCATCAACCATGCTGACAAAATTAAGGCGGTGGCGCACGCAACTGCACCGATTAATAACACTTCCATATGATCTCTCCTGAGTTCCCGATTGAAATAATCCCGGTAGTTTTTATAGTCGGGTGGTGTGATTGTAGACAGATCTGTCTACTTGTCAAGAGGAGGTCGTTTCTGCTTGCGTTATGAGGCGTTTTCCCGCACAATTCGTTCGTTGCTAGGGGTCTGTAAATTCTTCATTTTCTGAAAGTTTTGCAGTGAGAGTTACCCTTCGAACCTGATGTGGTTGATACCATCGTAGGGAATGCAAACCTCCACATGCATCCTTACGTCTTTTCTTTTAAGGATGCCAATGAACGCTATTGATAAAAATATCAAGTTCGTCAATGCTGATGCCAAAGTTGACGAAGCTGCCACCAAACCGTTTGCCAAATCGCGCAAAATCTACGTACAAGGTTCCCGTCCTGATATCCAGGTCCCATTTCGTGAAATTTCGCTCAGTGATACGCCATCCAGCTTTGGCGGTGATACCAACCCGCCAGTGGTTGTTTATGACACCTCAGGCCCTTACACAGACCCGAATGTTGAGATCGATATCCGTAACGGTTTGCCAGCATTGCGTGCGCAATGGATCGCAGAGCGTAACGACACCGAACAGCTGGACGGGCCAACTTCGACTTTCGGCCAGCAGCGCCTGACCGACCCAGCCCTGGCCGAAATGCGTTTCAACCTGCATCGCAAACCACTGCGTGCCAAGCCAGGCAAAAACGTTAGCCAGATGCACTACGCCCGCCAGGGCATCATTACGCCCGAGATGGAGTTTATTGCCATCCGCGAAAACCAGCGCCGCGAAAACATGAGCGAGCTGCTGCAAACACAGCATCCTGGCCAAAGCTACGGTGCCAGCATTCCGAAAGTCATCACACCTGAATTTGTGCGCGACGAAGTGGCGCGTGGCCGTGCCATTATCCCGGCCAACATCAACCACCCGGAAATCGAACCGATGATTATTGGCCGTAATTTCCTGGTCAAGATCAATGCCAACATTGGTAACTCTGCGCTGGGTTCATCTATCTCGGAAGAAGTAGAGAAAATGGTGTGGGGCACACGCTGGGGTGGTGATACCGTGATGGACTTGTCCACTGGCAAAAACATCCATGAAACCCGCGAATGGATTATCCGCAACTCGCCGGTGCCGATTGGTACCGTGCCTATCTACCAGGCACTGGAAAAAGTGAACGGCAAGGCAGAAGACCTGACCTGGGAAATCTTCCGCGATACCTTGATCGAGCAGGCAGAGCAGGGCGTGGACTACTTCACTATCCATGCTGGTGTACGCCTGGCTTATATCCCCATGACTGCCAAGCGTATGACCGGTATCGTGTCGCGCGGCGGTTCCATCATGGCGAAATGGTGTCTGGCACACCATAAAGAGTCTTTCCTGTACACGCACTTTGAAGAAATCTGCGAGATCATGAAGCAATACGATGTGTCGTTCTCGCTAGGTGATGGCCTGCGTCCCGGTTCTATTTACGATGCCAATGACGAAGCACAGTTTGCCGAACTGAAAACTCTGGGTGAGCTGACCCAGATCGCCTGGAAACACGACGTACAGTGCATGATCGAAGGCCCTGGTCACGTGCCTATGCACCTGATCAAGGAAAACATGGACCTGCAACTGGAACACTGCGGTGAAGCCCCGTTCTACACGCTTGGCCCATTGACCACCGACATCGCGCCTGGCTATGACCATATCACTTCAGGCATTGGTGCGGCCATGATTGGCTGGTACGGCTGTGCCATGCTGTGTTACGTGACACCAAAAGAGCACCTTGGACTACCGGACAAGGAGGATGTACGCGTGGGTATCATCACCTATAAAATCGCGGCACATGCGGCTGACCTGGCCAAAGGTCACCCAGGCGCACAAATCCGGGATAATGCTTTATCCAAGGCCCGTTTCGAGTTCCGCTGGGAAGACCAGTTTAACCTCGGTCTGGACCCTGAAAAAGCCAAGGAATTCCACGACGAAACCTTGCCACAGGAAGGCGCGAAACAAGCTCACTTCTGCTCCATGTGCGGGCCTCACTTCTGCTCCATGAAAATCACGCAAGATGTACGTGACTACGCCGCCACACAAGGCGTGAGCGAGCAGGAGGCCCTGGAAAAAGGCATGCAGGAAAAAGCGATTGAGTTCGTGAAGAAGGGCAGTGAGGTTTACCAGAAGGTGTAATTTCTGGGCTTTTCATAAAAACCGGCGTACTGCCGGTTTTTTTATTGCTTGCAAAGTGGTTATTTGATCTGCAAACCAGTGGTTTTTTCGTCAATTCTCAACAGGCATCTCACGGTATATTGCACAGTCTATATCGCGGCTTGAGGCATCTATCATGGCGGACAACCTGCAGAGCAGTATCGTACGAGATTTCAGGCAAACATTACTTTGGCCTATACAGTTGATGACTGATCACAGCAGCCTGAGTGCTGTGAATTATCCATGGCAAGTGCTCAAAGACACGCCCAATTCACCCTGGGTAGAAATACAAGACGAGTTTTTGCAGGCCTCGCCGCATCTGAGTGAAACCCGGTATCAGGAATTTGTCACCTTTCTGCCGTTTGCGCAGCGATTTTTGTATGGAGAAGGCAAGCATGGACGCGAGGCGGGCGGGTATGGCGAATCGCCTATTCATATTTTCACGCGTACAGATATCAGCCAGGTACGCATGACCCTTCAAGGTGAGCGTGAACCCTTGATATTGCGCGTTTCCCACGTCGAGTTATATTTCTTTTTTGATATTGACGTCGCCATGCTGGCCTTTGAGGTGACGGGCAAAGAGTTACCCTTAAAGTCAGCCATGGAAGTTATGTACCGGCTGGGGCGTACCTATCCTAATTATTGGGATGATTCAGGTGAAGCCGGGCACTGTGCGCAACTGGTTGAATGGCTGGATGGACAAGGACAGGTAATTGCGCGCTCTGATTATGAAGACAAAGCGCGCTACCTGGCGTTCGTTAAAGAGAATCATGTGCCTTGTGTGTCGTTGCATTGGCTGGCACTGTTACATCCATTGGTGCCGCATTACTCTGACCAGGCAGGTGAGCTGCGTTACCGTGAAATTGAATACCAGCGCATGCCGCTCATGGCTTACCTGTCGTTTGATGATGTGAGTCAGCTCAGTCGTGGTGACCTTATCCGCCTGGGCCTGGTGTGCCAGCCCTGGCATTCGGAAACCCTGCCATTTACCGAACAGTTTTTGCAGGCATTCGAAAAAAATAATTGTTATGACCGTTATTGGGATGAAGCCCGCCAGGATCCGTGGAGTACCACGCGCATCATGTGTACCGGGCAGAATTTTGTCGTGGTCGGCAGCCACCAGCACCGCGTGTTTACCAATGAGCGCACTGGCATCAAACGCCATTACCAGAACCAGTACTTTTTGCTGTTTTTGATTGCACATTTCCAGAAAGCGGCGTTGCTCATGCTGTCTGACCGCATGGTACAAGCCATCAGCCGATTGAATATCCAGAGTGAAGATTCGGTGAAAGTTTTCCGCAGCCGTATCCGTAATGCCACAGCCGTGTTTTTACGCTTTACCCACCGCTACTGGTTTGAAAACGTTTCAGACCAGGCGGTAGCGAAAGACCTGTTTACACTCATGCTCAGGCAACTGGATTCCGTCAGCCTGTTTGAAAAAACACGCCGCCGTATTATGGATATGGCGGAATATCTTGAGGGCGAAGAAATCAAGCGTCAGGCCGATACCGTCGTTCGCCTGACGGTGGTCACCATTCTGGGGCTCATTGGTACCATGACCAGTGGCCTGTTGGGTATGAACCTGATTGACTTGACACAAGCGAGCCTGCTGGAAAAATTGGCCTACTTTTCAATCGTCTTTATTCCAGTCAGCCTGCTGACTTTTTACACGGTCATCAAATCCAGAAGACTTTCACTGTTCCTCGATGCACTTTCTAATGAAGGGGCTGGGCTGGGTTACAAATTATCCAAACTGCGCAGTGTCTGGGTGGGAAGACTTGATGATCACTAAACCGGTAGTTTGGAGATCCAAACACTTGTTAAAAAATGAATCTTTGTGACGGGCTTCTATCCAATTTTGACACGCTAATACTGGCAATATTGATAGGAGAACACTATGAGACGCAGGCTCTATTTTGTTTTACCCAATATTAGAAGCGCACAGGCAATGATGAACGAACTATTGCTGGAAAGGGTCGAAGAAGGCCATATTCACTTCCATGCTAAAAACGAGCAGCTGTTAGGCAATCTTCCCAAGGCGAATGCCGTAGAAAAATCGGATGTCGTGTATAGCGCATTGGCAGGCTTTGTGTTTGGTGCGGTGTTTGGTTTGCTGGGTGGTTTGCTGGCCTATATGGTACCCTGGTGGTTTGGCGAAGTGACGTTAATGGTGATTCCTTATTGCATGGTGCTGGGTGCGCTTTCTTGTACAGCCTGGGCTGCAGCAGTCGCGACTGCCGCCCCTAGTTATCGCCTCAAATCATATCAATCCCAACTTGAGCAAGGCAGTATTTTAATGATTGTCTCGGTGCCATTGCGCAGGTTGGGTGAAGTACGCCATCGGCTCATGCAGCATCACCCGGAAGCGATGTATAGTGGCGTTTGGCCAGCAGAACACAAGCTTTTTCCCTAAGCGAGGTTTTCTCAGTGTATTCATGAGAGCCAGTCATGCTGGCTTTTTGTGAGGCGAGTTGGATGGTTATTCCCTGGCTTCTTTTAACCATTGCGGCTGAATTTCAAAGCTCCCACCATCATAGCTCGCCAGCATTTGCCGGTCTTGAATGGTGAAACTGATGGTCAGTCCACGTGTGGCTGCGGCAGCCAGTTGTTCTGTTTCTGGCAGGTTAATCACTGTGACATTCTCAAGCTTGAGCATGGCCTTCTGGTTCTGGGTCCACCACATCTCTGCCGTGCGGCCACCGTAGAGAATTTGTACCACGTGCGCTGCGCGTCCACACGCTTTGCGGATTTCGCGTTCGTCAGGCAAGCCTACACCAATCCAGCGTTCAATTGCGCCCGTTAAATCTTTCTGCCAAAGGTCTGGTTCATCGTCTTCACTCAAGCCTTTACCAAACAGCAATGCTTCATCGGCATACAGCACAAAAGCCAGCAAGCGTACCATTAAGCGTTCATCAGTCTCTGACGGGTGTTTTGCCAGCGTCAGTTGATGTTGCTGGTAATAATGCCTATCCATGTCGGCAATATTGACGTCGATTTTATAAATCGTGGATTTGAGGGCCATAGGTGCTTTGTTGTCTGCGTCTTCAAGTGCTGCGAGTATAACAAACCCTTGGCGAATAGGGCGCGGGCGCTCTATGTATCATTCCAGTGACAACAAAACGCTTGCTTATTTGAGGCGGATGGGTAAAATAAAAATGAAACGTTTCATTTTTATTTTATACAAGCCTCTTCTCATGGAATCCACACAGCTAAAAACCAAGGTTGGTCGGCCCAAATCGGGTACTGAGCAAGAGCGCCACGCGCATTTGCTTGAGCAGGCGTTGGCGTTATTTATGACCGAAGGTTTTGCGCGCACCAGTATTGCGCGTGTCGCGAGCACCTGCGGTGTTTCCACCCGGACCATTTACGAACGCTTCGGCAGTAAGGACGAGTTGTTGGTTGCGGCATTGAAGCATATGGTGGAGCAGGATGTGCTGGCGATGACCCGCGTTGAAGGTTTGGGAGAGCAGCCATTGGCTACCGTCCTGGCGAATGTCAGCCGATTGATTCTTAATAAGGTACTTGAGCCCCGCATGGTATCGTTTTTCCGTATCGGCGTGTCAGAGGTATCGCACTTGCCGGAATTGACCCGTGCAGTGAAGGCTGTAGGTCCAGAGCGTATCCATCGAATGCTGGCAGATATATTTGCAGGTTATGCAGCAAAAGGAGAGTTGCCAGCACAGAATTTTATGCAGGCGGCGGAGTCATATTGCGAGCTCCTGGTTGCCGGGCCACGTAACAAAGCCCTGTTTGGGGTATTGGAACCAGATTGGGATGCAGAGGCACACATTGCATTTGTGGTGCAATTGTTCTTAAACGGATTGCAAGGGATGAAAAACAAATGAGTCCGGGTGTTTTAACGTCGGGGAGGGCCAGTGTTTACTGGTTGTTATTATATCTGCCACTTGCCGGTTGTTCGGTCATAGACGAATATATCCGTCCAAAAACAGCCATCGCTGAGCAGTGGCAAGCGCCTCTGCCACATGGCGGAAGCGTTGCTTCTTTAACAGACTGGTGGGCGCAATTCAAAGACCCGGTGCTGGATCAGTTGCTGGCTGAGTCGCAGAAGGAAAGTCCTTCGCTGGAGATTGCATTAGCGAATATTCGTGTGGCACGCGCTAACGTGTTGTCGGCGCGTGCGCAGGGAATTCCAGATTTAACCAGCACCGGTAGCGTCACCAGAAGTAAAGGTGGTGGTGGTGGGGCGTTTCCGGCCAGTACGATCGAGATAGACTCGATTTCGCTGGATGCAAGTTGGGAAGTCGACCTGTTTGGCAAAGTAAAAGCAGCCAAGCAGGCTGCCAAAGCACAGCTCGAGGCCAAGAAAATTGCCTGGCATGATGCACGGCTGACATTAGCTGCCGAAGTAGCGAATAACTACGTCAACTATCGCGCTTGCCAGGCTTCCGTGCAGGCTTTAAAGCAAGCTTATGAGTCGCGCAGTGAAACCGCGCGTTTGACAGGTATTTCTGCCCGGGCAGGCTTCTCTGCCCCGTCTGATCTTGCGCTGGCACAGGCAGCCACACGCGCCAGTGAATCTACATTGGATGGGCAACAAGCGGAATGCGATGGTCTGGTCAAGGCACTAGTGGAGTTAACCAATCTCCCAGAGCCCGCGTTGCGCACCTTGCTGGCTAAAGGTCACGGCATGCCAGAACCCGCCATGTTTGACGTGAGCACCATGCCAGCAAACTTGTTGATACGCCGCCCTGACCTGGCCATTGATGAACGCAACCTCGCAGAAGCCAGCGCTAATATTGGCGTATCCAAAGCGCAGTTGTATCCCAGTCTGACTCTGACGGGTTCAATTGGATATCGCCGTACCAATTTTAACGGTACAGTCACCCGCACGGACTCCTGGTCTTATGGTCCTTCGCTCAAGTTACCGATTTTTGATGGCGGCACCTTGCGTGCGGACCTGGCGGAAGCGCGTGCCAATTTTGACAGTTTGCTTGCGACCTATAAACAAGACGTGCGCAAGGCAGTCAAGGAGGTCGAGCAAGCCCTGGTCAATCTGGACAGCGCCACGCGACGCGCACAATCGGAGCAGGCCAGCGCGCAACAGTATCAGCAATACTTTCAAGCAGCTGAAATCAACTGGAAGTCTGGCGGCCTGGATTTGTTATCGCTGGAAGATGCACGCCGCCAGAAAATCAACGCCGAACTCAATGTGATTACCCAACAAAAGAATCGCGTATTACAGTGGATTGCCCTGTATAAGGCGTTTGGTGGGGACTGGCTTGAAACCCGGCAAACAGTTAAACCTCCATTGAAACCCATGGAAAAAAGGTAAGCATGATGGCAAAGAAACTGACAACAAAAACCAAATTTTTAATCATTGCAGCGTTACTGGTGGGCGTGAGTGCCTGGTTTTGGCAACATCCCTTGCACCAGGATGAATTGAAGGGGAAATCTGCCAAGAATCAAGCCCGTCAGTCAGCCCAGACACTCAAGGCTGCACTGAGTGTAGAGGCGACCCAGCCTGCGATTGTGCAATGGCCGATGACCCTGGTCCTGAATGGCAGCATTTATCCATGGCAGGAAGCCCTGGTCAGTGCAGAAATTTCTGGTCTGCGCATACAGCAGATCATGGCGGATGTGGGGACACAAGTCAGCAAGGGGCAGCCACTGGTGATGTTGGCTGACGAAACAGTGAAAGCTGACTTGCAAAAACAGCTGGCAACTGTAGATAGGGATAAAGCAGCGTTGGCTGAAGCAAAAAGTAATGCCGACAGAGCACGTGAAATCAAAGACAGTGGCGCATTATCCGCACAAAAAATCAACGAATATGTGATAGCCGAGCAGACTGCCAGGGCGAATCTGGCATTGTCTGAAGCCGAGCTGGAAAACCAGAAAATCCGCTTGCGCCAGACTAAAGTCGTCGCGCCGGATGATGGTGTGATTTCGTCACGTTCTGCCAACTTGGGCAACGTGGTCTCGTCAGGTGCCGAGTTGTTCCGGTTAGTGCGCCAGGGCCGTATAGAGTGGCGTGGGGAAGTGAATGCTGACCAACAGACTGCTCTGCACCCAGGCCAATTGGTACGACTGACACTTTCTGGGGGCCACACCGTGAATGGCAAAGTGCGCCTGATTTCGCCAACGGTGGATAACAACACCCGCAATGCACTGGTTTATGTCGATATCCCCAAAGACAGTGCGAAGCCTGGCATGTATGTACAGGGAGAGGTCGATATTGGCCAGCAGCAAGGCGTGGCGGTACCTCTGAGTGCGGTGACTTATCGCGATGGCTTTGCTTACGTCTTTGAACTGGCGCCCGCCGATGCGCAAGGCTTAAGCAAAGTCATCCAGCGCAAGGTGCAAACCGGCCGTTCGCATGGCGAGCAGATTGAGTTGCTGGGTAGTCTCAATACGCAGGCGCAGTTTGTGCTGAGCGGCGGTGCTTTTTTAAATGATGGCGACATCGTCAAAGTTGTCACCCAGACGAAGCGTGGGGCTTAAGTATGAATTTTTCCGCCTGGTCCATCCGTAATCCGGTTCCGGCCATCTTATTGTTTGTGGTGCTGACTTTTCTTGGACTGAAATCGCTTAACCAATTAGGCAAACAGAACTTCCCTGATATCGAGTTACCAGTCATCACCGTGAGTGCGACGCTGGAAGGCGCGGCCCCACCCCAGCTCGAGACCGAAGTTGCACGCAAGATAGAAGACAAGATTGCGACTATTGGTGGCATTGAACACATGACCACGACCATCACCGATGGCAGCGTCAGCATCAGCGTGCAGTTCACCATTGACACCAAGAGTGAAGAAGCCCTCAACCTCGTACGCAACGCTGTGGATAGTGCCCGTTCCGAGCTCCCTGCAGCCGTAACAACGCCCACCGTTTCAAAAGTGACCACTTCCGGCAATGCCATCCTGACATATGTCGTCTCCGCGGAAAATATGGATGAAGGCGAGTTGTCATGGTTTGTCGATAATGAAGTGAGCAAAGCGATGCTGGCCGTCAACGGCGTGGGCAAGATCACGCGTACCGGCGGCGTAGACCGCGAGGTGCAAGTGAACCTCGATCCCACGCTGATGGCAGGGCTCGGCGTCAATGTGAGCGATGTCTCTGCGCAGCTCAAACGCGTGCAACAGGATGCGTCTGGTGGCCGCGGCGATATCGGTGCGAATATCCAGTCAGTGCGCACCTTGGGTGCCTTGCATAGTGCCGACGAGGTGCGCAATCTCGATATCCCGCTGGGTGATGGCCGTCATATCAAGCTAGCGCAAGTGGCAGAAGTGCTGGATACCTATGCTGAGCGTACTACTTATGCCAGTTATGATGGCAAGCCTGTCATTCGTTTTGAAATTACGCGTAGCAAAGGCACCAGCGAGGTGACCGTCGCCAAAGATGTACGTGCGGCGCTGGAAAAATTTCAGCAATTGCATCCACAAGTAAAGATTGTGGAGGCGTTTAACATGGTTAAGCCGGTAGAAGATAACTACGAAGGCTCTATGCAGTTGCTGTATGAGGGCGCGTTGCTAGCGATCTTGGTGGTGTGGTGGTTCTTGCGTGATTGGCGCGCCACTATTATTGCTGCGGTGGCTTTACCGCTGTCCATGATTCCCACTTTTGCTTTTATGCAATATTTTGGCTTTTCGCTCAATGTGCTGACTCTGCTGGCCATGGCGCTGGTCGTGGGTATCCTGGTCGATGATGCGATTGTGGAGATTGAAAATATCGTAAGGCATTTGCGCATGGGTAAAACGCCTTACCAGGCAGCAATGGAGGCGGCCGACGAGATTGGCTTTGCCGTGATTGCGACGACATTTACGCTGGTGGCGATTTTTCTGCCAACGGCATTTATGGGCGGGATTCCGGGCAAATTTTTCAAACAGTTTGGCATCACGGCAGCCATTGCGATTCTGGGTTCTTTAGTGGTGGCACGTTTGTTAACGCCCATGATGTCCGCCTACCTGCTCAAACCACATCCTGTCAAAGAGGAAACCGACTCAGCTTCCATGCGCTGGTATTTGGGCTGGGTCAGCTGGTGCTTAAATCACCGCAAAACCGTGGTGGCAGGCTTTATTCTGTTTATTATCGGTTCGTTGAGCCTGATGCCTTTGTTGCCCAAGGGTTTCGTCCCGTCTTCCGACAGTAGTCAGACCAAGGTTAATATTGAGTTGCAACCGGGTACGCCCCTTGCGCAAACCCGGCAAGTGGTGCAAATGGCTGAACAACTTGTCAAGCAGCATCCTGAAGTCAAGGCGGTCTTTACTGCGGCTGGCACGGCCAGTACCGGCGGGGGCGGGCCGAACGCCTCACAAAATAGCACCGATGTGCGCAAGGGCAGTCTGGTCATCAGCCTGACCGACCGCAGTGAGCGCAAGCAAAAGCAGTCTGAAATTGAGGCAGACTTGCGCGAGCGGTTGAAAAACCTGCCAGGTGCGCGTGTCACAGTAGGCATAGGCGAGTCCGGCGAGAAGTTGCAAATTACACTGGCTAGTGATGATGCGAATGCGTTAACCAGTGCTAGTCAGCAATTGCAACAGCAATTAAGGACCTTGAATGGTGTGGGCAATATTACCTCCAGCGCCAGTTTGCAACGGCCAGAGGTACAGATTATCCCGGATATAGATAAGGCGGCCGAGTTGGGCGTGACTGTGGAGTCCATCGCACAGGTGATCCGCGTGGCAACTTCAGGAGACTTCTCCAATACCATGCCCAAGCTGAATCTGCCGCAGCGGCAAGTGCCGATCCGCGTGCGTTTGGGACCTAGTGTACGTACCAGTTTGCAAGAAATTGCCCAATTACGTGTTCCATCACGCAATGGCAGTGTTAGCCTGGAAACCGTCGCGACAGTCCGCATGGGTAGCGGCCCGCAGCAGATTGACCGCATGGACCGTATGCGTAATGTCACCTTTGATATTGAGCTCAATAAACGCCAGATTGGCGAAGTCATGCGTGAGGTGCAGCAACTGCCTGCTATGCAAAACCTGCCGCCTAGCGTGAAACAGCTTGAAGCTGGCGATGCCAAGCGTATGAACGAGTTATTTGCCAGCTTTGGCGGCGCTATGATCATTGGCGTCATGTGTATCTATGTGGTGCTGGTGTTGCTGTTTGGTGACTTTTTGCAGCCCATCACCATTCTGGGAGCCTTACCACTGTCATTGGGGGGCGCTTTCTTTGCGCTGCTGGTGACCCATAACAGCTTCTCCATGCCAAGCGTGATTGGTTTGTTGATGCTGATGGGGGTGGTGACCAAAAACTCCATTCTGCTGGTGGAATACACCATCATGGCGCGCAAAGAGCGCAAACTCAGTCGCTTTGATGCCATTATTGATGGCTGCCACAAACGCGCACGCCCAATTATCATGACCACCATTGCCATGGCAGCCGGCATGATGCCGATTGCCTTGGGCTGGAGTGCAGACCCCAGCTTCCGCTCACCGATGGCGATCACGGTGATTGGTGGGTTGATTACTTCGACGGTATTGAGCCTGGTGGTGATTCCGGTGTTGTATACCTATGTGGATGATTTGTTGGGGTGGTTGCGGGGAGTGGGGAGATTGGCGCGGAAGCACGTGTAATCTCTATAAAGTACAGTTGATTAAAATGAGGCGTGCTGAGAGGTGCACCTCGTTTTTTATTGGATATATAAGAAGGTAATTCTTTAAATTTTTGGTTGTAGTGCCACTCGTATCCTCACTTACAACTTACAATCTTTCTATTTCGCCTCTAGGCGAGTTACTTTTCTTTGCTTGAGCAGCTATGGTTTACTTTTGAGTGTGCTCCTAGATGGAGGAAGTCTTTATTTCGCCTTTAGGCGACCATTCTTTCTTATGCTTGTCCATAGGAAAGAAGGCAAAGAACAAGACACCCTAGCTTCCGCTTGTTCCCTGCGTTGCTCATCAAAATAAGCGCTCGCGAAACTCATCCTAGCGGCCTGCACAATACGCAGGCCACCGCGGGATTCGGACAGCCGCTCGCTTGATCTTATTTTGTCTGCGCTACTCGGCGCGGCAGATAGGGGCCCGAAAACCAATGAGCGCCACCGTTTGTGGGCTAAAAAGAAAAGAATTTGAGTTTTTAACTATTCCAAATTTCAACGATGGTACTTTGATGAGATGAATCCCATCCCATCACGCTGAGTAGCGGAGACGAAGTGGGAGAAGTCGGCCATCGGCTGTTCGAGTTCCGCGGTGGCTTGTGTAGTGTGCAAGCCGCTAGGGCGAGTTTCGATGGACGCCCACTTTGTTGAGCAACGCAAGGGAGCCGTAGGCCGTGATGGCTGGGTGCCCTCTTCTTTGGTTACTTTCTGTGGGGCAAGCAACAGAAAGTAACTC
>NZ_KB905141.1:449325-1347054 GCF_000378225.1 Methylophilus methylotrophus DSM 46235 = ATCC 53528
CTTCCGCTTGTTTCCTGCGTTGCTCGTCAGCGTGGGCGGCCAACGAAACTCGCCCTAGTGGCTTGCACACTGCGCAAGCCACCGCGGATCTCGGACAGCCGCTGGCCGACACCTCCCACGCCGACTGCGCTACTCGGCGCGGCAGATAGGGGCCCGAAAACCCATGAGCGCCACCGTTGGCGTATTGAATAAAAGAATTATTTTTTGAACGGTCCAAACTTCTACGCTCGTAGTTTGGCGAGACAAATCCCATTCCATCACGCTGAGTAGCGGAAACAAAGTAAGGGAGAAGGGAGCGACTGTTTGAATCCCGCAGCAGCTCGCGTTTTATGTGAGCTGCCAGGTTGAGTTTCGTGACCGACTTATTTTGTTGAGCAACGCAAGGGAGCCGAAGGCCTTGATGGCTGGGAGCCCTCTTCTTTGGTTACTTTCTGTGGGGCAAGCAACAGAAAGTAACTCGCCTAAGGGCGAAAAAGAAAATACCTAAGGACTAAACAAGCTGCTTTAACCAAAAGAATTATGTTTCTAGAGCAGTCTTAAAAAACTACTTTTTAGCAAACGAAGGATTTGTCGCTACATACGACTTCACCCCCGACAGAATCGCATTCACCAATTTATCCTGGTAAGCATCATCATTCAACCTGGCTTCTTCCTCAGGATTACTGATAAACGCTGTTTCTACCAGGATTGATGGAATATCCGGTGATTTCAACACAGCAAACGCCGCCTGTTCCACATACTTGGAATGTAGCGTATTAATCTTGGCAATGCGCCCCAGCACGGCTTTACCCATGCGGATACTGTCATGAATCGTCGCCGTTTGCGATAAGTCCAGCAACGTACGCGCCAGGTCCATATCGCGTGTATCAATCGCCACGCCGCCAATCAAGTCCACCGCGTTTTCCTTTTTCGCCAGGTAACGGGCACTGGCGCTGGTGGCACCGCGTTCAGACAAGGCAAACACTGAGGAACCCTTGGCGGTGCTGTTGACGAACGAGTCAGCGTGAATCGAAATAAACAGGTCAGCCTTGGCGGCACGGGCTTTTTTCACACGGTCACCCAGCGGCACAAAATAATCCCCATCGCGAATCAGGATGGCCTGCATATTGTCTTCAGCATCAATCTGCTGCTTGAGTTTGCGTGCAATCGCCAAGGTGATATTTTTTTCATGACTGCCTTTTGAGCCTCTTGCGCCTGGGTCTTCGCCGCCATGTCCAGCGTCCACCGCAATGGTAATGATTTTCTGGCCTGGCCTGGCCTGTTTGGGTTTATCCACAACGGCCGGTTTGTCAACGGTTTTTTCGGCACCCGTATTGGCCGCTGGCGCCTCTGTTGCAGAATCTTTGTTCGCCACCGAGGCCGCTTCAGGCTTTTCGTCACTGTTGACTGTAGGCACATCCTGCAACTGTTTCGAAGGCATCAATACGGGGTTAGCAACTGCAGGATCTGTATTGCCTATGGCTGGCGCAATCGTGATTGCCAGCCGTTGTTGCGAGCTGCCTGCGTTCATGTCTGTGACCAGAGGTTTGATCTCAGACTTGATATCGAACACCACACGGGTGGTATGCTCGGTAAACGGCGCAATGCGGATTTTGGACAGGTAGGGATGCTGGGCATCCAATTGCGGTGGCAGGGCCTTCAGTGTGGGACTGATGGCAACATCGTCCATGTCTATGACCACACGGAATGGATTATCCAGCGTAAACACGCGGTATTTAATAGACTGGTCAACCAGCAACTCCAGTTGCACCTGATTGCCGTGCTGTTGCAGATTGGCCAGAATCACTTCTGCGGCTTCTGCAAAACTGCTTATGGATAGCAAGGCTGTCAGCAGCCACACCTTAAAAATCTCTCGAGTTACTGGCATAGTTCTTCCAACGCCAGCGGATGCTGACTAGTGATATGCAGCACGCGTCCGTGCGGCAAAATATCAAACCGGATTTCGATATCTGCGTGAGGCAACACCTGTTCGGCGCGTTCTGGCCACTCTACCAGGCAGATACTGTTTGAATTAAAGTAATCCCTGAAACCGGCAGCTTCCCATTCCTCGGCATCCTGAAACCGGTAAAGGTCAAAATGGTAACATGAAGCAAGAGGCAGGATGTAAGGCTCAACGATGGTATAGGTTGGGCTTTTAACCTTGCCAACATGCCCTAGCGCATGCAGAATGCCACGCACCAACGTGGTTTTGCCAGCGCCCAGATCGCCATGCAGGTAAATCACCTGGCCTGGTTTCAATTGAGTCGCCAATACCTCTGCTGCATGCACAGTCGCTGCTTCGTCTTTTAAAATCTGTGTAGAATACGTTTCTGTCATGTCACATCAATCACATCCCGCCCCTATCCAGTTACCAGACCAGACAGTTGCTGCACATATGGCAGCAACCATCAAAAACTGGGCGCGGGAATTGGGGTTTGGCAGCATAGGTATTACCGATACCGACCTTTCTGCCGCCGAGCCGGAATTTTTAGAATGGCTCGCCAAACAATACCACGGCGACATGGATTATATGGCAAAACATGGTACCAAGCGAAGCCGCCCGGCAGAATTGGTGCCCGGGACCTTGCGGGTCATCTCGGTGAACCTGAATTATTTGCCTGACAATGCGGCTGATGGCTGGCAGGTGCTGGAAAACCCGGACAAGGCCTATGTGGCCCGCTATGCCCTGGGGCGAGACTACCACAAGGTCATGCGGCAAAAACTGCAGCAACTGTGTACCCGTATTACTGAGAAATTTGGTCAGTTTGAATACCGGGTATTTGCCGATAGCGCCCCTGTGCTCGAAGTTGCGCTGGCAACCAAAGCAGGCGTAGGCTGGCGAGGCAAGCATACGTTATTGCTTAACCGCCAGCAGGGATCATGGTTTTTTCTGGGGGAGATTTACACCAACCTGCCGCTGCCTGTAGACTCCCCCACCACGGCGCATTGTGGCAGCTGTTCGGCCTGTATAGACATCTGCCCTACCCGCGCGATTGTCGCGCCATACGAACTGGACGCCAGGCGCTGTATTTCCTACCTGACCATAGAACACAAAAGCAGTATTCCTCTGGAATTACGGCCATTGATTGGTAATCGTGTCTATGGTTGCGATGATTGCCAGCTGATCTGCCCTTGGAACAAATTTGCTGTCAAAACCCAGGAAAATGATTTTGCCGTCAGGCATGGCCTGGATAGCAACGACCTGGTAGATTGTTTCGCCTGGACAGAAGCAGAGTTTCAGCAACGCATGGCCGGTAGCGCCATTTACCGGATTGGTTATTACCAGTGGTTGCGCAATGTGGCGGTGGGGCTAGGTAATGCCCCTAGCTCGCCAGCCGTGATTGCCGCCTTAACCGCGCGGCAAGACGATGATAACGAACTGGTGCGTGAGCATGTTGCCTGGGCATTGGCCCAGCATCAGCAACACCGTGCTTAAGCAGCTAGCAACGCAGCACCCAGCATGCCGGCGATATCGCCCGTGCTTGATACATGCACCTTGATTTTGCCACGAAGTACCGGAATCAAATCGTGTTCCAGCCGTTGCTCAAATGCAGCCTGTAATAATGGCCATGCAGCCACTACACCGCCGCCAATCAACACATTTTCGATATCAATCACTTTGAGTACGCTCGCCAGCATTTGCGCCAGCTTACTGCCCGCATCTGCATAGACTGCCTGTGCATGCCGATCACCACTTTCGGCAGCCCGCGCGATATCCAGCGCAGTCATTGTTTGGCCTGTGAGGTCAGCATACGCCCGGCTGATGCCGGTCGCGGAAGCATACTGTTCTACGCAGCCCTGATTCCCGCAGCCGCATAAACGGCCATCAGGCACCACAATAATATGCCCTGCTTCCAGTGCATAACCATGCTGCCCGGCCCAGACGCTACCATTCACCACCAGCCCCGCTCCCACACCAGTCCCCAGGCCGACATACAGCAAGCCGCCAACAGGTTGCGACAACTGGCAGAATTCTCCATAGGCAGCTGCATTGGCATCATTTTCTACTCGTACAGGCAAACCAAGCAACTTACCGAGATCATGACCCAGATTGACATCCCGCAGACCTGGCAAGTTGGGCGACTGTGCCAACACGCCTGTGTGTGGATCTATAAATCCCGGAAAGCCTATGCCGATTGCCTGAATGCCGGCATATTTATCCAGCAACGGCCGGATAGCATCAGCCGTGACCTGCAAAATGGTTTGCCATGCCAATGCTGGCGCAAACTCCTTGCAAATGGCAGAGTAGTTAGCCCGAAAACGCGTTTCTTCAACCAAGGTAAGGCCAGAAAAAACGCCAAGACGCAGATTGGTGCCGCCGACATCCAGCCCCAGGCGATATACCGCGCTTGCTTCAGACATGGAGACGGCCGCTTTCTTCTACCAGGTGCCGGAAAGATTGCTTTTTTTCATCGGTCAGTTGAGACCACTGCATGCGCCAACGCCAGTTACCCTCAGTGGTACCAGGCATATTCATGCGTGACTGGCTATCAAGCGCCAAAATGTCCTGTATAGGGACGATCGCCAGCCGGGCAATACTATTGAATGTGAGTTGTATTAATGCGTTAGGCATATCAGGATGTTCTTGTTTTAAATAGTAATGCAGATGGTTGCGCACATGTTCCGGCGCAGCCTGATACCAACCCAGCGTTGTATCGTTATCATGGGTACCAGTATAAGCCACACTGTTTTCTTCGATATTCTCTGGCAGGTAGGGATTATCTTCACCACCGCCAAAGGCAAATTGCAGAATTTTCATGCCGGGTAAATCAAAGGCATGACGTAACGCATCCACATCGGCAGTAATAATACCCAAATCTTCAGCGACCAGGCTGAGTTGTGGGTAGGCTTGTCTGATAGCCTGTAATAATGCGTGACCAGGCGCTTCTTGCCAGGCGCCGCTCATGGCTGTCGGTTCATGGGCGGGGATTTCCCAGGCTGCTTGCAAGCCACGGAAATGGTCTATGCGCAATACATCAAATAGCTGCGACTGGATATCGATACGGCCCAGCCACCATGAAAATCCATCCGCCTGCATGGCTTGCCAGTCATAGTGCGGGTTTCCCCAGCGCTGGCCTGTTTCGGAAAAGTAGTCTGGCGGTACGCCTGCGACGACGGTCATATTCAGGTCAGCATCCAGTTTAAACCAGTCAGGATGCGCCCATACATCGGCACTATCATAAGCCACAAAAATCGGGATATCACCAAACAACTGAATGCCCCGCTGGTTGGCATACACTTTAAGTTGCGCCCATTGCTGGAAAAACACATATTGGGTGAACTTAATCAAGGTCAATTTTTCCTGATTGGCCACGCTATAGGCTTGCAATGCCTGATGGTCATGCATGCGATAGGCCTGTGGCCAGCTATGCCAGCTTTGATGGTCATGTTGTTCTCGCAGGCATAGGAACAAAGCAAAGTCTTCCAGCCAGTATTGTTGCGTCTGGCAAAAACGGGCGAAGCCGGGCCATGTAAGACCATCTAAATTGGCAGGCAGCCCGCCGCCAGACTGTACGCGAAACATGACTTTTGTCATCAGCGACGGCAATGGCATCGTGACTTCATTCGGCAGACACAAGCCATCCTTGAGGAGTTGCCTGGCACTGATCATGCCGCTATGGCCAGCATGTGCGGAGACACTTTGGTAAGGCGACTGGTCATCATGCGGCTGATTGACTGGCAAGGTTTGCCAAACAGACACGCCCATCTCGACCAATGTGTCTACAAAACGATAGGCATCCGGTCCAAGATTGCCCTCGGGTAATGAGGTGATGTGCATCAACACACCCGCTTGTCTAGCTTGTGTCATGTGATTGGCATTCAGATAAAATTAAAACTGGTCAGGATTGCCCACGGCGCATGGTGCCTGCGTTTTCGGCATCACCGCCACCCAAGCTAATGGGCTGAGACAGGTGATTGGGCGGCGTCAACCCGAGCAAATGATAGAGATTGCTCAGGTTACGACGGTATAACTGGTCAAAACTTTGGACACTCTGCGCATTGTTGTAATCGCCAAACCACCAAAACCAGTCTGAACCTTCGCACAAGGCTAACTGTTGCTGGCATTTTTCCTTGGCATCGGCAGACAACTCATGCACATGCTGGTCATATTGGCGCTTGGCTTCACATAACAAATCCCAGGCGCGGTTTTTTGCTGGTTCACCTATCCAGGTGCTAAACGTGCCATAGACCCAGCTACCGGCACAGATGTCATTTAACAGTGTTGGCTCAGGCAATTGCTGTGTGTGCTGCATGGTCAGAATGTCACTAAACGTTGTCATCTGGATATTAGGATGATGGGCGAGCGCCTGATAAAGTTCCTGCAGGAAGTAATAGCCGTTGTAAGGATAATATTCCCAGGCATTTTCGCCATCCAGAATCACGCTCACAACTGGCGTTTTATCCTCACTATTGGCCAGGATGGTTTCCAGCGACTGCACGAAATCATTCACGGCCTCACTGGCGTATTGCTTGGAGTATTCAAAGCCAATTTTGTCTGATAACTGGTCATCACGGAAAAAGCAGACGATATCCTGTTGGCCATTGGTAATTTTGTAAGGTTGGTAGAGATATTGTTGAGCGTGCTCATGCGGCAGGGCTAGCTTGCGCAAGCTGTTGGCTAGTACACCCTGCCCCGTCGCAGCCCACGCAATACCCTGTTCGGCGAGTAGAGAAAGCGCAGCATGCGAGACTGCGCCTTCAGCTGGCCACATCCCGGTAGCCTTTTGACCAAATACTTTTTCATGGTAAAGCTGGGCTGCTTCCACATGCGAAATGGCGCGTGTGTAGCCATCCGGGTAGGTCGCTGCCTGAGGAAGAGGCGCTTTAGGCGTCGCATCCTGCGCACTTTTCAAGTCTATTAACAGTGGCAGTATCGGATGATAATAGGGGGTCGTCGACATTTCGATCTGGCCTTTTGACAGCAATGCCTGGTAGCGCGGCAAAATACCCTGCAAGGTTTCACTGATCACCCCCAGCAATGCCAGCCGGTCTTCAAACGTAAATAAAACCCCTTTTTGCATCAGAGCCTGCACGGTTTTATTCTTGCGCCGCAAGCCTTCGCCCGTCCAGGCCAGGTGATACCAAACCAGTAAATCGGCCTTGTATTGGGCAGAAAGGTAATGAAACTGGCCATTTTGCATCAGCGGTGCAATCAGCTCATACAACTTCAACAAACGCTGGTAATGCGGAAACGGGCTCAGCATTTTTTCATGATGCGCCTTGAAGCAGCTATCGACGATGAGCTGGCACTCAGTATCGGAAATATGATCAAGATCAGGGTTGCCCAGCAAGTGGAGCAAAGGATCGCGCCACACACCGCTGCGCGCCTGTTCAGCATAATCATGCAATTGTTCAACCAGAATTGGGACAAAGTTGAACGTCACCCTGGCGGCAGAAATCTGCTCCAGGTGATAGGCCATGTCGCTATAATCCTTGAGCGCATGCAGATAGGTCCAGGGCAATACATAATCCCCGGTCACAAGATCGCGGTAATCAGGTTGATGCATGTGCCAATACAGGTTTAACAACAATTTTTTATCGGACATTCCTCAACCTCTTTTCCATATTACCTATTCATGTTGATGTTATTTCACACGATACAAATCCTGTCCCAGCATATCTGGCGTCACCAGTACGATGCCTTTTTCAGACACATAAAAACGCTTCCTGTCTCTGTCGAGGTCTACGCCAATCTGCATGCCAGCAGGTATTTCGCAACCACGGTCGATGACTGCATTCCGCATGACTACCCCTTCATTGATCCTGACTTTAGGCAGGACCACGGCGCCATCCAGGTCAGAGTAGTCTGCGACATGCACTCCAGAAAACAAGACAGAGTTAGACACGCAAGAACCACTGATCAGGCAGCCGCCAGACACTAACGAGTCTGTGGCTTTACCGGTACGGCCTTCATCCTTAAAGACAAACTTGGCTGGCGGAAGTTGCTCCTGGTAAGTCCAGATCGGCCACTCACTGTCATACAGGTTCAGCTCGGGGATGACTTTGGTGAGCTCCATATTGGCCTCCCAGTATGCATCTATGGTGCCAACATCGCGCCAGTAATAGTTATCACTTTGTGCACCTACGCAACTATCGGTAAAGCGATGGGCTTGTACGCGGTATTTCTTGATGATGTAGGGAATAATGTCCTGGCCAAAATCGTGGTTGGACTTGCGATCATAGGCATCCCGGATCAGTTGCTCATACAAAAACTTGGCATTGAATACATAAATGCCCATGCTGGCAAAAGCCACCTCAGGATTGTTGGGCGTGGGCTTAGGCTGTGCCGGTTTTTCGTCAAAAGCGATGACGCGGTCAGTCCCATCCACCTCAAGGACACCAAACCCTTTTGCATCTTCCAGCGGCACATTGATGCAGGCAATCGTCATATCGGCATTGCTGCGGGCATGCGTCGCCAGCATTTTCCCGTAGTCCATTTTATAAATATGGTCGCCTGCCAGCACTAGAATGTATTCACCGCCATTCTCGCGCAACAGGTCTATATTCTGGTATACGGCATCTGCCGTACCTTTGTACCATTCTTCGCCCAAACGCTGCTGTGCCGGGATGATGTTGACATACTCATTGAACTCACCACGCAAAAACCCCCAGCCTCGTTGTACGTGCTGGATCAGGCTCTGGGCCTTGTATTGCGTCGCAACATTAATACGGCGGATACCGGAGTTAATGCAATTAGATAATGGAAAATCGATAATGCGGAATTTACCGCCAAACTGTACAGCCGGCTTCGCACGCCAGTCTGTCAGGTTCTTCAAGCGGCTACCACGGCCACCGGCCAGGATAATGGCCACGGTATTCTTAGTCAGGTTACTGATAAACCGGTCCGAAGGACGTTCTTGTCGCCGGTTAACTTTTCGACGTTCGACAAACTCTGCAGCTTGGGACATGATGCTATTTCCTGTTTTACTGATCCTGAAAATCAGCCCGCAGTCAGACTAGCGATGTAGGTGAAGCAGAGAAGGTACAACGCTGGAGAGCAGCAGGTCTGGCACTCACAGTCTGCATGATAATTCGGGTAAAGACAACGAAATTTCAAACACAAATGACGTAACTCTTAACTTTTTTTGATAGGATTGAGGCTAGTCAAAAGGACATTGCTCGCATGACAGCCAAACCTACAGTCGTCACCTCCCCTACAGACACCCTGCACCTGCAACGTATTTTGGACGCCACCCACCACAATCCTTTCGAGTATTTGGGCGTGCATACAGAAAGCCAGCAAGGGCCATGGCACGTCCGCGTCTTCTTGCCACACGCCGAAAGTATCTACGTGAAGGCTGATCAGGACTGGCAAGAAATGACCTTGGCACATCAGCAGGGACTGTTTCTTTATACTTCGGTAATGCCTTTAACTGGTCCGATGGCCTTGAAAATTCGCCTGCGAGGTCAAAAAACCAGCTACGAGACATTCGACGCCTACAGCTTTGGCAGCACCTTATCTAAGGACGACCTGCATTTGTTTGGCGAAGGTCGCTTATACGAAGCCTATAACACACTGGGCGCAATCCCGATGACCATCAATGGTGTTGCTGGCGTGCGCTTTGCCGTCTGGGCACCTAATGCAGAGCGTGTCAGCGTGGTTGGTAGTTTTAACCAATGGGATGGACGAGTACATGCCATGCGCGTGCTGGGCAGTAGCGGCGTGTGGGAGCTGTTTATACCGCAGTTGACCGAACACGATCTATACAAATTTGAGATACGCAACCGCGAGCACGGTCACATCATGCTCAAGGCCGACCCGTATGGCAAAGCCTTTGAAGCCAGGCCCGGAACGGCCAACCGCATCTGTCAGAGTCGCCATGTCTGGCAAGATGAATCCTGGTTGCAACAACGTCAACAACATGATTGGCTACATGCACCATTCAATTGTTATGAAGTGCATTTGGGCAGCTGGCAACGCGACCAGAACGGACATTTTCTGGATTACCGGACGATGGCTGACGTCTTGATTCCGCATTTGGTCGATATGGGCTATACCCATATAGAGTTGTTGCCCGTGTCCGAACACCCACTCAATGAATCCTGGGGATACCAGGTCACAGGCTACTTTGCACCTACCCAGCGCTATGGCAGCCCTGATGACTTGAAGTATTTTATTGATCGTTGCCATGCCGCCAATATCGGTGTGATTCTGGACTGGGTGCCTGGCCATTTCCCCAAAGATGACTGGGCTCTGGCACGGTTCGATGGCACCGCTTTGTATGAGCATGCAGATCCCAGATTGGGTGAGCATATGGACTGGGGCACTTATATTTTCAACTATGGCCGCAATGAAGTCCGTAATTTCTTATTAAGCAACGCTTACTACTGGCTCAAAGAATTCCATATTGACGGACTACGCGTGGACGCGGTCGCATCCATGCTTTACCTTGACTACTCCCGCAAAGACGGTGAATGGCTGCCCAATGCTTACGGTGGACGTGAGAATCTGGATGTAATCGAATTCCTCAAACAGCTCAATCTAATGGTCGGTGAGCGCTTTCCTGGCGCACTCACCATTGCGGAAGAGTCCACGGCCTGGCCGGCCGTCTCCCGTCCAGTGTATGCGGGCGGACTCGGTTTCAGCATGAAATGGAACATGGGCTGGATGAATGATGTCCTTACCTATATGCAACTGGATCCGATTTACCGCCAATACCATCATAATCGCCTGACGTTTGGGCAGATGTATGCGTATTCCGAAAACTTTGTATTACCCTTCTCTCATGATGAAGTCGTACACGGAAAACGGTCATTACTGGACAAAATGCCAGGGGATATCTGGCAAAAGTTTTCCAACCTGCGTCTGCTACAGACCATGCAGATGACCATGCCAGGCAAAAAACTCAATTTTATGGGTAACGAATTTGGCCAGCACCGTGAATGGAGCGTCAACCAAAGCCTGGACTGGCACCTGCTGGAAGAAACAAACCCAGAGCATGCATTACACAGAGGGATTCAATCGCTCAGCCGCGACCTCAATCGGCTTTACCGCCAGCAGCCTGCGCTGCATGTGCATGATTTTGACATTCGAGGCTTCCAGTGGATAGACTGTGAAGATGCCGGGCAGTCAATATTGAGCTACATCAGACGCGGCAATGAGCATAGTTTTGTTATAATAGTGTTGAATTTCACACCAGTACCGCGCCATCAATATCGTTTGGGCGTACCGCAACCGGGTTACTACAAAGAAGTGTTTAACAGTGACGCCGCTTGTTATGGTGGCAGCGATCTAGGCAATGGTCACGGCTGTCAGAGCGACGCTATTCCCTGGATGAACAATCCTGTCTCCATCAGCCTGGATTTGCCCCCACTGGCAGGTGTCATACTTCAGTTACAATAACTGGTTACACTGTATGCGGCATGTAAACTGGTAGTAAAGATATTGCTATGCAAGACATGGCCGGACCATGTGCTTGCAAGCCCCCAAAAATTAATTGACTTGAAAAACGATAGCAACAACATAACATGGCAAAATTAACCACACACCCGAGCTGGCACGCGCTGAACCAGCATCAAATTGAAATGCGCAATGTTCAAATGCGCGACCTGTTCAAACAAAACCCGAAACGATTTGAAGAGTTCAGCCTCACCGTAGAAGATGTCCTGCTTGACTACTCCAAACACCGCATTACAAAAGAAACCTTAGCACACCTGTTTCAACTGGCGCGTGACTCCAATATTGAGCACTGGCGCAGCCGCATGTTCAGCGGTGAAAAAATCAATATCACCGAAAATCGCGCCGTACTGCATACCGCACTACGCAACCGTAGCAACACACCTGTGTATGTCGATGGCAAGGATGTGATGCCAGAAGTGAATGCGGTTCTCGCACAAATGCGTAGCTTTACTGAGCAGGTGCGTAGCGGTCAGTGGACTGGTTACACTGGCAAGCGAATTACCGATATCGTGAATATTGGTATCGGCGGCTCCGATTTGGGGCCTGTCATGGCTTGCGATGCCTTGAAACCTTACGCCAGTCCGGATTTAAAAGCGCATTTTGTTTCCAACATTGATGGTGCGCACCTGATGCGTGTACTGGAAACCTGTCATCCGGAAACTACCCTGTTTATTGTGGCGTCGAAAACATTCACCACGCAGGAAACCATGACCAACGCCCACTCCGCGCGCCGCTGGTTCCTAAACGCAGCCCAGCAAGACCAACATGTGGCCAAACATTTTGTGGCTTTATCCACCAATGCCAAAGCGGTACAGGCATTCGGCATAGATACCAACAACATGTTTGCTTTCTGGGACTGGGTGGGTGGCCGTTACTCCTTGTGGTCAGCCATCGGTTTATCGATCGCATTGTATGTGGGCATGGACAACTTTGAACAAATGTTGGCTGGTGGACACGCCATGGACCAGCACTTCCAGACTGCGCCGTTGGAACAGAACATGCCTGTTATCATGGCATTGCTCGGCATCTGGTATAACAACTTCTTCCATGTGGATACTCACGCGATCTTGCCTTACGACCAGGGGATGTCTCGTTTTGCAGCTTATTTGCAGCAAGCCGATATGGAAAGTAACGGTAAATTCATTTGCCGTGACGGCAGCCGCGTCAGCTATAAAACTGGACCAGTCATCTGGGGTGAAGCTGGCACCAACGGTCAGCACGCATTCTATCAGCTGATACATCAGGGTACGCAAATGGTGCCCGCTGATTTCCTGATGCCAGCTAATAGCCATTACAAAGTAGGTAGCCCGGATGACCAGCACCACAAAATCCTGCTGGCCAATTTCCTGGCTCAAACACAGGCATTGATGCTGGGTAAGACCCGTGAAGAAGCGCGTGCAGAACTCGAAAAACAGGGACTGAGTGGCGAAGCACTGGAAGACTTGTTACCGCACAAAGTATTCGAAGGTAACCGTCCTACGACCTCCATCCTGTTCAAACAGCTGACCCCTTATACCCTGGGCAAGCTGATTGCCCTGTATGAGCACAAGATTTTTGTGCAGGGTATTATCTGGGACATCAACAGTTACGACCAATGGGGTGTGGAATACGGCAAGCAAATCGCCAGCCAAATCTTGCCACAATTGAATACACCAGAAGCGGTGACAGGGTTTGACAGCTCAACCAACGGCTTAATCAATTACGCGAAGAAAATATCGTAAGAAATTGATTTAAAATAAAAAGCCTCTATTGAGGCTTTTTTATTTTTCCGCTGATGGTTAAACCAGTTGATTCTTGATCGCATAATGCGTGATATCCGCATTGTGTTTGAGATGCATCTTTTCAAGCAGACGCGTACGGTACATACTGACTGTTTTGACTGATAAAGCAAGCTTATCGGCTATTTCACTCACAGACAGGCCAGAAGCGATCATTCGCATGACCTGAAACTCCCGATCTGACAATATCTCATGTGGGGCAATATTGTGGTCCGTCCCCACCTGTTCTGCCAAAATTTCTGCGACGTTAGGTGTGATGTATTTCTTGCCTTTCGCCAAGGTATGAATCGCTGTCAGCAACTCTTCTGACGCGGTATGTTTGCATAAATAGCCTGATGCCCCGGAACGGATAGAGCGCACGGCATATTGCTCCTCCATATACATGGATAACATCAGGATATTGAGCGCAGCATTTTCGCGTTTAATCAGTTTGAGTGCCTCAATGCCGGTTTTATCAGGCAAGGAGATATCCAGCAACATGACATCAGCGCTCAACTCTCGCACGCACCTGATTGCCTGCGCCACATTTTCCGCCTCGCCTACCACTTCAATATCACCACTGGCGATCAATATTTGTTTGATCCCAGAACGTAAAATGGCATGGTCATCAACAATAATGACTCTAATTTTAGTATCCAAGCTGTTTCCTCAATATTTGCCAATGTAAAATTGGTCTTCTAAATTTATTGTAAAACGCTACGGCCATTCTGTCACGATGCGATGGCAATCAGCGGGACTCGTACCTGGATGCAGGTGCCTGAACCCTGCGCATTAGGCACAATCTGGCATTCGCCTCCCAATGCTGCTGCGCGTTCTTGCATACCACGCAAACCAAATGAGTTGGGCTTGATTTTATCGGCAGGGGCAATCCCCACACCGTTATCGGAAACTTTCATCACCAAGATCTGCTCAACCAAAGAGAGCTCGACTGAAACCTGATCGGCCTGTGAGTATTTCGCAATATTTGAAAGCGCCTCCTGGCAGATGCGGAACAATGCCATAGACTGATCCGGATCACACTCCAGATCACGGCAGTCAGTCACAAACATCGCAGAAATGCTTAATTGTTTTTTGAATTGGCTCACTTGCCAATCCAGCGCATCTACCAAACCGAGATCGAGAATATTCGGGCGCAAGTTGCCTGAAATTCTGTGGACAGCATCAAAGGTTTGATCAATAATCGCTTGCAACATGTTCGCCTGTTCCAGGTTGACAGGCTGGCCCTCTTCGATTTGCTGGATGATGGTGGAAAGACCCAATTTCATCGCGGTAAGATTGCCACCAAGATCATCGTGAATCTCACGCGCGATACTGACGCGCTCCTGCTCCTTGACCTGGTGAATATGCGCAGTCAGTGCCTGCAAATCACGCCTGGCCTGCTCAATCTCTTGCTTTTCGTGTTTACTTTGGCTGATATTGAGCATGATGCCATCCCATTGCACAGCACCCTGCCCCAAATCGCGTACAGTCGCCCGGATATTGACCCATTTCATGTCTTGCCAGTCAGCAATCCATATCCGCCCTTCCCAGTCCAAGCGTTTATGATGTCTAGCCGACTTTTGCAATTTCTGCTTGAACTGGCTGGCAGAATGCTCTTCCATAGCCTGAAACAAGGTTTGCGCGTCCTTAAGCAAAGCCGCAGCAGGAATGCCTAACAGTGCCTCGCAGCCTTCACTCAGGTAGGTAAACACCACTTGACCATCTTCGGCCATGTGCATTTGAAATACCAGACCGGGGATGCTGGAAACAATCGCGGAAAACCTGCGCTCGCTTTCATGCAAGGCATCCTTGACACTATCGACAGGAACGTTGCCGAGAGAGGAACTGACGGCAGATGGATGGATAAAAGGAGTGGACAATTCGCACCTCAATCAAGATGCCAATTAGCATATCATGCCAAAGCGTGGCTGGGTATGCCTGCCACCGTTTTATGAGGAAAGCGCTTGAATACCGTGGTGCATGTCCAAAATAATTATGTGTTGGCCTCCAGGTCGACTTCGGTCATCACTCGGTTTTTGCCACTCTTTTTAGCCAGGTACATCGCTTGGTCGGCCCGCAGCAAAATCGTTGCCACGTCATCCTCAACCTTAAACAGCGCCACACCAGCACTGAAAGTAATCAGTAGTTTCTGGTTATTGCCCAGGAAGTACTCCTTGGTCAGCGAGCGCTGCAAGCGCGTCATGGTCACTACCGCTTCGTTCAGGTTGGTATTGGGCAGTATGACCACAAACTCTTCGCCACCCATCCTGGTCACAATATCGGTTGGCCTGACTGCACGCTTGATCACGCTTGCCAGATGCTTGAGTGCAGAATCGCCTGCAGCATGCCCATGCTGGTCATTAAGTATTTTAAAATTATCAATATCAAGCAAGGCCACACTAAGTGACTCGCCACTACGACGGTGGCGGGCGATTTCGGTATTGAATGCTTCATCCATGCCGCGCCGGTTGAGTACCCCTGTCAGTTGATCAATCCGAACAACTTCACTCAATTGCTGCAACTCTTCTTGCAACTTTTGCATGCGCAACTGGGTATCACTCGCCACACGCTGCTGATTCAGCAAATCATCACGCGAACGCATGATATCCGTCTGCATCACGGAAGTATCACGCATCAAATGATTTACCAACTCATTGATTTTAATCAGGTCATCCGTTTTTGAAAGCTCTTGAGCGTAACTTTCGATCTTGCCACCATATAGTTCACTCGCATCTCCCATGTATTTCAGCTTGTCAATAAACGTACTGATCATGGCTTTAAACGAATTACGTGCTTCGATCAGGCTATGTTTGACCAGGCTTTGTTTATAAATCACTTCTTTGAGGCTTTTTTCTGCCTGCTTGAGTTTGGTTCTATCTAGCGGACCGCTGATAATGGACTGCACGGCGTATACCTGGCCACTGAGCCAGCCATCCTCTGCCACCAGTTCTCCAATATTGGAAAGTAGCAAATGTAAGAGATCAATAATATCACCACGGACATCATCTTCTTTGGCACCTATCACTTCCACGCGTAACAACAAGGCTTTAAGGGATTTAGCCAGCGCTTCCCATTCCTTGAGTTTTTTGGCACGCTCAGTACTTTCTTGCAGGGCCACGGCCTCAGCTTGCAAATCAGGATAGCCTTCCAGGCGAGGAATCAATCCTAATTGTAAGGTTTGTTTCAAGAGCGTTTGCAGGATGGTGAAAGCACCATGAAACTGTTGTACTTCATTAGGCAGACTAACTGTATCACTGGAGGTTTCAACGATCGCCCCTTCTGTAGCAGGTAAATCGGCAACATTGGTCAACGGAACGCCCTCAACCCGCGCATCTGCAGGCAACCAGTGATTAGCCATGCCAATCAGCTTGTCTGCCAAGGTCTCATCGTTACCAAAGTTGATCAGCACACGTTCTAATGTTTCACGCTTTCTAGCAACATCCACACCGCTGCGCTTGTCATCCCAGCCTTGCAGCAAGGTACGTATTGCCTTGGGCCATTTGGTCGAATGGTTCAACTGAGACTGCATAGACTCGGTCAATAATTCGCCAAGCCCCTGCCAGTTGTCCTGCTTGAGTAATTTCTCCCAGCGGTTGATCCAGTTTGTCTGCTCTAATGAATCATGTGGCAACTGTTTAAGTGCCTTGCGCAGTGCACTTGCAGCATCTTCTTTTGCCGGCTTACCCGCCACCTCAAAATAAATTTGCGTGTAATTGTCCGGCGTCGGCTCCACGCGCCGCGCAGCCATTTGCTTAATGGTTTCGCGGGCAATTTCAGAGGCGGTCATGGGTCCGTTAGCTGCCATAATGATTACCACAGTATTGGTTGAAAATAGGGATGATTATGCCGGGAAAAAATAAGACTTTATGTCATTATAAGAAGGTAGATTATTGGTCATTTCTCATGCTTGTCATCCGCCTTAGAAAACCAGCCTGGTGAAAAAATAAGCCGGTAAAAAAGGTTTTTTGCGTTACAATAGTGTCCGCGGGCCTCCCCGCATTGTAAGGTAGCCAATCTGGTCAGGTGCGGAAGCAAGCAGCCACAACTATCAAGCAAGTGCCGGGGGTTGGGCTCGCCCCTTTCTCTCTTGCCTCTTGTTTGTCAGACTTACCAAAAAATTAACGGCACATTAATTTTACGTTCGCAAGCATGAGCAGGCAATTTAGGCTAAAGTACGGGTTTGCCCATAGCATTTAATCAGTAGAGTGCGCGATGTCTTACCAAGTATTGGCGCGTAAATGGCGCCCAAAATCCTTTGGCAGTTTGGTCGGCCAAGACCATGTCGTTCAGGCCCTAAGTAATGCCCTGAGCCAACAGCGTCTGCACCATGCCTATTTGTTTACCGGAACGCGTGGCGTCGGTAAAACCACACTGTCACGTATCCTGGCCAAATCCCTTAACTGCGCCACTGGCATTACAGCCAATCCTTGTGGTGAGTGCGAAGCCTGCCTGGCCATTGATATTGGCCGTTATGTCGATTATGTTGAAATGGATGCCGCTTCTAATCGCGGCATTGCTGACATGGTCAGCCTGCTGGAACAGGCGATTTATGCGCCATCCTCTGGGCGCTTCAAGGTCTACATGATAGACGAAGTGCACATGCTGACCAAAGAAGCGTTTAATGCCATGCTGAAAACGCTGGAAGAACCGCCGGCCCATGTCAAATTTATCCTGGCGACCACAGACCCGCAAAAGGTCCCGGTCACCATCCTCTCACGCTGTTTGCAGTTCAACCTGCGCCAGATGGCCAGCAGCACCATCACTGCGCACCTGCAAGATATTCTGGGCCAGGAGCAGATACCGTTCGAGCCAGCTGCACTGCAACTTATTGCACGTGCAGCCAACGGCAGTATGCGCGATGCGCTATCACTCACCGACCAGGCCATTGCCTATGGCAACCAGTCTGTACGAGAAGGCGACGTTCGTAGCATGCTGGGAGCGATTGACCAGAGCTATTTATATGAGTTATTGCGCGCATTGATAGCCAATGATGCCGTCACTTTACTTAACATTGCGCAGCAAATGGAGTCGCGCAGCATTGGTTTTGAAAGTGCCCTCAATGACTTGGCGGCGTTGTTACATTTGCTGGCAGTCGCACAACATAGCCCGCAAGCCATTGCAGACGACCATCCAGAACGTCAAACGCTGCTGGATCTGGCGGCGACCCTGACAGCAGACATGCTACAACTGTATTATCAGATTTGTATTCTTGGCCACCGTGACATCGGATTGGCGCCGGATGCCTATGCCGGGTTCACCATGACTTTGTTGCGTATGCTGGCGTTTAAAGCAGATGCTATGACGCCTGCAGTGCCAGCAGCTGGCAGCAGCACTCCACAGGAAGGACCTTCTTCCCGTGGCAATGCTGGCGGTGGCGCTAGGGCTGCACTCGCGCAAAACCGCCAAGTGAGCCCCCCAACATCAGGGGCAGCCCCCATCCTGGCAACAGCTTCCGCAGAACCTACGCCAGCAGAAGTAAACAGAACGGTGCCCCCTCCCACAGACCCAGCACCAGCCATTACTGTGCCGGTGATTCCTGAAATTGAACATATTCCGCAGCAGGCATTTTCATCGCCTGTGATGTCCGCTGATAATCCCCCATTAGCCTGGGATGGCAATTGGCGGGCTCTGGTGGAGAATCACTTGAGCAAGCTTGGCCTGGTACGGGCATTGGCACAAAACTGTGAGCTGGTGAACTTTGATGGCGATGAAATGACCTTACGTATCAGTGAAGCGCACAAACATCTTGCCAGTGCCAATTACCTGGACAAGCTTAACACGGCATTGAATAACCATTTTGGCCGTCGGTTAAAACTGAATATCACAGCAGGCCAGGAGGCCAATACGCCAGCCAGGCAATTAGCAGTTGAAAAGGCAGAACTCCAGGACCAGGCAACGCAAGCTATTATGAGTGACCGTTTTGTCCAGGGCCTGATGCAAGAAATGGGTGCGACCATCGTGCCCAACTCCATTAAACCATTACATTAACCACAATCACTTTTAGGAGCAGACAAATGATGAAAGGTGGCATGGGCAATATGATGAAACAGGCCCAGATGATGCAAGCCAATATGCAGAAAGTGCAGGCAGAATTGGCGACAACTGAAGTTGAAGGCATTGCCAGCAACGGCATGGTGAAAGTCACCATGACCTGTAGCAATGACGTCAAACGCGTGCAAATTGATGACGCTGCCATGGATGACAAAGAAACACTGGAAGATCTGATACTCATTGCCCTTAAAGATGCCAGAACCAAAGCGGAAGCGACCAGCTCGGCCAAAATGGGCAGCGTAATGCCTGCAGGCTTCAAACTGCCTTTCTAAACAGGATTTGAAGCTTGAACAATCCTGCCGTTCTCGAACAGCTGATCAGCGCACTTCGCTGCCTACCGGGTGTGGGTCCCAAGTCGTCCACACGCATGGCTTATCACCTCCTGCAGCGGGACAGAGAAGGTGCGCAAAAACTGGCTGCGAGTTTGCAGCAGGCGCTGGACAAGCTCGCTCATTGTGATTATTGCAATAACTTCAGCGAACACCAGGTATGTAGTGTGTGCCTGGAAACCAGCCGTGACAAATCAACGCTATGCGTGGTCGAAATGCCTACCGACCTCATGATGCTGGAAAACACCCGCAGTTACCAAGGTCAATATTTTGTACTGATGGGCAAACTATCGCCCATGGATGGTATAGGACCCAAAGATATTCATCTCGATAAACTGCTCAAGCGCGCGCAAGATACCGCCATTCATGAAGTCATCCTGGCCACCAATTTCACCTCCGAGGGCGAAGCCACAGCCCACTATATAGGACAGATGCTCAAATCACGTGGCATCCGTGTGAGCCGGATTGCCCGCGGCTTACCTATGGGTGGAGAAATTGAGTACGTCGACAGCGGCACCCTCTCGACAGCCCTGCTGGAACGCAAGGTTTTAACTTAGTGAGTAACACCATTTTCAACAGCCCAGCAAGAGCACTTCATCTCCACTGACGTATAAACGTGCACGTTCCGCACCAATTTGATGCAGGCAATTAGATCGTTTCGTGGCTTTTATGCCCGCTCATCATATAAATAAATCCCCTTTGCTTTCGTTATAGTCATCATGCGGACTTAGCAGAGAATCAGCAGAATATTTGCCTGCCTGGTTCTGGCTAAGCCAAAGAATAAGCAAGCTGTAACAATCTAACAAAAGCAAAGTGACTCTTCATGGAACTATTTCTGCATACTTTCGACGCCAACCTGCATGCCAACCGGGAAAATCCGCGTTTTTCAGGGGTCAATCAAACCTCATTTAGCTATCAGACCGAAGCTGAGTTGTTGCAGATACTCGACCAGATGATTGCACAGGAATCAGTACATACTCTTAAGGATACCTGGGTGCTTGTTTCCGAGGATAACCAACCTGTCAGCCCCATGGAGGCGTTACAGGCAACCATGCCGTTCAATACATTCTATGCGCGTCACAAATACCCCTGGCTACTGTCTGATCTTGAGCCTCATGTGCAAATGCATTACCAGCCCATCGTAGATTTTGGTCAAAGTGGCAAGGTTTTTGGGTTTGAAGCGCTTTGCCGCCTGAAAACACCTGAAGGCAACTGGCTTAACGGAATGGAAGCTTTTGCGCTGGCCGCCGAAGTGAAGCGCACACACGAACTGGATCTCGCCTGCCAACACCTGGCTCTAATAGGCAAGTCCCAATCTGTTTCTGCTGATAAACCTATTTTTATCAATGTATTACCGCAAACCATCATGAGCCCGGGCTGGCTGGATTTCATTTTAAAAATCCTGGCGCAACACAATATTGATAAACGCGACGTAGTGATAGAGATTGTCGAAAGTGAGAAAACCAATCCGGAAGTACTGGCGCGAAATTGTGATGCAATCCGCATGCACGGCTTACGCATCGCGCTCGACGACATGGGGTCTGGCTTTAATGGCCTGCGCATATTGGCGGAGGTCCGCGCAGACTTTATTAAAATTGACCGTGCAATTGTCCATGAAGCGCAAGGCAGCCGTGTGAGAACCGTGTTACTGGAAGCCATTATCTCGATGGCACAGCGTTTAGGCTGCACCATCATTGCCGAAGGTCTGGAACGCGTTGAAGATATCACTTATTGCCAGGATTTAGGCTTGCATTACGCACAAGGCCATTATTTCGCCCATCCGCAAAGCACGCCCAGCGAAAAAGTGACCGCATTGCCTCCACGTGATGAATCTCATCGTTCTCACATTCCCGATGATTTTCATATCGGTGAATATATTAGCCATGGCCTGACAATTGATGTAAGCGGCACCCTCGCCGAGGCAAGAAACTTATTCAATGCGCATGCCGATGTTGCCATCGCGGTGGTATTGGATGGACAGACACCATTAGGTGTTCTACGACGTGGCAAAGTGTTTTCAAAGAAAGTCTCCGGCCTGGGCGCCTGCTGTGACCCATTGCCTAAAGTCATTAACCATCTCATGCCTTCTTCCACCCTGGCGCGTATTTTTTACCTAGAACGCAGCAATACGGATATATGGATCGCGGTTAATGAAGAAGGTGCCTATGTCGGCATCTTGCAACCCATGGAAATCATGGCCCAGTTGATCAGCCGCAAAGCCACAACGGGTAACTTACATCCCTTGAGCCATCTGACGACAGGCCCTACCCTGAGGCAAACACTGGACAACAGCTTGCGTAATAACCCGAATACCCAACTCGTGTATATTGATCTGGATCACTTCAAGGCCTACAACGATCGCTACGGCTTCATCCGTGGTGATGCCATGATCCGCTTGTTATCAGAAATTATCCGTCAGGAGTACCAGGATAAATCCGGTGTGATGGTAGGCCATATTGGCGGCGATGATTTTGTGCTTATTTATGATCACAAAGCGCCCAAGCTCACGGAGACGCTGCTGCATATCATTAGCCAGTTTCAGGCCTTGGCGGTACATCTGTATGATACCAGTGACTTGGAGCGTGGATTTTTCACGACTGAAGATGGTAAAGACCATCCGGTTGCCAGTGTTTCTATCGCAGTAGTCAACGGCACACAAGGCACATTGGAAAATAGCGTCATGGCTGCAGAACGGGCCGCTGTTCTCAAGAAAATTGGCAAAGCCAATATCGGCAGTATTATCGTTGTGGAAGATACGCCACCACAACCAATATTACCTAAAAAAGAATTCTATTCCGGCTGGCAACAAAAAGCCTTATCCGCCTTGCAATCGCTACTGAATATCCAGCGTTCAACGGGCTCGCACGATCTGGATAGCTGTTTTTCCGAATTCCCTTATTTTGAAGTGATTTTTGAACTGGAGCCCAACGGCATCCAGCGTTATGCCAACTGGATCAACCCAAACATGTACGGCAAAATCAAGGCGGGCGGCGCAGGGATAGACCGCAGTCAGCAAGCCTACTATCAAAAGGTCGCAGAAACACATGCGCCTTACATTTCAACGATTTACCTGTCTACAGCAACGGAAGATTTCTGCCTCACGGTATCATTGCCTATCCTTAATGACGATGGCTCCCTGAAAAGCATTCTCGTTGCCGACATCAATATTGCGGCCATGGCCGTCCTGAGCAGCACGCGCAATTAAAGGATGCGCCCAATCCATGAGCAATCGTTACAAATAGCCAAGCAAGTCCTGTGGATGCGCTATGCAAGCATAAGCGCCCCACTGTTCCGGTTTGTCCGTGACAGACAGATAACCAAATAATGCTACCAGTGTTTTCATGCCTGCAGCATTACCGGCTTGTACGTCGCGTTCTGCATCGCCGATATACAATACGGTTTGCGGATTTATTGCCATACGTTCGCAGGCCAGTAACAAGGTTTGTGGCGAAGGTTTAGGTTGAGGCGCATCATCGCCACTAATCACCGCCGCCGCACGGATATCCAACCCCATATGCGCAACCATTGGCTGGGTAAAGCGACGTGGCTTATTGGTGACAATTCCCCAACGCAAGCCACGCTGCTCAATGGCCTGCAGGGTTTCTTCCATGCCCTCAAACAGGAGAGGCTGACGTGTCATTACCTGTGTATACAAGTCCAGGTACTCAGTGCGCATGGCCTCAAAACGGGTATCGGTAGGCAACACGCCAAACCCCACCTCTAGCAAACCACGCGAACCATGTGAAGCGTACGGTCGGATAGTTTCTTCAGGCAAAAAATCCAGGCCGTGCCGCTCACGTTGCAAATTCAAGGCATAGCCTAAATCAGGGGCGGTATCAACCAGCGTCCCATCCAGATCAAACAAAACAGCTTGCATGTCACTTCCTGTCAGGCTTCCTTGATGGCATGCAGCATGTAATTCACACTGGTATCCGTGGTCAATGAGTATTGCTTGTTCAGCGGGTTATAAGTCACACCGGTCTGGTGCTGCAACTCCAATCCCGCCTGGCGCATCCACGCTGCCAGTTCTGAAGGTTTGATAAATTTACTGTAATCATGCGTGCCCCTGGGCAACAGGTTAAGTACATACTCAGCACCGACGACCGCCATGAGATAGGCTTTGGCATTACGGTTCAGGGTTGAAAAAAAGACATGCCCTCCTGGTTTGACCAACGCTGCACAGGCGCGTACCACGCTGGCAGGGTCAGGCACATGTTCCAGCATTTCCATACAGGTCACAACATCAAATGTCTGTGGCTTTTCCTGTGCCAATGCTTCAACTGTCACGCAACGGTAATCCAGTTGCAAATTCGCCTCCAGCGCATGTAACTGGGCCACTTGGAGAGACTTTTCTGCCAGGTCTATGCCAGTTACCTGCGCGCCGCGTTGTGCCATGGACTCACTTAAAATGCCGCCACCACAACCAACATCCAGCACTTGTTTACCCGAAAGCTGTGCCCGACTATCAATATAATTCAGGCGCAAGGGATTTAATTGATGCAATGGCTTAAAGACGCCTTGCGTATCCCACCACTGATGTGCCAATTCGGCAAACTTATTCACTTCTGCTGCTTCTACATTCGCCATATCGTTGTTCCTTCTATTTTCAAGGGTCTATTGCAATTTAAGTTGCCACTGCAATGCAATAGACCGTAATTCTTCCGTTTCTATGCCAGCAAATGTTGCCTGCCCATCATCCTGACGCTGATAACACAAGCGGCCATCGACCCAGGTATGTGTCACTTGCTCACGGCTGGCAACATAGACCAAATGTGAAACAGGATCAAAACAAGGCAGACTATTGAGGTCATTGAGCTTGACGGCGACCAAGTCGGCCTGCTTCCCTACTTCAATGCTGCCTAGCTTGTCCTGCAACCCCAGTGCGCGGGCACCACGCATGGTGGCCATTTCCAATGCCTGGTATGCCGGCAAGGACTCTGCATTCTGATCTGCCACTTTGGACAATAAAGCTGCTGTACGCATTTCCTGCCAAAGGTCTACCCGGTTATTACTGGCTGCGCCATCTGTGCCCAACCCGACATTGATGCCCGCGCGTAATGCCGCGGCTACCGGAGCTATCCCGCTCGCCAGCTTTAAATTGGAACAGGGACAGTGTGCAAGATGCGCCCCTTGTATTGAGAGCGTTTCCAGTTCATTTTCGTCTAGATGAACGCCATGTGCCAGCACACTATTTGGACCAATCACTCCCAACGCCAGTAAACGTTGCAATGGACGTACCCCAAACTGCTCCAGACTTTGCTGTATCTCTGCTTGTGTTTCATGCAAATGGGTGTGAATACCCAGGTTTAATTGCTCAGACAGGGTCGCAATCTGCTCAAAGGTTTGATTGCTCACTGTATAAGGTGCATGTGGCGCGAATGAGAAACTGATATTTTTATCGGATTTATACTGGTCACGCACTTCGGTGCCTAACCTGATGTAATCACTGGCTGTTGCGGCGTAATTGGTGGGAAATTCCATCACCGTCAGCCCAATGTTAGCGCGCATGCCTAGGCGTTTGAGGGCTTCAATAGTCGCTTGCGGGAAGAAATACATATCATTGAAGGTCGTCATTCCACCACTCAACATTTCCGCGCAAGCTAATAAGCTGCCATCATGTACAAAAGAAGTGGATACCCATTTTCTTTCTACAGGCCAGATATGTTCATTAAGCCACGGCATCAAGGCCAAATCATCCGCATACCCTTTCAGCAAGTTCATGCTGCTGTGCGCATGCAGATTAATCAACCCGGGGATTAATGCATGCTGGGAACAATCTATTACTGGCCAACCGCTTGCCCATTCGGGGATTTCAGTCTTGGGTACTATCGCTACAATCTCTCCACCCTTAACCAATACTGCATGCTGCTCCAATAATGTATGCTGCGTGTCTACAGTAACCAGCCAACGCGCTTTAATGATGTATTGTGTGTCAACCATAGCGCGATTATAACTGAGGCATTATGCAAAATCCTGACTCAGGGCAATAGCCATAAAAAAAGCCACGCATTCGCGTGGCTTTTTATTCAGACATCAATCTGATTATTGGCAACCAATTTGTTTAGTGCCTTCAGCGCGGATATCAACGCGACGGTTAGGTTGCAAGCAAGAAATCAGTTTTTTCGTTACTTTCTTACCTTCGCACTCAACCACTGGCTCAGATTTACCTTTGCCTTCAGAAGTGATGATATTGCTATCTACACCCTGTGCAATCAGGTAATCAGCCACCATCTTCGCACGACGCTCGGACAGTTTCTGGTTGTATGCATCGGAACCGATACGGTCTGTGTGACCTGTCACGATCACAGCGTTAATTTCTGGGTTAGCCTTGATCTTGGCTGCAGTTTCTTCCAGAACCTTACGGCCTTCTTCACGCAGGTTAGCCTTATCAAAACCAAACAGCTTCTCAGCGCTCACTGTGACTGTTTCATTTTGTGGCTTACATACTGGAGCTGGAGCAGGTGCTGGAGCTGGAGCTGGCTCTGGGGCTGGTTCAGCTGCAGCCACTGGTGCTGGTTCTGGTGTTGGCTCTTCAACCACTGGTGCTGGCGCACCGAAACGGAAGATACCACCCAAGTTCACTAAAGTATTTCCGATTGTTTCTGTATCACTACCTACAGCAGCAATATCAATTTTCGCACGGCTCCATTGGTGACGTACATCGGCTTGAATACCAAACTTATCATTAAACAGATATTGAGCGCCCAAACCAACGTTTGCCATCCATGAAGTTTTTTTACCATCGATATCAAAGCCTGGGATTGAATAATCAACATTATTACGCGCTGCGCCAATACCAGCTAATAGGAATGGACGGAACTTGTCACGGCTAAACATATACAGTGCATCCAAACCTAAAGCAGTTTGCTTGTATTTGCCGCTAGCACCAGTAATGCCGGTATCTTCATCAGCACGGTTATAGCCCAAGCGACCTTGAATGTCCCAGTGCTCGCTCAGCTCTTTACCAATGGACAGGAACCCACCACGGCCATTGTCAGCTTCGAGATCATTGTCAGTGTTCATGTAAGTTGCACCAGGAACAACGTACCAGGCACCACGGTACATGTCTTCAGCCTGCGCAACTTGCGATGCAAATACAAATGCAGAAGCAATTGCCAAGCCTAAAAAACTTTTTTTCATTCATTGACTCCTTTGTTATTGGGCATTTTCGCCACATCTTTGAAAATACTTACATGTTGAACTATACGCAAAGCGCTGGACGGGTGCAAGTCTATGCACCCCCTCATATAAGCATTTATTGGGTTTTAGACCAATTATCCAACAAATTTTCCGGATACTTTGGACATCAACTGATAAACACGCTCAGCTGACAAACTCTGCGATCGCAATCCATCCTCGCAGAGACCACTGCGAAATCCAAGATAATCAGGATTGAGCGTTGAAAGCATTTCCACATGTGTCAACGCAAGCCCACCAGCAATACCAACTATCAAATGAAGTGACTTTGCAGTGCTTATAAACTTGGTAAGCACAGGCATGGCAACCATATCCACCAAAGCACTGGATTTCTGCACAGTATCGACCATCACGCCCCAATAGCCCTGCATGGCCAGCGAGTGCAATCGTTTATCCAGGCTTGAGTCAGCCAAACTGGTTGGCAGCAGTACGGCAATCAGCCGGGTGCCCTGGGCCAAAAAACCATCAATAATGACCTGGTAAGCGGGATCGGCCCAGATGGATTCTGGCAACTTAATCACCTCTACACCAACTTCTAAGCGACGTTCAATTAATGTAATCAAATCGGCTGCAGTAGCGCAGTTGTCGCCTATTGTGGCACTGACGACAATGCCTGAGGTCTCAAATTGCTGCCGATGTGCATGCACAATATCGGCAATAACTTTTGAAGTTTCTATATCGAGGGCCGCTAATGCGCCATGGCTGGTATCTTTCAAATCAATCAGTGGCACGCCTGCTGACAACACCAGTTGCGCTTCGGTGGCGGAATTCACGCTCATTAACACTTGCATCTGCTGACTCATGCCTGCTGCATTCCGCTTTGTTGTGCCAGATGGTTATTAACGCAATCGACTAACCATTGCCAGGCTTCTTGCTCACGCGGGCCTGCGGTCTTGTCGATGGCAATTTGCAGGTATTGCATTTCTTGCGTGATTTTATCAATGGGCAATCGTTGCAAACGGCTCACCAGTACGGCCAACTCAATGACGGCCGCCTGGGCACGGTTAAAACCCATAAATGGTGCATGAGACTCGCTGTGCAAAACCCGCATCCATAATTTCGGACGAGTGCCATCGTCTTCGACATGTTCCAGCGTGAGCACATGATGTGCCAAACATTCTTTGAGCCTGACACCTTTCCCGTCCACAACCGATTCCGTTGCAAATGCCGTTTTCTTGGCAATAGCAGCGGCAAAAACGCGTACATCATCCGTCAGGTTCAAGACAGCAAACCCGGTCTGCAGAACATTTTGTAAGGTTGTAGAGGGTTTGAAAGGCATGATCAATACCTTGTCATCATGCCATTGAATCCCGAATGGCGCGATGTGCGCTTCACCGTCAGGTGAACAGGTGGTCACGATTGTTTCGTAAATCATCAACGTTATTCCGTCTCCGTGGTTGAATTGCCATCTTTATCACTAAGTGCCTTTTCAAGACGCTCTTTGATGGATGCTTCGCGATGGGCAACCTTGGCTTGCGTGTTTTGTTGTGCTGAAGCCACCCCCCATTCCAGTAGTTCATCCTGCACATAACGCTTCTTAAGTTGCCAGGCAATTTGTGCCCGCGCCAATTCAACCCCTAGATAAAAGGCATGGGAAGCATCGTCCTGTACATTCAGCCCTGCATAAAATCGGTAGGGATCAGTGTCGTGCTGAATACCTTCGCGATTATAAACATGCACACCCTCTTCACTGACCATGATCCTGAAGCTGGGATCCTTGATCTGGCTTGCCATCTCCATAATTTCTTTTGCACTATACGGGAATGGCTTGCGGTCATGCAGCCCAAGTAAGCCATTGGAGTAACCACGGGGCAAGCGCTTATCCTGCTGGGCTCTATACATTATTCGGCGCGCAACATCCGCCTCTGCGACTGCTTCACTGGCATGGGGGCTGACCGAGGTTGCCAGCACAGCATTAATATTCAACTCACTGATCATACCAAATAGCATGGCATTGACGCCGGTGGTGTCTGCATCTGTCAACTCGGTGAGGTTACCGACGCCCATCATGATGGCAATCTCAGGGTATTTTTTGCGCAGCTTGTGATAGCGCACAATAGAATCGGTCAAGCCAAAATGGATGGGATCGAGAATCGGATCGGCAATAAAAGCCCTGCCACGTTTCAGACAGTGCTCTATGGCACGTTGCAAACTAGCGAGGCTACCTGGCTTGGCGGGAATCAGGATGGGGGTGGAGGAGACTTCTTCTGCAATCCACAGGCTTTTTTCGTGCAAACTCAATAAATAGTCTGCACCGGCCTTGCCAGCTGCCAGTAAATCCTCCTCCCGCATGGAGTCTACACTGACCTGGAAACCTTCAGCCTTGAGCGCCTGCACAGCCGCGATCATGTGCGTAAAGGCTTTACCAGGCAGACAACCGAGGTCAATCACATCTGCGCCCTGCTGCCTGAAACGGTTAGCTTTGGCAATGATTTGTTCAACGCTAAGGTCAGGAGCATCCACTATTTCAGCAAATATGGTGACACTATGCTGTGTCAGGTCGGGCGCTTTGCCCCGCTGTCCGAAGTATTGCGGCAAATCCTTCAGGTCTTTTGGCCCACGCTCCACCGGCACTCCCCACTGCGCCTCAAGTGGCGCTAAATCCCCCTGGCACAAGCCGGGCAAAATCACCTTATCTATATTGTTGACTTGAGGCAAACGTCGTGCAATCAACGGTGGCGTCATCAAGGCTGCGACGGAAACACCGATTTGTTTCACTTCATATTCAAACGGAGCCTGTTTACTGTCAGCCTGAATAGACTGCAAGATTTGATGCAGACTGTGTTCTGCCAGTTTTCCGGTAAGAAACAGCAGTCGATTCATGGAGTTACTCAGTTAGCTGATCTAGCACCTGTATGCCGTCATGCAAGCTAAGATCATGTAATGCCGCCAACCGCTGCATGATGGTGTCTTGCAATGCAGCCATATCTTCGACCACACTGGTATCTGCAAACAGCTTCAGTTTAGCAACGTTATCGAGATCAATCTGGCGTGGATACACTTTCACCACATTATCCCGGGGAGCCTCTGACTCCAGTTCTGGCGCCGTATCACAAGCAAAAACAATACTATGCACACGCGTTTTCCCTGCCTGCGCAAACAGGTTGGTCACCAGGCTATCCGAAAAACCATACGCCATTTTCGCGATGGTGTTAGAAGTGGCCGGGGAGACCACCAAGGTGTGGTAAACGCCTTCATAAAAACGCTCAACCGGCACGCTACTGGCAGTTTTGTCCTGGTATACCTTGTGGCCAGTGGCTTCCAATGCAGGCTGGAAACCATACTGCTGAATGATTTCTGCGGCAGCCCGGCTCAGGTAAATGTCCACCTCATGCAAGGTTTGCAGAATCGCCAGTGATTCGCGCAAATAGTGCCCGGAACCAGTAATTGCCCAAGCTAATCGTTGTGCAGGCATCTCAGGCACACCTTAGGCAAATGGATGTTGCAGGACAATCGTTTCGTCACGCTCAGGGCCCGTAGACACAATGGCGATCGGCACGCCACAGACGGCTTCCAAGCGTTTGAGGTAATGCTGCGCATTCTTGGGCAAGGCATCCCAGGCTTTCACGCCAAAAGTGGTTTCACTCCAGCCTGGCACGGTTTCATAAATAGGCTCACAACGGGCCACGTCATCCGCGCCTACAGGCAGCATATCAACCACTTTGCCATCCAGCTTATAACCGGTACAGATATCCAGTGACTCAATACCATCCAGCACGTCCAGTTTGGTAATACATAAACCCGTCAAGCCATTGATACGTGCGGAGCGGCGCAACGCTGCGGCATCAAACCAGCCACAACGGCGTTTGCGACGGGTCACCGTGCCAATTTCCTGGCCTTTATTAGACATCTGGTAACCAGGAGCGCCTTCGGTTTCAATATCCAGCTCACTCGGGAAAGGGCCACCACCGACACGGGTGGTGTAAGCCTTGGTAATACCCAGGACATAGTGCAGCATATTCGCACCCACACCAGTACCGGCTGAAGCTTGACCTGCGATACAGTTACTGGAAGTGACATAAGGATAGGTGCCATGGTCTACGTCAAGTAACGTGCCTTGTGCGCCTTCAAACAACAAATGCTCACCGCGGGCATTGGCCTCATACAAGGCCGCTGAAATATCTGCCACCATGGGTTTCAGAACCACTGCATGTTGCATGCTGGCATCATATTGCTGCTGGAAATCCACGGCCGCAGCGCCGAGATAATTGGTTAACACAAAATTGTGATAATCCATCACTTCGCGCAGTTTTTCTGCAAAGCGCTCTGGATAGAACAAGTCATACACACGCAAGGCACGACGCGCCACTTTATCTTCATAAGCTGGACCAATGCCTTTACCAGTTGTGCCGATTTTCTTATCTGCGCTACGCTTGGCTTCACGGGCCAGGTCAACGGCTACATGATGGGACAAAATCAGAGGGCAGCCAGGGCTTACTTTCAGACGGTTTTTGACATCGAGACCGCCTTGCTCCAGCGTGGAAATTTCGTTGAGCAAGTGGGTTGTATCCAGCACAACGCCATTGCCGATGTAGCAATTGACACCTTCGCGCACAATACCAGAAGGCACCAGGTTAAGTTTGTACACCTTTTGTTCAGTCCCCTGCCCGACAACCAGTGTATGCCCGGCATTGTGGCCTCCCTGGAAGCGAACCACACCTTGGGCATGGTCTGTGAGCCAGTCTACGATTTTACCTTTACCTTCGTCGCCCCATTGGGTACCAATCACAACGACGTTTTTTGCTTGCTTGGATTGTGTCATGTTCAATAAATATCTTGTAAAAACAAAAATGGGGCGCTGACTTAAACAGCCACCACCTGCCAGCGACCATCTACCTTTTGCAAGGTACGGTCACAAGCTAATTCAGAATAGTTCACCGGCATATCGGGCAAGGCTTCCACCACGACTTGCCCCTGGGAACGCAAGGTATCAATCAGTAACAGCAACTCTGCGTCTGTCGCCACAGGTGCCAGAATGCCTTTGTGTAGTGCCGCAGGGCCCAAGGCTTGCAAAGCCCCGCGTAAATCCAGGCTGAAGCCGGTCGCAGGACGAGCGCGGCCAAATGCAGCACCGACCTCGTCATAACGGCCGCCTAAGGCAATTGGACCCGCATACCCTTTGGCATAGGCAGCAAACACCATACCACTGTGGTAGTGGTAACCGCGCAACTCGCTTAAATCTATGGTGACGGTGACATCTGCACTACTCAAGGCCTTAGCCACAGTTTCCAGTTCAAGCAGTGCCTGCTCCATCGCCTCAGAAGCTGGCAATAAGTCACGCGCCTGTTCCAAGACTTCTATCCCACCATTTAATTGTGTCAGGGCTACAAAATGACGACGCGACTTCTCGGGCAGGTTCGCAACCAGCTCTTCGACCAGGGTAATATCCTTTGCCTGCAGGGCCGCCTGAAGCTCCTGTTCTTGCTGCACACCCAGCTGCGCCATATGGGACAAGCTAGCAAAAATAGCCGCATGACTTAAATCAACGAACAAGGTACGCATACCCAGCAGCTGCAAAGCCTTCACCATCAGGCGCTGTACTTCAATATCGCTTTCTATCCCTGCATGGCCGTATAACTCTGCCCCTAGCTGCAAAGGCTCTCGTGTACGTGCTAACCCATCCGGTTTGGTACGCAACACCGTGCCGGCATAACACAGGCGGCAAACCCCCTGATGGTTCAGCATGTGCGCATCAATACGTGCCGCTTGCGGTGTCGTGTCTGCACGCAAGCCCATCAAACGGCCAGTCAGCTGATCGACCACCTTAAATGTGGCAATATCAAGATCATGTCCAGTCCCTGTCAACAAGGATTCAACATATTCCATCATGGGAGGAACGATATATTGATAGCCATGGACACGAAACAAGTCCAGTAATTGCCGGCGATAAGATTCAAGACGTGCCGCTTCTGCAGGCAATACATCTTCAATATATTCTGGAAGTAACCAATTATGCATCCCGCCATTATACCCGCAAACCCCCACCTAAGGCACGGGTTTAGCAATTGTGATGCTTGGATGGCATGGCTCTAAAAATAAAAAAGCACACGCAAAGCTGTGCCCTTTTATACCCGTGTTGCACTCAGCGGTTAAGCCACATCAGCAGCAACCCAATCAACGCAGAAGCAAACCCGATAAACCGGATTTGACCATCCCGGAGCTGCAATAACTTTTCAAAGGTCTGGCGCCAGGCCGGGGTGAAGAACAAAGGCATTAGGCCCTCAACGAGCAACACCCCACCAATCACCCACCACCAGTTCATACAGGCACCCGTTTAAAACGTAAAACTACTTCTTGCCGCTGCTACGCATGTATTTGAAGAAGTCTGAGCTTTGGTCTATCACCATCACATCAGACTTGCTCTTGAAGCTGTTTTTATAAGCTTCTTGGCTGCGGTAGAAAGCATAGAACTCAGGATTTTTGCCAAAAGCCTGCGCATACACTTCAGACGCTTTGGCATCACCCTCACCTTTAACCTTTTGCGCATCGCGGTAAGCTTCAGCAATAATCACTTCACGCTGCCTGTCAGCATCGGCGCGGATTTTTTCAGCCGCTGCTGCACCTTGTGAACGTAACTCGTTCGCCACTGACTTACGTTCGGCCTCCATACGCTGATAGACAGACTCGCTGACTTCTTTAGGCAAGTCGACACGGCGCAGACGGACATCCAGAATCTGGATACCCATCTGGCGGCTTTCCTTGTCAGCGCGCTGGCGCAAGATTTCCATGATCTCGGAACGCTCACCCGACACCACGTCATGAATGGTGCGCTTACCAAACTCGGCACGCAAACCGTCATTGACCATCTGTGACAAACGACGCTCGGCCTGTACTTCATCACCACGAACGGACACATAGTATTTAGACGGATCAATAATGCGCCATTTCACAAATGAATCCACCAGCACGTTTTTCTTCTCGCTGGTGATAAAGCGGTCAGGCTCTTCCCAGTTCAGCGTCAGGATACGCTTGTCGTAGTAGCGGATATTTTCAACCATAGGCATCTTGAAATAGAGGCCAGGTTCGCTTTTGACCGACACAATCTCACCGAGGCGGAATACCAGCGCGTATTCACGCTGGTCTACGGTATAAGCCGAAGAGGTAATGATCACCAGCAGGACAAAAACCCCGATTAACAGACTTCCAATATTTCTCATAATGTATTTTCCTTCGGCAGACTAGCGATATTCGCGATCACGGTTTCTCATGGCATCGCGAGAACGATCCAGTACACTTGAGTCTGCTTGTGGCTCCTGCGCTGGTTTGTCAGTTGCCGTGGCAGGTGCAGAAGCTGCACTACCACCCGCCCCGCTCATGGTCATCAGCTTATCCAGTGGCAGGTATAGCAGGCTGTTACCGCCTTTCTGGTCCACCAATACCTTGCTGGTATTCGACAATACATGCTCCTGCGCGTCCAGATACAAACGCTGGCGCGTCACTTCAGGCGCCTTATTGTATTGTGCCAAAATCTGCTCGAAACGATCGGCATTACCCTTAGCCTCGTTTTCAACACGCAACTTGTAACCCGCCGCCTCTTCAGCCAAACGGGCAGCAGTACCGCGCGCTTTAGGAATGACATCATTGGCATATGCCTGGCCTTCGTTTTTCTGCCGTTCCAGATCCTGCTTGGCTTTTACTGCATCGTCAAAAGCAGCCTGCACCTGCTCGGGCGGCTGGGCATTCTGCATGGTGACGTTCACAATATTGATACCGGATTTATACCGGTCCATCATATCCTGCATGAGTTTTTTGGCTTTGGCTGCCACATCATCGCGACCTTCATAGAGCACAAAGTCCATTTTGCTTTTACCGACGATTTCACGAATGGCCGTCTCAGCCACGCCTCGCACGCTTTCTTCTGTAGACCGGTTGCTGAACTGGTAGTCCTCAACAGACTTCAGGTTATATTGCACGGCCACCTGCAGATCGATAATGTTTTCATCATCGGTCAGCATCAGCGATTCGCGCAGCTCTTTGCTACGGCCGGATTCGCTATCAAATGAACGATAACCCATTTCTATGGTGCGCACCTGTTCAAGGTTGACGTTTTCGACTGTTTCAATCGGGAATGGCAAATGCCAGCGTGGACCAGGCATGGTGGTTTCCACATGCTTGCCAAAACGCAGCACCACACCACGTGAACCCTGGTCAACTATATAAAATCCGGACCCCAGCCAAATCAATGCCACGAGACCCAGGATAGGCATCACCGGTAACGATTGTGGCACAGGCGGGGTACCTCTGGGACCACCTTGACCACCCTTATTGTTACCAAATAACCGATTCAGCTTTTGATTCAAATCCTTGAATACCTCGTCCAGATCGGGCGGACCCTCATTGTTTTTATTCCAAAAGCCTGGAAATTTCTTCATGCGTGTACTCCGTATTTTTTGATTTGTCAGGCAATGATCCAGCCCGCCTTAGACATAAGCACTTTCTTCCGTGCTCAGTTTCTTCAAATATTGCTGATGCTCCAGCAGTGCCTGGCGCAAGTCGTCCATACCAATGCCATCTTTGGCTGAGACGCGAACAGTACGGATATTACCATACTCGTCGCGGTCGATTCCCGGCGCCATGCCCATGCGGTCGATCTGGTTAAGCACCAGGATTTGCGGGACTTGCGCAGCCCCAATCTCGTTAAGCACAATATTCACCTGCTCAATTTGTCCATCGCGGTTCGGGCTGGCGACATCAACTACATGCAGCAGCAAGTCAGCCTGCGCAGCTTCTTCGAGCGTGGCACCGAATGCCTCAATCAGCGTAGTAGGCAAATGCTTGATAAACCCAACCGTGTCAGATAACACCACAGGATATCCCTCTGGCAAATGCATCTTGCGCGAAGTCGTATCCAGGGTAGCAAACAGCTGATCGGCGGCATACACGCCGGAATGCGTCACCCTGTTAAACAAGGTCGACTTGCCCGCGTTGGTATATCCAACCAGCGACACCGTCATCAGGTTTGAACGTTTGCGCGCACGGCGTTGCATGCCACGTTGCTGCTTGAGCTTGGCCAGCTTTTCGCGCAACTGCTTGACGCGTACACGAAGCATACGCCTGTCCAGCTCAAGCTGCGTTTCACCAGGGCCACCACGGACACCGATACCACCTTTTTGACGCTCCAAGTGTGTCCAGCCTCGCACCAGGCGCGTAGACAAATGCTCAAGCTGCGCCAGCTCAACCTGCAATTTACCTTCGTGTGATTGCGCACGCTGGGCAAAAATATCCAGGATCAGGCCGGTGCGGTCCACAACTCGGGCCTCGAGAAGCTTTTCAAGGTTACGTTGTTGCGACGGGCTCAAGTCATGGTTAAAGGCAGCCACTTTGCTTTCGTGGGCCGCCATTAAAGCCTTCAGCTCATCCGCCTTACCAGAGCCGATAAAGTACTTGGGATCAGGAGCGTGACGCTTGCCTTCCAGCGTCGCAGAGATATTCAGTCCGGCAGTGCCGGCGAGGTGGCGGAGCTCTTGCAAACTTTCTTCGTAGTCAGTATCACCAAAGTTAACACTGACCAGAATGACGGCATCTCCGCCGCTTGGTCTATCAAACATGCATTAAGATTCTTGCGTAGATTCGTGTGGCCCCAAACTGACTGGACGCGCTGGAACGATGGTTGAAATAGCGTGTTTATATACCATTTGCGTCACTGTGTTTTTTAACAGAATGACATACTGGTCAAAAGAATCGACCTGCCCTTGCAGCTTAATACCGTTAACGAGGTAAATAGACACTTGTACATGTTCTTTTCTCAGGGCGTTCAGAAAAGGGTCTTGTAGCATCTGGCCTTTGTTATTCATCAATTGCTCCTTGTTTTGTTTTAATCGTATTGGAGTTTTATTATCTTGAACACCAATCCCTCATAGTGACTATGATTGTACTAATTTGTTCCAATTTCAATCCCCGCAACTTATTTTTTTGGAAATAAAGCGCGAATGCGCTGCAAGCAGGCCTCCTTACCTAGAATTGACATCACCTGATCAATACTTGGCGACTGCGCAATCCCGATTAAAGCAACCCGTAATGGCATGGCCAGTTTGGGGAATTTAATCTGCTGCTCAGTCACGACCTGATTCAGCGCATCGTGTAAATTATCGGCAGACCAGTCAGAATCTTGAGTCTTTTGCAGGAAATTTTCGATATAACCCGCGGTTTCTTCCTGGATATGCTTGGCAGCATCTGCTTCATTGATCGCAGGCATCTGGTAAAAGAAGGCGATTTCCCTGGCCAACTGATTAAGATTGTTGGCCCGCTCACGATATAAATTTAGCACTGCCAGCAAGTCTGGTGCCTGTGTATCAGCTACTCCCAACGCTGCCAGACGAGGTTTCACTTCATCCGCAATGCGTTCGAGCGACAGGCTTTTAATATAGTGTGCATTAAGCCAGTTGAGTTTTTCGGTATTAAATTGCGCGGCAGAAGGCGTGATATGGTCAAGGTCGAACCACGCACAGAATTGTTCCATGCTGAACACCTCATCATCACCATGCGACCAGCCCAAACGTGCCAGGTAATTGAGCACCGCTTCTCGCAAATAACCATCTTCGTGATACTGCATCACGCTCACCGCACCGTGGCGCTTGGATAATTTCTGGCCATCGTCGCCCAGAATCATGGACAAATGCGCATACTGCGGCACTTGTGCCCCCAGGGCTTTGAGCATATTGATCTGGCGCGGCGTGTTATTGACATGGTCATCACCACGAATCACCTGTGTCACGCCCATCTCCCAGTCATCGACCACGACACAGAAGTTATAGGTCGGCGTGCCGTCAGCACGCGCAATAATCAGGTCATCCAGCTCGGCGTTGGCGATCTCGATACGGCCTTTGACCATATCATCCCACGCCACCACGCCATCCGTCGGGTTCTTGAAGCGTACGACTGGCGGCACATTTTTAGGTGGCTCAGGCAGCACCTTGCCTGACTCAGGACGCCAGCGGCCATCGTATCGCGGTTTGATCCCCTGTTGCATCTGGCTTTCACGCAAGGCATCCAGCTCTTCTTTACTGCAATAGCAATAATAGGCATGTCCTTCATCCAGCATTTTCTGGATGATTTTCTTATAGGTATCCATACGCTGCATCTGGTAAAACGGGCCTTCATCATGATCCAGCTGCAACCAGGCCATGCCATCCAGAATCGCCTGCACAGCCTCAGGCGTCGAACGTGCGACATCGGTATCTTCAATACGCAAGATAAATTTTCCGCCATGGCGCTTGGCATAGGCCCATGAAAATAGCGCGGTGCGCGCACCGCCAATATGTAGATAACCGGTAGGACTTGGGGCAAAACGGGTTTTAACAGCTTGTGACATGATGACTCTCTAAATGCTCAAGCCATCTATTTTAACATGGCAGCATCGCTCCTGCCTGACTGCGGAATCGCCCACCCAAGATTGAAGGGCTTAAGCAAACGCGCTATGATTCGCTCATGACGCAACTCCCCTCTTCCAGTAGCGACATTCATGTCGGCGAACTTTATGGCAAACCTGCGGCGCCTGGACAGACCAGTGCGATTTATCATGTGGTTGCCGTACACAAGCACGGTATTACCTTGCAAAACATGGATAACCCACTGAGCCAGTTTGAAACCACTGCCAGTAAGCTGTTGCAATCAGGCTATGTGCGACTAAGTCAGACGCCTTATGTCAATTTGGCACAAACGACCAAACGAAAAAACAACGCCACAAGCAAACTTAAACGCTGTCCTTACACGCTAGATATTTTTGCCGACCGTGCAGACTGCGAAAGACCACAGGTCGCTGCCTGAAAAAAATGCCGCAAATGCGGCATTTTTTTCATAGCATGCTGATGATTTAATAATCTAAGCCACTAAAACTCTGGTGGCGCTCCAATCAGGTCATGGCCTTGTGAGTCGACAATCTGCACATCCACAAAATCACCGGGATTCAACCCATCAGCATCTTGCAGGTAAACAATCCCGTCAATTTCAGGCGCATCGCCTTTAGTACGGGCGATTGCAATCACGTTGCCGTCATCGTCCTCGGTCAGTTCATCCACCAGTACCGTCTGCAGGCTGCCAATTTTTGCGGCGACCTTGGCGGCGCTGATACGTTCTTGCACTTCCATAAAGCGGCTTAAACGCTCTTGCTTCACTTCTTCGGCTACCTGGTCTGGCAGTGCATTCGCCACCGCCCCATCGACGGCAGAGTAGGCAAAGCAACCCACGCGATCCAGTTGCGCCTCTTCCATAAAGTCGAGCAGCATCTTAAAGTCATCTTCAGTTTCACCAGGGAAGCCCACAATAAAGGTACTGCGGATGGCGATTTCAGGGCAGATATCACGCCAAGCCTTGATACGCGCCAAATTGTTTTCGCTGCTGGCCGGACGCTTCATTGATTTAAGGATACGCGGGCTGGCATGCTGCAACGGCACATCCAGGTAAGGCAAAATCGCGCCTTCTGCCATCAGCGGAATCACATCATCCACATGCGGGTATGGGTACACATAATGCAAGCGCACCCACACGCCCAGCTCACCGAGTGATTTACTGAGTTCTGTCATATGCGTTCTGATTGGGCGGCCGTTCCAGAAGCCTTTACGGAACTTCATGTCCACGCCATAAGCAGAGGTATCTTGTGAAATCACCAGTATCTCGGACACCCCGGCATTCACGAGGCTCTCTGCTTCATTCATGACATCGCCAATCGGTCGGCTAACCAGGTCTCCACGCATGCTAGGGATAATACAGAAACTGCAACGGTGATTGCAGCCTTCTGAAATCTTGAGATAGGCATAATGCTTAGGCGTCAGACGTATGCCTTGGGGTGGAACAAGATCAGTATAAGGATCATGTGGCTTGGGCAAATGGGTATGCACGTGCCCCATTACCTCTTCCAGCGCATGCGGACCAGTCACCGCCAACACGCTAGGGTGCGCGCCAGTCACGACGTCTTTTTTGGCACCCAGACAACCCGTTACAATCACCTTGCCATTTTTGTTGAGCGCTTCACCAATGGCATCCAGTGACTCCTGGACGGCAGAATCAATAAAGCCACAGGTATTCACCACCACCAGGTCAGATTGCTCGTAACTATTGCTGATTTCATAGCCTTCAGCGCGCAATTGAGTCAAAATACGCTCGGAGTCAGACCCAGCCTTAGGGCAACCCAGCGAGACAAAACCGACTTTAGGCGAACTTTGCATATTGATTCTCTCTTAACCTTCTACCAACCACTTGGTCAGGGCGACAGACGTGACGCCCAATATAATTAACAATAACTGACTCAGGGTATCGCGTAACGCTGTGCGTTTATGTAACCCAGGAATCAAATCAGCCACAGCCACATAGAGCATACTCGCCGCTGCCAGGCTCAAGATATAAGGCACCCATTGCTGCACCAGATTCAACGCCAGGTAAGCAAGCAACCCACCCGCCAATGTCGCCAGGCTGGAGGCAATATTGAATAAAAATGCTTTTTGCTTGCTATAGCCAGAGTGCAGCAAAATCAGGAAATCCCCAACCTCTTGCGGAATCTCATGCGCAATGATGGCCAGTGCAGTCACCAACCCTACTTGCATATCGACCATAAACGCAGCGCAAATCAGGATACCGTCGACGAAATTGTGAAAAGTATCGCCTATCATAATCATCAGACCGCTGCGCCCATCATCATGCGCATGTGCATGATGATGGTGAGCCAGCATCTGTGTCGGTGCGGCTTGCGGTAGCTTGAACTTGATGATTCCCTGTGGCTTTTTGGTCACCAGCTGTTCTGGGTGCAGTTCCGGGCAATGTGCTTCATCATGCATGGCATGCATTTCACAGTGTTCACCATGGCAATGACGCCACAACACCAGTTTTTCCAATGTAAAGAACAGTAACACGCCAAACAGCATGGTAGCAGTCATGGCTTCAACGTTCGGGCTGGTTTCAATGGCATGCGGCAAGATTTCGAGAAACACCGCCGCCAGCAAGGCCCCAATTGCATAGCTCACCAGCAGCGGCACCCATTGCTTACGGGAATTCAGCGCAAACAAGGCAGCCACACACACACTTAAGACACCGCCGAGCAAGCAGGCCAGCACCATGCCAGTCAAGGGAGTCATGTCAGAAAAAAAAGTGGTCAAGGATGTCATGCAATGTTTATCGCGGAAAGGCGCGCATTATACGTGAGTTCTCAAAAAAACAAAGCATAAACAAACAGTTATGCTTTAAAACAGACTATATCCAGACACAAGTAATCAAACCAACTGCGCCACAAGTTAGCCGTTGACAATACCCAGACATGGGACAGTGGCATTTAACCAAGGCTCTGATTTTGCCGAATGGCGGCGAACGCTTAGTTTTTGGGTCATCAGGTGGTCCTAGAGCGTTGCAACCAGACCTGGCAATGCCGCTACCTGAGCGCAACGATGCCACTGCGATTTACACTGCGCGACGTCTCCAGCATAGCCCCAACTCACCAGGACAAAGTCCATCCGATTGGCATCGGCTGACTGGCCGTCTTCAAGACGGTCGCCGATATATAAGCAGTCGGCAACGGACAGACCATGTTCAGCCACCACTTGTCCTATCATCTCGGCCTTGGACTTCAGCGCTGGCTGAAAGTAATCAAGCGCATAGACACCGCGGAAAAATGTGTCCCATCCCAGATGTGTCATGATTTTCTCGGTAGGATAAAAGCGTTTATTGGTCGCTATATAAAGCTTGTAACCTTGCTCCTGCAATTGTTGCAACATGGTTGCGATACCCTCAAACACCACGGACTGCTGGTAACCCGTGGTGTCGTAATGCTGCTTAAAAGCTGCTGCCAAGCTATTCAGCAATGTCACATCCTCACTGCCAGAAAGCCGCTTCAGCGTTTCCAGCAAGGGTGGCCCAATCACATCATGCGTCAGCGGTACGATCAGTGGCGTATTGGTTGAAGTAAATGCCAGGTCAAAGCAATGCAGGATACTGGGCGCAGAATCAATCAGCGTTCCATCCAGGTCAAAAATCAAATGCTGTTTCATAACGTCTTTGTGTGTTTTTATTTACCGCGGATAAACGCAGGGGTACGCCGTTCATATTGCAAGATTCGCTTTGCGTTTTTCGGCAGCCAAGTGATTGCTTAAATGAACAGGTGTTTATTCCAGCCATATAAAACTTCCCATGCGGCCCGTATCGCCATCACGACGGAAGCTGAAAAAAGTTTCAGACTCACTAAATGTGCAGTGCCCGCCCCCATAGACCTGGGTCACGCCTAGTCGCTGCAATCTCTGCCGGGCAATGGTATACAAATCGCCCAGCCACTTATCGCCTTTGGCTTTGAACGCGGATTCAGCTTGTGCATCCTTGGCCATAAACTGGGCCCGCACTTCGTTGCCCACTTCAAATGCCTCCGGGCCAATCGCAGGCCCCAACCATGCCATGAGCTGACCTGCGGGCACTGGCATGGCAGCCACTGTTGCTTCAATCACGCCGTCACACAGGCTGCGCCAACCGGCATGCACAGCAGCAACAACAGTGCCAGCATGATCGCATAATAAAACAGGCAAGCAATCTGCCGTCATGGTCACGCAAACGACCTGTTTACGGGTGGCAACACTGGCATCTGCACTTTCAAGGCATGAGGATAAAGCGGCATCAATCACACGCACACCGTGCACCTGATTCAGCCATACGGGCTCACTGGGCAGGTATGCGCTGAGCAATTGCCGGTTGGCTGCCACATGCGGCGGATTATCTTTGACGTGGTCACCCAAATTGAGACTGGCATAGACACCCATGCTCACGCCACCTTGGCGTGTGGTCTGCAAGGCTTTGACATTGGCTGGCGCGGGCCAGTCGGGTGTGATCAATGGCAACTCAGCCATCATTAAGCCTCATCTTCCCAATCTTCATCGTCAAGTTCGGTGTCATCCTCAACATCATCGTCGCCCCAGTCTTCATCATCGTCACCCATAAACAGGCCATTTTCATCGACATTAAAGTCGACCAGAGGCACCTCTTCAGGAGGCTCGGTAACACGCATCGCCTCCAACAATTCACGCATATCATCCGCCAGTTCAATCTGCCACTCCATGGGCTCATTGGTGACCGGGTGTATCAACCCCAGCTTGATCGCATGCAATGCCTGGCGTTTAAAGTTACCGATGACTTCACGCAGTTCTGGCGTCATCATTTTGTGTGGAATAATATTGCCGATGCCATAGAGCGGATCGCCCACCATGGGCGCTTTTAGATGTTGCAGATGCACACGAATCTGGTGCGTACGACCGGTTTCCAGGTTACAGCGCAAATAAGTATTCGTGCCAAAGCGCTCCAGAATTTCATAATGCGTCACGGCTGGCTTGCCGCGGCGTACCACCGCCATTTTGACGCGCTGATGCGGATGGCGGCCTATGGGTTGGTCTACCTTGCCATTACGCCACAATTGCCCCCAGACAATCGCCCGGTACTCTCGCTTGACCGTGCGCGCTTGTAACTGCCGCACCAGGCTGGTCTGCGCTTCCAGCGTTTTGGCCACCACCAGCAAGCCGCTGGTATCTTTATCCAGCCGGTGCACAATGCCTGCGCGAGGGATATCTTTCAAGGTCGGCCAGTGAAATAGCAACGCATTGAGCAAAGTCCCGCTCCAGTTACCTGCGGCCGGATGCACAACCAGCCCGGCTGGCTTGTTGATAACAATCAGGGCATCATCTTCATAGACGACATCCAAAGGGATATCTTCGGGTTCGAATGCGTTTTCCTGCGCATTTCTAGGTGGTGTGATATCCAGTTTCTCACCGCCCCAGACCTTGGTTTTGGCGGTGGTTGCATTGCCATCCAGCAAGACCAGTTCCTCTTTGATCCAGACCTGCAAACGGCTACGGGAATGATCCGGCATCATTTGCTGCAACGCCAGATCAAGACGCTGCCCGCCGAGATTGCCAGGAACGACCAGATGTAAGGAGGTGCTTTCTTTCATATTTTCAAACGGCATCAGTTATAATGCCCTGAGTTTCCTTAGATAAAACAACATTAAACAACATGCTTCGCATTTTACCGCTTAACACCCTGTTCACGCGTGCTTTTATTTTTATCGGTGCGCTGGCCTTGAGTGGCTGTGCCATTTTTGGTAACCCCAACCCGCTTGACGAAACCAAAGGCTGGAGCGAACAGCGCCTGTACGCGGCGGGCCAGGAAAAGATGGCGGATAAAAACTACGATAAAGGGATCGAGTACTTCCAGAAGCTTGAAGCCCGTTATCCGCACGGCGTTTATGCGACTCAAGCACAACTCGAAGTTGCCTACGCCTATTACAAAAAATCCGAACCGGTGTTGTGCTTATCTGCGATTGACCGTTTTATCAAGTTGCACCCTAATCACCCCAACCTCGACTACGCTTACTACCTCAAAGGCCTGGCAACCTTTAACGAGCGCGGCATCATCGAAAAATACACCAAGCAGGAAATTAACGACCGCGATCCAAAAACCCTGCGCGTCTCGTTTAATGCGTTTAAAGAACTGGTTGAACGCTTCCCGACCAGCCGTTATGCCAAAGACGCCACCCAGCGCATGATTTACCTGGTGAATACCCTGGCCATGCACGAAATGCATGTGGCACGTTATTACATGCAGCGCAAAGCCTATGTTGCTGCACTGAACCGTGCACGCTATGTACTGGAAACCTACCCGAACTCAAGCTCGGTGGAAGACGCACTGATCACACTGGTGAGTGCCTATGACGCCATGGATCTGACCGACCTCAAAAACGATACTTTGCGTATCTTGAAAACCAATTATCCTGAAAACCCGATGATCACCGGCAAGATCAATGAAGATGAAAAAATCTGGTGGAAATTCTGGGAAAGCTTGTATTAAGCATCTTTAGACAAGCCTCAATGTCTACCAAAAACGCCTGTTTATACTGGCGTTTTTTTAATGCTACTCTTGCTTTTAAAGCTAACTTACAGATTCGACCGATTCAGCTGCAAAAGCCTCCTGCTCAAACGGATTGTCATAATAAGCATGCCGCCCCCGCAGCCATTGCCAAAGTCCCGCCAGCAAATAGGCAGGCACAAACAACAAGCCCCAACGTTCTGCCTGGCGCACATGAACATGCTCATGGGTACGCAAACGCTGTAGGCACTCAGCCGAGCAGCCCAATACAACATGCCCGAGTGTTAGCGCAGCAAAACCACTAGTCTGCACCAATTTTTGTGCCAGCCAACCCCCAGCAACTTCTATCGCACCATCAACCCACCGTGCGCTTGCACCCGTCAGCAATAACAGGCTCGCGAATAACAAACCAAGCAGAGTTGTGGGCAACGCCCAACCATATCGAAAGATGTGGTTTAAGAAAGAGTTAAGCACCATGGATGACGGCTAACCATTTCAAATACATTTTTGTTCACTCCTGTTCCGAAATCAGTAACTGGTTATGGTCCGTTTTGAGATAGAACGTGCCATTCTGGTCAATCTGGATGGCACGGATACGGTATCCGTTCAATACCGGCTCGGCGTACACAAGCGAGGTGCCTTCTTTGCGTATGCGGTATAACGTGGTATTGCCCATGCCAGCGACAAATAAATCGTTATCCCAGAAATCATTGCGTCCAGTAGAAGGATATTTTACCAGTGGGCCAATGCCTATCGACGGCAAGAAGGTCATTTGCGGTTTTTCATACCCTTCATGGCTATTGAATTTATTGCCATAATAGCCGCCTATGCCGTCACGTTCGTAAATCGTGCCATAACTGACATTTGGCCAGCCGTAGTTTTTTCCACGTTTGATCAGGTTAATCTCATCCCCTCCGCGCGGCCCATGGTCGGTGAGCCATAATTCATTGCTCTCGCGGTCATAAAACAAGCCACCAGAAGGCGAACGAAAGCCTGAGGCATACACTTCGGCATTTAAGCGCTGCAAATCAATACGTACCACCTTGCCTAAAGAGGTAGTTTTATCCTGCACCCGGTCAGGTTTGGAAAAGTCGCCCAAACTCAGGTACAAGGTGCGCTCATTCTCTCCCAACGCCAGTTTGCCACCGACCTGATGTCCCAGGATTGGCTCTTTAATGGCCGGGCGACTGATATAAATTTCGCGATCAAAACTGACTTCGCTATTTTCAACATCCACAGCAAACTCACTGACTGCCAGTCGTACTCCATTATTGGCTTCATCCCAGGTGGTATAAGCTACATAGAGCGTTTTACCTACCAGCAACGAGTCTTTGACACCGGATAATTCCTTGCAGTAAACCAATTGCTTGCTGCTGCTTTCATCAGACGAGGTCTCGTCACCAGGAATAAATTTGGCCAACGCCTTACCAGGTTTGACCAATTCCATGCTCTCATTCTGGCGGACAAAAAACACCTCACCGCATTTACTAATAAACAGAAACAGTTTTTTATCCAGACGCTCGAAGGGACCTGACGGATATTGATCTTCAAAAGGTAATTTGAATTCTTTAAGTGGTTGAGTGCCGAATACTGAGGTGATTCGCGGTGGCTCAGGTTCTTTTTTAGCCTCTTTTTCCGCTTCTGCCGCGTCACTACCAGAGAGCAACAATCTGGGGGTTGTATCATCGCTGGCGGCTAAGGCCACGCTGTGTAATCCATGACTACAACAAAGGATAAAAACGGATTGAATGAGAAAACGGGCAAGCGACGCGACAGAACGTCGCTGGTTCAGATAAGACAAATTAAACTCCCTTAGCTATTTTTTATTTTTCGAGTCCCGCATTTGGGAAAAGTTTAGAATTAAGAATTTAATTGTTAATTATATGATTATAATTAATTGGTTATTTATTTTTATTAATGTAATTTGTAATTATTATTTTCAGCATTAATAGCGTGATCATCACACCCCATGCCGCCAGAGTTAACTTGATAAAAGCGGCAAAAGTATCCTGCTGGCAAATGCTTTCCAATCCAGCCGAAGACGCATTGCCATCACAACCGAACGCAACCACGGCAAAAGAAAAACCGGGCCCGATATGCAAAATACTCAAGCCATAAATCAATCCACGCAGCACACTTAGCCCCAACCTTGATAGTCAACAAGGCCACACTTTACCATTAATCTAGCTAGGGCCTGTTAACGCTATTTCAATTGTCGATGTTGCCTCTGTCATCAGTGCTATCAAGGCGAGAGAAGCGCAGTTTGGTGATTCCCAACAAGCGCCGAACAACGCGGAGAGCGCTGATGACAGAGGTAACCCTGCGGGCTGGAATCATTGATTCGCTTCGCTACGTTGTCTTATGTAGCCAGCTGCGCCAAATCTATTCCTGCGACTCTTTCCGCCTTGCGAAACGAATAAATGCTCTCCAGCAGCGGCAACTAAAATAGCGTTAACAGGCCCTAAAGCATGCCCTTGAAAACCTGGTAAGTGCCTCCGGTATAGTTGCCTTGAAAAGAACTGGCCCGGACGCCAGCGGCCAGTTCCATCTCCCTGGGCACACGTTCATAAGAGTAAAAGTAGCGCCCCTTTTGCACACAACGATCACAAGGACTGTTGTTGTAACTATACACATCCACCTGTGCCTCACCGGTACCCACAATATCTTGCTGATGGTATCCCGTCAGAATCACTTTCTGGATAACGACGCCTGGTGTGGTTTTAATGTGCCAGGTCACCGGTTCATAAGCCATTAAGCCCAGAATAATGGGTGAAGAATCATCACTGACATTCACCGTTACCGTACGTTGCTCCCTACTCGCATTAATAAATGGCTGGCATTCAGCAGGCGACAGAGGCTCTGTGCTGCCAGTTGACTGCCTCGCAGCCTGGCATTGTGCCCACCAAGGCCGCTTGTCGGCTACTTCAGGCAAGGCACCCTGGTATACGCCAATCACATGTAACACTGCTCCCGAAGCTGATTTGACCTGCGCAGCGGTTGGGGTGGCAGGTGGCGTGACCTGTTGCGTAATCGTCGTTGGCTCAATGCCACAACACCCTGCCAACCAAACAGACATCACGACGATAAACACCCTGCTAAAGTGACTGTTATTCATCCTTAATTTTCCTGACCTTAGCCGTCATGGCTTGACTTAAGTAACGACCACACCAAATGCGACAAATTCGAGGTCATAAAAAAAGCCCCTGACGGGGCCTGATTACTTGAGATACCCAGAGGTATTTTTAAAGCAAACTATTGGCTTGGCAATAGCCTGTTTGAGTCATGCACATGACTACCTCAGCGCTTGATTGCCAACACCATCACCCCTGTGGCAACCAAAGCAAAACCAAACCATTCGCGCGCCTCCAAACGCTCGCCAAGAAACAGCCAGGCAAATACTGCCACCAATACCAGGCTGAACTTATCCACTGGCGCCACTTTCGAGGCCTCCCCCATCTGCAATGCCCGAAAATAGCATAACCACGAAGCGCCTGTTGCCAATGCAGACAAGCCAAGAAACGTTAGTGAACGAGGCGGCAAACTCAATGGATTGCTCCATTTACCCGCCAGCCAGACAAACGGCGCCAGCACCAGCGAAATAAGCACTGTCCGAATCAAGGTGGCAAAATCAGAATCCACGCCCTGCACGCCCACTTTGGCAAAAATAGCCGTCAGCGCAGCAAAACAGGCAGAAAGGATTGCCCAGAAAAACCATTGATTCGCCATCACCCTCCCCTTAACTTTTGTTTTTTTCAAACCTGCCATTCCGTGGCGACGGACGTTTTTCATTACACGGTCAATCCGTGATGCAGCGAAAGGCCAACTGCTACTCTAGCCGATGCCGAGCAGCAGATGATGAAGCATTCGCCCCGGTGCAAAAGCAAATGCCCCGGCGATTAAAATGCCGCCAATATACAGGCCTATCATATAACCACGATGAGCCTTAATATTGCCATGGCGGGCAGCAAAATAAGCAGCGGGCGCAGAATAAAGCGTGAGCAAGCTAAAAGCATGAATGAATCCGAAATGACCCAACACCTGCGGGCCCACTTGGGCTGGCATCAAAAGAGTGATCAATCCGGTGAAGACCATGAGCAATAGATAGATTTTTCCTAGAATCCTATGGTCAGAAGTGCCTTTTCTGCTAGCAAGCAGCACACTTCCGACTAGAAATGCTGGCACGATTGTGGCCAAATGGAGGTATGCAAGTTGTTGGTATGCCATCCTCTACTCGCTTAAGTTTAATAAACCATCATGGTGTCCAGGAAAACGTGCTCGTCCAGATTAATCTGCCATCAATCGACATTTTGCCCAATCCGCCACAACACGCCAGAGGGATCGGTGATACAGAAATCACGCATGCCCCAGCTTTGCAGCTGGATCGGCCAGATTTTGACGCTATATCGACGAACAAGATCACTTTGCTCAATGTGCGCCCACCAGGCGTCTACATCCTGCACCAGCAAATGCATCATAAAATTCTCCGCCAGGTTTTCTGCACAAAAATCCTGCAACAAGAAACTCACATGCGCAAAGTGGAAATAAGCCACGCCGCCCCCTTCTGAGGCCATGGTAAAACCCATGTCTTTGTATAACTGTTTAGACACCTCAAAATTCTTGGAGGGCACAAAGGCCTTGATTTCTGTGACGCTAAGGTTAGACATAGTTTGATATCCTGAAAATGATGATTTCGCTCACGCTGAGCAACACTATTCTGCCACCCAGGCCGGGTTCCAGACCATCTCCCACAAATGTCCATCCGGATCCTGGAAATAGCCTGCATAACCACCCCAAAAAGTCTCGTGGGCTGGCTTTACAATATTGCCCCCGGCAGACTGGGCTTGCAACATCACCTGGTCTACCTCGGCTGCTGAAGACACATTGTGCCCCAAGGTAAACTCCGTCGCGCTCGCAGGCCCCAATGTCAAACCAGTATCATGGCTAATGCTTGCACGCGGCCACAGGGCGAGTTTTAAAGCAGAAGAGAGCTGGATAAACACCACGGCACCATGTTCAAATGCCTGGCCCACAATACCATCGGTTTCAAAGTCCAAACCATCACGATAGAACTGTAACGACCGTTCAAGATCATCCACGCCCAATAAGCCAGCAGAGCAACGATTGCTCCACCGTTTAAGAGTTGCATGGCTTTCAAAGTCTCAGTGCCAAACCCAATTAATGATTTGTAGGTTTATAGTGCATGCTCTTCGTCAAAAGTCATAGTTCACCTTAATACCTAAGATTAATTAGACCTCAAAAAAGAACCTAAAATTTTATTAAGTATGAAGTATATAAATTTGTAAAAATGATTTATCATCAATAAATTAATAGTTTGTGTTTTTATATTACACCTAAAAAAGGGATTGTCTATGGAAAGCACATCACAAGTAAAACCTGCTCCAAAGCTTTTTCCTTTGATTGTCGAGCGTTTGCGGGTGAAGCATTACAGCAAACGTACCGAAGAGGCTTATATACAGTGGATTAAACGCTATATTTTATTTCACAGCAAGCGGCATCCACGTGAAATGGGAGCAACTGAAGTAGAGGCATTTTTAAACCATTTGGCTGTAGAGAAAAAGGTCTCGGCCAGCACGCAGAACCAGGCAAAGAGCGCGTTATTCTTTTTGTATGATGTGGTGCTTGAGCAAGCGTTACCTGCTTTAGAAAACGTGACCAAAATTAAGGTGCAAAAAAAGTTACCTGTAGTGCTGAGCAAACAGGAGGTGCAGGCAATTCTTTCCAGTTTAGATGGCACTGCATGGCTGATAGTAAGCCTGTTGTATGGCAGCGGTTTAAGGGTGATGGAGTGCTTGCGTTTACGTGTGGTGGATATTGATTTTGCCAGGCTGGAGATTTTTGTGCGGGATACCAATGGTCATAAAAACCGTATCACTCTGCTCCCTGCCAGTCTGGTTGAACCATTAAAAATGCATTTGCAAAACGTGCAGGCCTTGCACAATGAAGATTTGAGCAAAGGCTTTGGTAAAGTATGGATGCCGCCAGAACTGGCTAAAAAATATCCAGATGCAGGAAAAGACTGGCAGTGGCAGTATGTGTTTCCATCCAGCAGGTTGTCGGTGGAACAGCAATCCGGCTTGGTGCATAGGCATCATGCCGACGAAAAACCCATACAACGTGCTGTTAAAAAGGTGGTTACACAAGCCGGTATTAAGAAAATGGTGACGCCGAATGCCTTCCGCGACAGTTTTGCCACGCATTTACTGGAAGGCGGGCAAGAGATTAAAACCGTTCAACAGTTAATGGGGCACGCGAATGAAAGTACAACCAGACTGTATACAAAAGTGGTGAACACGGGCGGACGTGGTGTCGCTAGCCCGCTGGATGTGATTTGATCCCGGATTTTTCAGTGTGGTCAAACATCAACTGAACATAGAAAAGAAAAAGCCAATCTTTTTAGATTGGCTTTTGATCTTAATGATGTAACGGCGTGTTAGACATTCAGAATTAGTTCTGTTCACCGATATGCTGTTTACCCCGCATTCTGGCTAACTTTACCTGTTTTTGCCGCTCCCGCAGAGATTCTTTTTTCTCGGCTGAGAGTTTGTCAAAGCAATATGGGCAAGAAATGCCCGCTTCGTATTGTTCGCTCTGCATTTCCTGTTTTGTGAGTGGCATACGGCAGGCGTAGCATTGGTCGTGATCCCCCACTTCGAGGCCATGTTTAACCGCTACACGCTGGTCAAACACAAAACAATCGCCTTCCCACAGACTTTGCTCTTTGGGCACGGTTTCAAGATATTTGAGAATACCGCCTTGCAGGTGGTAAACCTCTTCAAAACCCTGTTGCTTCATGTAAGACGAGGCTTTTTCACAGCGGATACCACCGGTACAGAACATGGCGACTTTTTTATGTTTGGTTTTATCCAGATTTTCCGCGACATATTGAGGAAACTCTCGGAAAGTCGTGGTTTTAGGGTCTACCGCGCCTTTAAATGTCCCGATATGCACCTCGTAATCATTGCGTGTATCCAGCACAATCACATCCGGGTCTGAGATAATAGCGTTCCAGTCCTCAGGCTTCACATAAGTACCCACCACCAGGTTGGGATCGACCTCAGGCACACCCATGGTGACGATCTCTTTTTTGAGTTTGACCTTCATGCGGTAAAACGGGTGGCTGTCTGCCCAAGACTCCTTATGTTCCAGATCAGCCAGGCGCGGGTCCTGACGTAAATAGGCAAGCACAGCGCGGATATCTTCCGGTTTTCCGGCAATGGTGCCATTAATGCCTTCATGGGCTAGCAGCAACGTGCCTTTAATCTGATGTTTCTGGCAAGTCTCTAAAATCGGTTGTTGCAATTCTTTATAGTCATCCAGCGTGACGAATTTGTAGAGGGCAGCGGTGAGGTATTGACTCATGTGAAGACAGCTTTAATTTCAAAAGTGCGATTTTACCACTGTAAGCTACTGATGCAAAAAGAAAAACGGGCACCAGGCCCGTTGATCTCGACTTGCTAAATCTGGCAGCTAAGACTGGATGACCAGGATTTCAGCTTTGCCCAGGCCGCCCATATCGCCCATCCAGCGTTGCACACGCTGGCTGCTGATCTGCGCAAAGCGGCTATCGAGCAGCTTGAAGGATTTATACAAAATATTGAGGAAAGGCAGTTTGTGGAAACCGCAGTCTATCCAGGTCGCTTGTGGCGCAGGTGTCTGGGCCAATAATAGCGTCCCGCGCTTCATGCCATAACCCAGGTGTGCACCTGTGCTGCCTAGCACACCCAGCGTACCCGCCATCATGTCAGAGCCACAATAATCACCTGCATTGCCTTCAATCAGTAGCATGCCTCTGCGCATACGGTCGCCCGCTCGCGCACCGGCGTTGCCCTTGCAGATCAGCACGCCATTTTGCAGTTGCGCACCTAAAAAGTCACCCACATCCCCTTCCACCACCAGCTGACCAGTCGTCATGCCGAAACCGATATATTGGTGCGAAGAAGTCGTGTTTTTAAAAGTCAGCTTAAGTGCCTCTGTGGCTGAGTCTAGACTGACCTCAAATGCATCCGAGACACTCAGGTTAGCGGCCAATTTGATCGCTGCTATTTCGGCGACAGTCTTACCCTGTAAGGCCAGCGGCAACAAGGCACGGCAATCGACTGTGCGAGAGACTGGTTTGGCGGTTAAAACAATATGGCTCATGCGGTCACCTCCCCGCTTAAAATTGGGCGTAATTTAAAATGATGCTGGCCCAGCTTGCCGCCGTAGTTACCAGCAGAAATGCGCAGGATGCCATTGTCTTTACCCAGGCTACAAGCCGCTTCGATGCCTGCCTTCATAGAAACCGCAATATCTTCAAACGTCAGTCCGTTGACGACAATTTCCATCACGCTTTCCACGCGTGGATCCAGTTCGCTTTTCACGACCCCTTTTAGGGTCGGGCAGAACGCATCATTGGTACTGGCAAACATTTTAGGGTACTTGCTGCCAACCTTGGAGCCGGAACGCACCACCCCGCCCGGGAAAGGCATAATCACATTGGGCAATTTGCGCATGGCGTCGATCGCCGCTTCACAGGCGGTGAGCACTTGCGCCTGGCTGGCCCCCAGCACCAGGAAGTTACCGCCACCAATGGCGCGCACCATCCCAGTGGTTTCTTCAGTTAAAAATTCACCATCCATCACCGGGATACGCCAGTAGCGTTTGAGTTTGCCGTTGGCATCCGGAATTTGCTTGGACACCTGGTAGCCATCGCCAAAAAATCGCAAATGCTTGCCGAGGCTAATCATGTCTTCAGACTCGATACCCGCAAACGCAGCCGCGGTGGGGCACGTCAAAATGCATTGGCCCATGCGTGTTTCAAGCTGCTGCATCAGCACCTTGCTGCCCATGGCAAACATCAGCACACTGACGCCTGGACGGCCATCGGGGGTTTCGTCCTCGCTCAACTCACGTTCTATGCCAGCCTCTACCCCACAGCCAATTACGCTGGTGGCAAAGCCAGTCATGGCATTGGCGGCGTTATACGCCCAGCGCAGGTTTTGCGCGGTAATCAGGATACGTGTGCCGCGCATATTGAATGCTTCGGCAAAGGTATCATCGATCTCTACTCCATTAATAATCATAATTATCCCTGCGCATGATTAATCACATGATTGCGGCCATCTTCCGCAATATGGTCATTGCTGATTTTGAAGTTTTGCATTTGCATGGTGTGGTAGCGGTCAAAATATTGTTTGATGTCTTTTTCCACACTGTTATCAAAGGCAGGTTTGGCCGTATGGGTTGCGCCCCACACCACTTTCACGACCTTGCCTTCTTTAACGACCAGTTCGCCATCTTTAAACACCAAGTCTGGCTTGGCAAACATCGCCTCTTTGTCAGCCTGATCAGTGTAAACGGTGATATCTGCAGCTGCGCCTACACCTAAGTGACCACGGTCTTGCAAGCCAATCAATTTTGCTGGCGCTGAGCGAGTCATGGTGACGATCTCATACAGGCTGTATTCGCGATCCAGTGACTTCAGGTTACTCATGGCCTGCGCATCCAGGTTCAATTTATCAAATGCATCATTACGGAAAGATTTGTCCATCAGCAAACGGATCAGGTGCGGATAGCTGGTAAATGGTGCCCCATTGGGATGGTCTGTGGTCAGGAACACGCGCCATGGATCGTCTACACTCAAGAACACTTCCAGGCCAATCGCCCATTGCAAGGCGTTGACGTAATTTTCATCGCGGTATTTGAAAGGCACCACGCCACAACCGGCATCACATTCAATGTCCATAATCACCGACTTTTTCGGGTTGGCGACTTTGGCATTTAAATGCTGCATCATGTTATCGCCCGAAGCTGTCACGGTCTGGCCGAACAGAATCTGGCCGACATCGGCAGTGATATGCTTGTTGTTGTTGATGGCCTCGGCAATATTGGCCGCGGCAGAAGAAAACTTCTTATCGCCCTCGGTGCCGTAGCTATGAAACTGGATATGCGTCAAATGCATGGGCAAGCCATCGCTGGCGCCCATGGTATCCAGCGTGGTCTGGAAGTTACCAGCCACACCCAGATTGTTGCAGTGCACATGTAACGGTTTGGCAATCCCAATTTCATTCACGGCCCGGCTCAATGCCTGCAAAATGCGGCGTGGGGTGATGTTGTAGTAACTGTGCAGTTGATCCAGATCCTGGCGACGCTCGTTGAATTTAAACGCAGAAATGCCACCTGGATTCACTACCTTGATACCTATGGTCTGCGTGGCATGCAGTGTCCAGGCCACATAGTCATTAATGGTTTTCTGGTCGGCATTCTGGCTTAGCAAACGTAGCAGGTAATCATCATTACCCAACATGGCATAGCCGCCTTTGTCGATCATGGGCGTGTCACCCATTTCCATATGGGCCTGACGCGCATTGACAGCAAGGATGGCCGGTTCAAAGGCGGCGGTATATCCCATCTCGATATAGCGCATACCCGTATCGGTAGTATTTGGTGTGGCATGATGGCTGCAATTGGCACCGCAGATGTGAGCTTCTGGCTCCTCCAACTTGCGCATGGCCTGGTATTCCGGCAACAGCATACGCGCAATATTCACTTTACCGCCACCAATATGGCTATGCATATCAATCGCACCGGCCATCACGATTTTGCCATTGAGGTCATATATCTGACCGATTTTCTCACTGTCGGCAGGTTTAGCAATAATGCGGCCATCACGGATATAAATATCTTGCACCACGCCATCCTTGTTATGGGCGGGGTCTATCACTTTGGCATTTTTGAGTAGCGTAATCATGCCAAATCTCCTTGTAGTTGAGCTTGTATCATCGCCACCACTTGCGTCAGCGTAGGTAAATCAGAAGGTTTGGCGGCAATCAACGGTAGCGTTACCGAACCATCGACACGGAACTGCTGGCCATTGCCATCCAGCCCTGGCGTGGCTACCGGGATAAACACGGCGGGCGCGGTTTCAAACTTGCTATCAGGCGCACCCAATATAATCACGGGCGAAGTACCTGCAGGCGGCATGGCATCTGGGCTGTAACTATTGACCCACACCACCGCATCATGGCTTTCCCATTCTGGCGCGTCGATAATCACGCCATTAAGCCAGGTATGCGCATAGTTGACACTGGTATCTCCGTCACTACCGCCTAGCGACAAGCCCATGGCACGGCTTTTCTGGTTTAGCGCGACTACGGTTTCAGTAATATTTTCAATGGTGAGTTCAGCATGGTCGTAATGCAAATCTTTAGAGACCCAGACCAAGGTCGCATATTGGGCGGCTTTCAACGTCTCGGCCACGGCTTTCAAGCGACTCACAGCGACACCAGCAACGGTGTCCGCCGTGACTGGTTTTCCCATCACCAGGGCACGCAAGGTTGCCATCACTTCTGGCAAATGTTCAGAAGCACATTCAATGACTTCAGGTGCACGTCCATCTGGTGCAACACCAGGCTTGGTATTGAGTTTGTCACCGCCCAGATAAATCACCTTACGCGCAGCAGGCTCGGTAAACATGGCGTCATTGACCCATACCACACGCTCAAAGAAACGTGCGTTATGCGTCACGACATCCGTCCCTATCATGAGGATGACATCCGCACGGTTCCGCACCTCAGTCAGTGTGGTGGTCTGCCAGCCGCGATGTTGCAACACTTTCATGTTGCGTAAGGTGCTGCTAGCATTCAGATGTGTCATCGCCGCCCCTGTATGCTGTGCCAGGTTCACGAGGGCACGTGCTCCGTGCACATCAGTACTACTCCCTGCAACCAGCGGTGCTTCGGCTTGATTGAGCAACCCGGCGGCTGCCTTTACCGCATCCTCTAGCGGAACATTCTTGCCACCTACTTGGGGTTGGGCACCGCTTGTGGTCCGCGCATAGAATTTTGCGGCTTTGCCACAGGAAAATTGCTGCTTGGCAATGGCTTCCCCCGTGATATCGTCACATAGCAAGCCGCAGGCCGGGCAAGTATGCATGATGTGTTCTTGATTAGTCATGGCTTGTCTCTCGTTTTTAATCACCCATATTCAGTACGTATGCGCTTGTGATCGTTGCAAACCATCACATCATAAAACAACTATCCTCTCTAGATAAAAAAAATAAAGCAATGAATGCCTGTTATTTAAACCAATCACATCATCAAGCGACTATCAAGGTTTATCAATCACGTTAAAAATAGTAGAATAGTCGTTTGTTTTTCTTGTTAATTCATTTATTTTGGAGTTCTCATGGCTTTAGAGCGTACACTCAGCATTATCAAACCAGACGCCGTTGCAAAAAACGTGATTGGTCAAATCTATACCCGTTTTGAAAATGCCGGTTTGAAAATCGTTGCCGCTAAAATGGTTCAACTGTCCCAAGCTGAAGCTGAAGGCTTCTACGCAGTACACAAAGAGCGCCCTTTCTTCAATGACCTGGTGAAGTTCATGATCTCCGGTCCGGTAATGATCCAGGCCCTGGAAGGTGAAAACGCAGTGTTGAAAAACCGTGAACTGATGGGTGCAACCAACCCTAAAGACGCAGCACCAGGCACGATTCGCGCTGACTTCGCTGACAGCATTGATGCAAACGCAGTGCACGGTTCCGACTCACTGGAAAATGCAGCCATCGAAATCAAATACTTCTTCGGTTAATCAATCTTCGTCACTTTAAAGACGCTTAAATTGATACCGAATCAGGAATTTACTTGGTTAACTTACTGAATTTCAACCAACCGCAACTCGCCGAGTACTTTTCCAGTCTCGGCGAGAAGCCTTTTCGCGCCAAGCAATTGATGCGCTGGATGCATCACTTCGGGGTGTTAGACCTCGAGCAGATGACTGATATTGCCAAAACCTTGCGCGAAAAATTGCGCCAGGAAACCGAATTTACCTTGCCAGAGGTGCAGCTGGAGCAAGTGTCTGACGATGGCACGCGTAAGTGGCTGATTGGCACAAACAACTTAAAGGACGGCACCTCCAATAGTGTGGAAACCGTCTTTATTCCTGAAGATGACCGCGGTACGCTGTGTATTTCCAGCCAAGTGGGCTGCGCCTTGGAGTGCACGTTTTGCAGCACCGGTCGCCAGGGGTTTAACCGTAACTTAAACGTTTCCGAAATTATCGGACAATTGTGGATTGCCAACCACTCTCTGCGCCAAGCCCCCGGTTACGACTTGCTGCCACCCGGTGAGCGCATCATTTCCAATGTGGTCATGATGGGCATGGGTGAGCCATTGGCTAACTATGACAATGTGGTAACCGCCATGCAGATCATGCTGGATGACAGTGCCTATGGCCTGAGCCGCCGCCGTGTTACCTTGTCGACTAGCGGCATGGTGCCTGCGATGGACAGACTGAAGGAAGACTGCCCAGTGGCGTTAGCTGTTTCCCTGCACGCGCCCAATGACGCGCTTCGCGATGAAATCGTGCCTATCAACAAAAAGTACCCAATCAAAGACCTCATGGCCGCTTGTGAGCGCTACCTGGTCAAAGCACCACGTGATTTTGTCACGTTTGAATATGTGATGCTGGATGGCGTCAATGACACGCTGGAACATGCCAAACAATTAATCAATATCGTGCGCGATGTACCATGCAAATTTAACCTGATTCCCTTTAACCCCTTCCCCAACAGCGGTTACGGCACCTCCAAACCCATGCAGGTACGCGCGTTTCGTGATATGTTAATTCAGGCTGGCTTTGTCGTGACGGTACGCAAAACACGTGGTGACGACATTGATGCCGCGTGTGGTCAGCTGGCCGGCAAGGTCTTGGATAAAACCAGACGTACAGAAAAAACCATTGCGATACACCCGGAACAGTAAGCCATGAAATCAACCTTTTTCAAGCCATCCGCAGTCATGCTTGCCCTGACGACAGCGTTGTGGATGACTGGTTGTGCGCAAAACCCTTCCGCAAATAACAATTCGCCATACGAACAGCAACCGATCGGCCGAGAAACCGGTGACGTTGAATCTGCACGCGTACACACCGAGCTTGGTGCAGAATACTTTCGCCTTAAGCGTTACGAGGTAGCCCTTGAAGAGTTCAACACGGCTATTGAACGCAGCCCAAGCTATGCCCTCGCCTATAATGGCCTGGGCCTGGTATATGCCACCCTCGGTGATCAGGCACGTGCCGAAGAGGCTTTTAAACGCTCCATACAGTTGCAACCAACAAACTCTGAATCGCATAATAACTATGGCAGATTCTTGTGCGACCAGGGTAAATTTGAAGCCTCGCAAAAAGAATTTGCCCTGGCAGTGAAGAATCCGCTATACAAAACTCCACAGGTAGCGCTTTATAACGCTGGCGTTTGTGCACTGCGTGCCCAACAAAAAACACAAGCGGAGAATTACTTTTTCCAGGCTTTGCAGATAGACCCGCTGGCACATGCCAGTGCATACCAGCTGGCTAACCTGCAGTTTTCACGTGGCGAACCGGCGCTGGCATTGAACACCTTGCAAAACAGCGTGAACATTGCTCCTACACCGGAGTCATTATTATTGGCCGTGCGAATTTGCCGGTCATTGCATATGACTGATGACGCTACCTACTATAGTGTCCAGTTGCATAAATTGTTCCCTAACGCCATTGAAACCAAACAATTGCAAAATATGGAGTAAATGCGAGTGACGTCAGAAGACAAAACCAACGTCAACCCCACACCGTCAGAAGCGGTAGACAAACCCAGGCGTGGCCGTAAGCGCAAGGCGGACATTACGTCCTCGACAAGCAATCAGATCACGCCTGAAAGCATGGCCGAAAATAACAGTCACCCGCTGGAAACCATGTTTGCGTCTGCAGATGCTCATATGCCGGAAACGCAGCCTGAACGAATAGACAACCCTGAAGAATATGGTGCAGCCATGGCCATGGAAAGCGCGTCACAGCCAGCGACCACGGCTATTGCCTTAGGGTCTGGTTGCGGCAATGTCTTGAAAGCAGCTCGCGAGGCACAGGGCTTGAGCATCCATGAGGTTTGCAGTCAATTGAGGTTGGGTGTTAAACAAATTCAGGCAATAGAACAAGATGACTTTGATAAGTTGCCACAACCCAGTATTGTGCGCGGTTTTATCCGCAACTATGCCCGATTACTCAATATTGATGTGCAGCCTATCCTGGAAGCCTATCAACGCATTGTCCCTAACAAAGCTCCGTTGCCCTTGAGCGTGCGCTCCAATGCCAGCCCTTCGGTCATTGACCAGCCAACGCCTGCATTTCGTCCACAACGCTTGCTTACCCTGCTTATTTTCCTGATTCTGGCAGGCATTGCTGCCTATTTCTATGTGAATCATATCAAGCCACAAGCCTTGAAAGATGCATCGCTGGCACTTGATGTGGGTGAAATCAGTGACGCCACACAGCAGGAAATTGCCATGCCTGCAGATCCAACACCGCCGCCCCCTGTCACCGAGCCCGCGTCCACCGGCACAGAAAATGTGGGTGTCAATGGTGCTGATGCCCAGACCAATAATACAGATACGCAAACACCAAATACGAGCAGTGAAGTCACCCCGGCCCAGCCTGCGAGCATGGTTAATGAAAGTACTATCGTCAGTACGCCAACACCAGCCACGACACAGGCAGCGGAAAGCACAACCATTAAAGCGACCGACCCGCAAAAAGCCAATCTGCAGTTTAAGGTGAGTGAAGATTCATGGGTTCGTATCGAAGACATGCAGGGCAAGAAAGTCTTCAGTGAAGTGCTGCCTGCGGGCTCAGAGCGCCAGGTGCTCACCGAAAAACCGGTGAATATCACCGTTGGTCACGCTGCAGGTACGCAGTTAACCATTGATAACCAGCCTTACGATTTAACGCAAGCCACCCGTGGCCGCGTCGCGCGCATTCAACTGAAATAATCAATCATGCTATCCCGTAGAAACACCCTTCAAGTGATGGTTGGCCACGTGGCAGTCGGTGGCGGACTGAATGGCACAACGGTCTCCCCTGTGGTCGTACAAAGCATGACCAATACAGACACTGCCGATGCACAAGCCACTATCGCGCAAGTCTATCAATTGTGGCAAGCTGGTTCCGAGGTAGTACGCATCACGGTGAATAGCCCGGAGGCCGCGGCACAGGTAGGTACTATCCGCAAAGGGCTAGATGCACTTGGCTGCCCGGTGCCATTGGTAGGTGACTTTCATTACAATGGCCACAAGCTATTGCAAGCCTACCCTGAGTGCGCACAAGCACTGGCCAAATACCGCATTAATCCAGGCAATGTTGGCAAAGGCAGCAAGCGTGACGAACAATTCGCTGCAATGATCGAAGCCGCCATCCAGTATCAAAAAGCGGTGCGCATAGGCGTGAACTGGGGCAGCCTGGACCAGGCCAAAATGGCACAAATGATGGATGACAACGGTAAGTCAGCCAACCCTCTGTCTGCGGATGCACTCATGCGTGAAGCGCTGATTCAGTCGGCACTCGAAAGTGCACAGCAAGCGGTGGATTTAGGCTTAAGCCCCAACCAGATCATTATTTCATGCAAGGTCAGCAATGTGCAGGACCTGGTGCTGGTCTACCAGGAGCTGGGCAATCGCTGTGACTACCCGTTACATCTGGGCCTGACCGAAGCGGGCATGGGTTCCAAGGGCGTGGTGGCCTCTACCGCCGCGTTGGCGATTTTGCTGCAACAGGGCATAGGCGATACCATACGTGTCTCCCTGACACCAGAACCAACGGAGTCACGCACCAAAGAAGTGGTCGTGGCGCAGGAAATTCTGCAAACCATGGGCATACGCTCATTCACCCCGCTGGTCACCGCCTGCCCTGGCTGTGGTCGCACCACCAGCACCTATTTCCAGGAACTAGCCTTGCAAATCCAAACCTGGTTACGTAACCAGATGCCCGTCTGGCGCAGCCAATATCCTGGCGTGGAAACGCTCAATGTCGCCGTCATGGGCTGCGTAGTCAACGGGCCAGGTGAATCCAAATTGGCCAATATTGGGATCAGTCTGCCAGGCACAGGTGAAGTCCCCGTGGCCCCGGTGTTTGTCGATGGCGAGAAAACCGTCACGCTTAAAGGTGACCACATTGCCGAAGAGTTTCAACAGATCGTGGACGAGTATGTCCGTACGCATTACGCAGAAGGTGGCAAGCTGCACGCAGCCAAGCCTGGCGTAATCCCTATACTTGCTATTTAGTTTATGACGCAAAAATTCCAATCCATTAAAGGCTTCTACGACATCTTGCCCGAAGCCACCCCACTCTGGTTCAAACTCGAAGATACTGCACGCAGCATCTTGGGCCAGTATGGCTACAACAATATCCGCATGCCGTTGGTGGAGCCCACCGAATTGTTTGTACGCAGTGTGGGTGAGCATACAGATATCGTTGAAAAAGAAATGTATGCCTGGGAAGACAAGCTTAACGGCGACAAACTGACCCTGCGCCCGGAAGGCACCGCGGGTTGTGTACGCGCCGTGGTTGAGCACAACCTGACTTACAATGGCCCACAGCGCTTATGGTATATGGGCCCCATGTTCCGCCACGAAAACGTGCAGAAAGGCCGTCAGCGCCAGTTTCACCAGATTGGCGTGGAAGCGTTTGGCTTTGATGGGCCGGACGTGGATGCCGAACAAATCGTCATGCTGGCCCGCTTGTGGCAATCGCTGGGCATTGAAGATGTTGAATTACAGTTAAACAGTATTGGTGATGCAGATGAGCGTGCGCAATACCGCCAGACCTTGATTACTTACTTTGAACAGCATGCAGACTTGCTGGATGAGGACGCCAAACGCCGTCTGCACAGCAATCCCCTGCGTATTCTCGATACAAAAAACCCACGTATGCAGGCCATATGCGAAGCTGCGCCAAAACTCATGGATTGCCTCAGTGACGCCTCCAAACAGCACTTCGCGCGCTTGTGTGCCCTGCTCGACCAGGCTGGGATTACTTATGTAATTAATCACCGCTTGGTGCGCGGCCTGGATTATTACAACCGTACCGTATTTGAATGGGTCACCACCAAACTGGGTGCCCAGGGCACCATTGCCGGTGGCGGCCGCTATGACACTCTGGTAGAGCGCATTGGCGGCAGTGCCACTCCAGCTTGTGGTTTTGGCATTGGCCTCGAGCGCGTGTTCCTGCTGATGCAGGAATATGGCGTCACCGCGAGCAACCAGCCCGACCTTTACCTGGTGAACGTGGGTGAGCTGGCAGAACAAAAAGCCTTTACTGTGGCCGAAAGCCTGCGTAGCATGGGGCTTAATGTGGTGTTGCATGCCGGTGGTGGCAGCTTCAAGTCACAAATGAAAAAAGCAGATCGCAGTGGTGCCAGATTTGCCGCTATTCTAGGCGATGATGAAGCCGCTGCTGATGAACTCAGCCTGAAACCCATGCTGGGCCAGGGCGAGCAGGTACGTGTTAAACTTGACCAGGTATTGGGCATCGTTCATTGCAGCTAATTGCTACCCGTGACAGGAGGCCAGATGTCAGAGCAAAATCATTTTTTTAATGCCATGACGGCCCTGGGCCTGTTACTGGCTGTGGGCATGGCATCCGCAGCCTTTATTCTGGGTGTGCAGGCCAAACACGCTGTTTCCAGCCAGCAGTCCATCACCGTCAAAGGCCTGGCGGAAAAACCGGTCAAGGCTGACCGTGCGCAATGGACGATTAATATTGGCGTGGTTGCGCCTACACAAGCTGAAACCCTGCGTGCCATAGACCGTGAACGCGCCGTCCTGGCAAATTTTCTTGACCAGCAAGGCCTGGATTCAAGCATGCGAACGATAGACGTACAAACCCTGGGTCCTCACTACGAGGAAGAATATATCCATGATAGTCCGCGCCAGGTCCAGCGTGGCTTTGAAGGCTACCAGAGTGTGCATATCAGCACCACCGATCTCAAAAAAATCGCCGCAGCCAACCAGGCGATCTTGACCTTACGCGCCGATAATCATCCGGTGACCTCGCAACCACCTGAATACCTGGTCAGCAATCTCGAAACCGTTAAAATGTCGCTGATTGCCGACGCCACCAAAAATGCACGTACGCGTGCCACCGAGTTTGTCAAACAGGATGGCGTCAAGGTGGGCGTCATGAAATCTGCCAGCCAGGGCGCGTTTTATATCCTGCCTGCCACCGGCGGCGAAGACAGTGATAACAGCTATGGGGGCATTTATGACAAATCCACCGTGGATAAAATTGCCCGTGTCGTGGTCACCGTGGTGTACAGCATAGAATGAGCGAAATCCTGCGTTTAGAAAAACTGACCATTACACCGGCCCGTGCGCCAGAACGTAAACTGGTCAACAATGTCTCATTCACGCTGGCACGCGGAAAAACCACTTGTATCGTTGGCGAATCGGGCAGCGGCAAAAGCCTGACCGCGCTCAGTGTCATGCAACTGCTGTCACCACAATTGTGCATGCAAGGACACGTGTTCTTCCAGGGGCAAGATATCAGCCAGTTTAACGATGCTGCCATGCAGCATCTGCGTGGCAGGCAAATGGCCATGATTTTCCAGGAGCCCATGACCTCGTTGAATCCGGTGCTGACCATAGGCTTCCAGATTGGCGAGCCTTTACAAACACACCTTGGGCTTAAAGGCCAGGCGCTCAAGCAAAAGGTGGCTGCATTATTAGAGCAAGTGGGGATAGATCCCGCGCGGGCAAATAGCTATCCGGACGAGCTGTCTGGCGGCCAGCGTCAACGTGTCATGATTGCCATGAGTATTGCCTGCGAACCAGCCTTACTCATTGCGGATGAACCAACCACAGCCCTGGATGTGACGGTGCAGGCGCAAGTATTACGCCTGCTGGATGAATTGAAGAGTCGAATGCAGATGGCCATGCTGTTTATCACGCACGATTTCGGTGTGGTGGCTGATATTGCCGATGAAGTCATCGTCATGTTCAGGGGTGAAGTGGTGGAAACTGGCAGTGTTGAACAGGTCTTGCAATCACCACAGCACCCTTACACGCGTGCCCTGCTCGCCTGTGTGCCTGATGCCGAAGGCAAAAAAGTATTGCAACCCATGCGTTATGACTGGCTCACGCCTGCCTGATGGAGCTTTCATGTCCGATATCCTGCTGCAAGCACGTCACCTGAACAAAACCTATCATCAGCGCACTGGCACCCTAGGCCTGAACACACAAACTATCCATGCGCTGGACGATGTCAGCCTGACACTGAAAAAAGGCACCACGCTAGCTGTGGTGGGTGAATCTGGCAGCGGCAAGTCGACACTGGCACGTGGTCTTATGCGCCTGCTGCCGCTAGATAGCGGAGAAGTGATATTCGATGGGCAGGATTTCCTGGCACTGGATAAACCTGCCCTGCGCTCCGCACGCCGGCATATGCAGATGGTATTCCAGGATCCTTTTGCTTCGCTGAACCCCAGAATGCGGGTCGGTGAGATTATTGCTGAAGGCCTGGTCATACACGGTATCGGAAACAAATCACGGCAACAGGACATGGTCGTGCAAATGCTGGAAAAAGTCGGGCTGAAGGCAGAGGATGTACATAAATACCCGCACCAGTTTTCCGGCGGGCAACGCCAGCGTATAGGCATTGCGCGTGCACTGATATTGCAACCCAAACTGGTGGTATGCGACGAGCCGGTCTCGGCACTGGACGTTTCTGTACAGGCGCAAATCCTGCTATTGCTCAAGCAATTGCAGCAGGAAATGGGGCTCAGTTACCTCTTTATCACGCATGATTTACGCGTGGTCAGGCACATTGCGGACGAGGTACTGGTCATGCAAAAAGGCAAAGTAATTGAGCAAGGAAGCGTAGAAACCATTTATAATGCTCCCCAACAAAAATATACCCAACAACTGCTTAGCGCGATTCCAGGCCATGGATTACGTGCAGTAGCAGCTTAATCTCGACAAAACTCATATAAGAATACGCAGGAAAATTCAATGGCATACGATTTGGAAGAACAGGAACAACTGGACGAGTTTAGAGCCTGGTGGAACAAAAATGGTAAATTGGTCACGCGACTGGTGATTGCTGCAGTGGTGGTATATGGTGGCTGGCAGGGTTATCAATCCTGGATGAACAGCAAGGCCACAGCAGCTTCAACAGCTTACCAAACGCTGGTGAGCACGTCATTGCTGGATGTAGACAGCAAAAAAGCCGAACAAATCAGCAAAGAGGCTGAAGCTATTGAAAAAGATTACAGCATGACCCCTTATGCTGGCCGTGCGGCACTGTTTGCAGCACATGCCCTACATGAAGCCAAACAGTCAGAAGCCGCCGAGAAACAATTGCGCTGGGCGCTGGCTGAAGCCAAGGAGCCTGCGATTAAACACATGGCCGCGATTGAGATTGCGGGCTTGCAGATTGAACGCAATGCGCTGGACGATGCTAAAAAAACTCTGGCAGCCATTGATGACAAAGGCTTTGACGGCATCAAGAATGCTTTACTGGGCGATATCTACATGGCCAACAAGCAGGAAAAAGAAGCCAAAGAGGCTTACAACAAAGCACTGTCAGGCCTGGACCCTGAAGGCAAACTCTTTTACCTGACCCAGCAAAAACTGGACGCACTGGGATAACCACCTATGAAGTTTGACTTCCCTGCCCTGCGCTACCAGTCGCAATCACTCAAACATGTCACGCTCGCCGCCTTATGCCTGTTGGGTAGCGGGCTTTCTGCATGCACGGCTTTCAATGATGTGAAAACAAACCTCAGCGAAAGTATTTTTGGGGCAGAACCAGCCAACCCTCCTGTTGAACTGGAGGATATCAAGTCGTCCTATGAGACGCGGGTACTATGGTCTACCGATGTCGGCGAAGCTGGTCGCTTTAGCTATACACCTGTGCTGGCAGATAACCTGATTTATGCCGTCAATGTTGAAGGTAGCGTGATGCAACTGTCAGCTGAAACCGGTAAAAAAGTCTGGGAAACCCAACTTGGCGAGCCCATCAGCAGTGGTGTGGGCTTGGGTGGCGGCCTGGTATTGGCTGGCACCAGCAAAGGCCATTTGTACGCTTTAAATTTGAACGGCAAAAAACTGTGGAGTGCGATCCTGAGCAGTGAAATTCAGGGGCAACCACGCTATTATGATGGCACGGTCATCGTACGCACCAGTGACCACCATATTTACGGTATAGATGCCGCAGACGGCCGCCGTAAGTGGTCTTACGAGCGCGCAACCCCTTCCCTCTCCCTGAAAACACAGGCCGGTATTGTGGTTGACAGTGGTGCAGTCTATGCTGGGTTCCCGGGTGGAAAACTGATTGCCATAAGAGCAGACAACGGTAAACTGATCTGGGAAGCCACAGTCGCACAACCTAAAGGCGTCACAGAAATCGAGCGGATTGCCGACATTACCAGCCTGCCGTTCGTTGATGGGCCATTGGTGTATGTGGTGGCGTATCAGGGGAAAGTGGCTGCGGTTGACCGCCAACGTGGGCAAATCGTTTGGAACCGTGACATTTCCAGTTATGTTGGTCTGACTGCGGACAATAACAAAATCTACTTAAGCCATACCATAGGTTCCGTTTACTCACTCGATGCCAGCAACGGAAAAACGTTTTGGCGCCAGGGTAATCTGGGCTACCGTAACCTGACCGTGCCATTGCCTTTAAGCAACATCGTTGCCGTGGGCGATCTCGAAGGTTATATCCATTTACTCAGCCAGGATGATGGCAGCTTTGTTGGTCGCTTGCAGTTGGGCTCCAAACCCATCATGTCACTGATTGCCGGCAGCAATGCCAACCAATTCTTTGCGCAATCGCGTGACGGCCACCTTTACGCAGTCACTTATAAATAATGTTACCTACCATTGTCCTTGTTGGCCGACCTAACGTCGGCAAATCTACATTATTTAATCGTCTGACCAAATCACGCGATGCGCTGGTTGCAGATTTGCCGGGCCTGACCCGCGACCGTCACTATGGTCGCGGCTTAGGCGCAAGCCAACCTTACCTGGTCATTGATACCGGTGGCTTCGAGCCAACGGCAGACACAGGCATCCTCAAGGAAATGGCGAAGCAGACCCTGCTGGCGATTGATGAAGCCGATGTGATTATCTTCCTGGTGGATGCCCGTGCCGGCCTGACCCCACAGGAATTCACCATTGCACAAACCCTGCGCAAGGCACAACGCCCTGTGCTGCTGGCAGTCAATAAAACAGAAGGCATGCGTAAGGCGATTGTCAGTGCCGATTTTCATGAGCTTGGCATGGGTGAACCCTTGTCCATCTCATCTGCCCATGGTGAAGGCGTGCGTGACCTGATTGAGCTCGCACTGGAAACCATTAGCGATAAAGAAATTGAGTCACCTGAACCCGCCAACCAGGACACCCCGAGAATTGCCATCGTTGGACGTCCGAATGTCGGTAAATCTACGCTGGTGAATGCTCTGCTGGGTGAAGACCGTGTGATTGCATTTGACCAGCCCGGTACCACGCGTGACTCGATTGAAATTTCACTCGAAAAAAATGGCAAGCAATACACCATTATCGATACCGCCGGTGTACGCAAGCGCGGCAAGGTATTCGAAGCCGTAGAAAAATTTTCCGTCATTAAAACCATGCAGGCGATTGAAGATGCCAATGTGGCGATCCTAGTCGTCGATGCTAAAGAAGGCATTACCGAACAGGATGCACATGTGGCTGCCTATATTGTCGATGCTGGCCGCGCGCTGGTGGTGGCCATCAACAAATGGGATGGGCTGCAGGATGATGAACGGGAATGGATCAAGCGTGAGATTGACCGCAAACTGCAATTCCTGGACTTTGCCAAGTTCCACTACATTTCAGCGCTACGTAAAAAAGGCCTGAATGAATTGCTGGGCTCAGTCGACGTAGCGTTTAAAGCCGCGATGGCCAAATTGGCCACTCCACAACTGACGCGTGTGCTCGGTGAAGCCACCACACAGCATCAGCCACCGATTAGTAAAGGCATCCGCCCTAAATTGCGCTATGCACACCAGGGCGGCAGCAACCCGCCGATTGTGGTGGTCCATGGGAACCATGTCGATGGCGTCAAGGCCAGCTATACCCGCTACCTGGAAGGGGTTTTCCGCAAGGCCTTCCAACTGGTAGGGACACCATTACGCGTGCAGTACCACCAAGGTGAGAACCCGTTCGACAAACAGGAGGATGAACGTAAAAAAGGCGAAGGCCTGGTGACCATGCGTCGTCGCAAAAACGAAATGCGTGCCAAGCTGAAGCAACGTAACGAACAGAATAAAACCAAGAAATAAATCTCAGGCAATAAAAAAGGGGCTAACGCCCCTTTTTTATTGCTAAATTTATCGCCTATCTCAGGGACGGCAGCAGGTTTTTAGCACTTATGCCTAACTCTTGCGCCATGCTGGCCCCCAATTTCTTGGCGAAACGGTCAACAACAGTATCCTGATAAGTAAAATCAACGATTTCAGCCTGCTTGATCACTTCTCTTGCCACATATTCCGCACTCCCCTGCGCATCTGCCAAGCCCAATTTGATGCTTTCTTCACCGTTCCAGAACAATCCGCTAAAGATCTCTTCATTTTCTTTCAGGCGACTCCCGCGGCCTTCACGCACGACAGTGATAAATTGCTGATGAATCTGATCAAGCATAGTTTGTGCAAAAGCCTGCTGTTTAGGATTAACAGGGGAGAAAGGATCCAGCATGCCTTTGTTTGAACCGGCCGTCAGTAGACGACGCTCAACCCCCACCTTTTTCATGAGTTCGGTGAAGCCATAACCATCCATCAATACACCGATAGAACCGACGATACTGGCTTTATCGACAAAAATCTTGTCGGCAGCAACGGCAATATAGTATCCGCCAGAAGCGCAAATATCTTCAACCACGGCATAGACCGGAATTTCTGGATGCAGTTTGCGCTGGCGGTGGATTTCATCATTGATGATTCCGGCCTGCACCGGGCTACCGCCAGGGCTGTTGATACGCAAAATAATCCCTTTAGTCCCTTTGTTGTCATAAGCATCGTTGAGGCTGCTAATGACTGCATCGGCATTAACCTGGCCGCCTGCTTCAATCACACCGGCAATATCAATGAGGGCGGTGTGTGCAGTCGACGAAGTCTTATTTTGCCCAACCACGCCCAACACCACTAATAACAATAGCAATAGGAAAAGAAAGCTCAGGGATTTGAAAAAAACGGCCCAGCGTCTGGCTGCTTTCTGTTCCTGCAATCCAGCCAGTGCAATTTTCTCTAAGGTGCGCATTGCCCAATCGGGAGATTGCGTGGTGGATTTGGAGTCAGATGACTGCTGATGTTCTTCTTGCATAATTCAACTTTCGTCAATAATTTTTGCTATTCTAACAATTATATCGGCTTGTTAACGCTCTATTTCCAACCTGAGTACAGACTTAAAACTGATCCAGATGGACTTTGATAACGCCCGCCTCTTCTGTGACCGGAATCGGTGACAGGCTTTTTCCCTGACACGGCCCCATGACACAACGTCCGGTTTGGGGCGCATACATCGCACCATGTGTGGCACAGATGATCCATTCCTGGGTCATATTAAAAAACTTGCCATGCTCCCAATCCAGCTCCACCGGCACATGTGCACAACGATTCACATACGCATAAGGCTTGCCTTCAAAGCGCACGACGAAACCGGTCGCATGCGGCCCAAGCACAGGCACAGCAAAACGCAAGCCATTCCCCTTTTCGAGCAAATCCTCACTGTTAAAGGTCACGGCATCACTCATGTTTGCTCCAGTAGCCAGGCACTTAATGTTGCCACATCATCAAATATATAATCCGGGGAATACTGCTGTAAATGCTCGGCTGTTTGCGAGCCATAACTGACCCCCGCTGTGATGACCCCGGCATTTTTGCCCATTTGCATATCATATTGCGAGTCACCAATCATCAGTGTGCGTTCAGGCATGACCACCAGTTCGTCCATGAGCTCATCCAGCATTTGCGGATGTGGTTTGGAAAAACATTCATCCACCGTTTTGGTGGCATTGAAATATCGGGATAAACCCGAAAGCTGTAAGGCGGTATTCAGTCCACGCCGCCCCTTTCCTGTCGCGACGGCCTGTTTACATCCTTTTTTATCCACACTGGCAATCAGTTCAGCAATGCCAGCAAACAGTAATATGTTGTTTTCATTGGCATAATAATTACGGTTGTAATTCGTTGCCAGCGCTTGCGCCTGGAACTCCGGGAGATCTCCATACAGCACTTCAATCGACTCACGCAAGCCCAAGCCAATAATACTGCGCGCCCGCGCTTCACTAAGGCCTGGCAAACCTGCTTGCTCTGCCGCCTTTATTAATGCCTGTGAAATCAGGCCCGTAGAGTCCGCGATCGTGCCATCCCAATCCCAAACCACTAAATCAAATTGTTTCACTGAGTGACTTTCCTAACATTACTTTTATAAATAAATCTGTGCGCATCACTACTTTACCAACTTAAGTTGACGTTGATGTTGCAGAAAACTCTCCAGTTCAATGGGCAGCGGCGCGACAAGATGCAAAGGCTCACCTGTTAACGGATGCGCAATACGGGTTTCACTGGAATGCAGGAACATGCGCTTGAGGCCTTGTTTGCTTAATTGTTTATTAAGCGCAAAATCCCCATATTTATCATCCCCCAGAATTGGGAATCCCAAATGCGACAACTGCACACGTAACTGATGCGTACGGCCGGTAATCAGCTTCGCTTGCAGAAAACTGTAAGCACCCAAGTTTTCCCGCAGATAAAACCAGGTTTCAGAAACTTGTGTTTCGACCTCAAACTTGCCTTTGGCAGCATGACGCTTAGCGACAATACCCGTTGCTTTGAGTGATTTACGTCCCCCTGGTTCAGTATTCAGCAAAGGTTCATCAACTACCTGTACGCGGCGCTCCCCCTCTTCTGTCACATACTTTTGCAGATCCAGGGTTACTTTCCTTTTACTCTCCTGCCATTGCCCTTGTACCAGCATCAGGTAACGTTTATCCATACGGTGATGCCGCATGGCATCATGCAGGGCTGTGAGTGCTGAACGTTTTTTGGCAATCATCAACACCCCTGAGGTTTCACGGTCCAAACGATGCACCAGCTCCAGGAACTTGGCTTGTGGACGCTCCAGGCGCAGTTGCTCAATGACGCCAAGGCTGATACCACTGCCGCCATGAACCGCCATTCCGGCAGGCTTGTTCAGAGCCAGCATGGCATCATCTTCATAAATCACCTGCTCAGCCAACTTCACTTTAATGTTACTTACAGATCGCTTGGCCGCAGTTTCTGCAATACGGATAGGTGGAACCCTGACTTCATCATCAAGTTGCAAACGGTATTCGGCGTCCACCCGCTTCTTGTTTACGCGGACCTCACCACTACGCAAAATACGGTAAATATGGCTTTTGGGTACCCCTTTGAGCACCTTGGCCAGGTAGTTATCTATACGTTGTGTTTCCGAAGCCTCATCCACCCGCAAATGCGTCACGCGGTCACTGGCTGGCCGCTCTTCAGAGTCGCTTGCAGCGCTGGTCAGCGCTGGCGGCAAGGAGGTTGTTTGAAATTGTGAAGTCATAGTTGCAGGTCGTGCTTTGCTTTATCGGGACTTATGGATATACTGTCGAGATTCTGAATCAGCGGTCTTTCCGGCCATGGCGACAACATCGCGGTGCCGAACTCGAGATTACCATCGATCCCAGCCCCTGACATTCCGGGTCCAGATTTTTTCTGGCTCGCAATTGTATTCAGAATCAAAAATTTTGGTGAATACCGCTCGCCATCAAGTAGCGATAATTAATTAGAAATGATTTAACCCGAAGCTCACGCAGAATAAACAAACAAATGAGCTCGGCGTTTGCCAAACCCGAATTTTAACGAAATTACCCTCTGTTTAGGGTTTTATTTTTGCAGTCAATGACGATGGACAAGACAGGTCACACAACCCTGCCACGTACGCACTGCACCCTTGCAGAATCCGAGTATTCAGTAGCGAACGCGCTACTGCACTCAAGTGCACATTGATGCCTGCCATGTTGTGCTGAATCCCTATTCGCCAGCATGAAAAAAGCCATTGCACATTATATGGTGACAAGCTGTCACTTCGTTATATTCTGGTGGTTGATTTATAACCCTGGCCCGCCCGGCACTGATGACTATTCTGTGGCTTCGACTTAGGAGCCCTGCATGAAAAGAATGTTGTTTAACGCAACGCAATCAGAAGAATTGCGCGTTGCGATTGTCGATGGACAAAAACTCATAGACCTGGATATTGAACACGCTGGTAAGGAACAACGTAAAAGCAATATCTACAAAGGCGTGATCACACGCATAGAACCCTCACTGGAAGCCGCGTTTGTCGATTATGGTACTGACAGACACGGCTTTTTGCCTTTTAAGGAAATCGCCCGTAGCTACTTTCAGGACAAGCCTGACCAAGGTCGCGCCCGTATCCAGGATGTGATCAAGGAAGGTCAGGAAGTCATTGTCCAGGTAGACAAAGATGAGCGTGGCAGCAAAGGCGCCGCGCTGACCACCTTTATCTCCCTAGCTGGCCGTTATCTGGTGCTGATGCCAAACAACCCACGTGGCGGCGGTGTTTCCCGCCGCGTGGAAGGTGAAGAGCGCAACGAGTTGCGAGACACCATGGCGCAACTGGAAGTGCCTAACGGCATGAGCATTATTGCCCGCACGGCCGGTATTGGCCGGAGCGCAGAAGAACTGCAATGGGATCTGAACTACCTTTCCCAACTATGGCAAGCCATTGAAGATGCCTCCAACTTCCAGCCTGGTGCTTACCTGATTTACCAGGAAAGCAGCCTGGTAATCCGTGCCATCCGCGATTATTTCAGTGCCGATATTGGCGAAATCCTGATTGATACTGCCGATGTACATGAGCAGGCTTTGCAGTTCATGAACCACGTGATGCCGGGCAATGTGACCCGGGTTAAACTCTATCAAGACGAAATTCCGCTGTTCTCCCGCTTCCAGATCGAGCATCAGATCGAATCAGCGTTTGCGCGTGAAGTAAGACTGCCTTCCGGTGGCGCGATTGTGATCGACCACACTGAAGCCCTGGTTTCAATCGACGTCAACTCTGGCCGCTCCATTAAAGGGGCTGATATTGAACAGACTGCATTCAACACCAACCTCGAAGCGGCTGAAGAAGTGGCGCGCCAGATGCGCCTGCGTGACCTGGGTGGCCTGGTGGTGATTGACTTTATTGACATGGAAAACCAGCGCAACCAGCGTGAAGTGGAAAACGCCTTGCGTGATGCCCTGCATCACGACCGCGCACGCGTCCAGATGGGTAAAATTTCCCGTTTTGGTTTGTTAGAATTGTCCCGCCAACGCTTGCGCCCTAGCCTGGGTGAAACCAACCACATGACCTGCCCACGTTGTAACGGTACCGGTCATATCCGTGGTATTGAATCCACTGCATTGCATATCTTGCGTATTACACAAGAAGAAGCGATGAAAGACAACAGCGCCATTATCCAGGTGCAATTGCCTGTGGAAGCGGCCACTTTCCTGCTTAACGAAAAACGTGCAGACATTCATAAGATTGAGCAGCGTACAGGTGTGGAAGTCATCCTGATTCCTAACATCCATATGGAAACGCCAAATTACAACATCCTGCGTATCCGTCATGATGATGTGAATGAAGAAACCACCCAGGCCAGCTATAAAATGGTGGACCTGCCTAGCGAGTCCGATTACCAGCACCGTTTGCAACAGGCTGCGGCACCAAGCAAGATTGAGGCTCTGGTGAAAGGGATTACCCCAGCGACTGCTGCACCGATTGTGGAGGAAAAACCGGCTGCGGCCCCTGCCACTGAAGCCAAAAAATCCTTCTTTGGTGTGATCAAGTCCTGGTTGGGCCTGGAAGAAAAAGAAGTAGTGCAAGAAGTTGAAAAACCAGCGCGCGAATCCAGGGAATCTGGCCGTGACCGCAACAAAAACCGTAACCGCCGAGACCGTGACCGCCAGCGTGAACGCAATCAAGAGCGTGGTGAGCGCCCAGCCAAAGAGGAAAACGCGCACAACAAACCACGCCAGGAACGCCAGGCACAAGAAAAAGCAGTTCAAAAAGACAGACAAGAGCGTCAGCCAACGCAAGAAACTGCAAAAGTAGATCCAAACCAGCCTGTATTGACTTCACAGGCAAACGAAAATAAACAGGAGCGTGGTGAACGCGGTAACCGCCGCAACCGTCATGGTCGCCGTGACCGCCGTCAGCGTGACGAATCCGCGCCACCTACAGCCGAAAGCGCGGTCAACACTCATACGCCTGTGGAAGCAGTGACCGCTGATGCTGCGCCAGTTACCTCAACTGAAATGGCTCCTGTCAACACAGAAACAGCAGCTAAAATGGAACCTGCGACTAAAGCCGCTGAGCCAGTGGTTGCGCAAGTGCCTGTTGCAGAGCCAGCAACAGAAAGCAGTGACACTAGCACTGCTGAAACAACTGCAACGCCAAGCGAAGAAAGTGCAACTGAGAAAAAAGCGCCGCGTAGCCGCTCACGCACCAGCAAAGCTAGCAAGGCGCGTGGCAAAACTGAAGCGCCCGCGATAGAACTGGTTGAAACAACCTCTACCGCCTCGACAGTGGAAACAACGACAGAAACAGAAACACCCAAAAAGAAACCAGCTCGCAAACGTAAACCTGCAACAAAAACAGCAGAAAGCGTTGCCGATGCAGGCATTCAATTGGTAGAAACCAAATCTGAACCTGTCGCAGCCCCATCTGCTGCAGCCTCTGGTACGGAAACACCAGCCAAGGCCAAAAAACCACGTAACGCTCCCAAGTGGAAAAAAGACGAAGCAGGTAATACAGCAGACACTGGCCTGGTGATGGTAGAAACGCAGAAAGACTAAATCCTGACTGCGAGCAGCCGCAAATAAAAAGAGGACCCTGTGGTCCTCTTTTTTTGTCTCCTCTTACCCCCAAAGGCCAATAACCAGCACATTAGCCACTAGGAACCCGCCGCTGGTATTGGCTATTAACGTTCCTAATGAAATTAGGCCCTTAGAATTAAACCCAACCCGACAGTCTCCAGCGCACCCAAGTGCCTCATTGAAGCCAACCATCTGCCAAGATTTCAATTTAATGTCCTTCTAAAACAATAGCAGGCGATGTATCATAAGTTTAAAAAGTTTGAGTGCCGACCTTCCTGTTGATTTTAAGAGACTCCCTTGCGTTTACTATTTGTCACTTCAGAAATTTTCCCATTGATCAAAACAGGAGGCTTGGCAGATGTCAGCGGTGCATTACCCGCTGCACTTACCGCAACTGGCGTAGATGTACAGATTCTATTGCCCGCCTACCGTGGCATCCTTGCGCAATGTGATTCACCGCAGCACTTAGGCTCCTTGCAGGCCTTTCACGATATTCGTTGTGACATTTACCAGACTACCCTGCCCGGCACCCGCATCCCTTTACTGCTGATTGACGACCTGGCACTCTATGACCGCTACGGCGGCCCTTACAACCACCCGATTTATGGTGACTGGCAAGATAATCCACTGCGTTTTGGTTTGCTATCCAAAGTTGCGGCGATGCTGTCCGTACCGAATATGCTGCAATCCTGGCTGCCGGATATCGTGCATTGCAATGACTGGCAAACCGGACTTGCACCCTACTATCTCAAGCAAATGGGTAGTATGGCCAAATCCGTTTTCAGTATCCACAACCTGGCTTTTCAGGGTAACTTTCATGCCGACTGGCGTTATCGCCTAACGCTCAATGAAGAGGACTTCCAGCCGGCGGGTTACGAGTTTTACGGTCACCTGTCATTCATGAAAGCAGGATTGTATTACGCGGATGCACTGTCGACAGTCAGCCCGACCTACGCCAGAGAAATCCAGACTGAACACTTTGGATTTGGTTTCCAGGGGTTACTACAACATCGCGCCCATGATTTGACTGGCATACTGAATGGCATAGATACAGACGTGTGGAATCCGTCCACCGATCCTTACCTGCCTAACAATTATGATGAAAAGACGCTCGCCAGCAAAAAGAATGTCAAAAAAGCATTACAAGTGGAATTAGGCTTACAGCCACTCGCTTCAGCCCCATTGCTTGGTGTAGTCAGTCGACTGACGCATCAAAAAGGGCTGGATATGCTGGTTGAGATTGCGCATGAGTTGCTTGCGACCGGCTGCCAGTTGGCGGTGTTAGGTAGCGGTGAACCAGCGTTGGAGCAGGAGTATCTGGCACTGATGCAGCAATATCCAGGGCAGGTCTCTGTCACCATCGGTTACAACGAGCCATTGTCTCACCGTATCATGGCTGGCACCGATATCTTTGTCATGCCTTCCCGTTTCGAACCATGTGGGCTGAACCAGATGTACGGATTGCGATACGGCACTATTCCGGTCGTCGCCAACACTGGCGGCTTGGCAGATTCGGTGCAAGGCGGAGTCGTCCCTGACAAAGGATTGTTACCAACCAACATGACAGGACTGGTAATGCCGGAAAATAATCCATGGACACTTTTGGTCACATTAAGGCAGGCATTGCAAATTTATGCCAATTCTCGTCAGTGGAAACAACTGCAAAAACAGGCCATGCAACGCGATGTCAGCTGGAAAACCAGCGCTCAACACTACCTCGAAATGTATCAAAAACTGCTTAATGTTTAATAAACAAACACTTACAATTGACCAACAAAAAGTGAAGAAAAGTTGGCATGGAAGGTGCTTATTACCAAACAAGCTTCTCCAAAGCTAACTTCTCCTCCCTCAAGACGCCAAATAGGCGTCTTTTTTTTATGCAGATTTTTTCTCACTCCGTTTTGGCGGGTGGTGTCATGTTCAGGAAATGATCGCGGTAATACTTTAATTCATCAATGGATTCGTAAATATCTGCCAAGGCCTCATGGCGGCTGGCTTTTTTAAAACCTGCATAAATATCCGGGCGCCAGCGACGAGACAGTTCTTTGAAAACACTCACATCCAGATTGCGGTAATGGAAGAACTGCTCCAGCCTGGGCATATAGCGGGCCATAAAACGCCTGTCCTGACAGATAGAGTTACCACACATCGGCGACTTGCCGGCAGGGACATGTTCTTTGAGAAAGGCCAGCATGGCATCTGTGGCAGCCTCTTCATCCAGTGTAGAGGCCTTCACTTTGTCAATCAGCCCACTGCGACCGTGTGTCCCCTTATTCCAGGCATCCATGCCATCCAGGACCGCATCCGATTGATGCAAAACCAGCACAGGAGATTCAGCGATCACATTTAATTGTGCATCGGTGACTACGGCCGCCAATTCAAGAATGCGATCACTGTCAGGCAGCAACCCACTCATTTCCATATCCAGCCAGATTAAATTGTCCTGATTAGTTGCCAATTGTGTGCCTCTCGTCATGATTTCCATTAAAATGAAACATTATATGCAGTTCAGTGAACAAGGTGGAGTTAAATCCATCAAAATAGCATCCTGAAATCAATTTAAAAACCACCTACTTCCTATGTCCGGACTTTTTACTCAAATATTTGTGACGATAGTCATCATCACCCTTGCCGTACGCATTTGGCTCGGGTTGCGCCACATCCGCCACATTCAGCAGCACCGCAAACAAGTGCCTGTGGCGTTTAGCCACACCATCAGCCTGGAGGCACACCAGCGTGCTGCAGATTACACCACGGCAAAGGTCAAGCTGCGTTTGAGTGAAACCCTGATAGAAACGGTTGTTTTACTGGCACTGACGCTGGGCGGTGTGTTGCAAATACTCGATCAAACCTGGCAACAATGGCTACCTGACCATGATATTATTCGTGGCGCCCTGGTCATTTGCTCGGCGATGCTGATTTCCAGTGTTGCGACATTGCCCTTTGATTACATCCAGACCTTCAATGTCGATGAAAAATTCGGGTTTAACAAAATGTCTCGCAGCATGTTTTTCTCTGATCTGGTCAAACATACGATTGTCGGCTTGTTGCTCGGTGGCCCGATTCTGTTTGTTGCGTTATTGCTCATGCAAGGGGCGGGCGACTGGTGGTGGCTTTACCTGTGGCTGATCTGGAGCGCGTTCAACCTGTTTATGTTGGCAGTGTACCCGATCTGGATTGCGCCATTATTTAACAAATTCACGCCCATGCAGGATCAAACCCTTAAAGCGCGCATTGAAGCACTGTTGCATAAATGCGGTTTTACCAGCCAGGGCCTGTTTGTCATGGATGGTTCTACACGTTCAGGCCATGGCAATGCCTATTTCACCGGTTTTGGTAAAAACAAACGTGTGGTCTTTTTTGATACCCTACTGGAAAAATTAAGTGCAGATGAAATAGAGGCAGTCCTGGCACACGAGCTGGGACACTTCAAGCATCAGCACGTCATCAAACGCATTGTGATGATGTTTGGCTTGAGTTTGCTCGGATTAGCGCTGCTGGGCTATCTGATCAAGCAGGAATGGTTCTTCACAGGCTTAGGCGTTGCCGAAGCCAGCAACCATATGGCCTTACTGCTGTTTGTATTGGTGTCACCGGTCTTTATGTTTATCCTGCGCCCGCTCTTGGCCGCGTATTCACGGACCAATGAATTTGAAGCAGATCACTATGCAGCACAACAATCTAGACCGCAGTTCCTGATTGATGCTCTGGTCAAGCTGTACCGCGATAATGCCTCTACACTGACCCCTGATCCACTGCATTCAGCATTTTATGATTCGCATCCGCCTGCCAGCCTGCGCATCGCCAAATTGCAGACTTACGCATGAAACAACGCTTGCTGACAGCCAGTTTTTTCGCACTTGCCACCTTCACGGCAAGTGCAGCAGACAACACGCTGCAGTCAGGTAAAAAACTGGTCGAAACCCACTGTATCAGTTGCCATGCCAGTAGTTTTGGCGGGGATGGGAGCGGTATTTATACGCGAGAATACCGCAAAGTACGTTCTTTCAATGGCTTAAAAGCACAAGTCACCAACTGCAATACCATGCTCAACCTTAAATGGTTTGATGATGAAGAGCAGCAAGTGGTACAGTACCTCAATCACACTTACTATCATTTCTAGCATGCCGCATGAAGGTCTCATTGTCGCTGCCTACGGCAAGCGCTATAACGTAGAATTGCCTGATGGCCGCATTCTTAGCTGTGTGACTCGCGGTAAAAAAGTCGACAACGCGGCGGGTGACCACGTGACAGTCACACTGACTGCCAATAACCAGGGCGTCATTGAAAAAACGGCTAAACGCCAGACCCTGCTCTATCGCAGCAATGCCTACAAAAGCAAGATACTGGCGGCCAATGTCACGCAGATACTGATCGTTCTTGCCACCCAACCCAGCTTTTATGAGGACTTGCTAAATCGTTGCCTGATTGCAGCCGAGGCGGCCGGAATTCGGGCAGTAATTATCCTCAACAAATGTGACCTGCCTAATCCGCAAGCGCTGCAAAAACTGCAGCAATATGCAGCGCTGGGTTACCTTACCCTGCAACTGAATGCGACGGAATCCGTTGATTGCTTAAGACCTTTACTTGAGGGACACACCAGCGTCCTTGTCGGCCAGTCTGGCATGGGTAAATCAACGATTATTAATAGCCTGCTGCCAGAAGCACGCAGCAAAACACAGGAAATCAGCGCTACGCTGGACAGCGGCAAACATACAACGACAGCGACGCATTTGTATCACCTGGATAGCGATAGCGCGATTATTGACTCGCCCGGTTTACAAGAATTCGGGTTATACCATATTGAAGAAGCAGAGCTGGAGTATGCGTTTGTCGAATTTAGGCCGTTTATCGGTCATTGTAAATTCAACAATTGCACCCATACTCACGAACCAGGCTGTGTCATTCTGCAGGCCTTGGCTGACGGTCAGATTGCACCTGAACGCCATCAGATATTCCTGCAAATCCGTGCTGAAAATTCTGTACAGCTTTACGGCTAACTTCGCACTTTTCTTCCCTAAGCTTCCAAACCTTGCCTGATAAAACAAAACACCCTGCCGGAGCAGGGTGTTTTTTAGTCAACGTGCGTTTACACGCAATTTGAAAAGATTCTCAAATTACAGGGCAAACACGTTCAATGCACCGCCGCCAGGAGCAGCGTTGTACTTGGTCAACTCTTTGTAGCCACCAGCAGCACCCAGTGCGTCGGTGTCAGTCGTCATACCCAGGTTCATCGCAACGCCAGCCCAACCGCCGATACCGGACAAGATACCTACGTATTGCTTGCCTTTGTTACCATAGGTGAATGCGTTACCAATGGCACCTGAACCCACTTGGAACTTCCACAGCTCTTTACCGGATTTCGCATCCACAGCCTTGAACCAGCGGTCCAGGGTACCGTAGAACACCAGGTCAGAGGCAGTCGTCAATGCACCGCTCCAGGCAGAGAACTTCTCTTTGTTGTACCAGACTTTTTTGTTGGTCATTGGGTCGTAAGCACCGAAACCACCCATCACGCCGTCTGGACCAGCAAACATGGTCAGTGTCGCACCAACCCATGGTTGACCAGCAACGTATTTGGACTCAACTGGCTCGTATGTCATACACACGTGGTTCAGTGGAGAGTACATCAGACCAGTTTTTGGAGAGTAAGCAGCTGGCTGTTGGTCTTTAGTACCCAAAGCCGCTGGGCAGATACCCTTGGCGTTGTAATCCTGGTGAGTAGAATAACGGCCGTCTTTGTTAGGCACGCCTGTTTTCAGGTCTACATCACTTGCCCAGTTAACGAATGGATGCACTTTTTCAGCAGCGATCAGTGTACCAGTCACCGCATTCCAAGTGTAAGCAAAACCGTTACGGTCATGGTGCCATGCGTATGTTTTGCCACCTTTGTCGAACAGGATCACTTCATTGACGCCGTCGTAGTCCCACTCATCATGTGGCGTCATTTGCATCGCCCATTTAGCCACACCAGTGTCCAAATCACGCGCAGTTACAGTCATAGACCATTTGTTGTCGCCTGGTCGTACATCTGGGTTCCATACGGATGGGTTACCTGCACCGTAGTAAACCAGGTTTGTACGTGCATCATATGGCCACCAGCCCCATACAGAACCGCCACCATGTTGCCAGCCGTCTTTAATTGCTTGTGGTTTCAACCAAGTACGTGTACCCAGCTCTTTTTCGCCACCCTTGATCTGGTCAGCAGACAGACGCTTAAATGAACCACCCTCTTTGTTGCCACCGTTTACGTCCTGGTAAACAGAAAGCGCGTTGTACAGTGGGTTATCTTTGTTTGTGTTAGCGTCGTGCAATGTTTCAGCATCTGGGCCTGTGGAATACGCTTTCCATGCCAGAGCGCCGTCTTTCAGGTTGTATGCAGCGATAAAGCAACGTACGCCGAATTCAGCACCTGAACAACCGGTCAATACTTTGTCTTTGATCACATGTGGCGCGTTGGTGTTAGTTGCACCGACTTTTGGATCAGTGTTTTTAACTTCCCAGATTTTTTTGCCATCTTTAGCATCCAGAGCAACCAGCAAGCCGTCATTCTGTTGCAGGAATATCTTGCCGTCGCCAAAACCAAGGCCACGTGTCACGTTGTCACAGCACAATACTGCCTGAACGCTTGGGTCTTGTTTAGGGAAATAGGACCAGACAATTTTCTGGTTATCGTTTAAATCCAAGGCATACACATTGTTTGGGAAAGCAGTCACGATATACATCATGTTGCCTAAAACAATGGGGGAGCCCTCGTGACCACGGTTAACGCCAGTGGCGAATGTCCAGGCCATTTTCAGGTTTTTAATATTGCCCTTATTGATTTGTGCCAGGGCGCTGTAGCCTTGGTTGTTGTGCTGACCGCGTGGATGCACCCAGTTATTTGAGTCTTTCATCGCAGCTTCTTGGTCAGCTGCAGCAAAAGCCAATACAGGCAGGGCCAGCGCAACGCTAGCAGCAATGCCGAAAGCTGTTTTGGTTTTGATCATAGTATATCTCCAAAGATAAATCACAAGATTGCAATCTTGAGCATGAAGGAAAATTGCATTGTGCTTAAGTTATCGCTGGTACTAGGATCCCAGTGAGCCGGATGTTACTTTTTAATACATCTATTAAGCGAATGTAACTGTAATATAAATATCCTCCTACGACACCCAGCCAGATTGCGGTTTTATTCATGGGCCAGATAGGGATTTTTTCCTAAAACTTTATGGAATTGCATTTTTTTTGTATCATTCCATCATCGAAGGCCATGTCCTAGTATGCCCTTCAGGTAACCGTAACGCCCTACAGCGAGAGGCGTTACCCGCTTACTTGATTAACAAGGTAGATACTGGCCGTGCTAAGACCCTGGCATTATTCTCTGGTTCTGGATAAGAATTCGCCCTCCTCTATCCACCAACAACTGACCGAACATTTCCGCAGCATGATTGAAGGTGGATCCTGGCTGGGGGGTAGCGCCCTGCCCAGTTCCCGCGATATTGCCCAGCGCCTGGGCATCAACCGAAAAACCGTTTCACGGGTGTATGAAGAGCTGGCTGCTCAAGGACTTATTTATACGCAGCCCAAACGAGGCACGTTTGTTTCTGAAAATCCGCATCACATTCTTTTAGCTCCGCAAAGTGCGGCGAATGCCTCCTCTGTTACAAACACTGTGGCCAGCAGTATTCAGCAATTAATACAAAAGGCCTGTATTTACCACTTCCGTCGCGTAGCCTTGCATATACACAAGCTGCGTCCGCAAGATTATGATGTCACTGGCTTATTCGACCTGAAACATATGCTGGCGAACTTGCTGGCGCATGAACGGCGTTACCTGGTCTCGCCAGAACATATTGCCTGTGGCCATTGGCCCGCCCTACAAACAGCACTGGTCCATAGCCTCAATCTTGGTCAAGGGTATTTGCTGATTGATCATACCGTCAGCCCTGTTTTGGAGTTGCGCCTGAGAAGACAAGGCGTCGCGGTCCTGCGCCTACCGGAAATGAATATCGGACAAGTGAGACTCTTTATTGAACAGGTTGAAAAATATTGCATCAATTACCCGGTAGCCGCTATCTGGTGTGATAGCGCCAGCCTCATTCAGCAGCAACAGGCTGAAACTGAACAAGCCCTGTTGTTGCAAAAACTGTTTGACTACCATCTTTTACTGATTGACGATCAGCGTCATCGCCTCCCTGATCTGCAAGACGACATGCCTTTGTCAACCAAATACGCGAAAAGTTACTTGCTCGGCAGCTTGTATGGCAACCATTGCGATATGTTTAACCTGACTTATGTCGCCAGCAATTTAGGGTTCAGCGAGGATTTTCTGAATGAATTAAATGAAGAGCATCAACCGGCATTGCTTAATATGCTGGCGCAAAGCGAACTGATCAAACGAGGCGAATATAAAAAACTGTTGTCAACCATTCAACGCTTGTTGCCATAAATCTCATCTTCGGCTGAAAACAACCAAAAAGATAAAATACTGGTTATTAACAACCACCAAAAATTCAGGATAAATTCCTATTTACACAAAAAATACACTTCCAAGTCAATCACTTAAACTCACCAAACATCATGGCACGTTAAATGCTGTTGAATCATTGGGAGTGAGCTATCACTAGGACCGATACCAGCTGACTGCATATCCGCTGGTATCGGGGTAGACACTCCCTCACTTGCATATTGATCTCATGCAAAAAAGGCACCGCATTGCGGTGCCTTTTGCTTTTGAGTATCACCGACTGCAGGGAACGACAGCCGCATCACTCCACCGGTCAATTTACTCCTGACCGATTTGATACACTTCGTAGCTGGTCTCTACGATTTTACCGCTGGTAGCATCCACTTCGACTTTTACTTCTTCGTTGTCGGCTTCCAGAATATCAAATTCGTAAGATGCTTTGCCATCTGGCTCGAGCTCATATTCAACTTCAACCACTTTGCCAGGATGCGCTGCAAGTGCAGTGGCCTTGGCGTCTTCTTCAGTCACTTTAGCCAGTGCTTTGAATCTTTCGTCATCCACCGAAACTTCTTCTTCTACTTCTGTAATCTTGCCTGTTTTTGCATTGCACTCGATATCCCATGCTTTGCCATCGTTGGATTGCACATCAAATTCGTATACTAATTGCTTACGCTCTGACTTGGCTTCCACCTTGACAATTTTGCCGTCGTGTTTGGACAAGGCTGCTTTCACGCACTTACCCAAGCTGTCGTAAGCCTTTGGCTTGATGGTTTCATGGTCAGCGAATGCCTGACCGGACAACAAACCGCATACCGCGGCTACCAGAATTGACGCTTTAACTTGCATAATGATCTCCTTGTTTAAAGTCATGAATGAAAGTAATGAAACAGGCGCTAGGACGCCATATTCCAAAATCCACAACGCTGAGAAGAATATCAAAAACGCGATATGCTTTTGAAAATATTACACTTTGTTAACAAAATGGTTAAAAACAGCCATTCTGGTCGCTGCTAAGCAGCTGGACTACACGGCCACTGGCGCCTTAATGGCGGGATAGGGATCGTAATTTTCCAGCGTAAAATCCTCAAACTTAAAGGCAAAAATGTCTTTCACGGCAGGATTAATACGCATCACAGGCAAAGCACGCGGTGTACGGGACAACTGCTCTTTTACCTGCTCCATATGGTTGCTGTAAATATGCGCATCCCCCAGGGTGTGTACGAAGTCGCCCAGTTGCAAATCGCAAACTTGTGCCACCATCATGGTTAACAAGGCATATGAAGCGATGTTGAATGGGACGCCAAGGAAAATATCTGCACTGCGTTGATACAATTGGCAGGAAAGCTTGCCATCAGCCACATAAAACTGAAAAAAAGCATGGCATGGTGGCAGCTTCATGCGTTCAACATCCGCCACATTCCAGGCAGACACGATTAAACGACGCGAATCCGGTGTCTTTTTGATCTGGTTAATCACTTGTGTGATCTGGTCAATGTGCGAACCATCCGGCTTGGGCCAGTTACGCCATTGATAGCCGTAGACCGGTCCGAGGTTGCCTTGCTCATCCGCCCATTCGTCCCAGATACTGACACCATTTTCTTTCAGGTATGCAATATTGGTGCTGCCCTGCAAGAACCATAACAGTTCATGAATAATGGATTTTAAATGCACCTTCTTGGTGGTCAGTAAAGGAAACCCTTCCGCCAGATTAAAGCGCATCTGATAACCAAATACCGACATCGTGCCGGTGCCTGTGCGATCTGTTTTGATGTGACCATGCGCAAGTACGTGGTTCAATAGATCATGATACTGTTGCATGTAGCACTCCTCAATCAGTTACTCAGATTCATGTGTTAGCAGCAATAAAGGCTTTAATCGCATCGACGCTCACATCCATCACCGTGGATTTCTGTGGCAGGTCCTCCAGGCCAACCAGGCTGGCCGGACGCTCAGGCACTTCACCCAGCGCTTCCACAATCGCATCTTCAAATTTGGCCGGCAATGCCGTTTCCAATACCAGCATGGGCACATTCGGCTGACGGTGTTCGAGGGCGACTTTCAAGCCATCGGCAGTATGCGTATCAATGGTCACGCCATATTTTTCTTTGGTAGTGCGTATGGTTTGCATGCGGTTGGCATGGTTACTATGGCCGGAAACAAAACCAAAGTCAGCCACTTTTTCAAAATAACCGTCTGCATTCAGGTCAAACTTGCCACCATGATCCACCGCGGTCCACAATTCACGCACACGGGCACTGTCCTGACCGACGAGGTCATAGACAAAGCGCTCAAAGTTGGAGGCTTTGCTGATATCCATGGACGGGCTGGAGGTATGATAAGTATTGGCTGAACCACGCGGCGCATAAACGCCAGTATTAAAAAACTCATCCAGCACATCGTTTTCATTGGTTGCCACCACCAGCTGGTCAATCGGTAAACCCATCATGCGTGCAATGTGCCCGGCACAGATGTTACCAAAGTTGCCACTAGGCACAGTAAAACTGACTTTCTGGCTGTTGTTAGTCGTCACAGCCAAGTAACCTTTGAAATAGTAAATAATCTGGGCAGCAATACGACCCCAGTTAATGGAGTTCACCGCGCCGATTTTGTATTGGGCTTTAAAGTTATGATCATTAGAAACGGCCTTGACCATATCCTGCGCATCATCGAAGACACCTTTCACCGCAATATTGAAAATATTGTCGTCTTGCAGGCTGAACATTTGGGCGGTCTGGAAACGGCTCATCTTCTGGTATGGCGACAGCATGAACACACGCACACCTTTTTTACCGCGCATCGCATACTCAGCCGCAGAGCCGGTATCACCAGAAGTAGCACCCAGGATATTAGTGGTTTGGCCAGTTTTGGTCAGTACGTATTCAAACAGATTGCCCAGTAACTGCATCGCCATGTCTTTAAAGGCTAATGTTGGGCCGTTAGACAGGCTAAGCAGGTAGAGGTTATCTTCTAGCTTGAGCGTAGGCGTAATGTCTTCGGCATTCTGGCCTGCGCGTACATATTGGTACACGTCTGCGCGGTAGGTTTTATCAATAATCGCTTTCAGGTCTGCGTGGGGAATATCACTGTCATCGACCAGCCTGGACAAGATTGCAAAAGCCAGTTCGCGATAATTCATGCCACGCATGGCATTCAAATCTGCATCACTGAATTGCGGATATTGCTCAGGCAGATACAAGCCGCCGTCAGGCGCGAGGCCGCCCAGCAAGATTTCACTAAATGTTAAAGCAGGCGACTGCCCGCGGGTACTGATATATTTCATTGTATTAAACTCTTTGAATTAAGCCTGCCCGTCATATGTTAGCGTGACAGCGCTTCCATCCGGATTTTGATGACGGTGCCGGCAATCGCAGGCAACGCTTCAATCCTGGTAATGGCTGCATCCATGGTTTTTTCCTGCGTGATATGGGTCAGAATGACAATGTCTGCCTCAGCCTCACCTTCCTGAGGCTCTTTTTGCAGCATGGCATCAATCGAAATCTGCAAGTCGGCCAGGATCTTGGTCACATCCGCCATCACCCCTGGTTTATCAGAGGCATGCAGCCGCAGGTAATAGGCTGACTGCACTTCGGCAATCGGCAAGACGGGTAGCACTTGCTGCTGGTCTAACTGATAACCGAGGTAAGGCACGCGTTGCCCGGCTGTCGTGCCTTGCAAACGGGCAATATCCACCAGGTCGGCGACCACGGCACTCGCCGTCGGCTCAGCACCTGCGCCAGCCCCGTAATACAGGGTGGGGCCAACCGCATCCCCCTTCACAACCACGGCATTCATGGCGCCATCCACATTGGCAATCAGGCGCTTTTCCGGAATCAGGGTTGGATGCACACGCAATTCAACGCCCGCCTCTGTTTTTTTGCTGATGCCAAGTAACTTGACGCGGTAGCCGAGCTCTTCAGCGTATTGGATATCCTGCGTCGTCAGTTTGGTAATCCCTTCGGTATACGCATGTTCAAACTGCATGGGCATGCCAAACGCAATACTGGCCATGATGGTAAGCTTGTGCGCAGCATCCACACCTTCAACATCAAAGGTGGGATCCGCTTCGGCATAACCCAGGCGTTGTGCTTCCTTGAGCACATCGGCAAACGCCAGGCCTTTGTCGCGCATCTCGGTCAAGATAAAGTTGGTTGTACCGTTGATAATGCCAGCCACCCATTCAATTCTGTTGGCGCTCAAGCCTTCACGCAAAGCCTTGATAATGGGGATGCCACCTGCCACTGCCGCTTCAAACGCAACAATCACGCCCTTTTCGGCCGCTGCCTTGAAAATTTCGTTGCCATGCACGGCCAGCAAAGCTTTGTTCGCAGTAACCACATGTTTGCCATTGGCAATGGCTTTTAACACTAATTCTTTAGCAATGGTATAGCCACCGATCAATTCAACGACGACATCAATCTCCGGATTATCCACCACGGCAAATGCATCGTCCGTCAACGCCACCTGACCACCGGTGACCTGCCTGGCCAGTTCCAGGTTACGGTCAGCCACCTGCACAATGCGTATATTGCCGCCAATCCGGCGCGAGATATCCGCCTGGTTACGCGTGATGACGGTATAAGTACCGCCACCAACTGTGCCTATGCCTAACAAACCTACTTTTAATTCTTTCATACTCATACTCTACGTTGATGGCAGCCCTAAAGCTCACCTTATTTTGAATGTGCTTTATTTTGCATGCTTCTTACGATAGCTATCCAGGTAGCGGCCTATGCGTGTCATCGCCTCGGTCAGGTCATCCACATTAGGCAGGAACACTACCCTGAAATGATCAGGCGCTTTCCAGTTAAAGCCCGTGCCTTGAACCAGCAGTACTTTTTCTTCCAGCAATAAGTCGAGGATAAACTGCTGATCATCTTCGATCGGATACATCGCTGGATCCAACTTTGGAAACAGATACATGGCTGCAGCTGGCTTGACACAAGTCACGCCCGGCATGGAAGTGAGCATGTCGTAAGCCAGGTCACGCTGCTTGCACAAGCGGCCACTGGGCGCGACCAGGTCATTAATACTCTGGTAACCGCCTAGTGCTGTCTGAATCGCCAGTTGCCCGGGCACATTGGCACACAAACGCATGGAGGCCAGCATATTGAGGCCTTCGATATAATCCTTGGCATCCTTTTTATCGCCGGAGATAATCATCCAGCCTGAGCGGTAGCCACAGGCGCGGTAATTTTTGGACAAGCCGTTAAAGGTCACAAACAGCACATCGTCAGCCAGCGACGCGATGGACGTATGCGTGTTACCGTCATACAACACCTTGTCGTAAATCTCGTCGGCAAAAATCACCAGGCTATGATGACGCGCAATCTCGATAATGCCTTCCAGCGTTTCTTTGGGATACAAGGCACCGGTCGGATTGTTAGGATTGATAATCACGATACCTTTGGTATTGGCCGTGATCTTGTTCTCAATATCCTTGAGGTCTGGCAGCCAGCCGGACTGCTCGTCACAGACGTAATGACGCGCCGTACCACCTGCCAGGTTCACTGCAGCGGTCCACAACGGATAATCCGGCATGGGCACCAGAATCTGGTCACCATTATTGAGCAAGCCCTGCATGGCCATCACAATGAGTTCAGACACACCATTACCGATAATGATGTCGTCTATGGTCACCCCGGCAATGTTTTTTTGCTGGGTGTAATGCATAATCGCTTTGCGCGCCGCGAACAATCCTTTGGAATCGGTATAACCCGAGGCCTGGTCCATATTATGGATCACGTCCTGGACAATTTCTTCGGGGGCATTAAAACCGAACGGCATGGGGTTGCCGATATTCAACTTGATAATGCGTTGCCCATCCTCTTCCATCTGGCGCGCACGTTGTAGGACAGGGCCGCGGATGTCGTAACAGACATTACTGAGTTTGCTGGATTTATTGACTGGCTGCATCGCTCATTAACAAACACATCTTGCGTGTGTTAAGCTCTTAAAGTAAAACTTTCATTCTACCTGCAAACCCTTGCTACATCAATGAACCTTAGGACCTGAGTCAGGTCAGCTTGGAAAGACATCACAAGCAATGAACACTTCGTATCTGCCCTTGATATCTTATGAAATTACACCTGCATACCAGTGATCAACAATATCAAATCAATGGCGTGGATCATGACGCCGTCATCATTAATCGCCAGCGTTATGAACAAGCTGTGATTGTCAGTGAACAGGCTTGCAGTTCCGGTTGGTTCCAGGGGCCTTGGGAAGCGCTGGACGCGCAATCATTGGCACCCATCCTCGAGTTTAAACCGGAGGTGGTGTTACTAGGAACAGGCGATAAACAACGCTTTATCCATCCCAGGCAGATACAAGCATTTTTGTCTGACAACATTGCGGTGGAATGCATGACCACGGCAGCCGCTTGCCGTACGTTTAATATCCTGACGGCTGAAGGTCGCAAAGTCGTCGCAGCGCTGTTACTGGAAAAGCATCTGGGTTAAGTAATAATTATTGCGGCTTAAGGGTGACCTGCAGGCCATTGGCTGTGACTTGAAAATCTGTCGGTTGATAGTGACGTCCTGCATAACTTAAATCTTCAGGCTTCACCTCATACAATACCAATTGGTTGAGCCACTTACTGCCAATATCCTTGGTGATCTGCTGCACTAGGCCGTTCCATTGGCTATTGGCTCCATCCAGTTGAAAAGAATCCACTTCCGGCTGATCCAGTACAACGGCATTTCGCGCCTGGTCAAACTTCAGCAGCCCCGACAATCCCAGCTTACCTGTTGCAGCATTAGCCAGCAAATCACTCTGCACATTGGCATCCATCAAGGTATGAATCCTGCCTGAAGCAGGGTCTATGGACACTAGGGCATTGGATAACTGAATATGAAACACTTTCATGAACGTGAATGGCTTGGCCAGTTTGCTGTTTAATTTTTGCTGCAACTCTGCAGTATTCATGCTTAGCCTGCGTTCACCCATGCTCGCACAATGCGCTAGCAATGCAGCCAGCAAAACCAGCAATAAATAATTTTTTAAAAGACGCATTTGTAAGCCTTGGTTAACACTTGCAACGTTCGACAAAAATTGACATGACAAGTGCCGTCTACGATAAGATCAAAAAAATGAAAAATAAACCCTACGCACAATCCGGCTTTACCCTGGTCGAAATGGTCGTTGTGATATTGATTTTATCAGCGCTGGCAATCACTGCCTATGCGCGTATTGCCCATATTGACGTTCAGGCAAGACAAGCGTCTCTACAGTCATTTAAAGCAACTGTGGTTTCTGTCGCCACCATGGCCAAAGGCGTCTGCATGTCTGACCCACAATGTGCCGGCAATCAACCCACCTCTTCAGCCGCCATTGAAGGCAATACCATTTACTTCAGTCACGGCTATCCGATGGGCTGGCGGGGCAATCAAGATGGCACAGGGACTTTGCAGCAGCTGCTAGAAGTCGGCAATTTTTCTGTGCAACCTTCACTGTCCGATAACAACCGCGCCATCTACTACCTGCAGGGCGCGAGGGATGCCAGCCGTTGCAAACTCGAATACACCATCTCCACCAGCACGTCAGGCCTGACCGTCAGCATTGATGATAGCGGCTGTTAGCTAGCCAGGCAAAACAAAGGCCATGTGCTTGTAAACACATGGCCTGCTCATTTCAAAGCACCAAAAATGCGGCGCCTACAGATGCCTGGTCGACAAGGTCAAAGTCGCATTGGTACCGCCAAAACCAAAACTGTTGGAGAGCGCCGTTTGCAGTTTGGTTGAGGTGATTGGCGTACGCACAATATTCAAGCCTTCAGCAGCCGGATCCAGGTTATCAATATTGGCAGAGGCTGCAATAAAGCCATGTTGCATCATGAGCAAGGTATAAATCGCCTCGTTCACGCCAGCCGCGCCCAAAGCATGTCCTGACAACGACTTGGTGGAAGCAATGGCTGTTCTGCTATTGCTGCCGAATACGGTCCGAATCGCTTCGAGCTCCTTGGTATCACCCACTGGCGTACTGGTGCCATGTGTGTTGATATAATCAATTTCTTCCGGGTTTATGCCTTGCAAGGCCTGCTGCATACAGCGAACAGCCCCCTCCCCGCTCGGAGCCACCATGTCATAGCCATCCGAAGTCGCACCATAGCCCACTACTTCAGCATAGATATGGGCACCACGTGCCTTGGCATGCTCATACTCTTCAAGTACGACAATGCCGCCGCCGCCGGAAATGACAAAACCATCACGATCCGCATCGTAGGTACGTGAAGCCTTTTCTGGCGTGTCGTTATATTTGCTGGACAATGCTCCCATGGCATCAAACAAGTAGCTCATGGTCCAGTGTTCTTCTTCACCACCGCCAGCAAATACAATGTCCTGCTTGTTTAGTTGGATTTGTTCTACGCCAGCGCCTATGCAATGCGCACTGGTTGAACAGGCAGAACTGATTCCGTAATTGACGCCTTTGATCTTGGCGCCAGTGGCCAGGCAAGCGGCAATGCCACTACTCATGGTTTTGGTCACCATATAAGGTCCGACACGGCGGATCCCTTTTTCTGCCAGCGTATTGGTACCTTCGAGCATGCTTTCGGTAGAAGTTCCACCTGCACCGACAATCAGGCCGGTACGCACGTTGGATACGAGTTCCTCTGGCAGACCTGCATCAGCAATGGCTTCCTGCATGGCCAGCCAGGCATAAGCATGGCCTTTAGCCATAAAACGCAACAGTTTGCGATCTATCAGAGCCTCAACATCTAGATTTTTAATTGACCCGGCCACATGCGAACGCAAACCGCGCTCGGCATATTCCGGTTGATAGGTAATACCGGAGCGGCCTGCCTTGAGGCTGTCCAGTACTTCCTGTTTGTTATTACCAAGACTTGATACGATACCAAATCCTGTAATCACTACGCGACGCATTGCGCCTCCTTACTAGAAATTGTCCGTGGTGGTAAATAACCCAACACGTAAATCACTGGCATTATAAATCTCACGGCCATCCACTTCCATACGTGCATCCGCGATACCCATCACCAATTTGCGCATAATCACACGTTTCAAATCAATGTGGTAGCGCACAAGCTTGGCCGTTGGCAGCACCTGCCCTGTAAACTTAACTTCACCAGAGCCCAAGGCACGGCCGCGTCCGGGACCACCCTTCCAGCCCAAAAAGAAACCAACAAGTTGCCACATGGCATCCAGTCCCAGGCAGCCGGGCATGACAGGGTCACCGGTAAAATGACATTCAAAAAACCATAAATCCGGACGAATATCGAGTTCTGCAATAATTTCGCCCTGGCCGTATTTACCACCTTCGTCTGAAATTTTAACAATACGATCAAACATCAGCATCGGTGGCAGTGGCAATTGCGCGTTACCTTCGCCAAACATCTCGCCGCGGCCGCAAGCCAACAACTCCTCTTTACTGAAACTACTTTTACTAGTCATGTATTTTTAGATTTTTAGTATAAAACAATATTTTCGCCGGAAATTACGTTTAGTGAAAGCTTTTTGTCATGAAAACACTATACTGACCTGTATACATTTAATGGAAACATAGGTAAAATTCCTCAAATTGTTACGGAATTTTACATATTGAAAAATATCGCAGAAGCAAGGTTTCAATGATAATCTGTGACAACTTTGCAATTGCGCAATTACAATTTAGTTACAACTTACCTTCAATAATGATACTACGTCAGGAAATCAGGAATGCATGATCAACAATTAGCCGATTGGCGTGCACAAGCACTAAAACTTGAGTCAGAAGTGAATAAAGTCGTGGTAGGTCAGCAGAATCCTGTCCGCCTGATCACGATTGCCGTATTTGCACGGGGCCATGTGTTACTGGAAGGCGATGTGGGCGTGGGCAAGACCACCTTGTTGCGTGCCTTCACCCGCGGCATCGGTGGTGGCTATCAACGTATTGAAGGCACCATTGACCTGATGCCAAATGACCTGGTCTACCACACCTATTTGGGCGAAGATGGTAAACCCCATGTCAGCCCTGGTCCATTGTTAATGTCCGGCCAGGACCTGTCTATCTTCTTTTTCAACGAGATTAACCGCGCGCGTCCACAAGTGCACTCCCTGATGTTGCGTGTGATGGCAGAACGCACCCTGACGGCGTTTAACAAAGAACACTATTTCCCGCACATGCTGGTATTTGCTGACCGCAACCAGGTGGAAAGAGAAGAAACCTTTGATATTCCATCTGCGGCGCGTGACCGCTTCATGATGGAAATCCCGATTGTCGTGCCGCCAGCGCACGATATTATGGAGTCATTGATTTTTGATACCCGTTTCCATGATGTTGATCAGTTGATTACCAATGTAGAACAAGACATCCTGAAATTTGATCAGCTCAACAGCTTTGCCAAAGTGATCCAGGAAAACATTACCGCCAGCCCTGCCCTGCGCAAATATGCCCTGAACCTGTGGCTGGCAACCAAAGATCCACTGGCTTATGGCATCAAGGTTTCCAATGTCGATATGAAGCGCCTGGTATTATCAGGTGCCAGCCCGCGTGGTATGGGTATGCTGTTACGCGCTGCGCGTGTCAACGCCTGGCTGAACGAGCGCGATGCCGTCGTCCCTGAGGATATCCACGCTGTATTCCATGAGACGATTGCTCACCGCCTGGTATTCAGTCCGGTCTACGAAATGCGCCGTACAGAAATCGCACGTGAAATGCTGTCTGGCATCGTCAATGCTGTTGCAGCCCCTTAAGTAAATCGACTGTTTCCCTATGGATTACATCAAGGAATTCAGCTACCACATCAGCTGGCGTTCACGCTCACGCCGCCCTGGTCGCCACAAAAGCAACCAGCGCGGCATGGGCATGGAGTTTCGGGGGCATACGACCTTATTGTCCTATCCTGACCCACGCCGGATTGATATACGCCAGACCATACGCGACCCCATGGAACAGGTGTATGTGCGCATTTTCAACCAGAAAAGTGCAACGCCAGTCTTTGTGCTTTGCGATCTTTCTGGTTCCATGCAATACGGGGTCCCTCATACCAAACTGACCACCGCAGCGGAGATCACGCGCTCAGTCGCACAGTCAGCCACGCGTAACGGCGACCCGGTGGCGTTTGTCGGTTTTGATGATGAGTTACGTGACGAATGGCTGAGTACCCTCTCAGCCAGGCCACATAATATGCTGGATCTGGCAGCTCGGCTGGAAAATCATTTGCCGAATGAAGTCGGGGCTGGTGCACTGATCCATAGTGCCAGCTTGCTACCGCGCGAACGTGCATTGATTTTTATGGTGTCTGATTTTCATATGCCTCTTGAGCAACTGGAAGAAGCGTTGTTGCTGATGTTGCGCCATCACATTGTGCCCGTCGTGCTCTGGAACAGTTCCGAATACAAAGACCTGCCGGAATTTGGAGTCACCAGTATCAATGACCCGGAAACCGGGGAACGTCGTACCTTGTTCCTGCGCGCCGCCTATCGTCAACGTATCCTGGATACCTTTGCCGCGCGCCGCCAGGCTATTGAAGATATTTTTATGAAATTTGATATGCAGCCCTTTTTTGTGGAAGACACGTTTGACGCCGATTTACTGTCCGACTATTTCCATCAATATGTGACTGTGTGAGGAAAGCGATTGATGAAAGCGCCTAAATCCCTGTTCTCTTGCCTGTTGGCAATCACATTGGCCTTTACCACCTTGCCAGTCACCGCAGATGTGGTATTGCCAAGCGTAGACAGCAAATACGTTTCCATCCGGGAAATCAACCCTACCCGTGACGCCGGCTATGTGGTGGGCGACAAGCTGGAGCGCACGATTATCCTGACAGTGAAAAAGCCTTATGAGCTGATTGAGGAGTCCCTGCCCATTGTGGGCTACGAGCACCGTTACCGTGGACAGGTGTCAGGCATAGAACTGGCCAATATCAGCACTGAGGAGGAAAGCTTTTCTGATCGCAGTGTGCATAAAATTCATCTGACTTATCAGGTATTCAAGTCTGGCCGTGTGGCGAAGCCTGCCATCTTGCGGGGCGAGATTGTGAAACTGCGCCATAATGGCAAAACCGAAATTCGGCAAGTGCGCTTTCCATCATTCAATTTCAGAACATCGCCTTTATCCGTTTACGGTGAAGTGAACCTGAAAAACGAAATGAGTCCATTCATTCCACCGTTCACCATCAGCACTGTCAGAGAGTATCAGATCATCAAAGTGGCAGCCGGTGTACTTGTGCTGAGCCTGCTCGGGTTGCTGTATATCCTGGGAGCCCATACCTGGCTGCCACGCATGGGAGGTGCATTTGCCAAGGCTTACCGCAAGGTAGGGCATTTGCCAGAGAATGCTGAAGGGTTGCAGCAATCTATCAACGTGATACATCAGGCGATCCACCAAGTGGCCGGACACAGTGTATTCAGCAATAACATAGACCAATTTTTACAGGAAAAACCTGCCTACCAGCCTGCCAAGCCAGAAATCGAGCGTTTCTTTAGCTTGTCACGCCAGGTCTTTTTTGATACCAAAACCCCATTAGAACTGGGAATGCCAGCAAAACAGTGGTTGCGCACCTTCTGCCGCCACATGCGTGATTGCGAACGTGGTCTGATACCAGAGGTGAAATAGCATCATGGCATTCAATCACCCCTGGTTACTCTGGGCCATTCCGCTGGCGTTATTGCCACTGCTGCTGGAGCGCTCACATAGCAAACATTACTCATGGATAGGCCTGCTACCACCTGACCCGCTTTCCAGCCTGATCGGCCTGCTGTTAAAAATACTGGCTGCGCTGAGTATTCTGTTCGTCATTCTTGGCCTGGCAGGTCCACATACACTGGAACAACAGGTGCAGCGGACCGGGATTGGCGCACAGATCGGCCTGGTACTGGACCGCAGCGCCAGTATGGATGACCAGTTTGTCGGCGACAAGGATGGCCATATCGGTGAAACCAAGTCGGTGGCCGCAGCGCGTATCATCACCAACTTTATTCAAAGTCGTAAAAACGACATGATGGGGGTCATTACCTTCAGTAACTCTGCCATGTATGTATTACCACTTACCGAGAATAAAGAAGCTGTCCTGTCTGCTGTGCAGGCTACGGCAGGTAATTCGCTGTTCCAGACCAATATTGGTGGCGGTCTGACCAGTGCGGTGGAACTGTTCAAGAATGTCCCAGACTCAGGTTCACGCGCCATTATCCTGATTTCGGATGGTGCTGGCCGTGTCAGTGACATGGTGCAACAGAAATTACGTGACTGGTTGCAGCGTTATAACATCGGCCTGTACTGGATTGTCTTGCGCCAGCCGGGCGGCATCACGATTTTTGACCCGAAATATACCGAAAGCGGTTATGACGGTAACATGCCGACTGAAGTCATCCTCTATCAATACTTCCAGACATTACGCACGCCATTCAACGCCTATGAGGCCTCTGACCCGAAGTCCCTTGAAGCCGCGATTGCCGACATTAACAGTAAAGAAAAAAAACCGATTCAATATATGGAAAAAATCCCCGGCCATGATTACACCAACGTGTGTTACTGGATTGCAATCATCATGATTGCCATTCTGCTGGCTGTTAAATATCTGGAGATCAACACATGGCGCTCAGCGTAAAAAAACTGGTCATCGGCCTGATAGTAATAGCGGTGGCTGCTACCGCCGCTATCCTCTACACATGGCAACGCATTGAGCAGGCAGACGCTTTTAACCAGGCCATTCTATCGGCAAAAACACCCCAGACTGACCTGCAAAGCTTTGAAGCAAAATATGCAGTTGCTTACTGGCTAGCCAAACATGAACGTTACAAGGAGGCCACATTGCTGTTCGCCAAGCTGATCGACGGCTCAACGCCTACTCAACGCGCAGCCATTCTGCACAATATTGGAAACATTTTTTTCCTGAAAGCCATTCAGGTCACCGGTGGCAATGACAACAGCACACGCGATGAGGTGGAATACCTGCTGACACAGGCTGCCAGCTCTTATAAAAACGCCCTCAAGGCAGATAATAGTCATTGGGGCACACGTCGTAACTACGATCGTGTCATGAGCCTGTTACCGGAGAAACCCACACCAGGCGTAGGTGAATCAGAGAACCCAGGCCTGATCATGGGCAACATTCCAAACGGTCTGCCTTAATCAGAAGTTTATTAGAACGTCCATTCACATCATTAACTTGCACTTATGAATATCTGGCTCAGACGGTTTATCAAACATAGAGACTCTGCCTTGCTGGCACTGGCATTGGTCTTTTTGCTGGCGGCGATTCTGCGTCCGAGCATTCCGTTCAAACACAACATTTATACCTACCTGCTGGTAGCAGATATCTCGCAAAGTATGAATGCGTCGGACATGACTTTACGCGGTAAAAAAGTCACGCGGCTGGAATACATGCAGAACATGATGCATGAGATTGTGGCTTCGCTCCCCTGTGATACCAAAGTCAGCATTGGCCTGTTTGCCGGTAACTCTGTCGCAGCGATGTATGCCCCCATCGAAGTCTGCAAGAACTTTGCGGCGATTCAGGACACGATTGAACACCTGGACTGGCGCATGGCCTGGTCAGGCAACAGCCGTTTGCGTGAAAGCCTGTTCGTGACGGCAAAAGTGGTCCGTGGCATGTCTGAACCTGCCCAAGTCGTGTATTTTACCGATGGTGAAGAAGCCCCTAAACTGCACGCCTTCAACACGAAAAGCCTGGAAGAGTTTCAGGGCGGTAACGACTGGATATTTGTCGGCATCGGTACTGAAGAAGGCGTGGCTATTCCCAAACTGAGTGAAGATAACCAGGTGATTGGCTACTGGTCAAATGAGAGTTTTGCCATGCAGCCGGGCATTGCGCAGATTTCAGAAAGCACATTGGGGGTGCGTGATGATAACGTCGCCACCGGCGAACATGACCGCTATATTTCCAAACTCGCTTCTGAGTATATGGAAAGCCTGACTCAAGAGATTGGTGCTAAATACGTTAAAGGCGACAGCACCTACCATGTATTACAGGCCATGAAATCACAGCCTCCGGCAAGGCGTGATATTGCGCCATTACCACTAAGCTGGATATTCGCCACCCTGGCTGGGCTGTGCGTGCTTGGCATGTATGCCAGCAGGCATCCAATGCGTCAAATAAAACAAAATCTCAAGATTTACCGTCAGGAAATCAAGTCCAGACTATTCACTAAAAACGAGGCTGTCGCACACGACAATCATTTTCAGTAAACAAAAACGCCCACCCTCTGTCATCCTAGGCCAGTGATGGGGCCATAAGAGAGTTGACCATGAAAAAACAATGGCTTAGGTACTGGCTGCACCATCGCGACACCCTGTTATTGGTCCTGGCGTTAATTTTCCTTCTAGGCGCAGTCCTGAGACCCAGTATTCCAGTCAAGCGCAACATTCACACCTACTTCCTCATTGCAGACGTGACACAGAGCATGAATGCCAAGGATATGGCCCTCAACAACCATACCGTCAGCCGGCTGGACTATACCAAACGCATGATACACGACATTGTCGCCCAACTGCCCTGCCACACCCGCATAAGCATCGGCATCTTTGCCGGTGATGCAGTGGCGGCCCTGTATACCCCAATGCAAGTCTGCCAGCATTTTTCTGCCATTCATGAAACCATAGAGCACCTGGACTGGCGCATGGCCTGGACCGGTAATAGCCAGTTGCGCGAAAGTCTGGTGATCACTGCCAAACTGTTACGCCAGATGCCTGAAGCAACCAAAGCCGTGTATTTTACCGATGGTGATGAAGCGCCCCTGCTACACGCCTTCAATACACGCAACCTCAAAGACTTTCAGGGCGGTGAAGGCTGGTTTTTTGTGGGGATAGGGAGCGATCAAGGCGTGGGCATTCCCAAGCTGACGGAGGATAACCAGATGATCGGTTACTGGTCGAATGAAAGCTTTGCCGTTCAACCAAATATTGCACAAGTAACGGCCAGCAAAAGCAGTGGTCGCGATGACAGCGTAGCTGTCTCGGAATATGACCGCTTCATTTCCAAGCGTGCCTCAGGCTACCTGCAAAAACTGTCAGAGGAGATTGGCGCACAATACCTGGATGGAGATGACCCACATACCGTGCTCAAAACCATACAAAGCCGCGAATCCCCTCGACACGAAATTGTTGCCTACTCTATAGACTGGCTACTCGCTACTGTAGCTGGACTATGCATTCTGGGCACAGGCATCAGCCGCGACTCACTCCGTCACCTCAGACACAGGTTCAAACTTTATCGTAATGATGTCAGAACCAGATTTTTTGCGCGCAGTGAATCGGTAGCGCATGACAATCACTTTTCCTGACTGATGTGTCACTCACTCAAGCATCCTCATCCACGGTACTGCTCTTGAATCTAAGTCTCAAACTTGAGCCCCCAGCGTAACCATACACGCAAAGCGCTGAGTGATTGTTTGCCCGCATGATCAGGCAAGATCAATAATCGACATGGCAATAGCCAGCGATGCCAATGGATGACATCAGTCTCCTCTACATTCAATGGTGACTGGAACTGTACATGCAAAACCATACACCATGGATGTACCACTGTATCTGGTAACACGTTCACTTTCCAGACTTGCCCCAGGGTATTTACCAACGTCATCTCGCCATAAACATCTACCCTGAGCGATTGGACACTTAATCGCCAGCCTGTTGCTAATTGCCGGCTAAAACTCCAAAGACAAGCCAGCAGATAGATCGCTGTCAGCGCTACACTCCACTGCCAGGGCAAGCAATACCAAACTGAACTCAGCACAAGCATTGAAAATACCACACACCAACCCCATAAAAAATTGGAAGGGTGAAAGGAAATTTCAATTTCAGTTGGTAAAATAGGTTTTTTCATTGTGCATCGATGAGTACATACTCAGTATTCAGCCATGCGCCATCCTCAAGGAATCGCATTTATGTCTAGCATCGCATGGCAACAATTTTTAATCTCCCAGGGAGCGCAGTTTAATGCGCAGGCAGAAGCCTCGTTTGCAGCGCCTGATATTCCGGCACCGGCACAGTTGTTTGATCTGTCTACGCTTGGGATGATTGCAATCAGTGGCGCAGACGCCCTCACCTTTCTGCAAGGCCAATTCACTAATGATATCAAGCAAGTCGGCCAAGCAGCGCAGTTCACAGGCTACTGTACGGCAAAAGGTCGCTTGTTGGCATTGTTTTATGCATTCAGCATGAACGATGTGATCTACCTGCAATGTCCCAGGACATTAATTCCAGACCTGGTCAAACGTTTGCGTATGTTTGTCTTGCGCAGCAAAGTGGTGGTGGAAGACGTCAGTGAGCAATTCGTCATTCTTGGTCTGGCAAGTACCGAGTCAGCCGCGCCTATCCAGCATTTACCATTACATCCGCATGAAACCAGTCAAACAGCACTAGGGACAGTGATCCGGTTAACAGATAGCCATGGCAAACAAAGGGCCCAACTTATCGTGCCTGCAGAGCAAGCAGAACAGGCCTGGAAAACACTGAGTGCATCATTCAGTCCGGCAAGTAGCAGCACATGGGAAGTATTGGATATCCAGGCAGGTATTCCACAAGTGTACCCGGCAACCAAAGAGCAGTTTGTCCCGCAAATGATCAACCTGGATGCATTGAACGGCATCAACTTTAAAAAAGGCTGCTACACCGGCCAGGAAATCGTGGCACGCACGCATTACCTAGGCAAAGTCAAACGCCGTACCCTGCTGGCGCAAGTCGTAGCAGGCGATCAGGCTCCGCAAGCCGGTGACGTGATGCACGATGCCAACCAACAGGAAGCCGGACAACTGGTGCGCGTCGCTCCTGCAACAGACCAGGGCTACTGGGTACTGGCTGAATGCCGTCTCGAAGCGAAAGAAGCTGGCGCGATTACCTGGCAAGGCCAGCCATTACTATTCAAAGAATTACCTTATGCCTTACCATAAAAATAGCGCACAATAAAAAAGGCGCTTGAAGCGCCTTTTTTATTGTGCATGCAGAGTGGGAACCGGTGCAGCAAGGTTTGACTCCAGCGGTTTTCCGGTTGCTAATTTTGGATCCATCTGTTGGCGATCAAGCGGTTTGCCCTCAAGCTGTTTTTCGACTGTAGGCTTGGCTTCCAGTGGTGAAGTAGGCTTATTAGTGACTGGCTGTTTATTCTGTATCACCTGGTAAAACACTTCATCCTGTTTCACCAGCCCGAGCTCGCTACGGGCACGCTCTTCAATCGCCGATTGCCCCTGTTTCAGGTCACGCACCTCGGCTCGTAGTGTTTCATTGCGTTGCCGGTAGTACTCATTGCGTTTTTCGTGCGTTTCGATCTGCTGGGAATATTGCCAGACCCGCAACCAACCACCCTTGCCCAGCCACAATGGATATTGCAGCAGGGCAATCAGGACTACAAATACGACCGTCAGTTTACGCACATTCGCCTATGCCAATTCAATGCACCAGACTTACTTGAATAACTGGTAGAAAGCAGACAAGCCAGCATAGCTGGTTGCATCGCCCAGTTCTTCTTCAATACGCAGCAACTGGTTGTACTTGGCTACGCGCTCGGAACGGCACAATGAACCGGTCTTGATCTGCAACGCGTTGGTGGCGACAGAGATATCAGCAATCGTTGTATCTTCAGTCTCACCAGAACGATGTGAAACGACAGCGGTGTAGTTTGCACGTTTAGCCATTTCGATAGTCTGGAAGGTTTCGGTCAAGGTACCAATCTGGTTCACCTTGATCAGCACTGAGTTGGCAGCGCCCTTCTGGATGCCTTCACGCAGGATTTTAGGGTTAGTCACAAACAGGTCGTCACCCACCAGCTGCGTGGTTTTACCCAGGCGTTTGGTCAGGATATCCCAGCCCTCCCAGTCAAACTCACTCATCCCGTCTTCAATAGTAATGATGGGGTATTTGTCAGCCAATGTCGCCAGGTAATCTGAAAACTGTTGTGAAGTCAGCGATGCACCCTCTGACTCCAGATGGTATTTACCATCCTTGTAAAACTCGGTACTGGCGCAATCCAGGCCCAGGTAGATGTCTTTGCCTGGCTCATAACCCGCAGCTTCAATCGATTCCATGATCAATTGCAGGGCAGATTCATTGGATGGCAGGTTAGGCGCAAAACCGCCTTCATCACCTACGGTAGTAGCCAAGCCCTTGGCATGCAGGGTTTTCTTCAAGGCATGGAACACTTCTGCACCTGCGCGCAGGGCCTCACGAAAAGTTGGCAAACCAGCTGGCACAATCATGAACTCTTGAATATCTACGGAGTTGTCCGCATGTGCACCACCGTTGATGATGTTCATCATCGGCGTAGGCAACTGCATGAACGCGGAACCGCCCAGATAGCGATACAACGGCAGGCCACTCTCTTCAGCTGCGGCACGGGCACAAGCCATGGACACGCCAAGTATTGCATTCGCGCCCAGGCGGTCCTTGTTTTCTGTGCCGTCCAGCTCAATCAGCGTTTTATCAATAAAACTTTGCTCTTCAGCATCTAGGCCAATGATCGCTTCAGTGATTTCAGTATTGACGTTTTCAACCGCATTCAATACACCCTTACCTAAATAACGGCTTTTATCGCCGTCACGCAGTTCAACCGCTTCTTTAGTGCCTGTGGAAGCGCCAGAAGGCACAGCCGCACGACCAATCACACCGCTTTCCAGCAATACGTCCACTTCAACCGTCGGGTTGCCGCGTGAATCCATAATTTCGCGGGCGATAATATCTACAATAGCGCTCATTTATTTTCCTTTTTAAGTCAAATTCAAAAACGTTTTTTAGCCGCCGATCAACGCAATTGTTTTTATACAGTCTGCATTTATCTGTGTATAACGGCGGTGGAAAGAATTTAGTTTTTTACAATGTTTGTTCTGCAAAACCGGCACGCTTAACCAGTTTGTCGAGGTCGACCAGCAGATGCAGTAAATCTTCCATTTTGCCTAATGGCCAGGCGTTAGGACCGTCCGACAAGGCTTTGCTTGGATCCGGATGCGTTTCCATAAAGACGCCTGCGATACCGCTGGCGACGGCTGCGCGCGCCAACACTGGTACGAACTCACGTTGGCCACCACTTTTCTCGCCCTGCCCGCCTGGTTGCTGTACCGAGTGAGTGGCATCAAACACCACCGGGCAGTTGGTTTCGCGCATAATGGCCAGGCCGCGCATATCAGAGACCAGCGTGTTGTAACCAAAAGAAGCACCACGCTCGCACACCATGATATTGTCAGCCCCCCCGTTGGCTTCTTTGGCCTTGTTGACCACCTGCTTCATGTCTCCGGGAGCCAAAAATTGGCCCTTTTTGATATTCACAGGCTTGCCGGATTGTGCACAGGCAACAATAAAGTCAGTCTGGCGGCACAGGAAAGCCGGCGTTTGTAACACATCCACCACGGCCGCCACGTGCGGCACTTGCTCTTCGGTGTGTACATCGGTCAGGATAGGGACGCCAATTTGCGCACGTACTTCGTCCAGAATTTTCAGACCCTCTTCCATGCCAAAGCCACGGAAGGTTTTAGTCGAGCTACGGTTGGCTTTGTCGTATGAAGACTTATAAATAAACGGTACGCCAACATGTGCCGCCATTTCTTTCAACTGACCAGCCGTATCAATGGCCATCTGTTTGGACTCAATGACGCAAGGACCCGCAATTAAAAACAACGGATGCTCCAGACCTACGTCAAAACCACATAATTTCATGAATATTCCTTAATTTATTAGGCGCTATTTTTAGACGCTTTTTGTGCCAGTGCTGCTTGCACATAGGCTTTAAATAAAGGGTGGCCACTACGTGGATTTGAGGTGAATTCCGGGTGGAACTGGCAGGCCACGAACCAGGGATGCACGGATTGAGGCAATTCAATCATCTCACACAGCTCTTCACGAGGCGTGCGCGCAGAAATCACCAGGCCAGCCGCTTTCAGCTGGTCTACGTAATGGTTATTGACTTCATAGCGGTGACGGTGGCGCTCGTTCACTTCGCTGCCGTAAATGCTGGCGGCCAAGGTGTTCGGCACAATCGGACAGCTTTGTGCGCCCAAGCGCATGGTGCCGCCAAGATCCGAGTTCTCGTCACGCTTTTCGATCTTGCCAGAAGCATCTTGCCATTCATCAATCAGACCAATCAATTTATGCTCGGCTTTAGGGTTGAATTCGGTACTATTGGCATCCTTGAGGCCCGCCACATTGCGTGCATACTCAATCACGGCCAATTGCATGCCTAAGCAGATGCCGAGGTAAGGCACCTTGTGTTCACGTGCAAAGCGAATCGCTTCAATTTTGCCCTCGGTTCCGCGCACACCAAACCCGCCGGGGATCAGGATCGCATCCATGTCCTTGAGTGCATCTGTGCCCTTTTTCTCGATATCTTCACTGTCTATGTAGTGAATCTTCACCTTGGACTCAGTATGAATACCGGCATGGATCAAGGCTTCAGTCAGTGATTTATAAGACTCGGTCAGGTCTACATACTTACCGACAAAAGCAATATCGACGATCTCTTTAGGATTAGCCTGGGCATGAGTGATTTTTTGCCAGGCAGACAAATCGGCCGCTTTAGCCAAGATATTCAACTTATGACAAACAATCTCATCCAGCATTTGTGCGTGCAACAGACCGGGGATTTTATAAATGGAATCACTGTCGATTGCGGTAATCACAGCCTCGTAAGCCACATTGGTAAACAAGGCAATCTTGCGCTTTTCATCTTCTGGAATTTCGCGCTCTGCACGGCACATCAGGATATCTGGCTGGATACCAATTTCACGCAACTCTTTCACCGAGTGCTGGGTGGGCTTGGTTTTAAGCTCCCCTGCTGTTGGAATCCAGGGCAGCAAGGTCAAGTGAATATAGCAGGCATTATTTCTGCCTTCTTCAATCCCCATCTGGCGGATGGCTTCAAGGAACGGTAAGGACTCAATGTCGCCCACTGTGCCGCCAACTTCTACAATTGCCACATCGGCGCCTTCGGCACCACGTTTCACGTGTGCTTTAATCTCATCGGTAATATGTGGAATCACCTGTACGGTTTTACCCAAATATTCGCCACGACGCTCTTTCTTGATCACGGTTTCATAAATCTGACCGGTCGTGAAGTTATTGCGCTTCGACATCTTGCTACTGATAAAACGCTCATAATGGCCAAGATCCAGATCAGTTTCTGCGCCATCATCAGTCACAAACACTTCACCGTGCTGAAACGGGGACATGGTACCGGGGTCAACGTTGATATAAGGGTCTAGCTTAAGCATGGTCACTTTAATACCACGCGATTCGAGAATAGCGCCAAGACTGGCGGCTGCGATACCTTTTCCAAGAGAAGAAACAACACCGCCGGTTACGAATACATATTTGGTCATGGATAAGGTACTTTGAGATTGTTACAGACGGGAGAACATTTTACCGTAAAGCCCCCTCGCCCACAATGAACGCAATGGAGAATTTCTGTGGAAGACTCGCCAATCCAGCCTGCCAAGCATACAATTCAGGCATGATTACTTATGAATCCAATGCCCCTTCACTATGGCAATCACTGCTACCAAAACCCGACGCAACCAGCCATAAGTATAGCCGCGGTTACGTATTGATATACGGCGGCTACCCAACAACAGGCGCAGCAAGACTAGCTGCATTTGCAGCCGCGAGGACCGGGGCAGGCATGACTGCGATTGCCGTCCCCGAGATCGCCTTAGCGATTTATGCCAGCCATCTACTGAGCATCATGGCCAAGCCATATTCAACAGCAGCGCAATTAGACGCGCTGATCACTGATAAAAGGGTGGGCGCTTTTTTAATTGGTCCGGGTGCAGGTGTAACCGAAGAAACTCAGCACAGCACAATCGCGATGTTACGCACAGAAAATCCTGTCGTGATTGATGCAGATGCGTTGACCGTATTTGCAAAACAGGCCACGCTTCTGAAGACTTCAATAGTAGCGCCCTGCATCCTGACGCCGCACGACGGCGAATTTGAACGCATGTTTGGCACCTCCCCTGGCAGCCAACTCCATGAGCGTATTCAGCATACCTTATGGGCAGCAGCACAAACGGGCGCAGTCGTGTTACTAAAAGGCGCACAAACGGTAATTGCCTCGCCCAATGGCCGTGTGATTGTCAATGAACACGCGCCTGCCACATTGGCAACTGCTGGGGCAGGAGATGTATTGGCCGGCATCATTACCGGCCTGCTGGCGCAAGGCATGCCAGCGCTGGAGGCCGCCGCAACTGGCTGTTGGATACATAGTGAAGCAGCGAGAATGTTCGGGATTGGACTGATTGCGGAGGATATTCCGGAATATATCCCGGCAGTGCTAGCGCAGTTGATGGCCTAAAAGGCCTTTTATCGCTCGCGCGCCTTGTTTTTGAGCAACTGGCTTTGCTCGCGCTTCCAGTCTTTTTCGCGCTCAACATCACGCTTATCATGCTGTTTTTTGCCTTTGGCCAGGCCAATCTGCACCTTGATACGGCCACGCGTAAAATGCATATCTAGCGGCACGATTGTATAGCCGGAGCGCTCAACTTTACCAATCAGCTTGGCAATTTCTTCATTGTGCAGCAACAATTTACGCGTACGAATCGCATCAGGGCGGACATGGGTAGACGCCGAACCTAGTGGCGTGATGTGACAGCCTATCAGGTAAATTTCGCCGCGCATGATGACCACATAGGCCTCTTTCAAGTTAATGCGGTTGTCGCGAATGGCTTTGACTTCCCATCCCTCGAGCACAATACCGGCCTCGTATTTTTCTTCGATAAAGTAGTCAAAAAACGCTTTTTTATTTTGCGCGATGGTCATAACGCTGGTGTGCAAGCTTAAATCACTTAAAATAGCATTTTAACCCAAAACCCCGCTTCATTCCGGTACGATTGATTCTCCATGGCACAAGTAGAAAAAACCGTTTTAGTGATGCATTCCTGCGCAACCATGTTTCAACTGGTAGACGCGGTGGAAGATTACCCAAGTTTTTTGCCGTGGTGCGGCGGCAGTGAGCTGATTGAACGCACGGAGGAAATCACACAGGCCACCATCCACATACGCTACCACGGGTTGCAACAACATTTTACGACGCGCAATCACAAACAGTTTCCCAACCGTATGGACATTACGCTGGTAGATGGGCCTTTCAAGCAACTGACCGGTCACTGGCACTTCACCGCTTTGCGGGAGGACGCCTGCAAAATTGAGTTCAAACTGGAATATGTGTTTGCCAACAGCCTGGTAGAACGCATCATTTCGCCGGTATTCAGCCATATCGCCAACACCTTTGTCGATAGCTTTGTGAAGCAGGCCGACAAACTGCTCTTGAAATAAGCACATGCAGCCAGTCAAGCCTGACACCATCACAGTGGAAGTTGCCTACGCCCTACCCCATGTGCAAAGCCTTATCACATTGCAGGTCGCGCAAGGGACGACCGCCCTGCAAGCGATCTTGCAATCAGGGATTCTGGAAAAACATCAGGAAATTTCCTTAGCAACAATCACTTTGGGAATCTTTGGCACGAAAGTCTCAGCCGATAGGCTTTTGCAGGCAATGGATCGTGTGGAGATTTATCGGCCACTGCGAGCAAATCCCAAGGAAGCCAGACGGCAGCGCATTGCTGCCAAAAATGGGAAACTTAAAACAAAACAATTAAAGTGATTGACGCGTTTGGGTTACTCAGGTGGACAATTTTCGTCAATCTCCTGCTGCGCCCGCGCCAACCCCTCCCTGATCTGGTCATCAGTTAAAAATTCCCTCTGCCCTTCTTCATTGACATTTTGCATACGGCCACCTACCGCATAATTGCGGTAATTACTACGCGCAGCAGCACAATTTTGGGCTTTCTGGCGTTCCTGCATCGCTTTCAAAGCCTCGGCTTCCGGGGAGGGAGTGACTGCTTCACGATTTTCCACAGGCTTCTTGTTGGCGGGTACGGTGTCCTCATGCTGATATGCATCGGAGCGTGTCAACGGAATATCATTGGGCACAGTGGCTGCCTTGATTTTTTGCGTACCTGTCCCCGTGTTTTTGGGGGGCACATCCGAATAATTCATGACGCCTTTTTCATCACGCCATTTATAAATTTCAGCCCCTGCTGACTGAATGCAACACAGTGCCAACGCCAACAGCAGCTTTAAAGTCATTTTCATCAATCTTTTCCATCCGCACTTACGAAAACATCCATGCATAAACCATGCCAAACATCTTCACATCCCTAGCAAAAAATGCAAAACGCTTTGTCAAGGCAAAGTGAAATCGGTATAATTATATTTTGGAGATAAGGAATTCACATGCGTTTGTTGCAACAAGCTCTTACCTTTGATGACGTTTTACTCGTTCCCGCCCATTCGAATGTGATGCCTCGTGAGGTCAACCTCAGTACCAAGCTGACAAAAAGCATCACTTTAAATATTCCACTGTTATCTGCGGCGATGGACACCGTCACCGAAGCACGCATGGCCATTGCACTGGCGCAATTGGGCGGCATGGGCATTATTCATAAAAACATGTCGGTAGAGATGCAGGCATCCCGCGTTTCGCGCGTAAAACGTTTTGAGTCTGGCGTCGTCATTGACCCTGTCACTATCCACCCTGCCATGAGCGTGCGTGAAGTGATGGACATCACCAAACAACAAAAAATCTCTGGCCTGCCTGTTTTGCAAGATGGCAAAGTCGTTGGCATCGTCACTAACCGTGACCTGCGCTTTGAAACCAACCTGGATCAAGCAGTTAGCAATGTGATGACGCCGCAAGACCGCTTGGTCACCGTGCGCGAAGGTGCCAGCCGCGAAGAAATCATGGGCTTGCTGCATAAACACCGTTTGGAACGTTTGCTGGTGGTTGGCGAAAACTACGAACTCAAAGGCCTGATTACCGTTAAAGATATACAGAAATCATCAGACCACCCTTTGGCCTGTAAAGATGAAAAAGGCCGCTTGCGCGTAGGTGCTGCCGTGGGTGTGGGTGATGGTACCGATGAACGCATTGCCGCCCTGGTTGAAGCGGGCGTGGATGCAATTGTCGTTGACACCGCACACGGACACTCCCAAGGCGTGCTTGACCGCGTTAAATGGGCTAAAACCCGTTATCCTAAACTGCAGGTGATTGGTGGCAATATCGCTACGGCTGAAGCTGCACTCGCGCTGGTTGACCATGGGGCTGACTGCGTTAAGGTGGGTATTGGCCCTGGCTCTATCTGTACTACCCGGATTGTGGCTGGCGTTGGCGTACCGCAAATTACTGCCATCAGCAATGTGGCAAAAGCGCTGGAAAAATCTGGCATACCCTTTATCGCCGACGGTGGCATCCGCTTCTCAGGCGACATTTCCAAAGCCATTGCTGCCGGCGCCTATAATGTGATGCTTGGCGGCATGTTTGCCGGGACCGAAGAAGCGCCTGGCGAGGTTGAACTGTATCAGGGCCGCTCTTATAAGTCTTACCGCGGCATGGGCTCGATTGGCGCCATGCAAAAAGGCTCTTCTGACCGGTACTTCCAGGACAATACCGCCAATGCTGACAAACTGGTGCCAGAAGGCATTGAAGGCCGCGTGCCTTACAAAGGCAGTGTCGTGGCTGTGATTCACCAGTTAATGGGTGGCCTGCGTGCCTCTATGGGTTATGTTGGCTGCTCTACCATTGAAGAGATGCGTAACAAGGCTGAATTTGTACAGATCACCAGTGCTGGCATGCGTGAGTCTCATGTGCATGATGTGCAGATTACCAAAGAAGCACCGAATTACCGTATTGATTAACACGTATTGAAAAACGCAACTTAATCTATTTTAATCCAAGCCACAGAGGACACCGAGATCACAGAGAAAAGCCTTCTCTAAGACTCTGTGTCCTCTGTGCACTCTGTGGCTAAACAAATGTCTCATTCAAAAATCCTGATTCTAGATTTCGGCTCCCAGGTCACCCAACTGATTGCACGCCGTGTGCGCGAAGCGCATGTGTATTGCGAAATTCATCCTTGTGATGTTTCAGATGAATTTGTACGTAACTTTGGTGCCGATGGCATCGTATTAAGCGGCAGTCATGCCAGCGTTTATGAAGAAGAAACAGACAAAGCACCACAAGCAGTATTTGAACTTGGTGTACCGGTCTTAGGCATCTGCTATGGCATGCAAACCATGGCGCAGCAACTGGGCGGCAAGGTGGAAGCTGGTCACAAACGTGAATTCGGCTATGCCCAGGTACGCGCACGGGGCCACTCTGCCCTGTTCCGAGATATCCAAGATGCGACTAATGCTGAAGGTCACGGCCTGATTGATGTATGGATGAGTCACGGCGATAAAGTCACCGAGTTGCCACAAGGTTTTAAAGTGATTGCCAGCAATGAGACTACGCCTATTGCGGCAATGGCTGATGAAGATCGCCGTTTTTATGCTGTACAGTTCCACCCGGAAGTGACACATACTAAACAAGGCCAGGCCATGTTGGAACGCTTTGTACTGGAAATTTGCGGCGCAAAAGCGGACTGGATCATGGGTGACTATATCACCGAAGCCGTGGCAAAGATCAAGGCTCAAGTTGGCGACGAAGAAGTGATTTTGGGCTTGTCTGGTGGTGTGGATTCATCTGTGGCTGCCGCTTTGATTCACCGTGCCATTGGTGACCAGCTCACCTGTGTGTTTGTTGACCACGGCCTGTTGCGCCTCAATGAAGGCGACATGGTCATGGACATGTTCGCCGGCCGCTTACATGCCAACGTGATCCGTGTGGATGCCACAGAACAGTTTATGGGTAAACTGGCGGGAGTGAGCGACCCGGAAGCCAAACGCAAGATTATCGGTGCCGAATTTGTTGAAGTATTTAAAGCCGAAGCCGCTAAACTCAAAGCCAGTGGCGCAGGTCACAAAGGCGCTACTTTCCTCGCCCAAGGTACCATTTATCCTGATGTGATTGAATCCGGCGGTGCCAAGTCTAAAAAAGCCGTCACCATCAAGAGCCACCACAACGTTGGCGGCCTGCCTGAGCAGTTAGGTCTGAAGCTGCTCGAGCCGCTGCGTGACCTGTTCAAGGACGAAGTACGCGAGCTTGGCGTCGCGTTAGGTTTGCCGCGCGAGATGGTTTACCGTCACCCCTTCCCCGGTCCAGGCCTGGGCGTGCGCATCCTCGGCGAAGTCAAACGCGAATATGCCTTATTGCTGCAACGCGCCGATGCCATCTTTATTGAAGAGTTACGTAATACGGTAGACGCAGCCACCGGTAAAACCTGGTATGACCTGACCAGTCAGGCTTTTACCGTATTCCTGCCAGTGAAATCAGTGGGCGTGATGGGCGATGGCCGTACCTATGACTATGTGGTTGCGTTGCGCGCGGTCGTGACCAGCGATTTTATGACCGCTCACTGGGCAGAATTACCTTACAGCCTGCTGGGCAAAGTCTCCAACCGCATTATTAACGAAGTACGCGGCATCAACCGGGTTGTGTATGACATTTCCGGCAAACCTCCGGCTACCATTGAGTGGGAATAACTTTAATTCATTTAGCAATCTCATTTAATTAAGAGAACAAGACGATGAGCACAAAATCCATTATCCTCACCGGCGATCGCCCAACTGGCCCGTTACATCTTGGGCATTTTGTCGGCAGTTTGCGCAACCGTGTCAAATACCAGCATGAATACAAGCAATATGTGATGCTGGCCGATGCACAAGCACTGACCGATAACATGGATGATATTGATAAAGTGCACCGGAACGTGGTGGAAGTGGCGCTGGATTACCTGGCGGTGGGCATAGACCCTAAACTGTCGACAATTTTCATCCAGTCACAAGTACCTGAGCTGACTGAACTGGCGTTTTACTACCTGAACCTGGTGACCGTGGCGCGCCTGGAACGCAACCCGACCGTCAAGGAAGAAATCCGCCTGCGTGATTTTGAGCGCGATATTCCCGCTGGTTTCCTCACTTATCCTGTGAGCCAGGCGGCGGACATTACTGCGTTTAAAGCGACACTGGTGCCGGTTGGCGAAGACCAGATTCCGATGATTGAGCAAACCAACGAGATTGTACGCCGCTTCAATCGCACCTATAAAAATGCGAGCACCAAACAGGAGATCCTGGTCGAAACCAAGGCCCTGGTGCCAGAATTAGGCCGTCTGCCAGGCATTGATGGCAAAGCCAAAATGAGTAAGTCTCTGGGTAACGTGATAAATCTCGGTGCGACAGCGGATGAAGTGACCAAGGCGGTAAAACGCGTCTATACCGACCCGTTGCACCTCAAGATTGAGGATCCTGGCCATGTCGAAGGCAATATCGCATTTACCTACCTGGACGCATTTGATACGGATAAAGACGCTGTGGCCGAACTGAAAGCACACTACACCCGCGGTGGTCTGGCAGACAGCATTGTCAAAAAACGCCTGGAAGCGGTATTGCAGGAAATGCTGGAACCTATCCGCACACGTAGAGCCGAACTGGCTGATGACAAAGGCTATATCCTGCAATTGCTGCGTGAAGGTACAGAGCAAGCCCGCGAAGTCGCTGCACAAACCATGAGTGAGGTCCGCGCAGCCTTGGGCCTGACCTATTTTTAGGCGAAATTAAACACAACATGAGTCGCGGATTTGTAAAAGAGGATGATCTGGAGCTGGCAGGAACAGACCTGCCTGAACGCCCAATCAGCCCGCATGCAAACTATGTGACGCCTGACGGCTTGCAACAATTACAACAATCTGTCAAGACACTGGAAACGCAGCGTCACGAATTTACCGCGCGCAAGGAAGACCCTAACGCGCAGCAAAAGCTGGCTGAGATAGACCGCGACTTGCGTTACCTGATTGCCAGGCTGGAGTCGGCCCAGTTGGTGGACCCCTCGCAGCAACCGCGTCATACCGTGCTCTTTGGCGCGACAGTCACTGTCGAGGACGAAGAAGGCGAACAACAGTCGTTCAAAATTGTCGGGGAAGATGAAGCCGACATCGCGCAACATAAAGTCAGTTATGTCTCCCCACTGGCTAAAGCATTGCTAGGCCGTAAAGTTGGCGACAGCACACTATGGCAACGACCGGCTGGGGCAATGCAGCTGGACATTTTAACCATTGAATATTGAATTAAAGGCATCATGAACGTATCACAAGCCATACAGGAACGCCGTTCGATCAAAGCGTACGATCCCAGTCATCGCATGACAGAAGCTGAAATACAGCAACTGTTGTCATTGGCGATGCTATCACCCACCGCTTTCAACATTCAGCACTGGCGTTTTGTGGTCGTGACTGATCCGGTGTTACGTCACCAGATTCGTGCAGTCAGCTGGAACCAGGCACAAGTCACAGATGCTTCGCTGTTGATTATCCTGACAGCAGACTTAAAAGCATGGGAAAAAGATCCGGCGCGTTATTGGGTCAATGCCCCGCAACAGGTAAGTGACTACCTGGTCAAGGCGATACATGACTACTATACCGATCACCCACAAGCTGAGCGCGACGAGGGTATGCGTTCATGCGGTATGGCGGCTATGGCCCTTATGCTGGCTGCCAAGGAAATGGGCTACGACACTTGCCCTATGGATGGTTTTGATTTTGATGCAGTGGCAAAACTCATCAACCTGCCTGCAGACCATGTACCAGTGATGTTTGTGGTAGTGGGCAAAGCCCTGGAAGAAGCCAAACCTCGCGGTGGCCAGTTACCCATGAATGAAGTCGTGATTTACAACACATTTTAATCATCGCCGCTTATGAATGATGGCCTTTTGCAGGCTTACTAAGAAATATTTTCCCTGCGTTAATGCGCAGCAAAACTTTTAAGAAGGTTGTTCATGTTAATTGCAAACAATATCACCATGCAGTTTGGCTCTAAGCCCCTGTTTGAAAACGTGTCTGTCAAGTTTGGTGACGGTAATCGTTATGGCTTGATTGGTGCCAACGGCTGTGGCAAATCCACATTTATGAAGATACTGGCAGGCGTACTCGAGCCTACTAGCGGCAACGTCAGCCTGGACCCTAACGAGCGTATGGCCTTCCTGAAACAGGACCAGTTTGCTTACGAAGACCAGCGTGTGCTGGATGTGGTAATGATGGGTCACGAGCAAATGTGGAATGCGATGAAAGAGCGTGACGCTATTTATGCCAACCTCGAAGCCACTGAAGATGACTACATGCGTGCAGCAGAGCTTGAAGGCGTGTTTGCCGAGTATGACGGCTATACAGCTGAAGCGCGTGCAGGCGAGCTGTTACTGGGCGTCGGCATTCCTATTGAGCAGCATAACGGTCTCATGAGCGCTGTAGCGCCTGGCTGGAAGCTGCGCGTATTGCTGGTGCAGGCCTTATTTGCCAATCCAGACGTGTTATTGCTGGATGAACCAACCAACAACCTCGACATCAATACCATCCGCTGGCTGGAAGACGTAGTCAATAATCGTGACTGCACCATGGTCATCATTTCGCATGACCGCCACTTCCTGAATCAGGTCTGTACGCATACCTGCGACATGGATTACGGCAAAATTACTTCCTACCCTGGCAACTATGACGACTATATGGAAGCGAGCATTGCAGCCCGTAACCAGCAAGCCAAGGATAACGCCAAGGCCAAGCAACAGATTGCCGACTTGCAGGACTTTGTACGCCGTTTCTCTGCCAACGCGTCTAAAGCAAAACAGGCCACCAGCCGTGCCAAGCAGATCGAAAAAATCAAGGTTGAAGAATTCAAGCCTTCCAGCCGTCAGTATCCATTTATCCGCTTTGAATTTGACGACAGGGAAAAGCTGCACCGTAATGCCGTAGAACTCAAAAAACTGGGTCACGGTTTTGATAAACCACTATTCAACAATGTCGAAATGATTTTCGAAGCCGGGGAAAAAGTCGCCATTATTGGTGAAAACGGCATCGGTAAAACAACCTTCCTGCGCTGCTTAGCTGGTGATTTGCAACCTAAGCATGGCGAAGTGAAATGGGCAGAAAAAGCCAAGCTTGGCTATTTTGCGCAAGACCATGAATACGAGTTTGAAAAAGGTGAAGACCTGTTCGAGTGGATGACCGCGCAGCGCCAGCAAGGGGATGATGACAACACTGTGCGCAGCATGTTGGGCCGTTTGCTGTTCCCGACTGAAGCGACCAAGAAGTCCGTCAAAGTCCTCTCCGGTGGTGAAAAAGGCCGTATGCTGTATGGCAAGCTGATGTTGGCCAAAACCAATGTATTGTTGATGGATGAACCAACTAACCACATGGATATGGAGTCTATCGAAGCGCTAAACACCGCGTTGGATAAATACAAAGGGACCTTGTTCTTTGTCAGCCACGACCGTGAATTCGTCAGCTCGATCGCCACGCGTATTATTGAAATCAAGGCCGATGGCATTGTCGACTTTACAGGTAATTACGAGGACTACCTCGCCAGCCAAGGCATCGCATAATCTCACTAATCAGCGATACATTCCGTTACACAGCCAGTATGATCAGACAAACACCCGATACATTCGGGTGTTTTGATGTCACCATTGCAATGTTGCAATGATGATTGAAAGGAAACATCATGAAACTGAAAAAACTGGCATTGGCAGGACTTCTGGTATTGGTGTGTGGCACCGCTTTTGCTGAGCATGGCCCGGGTTGCGGTAAAGGCAAATTTGATCATGCAAAATGGCAGGAACACCGCCTAGAGCATTTTGAAAAACACCAGGACAAATTGCACACGATTTTGCAATTAAGTAACGCACAGGAAGCTGCCTGGAAGACTTATCAGGCACAAATCAAACCTCAGGATAAAGCTGAACATCCTGACGTCGCAGAGCTGAATAAACTCAATACCCTACAACGCCTGGACAAAATGGAAGCTTGGGATAAAGAGCGTGATTTGCGTCAAGCTGAGCGAGCCAAAGCGATTCGTACTTTCTATGCGCAATTGAACGATGCACAGAAAAAAGCCTTTGATGAAAATGCATTTCCCCAGCATCCCCGTCATGACAAACCACATCACGAATAAACCACGTTGGTTTGATAAATACAACCGGCCACAACGGCCGGTTTTTGTGCTCAAATACTCAATTTAAAGCCAGAGATTTTTATGAATGACGGCCATTCCGAGACACATGTACTGGTAGTAGACGACGATGATGCGATTCGTGACCTGTTGTGTGATTTTCTGCAGGACAATCAGCTGAACACCCATCAGGCAGCCAATCATGCACAAATGTGGCTGGCCTTGCAGCAACAAACACCAGACGTGATCATTCTCGATATCAATATGCCGCAACGCAACGGCATAGAACTGTGCCGAGAGCTGCGTGAATCTCCCAAGTATCGCCTGCTGCCCATTATCATGTTGACAGCACGCACCAGCTCCCTGGATACCATCATGGGCCTGGAAACCGGGGCTGATGACTACGTAGCCAAACCTTTTGAGCCCCTGGAACTCTTGTCCCGCATCCGTAGTGTGATTCGCCGCTCTCGCATGCAATCAGACTATCACGCCGGCAAAAAAGCCAGTGATGACGCGGTTGACAGTGGCATTCTGCGTGTCATTGAGTTTAACGAGTGGAAACTGGATATCCAAAACCGCACCTTGATAGACCAGAGCAATACCAGCATTCCGCTCTCCAATGCCGAGTTTAAATTCCTGCGCTACATGTTGTTACATGCCAACCGCACCTTGAGCCGTGATCAACTTATGGAAGAAATGCATGGACGTGAAGCCGGACCATTTGACAGATCAATAGACTTACAGATCAGTAGGTTAAGACAGAAACTTGAAGTGGATAGTAAGAATCCATCCATGATCAAAACATTGCGTAATGAAGGTTATTTACTCACCGCTGATGTCCGCTACCTTAAATAAGAGCAATCCATGATTAAAAAATTATTGGGCGCAATGTCGGTCCGCATCTTCCTCATTGCTATCATCGGTATCCTGCTGACAGCTACCGTGGTCAGCATGTTGGGACAACGCGACTTCCGCGAAAACGAGACACGCATGCGCGACCAGTTTGCCTTTGACCGAATTGAAAGCATGATCCGCATCCTGGAAGCGACCGTCCCCGAAAAACGTGCCGAGATACAAGACGTATTCAAGCGCATGGGCAGTCATGTCACCATCGGCGTACAACCACCACAAAATGCGCCTGTGCTGCCAGCGGAACTCGCCAACCTCAACAACCTGTTGGTGCCAGAAGTCGCAGATTTGATCAGCCTGTCGAAACCCAGCCATTGCGCACCACGCAGAGGTCCGCCACCGCCACCCCCTTCTGCGTTTGGCAGCCCGCCGCCTCCACGCCCGCACGGTCAGTGCCTGGCAATCTATACGCATTTAGAAGACAGCACGCCCATATTGATTGAAGTGCATTATGGCAGCCATCGTCCGCCAGGCGGACCGCCACACGAACGCAACCCAATGGCTATCTTGCTCGCATTGCTTGGGCTGATCAGCATTATCTGGGCGGTGGCTTATGTTGCGACCCAGCCCTTGCGCAAACTGGCAAATGCGGCGCTGCAACTGGCACATAACATTGAGCATCCGCCTTTAGCAGAAAACGAAGGCTCAACCGAAGTACGCCATGCTGCTAAAGCCTTTAACGAAATGCAACGCAGCATCCTCAAGCATATCCAGGAGCGAGGTTTTATTCTCGGTGCGATTGCGCACGACCTGCAACCCCCCCTCACCCGTTTACGGCTAAGGCTGGAAAAAGTCAAAGACCAGGAACTCAAGCAAGGCCTGATCAAAGACCTGACTGCCACACAGGAAATGGTCCGTGAGGGCCTGGACTTTGCCAGGTTATGTGGCGAGAACATCCATAAAAGCAAAATTGACCTGACAGCGCTGGCCACGGCTGTATGTGATGATTTTGAAGAAGCTGGGGTTACTATCGAGAGCCAATTATCCACGCAATCAATCACGATATGGGGTTCTGCACACTTGCTCACTCGTTGCCTGACCAATTTACTGAATAACGCCACCGCGTATGCGAAAACACCAAAGCTCTCTCTCTCTACGCTGAGGACAAACAAGTCATTTGCATCATTTCCGACGATGGCCCTGGCATCCCTGAGCAGGAACTTAGCAACGTACTGGAACCGTTCCGCAGGGTAGAAGACTCGCGCTCGCGTCAGACAGGCGGCACCGGGCTGGGTCTTTCAATTGCGCGGATGATTGTTGAAAAGCATGGCGGCAAGCTATCATTAAGCAACAAGCCACTGCCCGCTACAGGCCTGGTGGTTGAAATCAGGCTACCACTGTAATCACGCCAATCGAGATAGATTTTTGTTGAATGGCATAGGGGCCACAGTGTAGACTAGCGCCCTTGCCGAAGCTTGTGTTTACCGGCGCAAGACAGCATCAGGAGAAGTGGCAGAGCTGGTTGAATGTACCTGACTCGAAATCAGGCATACGTGAGAGCGTATCGGGGGTTCGAATCCCCCCTTCTCCGCCAGACATCAAAAAGTAGTTAAATCTTGGATTAAGCTTCTGTTTAAACACAATGTACATGGAGAGTAGTCAATTACTCAACATCCAGTCGGCTGATCGTTTGCTTAAAGGTATCGACTGAAAAATCAGCGGCGGAGATGCAGCTTTCAATATCAATTTCATTGTCACTTATATCAATGTAGCCCATTCCCCATTCATCATATAACCTGCCTTCCTGATGACCCGTCAGTACCACAATGATGTTTTTGTGGCGTTTATCGCGCTGAATGTTATGCCATAGCACATCAACAGTTTCTTCCTCCCCTTCAAAGTATTGGGTGAAATTGAGCCCATCAAATAACAATACCCCTGTAATGCCATGAATACTGTTCTCTGTTCTGGCCGTTCTGACAATAGCGGGGACAGCCATCACGTCGTAATGCTCCTGGTTCAGAACACTTGTGTACAAAACAAATTTCATTGGCAGCCTTTAGTTTTTTTGATGTTTTAGGATAGTAGCAGTTTTGCGCAAAGCAATTGTAATAAATCTACTGAACATTCCATCTAGTTGTAAGGCGCTATTTGATAGCACACAGGAATTGAGTAGGAATGCTGCCGTTTTACAGATGTCGATGGAGTTGATTTTGGCATTACCCGAAATAGCTGGCTATCGGGGACACGGGCAGCAATATTGAAAAAAGTATTTTTCCGTCGCGCAAGACTTAAATTTAGACAGACATAGCAATAGCTGCTCATGATGACTAAGATACCCCACTGTGAGCAGTCATGGCAGTTGATAAAGTAAGAAGCGCTAGGTGAGTGCGCGGATTTCTGGCAAGTTCCGCCACCAGCCATACACGTCCATGCCACAACCAAATACGTAGCGGTTTGGCACTATCAGGCCCACCACATCCGCCTGTAAGGGTTTTTGCAGGCCATTATCTTTTTCTGTGAGTACAGCCGTCACAACTTGGAGGGCACCCGCTTCACGGCAATACTGCACGACAGCCGCCAATGTGACCCCTTCGTCGAGAATATCATCAAGCACAATCACTGTTTGCCCGGCAAGGTCCAGCTCAGGCTGTTTGCTCCAGACAATTTCATGACCCGCTGTTCCCTGGTAACGGTTGGCTTGCAAATAATCAAGCCGGGCTGGTAACGACAAGCGGCTCATCAGCTGCCCAGCCAGATATAGCCCGCCACGCATGACGCATAGCAGCACAACAGATTCTGCATTCACGTTCTGTTGCAATTGGATAGCCATGCGGTTGATGGCGGCATTGACTTCCGATGCTGTAAACACGACATCAGAATGCGCCATCCAGAATGATGGCGCCTGGTTCTGGGGTGCGGACATAAGGATTAGACGTTGAGTGTTTTCAGGTAAGCTCTAAAGCTATCTGCAATTTCCGGATGTTTCAGTGCCAGCTCAACGTTTGCCTGCATAAAGCCCAGCTTGCTGCCGCAATCATAACGCTTACCTTTGTAACGATAGGCTTTTACCTTTTCATATTGCATAAGGGCGGAAATACCGTCAGTGAGTTGAATCTCGCCGCCCTTGCCTGGTTTAACATGTTCCAGGCAATCAAAAATACGTGGACTCAGCACATACCGGCCTACCACTGCCAGGTTAGAAGGCGCCTCTTCCGGTTTTGGTTTTTCCACCATGCCCTTAACTTCAAGCAGGTCATCCGTTTCTGCAATTGCATCCACTACCCCATAGCTGCTCGTTTCTTCAGGAGCCACTGTTTCAATCCCCAGAATGGAGCACTGATGTTGATCATACACATCAACCATTTGCTTGGTGATGGAGACATCACCACACAACAGGTCATCCGCCAGCAACACGGCAAAGGGCTCATCACCCACCACTGGTTTGGCACATAACACCGCATGCCCCAAACCCAGGGCTTGCGACTGGCGGATAAACACGCAGCTCACACCTTTAGGCAAAATGCTGTGCACGATGTCCAGCAGCTTTTGTTTGCCTGCCGCTTCGAGCTCGGCTTCCAGTTCATAGGCCTTATCAAAATGGTCGGCAATCGAGCGTTTATTACGTCCAGTGATAAAAATCAGCTCAGTCGCGCCAGCGGCAATGGCTTCTTCAGCGGCGTATTGAATCAGCGGTTTATCCACGACAGGCAGCATTTCCTTGGGACTGGCTTTGGTCGCCGGTAAAAAACGCGTACCAAGTCCAGCTACAGGGAAGACTGCTTTTGTAATTTTTTTCATGGTCGTATCCTAAAAATTAAAAGTAATTATAAAAAATATGCGGGCAGTCATATAACTAAAATATCATTCGATAGTCATCTGACTTAAATTATAAATATAGATTTCAATTTTAATAAAAGAACTGTGCTGGCGAGAATCGCCGTGATTGCATTTGCAATAATCACTGGCCAATCCTGGATCAAAATGCCGTAGATAAACCAAAGCACCACACCTGTGGTAAAAATGAGGTACATGGGCAAGGAAATTCCGCTTAAATCCCGGGTACGCCAAGACTGGATTACTTGTGGCACGAATGCAAGCGTTGTGCAAACGGCTGCCACTGAGCCAATACAGGTATTCAACACACTCATTTCAAATCTTCTACTTCGGCACCAAATGCCTGTAACTTAAGTTTTTTCAACTGGTCGCGATATTGGGCTGCCTTCTCGAACTCCAGGTTCTTGGCCGCATCGTGCATGGCTTTTTCGATGCGCTTGAGTTCTTTGGTCAGCGCCTTCTCGCTCATGCTTTCATAGGTCGCTTGCTCTTGCGCGGCCTTACGCTCACGCTGTGCTTCGTCTTTATCATAAACGCCTTCAATAATATCCTTGATGCGCTTGGTCACACCTTTAGGGGTGATGCCATGCTCGGCGTTAAACGCCAGCTGAATTTTACGTCTGCGATCCGCTTCATCCATGGCCAGCTTCATGCTGCGCGTGATGCTATTGGCATAAAAAATCACCTTGCCGTTCAAGTTACGAGCCGCCCGCCCTGCTGTCTGGATCAATGAGCGCTCGGAGCGGAGAAAACCTTCTTTATCCGCATCCAGCACAGCCACCAGCGAGACTTCTGGGATATCCAGGCCCTCACGCAGCAGGTTAATCCCCACTAGCACATCAAATTCGCCCAAGCGCAAATCACGGATAATTTCAACGCGTTCTACCGTATCGATATCACTGTGTAAGTAACGCACCTTCACACCATGTTCGCTTAGGTAATCCGTCAGGTCTTCAGCCATACGCTTGGTGAGCGTAGTCGCCAGCACGCGTTCGCCGACTTCTACACGCAACTTGATCTCGCCAAGCAAGTCATCTACCTGGGTATCAGCCGGTTTCACGGTGATTTCAGGATCCACCAATCCGGTGGGGCGCGCAATCATCTCCACCACTTGCTGCTGATGCTCTTTTTCATAATTAGCGGGGGTGGCAGAGACAAAAACGCATTGCCGCATGATGCGCTCAAACTCTTCAAACTTAAGTGGCCGGTTATCCATGGCCGACGGCAGGCGCCAGCCATAATCCACCAGGTTTGCCTTGCGTGAACGGTCACCCAGATACATGCCCCCAATTTGCGGGACTGTGACATGGCTCTCGTCAATGATCATCAGCGCCTGTTCTGGCAGGTAATCAATCAGCGTCGGCGGTGGATCACCCGGGTTGCGACCGGTCAGATGACGGCTATAGTTTTCAATGCCCTTGCAAAAGCCGATTTCATTGAGCATTTCGAGGTCAAACCGGGTACGCTGCTCTATGCGCTGCGCTTCTACCAGTTTATTTTCACTCAGGAAAAAACTCACGCGTTGGCGCAGTTCTTCCTTAATCGTCTCCATCGCACGCACAGTGGCTTCTCGCGCAGTCACATAATGGCTGGAAGGAAAAATACGGAAGTTGTGAATCTTGTTAAACACCTGGCCCGTGAGCGGATCAAACAGCTGTATCGTGTCGATTTCATCATCAAACAGGCTGATACGCACGGCGGTTTCACTGTTTTCTGAAGGAAACACATCAATAATATCGCCACGCACGCGGAAGCAACCGCGGCCAAAGTCAAAATCATTGCGGTCGTATTGCATGGCAATCAGGTGCGCCACAATGTCTTTTTGCGAGATCTTTTTACCCTGATGGATATGCAGGACCATGCCATGGTATTCCCCAGGGTCACCAATACCATAAATCGCCGACACCGTTGCCACGATCACGGCATCTTCACGTTCCAGCAAGGCTTTGGTCGCAGACAAACGCATCTGCTCAATATGGTCGTTAATGCTGGAATCTTTTTCGATAAACAGGTCGCGCGAAGGCACATAGGCTTCGGGCTGGTAGTAGTCATAGTAGCTCACAAAATACTCGACCGCATTATTGGGGAAAAACTCCCTGAACTCGCTGTAAAGCTGTGCGGCCAGTGTCTTGTTGGGTGCCATGACAATCGCTGGTTTACCTGTACGGGCAATCACGTTAGCCATGGTGTAGGTTTTGCCGGAGCCAGTGACTCCCAGCAGGGTCTGAAACTTCAAGCCGTCATGAATGCCCTGCGTCAATTTTTCAATCGCTTGCGGCTGGTCACCAGCAGGCGGAAAAGGCTGGTGCAATTCATATTTACTGCCAGGGAAAGTGACGATCACGAAAACAATCTGGAAACAAGAATAGTATGAGCTCTATTTTAACTGTTTTTGCCATCTCAGGCGTATGATTTACATTCTTGCTACTTGATTTGCGCATGAACTTTTACCACAAGAACCAGTCAGTTCATCAATAATAAAACGACCCAAGGGATCACGTGAGACATTTTCTACTAGCATTGCTGGCAGTGGCCGCGTCTACTGCACACGCTTTCGACCAACAGGCATTGATGGAGTCTTACTCTGGCGTTGTCATGATACGTGGGTACAATCAGGATGGTGGCATGGCCTATGGCTCTGGCGTCGTTGTGGCAGAAAATGCCGTGGTGACTAACTGCCATGTCATGCGTGCCACCAAACAACCCTGGGTTTCACGTGGTGAAGACAGTTATTCCATTACTGCAGTACGCGCAGATGCCTGGCATGATCTCTGCCTAGTCACCACCCACAATTTGCCATTCAAGCCAGTGCCTCGCGGCAACAGTCTGTCACTGACACGGGGACAGGAAATTACAGCGATTGGTCACTCCAATGGTGCTCCCGCCCCACTCACTTCCAGAGGGGAAATACAGGGCCTATATTCCACCCCTTCCGGCAATATGATACGTAGTAGCGCAAAGTTCCTGATGGGCGCCAGCGGTAGCGGCTTGTTCGACATGCAAGGCAGACTGGTTGGGATTAATACCTTTAAAACCGCTGGTCGCGGTGGCAGCATACACTTCGCCCTGCCGGTTGAATGGCTGGAAACCTTGGAAAAAATGCCGGCAAGTAGCGATTTTCCTATCACCGGCAAAGCCCTGTGGGAAGAAGATGAGGACAAGAAACCTTTTTATATGCGGGCAGCAGTACCCGAATCGCGCCAGGATTGGGTAACGCTGGAAAAAATAAGCACGCTGTGGACACAGCAAGAAGTCAGCAGTGCAGACGCGTGGTTTAGCCTGGGCTTGTCACAACAATCGTTAAAACACTTTGAAGCCGCCGCCATCTCTTTTGATAAAGCAGTTGCACTAGACAACCAATTTGTAGAAGCCTGGTTCAGGCGTGGTGAAGTGGCACAACTGCTGGGCGACGTGCAAACCGTACACACGGTAGAAACGCGGCTGCAACAAATTGATCCCTTACTGGTCACGGCTTACCAGGCGTATCTTGGTTGTGGACCAGACTGCTAAAAATAACGCTTTCACTGTTGGTCTTGAAAAACACTCTTTGCAGCTTCCACAGCCGGGTGTTTTTGCGTAGAATATCGCGTTTTTCATTTTTTTGCAGGCTGCATTCATGCATCGCCTGCCCGAGCAAAATACGACCTCTACAAGGAAGCAATCTTGAGCCAAGCTGCCGCCAGCGTGCTGTCTGCGCGCGTGTTATCGATTAAAGAATCCCCCACTCTGGCCATTACTGCCAAAGCGGCTAAATACAAGTCAGAAGGCCGCCCGATTATTGGCTTGGCCGCCGGCGAGCCTGACTTTGATACGCCCCAGCATATTAAAGATGCCGCCAAAGCAGCGATTGATGCAGGCTATACCAAATACACACCGGTCAGCGGCATCCCTGCCCTGAAAAAAGCCATCGTCAACAAATTCAAGAACGAAAACGGTTTTGACTATGCCGTGAACGAAGTGATTGTCGGCGTCGGCGGCAAGCAGACCATTTTCAACCTTTGTCTGGCCGTGTTGAATCCTGGCGACGAAGTGATTGTGCCCGCCCCTTACTGGGTCAGCTATGCCGATATCGCCATGGTGGCCGAGGCCAAACCAGTGATTATCGAGTGCGGTATTGAGCAAGGCTTCAAACTGTTGCCAGCCCAGCTGGAATCCGCCATCACTGCGAAGACCAAACTGGTGATGTTTAACTCCCCTTCCAACCCCACCGGCGCCGTATATACCTTGGACGAATTAAAAGCGCTAGGTGAGGTATTGCTAAAACACCCGCACGTACTGGTCGCAACAGACGACATGTACGAGCACGTCAACCTCACTGGCGAAAAATTCCATAACATCCTCAATGCTGCCCCGGGCCTTAAAGACCGCTGCATAGTTTTGAATGGCGTTTCCAAAGCCTACTCAATGACAGGCTGGCGCATTGGTTACGCGGCAGGTCCTGCTTATATCATCAAGGCCATGGAAATCCTGCAAAGCCAGTCAACCAGTAATCCGGCTTCTATTTCACAATATGCAGCAGAAGCCGCCTTGAGCGGCTCGCAAGACTGTATCAAGCCTATGGTGGCGGCCTTCCGCGAGCGCCACAAATATGTGGTTGACCGCTTTAATGCCATTCCTGGCTTAAGTTGCCTAATGGCAGGTGGCGCATTTTATGCATTTCCGGATGCACGCCAAGCCATTACCAATCTGCATCAAGCGGGCAAAATCAAGGAGATGACAGATATGGCCCTGGCAGAATACCTGCTTGAAGAACACAATGTCGCCGTGGTGCCTGGCTCTGCGTTTGGTGCTGAAGGTTACTTCCGCATCTCGTTTGCTACCAGCATGGAAAACCTGCGCGAAGCGCTGGACCGCATTGAAAAAGCACTGAGCTGATTAAACAGCTGATTAAATAAAGTGCCATCCCAATAAAAAAGCGCCGTATGGCGCTTTTTTATTGGATTCGTTGCGGTTAGGAATCTTTAATCAGGTCATTCAGCAAGCTTTGCTGCAAAGCCACTTCACTCGGCAGGCCAGTACTTGCCATCAGGTCGGCCATGCCACTCACTTCTGTCGCTAGTACCTGAGCCGTAGCATGATCCTGGATTAAATCCTCAATGTTCAGGCTGGAACCCTGTTCGGCTTCCAGCAAGACCGTTGCCGAAAAAGCAGAAAAGGTGTTTTCTTCAGGCATTTCACTGAGCAAGGCAGATAAATCCAGCACATCCTGACCAGACTGCACTGAAGCCAGCACCTGCTGCAACAACCATGGGTGTATGGCATCGTCACTGGCATCGGCGGCATACTGGCTGGTCAGTTGCGTCGTCATGGTAATGGCTTGTTGCCCGCTGAACTGCATCGCGTCACCTGTAATGGTTGCCAGCGATAATACACTTCCGGCAGTTGTCACCACCTGGTCACCTTCACGCAACAGATCGCCAACGGCGAGCATGCGATGCTGGCCACGGCCATCAACCACCTCCACTTGACCTTCTATACTCGCTACTGTTCCTATCATGGTTCTCATATCCTTCTCCTGCCCTGCATTATAAGTCAGCACCCTGCTAAAGCCGCGCATGTCAAGAATAATTGCATCCAAAATTACAAATATTTTCCTCAAACTGACTGTTAATGAGGCATTTTGTTTCGACCATTCGCACCCAGAAAAAAATATAAAATTTTTCGCAAAAAGTAGTTGACCAAGGGCCGAGGCATCAGTAATATAGCGCCTTCAAACGACGTACCGATTCCTCAATAGCTCAGTCGGTAGAGCGCCGGACTGTTAATCCGTAGGTCCCTGGTTCGAGCCCAGGTTGAGGAGCCAACTTGATGCAAAAGTGGGCACTGTTAAATCAGTGCCCATTTTTTTCGTCTCAACAATCGCACTTGCCATGGCGTCATAACTTCCTAATATGGTCGCCTCTCCATCTTTAAGCATTATTTGCTGGATCAGCCCTTTTAAGTATTGTTTGCCGAAATTAGATTTTCGGTCTGCGAGCTTTTCTTTCAGAACTTGCGCAAATACTTTGATGTTCTTTTGATTCAGTGCATCGACTGGCATATCCTGCTGCCGCTTCATGGCTGCGATCTCAAGCAAAATATCCTGTCGTCTGGTCTGGATGCTTCTTGATCTGGCTTGCAAGGTTTCATCCATCGGCAAAAAGCCCTTTTCCACCGCTTCAAACAATCGCTCATTGCGCTGGTTTAGTTCTTCCAGTTCCTTTTGTAGCGGTTGAGCGTGATTGGTTTGCTCTTTGTTGCGCTGGACAACCCGTTTCCGCATCTCTTGCATCATTGTGGAAACTCGCTCCGGCGTGAAAACCTTGTCTGCAAGGGTGGTCAGTATGAGATTGTCCAGTTTTTCCATTGGAACAGCAGGCATGGTGCATAAATGATTGCCCTTCCCGATGCGTGTATTGCATTTATAGTACCGATAGCGCCCTCCTTTACCCGTTGCCAGTGTCATGCCAGCACCACAGATGCCGCATTTCAATATGCCTGTGAGCAGTGTCGGGGAATTGACCAACCTCGGCGGCACTTTTGCGGGCGCGCGCTCCGCTCTGCGGATGCGTGCGTCCTCAAACGTGCTCGCCTCGATGATGGCAGGTATCTCGACCTTGATCCATTCCTCAGATGGTTTAAGCTCGCCTGTCTTGTTGTTCCGTTTGTTAAAGTAATACTCGCCAATGTAGGCTTTATTGCTAAGCACCTCATGCACACGGCCGCGGTTCCATTTTTGGGTGCGTAAGCGGATATTTTTATCATTTAGATAGGTAGCAATCTCTTTTGCGCCCATGTGACCGTATTCATTGCCAAACAGGTACAAATGAAAAATCTTTTTGACGATTTCAGATTCCACGGGATCAATGTCAATTTTCTTTTTCTTTTTGCCCTTGGCGCCCATGATCTCGATTTCAATCGCCCGATAGCCAAATGGTGCGCGTGATCCGTTCATAAATCCGCGTTTGGCATTTTCTTTCATGGCGCGGATGGTGTGCTTGCCGTTCTCTTTGCTTTGGTACTCATCAAACAAGCTGAAAATCTTGCTCGCCATTTCACCGGCTGGATCGTCACTTGTAATCTGAGTAATTGAAACCAGCTTACAATGCGCCCGCTTCAATCTGCGTTCATAGTTCAAAAACTCAAACATATCGCGAAAAAAGCGTGACCGACTGTGCACAATGATGGCCTCATAAGGTTCGCTATCGCTTGTAGCGTCTGCAATCATTTGTTGAAAGACTGGACGCCTGTCATCGGTAGCGGATGCACCTGGCTCGATATATTCCATCGCGACAACATAGCCATTTGCCTGACACCAGTCACGCATTTGATTAATCTGATCAGGGATAGATAAATCCTTTTCAGCTTGTCTGACTGTGGAAACTCTCGCATAAAGTGCAACCGCCATTTTATTTACCGCCCTTCCTTAAAAAGTCAGTCTTAATTCAATAGTCTTACCTGTACAGAATTTAAGAGATACCACAACGATCTGTTCATCTTTCAGCAGCCCAAACTTCATTTTCAGGTTTTATTGGTGGTGTGATCAATTCTGTTTTGATGTTCTCAACGTCTGGTATTGATTTGACATGCCACCTGATTAATTTGATATTTGCAGAAGCTAATACCTGATTTTTCTTTTGATCTTGCAATTGCCTCGAAGAGCTTTCATGAGTTGAATCATCAAGTTCAATTACCGCCAAAACAGAAGAATCCTTATTACAAATTACAAAATCAGCACTCATTCTATTTACGCGATTTATCCAAGACTGATAATCGAAGCCCTTCTTAACTCCTAAAAAGCGTGACAACTGCACTTGTGCCAAAACGATCTTGTCAGGAAGTGCTTCAATTAGTCGAAAATAGAGTATTTGCTCAGGCTGCGATAGTGGTTTTTTTACATAATAAGGCCATACCTGATCATTATCATTTAATTGCTGATCCTCTAATGGCTGGTCTTTTTTCTTCAACTTAAGCAATAAAATAAAAACTATTAATACGATTGCAAAGACAATAAAAAAACTCATAAATACCCCTCAATCTAATATAAAACTCTTACTACTCATCTTCTTCTATACGTTGTAACAACTCAGCTAAGATTTCTGGAAAAAACGTGCTAATCAACTGAATCTCAATTTCTTTCAAACTTTCAGATACAAAATTATGATGAATGACCGCTACCATTCACCTAACCTCATTTCATTGGCTCTGCGGTCAACTTCCTGCTGCCATGTCAGTGGGTCATGTATTTCAGAAACGATATTGAACAAATGCTGAAACGCTTCATCCATGTATGACTTTTGATTGCCTGAATATAAAACGTCTATTGCCGCCACTCTTTTGACGTAACCATAAACACTCATTGCAATACGTGTTAATCGCTCATCGTACATATCAAGCGGTTTATGCTCACGCTTGACACCTAAACCTTGAAGCTGGTTTATTTGCGTTAGCAGATCCAACCATAGCGGATGCATATCCCACCGTGATCGGTTGCTGTCATCTGCTTTAACTCTTAAGGTGGTGTGATTGGTTGAAAGCAATCGCAAAAGGTCTGCTTGACGTTCATCCAATGATTGCATGGATGAAATGCCTATTTTCCGGAGTTGGTCTTTTCTGACTTGCCATTCAATACGCCAGACATCCTGATCCATACCCCACAGTTTGAAAAGCCAGCTTTTTTGACTTTGCTCATTGATTTCATCGACTTTGTTATAAACCCTGAGCACCACGTTTTCAGTGCCGAATTTAAAAGTCTGGACTTTGCCATCCTTGCGAAATTGGCTGTCCTTGGTTGATCGGGATACAAAACTGTCCTCGTCAAAATCGACCACTGGCAGATGGTAGTCCAAAGCATAGTCAACACGCGACAATCGCTCTGGCTGGGCTTGCATTAACCCCACAGATGCAGCCCAGTTCAAGAAACGTTGATGCAAATCGAGCAAGCTGTTATGCCATAAAGCAATACTGCGGAATTTAACGAAAAAATTAGGACGGTTAAATTCGCCAAACTGAATGATGAACACATCATTTTCAATCAGGAAGGGATAACCGCTTGATGTGCCATGTGAGGCAAGCAAGAAATCTTCACAACCGAGTTTAATTGGCTTGGGCTTGTTAATCTTAGCCTTGATTAATGCCTCTTTCTGGGATGCTAAGTCCACAAAATCAAGTCTGGCCTGATCGAGCGGGATCAAGTAATAGGCACACTCAATTGTGTCGAAGCAGGATAGAAGGAACTTGAAAGCCATTTAAAATTACTTCTCTTTACCAACGGATTGGTTGAGATTTAACGAAGCTCTTGATAGCTGCTCATCGGAAATAAAATTTATTTTTTTAATCGTTTCAGGTGAAAGCTCTTTATACATAGCTTCAATACCAACCTGAATAACTTCATTAATCATTGCTGACACACTACAGTCGGCAAGTTTGGACATGTTTTCAATGATAATGAATTGCTGAAAAGGGAAGCGATGGCTTCGTTGAATTGAGGCTCCAATATAGGAACTGAAACCTCTACCTTCAATAACCGATGCTAGATGCTCTGCTTTAGTTGGCAATTCATTATCATCAATATCGTACTGATTGCTCATTTGGGACTCTCCATGTAACTAAATTTAGTTACAAATTTAATCCCAGGAAAAAAGAAAGTCAATATTGATGTGTTAGATTTTTTTATAGATTAGTATGTGAATGTATTTTAAGCCCCCCGTGTTACATAAACGGGATAATGATTTAAACCACTAAGCATTTAAAAAGTAGGTAATAAATGCCACGCAGAAGAAAATCGAAACATACTGGATCTCTTCTAGATACAGCTCTTAATGAAGACTGGAAATTTTCATTAGTAGCTAGCGGCCTAATATTTATCATAGCAGGTTCAATTCCCTTATTGTTTCAAGGGACAGTTTTATCCATAACAGCTTTGTTGCTGCAAAAGCTTGGGTATCTGCTTGGTGTTATGTTTCTAGGCATATCAGTCATCAAAGTTATTGCATTACTTTTACTAGCTAAAAAGTCAAACCTAAACTATGTATCAAATAACTTAAGACAAGAATCAAGGACAAATCTTTCAAAAGAAATTAATCTAGAGCCCGCTCTGGAGACCATATTCAATCCGAAGATTTCTTCATTTAGAGAGAATCGAGAATGGAGCCTGAAATTAATTCAAGAGTTGGAATGGAAGCTTTTTGAAGAGCTTTGTGTAAGCCTCTACAAAGAGAATGGATTTAAAGCTGAAGCTACGCCTCTAGGTGGGGATGGTGGAATCGATATAAAGCTCTTTAAGGGTGTGTCAAATACGCCATTGGCAATTGTTCAGTGCAAATCGTGGAGCCAAAAAGTTGGCGTGAAGCCTATAAGAGAGTTCTTGGGTGTAATGAAGCACGAAGGAGTATCTCACGGCTTTTATTTAACGACCAGTGACTTCACACCTGAAGCAGAATACGTGGCAAACCAAAATGGAATCAGGCTAGCAAATGGTCATAAGATCCTTAAAATGATACAAAAACTAAATCAAGAAACACAAAACAAGCTCTATAGCAAAATAGCTCACGGTGATTATAAAACTCCAACATGTCCAAGTTGTGGCGTGAAAATGCAACGTAGAAAAAGTGCTAATCGCGAATTCTGGGGATGTCGTTATTTCCCTAAGTGTAGACAAAGGCTCAAATTAAGATCAGTTGATATCCCAGACAAAAGTCCAAACTATTGGCAGTATTGAACAGCCGTTTACACAAAATTAAGGACAGCCTCCTGAAAACAAACACCTACAGTACATGTGATATCAAAGTCTTAATCATCCAGTTATGAGTTTTATCTGAATTGGAGAGCCAAATAAAAAAAGCCTTGCAGAAATGCAAGGCTTTTTGCTTTTACGCAGTTGCAAATCCTATTCAGTGATTTTTAAACCTATCGATCTCAGGCACCAGCAATCACTGGCGTATTCCATTCATTTTGAAATCGACGGGCATCCTCATCATTCTTAGGATTAAGGCCAATGAGAATACCTCCGTCTTTCACCTCCGCTTCGTATTCCTTCAAAGTATCCTCCGGGATACCCCAGCCAATCAAGGCACCCACCAAGCCAGCGGTTACCCCGCCTGCCCCGGCACCGGCAACACCAGCTGCTAATGGGCCAGCAATAACCAATCCTAGCCCTGGCAAAGCAAGCACGGTACCTGCAGCTGCGATGGCCGCTGCAATCGCTCCTGCCGTGGCGCCAATCGCGCCACCCACAGCCGCGCCTTCGGCCGCTTTATTGCCCACCTCTGTTTCCAATGTGGCATTTTTACCGTAATAACGCTCACGCGTCTCTTCGGACATGATCACGTTAATATCATTCGCGCTGTAACCCGCTTGGGTAGCGGCCAGATAGGCGCGCTCTGCACTGTCTTGATCTCTAAATAAACCCGTTACTGTAGCCATATTCATCTCCAAAAATTGTTTCTTATGTAAGAAGTTTCAGTATATGAAAGGGCGTAAGCGGCGACGAGTGCGATGGCGCTGATATGGTTGTAGGATAAATAACATCAAATCATCATTTTCCTCCTTGATTTGATACTAGCGTTTGAATTCCTACAAGGCTTTCAGTATCTGCTGATAAGCATCCCAAAAGGGATAGGCTAAGGTAGCAATTCAATACCTCTCCCACTACGCGCTCAAGCAAAAAAACACCATGTTCGCTAATTCATACATTGTTATTCTGCTAGGGCTGCTAGTCGGCCTACCTACTCTGCTATTGCTGTTTATGAGTATCCGCGCTGGTCATTTTGATCAGCTGGATCAAGCTGCACATATGCCTTTTGATGAGGAGGACTTGCGGTATTTGCGGCCGTGGGAATCTGATGCGCAACGCTTTGAACGTGTGCGGCAACATGGGGCGGCACTGGCGCCGAGACGGGAGTGGGCAAGATGGCTGTAAATCCCAGGCAGGCGGAGCATGCCATTACCAAAGAGGCCCAGGCCAGCAGCGCAATTGACCATAGCCGAATCGGTCTGAGCGTGGCTGAAACTGCTGCGATTGACCGCTCTTCACGCGGGCCTGTGCTTTTGTGTTTTTTCCTGTCGATTATCTGGTTGCTGGTGGGTACCGTGTTTGGCGATATCAGCAGTTTTAAGTTTGACCGCCCTGACCTGCTTACCTCACAACCCTATTTCACTTTTGGCAGGCTCAGACCTGCGCATTTGAATGTCATGGTCTATGGCTGGGCTTCAACGGCCATGTTTGGCGTGTCGTTATGGCTAATGCCTCGGTTGTGCCGTGTACAGCTCAAAATACCTGCGGTGGCGATGGCGGGTATTGTGTTGTGGACCATAGGCGTGGCTGTGGGTGTCTGGCTTTTGCTTGACGGGGTGAGCGATGGATTGGAATGGCTGGAATTTGATCATCGTTCGGCAGACCCGCTCATGGCCGCGGGTGCAGCCTTGGTGGGTGCTTCGGTGTGGAAAACACTGCTTAACCGTCAGGTGAGCCACTTGTATGTGTCCATCTGGTATGTCGCTTCTTCTTACCCCTGGTTTTTGATTATTTTTACGGCTGGCAATTTGCCGGTGTATCAGGGTGTTGAGTCGGCCGCGGTGAACTGGTTTTTTGCCCACAATGCCCTGGGGCTTTGGCTCACTACCATCAACCTGGGACTAATTTATTACCTGATGCCCAAGATCATTGGGCGGCCGGTGTATTCATATTGGTTATCCCTCATAGGCTTTTGGGGGCTGGCGCTGTTTTATGCGCTGAACGGCATGCATCATTTAATCGGCGGCCCTATTCCATCGTGGATGATTGCCACCTCCATTACCGCCAGCATCATGATGATTATCCCGGTCGTCGCGGTGGGGATTAACCAGCATATGACAATTGTTGGCCGGTTTGGCGCCATGCGTTACTCTCCTGCCCTGACCTTGCTGGTGCTGGCAGCCATGTCGTATACCGCGGTGTCTTTGCAGGGGATTTTAACGGCCCTGGTCAGTGTCAACCGCATCACGCACTTTACTCATTGGACCATTGCCCACTCACATCTAGGCCTGTATATGTTTGTCACGCTGTCATTGTTTGGCGGCATTTATTACATTTTGCCGCGGTTATTGGGCAGGGAATGGCCTAGCCGCAACCTGATTCGCGCGCATATCTTACTGGTGGGCTTTGGCATGGTGTTGTACGTGGTTGCATTGGGCATCGGCGGAGTACTGCAAGGCCTGCACTTGCTGGATGCCAACAGTTCGTTTGAAGCTTCGGTCAATGCAACCAAACCCTGGCTACTGATGCGCAGCGTTTCAGCCATCATTATTACACTAGGGCATGTACTGTTTGCGGTGCATATCGCCTGGTTATGGTTACTGCGGGATAAAACCGGGCCTGAGCAATCCCCTTTCTTTTATGTACGGCCTATCCTGGTGAAATCACCTACGAAAGTGCCGGGGAGATAAGGCATGACACGGGTCTATATCCTGCTCATGGGAGCGCTTGCCACAGTGATTTTTGCATTGATGGTACTGGTGATTTTGCCTAAAAGCATGTTGTCAGGGGTGCAGCCCCCCGCGGAACTCAAACCCCTGACAGCCCAGGAGTTGAGAGGCAGGCAGGTGTATATCGAAAACGGCTGCATTTATTGTCATACCCAACAGGTCAGGGACACCAATTTCACGCAGGATGTTGCCAAAGGCATGGGTAACCGACCGTCTGTCCCGGCAGATTATGTGTATGACCAGCCGCATTTGCTAGGCACCATGCGTACCGGGCCGGATTTATTCAACGTAGGTAGCAGATTGCCAGACAAAAAATGGCATTTATTGCATTTATACCAACCCAGATCACTGGTGCCGTGGTCCATCATGCCTGCTTTTCCTTTTTTATTCGAGCATAAGGACACCCCTGCACCGGACGATGTGGTGATTGAAACCGGACAGGCAGAGGCTGGCGCTATTATCGCCACAGAAGATGCCAAAGCGCTCGTGGCTTACCTGCTTGCACTCAAGCATGACTATGCCATGCCTAATATTCAAAAGGAGGCCGCAGATGAGTGATGCCCACCTCAAAAATAGCCATCAGCAACCGGTGCAAAACGAGATATCAGAGCTGGCTTTGCATGACAAAGAGATGCGTGAGATTGCTGAGCCCTATGAAGCCCCAACCACTGGCCCAAAATGGTTTTATTTATTTATGGTAATCAGCCTGGCCATTGGGTCATTTTACCTGGGCCGCCATATGGGCAAGTTGGATGCCAGCATCCATATTGGTTTTTTTGAAAAAAACAAACCGGCGGACACCTCGGCAGTCACTGCTGCACAATCCCCTGCCTCCGGGGCCTCCCTGTTTACCAGCAAATGTGCCAGTTGCCATCAGGCGGATGGCAAGGGCTTGCCTGGGGCTTTTCCGCCGCTGGCTGAGTCGGAATTTGTGCTGGGAAATCCTGAGCGGCTGATCAGTATTGTGCTCAAGGGATTGACCGGGCCGCTCGAAGTGGAAGGTCAATCTTTCAATGGCACCATGCCTGCCTGGGAGGACCAGATGAGTGACCAGGAGCTGGTGGCAGTGATTAATCATATCCGCAACAAACTGGGCAATAACCAGGCAAGTGAAATCCAGCTGCAAGACGTGCAAAAAGTGCGCGAGCAAACCGCCAGCCGCACCCAGCCCTGGCAGGCAGATGAACTCGAGGTGGCTTATCCATGAACGCCCAATCGCCAGTTGCACCTCGTACCGAATCATTTACCGTGTCTGCTTTTTTCATTACCGAGCAAGCGATTAACCACGCCATCATGGCGTGCCTGCATCGCGGTATTCCGCGCGACCTGATTGATGTTGCGGTCTCCAGTAAAGCCTCTTCGAAATTTTACGGTGGCGCCGCAGGCCCCAACCGTGATGGCTGGTTTTCCTGGACCGGACGCGGCGCGCTGGCCGGTTTGTTAATCTCTTCTGCCATGGCATTGGTGATTTTGCTGTTCGCCGGGTATGAGGCATCAAAACCCATGGCGATCATCCAGTTATTGGGGCCAGACCTTGGCATCCTGATCGGTGCTGCACTTGGCGCATTATATGGCTGGCTAAAACCTGGGGATACCCGGCCACAGATGCAGCGTGCGCTAAACCGGGGAGATGCGGCCCTGGTGCTGGTGCATCTGCAACCTGCCCCTGAAGCCGACGAGGTGAAGAAAGTACTGGAACAACATGGCGGCGAACAGGTGCTAGTGGAAAAAGATCATCTTAAAGTGGTGGGAGCTGAGTAAGCATGGCCGCAGCCAGCAATAGCAGCACCGCAAAAAAGAACTCCAGACTCAAGCCATCATCGTAGCGTTTACCGTCAAACTGTATTTGTGGCAGTAATTGCCGCAATCGCCAGGCGCACAGCATGACCGCCAGGAGCAGGCCACCTTTCACTGCTACCAGCGCCCCGTAAACCAGGCTTAAGCCAGCATTCTCAAAAAAGGCACTCGCCAAGCGCAATCCTCCGGTTGCCAGTCCAAGCAAAAAAACGGGCAGAATCAAGGTAGAGAATGCCTGCAAGGTGGGCTGTTCAACCAAGCCTGGGTGGGCAAATCTGCCCAGCATAATCATCACTAGGCCACCCCACCACAGCAGCACACAACTTATATGCACCATATGCAGTACCCAGGTCACCATATTCCCTGCATCTGCAGCATGGCTATTCATCGTGAGGCAGGTCACCATTCCGAGGATATTCAACAGCATCCAGCGGCCATGATGGATAGTACGTATGGCAAGTATTAATAATAAGCTAAATACCAGCCAGTAGCGGCCGTAACTGGTTTGCAGCAGCAAAGGCACAATATCTTGCCAGGCAAGCGACAAGGCTTCGCCATCCGCGTCCGCCAACTGGAAAAACGTGCTATTGAGGCTCAATGCCACACCCGCCAGGCCAATCAACACCAGACTGCCTATCATCCTGTGCAATTTGGGCATCTTCAAGCGGAAATAATAGCGCCATAGATAAATACCACTAAGCATGGCCACCGCCACCAGCGCAAAGGCACGGCCTAGCATGCCATCAAGCAAATGTGAAGAAAGCGGCAACATCCTCAGCGCAACTCGAACCGGAATTGACCGCGCTGTGCGTGCCCATCGCGTGCAAGCACCCGCCAACGGACAACATACGTGCCTGGCAACAGTTTGGGTAAGTCACCATGCACGGTCTTGCCATCCACCCTGACTTTCAAAACCTGCCAAGCCTGGTCCTTTTCTTTGACTAACTCTATCCTGCTAAACTCAGACTCAACAGGCGCAGAAAATGTGAGGGTAAGATGACCGGGAGAATGTCCCAAGACCTGGTCACGCGCAGGGTTGGAAGAGATCAACCTGGTGTGGCACTCGGCCACAGAGGAAAACAGGCTCAGCCCTATCAGGCACATGCACCACCATAAACGGACCATCCCTCTTCTCCATCAAACCCATCGTATGATTGATTAGACGCGCTCAGTCATAAATGTTCAGTAGTACACCACAACCTCCTACATATCTATCGGAGCCATCCCCCTTATTGCCGCCTGCCCGCCTGCATACAATACAATTTTATATTTATACCAATGATCTGGCGAGAGATCCCGCTTGCTCATCGGTCCTGAGAAGGGAAATTATGCGCGCACTTACCTATCATGGTAGTAAAGATGTCCGGGTCGAGACTGTGCCTGACCCAGTGATCCAATATGCCGACGATGTGATTCTCAGGGTAACGGCAACGGCCATCTGTGGCTCAGACCTGCATCTGTATCGTGGCAAAATTCCAATGGTCAAGGATGGCGATATTCTTGGCCATGAATTTATGGGTGTTATCGAAGAAGTCGGTTCTGCTGTGGATCAAGTCCAAAAAGGAGACCGTGTCATTATCCCGTTTGTGATTGCCTGTGGACACTGCTTTTTTTGCGAAAAAAGCCTGTACGCCGCCTGCGAGAACACCAATCCTGGCCGTGGTGCCAGCCTCAACAAAAAATCCGTCAAACCGCCAGCGGCCTTGTTTGGTTACAGCCATTTATATGGCGGCGTGCCAGGGGGACAGGCTGAGCTGGTACGCGTGCCACGTGGCAATGCCGGGCCATTTAAAGTGCCAGGATCGCTAGCGGATGAACAGGTATTGTTCCTGACAGATATCTTGCCTACCGGTTACCAGGCCGTTTTAAATGCTGACGTCGTGCCAGGCTCCACCATTGCGATTTTTGGCGCCGGGCCGGTAGGCCTGATGGCAGCCGCCTGTGCCCGCATGCTGGGTGCCGAAACCATTTTCATGATAGATCACCATCAATACCGCCTGGATTATGCCTCACAGGTATACGACACTATCGGCATTAATTTTGACGAGGTGGAAGACCCGGCGGAGTTCATTCTCCAGCACACCCAGCATCGCGGCGTGGATGCCAGCATTGATGCTGTCGGTTTTGAAGCCAAGGGGAGCATGGTTGAAACGGCGCTCACCACCTTGAAACTCGAAACCAGCAGTGGCGAGACCCTGCGCCAGTGTATTGCCGCCACCCGTCGCGGCGGAATTATCAGCATTCCAGGCGTTTATGCCGGTTTTATCCATGCTTTCCTGCTAGGTGATGCCTTTGACAAGGGCCTCACTTTCAAAATGGGGCAAACTCATGTGCATGGTTATCTCTCAGAATTACTGCGCTATATTGAGGAGGATAAATTGCGTCCTGCGGATATTATCACTCACCGCATGTCACTCGAAGATGCTGCAAAAGGCTATGAAATTTTCAATAATAAAGAGGAAGATTGCCGCAAAGTGGTCCTGACGCCAGGCATAGACGTTTCCGCTGCCCCCAGACATTAAACGCCCAAATTCACACAGGCAGGCATCTCAGGCAAACTTAATGTGACCAATCATGGTCAATGCTGATAGTATTTGCGCGGAAGTCGCCTCCATCCGGCTGAAGCACGCAATGGGTCGCAAGTGATGTAAAGGACAAACATGTCTGAATTGGCATTGACGTTATCAAGAATCCAGTTTGGGTTCACCATCTCGTTTCACATCGTGTTTCCGGCAATCACCATCGGTTTGGCAAGCTATCTTGCGGTGTTAGAAGCCAGCTGGTTAAAAACCAGACAAACGGTTTATCTCGATTTATACCATTTCTGGGTCAAATTATTTTCATTGTGTTTTGGCATGGGCGTGGTTTCGGGGCTGGTCATGGCTTATCAATTTGGCACCAACTGGTCAGGCTTTTCCAATGTCGCAGGTAGCGTGACCGGCCCATTGCTGGCTTATGAAGTGTTGACAGCTTTTTTCCTCGAAGCCGGGTTTCTGGGCGTCATGCTGTTTGGCTGGAACAAGGTTGGGCCCGGATTGCACTTTACTGCCACGTTGATGGTAGCTATAGGCACGCTGGTGTCGGCCACCTGGATACTTGCATCCAACAGCTGGATGCAAACGCCGCAAGGCTTTGAGCTGGTCAATGGCAAAGTCATCCCCGTCGATTGGTTAAAAATCATCTTCAATCCCTCCTTCCCTTATCGCCTGTTGCATATGGTGATTGCCGCCTATCTGGCGACAGCGCTCTTTGTTTCTGCGGCAGCTGCCTGGCAACTCTTGCGGGGAAAAGATAATGCAGCCGTACGCAAAATGATGTCCATGGGCTTGTGGCTCATTTTATTGATAGCCCCACTGCAAGTGGTGATAGGCGACATGCACGGGCTCAATACCCTTCAACACCAGCCTGCTAAAATTGCAGCCATAGAAGGACACTGGGAAAACCGGGCCAATGAACCTACCCCCTTGATCCTGATGGCCTGGCCAGACATGGCCCGGGAAAAAAACCATTTCGCGCTGGAAATCCCCGTGCTGGGCAGCCTGATCCTGCGTCACTCGTTGACCGAGCAGATTCCTGCGCTCAAGGAGTTTCCTGCCGATGAAAGGCCGAATGCAACCATTGTGTTCTGGACCTTCCGTATCATGGTAGGCCTGGGCTTGCTCATGATCCTGCTGGCCGTGACTTCACTCTGGTTACGCTATAAAAATCAGTTGTACCAGCATAAAGCCTTCCTGCGGTTTGCAGTCGCCATGGGACCGGCGGGCGTCATTGCCATCCTGGCAGGCTGGTTCACCACTGAAATCGGCCGCCAGCCCTGGGTGGTGTATGGTGTATTGCGCACCGCCGATGCCGTGACGCCGCACACGACCAGTGAAGTGGCTGTGACATTAACACTTTTTGTCTTGATTTACCTGGCGGTATTCGGCATGGGGACCATGTATGTGCTAAGGTTAATCAATACCGGTCCCAAAACCGGCGAAGCCTTGCAAGGGGATGCCATCTCCATTAATCCCAGTGATGTGGATGAGTTTGCCCTGGCACCTGAGTTTCACCCCGATGCCAAGACACCTTCTGCCGGAAAGGATCAATAAATGGACTTATCACTGGTATGGGCAATCATTATATTGTTTGGCATCATGATGTACATCATCATGGATGGCTTTGATCTCGGCATCGGCATCCTGTACCCCTTTTTCCAGGAAAAAGATGACAGGGACTTAATGATGAATACTGTGGCCCCGATCTGGGACGGTAACGAAACCTGGCTGGTGCTTGGTGGCGCAGGCCTGCTGGCGGCGTTTCCGCTGGCTTATTCGGTGATTTTAAGTGCCCTTTCGCTGCCTTTACTGTTTATGCTCATGGCGCTCATTTTCCGCGGGGTGGCCTTTGAGTTCAGGTTCCGCGCCACGGATACGGAGCGGCACTTCTGGGACAAGGCTTTTCTGGGCGGCTCGATTGCAGCTACCTTTTTCCAGGGCATAACGCTGGGTGCTTACCTGCAAGGCATTAAAATGGCGAATCAGGCCTATGCTGGCGGGCCGCTGGACTGGATTTCGCCCTTTTCGCTGTTTACCGGCTTAGGCCTGCTGGTGACTTACGCGCTGTTAGGCAGTACCTGGCTGATTTTTAAAACCACTGGCGAACTGCAAGCCACGTGCTACAAACTCTCGCAACGTATTTCCATAGTGCTGTTCGCCATTATCATCATTATTAGCATCTGGACCCCCCTGATGGACAGCCGCATTGCGGAGCGCTGGTTCACGCTGCCCAACCTACTCTGGCTGTCACCTGTGCCCTTGCTGGTCGCATTGGTTTTTTACAAGCTACAAGCCGCCCTCAAGGCCAAGGCCGAAACCAGCCCATTCATCTATACGCTGTGTCTGGTTCTGCTTGGGTATGCAGGTTTAGGTATCAGCATCTGGCCCAATATTATCCCGCCAGAAATGACCATACAGGCCGCCGCCGCACCGCCACAAAGCCAAGCCTTCGCGCTGGTAGGTGCTGTCATCATTATCCCGATTATCCTGATCTATACCGCCTGGGGTTATTATGTGTTCCGCGGCAAGGTCAAACCAGGTGAGGCCTACCATTAATGCAGCAAGCCCCTAAACGCGACACAACCAAAAGCAGTCTGGCTAAACGGCTAGGATGGATGATCCTGATCTGGTTGGCCAGCATTGCTACGCTGGCCGCCATGAGTCTGCTCATGAAACTATTAATGAAGGCAGCAGGGTTTAACAGTTAAATTGCCGACTTGGCAAAGCCTTTCATTAAGAAAATACCTGAAAATAATTGGAAGGGAGTTGAGAAATGATCACGCTGAATGTGAATGGAAAAGAGCACGCACTTGATGTCACGGACGACACACCCATATTGTGGGCATTGCGTGATGTCATCGGGCTGACGGGCACCAAGTTTGGCTGCGGCAAGGCGTTGTGCGGTGCCTGTACTATCCATCTGGATGGCCAGGCTACGCGTTCCTGTATCACGCCGGTTTCATTGGCGAGTGGCAAGAAAATCACCACTATAGAATCCATAGGCGAGACTGAAGTCGGCAAACGTGTACAAGACGCCTGGCTGGCGCTCGATGTGGTGCAATGCGGCTACTGCCAGTCTGGTCAGATCATGAGTGCATCGGCCCTGTTGGCGCAAACACCCAATCCCTCTGATGAAGATATTGATAATGCGATGTCAGGTAATATTTGCCGCTGCGGCACCTATCCGCGGATCAAGGCTGCCATCAAAAATGCCGCCAAGGCCTGAGGCCGAGAAAGGATAAAATCGCATGAGCACCCCCGACAAAACACCAGCAAAGTCTGAAACCCTTTCTGAGCATGGCATGAAACGTCGTAATTTCATCATTGCCGGCGCTGCTGCAGGCGGCGGCCTGCTCATAGGGTTTGCGCTACCCAAAATGTTTGAAGACAAAGGCGGCCACTCCACCCCGGCAAACAGTGAGAAGGCGGCCAGGGAGGCATTTAGCCCGAATGCCTTTATCCGCATTGATAAAGAAGGCCTGGTCACCCTCGTCATGTCCAAGGTAGAGATGGGGCAAGGGACGTTTACCTCCATTACCATGCTGATTGCCGAAGAGCTGGGTGTAGACCCGGCACAGGTCAAGTTGGCACAAGCCCCTGCAGATGAAAAGAAATACGCTGATCCACTATTGGGCGGACAGGTCACTGGCGGGTCAACTTCTATCCGTGGCGCCTGGGAACCGATGCGTAAGGCCGGTGCCGTCGCAAGGACCATGCTGGTCAGTGCAGCCTGCCAGGACTGGAATGTAGATGCCAAAGAATGCCGTGTAGAAAACGGGTATGTGTTGCACAGCGGCTCAGAAAAAAAAATAGGCTATGGCGAGTTGGTTGAAAAAGCGGCAACCCTCCCCGTGCCGCAAGAAGTCACCCTTAAAGAAGCCAAAGAGTTCACCCTCATAGGCAAGCCCATCAAACGGCTGGATTCCCCACAGAAAGTAAATGGTCAAGCCGTGTATGGCATTGATGTGAGGCAGCCCAACATGAAAATCGCTACCGTGGCCATGAGTCCGGTATTAGGAGGAAAAGTCGTCTCCGTCGATGACTCAAAAGCGCGCAATATCAAAGGCGTGCGCAAGATCGTGAAACTGGACGATGCCGTCGCCGTGATTGCCGACCATATGTGGGCAGCCAAGCAAGGGTTGGCCGCGCTCGACATCAAATGGGATGGCGGCCGTAATGAAACGCTGATGATGAAGGATATTATCGGGCAGCTTGACCAAGCTTCTAGCGACAAAGGTCGGGCCGCTCCTGGAGCCGTTGCCACGTCAGAAGGCGATTTTAAAGCAGCCTTTGCCAAGGCCGATGTAAAGTTTGAAGCGGTGTATCAATTGCCTTTCCTGTCTCATGCCGCCATTGAACCCATGAATGCCACCGTACATGTGCAAAAAGACCGTTGCGATGTGTGGGTGGGCACCCAGGTCCCGGCCATGGCACAGGCAGGTGCGGTCGGCATTACCAAACTGCCACCGGAAAAAGTCTTTATCCATAACCACCATATCGGTGGCGGCTTTGGCCGCCGTCTGGATGTGGATTTCATCAACCAGGCCGTGGCGATTGCCAAGACCGTGGATTACCCGGTCAAACTGATGTGGACGCGCGAGGAAGACATGCAGCACGGGATTTACCGCCCTTATTATTACGACCGTCTCTCTGCCGGACTGGATAAAGACGGCAATATCACGGCCTGGAAACACCAGGTCACGGGTTCTTCCATCATGTCACGCTGGATTCCGCAATTTGTCAAAAACGGGCTGGATTCCGATGCCGTAGAAGTCGCCAGGGAACCCTTGTATGCCCCGGCCAATATTTTTGTGGAATATATCCGGCAAGAACCGCCAGGCATGCTCACCGGCTGGTGGCGGGGCGTAGGCGCCACGCATAATACGTTTATGGTGGAAAGCTTTATTGATGAGCTGGCACACAAAGTTGGCAAGGATCCTTTGCAGTATCGCCTGGCCAACATGAAAAACTCCCCGCGTGCCAAACATGTGCTTGAAGTGGCGGCCAAAGAAGCCGGATGGGGCCAACCTTTATCCAAAGGCTCAGGACGAGGATTGTCAGTACAGTATGCTTTCGGCACCTATGTGGCGCAGGTGGCAGAGCTGGAGGTCAAAGAGGATGAGGTACACATCAAACGCGTGGTCTGTGTGGTGGACTGCGGCATGGTGGTGAACCCTGACCATGTCAAAGCGCAGATGGAAGGCGGCATCAATTTCGGTATTTCCGGTGCCTTATGGGGTGAAATCACCGTCAATAATGGCAAGGTGGAACAAAGTAATTATGACAACTACCGCGTCATGCGTATGCGTGAATCTCCTGTCATTGAAGTACACCTTGTACAAAGCAGCGAAGCGCCAGGAGGAATTGGTGAACCAGGCACCGCGGCCATTGCGCCTGCGCTCACGAATGCGATTTTTGCCGCGACCGGCAAGCGCATACGCAACCTGCCCATTAAAAACAGTCTGACTGCAGCCTGACGCAATCAAACATAGGCATTTCCAAACCAGTCCGCAAAAAAAGGAGCTTCACGCTCCTTTTTTGTGGCTGAACACACTTAATGTTTAGCGCTCATGTCGATCTTAACCTGTAATTGCTGCGGATCAATCTCACCCTCCACGTCACAGAACTCTTCCATGATTTCCGCTTTGCGGGAAGTGATCATTGCTCCCATTTCCTTAAGGTCTACCTTTTTAGATTCGCGCACCATAGGAAACATTTCTGTCTCTTCTTCTTCCACATGATGTGTAATGTATTCGCCCAGTACGGTGACTTTGGCATCGTACATGGGATCCTCAGGACTCATGCTCACTATTTGTGCAATCAATTCTTTGGCGCTGTCATGCTCTACTTTGGCCTCATTCAGCATGTCGTCATCGTCAATGGCTTCACGGGTAGCTGGATAAAAGATTTCCTCTTCGGCTATCGTATGCGCAATCAGCTCCGCACAGATTTTGTTGGCAATCTGTGTTTTGCCTTCTATGTCTTGTTTTTCGGCTAACTTATCAAACTGTTTGAACATCTTTTTCACTTCGGCATGATCTTGCTTGAGCAGGACAATGGCGTCGTGTTTGACGGAATTTGAATTCTTGGGGCTTGACTGTTTGTTGCCGATCGCTTCTTTGCCAGTGGCTGGTTTGCTGGACTTTATGTTTGCTTCTGTTCTCATGCTACTCTCCTAACGTCGTAGTTAAAATAATGTGGTAGAGCGCAAATCTTGCCTTTAAGTCATTAAGATCAATAGGCTGGATTAACTGATCTTTTTGTCAGATTTGCTTTACAAGGTCAAAAGAGATCCGCTTGCAATTTTTTCGGGCTAAGAATACCCAAGGAATTTTTCTTGCTTATTCAAATCCAACCCATTTACCATGCCAGTGAAAAGGCAGGTAACTTCACCACCGACCCCTATCCGAATGACGACCGAGAAAAAAACAAAATGGCGGCGTTTGCGGGCTTGTAGCGCCTGCGACCTGGTCAGTGCCATCCCCCTTCTGCGCCCCGGCGAACATGCCTGCTGTCCGCGCTGTGGTCATGTGTTGGCCAGACGGCACTTGCATCCCGTGCAACGCAGCATTGCGCTCGCCATCAGTGCATTACTCAGTTTGTTGATTGCCATTGCGTTCCCGTTTATCAGCATGGATACCAATGGCCTGGATACGCAGATTGAGCTACCGCAGACAGCCCTGACCCTGGTCAACGTGCATCAACCGATTGTTGCGCTGATTGTGAGTTGTACCGCCATTTTCTTGCCCGCTTTGTACCTGATAGGGGTGATTCTCATGCAGGCCAATGGGTTACGGCGCGTACCGCGCGCCTATAGCGACGTGATTGCCCGCCTTTTTTCGCGCCTGCATCCGTGGATGATGGCCGATGTATTCATGATCGCCGCGCTGGTCAGCCTGGTGAAACTCACCGAGATTGGTGAGGTTCAACTGGGCGTTTCATTCTGGGCCTACTGCGTGTTTGCGTTTTTATTACTGATGACCACTCGCTCTGTGGATATCGACTGGTTATGGTTCAGGCTGGCCGGGGAGCCGCCTCCCGATACGCGACTGCGTTGCGGCACGAGTGCTGCCGAACAGCATGCCATCGGTTGCACCACTTGTGGCCTGGTTAACATGCTCCCGGCCACCGCATCTGACAGAGGCCATACTTGCAGCCGCTGCGGCAGCAACCTGCATATGCGCAAACCCAATAGCCTGGAATACACCTGGGCCTTATTGCTGACGGCGGTCATTTTATATGTCCCGGCCAATGCCTACCCGATGATGATTACCACTTCGCTGGGCCAAACACATGCCTCAACGATTATTGGCGGCATGCTGGAATTATGGCAACATGGCTCAGAACCGATTGCCGTGGTCATTTTTGTGGCCAGCGTGCTGGTGCCGATTTTCAAAGTACTGATATTGGTACTATTGTCATGGCTGGCACGACACCCCGGCCCCTTGAACGCAAAGCAGAAAACCGGGCTTTACCGCCTGACCGAATTGATAGGCCGCTGGTCCATGGTCGATGTGTTTGTCGTCGCCATCATGGTGGCCTTGATACAATCGGGCAACCTGATGTCGGTTTTTCCAGGCCCGGCTGCCCTTGCCTTTTGCGCGGTGGTGATCACCACCATGCTGGCAGCCATGACATTTGATCCACGCCTGCTATGGGATACCCAGGAAAATACGCATGACAGAGAATAACCATATGCTGGCTAACGTCAGCAAACAAGCAAGAATTTCACCGATCTGGATTGTGCCTATTGTGGCCCTGCTGATCGGGCTGTGGCTGATTTATGACAACTACACCAAGGCCGGCAAGCAAATTACCTTATCCATGACCAATGCCGAGGGCATAGAGGCCGGCAAGACAAAAATCAAGGTACACAGCGTGGACATCGGACAGGTGGAACAAGTCACCTTATCAGAAGATCTGGGACATATAGAAGTCATCGCGCGCATTACGCCAAAAGCTGAACCCATGCTAGTCAAGGATACCCAGCTCTGGGTGGTCAAACCGCGTATCGGGCTGGAAGGCATCAGTGGTCTTAATACCGTCATCTCTGGCGCATATATTGAATTGCAACCTGGCAAAAGCGAAGAAGAGACAGACCAGTTTAATGTGCTGGACCAGCCACCCATTTCACTTAACGGCGCCAAGGGCGTGCATGTCAACCTTATCGGCAAAGTCGGCAATGCGTTGCGTGTGGGCGACCCGGTCACTTACCAGGGCTTGCGCGTGGGGCGCGTCGTCAGCGCGGTATTCGACCCCAAGCAGCGCCAGATGAAGCACGAAGTGTTTATCGAACATCCTTATGATGTCTTGGTCACCGAAAACTCACGTTTTTGGACCACGGTAGGTATTGATGTCAAACTGGATTCCGAAGGCTTCAAGGCCAATATTCCTACGGTTGAATCACTGATCGCAGGCGGGGTCAGTTTTGGTCATGCTGATGACCGCCCTATGGGCAAACCAGTCGTCTCCGAAACCACATTTGAGCTGTATACCAATGAAGACGCTGCACGCCAGCAAACCTACGACCAGTTCATAGAGTATGTCTTGTTGGTAAATGATACCGTGCGCGGATTATCCAAAGGTGCCCCCGTGGAGTTCAGGGGCTTGCGTATAGGCACCGTTATCAGCGTACCTTGGAAATTCAATTCGCCTGAGCGCAAAAAGGATTTCCGTTATGCGATTCCGGTCCTCATCCATTTGGAGCCTGGCCGTCTGGCAGAGAATGGCAAGGCTGACCTCCAGGAATGGAAAGACAGGATGCATCATATGTTGCAGCGTGGCCTGCATGCCACCCTTAAATCCGGCAACCTGATTACCGGCTCGGTCTTTGTTGACCTGAATATGGACCAGCATGTCCACAAAACCTACCGCACCCAACGCTTTGAAGGTCTCCCAGTGATGCCCACCACGGCTACCAACCTGGCGCAAATTGAGCAGAAACTGTCTGACCTGCTGGATAAACTGAACCGGCTCAATGTGGAGCCAGTCCTTTCCGGCCTGGATAAAAACCTGCAGCAATCTGAAAAAACCATGCAGGAAATCCGCACCCTGAGCCAACAGGTCAACCAGTTGCTGAACCAGCCTGACGTGCAACAAATGCCGTCCAATATCAACCAGACCATGCAGGATATGCGCGCCACCATGCAAGAGTTACGCGGCACCTTGCAAGGCCTTTCGCCTGAGTCTACTGCCTACCAGGAGCTCACTACCACCTTGCAGCGCCTGGATAAGGCTTTGCGCGATATCCAGCCATTGGCACGAACCTTGAACGAGCAGCCCAATGCCATCCTGTTTGACCGTAAACCCGGCAATGACCCTGTGCCATTGGCCCCTGCCAAACCGTAAGGAATTGATGGCTTATGACAATCTCTACAATGACCTCAACAAAACATTTCCGGTTTGGCATGCTGCTGATGCTGACCCTCAGTCTCAGCGCGTGCTTTCAATCCAACCCGCCGGTTAAAACCGAGCGCTACAGCCTGCCGGAAGTCAGCGCTCCACAACAAGCCAGCCCTTCGGTAAGCACAACGACCCACACGTTGCTATTAAACCGTATCCAGCTGGCCGACTACCTGGATACTGACCGCATCGTGATACAGCTCGATGACATTACCATGCGCCCAGCACGTGATCACTTGTGGATAGACAACCTGTCGCAGGAATTACGCCGTGGGCTACGTACACGCCTGGCCAGTCGGCTGGGCCATGTCACCGTGGTCGACCCACAGCCGGGCCTGACGGCTTCTTCCAACAGCCTGAATATCACCATTGACCAGTTCCACGGTCATATGCAGGGCTATGCTGTGCTCAGTGGACAATGGCAATCAGGAGGCTCATCCTTGCCGCCCCAATCATTCAGGTTCACGACCCCGCTGGCTGAGGATGGCTATCCTGCCCTGGTGCGCGCCCTGGGGCATAACCTGGACTTGCTGTGTGACCAGATTGCCAGGCAATGGCAACCCTCTCCATAACCATGCTAAAACCCGCGGCTGAGAAATCAACTGATACGCTAATAGCAGTTACTCTCCCCCCCTAACAATCACACGTTAGTTAGTAATTCTTTGCGTTTTTTAATACTTTGGCCCTGCCGTCTCGCAGGAACTTTTCATGTACACTCCGTCGTGAATTGACTCTTTTCGGACAATAGGCTTGCAACGTTTTCTCTTCTGGATGCTGATGGCCTCATGGGTTGTGCTGATGCCTCAGGCCTCAGCTGACCCAACGCTGCTGGGCACTACTTGCATGAACAGCAAGGGGGTTGTCATCGCCAGCATTCCCTTGCAAGGCGGTAAATTTGTCTGCCAGAGTGTGCTCACCATCACGCAAGCCAATCAGTATGTGATTGATTTCAAAAACACTTCAACCATTGCCCATTATCAGCACGAAATTACTGATAGCAATCAGCAGACCAAAATCATTCAGGGCGGCTTAAGTAGCCAGGCAAAAGATTCTTTCCTGCTCAGGCATGGCCACATTGTTCACCTGGTACCAGGTACTTACCGCCTGGTCACCTGGTTGCAATCCCCTTATTATCTGGCGCAACCTGAACTCTTTGTGACCGACCTGGCTTCCTACCAGCAACAAACCAACTTCACCACGGCGGTCAGCCTGTTATTGCTAGGCGTTTTATTGGGCATATTCACCTATTATTTTGCCATTGGCGCCACCCCAGGCCATCCGACCGAGCGCATGTATGCCTTGTTTATCCTCGGTAACCTGATTTTTCAAAGTGCGGCGCTAGGCGTTTTCAAGCAATTATTTGAATGGCACTGGTTTTACCTGACCAGTTTGCCTATCCTGTTTTCCAACCTTGCTTATATCAGCTTTGTCTGCCATTTGCTGGGCATCAACCAGTTCCATCATCCCAAGCTTTACCACCTGTCGCTGTTAGTACGTCTTGCACTGGTCGCATTAATTGTGATTGCCATGATCTCCCCCAACTGGATGCTGGAAATGGACCGGTATGGCGTGGCGATTTTCCTGGTGTTTGGTCTCATCTGCGGCTTAAGCCTCAGTTTGCAAAAACACCGTGTTGCCCAACTCTACCTGATTGCTGTCGCTGTCTTTGGTGTGCTGGGGGGGCTTTCAATCACCGCACAACGACTCAGCTCAGATGCGTGGACGATAGAACAGCTAGGGCTGGTCGCAGTTGCCGTGGAAGCCATCATGCTTTCGCTGGTGGTGGCCTACCAGATCAACCGCCTGCATCACGAAAAAGAGCATATGCTGGGTGAGTTACAGAGTACACGTTCTTTGGCCATGACAGACCGGCTGACAGGCGTGCCCAACCGCCATGCCCTTGAAAACCAGATGCTGCAATTCCCTGAGCATGGCTGCCTCATGTTCCTTGACATTGATAACCTCAAACACGTCAATGATCATTTTGGTCATGAAGCGGGTGATCACCTGCTTAAAAGCTTTGCCCAGATCCTGTTAAAAAAACTGGATACGAGTGGCCAGCTGTATAGGCTGGGAGGAGACGAGTTTGCTGTGATCTGCCATGAAGATGACATCGAATGGTGCCAGCATCAACTTGAATACACGCACCTGGAAATAGCAAAAGAAGGCTTTATTGGTGTAGGTGCCAGTGTAGGCGTGGTGTTTAGCCATGAAGCCGATAGTACGGAAGAGCTCATGCGTATTGCAGACAAGCGCATGTATGCCAACAAGCGCACGCGCAAAAACCGCAAGGAAATGATGCAGGTATTGGCCAACTAAACCTGACTGACAACTTTCTTCAATCAGCAGCTATTTTATAAGTCAGGCATGCCACTGCCTGCATAAATGATTTACACTCAAAGTCGCATGATCGAAGCTGTATTTCAAACACCCGCACACACCCTGCAGAACCATCCATCACGGCAGGGTGTCTTGTAAGAAAACAAAGAGAACAGCATGCCTTTTCTGACTACCCTGCTTATCCTCATTGTCACCGCGCGCCTGCTGGGTCAATTATTCAGCCGCATTAACCAGCCTGCCATCATAGGCGAAATGCTGGCAGGTGTGATTCTTGGCCCCAGCCTGTTCAACCTGATTTCGCCTACACCAGCACTGTCCGGCATTTCTGAATTTGCAGTGTTTCTGATCGTGCTGTCTGCCGGCCTGGAAATGAACTTCAAGGAAGTCATCGACTCCATGCGCGGCAAAGGCGCCGTGATCGCGCTCCTGGGTTTTTTGCTACCACTTTCAGGCGGCATCCTGGTGGGGGTTGGTTTTGGCCTGGATGTCAGCCGTACCATCTTTCTGGGCTTGTGTGTTTCCATCACGGCACTGCCGGTCACCATTAGCATCCTGCAAAGCTTCAAGCTGCTGGATTCCACGATTGCGCGTTTCTCAATAGCCACTGCGATTTTTAACGATATCGCCGCATTGCTGGTCCTGGGGGTGATTCTTAACCTGCCGGAACAAAAATCTTACCAGGCAGTGGGCAGTGCCATTTTCCATGCCAGCTGGAAGCTGATCTTGCTCATGGCATTGATCCTGGCGGTCAGCCTGCTGATCAAAAAGGCGATAGAAAAAGGCATCCATATCGACCTGCTGTCAGAAAAACTGGTCCATTTCATTGGCAATGAAGCCTTGTTTGGCCTATTACTGCTGCTGGTGCTGGTATTTGGCTCCGTCAGTTCAGCCCTTGGTTTCCATTTTGTGATCGGCGCTTTTTTTGGTGCGCTGCTCATAGACCGTACGTTTTTCCTGCCTTCGCGCTACAAAGAACTTGAGCTGACTTTAAGCTCAATTACAGGCGGTTTTTTGGCCCCCGTATTTTTTGCCTACCTTGGCCTTGAATTCAAGGTACAGATCATAGACTCGTTCTGGTTTGTGGCTGTGGTACTGGCCGTGTCTATTGCCACCAAAATCCTGGCAGGCTGGCTGGGCGGACGCTTGATCGGCCTCTCTAAAAGTGATGCGCTGGGGATCGGTTTTATCCTCAATGGCCGCGGCGTCATGGAACTGGTCATCGCCAGCATTGCTTATGAACGTGGCTTTATCGGCCAGGACCTGTTTTCCGTGCTGGTACTGATGGGTGTAGTCACGACCTTGATCACCCCGCTGATGTTCCGTAAATGGGTACTCCCTCATCTGGCACACCCAGCCAGGACTATTGGCATCAATGTACAAAAGGATAACACTGATTAACACACCACTCTCCTACAAGACTGGATACTCTTTTGAGCGCCCAACATACGACAGCGTCATCGGTATCACATCAGAGCGTTTCGCACAGCGGCGCACTGTCTATCGAAGAGCAAACACAGCTGCTCAACTTGCAGCGCGCCATCCTCAAGTCAATTGCCCAGGGCGCAGAGCATCTGGAGGTCATCAAGCAAACCTGCCTGCTGGCAGAAAGCCTGCTGGCCAATTCATTCAGCTCAGTCATGCTCATGGACGACCATTACCAGCACCTCAATGTCTATGTGGCACCCAGCCTCACCCCAGAACAAATCCAGAAATCAACGGCTTGCGCCCCGAGGTGGGGGTACCTGCGGCAATGTCATCTACCAGAAGACGGTACAATATGTCAGCAATACCTTTACCGATGAACGCTGGGAAGACATCCGTCACCTGGCACATGAGTTTGATATCAGGGCCTCTTGGTCCATCCCTATTTTTTCTGCCGAAAACAAAGTCATCGGCACGTTTGCCCTCTCCAGTTTTGAACATCGAGAACCCAGCCTGTTTCACCGCATGCTGCTGGAAATCGGCTCCTCGATTATTGGGATAGCGCTCAACCGCAACCACTACCAGGAGTCGCTACGCCAATTTGAAAAAGTCTTTGAAGGCAGCGAACAAGGCATTATAGTGACCGATACCGACCTTAAAATTCTTTCGGTGAACCCTGCCTTTACCAAGATGCTCGGCTACAGCATTGACGATGTCAAAGGCAAAACACCCAAATGCTTTCTTCAGGCCTGCATGACCAGCATTTTTACCGCACCATGTGGGAAAGCATCACGCATTTCGGTCATTGGCGCGGCGAAGTCTGGAACCGTCGCAAAAATGGCGAAATATTTCCCGAATGGTTGTCCGTCAGCGAGGTCAGAAACGAGCTAGACGATATTACCCACTACGTGGGCACCTTCAGCGATATCAGTGACCTCAAGTCGGCGCAAAAAGAAATCCAGTATCTGTCCTCGCATGATGCCCTGACTGGCCTGCCCGACATTGCGCTATTCAAGGACAGACTGGAAACCGCAATCTCCATATAGCCACACCAAGCAATAGCAAAAATCGGCCTGCTGGCACTCAACCTTGATAACTTCAAATTCCTCAATGACTCACTGGGCTATGCCTCAGGCGACAAACTACTCAAGCTATTTGCCGAGCGGCTCAAAGGCTGTTTGCACGAAACAGACGCCATGAGCCGCCACGGCGGGGATGTGTTTATTATCTTGCTCAACAATATCCACGATGATGATTCCATCAACTATATGGTGGATATGCTGCTGACTGAAGTGTCCTCGCCATTTGCTTTTGCGGGCAGAAACATTTCCACCTCATGTTCTATAGGCGTTGCCGTTTACCCCACCGATGGTCATGACTTTGAAAAACTGTTTGGCCGCGCATGCAAAGCCATGTCTCAAGCCAAGGAAGAAGGCCGTAACACCGCCCGCTTCTTTACCGAAAAACTGAATACCGATAGCTTGCACTACCTCAATATTGCCTATGGCCTGCGTGAAGCGCTTGCCCATCACCAGTTTGAGCTGCATTACCAACCGCAGATCAGCCTCAAGGATGCACAGGTTATTGGCGCAGAAGCACTTATCCGCTGGCACCATCCGCAAAATGGCATGCAGCCACCGGCACAATTTATCAGCATTGCCGAACAAACCGGCCTCATTGTAGAAATGGGGGGATGGATTATCGAAGAAGCCTGCCGCCAGGGCATGCAATGGCAAAAGAATGGCCTGCCACCGCTAAGTGTTGCCGTCAACGTCTCCGCGGTACAATTCCGCCGTGGCAACCTGGATAAAGTGATTATCAAAGCCCTGGAAAAAACCGGCCTCAACCCACAACTGCTAGAGCTGGAACTCACCGAATCCATTTTGCTTGAAGACATAGACCACCTGCTCGCCCAGCTCGATGGACTCAAAAAACTGGGGGTCAAACTCGCCATCGACGACTTCGGTACAGGCTACTTCAGCCTGGCCTACCTCAAAAAATTCAATATCGACCGACTTAAAATCGACCAGTCTTTTGTGCGAGACATCAACACTGACCCCAACGATGCCGCCATTGTCCGCGCCATTGTGCAAATGGCACACACCCTGAATCTGGAAGTAATTGCCGAGGGCGTGGAAGACGAAGCCATGCTCAAGCATTTGCGTGAATCAGGCTGTGATGAAGTACAAGGCTATTTATTCTCAAAGCCATTGCCTGCGGATGCGTTTGAAGCATTTATCAAAAACATGTACTCCATGTAGTTGAGGTTTGCTCCCGATTTAAGCTGTTACCGCCTAATACACCTAATGGCAAATTAATAACAAGGCTCGCATGCCTGTATCATTTCCCGCGCTAACTGATAACCACTCATCCAGGCGCTTTCCACCTTGCCACCGTTGAGCCAGTCACCACACAACCCCAGTTGCTGAGCGGCATCCCAGGCATAGCCTTGATGCAGGTATTGGGCGCAATCCGCATAGCGCCAGCGGTGCACGCTATGTTCCATGGGCACCTCACCGCCCAAGGCCTTAAATGCTGCTAACAGCTCTAACGCGACATCTTCTGGCGCACCTTCAATATTCGCCTCAGACCATTCAGCGCTTGCATGCAACACCCAGACCTCTTTAACCACACTGCCCTCATGCAGGCGACCCGGCTTGCTGCTATCCCTCGCCACCCAGCTCAGCGGCCCAATGTTCACAAACAAGCCATCAAAAGGCAAGTCCAGTGTGTGCGCATAACGCCCCATCAAAGCCCAGCAGCCGCGCATTTTCACACTGGCTGCCAGTGTTTGCATCTCCAAATTAAAACCTAGCAGCGCCTGTGCCTGCGGTGCCGGAATCGCCAGCACCACCTTATCGAACACTTGCGGATACACGCCGTGCTCTTTAGTCTTCACACGCCATTTACCTTCGGCAAAAGTGATCTCCTGAACCGTCTGCTCCAGCTCTACGGTTAAAGACTGCGCCATCTGCCGCGCAGGGCAAGTATTACGTGGCACGCCCACATAGCGTTTTTTATCTGATTGCTTGGGGTTGATACCAGAATGATCCGCCTCATACAAGCGGCCTTGCCACTCGGCCACCAAACCCAGCTGCAACCACTTTTGCACCTGCGCCTCAAACGCTGGCTGGCTTACCGTAAAATACTGCGCACCATGGTCACACTGCCATCCCTCGCCCTGGCGGGTAGACACACGTCCAGAGGGCCCACGGCTCTTCTCAAACACCGTCACCAGAAAACCCGCCTGCTGCAACGCCTGGCTGCAAGCCAAGCCAGCCATACCTGCACCAATTACCGCAATATTCTTCACGCCACCCACCCCTGCTTCCACACTGCGCGGTCTTGCAACGCATGCCAGTCAATCACCTGCACGCGCCAGGTCATCACGGCCTCAATCTCCACTGCCTCTATCACTTGCGTTTCCTCGTCTCGAAAGATCAGCTTGGTCACCATAAAATGTTTTTCTTTATTCACAGGCTTCACAGCTGTCCACTTTGAATGTAACAGTTTTTTAGGGTTTAGTTTGAATGGTTTTGTCTGCATATTGCTACGACAATAAATGCCGAGAAAATTCTCCAACATGTTCTTTTTAATACGGATCAACGAATAAACACATATCAATGGCCGTGCTTATTGCTTGGGCATTCACGCCAAATCACTGCGCGCTGCTGGCGAAAGCAACTCGCGTATTGATCAATCAGGCGGCTGGCAAGTGAGTGACCAATATACCGAGAAAGAACGCGCAGCCCTAGCCTGGGACAGATGCCGTGACCAACATCATCACCTCAGGCACACCAGATGATGTTTTCAACGCGTTAAAAGCGCATTTCACTGATCAAGAAATCTCAGACTTGACGTTTGCGAGTATTACTATGAATGCGCTGAATAGATTGGGTATTAGTATGCGTAAATAAAACCTATGCCTAAGAAGTCCAAAACCTTGAGAAAAGCTTTAAGAAATAAAGCTTTTCTTTATTTATTTTGATGCTATCAGAACCATCGCCGCATCCATCAACCTTGTCGAATGTTTTAAGGTGACCATCGGCATGATACTCATTCATAAATTAGGATTATTTTGGGAAACAATTGAAAGGTGAATCGCCACTAATTGAATCCTTGCAGTAGATTATTTGAAAGCCTCAACTTTTTGAGGCTTTTTATTGCAGTATCTATTGTGTTTAGGCTCGACACCACCATATAAGTCGAAACACTTAGCAACCACAACAATCATCCGCGTTAAAATACTGCCACACTCGTTTTATTAGAATTGTTATGGATAAACGTATCCCCGTTACGCTGCTCACAGGCTTTTTAGGCAGCGGCAAAACCACTCTGCTCAACAAGCTGCTGCATAACCCGGCGATGAAAGACACCGCAGTCATCATCAATGAGCTCGGCGAAGCAGGTTTGGACCAGATTTTTGCCAATAGCCAGATTTCGCAAACCATTGAGAGCGAACATATTGCCGATAACACGGTGTTGTTGAGTTCTGGCTGTTTGTGCTGCTCACTTAAGAACGAGCTGGCGGACACCATGCGCGATTTGTTCTTCAAACGCAGTTTGCAGGCGGTGCCGGAGTTTAACCGCCTGGTGATTGAAACCACAGGCATGGCTGACCCTGGCCCGATTTTGGCTAACCTGATGAATGAGCCGGTGATTGAGTCGGTTTACCGATTAGACGCGGTGGTGGTGACGATTGATGCCGCTTATGGTTTGCAGCAGATTACAGAGCAGAAAGAAGCGCTTAAACAAGCTGCGGTGGCGGATGTGTTGCTGATTACCAAGCGTGATACGGCAACGCCAGAACAGATTGAAGCCTTGCAGGCCAAGCTGAGCGAGATCAACCCGAATGCGACGCAGCAGTTTGTGTTGCATGGCGAGATAGACCCGATGCAGATTATTGATGTAGGCTTGTTTGACTTTGCCAGCAAGCAGGCCAACCCTCAGCGCTGGTTGCGGGCGCCTGCCAGTGGCTTTAGTGCGGCAAAAAAAAGCACCTTGCCCAAGGCGCCTGCGCATGATGATGTGAATACGTTTACCGTCTACCTGCCAAAACCAATGGCGTGGTCTAACTTTAAAAGTGTGATTTTAAAACTCTGCCAAACGCATGGTGAAAAACTATTGCGCATGAAAGGCATTTTGCACGTAGAAGATGCGCCTGCCCCACTGGCGATACACGCGGTGCACTTTACGCCCTACCCGCCTACGCTGCTGGAAGGCTGGGATGAGGATGAGCCAATTAGCCGTATTGTGATTATCGGCAAGGGAATTGATGAAAACGCTGTGCGCGATATGCTCACTCAGTTTTAAGAATAAATAACTGCGCGGGCGAATTGCGGTGTTACGCCGTTTTTTAGTTTCGACTAATCTAGAGGTAAGTCTTCACTGAAACTGCGTTTTCGAAATCCTCATGTACTGCATGTACACTGCGGTTTCTGTGCTCCGGGTGCCTTGCACTTCATCCCGCTCGAATATTTATTCGAGATATCTTATAAGTAGTAACAGTAAAAAATGGAGTTTTCATGGCGAAGTTATTGGAAAGAATTTTAGAGCAGTTGATTTTTAGCAGCCGTTGGCTGATGGCACCGATGTATCTCGGCCTGGTTGGCGGGCTGGTCATTTTGCTGGTGAAGTTTGGCCAGGAGTTTGCGCATATTGCCGGGCACCTGGGTTCGCTCACAGAGCAGGAAACGGTTCTCTCGCTGCTGGCGCTGGTGGATATCACACTGGTGGGTAACTTGCTGATTATGGTGATTTTTAGCGGCTATGAAAACTTTGTCTCCCGCATTGATACCGCTGATAGCGAGGACCGCCCTGAGTGGATGGGTAAAGTGGATTATTCCGGCCTGAAAATCAAGCTGATCGGTTCCATCGTCGCCATTTCTGCCATCGACCTGCTGAAAGCCTTTGTGCACCAAAGCTCTGGCACCGCCAGCTTCACCACTGAGCAAATGGCCTGGCTGGTCGGCATCCACCTGACTTTTATTATCACCGGCGTGTTGTTTGCCTGGATGGACAAAATTGCCGGACACGGTGCCGATCACTAAAGCCAGCTAATATCTTCAAAGCCCGCCTTTTGGCGGGCTTTTTTGTGCCCTATTGCATATGGCTCATCACCACAGATCACTGCTGAAATAAACGCCAGGACTAAGGAATTTTTCCCCGCTTATTTCGCTAATTGCACTATTAATCCATGCTTTATCCACATATACCCTTATAAGTTTTAGGGGTTTAATAGAGGAAATGATGTCACGATAATAATTCTTAAATTAATTTATATAAATGGAGTGGTCAGATGGGTCTAAATATATTGGGAAAATTAGTCAAGCAGCCTTCATTAGAACAACTACATACACAGCTAGATCAAGATGGGCAAATCCGCGCCATTGATAAAGTGATGGGCGTGATTGAGTTTGACTTAAAGGGAAATATTACTGCGGTCAACGACAATTTTGCCGCTGTAACGGGTTACAGCAAGCAGGAGATTGTTGGTCAGCACCATAGCATGTTTGTTGATGCTGCTTATAAAGCCAGTGCAGAATATAAGACCTTTTGGGAGAAACTAGCGCGCGGTGAGGCTGATGAAGGCCAGTATTTGCGTAAAGGCAAAGGTGGCAAAGATATCTGGCTACAAGCCAGTTACAACCCGATTCTGGACGCTAATGGCAAGCCATTTAAAGTGGTGAAATATGCCACTGACATCACGGCAGATAAACTGAAAAGTGCAGACTTTTCCGGGCAGATGGCGGCCATCAGCAAAGTGATGGGCGTGATTGAATTTGACCTGAAAGGTAACATTACCGACGTCAATCCTAATTTTGCTGCGGTGACGGGCTATAGCCAGCAGGAAATCATCGGCCAGCACCATAGTATGTTTGTTGAAGCCGCTTACAAGAACAGCGCAGAATACAAACAGTTCTGGGAAAAACTGGCGCGAGGTGAAGCCGATAACGGCCAATATAAACGCATGGGCAAAGGTGGTAAGGAAATCTGGTTGCAGGCCAGTTACAACCCTATTTTTGACGCCTCGGGCAAGCCATTTAAAGTGGTGAAATATGCCACCGACATCACTGCCGATAAACTCAAGAATGCAGATTTTTCCGGGCAGATTGATGCCATCGGTAAAGTCATGGGCGTGATTGAATTTGACTTGAAAGGTAACATTACTGACGTCAACCCCAACTTTGCGGCAGTAACCGGCTATAGCCGACAGGAAATCATTGGCAATCATCACAGCATGTTTGTCGAAGCCACTTATAAAAACAGCGCTGAATACAGACAGTTCTGGGAGAAACTGGCACGGGGTGAAGCGGATAACGGTCAATACAAACGCATTGGTAAAGGCGGCAAGGAAATCTGGTTGCAGGCTAGCTACAACCCTATTTTTGATGCCTCAGGCAAACCATTCAAAGTGGTGAAATATGCCACCGATATCACCGCCGAGAAACTAAAGAACGCAGATTTTGCCGGGCAAATTGCTGCCATTAGCAAAGTCATGGGTGTGATTGAGTTTGACCTCAAAGGTAACATCACCAACGTTAATCCTAACTTTGCTGCGGTGACGGGTTATACCCAGCACGAAATCATCGGCAATCACCATAGCATGTTTGTCGATTCGGGCTATAAAAACAGCCAGGAATACAAACAGTTCTGGGAGAAATTGGCACGAGGCGAACCTGATAATGGCCAGTACCAACGCGTAGGTAAAGGTGGCAAGGTCGTCTGGTTGCAAGCCAGTTACAACCCTATTCTGGATGCAGAAGGTAATGCCTTTAAGGTGGTGAAATATGCCACAGATATTACGGCTAAAGTGAATGAAGCCAATGCCATGAAAAACGCCGTGCATGAAACCGGTGACGTGGTGGCATTAGTGCAAAATGGCGACTTAACCCAGCGCATTACGACAAATGACAAACAAGGTGAGATCAAGGAGCTGTGTGAAGGTGTCAACAGCATTATAGACACCATGACAGATATCCTCGCTTCTATCAAAGTGGCTGGCGAAACGATTAACACTGCGGCCAACGAGATTTCAGTGGGCAACAATAACCTGTCACAACGCACGGAAGAACAAGCGAGCTCACTGGAAGAAACCGCGGCCAGCATGGAGGAAATTTCCTCTACCGTGAAACAGAATGCGTCTAATGCCAAACAGGCGAATACCATGACCTTTAAGGCCAGCGAAATTGCTGCCCGTGGCGGTGAGGTGTTTGGCAAGGTAGTGACGACGATGTCTGAAATTACTGAAAGCTCCTCACGCATTGAAGAAATCATTACGGTGATTGACAGCATTGCCTTCCAGACCAATATCCTGGCGCTGAATGCGGCGGTAGAAGCTGCCCGTGCCGGTGAACAAGGCCGTGGTTTTGCGGTGGTGGCCAGTGAAGTACGTAACTTGGCGCAACGCTCAGCCAGTGCGGCCAAGGAAATCAAGCAACTGATTGTGGACTCTTCCGAAAAAGTTGCCAATGGTTCTCAATATGTTGACCAGGCCAATGGCACAATGGATGAAATCATCATTGCGATTCAGCAGATTTCGGATTTAATCGGCGAAATCACGACCGCATCACAAGAGCAAAGCACTGGCATTGACCAAGTGAATACGGCTGTCACTCAGCTGGATGAAGTCACCCAGCAAAACGCTGCATTGGTTGAGGAAGCCGCAGCTGCAGCCATGTCGCTGGTGGATCAGGCTGCACAGCTAAATGAAAAAGTGAGCCATTATCGATTAGCTGGCACTGGAGGCTCAAGAAAGAATTATCCTGCCAGCCGAGCAGAGAGTAGCATTTCGCCGGTTTCTAGTGCTGTAAGTCGCTCGATGCGTACAGGAACAGATAATCAGGAGTGGGAATCTTTTTGATATATGTATGCTCTGCACACCCCGCGATGCGGGGTGTTTTTTTTTATTTAACTTACAAATAGTTCTATTAAAAAGAATTTTTTTGTCTAATTTTTATATTATTCAGAACACTTACAAGTACGCATAATAACGTTATATCAACTTGGAAAAACGTTATGCAGTTGCAAAGCTTACTTATGCCGTCAGTATTATTTTTTCTGCTCGGCATGCTGGCACAATTAGTTCGCTCTGACTTGAAAATGCCGCCAGAGCTGGTTAAATCATTGACTGTTTATTTGCTGATCGGCATTGGCATTCACGGTGGCCAACAGCTCTCTCATGCCTCTTTTGGTGAAGCTGTGCCTGCATTAATGGTGGCATTGGGTTTAGGTGTGATCGTTCCTGTTATTGCTTATCAATTAATCTGGCGCCTAAGCCAGCTGGATAAGCTGAATGCCGTGGCAATTGCGGCACATTATGGTTCCGTCAGTGCCGGAACCTTTCTCACCGCTATTGCTTTTCTTGAGTCTCTCAATATTGATTACGAAAAATACCCGGTGATGATGCTGGCAGTGATGGAGTCGCCTGCCATTCTGATTGGCCTTTATCTGGCAAACAATGTCAGGAACAGTATCAATGCCGAAACAAAAGGAAGTGTCTCACAACGCTGGTCTATGCTACATGAGTCCCTGACCAATGGCAGCATTGTATTGCTGTTAGGGAGCATGCTGATCGGAGATGTAGTCCCCGAAAAAAACCTGCAGTCCGTGCTGCCATTTTTTCAGCAAATGTTCATGGGTGTGTTGTCACTCTTTTTATTGGCCATGGGTATTGAGGCTGGCAAAAAATTATCTGATTTTAAAAAAACAGGCTTGTTCCTGATCAGTTTTGGCATCCTGGTACCACTATTGTTGGGCGCCATCGGGGTGACATTGGGACGAGAATTATTAGGCTATTCAATCGGTGGATCAGTTCTTGTAGGGGTACTCGCGGCCAGTGCCTCTTATATTGCCGTACCACCTGCCATGCGTATCGCTATCCCAGAAGCCAATCCATCGCTCTACCTCACATTATCACTGGGTATCACCTTTCCTTTTAATGTGGTGTTGGGGATTCCTATTTATTTGTATTTTGCTCAACAATTGTGAATAAAAAGTTATGGAAGATAAAGAAATGATCGGCGTAAAACGAATTGAACTGGTCGTGGAATCGATAGAAAAAAATGAAGTCATTCAACAACTGGAACGCATCAATATCAGAAGCTACACCATTTATCATCATGTTGGCGGCAGTGGTGAACGTGGACTCAGGGATGGGAGTGCCTTTGGTGAAAAGTTTGAAAACATCACGTTTGTGATCGCTTGTGCGGAGAATCAGCTTAAAAGTGTGATTGAAACTCTAAGGCCAATTCTCAAGCGCTATGGTGGAATGTGTCTGATTTCTGATGCGCATTGGCTACTACATTAAAAGGTAAATGAATGCGTGATTTGCTCTATTCGATTTATGTGCTTGTGATCATTTATTGCGCACTCACCATTATTTATGAGCTGATTTGGGATGACCCTCCAGTGCTGGCAGTTAAGCCGGTTAGCATAGAAACAGATCACGTTCGAGGTATACCAGCGACATCGACAATGAAGTTTTGCTTTTAAAAGTATTGATTAAAAAAGAAGCACGTTTGGTGCGTGCATAATTTCAGTTCATTTCATGGAAAAATTCATCAAAAAAATAAAGTTACCCTTCCCGCTCATCAGTCAGGCAAGTGGATCGCTTATCACATTTTTATGGTGGTCAACGGTTTTGTTATGGCTGATATTATCTATCGGCTGGAGACCACTTAAAAGTCCTGATGAGGCCAGATATGTCAGCGTGGCTTGGGAAATGCTTAATATTGGCCAGTGGTGGTTACCAACTATCAATGGTATGCCTTTTTTCCATAAACCACCTCTGTATTACTGGTTGACGGAGTTAAGCCTTTACGGCTGCGGCATCAATGCCTTCTGTCTCCGTTTGGTACCGGTTAGTGCTGCTTTTGCGACATGCCTGGTCTTGTTTTTTTTCATCAGAAGATATTTCTCGACCACCCTTGCCTACGTCACCATTCTGGTTTTAGTGACCCTGCCCTTTTTCTATTTCGCGGCACAGTTTTCCAACCCAGATATGTTGGTGTCTACATTCACCACTTTGACAATCCTGGCCACTGCACACGCCATTTATCTAAAAGAGTCTGATAGACCTCACCAGAAAATGCTAATCCTTGCCTATATCTCGGCCGCACTCGGTATCCTTTCCAAAGGGCTGATAGCCATCATACTTCCCGGATTAGTGATTGTGAGCTGGATGCTGTTAACAAACAGAGCCAAACAAATAGTTACCTTGTTTTCCTGGCGTGGATTTGCGGGACTGTTATTGATTGCCGTGCCGTGGGTTCTATGGGTCGAATTCCACTATCCAGGCTTTACCAAGTATTTTGTCATCCATCATCACTTTGAACGATATACTCAGGTTAACTTCAACAACAAACAACCCTTCTGGTTTTTCTTTGTATTGCTTCCGCTCCTTTCAATACCATGGAGCTTATGCTTATTAAAGAGTGGTCGCTCTATCATGAGCAGCATGTCTGACAAGCAAAAAGACATCATGACACTCATGATCACCTGGGTCAGCATCATTTTGTTGTTTTTCTCATGGCCTCTTTCAAAGCCACCCGGTTATATCTTGCCAGTACTACCTGCATTTGCAGCACTCATCGCCATGATCATCGTGCAAAAATTACCCGGGGAGAGGCTTTTTAAAGTGCTCAACATACTGTTATTGCTGGCAGCAGTATTGTGCCTCTGTGCAATCAAAATAACGCAAATTCATGATACACAGAAATCAGGTGCCCTTCTGTCCAACTATTTGAAACAGCAGGTCAATCCGGAAGACAAGGTAATTCTTCTGGATAAATACCAGTATGACTTACGCTCATCACTTGGCTTGCATAATCCTGTTGGAGTGGTCGACGCATGGGATGCGAATAATGTTGACCGTTATGACAACTGGCGCCGGGAATTACATGAAGCGGGTCAATTTGCACAATTCCCAACCAGTGACATTCTGATTCTTCCACAACACCTGGATCGTGCCATATGTACGCAAGCTGTTGGGCAAATATGGATCATTGGTCATCAATGGCAGGAGCGATCAGTGATCTTGTCTCAGATTAAACCCATATACATACTTGGTGACCTACCTATATGGCAAATCACGCAGAAAACAAACTCTCGAGCATGTCAGCACATTATGGAAAACCATTTATTAAAAGCGCCAGATTAAAGTCAATCTGCACTTACAAGAGTGAGTATGTGTCTGCCAAAATCAAATTCACATTCATATGCAAATACACCATCCGTTTTAAATTGCCATGCTGAACATAGTAAAATTCAAATTCCATGAAGGAAGCCGATTAGCTATCGCAACAATCATATATACAATTGTTTTGAGTTTTGCGTGATGAAATTTTCTACCTTGCCGATGATTGTTTTTTCATTCCTTTGGTTTACCAGAACGAGTGAACAAGACAACATGCGAGGCTGCCATAACTTTCGTCGAGCTTCTGCATCAGTTAGCTGGATGATAATTCGATCATGTGATTACACTAAATGAGTATTTGCAAGGCGATCCTGGCCATCAGAAAAAATGCTTGAGCATTATAGATGCCAACAATAATAGTGTATTAGACCAAGATGAACAAAAACAAGTAAAGCAGGTTTACGAACTCATGCATGAAGAGCATGCAGCGGACGGGCAAAAAACCTGAGCAGTTATTGATTGAGATTGCAGACCAACGCATCCCTTCAGGCTGCGTTTGCTAACGCCCGTATACATCCAGATTTTTGTAATTATTGCCAAAGAATTCCTTCATGAGGAAATCTTCAAGCGCCGCGTTGTCTGCGGGCCGGGCTGACAAGGTGACCGTGCGGCCCAGGCGATTGGATATCCAGTCAAAATCGCCATCATAGTGCTCGCGAACAATGGCAATCATGCGGCGTATCATCACCAGGCGGATATCTTCACCGCTACGCGCCTCCACCTCGTAATACTGCGTATTGGCTGAGGTGTAATCATTGACCCAGCCCTTGAAACTGAAGGTGGCATTGTATGGGTCCATGCGGCGGATCTGGAACAAGCCGTTGGTGCCAAACTTGAGGTTGTTCATGATGTTTTTCATGCGGCGCTCATCTTCCGAGGGACCGCGCTCAGCCGCTGCTGCCGCATCATTAATCTGCTTGGCCGCCATTTCATCTGCATTGCGGTCTGTCTGCTTGCGCTTGATAAAGCTTGAAAAATCTTCAGCCGGTGGCGCAGGCATCGGCTGCGGCTGCTCAGGCCTTGGTTGTGGCTTAGGCTCAGGCACTTTGAAGGGACTATCCGGCCGTTGCGACTGAATGATTTTTTTCGGTAGCTTGGGCTCCGCTTTTGGCGGTGGTTTGGGTTTAGGCTGCGGGACAGGCTCCGGCTCGGGCATTTCTTGTGGCGGTGGCGGTGTCACCTTGGGCGTCGGTGGTACCGGCAAGCCTAAATCCAGCACAATATTTAGTGGCGCCTGTGTCGGCTCTTCTGTTGGCTTAAGCAAATCCAGCAAAAATCCCCAGAATATAATCGCGTGAAAAATTAGCGACAGCAATAGTGCCCACATCAGGCGAGCCGGGATACGCAATACACGGTCGCGTTGCTTGGGCTTCAGCCAATTAGGCGTGCTAAAGGGTTCAAAAGGAGATGGCTGCATGTACGGGATTAATCACATGTTAGCGGGTGTCGCGCATGACTATTGCATTTCTTGCCAGAGTTTTTCAAGACGTTTGATTGAGACAGGATAAGGGGTTCTTAATTCCTGCGCAAATAATGATACACGTAACTCCTGCAACTGCCACGCAAACTCTTGTAACTGGGTTGTTACAGGCAAGTGCGCTTTTCGCAATTGCTCGACTTTCTGCTGCCAGCGCTGCTCAATCTGAGCTAAGGCTTGTGCATGGCGGCTATCACGCTCTATGCTGGTCGGATATTTATCGATGCGCATTTTAATGGCCTTGAGGTAGCGCGGCAGATGCGGCAACTGCTCCCACGGGGTGCGGCTGAAAAAACCAGAGTAAAGCAAGCCTTGCAATTGCTGCTCACACTCACGTTTGATTTTCTGCGTCACTGGCGTCATCTTTTGCAATTGCGCCGTGAGTACCTGGTATTCATTCGCAATCAATTGTGCCTGACGGGTCAAGGCCTCAGTCACCGCGGGCAAGCGTGTACGCGAACGGGTTTTGAGCTGCATAAACTCGGCATTGGTGCGCGGCAACTCATCCTCGGCAATAAAGGCCCGGTCGGCAATGGCTTGTAGCATATCTTCGCGCAACTGGTCAGGATTCATGATCGCACGCAATAACAAGGCATACTGGTTAAAACCAGGCAAGCCTTTTTCCAGTTGTTTCATCTGCTCTTTGAGTTCAAAACGCATCAATCGGCACACGCCTTTGCGATGTGAAATGGCAGCGGCTTCCGGCGTATCAAACAGTTTAATGGCAACACTGTCATTATTGTCTTCGAGGCCGGGATAACCAGTCAGCTGGCGGCCATCCTTGCTAAAAGTCAGTGTTTGCGGCAAATCGCCGAAATCCCATTGCTTAAGGCCAGACTTTTCAATGCCAGGCGAACCTGTCCTGAAGGTCAGCTGCGCGGCAGAACCTAACTGTTTCTTGAGCAAATTCCAGTCACGGCCCATGCCCAGTTCGCGGCCCTTTTCATCCACCACACTAAAATTCATCAGGTGGTGGGCTTCCAGTCCGGCCAAGTCAAATTCTTCCGGCTTGAGCTTGAGTCCGGTTTTGTGCTGGATAAACTCGGCCAGGGCTGGCAATAATGGCTCTTGCAGGTTTTTGGCCTCTAAAAAACCGGTCACAAAGTCAGGCACCGGCACGCACACGCGTCGCAACGTCTTGGGCAAGGCCTTGATCAGGGCGGTGACTTTGTCACGTATCATGCCGGGCACCAGCCATTCTGTGACAGTCGCATCCAGCTGGTTGAGTAATGCCAACGGAATCGTCGCCGAGACGCCATCCAGCACATGACCAGGCTCAAAACGGTATTTGAGCGGCACAGTTTCACCATCTATGGTCATCTGTTCGGGAAACTGCACCTCGGTAATAGCACTGGCGCCGTGCCGCATGAGCGATTCACGTGTCAGGTACAACACTTTTGGATTGGCTTTTTCCGCATCCTGGCGCCATTTTTCAAAGGCGGCACCGTTATAAATGCGATACGCCTGTGGCTGACCAGGCTCGGCAATCGGCGGCACCACTTTGTCGTAAAACGCGAACAACTGATACTCATCGACCAGCACGTCCTGGCGGCGCGCCTTGTGTTCCAGCGCTTCCACTTCGGTAATCAGGCGGCGGTTGGCTTCAAAGAATGGCGCCCGCGTGTCAAATTCCATATTGGCCAGTGCTTCGCGGATAAAAATTTCACGCGCTTCAGCCGGGTTGATCGGCCCATAATGCACACGCCGCTTTGGCACAATGGTCAGGCCGTACAGGCTCACGCGCTCCCAGGCCACCACTTGCGCGGTTTTACGATCCCAGCGCGGGTCACTATAATGACTTTGCGTGAGGTCACGGCTGCCGCCTTCATTGGCAATCGGCTCTATCCAGTCCGGGTCAATTTTCGCGACCACGCGCGCGTACAGCTTGGTGGTATCCACCAGCTCGGCTGCCATCACCCATTTGGGACGGTTCTTCTTAAGGGCAGAGCCCGGGGCTATGGTAAAGCGGATGCCCCGTGCACCGGCATAAGTCTCGCTATCTCCATCCTTGAAGCCGATATTGCCTAGCAGACCAGACAGCAAGGCACGGTGCACCTGCTCGTAACTGGCTTCCTTGTCGCTACGCTTGAAGTCCATTTCCTCAACCATCTCCAGCAATTGCTGATGCAGCTCGCGCCACTCTTTCAGACGCAAGAAAGAAAGGAAGTTCTGGTGGCACTGGTTCAGCAGGTCACGGTTGGATTTTTTGGTCTTGAGCGCCTGTTCATACCAGTCCCAAAGCTTCAGATAACTCATAAAGTCGGAGTCATCAGCCTTAAACTTGGCATGTGCGCTATCTGCCGCTTCGCGCTTGTCCATAGGCCGCTCACGCGGATCCTGGATACTCAGCACGCTGGCAATAATCAAAATCTCGCGTAAACAGCCTTCTTTTTTGGCGGCAATAATCATGCGCGCCACGCGTGGATCCAACGGCAAACGCGCCATCTGGCGGCCCAGCTCGGTAATTTCGCGGCGCTCAGTCACGGCGCCCAGCTCTTGCAGCAACTGGTACCCATCGCTGATCAAGCGTGAGGAAGGTGCCTCGATAAACGGGAATTCAGCGACATCGCCCAGGCGCAAATCGGCCATGCGCAAAATCACGCTGGCCAATGAGCTGCGCAGGATTTCAGGATCAGTAAAGGCTGGACGCAGGTTAAAATCTTCTTCTGAATACAGGCGTACGCAGAGACCGTTCGATACCCGGCCGCAACGCCCTGCCCGCTGCTTGGCCGCGGCCTGTGAGATTTTTTCAATCTGCAACTGCTCAACCTTGGCCCGCGGACTATAGCGGTTTACGCGTGCCAGGCCGGCATCAATGACATACTTGATGCCTGGCACCGTTAGCGAGGTCTCGGCGACATTGGTGGCAAGCACAATACGGCGCTGTCCACCCGGGCGGAAAATCTTCTGCTGGTCTTCTATGCTCAGGCGCGCAAACAGCGGCAAAATCTCAATCGATTTGAGCTTGGGCGAGCGGCCCTGATATTTACGCAAATGGTCAGCGGTATCGCGAATTTCACGCTCGCCTGGTAAAAACACCAGGATATCGCCGTCCCCTAGCCGCAATAAATCCTCAGCCGTATCGAGGATGGCATCTTCCATCACCTCTTCTTCGTCATCTTCTTCCAGCCAGCGCGTTTCGGTACGCGGTGGCTTGCGCTTGATACCCATCAGGTCCTGCGCAAAACGGTCTATATCGTCCAGCCCATCATCAATCGGCACTTCGACCGCGACCATAGTGGTTTTATTACCCAACGGACGGTAACGGATTTCGACAGGATACGTCCGGCCACTAACCTCAATCACCGGCGCGCCATCAAAATGGTTGGAAAATCGATCGGCATCAATCGTCGCTGAGGTGACGATGATTTTCAAATCTGGCCGTTTGGGTAGTAACTGCTTGAGATAACCAAGCAGGAAATCAATATTCAGGCTGCGCTCGTGCGCCTCATCAATGATGATGGTGTCATAGCCATTCAGGAATTTATCGCTCTGCGTCTCGGCTAGCAAAATGCCGTCAGTCATGAGCTTGACATAGCTGCTCTCGGACAGCTTGTCGTTAAACCGCACCTTGTAACCCACCGCCTCGCCCAGGGGGGATTTAAGCTCCTGCGCAATACGGGATGCCACCGAGCGCGCAGCGATCCTGCGCGGCTGCGTATGCCCGATCAGGCCGCTGACGCCACGACCCAGCTCCAGGCAAATCTTGGGCAACTGCGTGGTTTTACCGGAGCCGGTTTCACCGCAGACAATCACCACCTGGTGCTTTTGGATGGCTGAGGCGATCTCGTCTTTTTTGCCACTGACTGGCAACTCAGGGGGGTATTCTGGCTTGGGTAAAGCACTTAATCGGGCCTGCAAACGCTGCTGCGATGCCTGGACTTTGTGGGCAATATCGACCAGGGATTTATCGACAGGTTTGTTTTGTTTTAACGCATCGCGCAACTGGTTCAAACGACGCTTTAACGGGAAGCGGTCGGCCAGCATGCACTGGGGGAGTTGTTTTTCTAATTGGGTGATGAGTTGTGTGGGAGAGACGGCAGTCATAGGGATGGGATTTTAACATGGCATGTGTGATGGCATGCAGTACGGCGGCTTACATGTGACTTAAGATTGAAACGGATATAGAAATTCATTCAGCTTTTTTGCTTGTATATTTCGTTTTGTCTTTCGAGAGCGAAGCAGAGGGATGACTGATTTCTTTCGCCTTTAGGCGACCATTCTTTCTTATGCTTGTCCATAAGAAAGAAGGCAAAGAACAAGACACCCTAGCTTCCGCTTGTTCCCTGCGTTGCTCAACAAAGTAAGCGGTCACGAAACTCAACCTGGCAACTCACAAAATACGTGAGCTGCCAGGTTGAGTTTCGTGACCGCTTACTTTGTTGAGCAACGCAAGGGAGCCGTAGGCCGTGATGGCTGGGTGCCCTCTTCTTTGGTTACTTTCTGTGGGGCAAGCAACAGAAAGTAACTCGCCTAGAGGCGAAACCAACGCTAAAGAAAATACTTTAGCCTTAAAACAAAACAACTACTTTCTAACACACTCCTCCACACCAGTATTCCCACCCTTAAACGCTGGTTCAAAATAAAACTTTCTGAAACTCAACTGCCCTTTGGCATTTTTCTTGAACTCAGCAATCCCTGTTCCATAATCATGTGTTTTACCACCATACTCACCATTTTCCATCGGTAAGGTAAAGTGCATGGCCGCATGCATGCCATGTACCGCAGCGTGGCCTTTATAAACACCATAGTCAGGTACTTCCAGCTGAAAGTCATAGCTGGCATCTGCCCCTTTGCTATGCTCTGGGCGCAACTTCATGGTCACGGTGCCTGTGTATTTGCCTTCATGCGCATCATCACCGCTACAGGCATACACACCACTCAAATCGAGTGCATACGCGTTCACTGTCATCAAACTAAATAACAACCCTGCCAACCACTTCATTTATCTTCCTTTAGTCATTGATTATTCGGGCGGGCGTACCCGCAAAAAACTTGCAAATTTGGGTTTGCCGTTTTTAGTCACATCCCGGTAAGTATACGTGACCAGGCTGCCTATCGGCGGCGGATGGGCACGTTCGGCATCTGTGAAACCAGTGCCTAGCTTGAACTGTATCCCATCTAGCGTTTCCACCAGTAATGCACCCATTTTACCTTGATATTTGCCTTTGCCGGGGACATAGGCAATGACTTTGGCTTCTGCATCCAGTTGTGGTTTGAGCTTGATTAACACATGGCTGCGCCCGGTGAGGTATGGCGCATCGGCTCGGTGCAGCATCAGGCCCTCGCCTCGCTTGGCGACAATGCTGTCTAGCGTACGCTTAAGTGTTGCCCTGTCGCTTACGCGGAACTGTGGCAGAGGTTTGAGATAGGGGCTATGCACATGCCGGGCGATCTCCGCAATCTGCTGCACGCGCTGGGAGAAATCCCCTTCGGCCTCTGGCAATTCAAAGACATAATAGGCAACTTGCCGCCAGGCCGCATCATCGGGATTCGACTGCCGGACTGCAGAAGAAAGCTGTTCAAAATGGCCGCGTGCAATCCACAGTTCGCCATCTAGCACTCGCGGTGGAAAGTCTTTGGTAAACCATGCCGGGGCATGGATGGGATGTCCCTGCCGGCTGATCAGTTGCTGCCCATCCCAAATTGCCCTGATACCATCCAGTTTTTCGCTAACCAGGTAATCTTGTACCGGGATATCCTCGTGATAAATCTGCGCCAGCAAAATGGCAGGCACTTTTGCATCAGCGTGCACAGCCCATAAAAAACAACATAGAAGCAGGAAATGACCGATTAGCCGTGGCATCACAACTCCAATTATTAAAATAAATTAACAATCGTAAGTTACAGAATGCTGGCAATAAAGGCAAGGATGCTGAAAAGCGCGCAACCCCTAAATTAACTGGCACCACAACTTGTCGTGATGCATGACATCCATCCACAATGCGACCAGACTGAGCCCAATCAATACCACGCCACTTAAGCGCATACCGGTGGACTCTTTAAACCAGGCTGGCAAGGATTGCTGGCTTGCACGCCAGATAAGGGGAGCGATGGCGAGAATCAGTGCTGAGCCACAGGCAAATGCCATCATCACCAGGGCACCCTGCAACCATTGCGACTGCAAGGAGGCCAGCATGACTGCTGAATACAGCAAGCCACAAGGGAGCAAGGCCCAGACCATGCCTGTCAGCAAATATCCCAGCCTGGCATGCTCGGTACGTTGCCTGATCCATGCCCAGACCTGTTGCGCGCGCTGCACCGCCCATTGCGGCTGTTGCCCGGTAATGAGCAACAACACACCCCAGGCAAAAATCAGGGTATGGGAAAAGGTCCATAAAGGTTGAAAAACATGACTCTGGTTAGAAAGCCAGGCCAGGCCGCGCAGGGTTTCTGCTGCCAACGCGCCCAACAGGCCGTAACCGAGCATCCGCCCCAGGTAAAAGCTCCAGGGGATGGTTTTAACCACTCGCAATGGGATGGAACGAAACTGGCTGGTCGTTTGAGAGGAGGACTGCATGGCGCCGCAAGCGGCGCCACACATGGCAATACAATGCGGGCCGCCTGCCAGCCCCATGACGAAGGCCGTCAGGAGTAAGCTGGCTAACATGCCGGCAGTTTAAAGGATTTTGGAGAACCTTGCACGATTGGCATCGTGCTGCAAATAGCGGTCAAACACCATGGCTATCGCACGTACAAAATACCAACCCATTTCGGTGACCTTGAGACCGTCTTCTTCCAGAATTACCAGACCATGTTTTTCTTTTTCAACAAGTTGTTGCATTTCTGACTTAAAGTAATCTCTGAAGTTCACCATATAGGAAAGATCAATAGATTCATAGCTGAGTTCACCATGGCACATAATTGCCATGATCACGGCACGGCGGATCAGGTCATCCCTGCTCAATGCCAGCCCGCGTACGATGGGCAACTGCCCTTGATCAAGAAAGTCGTAATACTCTTCCAGCGTTTTGGCATTCTGGCTGTAGGTGGCGCCCATTTTGCCGATAGCAGAGACACCCAGTGCCAGGATATCCTGGTCGGCCATGGTGCTGTAGCCCTGGAAATTGCGGTGCAACCTGCCCTGCTGCTTGGCAATCGCCAGCGCATCAGTCGGCAAGGCAAAGTGATCCATCCCGATGTACACATAACCCGCCTGCATCAATTGCTGGATGGCTTCTGATAGCATCTGGATTTTATCGACGGCGTTCGGCAGGTCCTCCTGCAAAATGCGGCGTTGTGGCTTAAAGCGTGAAGGCAGGTGCGCATAGCCATACAAGGCAATGCGGTCTGGACGCAATTGAGTAATTTTACTGATGGTTTCGCGGAAAGTCGCTGGCGTTTGCTTGGGCAAACCATAAATCAGGTCGGCATTGATAGACTGGTAGCCCATCTGCCGCGCCTGTTGCATCAGGGTTTCGACTTGCGCATAAGACTGTACCCGGTGTACGGCCTGCTGCACTTCTGCATCGAAATCCTGCACGCCAAAACTCAGGCGGTTAAAACCGAGGTCACGCAAGTGTTGCAAACGGGCCTGATTCACGGTCCGCGGGTCAATTTCGATGGAGTATTCGCCTTCCTCACTGAATACAAGAGCTGTTTTCAGCATCTGCATGAGGCTGGACAACTCCTCATCATTGAGGAAAGTCGGTGTGCCTCCGCCCAAATGCAGCTGATTCACTGCCTGTGCTTTTCCAATCTTGTTAAGATGCAAGCCAAGTTCACGTTGCAGGTAATTGAGGTAAATGGCGCTTTGCTCATAGCGTTTGGTGACAATTTTATTGCAGGCGCAATAAAAACATAGTGAGGCACAAAACGGAATATGCACATACACCGACAGTGGCTGCGTCCAGTTACTGATGTTGCGCTGCTCTGCCGACTTGTAATAGGCAGCCGCATCAAAAGCTTCAACAAAGCGGTCTGCCGTCGGATACGAGGTATAACGCGGCCCGGAAACATCATAGCGTTCGATATGCTCCTGGGTAATCATCAACGGTTGTTTCATGGTTTCTAGCAAATTCTTTCCTGTCAGCACAGTGGGGGCGAGCAGCCCCGGGATCATTGGATGCCACTTTGCCATAAAGCAATAGATGACTTCTTGATGCAAATCAAACGCTGTCTAGGCCGTCCCATGCATAATGCAACGCAATATAAAAGGGAAGATAGATCACCATGTTCAATGAAACCATCTCTGAAGAGGCGTATAATCCTTCGCATGTTCAACGACAGACAAGGACACCTCCCATGCAAGCCGAATCCAGCTTCAAGGTCGCTTGTTCTAATTGCAACCTGCGTGAGCTGTGCCTCCCCATCGGTTTAAGTACCGATGAAATGAAGCAGCTGGATGGGATGGTTGCCACCCGCAAGAAAGTGAAACAAGGCGGCCACCTGTATAGTAGCGGCGACCCATTTACAACCTTGTATGCCATCCGCACCGGTTTCTTTAAAACCTGTGTCGTGTCGGAAGATGGCCGTGAGCAAGTCACGGGTTTTCAGATGGCTGGTGAAATCATGGGCCTGGATGGGATTGTCAGCGACAAACACAACTGCCACGCGATTGCACTTGAGGACGCTGAGGTCTGTGTGATGCCGTTTAACCATGTCGAAGACCTGTCCCGTGAAATCCCCATGCTGCAGCGCCATGTACACAAAATCATGAGCCGTGAAATCGTGCGTGAAAATGGCGTGATGATGTTACTGGCCAATATGCGCGCGGAAGAACGCCTGGCAGCTTTCTTGCTCAATTTATTGCAACGTTTGCATGCCAGGGGCTACTCAAAAAGTGAGCTGATTTTACGCATGACACGTGAAGAAATTGGCAGCTACCTGGGCATGAAACTGGAAACTGTCAGCCGCACCTTTTCCAAGTTCAGTGAAGACGGCATCATTGAAGTCAAACAGAAAAATATCCGCATCCTGGACCACGAAAAACTGAAAACTATTTTCAACGCCAGCATCTGCTAAAAACTACTTTTTTCTGGCAATCGGTTCAGGGTATGGAGCCTTCTCCCCTTTTTACAGCCCTGACCGGGTATGCCGGTAGTCGTCACTGGCAATATATTTACCCGGTATGGTCACGTCGCGCTGGCGGTCTTTCCATAGGCATTAACCTGCACCCTAATCACTGCTGTAATTGGCATTGCCTGTATTGTCAGGTGCCCGGATTGCAGCGCGGTCCATCTCCAACGATTGATAGCCGCCAGCTTATTCAGGAACTCACTGATTGCCTCAACTGGCTCAGTCAACACTGCGCCCCACTCACGCTAAAAGACTGCGTGCAAGATGTTGCTTTCGCTGGGGATGGCGAACCGACCACTTCACCACAGTTTGCCGAGGTACTCTGCAAACTGATCGAGTTATTAAGTCAGCGCCGCCCAGACGAACGCCCTGCACATGTCCGGCTAATTACCAATGGTAGTCAGCTTCAACACGCCAATGTGCAACATGCGCTCAAATTACTGGATGAGATAGAGGGCGAAGTCTGGTTCAAACTGGATGCAGGGAGTGATGGTGAAATGCTCGCCATTAATGACACGCATCTGCCGCTATCCTTGCATTTGCAGCGCCTGCAGACTTGTTGCACACTTTGTAAAACATGGGTACAAACTGCCGTTGTTAGTAGAATAACGGACGGAGAGCTGACTACGACCCCTAGCTTGCCAGGCTATATTGACGCCTTGCAATCGGTGAAAGAAGAGATTAGCGGAATTTTGCTTTATGGTATTGCCAGGCAAAGCCAGCAGGATACCAAAGGCTGCCTCCATGCCACCCCAGCTGAAGTACTGGAGGAATATGCAGAAAGGTTGCGCACGCTGGGCGTTTGCGTGCGCGTGTTTCAGTAAATCAAGAAAATTACAAAATTACTCTTCAGCCGGTTTTAAGCCGGTTTGGGCGTGGTTGCGTGCCTGGATGGCAGGCGCCATGGATTCACTCAGTGACTCTTGGCCTTGCGCATCCAGTGTCTTGTTGATTTCAATGCCCTTGCGATAGTAATCATCAATGGCTGGATCAGGATGCGTAATGGCCAGGTACAGGGTAATAAAAGAAGCGACAACCACCAATAAAGGCCCGCCAATAATCAACCAGACGAACGGGTTCTGGTACCACTTCTGGTCACCCTTGATAGACGCTCCATTAGCGATTGCTTGCGTATTGCTCATTATGTGTAACTCCGTTCATTTCTGGCGCATTTGTTTCTGATGCGTTAATTGCTTGGCACGATAAACACCGATTTCTCTTTGATCGTGTCTTTGGATGCAATATCCATCATTTCAAAATAAATTTTGTGCGATCCGGCGCTGGTCACGCCATCTGGTAATTGCAATTCCACAATGACATTGCGTGTTTCAAAAGGTTTAAGGCCTTTGAATGGCTGGCCATTATTATCTGAAATATGCACAGCTATGTCAGGCAACCCGGTCACTTTCAAGGTGTAATCGCGTGATGACTCGGTGTCGTTTTCCAATTTCAGGTTATACACGTTCTCAATCTTGCCTTCATTCGTGTAGCGCGCCATCATGGCACGGTCACGAAGTACGTCTAGCCTGAAGTCAGGTTTGAAATAAAGACTGACCACCATCCCAATGGTTAACGCAGACAGAATTGCAGTGTAAACCAGCACACGTGGCCGCAACAGACGACGCCACATTTGCTGACGGGTCCAACGATTTTCCAAGCCATTCTGCGTCGTGTACTTGATCAGGCCCTTGGCATAACCCATTTTATCCATCACGTCGTCACAGGCATCAATACAGGCACCGCAACCTATACATTCATATTGCAGGCCATTGCGGATATCGATACCGGTCGGGCACACTTGCACACAAATACTGCAATCAATACAGCTACCCAGCCCGTTGGCATTTTCGCCCGCTTTTTTGGAGCGTGCACCACGTGGCTCGCCACGTGCCTCATCATAAGTAACGGTCATGGTGTCACCGTCAAACATGGCGCTCTGGAAACGCGCGTATGGGCACATGTATTTGCAGACCTGCTCACGCATGTAGCCTGCATTGCCATAGGTCGCAAAACCGTAGAAGCAGATCCAGAAGGTTTCCCAGCCCCCCAATTGCCATTCAAAAATGGCAGGGACCAGCTCACGGATGGGTGAGAAGTAGCCGACAAAGGTGACGCCGGTCCACAAGCCAAACGTGATCCAGGCAAACTGCTTGAGCGACTTGCGGGTAATCTTGTTGAGATTCCACTTACTGTCGTCAAGCCGCATTCTTGCTATACGATCCCCTTCTATCTTCTGTTCCATCCACATATAGATTTCGGTATAAACCGTTTGTGGACAGGTGTAGCCACACCATAACCGCCCGGCCACCGCTGTAAACAGGAACAGTGCCAGCGCGGAAACAATCAGCAGGAAGGACAGGTAAATCAGGTCCTGCGGATGAAAGATCAGGCCGAAGATATAAAACCGCTTGGCCTCCAGGTCAAACAGCATGGCCTGGCGGCCATCCCATTGCAACCATGGCACGCCATAGAAAAACAGCTGCGTGGCCCATACCATGACCCAACGCCATTTATGAAAGATCCCAGATACGCTGCGGGCATAAATTTTATCTGCGGACTTATAAAGTGACAAAACCACCTCCTGTTCAGGGATGGTGGTTTTGGTCACAGCGCTTTCTTTAATATCGCTCATTGTGTTTTGCATTCACCTATTTGTTGGAAAGGCCCCAAACATAAGCGGTCAGCAAATGAATTTGCTCTGGCGTGAATTTCTCTTGCCATGCTGGCATCACGTTATTTTTACCTTCGTGAATACGCTTGATAATTGCAGCCTCACCCTGGCCATGTAACCAGATGTTATCTGTCAGGTTAGGTGCACCAATTGCCTGGTTACCTTTACCTTCTGGACCATGACAAGCTGCACAGACGGCAAATTTTTCTTTACCGGCATTGGCACGACCAGAGTCATGAATGCTGCCAGACAAACTCAGTACGTAGTTAGCCACATTTTTGACATCTTCTTCAGAGCCTACGGCAGCGGCCATCTGAGGCATGATGCCGTTACGGCCATTGTTGATGGTCAGCTTGATCGTGTCAGGTGCACCGCCATATAACCAGTCATTGTCAGTCAGGTTAGGGAAACCACGGCTACCCTTCGCATCTGAACCATGACAGGCGGCACAGTTATTGAGGAAAATACGTTTACCAATATCACGTGCTTCAGGGATCTTGGCCACTTCTTCCACTGGCATTGCCGCATATTTGGCATACAAAGGGGCAATCTTTTCGTTGTTTTTGGCAACTTCCGCTTCGTACTGTTTTACTTCTGTCCAGCCAAACTTACCGTTGTAAGTACCCAGACCAGGGAACAGGAAGAGGTAAGCCAAACCGAAAATGATGGTGATCACAAACAAACCTACCCACCACATTGGCAGCGGATTGTTCATTTCTTTAATGCCATCCCATTCGTGACCATTGGTGTTGTCACTTTGCACATTCACTTTAATGCGGCTGGCGAAAATCAGTAAGCCAACACAAAAAGCAATCCCACCCAAGGTAATGGTCGAAATCCAGATCGGCCAAAATCCATTTATAAAATCATTCATGATGTTTTCCTTAACTTGTCCGCACAAATATTTAGTCTTGATCGAACGGCAAGTGCTGCGCGTCTTTAAATTGTGCGGAGTGACGATTGCGCCATGCCCACACCACGATTGCAATAAACAGGACGAAACTCAGTACTGTAAACAATATGCGTAATAGGTTGATTGTGTCCATGGCGCGTCTCCTTATTTCAGGTGGGTACCCAATACCTGCAGGTATGCAACCAGTGCGTCCATCTCGGTTTTACCCTTGATTTCTTCGCCGGCAGCTTTGATCTGCTCATCAGTGTATGGCACACCTACTTTACGCAAGGCAGCCATATGGTCACCGATGGTGGCATCGTCTACCAGGTTTTCGTTCAACCATGGGTAGGCTGGCATGATGGACTCAGGAACCACATCGCGAGGCTGGTTCAGGTGAACACGATGCCAGTCATCAGAGTATTTACCACCCACACGATGCAGGTCAGGACCGGTACGCTTGCTACCCCACTGGAACGGGTGGTCATACACGTATTCACCTGCAACAGAGTAATGACCGTAACGCAGTGTTTCAGCGTGGAACGGACGAATCATCTGTGAGTGGCAGTTGTAGCAGCCTTCACGCAGGTAGATATCACGGCCTGCCAGTTGCAGCGGTGTATAAGGCTGCAAACCACGGATAGGCTCAGTCAAGGATTTCTGGAAGAAAAGCGGCACGATTTCAACCAGACCACCAAAGGAGATCGTGATAAAAGTCAGCACGATCAGCAGGAAGTTGTTGGTTTCAATCTTTTCGTGCAGATTGCCACTATTGTTTTGATGAGTTGCCATAGTGATTTCCTTAAGCGTGTGCAACAACAGCTGGTACTTCTACCGTCGCTGGTTTGCCGCTAGTTGCTGTTTTATATGTATTCCACAACATGATGATCAGGCCGCTCATGTACAGGAAGCCACCCAATGCACGTGTGAAGTAGTATGGGAACTTAGCTTTCACACTTTCAACGAAGGTGTAGGCCAAAGTACCGTCAGCGTTCATCGCACGCCACATCAAACCTTCCATCACGCCGGAAATCCACAATGCAGCGATGTACAACACCACGCCGATGGTTGCCATCCAGAAGTGCACTTCAATCGCTTTCACGCTATACATTTGTTTCTGGCCAAACAGGCGAGGAATCAGGAAGTACAGGGAACCGATAGAGATGAAACCAACCCAGCCCAGCGCACCAGAGTGCACGTGACCAACAGTCCAGTCAGTGTAGTGAGACAATGCGTTCACGGTCTTGATCGCCATCATCGGACCTTCAAACGTACTCATGCCGTAGAAAGACAGGGAAACGATCAGGAAGCGCAAGATAGGGTCTGTGCGCAGCTTATGCCATGCGCCGGACAGGGTCATGATACCGTTGATCATACCCCCCCAGCTTGGGGCAAACAGGATTAAGGACAACACCATACCCAGGGACTGAGTCCAGTCAGGCAAAGCGGTGTAATGCAGGTGGTGAGGACCCGCCCACATGTAAGTGAAGATCAGTGCCCAGAAGTGCACGATAGACAGGCTGTAAGAGTACACTGGACGCTCAGCTTGCTTAGGCACAAAGTAGTACATCATGCCCAGGAAGCCGGCTGTCAGGAAGAAACCTACCGCATTGTGACCATACCACCACTGTACCATCGCATCTTGCACACCAGCATAAGCAGAGTAAGACTTGAACATGCCAGCAGGGATGGCAGCACTCTCAACGATGTGCAACAAAGCCACTGCCAGAATGAAGGCACCGTAGAACCAGTTAGCCACATAAATGTGTTTTACCTTGCGGATACCGATAGTACCGAAGAACACGATGGCATAAGAAATCCATACCACTGCAATAAGGATATCGATTGGCCACTCCAGTTCACCGTACTCTTTACCCTGGGTGTAACCCAGTGGCAGAGAAATGGCAGCGGCAACAATGACAGTTTGCCAGCCCCAGAAAGTAAAACTGGCCAGCTTGTCGCTAAACAAACGGGTCTGGCAGGTACGTTGCACGACATAGTATGAGGTAGCAAATAAAGCACTGCCCCCAAACGCAAAAATCACTGCATTGGTATGCAGTGGTCGTAAACGGCCAAAAGAAGTAAATGGCAAGCCCAGGTTAAGCTCTGGCCACACCAGCTGGGACGCGACAATCACGCCCATCAATGTACCAACAACACCCCAGACCACTGCCATGATTGCGAACTGGCGGACCACGGTATCGTTGTAGGTCGCAGCCTTCACGGTTGCATTTTGCATGGATTTCTCCCAATGATTAAAACAAACACCCAACACTAAACAAACTGCTTATTGTTCATCGCTGATAATCTCAGAGATGTCACAAATCTGATTTGATACACATCAATCGTGTTCAAGAATCCTCAATCATGCTCAAGAATCCTGGACCCTTCTTCTTCCAGGTCCTCAAACTGACCCGTCTGGATCGCCCACCACAGACCACCCAGAATCACAAACACCAGCATCACTGCCAGCGGGATCAATAAGTATGCTATTTCCATGCTATGCCTGACCTTTCTGCCAACCGGACTTATCCCAGTCCGTGAGACGCAATGCATTCAGCAACACCAATAACGAACTGGCCGCCATGCCCAACCCGGCCAACCAGGCAGGCAAAAGACCCAAAATCGCCAAAGGCACTCCGGCCGCGTTATACAACGCCGCCCATAACAAATTCTGTTTTACGATGAGGATGGTTTTTTTACAATGCGAAATGAGCGAAACCAGCACACCGATATCATTGCCCAATACCACCATATCGGCCTGCGCCTGCGTCAAAGGGACGCCGGAACCCATTGCAATAGAAGTATGCGCTGCTGCAATGACAGGGCCGTCATTCAAACCATCACCGACCATTAAAACTTTCCGCCCCTGTTGTTGCAGCAACTTTACGTGCTGCAGCTTATCTTCTGCTTTTTGTAACCCGGACGCGTTCTGGATGCCCAGTTGCGCCGCAAGGTTTTTAACGGGCGCTATTCTATCACCAGATAACAGCTGAATATCAAGGCCCTGTGAAATTAATTGTGAAATTGCCGCCCTGGCATGTGGTTTGACTTGCTCGGTCAAAGACAGTCTTGCCAGCATGATTTCACCTGCAGTGACATAGACCTGGCGTAGCGCTTCGCTCTCGGCCTCACGGCTCACACCACAAAAGTCTGCATTCCCTAGCTTAACCGGCAGTAACGCCCCGTTTGGGGTAGTAAATGTAGCAGACATGCCGCCACCGACAATTTCCTGCCAGCCCTGCATTTCCAGCTTATCTTGTGCATCTTGATGCAAAGCAAATTCATGTAAAGCTTTTGCTACAGGGTGCAGTGAATCACGGCTCATGGTGGCAATCACATCTAGTATCCACTGACGATCCCAGGCAGCATGACTCTCTTCAAGCGTCACCTGTTGCAGGTTTTCGGTCAGGGTGCCAGTTTTATCAAACACAATGGTATCCACTTCACTGATGACCTGTATTGCCTGCAAACGGCGGATCAACACACCTCCTTTGGCAAACGTACCGGCACTGGCCAGCATGGCAGCCGGGGTAGCCAAAGACAAGGCACACGGGCAAGTCACCACCAGCACTGCCACGGCAGACATCACAGCTTTCGCAGGGTCTTTGGTCCACCAGAAGATGAGCGCATACAAGGCGGCCAGCAATACGCCCCATAAGAAGGGTTGCGCCACCTTATCAGCCAGCAAGGCAATGCCAGGTTTTTCAGTGGAAGCCGATGCCATCAGGTTAACCAGCGCATGGTATTGTGTCCCCTCGCCCACCTGCTCCACTTGCATTTCAATGGCTGAGGTTAAGTTACCTGAACCAGCAATCACGGTGGCGCCCATGGGCTTCATGACCGGCTCAGACTCCCCAGTGAGCATGGATTCATCAGCACTGGTACTCCCGACAAGCACTTTGCCATCGGCTGCAAATACTTCGCCTGGACGCACAAACAAAATATCGCCTGCATTGATATTACTTGCCGCTATTTGCACCCACTCGCCAACGTCGTTTTTCTTGAGCACCGCATTCGGCAAACGGCGCATCATGTTCTCCAGCGCACCAGCGGTACGGTTACGCAGCTTGACATCCAGCCAGCGGCCAATCAGCAGAAAACTCACAAACATGGTCAGGGAATCGTAGTAAACGACGTCGCCCCACCAGCCGCCGGGCGCAAAGGTTGCCAGCGTACTCATGACAAATGCAGCCACAATCCCCAGCGACACCGGCACATCCATGCCTAGCTGGCGCTGCTTGATACTGGCCCAAGCCTGGGATAAAAATGGGGTGGCGGAAAACAGCATGACGGGCAACGTCAGCACCCATGAAGCCCATTTCATGAGTTGCACCATGTCAGGTGCCATATCATTGCTGCCAACCCAATAGGTCGGGTAGGCGTACATCATGACTTGCATCATGCAGAAGACAGCCACCACCAGGCGCCACAACATTTTGCGCTGCTGAATGGTTCTATCCGAAATGGCGTTGTATTCGTTGAGCGGTAAGGCGGGATAGCCAATGTCGTTCAGATTGGCAAACCATTGTGAAGGAGATGTTTTTTGGGCATCCCAAACGACTCGAACACGTTTGGAGGCGGCACTGGCGTGCACAGAAAGAATGCCAGGAAGAGATTTGATCGAATGCTCAATACGTCCGCTGCAGGCTGCGCAATGCATGTGGTCTACCCAAACATGCGAGATCCAAACATGAGGTAATGATGTTTCACGCTGACTAAAACGCTCCCACTCAGACTGGATATCCAGGCCCTGCCAGGGGTTGGCGTTGCTAATTGATTGCGTGTTTGACATTACCTTAGGTGTATCCCCTCCCGGGACGATATACAACTTTATATTATATGATTCAATATAATATAAATCAAGACCTTAGCCGGTTATTTCAAGCGTAGATTAAAGCAGCAAAACCCTTTTATTTTCTTGATTTAGCGCAATGAAACAACACATCAACACCTGCAAAATTAGCGAATGACACTGTATAGCCAGCGTTGCAGGCCTGGGTTACTTCACGCGCATACCCGCCTGTGCTCCACTGTCTGGCGACAGGATATAAGGACCGCCGCGTTCATCACTGGCAGCCAGCACCATGCCTTCGCTCATGCCAAACTTCATCTTGCGGGGTGCCAGGTTGGCAACCATGACGGTTAAACGCCCAACCAGCGTAGCAGGATCATAGGCAGACTTAATGCCAGCAAATACCTGACGTGGTTTTTCTTCACCAATATCCAGTAATAATTTAAGCAGCTTCTCAGCGCCTTCCACATGCTCTGCACTGACGATTTTCGCAATCCGCAAATCGACCTTGGCAAAGTCATCAATCGAAATATAGTCTCCCTCTTCGGCAGGCTTGGTTTCGGCTTTCACTTCAACCTTGGCTTCAGTTTTGGTGGGCGCTGCCGCTTGCAGGCTTTCCTTATTCGCTTCAACCATAGCTTCGATCTGCTTGCCTTCGAGACGCGTCACCATGTGGTTATATGGTTGTATTGTTTGCGCATCTAAGCCTTGCGCCACATCCGCCCATTGTAAAGGCTGCACATTGAGGAACGCTTCTACTGCAGCGGCAATATTCGGCAATACCGGTTTCAGGTAAATGGTCAGCAAGCGGAACATTTCCAGCGCGTTGCTGCAAATTGCGTGCAATTCTGCTGCCTTGCTGTCGTCTTTTGCCACTATCCAAGGCGCAGCTTCTGCCACATAGGCATTTGCCGCATCAGTCAGCTTCATGATCTCACGCAAAGCCCGTGCAAAGTCACGTGCAGCAAACGCTTCCGCAATGGCAGGTGCCGCAGCGCGCATATCGTCAATGACAGCATGTTTGGCAGCAATCAGTTTATTATCAAACTTCTTGGCAATAAACCCTGCCGTACGGCTAGCAATATTGATATATTTACCCACCAAGTCGCTGTTTACACGCGCAACAAAATCTTCCAGGTTGAGGTCGATATCTTCCATGCTGCCATTCAGTTTCGCGGCATAGTAATAGCGCAAGTATTCAGGATTTTTGACATGATCCAGGTAACTACGTGCCGTGATAAATGTCCCGCGTGACTTGGACATTTTCTCGCCATTCACGGTCAGGAAACCATGCGCGAATACTTGTGTCGGTGTGCGATGACCGGAATACTCCAAAGTCGCTGGCCAGAACAAGGCATGAAAATACAAGATATCCTTGCCAATAAAATGGTACAACTCAGTGGAAGAATCCTTTTTCCAATATTCATCAAAATTCAGTCCAGCCTTGGCACACAGATTTTTAAAACTGGCCATGTAACCAATCGGCGCATCCAGCCAGACATAGAAATACTTGCCCGGCGCATCGGGGATTTCAAAACCAAAATAAGGTGCATCACGCGAAATATCCCAGTCAGACAGTTTATTCTCGCCAACCTCGCCCACCCACTCGCTCATTTTGTTGGCAGCTTCGGCCTGCAAAGTGCCGGAACGTGTCCATTTGCGCAAAAAGTCCACGCACTCACTGAGTTTAAAGAAATAGTGTTCCGTCTCTTTGCGAACAGGGGTTGCGCCAGACACGGCTGAATAAGGATTCAGCAAATCCGTCGGGCTGTAGGTGGAGCCGCACACTTCACAGTTATCGCCATACTGGTCTTTGGCATGGCACTTAGGACACTCGCCCTTGATAAAGCGGTCGGGCAAAAACATGCTTTTGACCGGGTCAAAATACTGCTCAATGGTTTTAGTGGCAATTTTGCCGTTGGCTTTGAGTGCGCGGTAAATATTGCCGGATAGCTGACGGTTCTCTTCCGAATTGGTGGAATAGTAGTTATCAAACTGCACCAGAAAATCCGCAAAGTCCTGGCTGTGCTCGGCATGCACTTTCTCAATGAGCGCTTCGGGTGTGATGCCCTCTTTTTCCGCACGCAGCATAATAGGCGTGCCATGGGTGTCGTCCGCACACACGTAATGCACTGTATGTCCCTGCATCTTCTGGAAACGCACCCAGATATCGGTTTGGATATACTCTACCAAATGACCTAAATGAATACTGCCATTGGCATAAGGGAGTGCAGAAGTGACCAGAATTTTGCGTGTCATGACAACATGGGTTTCAAGTAAAAGCGCTATTTTAGCAAACCATAAGACACTTCAGCGATTCCTGGCTAGATATTTGATACAAGCCAACACCCCCGCCCACACCAGATTGGTTTATTAAAGCCAACCTGGCTGATTACAACCAAATTAAAATTATTCCCATCTTCTGACGACTATCGTTAAATTTGCAGGCGAAACAAGTAGTTACCGCCAGCAGCCTACACAATATTTATTTAGGAACAATCTTTGCGTGTGTTTTGCAGTTTATTAAACCCCTTATCGCTTATCGCATGTTCTGGCATGGCATCAATCTACATTGGGCATATACGACGTTGCTTCCTGGCATCCGTCGCAAAACGCTTTGCCCGCATCATGCAAAAGATATTTTGCATGATGGGTTTTTACGTTTTGCCCTGACCACTAGCCCACACCGTAACCAGGAACCACATGCCTACCTGCGCACCATCGTGCAAAACCTGATTCTGGAGCAATACCGCAAAGACAGCTACTTTGCTGACTACCAGCAACAGGCAGAGCTTGAAGAGCCTGTCACGGTGTCAGCTGAGCACTTGGCTGATATCAAACAACGCCTGGAACTTGTGACCCAAATCATTCAAGACCTGCCGCCTAAATGCCGCCAGGTATTTATCATGTACCGCATTGAGGGCCATGCACAAAAAGACATTGCCGAGCAGCTGAAAATCAGCCTGAACATGGTCGAACGCCACCTGATCCGCGCCTTGCTAGACCTGCGTGCGGCGCGTGAGCAGTTTCTCAAATAAGCGCATGTCAGCCCACAAAAAAATATCGGAAACAGCCGCACGGTGGTTTATCCGCATGCAAGAAGCAGCACCGGACGCACCTGAGCGTAGCCAGTTTGAGGCCTGGCTCATGAAGAGCCCACTACATCAACAAGAATACCGCAGCATCAGCGACGCCTGGCAAGGCATAGACTCGGTCTCGGAACTGGAATTGCTGGCGCAGGCCAAACAAGCCGACACTTTTTTCAAACAGAACGAGCGCAAAAAATCGCGGCAGAAACTGGCGGGTACCGTTGCAGGCGTGGTGGCTGCACTTTGCATCGGCTGGGCTGGCTTGCATCAATACCAAGTTTGGCAAAGCACACCCACGCTACAACTCGCCGCGCACACAACTACCGCCCAACTGACCACCCAAACACTGGACGATGGCAGCCGCGTCACGCTCAACGCCAACTCGCGCATCGAGATCAAGTACTACCGCAACCAGCGCCACATTGACCTACTGCAAGGCGAAGCCGTGTTTGAAGTGCAACCTGACCGCGACCGCCCCTTTGTGGTAGAAACCCAGCGCCTGAAAGTCACCGTGCTAGGCACACGCTTTGCCGTTAACAAACTCAAACAGCTTGAGCGTGTGAGTGTCGATCACGGCAAGGTACAGGTGCTCAACAAGCAAAACCAGCAAGGGCTGATTCTGCAAAATAACGAGGTCGCTGAAATCAACCAGCACGGCCTGCAAGCTCGCCCACAAGTGAGTGCCCAAGACTACTTCCGCTTTATTAGCGGCACTTTGGTATTTAATCAGGCATCGCTGTCAGAAATCGCCGAAACCCTCTCGCGCTACCAGCAACAACCAGTCACCAGCGATGATCGTTCCAGCGAAAAAATCAGCGCCGTGGTCGCCATTAAAGACAGCAACAGCTTTATCGCCACCCTTCCCCGCATCGCTAATGTCCGCGTGCACCGCAGCCCCGAAGGTATTCAACTAGAAACTTACCCCGCTGCTAAATAAGCCAAGCGCACATCATTACATTTTTTTGCAATCAAGATATCAGGGTTTTGACTCCCCATGCATTAAGGCAATAACAAGCCAAAAAGTAACGGGGAAGTCAGATGCATACACCAAAAAAACTGATTCTGGGCGCAGCCATTGCTGCCTGCTTTAGCAGCCAGCCTGCCTGGATCAACCCTTTATGGGCAGCAGAACTTAACACTAAGTTGCCGCAACCGGAAGAAGAGATACTTTTTACGCGCACAATCTCCATAGACCTGCCTAGCCAGCCACTAGCAACATCTTTAAAAGCCATCAGCACAAAACTGGGTATCAACATCACATTCAATGACGCTTTAGTCAACAGTAAAAAGGCACCTGCCATCAGCGGTACCATGCTGACAAAAGAGCTATTTAAAAAATTGCTGGCGAACAGCAATCTTGAAGCCAAATTGAATCAATCAACCCTTTATATTCAACCCGCAGCTAAAACAGCCAAAGAGCTAAAAGACGAAAAAACCACCCTTGATTTAGATAAAGTCGAAGTCCGTGCCAAGAAGTTCTACGAGGTAGGCCCCATGCCTGGTCTCGCGCTCACAAAAGAGGAAATTCCTGGCAATGTGCAATCTCTTACGGCCAAGGATATTAAAGAGGCACACACGCTCACAATTACTGATTTGATGAACCAGAAGCTTCAATCAGTCACAGTCAATGACTATCAAAGCAATCCATTTCAGATGGACTTGCAATATCGTGGTTTTACGGCTTCACCACAGTTGGGCACGGCACAAGGTATCTCAGTATTTTTAGATGGCATTCGCGTCAACGAACCTTTTGGTGATGTGGTGAACTGGGACATGATTCCGATGAATGCCTTATCCAGTCTCGAAATTATTCCAGGCTCCAATCCAATTTATGGATTAGGCACACTAGGTGGTGCGCTCACCATGCGGACCAAGAGTGGTTTTGATGGCAAAACGCTGGATGCTGAAGTGCTGACAGGTTCATTTGGCCGTAAACAGCTGCAAATTTCCGCTGGTAACAACAATGGTGTGATCGCTGGTTTTTTATCTGGCAACTTTTTCCTTGAGGATGGTTGGCGAGACAATTCGCCGAGTAAGGTCAACCAGATATTTGGTAAAGCTGAATGGCAAAACGAACGCGCCCGGCTTAGTTTTTCTGGCTTGTATGCTGGAAATAAATTGACTGGTAACGGTTTGTTACCACAGCAGATGGTCGATCAAAACCCGAAGCAAGTGTACACATCACCTGACGAGAGCAGAAACAACCTGTTTCAATTCCAGTTATCAGGTATCTGGGATGTGACTGACACTTTCAATATTACTGCACAGATATATAACCGAAATAGCAAGCGCAAGTCGCATATGTCCGATGTGAATGAGAACTTTGGGGGGACTAGTGCAAGGCCAAATGCCGCTACCATTAATGATCCTTCTCGCCAATTGTTAAATGGTTTGCCTGACATTAACCGAGACGGACTACCCGACTATAACAACTATGCTATGAATGTGGCTGCGGATGCGAATGGCAACCCTTTAACAACAAGTGGTGCAATTTGTACTGATCCTCTTGATCCTTGTGTCAATGACCTTGCTTACGGCACCAACTTCAATACTCAAGCGAACGCAAATCAAGCACAAGTGGCAGCAGGCGATGGTTCAGGAAATCTTGTTTGGAATTGGACTTATGATCCAAGACGAAACTTGGATGATATATCTCAGCCATCAAATGTACCTGGTGCATTTAATGCAGCAGTCACTAATCAGTATGAACAGATTGTTCGTAATGCGTTTCAGAATTATGGCGTTATTGTGGCTAGTGCTAATGGTTCAGCTGTGAGCACCAGTACTCTTCATCCTGGAACGGGGAGTAGTGAATATAGCTATGACATTATTTCTTCAGCACCAAATATTGGAGCATTGGGCGGATACACAGACGATGCTGGCTTTTTTCATGATTATTGGGAGCTAGTGGTACCTATTAATAGTGCGAATATCACTAATCAAGTTGGTGCGGTAGGCGGATTGTCTTATATCCCTACCATGGGACCATTAGCCCAAGATGCCAACGGAAATTATTATTATCGCGATGGCAAATATGCTAGTGGGCCTTACGCGAATACTGGTTACATAGAAGGTACCCCAACCGCTATCTTTACTGATACTCAGGTTGACCAGTTGGGAAAAGGAGCCTCATTACAATTTAACTGGAACCTCGATAAACATAAGTTCATGATCGGCAGCTCAATTGATAAGGCTGATACAACTTATGAAAGTAAGCAATATCTGGGCATGCTTGATGCGCAACGCAATGCCTATGTGGCACCTGAGCTTTTAGGTTGGGAATATTACGCCAATAGCCCTGATCGTGGATATGGCTTAAACGACTTTAAAGGGAATGGCCTGACCAAGAGTCTGTATTTCAGCGAGACATGGTCACCAACTAAAACACTTAATATCACGGCGTCTGCACGCTATAACCGCACTTACGTTAACAACCAACTTTCAGTTGCAAGGCTCTCATCATTTACGGATGTGAACACCATCCTTAACTATCTTAATGTGATGGTACTTTGCACGGACAACAATAATGATGGCACGATAGACCCAAACACTGAGTGCCCTACTGGCATTGCAGATCAAATCGTACCATTTGATCCAAGTACATTTCCTATCGATGCTTCAGGTCAAAATATCGCGACGCTTCGTCCTCCAGAAAAAGAAAAATTCAAGTATCGCTCATTTAATCCATCCCTTGGTATTACGTGGCAAGCACGTGAAGACCTGAATCTATACGCCAATCTTGGACGCGGTGCCAGAACGCCAACTGTGATTGAACTTGGGTGCGCTTATGACCCTACTCCATTGTCTGATGGTCGTCCCCGATCATTGGCTGAGCAACGTGTCTGCAATCTACCGGGGGCTTTAGCCGGAGATCCCTACCTCAAACAAGTTCGCTCAACCAGTTATGAGGTCGGTGCGCGAGGTCAGTTAACCGACAGCATCGAATGGAATGCAGCGCTTTATCAAACGGATTTAACAGATGACATTTATTTCGTTGCAGTCAATGCCACCAGTAGTTATTTTCAGAATGTTGGAGATACACGTCGGCGTGGCCTTGAAATGGGGCTGAAGGGTAAATGGGGTAAAGCGAGTTGGGGTGTGAACTACGCACTCACTGATGCAACTTTTCAGTCCAAATTCAAGCTTGCTAGTCCAAGTAACAGTAGTGCAGGGAATGTATACGATATTGTGACGCAAACCGGTGAGGGCACCTATCAACAAATTACAGTGACCCCTGGAGATCGTATGCCTGGCGTTGCGTTGCATAACCTAAATGCAAATGTCAGCTATGACATCACCAACGACTGGCGGGTAGGTTTAAATGTAGTTGCACATTCTGATGCATTTATTCGTGGCAATGAAAACAATAAACATCGAGCTGGCCCTGCTTCACCGATTACGGGGCCATTTTGTGACAACGGTAATACAGTCTGTACGATCCAGCGTGCTGACTTTGGTGAAGGTAAAACAGATGGCTATGCCGTGGTTAATTTCAACACTACCTACAAAATCAGCCCTGAGTGGACATTAGGCCTGCGTATTAACAATTTGTTTGACAAGCAATACGCCAGTGCTGGGCGTTTAGGCTTGAACGCTTTCTCTCCCTCTATTCGCGGCGTCATTGGTGAAAGTGGATTCAACTACAACAGTGCGGATTGGCAAGGTACCAGTTTCTTGGGTATTGGGGCACCAAGGTCAGCATTCGTTACGCTGAGTTATGAGTTTCAGCCTAAAAAGCTTGATGGGTTGGTTGAATAAAACGACTATTCATTTGCAATAAAGGACCTGGAGGGATATTGCGGGTGAGATTAAAAAACAAAAAAGAATTTCAGTTTTACTCTGACCCCGCTGCTCGCATTTTATAAAAGCTTTCAAAGCTGCTCTGTAACGCAACATGAGCGCTCTACATCCCTGTTCCAAAATACTTTCTTTTGATTTATACCAAACCATTTGCCATGGTGAGTGACATACTACTCAAACGATCAGTGAAAACGAGAGGGTCGCGCATATGACTGAACACAGGGTTTTATTAGATCAAAATGAACTGAACCGCATCAATCGTTATTGGTCGGCGTGTAATTATTTGGCTGCGGGGATGATTTACTTGCAGGAAAACCCGCTGTTAAAAAAACCACTGGAAGCTTGTCATATCAAGCAACGCCCATTAGGCCATTGGGGTTCCAGTCCAGGATTGAGTTTTACTTATATCCACATCAATCGCATGATCAAAAAATACGACTTGAATGCGATTTTTATCGCTGGCCCCGGGCACGGCGCGCCCGGTGTACTGGCGCCCGTCTATTTGGAAGGCACTTGCAGCGAAATTTATCCCGACAAAGCGCAAACCGAATTCGGCATGCGCAATTTGTTTAAAGACTTTTCTTTCCCGGGTGGATTTGGCAGCCATTGCACGCCTGAATTGCCGGGCTCGATTCATGAAGGCGGTGAACTGGGGTATAGCCTTTCGCATGCCTTTGGGGCTGCGTTCGATCATCCGGATTTATTGGTCGCTGTGATGGTCGGTGATGGTGAGGCGGAGACTGGCCCCTTAGCCACCGCATGGCATTCAAACAAGTTCCTGAACCCTATTCGAGATGGGGCTGTGTTACCGTTGTTGCATCTCAATGGCTACAAAATTAACAATCCCACCGTATTGGCGCGGATATCACACCAGGAACTGGAAGAGTTGCTCAATGGCTATGGCTGGACACCTATTTTTGTGGAGGGGAATGATCCCGAGCGCATGCATCAGGAGATGGCGCAAGCGCTTGAAACCGCTATTCAGTCAATTAAGGATATCCAGCAAAACGCGAGAACCAAAAATGATGCCAGCCGCCCGCGTTGGCCTATGATTGTGTTACGCAGCCCCAAAGGCTGGACTGGCCCCAAAACAGTGGATGGGCATCAAGTGGAAAACAGCTGGCGCGCGCATCAAGTGCCTATCAGCAAACCCGCGGAGAACCCTGAGCATCTTGCGCAATTGGAATCGTGGTTGCGCAGTTACCAACCTGAAACCTTATTTGATGCAGAGGGGCGCCTCCTGCCTGAGTTGGCTGAGTTAGCCCCTCGCGGCACCAGTCGCATGAGTGCCAATCCGCATGCCAATGGTGGGCTGTTGCGCCAGCCGCTGGCTTTACCAGACTACCGCCAGTATGCGGTCATAGCATCACGGGCAGAAGGCGCCCTTCACTCCAATACGCAACCGCTGGGTTGCATGCTGCGCGACGTGATATCGGCCAATCCAAACAATTTTCGCGTATTTGGGCCTGATGAAACCAGCTCGAACAAGCTGCAAGACGTGTACACCGCCAGTAAAAAGACCTGGCTGGCGGATAGATTGCCTGAGGATGACGATGGCGGTGAGCTAGCGGCAGATGGCAAAGTCATGGAGTATTTGTCTGAGCACACACTGGAAGGTTGGCTGGAAGGCTATTTATTAACAGGCAGGCACGGTTTTCTATCCACTTACGAGTCATTCGTGCATGTCATTGACTCTATGTTCAACCAGCATGCCAAATGGCTGGAGATGTCGAAAAAGGTCAGTTGGCGTGCGCCGGTTTCTTCTTTGAATTTATTGATTACGTCCACGGTCTGGCGACAAGATCATAACGGCTTTACGCATCAGGATCCTGGATTCCTGGACCTGGTCGCCAATAAAAGCGCGGAAATAACACGCATCTATTTACCCCCCGATGCCAATTGCCTGCTTTCTGTGGCAGATCACTGTTTGCGCAGCAATGATTACATTAATGTGATTGTCTGTGACAAACAAAAACATCTTCAGTATCTGGATATTGAAAGTGCGACTATCCATTGTGCAAAAGGGCTGGGGATTTGGGAGTGGGCCAGCAGCGACGCGGGGAGTGAACCCGACTTGATTATGGCATGTGCGGGCGATATTCCAACCAAGGAAGCGCTTGCGGCTACCCAGCTGCTCATGCACCACTTCCCTTCGCTAAAAATCCGCTTTATCAATGTCGTCGATTTATATAAATTGACACCGGATAGCGAGCATCCGCATGGTTTATCCGATAAGGAGTTTGACCGCTTGTTTACCACGGACAAACCCATCTTGTTCAATTTTCACGGCTACCCCTACCTGATTCACAGGCTCACTTACCGGCGCGCCAATCACGCAAACCTGCATGTGAGGGGCTATCGCGAAAAAGGCAGTATCAACACACCGCTAGAGCTGGCCATCCAGAACAAGATTGACCGTTTCAGCCTGGCGATTGAAGCGATTTACCGCATTCCTGGCCTACGCAATATCGGTGCCCATGTGCAAGAGGAACTCCTGAACCGCCAGATCGCTTGCTGTGAATATGCCTATCAGCATGGCGTGGATATGCCAGAAGAGGATGAATGGCAATGGCAGAATTAAGCACGCAAAACATATTGAATGATGACCAGTCTTTACTGGTGATCAACTGTGGCTCGTCCAGCCTAAAAGCGGCCTACTTTGCATCTGACAACGTCCGCCAGAATTACCATTATCGTATAGCCCCGCATCTGCCAGTGACAGAAGGCTTTGAGGCTGCATTTAAACAGCTTTTTGCAGAGCTGGGGGCTGCCCACCCAACCCGTATCGCCCACCGTTTTGTGTTTGGCGGCCATATTGAGGACACGGCGCGTTTGCTGACGGTGGAAGAGCAAGATCGTCTTGAAACACTGGTTTCGTTCGCACCGTTGCATCTCCCACTCAACTTGTTGGGGGTCAGGCTTTGTGCAACTCACTATTCCGACCACCCCCGACTGTCGCAGTGGGCATGTTTTGACAACGGTTTTCATTACAACCTGCCCGCATTGGCATACCGCTACGCCATCCCCGAATCAGCGCAGCTACGTCGATTTGGCTTTCATGGTTTGAATTATGCGCATATCGCCAAGCAGCTACCTGGATTGCTGGACCATACGATCACGCAAGGCCGTATCGTTGTGGCCCATCTTGGCAGCGGATGCAGTGTCTGCCTCCTTGAAAACCTGCAATCAGTGGATACCAGTATGGGCTATAGCACAGCGGGCGGCATCCCGATGGCGACGCGCAGTGGCGATCTGGATCCCGGCGTGATGCTGGCACTCGCAAATCAGTTGAACAGCGCACAACTGGAGGATTTGATTTTTCACCAAAGTGGCCTGCACGCCCTCTCCAATGGCGAAAGCAGCGACATGCAAACCCTGCTGGACAGCGATAGCCCTGCTGCAAAATTTGCGGTGGAGTACTTTGCCCGTAGCGTGCGTGCCATGATAGGAAGTTATGCCGCGAAAGCAGGCGGCATTGATGCATTGGTGTTTACAGGAGGCATAGGCGAACACGCCAGCAAAATAAGAGCATTGATTTGTGACCCGCTCTCATTTTTAGGCTTTCGTTTGTCCCCAAACGCCAACCAAACCCATCAACCTTGGATCAGTGCCCCCTCCTCCAAACCTATTCTGGTCATCCCTGCTGATGAAGAAGCTGAAATGGCTGCGCAGGTCATCCCTAAAAACTGACTTATTCCCTCCATCTGCCTTGCACTTGCTACAAGACTTGAACCTTAAAAGTACGTAATACCGCTTTTTCCAGCTCAATCACTAAAAACATCAAGATGGCGAAGGCCAGAATAAATAACCAGCTAGCAACATCAATAGGTTCAGTACTGAACACCGATTGCATCCACGGTGAATAAGTAAATAAAGCTTGCAAGACTATCATCACGCCACAAACGACTAAAGTGATTCTATTCTCGATGAAGGCTGAAATCCGCATGGATGAATGCGCAAAGTATTTAACATTGAATAAATAAGCCATCTGGCACATGATCAGCATATTGACAGCGGCTGTTCTAGACATCGCCAAACTGTGCCCACGTGATAATTCCCACTCAAAGGCTGTAAAAGTAAATGCCATGAGCAGGGCACTGACAATAATAATTCTTTTTGCAAACAGCTTGGTAATCAGGGGTTCTGTGGGCAATCTCGGCGGCCTTTGCATCACACCGCGCTCAGGCCGCTCAAAGGCAATGGCAAGCGAAAACGTCACGGCTGTGACCGTATTGATCCATAAAATCTGACTGGCTGTGATCGGCAATGATAATCCGCCAAGAATGGCAAGAAGAATGACCCCTGCTTCCGCAACATCGGTTGGCAAAATAAACAACATAGATTTTTTGATATTATCGAGTACCACTCTCCCTTCTTTGACTGCATTGCTGATGGTGGCAAAGTTGTCGTCGGTCAACACCAGATCAGCCGCTTCGCGGGCAGCGGCAGTGCCTTTATTACCCATCGCCACCCCGATATCAGCGACCTTGATCGCAGGCGCGTCATTGACCCCATCGCCGGTCATGGCAACCAACTCGCCAAGCGATTGCAAGGCTTTCACCAGGCGCAATTTGTGTTGCGGCGATGCTCTGGAAATCACATCCACCGTTTTCATCTGTTCGCGAAGCTCAGCATCATCCATTTTTTCTATCTGTTCGCCAGAAAGGATGGCACTGGCATTCAAGCCTATCTGTTTGGCGATGGCACTGGCAGTGATGGCATGGTCGCCTGTGATCATTACCACGCGCAACCCCGCGGCCTGACATTCGGCCACGGCTGCCATCGCTTCTGCACGCGGAGGATCCAGCATGCCCACCATGCCAAGCAGTTCAAAATTGTCATCCATCTCGGCCATCGACAATGTGGTGCTATTCGTGGGCAGGATGCGTCTGGCTAACGCCAGCACGCGTTCTCCGCGTTTGGCAGCTTCTGCCATGCGGGCCTCCCAACGCTCAAGATCCAGCGGACCTGACACATCGCGCTGACAATGCGCCAGTACGGTTTCTGGTGCCCCTTTGAGCAGCACCAAACCTTCACCCGTCTGACTGTGATGCAAAGTCGCCATATATTGATGCTCAGACTCAAACGGTATGCAATCCAACCTAGGATAGCGTTGATGCAAGTTCAGTTTGTCTACGCCGGCTTTAGCGGCGAGCGTTTGCAGTGCGCCTTCTGTAGGGTCGCCTATCAGCTCCCAGGCGCCCTCCTCGTTTTGCTCAACCCCCGCATCGTTACACAGCGTGGCGCACATGAGCAAACTCCGTAGGTCATGGGCTAGAGTCACATCAAGCCTGTCACCCTTTTTTAAAAAATCGCCTTTGGGGGCGTAGCCCACGCCAGATACGTTGAGCGTTTGCTCTGGCAAGATGACAGTCACCGCAGTCATTTGATTACAGGTGAGCGTCCCCGTTTTATCAGAACAGATCACGGTCACGGAACCCAATGTTTCTACTGCGGCCAGTCGACGGACAATTGCCTTGTTTTTCGCCATCACGCGCGTTCCAATGGCAAGCACGATAGCCACAATCGCAGGCAAGCCCTCTGGAATGGCTGCCACCACCAAGCCCACCACGGCTACAAACAAGTCCAGCAATGGCATCTGCCTTACCCAATAACCAAAGGCAAAAGAGAAGACGCCGATGATTAAAATAAGCAGCGTCACTTGTTTTGCAAACAGGCCCAGGCGACGGGTTAATGGCGTCTCTAAGCTTTGCTCATCGCTGACCATGATGCCGATTTTGCCGATTTCGGTCTGTTTGCCCGTGGCCACCACAACGCCATGCGCATACCCCGCAGTGACCAACGTACTGGAATAGGCCATACAAAGGCGGTCTGCAACAGGCGCCTCCACCGCAACAATGTCTATATTTTTTTCAACAGGATCAGATTCACCTGTCAGCGCTGCCTCCATGACAAAGCAATTTTTCACCTGCATTAGTCGCAAGTCTGCAGGCACGAGATCACCGGGCTCCAATATCACCACATCTCCAGGCACCAACAGACTGGCGTCTATGTCTGCATGCTGACCATCACGCAACACTTTTGCACGCGTTGCCATCAGCGAGCGCACTGCTTTTAGCGCTTCCTCAGCCTTTCCCTCTTGCACAAAGCCGATCAGTGCATTAATTATGATCACCGCCGCAATCACCCCCGCATCCACATAATCATCCAGCGTAAAAGTAGCAATGCCCGCCACCATCAAGACGTAAATCAGTGGATTATGAAACTGCAAGGCTAACCGGAGCCACATGGACTTTGCGCTGGACTGGGGTAATCGATTCTCACCAACCATGCGCAAACGTGCCAAGGCAACATCACTTGATAAGCCTGTTTTTTGGGTATCAAAGGTATCTAGTACTTCTGGTAATGGCAGGGCATGCGACGGACTGTCTTGAATATTGATCAAACCATGTCTCCTTAGTACCTTGGCAAGATAGAGCAAGTAACCGCAAAACACGTCGGCAATGGGATAAGTGACCATTGTGATGCGCAAACTCTCTACCAGATTTTAATTCCAATTGAGGCGCATGATTTGATATAACATAAAGCAAATGCAACATGAAGCATGCCATCACATATTCATGTTGCAGAAGACAAGACCAGGTATTGCGATCCAACATGCATTACCTGGTCGGTGAGATATAAAATGCCTGATTGAGAACCCTGCCTTTAGCTTAACTCGAGGCAGCTTTAGGCAAAATGTCTTGCGTACATCAACCTTATATCGATTTAACCTTTCGGGATCAGCACCGCACTCATGATATGAATCACGCCATTATCAGCATTGATTTCATCGCCCACCACCTTAACATTATCGACTTTCACGCCATCAGTCACAGAGAGCATCAGGTCAGCACCTTCGAGGGATTTGACTTTGCCAGCGCTTACATCAGCCTGGGTAATTTTGCCGGGATAAATATGGTAGCTGAGCACTTTTTTCAGCTCAGTGGGATTGGCCATTAAGGCTTTAAATTTTGCTTTTGGCAGCTTGGCAAACGCCGCATCATTAGGGGCAAACAGGGTAATCGGGCCTTTATCGTTGAGCGTGCTCTCCAGGCCAGCCCTTTTAACGGCTTGTAAAAAAGTTTTGAAGTCACCTTCTTGATCCGCGGTTTGCAGCAAGGTGTCTGCATTGGCGTGATGGGCATAGCTCATAGCTAACAGGGTGAGTGCAAGTAATTTGTTCATGCGTGTTCTCCAAATAAGTTAACCGTGACTGCTTAGATGGATATTGCTGTCATCGATGTGCTTACCTTAGCAATCCAGCCTTAGAGTGAACTTACCGCATGGGGCCCGAAGCTTACAGCCAGCTGACCACGTAGGATGATGTGCAGAACGGCATAACCATAAACACTTAAATAGTCATCAATCCGTCATTTCAGCTTGCCAACATACATCAACCCTTCTATGCGGAGCGTAGTGAATGATGTTGATTGTGACCGACACCTTTCAGCAAACAAATGGTGTTTCAGCGACTTATAAAAACTTGCGCCGCGTCGCCCGTTCACGCAATCTGCGCTTTAGGGTATTACATCCCAGCTTGTTTCGCTGGATGCCATTACCGTTTTACCCCGAAATACAGCTCAATTTGCAACCGTGGCGGCTTTGGCGCACGCTCAACCGCATGCAACCTTCGCAACTACACATCGCCACCGAAGGCCTGATGGGCCTGGTGGCACGTTGCTGGTGCAAACTGCATAAAAAACCATATACCACCTCTTACCACACGCGTTTTCCTGAATATCTGCAACTGATGTGGCATATTCCAGCGCGCTGGACCTATGGCTATTTACGCTGGTTTCACCGTGATGCATTGACGACGTTTGTCACCACAGAAAGCATGCGTCAGACATTGCTCAAGCAGGGATTTAAGCACCTGGTCATCTGGTCGCGTGGCGTGTCCGAGCAACTCATAAGCACCTCACATGCAGCCTCTTCAGCGAGCAAGTTACGCGTGCTGAATGTTGGTCGCGTCAGCAAAGAAAAGAACCTGGATGCCTTGTGTGTGTATCAGGACGAATTTGAGATCACCATCGTCGGTGACGGCCCATATTTAAACGAATTAAAGCAAAAATATCCGCGTGTGCATTTTGTGGGATATCACTACGGCCAGGCATTAGCTGAGCTGTATGCAAATAATGACGTGTTTGCTTTCCCCTCGCGCACAGACACGTTTGGCATCGTGATGATAGAAGCCATGTGTAATGGTTTGCCCGTGGCGGCTTTTAACGTTACTGGCCCATGTGACGTTGTCGAAGAAGGATTTTCGGGCGTGCTGTACCATGATCTGAAACAGGCCATCCTGCGTTGTCGGTCACTCGACAGGCAGGCGATCCGTCTCAAGGCGCGCAGTCTCTGGAGCTGGTCTCACTGTTTTGATACCTTTCACCACCATTACCAAAAATCTGCAGAGCAGCTTGCGCAACAACCCTGCCAGATGCAGCATGACGAACACACGCCAATGCGGTAAAATACCCTATCTAATTAGTCAGGCATTACCGCAGGGATCTCAGGCATGGCCATCAGCGAATTATTGATTCAAAGCACCTTAAAACTTTGCATAGACCCAAATACCGGCAAAGACTTTATCAGTGGAAAATGCATTAAAAATATCCAGATAAATGGTAACGACGTCAGCCTGGATGTGGTGTTAGGCTATCCGGCCCAAACCCAACTGGAGGTGATCCGCCAGCAAGTGGCTGATGCCCTGGGCGGCATAGAAGGCATAGGCAAGATGACTGTCAATGTGGGTTGCCGCATCGTCGCGCACAGTGTGCAACGTGGCGTCAATTTGCTGCCTAATGTGAAAAACGTGATTGCGGTGGCCTCAGGTAAAGGGGGCGTGGGCAAATCCACCACCTCCGTCAACCTGGCTCTGGCGCTGGCCGCAGAAGGGGCGACCGTTGGACTGCTGGATGCCGATATCTACGGCCCCAGTCAGCCACAGATGCTGGGTATTTCCGGCCGCCCTGACAGTGCTGATGGCAAAAGCATAGAACCCATGCGTGCGCATGGCATTCAGGCCATGAGCATCGGTTTTTTGGTGGATACAGATACGCCTATGGTTTGGCGCGGCCCCATGGTGACTGGCGCTTTAGAACAACTATTACGCGATACGCGCTGGCAAGACCTTGATTATCTAGTCATAGACCTGCCACCGGGCACGGGTGACATTCAATTAACACTGGCACAAAAAATTCCTGTGACGGGTGCGATCATTGTCACGACGCCACAAGACATTGCCTTGCTTGATGCGCGCAAAGGCTTGAAAATGTTTGAGAAAGTCGGCATCCCTATCCTGGGCATCGTCGAAAACATGAGCACGCATATCTGCTCCAATTGCGGCCATGAAGAACATATTTTTGGTGCCGGTGGTGGTGCGCTCATGGCTAAAGATTACAACGTAGATTTACTCGGCAGTTTGCCCTTGGATATGAGCATCCGCATGCAGGCAGATGGCGGCCAGCCTACCGTGGTTGCACACCCGGAAAGCGCGATTGCGAATACTTATAAAGAGATTGCACGCAAAGCGGCGAGCAAAATCGCCATTGCCAGCCTGGACCACAGCGCCAAGTTTCCTAACATTGTGATTCAGAAAACCTGAATTCCCCCCTGAAAGAAACTGCGTATGACACTCCGCAAGCACCATATTGCTGAAGGCCTGATGGGCGCGCAATACGAAGCGATGGATGAGCATATGCAACGGGTGGCGAGGCATGTCACAGAGCGCCACCCGGTTTCGCGAAACCTGGCTGCGCCCCCCACCCACGAAACATTGAGCCGCGGTCAACGCGCCGCCGATGCCATGGCCCGCTTCGGCGGCTCCTGGGCCTTTATTTTCGTGTTTATGCTCGTCTTGGCGGGCTGGGTTATTCTCAACTCGGTCATCCTGTTGCGGTATGGCAACGCGTTTGATCCCTACCCCTATATTTTGCTCAACCTGTTCCTGTCCATGCTGGCTTCAATCCAGGCACCGATTATCCTCATGTCACAAAACCGCCAGGCAGAAATTGACCGCAGGCAGGCAGAACATGATTATGAAGTGAACCTGAAAGCAGAGCTGGAGATTTTACTGCTACACGAAAAAATGGACAGTTTGCGCGAACAGCAATGGCAGGAACTGATTGGCTTGCAGCAGCAACAAATCAGCCTGCTGGAACAACTGCTGGCTGAAAAAACCAATAAAAAAGCGCCTTAAGGCGCTTTTTTATTGAGCAGCTTTTATTTCAACTCGACACCAAAACAATAGACATCCACACCATTGGGGGATTGAATCAATGTTGCCGGGATTGCAACCCCGCTACGCCACTGATCGACCGCCTCTTGTTTACCTGCCCCGGTCACCAGGAACATGACTTCATGTGTATTGTTGAGGCGATGTTGACTGATGGTAATACGGTCTGCAGGCGGTTTGGGGGAGTTGTAGACAGGGACCGCATCAGCAGAGTTGTCCACAAGTTGCCCAGGGAACAGGCTGGCGGTATGGCCATCTTCACCCAGGCCAAGAATCACCAGGTCAAAAGTACGCACACCTTTGAGAGTTTGAGCATAGGCTTTGGCGCCTTCCACATTGCCCAGCTCGGCAGGAATATCGTGAATCTGATTTTCTGGGATAGGCACATGGCTTAACCAGGCGTCGCGTGCCATCTTGCTGTTGCGTTCGGCATGATCGACCGGCAAGCAGCGGTCATCATTGTGATACACATGCCAGTTAGCCCAGTCGGCATTAGCCTTTGCCAGCAACTGATAAACGGCTTTGGGGGTACTGCCACCGGCTAGTACAATGAGAAAGCTGCCATATTTGGCAATCGCCGCATCAGCAGCAGCTAAAATTCTGTTCAGGGCAGCTTGATTAATTTCTTGCTGGGATTGAAATGTGAGCCAACGGGTTTGAGCATTCAAAGACATAGAAAACCTGTAAAAAACAATACAAAAAAGCGCGCGCAGCCTTTTAGTGCGTAACGGCATTTGCTATAATTATAGCTGACTCGACATGATAATTCTGCAAAATTATCCGAAGCACTGATCGGGTTCATGCCATCCAAAAGATGGGTGTCTCTTAAACTATCCTCATACCATAGGAAAATCCGAATGAAATTAGCAATGATTGGCTTGGGCAAAATGGGCGGCAACATGGCTGCACGCTTGCTGCGTCACAAAATCAACGTAGTTGGCTTTGACTTCAACACCGAATTCGTTAACAGACTGGTTAAAGAAGAAGGCATGGAAGCGGCAACCTCTGTGGCGGATGCTGTAAGCAAACTCGAAGGCCAAAAAATTGTCTGGCTGATGTTGCCTGCTGGCGAAATCACCGAAAATCAAATCAAAGATTTGATTCCAATGCTGAACAAAGGCGACATCATCGTCGATGGCGGCAACTCTAACTACAAACACAGTCAGCGTCGCGGTGCAATGTTGGCTGAGCACGGTATCGGCTTTATCGATTGCGGTACTTCTGGCGGTGTTTGGGGCCTTGAAAACGGCTACTGCCTGATGTACGGCGGTGAAAAACAATATGCAGATGTATTGGCACCTTACGCACAGGCACTGACTCACGCAGACCGTGGTTGGGCACACGTGGGTCCAGTCGGCTCCGGCCACTTCACAAAAATGATCCATAACGGTATCGAATACGGCATGATGCAAGCGTTTGCTGAAGGTCTGGACCTGATCAAAGGTAAAGAAGACTTCAACCTGGATCTGGCACAAATCACTGAATTGTGGCGTCATGGTTCCGTGGTTCGCAGCTGGTTGCTGGATCTGACTGCTGAAGCACTGAAAGGTGACCAGAAGCTGGAAGCCATCGCTCCTTATGTTGCTGACTCCGGCGAAGGCCGCTGGACAGTGGTTGAAGCGGTTGAACAAGGTGTTGCTGCGCCAGTACTGACTGTTGCATTGCAAGCCCGTTTCCGCAGCCAGGACTCCAAAGGTTACAGCTACAAACTGTTGTCACTGATGCGTAATGCATTTGGTGGCCACGCAGTTAAAACCAAGTAATTCAGAATAAGCCTCTCGTGATGGGAGGCTTTTTGCTTAATGACTTGCGCACACTGTTAGAACTAACTAGTTTAATTAACAGACATATGGGAAAGGCCTGCCCTTTCCCGTTTACATTTTTATCTTAAGGTTAGAAATGACGAATAAAATTGATCCATGCACCCTGGTATTGTTTGGCGCGAGTGGCAACCTGGCCCGCGTAAAACTATATCCTGGTTTGTTCAGGCTAGACATGCTGGGCCGCCTGCCAGATGACATGAAAATTATCGGCGTTGGCCGCCAAGTGGTTGATCTGGACGCCTGGCGTGCAGACATCAAATCCATGCTGGATACCAAGTTTAAAAAAGGCTATGACCAGAAAGTGTTCGAGCGTTTTATCGCCCGTAACTTCTACCATGCCAACCCGCCGACCGATCCAGATGCTTTCAAAAAACTGAAAGCGACCCTGAGCGACGAAAAAGTATTCCCGCAGAACCTGGCTTACTTCCTGTCTGTACGTCCCGTTGACTTTGCCCCAGTGGTGGAATCCCTGGCAAATGTTGGCCTGACTCAGGAAGACAAATACTGGCGTCGTGTAGTGATCGAGAAACCATTCGGTACTGACCTGCCATCTGCGAAAGAGCTGCAGGCTGCGATCACCAAGCACCTCAAAGAAAGCCAAATCTACCGTATCGACCACTACCTGGGTAAATCTGCCTTGCAGAACATTCTGCTGCAACGTTTTACCAATACCGTGTTAGAGCCGATCTGGAACAATCAGTATATCGACCACGTACAAATCACCAACACCGAAATGCTGGGTGTAGGCGACCGTACACAGTTCTATGACAGCACTGGCGCATTGCGTGACATGCTACAAAGCCATATTTTGCAAACATTGGCTTTAACCGCCATGGAGCAGCCAAAAGACCTGTCTCCTGAAGGCGTGCGTGATGCGAAAATCAAATTGCTTGAAGAAATTCGCCCAATTCCAGTTAAAGAGCTGGAAAAACACGCATTCCGTGCACAATACGCTGCTGGCGAAATCAACGGCGAAAAAGTCCCTGGCTACCTGGAAGAATTAGGCAACAAGGACAGCGTCGTTGAAACCTATGCAGCGTTGAAACTGTTTATCGATAATCCGCGCTGGAAAGGTGTACCGTTCTATATCCGTACGGCAAAACGCCTGCACGAAGCCGACACACGCATTTCCATCCGCTTCAAGAAGGCACCTTTGCAAATCAATGACCAGGACCAGAACTGGCTCATTATCGGCATCCAGCCTCGCGAGTGTATCAAGCTGGAAATCCAGTCCAAGATTCCTGGCCTGGACGTGCAAACACGTACCATCCAGCTGGATGCGGCTAACCGTTGGGATAGCGACGACACCGTAGATGCTTACGAAGCCCTGTTGCTTAACCTGATGCAAGGTGACAACTCCAACTATCTGCATATTTCTGAAGCTGAAGCCCAATGGCGCCTGGTCGACCCAGTCGTGAAAGCTTGGGCGGAAGACAAGCGCCCTGTGCATCAGTACCCTGCTGGCAGCCGTGATCCGATTGAATCCAAAGTGATTTTTGAAGGTGAAGACCAGTTCTGGCGTTACAGCATTGAACTGGGCGGCGACAAGTTTTAGGCCACGTTGCACCTATCGCTAAAAATTCATAAATAATTTGCAAATTTAGCAGCTTTTGTTGTTATTATTTGCACTCACTAAAAGCGGAGTTTAAACTCCGCTTTTTTCTCTTTATTACATACGCTTTAGCGCGAGTGACTGGATATCGGAATGAGCATTAAGTCTGACAAATGGATACGCAGAATGGCTGAACAACACGGCATGATTGAGCCGTTTGAGCCCAAGCTTGTACGTGAGACCAATGGCCAGAAGATTGTTTCTTATGGCACCTCTTCTTACGGTTACGATATCCGTTGTGCTGACGAATTCCGCGTATTTACCAATATCAACAGCACCATAGTTGACCCCAAGCAATTTGACCCGCAGTCGTTTGTCGAGGTCTCCGGCAAAGGCTATTGCGTGATTCCCCCTAACTCATTTGCACTGGCGCGCACGGTAGAGTATTTCCGTATTCCTCGCTCTGTACTGACTGTATGCCTCGGCAAGTCGACTTATGCGCGTTGCGGCATTATCGTCAACGTCACCCCCTTTGAACCAGAGTGGGAAGGCTATGTCACACTAGAGTTCAGCAACACCACACCGCTACCCGCCAAAATTTATGCTGGCGAAGGCTGTGCGCAAGTGCTGTTCTTTGAGTCTGATGAAATCTGTGAAACGAGCTACAAAGACCGTGGTGGTAAATACCAGGGTCAAATTGGCGTGACCCTGCCAAAAATATAACGGCAACATTGAACAATAACCTGACATTCACCAAGGGCACGGTGCAAAGCAAATGCTTTCTCTGTGCCCTTGTGTCTTGATTTTAGCGGTAAAGGATTTATTGCATGAAATTTAGATTCCCTATCGTCATTATTGACGAGGACTTCCGCTCCGAGAACTCTTCCGGCCTGGGCATCCGTGTGCTGGCGAAAGCCATCGAAGATGAGGGCCTGGAAGTGCTTGGCGTCACCAGCTATGGCGACCTGACCTCTTTCGCCCAGCAGCAAAGCCGTGCATCAGCCTTTATCCTGTCGATTGATGATGAGGAAATCGTTGAGGAGAAACCGGAAGCCATTGAGCAACTGCGTAACTTTGTGCAGGAAATCCGTTACCGCAACGAGGAAATCCCCATTTTCCTGCATGGCGAAACCCGTACCAGCCGTCACATCCCTAACGATGTGTTGCGCGAGTTGCACGGCTTTATCCATATGAATGAAGACACGCCTGAGTTTGTGGCGCGCCTGATTATCCGCGAAGCCAAAGCCTACCTGGACAGCTTGCCACCGCCCTTCTTCAAGGCACTCACTCATTACGCGGCTGATGGCTCTTATTCATGGCACTGTCCTGGTCACTCGGGTGGCGTAGCCTTTCTGAAATCCCCAGTCGGGCAGATGTTCCACCAGTTTTTTGGCGAGAACATGCTGCGTGCAGACGTGTGTAATGCGGTAGATGAATTAGGCCAATTACTGGATCACACCGGCCCGGTGGCCGCTTCTGAGCGCAACGCTGCGCGCATCTACAACTGCGACCATTTGTACTTTGTCACTAACGGCACCTCAACATCGAACAAGATTGTCTGGAACTCAACCGTGGCGCCGGGTGATATTGTAGTGGTTGATCGTAACTGCCATAAATCCGTATTGCACTCCATCATTATGACGGGTGCCGTGCCCGTGTTCCTGATGCCAACGCGCAACCATTTCGGCATTATCGGGCCTATCCCAAAAAGTGAATTCGCCTGGGAAAACATCCAGAAAAAGATCGCACGCAACCCGTTTGCCACCGACAAAAATGCCAAGCCACGCGTGCTGACCATTACACAGTCCACCTATGATGGCGTGTTGTATAACGTGGAAGAAATCAAGGAAATGCTGGATGGCAAAATTGACACCCTGCACTTTGACGAAGCCTGGTTGCCACATGCGACCTTCCATGACTTTTATGGTGACTACCATGCGATTGGCGCTGACCGCCCACGCTGTAAAGAATCCATGGTGTTCTCCACCCAGTCCACGCACAAACTATTGGCAGGCCTAAGCCAGGCCTCGCAGATTCTGGTACAGGATGCCGACCAGAACCGCCTGGACCGTGACGTGTTCAACGAAGCCTATTTGATGCACACCTCCACCAGCCCGCAATATTCAATTATTGCCAGCTGCGACGTCGCTGCTGCCATGATGGAAGCCCCTGGTGGCACCGCCCTGGTAGAAGAATCCCTCAAAGAAGCGTTGGACTTCCGCCGCGCCATGCGCAAGGTCGACGAAGAATGGGGCACAGACTGGTGGTTTAAAGTCTGGGGTCCAACTGACCTGTCCGAAGACGGCCTGGAAGAACGTGACGCGTGGATGCTCAAAGCCAATGAACGCTGGCATGGCTTCGGCAACCTGGCCGAAGGCTTTAACATGCTGGATCCGATCAAAGCCACCATCATCACCCCAGGACTAGACGTAGAAGGCGACTTTTCCGATGAATTCGGCATCCCCGCTGCCATTGTCACCAAGTACCTGGCTGAACACGGTGTGATCGTTGAAAAAACCGGTTTATACTCATTCTTTATCATGTTCACCATCGGCATTACCAAAGGCCGCTGGAACACGATGGTGGCCGCGTTACAACAATTTAAAGACGACTACGACAAGAATCAGCCGCTGTGGAAAGTGCTGCCTGAGTTTGTACAGAAACATCCACGCTATGAACGCGTAGGCCTGAAAGATCTATGCACGCAGATTCATGAAGTTTACAAAGCTAACGACGTAGCACGCCTGACCACAGAAATGTACCTGTCTGACATGGTGCCAGCCATGAAACCGACCGATGCTTTCTCAAAAATGGCGCATCGCAAAATTGAACGCGTAGCCATTGATGACCTCGAAGGCCGCGTCACTGCAGTGCTGTTAACGCCCTATCCGCCAGGCATCCCGTTGCTGATCCCTGGCGAACGCTTTAACAAAGTCATTGTGAACTACCTCAAGTTTGCGCGCGAGTTTAATGAGAAATTCCCAGGCTTTGAGACGGATAACCATGGATTAGTGAAGCAAATAGTCGATGGTAAAGCCGTGTATTATGTGGATTGCGTGAAGCAAGAAGATTAAATTTTTAGTTTCACTCAGCAGTTTTTCTACTGAGTTTTATTTTTTTGTGAACTTCACCAAAGGCAACCTAATGGTTGCCTTTGCTATTTATACAGTACTCTGTTTCGCCTGTAGGCGAGTTACTTTCTGTTGCTTGCCCCACAGAAAGTAACCACAACTAACAAAGTGTTGCGGCATAGGCTAACCTTCAGGTTAAGCCACGCAGTGGCGGCCGAAGCCAAAGAGGACGGCACCCAGCCATCACGGCCTGACGAATCCCTTGCCTTGCTCAACCCAAGGCTTTCATCCGTTGCTTTGCTGTACTTAGCGTAAGCGGTCACGAAATTGGCTAAGGTCGCTATGCGTAACATCGCTACGCGAGTTTGCCTACGTCGCAACACTGTGTTAGTTGTCGCCCTAGCAGCATGCAAACACCGCAAGCTGCCGCGGAGCTCAGATAGCCGCTCTCTTCTCCCTTACTTTGTTCCCCCTACTCAGCGTGATGGGATGGGATTCATCTCGCCAAACTGACAACGTAGAAATTTGGAAGGTGAAAAACTCAAATTCTTGCTTTTTAGCCCACAAACGCAGGCGCTCATGAGGTTTCGGGCCCCTATCTGCCGCGCCGAGTAGCGCAGCCAAAAGAAGGAAAAAGGGAGCGACTGTCCGAGTCCCGCAGCAGCTCACGTATTGTGTGAGCTGCCAGGTCGAGTTTCGTGACCGCTTGTTTTGGTGAGCAACGCAGGGAACAAGCGGAAGCTAGGGTGTCTTGTTCTTTGCCTTCTTTCTTATGGACAAGCATAAGAAAGAATGGTCGCCTAAAGGCGAAATAAAGACTTTATCCATCTAGGAGCACACTCAAAACTAAACCATAGACTGCTCAAGCAAAGAGAAGTAATTCGCCTACCGGCGAAAAAGGAATGTGGATTTCCAAATAACATCTACGAGGAGTTGCAGTAAGTATGGCAGTCACTCTTGATTCAGCTAAACTTTCACCTGATCTGGATTCCGGCCTCCGCCGGAATGACCACTTACTGCTTAACGCGCTGCTTTCGCATAAACAAGCCGTTCCGCAGGCGCAGCACATACTCTGCTCACACTATGCCTGAATGACGAAAAACTCGACTACCTTCAATTTAGATTAAGCATGGTTAAAAGAAGAACTTTAATCTTTTTCCATCAATCAATAACATCCTGATCAGCGTCGCTGATACACCATATCACTATAATGCAACCCATTCACCGAGGTATGCCCTTCCTCACTCACCAACTCCCAGTCATGCATCTCCATCTCCGGAAAAAACGCATCCCCACCCACATGCGCATAGACACGCGTAATGTATAGCCGCGTGACATAAGGCAATCCTTGCGCATACATTTCTGCCCCACCGATCAAAAACGGCTCATCATCACCAGCACACGCAATCAGCGCCTCAGGCAATGAGTGCACCACCTTCGCGCCTTCCACGGTATATTCAGTATCGCGTGTGACAATCACGGTTGTGCGCCCCGGCAACAACCGCCCCAATGATTCATAGGTTTTGCGGCCCATGATAATGTGGTGCCCCATGGTGAGCTGCTTGAAACGCTTGAGGTCTTCAGGCAAATGCCAGGGGAGCTGGTTATTGTGGCCAATCACACGGTTATCCGCGTGAGCAACGATGAGCGAAAGGGCTTGCATGGAAATCTTCTTTAAAAAGCTGACAGGCGTTTGAGGTCACTGATAATGGCCTTGCTATGACCATCCGGGTTAACGTTGCTGTACATCTGCGCCACCATGCCTTGGGGGTCAATCACGAATGTCATGCGTTTGGCCGCCTGGAACACCACCAGGTTAAACAAGGCACCATAGGCGTCAGCCACCTGCCCATTGCTATCGGCCAGGATGGGGAAGGATAATCGATGCTTTTGCGCAAACTGGGCGTGACTTGCAACCGTGTCTACACTGATACCAACCACCTCAGCGCCGAGCGCGCGAATTTGCTGGATATCATCCCGGAACTGGCAGGCCTCCCGCGTGCATCCCGGCGTATCATCCTTGGGATAAAAATACAGCACCAGCCATTTACCTTGCCAGTCAGACAAACTGCGCATATTGCCATCCGCATCCGGTAATTTGAAATCCGGGGCCTTCATGCCAACAGTGACGCGGGTGGACGGCTGCTGGTATTGGCGGTAGCCCCAGATGGCCAGCCACAGCAAAAGTCCGTACATGATCAGTTTGATCAGCATTCGATTTTCCTTCTCTACAACAGATTTATGACATTCAGGTCGTTGACGCTTACAGCTGCTTATTGTACCTTAATCCGCCATCAGTCATTTTAAGGTCATCCGCAATCGTTTGAAGGTTCGCAGTCACTCCCCATGAATAATGAAGCCATTGCAAAACTGCTCAAACTGATCGCCGCAGACCCGCAAAAGTGGGACGCCTACCAGAAGCTGGCTGGGCTGATGCTTCAAAATCAGGAGTTTCATGCCGCCGAGCAATACCTGTTGCAGGCGATCAGCCTGAAGCCTGACTTAGTGGAGTTGCGTTTGCAACTGGCCAACCTGCATATGCGCACACAGCAGTTTAAGGCTGCACATGACTGCTATAAACAGGCGATTGCGCTGGATGCCAAACAGGCCAATATTTATTACCTGGATGCGCGTGCGCTGAAAAACCTGGGCCGCACGCAGGAGGCCATCTTACGGTTGCGTACGGTGACCAAACTGAATCCGAAGCATATGCAGGCGTTTAGTGAGTGTGCGGATTTAATGCTACAAGCTCAGCAAGTCGAGCAGGCCGCGGCACTGCTCAGGCAAGCCATTGTGGCACATCCTGAGCATGCCCATTTTCATTACCGTCTTGGCGTGTTATGCCAGCAATTGCACGCGACAGATGAGGCGCTGGCATGCATGAACGAGGCGATTAGAATTCAGCCAGACTTTGCAGAAGCTTACCACCAACGTGGACTGATGCTGCAATTACAGGGGCACAGTCAAGAAGCGCTCAGTAGTTTTAGTCAGGCCATCAGCTACCAGCCTATGCTGCCTGTGCCTTACAACAACCGTGGTGTCATTTTGTGCCAGCTAGGCAAATATGCCGAGGCCATCAGTGATTTCCGCCAGGCTTTGCAGCTCAATCCCGGCTATGCCTCTGCCTATTGCAATCTGGGCCTGGCACTCTATGAAAATGGTGAGAGCGACGAGTCTTACCAATGCCTGGGAACGGCCCTGCAACACTCACCTAACCACGCCCAGGCCCGTTATTACCTGAGCATGTTGCAACTGGCGAGAGGCGAGTATGAAACTGGCTGGACGATGTATGAAGCCCGCTGGCAAATGTTTGCTGACCCACAGCGCCCGGACTTGCGCCTATTATGGCGCGGTAACGGCTCGCTGGTTGGTAAAACCATTCTGATCCAGGCAGAAATGACGCTCAGCGATACCTTGCAGTTTTGCCGCTATATCCCCTTGATCAAGGCGTTTAAGCCTAACCAGATCATCGTCGCTGTGCCTGATGCGCTGTTTGATTTATTCAATGAGTTGTGGGCGCAAGACGCAAGTATTTTTGTGATCCGCCAGGATGGGCGACCATTGCCTCATTTTGACGTGCATTGCCCCATGCTGAGTTTACCCACCGCCTTTAGCACCCTTCTGGATACCATTCCTGCCGCCCTGCCTTATCTGCAGATTGCAGAACGGCATCAACAACCCTGGCAGCAATTACTGGGGCCCGCCAGGCGGTTGCGTATCGGCCTGAACTGGTGTGGCGATGCGGGCAATAAATATGACGCATTGCGCAGCACTCCCCTGTACCTGATGGCGCCTTTGCTGCATATGGAGGTGGAATGGCATAGCCTGCAAAAAGAATTCAGGCGTGAAGACCACATCATGCTCAAACGGTTTCCGATGCTGGAATGCCACCACCCGGCATTAACAGACTTTACGCAGACTGCCGGGCTGATCATGCAAATGGATCTGGTGATTTCGGTGGATACCGCTGTGGCGCATTTAGCGGCGGCGTTAGGGAAGCAGGTCTGGCTGTTAGTGCCACACCAGTCTCATTTCCGTTGGTTACAGCAGCGGGAAGATAGTCCGTGGTATCCAGGCATGCGGCTGTTCCAACAAGGGCCGGAAGAAACCTGGGAACAGGTGATAGACCGCGTTCATCAGGCGATCACTGATCGGCTTGCAGGGCACTAATCAGCTGCCTATGGTTGGGGCGCGCCCACAATATGCATCACGCGATCTACATCCACATGCAACAACTGTGAAATGTCTTTGTAATCGTCTGGCAAGGCAGCATTGTCCCAGCCATCGGCTGAATGCCTGGCTAAATTCACCGCCAACTGTACATTACGCACTCGGGGTAAATGTGCGCGCTGTTCATCCATCAAATCTGTTAGCAAAGATGGCAGGTTAAAGACCTGCACCAGCTCCGCCTGCAACTCCACCACCCTAAAACCAAGCACCTCTTGCTGCACAACACGGCTACGCAAGGTTTTATCAGCCGCCTGGCGTTTTCTGATCTCACCCATGGCTTCCGGATTAAAAATCCACATCAGCATTTCGGCAAAATCGTATAGCGAAGCGGCCACGCGCAGTTCTTCTGCGTGCAAGTCCATTAGGTGAGAGGCAAAATCGGCAGCAAAATACCCGGAGCGGTGTGCGCGTATCATCAGTTTGAGCAAATCCACTAATGCCGCGACATGTTCGTTTAATACATCTTCTACATGCGGCACAGTCGGAATCTGGTCAAAAAAGGTACTGTTGCCCATCATGATAATGGCCTGTTCAACCTGCACCAGATCTTGTAACTGATGGCGGCTTCGATGATTATTGGCGTACGTCAGCACCTTGAACATCATGAGTGGGTCATTAATCACCACGCGGGTTATGTCGCGGGCACCCATTTCATCCTCGCGCTCGCGCAATGCTGCGAGTTCCCTGGCTGTCTGCCGCAATACCGGGATGTCAGCCTGTTTAAAAAAGGCGACCCAATCATTGACTGTCCGGTTTTCTCTTGCTTCGGTGAGTGTCACCATGTGTACGCTCCAGCTTGATTCATGCGCCCGAGTATAAAACACTGCAGCGCAAGGCGATGCTGTAATCAATCGCACAATTCACTGCCAGTTTGTTCTCTGACTTATCAGTTTAACGGCGCAAAAGCGCTTTTTCTTTAGTCATCTCTGATAAATGCCTATGTTAGAATGACATTTTAGTTATTGATTCCCAAGCTGGCCGCTCAAAAGCTGGCTTTTGAAGATCATCAGGCATATGGCAATTACTCTGCACACTCCCGAAGAAATTGAAAAAATGCGCGTCGCTGGCCGGTTGGCCGCTGAGGTACTGGATTACATCACCCCCTTTGTGGTTGCGGGTGTCACCACCAACAGGCTGGACCAGTTGTGCCATGATTATATTGTCAATGAGCAGCAGGCGATTCCGGCACCGTTGAACTATGCGCCTGATGGCCATACACCGTATCCCAAATCCATCTGCACCTCTATCAACCAGCAGATTTGCCATGGCGTGCCCAGCGAAAAAGAGCTCAAGAACGGTGACATCGTCAATATAGATATCACTGTGATTAAAAATGGCTACCATGGCGACACTTCACGTATGTTTATGGTGGGTAGCGTCACGCCGCAGGCAAAACGCTTGTGTGACCTGACCTACCAGGCCATGTGGCGCGGGATCGAAAAAGTCAAACCAGGCAATACCTTGGGTGATATTGGCTATGCTATTCAATCGTTTGCAGAAAAAAATGGTTATAGCATCGTGCGCGAATTCTGCGGGCATGGCATAGGCAAAAAATTCCATTGCGAACCCCAGGTTTTACATTATGGCAAACCCGGTGCAGGCGTCACGCTCAAGCCAGGCATGATTTTTACCATAGAGCCCATGATCAACGCCGGGCGTCGTGACATCAAATTCATGTCGGATGGCTGGACGGTCGTCACAAAAGATCGCAGCCTCTCCGCCCAATGGGAACACACGGTACTGGTGACGGAAGATGGTTTTGAGATCATGACGGTCTCTGCCGGCACACCGCCACGTCCAGACCTATAAGTGACCGTAGCTACATGACGGTGATTGCCAAAGAACAGCTCAAGCACTGGCGCGAGTCGTTACAACTGGCTCGCCAGCAGATTGCCGATGCTTACCTGGCCACTCCGCAAGCAAAAACATTGTTGCGGCAACACACCCGTTTACTCGACCAGCTATTAAGGGATATCTGGCGCGCTTACGCCCTGCCAGGCACCGTCAGCCTGCTTGCCGTGGGCGGTTATGGACGCGGCGATATGTTCCCGCATTCGGATATCGACTTGCTGATTCTGATGCCACAGCACAGTAGCCAGCAGTTGCAAACCGATGTCGAATCGCTGGTTGGCACTTTGTGGGATATTGGCCTCAATATTGGCCACAGTGTGCGAACCTTGCAGGAATGCCTGGATGAGGCCAAACTCGATGTGACCATCATGACCAACCTGCTGGAAGCACGCTGGCTGACCGGTGACAAATCAAGTTTCAAAACACTGGCGCATTCATTACAGACACAGCTAGACAGCGCGCGCTTCTTTGCAGAAAAACTGCGCGAACAACAAATCCGCCACGCCAAGTTTCACGATACCGCTTATAACCTTGAACCCAATGTCAAGGAAAGTCCAGGTGGCCTGCGTGATCTACATATGATTTTATGGATCGCCCAAAGCCAGAATTTAGGCCATGACTGGAATGACCTGGTGCATACTGGCCTGCTGAGCCGCAGCCAGGCGAACCAACTCAAACGCCATGAACGATTGCTGCAGAACCTGCGCATCCGCCTGCATTTGTTGGCCAAGCGACGTGAAGACCGGCTGGTATTTGATTTCCAGAACGCCCTGGCCGAACAAATGGGCTATCAAACCACTCCGCAAAAACGTGCCAGCGAACAATTGATGCAAGGATTCTACCGCAGCGCCAAAGCGATCATTATTGAAAACGAGGTATTGCTTAAACTCCTACACGCACGTGTGAATCCACCCACCGAACCTGCCACCGTCCTGGATGAAAACTTTACCTTATCACAAGGCCTGTTGAGCGCACGTAGCCCAGACCTGTTTCAACGCAAACCCGAAACCATCCTGCGCTGCTTCCAACTTTTACAACAACACCCTGAAATCACTGGCTTCAGCGCGCCACTGGTGCGGGCACTGCAAGCTGCCCAACCATTGATTGATCACAAGTTTAGGCAAAATGCCGCCTATAAGGCACTGTTTCTGCAAATTCTGCAAAGCCGTGAAGGGGTACACCGCAGCCTGCGCCGCATGAATCGTTATGGCATCCTGGGCCGTTATATCCCGGTGTTCGGCCGCGTCATTGCGCAAATGCAACATGACCTGTTTCATGTCTATACCGTGGATGAACATACTCTTAACGTATTGCGTAACCTGCGTCGCTTTGCTAAAGCGGATTTGCGCCACGAATTTCCGTTGTGTAGCGAGCTGTTTAATGCGTTCAACCAGCCACACCTGTTATACCTGGCTGCGATCTTTCATGATATTGCCAAAGGCCGTGGCGGCGACCATTCAACATTAGGCACCCTGGATGCCAGGCGCTTTTGCCGCAAGCTGGGCTTACCTAAAAACGATACCGAACTGGTGGCGTGGCTGGTTGAAGCGCATTTGAAATTATCGAGTACTGCACAAAAAAGTGATCTTTCAGACCCCGATGTGATTGAAGCCTTTGCGCAACTGGTAGGTTCAGAATACCGGCTGACAGCATTGTACTTGCTCACTGTCGCAGACATCCGTGGCACCAGCCCCAATGTGTGGAATGCGTGGAAAGCCAAACTGCTGGAAAACCTGTTTCTGCAAACACGGCGCGTATTACAACAATCGCTCAATACAGAAGCGCAACTCACTCTGCGCAAACAGGAGGTTTTGCAAAAACTCAGCAGCTTCAACCTTAAAGAGTCTTCGGTACAGCCATTGTGGCAAGCATTTGGTGCCGGTTATTTTAGCCGGTTTGACAGTGACGAAATCGCCTGGCAGAGCCGTCTGCTGATCCCCCACCAGCGCGCCGAAAAACCAATCGTGCGTGCCCGGCTCAGCCCCAACGGTGATGGCATTCAGGTCATGATTTATGGCCGGGATAAAAAAGAAATCTTTGCCCGCATCTGCCACTTTTTTGACAGCATGCAGTACAACATTGTGCAGGCGAAGATTTTCACGAGCGCGCACGGCTATGCACTGGATAACTTTATTGTCCTCGAACCTGAAACACGGCAGATCAGCTATAACGGCCTGCTTAAACACATAGAGCAGGGCTTGACCGAGCAACTGTGCAGCGACCAGCCTATTCCGACACCGATACGCGGGCGTGTCAGCCGTCAGGTAAAACATATGCCCATCACAACGCAAGTGCACCTGCGCGCGGCACCTGGTCATCCACCACAAGGCAGTACTTTTCAGCAATTGGATGTCGTCGCCAATGACAGGCCTGGCCTGCTGGCTAGCATGGCGCTGATATTTCTCACACATGGCATCGAACTGCATAATGCCAAAATCAACACGCTGGGCAATCGGGTCGAAGACAGTTTCCTGATTTCAGCCTGCGACGGACAGCCCATAGGTGACGCACAAAGTGCCACGCTCACACAAGCCTTAAAAGCGCTTTAATTGCTTTTAGTCTTATTCAAAATGATAGTGTTTGCGTAGTGGTTTTTTGACTTCCCAAACGCAATCCAGGCCTGATGAGAATGTCACCAGATCACCGGCTGAAAAGCTCACTGGCGCGCCGCCCTTTGGCGTGACGGTGACCTCACCTTCCAGGATATAGGCGATTTCAGTACTGCTATATTGCCAGGGAAAAATGGAAATTTCTTTGGACCAGGTAGGCCATTGCTTGACCCCGAGTTCATTCAGGCGCTCTGGCGTGGGTTTTTCAACAATAATGGCTGACATATCGCTCTCCTCTTTTACAGGTCAAAGCTATTTTAATCGGCAGGGAGTGACCAATACAACCTTGCAATACGGTGAGCTGACCCCACCGGCGATTGAATGTTAAAAAATGAACCTCGTCCTGCAGATTTCTTCAAGGATACGCGGATAAATGAGCGAGCGGGATAAGGTGCAAGGCGCACGGAACGCAGAAACCGAGATAGTACCCGGTGTACAGCGAGGTTTAGAGTACCGCGCAACGCAGCAATTTGGCCGCGTAGCCACTTATTCTGTGTATTCTCAAGATGATTTAAACAGCCTGATACCTTAAAATATGAGCCAGACCATGTTTACTTACCCGCAACTCACTGCATCCGAACAAGCCGGTTTACCCAAACTGATTGCTCAACCCCTTGCTATTCCGAACAAGTTTGAAGATAGCACCCATCAGCTTTTTTACTGCCCGACAGACCATGGTGACATGATACTGAAAGTTTGCAATCAGGCGACGCTTGAAGCATCCCCTTTCTGGCTAGGTGCAAACCACTTATTTGCTGCGGATTTTCCTGACAGCCTGGCCAATATGCATGCAACGCATTATTTTCTAAAGAAAAACGGTACGCTGACTATCCCTGATTTTGTCGCAGCCAGTGCCCGAAGGTTTGTACTCAGCCATTTTATAGCTGGCAAAGATGCTGAGGCGGAGCAGATCACCGATCAATGGGTAATCCAGTTAGCCGAACATATCGCTACACTGCACCAGTGTATTAATCGCAAGTGGGGGCCACTCCATGCGCCACAATTCTCAGCAACACAATGGCCTGGTCGTTTACATGAAACGCTCGTTTACCTGGTCAATCAGCATGGCATGCTGATGACTGACCCTTTGGTCAGCCAAGTGCTGGCTCATACAAAAAATATCCGTGAAACCGAGTTTGTACCGGTGATGCTGGACCTGCGTTGGGATCAATTCCGTTGCAGCGAATTGGGCGACTCAGGCAAACATGACCTGGTGTTGATTGATATTGATGCCTTTGTGATTGCCCCACGACCGCTGGATCTGGTGCTGCTCGAATATGTATTAACCCCGCCGCAATGGGCTTTATTTAAACGGCACTATATGCAAAAGCACGCCTGGCCTGACCTACATGCACAGAAACCGTGCTACCAGTTACTGCTGTTTTTAATGAACATACTCGGTGAGCGTGACTTGTCCCAATGGATGCAACGCATATAAACCAGCCGGCCCATCCACATCAACTCCTTTGTTGCCGGTAAAGCTTCACCCAACTGATAAAACCGACAATCGCCAGAATGGTGTTCAACACAAATAAAGCCGCCGTTGCGTAATACCCTGTTTGCACATATAACAACGTGGCCGCACCATCAATTACCGCCCAGTATAGCCAGTTTTCCAACACTTTCCTGGCAATCAACCATGTATTCATCACTGAGAAAACCGTGGTATATGCATCCAGCACCGGGCTTTGTGATTGGCCGGTTTTTTGCAAATAAGCACTGACAACAGCACTCACGGCAATCCCCACCACAATAAAACCGATATGCCAAAGCCACGGCCAGCGGCTAATCTTTAATGTGTCCGTTTGTTTACCATGTTTATGCCAGGCCCAAAAGCCATAAATCGCCATGCCCATGTAATAGAAATTCAGCAGCGCCTGCATGGGAAGCTGGTCATGCCAAAACAGCACGGTGTACACCAGCGTACTGAAGAAAGCAAATAGCCAGCACCATTGCGACTCTTCGGCAGCGAGCAGAATATAGGCCACGCCCATCAAGGCAGCAGCCATTTCCCAGTGGGACATTTGCTGAAATGCGGTGACGATAGAATGGAAATGCTCTTGTGTCATGGCGAGGAAATCGACCTACTTTTATACATCGACCACATCGGCTCTATCTGTGCCAATAAACTTCATGACAAATACACTGTGCGGTAACGCATTAAATACCGCTTCCATCTCTGTATCGAGACAATCCATCACCTCACGATACTCACCAAACACCTGTGTTGCCAGGCTATTACGTTTTACCACCAGTTTTTTATTGGCTTCGAGTTTATTGATGAACTCAAGAATGGGTTCTACATAACCTTCGGTTAATGGGTACAAGCTGATGTCTACTGAGATACGCATACACACTCCAAAATAAAAAATATTAATGCGGGCAATTCAAGTCCCTCGCTTGTTTAATAATCGTAAGTAACAGTGATAGCACCGATGCGTGGCTCACCGTATTGCTGATAGCCTTGATTACCAAATCCTTGATCAAAGAAAAAACCTCGGGTTGCGTAATCCTTATCCAGCAAGTTTCTCACCCAAATACTCAGACGCCAATGTTTGTCATATTTGTAATCAGCATTCGCATTTACGAGAGCATAAGCACTGGATTTTGAGTTATGGCTGTCGGAGAAATAAAAAGCGTCTTTACCCTCTACATTTGCCCTCAAGGTCCATGCGGCATTGGCATACCATTCTGCACCCAGGTTATATTGATATGAAGGTGCACTGGCAACGTCGCGTCCCTGCAACTTCACAGCTGCAGGATTGGGGTTTTGATACTCGTTAAATTTGGCATTTAACAAGCCCAGAGAACCTATCATACGCAACTGGTCAGTAAGAAACCAATCCAGCCCTGCCTCCAGGCCCATATGCGTGGCTTGTGCGGCATTGTCATAAAACTCAATAAACGAAGTGCCAACTTGTGTAGAGCTTTTTGTTTGTGCGTCTTTACGCTTTGCGTAAAACACAGCCACATTCGTCACAAGAGATCCGTCCAGCCAATGAGATTTAACACCCGCTTCCAGATTCCACATATATTCGGTATTAAATGCCCTCTGACTTGGCTGCACCCTATTATCGTTGTTGACACCGCCTGGCTTGTAACCGCGGCTCAGCGAAGTATACAAAAGATGGTCCTGACTGGCCTGATAATTCAGTCCCAACTTAGTGCCGTACAGCATTTCAGAGATATTTTTAACAAGATTGTCAGAGTCTCTATAGCGGGCTTCAAAATGCTCAGCACGCAAGCCTGTAACCAAAGTGAGCTTTTCTGTTAAATGGCTGTCTAGTTGACCAAATAAGGCAGTGTTGTCCGTATCAAAGCGGCCATTCAGTAAATTCGGGGTGCCGTAATTGATGTTGGAATCGAATTTTTCATCCTGGCTAAAATGGTAGAAACCCACTGTCCAATCTGTTGAATCATTGAAAATCCTGCCTGCCTTATCAGACAGGGCACGCACTTCAAATGAGTAATTATCATGTTTACGCTTATATTGTTCTGTACCGCTGTACCCAATGGCAAGCCCTTTTGACCAGTCGCCATCGAATCCATAAGCAGAATCTGCTTTCAGAAAAGTTGCTTCAGATTGAATAATCACTGCGTCTGACGCCTGCCAGTTAGCTTTTACCCCAAAGGCATTGGCTCTGAGTGCATCCTCACCAGGCTGATCTGCTTTACTGCGGCGACTGTTATCCAAGGTAAATGCATCGTAGCCATTATCAATATTCAAATGCATCAGGGTAAAGTCTAGCGTTAAATCTTCTGTCGCGAATAACTTAAATTTACTGCGAAAGGTCAACTCATCCTGATTTTGGGTATTGTCACGGCCCAAAGTATCATTTTGCATATAGCCATCAGACTTATGTGAGTAAATTGAGGCACGCCCCAGCAGACGGTCTTCCACAATGGTGCCACCTACTGCCAGGCCAAGGTTACGGGTGTTATATTCGGCCACGCCGGATTGGGCGCGTAATTTGAAGTCCCTGGTTGGCTCAGCGCTTTGCATGGTCACCACCCCTGCAATCGCATTAGGGCCAAACTTGGTGCCTTGCGGTCCACGCAAAACCTCAATCGCATCGATATCAAACAGCGTTGCCGCCCCACCCAATCGACTGAAATCAATGCCGTCAATAATGAGGCCAACTGACGGATTCACAGGATTGTTATATTGACTGCGTATACCCATCCCTCGTATTTGCAGAAATCTCCCACGAGAAGCACCGCTAGTGACATTCACGTTAGGCGCGAGATTTAATACTTCTTCAAGGTGTTGGGCGCCACGTGCTTCAATGGTTTCTTTCTTGATTTCAGTCAGGCTGATTGGGGTTTTCTCTGCCGTGTTTGGACGAAAATCCGCGCTCACCACAACCTCAGGCAGCTTCACTGTCTCATCATCTTCCGCGGCCAACACAGGTGTGGTCAGTAGCAGACTAATCAAAGACAGTGGTTTTGTAATCGGTTTCACGATCATCCTTTCTATTAAAATACATAAAAAGGACAGGGAAAGAGTGACAATGATGTGAATAGGCTTGTTGATAGAACAACAAACCAAAACATTTGCGTTGTGGATGCTCTGCCTGTCCCTACGCCAGCATTATCTGGGTCAGGTTCATTGGGTTTCCCGCTTGCGCGAGATCTCAGGCGTTAGCCACCCCAAGGCGTTTGATTTTTCAATCAAGGTGAGATTGTATTTTAATATCAACAAGTTGGCTAGAGTGCATGCTGGGATCCGGTTTAAATTTCGGCACATTGGTATAGTTTAATGACTTCAGCTTTAACGATCTAAGACTCCCAAAAACAAAAAACCCTGCGATGCAGGGTTTTTCTTAAACACTTGTGACAAGCAGCAATTAGAAGTGCTTGTAGTGTTTTTTCAATTGTTTGACCACTTCCCACTGGGATTTCAGGCCTTTTGGGAACTCAACATAGTCACCTGCTTTGATGGTCACTGTTTCGCCACCTGCTGGGGTCACTTTGAATTCGCCTTCCAATACGTAGGCTTTTTCAGTCGCAGTGAAATCCAGAGGGAATTTGGAAGGTGCGCAATCCCAGGTGTTCCAGCTTCTTACGCCCAGTTCGTTCAATTTCTCTTCTGATGGGTTATGGTCGATGATGATTTGTGTCATGACGTTTCCTTAAATATGTAATGAATAAAAACTGCAAATGAAAATGCCGCATTCCTGCGGCATTCATGTTTTGGCGGAAGAGGTGAGATTCGAACTCACGGAGGGCGTGAACCCTCGACAGTTTTCAAGACTGTTGCATTAAACCGCTCTGCCACTCTTCCCGAAAGCGCGCATTATAGCAAACAATTAATCATCTGGGAGTGTCATTCCAGGAAAAAGTACTTCATTAAAGCCAAATTTTGTCATGTCGCGGATACGCATGGGATAAAGCACGCCAAACAAGTGGTCACATTCATGCTGTACAACGCGTGCATGAAAGCCACTCACCGTCCGGTCAATGATGTTTCCTTGCGGGTCAAAACCCCGGTAATGCAAGTGCTGATAACGCGGAACCAGGCCGCGCATACCGGGCACAGACAGGCAACCTTCCCAGCCCTCTTCTTCCATCTGGTCAACGGGCGTTAACTCGGGATTAATCAGGATGGTGAATGGCACCTCTTCAGCATCTGGATAACGCGGATTCTTGCCTACCCCAAACATCACGACTTGCAGGCTGACCCCAATCTGAGGTGCGGCGATACCGGCACCATTCATGTGGGTCATGGTGTCATGCATATCCTGGATAAGTGCGTGCAGTTCAGGCGTATCAAACGCCGTGACTCTATCTGCTACGCGGTATAACAGTGGTTCACCCATACGTAATACTGGTTTCACTGCCATTATGATTCCTTTGCCTTAAGCAGAACAATCATTATCAGACAGATACTGTGCAATCACCGTACGCACCTTATCCATGGTTTGCTGCAACAAAGGCATGACCTGCTCAAACTGGATCGCCTGGGCACTATCACCCCGCCCTGCGGCAAAGTTAGCCACCGGGCAAATTGCCGCGTAAGAGACGCCCATCTCCCGCGCCAAGGCCGCTTCAGGCATCCCTGTCATACCTACAATCGTCGCCCCATCCCGCTCGTAACGGTCTATCTCTGCCGCAGTTTCCAATCGCGGCCCCTGTACACAAGCATAGACGCCACCATCCACCAAGCTATAACCCACATCTGCGGCTGCCTTGAGGCAACGCTCACGCATGGCTTGTGCATAGGGATGCGTGAAATCGATATGACGTACCGGTAGTTCCACGCCATCATGATAAGTATTACTGCGGCCATAGGTATAATCCAGAATCTGGTTGGGCAGTACAATGTCTCCAGGAATTAAATTCCGGGCGATGCCACCCACAGTCGCCACGGACAGTAAATCACACACACCAACCGAATGCAGCGCCCAGATATTGGCGCGGTAATTAACGGCATGTGGCGGAATGGTATGCCCGCCACCATGACGCGCCAGAAACACCACTTCTTTGCCATTGATCTCACCAAACACCAGCGGCTGTGAAGGTTCTCCATAAGGCGTGCGCACAATCAGGCGCTTAGAAATATTCAAATTATCCAGTGCCGTCAGCCCGGTGCCACCAATAATCCCTAACATAAACTCTCTTCACTACTTGTTAATATACAAGGCGTAAGCGTATCACGGATTTATGGCATACTTAAGCCATGCAAGCCTTTTCCAAGCCAGCCCAATCGCAAGCCAGTCTCACATTGGCGAAAACGCATTACGAAAATTTCCCGGTTGCTTCCTTGCTGTTGCCTGCGCATCTGCGTCATGCGGTGACCGTGATTTACCAGTTCGCGCGAGAAGCAGATGACATTGCCGACGAAGGCGATGCCAGCGAGGCTCAACGCTTGCAGGCTTTGCAAACCTATGAAGACGAGTTATTACTCATTCAGGCCTACATACGGCCATCGCAACCCCTGTTTCACGAACTGCAACAAGTCATCAGAACACATAAACTGGACGTAGAATTGCTGTTAGATCTGATTCTGGCTTTTAAACAGGATGTGGTCAAAACCCGCTATGCCAACTTTGATGAGGTACTGGATTACTGCCGTCGATCGGCCAATCCAGTGGGCCGCCTGATGCTGCAACTGTATGGCAGCGATACCCCACAACATAGATTTTGGTCTGACCAGATATGCACAGCCCTGCAATTGATTAACTTTTATCAGGACATCGCGATTGACCTGAAAAAACATGGCGCAACCGGACGGATATACCTTAGCCAGGATGAGATGCGAGCGGCTGGCATCAGCGAGCAGGATTTACGCCTGCAGCGCCTGGATAATGCCTGGGAAACTTTTTTCATGCACAATGTGCAACGTGCCGAACGGATGTTACTCAGTGGCAAACCGCTAGGCCGTGCATTGCCTGGTCGGATTGGTTTCGAATTGCGTATGATGATTGCTGGTGGCGAACGCATTCTGCATCAATTAAAATCCTGCCGTGGCGACATTTACCACCATCGTCCGACCTTAAAAGCCTATGACTGGCTACTGATTTTGCTGAAAGCCCTGTTTAAACAATGAGCCCGCAACAATATTGCCAACAGAAAACCCGTGAGAGTGGCTCTAGCTTCACGCTGAGTTTTATGTTTTTACCCAAAGAAAAACGCGACGCCATGACTGCATTGTATGCGTTTTGCCGCGAAGTGGATGATGTGGTCGACGAATGTACTGATTACCAGATTGCCCAGACCAAACTGGCCTGGTGGAAGCAGGAAGTTCACAGGCTCTTTCATGAAACACCACAGCACCCTGTCACTCAGGCTTTGCAACCCGTGGTTAAACGTTTCAATCTACAAGAGACACATTTCATCGAGATTATTGATGGCATGCAAATGGATACGCAATACAACCGCTATGCTGACTTTGAACAGCTAGCTTTGTATTGTTACCGGGTTGCCAGTGTCGTTGGGCTGCTCTCTGCGCAAATTTTTGGATACAGTCACCCTGCAACACTTGAATATGCGCACGATCTGGGCATGGCCTTCCAGCTGACCAATATCATCCGCGATGTCGGCGAAGATGCCCGCCGCGGACGCATTTACATTCCGCTGGATGAACTGGAACGTGCAGGTATTACCGAAGAACAACTCCTGAATAGCAAGCCGTCAGAGCAAATGCAGGCACTATTACTCAAGCAAATTGAACGTGCTGAACTGTTTTATGACAAGGCATTGAACCAGTTACCCAAAGCAGATATCAAGCCTCAATTACCTGGTCTTATCATGGCCGCGATTTACCGGGCCTTGCTACAAGAAATCAAGCCAGAGCCCAATCTGGTACTGACGCATAAAATCATGCTGCCTCCGTTCAGGAAACTGAAGCTGGCCGTGAGTGCATGGTTTAAATATCGCAAGTAATGCCATCTTCACCAAACGTTCGCCGTCATGTCGCTATTGTGGGTGCAGGGCTAGCGGGCCTCTCCGCCGCGCATGCACTGTTAAAGCATGGTCATCAGGTGACGCTATTTGAGGCTGCCGCTCAGGCTGGTGGCCGGGCGCGGAGTGTCACCCATAACACCACCATGCTTGATAATGGCCAACACTTGTGCTTGGGTGCTTACAGCGCCACGCTCGATTTGGTTAAAGAAGCCGGACTGGATGCAGAGCAGATATTCAAACGCTTGCCACTTTCGCTGCATATGCACAATGGTGTGCAACGCATGTCTTTGGTCACACCAACATGGTTGCCCGCGCCTCTACATCTACTGTGGGGCTTATTGACAGCGCAAGGTCTGGACTGGCAGAGTAAATGGCGCGCCATCTGCTGGATGCAACAACTCAAACAACAAAAGTTTACTTTAGCGCAAGACCTGACCGTTGCAGAATTGCTGGCGCAGGGCACACAAACCTCCCTCGCCGTTCGTACTTTGTGGGAACCCCTTTGCCTCGCAGCCCTAAATACGCCTATTCAATTGGCAAGTGCACAGGTGTTCCTCAATGTGTTATGCGATAGCTTCCAGCACAAGCGCCAGGATAGCGACTTTCTGGTGTTCAAAACAGACCTATCCAGTGCCTTGATCCACCCCTTGCTGCAACATATTCAAGCCTTGGGTAGTAAGGTCAGGCTACGTAGCCCCGTCACCGCCATTCAACCATCAGCGGAAGGTTGTGAAGTGTCTACCACCACTGACACAGAAACCTATGATGATGTGATTATTGCGGTGGGCCCGCATCAGCTCAAAACGATCAGATGTGAACTTGCAATACCTGCATTCGAGTATCAACCGATTACAACGATCTACCTACAATACCGCGCAGACACAACCTTACCTCACCCAATGATGGGCTTGTGTCATGGCACCGCCCAATGGGTATTTGACCGCGGCCAATGTTGTGGTCAGCATGGGTTACTGGCTGTAGTGATCAGCGCCCATGCACCATGGACTGTCGATAAATCCGCATTAGTAGAACAGTGCATTCTCGAAATCAACCAGGCTTTATCCAGCTATGGTACACAATTGGAAGACGCCCCACTTTGGTCGCAGGTGATTACTGAAAAACGCGCTACCTTCAGCTGCCTGCCAGCCATGGTGCGACCTACTACCACCATCACCTCACAACCACAGCTATTGCTCGCCGGGGACTATGTCGCCGGACCTTATCCAGCGACCATAGAAGGCGCAATCCGCAGTGGTTACGCCGCAGCACAAGCGATTGTGGGCGGTCCTAAAAGCAATTCTTAGCCTGAATTTTTACAAATCACCGCCAGGTGATTGTTCGCGGGCCTGTAAATGCCATCTCCGCTATCAGGAAAGTGTTCAGTGAAAGACAAGTGCTTGTCCACCTCGTAACCGTGTGAACACGAGGCACCCGCCTTCGACTGACACTGCTCCCAGGTAGTGTTGAATTCGCTGCATGTGAGCGTATAGCCCATCCTGCCATTTTGCGTTGTATATTGATTTGGAGTGACGCTGGCACACGCAGCCATCATGAGTGGTACAAGAAAAAGGATTTTTTTCATTATTGTTCCCCCAGTACATTTTTGCCGAATGTCATCTTAATGTCATACAAGTATGGTAAGTGACTCAGTTTTGGCAACTGGGATTTGGGAATAGTTGCATGAAATTTTTGTGACTAATTGCCTCGGCAGCCCCCTATATCGCCTAATTTCACAGTATCCAAGCAGCTACAAATCGCTACAAAACACCACCTCTTTGTAACTGACAGCCTTCCCCGCATTTCCTATACTTGTATCCAGCATTGATGAGCAAACGCCTGCCAGAAGTCATGAACCGCGTGGAGCGCAACTTACCGACCCAGGCAATTGGTGCGTCTTAAGAAAGATTAAGCGCAGGCAAGTGGAAACAACAGGATTTTTTAGACAGCAGCCTTAGGGCTGCAAGCTTCCCTGTGGCTGCCCCTCCTCTTCTGGGTAGCCTCACTCTCAGGCAACGATTGCACTCTCAGCAGTCGTTGCCATTTTTTTATGCGCGCAGCACGTCTATTGCTTGCTCAAGCCGGTCAACCGCATCAATATGTAAACCGGTGATACCGCCTTTGGGGGCATTTGCTTTTGGGATGATGGCATGGGTAAAGCCCAGCTTGGCCGCTTCCTTAAGACGTTCCTGGCCGCGCTGAATGGGGCGCACTTCCCCAGCCAACCCAACTTCGCCAAACACAATCAACTTGCCAGGCAAAGGTTTGTTTTTGAGTGATGACACAATCGCCAGCAATACCGCCAAATCCACGGCAGGTTCACTGATTTTCACGCCGCCGACGGCATTGATAAAGACATCTTGGTCATAACAGGCGACACCGGCATGCCGATGCAACACTGCCAACAGCATGGCCAAGCGATTTTGTTCCAGGCCAACGCATAAGCGCTTGGGGTTAGGTGCATGCGCGGTATCTACCAGCGCCTGAATCTCAACCAGCAAAGGCCGCGTACCCTCTTGAGTAACCGTAATACAGGAACCAGGCACAGGCGACTCGTGATGCGACAAAAACAAGGCCGAAGGATTGCTGACTTCACGCAGGCCTTTTTCGGTCATAGCAAATACGCCAAGTTCATTGACCGCACCAAAACGGTTTTTAAAGGCACGTATGAGCCTGAAACTGGAGTTCTGGTCGCCTTCGAAGTACAACACGCTATCCACAATATGCTCCAGCACCCGCGGACCAGCTAGCGACCCCTCTTTGGTGACATGGCCGACCAGGATCATGCTGATCCCCAGCTGCTTGGCAATCCGCGTCAATTGCGCGCTACATTCTCGCACCTGGGCCACCGAGCCCGGTGCAGACTGCAACGCATCGGAATACATGGTCTGGATAGAGTCAATCACCACGACGTCAGGCTGGTGGTGTTGCAGCACATGGCTGATTTTTTCCAGGTTGATTTCGGCCAGCACATCCACTTTGCTGGCATCCAGGCCAAGCCGTTGCGCACGCATGGCAATCTGCTGCGCAGACTCCTCTCCACTGATATAAAACGCTTTGAGAGATTGCGAGACCTTACACACGGTTTGCAATAACAAGGTGGATTTACCAATGCCGGGATCGCCGCCTATCAGCACTACGCCACCAGCCACCAGCCCCCCACCCAGCACGCGGTCAAATTCAGAAATTCCAGTCGCCTGGCGCGATATATCCTGCGCTTCAACATCCGCCAGTTTTTGCAATTGTGCCGTCGGCGCCAGGCTGGCAAAACGGCTTTGGGTGGCTGTTTCAGGCACCGTTTCAACCAGTGTATTCCAGGCATGGCAACTCGGGCACTGCCCTTGCCACTTAGGCTCAACGGCACCACATTCGGTACAGGTATATTGTGTTTTTGCTTTAGCCATGAATTTTGAAGGGTACCCTGGCCGTGACGGCACATAACAGTTCGTAGCCTATGGTGCCACTGGCCTGCGCCACGTCATCCACTGGCACTTGTTTTCCCCATAACTCTACAGGACTGCCAATGACCGCTTCTGGAATATCGCTAATATCGGCTGCCAGCATATCCATGGAAACACGCCCTAGCGTCCGAGTTAAGCGACCCGCGACAGCAATTGGCGTCCCCGTTGGGGCATGGCGTGGATAACCATCCGCATATCCACAAGCCACGATGCCCACACGCGTGGGTTTGTCCGCGGTAAACAAACTGCCATAGCCTACACTCTCGCCCGCGGCAATTTCCTGCACGGCAATCAACCCTGACTGCAAGGTCATCACCGGTTTCAGCCTCAGGCTGCTTGCCGATTTCTCAGCGACAGGGGTGGCGCCATACAGCATAATGCCAGGACGCACCCAGTCTGCATGGGTATGCGGCTGCTGCACAATCGCCGCAGAATTTGCCAGCGAGCGTGCATAGGACTCAGGCATCATTTGCCTCACCACCTGCATAGCTGCATCCGTGCCATCAACCACATCCGCGTTGGCGAAATGCGTCATGAGGATCACTTCACGCACATTCGCAGAATTGGCCAATTGCTGTAATGCATGGCTGTACTCATGTGGCTGGAAGCCCAAGCGATGCATGCCGCTATCCAGTTTGAGGAATACCCGCAGCGGAATATTGGGGCGGCTTTCAAGTACCCACGCCAGCTGGGCTTGATGCGCAACCACCGTATCCAGATGGTACTGGTCAATCAGCGTCATTTCCTCTGCTGAGAAAATACCTTCAAGTAATAAGATGGGATGCTGGTAACCTGCGTCACGCAATGCAACCGCCTCACTGATGTTGAGTACGGCAAAGGCATCCGTCCCCTTCAAGCCACGCGCGGCGTTGAGCAGGCCGTGACCATAGGCATTGGCTTTGACGACGGCAATGACTTTGGATTGCGACGCATAGCGCCTGACTTGCGCCAGGTTATGCGCCAGCGCAACTTCTGAAATATGGGCAACAATAGGACGCATAGGAATAGCCAGCGGAATTAATACTCGTCTGGCATATACGCCGCATTGGCATAGTCGGCAAAGCGGGTATGCGCACCCATAAAGGTCAGGCGTACCCGGCCAATCGGGCCGTTACGCTGCTTGGCGATAATAATTTCGGCGGTGCCTTTTTCAGCACTGTCAGGGTTGTAGTATTCATCCCGGTACACGAACATGATCAAGTCGGCATCCTGCTCGATCGCGCCCGATTCACGCAAATCACTCATGACCGGACGCTTGTCCGGACGTTGGTCCACACTGCGGTTAAGCTGTGAAATCGCAATCAGCGGCACGTTTAATTCTTTAGCTAGCGCCTTAAGCGACCGTGAAATCTCGGAAATTTCCGTTGCTCGGTTTTCACCCGAGCGTCCTGCAGGCGAGGTCATCAACTGCAAATAGTCGATCACAATCAGGCCCAACTCACCGGTCTGGCGGTGCAAGCGGCGCGCACGCGCACGCACATCAAAGCTGCTTAAACCCGCGCCTTCGTCAATATAAATCGGTGCTTCGTTCAGTTTACCCAACGCGGTGGTGAGCTTTTCCCAGTCCTCGTCTTCAAGGTTGCCGTTACGCATCTTGTGCTGGTCCAGGCGGCCAATGGAGCCGATCATACGGGTGGTCAGCTGCGTGGCGCCCATCTCCATCGAGAAAATCGCTACCGCTTTATTGGTATCCAGCGCCACGTTTTCGGCAATGTTAATGGCAAAGGCGGTCTTACCCATGGAAGGACGGCCGGCAATAATCACCATGTCGCCGCCTTGCAGGCCGGAAGTCATGGAGTCGAGGTCGGTAAAACCGGTTGGGATACCAGTGACATCGGAGTGATTTTCACGCGAATACAGGTAATCAATGCGGTCAGCCACTTGCGGTAGCAGGACCTGCATGCCCAAAAAGCCTTGGCTCTTACGGTTACCGCCTTCGGCAATCTGGAAAATCTTCGCTTCTGCTTCGTCCAGCAATTGCTGTGCATCGCGGCCGTTGGGTTGGTAAGCACTTTCTGCAATATCTGTCCCCACGGCAACCAGCTGGCGCATGACAAAGCGCTCGTGCACAATTTCCGCATAGCGGCGGATATTGGCGGCGGTAGGAGTATTTTGTGCCAGCGCCCCCAGGTAAGCTACACCACCCACAGTGGTCAGTTCATTACTGTTTTCCAGCGACTCTGCCACGGTCACAATATCGGCAGGCTGGTTGCGTTCAATCAGCCTGGCAATGTGCTCGTAAATGAGCTTGTGATCATGCTGGTAGAAGTCCTGCGGTGCGAGGATATCGGCAATCTTGTCCAGTGCTTCGTTGTCGAGCAGCAGCCCGCCCAGCACCGATTGCTCAGCTTCGATAGAGTGTGGAGGAAGTTTTAAGAATTCGAGTTGTTCATCAGCCATCTGGCGATTATACCGAAAAGCTGTCGGGCTTTTTGGGCTTTCAGGACAGATGAAAGATTAAAAATACTTTAGCCACAGAGATCTCTGTGGCTTAAAACAAAAAGGCTACCGAAGTAGCCTTTTCTAGTAGTGCAAACAGAGGCTTGATTAAGCTTCTGGCGTCACAGTCACAGTGATGTCTACGACTACGTCGTGGTGCAGAGCCACGCTCACAGCGAAGTCACCAATGGTCTTCAGTGGGCCGTTAGGCAAGCGCACTTCTGCTTTTTTCACTTCGTGGCCATGTGCTTTCAAACCTTCAGCGATGTCCATGTTAGTCACGGAACCGAACAGACGACCATCAACACCAGCTTTTTGAGCCACGGTCAGTACGAAACCAGCCAGTTTTTCACCACGTGCTTGCGCAGCGGCCAACAAGTCAGCCTGTTGTTTTTCCAACTCGGCACGTTGTGCAGCAAATACAGCTTTGTTCGCTTCTGTTGCACGTTTGGCTTTGCCTTGTGGAATGAGGAAATTACGGCCGTAACCGTCTTTCACTTTTACCACGTCACCCAGGGAACCCAGGTTTGCTACTTTTTCCAATAAGATTACTTGCATGTTGTTCTCCTAAGCCGCCGATTAACCTGGGTGTTTGTCTGTGTAAGGCATCAGGGCCAGGAAACGTGCGCGTTTAACCGCAGTTGTCAGTTGGCGCTGGTATTTAGCCTTGGTACCAGTCATACGGGCTGGAATGATTTTGAAGTTTTCTGAAACGAAATCTTTCAACAGATCGACGTCTTTGTAGTCAACTTCTTTGATGCCTTCTGCGCTAAAACGGCAGTAACGGCGACGTTTGTACATATCTCTTGCCATTTGAAACTCCTTAAATTCTTTAATACTGTATTCGCTGTAACTCTTGTATGTGCAGTACCACCTGTGTGCTCTTTGCACTGCGTTGTGCCAAAAACCCTTTTACTTTGATTTGATCGCCGCTTTGCAATGGCAGATTGGCTTTTTCACCAATCAGTACTGCGGGTAACTGACACTGCACCTTGCGATTCATCCCGGCTTCTTGCTGTTCTGAATCATGTTGCAATTGCAATCGCAACAAGGGTAAGCCTGCCGGTGTGTAACGCAACGCTTCAACAGAGTGAATGGTTGCCGCAATCACCAGCGTATTCACAACCCTTAAGCAGCTGCCTCAGTGGTCGCAGCAGGTGCATCACCTACGATGGTTTTGGATTTTTCCTCTTTCATCATTGGGCTTGGTGCTGTGACGGCTGTTTTAGTCGAGATGGTCAGGTGACGTAATACAGCATCGTTAAATTTGAAGCCATGCTCCAGCTCTTCCAGCACTTCCTGGCTGCACTCGATGTTCATCAACACATAGTGCGCTTTGTGTACTTTTTGAATTGGGTAGGCAAGTTGACGGCGGCCCCAGTCTTCCAGACGGTGGATGTTGCCGCCATTGCCTGTGATTTGTGCGCGGTAACGCTCAATCATCGCAGGCACTTGTTCACTCTGGTCAGGGTGAACAATAAACACGATTTCATAGTGTCGCATGAGATTTCCTTGTGGTTTAAAGCCACCTTCAGAGCCAACCCTTTTTGTGTCAAAACACTTAAAAGGTCACGAACAAAGTGTGGCAAGGTTGAAAAACAGGCGATTATAAACTGATTTTCATGTTGCAATCAAGCACTTATTCCTCTCTGGGTGGATTCTCCAGGCTTTTGTCTTCCTTGGGTAGGTAATAAGGGTCTGATACATAGCCTGGCCCTTTCATGATAATGATCACTATCAGGCCAATCATCATCGCGCCTATAAAAAACCAGAAGGTAAACAGCAGGCCCAGAAACATGGAGGTACGCTCAATATCATGCGTCAGCAAATCACCGTCTTGCCACCAGGCATGCACAATAGGGGCTGCGAACAGTACTGTCCCCACCAGCCACCATTTTGGCAGTTTTTTTAATAACTGCCATTCTTTATGGCTGGGGTAGCGTACTCCACCTGGAAGTTTGTTCAATATGCCCATTGATTACCTAACAGAAAAAATGCTCAGTCTGTGCGTAACAAACGCTATTTTATCCAATACACGATTTAATTTGGAAAGGGAGACTGCCTAATTGTTCAATGTTTGTGCCAGATCAATTTGTTTTCTTAACACATTTAAATTAAAGAAGTGCAAATTTCAGCCGTAAAACCCTTAGACCATGAACAGACAAGGGCAGGCTGCGCTCTGCGTAGCATCAATTGAGGGGACTCCATGCTGGCACAAAAAAAACAAACTCATTGGGAAGGTATCCTGCAGGCCATCCAGAATTCATATGCAATCAAACGCCATATCGAATTTTTTAACTGGCTGAAACAAGACATTCATCCGCTGATGCGGCACGATGTTTTATTGGCTGCGTGGGGGGACTTTAGCAATGGTGACCTGCATTTTGATGTTTCTTCCTCCTTGCCGGAACTGACCACGCAACGACTGCTCGAAGACTCTGCCATCGTCAATTACCTGATGTGTAATCTCTATAAACGCTGGGTAGAAAATGACGACAAATGGTATGTAGTGAACCGCTTTGACGCCAGCGGCATTCATGCCCAATCCCCTAACCCGTTTACGCAGCAACTGATCAAAATGCATTCCCTGCTGGTGTATGGTGTGCGCGATACACGTGGCAAGGCCGATTGCATCTATGTCTTTTTTGACCGCACCAAGGAATTTCACGTGCCAGACCAGATGCTGGGCATGATCATGCCACATGTGGATGCCGCCATCCGCCGCGTCGGTCACCTGACCCCAATCGTCAAGGATGAAGACTTGCTCGACAGCATGACACAAGGGGGATTATCAGACCGTGAACAGGAAATTCTGCATTGGGTACGTAGTGGCAAAACCAATCTTGAGATCGGCATGATTCTGGATATCAGCGCCAATACGGTGAAAAATCACCTCAAACGCATATTCCAGAAACTGGATGTTTCCTGCCGCGCTCAGGCAGTCGCTAAAACCGGCCTGAGCAACAGTACGCGCAGACCAAGCTAGCGCACTTACCCGCGGCCCGTAAAACGTTGAATCTCGCGCATCTGGCGCTTGGTCGGGCGACCCATGCCACGGTCACGCTCAGCATAATGCTCTGCTCCACTCTCTTTGGCCTGTAAGCGCAAACGCTGGCTTTCTTCCGTTTCCCGGTATAACAAAGCCGCTTCGGGCGCACCTCGCCGTACATTGCTCAAGGCCAGCACTTCAACCTCGATCTGCATATCCTTGTTTTTAATGCTCACGCGCATACCTGGCTTCATTTCGCGCGCATTCTTGGCACGATCACCATCAATCCGCACTTTACCGCCATCTACGGCTTCGGCCGCCAGGCTACGGGTTTTGAAAAAACGCGCCGCCCACAGCCATTTATCCAGGCGACAACCGTCATCCTTTTCTGGCGGTGATTCCTGCCTGCGATGATGCGTACGTGGCATACCTTAAGCGCTCAAATGGTCTTGCTGTTGTTGAATATGGGCCATGCGTGCCTGGTTACGCTCCAGCGTGAGGCGGTAATTGGCCAATGTCGCCTGGGCGCGGGCCATCAGGCTATCGCCCTGATAGGTACCGTCAGCTTCCTGCACACCGGCTTCACAGTCTGTCAAATGGGCAATGCCTTCCAGCACATGGTCGATGGCAATAATCTTGAACATGCCATTGTTGACGGCATTCACCACACTTTCATCCAGAATCAGGTGGCGCTGGTTGCGTTTGGGAATAATCACACCCTGCTCTCCATTCAAACCCAGCGCCTGGCAGACGCGGAAATAACCTTCAATTTTTTCGTTGACGCCGCCAATCGGCATCACCTCACCGAATTGATTGAGCGCACCAGTCACCGCCATGCCCTGTTTGATCGGCAAGCCTGTCAGCGCCGAAAGCAACGCAAACAACTCGGCACAAGACGCAGAATCTCCTTCCACACCGTTGTATTCCTGCTCAAACACCAGTGAAGCATTGAGGCTCAATGGCGCCAGCGCCCAAAAACTGGCACTGAGCCAGTTTTGCAGAATATAGATGCCTTTGTCATGGCTGGGGCCACTCATCTCGACCTCGCGGTCAATATTGATGACACCACTGCGACCGGGGTAACAGCGAGCTGTAATACGGATAGGTGAGCCAAAGCTGGCATCGCCAAGCTCAATATGGGTCAAACCGTTCACCTGGCCTACCACATGACCATGCACCTGGATCAGTAGCTCATTATCAATGATAGAGTCACGAATCTGCGTTTCAAAGAATTGCTGGCGCAACAAACGCGCTGACAGTGCCTGCTTAACGTGGTCATCCCTCACCAGGCGGGCATCGCCTGCGACGGCCACACTCTCATGCATCAGCTGATCCAAATGGACAAAACGCGTGCTGATACGGCCCTGGTCCTCTTCTACCCTGTGCATAAATTGCAACATGACATTGACAGCCGCACCGCTAAAATGTGGCAATACTTGTTGCTGGCACTTGCGCGCAATATAGCCCGCGATCCAGGCATAATTGTCCAGAGATGCGGCAACACGGTCTTCAAACTCGACCTTGATCGGGAAGAAATCAAAAAAGTCCGGCTGCGCTTCCAGGCAATCATAATAGTCTTCGCGGCTGGCTATCATGACGATTTTGACATGCACAGGGAGTCCGCCATGACGGTTACCGCCAGCCCCCTGCTGGGCATGGTTAGCCCAATCTTCAATCTGCACTTCGCGGTTGCGCATCAGGCGATACAATTTTTCCAACAGCGCACTACCATTTCCTTCGTCCTGCATCAGGTCGCGCAGGTGCAGCAACAACATACCGCCATCGGCCTGATGCACACTACCGGCACGTAAGCGCAGGAACTCCGGCCATTGCGCCGCTTCGCCAACCGCTGTTTCAAGCATGCCAAACAAGGCCGCAAATCCCGGGTCTTTTTCTTCTACCACCGGCTGTTTGACGCCTGCCGTGAGGTTGGCTCGTTGATCCACCAGCAAATTTACACGTAAGCGAGATAAAAAGCCCTCGTTAGCCAATCCCTCCGTCCCGTTTTCGCTGTCATTACCCAGTTGTTGCCAGGCCTGCAAATACCCCAGCACTTCGGGTTTGATGACATTAAAAAAAGGCGACAGCTTGGCGCTGCTTAACTGCGAGCGTAAACCATCCACACGTTCTTCCAACCAGGTTTCCGCCTGCGGAAAATTCACCTGGCCGTTGGCATCCACCCATTGTTGCATCTCGGCTATCAACGCCTTGATAAAGGACTCCATCACCGTGCGCAATTGGGCACCCAATCCGGCTGGCAACTTGATGTAATTGGCACAGGACTGTTGGCTGAAATCGTACAAGGCCACAAGGTCGGTGAGCGAACTGTCGATACCAGTGACTGCCGCTGTCTTCATGGCTGCCATGGTCAGTCCGGCTCGACCAGAGCCAGGCGTACCCAGCACCAGCACATTGCAACCAGCCTGCTGTAATGACAACCCCAGCATCAGGGTTTTCTGCGCCTCCGGCTGTAATTTCCAGCCATAGTCAGTGAGGCTCAAATCAGCCGCAGCCAGCAGCTCTTCGGTAGACTCGAACGACATAGGCGACAGCTTATGGGAAACGGTGATTTCATCAGGGCTAAGTACTTGCATCATTTAGGCTGTTTCCATTGTTGTTTTGCTTGTTCATCAGACGCCCGGGCTTCTACCCAGTGCTCACCAAAGTCGCCGATTTCTTTTTTCCAGAACGGCGCTTCGGTTTTGAGATAATCCATCATAAAGGCGCAGGCTTCAAACGCTGCCTGCCGGTGCAGGCTGGTGGTGGCCACCAGCACGATCTGTGATTGCGCAGTTAATGTACCCACCCGGTGAATCATGCGCACACCCAGCAACGGCCAACGCTCAGTAGCTTGCAGTGCAATTTTCTGCAAGGCTTTTTCGGTCATGCCCGGGTAATGCTCGATGACCATTTCGCTTAAATGGCCGCTGGCAGAAGCCTCACGCACAAGACCCACAAAATTCACCAGCGCACCTGCTTGTGGCGTCGCCGCCTTGAGTTGCTTCAACTCGTGGCCGGTATCAAAATCTTCCGGCTGTACGGAAACATTTAGATAGACTGGCTCGCTCAACTTAGCCTCCGGTAACAGGTGGAAAAAACGCCACTTCGTCGTCTTCATCAAACGTCGCCATATCGTCCACCAATTCGTGGTTGATGGCCGCACGTACGACCCCACCACCACTGAACAGTTTTTGCCAGGTATCGCCCCGGCCAGATAACCAGGACTTGAGTGCGACAATGGTCTCTACCCCTTCAGGCAAATCCACATCTTCAGAGGAGTAATTCACGACCTCTTTGATACGTGCAAAATATAAAATGGTGATCTTCATGTAGGGGTGTTCTTTCCAGCCTCGTCTAATTCATCCAGCAACTCCAGCGTTTCCAGGCCTGCGGCCTGCGCCAGTTCCACTTTTTCAATCTGGGCAAAGCGCCTGGAAATTTTCTGGCTGCTGATATGTACGTCCTGTGCATTCTCATGCGCCTGGCGGATATTATCAGCCAGTTTTTTCATGCGGGTATCAAAGCGGTCAAAATCTTTACTGAGTTTACCCAACTCATCCTTAATGATATGTACCTGCTTGCGCATTTCCACATCTTTGAGCACGGCGCGCGCGGTATTCAACACAGCCATCAAGGTGGTGGGAGACACCATCCAAACACGCTTTTGCATCGCATAATCGACCACATCCCTATGGTAGGCGTGGATCTCGGCAAACACTGCTTCAGCCGGGATAAACATGACCGCCCCGTCTGAGGTTTCGTTGGCAATAATGTATTTGTTGCTGATATCGTCAATATGCTTTTTCACATCGGCTTTAAACAGCTTGGCCGCTTGCGCCTGTATCAGGTCACCATGACCACTATCCGTCATGCGATGATAGTTTTCCAGCGGGAACTTGCTGTCGACCGCCACCGTGCCTGTGGGCTCAGGCAGGAACAAGGCACAGTCTACCCGTGCGCCATTGCTAAAGGTATGCTGCATGGCAAAGCTACTATTGGGCAATACATTGCGTATGAGCCCTTCCAGTTGTACTTCACCAAACGCGCCACGGCTACGCTTGTCGCCTAGCAGCTCTTGCAGACTCACCACATTGACACTGAGACCATCAATTTTTTTCTGTGCTTCATCAATCGTGGCCAGTCTAGCCATCACGCTGACAAAGGTTTCGTTGGTTTTTTTGAACCCCGCTTCCAGGCGCTCTGAGACCTTGCCACTCATTTCTTCGAGGCGCGTATCCACAATTTTGGTCAGGGCTTCAATACTTTGGGTCAGGCTTTGGGTCGTGGTTTGCAAGGCGGTTTTAAGCAGGTTTTGTTGCAACATGCCTTGTTCTGACAAGCCATTGCGCAAACTTAAACTTAATTGTTCGCTGCTCTGTGTCAAATGGTCTCGTTGCGCGACCTGCAAAGCCTGCATGGCTTCCCGCGTGGCCGTGAGTTCCAGAGATAACTGCGCACGCAATCGGTCCTGCTGATCCGCATTGAGGTTTTGCAACCGGTCAGCCAACTGATTAAGCGATTGATGCATCTCGCTCATCATCATGCGGTGTTTTTCTTCGAGTTGTTGCGCAAGAAGCTGCGCCAGCGCTTGCTGTGAAGCCAGCTGCTGCTTGCGTGAATGCCAGAGCAGTATGCCGATAACCAGCAGCAATAACAATAATTGAATAATTTGTAGTGCCATGACGGCATTATAGCCGATGACAGTACCGGAAAATTAGGTTACAGGAAATTGAGCCTCTGCAATGAGAGGCTCACTATGGGCATGGCTGTTTAAAGTTTACTTGCCTTGCAAGTCAGGCGAAGATTAATGATGATATGCCTGCAAGCCAGGCGCAGCGTGCGCTTTAGCCAGCCACTGCATTTCAGAAGGGTTGTGTTCCATATCACCCAGGTCGGCATAGTCCACGTGCTGGTAGTTTGAGAGCGCGGTTAATGAAGTGCTGGGCGCAATCTCTACCGGTTGATCTGGCTTGGCAGCGGGTTGTAATGATTGCAACTGGATGCTGACGGTATGTTGCGGGTAAATATAGCTCACCTTATAGGGTAACTTTAAGGCCGGGATCCACCATACTTCGCTCTGGATACCGTTTCCCAGCGTACCGGTATATTTTTCCACCGGATAACCGTATTGCGTTTCTGTCTCTGCCATTTTTTTCAGACTGACCAATTCGCTATCAGTCACCAGTTGCGATTTTAGTTGCCAGAACTGCTCATCTGTTTTGATAGACAATAGTTTCAAGTCCACATCGGCGTAATCAATGGCGCGTCGTTCATCGTGCATCAAATAGATATAATTCATTTGTCCGGCTGGTTTTTTAAGCCACAAGCTGCTGTGATGCGCTGGTTCGCCATTTTGATATAAGTTTCGTATCTCGACCTGGTTTCCATCACGCATCAGCCACCACTGCATATGCTTAGCCTCTTCACCCTTGCACGGCGAAGCGCACTGTACCGTTTCATAACGCGCATTCACCACGTCATCTGCCATTACGCCAGCGCTCATCAACATTGCGACCAGGCATATAACGGATTGTTTAAACATCATATTCATTCCATTCCTCCAAAGGGATCAGGGCAGCTTAAAGCTGCCCTGCTATCACTTGCTATTTAACCGCGTCTACCTTAGAAACCAAAGGCATCTTTCATGACTTGGTAGATGTAGCTCTGCTCTTGTACACCATGTACCAGGTAAGATTTAGGGCCAATCGCATAAATGGCCACCTCTTCACCGGCGTGGGTTTCAGAACTCAGTGGCACCAGGGCTTCCTGGTGGAAGTCAGGATCTTCAGTATCCACGCCGGACATATCGACGACACGGCCAGCCGCGATGGACTCATTGTAAACCGCATCACCTGGAGAGTTGGTGTGATAGCCTGGGCCGTTGGCAAAGCTCACGGTGGTATAAGGCTTGCCGTCTGCAGCCAGCGTTGGCGTGGTTTTGCCTGGCTCAACCACTTTTCCCAGGATAGGGTTGCCACGTTTTGGATAACCTCCAATGGTGAGTGTATGACTGTGGTCAGCTGTCACAATAATCAGGGTATCGTTCAGATTGACTTTGGTCACTGCTTCACGGACCGCATCAGACAATGCCACGGTATCCTTGAACGTACGGTAAGCGTTACCTGCATGGGAGGCGTGGTCGATACGGCCACCTTCTACCATCAGGAAGAAACCATTCTGGTTTTTCTTGAGAATATCAATCGCCTTGCCGGTCATCTCGGCCAGTGATGGCTCGCCCGCGATATCATTCGGACGATCTTGCTCATATTCCATATGAGAGGGGTTAAACAAGCCCAGCACCTTAGTGGCAGTGGCCGGATTGATGGCATCAAAACCTGCCTGGTTTTCTACATACACACCACCAAACTTGGTCACATACTCTTGTGCCAGGTTGCGGCCATCTGTACGACGGCCTTTGGTGCCTTCAATATCAGTCATCGTATTAGGCAGGAAGTAGCTACGGCCACCGCCAAATACCACGTCAACACCGTCACCAATTTTACCGGCACCGAAGTTATCGATCAGTTGCGCTGCAATATCTTTCACACCGCCGCTTACGGCTGCTGGTGTCAGGTTAGCGTTGGCTTCCCAGTCGCGGTTGGAGATATGAGCGTAAGTCGCGGCTGGCGTAGCGTGAGTCACACGGGCCGTGGAAACCACACCGGTCAATTTTCCGGCCTGCTCAGCCTGCTCCAGCAAAGTAGTCACTTTGTTGGCATTCAATACGCTTTGGCTTGGCTCATTGCGTGCCACAGACTGATTCAGTGAAATAATGCCATCGTTGGTTTTCACACCAGAGATCATCGCCGTCATGGTGGGGGCGGAGTCTGCAGTTTGCTGGTTAGTAGAATATGTTTTGGACAAGGCCACATAAGGGAATTGTTCAAAAGACAGCTTGTTACGTTCACCGTCCATGCCTTTTAGCTGACCTTCAAAAATGCGTGCACCAGTCACGGTAGAAATCCCCATACCGTCACCTACAAACAGAATGACGTTTTTGGCTTTTCGAGCATTGGGTACCAGTTTTTTACTGTCATTGAGGCTGGCTACACCATCATTCAGCCAGAACTGGGCATCTTCAGCCAGCACCGTATTAGAAAGTAATTGTGAGCCCAACAGCATGGCGACCATGGCTGTGCGTTTTAAGTTGAATAATTGCATGATGAGTCCTTTATCAGGTTTCAGTATTGTAAGTTATGAAAAGCGTCGACGCATGACCAATGCCATCAAGCCCAGGCCAGACAACATCAAGGCATTGGTCTCGGCTTCCGGTACGGCAGAGGCCGTTAGCAGGCTGACGTTATCCACGCCCAACTGCAATGAGCCCTGGTTAGCCACAGTGGCAAAGCGCAGTACATAGCTGCCGCCAGCAGCCAGGGTGGAAGTCAGGTCAAACTGGTAGCTGACATAGTTATTGACAGTCAGGCCACCATTGGCACCACCCAGATACAAACTTTGCAGGATATCTGCGCTGTCGGTTGAGAATGGATCGCTACCTGCTTTCAGCAAGTCCACGCGAACGTGCTGGTTAGGATGGTCAGTGGCGTCCACGCTATAATCCAGCCCTGCCGCGTCGATTTCGGTCGTGGCGCTCTGGTTATTAACAAACATCTGGAATGACAAGGTCGCCTGGCTAACGGCTGCTGTGGTAAAAGATTGATACAGCACATTACCCGCCAGGCCATAGTTGTCCAGCAAGCCATAGTAGCTGCCCTGGTATGCACCTGCGGTGGCATTGCCAGTCACTTCAGACGCATTGCCTGATTGTGACAATACGCCCCCCAAAAAGCCTTGCTCGGCAACCTGCCAACCAGGAATGTCGTAGTTATCTGCGCCCTGCACTTCAAAACCACCGTTTTGAATCAATTCTGCAGCCTGCGCCTGGGTGAATACTGCCGTCCCCAGCAACCCTGCTATTAACCAGGGGGTGATTGTGCAAGATTTAAGTTTCATTCTGAATATCCTCTCTGTACGCTTACGATGAAGCCCGCTGTGTTTCAACACAGGTAGATACGCTGTGTTACCTTGAGCATTCTTGAAAAACTGTATGTCAGAAAGTTTTCAATGACATGAAGCTTATATGACGGGCCTGACTACGCCGCTATATGGCTACCGGGAGTAAAAAAGAAAAAAGCCCCGCATTGGCGGGGCTATAAAGAGACTTTAAACTTGAAAAACACGCCACAATCACACAACTGCATCAAAGATGCCAACAATCAGTAAAAGCAAAAATCCGATCAATAAAATCTTCAAATTTAAGCGGGCGATCATCGCTGCGTCCTTGTGATGTTGTTAGAATACTGGCCTTGCCAGCTGGTCACAATGGCCCGTTCGGGTCACCAACAACACCTTGCTTGTACACCTCTTTCACTTCAGCGCTGTGACTGGTTTAAAAATGCAGTATTTTATTTTGGTTAAAACAGTCAGTATTAAACCCAGCCACGTTCACGGAACTCGCTTTTCACATAAGCATAATACACAGGCGCGGCGACGATACCTGGCAAACCAAACGTGGCCTCCATCAGCAGCATCGCCAGCAATAACTCCCAGGCATAGGCACGAATCTGGCCACCCACAATGCGGGCATTCAGAAAGTATTCGAGTTTATGGATAATAATCAGGAATGCCAGCGAACCCATGGCCACCATAAACGAGTGGCTGGTACTGACAATCACAATCACGGTGTTGGAAATCAGGTTGCCGATCACAGGCAACAAGCCAACCAGAAAGGTGATGACTATCATGGTCTTGGTGAATGGTAAATGCACCCCGCACATGGGTAATATGATCGTCAGGTAAATACCGGTCAGGGCCGCATTGACAGCAGAAATCTTCACCTGGGCAAATACGATATTTTTAAAGGCCTGTGCAAACAAGCTGATCCGTTGCAACAGGCTTTGCGCAAACGGTTTATGGTTGACCTTGGTTTGGACGTCATGCAAGGCAATCATCGCCCCGATCACCATCGCGATCAGGATGTGCGCCAAATGATGTCCGGCCTCCTTGCCCAATAATTGCCAGTCAGCGGAATGCGCACGCAGCCACTCAATCACGGTTTGCTGCAAGGTAATGGCATCATCAGGCAGACGGTCATTCAACCACGGCGGCAGAACCTTGCGCGAATCTTCAATGATTCTGGCCAACTGGTCGAACAGTACAGCCAGTCCGCCGGCATCACTGCGAATCAAGGTCACGATACCCATACCCAGTGCTACCAGCAATCCGATCACCAGTGTCGCAATCAGCACCACGGCCAGCCATTTAGCGTATCTCCCAGGGAGTTTGCGGGCAATCAGTGGAGAGATCACATGGATCAACTCAAACACTAGCAACCCGACCAGGAGCGCTGGCAGAAGCTGTACTTGCAATACCAGCCACATCAGCAGGGCCATCAATAGATAAGTTGCAATGTCGAATCGTTGGGATTGGGTCACCACTGGCTCCGGTCTTTAATCACGTGAATCACTCAAATCTGGCGTGTAATTGCCTGGCAGCATCCAGCGGCACTTTGAGCAAAAAATGGACATTTTCCCCAAACTGCTTGTCGAGAATTTCGCCATGCAGTTTCTGGACTTCTCTCGTTAACTCATCCACACGTTTATAGGTCGTAGATATTTTTACTTGCACCATTTCCACAAACGGCATGCTGCCTGCCTGTTCCATAGCCTGCTTGGCGGTCCCGCCATAAGCACGCACCAGGCCGCCAGTACCCAGGTTAATGCCGCCATAATAACGTACGACAGCGACACAGCAATTGACATAATTCTGGCCGTCCAGCATTTGCATAATCGGCTTACCCGCTGTCCCGGCTGGCTCGCCTGCATCTGAAAAACGGGCGACGATGCCTTCTGCCGTTTTCATACGGAAGGCATAGGCCAAATGTCCGGCCGTCTGGTGCTCACTGGCAAACTGACGCAAAAACAAAGCGAGTTCACGCTCGTTTTCGCAGCGCATGGCACGCGCAATAAAACGGGATTTGTTGATGGTTTGGTCGGCCTGGCCGAACTGGCTAAAGGTTTGCATGACAGAGACTTCAGGAAAGTCCCTTTATTTTACCACTGGCATCTACGCTGATGCGACCACTGGCAGGCTGTTTTGGCAAACCGGGCATGGTCATGATATCGCCGCAAATGGCCACGACAAAGCCAGCCCCGCGCGACAAACGCAATTCGCGCACATGCAGGACATGATGCTCTGGTACATTACGCAAGCTGGCATCACAGGATAACGAATACTGAGTCTTGGCCACACAGACCGGCAAGCCCAGGCTGGCTTCAGCCATATTCACTAATTGCTGTTGGGCCCGCTCACTAAAAGTGACGGCACTGGCACCATAGATATTTTTAGCCAGCGTGTTGAGTTTTTCTGTCAATGGCAAGTCATCTGCATAAAGTAACGTTGGTTTGGCTGACTGTTGTGCTTGCGTGGCAACAGCCTGTGCCAGCGACAAAGCACCCGCTCCACCTTGCGCCCAATGCCTGCACACATGCAGGCTGGCACCCAGAGACGCCACCGCCGCTTGAACCAGGGCAATTTCAGTCTCGGTATCCGCAGTGAAATGATTCAATGCCACCACCACGGGCAAACCAAAGTGCTGTCGCAGATTGACCACATGTTTTTTTAGATTGGCGACACCAATAGAAAGAGCCACCAGGTTTTCGGTATTGAGGTCAGCCACCTCCACGCCACCGTTATATTTCAAAGCACGTACAGTCGCTACAATCACAGCAACATCTGGTCGCAAGCCAGACTGACGGCATTTGATATCCATAAACTTCTCGGCGCCCAAATCTGCACCAAACCCTGCTTCAGTGACCACATAATCCGTCAGGCGTAAGGCGGTTTGGGTGGCAACCAGCGAATTACAACCATGCGCGATATTGGCGAATGGGCCACCATGCACCAAAGCCGGCGAGCCTTCCAGCGTCTGTACCAGGTTGGGCTGAAATGCATCTTTTAGCAAAGCCGTCATCGCGCCTTCGGCTTGCAGGTCGCTGGCCAATATAGGCTGCCCCTGTACCGACACCCCTACCTGGATACGTCCCAGCCTGCGCGTTAAATCTGCTAGATCGGTCGCCAGGCAAAAAATCGCCATGACCTCACTGGCGACTGTGATATCAAAACCAGTGTCATACGAGGTGGGCTGGTTGATGGTAATCCGGCGCAAAGCCCGGTCATTCATATCCATGCAACGCCGCCAGCTCACGGTATCAAACTGTAACGTATTGCCATGGTAAATATGATTATCAATCAGGGCTGCCAGCAGGTTATTGGCGGCACTGATGGCATGAAAGTCACCGGTAAAATGCAAGTTGATGTTTTCCATGGGGACCACCTGTGCGTAGCCGCCGCCAGTGGCGCCGCCTTTCATGCCAAATACCGGCCCCAGAGAAGGCTCGCGCAGGCATGCCATCGCATGATACCCTGCACGATTTAAAGCGTCCGTGAGGCCTATGGTTGTAGTGGTTTTGCCTTCGCCTGCCGGCGTGGGGTTAATGGCGGTGACCAGGATCAATTTGGCTTTGGCGGGCTGGTCGTACAAGCGATTGATGGTCGCCTGGTTCAATTTGGCCATATGTGGGCCAAAGGCATGCAAATCGCCTGCAGAAAGCCCGATTTTGCCAGCGATGTCCACGATGGGCTTTAGCGTTGCGGCCTGAGCTATCTCGATATCGCTAAGCATGCAAAAATCCTCAATAGTATGACGTTAGCGTTTGCTTTTACTACTACCCATAATCGAGCCCAGCACACCGCGGATAATGGCACGCCCCAGTTGCGAACCAATGGCCCGTGCGGCAGATTTTGCCGCTGATTCGAGCACAGAGTCGGATCGGCTGGTTTTGCCTCCCAATATGCCCCCCAGATCAAATCCCGAGCCTTCCTGCTCTTTTTGCGTTTGCGCCTGCGCTACAGAAGCCGCTTGCTCGGCGCGTTGCTTGAGAATCTCATAAGCCGATTCGCGGTCTACTACCTTATCGTAAACGCCCGCCACCAAAGATTGCGCCATTGCCCGCTGACGTTCGGCATCAGTGGCCGGGCCAATACGGCTTTCTGGCGGACAGATCAACACGCGTTCAACCGGCGTTGGTGCGCCTTTCTCATCCAGGAAAGAAACCAGCGCTTCGCCAACGCCGAGCTCGGTAATGGCAGTTGCCACATCCAGTTTGGGATTGGCGCGGAAGGTTTGTGCTGCCACCTGCACCGCTTTCTGGTCACGCGGCGTAAACGCGCGCAAGGCATGCTGAACACGGTTACCCAGTTGCCCAAGTACCACATCTGGAATATCCAGCGGGTTTTGCGACACAAAATATACCCCAACACCTTTGGAACGTACCAGGCGCACTACTTGTTCAATTTTTTGCATCAAAATCGCAGGTGCATCATTGAATAACAGATGTGCTTCATCAAAGAAAAAGACCAGCTTGGGTTTTTCCATATCACCGACTTCTGGCAGCTTTTCAAACAGTTCCGACAATATCCATAACAACAATGTCGCATACACGCGAGGCGAGTTAAGCAATTTGTCTGCCGCCAGGATATTGATAAATCCCAATCCCTTGCCATCGGTTTGCATCATATCTTCCAGATTCAGTGCTGGCTCTGCAAACAGCACATCACCGCCTTCGGTTTCCAGTTGGAGCAATGCACGCTGGATGGCCCCCACACTGGCAGAAGATATATTGCCGTATTGCGTCTGGTAAGTGGCCGAGTTTTCGGCGCAATGCTGCGCCATGGCACGTAAATCCTTCAGGTCCAGCAGTAGCATGCCATGATCATCGGCGATTTTGAAAATGGCATTCAGCACGCCCCCCTGCACCTCATTGAGGTTAAGCATACGAGCCAGCAACAAGGGCCCCATTTCGCTGAGAGTGGTACGAACCGGATGGCCTTTTTCTCCAAACATATCCCAGAACATGACGGGGTAAGCCTTATTGGCGTAGTCCGCCAGGCCCAATTGCTGAACTCTGGCTTCAACTTTAGCATTGCCACCACCCACTTGGCTCATGCCGGATAAGTCACCTTTGACATCGGCCATAAATACCGGCACACCAATACGTGAAAACTGCTCGGCCAAACTCTGAAGCGTGACGGTTTTTCCTGTTCCGGTCGCGCCAGCAATCAGACCATGGCGGTTAGCCATTTTGGGCAGCATCACGCTGTCAGTCTCGTTATTTTTAGCAATGAGCATGGGTTGGATCATGGAATATACTCGAACAATGAAGTTAACTTGAGTATAGGGGATGGTGCAAAAAAGGGGAAGGTAGAAAAAAGTAAGTCATTCTCTAAAAATCGCCACGACGCGCCTTTTCCATAAGGTCGATCAGCGCATCTTCGAGCTGTTGCGCAGAGGCTTGGGCCCTGACAGTCGGCTGTTTGATATTTTTCAAATCATGTGTTGGCCGGTCTAGCCCAAGATAAAGCTGGCGTTGACCGCTGGCCTCTGTTTTTTCATAAATGGCCAGGCGGCAAGGGGCAAACACCAGGAACTCAGGGTGGTCCAGGATAATTTCCGTGCCCATGCTTAAGTTGCAAAAGGTACGCACTTCCTTGATGCCTTGCGGATCCTGGCCACGTTGCTTCATATGGTCACCGATGGGGAAGTTGGCCGGATTCACAAAGTTCATACCTTCGGCAAGTGACTTGAGGCTATCGACGAGATCCTGGTAACTGACATTCTTCTGAACCGGTACCTCATAAATGGCATTATCAAGATCAACATCAGGCATGCCTTTGCCAATCACGCGGATATTCGCTGGTGCGGCACAAGCGGCCAGCGAGGCGAAAAAACAAAGGTAGCACAAGATGTTTAAATGTTTCGGACGCACGGACACCTCCTTGATATTGCTTACATCCAGCCATTACAGCATTTCACACCACACCCAAATGTGACCTGCATCACAAGTGCTGATGCAAAGCCCGTTGCACACTGCGCTTATCATATTGTGGTGACAACATGGTAATAAAGTTAAGCATATAGTCGCGTAAAAAAGCATCGCGGCGCACGCCCAGATAGGTGGTACTGTTGGGAAATAAATGGCTGCAATCCAGGCTTTTAAGAGGCGCATCCCTTGTGTCGTCATAAGCCATGTTCGCAATCAGGCCAATCCCCAACCCCAAATTGACATACGTCTTGATCACGTCTGCATCAATTGCGGTAAACACCACGTTGGGTTGCAGACCGGCATCATGAAAGACTTTGGAGACCAGCGTGCCGCCAGTAAAGGCAAAATCATAGGTAATCAAAGGATAGTTGACCAAGTCTTTCAGGCCCAGGTTTTTCTTTTCCAGCAAAGGATGACCGGGTGGGACCACCAGGCAGCGGTTCCATTCATAGCAGGGCAAGCAGGAAAGCCGCTCATCTTTGCTGATGTTTTCAGTCGCGATGCCGATATCAGCTTCGCCCGCGGCCACTTGCTCGGTGACTTGTGAAGGGTTGCCCTGGTGTATGGTCAGCTTTACATTGGGATATTGCGCCATAAATTGCTTGACCGCTGCCGGCAAGCGGTAACGTGCCTGGGTATGAGTGGTTGCAATGGTCAGCTCACCGCGGTCTTCCTGGCTATACTCATCCCCTACCCGCTTGATATTTTGCATGTCCAGCATGACTCGGGCGGCCAGGTCCACGATTTTTCTCCCAGGCTCGGTGATACCGACCAATCGTTTGCCGTTGCGCTGGAATATCTGCAAACCCAACTCTTCTTCCAGTAGCTGAATCTGCTTGCTGACGCCTGGCTGAGAAGTATGCAAAGCTTCAGAAGCGGCCGAAATATTCAACTGCTGGCGTACCACTTCATGCACATAGCGCAACTGGTGGAATTTCATTGCCCATTCCCATATAACCAAATGCTATATATTAGAACAATTTATTATTAAATCAACGATTAAAAATCTGTTACATTGCGCGCTCTGAACGTTTTTGAAGATACTCCACATGGAATTCGGATACATACTGGCAGGGTTCGCTGTCGGTTTTCTGGTTGGTTTAACAGGCGTGGGTGGCGGTTCGCTCATGACGCCCATTTTATTACTGATTTACAACATCAAGCCTGCAGTTGCCGTTGGGACTGATTTGCTGTACGCCTCAATTACCAAATCAGTAGGCATTTTTGCGCATGGCAAACTGGGTAATATTGATTGGCGAATTGTCAAACGTCTGGCGACAGGTAGCGTACCAGCGTCTATTCTCACACTCTGGGCCTTGCATGACATGGACCTGCAATCTGGAGATGTGGTCACTACCATTAAATTCTGGCTGGGGGTTGCACTGATCATTACCTCTGCCGCCGTATTATTAAGAAACAAATTGATCTCACTGGTTTCAAAAGATGAATGGATTCCAGCGCGTTACGTGCCAGCGGCTACCGTTGTGTTGGGCGCCACCTTGGGCGGGCTGGTCACACTGACTTCAGTCGGTGCCGGGGCGCTGGGTGTCACGGCACTAATCATGCTCTACCCGAAAGAAAAAATCACCACCATTGTCGGTAGTGATATCGCGCACGCGGTTCCGCTTACCCTGGTAGCGGGTTTGGGACATGCCTCCCTCGGTACCATAGATTACAGCTTACTGGGCACATTGCTGATCGGCTCCATTCCCGGCATCTATCTTGGCAGCCACATGAGCTCACGCGTCGCTGAACACTGGGTGCGCATTGCGCTGGCTATGATATTGATTTATGTAGGCTTTAAGCTCGTTTTCCATTAAAATACTGCCTCTTCGCTTTTTGCGAATAAAGTGACTCAAGCATGTACAAATACGACCCGATAGACCAACAAATTGTTAACGAACGCGTCGCGCAGTATCGCGACCAGACTAGACGCTACCTGGCAGGCGAGCTCACCGATGAGGAGTTCCGTCCATTGCGCCTGCAAAATGGCCTGTATATTCAACGCCATGCGCCCATGCTACGTATTGCGGTACCCTACGGATTGCTGTCCAGCAAACAATTGCGCAAACTGGCGGATATTACAAAAAAATATGACCGTGGCTATGGCCACTTCAGCACCCGCCAAAACTTGCAATTAAACTGGCCCAAACTGGAAGATACACCAGATATCCTGGCGGAACTGGCGACGGTAGAAATGCACGCCATCCAGACCTCGGGCAACTGCATCCGTAACATTACGACTGACCAATTTGCCGGGATTGCACCGGATGAAATTATTGACCCACGCGCAATCGCAGAAATCATGCGCCAATGGAGCACCTTCCACCCGGAATTTGCCCTGTTGCCACGCAAATTCAAGATTGCGGTATCCGGCACAGAAAAAGACCGCGCCATTGTGCAGGCGCACGATATCGGCCTAGAGTTTTATAAAGACACAGAGGGCCAGATGGCGATTAAAGTCTGGGTCGGTGGCGGCCTGGGCCGTACGCCTATCCTGGGCACCGTGATCCGTGAGCACCTCGAATGGCAACACGTGTTGTCTTACTGCGAAGCGATTATCCGCGTTTATAACATCCACGGTCGCCGCGATAACATTTACAAGGCACGAATCAAGATTCTGGTCAAAGCACTGGGCATTGAAGAATTCAAACGTCAGGTGGAAGAAGAATGGGCGCATTTAAAAGATGGCCCGCTGACCATCACCCAACACGAACTGGATCGCGTAGCCAAATATTTTGAGCCCATGCCATATAAAACGCTGCCAGCGCATGATGCTGCGTTTGACGCTGCCGTTGCCAGCAATCCGGCGTTTGCTGCATGGGTAAAACGTTGTGTACACGCCCATCGCGTCTCTGGCTATCGCGCCGTGACTTTGTCACTCAAGCCCCATGGCAAAGCTCCTGGCGATATCACTAGCGAGCAAATGCATGTTGTCGCCGATCTGGCAGACGCTTACAGCTTTGGGGAGTTGCGTTCATCACACGAACAAAACCTGATCCTGGCCGATGTGCAATTGTCAGATTTATTTGCCGTGTGGGAAAAAGCCCGTGCCGCTGGATTGGCCACCCCTAACATTGGCTTGCTGACTGACATTATCTGCTGCCCGGGTGGTGACTTCTGCAGCCTGGCCAATGCCAAGTCCATCCCGATTGCCGAAGCCATCCAGATGCAATTTGACAATCTGGATTACCTCTATGAAATCGGCGACCTGGAACTCAACATTTCCGGCTGCATGAACGCTTGCGGTCACCACCATGTTGGCCACATCGGCATCCTGGGTGTGGATAAAGATGGTTCTGAATGGTATCAGGTCACGATTGGCGGCAAACAAGGCAATGACGCCAGCATAGGCACCGTCATTGGCCCTTCATTCTCAGCTGAGGAAATGCCAGACGTGGTTAAACGCCTGATTGAAGTCTATGTGCGCGAGCGCCAGGATGAAGAGCGCTTTATTGATACTGTACGTCGTTTAGGTGTGGCACCGTTCAAGGCCCATGTCTATGCTGAAAAGGAAACTGCATAATGAGTCAACTGATTCAATTGTCTGCCAATGGCCAGGCCAGCATTGTGGCTGATGAATGGACACGTGTTGTTCCACCTGCGCCGGCTGAAGAGTCTGTGCGCAAACAGGCAGGTAAAGTCGTACTTTTTAAACTGACAGGTGAACTTACTTTTACCCCAGAACAGATCGCCAATACGCAAATTCCGGCCAGCGGCAAGATTCTGGTACCGCTGACTGTCTGGCAAGCGCGCAAGGCCGAATTAGAGCCTCGCCTCGCAGCTGGCGAGTTAGGGATTGTTTTAGCCACACACGAAACGGCTGAAGCCTTGCAGGCAGAGTTTGCCGACCTCAACAGCCTGCCTATTATTGCAATTTTTGTCGAGCGCTTTGCCGATGGTCGCATTTTCACATTAGGCGCCTGGCTGCGTACACGTTTTGGTTATAAAAACGAGTTGCGTGCGATTGGTGACGTATTGCGTGACCAATTGTTTTTCCACAAACGTGCCGGTTTTAACAGCTTCCTGATCCGGGCAGACCGCTCCGCCGAAGATGCACTGGCCAGCCTGAATGATTTCAGCCAGCCTTACCAGGGCGGGGTTGCTGATGTCCCAGTCTGGCGCAGGGTGAACCGCGCATGAACTCCAGCGTCAGCATGCTCAAACCGGCCGCCAACAACCCGGCCACGCGTCCTACACTGACAGATGAACTGGTCGCCAGCGTACACGCCAAGCGTGCGCAGGCGCTCGGCTTGCTGCGTGCTGCAGCGGCTGAATTTCCAGCCATTACGTTTGCCAATAGCTATGGCGCCGAAGATATGGTCTTAACGGACCTGATTGCCAAAGAAAAGCTGCCTATCGAGATTTTCTCGCTGGATACTGGCCGCCTGCCTGCTGAAACCTACACGTTGATGGGTGATGTTGAACAAACTTACAGCATTAAGCCGCTGGTATTTTTCCCCAAGCATGAAGCCGTGGAAAATTATGTTCGTACCCAAGGTATCAATGCCTTCTATGAAAGCATTGAGCTGCGCAAAGCCTGCTGCCATATGCGCAAAGTGGAACCCTTGCAACGCGCACTCGCAGGCAAGCAAGCCTGGGTCACCGGTATGCGTGCCGAACAGGCGGCGACCCGCAGCAATTTGCCTACGCGTGAATATGACGCAGGCAACCAGCTGGAAAAATTCAATCCGCTGAGTGACTGGACTGAAAAAGAAGTCTGGGCCTATATCCGCCTGTTTGAAGTACCGTATAACGCCCTGCACGACCAGTTTTACCCCAGCATTGGTTGCGCGCCCTGTACGCGCGCCGTGGCTATGGGTGAAGATATCCGCGCCGGTCGCTGGTGGTGGGAAAATCCAGAATCTAAAGAGTGTGGACTTCATGTTAAATGAAGTCAAACGAGGATGATGGATTTCTGCGTAGCATGGCAAAATATTACATTGCCATGCGAAGCTAAAACCCGACAGCAAAGAGTGCGGTTTGCACGTCAAAAAATAAATTCGTAACGATTGAAAACTCATGTCTACAAAACAACCTTTAAGTCATTTGGACTGGCTGGAAGCTGAAGCCATTCATATCCTGCGTGAAGTCGCTGGTCAGTGCGCTAACCCGGTGCTACTGTTCTCCGGCGGTAAAGACTCGCTGTGCATTTTGCGCCTGGCTGAAAAGGCATTTCGCCCTGGCCGTTTCCCCTTCCCACTCATGCATATCGACACTGGCCACAACTATCAGGAAGTGATCAACTTTCGCGATCAGCGCGCAGCAGAGCTCGGTGAACGCCTGATTGTGCGTTCGGTAGAAGACTCCATGAAACGCGGTACGGTCGTGTTGAAAACGCCTGATGAACCGCGTAACAAACACCAGTCTGTGACCTTGCTGGAAGCGATTGAAGAATTCGGATTTGACTGCTGCATCGGCGGCGCCCGCCGTGATGAAGAAAAAGCTCGCGCCAAAGAGCGCATCATGAGTTTCCGTGACGAGTTTGGTCAATGGGATCCGAAAAACCAGCGCCCGGAATTATGGAACCTGTATAACGCGCGTGTACACAAGGGCGAAAATATCCGTGCCTTCCCGATTTCCAACTGGACAGAAATGGACGTCTGGCAATATATCGAGCGCGAAAAACTCGAATTGCCCAGCATTTATTTTGCCCATCAGCGTGACATCGTCATGCGCAATGGCGCCATTTTCCCGGTCAACGTGCCGTTGACGTCCGGTGAGGTCATCAACCAGCCTAAGGCAGGTGAAGAAGTGATTAACATGCAAGTGCGTTTCCGTACTGTGGGTGACGTGACATGTACCGCGCCTGTGCTCTCTGACGCCGACGATGTCAGCAAGATTGTGGTAGAAACTGCCACCACCACCATTACCGAACGTGGCGCGACCCGTCTGGATGATCAAACTTCCGAGGCTTCGATGGAGCAGCGTAAGAAAGAAGGTTACTTTTAATATGACAACTCAACATAACGACTCTTTGCTGCGCTTTATGACCTGCGGCAGCGTGGATGATGGTAAAAGTACCTTGATTGGCCGCTTGCTGTATGACACAAAAACCATTCTGGCAGATACGCTCAATAATATTGCACGCACATCGCAAAAACGCGGCATGGAAGCAGTGGATCTGTCATTGCTGACCGACGGCCTGCAGGCTGAGCGCGAACAAGGCATTACGATTGACGTCGCCTACCGTTACTTTAGTACTGGTACGCGTAAATACATCATTGCCGATGCCCCCGGCCATGAGCAATACACGCGTAACATGGTCACTGCCGCCTCTACCGCTAATCTGGCGATTATCCTGATTGATGCGCGTAAAGGGGTGCTGACACAAACCCGTCGTCACAGTTACCTGGCGCACCTGGTGGGGATTCCACATATTGTGGTTGCCGTGAATAAGATGGACCTGGTCAACTACGACCAGGCCACTTATGAAAAAATCAAGGCTGACTACATCACCTTTGCCAGCGAAATTGGCCTGGCACAAGCACGTGACATCAAGTTTATTCCGATGTCTGCCCTCAATGGCGACATGTTGGTAGACCGCCTGGACAATATGAACTGGTACCAGGGCGAAACCTTGCTCGAGCTCCTGGAAGCGGCTCCAGCCGCACATAGCGATCAGGCAGAAAAATTCCGTTTCCCAGTGCAGTTTGTGTGCCGTCCACATGATTCAGCGAATCCAGAGTTGCACGACTTCCGTGGCTTTATGGGCCGCGTTGAATCAGGTTCGATTGCTGTTGGCGATTCGGTGACAGTATTGCCTAACGGTTATCAATCCAAAGTCAAAGCCATCCAGCTGGGTAACGAGCAATTGCAAAGTGCGCAAACGGAGCAAAGTATCACGCTGTTACTCGAAGACGAAATCGATACCTCCCGCGGTGACATGATCGTTAAAACCAGTGAAGCACCGGAAGCCGTCAAGCAGATTGAAGCACACGTCTGCTGGCTGTCCGAGACGCCACTTTCCCCCGCCAGGACTTATATCGTGCGCCACACCACACGTGAGTCCAAAGCCAAGATTGGCAGTATTCAATACAAGGTGGATGTAAATACCCTGGAACAACAAGCGACCTCTGACCTCAAAATGAATGATATTGCACGCGTCAGCTTCAAACTGGCACAGCCGCTCATGGTAGACAGCTACGACAAAAACCGAGCCACAGGGGCATTTATTGTCATTGACGAGAGCAGTAATAACACTGTTGGTGCGGGCATGATTGTTTGATGAATGACAACACAACACATCGTCATTTAAGCTAAATTGCAATAAAATATCGTTTTGGCTGAAATAGCCGGCAAAGGATTTAAAACATGACTTATGTAGTAACCGAAAATTGTATTCAGTGCAAATATACCGACTGCGTAGATGTGTGCCCGGTGGATTGCTTTGTTGAAGGCCCAAACTTCCTGGCGATCAATCCAGACGAATGCATTGACTGTACGCTGTGCGTCGCTGAATGCCCGGCAGAAGCCATTTTCTCGGAAGACGATGTGCCAGCGGACCAGCAGCACTTTATCGCGCTCAATGCGCGCCTAGCCACCGTATGGCCTACGATTACTGCGCGTAAAGAACCACTGCCCAATGCAGATGAAATGAATGGTAAACCAGGGAAAACTGAGTTGCTGGTTGAATGAGCACACACTGCTACACTAACAATAAAAAAGCCGCTTTAAGCGGCTTTTTTGTTTTAGGCAGATCAAGTAGCTACTCAATCATGATACTGATCAATTTTTTCACAGGTGCATAGCTGCGTCTATGCTCTGGCGTGACGCCATACTTTTCCAATCGTTCCAGATGTAAAGCGGTGGGATAGCCTTTATGCTGCGCGAATCCGTACTGCGGATATTGTGCATCCAGTTCAAGTAATGACGCATCTCTGGCCGTTTTAGCCAGAATAGAAGCCGCTGAAATTTCAGCGACGAGGCTATCGCCTTGCACAATCGCTTCACACGGCAAATGAAATTTAGGCGTGCGATTACCATCGACCTGAATCAGCGTCGCATGCAGTCCAAACTGGTCCGCCATCGCCTGATAGGCACGTTGCATGGCGAGCATGCTGGCTTGCAGGATGTTGATGGTATCAATTTCCTTTGCGCTGGCACTGGCAATGCCCCAAGCAAGCGCATGCGATTTGATTTCAATGGCCAATGAATCGCGTTTGGCTTCAGATAGTTTCTTTGAATCAGCCAGGCCTTTAATGGGTCTGGAAGGATTCAAGATGACGGCGGCGGCGTACACAGCTCCAGCCAATGGCCCCCTGCCCGCTTCATCAATCCCACACAGTACATGCATACGATCAGGCCCTTAAGAATTGTTTAACCACCGCTGCCGCTTTCTGCGCGCTGTTTTGCTTGAGTTGGGTATGAATGCTGCGGTATTTTTCTTGCAAGATCGTTAAACCCGCTTTATCTGCCAACAAGTTATACAAGGTTTGTGCAATGCTTTCAGGCGTCGCTTCATTTTGCAACAATTCAGGCACAATAAATTCACCAGCCAGTATATTAGGCAGTCCCACATAAGGCTGCAACCGCATCCGTTTTAATAATTGCCAGCTCATATTGGACATTTTATAGGTAATGACCATCGGCTTTTTCAGTAAGGCAGCTTCCAGTGTCGCCGTACCTGATGCCACCAATACCGCATCCGCCGCCGTCATGGCATCATGTGCGTGACCAAACATGATTTGCAAATCTATGTTGGTCTCTGGCTGCTGCGTCAGCAATTGGTGCCAGGCATTCTGGAAAATATCTCGAGTCTCGCGTGTCACCAATGGCACGAGGAATTGCACTTTCTTGCCATTCTCACGCATCAGACGGTCAAAAACAATCGCGGTTTCAAGCACCAGTGCCGCATGGAAATTCACTTCGGATTGCCGGCTACCAGGTAACATGGCAATCACCACGCTGTCTTTTTTCAATTTGAGTTTTTCCCTGGTCTGCCCCGCATTCGGCTCCATAGGCAACGCATCCGCGAGAGGATGGCCAATATAGGTCACGGGCACACCGACTTGCTGATACAACGGTGGTTCAAATGGAAACAGTGCCAGCATATGTGAAACCGACCGTTTGATCTTGTGGATGCGATTTTTACGCCAGGCCCATATTGATGGGCTGACATAATGAATGGTGGCAATGCCCTTGGCTTTAAGTTTGCGTTCCAGCCAGAAATTAAAGTCTGGCGCATCTATGCCTATAAAAACATCGGGCTTTGCTTCGAGTATCTGTTTGTAAAGCTGCTTTCGTAGCTTTAACAGCCCCCACAAATGCCTGAGCACTTCAAGATAGCCACGCACGGAAAGCCGCTCGATCGGAAATAGAGATTTAGCCCCCAAACTCATCATTTTGGGGCCTGCGATGCCGAAAATCTCCACATCAGGATGGAGTGATTTCAGTTCCTGGATGAGGTGATAGCCCAGCAAGTCTCCGGAGGCCTCTCCCGCCACCATTGCAATCTTTGCCATATGATTTTTTATTTAACGCACAATGCCGCGCGTAGTTTGCGCGAGAAAACGGGTCATCAGGCCAATTTCCGGGCATGATTTCTCCATATCCGCCAAGGTCACTTTGGCCTCTTCAAGCGACAAGCCCTGACGATAAAGCACTTTATAAGCACGCTTAATCTGCTGTATGGTTTCGGCACTGAAGCCACGGCGCTTAAGCCCTTCAGCATTGATGCCATGTGGCTGGGCATCATATCCTGCTGCCGTCACGTAAGGCGGGATGTCTTTAAAAACCACAGACCCAACAGCAGTAATAATATGCTCGCCAATCTGGCAGAACTGGTGAATCAGGGTAAATCCACCCAAAATGGCATGATCGTAAATCGTCACATGTCCAGCCAGTGAAGAGTTATTGGCCATGATGATATGGTTACCGACGATGCAATCATGCGCAATATGCACGTACGCCATGATCCAGTTGTGGTTGCCAATTTTGGTCGTGCCTTTATCTTGTACTGTCCCACGGTTGAAGGTACAAAATTCACGGATAGTATTGTGATCACCTATCTCGAGCAAGGTAGGTTCATCCTTGAACTTTTTATCCTGTGGCTTGGCACCTAGTGAAGAGAACTGGAAGATCTCGTTATGTTTGCCTATGGTGGTAGGCCCTTCAATCACGACATGTGAGGCTATCTTGGTGCCGGCATCAATTCGTACGCCAGCTCCTATGGTGGTATAAGGGCCCACTTCTACCGAGCTATCCAGCTCGGCTTTAGGATCTATGATTGCGGTAGGATGAATCAGGTTTTGCATGTTCAGGCGTCCCAGGTGTCTTTCAGGACACGCTAGTCAAAAATTATTTTTCAATGGCTTTGAGGATACACATCATATTGGCTTCTGCCACGATTTCGTCACCCACTTTGGCAACGGCGATGTATTTCCAGATCCCCTTCAGGATACGGTCTATCTTGACGTGCAGAATAATCTGGTCGCCAGGAGAGACGGGTTTTTTAAAGCGCACATTGTCGATACCGGCAAAATAATAAACCGAATCATTGGTGGGCTTGGTACCCATGGTTTTAAACGACAGCAAGGCTGCCGCCTGTGCCATTGCCTCAACAATCAGTACACCGGGCATCACCGGGTGGTATGGAAAATGGCCGGGAAAATAAGGCTCATTGACCGATACGTTTTTCACGGCAGTAATCTCTTTGCCTAGCTCCATAGACAGGACACGGTCAACCAGTACAAATGGATAGCGGTGCGGCAGGTGTTCCAGAATCTCATGAATATCCATGCTATTCATTGTGTTTTCAGCCATAAATTCTCTCAATCTTCCGAATATTTTTGTATATTGCTTAGTGCTTGCTCAAGTTGCTTGAGTCTCAGCTGATATTGTTCCAAATGCCGGATATTTGCTGCTGTCCGTAACCAGTCTTCATGTTTCTGGAATGGCATCAGTGCCGTATAGGTGCCTGCTTGCTGTATCGAACGCATAATCATTGAACCCGGCGAAATGGTGACACCATCCACGATCTGCAAATGGCCGAGAATCATGGCCGCACCGCCTATTTTGCAATGTGCGCCAATCTCGGCACTGCCAGCAATGCCCACACATCCGGCAATGACCGTATGCGCACCGATGCGGACATTATGGGCGACCTGTATTAAATTGTCCAACTTAACCCCATCCTCGATGACGGTATCATCAAGCGCCCCTCGGTCCACGGTGGTGTTGGCACCGATATCCACATGGTTACCAATCACGACGCGGCCAACTTGTGGTATTTTAACCCATTGCCCCTGCTCTTCGGCATAACCAAAACCATCATTTCCAATGATACAGCCAGAAAATAAATGGCAATGGCTACCAATGATTGTCCCATGCTTGATGACAACACGCGGCTCCAATACTGTATTTGGTCCAATCGTGACATCATCTTCAATCACACAGCCAGCACCAATGCGCACACCATGACCCAATTTGACACGGTCACCGATACTCGTCATGGCATCAATCGTCCGTTCGGATGGCAAATGCGTATCAAAACCGATCACAGCGCTAGGATGCACATGATTGATATATTGCCTGGGTGGGTTCATCAAGGCTGACAGTTTGGCGAAATAGGCGTAGGGATTATCCGTGAGGATACATGGCAATCCAGTCAAGGCACGATGCTCTGGACGCAAAATCACGACAGAAGCCTGCGTCTCCTGTAATAATTGCGTATATTTTGTATCATTAAAAAAACTGATCATGCCAGGTTTGGCCTGCTTTAAAGAGGCCAACCGTGAAATTTTCAGCGACTTTGCTTGCTCAGGCTGACCAAGATCAACCTGCCCTCCCAGAGACGCAACTATCTCATGTAATGTAAAGTGTTGCGCCATAAAAAAGACTGTCCTTGAGAATAAAACTTGACGTGAAAAGATGACTGGTTATTTTTTACCCAGCAATTTGAGGACTTTATCCGTAATATCAATACGCTTGCTGGCATAGGCCACGCCGCTGTAAGCAACCAGATCATAACCTTCACTTTCGGCCACTGTCTGTACAGCCTTGTTGATACGCTCTTGCAACAAGGCAAGTTCTTCATTTTTGCGCAGGTTGATATCCTCGCGTAACTCACGCTGCTTACTCTGGAATTCAAGGCGTGAATTATTCAATTGGCGCTCTTTTTGACGGCGTTCAGCTTCACTCATACTCGTTGCACGGTCATGGTCCAGTTGTGATTCCAAGTCACGGATCTGTTTTTGCAACTTGTCCAGTTCCAAGGATCGCGGACTGAATTCTTTCTCTAGCTTTTTGCCTGTCTCAGCAGTTTGGGGAGCCTCTTGTAGCAACTTGTCCACTTGCACATAACCAACCTTGAAGTCAGCAGCAGTCGCTTGGCTACCATATAGTAACAAGCAGAAAAATCCTAACCATATACTTCTCATGCAATGACTCCCTTCACACCAGTTTTAGCTTCTCGCAGCATTAGAACTGTTGCCCGAACTGGAATTGCAGCACTTGCGTGTCATCATAATCTTTCTCATTCAGTGGTTTGGCCAAGACCAGTTTCAATGGTCCAAATGGTGAGACCCAAGTCACGCCCACACCGGTGGAGAATCTCAAATATTCGGAGTTAATTGAATCATCTTTACCATATACACCACCACCATCCACAAACGCACTCAAACGGAACTGATTGGATTGCGAGACAAATGGCACAGGCATAAATAATTCGACATTACCAACAAAACGCTTCGTACCACCGACAGCAAAGTCAGAACCTGAACTTGGATTGATATCACGCGGGCCTAAAGAAGAGTTCAGGAAACCACGGACACTATTCACGCCACCGGCATAGAAGTTTTTGAAGAACGGATAGTTTTTACCGCCGTAGCTATTAGCATAGCCAGCTTCCCCATTGAGCATCAGCGTGAAGTCTTTGCCCATGTCTTTATACCAGCTGTGCTGATAACTGACTTTGTAATATTGCAGATCAAGACCAGGAATGGATACATCGCCAGACAGCCGCTGTAAAACACCCCTGCGCGGGAACAGGATATTATCCCTTGAATCGAAGGTCCAGCCAGCATTGAATACGATGGAATTACTGCTACAGCCACTGCTGTTTTCACAGAATCTCAGGTATTGAATCGGACTACTGTCGGAAAGTTCAACTTCAGTCAGGTCCAGCGTCAAACCAGCACTGATAAAGTCCATTTCGGACATCGGCATGCCAAAACGTACGCCAAGACCGTAAGACTGACTGTTATAGGTACCCACATTCAGCTGGGTTGAATTTCTACGGCTAGTATCCACATCACGACGATAAATATCAAAGCCACGGCTGATACCATCTGGTGTGTAATAAGGGTCTGTATACGACAACGAATAAATCGTATTGAAGCTACTTGTATTGACTTGCAAGGCTACACGGTTACCCGTGCCGAGGAAGTTAGGCTGGTTCACATTGAACCCCAGAACGACACCATCACTACTCGACAAACCCGCACCAAACTGCACACTACCCGTCGCTTTTTCAGCCACAGTCACATTCATATCCACCTGGTCATTGATCCCAGGCACTGATGGCGTTTCCAGCTCAACACTATCAAAAAAGTTGAGGCGCTGGATACGTTCTTTGGAACGCTTGATCTTATCCCCTGCGTACCAGGCAGATTCCATCTGGCGCATTTCACGCCTGACCACGGAGTCACGTGTGCGGGTGTTGCCCTGCACGTTAATCCGTCTGACATAGACTTTACGGCCAGGATCAATAAAGAAGGTAAACGCAACCGTATGCTCCTGCTTGTTGATTTCAGGGACTGCATTCACGTTGGCAAACGCATAACCTTCTTCACCCAGCTTGTCGTTAATGATCTTGCTGGCATCTGTCACCTTCTGGCGATTGAATACTTCACCATCCTGGATATTGATCAGCTTGCGCAAGTCCTCCTCTGGCAGCAACATATCGCCAGCCAGCTTGGTCTTGCTGATATTGTATTTTTCACCTTCAGTCAGGTTGATGGTGATATAGACATCACGCTTGTCAGGAGAAATGGACACTTGTGTGGAGTCGATGGAAAACTCCAGATAACCCTGGTTCATGTAAAAAGAACGCAATGCTTCCAGATCGGCCGTCAGTTTTTGTTTGGAATACTGGTCATCTTTGTTCCACCAGCTCATCCAGTTTGGCGTCGTGAGCAAAAAGTTGGCGCGCAAATCTTCTGTGGTAAACAAATGGTTGCCAACGATATTGATATCGCGGATTTTTGCTGCGGGACCTTCTGTAATCTCGAAGCGTATGGCAACACGGTTACGTTCCAGCGGACTGGCGGTGGCCTTGACCTCAGCGCTGTATTTACCCTGAGACAGGTATTGTCGCTTGATTTCTTGCTCTGCCCTGTCCAGTTGCGATTTATCAAAAATCTGGCCTTCGGCAATACCAATCTGTTTCAAGCCTTCCTTGATTTTGTCTGTCTGAAAGGACTTGTTACCGCTGAAATCAATTTGCGTGACAGAAGGACGCTCCTGCACAGTCACGACCAGTACATCGCCTTCATTTTCAATCCGTACATCCTTGAAAAAGCCAGTTGCATAGAGAGACTTAATCGCCTGTGCGGCTTTTTCATCGCTCATGACATCGCCTACCTGCATGGGCAGGTAATTGAAGACAGTACCGGGCTCTGTACGTTGCAAACCTTCAACACGGATATCGGTAATGACAAATGGTTCTGTCGCATGTGCGTTCAGGTGCATCACCCCCGCCAACAAACACAACCACAACTTGGAACTGGATTTTATTCTCATTAACTATACTTTCAACCAATCAGGTAACGATTGATGTCATTAAAAAAAGCAATAAACATCAATGCCCCCAAAATACCCAGGCCCAAACGCTGTCCTATTGCCAGCACCTTGTCGGGTAATGGTTCTCCTCGAATCAATTCCGCCATATGATACAACAAATGGCCGCCATCCAATACTGGAATCGGCAGCAGGTTCATGACTGCAATACTGATGCTGAGTAAGGCAATAAACCCAATATAAGGCTTGATACCCATCCCAGCAGATTCACCCGCAGCATCTGCAATACTGACGGGGCCACTGATGGCTTTAAGCGAAGCCTCACCCGTGATCATTTTCCCCAGCATATTAAGGGTGAAAGCAATCGTTTCATGCATTTTATCTACTGCACGTAGTGCTGCTTGTGACGCACTGTAATGACGGATCACCTGATATGGTGTGAGATCGACTGCATCCATATTGACCGCAGCACCTAGGCGCCCGACCTTCTGGCCACCTTGCTGGACTGTTTCAGGCAGCAGTTTTACCTGGTACAAATTCTCAGCGCGTTGGTATTCTATTTTTAACGGCTGACCTGGATTACCCCGCACCACTTTAACAAACTGTTGCCAGTCAGAAATTGTTTTTTGATTTACCTTAAGGATACGGTCACCGGTCTGGAGACCGCTTTTCTCAGCAACTGAACCAGGGATGACTTCACCAATCACTGCCGGGACAACAGGCATTAATACAGTCAGACCAGCTTTTTGCATGACTTCGCCATCAGGGTCACCTGGCAAGCGATTTAAAGGCAGCACATGCTGATGTACATCGCCTTGTGCAGTTTTGGTCAACACAAGCACTGATCGATGGGCAACCCAGTTCTCCAACATATGCCATTGGGCTTCCTGCCAGGTTTCGAGCGGCTTGCCATCCAGCGAAACAATCAGATCACCCTGGCGTAATTTTGCCTGGGCCGCCAATGAGCCTGGCTCTACCGGGCCAATATAGGGTTTCAGTCCCACCTCGCCCTGGGCAATCAAGCCCCAGTAGCAGACAAATGCCAGTAATAAATTAGCGAATGGCCCGGCAAAGACCACCCACATTTTGGCAGCGATGCTTTGGCGGTCAAATGCCTGCGACCAATCCACCTGCGCGGACACAGATTCATGTTCACGGCTATCCAGCATTTTGACGTACCCACCCAGCGGGATCCAGGATAATATCCACTGCGTGGATTGAGGGTTCGCCTGATATTTGAATATCGGCTTGCCGAAGCCGATAGAGAACTTGAGGACGCGTATACCGCAACTGCGTGCAGCCAGGTAATGGCCAAATTCATGGATAGTGACCAGGACACCTATAGCAACAATAAACGCCAGGACTGATGTCATACGCTGGCAACCTTGCGTACAGGTTTAACAGTCATTTTTGAGATGAGTGCTTGCACATAAGCCCTGGCCTGGCTATCCACAAGCAGCAGTTGCTCAATCGACTGCACGGTTTCGATGGACAATTTCTGCAGAGTGGCATTGATCAGTGCCGGAATATCCAAATACTGGATTTGTTCGCGTAAAAATGCGGCGACGGCCACTTCATTTGCTGCATTGAGCATCGCGGGTCCAGTGCCTCCAGCAGCCAATGCATCATAAGCCAATTTCAGGCATGGAAAACGTTGCGTATCTGGCGCTTCAAACTCCAACCTGGCCACCTCTATCAAGCTCAGCGGTTTCACGCCAGAAGCGATGCGCTCAGGATAAGCCAAGCCATAAGCAATCGGGGTACGCATATCAGGATTACCCAGCTGCGCAAGAATACTGCCATCAACGTATGACACCATGGAATGAATCACACTTTGCGGATGCACGACCACATCAATCTGGTCTGGGCGTGCATCAAACAACCAATGTGCTTCAATCACTTCCAGCCCCTTATTCATGAGCGTAGAAGAGTCGATAGTAATTTTTGCACCCATCACCCAGTTAGGGTGTTTTAACGCGAGGGCTGGGGTCACCTGTTGCAGCTGTAGCTGACTATAAGTGCGGAAAGGCCCGCCAGAAGCAGTGAGGATAATCTGATTAACACCGACATCAGCCAACTCATCATAGGGTAATTTTGGCATCACCTGGAAAATGGCATTATGCTCGCTATCTATCGGTAGCAAAGTAGCTTGCCCCTGTTTCACAGCATCCATAAACAACTGACCGGCCATCACCAGGGTTTCTTTATTAGCCAGCAGGATTTTTTTACCCGCTTTTGCAGCAGCCAGCGCAGGTAACAAGCCTGCAGCACCCACAATGGCTGCCATGACAATAGTTACTTCGGCATGGGCAGACACCAAGGTTAATCCCTCAACGCCGGCCAGTACTTCGACTTTCAATTGTTCGGCCTGTACGCGCTGACGCAATAGCTGCGCGGCATCCTTGTCCTGCATCACGGCATAGCGAGGTTTGTATGTTGCACACTGCTGCAACATAGCATCCACATTACTGTGCGCAGCCAACGCGAACACGCCATAGCGCCCTGGATGCTGTGAAATCACATCCAGCGTCTGCTGACCGATGGTGCCAGTGCTGCCAAGTATGGTGACGTATTGCAAAATAACCTCTTAAAACGAATAAGCCTGTTGCCAGTAATGAAACCAGAACAGAAGGCACATGCCAATAGGTAAGGCTGGAATCACGCCATCAACGCGATCCAGCAATCCACCATGTCCGGGCAGAAATTGCCCGCTGTCTTTCAGGTTGGCGCGACGTTTGAAAAATGACTCAAACAAATCGCCATAGATACCAGCAACTGTCACCAGCCACAAACCAGGCAATATCCACCAAGTTGACACCGCACCCGTTATCTTGAGTACGGCGGCATAAATGGCCACTGCCAGCAAGGCGCCGAATACGCCTTCCCAGGTTTTACCAGGACTGATGGCTGGCGCCAGCTTATGTCGTCCAAACTGCTTGCCAGCAAAATAGGCTGCACTATCGGCCAGCCAGATCGTGGAAATAATCACTAGCAACACATAAGGGTTAACCTCTTTGGCCGCCACCAATGCCAGCCACAAAGACATCATCAACCCCCAGCCGATGATTGCATTCATTCCTTTATTTTTTGAGAACACATGAAAGAACAAACTGACAGGCACGACAATCAACCAGAACGCGGTTGCGAACGCAAACACCTGCAAGGCATGATAAAAAAACCAGTGAAAGCCCAGCTGCGGCAATAAAAATAACATCGCCAGCCCCAGCAAAGCAGAGACAGCCAGGTAAACATGGGTCTGCGACTTACTCAACTGCAGGAACCCTGCCCACTCACTCAAGCAAATCAGCGTGAGACCTAACATGATTGAGGCCCACGCCAGCAAAGGTAGCCAAAACAAAGCGGGTAAAAATAATCCCAACAGTACTATGGCAGTAAGAATTCGGGTTTTTAGCATAATCAGGAAGCGTTTGGCTCAACCAGTTGCTCACTGGTGCGCCCAAAACGGCGTTCACGCTGACGGTAAGAACTTAATGCCGCTTCAAATGCTGCATCATCAAAGTCCGGCCATAAGGTGGATGTGAAATAAAGCTCGGTATAGGCCAGTTGCCACAACAGAAAGTTACTGATACGTGTCTCGCCACCGGTGCGGATGAATAGATCAGGCTCAGGCGCATAAGGCATGGAAAGATATGGCGTTAAATCTGATTCTTGTATCTGTTTGAGGTCTGGTTGCGCCTGCAATAACTGGTTAACCGCATGCACTACATCCCAGCGCCCGCCATAATTGACAGCAATCGTCAGGGTCAATCCTGTGTTCGCTGCTGTTTTCTGCTCCGCTTCAAGCATCTTTTGCTGCAAGGTGGCATTAAAAGCTGAACGATCGCCAATCAGCTTCAAAATCACGTTGGCTTCATGCAGTTTTTTGACTTCGCGGTCCAGCGCCTCCAGAAACAAGCTCATCAGGAAAGTAACCTCCTCGGGAGGTCGGCGCCAGTTCTCACTGCTAAATGCAAACAGCGTCAGGTACTTGATATCCAGGCGGACACAAGCCTTCACCATGGCACGCACCGACTCTAAACCGCGTTGATGACCTGCCACGCGCGGTAAAAAGCGTTTTTTGGCCCAACGCCCGTTGCCATCCATAATGACAGCCACATGTTGTGGCACCTCTTGAATTGGCGGGACCTCTTTGGTAGAACTGGAGAATAAACCCAAAACAGCTTCCGTTCGCGTTGATGGCTGTTACACAGCCATCAAGTCAGCTTCTTTTTGTTGCAGGATTTTGTCAACTTCAGCCACGGCCTTGTCGGTCATCTTTTGAACCTCATCCTGGGCACGGCGCTCATCATCTTCAGAAATCGCTTTATCCTTGATGAGTTTTTTCAAGGCATCGTTGGCATCACGACGCACATTGCGGATCGCCACTTTAGCGCCTTCACCTTCATTACGCACAATTTTGGTCAGGTCACGCCTACGCTCTTCAGTCAGCATAGGCATAGGGACACGGATCAAGTCACCATTTGTGGCTGGGTTCAGGCCCAAATCACTATCGCGGATAGCTTTTTCAACTTTCGCAATCATGTTTTTTTCATAGGGCTGAACGTTAATCGTACGCGCATCGCCAAGGTTGACGTTAGCCACTTGGTTAATCGCCACCATGGAACCGTAATACTCGACCATCACGTGGTCGAGCAAACCAGCATGCGCACGTCCTGTACGGACTTTAGCCAAATCAGTTTTCAAAGCCTCCAGGGACTTTTGCATTTTCTGCTCAGCAGATTTTTTAATATCTTCAACCATTATTGTTTCTCCATAACGCCAGCGTCCGGCTTAAGCCCTGACGCGTGTTCCTTCATTCTCACCTAAGATGACGCTCTTGAGTGCCCCTTCTTTAAAAATGCTGAAGACAGCAATCGGCATTTTCTGGTCACGACAAAGCGTAAAAGCTGTCGCATCCATCACCTTTAAGTTTTTATTAATTGCCTCGTCATACGAGACCTGATCATACCGCGTCGCTGACGGATCTTTTTTCGGATCAGCCGTATAGATGCCATCAACCTTGGTGGCTTTCAACACGATTTCGGCATCGATTTCAACGCCACGCAAAGCCGCTGCAGTATCGGTGGTGAAAAATGGATTACCCGTACCAGCACCAAAAATGACTACTTTACCTTCTTCAAGGTAGCGAATAGCCTTGCCACGGATATAAGGCTCTGCGACTGCTTCAATATTCAACGCACTTTGCACACGCGCTGGCACGCCGGCATGCTTCATGGCATCCTGCAGTGCCATCGCATTCATGACTGTGGCTAGCATGCCCATGTAATCGGCATTTGCCCTATCCATGCCTTCGGCAGCAGGTGCGACACCACGAAAAATGTTACCTCCACCAATCACGATACCGACTTGCACGCCCATATCGACAATTTCTTTGATCTGCCCAACTATCGCATTGACTGTTTCGCGATTGATTCCATATGCATCATCACCCATCAGCGCCTCACCGGATAATTTAAGGAGAACGCGCTTGAAAACAGGTTGTGCCATCGTTATTTTCCCAAACTCAAAATGTGCTTATTTAATCACAAAACAAGGTTTTTTGGGCCGTAAACCGACCCGTGAGCCATAAAAAAAGTGGAATCCTTGGATTCCACTTTTCCTGTCCATCGTTTAATAACGATTAAACTTTGGCAGCAGCAGCCACTTCAGCAGCATAGTCAACCACTGCTTTTTCAATGCCTTCACCAACGGTATACATGGTGAACGAAGCAACGGAAGCACCTTTAGATTTCAACAACTGCTCGATAGTCACTTTGTCATCTTTGACAAAAGCCTGGCTCAGCAACGTGACTTCTTTCAGGAACTTCTGCACGGTACCTTCAGCAATTTTTTCCAGCATGGCATCAGGCTTGCCCGCTTCTTTTGCTTTCTCAATCGCAACGCGGCGCTCAGCTTCAATCAATGCAGCGTCTACACCGCTGGCATCCAGTGATTTAGGTTTAGCAGCGGCAATGTGCATCGCAATATCTTTACCCAAAGCCTCATCACCACCCACCAGGTCAACCAACACACCAATTTTGCTGCCGTGTACGTAGCTATAAAGTTTGCCTTGTGCTTGTGCACGTACAAAACGTCGCGGAGTGATGTTTTCACCGATTTTACCAACCAGCTGTGCGCGCACTGCTTCAGCAGTTTCGCCACGCATAGGTGCATTAGCAACCGCTTCGATGTTGGCTGGATTGTTTTCGTTGACCACTTGTGCCAACTCACCAACGAACTTCAGGAACTCTTCGTTTTTGGCACAGAAGTCAGTTTCTGAGTTCACTTCAATCAAGGTACCCAGTTTGCCATCAGCAGTGATGCTGATACCAACAGTCCCTTCAGCGGCCACGCGGCCAGCAGCTTTGCTTGCTTTGTTACCAAAACGCACACGCAAAATTTCTTCCGCACGGGTCATATCGCCTTCGGCTTCTGTCAGTGCTTTTTTACAGTCCATCATTGGAGCATCAGTGCGCTCACGTAAGTCTTTCACCATGCTTGCGGTAATTTCAGCCATTTATTACTCCTTTTATTAGGATTCCTGCTATTAGAGGATTTATCTAAGAATTCTTTTCTCTACAATACACCGACTGTGTGTCAGTCATATTGCATGCCATGCAATAGAAAAAAGGGGCGCAGCGCCCCTTTGTCAGCAGCGAGTGATTACTCGGCAGTCGCCTCAGCCACTGGTGCTGTTTCTTCCTGGGCAGCTTTCACGATTTCAGAAATCGCATTCGCACGACCTTCCAGTACTGCGTCTGCCATACCACGTGCATACAGACGAATTGCGCGTGATGAGTCATCGTTACCAGGAATCACATAAGTGATGCCGTCTGGAGAGTTGTTAGTATCGACGATACCAATCACTGGGATACCCAGTTTGCGAGCTTCAGTGATCGCACCGCTTTCATGACCAACGTCAATCACGAAAATAGCATCTGGCAAGCCACCCATCTCTTTAATACCACCAATTGAACGCTCAAGCTTTTCGATTTCGCGCTTGATGCCCAATGCTTCTTTTTTACCGAACTTGTCGATACTGCCATCAATCATCATGGCTTCAAAGTCTTGCAGACGCTTGATAGACTGTTTAACAGTTTTGAAGTTAGTCAACATACCACCCAACCAGCGGTGATTGACGTATGCACAACCAGCGCGTTGAGCTTCTTCTTTGACGATGTCGCGGGCTTGGCGCTTGGTGCCCACAAACAGAATACGACCTTTGTTGGCTGCCAGTGTGCGCACGTATTTCTGTGCTTCTTCAAACAGTGGCAGGGTCTTTTCCAGGTTTACAATATGAATTTTGTTACGATCACCAAAAATGAACTCGGCCATTTTTGGGTTCCAGTAACGGGTTTGGTGGCCAAAGTGAACACCGGCCTCCAGCATTTGACGCATAGTCACGGACATGATTTTATCTTTCCATTCAAAGGGTTATTCATAAACACGTACTCAATAACACCCTTAAAGGGCACCCTATGTGAGTACATGCAAAGTTAATTGACAAAAAAGTCAATCCGCAATTATATGGTAGAAAACGCTTGTTTTCAAGCACTTAACTAACTTTCCATTGCGGACTGGCGTCCCCGTCAGGACTCGAACCTGAAACTAGCCCTTAGGAGGGTTTGGTTCAAAAATCGCCAACCATTTGTTTTAAAACATTAATTCAAATTCAATCTTTGTTTTTTTGTCAAATTTTTGTCAAATAAATTAGAAAGTTTCTGATTTTTTTGTCAAATTTGTCAAATTGGCGTCCTCGACACGAATCGAACGTGCGACCTATTCCTTAGGAGGGAATCGCTCTATCCTACTGAGCTACGAGGACACAGAAAGCGAGATTTTACACTACTGAGTAATTAATCAATGACTATTCTTCTATTTGATTAATTATCCAGTTTGTCCAGCCCAATACAGTAGAAGCTCTTCTGCTGTATGTTTCTTCGGAAGTTACTTTATTTAGTTTTGACTCTTTCATTATCAATACAACTTCGTCTTTGGTGGGCATGCTGGCTTTATTGAAATATAACTCTAATGTTTTTCTAAATACGGTTTTAGCCAATATCAGCTTAATAAAATCAAGTCTACGAGAGCTAATATCCTTTTTAAATATCGCTTTTCCTTTGCTACTGAGACAGGCAGCTATACCACCGTCTTTAAATGCCTTTTCTGTTAAGCCTAGATATTTGCAAGCATTCAAATAGTAATCAGTTTGCCGAGAGTCAAAGTCGTAGTTTTCTGTAATTTCGTCTTTGCTCAATATTTCGGAAGTGTTAATCAATTCACATAAATTGATTACTCTTTCAAAAGAGTCGGCTTGTGGGAAAGGTGTATCTAATGGCTCTGGCTCTATGGCAGTAGCTAAAATTAATTGCTGTATTATTTCAACATTGATCACAATATTGTAAATAGCATACCTCTTACTTTTAACGAGATAGATAGAGTTATAGCCTTCAATATCTGTAAAAGCATACTCTCTTAATTCAAATACTCCATTTGAATAAGTGAGGTAAACATTTTTTACCTCTTTTTGAATTGTTTCTTTCCATTTTCTAAATGGATAATAAAGCTGTCTAATAATGAAATCGTCGGATATGTAGTTTTTAGCTTCAATCAATACAAAAGATTTTTCGCCTTCATATCCTCCGTCAATTTCAATTTGTGCTTTTTCAACTGTGATTTTTTTAGTATGAAATTTATCTAAACTGAATTCAAAAGTGCTTGTTCCCATTCTGCCTGAAACAGTTGAAACTAATTCTTCACCAATAAAATCGTCTAATATTTTTGATATAGAAGCGCAGCTTATAGCTGTTGACTCCGAACTAATATTATTGAAATCTAGGCTTTCATAAATATTGCAAAATCTATAATGCTCTACTTCTTCTGGTATTTCTTCAAATTTATGGAAAATATTAAATTTTCCTAATGTGTAAGAGCCACGAGAGGTTGGCAATATTCCAATACCATTTTTAGAAAAAATATTAGGAAGTTGACTAGTATTATCAAACTTAGTCATTAACCTTGCTTCACGAAATTGGTTTATTTGTGTAGAGGTGATATTAAAGAAATTATGTGTTTCTAATTGATTGAAAATATCGTATTTTTCAAATAACGATGTCCAAGCTAATTGATTAAGATTAGTTTCACTCATAGTTTCTAATTAAAACTTCGTCAACCGCACCTCGTTTATCTGCTACTGAATTAATTGCACGATTAGCTTGAATTATGTCAATTGTGTAATCTTTGTAGAGATCTTTAATAAACTGAGTGCTTGAATTAGACAGCAAAAATTTAACATTTCTTTTTGTTAAATCGTCACACACTTCTTTCAATCGTATTTGATCAGCTTCTTGCCAGCCACCTTGAACATATCCAGTAAAGTTTGAGCTTTCGGATACTGGGTGATATGGCGGGTCAAAATAAACAAAAGATTTTTCGTCAGCAGATTTAACAGCTTCGGCATAATCACCATTGAGTATTGTTATATCCTGCTCAGCTAAAAACTTGCTAACAGCCTTTAATACAGGCTCATTCACAATATTAGGGTTTTTATAGTTGCCGAATGGACTATTAAACTCACCTGAATTATTAACCCGATACAATCCATTGAAACAGGTTTTATTGAGGTAAATTAATCTTGAAGCTTTCTCTACTGCTGAAAGGTCAGCAAAACTTTTATCTCGGTCTAGCTCACGAATTTTATAGAAGTATGTAGAAGTGTTCTCGTGCTTCTTCAAGCTTTCTATAAGGTCGTCTAAGTTGTTTTTAACAACATTGTAGGCATTAACCAGGTCAGCATTAAAATCGTTGATTATGGAGTGTTTATTTTGCAGGTGGAAAAACACTGCTCCCCCACCAATAAATGGCTCAAAATATTTAAGCTTAGCTATGTCTTTGGGTAAGACAGGCTTGATTTGATCAATCAACTGTCTTTTACCTCCCACCCATTTAACAAATGGGGTTATAAGCTTGTTTTTCGCCATTTTATCACTCTCAATTTACAGGCGAAACTGTAACACAATTACAGTTTTTACAAGCGCTCTGGTAGCACCTGAACAACAAAAAATTATGACTTAAAACTCAATGTTTACAAGGCTTTTGTCGTAAATTGCTTATACAAGAATAGCTTACAGCTTATCCAGCATATCCATAATAAAAAACCACACTGAGAAGCCAACAAGCTATCTCAAAGTGTGGGGTGTGTTGTGGGTATGTGGTTAAGGTTATTTCTCCACACTAAACAACATTAATGATAATAATCAAACTTATAATTGAAAACATTATTCAATTCGTCAAATTTCATTTTGAACTCAAATTGATTTTGATAAATCATTTCTAAATTATCTTTCGTTGTTGCCCTTAGGTAATTAATCAATACCTCACTAATCATAGGACCATAATTTAATAACAAGTAATCTTGCTCATATGGAACTTTAAGAATAATGTTTTTAGCACAACACATTAAGAATTGCTGCTTTGAATAACCATGATATTTTTTATTTTTATTCATTATCAATTCCCTTCCGAAACTTCAACAAGCAAAGGAAAAGGAATATCATTTAAAGCTGAGTTAACAATGTCATTAACTAAGCTAGGAATGAATACGAAAGGGAGATTGATATCTAAGAACCTATCAACTCTTGCAGGGGAATTGCTGTGGATTTTGCTTTCAATCTCATAAACTAATTGATATTTATCAGTTTCGGAGTTGAAGCCAATACTGAAATGTATAAGCTTTAATTTTAAGTCTTTTAGTTTTTTCTGGAATTTTAGAAATTTATCTAAGGTCTCACTATTAACAAGAGCTTTTAATATATGATTGTTATTACTAGCTAAGTTAATTCCTTTATTACTTCTTAAAACATCTCTAAATAAATCACCATAGATCGGGTGTTTTGTAATTGCTTGCATAATTATTTCCTTTATTTCAAGTTTAGTTTTGTTTCTCCTTTACCCGATTGGTGGGTTCTTCGCTAAAGAAATAATGTTAACACATTTTAAAAATGTTTACAACATATATTTAATATAAATTAAAGTTTTATTTATTTTCCTATTACAATTTCATTACTAACTGATTTAGAATTATTTATAAATTTTTCATTTAGTTTTTTATTTATTGAATTATGAAACTCAATTATTTCATTAAGTTTTTTATTAATCTGTCCTTCTGTTAATTCAGTTTTATCTTCAAGCTCTAATAATTTATTGTTTAGCTCAATTTCATTTGCTTGGCTTAAACTCTCAATGTAATCATTACTAGTTAAATCATTGTTGCTTGTAGTGCCTGATTTCTCGCTGTGGCTTAATTCCTCTTTAAGTTGTGCTATCTGTTCTTCAATAGCTCCCTTGTGTTTCATATAGTCAGGATCAAGAGGGTCTAGGCTCAATAAACTGAGCTCTAATCGCTTTATATCCCCTATTGTGGCTGTCTTATTACTATCACCAGATCTTGAAGTGGTTACAGGTGTGCTAGCTGGCTTGCGTGGTGTTGCAGATTGGCTAGGTTGTGCTTTTGTTGCTGCTTGGCTTGGTTGTGCCTGTGGCTTGCTCTGGCTAAGTGTAGAAGTACCAGGACTTCTATTAGAAAGCTTTGCAAAGGTCTTAGATTGACTAGATTTATTGAATGTATTTAATGATTTTGTTATGAATGCATTTTTTGAATAAACAAAATTGTTTTTGGTGAATTTGCTTAATTTGTTATCTTTTTTAAATTCTTCTAATTTTTCAGTGTTTGTTTTATTAGAAAATTTTGCATTACTTAAAGATAATGTTTTAAGCTTCTTCATTGAAACAGTCGCTTTTCTATCCTTCATTAATTCATTAAGGGTTTTGTCTTGACTAGTTTGCTTTTCTTTTATGCTCTCTAATTTATTTTTATCAAAACCTAATGCCTTAGCATTCCCTTGCCAGTAAGATCTCAAATCTTCTAAATTATGACTGTCCTTTTTAGCTCTTACTTTTAAGCTGACTTCTTGTTTTTTTGAATAGTCTGCATTTTCCCCAGCTAATTTATTAATTTGTTCACTTCTTTTTGAGAAGTTATCTCTTAACTCGTCTGTAATACCTTTTACTGCAAAGTTTCCGTGTTTATCAGCTTCATAAAGATTGAAGCCTAATTCTTGCAAACCTTTTGCTAATTCATATTGCCCGACTTGATCAAAGTATCTAATCGTTTCGTGTCCGTTATGCTTTTCATACTTAGCCTGCAATAAAGTATGAGAATGGTATTTATTATCTTTGCCTAGAACCTTAGGGAAAACTGTAAAGTGTGTGTGCTCCTGGGCATCAACTACGCCTAAGGGGTTAATGATTTTGTCGTTAACCTCTCGGCTTGTGTGGTGATTGAATGTAGCTATTCCAACGGCTTTGGCTAATTCAAAAGTGGTTTTATTGTTCTCTGTTTTTCTTATGTATGTGTTTTGCTCAATGGCTCTACATATCGCATTTACTGCCTTATCTCTATAAACGTCCATTTTCAAACGTGTTTCTTCGTCCGATAGGTTATAAATCAAGGTCCAGTCCTTAGGAGGTGAGAAACAAATATCAATGCCTTTATTGTTTTCGCCTCCGAAGTCTATTTGCTTCAAGTATTGTTTTTCTGTAACTGGCTTATTTTCTAAGCCTTGATATCTCATTAAAGTGCCTTTAAAAATACCTTGCTCGTTGTCGTTCTCACTGTAATAGTCGTGTTGAGAATGGTCTAAGTGATAACTTACATTATTGATTTTTCCGATTGAGATCATATTTCTAACTCCTTTTTATTTTTGTTTTTAGTTAGCAAGCTTCTAATTTCGTCTATCTCAGTGATATTGTTGTTTTTGCTTTCTGTTGTTAAGTTTTCTACTATGTCGCCAGCAAGATTGATAGTTGCTAATGCTCCGGTGGTATCAATAGAGTGAGCTATAACCTCCTTAATGGCTCCTTCCAATGGGTTTGTATCAATCTCAGTTTTTGAAGGCTCTAAATGAGTTGTTACAATGCTTTCATTTATAACAATCTCTTGATTGGTCGTAATAATCTCTTGTTGCTTATCTTCTAATGCTGAATTAATTTTATTGATTGGCTTAGAGCTAGCAGCGCTTGAACTTGATTTGAAGCTAGGTTTAAATTTCTTAGGAAATTTAACAGGGGGCATAATCACAACAGGCATAACCTTATCTTGTGAGTATTTGAATAAAACTCTTACTCCAATGAAGTTAAGGTTTTTGTCAGTTTGTGGTCCAAGAATATTATTGAGCTCATTAATGTTGTAGGCAGGTTGTTTTTTCTCAGTAGTTTTATTTGAAAATGTTTGACCTTGGGCTGTGAAGTTTGTAGTTGTTGAATATTCAATTATGTCCTGTTCGCCTATCAATTCCTTAATGTATTCAACTTCGTCACTAGCAAAACGGCAGACAATTTTGTTTTGAAAACTTGCCATAAATGATTTGTGATCAGCTGGCTTATTGTTAGATTGAAATTTCTCTTTGATTTGTGAGCTTCTTTGAAGAATTACAGTTGTTCTAATATTCTTACTTCTGCCAACGTCTGGAAGCTTCATAAAATTATCTAAATCAATGCTAGATAATTGGGGGAATTCGTCAAGTATGAAATGTATTTGAGAGGTTGGCTTATATGAGTTATCTATAAGCTCTGGCACGATTAAATTAATAAATGCACCAATATATGAGTTTGCTATATCACTATATTTATTAGAGTTAGATAGCATTATTACTTGTCTATCTTTTTTATTAGCTATCCACTCTCTAATATTAAGAGACTTTTCTTTTTCTTTCTTATTCCAAAAACTGCTTAAAGTTTCAAACTTTCTTATTATCTCAATGCAACTAGCAAGAACACATAATGAAGTTTTAGCATTTTCACTATTAATGTATATGCTCGCAGTTGGGTTGTATTTTGTAATGAATTTATTGATTTCATCCAATTGCCCCTGATTTTTCTTTAACTCTTCTTTTAGCTTTGATAAATCGTCACTTGTAACAGTGTTTATATCTACTGGCTGAATGTTAAAGCTATTCCATTGTTTAACAATGTCGCCTAATGTGCCTTTAACTACTCCGTTTTCTTTGGTGGTTCTAACGACACTTCTTACAAAGCTATCAATCACAGAGATTGAGCCGACGTCAAAAAAGTCCTTCTTGTTAGCCCCTTCGGTAAATGCCATTACAAATGTTCTAATTCTGGAATTTTCGTTTTCTAGCTCGTCACTTGCTACTAGATTAAGAAAATCTATTGCATAGCCTGCTTTCTTGTTCCAGGGCTCTATAAGATAAAGGCTTGTATATCCGTCTAGCTTCTCTAATTCGTCACCTTTAACATTGTGAACAATGGCTTTGTGGTCATTGTCTATAACTTCCTTTAATAGCCTATCTGTGTAAAGCGTCTTACCCGATCCAGCTTCTCCGGTGATCACTGTTGAGAGCTCTAAAACTGGCTTAGGCAAGTAAATAGTTTTTTTGAGTGGTTTGTATTTGTGGCTGTTTAAATCAAGTTCACCAGCTCTTAAAAATGCTATTGTTTGATCGGTAGACTTATGAGCAAAGTTTTTGCTTAAATTAGTTAAAACTTCTTCTGTATCGTCTACTATATTTCCAGCTTTTATTACTTGTCTATTTTGTGCTTTTGTAAATTGGTTAGTTAAAAAGTGAGAAACTAAACAAGAAGGAATGAAAAAAAATAGTATCGTGAATTGAAATAAAACTGAGTTTATTTTCATATACTCATAGTCTTTATTCAAAAACAATTTGAATTGTTTTATAAAATCTAAACCCAAATACTTATTGAAAAATAAATATGTGAGTGAGAAAAAGACAGCAGAGAATAAGACGATATTGAAAACAATTATGTGATTTGTGTATCTTCTAAACTCGGACGGTGCTAAAAATGCGTCTTGCTTTGGACTTGATATATACCTAATTTTCATTTTTTAATTACTCCTTATTGTTATTTTTATCAGTAATTTTTTTGTATTTTATTTGTTGCTCATAACTTCTAAAATCTTTCCTAACACTAAATTTATGTTTTCAATTTCTTCATTTGTGTGATTAACTTTTTCTAATACTTTGCTTTCTTCTTCCTTTTTTAAAATATATTTTTCTAAAATATCATTGATAAAATCGTTTAAATTATTGAATTTTTCTTCTTGTGATTTCTTTGTTAAAACTATTTTTACCAACGGTTTTAATCTTATTGTCATTTGTTCTTTTTTCATTTTTATTATCCTTTTGTTGTTGTTTTTATACTTCTAGTTATAAGTCATTTTTATTCAATGTCAAGATTTAGAATTAGACTTTTTTATTAATGGCTTTAAATAAGGATTTTGATTAAGTCTTGCCTTTGATTTTTGGGTTTATAGAATTAAGTCTCACTTCATAGGTTTTAACCTATATATCTATATCCCATAAGGGATATAGCAGAATCGCGACACGGAAGTGTTGCACTATGTTTGAAAGAATTAGTTATAATTCTTGGGGTAGCTAGCTAGCTCTTTTGATTTTGGCTTTTGTTCTTAGTTTTTGAATAAAAAAAATCCCCTTTCGGGGAAATTTTAATTTACAAATCACTGGTTAATTTTTCAATATGTTTATTTGTTTTACTGTCTTTATCTTGTGAAGTTCTAAACATTAGCTCTATGAATTTACTTAATGATAGGTTGTAGTAACTTGAAACTTCTATCATTTCTTTTTTTAACTCCTCACTAACTCTCATTGATATTTTTTTGGTCTTTTTCATTTCAATGTCTCCTTTATTTTATTGTTATAGACTTGTGAAAATGAAGAATGATAAATTTTTCTATGTCTTTATGTCCTGCGTATGTATCCCACAGCTCTAAAAATTCTTCAATTTGTTGCTCTGCAAACTCATTGAAATAGATATCTAACTTATTGAAATTGTTTAGACCTGTTCTCTCATAGATTGAAAAAATCATTTGATTTCTGTTGTAAGCAATAAATTGATTATTCCAGCCTCCGAAAATTTGAGTGTCCTTGTATCTCAAAATCTCTTTTACTAGTGGAATTTTCTCTTTCTTTGATACATATAAATTGTTTTTTAGTTTTATTAAAGCTTCCATTTAGTTGTCTCCTTTATTATTATCTGGGTGCTTATTGGTTTTTATTGTGTCAAACAATTCATTAACTATCTTGTCTGCAACTTCTTCGTCTGTGAATAAATCTTCTACTTCATTGAGGAATAAACCTCTTTCACTGGAAAAATTGTCATTTGCAAAAATATCAAAATCTTGCTTTTCTCTTACGGGTTCTGCTAATCTCTTTTTTTCTCTCTCAACTCTTTCTATATCTTGAATGTGTTGCATTTCAATGCTTGCTAAAACAAAAGCCATTGTTAAATTTATGTTTTCGTATAAGTTTTTTTTGATATCATTCAAATACATTAATTCAAGATGTAACATATTTTCTTTTTCTTTCTCAATTTCATTGATTAGCTTTAAATCATTGAAATAACTTTTTAATGTGCTATCCATTTTATTATCTCCTTTATTTTTTTTATTATTGGATCGGTGCCTTACATTGAAATCTATATGTAATGTATAGTTTTTTCTCTACCTCTTTTACAATCTCTTTCAATACTTTTTCAAGCTCTTCTTTATCATTGATTCTTTCATATGCTTGCATTCTTCTATCATTTAGATCTTTAAGAATTTCATATAAAAGATTGCAGTTCTTAATCATTCCAATTTTTTTAAATCGTGTTGGCTTGAAAATCTTAAACTCATACTGATTGAAGAAATGACTGTATGCATATTCTTTCTTGATTGTTCTATATACATAGAAATCTCTATCTTTAAGCTTTTCGTAAAATATTGAAGCTATACAAGATAAAACTGATTTAGCTACACAAAGCTGTGGAATATCTATAAAATAATCTTTTGAGCTATCTAAAAAGTTAATTGAACCTGTTTTGCAAACTAGATTATTAATTATTGCAGTATCGCCAAAATCGAATGGTGTGATATGAATGTAATAGTCTCTTGAATAGCTAGGATAATTATTAACTTGTTCTTTGTAATATTTGTAATAAGTATTTATGTATTTTAGTTCTAATAAGTAATTTTTTATTTTTTTTATCATTATTAAACCTCTCCTTTATTATTGTTATTCTTTAAATTTAATAAATGAATTCCAATTGTCAATACATCGTCATTACATTTTAAAAATATATTTATTGAGTTCTATAAAAAAACAGGTCGCTCGCAAGCTCGCTTTTTGAAAGTAGGTTGTGCATTCGCACAAGATCTTGATAGGTCTTAATAAACCCTCTAATGAGTGTTTATTAAGGCTTATTGATAATGAGATATAGAAATTTGATTTAAAAGGCTTGTAGGCTCTTAAAATGTGACTGAGCTCGTAGAGTTTCTTAACTTATCTGTTCTTCTTGATTTAGCTTGACCTTGCTTCGCAGAAGCTACTTTCCAGGAGCGAAGCGACCAGGGTTGTTAAGACCTAGCAGGTTTTAGCTTAACTAGTTTTGTTGTGAGCCATAGCGAACACAAACAAAACGGCTCTTATTAAGATTTCTCTTTATCTATATCTATTTATAGATATAGATAAATCTATATCTGTCTAGCTGACTTTTTTAGTCAATTCTCTATAAGCCTTTTAGAATAAGGCTTAATTCACTGTAAAAGCATTTTTAATTTAGTCCACTTTATTACAGTATTTTCTGTATATTTTTGGACTAACTGTATTTATTCACTTTCAAATTACAGAATATTCTTTATTAAATTACAGTTTTTTGAGACTATAAAATAGAATTTTTTTCTTGAAAATCTGTAATTATGTTATTGACTTTTACCTTTTAGTTGCTTTAATTAAATTAGAACAACAATAAAGGGTGGAATTAATGAAAGAGAATAAATTTATTAAGCAGTATTTAGATAATAATAATATTGAAGTTAAAAACGGAAAGTTTTATAGCAAGAATACTAGATCAATTAAAAATACTGTTGAGCTTGCAGACGATAAGCAGTTTATTAAAGTTTTTATTAGTGCTAACGGTGTATTGAGCAATTTAAAGAATAGTTCTAAATTAGTCTTTGAGTATGTTTTTAAATGTTTACAAGACAGTGCCAGCTTTAATAAGACTGAAATAGAAGTTAATTTTAAGCATTACACAAGGTTTTGCAGATACAGCAAAATAAAGCCTTTGTGTGAAAAAAGCTTTTATTTAGCTAGAAAACAATTGATTGAATTAGATATTATTGACGAGACAGAAGAAAAGGGAATATTCTTTTTTAATCTAAACTATTTTTTTAATGGCAATAGAATTACTGTTATTACCGAGTATGTGAGAGTAAACAGTGAGTCTACAAGCGATAATATTATTGTTCTTGATACTGTCATACCAATTAGAGAAGATAATGAGCTAGAAGGCTATAAACAATCTAAAAGGTCAGCATTTCAAAGCTAATAAAAAAACCCCAAATTTTGGGGCTTAGTTATTTACTGTCATTTTAGTTATTACTTAATCAATGCTTTATCAAGTGAACCGTGCAAGTCAATAAAACCTTTCACCCAAGCAGGCTGTCTTCCTATTCCTGACCAAGTTTGTTCTGGAAAATCTGGATTAGCATACATAGCTTTCTTTTTTTCTGTGTTGTTAGTTTTAAACAACTCTTCTGTTGTAATGCCATATTGAGAAATAGTTTTTTTCAATTCTTTGATTATGTCTTTTCTTGACTCTTTTAAAACCTTTTGTTTTTCAACTTCTAATGCCTTAATTTCTTTTTCAATCTCTGTTAGTGTTTTAGCCATTTTTATTATTCTCCAATTCGTTTAATTAAATATAACAAAACCGATGATATTCACGTTTTATTCAAAAGTAAACTTTTTATTCAATCTTTTTAGTTATATTGTCAATTAAATTTCTTGTGTAGTGTTTTGTCATTCCCTTGGTTAAATGACCAACTTGTCTTTGTGTGTCTCTTTCATTCAATTTATTATCACTATTAACTCTTAAATTTTCTTCGTGATTAAATAAGTGAGTTTTCTCAAAGTATGCAATGTCATTAATGTTTGCAAGCTCACTAACAGACATAGGGTTTAAATGTTCTTCTAATGCTCTACTAATAAACTCACTTCGTAAGTCCTGAAATTTAAAATCTTCAATGCCTGTCGACTTCTTAATTCTCTGCCATTGTGAATTGAAACCTTCAATTGTCAGCTTAAAGACTTTATCAGTAAGCTTTTTATGCTCATTATCTTTAATTAGCTTACTTACGATAATTTGAGCCTCTGGAAGCAATTTAACCTTGCGGGGCAAGCCGTTTTTTGTTTTATATAGCTGTATGTAGTTATCTTTCAAATCACCTTTTTTAAGTAGCATAATTTCACTTTTTCGCATTCCGGTGAGTAAGGCTAACACTGTGATAATGACTAAACTTTTATTGTCATTGCTTTGTAATGCTGTTAAAAGTTTTGTTTCTTCTTCTTCACTTAGTCTACGATCTCTTTTAATGAATGCATTTTTTAAAGCCTTCTTATTGACTTTGCGAACTGGGTTAATGTCTTTCAATACTTCATATTTACTATAATAATTCGAGAAGTTATTAAAAAAACTACTTATATAGTTCAGCTCTCTCTTAACAGTAGCTTTTGCAACTGTTTCTAACCTTTTATCAATATAGCTGGCTATATCTGCGCTTGTCATTTTTAAAGGGTTTAGCTCCCCGAATTTAATCGTATACTCGTCTGCAAAGGCATTAGCTACTGCAACAGGGGAAGTTAAGAACATTGAATTATCAGTTATTTCTAATGCAGAAATATTTTTAATGAGCTTTCTATATTTACGATTACTCATTTTGTCTAATTCGTTTAAATCATTATGTTTTCTAATGAAATGCTTTTCATTGAAAGCTTCTAACAATGCTTCTAAGCTATCATTTAATTGATATTGACTTCTTTCATACTCGTCAAAAGCTTGTTGTTCTTCTTGTGTAAGGAAGTTATTTAAAGCATTTTTTCCGATAATCGTTTTTGAGTTGTTAATGATTTCATTAGCAATGTCCAGGCTATCAACTAACTTATTTAATTTGAGTTCTTTTTTATTAATTCTAACTCTGTATTTAGTTATGACTGTTCCGTCTTTTTGCTTATAGCTGACTTCTTGTATACCTTTTTGAATGTGTGCCATTTCTAACCCTTATTTTTGACAAAATCGATTAGAACAGCCCCCTCTTTTTTTGTCAACTTTTTGTCAAAATAATGAGGGAAAACGAATTTTTTGAAGATACTTAAAAATATAAGTAATTGATATTTATATATATAATTTTAACTTAATAAAATTACTAGCCCTTAGGAGGGGCTGGTGATATCCTGTTTCACCACGAGGACAGCGCCGCGCTATTTTAAACGCTTACAGGTAAAACGCCTACCCCACAAAGCACAAAATCAGGCTTGCCGAGGTACAAGACTTGTGAGTAACATGCTGCTTTAAGTCTTTAATTCAAGCCATCCGTGATGAACAGCCACACTATTAGCCTATATGCCGCCGCCATCCGCCACGCCATTCTTGACCATGAAGCAGATATAGAATGCCTGGACCGCGAAATTGGCGACGGTGACCACTACATCAACATGAAACGTGGTTGCGAGGTGATTGCTAGCATGACAGATGAACTCACTGCCTTGTCCGCTGCAGATGCCCTCAATAAAATCGGCATGAAATTGCTAAGCACGATCGGCGGTGCTTCAGGACCCTTGTTTGCCAGCTTTTTCATGAGCATGAGTAAAACGCTCAAGGGCAGCGAAACGTTGAACACACTTCAGATGGCCCTTGCTTTTGAAGCAGGTGTGCAAGCCATCATGCAGCGTGGTAAAGCACAAGCCGGAGAAAAAACCATGCTGGATGTCCTGATTCCGGTTGCAAATACATTTAAGCAAATGGCGGAACAAGACAAATCCAGCCAGGAAATTGCCACCGCCCTCAAACAAGTGGCAAGCACAGGATTAGAATCTACCCGCAATATGCTGGCCACCAAAGGCCGCGCATCGGGGCTAGGGGAACGTGCGATTGGTCATCTGGATGCAGGAGCAAAAAGCTGCGAGGTCATGATACATGCAGTCTGTGACGCTGTTTTAATCAGCTAGACAACCTTCAAACGCATTTATCACTCCGGAGTGAATATGAAAAAATTCTTGAACAACGTAGACCAGATGCTTGTTGAAAGCCTGAGTGGGTTTGCCGCTGCGCATTCAGATCTGGTCGACATTCAATTTGATCCTACCTTTGTAGCCCGCAAGCAAAAGTCGGATAACAAAGTCGTATTGATTTCAGGTGGGGGTTCTGGTCACGAACCATTGCATGCTGGCTATGTAGGCAGAGGTATGCTGGACGCTGCCTGCCCAGGCCAGGTGTTCACCTCACCGACACCAGACCAGATGCTGGCGGCCGCTGAAGCAGTGCACGCTGGCAAAGGTGTGCTGTTTATCGTCAAGAATTATGCGGGCGATGTCATGAATTTTGAAATGACCACTGAAATGCTGCCGTTTGAGCATGCCACCGTGCTGACTTCTGATGACTGTGCGGTCGTTAATAGCACTTACACCACTGGCAGACGCGGCGTGGCAGGGACGGTGATTGTCGAAAAATGTGTAGGAAGTCTGGCAGAAACAGGTGCTGATCTGGCAAGCTGCAAGGCACTGGGCGATAAAATCAATGTGCGCACTTCCAGCATTGGCGCCGCCCTTACCAGCTGTACTGTGCCAGCGGCCGGTCGCCCCACATTTGATATCAGTGAGGATGAGATAGAGATGGGCGTCGGCATACACGGTGAGCCAGGCCGCCGTCGTGAGGCTATGCGAGAGGCTGATGCGATTGTGGGTGATATGGTCGCAGCCATCGTGCAGGATATTGAAGCCAAACAATTACCCACCCATGGGGATATTTTGTTGCTGGTCAACGGCCTTGGCGCAACACCGCTGATGGAGTTGTATTTAATCTACAATACGGCCGCCAAGTTGCTAACTGAAAAAGGCTTTCATATTACCCGCAGCCTGGTGGGTAACTACACAACCGCGATTGATATGGCCGGTGCTTCGCTCACCGTTTGCTTGCTGGACAATGAAATTACCCAACACTGGGATAGTCCCGTGCATACTGCCGGGTTGCGTTGGGGCTGCTAAGTCCAGGGACTGGTCAGCATGTCTGCGACCTGCCATGCGGGCGGCTTGCGTTAGGCTATGCTGGCTGCTTGCTCACTGCCAAATGGGGATATGGCGTGTTGTTTGCCGCATTTTGCCATTGCATCCGCGCCTGAGCAGTAGTATGTTAGCAATTGGGGATACTTCGACTCAGCCAATGCTGTTGACGTAGATTAATACAACATCACAATAAGAATTTATCGCGTGCACTGCCGCAATATCATCACTGATCATTCCTTTAGCCCTATCCAGCCCACGGGGTCTGCTTGCCGCAGCTTTAGCTAGCTTTAATGATCATGCGTTTCCTGAATTACAAACAATCCCTCACCATGGAAGTCATGCTGCAAATGGCATTAAGGGTCAGCATCGTGATTATTGTCGTGAGTGCGCTGACGTATTGGCATATCTACAAAACCCTGGTCAATTCAACCATAGATGGCCTGAAACATTACATACATGAGCGCGGCCAGCGAGAAAGCGTCATTTTCAGGCTGGCTGAATCAAACCACCAGATTTTCAGGGCGAGCTTCCTGGCCCACTGGCAACAGGACTTTTTTTATAATGACCGCTATTTCTGGCAGGTCTTTGAAAAAAGGCCAGACCACACCATTCATTTACAAAAAAAAGCCTACGATGGCTTTTTTAACCCGTCTGGCCTGATCAGCAAAGACATTACTGCCTATGTAGGGGCGAATGCACCGGCAGATGATCATGATTTCAGAAAAAAACTCCTACTGGCCTACACGCTTGTGGATCACTTCGGCGTGGCCTGGACGCAACAATTCGCCAACCTCTATGTCTCCATGCCCGAAAACGTCAACATCGTATATTGGCCCGGGGTCAGGTGGGCCGATAACGCAAGCAGCAAACTGAATGTGGTGTCGGAAGAATGGGTCTATATCACCACCCCTAAAAATAATCCTGAGCGAAAAAGCGTCTGGACTGGCCTTTATTATGACCCGACCGCACTCGAATGGATGGTGTCACTGGAAACACCCGTCGACATTACGCCCACCAACACCTTGAATATCGGCCATGATATTTTACTTAATGCCTTGTTTGACCGCGTTTTTAATGACCACTTGTCTGGCACTTATAACTTCATTTTCCGAGAAGATGGCCGCCTGATTGCACATCCGGCAAAAATAAAAGAGATGAACCGCACGCACGGTATGTTGATGATTTCACAACTGAAAGATGCTCAACTCAGCCATTATTTCCAGACTTTGCGGGCGACGATCCAGAAAAAACAGGCAGATTATTTTATCGTCGAAGCAGAAGACGAGTTCCTGGCAACCACCAAGATTGAAGGCCCAGGCTGGTGGTTCGTCACTGTCTATCCCAAATCCTTGCTCTCCTCTCCTTCACTCAAAGCTGCCAAATTTATCTTGATCATCAGCCTATTAGCCTTGATTATCGAGCTGATCATGCTGTATCTGGTGATGAAGAAAAAAGTCATTGAACCCCTGGAAACCTTTATAGATGCTTCTAGTGCAATTGAGGCCCAGCATTACGACAAAATTACCGGCAATGTACTGCCACTTCCAGACCAGCTGGATAATGAAATCGGCAAACTGGCCAAGCTGTTTAAAAGCATGTCCAGCAGCCTGCAACAATTCCGAGGTGATATGCAGCACCTCACGCATACGCTTGAAGATCAGGTCAAGATCAGGACACGCGAACTGCAAAAGGCAAAAGAAAAGGCTGAAAAAGAAGCAACCATTGACAGCCTCACACAGATTATTCCTAACCGGCATTCTTTTTACAACCGGGCCAAAGCCTTGCTACAACAGGCAGATCACGCTGGTTCTACAGTCTGTTTCCTGATGCTGGATATCGATTTCTTTAAAATCATCAATGACTCCTATGGCCACCCACAAGGTGACCAGGTATTGATTGCCTGCGCCCGTACTATAGAAAAAACCATCCGTGACAATGACCTGCTCGGCAGACTAGGCGGTGAAGAATTTGCAGTGTTATTGCCGGATACCAGGCTGGAAGAAGCACAAGTTATCGCAGAACGTATCCGTGCAAGGATTGCTGATCTATCATTCCACACGGCACAACATACACTTCGCTTCCACACCACTATCAGCATAGGCATTTCCAGCTCATCGGAGACTATTTACGCTTATGAGCTACTCTACAAACACGCAGACCTTGCCTTGTACGAAGCCAAGCAATCTGGACGCAACCGCGTGGTCAGTTATTCTGGCAACTGGACTACCGCACAGGAAGACATCTCCGCACCCTGATCAAGCAGTCATTCAAGAGGGAAAAAGCATCTGCCATAACTGGCTGACGACTTCGCGTTCAGCTTGCAGTTCTTGGCTTGGAACAACCGCCTCCGCGCCCTGTAATTTCACATGATGAATCAAGGTGCGATACTCTCGATAGGCATCTGCCACTTGCTCCGCCAGCGCAGGCGACGTGATCAACCCTAACTGCGCGCAACGCCGCAACATGCCGATATTGCCGATATTGTCTGTGAGCTGTGGATAGCTGGTAGCATGCGCGAGAATCAGATATTGAACAATGAACTCGACATCAATGATGCCACCCACGCCCTGTTTGACGTCAAACAAACCGACTTTGGGTTTATGCGCCACACGCATTTTTTCGCGCATTTGAACAATTTGCTGCTTCAAGACGCCGATGTCACGCGATTGGCAAATAATGTCGTGGCGGATGCGCTCAAAAGCCGCACCGATTGCAGTATTCCCCGCCACAAAACGCGCACGGGTAATGGCCTGATGCTCCCATACCCAGGCCTTGTGCTGCTGGTATTCAGCAAACGCGGTGACCGTACTCACCAGCAAGCCACTGTTACCGTCTGGTCGCAGCTGCAAATCTGTTTCGTATAGCAATCCTGCATTGGTCAGGGTGTTAAACCAGGTATTCAGGCGCTGGGCAAAACGTGCATAAACTTCCTGTGCTTTATTCGCTTCATCGTCATACAGGAAAATAATATCCAGGTCTGACAAATAACCCAATTCCTTGCCCCCAAGCTTGCCATACCCTATCACGGCAAATTTTGGCGTTTCAAGGTGTTTGAAGGAGAGGTTCTGCCATACCGTCTGCACGCTCACTTGCAATATCACATCAGCCAGCGCACTTAAATCATCCGAAATCGCCTCCAGCGGCAAGGCCGTCATCAAGTCCTGCGCTGCGATCTTGAGCACGTTGGCATGCTTGAAATGCCGCATGGCATCCATCTGCGCTTCGACATCGCCAGCCAGCTGCTGCATGTGCCGTGTCAGCTCAGCTTTCAACTGCACCGTATCAAGACGCTTGAACAAGGTTTGCTTGTTCAGTAACTCATCCAGCAAAATCGGGTGCGCTGAAACATATTGGGCAATCCACGGACTGGCTGCACACAGCTTCACAATCAGGGCAAGTGCATCTGGGAATTCTGCCAGTAAGGCCAGATAGCTGGCACGGCGGCAAATACTTTCGAGCAAATCCAGTGTGCGGATTAATGCAGTATCAGGCGTAGTGCTTTGCTGCTGGCTGGCCTCACGCAACAGCAAAGGCATCAGTTGATCCAGACGCCGCCGGCTTTGTTCCGGCAACTGCTGGATACGCTGGCTTTGTCGGGTCTGCTGTAATAAATGCACAATATCATTGGCGCGCGTGTAACCGTTCTGCACAAGCCATTGTTCGGCTTCTGCGGCAAAAAGAGTCCCCTGCCATAACGCCGTTTCCTGTTGCAAATCCTCGTTTTTCGCATCTTTAAACGTATCATCAAAGAAACGCTGTACCCGGTCACGATGATCATTCAGTTCTGCCATAAAACTGGCCCAGTCAGCATGATTGACCATTTGCAGCAGATAACCGCGGTAGGTATCAGAGTCGGGTAAATCCTGAGTCTGCTGGTCATCGATATACATCAAGCGATGTTCGAGGTTACGCAAGTAGATATAACTCTCCTTCAACGCTGCCACATCCGGCGCTGGCAACATGCCGCGGGCTGCCAGGCAATCCAAGACAGCCAGGGTCGGTTTGATCTGCAAATCAGGTACCTGGCCACCGCGGATCAACTGAAATACCTGCGCGATAAACTCCACTTCACGGATGCCGCCACGGCCCAGTTTGATGTTGTTGGATAAGCGGCGCTGGACGACATCGCGTTGAATCTGTACCTTCAGGTCACGCATGGAGGCATAGGCATTGAAATCCAGATACTTACGAAATACAAATGGCCTCATCACCTTGCTTAAAGCTGCGTCCGGCCCATACACCACACGCCCTTTGATCCAGGCGTAACGTTCCCACTCGCGGCCATAATTCTGGTAATAGTCTTCAAGTGCATCCAGATTGCAAACCAGCGCCCCTTCCGAACCGAAGGGCCGCAACCGCATATCCACCCTGAATACAAAACCATCTGCCGTTGCCTCATCAAGTGCAGCAATAAGCTTTTTACCCAGGCGCGTAAAAAAATCCTGGTTACTGATGGACTTCTCGCCATCAGTGACACCTTCATTTTCGTAAGCAAAAATGAGGTCAATATCTGACGAAACATTGAGCTCACGCCCGCCCAGCTTACCCATACCCACCACGATTAGTTGCTGGGACTGGCCCCTGGCGTCGCACGGTACACCGTAGGTTGCCACCAGGCGTTCATGATAAAAATCGACCGCCGCTGCAATCGCCGATTCTGCGAGGGCACTGGTGATTTCCGCCACTTCGGCAAAATCAGCCAGCCCATTGAGATCGCGCAAGATCATATGCGCCATCAAACGCTGCCTTAACAGCCTGAGATGTTGTAAAAAAACCGTTTCTTCAATATTTTTTTCAAATACAAACAGAGCGTTAACATCTTTAGTCTTATATGTCTTATATAAGTTATCTAACAAATCAGTTATAAAATCTGTATGTTTCGTAACGAATCTGGCAAAAAAAGGGCTGCAGGCTGCCGCATGCAGTAAATAAGCCGCTTCTGTAGACGCGACCTGCTTTTCTGTTAGAATTTGGGCAAGCTGTTGCATGAGATTTCTGCTCTTGTGATGGAATGTGTGCTCGGAGAGTTCGTTAATCAGAACCAGAATAATAATACCTGAGGTTCAACCACACTTTCATTTTTTGACACTGATTTTTGGGGGACGCTATGTCTATCGAATCTGTACTTCATGAACACCGCGTATTTGCACCAGGCAAAGCTTTCTCGAGCCAGGCAGCGGTCGGCAGCATGGAGGAATATCAGCGCCTGCATACAGAAGCTTTGCAGGATTACGAAGGATTCTGGGCCAAACTGGCACGCGAATTGTTGATTTGGCACAAGCCATTCACTAAGACGCTGAATCAGGATAATGCGCCCTTTTATAAATGGTTTGAAGATGGCGAGCTGAACGTTTCGGCTAACTGCCTGGACAAGCACCTGCAAACCATCCCTAACAAAACTGCCATTATTTTTGAAGCTGACAATGGTGATGTCAAAAATGTCACTTACAAAGAGTTGTACCATCAGGTTTGCCAGTTTGCCAATGGCTTGAAATCCCTGAACCTTGTCAAAGGTGACCGGGTGATTATTTACCTGCCTATGGGTATTGAAGCCATCGTCGCCATGCAAGCCTGTGCACGCCTGGGCATTATCCATTCTGTGGTGTTTGGTGGCTTTTCGGCAAAAAGCCTGAATGAGCGCATTATTGATGCAGGAGCGGTCGCTGTCATCACTTCTGATGGCCAATACCGTGGCGGCAAAACCTTGCCACTGAAACAAGCGGTAGATGAAGGCATTGCCATGGGTGGCTGTGACAGCATCCGCAATATCGTGGTGTTCAAAAAAACGGGACAGGATGTCAGCTGGGACAACAAATGTATCTGGTGGCATGACCTGATTGCCGGTAAACCAGATACCTGCGAACCAGTCATGGTCGATGCCGAGCATCCATTATTCCTGCTCTACACCTCTGGCTCCACCGGTAAACCCAAAGGTGTACAACACAGCTCGGCAGGCTATCTGTTGCATGCGATGAACACCATGCGCTGGACCTTCGATATCAAACCGGAGGATATTTACTGGTGTACGGCCGACGTGGGTTGGATCACTGGCCATAGCTATGTCACCTACGGCCCCTTGGCTATGGGGGCGACACAAATCGTGTTTGAAGGGATCCCAACCTTCCCTAACGCTGGCCGTTTCTGGGAGATGATACAGCGCCATAAGGTCAGCGTGTTCTATACCGCGCCAACGGCGATTCGCTCCCTGATCAAAGCCGGTGAGACCGATTTCACCACACATCCCAACCACTTCGATTTGTCCAGCTTGCGCCTGCTGGGCACCGTAGGCGAACCCATCAACCCGGAAGCCTGGATGTGGTACTACGAACAGGTAGGCGGCAACCGCTGCCCGATTGTGGACACCTTCTGGCAGACTGAAACCGGTGGCCACGTGATTACGCCACTACCTGGCGCGACGCCACTGGTACCGGGATCCTGTACCCTACCCTTCCCCGGCATTGATATCGATGTCGTCGATGAAACCGGTAAAGATATTCCATGGGGCAGTGGCGGCCTGCTGGTCATTAAAAAACCCTGGCCCTCCATGATTCGTACTATTTACAACGATCCTGAGCGTTACAAAGCCAGCTATTTCCCTGCGGAGTTAGGCGGCAACCTGTATCTGGCGGGCGATGGCGCCGTGCGTGATGCCGATACCGGCAACTTCACCATCATGGGTCGTATCGACGATGTACTGAATGTCTCTGGTCACCGTCTGGGCACCATGGAAATCGAGTCGGCGCTGGTGGCGAATCACCTGGTGGCAGAGTCTGCTGTGGTCGGCAAACCGCATCCGATAAAAGGCGAGTCTGTGGTGGCTTATGTAGTACTCAAAGGCAAACGGCCGGAGGGTGATGAAGCCAAAAAGATTGTGGCTGAATTGCGTGACTGGGTAGGCAAAGAAATCGGCCCAATTGCCAAACCGGACGAAATCCGCTTTGGGGACAACTTGCCAAAAACCCGTTCAGGCAAGATCATGCGTCGTTTGTTGCGCAGCCTGGCGAAGGGTGAGGAAATCACTTCTGACATCTCCACCTTGGACAATCCGGCCATTCTTGACCAATTGAAACAAGCCGTCAATTAACCCTCTACCAATCATGGAAGGTTTAATCATTCTGATTATTTTCGCAGCGGTTGCTATTTTCCTGATGCGAAAATAATCCGGCCAAGTCTTTGATTAGGTTAAAATAGCGCTTTTTTCCAAAGCGCTATTTTTTCATGTCCAGTTTGCAGCAAGAAGTCGAACGCCGCCGTACCTTTGCCATTATTTCGCACCCGGATGCGGGTAAAACCACGCTGACCGAAAAGCTGTTGTGGTTTGGTGGCGCGATCCAGGTCGCCGGTGAAGTACGAGGCCGTAAAGCGGCCCGCCACGCCACCTCAGACTGGATGGAACTGGAAAAGCAACGTGGTATTTCAGTGACCTCCTCGGTTATGCAGTTTCCGTATCGTGAGCATATGGTCAACCTGCTCGACACTCCCGGCCACGATGACTTCTCTGAAGACACCTACCGCACCCTGACCGCGGTCGACTCTGCCGTGATGGTGATTGACTCAGTCAATGGCGTGGAAGCGCAAACCATCAAACTGCTTAACGTGTGCCGCATGCGTGACACACCCATCATCACTTTTATCAACAAACTGGACCGCGAAAGCCGTGCGCCGATTGAGTTGCTGGACGAAATCGAAACTACGCTCGGCATGGAATGCGCGCCCATGACCTGGCCTATCGGTATGGGCAAGACCTTCCGTGGCGTGTATAACCTGGTGACGGATAGTATTTTGTTCTTTGACCCACGTGCCGAGAAAGGCACTTCTGAAACCATCCAGGGGATAGACAATCCGCGCCTGGACGAATTGATAGGCTACCAGGCTGAAGAATTGCGCGTAGATATCGAACTGGTACGTGGCGCCTCTAACGAATTTAATAAAGAACGCTATTTAAGCGGCAAGCAAACGCCTGTATTTTTCGGCTCTGCCGTGAACAACTTTGGTGTGCAATCCTTGCTGGATGCCGTGGTTGATCTATCCCCACCACCGCAATCGCGCAATACCGCGACACGCGTGGTTGCCGCAAACGAAGAAAAGTTTGCCGGCTTTGTGTTCAAGATCCAGGCTAACATGGACCCCAAGCACCGTGACCGCATTGCCTTTTTGCGCGTGTGCTCGGGGCGTTTTGAACGCGGCATGAAAATCAAGCAAGTCGCCACGGGCAAGATGCTCAACGTCAACAACGCCATCACCTTCATGGCGCAAGACCGCACCATCATGGATGAAGCCTACTCTGGCGACATTATCGGCATCCCCAACCACGGCACCATCAAGCTGGGCGATACCTTTACCGAAAACGAAGCACTTAAATTTATCGGCATCCCTTCTTTTGCACCGGAATTTTTCCGCCGTGCACGCATCAAGAATCCGATGAAAATGAAGCAATTGCAAATCGGCCTCAAGCAATTGTCCGAAGAAGGTGCGGCACAATTGTTCCGTCCACTACTTTCAAACGACCTGATTCTGGGTGCCGTCGGTATGCTGCAGTTTGATGTGGTGGCACACCGCCTGGAGCATGAGTATGGCGTCGACATGGTGTTTGAGCCTTACGACTGTTACACCGCGCGCTGGCTCAAGGGCTCGGATGCTGACTTGAAGGCCATTGCAGATAAATATGGTTTTAACGTCGGCCTGGATAGCGCAGATGATTACGTCTACCTGGCGCCTAACCGCGTTAACCTGCAAATGGCACAAGAGCGTTACCCGGATATCCAGTTTATGGAAACCCGCGAGATCGCCTAACCATATGATTGAGGGCCTGGACTTGAATGTTCAGCCTCTTTTACCAGATCAATCATGTCAGCATTTACGCCATCAGGCGTGCTCAAGGCACTCTCCCTCAAGCAACCGTTTGCATGGCTGATTGCCAACGGCTATTTACAGGTAGATGACCGCAGTTGGGGCACACAATATCGCGGTCCTATCCTGATTCATGCCAGCAAAGGCCTCTATGAGGAGTATTACCAGTACATCAAATCGCATACTGATATCCCTATTCCAGACCGGGATAAACTGGAATATGGCGGTGTCATGGGGATTGCCAATCTGGTGTTATGTTGTAAACCTGGAGAGCTGCCGACGAGCCTGAGCCGCGAACAACGGGCGCACTTTGGCGGTGTGCATGCAGAGTATTACGGCTTCTTGTTTGCTGAGGCGCACCCCTTACCGTTGATACCTTGTGCGGGCAAGCTAGGTATTTTCGAGATTGATGTCGATATGTTGCTGGCCGCCCCACCTCCTGCACAGACAGAGTTATTTTGAGGTGTGAGGCCCTTGGTCAGCAATGGCATCAGGTCCCGATTGAAGCGCTTTTTTAAGGATACATTATGAAAAAACCTTGCCCATGCCATAGTGGCAAAGCGTACACTGAATGTTGCCAGCCTTTACATTCAGGAGAAGCTGCTCCGGATGCAGAGCGCCTGATGCGCTCACGATACAGTGCGTACGCATTAAAACTACCCGACTATATTCTGCAAACCTGGCATACTGATACCCGCCCTGCCAGCTTGAGCATGGAAGATTTGAATGGCATTACGTGGCTCAAATTAGAGGTAGTGTCACATCAAGTTGTGGATGACACGCATGCAGAAGTCGTGTTTGTTGCCACTTACCAGAGCGGCAAACAGAAAAAATCACGGCTTACCGAGCATAGCCAGTTTGTGCGTATAAATGATCGCTGGCTGTATGTCGGCGAGCATTCGAAGTCTTTTTCAGAATAGGCTCATCACTCTCCAAACCATACAGGACAATCAGACTGGTAAATGCGGTAGGCATTGGCATCATGTTAGCCTCACTCAACCAATCCAGAATGGCGAGATTAAGCTCATAAGGAGAGATGCGCTCGTCACCATCCTGATCCAAGGTGAACAAAAGCTGCCTGACCTCTTGCTGACCCAGCCCGACCAAGGCTCGCTCTAGCATGGGCTGATCCAAATAGCCACGCTGATGCGCATCCAGTCGTAAAAAAACATTCTGAGTAAACTGCGCACTCACCCTGCAAATAATACTTGCCATCTATTCCGCCTTGCCTTCACCATGTGATGTTAGGCTATTCTAGGCACCTCAATAGGCAAATGGTGTATCGCTCAGTAACACTTTGTATCGCGTTAAAACAATAAAAAACCCGCCAAGAAGGCGGGCTCAAAACTTTCATAGAAACATTACAACCCCTGTTTCAGGCTTTCCATAATAAACGGGTCTAGGTCACCATCAAGCACACCCTGGGTATTGCCAATTTCCACGTTCGTACGCAAGTCCTTGATCCTGCCTTGATCCAGCACATAGCTACGAATCTGGTGTCCCCAACCGATATCGGTTTTGGCATCTTCCAGAGCCTGCTTTTCTTCGTTGCGTTTGCTGAGTTCCAGGTTGTACAAAGCGCCTTTCAGCATGTTCATCGCTTCTTCTTTGTTGCGATGTTGCGAACGGTCATTCTGGCACTGTACGACGACACCCGTCGGCAAGTGGGTGATACGCACCGCAGAATCAGTTTTGTTAATATGCTGGCCACCGGCACCACTGGCGCGGTAGGTATCGATACGCAAATCCGCCGGATTGATTTCAATTTCAATGGAATCATCCACTTCAGGGAAGATCTGCACACTAGCAAAACTGGTATGACGCTTGGAGTTGGCATCAAATGGAGATTTGCGTACCAGGCGATGCACGCCGCTTTCGGTACGCAAGGTGCCGAAGGCATAATCACCAGTCACTTTAATCGATGCGCCTTTAATCCCGGCAATATCGCCTTCAGACTCCTCTAGCACCTCGACTTTGAAACCTTTACGCTCCACGTATCGCAAGTACATACGCAGTAACATACCAGCCCAGTCCTGTGCTTCAGTGCCACCACTGCCAGACTGAAACTCAATAAAGCAATTGTTGGCGTCCATCGGCTGCGAGAACATGCGCTTGAACTCCATCTCGGCAACAATTTTCTCTATCTTTTGGGCGTCAGCTTCTACACTCAACAATGTGTCATCGTCATTTTCCTCTCGCGCCATGTCAAATAATTCACGGCTATCGGACAATGACTGGTACACATCATCGAGCGTCATGACGACGCTTTCTAGCATGCGTTTTTCCTTGCCCAGATTTTGCGCTTTTTCTGCGTTATCCCAGACTTTGGGATCCTCAAGCAGGCCGTTAACTTCGGCTAGGCGTTGTTGCTTGTTCTCGTAGTCAAAGATACCCCCGAAGCGCTTGGTGGCGTTGGGTCAGGTCGCTTAATGCATTGGCAATACTATTGAGGTGTTCAGCTTCCATCTTAGTGAATTTAAATATGTAAAAGCCAGCATTATACCGCAGCTGGAGAAGGGATTTAGAACCACATTCGAGGGCAGTCCAAGTAAAGAATTCATATTTTTGTCACAAAACATGTCACAAAATAGTAAAATTGCCGTCACAAAACTTTGAAGCGATTAGGGAGTTCTCAATGGCGAATGCCACTTTTGGCCGCATCATGGCTGCAATCAGCCCCAGAAATGACAACTATTTCGTGCTGTTTAACCGTTTGGCAGATTGTGCTGTACGTGGTTCCAAAGTGCTGGCCCTAATGGCAGCCGTTGTAGACCAGGCCGATTTTCAGAAGCATTTTGCAGAAATCCGCAAAATTGAATCCGAAGCAGACGAGTACACCAAGGAAATCCTGCTCTCCCTGCACAAAACCTTTATTACCCCATTTGACCGCCGCGAGATCCGTGAACTGGCCATGGCACTCGACGACATCATCGACTATATGGAAGCGATTCCACAAAGTGCCGAGATTTATGGTCACTCAAAATTCACCCCTGAAATGGTCGCACTGGCTCAAATCCTGTTACGTGCTGCCGAAAAAGTAAAAGACGCAGTAAACATGCTGTCTGACATGAAAAATGCAGAGCGTATTTTGCGCACCTGTGAAGAAATCAGCACGATTGAAGGGGAAGCCGACCATATTATGCGTTCTGGCATGCACAGATTGTTTGAAGAAGACCATGATGCGCGCACATTGATCCGCTCCAAACAATTGTATGACTTGTTTGAGGAGGCCGTTGATAGCTGTGAAGACGTAGCCGACGTAATTCATGGCGTGGTATTGGAACGCATCTAAGGACTCGTGATGGATCATGTGATAATCGTTATGGCTGTGCTGGTCATCGTCGCCTTGATTTTCGACTTTATGAATGGGTTCCACGATGCCGCTAACTCGATTGCGCTCATGGTTTCGACCCGTCTGTTAACCCCGCAGGCCGCTGTGATCTGGGCCGCTTTCTTCAACTTTGTCGCTTTTCTGTTTTTTGGCCTGCATGTGGCCGACACCGTCGGCAAAGGCATTATTGATCCTAATATCGTCAACAACACAGTTGTGTTTGGTGCTCTTTTTGGCGCGATTGCCTGGAACGTCATCACCTGGTGGTTCGGCATTCCCTCCTCTTCCTCACATGCATTGATCGGCGGGCTGATTGGTGCAGGCATGGCACATTCAGGCACAAAAGGGGTCATTTTAGGCGCAAAACTGATCAGCACCGGGATTGCGATTATCCTCTCACCTTTATTTGGCATGATGCTGGCACTACTACTATCCATCGGCATTATGTGGGCTTTCCAGAAATCCTCACCGTATAAAATTGAGAGTCGGTTTAACAAACTGCAGTTTATTTCCTCTTCCTTATTCAGCCTGGGCCATGGCGCCAACGATGCGCAAAAAACCATGGGAATCATCACTGTATTATTATTTGCCAATGGTTACCTGCAAGGCGATTTCCATGTCCCATTCTGGGTGGTCATCTCCTGCCAGTTGGCCATGGGCCTTGGCACCCTGTTTGGTGGCTGGCGCATTGTGCGCACCATGGGTATGGGTATTACCAAAATTCGTCCCACAGGTGGCTTTTCGGCACAGACTTCAGGTTCTATTGCCTTGTTCCTCGCCACCAGCCTGGGTATTCCGGTCTCGACCACACATACTATTACAGGCGCCATTGTTGGCGTGGGCTTGTCACGCCGCATGACCGCTGTGCGCTGGGGCCTGGCTTCACGTATTGTCTGGGCCTGGGTACTGACCATTCCCTGCGCAGCGATCATGGCGGCGATTGCCTACCATATTGGTGAAAGCGTTTTGTAAGGCAGAAGTAATATTAAAAGAGGCGCTACATGCGCCTTTTTTCCTTTTTGTCACATTTCTGTCATATTAAGTTTTTATGATTTCGTGCATCACAACAGTCAACACCAAACACAGGAGTGTATAGATGAAAACCAGTTTGTTCCGCAACACTTTGATGGCCGCCCTGATCGCTCAGGCATTCACCTTTGCGCATACCGCAGCGGCTGCGGACAAAATCATCAAAATCGATGGCTCCAGTACGGTTTACCCCATTACCGAAGCTGTGGCAGAAGAGTTTCAACGTGCCAAAGGCGTGAAAGTGACTGTTGGTGAATCCGGGACTGGCGGCGGCTTTAAAAAATTCTGCCGCGGCGAAACGGACATTTCAGATGCTTCCCGCCCTATCTCTCAGAAAGAAATGGATGCATGTAAAGAAGGCGGCGTACAGTTCATTGAACTGCCTATCGCTTACGATGCCTTGACTGTTGTCGTGAACGGTAAAAATGACTGGGTAAAACAAATTACCGTCGCCGAATTGAAAAAAATCTGGGAGCCAGGCTCAAAAGTGAAGAACTGGAAAGAAGTGAATGCCACTTATCCAGATAAACCATTGAACCTGTATGGTCCAGGGACTGCCTCTGGTACCTTTGACTACTTTACCGAAGCGGTAAACGGCAAAGCCAAGGCCAGCCGTACAGACTACACCCCTTCAGAAGATGATAACGTACTGGTACAAGGTGTATCAGGCAACACAGGTGGCTTGGCTTACTTCGGCCTGGCATACTACCTGGAAAACACAGACAAGCTGAAAGCGGTCCCTATCGTTGCTAAAGAAGGTGCAAAACCAGTGCTGCCATCCGAAGCGACGGTGATGGATGGTACCTATCAACCGCTCTCCCGCCCTCTGTTCATTTACGTCAACGCAACAGCGGCTGCTTTCAGACCAGAAGTGAAAGCGTTTGTGAATTACTACCTGGAAAACGCGCCAGAACTGGTTAAGGAAGTGAAATACGTGCCACTGCCAAAAGCGGATTACACAGCAGTGAAAGAGCATTTCAAAGCCATGAAACCGGGCACAGGCTTCAACGGTACCTCAGAAGTCGGCATCAAGATCACCGACTTGTTGTCCCGAATCAAGTAATCTTGAAAAAGGGGCAGCGATGCCCCTTTTTTAGTGGTGATTCGGCCTGAACCGCGGATAATCCGTTAAAATTCCTCCCTGACAAATAAACACTATGGCGACCCAAGCAATGCAAGCACCTGTGCAACTGACCATCAGCCCCAGACTGGCGAAAAATATTCGTCGGAATGTGAAAGAACGGATGATTGAACTGATACTGATGTTAGCAGCCTTGGTGGCCGTGGCGACCACTTTTGCGATTGTCGGCGTATTGTTATATGAATCGCTGAGCTTTTTCAAAACGGTTTCTGTCGTGGAGTTTTTCACAGATACGCAATGGACACCCTTGTTTGAGGAGGCGCATTACGGCATCATGCCGCTGGTTTCTGGCACCTTAACCACCTCTGCGATTGCGCTGGCAGTAGCTGTCCCCATTGGGACCATTGCAGCGATCTTTCTCTCGGAATTTGCGTCACACAAAACACGTGAAACCATCAAACCTATCCTGGAATTGCTGGTGGGTGTGCCAACGGTGGTCTTTGGTTATTTCGCATTGTTTTTTGTCACCCCTTTGCTGCAATCCATCTATCCTGAGTTGCCTAGCTTCAATATGCTTGGTGCGGGCATTGTGATGGGCATCATGATTATTCCATACATCGCCTCCATGTCAGAAGATGCCATGCGTGCTGTGCCCATGAGCATGCGCGAAGGTTCTTACGCTATGGGCGCTACCCGCTTTCAAACGGCGATTAAAGTGGTGACTCCGGCCGCTGTTTCAGGGATTGTCGCTGCGTATATCCTGGCGATTTCACGTGCCGTAGGTGAAACCATGGTGGTGGCGATTGCTGCTGGCCAGCAACCCAACCTGACCTTTAATCCGTTGGAAAGCGCAGCCACCATCACTGCATACATTGTCCAAGTAGCGATGGGTGACTTGCCTCACGGTAGCATCGGTTACCAAAGTATTTTTGCCGCAGGCCTGGTATTAATGGCGATGACGTTGTCATTCAATATTATTGGCCACTGGGTCCGTAAAAAATACCGTGAAAGCTACTAAAGACTGATCAAAGCTGTCGATTTGTCTCAATACTGACATATAACCACCCTACACTGCCGGTAGCTTGACTACCGGTCATTGGAAACAACACACATGGAACATAAAGCTTCTGTCCTCGAAAACCTGGCCGACGTACGTGCCATGATCAAACGCCACAAGCGCAATGACACACTGTTTGCGGCGATAGGCCTGCTGTGCCTGATGTTTGGCCTGGTCACGCTGATGTTGCTGTTTTGGCAACTGATTGCAGACGGTTACCCAAAATTCAATATCGATTTTCTGACTGAATTCCCTTCGCGCCGCGCAGGCCGTGCCGGGTTGCTGTCAGCCTGGGTAGGCTCTTTGCTTGTGATGGTGGTGACCTTCCTGACTGCGGTGCCTGTTGGCGTTGCTGCAGGGTTGTACCTTGAAGAATATGCCCCAAAAAACTGGTTTACTGACCTGATTGAAATCAACGTCTCCAACCTGGCTGGCGTACCTTCGATTATTTATGGTTTGCTGGCGTTAGGCTTGTTCGTGTATATGCTGGATTTCGGCCAGAGCATACTGACTGCAGGTTTAACCTTAGGTCTGCTCATTCTGCCGATTGTGATTGTGTCGACCCGCGAAGCTATCCGCTCCATTCCGGTCTCTATTCGCGAAGCCGCTTATGGCGTTGGCGCAACCAAATGGCAAGTGGTCTATGACCACGTGTTCAAATACTCTTACGGTGGCATTTTGACCGGTATTATTATTGGTATGGCACGCGCACTGGGGGAAACAGCACCTATCATTACCATCGGCGCATTGACGTTTATCGCCTTTTTGCCACCCAGCCCGATTACAACTGAGCCACCTTTCCTCAACTTTGAATGGTTGTCATCCGGGTTTACCGTGATGCCAATCCAGATGTTTAACTGGTTGTCCCGCCCTGACCATGCCTTTCATGTCAATGCGGCGGCCACCGGCGCCCTCATTATCATCGTTACGCTGTTAATGAACGGCACAGCGATCTGGTTACGCTACAAAATTCGTAAAAATATTAAATGGTAATGCCACACAAGATTTAGGAAACTCCATGGCCACTGTCACAACTGCAATAAAAGCCGAAGCTCGCGATTTAAACTTCTTCTACAGCAACGGCGCCCGTGCCCTCAAAGGCATTTCCATGCCCTTGTATGAAAACAAGATCACGGCTCTGATCGGCCCTTCTGGCTGCGGAAAATCTACTTTCTTGCGCTGCTTCAACCGTATGCATGACCTGTACCCAGGCAACAAATACCAGGGCCAAATTGTGATGCATCCAGACAACACCAATGTGCTGGATGCTGGCGTAGACCCGATTGAAGTACGTATGCGCATCAGCATGGTGTTCCAGAAACCTAACCCGTTTCCAAAGTCCATCTATGAAAACGTGGCTTACGGTTTACGCGTGCGCGGTGAAAACAACAAACGCATCATGGATGACAAGGTTGAAGAAGCGCTTAAAGGCGCGGCTTTATGGAGCGAAGTCAAAGATCGTCTGCACGACCTGGCATTTAACCTCTCTGGCGGCCAGCAACAACGGTTGTGTATTGCCCGCGCACTGGCAACCGACCCAGAAATCATGCTGTTTGATGAACCAACCTCTGCGCTGGATCCGATTGCCACCGCAAATATTGAAGAACTGATGGTGGAACTGCGCAGCAAGCTTACAATTTTAGTGGTCACCCACAACATGCAACAAGCCGCACGGGTCTCTGATTACACCGCGTATATGTACCTGGGGGAATTGATTGAGTACGATGATACTGACAAGATTTTCACGAACCCTGGCCGTAAAGAGACTGAAGACTACATTACTGGCAAGTTTGGTTAATGCCTGCTACTGAGAATAAAAAACGCCACTGTTTGTGGCGTTTTTTTATTTCAAGATTCAAAAATGACTACTGCCGGCGTATTCCCGCCTCCAATACAAAAAACTGGGGATTCAAATCGGCCAAAGGAGCTTTGAGCTTTTCCACTTCAGCCGCTGGGGCGTGTATTTCCAAGCGGATCAGCTTGGCCAATTTCAATGCCTCACCGAGTGGTTCAGCCACATTTTCCAGATGCTTCAGGATGCCTTCTGCACTGGCATAACCTTCACGGCAATGCGCAATATTGCCGCTGAACGAAAAAGCATAATGCATACAGTCGGGCTCATTGCGGGTTTTCTCTAAAAACTTGGCACCTAAGGCCTTAAATGCGGCCAGGTTCTCGGCTGGGACTTCAAAATAAGGAACCAGCGTGCAGCAGGTGTCTGGAATAAACATGTTTTGATTCTCCTGAATATCATCGCTTGCATGAGCGCAAGTCTACGCCCATGTTGACTGGCCAAAATGGAAGCGTCAAGCCTCCTGATAAAAATTCAAGATTTTAATGAAACAGCGCTTCAGGCAGCGGCAGAGGCGGCCATAGGCAGATGGGTTAACATCAAACGTTCGTAGCAAGCCAGTAGCTTGTTTGCCTGCGCATCGCTGGACCAGACTTGCTCAACATAGCGTTTGCCCTGTTTACCTATCCGCTCACGCAATTGATGGTCTATCAGCAAGGTTTGCACTTGTTCGGCAAAATGGATTTCATTATCCTGCGCGATGAGTGCGCCCTGCTCCTGGCGTAAAATGGAGGCGGTTCCGAGCTCGGCAATTGCCACCACCGGTGTTGCTTGCGCCATGGCCTCAAGCAATACCAATCCTTGTGTTTCGCTCTTAGATGCAAAAACAAAAATGTCGGCGGCCTGATAAGCCGCATTGAGGCCCACGGCACGATCCAAGTAACCGAGGAACATGACATGTGATTGCAAGCCGTTATCACGTGCCATTTTCTTGAGCATGGCTTCGGCCGGGCCTTCTCCTGTAATCACCAGCAGCACTTCAGGATGATCCTGGATCACCAGCGACAACATTTCCAGCAGGAACTGGATATTTTTTTCATGCGCCACGCGCCCCACAAACAATAACAAAGGACGCTGTGCCGGAATACCATATTTTTCGCGGAAAGCCGCGCCATCCCCAGGCACAAAACGTGAAGTATCCAGCCCGGTTGGAATCACTGTAATAGGCGTTGTCACGCCATATTGTTGTAAGACATCCCGCATTTGGGCCGATGGCGACACCACGGTATCCACCTGCTGGCATTGTTTGCGAGAAACGGTTTGTGCAATACGCACCGCCCATTTGCGTGGCACCCAGGGCAAATAGTGATGCATGTAATCTTCAAAAAACGTGTGGTAGGTTTCCACGGCAGGCACCTGCAACCGTTTGGCGATTTTAAGTCCGGCGTAATGGGCAATAAAAGGGGTGTGGATATGTACCAGGTCATAATCACCTGGATGCAGACTCTCTACATATGCCATCAAGGCAGACCATTTCATCAAATAGTCTTCGGGATCAAACACTATCTTGCGTGCATCTATGCGCGTGATCCAGCTTTCATCAGCGGTCAGTGGCTGGCCTTCTTGCGCAGGATATAGAGGAGCAATCAAATGTACAACATGCCCCTGTTCACGCAAGCTTTCTGCAAAGGTGCGGATGCTGGTTGAAACACCATTGACGCGGGGGAAGTACACATCTGAAATCATCAAAATTTTCATGCCATGTTCCGTAATGCCGGGTTCCGTGTTAACAATACTGACATAGCTTAACAAGCTTCCGTGATGCTTTTGTGACGAAAAAAGCTTTCACATCAACGTCATACAGCCTTCATGTGACTGTCATTTAACAATTGCAAAGTGCGTGCATGCCACTTCGCACACTGATGATCATACTGTTATTGCTGCTAGCACTACCCAGTGAGGCACATGCCTGGGGACTCTATTCGCATGTTGCGTACACACATCAGTGGCTGCAAGCGTTACCGCTCTTGCCATTGCCCTGGCTCAGCGTCATGCAGCGCTACCCCGCACTGGTCATGACTGGCGCCTGCCTACCCGATCTTGCCGTCGTCTCGCGCACGTTTAACCATAGTCACGGCTGGGGCATGGGCCAGCAGCTATTACAGACCAAGAATGAACGCCAATTGGCCTTAGGCATAGGCTACAACATACACTTGCTGACAGATGTTGTTGCGCACCAGCATTTTGTGCCCACGTTTGAAGCCAAATGGCAACATCACAGTGTGCTCACACATGCTGCTGCCGAATGGGCCATGGATGCGTATCTGCACCAGCCTGGAATGCCTTCGCCTGGCAAGCTGTTGCGCATACACCGTAAAACCATTGTCGAGACCTTGTCGCCCGCCTGGCAATGTGATGCCAATATTGTGCACCAAGCGGTTTCAAGACTGGCCGGTGCCGATCAGGCCTTGCGCCTGTCACGCATCCCGCAATACCTGCTTCACCGCTACCGCAGGCTGGATAACGAGTTTGAACACAAATTGGCTTATTACCGCGACCAGGTCACCTTGGCGCTGCAAGACTTGCCCCAGCTGATCAATGGCAGTTTCCCGTCCCTGCATGCCGAACATATCAACCTGGGCATGGAGCAACTGGACGACTGGCGGCGTAAATGCCTGCAAGATGCGCGTCTGCGGCCGACGCGCGCCATCAGTGCATTTGAACAGTATCAGCACCAATGGTTTAACCAGCCAGACTGTTAGTTTTTTACGCATGAGCGCTTGGGGTTGCCAAGTTTTATACCTCACTAGAAAGGCCTGCTATGCCTCACTCAGCGCGATCAAACTTGAATCTATGGGTATCGTCTCCATCTAACGGACATCGCCTGGCAAAATGCCATCCCCCTGGATAAAAACCATATGCGGCCTCTTCGCTTCTTAATCATCAGCACTTCTCTGGTGAGCCTTCTACATTATTACATTGGTGCCCGCCTGCTCAACCATATGCCATGGCCACAAGCTGTATACTGGTCAGGATGGAGTTTGTTGGCCTTATCTGCGCTCCTACAGCCCGTCGCCTTGCTCGCTCGAGGCTTCCGCAACGCGTGGCTAAGGGATACGGTTAGCTGGATTGCGATGACCGTGATGGGACTCTTTTCATCGCTACTGGTCTTTACGCTTTTGCGTGATGTATTACTGCTGGTGGCGGCTGGTATGCATGCCATGCAGCTCATGGCCATCGATTTCTCAGCGTTGGAAAAGAATAGTGCCTTGCTAGTGCTCGCAGCAACATTGCTGATTACGGTGGCCGGCTTTGTTCAAGCTCGTAAACTGGCAAAAGTGGTCAACGTGACGGTTCCGCTACACAATCTGCCTCAAAGTCTGCATGGATTCCGTATTGTGCAAATCAGCGATATTCACGTCGGACCTACTATTAAGCAAGGATACCTGTCGCGGATAGTGCAGCAGGTAAACTCTCTGGAAGCTGACCTGGTTGCCATTACCGGAGACTTGGTCGATGGCCGTGTACACGAACTGTCACAACATACCCTGCCACTCGCCGAGCTCAATGCACGCCACGGCAGTTTTTTTGTCACTGGCAATCATGAGTATTATTCGGGCGCACTCGACTGGATACGCGAACTGGATCGCCTAGGTGTGCGGGTACTATTGAATGAGCATGTACAACTTACACATGATGGTGCCACCTTGGTGGTGGCAGGCGTGACAGATTACAGTGCGGGCAGTTTCTACGCTGATCACCTCAGCGACCCCAGCGCTGCCATTGCAGGCGCCCCGAGTGATGCGCCCAAAATCCTGCTGGCACACCAGCCACGCAGTGCAGAAGCGGCCCAGTCTGCCGGGTTCGACTTGCAGCTGTCAGGCCATACCCACGGCGGCCAGTTCTGGCCATGGAAATACTTTGTGCCCTTGCAGCAACCCTATGTGGCTGGCTTGCATAAACTGCAAGACCTGTGGATTTATGTTAGCCGTGGCACGGGTTACTGGGGACCACCTCTCCGCTTCGGCGCCCCCTCAGAGATTACGTGTTTAACCTTGGTCCCTTTTGATTAAGTAGAATCTGTGATTAACCAGCACCTAGGAATTTAAGCTTCTTCTGCCATACGGCGGAAACGGATATCCGGCACATAGGTCGCCAGGATCAACAACAAGGCCGCCACCAGATAGATAGCTCGCAACGGATAGTCTGTGACAAAACTCGCCGTGCGCGGTTTGTCTGACAACGTGCGGTAAAACGCTTCGGTGTCAGCTCCTTTTAGGTAACTACCCTTAAATTCGTCTGCCAACGACTTCAGGTAGTCTTCCTCTAATTGCGATAACATACGATCATATTCGGCGTAGGCGACAGGTGGGTCAGGTTCGTCCTGGCTAGGATCTGCATAAGTCACGCCAACCGCACCTGCATTGTTATTGTCGCTGACCGGCCAATACCCCACAGGTTTATTCGCTGAGTTATAGCGCGGAATCGCTATTTTTTGTGGGCCGCCAACACCAATAAAGGTGAAAAACTCACCAATCTGCACGCCACTTAGGTCCTGCTTGATAGTGACATTCACGCGAGGCGCTTCGTCACCATCGGTAAAAAACAGCATCTGTGCTGGCTGGTTAAGCGCATCGTACACATGCGTGGCTGCATGCACGGCAAAACTCAGGCGGCTATTTCCCTTCCACGCCATGCGCCATTCCAGGTGATCGATGCCATCACTGATCACATCCAGGTTTTTGCAGACTTCCAGCGGCGTTTGCAGCATGGCGATATTATCCGAGGCAAAAATCCCGAGACTGAAATAGGTGCCGCAAGGCGATTTGTGTACTAGTTGTTTCATCAAATGCTGGCTGTAGGCTAAACGGCTGACCGCTTTCTGGTTCAGAGTTTCATCTTCAGCATTCATGCTCTGTGAAATATCGGCAATCAGCAAATAATGCTGCACCTGTTGCCTGAGCTGGATTTCAGGTTTCACCAGCGCCAACAACAGCAGGACCAAGGCAAGCCCATAGCACACCGGTTCGTAGTGTTGCTTTAACCATGTCATCCACTTCATTATGGCAATCCTATCGGCAAGTTACTGAGTTCCATATGCGACTGATCTTTGCTGGCGGCCTGCATACCGCGTGCCATCACCGAATGCAGCAAGGCCAGGTTGAATTTAGCGGCCTTGTCATCAGGCTGCAAACGCAATGCTTGCTCATAGGAAATTTTGGCCTGGGTAAAGGCATACCTTGCTTCATCCTGGAAGGTGCCATCTTCATTAATCGTACGCACCAGGCCAGACAAAAACAGGTTATTGCCAATATTGAAATGGATATGCGGCAACTCTGCAGCGGGCGGGGCCAACTCCAGCGCCTGACCATAAGTTTGCACCGCATGCTTGAAATCGCCATGCTGGCCCTGATCATAAGCGGCCGTAAACTTCTGCAAGTAGGGTTCCGCGCCCTCCTTGATGACTTGACCGGTGCGAATCTGCTGATTTAAGTCACGCAGCATATACAGCTGCCAACCAAAATAGAGCGTCCCGACAATCCCGATGAATGTCATACTGCCCCAAAACCAATTGGCATGTTTTCGATAAACTGTCATTAGTACACCTTTATCTGTTTAATTAATATCAGGCCCAACCCTAGCAACAAAGCGACGATGATCAGGTCATTGGCGTAGTCGTGACCAGGAATGATGACGCCATACTGGATCACATTCTTTTCCTTGGCATCAATTTCGCGCAACGCAGACTCCAGTGCAGTCGCATTATCTGCTTCAAATGCCTTGTACTTAATATTGAGAGATTGAAAAAATCGATCCAGCGCAATCGCTTCAGGCAAGTGGTCATCGTCATATTCATTGCCGGTAAAAATACTGATGTCATCCGGCTCACGCAGCACAATCCAGTACAAATTCAGTTTTTTACCCACCAGCTGTTTGCGGATTTGGTATTTGACTCGTGGGCTTAATTTACCGGCGCCATCCGACAACAATACAATCGCCCGCGATCCGGTACTTGGAATGTTTTCAAACAAGGTGACAGCGTTAGTAATGCCCGCGCCAATATTGGTCTGGTTCAATGCGGGTCCAGTTGCCGCCTGGATGGCGGCATGGATACCCTCTCGATTAGTCGTGATTTTCATGCCATATAAGGCTGAGTTGGTGAAACCAACCACGCCCATCATGTCATCTGGGCGCGAATCAATAAATGCAGTAATCAATCGCCTTGCCGCAGCTGACTTGATTTCTGCTGCATGGCCGCCTGTGGCTTGCCCGGCAAACGGATGATCCATACTGACACTGCGATCAATCACAAACACGCTTTGTGCGCCCTTACCAACTTTCTGCTCCTCATGGCTATCGCCTTGCGGGCTAGCCAGCGCCAGTACCAGGCACAATAGCAATAAGGCCGTCGCGGCTTTTACCAGTACATGGATACGCTCAGAAAATGGATCGTCAGGCACCATCTCCAGCCAAGAATAGGCTTGCGCATGCCGGCTTTTCAACAGGAAAGGAACGGCTGCCACGGGGAGTAACAGCAAAAACCAGGGGTGTAACCAATGCATCACACCCTCCGTTCACAGTCACGTAACTGGCGTGCGAGTGTCTTGTATTGCTGCAAATATTCAGCAGTCGGTAACTGGCCGCCATACAACACTGCATTTGCCTGCACAAAAAAGGTTTTTATTTGCGATTCCAATGGTTGGAAAACCGGCTGTTGTGCCACAAACGCTGGCACATGGCTGGCCAGCATTTGTTGTCCAAAGCAATCGTTAAACGCCTGCTGCATGATCAACGCTGCCTGTTTGTGTCCACCTGATGTGGCTGGCAAACGCTTGAGTCGGCGATAAGCGCGTGCAAAATCGCCATTCATCATTGGTAACCAACCCCAATCAGCATTGCGATAAAGCAGAATCAGGGCACCCACCACTGCCAGCAACAGGCTCACTGCCAGCCAGCGCTGTATCATGTCAGTTTTCTTCAACAGGGGGTGGTATTGCGCAATCACGGTAGGTTGGGCTGGCTGCAAACGATCCGGCAATTGCGACATCAGCCAGAAACGCCACGCGGGTATTTCGGCGACCGCCCCACTATTAAAAACAATACGCTCGGCAGGCAATTGCAATTGCACCGGTTTGCCGCTGCTGGCAAACACCTGGTATTCAAATACCAATGTATACCTCTTTTCGCCAGCCTGTGACTCGTTACTGACCTGAACCTGCCTGAGCTCTACGCCGTGCCGTTGCAAACCCTTCAAAGGCAACTCATTTTCGTTGAGCTGGTCCTGCTCAGAGACTGAGAGCCTGACTGTGCGCTGCAATACATCACCCAGCTGTATACCCGCATAAGTAGTTGGGTTCTGCACACTCAATACCTTGACCCCTACTGGCTGCGTTTTTGTAACCTGCGTCTCGGCGAATGCTGGCATTGCAACCAGGCAAATGGCCAACCACCCTAAAAAAATCTGTTTCATCACGATACTTTCGGTTTCACTACGGGACGCTAGTGAATAAGTTGTTCAAAATAATCCGACAGCAAGCCAGCCTCAAAATGGCCGGTGACATACAAAGGCCGGATATCAAAGCGTGCAAACAATTGATCCAGTGCCTGTTTGCGCTGTTCAAACTGCTCAGCAAACTGGCTACGGATCGCCTGGCGGAAAAAAATAGTTCTTTGCAGGCCGGTTTCCGGATCTTGCAAATTGCCAAACCCGAAGCGTGGCAAGCGCTGATACTCCTGCGGATCCCATAACACCACCGGGATCACCTGGTGATTCGACATGCCGTTGAGGCCACGCTCGATTAAACTCAGTGGCAAATGAAAATCCGATATCCAGAACACCAGGCCTTTTTGCTGCCCCAACCATCCGGTGGCTTCTACTATGCCCTGACCATCCTTGCACGTGTTATGAAATGCGGCCAGCTGGGCAATGGTGTCAAATGACTGATGCGCATGATGCCCAGGTGCCTGGCTCAAGTGCGGAATCACGGCATGGTCATAGCTCACCATGCCAAAGAGGTCGCTGTTTTCATGCGCAGAGCAGGCAATCGAAGCTGCAACGGCCTGCACGGTCTCGAGCTTGCTGGCCTGCCCCTGAAACTGCATGGAGCTGGATAAATCACAAACGGCATACAGCGGCGTTGAGGCTTCTTGCTTGAACACACGTACCTGCACCTGCTCATAGGGGTCACGTAACGTCTGGCGCAAATCCAGGCGCCTGGCATCCGGGTAATCCACCAGCGACACATGCTTGCTGAATTCATCGCCCGGACCACGCTGCAACCCCAAATGTTCGCCCGCATGCACGCTACCGGATCGCCACGGGACCTGGTAGAAAAATGGCTGTGCGCTGGCCGGAATCATGCTGCTTTTGCCTTGGACGGCACGCTGACTGTCGCCAGGATCTGGTTGGTCAGTTCACGTGACAACTCTGTACGACGGCTCTCAAACATGGGATTCAACACCAGGCGGTGCGCGATGATCTCGTGAAACACGGCATGAATATCTTCAGGGTACAAGCTGTCTCGCTCCATCAGCCAGGCATGGACGCGCGCTGCCTTGAGCAACATGCCCATGCCGCGCGGGCTGGCACCGGTGTGTATCAGGCGATTGACATCCACGCTGTCGAGCTGGATACCAAATGCCGCCGGGGATTGTGTGGCCTGCCATAAATCAAGGGCATAATCTTCCAGCACATCACTGGCACTGATGTGGTTTTGCAACACATCGGAGAACGCATTGAGCTGGTCGTAAGCCAGTACGCCACTCTGGACCTGCTGTGTCAGGCGTTCGGCATGCTGGAACTTCACATCAAACATGAGCGCCTTGCGCAGATTCCTGTCATCAGGAATCTCAATCGGGATTTCCATCATAAACCGGTCACGGGCGGCAGATGGGATTTCAAAGGTTTCATTTTTTTCGACCTGGTTACGGTCAGCAAATACCAGCATATGTGGCAAACGGTATTCTTTTTTGAAGGCATGTACATGACGCTCTGCCATCACGCGTAACATCAGCGCATGCACTTGTGGCCGTGCGCGGTTAATCTCGTTAAAGAAGAAGACCGAGAGCTGTTCACCCGCCCTAAGCAAAGGTCCCTCATCCACTTTCGGACGACCATCCTCACCGAGGAAAGTATGGTAAATCAAGTCGTTAGGCATTAAGTCTACCGTGCCTTCGATACGCTCATACGCGCCACCCAGGCCCCGGGCAATAGATTGCAACAAGGTGGTTTTACCCACGCCCACGCCACCTTCAAGCAGCACATGGCCGCGGGCGAAAATAGCAATATTGATGGCGCGTATGGCCTTGTCCTGGCCAACAACGACCTTTTTCACTTCATTTTCAAGCGTGAGCGCATGAGCGCGCCAGTCCGCCAGTTGTGTTGCAATGGAGACAGATGTCATGGTGATCCCTTGTTTACAAATTCAGCCGGAGCTATGATGCCAAAGTAGCTTTTGGAAAACAGTGTGACATCCACTGATTGCATTTTGCGTGAAGCCACGATAATATGCAGACAGGTCTGTTCACTTCTTTCTAGTCTACTGCAGCCATTGAAAAAAAAGCAAGAGGATTTTAGGGGTTATTGGCGTGAATCTATTAACGATCGTGAATCAGACCAGACAACGATACGGCCGCCTGTGCAAGGCATATGCCACGCATGGCTTATGGAAGCTGGGGTTTAAACAATGGGGTAAGCATGCGCCTTTTTACATGCTGAGCGATGAATTGCTGGGCTGGAATATGCTCAGGATTCGGCAAAGTGGGAACGGAGTCCTTGATGTGCAGGATATTTCCACCATTCGCCAGATGCTGGAAACTGCGCAACAACGGTCCATGGCCAAGTTGCACCCTGCCCTGCTGGATCAATGGTTTTTCCTGGCGGTAGGTGCCATACAGGTACAGTCGCAAACAGGCAGCAGTCAGGCCTGGCAACTGTTTGACCAGTCCGTGCATAGCCAGCTGGCGCCGACTGTTTTTTACCGCTCACTGTCATTTGGCCTGCTAGTGAGTTTGTGTGTGATGTGGATGACTTTTGCCCCAGTGAAGCAAAAACCGTTGGAAGCTGAGCCTTTGGAGAGCCCGCTCAGCCAGAATGTGGGTACCGCTGATCCGGTCACACTGAGTCTGCTCAACCTGGCCTACCAGAAAATGCAAAATGGCAGCTGCCAGCTGCCGCAGGCAGCCATGTTGCCAGAAGTACAGCGCCGTGCCTTTATCATGTTTGTGACAGAAGGCAAGGTCGATACAGACCAGGTGGAACCGTTACGGCAAGCGCTAGGCTATGTTAGCTGCCTTTACCCGCAAGAACTGATGCGGCCACAAGGGCGGGATCGTATCCCTAGAGAATAAGCGCGAAGTACATACTAAAAGATCGGGAACCCTGAAATCGGGATCACTGAAAGTCGGGATAAAAGGATAAGCAATGAACATGCGAGACAAAATACTGAACATAGCGAGTAGCCTGTTTGACAGCAGAGGGATACAGGCCTCGGGCGTAGATACCATCATTCTTGAAGCTGGCGTCGCGAAAGCAACGCTATACAAGCATTTCCCAAGCAAGAACCAACTCATCACAGCTTACCTGCGTGACAAGTCTGACAAATTTTATGCCTGGTTAAATGCCCAGCTAGCCTCCAAAAAGGCCGAGTCACAAGAGTTGCTGCTGCTGCTTTGCGAATTGATGGAGCAATGGATCAGCCAGCCAGAATTTCGTGGCCTGCCGTTTCATATCGCAGCCGTCGAGTTTCCTGAGGCTGAACATCCTATCAATCAATACTCAGCGGTACTCTCTGCTGAATTGCAACGCTATTTATGCGACATTGCCCGCCATGCCGGGGCCAAAGATCCTGAAGCATTGGGCCAGCAACTGACCATCCTGTTTGAAGGTGCCGCTTTGGTTGAGCGCCTCACCCCCAACACCGGCGCCGCCGCACGTGCAAAACTCGCAGCCGTGACACTGGTGCGTAACGCCCTCTAATACAAACACTGCCACTCATCATGGGGTGGCAGTGCCTTCTTTACTATTTATTCTACGGCGCTTTAATTATCAGAGTTTGCCAGTAGTGTAAGCCTGCGCAATAAACTGAGTAGCCACGATTGCACATCACTCTTTTGGATTTGTGGCTGCCTGCACAAGTACGGCCTGAAGCGTTGCCATCATCATGACCCTGGTTGGTAACGAATCCTTTTACTGATCGCTCGTTTAACGGCGCTCGTGTCTCCATGTTACCAGCAACTGCAAGCAGTCAAACAGCGTAAAAGCAGCCTGTCTCAAGATATCCTGTTCAGGTAACTTCATGATCGAAGGCGATGGACCGTCCACGTTTTACAAAGATGATCTGTTGTCATCATTACTCTTTCCGCTCACTGCAATTTAAATACCATTTGGTAAATATATATTGACAAGCTTGCTAATGCTGCTTTATTATTTATTTACCAATTGGTATTTAATTAAATTAATCATTAAAGGAGTTATATATGAGTGCCCTACAACAACACATTGCATTGATCACAGGAGGTAACCGCGGGATTGGTTTCGAAACTGCCAAAAAACTGGCAGAACAGGGAATAAAGGTAGTGATTGGGGTACGTGACCAGCTCAAAGGTGAAAAGGCAGTGGCAGAATTGAAGGCTCTGGGGGCCGATGCAGATTATGTGCTGTACGATGCAAGCCTAGCTGACGCGGCACAAAAAGTCGCCCAGACGCTGGAATCCCGGTACGGCAAGCTGGATATCTTGGTCAATAACGCAGGCATTCTGAAAGAAGAACTCATCGGGCAAAATAACAGCCTGACGGTAGATCAAGACACACTCAAAACTACCTTTGACGCCAACTTCTTTGCCGTCATTGCCCTGACTCAGGCATTACTGCCATTGCTACAGCGTTCTCCCGCAGGCCGTATCGTCAACCTGTCCAGCATCTTGGGGTCACAAACCCTGCACAGCACACCTAACTCGCCGATCGAAGTCGCCAAAGGCCTAGCCTACAATGCATCAAAAAGTGCTTTGAATATGTTCACCATCCATTTGGCGCATGCCTTGAAAGACAGCAATATTAAAGTCAATTCAGCACACCCTGGCTGGGTAAAAACCGAACTGGGTGGGCCGCATGCACCAATGGAAATCAGCGATAGCTGGAAAACTTCGGTCAGACTGGCCACGTTGGATGAACAAGGCCCGACAGGCGGTTATTTCCACGAAGACCAAACCTTGCCATGGTAAATAGCCCAAACAAACGGGTGGCACTTAAACGTAAGCTAGTGTTCGCCATGCTGATGTCGCTGGTTACAGTCAACATTGTCACCTTATCTATTTTGCTTCTAAATCATGTGCCAGCAGCTCATTTTTTAGAGAAATGGTTGACTAGTATCAGCATCGCCTGGCCTATCGTCCTGATCAGCATTCTGCTTTTAGCGCCTGCTTTACTGCGCTTGACGGAGTGGCTGATCAAAGAAAATGCCTAAAGCACCGCCCTGCCGAACCATGGCGGTGCATTCCAAAATGTTGTTTCATCATAGAGTGTTCAGTGGCGCTTAATATATATCGGGGAATGAATTACCGTTAACACCGGACAGCGTGATTACCTTATGCGGCAATGCTGCTGGAGAAACCTGTCCTGCTTATTGAGAGATAGCGATGCCTGGCACTTGCGGGTCAAAGCCACACTGGAGCTGAAGCGGGGAGCGGAAATACAAGCTAGCCTATCGCGTCTGCTCAGGGGGCCATATTGAAGCTTTCTTAACACTGGATGAATCACAGTGTTGAATAACCCTGAAGCCTTGCAAACGCAGTGACAAACCATCGGCCAGATTGGATAAGTGTCAGCGAATCATCGCTGCACCATCAGAACGGCTTGCGTGGCTCCAGGTGACGGAAAATAATGCGGCCTTTATCCATATCATAAGGCGACATTTCAATGGTGATTTTGTCCCCGGCCAGGATACGGATCTTGTGTTTACGCATCTTGCCGCCGGTATATGCAATCAATTCATGACCATTATCCAGTTTCACGCGATAACGCGCATCTGGCAGAATCTCAGTCACCGCACCTTGCATTTCAATTAATTCTTCTTTTGCCATTCAGCATCCTTTTTAACAATAAAAAAGCCCGGATTGGCCGGGCTTTTTCCGTTAGGTTGCTCAAAAGCAACCCTGCGGACAATCATTGAATTATTCAATAATTTGAATGTTTGCAGCTTGCTTGCCTTTAGGACCAGTAGCTACTTCAAAGCTTACGCGCTGATTTTCTTTCAATGTTTTGAAGCCTGCAGATTGAATTGCAGAAAAATGTGCGAACAAATCTTCGCCGCCGTTATCCGGAGTAATAAAACCAAAACCTTTAGAATCGTTAAACCATTTAACAGAACCTGTCACCATAATAAATCCTTGAATAAAAATAAAAAATCGGGCAAAAACCCATAAAAACGAGGATCAAGATGGCGAGAAGTAACGATAGAACCAAAAGATAGAACCGGAGAACAACAACACTACTTGAACGTCGTGAGGTTGTACTATGCACGTAATATTGAATATTGGCAACAAGTATTTAATCATCCGGCGAAAATCAAAGAACGATAACAGGCCGGGAGTCATCATAATGATGACCATGAGGCAGGTATCTCGCGCACAAGATAATCCATAAATACCCTGACCTTATTGGTGATTGCGTGCTTGTCGCGAAAGCATGCGTAAAACTCCAGTGGCAGACTCTCGGCGGCCATCATATCGGGATATGCTGCAGAAGGCCGGAACAGCGGGACTAACGATCCTTTTAAGATATCTTCATTGGCAACAAATGCAGCCAATCGCGCAATCCCCGCCCCTTCAAGGGCCAGCCGGTGTAAAGAGTCAATATCATTACAGATGATACTAGGCTCGATTTCAGGCTCATACAGCATGCCATTACGGTTAAATGTCCAGCTGAGCAAACGGCCATTCACTGGGATGCGGAACAGCAGGCAGTCATGCCCTGACAAGGCTTCTGGTGTTTGTGGAATGCCTTTTTGCTGAAGATAGGCTGGCGCCGCACAAAACAACACAGGGACGGTCGCAATTTTTCTGGCTACCAGGCCGGGTTCCAATTGTTGCTTAAAGCGAATGCTGATATCGATATCTTCCGTCACATGATCCAGGCTATGATCAGACAGCACCAACTCAATGGAAACTTTTGGGTAGGTGCGTGTAAATGCAGGAATCAGTGACATAAGCACATGGCGGCCAAAGGCCACCGATGACCCTATCCGCAAGCGGCCCTGCGGCTGACCTTGAAACTCGGTAATCACAGATTGTGCCTTGGCCAGCGCCTCTATGATAGGTTGCACTTCCGCATAATAAAGCTCACCACTTTCGGTCATGGCCAGTTTACGGGTTGTTCTCATCAACAAACGTGTGCCTAGCGATCTCTCCAGTCGCTGGATGTTCTGGCTGGCTGCTGCGGCAGTAATCCCTTGCAGCCTAGCGCCGGCTGCAATACTGCCTGCCTGGACGGCTTTGACAAAACTTTCTATGCTTCTCAGAGTATCCATTAACTATCGAAAATAATGATTTATTCGATAGTTTATCTTTATAGTGATTCAATATTCAAGAGACTACTGTCAGGTTTTGTATCGCTTTATAGTTCAAGCATTGATTGGAGAGCATGATGAATCAAACAAAAAACAGTTTTCGTAAAATCCCAAAAAAATTTACGCCTTACGTATTTGCCTTTTTTATGGCGGGCATCATGGCGTTTTTAATGTCCATGGTGATTGTTGCCGCCAACAGTGGTGTGCAGGCCGGTTATATTCTGCATGTGTTGCATGCATATTCACTGGCTATGCCCGTGGCGTTTTGCTGTGTATTGATCGTCAGGCCTATTGTCATGCATCTTGTCGCAAAACTGGTCGAGGCTCACTAGCGTTAACCAAAATGAAAAACGGATGCAAAAACGGCATCCGTTTAAAATTTGGAATCTGATTCTAAAATAGCGGCGAGTACAACATGACGATAAAATAACCGACAGCTGCACCGGCGAGCACATCACTGGGATAATGTAATCCCAACACCACACGCGAGACACCTACCAGCACTACAAAGGGATACACGATAGGAAATAATTGCGGGTAATAATGTAAAGCCACCATGCCGAATGCCACGGCATGCAAAGTGTGACCTGAGGGGAAGCTAAAATAGTCCAGAGGCGTGCCGCTCAATAGCACATCCTGGCGGACCTGGAAAGGCCTTGGCCGACTGGTGCGATGTTTAAGCCATTTGTAGACCAAGGTACCCGTGAGACCTGCCGTCAGCATATGCAGGCAGACATAGAGTCCGTGCTGCCCTTGCGTGATTGCAATGACGAGCATTAGCAGGTACCAGAACATGCCATCACCCATGCGCGAAATGGCGCGGAAAAAATGGCGAATCAGGCGATATTGCCCAGTATGACTGACTTTGACACACAGCCGGTTATCTACCGACTGCACCCATCCCAGTGTTTGTTGTAGTTTCAGCATCGCAGATCCTTTCCGGGACTTACCCCGACTATGCTCTTTGGGTAAGCATAGTGTGGCTGAGATGCTTGAAACTATCGTGAAGGATTGATGAAGTTAATATGACGTGTGCTTACTTCCATAGCACACGGTAAACAAAGCCGGGGAACGAGAGTACCAGGAAGACGCACAATGTAATGCTGTAGTACTCCCAGCCTTGCGGCCAAACCTGGCCCATGACGAATCGCTCTACCAGATAAGCGATGCCAAGCGTAATGAAATAGGCCGGCAACAATGCAACAAAGCGCTGCCATAACTGGCTGACTGAGCCAACGAGGCCCAGCCATTTGTCTGAGACCCAACCCAGATTTGCCATAAACAGCATAATCAACAGAAACAATAATTTTGTCGCCATGATAACTTACTGCAAACTGATCAGCAGGCTATGGCCACAAACACTGAGCAGGATTTCAGGGAACAAGCCAAGGCCCAGCAAAGCCAGTGTCTGTACACTGAGCACCAAACGCATGTCGAGCGGGGCGGTCAGCGGCGCATGATCCACAGCTTCATCAAAATACATCTTGCGGACAATATTGAGGTAGTAAAACGCGCCTATGGTCGCCATCAACACTGCCAATACCACTTGCCAGGTAAAGCCAGCCTGCCAGGCCGCTTGTAGCACGGTAAACTTGGCATAGAAGCCTACCGTTGGCGGAATCCCAGCCATACTGAACATCACAATCAGCATCAGGAAGGCATACCATGGATGGCGCTGGTTCAAGCCTTTCAGGTCATTGATTTCATCCGCCTCAAATCCCTTACGGCTTAACAGCAGAATAATGCCAAAGCCTGAAATAGACATGAGCACATAGGCGGCAATATAGAAGAAGCTGGAAGCAAAGCCGTTCGCATTCGCGCTCATCATGCCAAACATGATGAAGCCCACATTCGAGATGGTTGAATAAGCCAGCATGCGCTTGAGGTTGGTTTGTACAATGGCACTAAAGTTACCGATAATAATCGACAGCACGGCCATCAGCACTAGCATGTCTTGCCAGTCCAGCGCCAATGGATGCAAGCCTTGCACAAGCAAACGTACCGTCATGGCATATGCAGCCAGCTTGGGCACGGAACCAATCAGCAAGGTCATCGGTGTGGGTGACCCTTGGTAAACATCCGGCACCCACATCTGAAAAGGCACCGCACCGAATTTGAAAGCAATGCCTGCCACCACGAAGACGAGGCCCATAATCAGGACCGGGCTCTTGTTTTGCTGCATGATATTGTTGGCAATATCACTGACATCCAGGCTACCGGTCATGCCATAGAGCATGCTCATACCATATAAGAGCATGCCAGATGCCAGTGCGCCTAACACAAAATACTTCATGGCAGATTCAGATGCTTTAGGATTATCGCGGTCGAATGCCACCAGGGAGTACAAACAAAGCGACAACAGTTCCAGCCCGATGTAAATGGTCAGCAGATTGTGTCCTGACACCATAATCATCATCCCGAGCAAACCAAACAACACCATGGCATAGAACTCGCCACGGTAGAGGTTGCGGTCTTGCAGGTATTTACGCGTATAGACCAGGATCAGCGATGTGCTCAAATACATCATCAGCTTGATCACATCTGACAAGGTATCGTCGATAAACATATGCGAGAAGGCAAAGCCAACTGCGGGGGTATGGGTTTTAAAGGTAAAGAAAGCTGACGCAAATAGCGTGAACTGGCTCAGGCCGTAAATCATGGAACGGTTCTGAGGCAGGATAAACAAATCCAGCAACAAAATAAACATAGCCATCCCAAGGACAACCAGTTCCGGCAACAGGGCGAGCAAATCGAATTGCATATTATCCATTTTTTAAAATCCTGCCTTAATAGCCTGTGACGGGCAATTTAGAAATCGCCATATGTTTCAGGAATTCTGCACTGGTGGCCTGCATGACCTCAGTCAATGCTTGCGGGTAAACGCCAAAACCGATGACCAGCACCGCCAGAATGCTCAGGATCAGGAATTCACGTTTATTGAGGTCACTGAGTTCTGACACATGATGGTTGGTCACGTTGCCAAAAAACACACGCTTGGTCATCCATAAAGTATATGCCGCCCCAAAAATCAGGGTTGTCGCCGCGAAGAACGCTACCCAGAAGTTGAATTTGACTGCAGCCAGGATCACCATAAACTCACCGACAAAGCCTGAGGTCCCTGGCAAGCCACTGTTGGCCATGGCAAACAGCACGGCAAATGCCGCGAAAACTGGCATTTTGTTAACCACCCCGCCATAGGCCGAGATTTCACGACTATGCACGCGGTCATACAACACACCTACACTGAGGAACATGGCAGAAGAAATAAAGCCATGCGAAATCATCTGCACCATGGCGCCTTCCAGTGCCAGCTGGCCAAACATGAAGAAACCAAGTGTGACAAAGCCCATGTGCGAAATCGAGGAATAAGCAATCAGCTTCTTCATGTCTTTTTGCACCAGGGCAACCAGCGCAATATAGACCACCGCGATCAATGACAGCACAATCATGGCGGTACTAAAGTAATGCGCAGCATCGGGTGCAATCGGCATGGCGAAACGCAGGAAGCTGTAACCACCTAGCTTCAACGCAATCGCTGCCAGCACCACGGACCCCCCAGTGGGCGCTTCCACGTGTGCATCCGGCAACCAGGTATGTACCGGCCACATCGGGATCTTCACGGCAAACGCCATAAAGAAGGCAATAAAAATATAAATCTGTGCTTGCAGACTCAATGGCAACAAGTAGTAGTCAGCCAGCTCAAAACTGCCGGTCTGGTGATACAGGTAAATGAATGCCACCAGCATTAACAGGGAACCGAGCAAGGTATACAAGAAAAACTTGATCGTGGCGTAAACTCGATTTGGCCCGCCCCAGATACCAATCACCAGGAACATCGGGATCAGCATGGCTTCCCAGAACACGTAGTAGAGAATCGCATCCAGTGCTGTAAATACACCTATCATGATGCCGCTCATGATCAGGAAGGCCGCCATATATTGCGCAATGTGGTTGGTGATCACTTCCCAGCCAGCCAGCACCACAATCACAGTTGTAAAACTGGTCAATAGCACCAGGGGCATCGAAAATCCATCAATGCCCAGGTGGTAATGCATATTGAATGCGGGCACCCAGGGCAATAGTTCTTCAAACTGGAAGAATCCATCCTGCACATCAAACAAGGTGTACAGCGGCACCGTCACCAGAAAACTGACCAGGCTGCCAGTCAATGCCAGCCAGCGCGTCAATGTGGCCTTATGGTCACCCCCCAGCAACAATACCAGCACGCCGGAAAGCACCGGTAGCCAGACGGCCAGACTTAACCAGGAAATACTTGTGAGGTCGGCTTGCATCATTAGTTAATTTTGATAAAGAAAGTCATGAGTAGGAATACGCCAATAATCATGGCAAAGGCGTAGTGATAAATTAAACCGGATTGCAGGTTGCGTATTTTGGCCGCAATCTTGCCCATGGTATTGGCGGTGCCATTCACCATCGCGCCATCAATCAGCGTGATATCGCCAAACTTCCATAACAGGCTACCCAGGCAGCGTGATCCACCGGCAAAAAACTTTTCGTTAAAGCTGTCAAAGCCGTATTTGTTTTCAAGGATATTGTAGATCACGATAAACCGTGCCTTGATCGCAGCAGGAATATCCGGACGCTTCATATAGAAGAACCAAGACAATAGCACGCCTGAGGCCGCCAGGAAAAATGGCAGGCTGGTGAAGCCATGTATCGCCATGCCTGCCGGGCTATGCATAAACTCGTGGTAGTGATGGGCGAGGTGCTCCATGGCAGGATGCGCTTCAGGATTCACAAAAATCACATTCTTGAAGAAATCGCCGTACAGCATGGGTTCCAGTGCAATGTACCCAATCACCAGTGAGGGGATCGCCAGCAACGCCAATGGCAAGGTAACGACCCAGCCTGGCTCATGTGGATTGTCATTTGGCCCCAGGCCATGATGATGCTCTTCGTCGTGTGCATGATCATCATGATGCGCGTCGTCATGGTGTTCGTCTGCATGTGCGACATGTGCATGGTCATCATGTTTGGCATGGCGCCATTTTTCTTCTCCATGGAACACCAGGAAATACAAGCGGAATGAATAGAAGGCAGTGACAAACACACCGACAATCACGGCAAAATAAGCAAAGCCGCTACCAGGAATATGCGACAACTCAACCGCTTCGATGATGCTGTCTTTGGAGTAGAACCCGGCAAAGAAAGGCGTACCGATCAACGCCAGAGAACCGATCAAAGAGGTGATCCAGGTGACGGGCTGGTATTTCTTGAGGTTACCCATGTTGCGGATATCCTGGTCATGGTGCATGCCCATAATCACAGAACCGGCACCCAGGAATAACAACGCCTTAAAGAACGCATGGGTCATCAGATGGAAAATCGCCACCGAATAAGCAGAGGCGCCCAGTGCAACGGTCATATAACCCAGTTGTGATAAGGTGGAATAAGCCACCACGCGTTTGATATCGTTCTGGATAATGCCCAGGAAGCCCATGAACAGCGCAGTGATCGCACCAATCACCATCACGGTCGACAAGGCCGTGGTAGACAATTCATATAAAGGTGACATGCGTGCCACCATAAAGATACCGGCGGTCACCATGGTCGCCGCGTGGATCAGCGCAGAAATCGGTGTAGGGCCTTCCATTGAGTCTGGCAGCCAGACGTGCAGCGGGACTTGTGCCGATTTACCCATGGCACCCACAAACAGCAGCAGGCATGTCACAGTCATCAGCGACCAGTTGCAGGCACCGAGTAGATTGACTTCGGTATTGGCAAATTCGGGGGCGCGCTGGAACACCGTGGCGTAATCCAGGCTGCCAAAGTAATACAGCACCATGCCAATGCCCAACAGGAAACCAAAATCCCCTACCCGGTTCACCAGGAATGCCTTGAGGTTGGCATAAATCGCCGTTGGGCGCGTGAACCAGAAACCAATCAACAGGTAAGACACCAGGCCCACGGCCTCCCAGCCAAAGAACAGCTGCATGAAGTTGTTACTCATGACCAGCATCAGCATGGAGAACGTGAACAGTGAAATATAACTGAAGAAACGGCTGTAACCGGGGTCTTCTGCCATATAGCCTATGGTGTAGATATGCACCATGAGTGAAACAAACGTCACCACCACCATCATCATGGCACTGAGGTTGTCGATGAGGAAACCCACCTCAAAATGCACGTCACCGGAATTCAGCCAGGTATAGACAGCTTCATTAAGCGTAAAACCGCTCAGTGTCTGGTTGAAAATATAAGCAGACAAGACAAAAGCAGCGCCGACGCCAGCAATTGTGACCACATGGCCGGCCCAGCGCGGCAAATAATTACGGAAAATACCCACGATGGCCGCTGCGATTAATGGCAGCGATGGAATCAATATCAGGATTTGTTTTATTGTCATCACGCTTAACCTTTTAACTGATCCAGATCGTCGACGTTGATGGTATGCAGGTTACGGAACAGCACCACCAGAATCGCCAGGCCAATCGCAGATTCTGCCGCTGCCACAGTTAGGATAAAAAACACAAACACCTGGCCGCCAATATCATTCAGGTAATGCGAAAAAGCCACAAAATTGAGGTTCACCGCTAATAACATCAGCTCGATGGCCATCAACAGAATGATCACGTTTTTACGGTTGAGGAAGATACCGATCACGCTAATGGCAAACATCAGTGCGCCCAGTATCAGGTAGTGAGACAAACCAACCATGATTACTTTTTCTCCTCTGCAGTCTGTGCCGGAGCTTCTACTTCGGCAGGCATGGACACGATGCGCAGACGGTCGTTACGCTTGACTTTCACCTGCTCGGCCGGGTTCATGGATTTATTATCCTTGCGCTCGCGCAGGGTCAGCACGATTGCCGCAATCATCGCGACCAGCAATACCACTGCCGCCAGCTCAAAGGGTAACAGGTAGTCTGTATACAACACTTTACCCAACGCTGCGGTGTTGCTGTAATTGGCAGGCAGTTCAACAGCCTGGGTAGGATGCAGGTTTTTCTCGGCCAAGACCATGGTCATTTCAACTACCATCAACAGGCCGATCAGGCCAGCCATGGGCAGGTACTCCCAGAAGCCTTCGCGTAATTTGTCCAGGTTGATATCCAGCATCATCACCACAAACAGGAACAGCACCATGACCGCGCCCACATACACCAGGATTAGCGCAATGGCCAGGAATTCGGCTTCGAGTAACAGCCAGATACCTGCGGCGGTAAAAAAAGCAAGCACCAGGAACAATGCTGCATGCACCGGGTTGCGTGTTGTAATCACGCGGATGCCGGAGAACAGCAATATCGCAGCCAGCACATAAAAAACAATATCGGTAAATACCATGATTCTTCCTGTTTGCCCTTATCGATACACTTATTTTTATCTGTAGGTTTATCTGTAAACTTTGTCTTGGGCGCGGTCTGCTGCAATTTGCGCCTCGTACTTGTCACCAATTTCCAGCAACATTTTCTTGGTATAAACCAGGTCGCCCCGCTGTTCGCCGTGATAATCAAAAATACGGGTTTCCACAATGCTGTCTACCGGGCAGGACTCTTCACAGAAGCCACAAAAAATACACTTGGTCAGGTCAATATCGTAGCGCGTGGTACGGCGCGTACCATCATCACGTTGCTCGGATTCAATGGTAATCGCCAGTGCCGGGCAGACCGCTTCGCACAGTTTGCAGGCAATACAACGCTCTTCACCATTGGGATAGCGGCGCAGTGCATGCAACCCACGGAAACGGTTGGATTGTGGCGTACGCTCTTCCGGGTACTGAATAGTGATTTTTTTAGCAAAGAAATAGCGTCCGGTCAGGGCCATGCCTTTCAGCATTTCCCATAACATCAAACTGCCCAATGTATTTTTAATCGAATTCAACATGGTAAGGTTTCCAAAATCCTTGTCTGTGCATTACCCACTGGCGGATCACGTTAGTGGAACAAATACGCCCACTGGGTTTGCATCATTCCCCCAACCACGATAATCCACACCAGTGTGATTGGAATAAATACTTTCCAGCCCAGACGCATGATCTGGTCATAACGGTAACGCGGAAAGGTCGCGCGGAACCACAGGAACAGGAACAGCAGGAATGCGACTTTTGCCAGCAGCCACAAGATGCTGTCCGGCAGGAAAGGTACAGGTGATAACCAGCCACCGAGGAACATCAACGCTGCCAGCATGGAAACCAGCATCATGTTAGCGTACTCGGCCAGGAAGAACACGGCAAAAGCCATGCCGGAATATTCCACATGGAAACCCGCCACAATCTCGGACTCACCTTCGGCCACGTCAAACGGAGCGCGGTTGGTTTCAGCCACGGCACTGATGAAATACACTACAAACAGCGGGAACAATGGCAGGAAATACCAGTGCCAGAAACCACCCTCCTGCCCCATGACAATCTTACCCAGGTTGAGCGAGTTGGCACACATCAGCACACCAACCAGGGTAAAACCCATGGCAATTTCATAAGAGACAATCTGCGCAGCAGAACGCAATGAACCGAGGAAGGCGTATTTGGAATTAGAGGCCCAACCGGCAATAATCACACCATAGACAGCGACTGATGTCATGGCCAGAATGTATAACAGTCCGGCATCCACATTCGCCAACACCAGGGTGGCATCAAAAGGAATCACAGCCCAGGCCGCAAATGCAGGTGCAATCGCCAGGATAGGCCCAATAAAAAACAAGGCTTTGTTGGAAGCGGTGGGCAGGATAATTTCTTTGAATAGCAGCTTTAAACCATCGGCTAAAGGTTGTAATAGACCAAAATACCCCACACGGTTAGGGCCAATACGTACCTGCATATAGCCGATCACCTTACGCTCGGCATAAGTCAGGTAAGCTACGCAAATCATCAACGGCAGCACGATCGCTACAATTTTAACGAGCGTCCATAACACCAGCTGCACGTCTGTCCAGTAAGAACCAAATAATTCAGCAAAGAATTGCATGTTATGCCATCTCGGTCAGTTGTTTTTCGTAAATTGCCACTTGCTCGGCGGTGGCTTTTTCAATAGTGATATCGCCCATCAGATCACCCAGGCCGGCAGTCAGTGGATGCGCCGCAGCCACGCGTACGCAACCTTTGGCCACATGGTTATCCAATCGTACTTTGAGTACAGCACTGCCCTTGTCCTGGCGAGCCACGACGATATCGCCATCCTGCAAGCCCAATTCTGCCAATTGCTCGGCCCGCATGCGCGCCATCGGACGGATGTTGTACTTGGTTTTTTGCAATGGTGCGGAACGCCGCACAATTGGGTCAAATTCGTATTGCGGCACCTCGCCTATGCGCTGCAGGCCCTCTTTCTTGATATTGACCTGAATTTCTACCAGTTCTTTCAGGTTATTGTTCAAGCTACGCCACACCACGGCAGAAGGCTTCTCGCCATTGAAGATGGCATTTTTCACTTCTTCTGAGCTGTTGAAATCAAAGCCGCTCAAGCCCAGGGTATTGGCCAGTACGCGCAGTACCTTCCAGCCTGGCCGCGCTTCTCCCAGCGGACGTGTCACCGCCTGGAAGCTTTGTACACGACCTTCCATACTCATGAACGTGCCTGATGTTTCAGTAAAAGGCGTAATTGGCAACAGGATATCTGCATTTTCAAGTGCTGGGGATTTATACGCAGTCAACGCAATCACACACTCGGCTTTCGCCATGGCTGCACTGGCCAGGGCTGCATGCTGGCAGTCCAGTTCAGGCTCTATATTCAGTAACAGATAGGCCTTGCGTGGCACCTCCAGCATGGCGCGTGCATGCATGCCGGTGGCTGAAGGCATGACGCCCATGAGGTGCATGCCGGTACTGTTTGCCGCTGGCGGCAAAATTCCACCCTTGGCACCAGTAATGCCTCCTATGGCTTCAGCCATGCTGTACATTTCAGTAAAACGCGGGTCGCTCAAGGCCATATTGCCTAGGAAAATACCCACCTTGGGTGCAATCAGGATCAAATCTTCACTGATACCAGCCAGGCACTCGGCAATTTTCTGTGTGTTTGGACGTACTTTAATTTCTTCGAGCAATTTGTTCAATGTCGGTGGCAAGCACAAAGACAGTTTTTGCAAGCCGGACATGGCCTTGAGAATCTGGCCCAGAACATTGACCATATCATTAGGACGCACAATCACTTTGTGCGCAATATCCATCAATGGATCGTTATCCAGCGGGCTGACGATGCACAACTCAGCACCATTAGAGACGGCCTTGCGGATACGTTGTGCCAGCAAAGGATGCTCATTGCGGATATTGGAACCAATCAGCAGGATACGGTCCAGCTCTTCGATTTCCTGGATATTGCATCCCATCCATGGGGTGCCTGTGCGTTTGCCGTCCAGGCGGAAATCCGTCTGGCGCAAACGGTAATCCACATTGCCACAGCCCAGGCCTTCTGCCAGCTGTTTGATGAGGTAGCCCTCTTCCATGGTGCTATTGGGCGAAACCAGCACACCCAGCGCATCACCACCAGACTCCTTGGTGATGTCTTTCAGCTGGCCAGCGGCAAATTCGAGTGCAGTTTTCCAGTCTGTCTCCTGCCATTGGCCGTTGTGCTTGATCATGGGCACTTTCAATCGGTCAGGACTATTCAGACCTTCATAGGAAAAACGGTCGCGGTCAGAGAGCCAGCATTCGTTAATTGACTCTTTTTCACGCGGCAGCACACGCATGACCTTGTTGTCTTTGACATGCACTTCAATATGCGAACCCAGGCCATCATGCGGGGCAATGGAAGGACGACGTACCAGCTCCCAGCTACGGGCGGAGTAGCGGAATGGTTTACTGGTCAAAGCACCGACCGGGCACAAATCAATAATGTTACCACTCAGTTCGGAGTTTACAGATTGGTCTACATAGGCCGTAATCTCGGCATGCTCGCCACGGTTCACCAGGCCCAGCTCCTGCATGCCGCCCACTTCCTTGAGGAAGCGCACACAACGCGTACACTGGATGCAACGTGTCATATCGGTACTTACCAACGGGCCGATATTTTTGTTGAATACCACGCGTTTTTCTTCCGTGTAGCGTGAGCCGGAGGCGCCGTAAGCTACCGCGATATCCTGCAAGTCACATTCACCTCCCTGATCGCAAATCGGGCAATCCAGCGGATGGTTAATCAGCAGAAATTCCATCACACTCTGCTGGGCTTCGACCGCTGACTTACTACGTGTGTAAATCTTCATGCCATCCGCCACCGGCGTTGCACAAGCAGGCAGCGGTTTATTAAATTTTTCTACCTGTACCAGGCACATGCGACAGTTGGCGGCCACCGATAGTTTTTTGTGGTAGCAAAAGCGCGGGATGGCGATCCCAGCGGCATCCGCAGCATCAATAATGGTGCTGCCATGTTCGACTTCTAGTGGTTTGCCGTCAATTTCGATGTTTAGCATGTGATTACCGTTAAGCTTAAAACCGTTTATTTACCATCTACCATGGATTTGCCATGCTGGATGTAGTATTCAAATTCCGGACGGAAGTGCTTGATAAAACTCAATACCGGAGTGGCTGCAGCATCACCAAGGGCACAAATCGTGCGGCCAGAAATGTTGTTGCTTAAGTCAGTCAGTAGATCCAGGTCTTCCATCTTGCCTTTGCCGTCAACAATACGCTCAATGATGCGATATACCCAACCGGTCCCCTCACGGCAAGGCGTACATTGACCACAGCTTTCTTCATAGAAGAAATAGCTCAAACGCTTGAGCGTTTTCACCATACAGGTGGTTTCGTCCATGACAATCATGGAGCCTGCACCCAGGCTGGAACCCGCTTTGCTCAGGCCATCATAGTCCATCGTGGCATTTTCAATGGCACTTGCGGGCATGACTGCTGTGGAGGGACCTCCAGGAATGACAGCCTTTAGCTTGCGTCCTTTCCAGACGCCACCTGCCATTTCCAGCAGTTCTTTAAATGGCGTGCCCATTTTGATTTCGTAGTTGCCTGGTTTTTCGACATGACCAGATACCGAGAACAACTTACTGCCACCGGAGTTAGGCACACCGAGATCAGCAAACGCCTGGCCGCCATGCTGCATGATCCATGGGATAGACGCATAGCTTTCAGTGTTGTTCACATTGGTTGGTTTGCCAAAGACGCCATAACTGGCGGGGAATGGTGGTTTGAAGCGGGGCTGTCCTTTTTTGCCTTCGATAGACTCAATGAGCGCAGTTTCTTCGCCGCAGATATAAGCACCGTAACCATGGACAGCATAGAGGTCAAAGCTGAATTCGGTGCCAAACAGATTTTCACCGAGGTACCCGGCTTCACGTGCTTCAGCCAGCGCAGCCTCAAAAATTTCATAATCTTGCCAGATTTCGCCGTGAATATAGTTATAACCCACGCGTGCACCCAAGGTGTAGGCGGCAATCGCCATGCCTTCGATCAACTGGTGCGGGTTGTAACGGATAATATCGCGGTCTTTAAATGTGCCTGGCTCGCCTTCATCAGTATTACATACCAGGTACTTAGTGCCATCGTAATAACGCGGCATAAAACTCCATTTGAGGCCTGTCGGAAAGCCAGCCCCACCGCGGCCACGCAAATTGGAGAGTTTTACCTGGCTGATAATGTCAGGGGCTTTAATTTTTTCAGTCACCAAGCGCTTGAGCTGTGCATAACCACCCAGTTTTTCATAGGTCGCCAATGCAGCAGGATTTTCTTCCGTCAGCGTGCGCAGGGTCACCAAGGTCTGACCAGCCAAATCGGTTTTAACCACCGGTCTACCGTTCACAGTCGAATTTGAAGTCTTTACCATGTCCAGTTCCTTAGCCCTTGTTAAGCTCGTTAATCAGGGCATCCACCTTTTCAGTGGTCAGAAATTCATGCATTTCACTATTATTCACATGCAACAAAGGTGCCCCGCCGCAACAACCCATGCACTCACCTTCTTTGAGGCAAAATTTACCATCGGGAGTCACTTCGTTAAAACCAACACCCAATTTGTGTTGCAGATGTTCCACTATTTCGTCAGAACCGCGCAGCATGCAGGAAATATTGGTACAGATCGTAATCTTGTACTGGCCAACGGGTTCCAGATCGTACATGTTATAAAAGGTCGCGACTTCCAGCGCCGCAATTTCTGGAATGCGCAAATATTTGGCTACTTCAGAAATGCTTTCTTTGGATAACCAGCCGCGTTCCATTTGTACAATCCGCAACGCGGACATCACCGCCGCCTGACGTCTGTCTGCAGGGTATTTGGACAGTTCGTATTCAATCTTTTCAATGGATTCTGCACTGAGCATGCTTGTACCTTGTCTTTTCGATCCGTGCTACCGCTTCATTCCGTGTATGCGTTCTGCTTACCTGTCGATTTCGCCGAACACAATATCTTGTGTACCAATAATCGCAACCAGGTCAGCAATCATGTGACCTCTGGTCATTTCATCCAATGCGGCCAAATGAGCAAAGCCCGGCGCACGGATTTTCAGACGGTATGGTTTATTGGCACCATCTGACACCATGTAAATACCAAACTCACCTTTGGGATGTTCTACTGCAGCGTAGGCTTCACCTGCAGGCACATGAAAACCTTCAGTAAATAACTTGAAGTGGTGGATCAAGTCTTCCATATTGGTTTTCATGCCTTCGCGGTTAGGCGGTGCAATCTTGTTGTCATCAGTGATGACCGGGCCAGGATTCTTGCGCAACCAATCTATACATTGCTTGATGATGCGGTTGGACTGGCGCATCTCTTCCACGCGCACCAGGTAACGGTCATAACAGTCGCCATTGACGCCAATCGGAATATCAAAGTCCATTTTGTCGTAGACTTCGTATGGCTGTTTTTTGCGTAAATCCCAGGCAATACCGGAGCCGCGCAACATAGCACCCGTCATGCCCAAAGCCAGGGCACGCTCTGGAGTAACCACGCCAATTCCCACAGTACGCTGTTTCCAGATACGGTTATCTGTCAGCAGGGTTTCATATTCATCAACATAAGTCGGGAAACGGTTGGTGAAGTCTTCAATGAAGTCCAGCATGGAACCCTGGCGGTTTTCATTAAGCTTCTTGATTTCGTCAGCACTGCGGAACTTAGTGGTTTCGTGCTGTGGCATTTTTTCCGGCAGGTCACGATAGACGCCACCTGGACGGTAATAGGCAGCATGCATACGCGCGCCCGAAACCGCTTCGTACACATCAAACAAATCTTCACGCTCGCGGAAAGCGTACAGGAACACAGTCATCGCGCCCACGTCCAACGCATGCGCCCCCAGCCACAGCAAGTGGTTGAGAATACGGGTGATTTCGTCGAACATGACACGGATATATTGGGCACGCACGGGCACATCTATGCCCAGCATCTTTTCAATCGCCATCACATACGCATGTTCATTGGCCATCATGGACACATAGTCCAGGCGGTCCATATACGGCACGCTTTGCAGATAAGTGCGGTTTTCAGCTAGCTTTTCCGTGGCCCTGTGCAACAAGCCAATATGCGGGTCAGCGCGCTGGATCACTTCACCATCCAACTCCAGCACCAGGCGTAGCACACCGTGCGCCGCAGGGTGCTGAGGGCCGAAGTTCATTGTGTAGTTCTTAATCTCAGCCATGGTGAGCACCCTCGTCGCGAATCACGCGCGGTACGTTATTACGGAATTCAACCGAGACAGGCTGGTAAATCACGCGCTGTTGCACCGGGTCATAGCGCATTTCTACGTTACCGATCATGGGGAAGTCTTTACGGAAAGGATGACCGACAAAACCATAATCCGTCAGCAGGCGGCGTAAGTCCGGATGGTTTTCAAACATGATGCCATACAGGTCAAACGCTTCACGTTCAAACCAATTGGCGACAGGCCAGATATCCACCAGAGTAGGGAATACAGGGAAGTCATCATCAGCGGCAAAAGCACGGATACGTACGCGCTGATTCAAACTCACAGACAACATATGCAGCACTACCGCAAAACGCTGGCCTTCCCAGCGGCCATCCCCGTAATCGGAATAATCCACGCCACACAGATCAATGAGCTGCTCAAACTTGAGTTCGGCATGTGTTTTCAGTTTTTCAGCCACGGCCAGCAGGTGTTTCACATGCACTTCTACTGTGATCTCACCCAGCTTTTGCTCCAGCTTGGCCACACCATCACCCAAGGCCAACTTGAGCTGTGCGGACAGATGTTCGAGTTTTGCGGACATAGTTTAATTTCTTGGGCTTAGTATATTCTGTGATCCGGGAATCTGGCTTCTTATGCGCCTCAGGTTCGGGCGATCGTGTTAGTACGCTTGATTTTCTTTTGCAACTGGATAATGCCGTACAGCAAGGCTTCCGCAGTTGGCGGACAACCAGGCACATAGACATCAACCGGCACAATACGGTCACAACCACGCACTACCGCATAAGAATAATGGTAATAGCCACCGCCGTTAGCACAGCTTCCCATGGAAATTACCCAGCGCGGTTCTGCCATCTGGTCATACACCTTGCGCAGCGCGGGAGCCATTTTATTCACTAACGTACCCGCCACAATCATTACGTCAGACTGACGCGGACTCGGGCGAAACACAATACCAAACCGGTCCAGATCATAACGAGAAGCGCCAGCATGCATCATTTCAACTGCACAGCAAGCCAGACCAAATGTCATTGGCCACAAGGAGCCGGTACGGGTGTAATTAATCACCGTATCCAGCGTGGTGGTGACGAAGCCTTTTTCTAATACGCCTTCAATGCTCATTTTGCATCAATCCCATTCAAGGGCGCCCTTCATCCATTCAAAGATGAAGCCGACCACCAATACGAATAAAAAGACCATCATTGCCCAGAAGCCAGCAGACCCAATTTCCTGGATGACTACGGCCCATGGGAAAAGAAACGCAATTTCGAGATCAAACAGGATAAACAGAATGGCGACCAGGTAATAGCGCACGTCAAATTTCATACGCGCATCCTCAAACGCCTCAAAGCCGCACTCATAAGGAGAGTTTTTTTCCGCATCAGGTTTGTGCGGAGAAAGAATTTTACCAGCGACCAGCGGCCCCAAGCCAACACCCAGGCCCACCAGGATAAACATCAGAATCGGGAAATAGTTTTCTAACACTGATTTGCCTTAATCGATCATGTTAACAAATTGTTCAATGCACTGACCCAACAGTCACCTTGAAAATTCCCAAACTATCAATTCCCTGCCAGCCATGCCAATAAAAACATGAACTGGTGCCGTCGGCGAGACTCGAACTCGCACGACTTTCGTCACTACCCCCTCAAGATAGCGTGTCTACCAATTCCACCACGACGGCTTGTACTTAATTAGGAATATCTTTGGGTGTATTTTCAACCGGCTTGGCAGTTTCTGCCGCCTCACCTTTGGCCGGAGCCTGTTGTGTCACCGCGGATTTAACCACGCTGCCAGAACCCGCCTTATGGCTGGACATAAAAGCCAACGTTAAGCTGGTTGCAAAAAACACTGTAATAAAAATCGATGTCAGCTTGCTGAGCAGGTTTGAAGACCCTGACACCCCAAACAAACTACCGGAGGCACCACTACCAAAGGCCGCGCCCATGTCGGCGCCTTTACCATGCTGCAATAAGACCAAGCCAATCACGGCAGCGGCTGCCAACACATGAATGACGAGAATGACGTTTTCCATATTTCCTTTAATCCGATAAATAAATAACGATCTGGCTTTTGGCTCTTTCGCTATCTAGACGACGCTATTTTCAGGGACGGCCTGACAGATTTTTATAAATTGCTCCGCATTGAGGGAGCAACGGCCGACCAGCGCGCCATCAATTTCCTGCTGATTTAATAATTGTACCGCATTTTGCGGGTTTACGCTGCCCCCGTAGAGGATTTTTAGCGTGTCCGCGGCGCTCTTATCTGCGGCTGATACGGTGTCACGGATAAACTGGTGCATAGCCACCGCCTGCTCTGCTGAAGCTGCAAGGCCGGTTCCAATTGCCCAAATCGGCTCATATGAAACGATGCTATTTGCGAAGGCCTCTCCGCCAAACAGACGAATAATGGTTTCCAGTTGTTTACCGACAACACGCTCCATGACACCAGCCTCGCGTTCAAGCAAGGTCTCTCCAACACACAGAATTGGCGTTAACCCATGCCGCTTGGCCATCATGAATTTTTCGGCAATATTTTCATCCGACTCGCAATAAGCAGTACTTCGCTCGGAGTGGCCGATAATCACATATTGCGCCCCAAAATCGCACAACATCCCCGCGCTCACCTCACCGGTATAAGCACCTTCCTCGTACTTGGCAAGATTCTGCGCACCCCAGGCGACGTGAGTCTCAGACAACAAAGACTGTATTTGCGCCAGATAAGGATAAGGCACACAGATAACGACATCGGCTTGGGACAATGATTTCAAGCCTTGCAGATAGCCATCAACAAGCGTGTGGTTACGGGCAAGATTGCCATGCATTTTCCAGTTGGCAACCACAATTTTGTGTGGGGAAGGAAGGGTTGTATCAGAACGGGACATGCAGCAATTAACTCACAGTGTGCGGCGCTTAGGCTCGCTTAAATTCGCGTTGCGCGAATTTTACGCCCGCATACTGTGAGCGGCAAGTGCAACAGCGGAATATCGTTGAACAACCCTTCGGCCGTTTAGTTAAGCCGTGAGGAATGGGTAATCCGTATAACCATGCTCGGTACCGCCATAGAATGTGGACGAGTCGGCTGTATTGAGTGGCGCATTTTTGGCAAAGCGAGCCACCAGGTCAGGATTAGCAATAAATGGGACGCCATAAGCAATCGCATCGGCATGACCACTGGCGATGGCTGCATTCCCGCGATCCTTGTCGTAACTCAGATTTGCAATGTAGCCATGGTTAAACAGCTTGCGTAAAGCCCCAAAATCAAAAGGCTCGGACTCGCCACCACCATGGATACCCCCTTCGACCACATGCAGATAAGCCAGGTTAAATGCATTGAGTGACTGCGCAACGTAATTAAATGTCTGCTGTGCCTGGCTGTCACGCATGTCGTTGAATGGATTCACGGGCGATAAACGTACGCCCACCTTATCTGCCCCTATGGTATCCACCACTGCCTTGACTACTTCATGCAATAAACGGCTGCGGTTTTCTACCGAGCCGCCATACTGGTCCTGGCGCTGGTTAGTACCATCACGCAGGAATTGATCCAGCAGATAGCCATTAGCTGCGTGCACCTCCACACCGTCAAATCCGGCGGCGATGGCGCACCGGGTGGCATGCACATAGTCTTGCACTATGCCTGGCAACTCGGAAGCATCCAGCGCACGTGGGGTGACGTAATCCTGCAGCCCCTGGTAAGTAAACGCCTGGCCAGCAGGTTTGATTGCAGAAGGCGCAACGGGCGTGGCCTGGTTAGGCAACAAGCTAGGATGCGAGATACGACCCACATGCCATAACTGGATCACAATTTTGCCGCCCTTGGCTTGCACGGCATCGGTGACCTTCTTCCAGCCAGCGACTTGCGCATCGGTATAAATGCCTGGCAACGCCGGATAACCATGCGCCATGGGTGAAATCGGCGTTGCTTCGGTAATAATCAACCCGGCTGTTGCGCGCTGCTCGTAATAGGTCACATTCATTGCCTGCGGCACACCACCCTCACCTGCTCGGTTACGCGTCAAAGGCGCCATCACCACACGATTTTGCAATGCAAGGCTTCCCAGATTCACTGGGGAAAACAAATCCAATGCCATATTCATCTCCATTTGTTTGATTAAGTGCGTAAAAAAGAAGCGGGATGGAGCATTCAAATGCTCATCCCGTTTCTGGCGCACTTATTTAGAATCGAAAAACTATTTTGAACAGTCTCACAACTATTTGGCTTTGACGCCTTCAATCAGCAAGGTGATTTCAATATCGTCACCCACAGGCGCACCCGCACCAGTGGCCCAACCAAAGCCATAATCTGAAGCTTTCAAGGTTAAATGACCTTCAAAACCTGCGCGCTGGCCACCCCAAGGGTCTGCACCGTACCCCAGCACTTTCACCGGGATATCGACCAGCTTGGTCACACCATGCATGGTCAGCTTGCCTTGCATCACTGCCTGGGTCTGATTGCTGGCAGTAATCTTGGTGCTTTCAAACAGAATCTGCGTGTATTTGCCTACGTCCAGGTATTTATCCGCCTTAATGTGCTCATCACGTTTGCCAAAACCGGTATTCACGCTGCTGACGTTAATTGCAGCACGTACCGTGGCCGTATTGAGGTTGGCAGGATCTAGCGTAATCACACCAGTGACATCGTTAAAGGTACCGGAAGTTTTGGAGACCACATGGCGGATGCTGAAATTGGCAAAACTGTGTGTCGCATCAATGTTGTAGGTATCAGTCGCTGCCCAGGCCTGTGTTGCAGCCAGCAAACCAAGCGCTAAAATGATTTTTTTCAAGTCAAACTCCTTCGATTGTTATTCGTTAATTATGCGGATTTAGAAAACCGTTGTGTAATGGTGGCTACGCGCTCGCCCAAATGTTCCGCGGTCAGCAAGTCACTCTGAAGTGGTGCGACATCAGGACCTTGATCCGAGTTGGCCTGTGCCATGGCACCTAAAAAACCACCCAGACGGTTTAAGTCGTTGACTGAGCCTTTACTATGATTGTTCCCTGGCAATAAATCCTGACCTACCCAAATCATGCCATGCTGTGCCGCAAACACGGTTAACTGGATAAGAGTATTTAACTTATCACCACTCTGGCTGGCAGAAGTGGTAAACCCTGCAGCAATCTTGTTTTGCCAGTCACGCGTGTACCACGCCTTGGAGCTGGCGTCCATAAAGGCTTTAAATTGTGCAGACGCTGAGCCCATGTAGGTAGGACTGCCAAACACAATGGCATCACTGGCCTTCAGTAGATCCCATTGTTGCTGTGCTTCATCAACCGTCAGCAGATTCACCGTAACGCCTGCCACTTTCTGCGCACCCCGTGCGACTGCCTTGGCCTGCTCGGCGGTATGTCCGTAGCCACTATGGTAAACAATTGAAACCTGAGTCATTTTTTTAGCTCCTTATTAATCATTTCAAAGATCATTCGTTGTCTTGGGGCAAATCGAACCACAACACTTCACTATCACCTAAAGCCAGCATGTCTAACTGATCTGCGTTGTCCAGCTTAAATGCATCCCCTGCCTGCAATTGCTGGTTGTTAATCTCAACTGTCCCACGGGCAATATGCACATACGCACAACGCCCCTCCTCCACAGCAACAGGCAAAGAGACATTTGCATCCAGCACGGTGGCATACAATGACACATCCTGATGTACTTTTAATGATCCCAAGCGCGCATCAGGCGAAGCAATCAGCGCCCAGCGATTGTGCTTGTCTGCCAAAGGGATGGTTTTATCCTCATAGCCAGGGGGCAAACCCAAACGGTCAGGCTCTATCCAGATTTGCAGCAAATGTGCCGTCGTTTCATCAGAGGCATTCATTTCACTATGACGCACACCAGTACCCGCCGTCATGCGTTGCACATCCCCGGCACGAATCACCTCACTGTGCCCCATGCTGTCAGTATGGCGCAACTCGCCGGCCAGCATATAGGTAATAATTTCCATATCCTGGTGGCCATGCATGCCAAAGCCAGTGGCAGGCGCAACCTTGTCGTCGTTGATTACGCGCAATACTGAATACCCCATATTTTCGGGATCGTAGTAGCTGGCAAATGAAAAGCTATGAAAGCTCTCCAGCCATCCATGATTGGCGTAACCGCGTGTATTTGAAGGGCGAACATTCAACATTTATTCACTCCATTTGAAAGTTTAAATGTATGATAAAAAAACACTTAATCTTTTGATAGCAAAACATTTTGCATCTCTTGTTCAGTTTTTTTGATTAAAGCCTCATGCCCATTAAACTCAGCCTCGAAGCCCTGGAAGTGATTGACGCCATTGACCGCAAAGGCAGCTTTGCCGCTGCTGCAGAATCGCTTTACCGGGTCCCTTCTGCACTCACCTACACCATACGCCGATTAGAAGAAGATTTAGGACTGGAACTGTTTGACCGCAGCGGGCATCGCGCCACGTTAACCGAAGCCGGAGCAGAACTGCTCAAAGAAGGACGCTATCTGCTGGATGCCGCGCATACGCTTGAAAAACGGGTGCAGCGCATTGCCACCGGGGTGGAAACCGATATCGCGATTGCTGTCAGCGACTTGTTCGATTTTCAACCTGTGCTGCAAATTTTGCAGGACTTTTACCAGCAAGGGTTTGGCACGCGGGTGAAATTATTGCGTGAAGTGTATGGCGGCAGCTGGGATGCCCTGCAATCTGGCCGGGCAGATATTTCCATAGGCGCACCTGGGGACGCTCCGCCGGGCAGCGGCTTTGCAACTCACTTGTTGGGGCAGCTGGAATTCGTGTTTGCCGTTGCGCCCCACCATCCGTTGGCAGCATTAGCAGAACCGTTAAGCGCCAGTGATATTGTGCAGCACCGTGCCGTGGCCGCAGCGGATAGCTCCCGCAACTTGCCACCGCGCACATCCGGTATTCTGTCTGGCCAAGATATTCTCACCGTGCCTGATATGCAAACCAAATTACAGGCGCAAATTTCTGGCGTGGCGATTGGTTATCTGCCTAGACCCTTGGCCCAGAGCGCAGCTGCGCGTGGACAATTGTTAGTGAAACAAGTGTCCGAACCTAAACCGGTGGCTCCCACCTTTATCGCATGGCGGCAGCAACGGCCCGCTGAAATGGGCAAAGCCATGCAATGGCTGTTAAAAGAATTCTCTGCACTGACACTGGAGCAATTGCTCAATAAATGATTTATCATCCGCCATGCATCATGAAATGGATTGAGGGCGGCTCTAAAATTCAAATTGCTACGCCAGACAAGGCGCGATTAAAAAGTTTGCGAGCATGCATTCACGCATTGCCTGCTTAAACCATATGGATGTCGCATATATTTAATATGTCAGGAGAGATTTTTGATGAGCAACGCAGTATCGCAACGGAATTTGAATTTTTAGAGGTGTCCTTGATCATGTCACAAGAACAATTGCCCGAAGAATTCGAACCCCTCAACCGCATTGCCATCAAGGCCATGCTCTGGCTCAACGGCTTCGCCCACATTATTATCGGCCTCGCCCTCGCCACATCCGTGCTGATGTTTACCTGGCTATTTTTTCTTGACGTCAAGGAAGCTGCTTACGCACACAACCTCGTACATGGCTTTTTGCGCGCCTTGGGCACACTCATGTTGCTATGGTCCATTTCGGCCCTCATTTCTGCCGAAATCCGCTATTTGCGAGGTCACAAGCTACTAGTAGAAACCTTTGTCGAAGTGGTACTGGTCATGTTCTTGCGCAAACTCATCGTACTGCCCGTGCAGGACGCCACGCCCACCTATGAAGAAATCGGCATCTGGCTGGCAGGTGCTTTTATCATGGGACTGGTCTATATCCTGATACGCCTCGCAGATAAAAACAGCAGCAGATAAGACACATGCAAGACGAAGATTTTATGCGCATGGCGATCGCGCTGGCTCAGGAAGCGGCAAGCTTGGGTGAAGTGCCTGTGGGTGCAGTCGTGGTGAAAGATGGTGTGGTCATAGGCAAAGGCCGCAATGCGCCTATTCGCTTAAGCGACCCAACAGCACATGCCGAAATCCAGGCAATGCGCGAAGCGGCACAACATTTGGGCAATTACCGCCTAGTAGGTTGCACACTTTACGTCACCCTGGAGCCCTGCGCCATGTGTAGCGGTGCGATACAGCACGCCCGCATTGCCAGGCTCGTATACGGTGCCAGGGATCCTAAAACCGGCTGTTGCGGCAGCGTGGTCGATTTAATGACAGAACAAAAGCTCAACCATCACTGTGAAGTAAGTTACGGCTTGTTAGCTGCTGAATGCGGCGAATTATTGAGCCAGTTTTTCAGATCAAAAAGAACTTCTAAATCCCTAACCTCTGGCTAGATAAAATCAGCAATATTTCCTAGTAACGTCATACCGTTGCAAACGGTATACAGCGGCGTTTCTGTGCGTAATATCAAAGACACTAGACTCACTCCGAGTCGCAGCATGTGGCAGGCTCAGACTCTTGGCACGGAATGAAAAACATCAACCATCCCCAATCAAAAATGGCTGAATTCAGCCAATAGGCTCAAATAAACCACTTAAAATATATTCAAAAGACGGCTTAATCCCAGAATATGCGGACTAGACGTGATGCAAATACGGGCACAAATATTGCATTGGTTACTCACTAAAATAAATAATGGTTTCGGAGTGAGCAATGATTAATGTATTTATAGGTTACGACCCTAAAGAAGTCGGTGCATTCAGCGTGTTATCACATAGTATTCATGAGCATGCCTCCCAACCTGTCAGCATCACCCCCATCATGCTCTCCCAGCTTAAATCTATTTATAAGCGCGAGCGTAATCCATTGCAATCCACCGAATTTTCTTTTTCGAGATTTTTAACGCCTTATCTTTCAGCTTATGACGGCTGGAGTATCTTCATGGATTGCGACATGTTGATGACTGAAGATATCGTCAACTTGTGGAACATGCGTGATGACCGCTACGCCGTGATGTGCGTCAAACATGATCATCAACCCAAAGAAGATATCAAGTTTTTAAATACCGTTCAAACCAAGTACCAGAAAAAAAACTGGTCAAGCGTGATGATGTTTAACAACGCCAAATGCCATGCACTCACACCAGATTATGTGAATACCGCCACTGGCTTGGAGCTACATCAGTTCAAATGGCTGGCAACCGATGACCTGATCGGTGAAATTCCTGCCCGCTGGAACCACCTTGTAGGCTATAGCGAACCAAACTCCGGTGCCGCTCTGATCCATTTCACCCTTGGCGGACCTTACTTTAATGAATATAAAGACTGTGAACACGCGCAAGCCTGGTTTGATGCAAAACAACGTGCATTACATGTCTCCCAACGCGAAGAAATCAACAACGCTGCCTGAAACCAAGCTGTTTGCATGTAAGACACCTGCCCCTTGATTAACCCTGTGAATGCCTTGAACCAGCACCTATCTTTCAGCAAACAAATGCAATTCCAGTGTGGCCAGGCCATGGTGGAATACGCCATTTTGTTTATTGTGCTCTCAATACTATTTATTGGCGGTGCGGAACTCGGTATGGCCGCCCTAGCAAGTTATAAAAATACTGATGCAGCAAAAACGGGAATCAGTGAATATGCCGAGGTGAATCAGCGGAGATTGAATATATTAAATGCGGAGAAGCAATATTTGATTAGTTTGTCAGGATTCAATTGTAGGAAAATTCCTGAGAACGATCCCCTTGAAAGTTGTGCTCCAGACACAGAAGAAACTGGTATCTATGAAAATTTCATAAGATACATGGATGATCAAATTAGTGATCTTAATGATTTGAAAGACCAAATTTTAACCAAATATATTGTCCAATCCTGTCCAAACTACACAGGTACCGGCACGGAAAGTAATTGGAACGATAATGCACCCGATGACGACGTTTGTACAATATCTGAAGACGAACTTAATTTAGTTACCCCAGCTAACCAAAGTGAGGGTCAAGACAAATTCAAGGTACTATTATTGATCTCTCATATCAAACTCTCGAAACTTCCATTAGATTCGAGCCAACCTCTTAGCCAAGCTAAAATTGTGATTGGCGATCATGCATCGCCAAGTTTCAGTCAGCCACTCTGCAACTCCGATGGCTCTTATGATGATGGTTTGCCAATTATTGATCTTGATGGTGACGGTGACCTGGACGAACGTTACGTTTACCGTGAATATACAGATGTAGATAATAATCGCCAGATTTATGAAACAGGTAATGTTCTTTACTTATTTAACCCCTTACCAATTGACGTCAGCTCCTGCCAAGGTACAGATAGTGCCCGCAACAATCAAAGCAAGTTGAGCATACTTGTTGGTGGATATGGCAAGCCCGATGATCCTCTCTTTGTTCCGGGATTACCAAAACTAAACCAAGCCATGTACGGAATGTACAAAAATGATTTGAATGGAAACTTGATCCCACCCGGTAAAATGTGCACGTCTGATGACGACTGTCCGAATCAGCCGAATGAAGATTTGTATATTGGCAGTGTTGGACCATCAGGTTATTACAGGTGGAATAAGGGTAGTGATGGAAGCGGCACACAAGACCTATTTAAATATACCGTTAACAATGTTAATGATGATTTACTAAACGGTTTCAGGCCAGCTATGCAGATTGATTGCAACGTATCTTCCAACCATGAGGAGTCAGTAATCAATGATATTAACTGTCAAACACTTCACTCAAAAGTAAGAATACACACCCGCTACCGTAAAATATTCGAAGGCTTTTTAACTTTTGGCTTGCAAGAGTTGAATGTAGCCGATGGCGATTTGGAAAATGCATTAAAACTTTTTTACAATCCCAACAATGTTGGCGTCGCCGGTAGTAATCAGCTGAATGGCACTATTGATTCAGAGATAGGGTCTTTGGGTGCGAATGGCATTCCGACGGTCAAGCGTCATAAAGACTTTAGAGGGTGCTATGAAGTAGATGTTGCAACTAACCAGATCAGCGCCTGTAACTAAATTAATTGAATGAACGAAAAAAAATGGCTCAGCAAAGCAAACGAGTAGGTAATCCCAGAATGATCTTGATCGTGTTAATTGTTTTGATATTGATTGGCATGATTGGTTATATATTGTTAGGTGGAAAAAAATCCTCAGAAACTCCCGAAAACCAAATCCCTGTTGGTCGCGTAGCCATACCACTTGCCAACAGGGATATTAAACTGGGGGAGCGAATTTCACCAGGTCATATCAGGCTCTCTTACAGACTACCAGAGGCCATTCCTGAAGATGCCATCTTGCGTCAAGATTTCCTTATTGGCCGCTATGCAACAGAGCCTATCGCAGCAGCTACGTATTTTTCTGATAACAATATCTCAGAGCCTAACGTAAGGGGTGGTTATTCTGCAGTGACCAAACCTGGCAAGCGTGTCGTTGTGCTGGATGCGTCAGTGCTGCCTGGAACGATAGGCACGTTAAAAGTCGGGGATCATATTGATTTGCTTGCGATAGGTACTTCTGGAAATCAATCCAGTTCAGCGGATGCAAAAAGTGCTTATCAAACAAAAGTTGAAAGTAGCCCCGTGTCTATAGAGGGTGGTGGCATAAGTCCTGGAGATATGAATGCCAAAGCTAGGCAACCAAGAAACAAAAGCGGTACCCCACCAGTACTAGGGGCCACAACGGCAAGTCTTGTAGCAGAAAATGCCGTGGTATTAAAAGTCCCCGACAGAGGCAGGGATCGCGAAACGGTTGTCTTGGAAATGGCACCCCAAGATGCACATGTCACCATCCTGATGGTGAGTGCAGGGGCAACGATGCGTGCAGTATTCAGGCCATCTCTCGATGAGAGCCGTTTAACCAAAGAAAGCGAAGTCAAAATCACCACTCGCCTGCCAAAACCTGAACCTGATCCAGACAAAATCACAATTATTACAGGTACTGTACGCCGTAATTCCAGACCAGATTCACGCCTCTATGCGGAAGGAAATGAAAACTATAATCCATCCAATGGCAACGGCGTCATTAAAAACGAACGCTATTCAGACTCTACTCAGCGTGATGTGCCGAATGTTATTTTAATGCCATCAAATCAAGCAACGGTTTATCAATAACCCAATCATCATTTTACAATTTCAAGAGCGTCGCCCAGATTAATGTCAACAGCACATCCTTGATTAACCTCTAGAACAGATAATGCCTGCTTATAAAACGCTGTTATTTTCCAGGGGCGTAAACCATGTTCAATATGGATCACAACATTTTTGTGATCCATAAAGATTGCATCAATTGGGAATCTCATAAAATGTGTATGAATCTGCTTACAAGGCTTGATCAGCAATCCTTCACCTGAATTAAGCGCTTTTCTGAACATCAGCCCGCGTAAACGAGAGAAATAACCATCTGCAACATTCAAAGTGCTAACAATAGTGCGTTGGGAATGTAGGATCATCACTTTCATATCAAGCTCTGGACATAATTACTTGGAACATCCTGATGATTCTGATTGCACTGGGGCCCACTGCCACCATGAGTATAGGAGGAAGAATGCAAAGCATCATGGGAAACATCATATAGATGGGAATGCGCTCAGCTTTTTTTAGAAGCTCGGACTCAATTTCTTTCAGTTGAGTGGTTGCATGGTGTCTTAAAACGCCACCCAATGCAGCGCCCGTCTGATCGGCTTGTATCATGGCGGCAACCACATCTGTCACTGAGCGCTCATTCGCTCTGGCGCTCCATAGTTTAAGTGCTTCATTTCGCCTTCTACCTTGTTGCATGGCGTCCATCATGACCGCTAAATCAAAATATAAAGGATGCTTTGGATTGGACTCTCTGACAACATGTTGCAATGCAGACTCAAAGGCCAATCCACTTTCCATCACAGCTACAATACTTTGAAGTGCGTTGGGTAATTCAAAGCGAATTCTTTGACTTCTAAGCCTTTTACTGCGTTTGATAAACCAAGTGATCAGCATCGTCACTAAAACACCTAGCAACAACCCTATCATCGGCGTACTAAACTTCGCCAGTCCAAATAGATATTTAATGAGCAACCCTAGGCCTGCGCCAAAGCCAAATAAGGCAAAGTAACCTAAAGGTGTACTTAAAAAGTGAGTTAAAAAATAGAGCAGTTTATCGGAACCCACCAGACCATAATCGCCAGCCGATAAATTGATTTCTGGAGTTGCATTTTTCTGCTCATCAAATCCAAAGCTGAGACGATCTCTGACATTAGATCGCCAGATAGATACTCTCATCCAGTTTGCAAAGACAAAAAGCAGTGCCACTAAAAAAATGATGAAGATAATCGACATTTTTTATTCCATTTTGATTTTGGCTAATTTTCTAAGCCACAAAAAACCAATTAAGGTGAGGCCACCCGCATAGATGTAAATCTTTTCGCCTATCGGATCATTAACCATCTCAACGACCAAGTCCGGTCTGACTTTATATTGCAAAAACACTAAGAGTGGTGGAATCAGACTTAGCACGATGGAGCCTAACTTTGCCTGGGTTGTGAGCGTATTGATCCGCTGCTCAATCTTTCTTCTAAACTCTATCGACTCCAGGATGTGTTCCAAAACGGATGCCATTTGGCCACCAGACTCCCATTTGACTCTGATGCCAGTTGATAGCAATCGACAACTTTTAGTGTCCCAGAAATCAGACCAGTCTTTCCATACCGCAATTGGCGACTGTCCTAGTTGCAACTGATTCAGCACTTGTGCAATCGAGTCCCGGATAGGGTTTTCTGCGTTTTTTGACGTGGCATGTAAAGCCTGAATTGGAGTGCCCCCTGCACGCATTGTCGTTAACATACTGTTAATCAATCCCGGCAATTGCAAATCCATTTTTTTTTGCTGTCGCTCTGCCAACAATCTCCAGACCATGAATATCGTCAAAGGCGCCAAAAAAATAACTGCAACACTAGCCCCTAAATTTTGAGTGGTCATAAATGTAGCTAATGCTGTGATGAAAGAAACAATCGCAAGGATAGATACTCCTTCCAGGAGACCGAAACGAAAACCTGCTCTTTTGATAATAATATCCAGCGTCCGTGTAAATAGGCTACGCAGTAACAGTTGTCGAATAGCAGTCACTTGCAACAGATTGGCAGCGCCTTCCCAGAGCGACACCTGATCAGGCTCATCGCTATCAAATCCAAAAGTCAGCCTTTCAAAAACTTTCTGGCGACGACCTTCCTGCTGGATATCGTAGACCAGATATACAAGTAGGATCAAAAGAATGATGATGAAAAATATCATTGGCACGGCGTCTAAAGTTGCGATACTGTCAACTTGAATGATCAGAAAAGATCATGGCTCACATCTATACCTCGCTCATGCATCAGCTTCAAAAGATTTGGAATAATCCCACTTGAGCGCATCACCATTTCATCACCCTCTCTCTTGGTGACAAAAATATCTTGCATAAGCACTGTTCCCTCCTCCATTCCCGTAATTTCAGTAATATTCGATACTCGGCGGGTACCATCCGAATAGCGGTTCACGTGTACGATCAAATGCACGGCAGACGCAATCTGCTCACGCAGAACACGCTGGGGCAAATCAAGCTCAGCCATCAACATCATGGTCTCCAGTCTGGCAAGGGTGTCGCGTGGACTATTCGAATGTAGAGTAGCCAATGAACCATCATGGCCAGTATTCATTGCCTGCAACATATCAAGTGCCTCTGCACCTCTGACCTCGCCCACAATTATTCTGTCAGGACGCATGCGAAGCGAGTTCTTGACTAAATCCCGAATTGTAACGGAGCCCATGCCCTCTGTGTTTGCAGGTCTTGCTTCTAGTTGAACCACATGCTTTTGATTCAGTTGCAATTCAGCCGTATCTTCAATACTCACAATGCGCTCGCCTTCACCAATATGCTGCGACAAACAGTTGAGCATTGTTGTCTTACCTGAGCCCGTTCCACCTGACACGACAATATTAAGCTGAGCTTGAACAGCGAATTTTAAGAATTCCGCAGCCTCAAAAGTGAGTGCCCCACCCGCCACAAGCTCATTCACATCGAGGATATTTCGCATAAAACGTCGAATCGACATCGTGGGACCTCGTAGCGCTAGCGGTGGAATGATCACATTGACGCGGCTACCATCTGCTAACCTGGCGTCAGCCATAGGCGAAGATTCGTCTACACGTCTGCCCACTCTCGAAAGTATCCTTTCGATGGTTAACATCAGATGATCATCGTCATGAAAGTGGATATCCGTCAACTCTAATAATCCATGTTTTTCAACATAGATCTGGTGTGCTCCATTTACAAGGATGTCTGAAATCGTCCGGTCAGTCATCAGGGGTGAAAGAGGGCCCAATCCCATTACCTCGTAAATCAAGTCCTCGACCAGACGGCTACGTTCAATTCTGGTGAGCGGCATGGCTTCTTGGGCTAAAGCATTATTGACATACTCTTTCACAGCCACTTCAATCTGTTCCAGCGTCGCCACACTGACTGCCTGCGGATTGAGCATTTCAATCAAAGACTTATGTAATCTGTGACGAATTTCTGCATATGAAGAAGCCTGACTATTTTGCGGTTGTTTGGTCGTCAGTAAATTTGACTCCAGAGTTGTTTGCCCAAGCGCGACCAAACGTTCAGATAACAAGTTATATTGATTGGTCTCTTGTTTCCTGAGCTCAGTTCTTAAATTATTGACTTGCTCTTCAGACATTTAAATATCCATCCAGTTTTTAAATTGACGAGCATATCTTTCAAACACCGTTTCACTCACCTCAGGCTCCATTTCGGAGCCAGCAATTTTTGCCACCAGTTGGTTCACTGCTGCAGTGATACGCCGATCTGGATACATTTGGGAATAAGCACGCCCTGTATTTGTGGCAATCGTGGCATGTACATCATAAGGAATAATGCTATCAATAGGCCAAGCAAGTGCCTCTGCACAAAGGTCTGGTGTAATATTGCCTTGAAAATCAGTGTAGCGATTCAAAACAACTCTGATACGTTTTTCCCCGTAGCCAGCTTGCTGCAAAATATCCAGATTATGTTTGGCACTCCTCAGTGAAGGCACAACAGCCTCTGTCACAAGAACAATCTCATCACACAAATCCATCAAGGATAAATTAAGGCTGGAGAGTAATGGAAAGGTATCAACAACTGTCCATTTGAATGCGCCCTTGGAGACAAGTAATATCTTTGTAAGCTGATCTTCTGTGTAATCCACACCAAGTGGATCATTGGTATTGTGTGCTAACACATGCACGCCACTCTGCTCGTGAAGTGTCATAAAATCGGATAACAACTGATTATCAAGACGTTTATACTCGGCAACTGCATCCTTCAACCATCTTTGTGGCCTCAAATCAAGCATGGGCGCAACATTCGGTGCCTGGATGTTTGCATCAATCAAAGCGACACTGGCTTCACCGTAGAGTTTGGCAAGACCAATTGCGATATTGCATGATAGAGAGGTTTTGCCGACACCGCCTTTGCTTGAAAAACACATAACAGATTTACCTGTGCGAGCGGGCTGAATGATCGCCTGCTCGCTTTGCATATGCATCGCTTTTTCAATGATGGCAAAAACCTCTTCGTCCATGACGGGTTGGAGAAGCACCTCACCTGCACCAGTGCGAATAGCTCTTGCCATTAAATCAGCACCCATTTTATCGGCACTGACAGCAACCAACCGATTTCTGACATTGGCTAACTGCTCAAGCGTCAGCATGCCAGCCTCATGATTTCGTGTCAGATCCAAGAAGACCAATTGCGCTTCAAACTGCAATGCCAGTTCAATGCCCTGGCCCATTGTTTCTGCCGTTCTCAAGCTCACCGCAGCATTGCCAAATCTTAGGCATGCTGCTTGCACTTGCTGCCTAAAAGCTTGATGAGCACTGATGATCAGTATACGCATAGCATTATTCCCCAGTTCTGGCGTGACTGATGCTGACTGACACCTCTTTTTGATCCATTACGGATTGAAGCTCCTTTTTTGTGGGATCTATCAGGTGGTATGGTGCAATTCGGATCGCTTCAGCATAGGCTGCAATTGCACGATTCTTTAAGCCAAGAGCCGCCAGAACACGTGCATTGAGTCTGCGGACCTTGAAATCTTGTGGCGCTAACTGGGTAGCTAAAATACTTGGAGACAAAGCATCACCAAATGCCTGCCTATCTCCAGACTTACCGAGCTTGTAATAAGACTGTGCGATCTGCGCATGCCAAATAGCAGAGTTAGGTTCAAACTCTGAGAGTTTTTTATAATGCTCAATCGCCTCTTCGAAGGTTTCAGCTGCAAAAGCGCAATCTGCAATCAATTTATGCGCCAGTGGAACCTGTGTTTTATCCTGGCTTAGAATGAGGTCTGGAATATGCTTTTTTAACCTGGCCTGAATGGCCGGGCACTTTGCTTTAGCAAGCTTAGGATTTTTTACGAGCGCTTCCACCTCGGGCTTATGCTTCTCAAGCATGGTTTCAGAAACTGCAGTCCCCCAGTTCTTTAAAAAGGTGGCGACGAAAAAAATCACCAACACAAACAAACTACCCACTAATAACTTTGTTTTTTTAGTCATGTCACTACCGACTTACACGATTAATTCATCTGATAAAAAGGATCATTAAAAGCATCCGATGATTTATTTCTCGATGCTGGTAGATACAAGTGCTTGTCTATTCGATTGGCATAGTAAATATCGGTTGTTCTACTGATAAAAACTCCTTTATCCACAATGGAAGATGTCATGATGATTTCCATGTTGGGCGCTAAGTTAAAATCTCCCACATCTAATGCAGCACCAGTTGCCAATAATGAACCGTCCACCCCAAGAATATCGCCGATATTCCTAATGACTACCAAACCCGCGGCCAGACTGGTAAATTTGTATTTATCACTGGTCAGAGTAGTTCTTAAAGAGTTGTACTCAATCATTTGTATTTTGTAGTTGTAAATATAACTACCTGGCTTTTGCGTACTGACTTTAATACCTTTTTGTACAAGGGCAGTAATCAGAAAATCATTGAAGGCCGTTGTGAAGGGAGTCTGTCTGGTTTGTAAATGAATATAAATAGGTTTTTTATCCAGCTTTTTTTCTTGAATGGTGGCAATCAGTTGCGTCACCATATCTTCGGCCACTAGTTGCCACTGTTTTGAAGATTGAATTTGGCCCTGATGCTCACCTTCTACATCAACATTTTCAGGAGTCGGTGCCGAGGGTGTGGATGGCATCGCGAAGCGTGATACACAGCCAGTTAAGTCAAGCATTAAGTTGCACATGGCAATCAACATGATGAGTTTAGTACGTTTATAGAAAGCTTTTAAATGATTCATAAGGTGCATTTCGAAATCCATCATCATTCACGTCCGTCTGGCTGCTTGGACAAAATTTCTACAGCACCGGGTGAAAATGGCAGCAGTGATGCTGAGGCGGCCAAACGGGAGTTTGCAGGGTCTTTACCTAAGAAAACGGCTTTATTTAAATCATTCATAGTATTCAGTTGCAAACGCTCTTGGGCGGAATGGGAAGCCACTAGAGGTTTACTTTCTGGCGCCTCGTGACTCACCACGTTAGCTGACTGTATGGGAAGGGTTTCTTGGCTACTTGCAACAAGATTGAGATGTTGATTTTTTGCAGCCACATTTTCAAACTCCTGGTAAAAAATTACCCTTCCTTCAATACGCTTGGATGGAGTCACCGGTTGATAAAGGGTGATCACTGACTGTCCTGAATGATTTGGTGTAATCACAGCAGGCAAAGTCGTATCAGTTGCTTTAGCAGGAGCGACCATGGGCACCTGATCTGAGCCACTTATATTGTCGTCACGGATGACAGGCGGCGGTTGTACCTTCGGCAAATCAAGCGTTTGCCGTTTTTTCGTAGGCTTGGTCAATGGGTTTGCTTGCGGCCTGGCTACTGGTTTACTTCTTGATGGCGCCATTACTTCAGATGACTCCGCACTTTCTTCAGGCAATGAAGAATCGCTAGACTCATCTGATGGCTGCCCTGAAGGGGCAAGATCCCCTTCTTCCTCAAAGCTGGTTTTGGTTTGATTCTCCCCCTCGATAACCCTGGCATTGACCAATATCATCAGCTCGTTTCTGGATTTGGCATCATTTGTATTTTTAAATAACCAACCGAGGACCGGAACATTGGATAGCCACGGAACCTGAGAGGCACTTTTGGTGCTTTCTTCAGACAACAAACCTGCTACTGCCCAAGTTTCACCACTTGCAGATTCCGTTAAGGTACTCACCGAGCGCTGATTAAATCCCGGGATTCTGGCACCTAGCAAGGTAATAGCTTGGGAGTAGTCTGGCTCGGAAATGGACTGATCTAGTACAATCGATATCTTGCCGTTTTCAAGCACGGTCGGCCTCACAATAAGTTTGAGTCCAAACTGAATAAAACGGACGTTTGTCGCAGTAGTGGCGGTGACTTGATTAACAGTCTGGGTCTGGACTGGAATCGGAATATTACCACCCACCAGAAAACTAGCCGACTCACCACTCACTGCTGTGACCAGGGGATTGGAAAGTGTCTTGGCCGCGCCTTTTTGTTGTAGAAAGCGCATGAATGCTGACAAAGCATATTTGCCGGGATTATTCACAAACGCAAAAATGGATGAGTTACCTGGATCGAACCCATCGTTGGCCAATTGATCAGGGCTGGAACCGCCTGAGGGAGAGACATCTCCCAACACGCTACCCACAGTCACTGTTTTACCTCCGCTTTGGGTATCCAACCGCCAATCAATACCATAAGAATCCGTTTTATTACGGTCTATGCCAATGATTTGCATCTGAATCTCAACCTTGGGTTGTTTGGCTACCTTTATCATGCTCATGACCTTGCCATTCCCCACAACGATCACCTCTCCGCGCGAGAGATTTTGCGCAAGGTTGCCCTTAATAGGCATTAAAGGTTGAGTAAGCGCTCTCGCGATATTGCCGTTAGCACTACTGGCGCCATTTTGGCCGTTGCCACCACCTCCGCCTGCATTACCAGCACCCTGACCAGTGCCGCCCACATTGATCTGAGGCACCGCAATTCTAGGATCTGGAGAAACTCCCACAATTTCCTCGTTGTTGCCAGTTTGGCTTTCATTCAAGTTGCCTGACAATACGCCGCCATGGTCGCTGATGACTGAAAAACTTGGGGGAAGAGCATTACCGGTCACAAACCGGTCAGCAATTGTTAACACTCTGGAAAGCGCCGTCGGTGTAGATACAGTGCCTTTTAGGACAATAATGCCGTTCAGATCCTCGACAGTCACCTTTTTTTCCAAGTTAGCAATCATGCTCCTGAGCTGGAAAATATCATTGACCACCTGAATACGATACTCATCGATGCTGCCAGACTTATTGAACACCGTTAATGAAGTCGCGCCGGTATCCTGACCATTGATCATCAGCAGTTCAGGCTTTAATGTATTCACGCCAATAACGCCTGGATCACCAATTGCAATCGTCTCGGCTGGCTCCGATAGCTTCAAAGGCTTGGAAAAACCCTTGGAAATAGAAATGACGCTAAGAGGGGCTGCCTGCAAAAGATGCGGCCACACCCCCAGGCACATAAAAACTATGATCCTAGTGAACATTATTTATATTATTTTCGTATTAAAAAACCCTCGCGAGGAAGTGAGCAATTTCCATGCCCATGAATTTTTCACGAACAAAATAAATAAGCCATTGATTATTATTATCTTTTTTCAAAAAGACACCCATTCAAATAGAGCTTATAAAAAACAAAATGGCTGCTATCAATCACCACTGGTGGTTGATAGCAGCCATTTGAAAATAAAGGAGCGGCTAAATACGAATACTAATGAAAGAATGGCAAGTGCATCATTTCCTGAAAAACCTCTCCCAAGACAGAGGCAAACCATAAACCCAACCCCACCAGCCCTGAAGACAAAATAGCATGTTCAATGACAGTCATTTTATTATTTCCTTTCAACATTCAATAAAAATCAACGAGCGTGATTTAAATGAAATATCGTCAACATTTACTCAAACTTGAGTCGTTGAAAGTCAGAAGTAGCGTGCTAATTTTCAGCCAAGCACAACCACCATCTTGGTTATTAATAACCAGTCAATATTGATTTATTCAAGTGAATAAAAAAACACGACCTGGAAGCAGGTTTCCAATAAGCCATTGAAATATAAAATAATTTCAAAAAAATATTTTACTTTTTCATCAGCTGGCACATCAATTGCTGTATAGCTGGCACACACGTCGGGGTGAGCGTTATTCAAAAATTGATAACCGTGTGTCGGGATGTTGCCATCCTCCCCTATTACAAAAACAGGTAATTGTGGCAACACCCGCACAGGGACCTGGAGACTTTAATTGTTAATGGGTGGTTATCTTTTGGAGAGAAAAATGATTGAAAATGTAAAAAACTTCCTGCAGGACGAAGAAGGCCAGTCCATGGTTGAATATGGTGTAACACTGGGTGCTGTTGCAGCCGTGTCTTACATTGCAGTGGTTCAACTGGGTGACAAAACTGCCGACCTGTACAGCTGGATGGCTAACCACTTGCCAGGTGGCGAAACGGGTGAAAATGGTACTAACCAGATTGTTCGCCTGGAGAGCGACGGCCTCGTTCAATTGAGTGGTTCTGACGACGGTGCCGTATTTAGTACAGATGACATCTTGGCCTCAGGCAACATGAAGACCACTTTGGGTAGCGAAGCCAATATCCTCGGTGACTAAGTATTTTATATCTTAGGATACTTAATACAACCCATGCCGCCAGCGGTTTACCGTTGGCGGCATTTTTATATAGAGTCCATCATGTCATTCGAATTCTTTATTGTTGCACTACTTACAGGATTGATCATCTTGTCGGCATTGGTAGCAGTGCATGATTACCGATTCCGCCGGATTCCAAACCGATACCTATTCTGGGCCACGACATACGCCATGTGTGTGTATGTCAGCATGCTTTTCTTCTTGCCCTTTAATATCGTACTTAAAGGTTTTTTATACAGCTTGCTTGGCACCTTAACAGCAGGCTTGTTTTTTTACATGCCCTATAAACTCAAACAGGTGGGCGCTGGTGACGTCAAGCTGGTCATGGTGTTTGGATTATTTCTGGGATTCAAAGGCGTGATTCTGGCAATTCTGCTGGGCGCAATGGTGGGTGGTGTCTGGGCGCTCACATTGGCATGGCATCACGGCGGCCTCTCTCATCTTTGGTACAACATGAAATTCATGGCCAGGTCTATGTATCTCTCAGGTTTTAAAGAGATGAATTGGGACTTAAGGTCGGAGGGCGCAATTGCGATGCCTTATGGCGTTGCGTTATCCGCCGGGGCCATCATGATCGCGACTGAACAATTACTCATGCATATTCAGCGTATTTCATAAAGGAATCAAACCATGACATCCACTCAGCAGGTATTTGAAAATGAAGTGGCAAACTCGTGGAAAGCCATTTTCAAACAAGATGTAGCGCAAGCGATGACACATGCCAAAAAAGCTTCAATCATCGCCCCTGACTCACCAGAGGTTGCTCACCTGTTGGGAGTAATTGCCTGTAGAGATCAACGACCGGATCTGGCGCTGCCATTACTACAGAAGGCTTTGAATGGCGGTGCGACAGAACGTCGGTTGCGTGATATGGCAGAAGCACTTTTAAGCGCGGGACATCCGCAGGAAGCACTTAAACCGATTTCAGACGCGTTGTTACAATTTGGTGAGTCTCCAGCTTTGCTGGGGTTAAAAGCTGCAATTGAGGTCGCACTGGAACAATTTGCACAAGCAGAAAAAACAGCCATGCAGGCGGTAACCCTCGCTCCCCATCAAATGGCATGGGAGACAACAGCAGCATTCTGCCAGTTGATCAATCAACAGATATATTCTGGCTTACAGTTATTCACGGCAAGACCAGAGAATCTGCCCGCAGGCAGTCGCTGTCCATCATTACAATTTATGCAACCGGGTGATATCTGGTTAAAAAATGAGCAAGGCCCCGGCGACACCATGTTTTATCTGCGATATGCGGTGCATTTAAAACACCAAGGATTTCGTCTACATATTCAGGCAGATAAAAAAACAAAACCGTTGCTGAAGAACAGCGGATTGTTTGAGAGTGTGAAAGAAAATATCGCTATTCCTTATGACGGCTTCTGGTTGAACATGGGTGACTTGCCCTTGGCAGCCATGCAGCGTGGTGCCCCAGCCTACCTTGATGCTTTGCCATTGACCGCAGACCCACAACGGGTAGAAAAGATCATGTCCAGACTTGCCCAGTTTGGTCCCGGGCCTTATGTCGCCGTGACTTGGAGGGCAGGCGCAAGAGGCAAAAAACACAGACAGGGTTTTCATAAGTATGACAAGCATATTGATCCTGCCGCACTAGGTCAGGTGCTTGCAGATAAAAAATGTACCGTGGTATGCATCCAGCGTGTGCCTGAAGCAGATGAGATTCAGGCCTTTGAACATGCGCTTAGCAGACCATTTTTGAATTACGCGCACTTGAACGACCAGCTTCAGGACATGCTGGCATTGCTAACTGTCGTTGATTTATATGTCACTGTACCAAATACGAATGTGCACCTGAGGCAATCGCTAAAAAAAGACATGTTGGTATTGTTAAACAGACCTTGGCAAGACTGGCGATGGCTTGCCGAAGGGAATAGTCCCTGGTATCCGAATGCGAACGTGTTAAGGCAATCAGCCAATCATGAATGGGGCGATGCTTTAAAAACCTTGAATAAGGCTTTGTGCGAGCATCTGCCGCATAAGATAACGCCTGAGTGCAATTTGATAGTGAATAGCGAGCCGATTCATCACGCTCATGAAACAAATCAATCAGTATTGTCTGAAAACATAAATCATGCACAGATTAGTGAGTTGCTCGCACCTGGTTGGAGTGCGATCAATCAAGGTCTGGTGAGTGAGGCAATACGTGTTGCTCAGGAAGTCTTGCAACAATATCCAGACCAGCCGGATGCTCTTCATCTGCTTGGATGGGCGGCTCATCGTGATCTGAAAAGTGAGCTGGCTGCCGGTTTATTGGAACGAGCGGTCAGTCTGGCGCCTGAGAATGGCCGTCTGCTGGCAAACCTGGTGAGGGTATTCGTCGCACAAAAGCAATTCGCTAAAGCTGAACAAGTACTTGATCAAGCTCTGCGAGAAAGTTTTGTCACCCCAAAGGCTGCTTTAATCGCAGCTAGAGCAGTGTTAAGACTGCAGCAAAACCGTATTCCGGAAGCAGTGCGAGACTATGAGGATTGCCTGACCGCGTCTCCTTATAGTCTTGATGTGATGGCTTATATGGGAATGGCAAAACTAAAAGTTGGTGATACGAAATCTGGCTTTAGAGCCTATTCTGCCAGACAAGAGGCAAGGACCAAGGATAGAGTCTCTGGGTTTGTATGCCCCTGGTTGAAAGGTAATCTATCTGGCTTAAAAGTATTGATCAAACGTGATATGGGATTGGGAGACGAACTCACGTTTTTACGTTATTTGCCGTGGCTGACATCTGCTGGCGTAGAAGTCACTTATTGGGCCGGAAAAAAGCTGGCACCCGTCTTGAGACGCATGAATTACGTACATACGGTGATTCCTGACGACGAACCTCTACCTGACCCGAATATCTTTGATCTTACTTTCTGGGTGAATGAACTCCCACTCGCCGTTCAGTATTTGGATGCGCCAGATATTGCACCGCCACTTAAATTAACTCCACGTCTGGACCTTGTAGAAAAATGGCGTGACTGGCTCAAATCACAAGGAGATGGCCCTTTTATTGGTATTAACTGGCAGGCAGGAGCAAGTGCCGGTGGAATGGCCGAAGCATTTAGTAAGCTGGCAAAACAAATCAATCCAGAAATGTTTGCACGCGCACTTCGTGGTATCAATGCTCAGTTTCTATCATTACAGAGAAATGTCACAAAACAAGCAATTCAATCGTTTGAAAACCACCTAGATACCAAGGTAATTGATGTTGCCTCTATCACAGATGATATTGAGGATTTACTCGCCCTGCTCTCCTTAATCAATGAGAATGTAGGCGTTTCAAATACTAATATGCATTTAAGAGCAAGTCTTGGATTAAACTCAAGAGTTCTTGTGCAGTGTCCAAGTGGTGACTGGCGTTGGGGTTACCAAGGTGCCCGATCAGCATGGTTCACAGATGCAACTATCTACAGAGAAGACCTGGCAAACCACTGGGAACCCGCACTGACATCACTTCGTGCCGACCTGCTTGCAAAATATGGTGCATGTGAGACGACTCCTGAGTTACAGGCCAAACACAGTACCTACTTACATTCTGAACCTAAGATTGTGTGGGTGACGGCAGGTCATATCCAGAATACAGTGGCCGGGCTCAGTTCAGACTTGGCTAGCACTAGGTATCGGGTCATTTCACCCATGCAGGCATTAAGTGACCATGGTTGGAAAAGTGAAATTTTAAACGAGCATGTGTCACGTAATGTAGGTGGATGGCATGGTAAAACCCCGGTCGAGGGGGACACCGTGATCATATCCAAGGTATTTACTGAGCATGCCATCAAACTGGCCGAAGATGCCAAAAATCGCGGCGCACAAGTAATTGTCGATTTTTGTGACAATCACTTGTCTCATCCGACACGTGGTCAGTTACAGCGCACCTTACTACACATAGCTGACAAAGTAGTTTGTGCTACTGACATGTTGCACCAAGCGCTCGCTGGAGTTGGCCGCGGTGCAGATGAAGTCATTGCAGATCCAATTAATACAGATAAACGTAAAGCACAATTTACCCCTAATTCAGTGATTAAGCTTCTCTGGTTTGGGCACCAGGTGAATCTGGATACGTTAATTAAATTTTTGCCTGATTTGGCAGAGTTTGCGAAACATCAGCCCCTCACCCTCAACGTCTTGACGACGCTTGAGTCTGGATTAGAAAGCCTGTCGAAATGGATTCCGTCACACCTTGAAGTGAGCTACACACCCTGGAGTGTTGAAGCCACAAGTACAGCTCTGGAAGTTTGTGACTTGGTAGTTATCCCGACATTAGAGCATCATGCAAAATCTGCAAAAAGTGCAAACAGACTACTAGAGTCTATGCAGGCTGGAAGAATGGTGGTCGCTGGAAAGTTACCTGCCTACCTTCCCTTTGCAGATAGTGCCTGGGTGGGTGAAGACTTGATAAAAGGGATTGAATGGTGCTTAAGCCATCCTGGTGAAGTGATTCAACGCATTCAGCAAGGACAGAAAGATATTGCATCATACTTCAGCCCCGCGGCAATAGGTCAATTATGGCAACGTGTGATTTCTAATGAAAAATCGCTCACTGCAACTGCTCCAAACACCCAACCATTAAAGAAACTCAATTTGGGATGCGGTGATAAAATTTTACCGGGGTATATCAATGTAGATGTGGTGGAGAGCAGAGCAGGCAAAAATCCAGATGTACTATGTGATCTGCATAAATTAACTCCGTTTGAAGATCAATCGGTGGACGAAATTTTATCGGTACATGTCATTGAACATTTCTGGCGATGGGAAGTGCTTGATATCCTTAAGGAGTGGACAAGAGTACTAAAACCAGGCGGACGCATGGTACTCGAATGTCCTAACCTCAAGTCGGCCTGTGAAGAGTTTCTCAAAAATCCTGACGCGGCAGCTTTTGGCGGCCCAGAAGGTCAACGCAGCATGTGGGTATTTTACGGTGACCCAAGATGGCAAGACCCTTATATGGTCCATCGATGGGGCTATACACCTGACAGTCTAGCAGCATTGATGCAACAAGCAGGGCTGGTGAATGCAAGACAAGAACCAGCGCAATATAAACTCCGTGAACCCCGTGATATGCGTATTGTTGCAGAGAAACCCAACTCGCCTAAGAAATGAACTGAAATCATGCGCTATTCATTGCAAAACTGTCCAATTGCAACTGTAGGTCGCCACACTTATGGAAATCCTACCATTTTGCATTTCGGAGAAGCAACAAAACTTTCTATTGGAAACTTCTGTTCAATCGCGGGAGATGTCACAATTTTTCTTGGAGGAAATCACCGCACTGACTGGGTGACTACTTATCCATTTAATATCCTGTTTAAGGAGGAGTGGCCTGAAGCAGCAACTATTACGGGTCACCCTGTATCGGATGGTGATGTGATTATTGGTCATGATGTCTGGATTGGATTTGGCAGCACCATTATGTCGGGAGTCACAATAGGTAATGGTGCGGTGATCGCGGCCAACTCAATGGTGACAAAAGATGTCCCACCTTATGCGATCATCGGTGGCAATCCAGCAAAGTTGATCAAATACAGATTCGATGAAGCTACTATTATCCAACTTCAATCGCTTGGCTGGTGGAACTGGCCGGATAACAAAATAAGAATATTTTTAAAGTCTCTTTGTGCTGCGCCCTCTCCATCTTTGTTTGCCAAAGAATAAGATTATTTACAGGATTGAATATTAGAGATATTTATCATTAGTTTTTCAACATGCCGGTAACATCTTTAGCCATCGGGATCGCATAACTGGCGGCTGCCAATACATGATTGGTCTCAGGTTGCACTACCTTCAAATTGACGAAAATATCCTGAGATGTCTCCACATAGGTACCAACGACCACAGCCTGAGCGCTGACTGACTTGGCAATTTCCTTAAGCTCGCGCGTCATTAAAAACTCACCATCCTCGCGTATCATCAAGTCACCCCTGAGTTTGGGTTCAACTACCTGATACTGGAGCTGCGAGAATCTGGCCGAGACCTGCTCTGATAACAACCTGCCAAAAGTGGAAGTACGGTTTAACTGGTTCATACTGACGACACTGGCCACCAGCACAGGATAATCTTTTTGTACCTTACCCTGCCCAAGCTGGCCGGCCAGTTGGTCAACAGCCACCTGATTTTTCTTGATGAATTCGGTACTGCCTAGATAACCTTTAGAATAATCCTTGTGTGTAACACATCCACTCAAGAACAACATTAAAACCAAAGCATATCTCATTTACCGGCTCCTACAACTTGATACTGATGAATCAGTGGCTCTTCATTTTCTATAGCTTGATAAAGGCTGGTATCGCTATCAACAATGTAATACATGTCTTTAATGATTGCTACATAGCGATTCTGCCTGGAAACCGTGACATCAATTACAATTTCTGTTTGCGGGGTGCCTCCTGAAAATTGATGGCTTGAGAACCAATCATACACATCATAAGCATAAATACCTGCTGTTGCTCCGCCATAAGCAGTGGCCCCCAACCCCTTTAATGTCCATAAGCCAGTTGCGATCGCTGATGGGTAACCGATATCATGCGGTTGTTTTCGACCCTGAGAAAATTTAATAACGGTTGGATTTAATTCTATTAATACTTGATGTGCGGGTGGCACTTGCGGACTTTTTGATTTACTTTTACCAGATTCATGTTTTAAAACTGTATATCCAGCAGCGACCAAACTGCTTACCACATCTTGGTGAAGACTCTTTGAGTAAATGGAATGAGGATCGCTGATAAAAATGACCTCCTCCTTGCCGACTTTACCCGCCAAACGATCCAGCAATTGTTTACTGACTTCATTGTTAATCAAGTCCCAATGTTTTGCGGCTTGCAATACATGTTGGTCCGTATTTTCAAAATTCTTAGCTGTAGGCACTTCAGAGTACTTCGGAGTACAAGCGCTCACCATCAAACCCATGCCGATTAGAAAAATTGTATTTGTTTTCACTGCGCCACCCTTAATTGATCGGTTCAATACAGCCACCAAAAAAATAATTTTATGGTTGTTTACACCCATAAAATAGTTTCTTTTATGCTCACTCTTTCCATTGCAAAAAATATGCCCTTCTGACCATTGCCATACACTAATCAAAATGGATATCACTTATAAGGGCACTTCAAAGAGCCAATTCAGACAAGCGGCACCTCTAAACTCTTTTAAAGACTCTGGCGGCACTGCCTTACCTCCCGTCATACCGGCGAAGGCCGGTATTCAGTGACGTTAATATCTTGTAAATAGCTCTTAAATGTTTAAAAATAGATACCGACTTATGTCGGTATGACAGCGTAAGGCGCAACCTTGACAGTATGGGATGGTTTGTCACTTGCCCATGATATGGGTCACGAAAATGGTAATAAAAGTTGAATAAATAGAAGTAACGATAAAAAAACCCGCCATATGAATTGGCGGGTTTTACAATGCTGGTGACCAATAAATTAGTCGCGATTACCTAGCAAAGCAAGCAGGATATTCAACAGATTAACAAACAGGTTGTAAACATCCAGATACAGGCTGAGGGTTGCCATCACGTAGTTGGTTTGACCACCACGGACAATCTGGTTGACGTCATAAAGAATGTAGGCTGAGAAGATAAGGACTGATATTCCAGAGATTGCCAGTGATAAAGCTGGGATCTGGAAGTATAAATTGGCAAGACCAGCAACAATTGCCAGAATTAAGCCTACCATCAAGAATTTACCCAAGCCGCTGAAGTCGCGTGCAGGGGATGAACCGATACCAGCCAATGTTAAAAAGGTGATACCAGTGCCAGCTGCAGCCAAACCAACAATCTCTGCACCATTACGTAAGTGCAGCGCAAATTGCAGAATCGGGCCTAACATGACACCAAAAACAAAGGTCATGGCTAACAACAACCATACACCCACACCACTGTTCTGGTTAATGGAAATCAACTTGAACATACCAAACATCACGGCCATGAAGCCAATAAAAAACATGAAAGGATGCGCTGCCATCCAGCCAAAGTTCATTTGCATGCCAACATAGGCACCAATCACTGTCGGCACCATGCTCAAGCCGAGCAAGGCATAAGTGTTACGCAGCACACGATTCTGTGCCGCGGATACATTACCCTCACGACCTAAAACTTGCATATCTGACATAGTGTTTCTTCCTCTCTACGATAAAACGTTATAACTGCTTAGGGTTAAGATAATGGCAAATGCACAAAGTTTCAAGGTTTAAACATGAAATTTGCGTGAACATTATCCACAATTACAACTTCCAGATGGCATAACAGGCCAATACAATTAGGGCAATACGCGTGATTTGATACACGGTTTTGTTCCACTTTTTAAAACGGCGGCGGTATTGCCCAATCACCCATGCATAGTGGAACAAGCGGTTAATCAACCCGGTCTGGTCCCCTGCTTCATTTGGTGAGCTTGCTGCAGTCACAATGGTATTGGCTAAAAAGCGGTTCACCGCCTGCGCCCACTTGTAGCGCATGGGGCGCTCGATATCGCAGAACAGGATGACACGCGTTTCGTCGGTCTTGTTATAGGCTTCGTGAATATAGGTTTCGTCAAACATCACTGCTTGCCCATCACGCCAGCTGTAGTCTTCGCCATCCACACGGATAAAGCACTGGTCATTGTTAGGCGTCGCCAACCCCAGATGAAAACGCAATGAACCAGCGTACGGGTCACGGTGGGGGCGCAAATGCGCACCAGGCGGTAACTCTGCAAACATGGCAGCTTTCACGCTGGGGATACTTTGCAGCAATGCGACTGTTTTGGGGCAATAAATAGTGGCAGAAGGATGGTGCGCGTCATACCATTTGAGGTAAAAACGCTTCCATCCGGTTTTAAAAAACGAGTTAAAACCGGCATCGTTATTGGTTTGTGCAGCGGCAATGCGCTCCTGCTCACGCACATATAAGGCTTCTTCACGAATCTCTTGCCAGCGGTCCGTGATTAATTTCAACTCCGGAAATTCACTGACTTGCAAATAGGGCGTGGTGGGCGCTTTTGAAAACAGATACAGAAATACATTAAACGGCGACACAATGCCGGAATGATCGAATACCTGTCGGTAAAAACGGTGCCGAACCTTGCCGCGAAAATGCACATAACTGACTGAAGACAAGAACAGCCCTAAAATAATCCATTTCATAGTCAATACCAATGAATACGCACTAACGTTTGATAGCCAAGCTTACTGTATTGCCACCCACTCAGGCAAATAAATCCGACTCTTTTTGCCCGACCATGGCGACGCGTTTCACCGCATCCACATAATAGGCCGATTCGCGCAAACCAACCATATCCAGTGGGTGGTGGCCTCCATGCATGCGCGCCAGGCGCGCAATAGTTTGTGCGGAAATTTTCCAGTCTAGGTTTGCTAAGAGCTCATCGGCCAGATCTGGGCGATTGCACAGCAAGACCATATCACACCCAGCATTCAGTGCTGCCAGCGAACGCGCAGTCACATCCCCTGCCACGGTTGCACCTTCCATACTCAGGTCATCACTGAAAATCACACCGTTAAAGCCGAGGCGCTCGCGCAATACCTTTTGCAGCCAGCACGGTGAAAATCCAGCTGGCTTGTCATCTACTTTAGGATAAATCACGTGTGCAGGCATCACGGCATGCAAACCTTCATCTATCATGCGCACAAACGGCTGCATATCGTTTTGTGCAATCTGGTCAAACTCGCGCTCATCGACCGGGATACTGACATGCGAATCGGCCACCACAAAACCATGGCCAGGAAAATGCTTACCGACCGCTGCCATGCCAGCTTTTTTCAAGCCTTGCATCAGGCTGAAGGCCAGCTCGTTAATCGCCTGCGGGTCCCGGTGAAACGCACGGTCACCAATCACCAGGCTGTCACCATAATCCATGTCCAGCACCGGCGTAAAACTGAAATCCACACCGTGTGCGCGCAATTCGGCGGCCAGCACATAACCCGCTTCTACCGCCAGCTCTTTTGCCTTGCGTGGATTCTGGTCCCAAAGATACCCAAACTCGCGCATGGGCGGGATTTTGGTAAAGCCTTCGCGAAAGCGCTGCACACGGCCACCTTCGTGATCCACCGCAATCAGCAAAGGTGGCTGGCGCACGGCATGGATGCTTGCCGTGAGTGCCTTAAGCTGTTCGCAACTCTCAAAGTTACGCGCAAACAGAATCACCCCGCCCACCAGCGGATGTTGCAAACGGCGGATGTCGTCGGCAGTAAGCTCTTTGCCAACCACATCCAGCATGACGGGACCTAAAGACATAGGGGCTTCCTTAAAACTGAATTAACGTGATTTTAAACGATAAAGGCTGGTTGCTTCCTTTGATCTCGCTGCAAATAGCGGATCCTGCTCATCGCGCGCCTTGCCATGCCTGGGCTGTGTATCCAGCCGCTGCACAATTTCAAGCCCGGCGTCAGCAATCCAGCCTGCCAGTTCGCCCGGTTTACGCAAGCCAATCTGCTCAGCCAAGTCAGACATGATCAGCCAGGCTTCGCCGTTCGGATTCAGGTGCGCTTTGACGCCCGTTAAAAAGGCTTTCAGCATGCGGCTGTCAGGATCGTACACCGCGTGCTCAATTGGCGCATTGGCTTTGGCGGGTAGCCAGGGGGGATTGCAAACAATCAAATCTGCCGTTGCTGCGGATGGAAATAAGTCTGCCTCGACCACTTTGACCTTATTCGCGAAGCCCAGGCGTTGCAGGTTATCTTGTGCAGAAGCTAGTGCGCGGGGCTGGTTATCCGTGGCGATGATATTGGGCACACCCCGCTTCGCCAGCAAGGCCGCAATCACGCCCGTCCCCGTGCCAATATCCATCGCGGTTTTTGCCTGTAAGGGTGCCTGTAAAATCAAGTCCAGATATTCACCTCGCACGGGAGAATACACGCCATAGTAAGGATGGATGGTTTGCCCAAGTACAGGGACTACCACCCCTTTTTTGCGCCATTCATTTGCGCCCACCATCCCTTGCAGCATTTGCAGCGGGATCAGCAATGACGCAGGCACATCTCCATCCAGAGCATTGCCCAGCGCCTCACTCACTTTAGGCGCTCGCTTCATGGCACTGCGGCCGTTTTCAATATGCAGGATGATTTTATTGAGGATATTGGCGCGCTGGACTTGGCGCGCGCGGTGCAGGTGAAAGGTTTCGAGCAAGGTTGGTGCGGCCTTGAGCGGCTTTTTATCTATACGCCTCGCCAGCGCTTGTAGCAACTGGCGCGCATTCTGGAAGTCACCCTGATAAATCATGCCGCAGCCTTCTGAGGCCAGGCGGTAAGCCGTATCAGCATTGGTTTGGTCACCTATCACTTCAAACCATTTGGGCGGATTAGGTTGTATGCTGCTGAGCCAATCTGCCTGGTAAGTTTCGCCGGCATGGCTCCAGCGAATAATGTTGTCAGTCATCGATTGGTTTCCAGTGTAAACGGGTTAAAGTCTGTTTTTGTATCGTAGTAGTCTTCATTTTCGGCGCGCTTAAGAAACGCGACGATTTTGTAGGTAACGGGCGTGAAAGCGACCTCTACCAAGACCTTGGCTGTAAATTGCGCCAGTACGATTTGCGGCATCATGGCATCGGGGAACTCGCCTGAACCGTAAAACGCCAGCGGAAAAAATAAAATGGTATCCACCGCCTCACCAAAAATGGTCGAGCCTATGGTGCGGCTCCACAACCAGCGCCCTTGTGTCAGAACCTTCATTTTGGCCAGCACGAACGAATTGACAAACTCCCCTGCCGCAAAAGATATCAGTGACGCGATGGCGATACGCGCGGTAGAACCAAATACGGATTGGTAAGCCGCCTGGTCATGCCAGTCTGGCGCGGGTGGCAAAGCGACGATGACCCAAGCCATCAGGCTGGCGAACGCGAGGCAGATAAAACCTACCCAGATCACGCGCCGGGAAGCGGCATAACCATAGACTTCGGTCAGGATGTCGCCAAAAATAAAACTGATCGGGAAAAACATGATGCCTGCACCAAACGTGAGTGCACCCAGCAAAGGTGCATGGACTTCGGTAATTTTGCCAGGCCCGATCAGATTGGAGCACACCAGTACCACGGCAAATGCCGCCATAATCAGGTCATAGTAACGATACTGTTTTCTCATGCCTGTCTTTCGCTACGCACATCCAGTTTGTCACGCAATACATCCCCACCCAGGTTAATGGCGAGAATCAGACTCATCATGCATACGCCCACAGTGAGTACATAATGAGGCGCCACCAGCATAAAACGCACGGCATCACGCAACATAGCCCCCCAAGACGCATTGGGGGCTTGTATACCCAGGCCAAGAAACGACAGCGAGGCCTCGGCAATCATGACGCTGGCCATGCTGTAAGCCGCCTCCACCAGCAAAATCGAAACCAGCAATGGCAGTATATGCAGCAGCATGACCCTTAAGCTGCTGGCGCCCAGGGATTCTGCCGCCAGGACATGCAAGCGCTGGCGCAAGGCCAATGATTGCCCACGCGTCAATCTGGCGTATGTGACCCAGCCGGTCAGGCACAGCGCCAGAATCAGGTTGTTGATCCCTGCCCCCAGCACGGCTGCAAATGCAATTGCCAGCAACATCCCAGGAAAGGCCAGGAAAATATTGGTCAGTTGCATCAGGGCCGCATCCAGTTTGCCGCCTTTATAACCCGCGACAAGGCCAATACTCAAGCCTATGCTCATGGTCACGGCAGTCACCACCACGGTGACCAGGAAAGATACCTCCACGCCACGAATCACACGTGCCAATATATCGCGACCCAAATCATCCGTGCCCAGCCAGTGCTGAGAACTGGGCCATTGCAAAATGGCATTGAGGTCAATCTGGTTGGGATTCAAACCCACAGCATGGCCCATAATCACGACCAGCAGCCAAAACCCTAGGGTGAGCAATGAAAACGTTTTCATTACGCCGCCCTCGTGCGTGGGTCCAGCCAGCGATAAACCATGTCTGTCGCCTGATTAATCAATACATAACTGAACGCCACCACCAGCACGCAGGCTTGCGTCACCGGGTAATCACGTTTTTCTATACTGTCTACCAGCAGGCGGCCGATGCCGTTCCAGCTGAAAATGGTTTCGGTAATCACGGCGCCTGCCAGCAAGCTGCCCATCTGCAAACCAACGATGGTCACTAAAGGCAACAAAGCGGCCCGTAAGGCGTGCTTAAGCAAGACTTGACGCTCACTCAAACCTTTGGCCCGTGCAGTACGGATGTAATCTTCATTCAGCACCTCAAGCAAGCTGGTACGCGTCATGCGTGTCAAAATAGCGCTTAAGCCCAGGCCCAGGGTTAAGGCTGGCAGCACAATTGCTACATGGCTGGTCATGCCGCTCACAGGGAACCAGCCCAACCACACCGCGAACACCAACATTAGTACCGGCCCCAACCAGAACGCAGGCATGGCGGCGAGGCGGATACTCAACATGGTAATCAACACATCCTGCCAGTGTCCGGCCTTGAGTGCAGACCAGATGCCCAATGGCACGCCTATCGACAGGCCGATTGCCAATGCCACGATCGCCAGTAACAGGGTTGCCGGATAGGCTTGCCACAATAATTGCGAGATAGGAGTTTGTGTGTGAATGGAGGCACCAAAATCCCCTTGCAGCAAATGCATGACATATTGGCCGAACTGCACCAGCAAAGGTTGATCGAGGCCAAGTTGCGCCTTGAGGGCGGTGCGGTCAGCGGCACTGGCAGATTCGCCGAGCATGACATCGACCGGATCGCCCGGCACCAAATGCAGCAAGGCAAAGGTCAGGCACAGGACCCCAAAGACTACGGGCAACAATGTCGCAAAGCGCTTAATCATCCGTCTCGCTGATATTGACGGTGGTGCCTACGGGAACGCGGTCAAATAACTCAACCAGGTCAGCGTTACGCATGCGCACGCAGCCATGCGAGCCGGGGACACCCAGTTCGGTTTCATCCGGCGTACCATGAATATAAATATACCGCTGCATGGTATCCACATTGCCCAGGCGGTTTTTACCTGGCTCGGTGCCGCTCAGCCACAGAATACGAGTTAAAATCCAGTCGCGCTCAGGGAATTGCAACTTTATTGCTGGTGTGAAAATTTCCCCTGTTGGCCGCCTGCCGACAAAGACCGTGTTCTCAGCGGCACCATCACCGATTTTGGCACGGATGATATGCGTGCCCAGCGGCGTGCAGCCACTGTTTTTGACACAGCCCACCCCATTCGCAGCCGTCGATACGGCATAGCGCGCCACTTGTCCGCCATTGTCGTCAAACAGGGTCAGGGTTTGTTGGGGGATAGAAATTTCAATATGCATAGCCATTATTCTAAGCGATTTGCACCTTGTCGCATGTGATTTGATGCAACCCAAGCGCTGCGCACATAAATTCCATTAAAATCATCACCGACTCTCATCACTTGAATCAGGGCGCAGCATGGCACATCAAGAATTACACTTTTTACAACGCAGCGGCTGGTTGCGTGCCACCGTGTTAGGCGCCAACGATGGCATTATTTCTACCGCCAGCCTGCTGATGGGTGTGGCTGCCGCAGGGACAAATCATGAAACCTTATTGATGACTGGCATCGCAGGGTTGGTGGCAGGGGCCCTCTCGATGGCGGCAGGCGAATATGTCTCGGTCAGTTCACAAACAGACATAGAACAAGCAGACCTCGCACGTGAGGCCGCAGAACTGAAGGAAAACCCTGAAAGTGAACTGCGTGAACTGACTGGCATTTATATCCAGCGCGGTTTATCCCCCGATCTGGCCAGGCAAGTGGCGCAGGCATTGTCGCAACATGATTCACTGGCTGCACATGCGCGTGACGAACTGGGCTTGCATGACAACAATCAAGCCCAGCCATTCCAGGCAGCGCTGGCCTCTGCACTCGCCTTTAGCAGTGGCGCGCTGTTGCCGCTCATGACCGCCTGGCTGGCACCGCATAGCCAGGCACAAACCTGGCTTACGCTGAGCACATTGCCTTTTTTGGGATTATTAGGCATGGTCTCTGCCCGCACCGGCGGTGCCAGGGTATGGAAAAGTGTTAGCCGCGTGGTGTTCTGGGGCGCCCTTGCCTTGGCAGCCACGGCACTGATCGGCCGCTGGTTTGGCGTGACCCCCTAGTCTATCTGCTACCAGCCTCTCACCAGATAGGGGGCTTAGTTTGCAGCTGGGTTAAACACCACCTTCGTCAGCCCATCCCAATTACCATCCGGCATGGGCCGGTAACTGACAATCGTATTGCGGTAAGCCGCAAACTGGCCTTCATACCACAACGGGATCACTGGCAATTCACTGTGCAGGCGGCTGGTCACCGCTGGCCAGTCTTCTTTTCTCAGCAATTGGTCCAGCACTGGATCCTGGTAGCGGCCACGGTTGAATCCCTGTGGTGGCAAGCTGCTGGAAGCAAAGACCTTGCTGTAAATTTCAGGCGTTTTAATGCCTACCCAGGTCAGGCCATATATTTGGAAATTGCCTTTTTGCACATCTGCAAAAAAAGTCCCCCAGTCCAGGCTTTTGATTTGCAGGTCTATGCCCGCCTCTTGCATTTGCGCCTGCAAAATAGTCGCCAGGCGCACTCGCTGCGGATCGGTACTGGTTTTATAAATCAGCGTCAAAGGCAGCTTGACCCCAGCGGACTGCAGCAACTGCCTGGCTAAGGCTGGCTGGTAAGCATAAGGCTCCAAGGCCGCATTGCCGGCATAATGCTCAGGCGGCAAAATGGCATTCGCCTGTCGGCTATGGCTGACCATGACCTTGTCGATAATCGCCCGCGTATCAATGGCGTGTGCAATGGCGCGCCTGACACGGACATCGCGTAAAAAGTCGGCTTGCACATTCAGGCCCAGATAGGAATAGTTTGCGCCTATCCCGGTGTTGACAGTCACATTGGACTGTTTTTGCAAATACTTCACCAGCTCGGGTGGCAAGTCGCCCTGAATTAAATCGGCCTCCCCACGTTTTAGCTTGAGTACGCGAACGTTGGGGTCTTTGACCTCTTCAAAACGGACTGTCAGCCCATCACTGAGGCGTTTGAGCTGTAACTCAGCCTGCCAATGATCCAGCTTGAACGGACCACTGCCAACAGGCTGATGCCCGAAGTCATGTCCGTTCGCAATCAAATGGGCAGGCAAGATACCCACCATCAGGCGCGCCGCAAAATGCGGGTCAGGATGGCTGAGGGCAAAGTCTATGGTTTTTGCATCAGGGGTGGAGATGTGTTCGATATGCCTGAATTCAGCGGTATGTGGGGAGTTTTTTAATTGCAGCAGGCTCTCATAAGTCGCCTTTACATCGGCTGCGGTTAGGGATTTGCCGTCATGAAACACGGCTGACTGGGTAAGCTGAAAACGGTAATGCAGGGCATCCAGCATTTGCCATGTCGCCAACCCTGGCACCTCATGCGAACTCGCGTCGAACTCCACCAACCGCTGGTAAATGAGCCGGTTAATCCGCTCTGAAGCCGCATCGGTGGCAAAGCGCGGATCCAGATTCACCGGGGCTTGCGCGACAGCAAAAATCAGCGAACGTGACGATCCGTCTGGCTGGCATCCCGCCATTGCGCATATCAACAACAGCCACGGCAACCAGCGGCGCAATAGATTGGTTACCACGTTATGCCTTCTCGAAAATCGCAATCGATTCTACATGGGCCGTGTGCGGGAACATATTCATGACACCAGCCGCTAGCAAACGATACCCTTTCACCTGCGTCAGGATAGCAGCATCGCGTGACAGCGTAGACGGGTTACATGAGACATACACAATCCGCCAGGGCGCATGGCTGGCCACAGTATCGCCTGCATCAGGCAAGGCTTTGATCAGTTCAATGGCGCCATCGCGGGGTGGGTCCACCAGCCATTTGTCAAAAGCACCCAATGACTGCAATGACTCAGCTGTCATATCAAACAGGTCAGATTCAGCAAACTCGACATTTTCAATGCCATTTAAACCGGCATTCTCTATCGCGCGTTTCACCAGTGCCTGCGACCCTTCAACCCCGTAGACGCTGGCACCACTGCGCGCAATCGGCAGCGTAAAGTTGCCCAGGCCACAGAAAAAATCGGCGATGCGTTCACCTGCTTGCGGCTGCAACAACTGCATGGCACGGCGGATCATGACCCGGTTAATGGCTGGGTTCACTTGGGTAAACTCTGTCGGACTAAACGGATACTCAAGATTGTATTCCGGCAGGCTGTAATGTAACTTGTCGCCATGCTCGAACAACGGTTTAACTGTATCCGGGCCCTTGGTTTGCGTCCACACCTGGGCGCCATACGTGTCTTCAAACGTTTTCATCAAGGCAACATCAGCCTCGCTGAGCGCCTCCAGAATGCGGAAAACCAACACCGTGGCATCTTCTCCCACGGCCAGCTCAATCTGAGGCAGGGATTGCTTGATGGATAATTGCCCGATGAGTTGCTTCAATGGCAGGATGAGGTCAGAGACCGGCTGCGTCAACACTTCACAGCTATCCATAAAGGTCACAAAACTGCTGCCTTTTTCATTAAACCCGACCAGTACGCCACCTTTTTTCTCGACATACCTCACGCGAAGTCGCGCTTTATGGCGGTAATGCCAGGGTGTACCTTGTATCGGTGGCAGGATTTTTTCCGGACGTACTCGGCCGATATGCCAGAAATCATTTTCTAGCATGCGCTGCTTGGCGGCAACCTGGGCCGAAAACTCCAAATGCTGCATGGCACAGCCACCACAGGTGCCAAAATAGGCACAGCCTGGTGTCACACGCTGGCTGGAGGCTTTGACCACTTCTACCGTGGTGGCAAGCTCATAGGTTGCCTTGACGTGATGTGAGACAAACCTGACTTCTTCAAAAGGCAATGCGCCCTCAATGAAAATGACTTTGCCATCAACATGGGCGACTCCACGACCTTCCTGGTCCAGGGATTCAATGTTGGCGGTTCTTGGAATCTGCGCCGCCTTGGCGGCTGGCGACAGGTTGGAGGATCTTTGACGGTTGTTTCTCATAACCTGTTATTTTACCTGATTTGGGCATACAATCCCTCAAGAACCCTAATCAAAAATAAGGAGAATGTGATGCTTAAACAATGGACCTTGACCACCACACTGATGCTGGCAATTTTTTCATCTACCACCAGCGTTGCCGATGAAATTACCATCCAGCGAGATGCACATGGGGTGGACTACGTGACCGGGGGCATAGGCTCGGAAGAGGTTGAGGCCATGGAATCCTTTAAAAAACAATTTAACCTTTATTTTTTGTTTTCAGAAGGCAAAGTAGGCCGCGTGATTGATGACATCAATATCAGCATCAGTGACAGCAAAAACCAACCCGTTTTTGCACTGGAGCATGCTGCACCAAGACTCTTATTGAATTTACCCAGTGGCAAATATCAGGTGACAGCCAGCTACCTGGGCAGTGAGCAGCGTTATCGTTTTGCGCATGACGCGAAAAAGCATCACCGCGTGATCCTCAACTGGAGAAACAAGATTGATGAAGACACCGTAGAGCCTGGGGTAGAAGATGCAGCAGCACCTGAAGCCTCTGCCACTGAAACACCTTAAAAAAATTTTACCGCCGATAAACGCGGATTAAAGCCGATCAATAAAAACTCAGTTTTTATCGGCGTATATTTGCATTTATCGGCGGTCAATCCTACGAATTGTTGATTTCAAGACCAGGCGGCCATAAATTGCTGCCAGTGCTCGCCACTGTAGCCAGTCAAAGTCTCTCGTACCAACTGAATTTCTGACGCATAACTGGCTTCATTCAAGTGACCTCGCATTTTCAAAAAACGTAGATACACCAGATGCGTGTTGGCGACATCGGTTTCACAATAATCGCGTATTGCCTTGATTTCACCATCCAAATAGGCTTGCCATACCTTGCTGCCATCCATACCAAGTTTTCCAGGAAACCCGCATAGCTGGGCTATTTCATCGAGCTGCGCATTGGCACGGCCACTGTACATGGCCAGCACATCCATCAAATCCAGATGACGCATATGGTAGCGGCTGATGTAGTTGTTCCATTTGAAGTCTTTGTCGTCCTCACCTAAATCCCAGTAGCGTGGTGCAGCAATCCCATGCACCATGGCGCGGTAGTGCAACACAGGCAGATCAAAGCCGCCGCCGTTCCAGCTCACCAAGTTAGGTGTGTATTTTTCAATGCCATCAAAAAAGCGCTGGATAATCTCGGCCTCACTCGATTGCTCATCACCGAGCGTCCACACGCGGAACTGGTTACCCTCGCGCAAGGCGCAAGAAATTGCGCATATCCGCTGCAAATGGTGTGGCAGGAAATCAGTGCTATTGTGCTGACGGCGCTGGTGAAAAGCGATATTCGCGACATCCGTATCGCTTAGGCTGGCAGGAAGATCATGCAACTGGCGAATGCCGTCCACATCCGGAATCGTTTCAATATCAAACACCAAACTTAGCATGGTCAAACCTGTATAAAAAATGGTTTTTTAAAATAACACAGCCCCACAACTTATACCAGATACGCAGTTTGTGTGATGATTTTGTATAAAAAGAACACGCTTTGTATCAACGGATACAATTCACAGACATTTGTATCAAAATATACATTTAAGATACTGATTTATAAAGGTTTTTTGTGTTTTTTCATGCCTTAAAAAAAGGTCATCCCGTCTTAAGCTAAGGGATGTTCAGTCAACACGTTGTATTGCCAGGGTGCAATCGCAGCAGCCCTGAACATTTAAAAACTTTACGGAGCACTCATCATGACATCAATCAGTTCAATCAGTAGTAATAACAATATTCAATCATTGTCACAGGTAGGCCAGCGCAATGGCATGCAACCTCCACCGCCACCACCTGACGGCGAAGGTCATGGCAAGGATGGCGGTGGTTTGCTAGGAGCCATTGATTCCGCACTTAAAAGCGCTGGCATCGAAGGCGGTTTGGAATCCATTTTCGGGCAATGGGGCACAAATAGCACCAGTAGTCCCACCAGCACAGACGGTAACGAAACGACAGATAATAACGATGGCAACACAGATGCCGCCAGTGCCTTAAATAGTTTCTTGCAAAACCTCATTAGTGCCTTGCAGTCGCAAGGGACAACAGAGACCACCAACAGTGAAGACAGTACTGACGAATCTAGTACGTTAGAATCAAGCACCACACAAGGCATGCCACCGCCCCAACCTTATGGCGGACATGGTATGGAAGCCAAACTACAAAGCCTTATTTCATCTTTAACTAGCAGTGACAGTACGACGTCAGATACTTCTTTGGAGAGCAACACCAGTAACTTGGAAAGCAGCTTCCAATCACTCGTTAGTGCGCTGGGTGGTAACGGCGGCAGCACAAGCCTGAGTGGTTTTCTGCAAGCTTTGTCCACAGGTATGCAGCATCGTGGCACGGCGGGCAATGTTGTGAGCACAACCGCTTAACGAAGTTAAGTCAAGAGAGCAGCTATCACGTTACGTGGCAGCTGCTACTTTAGGGCCTGTTAACGCTATTTCAATTGTCGATGTTGCCTCTGTCATCAGTGCTATCAAGGCGTGAGAAGCGCAGTTTGGTGATTCCCAACAAGCGCCGAACAACGCGGAGAGCGCTGATGACAGAGCCAACCCAGCGGGCTGGAGTCATTGATTCGCTTCGCTATGTTGTCTATCACTTATGTCGCCAGCTACGCCAAATCTATTCCTGCGACTCTTTCCGCCTTGCGTAACGAGTAAATGCTCTCCAGCAGCGGCAACTAAAATAGCGTTAACAGGCCCTAATAAAAACTAAGCAAATTCCAATTGCAGAATATCTGTTTCAGAGTCTTCATCCAGCCATTCTGCAGGTGCTTTATGCAACCGGATCGGTGTCTGCATTTCTTCCCCATCAAATGTCAGAATCGCATAACTGACCTCATTCGGGGACTCCATAGGTGTGAACTTGGCAAAGCCGAAATTGGCATTCCGCATCACTTGCCAGGCACCGTACGGTTCAGCATATTCCGGCTTTGAAAAATAATGAGCGATTTGTTTGTCAGTGGCTGATTTGAGCGCGCAGTCCTCTTCACGCGACAATACCGACCAGCGGTAATCCAGACCATCAGCAATCGGTTGCAATTGCATGAGATACCAATGTACGTTTTCACGAACCAGTTGTATCAAAGAACGTACACGACCAGTATGGTGGTTGAGGATATAGTAAATCCCTAAATCCTGTTGATGAATGCTTTCACCCAGTCTAGGGAGAACGAAAAGATTAGTTGGCACAACAGACTCCTTTCATCGGGACATGCACTTAAACTGTATGCAATGAACATGCCTGAAACTTAAATGACAGGCTTTTATTGCACTGTTTATTGAATTGCCGCGAGCACTCGTCGCTGCGCCCTTGTCGGAATATTTATGTGTTCATTTAAGCAGTTGCTGCCAAGCCCTTGTTTTGCCTGCCTATTTGCGTGTCCATTGCCCATCGCGCTGCACAAACCAGCCTGATTGCGCCTTATCTATCCAGCGCAGGGCAAACGTGCGCTGTATTTCACCTTCCCATTCCGGGTGACCATTTGCGGCAGCAATGCCGTGGTAAAGCTCAACACGGTCCATGTTTTCTTCTTTGACCAGTGCCGCTAACGCACTACGTTGGGACAATGGCACCAAACCGGCATCTTTGACTGCCACAAACCCTTCTGCAGTCAAACCCACTGCCCCGGACTGATAATGTGGCAACAACTGCAGATGACGGTTTTGCATACTGGCTTTCACTGCGGCAACCGCCGGCGTATTCACGTCCAGGTCAGCCGCAGCTTGAGCGCTAACCGCAAACAGCAGGCTTAAGCTAATGCCCAGCAGTCCCTGCTTTAAGATGTGAGCGCCATGACACAAAAATAGTTGCAATGAAAGTAAACTTGTGCGAAATGATTTCAAGGGCATCATGGGGCAGGCTCCAGATTCACTGAAGGGGTCACCGGTGTTGCGGATGGCATCACCGGGTTAGCGGGTGGGACTGCAGGCGACGTCGAGGAGGGAGGTTGCCCGGCAGGTGTCTGCCAGATTTCGTCAATGACTTTATTTGCAGCTTTTTCTGCCGCAGCGGCCGGAAAGTAAATATTAATGGTGACGCAGGCGCTCAAGCCTGCTGTTGCCAATAACAGGCTGCCTGTGCGCAGCCATTGCAGGGATACATGTCTATTTATCACAATCCGCTCCACTAACACTCCTTTGCAGCAAACGATGCTGCTTGATCAAAGCTTAATCAATGATGACTTTACTATTGCTATCTGTCACGCGTTGCATGCGTGCCAATACATCTTTCCAGCTAACGTATTGCGTATAACCATTCACGTTCACTGAGGGCGCACCTTTGCCTTTGACAATCACGAATCCTTCTGGCAACTGGTCAACCCCTCCCATTTTGCAAATGTCCCCGCGCAACTCACAACTCAGGCCGATTTTTTCATAGCCGAATTGTTTAAAAAAACGCAGGAATGTACGTTGCAAGGCAGCTGCTGTGCCTTCACCGCCCAGGGCAGTAATGTTTTCGACCGCACGCTGCGAGATTTTTTTCTCAAACGGCCCGTCTGCAGTACGGACAAACGCATTCATATAAACTGGTTTCCAGTTTTGCAGGCGCAAGTCCTTGATATCGCCTTCCAGTTTGCCCGTGATTGAGCCAAAATTAAACGTGCGCGTGATTTCGCCAAGGTCGATCTCACGCATAGTGAAATTGGCATGTAACCTGGGCACCGCACCCAAAGGATCATCAATGTCCAGGCCAGACATTCCCACCATGCCATTAAATAACCTGAACTGCATCTCCCCATCCATACGCAACTCGCGGTTGGCATAAGTCACCAACGGGATGCTCCCGGTGATCTGCCCTCGCATGGTCGGCCAGCCCACCGCCTGGCTAAAGCTGGACATGCTGATAGGCTGCATCGCCATTTTTACGTGCCAGACCATACTTTGATTGATCCAAGCGGCTGAAATATCCTGAAAATCCAACGCACCATCCAGAATCGGTAGCCGCATACTGGGGGAAGTGATCGAATAACGGTTCACTTCGGCTTGCCAGCGGGTTTCACCAAGAGGGACTTTCAGAACATGCCCGGAACGGTAACCCACGGTAATTTGCCGGGGATGATCATAGTCCCAGGGAATATCCGCATTAAAATGCGCAAAACCAAACTTGCCGGCCTGCTCTTCTACGCTGGCATCAGTAATATTGAGATGAAATTTAAGCGGCTGCAAACCTCTGGCTTCAAACGACCAGTCTGCTTTGCCAGAAACTTTTAAATGTCCAAAGGCCGAGTTGGGAATCAAAGGCTGGATAAAAGCCTGGTACACACCATTGAAATCCACATCATGCGCTGCGACTTTTAAAAACTCGAACTCTTTGCTGACAAGGTTGAGGCGGCTCTGGCTCTGCAAGGTACCGACACCTTGCAGTTCGAGCGTAGATTGTTCGATATCAACATAGGGCTGGCGGTAGAAACCGCGGATTTCAAACCGTTTGTTGCCGTCGGCAAAATAAAACGGTTGCCAGAACAACTCGCCCTGTTGCCACTGGAACACCCCTTGCCAGCGCCAGCCACCTGCCTGCTCATGCGCAGAAATATTGACCTTGCCTGTCAACTTTTCCCCAGCATGCAAGCCGGCCGCATCACTGAACTTTGCCTCCCGAACTGACAGTTCAAGATCAACACCCCTGGTTGCAAGGCCTTGCTTATCCTGATCCTTCCAGGTGGGCGTGACCAGCACATTAAACGGCACGTGTGAACGCGCATCCTGATAGAGACCGTCTTCGCATCGCCAGGTTTGGACAGTTGGCTGCCCAGGGACCTGGCAGTTCAGGTGAAAGGTGCCCCACACTTCATCCTGTAGCGCTTTTACCTCAGCATAAAAAGCCAACACCGGCTGGCCGGTTTGCGGCCGCAAGTCAAGAAACACTCTGGGTTGGCGCACTTGGTAAGGTTGCATTTGCAACTGGTCAGAGGTCACCAGCAGGGTCGGACGCGCGCCTAGATCAAGCCGTATAGTGGGTTTGTCTATACTGGGGGTATGTTCGCTGGCAGGGCTGCTGGCATCTCCGAACTGCAAACGGTCTGCATGCACCTGTACATGCTTCACATTCAAATTGACGACAGCATGTGGCTTATCAAGCTGGAAGATGTCACTGGAAATACTGTCTGCACTCAGGCTGATCTCGGTCATCGCACTGAGTGGCAATGACCAGACCAGCAACATCAGCGGCCAGATGCGCATCAGCCTGGAAACACTCCGGTAGACAAGTAACGATCACCACGGTCGCAAACGATGCTCACAATCACGGCATTATTCACTTCTTTGGACAGTTGCAGCGCCGTGTATAAAGCACCGCCACTAGAGATGCCGGCAAAAATACCTTCCTTCGCTGCCAGCTTGCGCGTGGTGTCCTCGGCATGTTTTTGGCTGACATAACGTAATTCGTCTACACGCTTGGGATCATAGATGGTTGGCAGATACTCCTCTGGCCATTTACGGATACCAGGAATCTGCGCGCCCTCTTCCGGCTGTACGCCAATAATCTGGATTTGCGGATTTTGTTCCTTGAGAAAACGTGAGGTCCCCATAATCGTACCCGTTGTACCCATACTGGAAACAAAATGCGTGACCTTACCTTCAGTATCACGCCAGATTTCAGGTCCGGTCCCTTCATAGTGCGCCAGTGGATTGTCCGAATTACCAAACTGGTCCAGCACGATGCCTTCACCTTCAGCCTGCAACTTGAGTGCAACATCCCGCGCCAACTCCATACTGCCGTCTTTGGGTGTGAGCACCAGTTCTGCCCCATAAGCTCTCATACTTTGCCTGCGCTCAACGGACTGGTTTTCCGGCATGACCAGGACCATTTTATAGCCGCGCATAGCCGCCACCATGGCTAGTGCAATGCCGGTATTACCACTGGTTGCCTCAATCAGGGTGTCACCAGGCTTGATCTGCCCCCGCTGTTCGGCGCGCAGGATCATGCTGTAGGCTGGTCTATCCTTGACTGATCCCGCCGGATTGTTACCTTCCAGCTTGAGCAATATGGTATTGCTGGGATTAGGATTCAGGCGTTGCAAAGCGACCAGTGGCGTATTGCCGACAAAGTCATCCAAAGTTTTAAATGGTTTCATAACAGTTTTGATGTTTGTTGTTTTCGCACAGAGCCAGGCCTTGTACCCAAAATATTCTGAGAATACACCGAATGAATTGATTAAAAGTCATACACGCAGCCGCTTAATATATGTAAAATTCCAGTGTTGTTCGTGAGTTAGCTGGTGAAGTACCAATTTTACATAAACTACCCCCATCACAAAAATAATAATTACCGAGGAAACCGGATGTTGAAAAAATGGATTGGCAAACTGCTTGTCGTCATGGTGCGTCCGCTCAGACTCTTTCCAGAGCTCGCAGAGGCCGACAACGTCCGTTATAAAGTCATTTTCCTCAACAATGTATTCACCTTTGCCGGCATCGTCTCGATCACCATGGGTTTCTTCCGCTGGAACCAGCAACCATTCCTCGGCGCCATAGACCTCGTGTTTGGTTGTATCGCTTTTGCATTGCTGTGGATATTGCACCGCTATAAAAAAAACATAGAACTCATTTCCAGCATTGCCTTGTGGTTATGCTTTGTCCAATTCTTGACGGTGTTTTTCCTCGCAACGGACAGTCACTCACGTAGCGCCTTGTTACTGTTGATTTTAGCGGCTGCTTTTTACCTCAAAGGCCGCGTGACTGGTTACTACATGTTAGCTATCCTGCTGGCATTGGTCGCCGGAAACCACATGATTCAAATATTCCCTTCCGAGTATAACAACCTGGATATCCTGAGCCTGGGCTTTTACCTGCTGGCACAGTTTTTCATTATCCGCAATTATGAATGCTTGCGTGAATCGCAAACCAACCATTTAAAAGCGCTCAATGTTGATCTAGAAGCGTTGGTAAAACAGCGGACCGACCAACTGGCCGTGGCCAATACAGCATTGGAGTTTGAAAAAGAGAATCTGAAAAAACTCTCCAGCACTGATCACTTGACTGGCCTCAGTAATCGCCACCACTTTGAAACCGTGTTTGCCGAACATACGCCTGTCACTAACCGCAGAAAAATTACTGACGCACTTATTTTGATAGACATCGACCACTTTAAAAAGATCAATGACACGCATGGCCATGTATTGGGTGATGTAGTGATCCAATCCGTGGCGACCTGCATCAAGAAAAATAGCCGAATTTCAGATATTACCGTCCGTTGGGGCGGCGATGAACTGATCATTTATGCTCCCCGCACCACCCTCAAACAGGCGACACAACTGGCAGAAAAGGTGCGTCATCAGATCAACGCCATGCATATTCCAGGCGTGGGCAGCATTAGCATCAGTGCCGGCGTTGCCGTGTTGCATGCAGGTGACACCCTCTCGCAACTTCTGCAACGCGCAGACCAGGCATTGTATCAAGCCAAACAGGCTGGGCGTAACAATGTGTACGCTGGAACTCTGGACTAAACATCTACAATTCGGTACCTTGCTGTGACTTTTTTATTTTTGTTGTAGTAATAATGTTTAGAAGTGCTGTTGTTGTCTTTGTTTTCACCTGCCTGCCATGCATTTTTGGTCCTGCCCTGTATGCCGAACAATGGCAAACCGTACCAGGGCGCGAAAAATTTCTGACGATCTCTGTCGACCTAGACTCCTTGCAAATAGGTCAACTCGACGACATGATTTTCTTCAAATTACGCGCCGACGATCATGACGACACTGTAACCACGCGTTTTGTACAAGCCTCCTGCAGCGAGTTCTCAATGGAAGTCGAACGTGAATCCGTGTTTCATAAGTCTATCCAGACAGTTGAACTCTTGGATTGGAAGAACGACCAGTCACTGGTTCATCATCCTGAGTTTGCGCAGTCACGGCTTTCTTTCTGGGGCGTGACTCAGGCTTATGGACAAGCCATTTCCCTGGCTTGCCGCCGTGCAGGCAATCACGCCCTTGAGCGCCTGCAAACATTACAACCAGACAACTGCGCAGCCACAAACCCTTTGCGCAAGGTCGCTTGCGCCAGCTACCCTAGCTGGCGCGCCAATTACAAACTGTATTTTTCGCGTTCACATGATGTGATTCATAACTGTGGCATTTCAGAAGATCGCATGACCAAGCAGGCCGCCTGGCTACTCAAAAGCGTCATGCGCTGCCAAAGTGAAACCTGTGGTAACGAGATTCTGGAAAATTGGATTCACAAGCGAGGGCAGGATATTGCCAAGGTCATTCACATGCAGAAAAACTCCAACATGGCATGGAGTGCACACGCGCAATCCGCTCCGTTATGCGAATCTCTCAACCAGGCGGACCAGGCCATCGCCAGCATGCAAACTGAAGAGATTTATGCCAAGGCCAAATACATGGGCTGCCTGAAACGTGAGACAGCGAAATTGCGCGCAGCTCATACGCCCAAAGAAACATTGTCGCAACAAGCAGAACAACTATGCGAAACGCAATTTCAAGAGTGGCATGACGCCATTACAAAACAATCTGCCATGCGCGACTAACTGAAACCAGCTGCACATGGCTCATGAGTTAGCGACTGCAACGCCGTGCGCGGAATAGGAAGATGGCATACAAGCCAAACAGCGTAAAACTGATCAAACCGAGTTGCGGCAAGGTCAGCCCGAGGAAAGTCCAGTCTATGGCAGCGCAGTCACCTGTGCCGCGAAACACCAGTGTCAATGCTTTTTTAAGCGGGAAGTTTTCAAACATATAATCAAACCCGACGCCACAATCGGCAATGATGTCTTCTTTATGTGCCTGTAACCACCAATGGCGAATGGCCACGCCAGCACCGCCCAACGCCGTGAATACTTCTACCAGCGCCAATCCGGCATGCAGCCATGACTTAGGAGAAACGAACGCGTGCAGCAAGAAAACCACACCTAGGCTCATGAAAATAATACGCTGCGAGATACATAGAGGACAAGGTTCCAGCTGGTTTTGTACCTGTATGAATAAAGCCAGTGCGACAATACCGAAACTGGCCAGAAATCCCAGCAAATAGCCACCACGACCTTTAAACCACTGACACATTGCACCCTCCTGCACGTTTAAGAAGCACTGATTGTAATAGATAACGCGCATATGATGCTGCCAGAGCGACTAACGTTCCCTGATTTAAAGCATGCTTATGAAGAAGCTGGTGTGATATCTGCCTGCTGCATGGCAGACTTCTGTTTCACTTCATGATGTTTTTTCTTGTAATAACGAGCAATCCGTTTCACATAATCATGGGTTTCCGGGTAAGGTGGGATACCGCGATACTTGAGGACCGCATTTTCGCCCGCGTTATAGGCGGCGGCCACCAGCTCGACATCGCCTTTGAAATAAGCAATCAACCAGCGCAAGTATGACAACCCACCTTTGATGTTTTGCTCGGGGTCATAAGCATCTTTGACATGAAACCGGGCTTGCGTCTCAGGCATTAACTGCATCAATCCCTGTGCCTTCTTGCGAGAGGTGGCTTTAACATTAAAGCCTGACTCCACCGCGATCACGGCCATGGCAAAATCAACGTCCACCCCATAAACCGGCGCATGCTTCTTCACGAGTTGGTACACCTGACCACGCTTGCGGAACAATACCTGGGAAACAGAATGTTCCTGTTTTTGCATACAGGCAGGCAGCTTTGCTAATTCGGGACTACCAGGTTCCTTATCCAGCCATTCCATGGCATCTCGGTGCCCTTGTATCGCAGCCAGGCTGAAAAAACGGGCCGCAATATCATGATTTACCTCTACACCTTTGCCCATGCTGTAAAACCAGCCCATGGCAAATTGTGCGTCAGGATCATGAGACTCGCCTGCGAGCGCACAATAATGCGCATGCGCTTGCTCATAGCTATTAAACCCAAGTGCATTTTTGGTACCAGCCGCCAGACTGACCTGCAGTTTGATGAACTGTTTATAGGCATCATTGCGGATTGATGATTGCTTACGGCTGTAATGTACAACCGGTTCTGTGCTCTCAGGAACAGGCGCACTCTGGACTTCAACCTCAGCCAGGGGTGGCTCGGCGACCTCGTTTTCAGCATGTGCCAGGTTTGATGCGAGTACGATGCACCACAAGCACAAGAAAACGCCGGGCATAGCAGACAGATGTTTTTGTAATGGCATGAATGTCACCATAAAAGCATTGCGCCTATTAGGCATGGTAATAGATATATTTATCCCTTTTATTGAAGGACTCACAGGCACCGCTAAAGTGCCCTTATAACAAGTAAAAATGTTCAGAAACGTAAAAATCCATCATATCTCATTGTTTTAAAAGATAGCTGCCTGTGATGTACCTCAAAAACATAGCCAAACAGGCTTACGCTGTTGGATAATGCATGGCTATGACTAGCTTGTTATCGACGTCCCCAAAACAAATCTTGAGTGTCAGCGACCTGATGCGGCTGACGAAAGAGCTGCTGGAAACCAGCTTCCCTCTGTTCTGGATCAGTGGTGAAATCTCCAATTTCACGCGTGCGGCCAGTGGCCACTGGTATTTTTCACTCAAGGACGAGCGGGCACAGGTTCGCTGCGTGATGTTTAAGGGCCGTAACAGCCTGGTAGGCGCGACACCTCGGGAAGGTGACCGGATTGAAGCGCGGGCAACGGTGACGCTGTATGAAGCACGTGGCGACTTTCAACTCGCCATAGAGTTTCTGCAACCGGCTGGCCTGGGCAGCTTGTACGAAGCGTTTGAGCAACTGAAACAACGCCTGCAAGCGCAAGGCCTGTTTGATGTATCGCGAAAAAAAAACATCCCCGCCAATCCACAACGCATAGGCGTAGTGACTTCACCCGATGCGGCTGCCTTGCGCGATGTATTGACGGCCATACGCCGCCGCTACCCCGGTATGAAAGTCATCATTTACCCAACGCCCGTCCAGGGCAAAGGCTCGGCCGAACTGATTGCACAAGCAATACACTTGGCTGACCAGCGGCTGGAAGTCGATACGCTGCTGATTTGCCGTGGTGGGGGCAGTATTGAAGATTTGTGGTCATTTAATGAAGAAGTTGTTGCGCAAGCGATCGCTGCCTGCCGCCTGCCAACCATTAGCGGCGTGGGTCACGAAACTGACTTCACCATTGCAGACTTTGTGGCAGACTTGCGTGCAGCCACACCGACGGCGGCGGCTGAACTGGCCTGCCCTGACCAATCACAACTACGCCAGCAAGTGGAACAATCCCGATTACGCCTGATGCGCGCCATGCAATCGCTGTTACGACAGCATGCGCAAACACTGGATTATCTGTCGCGCCGCCTGGTGTCGCCTGCCCAACAGTTGCAACAGCAAAAACAGGCGCTACAGCAATGGCAGCATCGCCTGCAATTGTCTATGCAGCGATATCTGCAAACGCACCGTCGCAAACTAGAGCACTGCGCCACCAGCCTGCAACAACTGAATCCTCACCAGGTGCTGGCACGCGGTTACGCCATCGTACAACAACAAAACGGCCATGCCGTGACTGATGCTACTCAATTGACCGCTGGCGAAAACTTACAATTGACATTGCACCATGGGCAGGCCGCAGTCGTAGTGACCCAATCTCCTATCAGCAAGAAATAACCCTCCAGAAATTGTTTTGCGATGCACAGACTTGTCGCATATCTCCCATAAAGACATGTTCAAGGTGGAGTATTTCTGTCAAAACCTGTTATTTCTGTCAAAGTTTTTGGTGAAGCTTTAAAATTGACCGATAATAATCGTTTGTCTTCAGCTGTTCACACAATGGACCATACAAAAAATCAGGCGGCGCTCCATACCATGGCCCTCGCCGCGCTTGGTGTTGTTTTCGGGGATATTGGCACCAGCCCCTTGTATACGATGAAGGAAGTGTTTGCTGTGGGCCATCACCCACTGTTACTGACACAAGACAATGTCTATGGCATTTTGTCCCTGATCACCTGGGCTTTGCTACTGATAGTCTCCTTTAAATATGTTGCATTTATCATGCGCGCAGACAACCGTGGCGAAGGCGGCATCATGGCTTTGCTATCACTGGCCAGCCGTTATGCGGGCGGTGACCCTGAACAGCGCAAGCGCATCATGATGCTCGGCATTATCGGTGCTTGTATGTTTTACGCAGACGGCATGATTACCCCGGCCATTTCTGTTTTATCCGCGGTGGAAGGGCTGGAAGTAGCCGCACCACAACTGGATAGCTGGATCGTCCCCATTACACTCTGCGTGCTGTTCGTCTTGTTCTGGGCGCAAAGCAAGGGGACCGCCGTTGTCGGCGCATTCTTTGGTCCGATTATGTTGACCTGGTTTGCCGTACTGGGCATCTTGGGTGCAATCAATATCAGCCACCATCCGGAGATTCTCAAAGCCTTAAGTCCCGCCTACGCCTTCCTGTTTTTTTATACCCAACCAAAGATTGCCTTTATTGCCCTGGGCGCAGTTGTTTTAGCGGTCACAGGAGCTGAGGCACTCTACGCCGACATGGGCCATTTTGGTCGAAAACCGATCCGCCTGGCCTGGTTCCTGTTTGTACTCCCGGCCTTGATTTGCAATTATTTTGGTCAGGGCGCGTTGATCTTGGCCGAACCTGAAGCGATTCAAAACCCGTTTTACCATTTAGCACCCGACTGGGCTTTGTTCCCCCTCATTATCCTGGCCACACTGGCGACCGTGATTGCCTCGCAAGCGGTGATTACTGGCGCATTTTCTGTGTCACGCCAGGCTTTGCAATTGGGCTTTATTCCTCGTATGCACGTGGCGCATACTTCAGAAAAAACCGAAGGCCAGGTGTACATGCCCCGTGTGAACTGGGGCCTGATGGTTGCCGTCATGGGCCTGGTCCTCATTTTTGGCAGCTCTGGTGATCTGGCGGCCGCTTACGGTATCGCCGTGACTGGCGATATGGTGATCACCACCTTGCTCGCCGCCGTCGTTTTCCATCATTTGTGGGGCTGGAGCAAACTTAAAACCGCCAGCCTGATTAGCATCTTCCTGGTGATCGACCTGTCTTTCTTCTCTGCCAACATCCTCAAGATTCCGGACGGTGGCTGGGTGCCTTTACTCATAGGTCTGATTATTTTTACGCTGATGCGCACCTGGAAAACGGGCCGCAGATTGCTGTATGGCACCCTCAAGTCAGAATCCATGGAACTCATCCCTTTTATTCAGGCGATAGGCGCGCACCCCCCCGCCCGCGTCAATGGCGTCGGCGTTTTCATGACCCCAAACCCGGATGGCGTCCCGCATGCCTTGCTGCACAATCTGAAGCATAACAAAGTACTGCATGAAAAAATGATCATCCTGACGGTGCGTTTTGAGGACTACCCCTACACCAGCCGGGAGGAGCGTGTATCAGTGGAAGCGTTGCCATATGGCTTTTATCGCGTCACCATACGTTATGGCTATATGGATGAACCTGACCTGCCCAGAGATCTGGCACTCACAGAATCCTTTGGCCTCAGCCTGGATACCATGGATACGTCCTTCTTTATCGGCAAGGAAATCCTGATTGCCTCAGATAAACCAGGCATGGCCTTCTGGCGCAAGAAGATTTTTATTGGCTTGTTCCGCACAGCGGAAACCATTACCAACCAATTCAATCTGCCGCCCAACCGGGTGGTGGAACTGGGTTCACAGGTCAAAATCTAATGCAAAAATATAGGTGCGATTTAGCTCAAGCCAGTGAGCAGAAAGGAAACCGTATGTTCAATATCAAACTCATCTCTGTGGCTGCCGCATGCGCATTACTGACCGCCTGTGCCAGTACAACCAACAATAGCGTTTCTGGTGTGCAACGTAGCCAGCTCTTGCTACTGCCATCGGCCACGGTAGACAAGATGTCGGCGCAATCTTATACACAAACGCTCCAGGACGCCCAAAAGAAAAGTACGCTAAACGCAGATAAAGCACTTTTGAATCGCGTCACCACTATTTCTAACCGGCTGATTGCGCAAGTTGGCGTATTCCGCCCAGATGCGACCAAATGGAAGTGGGAAGTCAATGTAGAGAAAAATGAGCAATTGAATGCCTATTGCATGCCAGGTGGCAAAATCATGGTGTTTTCTGGACTGGCGGATAAACTCAATGCGACAGACGACGAACTGGCTGCAGTGATTGGCCACGAAATTTCCCACGCGTTGCGCGAACATGGCCGCGAACGCATGTCACAAGCCTATGTACAGCAGTTTGGTTTGCAAGCACTCGCAGCTTTTGTTGGTGGTACCGCAGGCAATATGGCTGCACAAGGTGCAAACATGGGTAGTCAGCTACTGTTTGCTTTACCAAATGGCAGGGAACAGGAACGCGAAGCGGATCGCATGGGCCTTGAACTGGCCGCACGAGCAGGCTACAACCCCGAGGCCGCTGTCAGCCTATGGAAAAAAATGATGGCAGCCAGCAAGGATGCACCGCCCGAGTTCTTGAGCACCCACCCCTCCAGCGAGAACCGCATCAAGGATCTGCAAGCACTGACACCCAAAGTCATGCCACTTTACTTGGCCGCAAAAAACAAATAACCCATGCTTACCAGGGGTCATCACTATCTATAGCCCCTGATCCATCGAAATTAGGTTAAAATTTCGGGTTTCACTGTTATTTAACCGAATCAATTAGAGAACATCATGGATCCACGTCAAAGCATTATTGAAGCGGCTTTTGAAGACCGCGCCAACATCAACCCGGCCAATGCACCAGCAGATATCAAAGCCACCGTGGCTTCAGTACTGGATGATCTGGATGCTGGCAAATTGCGCGTCGCATCCCGGATTGGCGACACCCAGCAATGGGAAACCCATCAATGGATCAAGAAAGCCGTTCTGCTGTCTTTCCGACTCAAAGACAACTACCTGATGGATGACGGCGTAACTCGTTATTTTGACAAAGTCGATCCAAAATTTGCCAACTACACTGAAGAAGACTTTAAAGCCGGTGGTTTCCGCGTCGTGCCTAACGCCATTGTCCGCAAAGGCTCTTTCATTGCCAAAAACGCAGTGTTGATGCCTTCCTATGTCAACATCGGTGCTTATGTAGGTGAAGGCACCATGGTGGACACCTGGGCGACTGTGGGTTCCTGTGCGCAGATTGGTAAAAATGTACACTTATCTGGTGGCGTAGGCATTGGTGGCGTATTGGAGCCAGTACAGGCTGGCCCAACGATTATTGGTGACAACTGCTTTATCGGTGCACGTTCCGAAGTGGTTGAAGGTGTAGTGGTAGAAGATAACTGCGTGATTTCTATGGGTGTCTATATTGGCCAGTCGACCAAGATTTATGACCGTGAAACCGGTGAAGTACACTTTGGTCGCGTGCCTGCCGGCTCAGTCGTGGTATCAGGCAACCTGCCTTCCAGCGATGGCAAATACAGCTTGTACTGCGCTGTGATCGTGAAAAAAGTGGATGCCAAGACACTGGGCAAAGTCGGTATCAACGAATTATTGCGTGGTGTGTAAGGTGTAAACACTCGCACTGGGAATCGCTCTCTTATCACCGCTCAAGTTATGGGCATATCGGGTCGATATAAGAGTGATTCTCATCATCCGCTTTTGTGGTAATCGTATCAAGTATGGAGAAATAGCAGGCAAGAAACAAAACGCAGTAGAGTCACACCACTAATAATCACAATGACCGTGCAACTATGATCCCAACAAACATGCTTATTCTGCTGCTATTCACATCCAGTGTCATCGGATGTTTTTTTGCATTTAAGCTGGTTGATCAGCTGCGTATCGCGGCAAACAGGAACCATGATGCACTGCTAAAAAAATATTCCGCAATGACTGCGGCCGGTATTTTCCTGCTGCATGCCGGCTACCAGTTCGCTTCTGACAATATTCCAAAAATCACACAGCACCCGGTAGATTTGATAGGCAGCCTGTTGTGCGCCTACCTGCTTTCCCTATCACTACTCAAAACAGTCAACCAGAAAAAACTGCCCTTGCGAGACCTGCTCTATGCCTCATTGGCAGCGGGCGTGAGCGGTTATCTGCTTTCCTATTTTTTCCAGCTGAGCGCCGGGGCGATCAATATCCGTATCGACACCTGGACCGCATTATTCGCGCTTTTCCTGGCCTGCCTGACATCGGCACTGGCTATCGTCACCACCCTCTGGCTGAAAAGCTATGAAGGAAAAGCATTACAGCGCTTGAAATGGATATTTTCAGTGGAAATTGCGCTGGGCTTCCTGGCATCCCACACCGCAATAAACCTCAGCATTGTGCATAACAACATGCTGATCGGCCAACCCAGCGACCAAACGCAAAACTATCTGATGCTCCTGCTGGTATTAGTCCCTGTATTGCTGTTTATCACCTCATTCATCCTGGTCATCTTTTATGAGCGCAATGTCGACCTCACGCAAAGCAAGCTGACCTTCCGCAACACACAGACGGTTAACAAGCGGTTCCTGGCTTACGACCCACTGACACATCTGCCTAACCGCGACGCTTTGAACCAGCACCTGATCATCAGCGCCAAGCGTTGTGACCGGAATGGCGAGTCCCTGGCGCTTGCATATATCGATCTGGATCATTTCAAGCCCGTCAACGACCAGTTTGGTCATCATATTGGTGACCTGTTACTGATAGAAGTCTCCAAGCGCATCAGCAATGCCATCCGTAATTGTGATTATGTGGCACGGGCAGGCGGCGATGAGTTTATTGCTGTACTCAGCGAAATCGAAAACCACCAAAGTGTAGTGACGGTAATTCAGCGCATTATCGATGCCTTGCGTGAAGTTTTTATCATAGAAGATCATGTCATTGAAATTTCCTGCTCTATTGGCGTTTCCATGTATCCACAAGACGGCAACCTGCAAAAACTCAAGTTGAATGCTGATGCCGCCATGTATAAGGCCAAGGAAAATGGCAAAAACCAGTACCGCTTCTTTGATGCCGAAATTGAGCAGGCGTCAGATGTCATGCAACAAACGCGGGTGGAGCTCAAAAAAGCGATTACCGAACAGGAATTCAGGTTGCTATTCCAACCCAAAGTCGACTCATTGACCCGCTTGGTACATGGTGCTGAGGCGCTATTGCGCTGGCAGCATCCTACACGTGGCCTGCTTTCGCCTAATAGTTTTATTGAAGCCTCAGAACGCTTTGGCATGATCGAAGAAATCAACGCCTGGGTCATTTCGCAGGCATGCAGCACTATCCGGCTGGCGCGTGACCGCGGCATTGACCTGAGCATTTCAGTCAATATGTCCAACCAGCAATTCCGCAATAAGCAGCTCGGTTCACTGATACAGTCGATTCTGGAATCCCATGAAGTGGAAGCGCGCAACCTCATTCTGGAAGTATCGGAAACCAATGCGATCCATCATCAGGCGCAATTTAAAGAAACCCTGCGCCATTTCAAAAAACAGGGCCTTAAAATCTCCCTGGATGACTTTGGGCTGCATCCATTTAGCCTGACGCATTTGCAGGACCTGGAAATTAGTGAAGTCAAATTGGACCGCACCCTCACTAAAGGAGTGGCGTCTTCGCGCACTGCGCTTTCAATCGTAGAAGCCATTGTTAAACTGGCACATGCGCTGGATTTGAATGTGGTCGCTGAGGGCGTTGAAGATGAAGACCAGCGCCTTGCCCTGGTCAGCATTGGTTGCGACCAGATGCAGGGCTTCCTGTTTTCCAAACCGGTTGAACAGAAATTCCTGTTTGATGTATTCAGCGAACTTCAACTCAAATCCACCACGCAAAGCCTGTTCTAAACTCGGCAAGCACATCAATTAAGTTGCAACACCCTGCTCATCGGCTGGTAAAATAAACTTTTTACCCGATAGCGCACCATGAAACTGTACGGCATCCCCAATTGCAACACTGTCAAAAAGGCCCGTGACTGGCTGGAAGAGCACGCGATTGCCTATGAATTCCACGACTTTAAGAAACTAGGGCTGGACACGGCTACCGCGCAATCGTGGTTGCAGCAGTATCCTTGGGAAAAGCTGGTCAACCGCAGTGGCATGACCTGGCGCAACCTGAGTGATACAGAGAAAAACACCGTTGTGGATGCCAGTTCAGCCCAAGTCTTGATGCAAGAAAAAACCTCTGTCATCAAGCGGCCTGTTATGGTCAAGAACGATAAAATCATTGCTCTTGGCTTTAATGAAACCGAGTATGCCCAACTGTTTGCCAAAGAATAAGCTTATGTCAAAAACACTGGATCTTGCCATTGACCTGCTCAAACGTCGCTCACTGACCCCGGAAGATGCTGGCTGCCAGGAAGCCATGATTGCACGTCTTGAACCCCTGGGTTTCAAGATTGAACGCATGCGCTTTGGCCAGGTAGACAACTTTTATGCCCGTCGCGGCACCACAGGTCCGCTGATTGTGTTCGCCGGGCACACTGACGTGGTGCCCACTGGTCCCCTCGACCAATGGCACACACCGCCATTTGAGCCAACGATTAAGGATGGCATGCTGTATGCACGCGGTGCAGCCGACATGAAAACGTCATTGGCTGCCTTTGTTACCAGCATCGAAGAATTTATTGCTGAAAACCCAAATCACCCAGGTTCGATTGGCCTGCTGATCACATCAGACGAAGAGGGCATCGCGATTGAAGGGACTGTCAAAGTGGTGGAAGCCCTGCAGGCCCGCGGCGAGACTTTTGATTACTGCATCGTCGGTGAGCCCACGAGCAATAAAGTCGTTGGCGACATGATCAAAAATGGCCGGCGTGGTTCATTGTCTGGCAAGCTCACGGTCAAAGGCATCCAGGGCCACATTGCGTATCCGCACCTGGTCAAAAACCCGATTCACCTGGCCGCACCTGCCATTAAGGACATGGTGGAAACCGTGTGGGACCACGGTAACGAGTATTTCCCCCCCACCTCATGGCAAATTTCCAACATGAATGGCGGCACCGGGGCAACCAATGTGGTCCCCGGTGAAGTCGAAATCCTGTTCAACTTCCGTTATTGCCCGGAGGTGGAGGGTCAAGGTAGCTCGGAGCAAAGCCTGCGTTCGCGCGTCCATGCCATCCTGGATAGCCATGGCTTTGATTACACGCTGGAATGGGAACACAACCAGTCTTACATCACGCCTCGCGGTGAGCTGGTCGCAGCCATCAGCCAGGCCATAGAGCATAGCTACGGCGTCAGTCCAGAGCTCTCCACGACCGGTGGCACCTCAGATGGCCGCTTCATTGCTGACATCTGCAAGGAAGTGATTGAGTTCGGGCCGCTGAATGCAACGATACACAAACTGAATGAATGCGTGGCCGTGGCCGACATTGAGCCGCTCAAGGAAACTTACAAACGCACCATGGAGCTATTGTTGCTGAAATAATATGACGACCAATTTACAAACTATCCGTGACTGGCTGCGCTATGCCGTGAGCCGTTTTGAAAATTCCGATATTTTTTATGGTCATGGCACCGATAACAGCTACGACGAAGCTGTGTGGCTGATTATGAGCGCGCTGCATTTGCCGCATGACACTCTGAATAACTTCCTTGATGCGCGTTTAACCTCAGAGGAGTGCCAGCATTTGGGAACACTCATTGAAAAGCGCGTCACCGAGCATACGCCAACGGCTTACCTTGTGAATGAAGCCTGGTTACGCGGATTCAAATTCTATGTTGATGAGCGCGTGATCGTGCCGCGCTCGTTTATTGCAGAATTACTGGAAGACGGTTTACAGCCCTGGGTGGAGTTCCCTGAAATGGTCGAATCGGCAGCCGATATTTGTACCGGTTCTGGCTGCCTGGGTGTTTTACTGGCGGAGGCATTCCCCAATGCACATATTGACGTTGTCGATATTTCTCCAGATGCGATTGAAGTATGCAATATCAACATTGGTCGTTACGGCTTGGAACATCAGGTGCAAGCCGTACAATCCGACATGTTTACCGCACTCAAGGGTCGTAAATATGATGTCATTATCAGCAATCCGCCTTATGTGGATGCGCCTAGCATGGCTGAACTGCCAGAAGAGTATCGCAAAGAACCCCAATTGGCGTTAGGCAGTGGTGTTGCCGGACTGGACCACACGCATACTTTACTGACGCAGGCGGCTGAATATTTAAATGATGGTGGCATACTGGTCGTGGAAATTGGCCATAACCGGGATGCGTTGCATGAAGCGTATCCTGACTTGCCATTCACCTGGCTGGACACCAGTGCCGGCGACCAGTTTGTGTTTATGCTGACCAAAGAGGATTTAATAGAGGCTGGTTTGCAGGTTCAATAACCCAGCAAGCTGAAAAAACACGGTAATGCCAGTCATAAAAAAGCACTTCAATCAGAAGTGCTTTTTTATTTTCACCAGCAGCTTAACCGCGGCCCCGATTACGGTCACTGCGTTTATTGGCGCCGCTATTGATACGTGCATTCTGCAGCGAGGCCTGTTTTAGATCAGAATCCTGGCGAATACGGCGATTACCAGTGGGTGCACGTGCCGGACGCTCGCTACTGTTAGCCGGGGCATTTGCCGCCTCCAGTAAGCTACGACGCTGTTTGCGTACTTTGGGAGTAAACACGCGGGTTGCACGGTCACGGTCATGCGGGCTCATTTGCTTGAGTGGCTTGCGTGGCACAGGCAAGCCTGCCCATTCCAGCAAAGCAACTACTTGCTTCTGCTCAAGTTTAAGCATAGTGCCACGCTTAAGACGTGGCGGCAGCGCAATCGGGCCAAACCGCACGCGCATGAGGCGGCTCACCGGCAAATGAAAAGCCTCGAACAGGCGCCGCACCTCACGGTTACGTCCTTCCTTGATCACTACCTGGTACCACTTGTTAGCACCTTCTCCGCCATTGGCGTAAATGCTTTCAAAATTAGCCGGGCCATCTTCAAGTTCTATGCCATGGGTTAATTGTGACATCTGCTCTGGCGTCAGTTCACCCAAAATACGCACCGCATATTCACGTTCCACCTCGTAGCGTGGGTGCATGAAACGGTTAGCCAGCTCGCCAGAATTGGTAAAGATCAGCAAGCCACTGGTATTCATATCCAGACGGCCAATGGCGATCCATTTCCCCTGCTTGATCCGCGGCAGCTTGTCAAAGACGGTGGCACGCCCTTCCGGGTCATCCTGCGTCACCATCTCACCCTCAGGCTTGTGATACAACAGCACTTGCGGCAGTTCTGCTTCAAATGGTAGATGCAGGATACGGCTATCAAGACGCACGATATCATGCTCATCAACCACCGCCCCTACCTGAGCCACCTGGCCATTAATAGTGATACGCCCCATTTCGATTAATGTTTCCATCTCGCGACGTGAGCCAAACCCAGCCATCGCCAACAATTTGTGCAGCCGTTGCCCCGAGCGTGGCGCTGAAGGCGCGTCCACACCTTCAGCAGTCTCTGCTACCGGCGTTTGCACTTTGGGGGGACGGGTCCCGGAAACAGTTTTTGGGGATTTAAATGGGCGAGCCATGCTTAACCTCTTGAATGAAGGCTGTATTTTACCGTATTTAGGGCATACTCTCTAAAGCTAAATACATTGCGGCTGATTTAGCGCGAGCAGATGAAGGCTCAAGCCTGTCAGGCCGTCACCGCATGCATCACTTGCAATTGCAAATTGCGGTTGCCATTAAACTCATTGACTTGTAAGGCATACGCAATTTCTATCTGTTCTGGCAGCAACTCGGCATGCTGAAAATAAATGGCATCAAACTGTTGGTTATGTTTTTGCAGGCGCAGCTTCAAATGCTTTTCACCCAGTATGCGTTGCTGCAACACCTGAAAGCGGTCATAGAATACTGGCTGTGGAAAGCCTTGGCCCCATACCTGCTGCGTCAGCAACTCCGCTGTCTGCATGGTCATTTCATGCACCTCGAGGCTACCATCGGTCTCAAGAATTTCCTGCAAGGTTTCAGCATCTATCAGGCTTTGTACCACTTGCTCAAAAGTGTGCTGGAAACGCGCAAAATCCACTGCGCGAATACTGAGTCCCGCAGCCATGGCATGGCCTCCAAATTTAACAATCAGATCAGGCTGCTGCTTGGTGACGAGGTCCAGTGCATCGCGTAGATGTAAACCGGCAATGGAGCGGCCAGAGCCTTTGATGAGCCCATCCCCTGCATCGGCGAAAGCAATCACTGGCCGGTGAAAACGCTCCTTGATGCGCGAAGCCAGGATACCAATCACGCCTTGGTGCCAGTCTGGCTGAAAAACGCTAATCGTATATTGAGAGTCCGTAAAATCGTGTGTCAGGTCAGCCATGGCATCCCACTGCATTTCTGCTTCGATCTGCTTGCGTTCGGCATTCAACACATGCAATTGCTGGGCATACTGCATGGCTTCTAGTGGTGTTTCTGCGAGCAGGCAGCGTATACCTATGGTCATATCATCCAGTCGACCAGCCGCATTGAGGCGTGGCCCCACGTAAAACCCCAAATCCTGCGCATTGACCTGTGCCGGGTCACGCCCAGCGAGTTTAAGGATGGCCAGAATACCAGGACAAGCCATGCCCTGCCTGATACGTTTGAGTCCCTGCCTGACCAGAATACGGTTATTGGCATCCAGCCTGACCAGGTCTGCCACCGTCCCCAAGGCCACCAGATCAAGCAAACTGCCCAAATGCACCTCATCTTCTGCCAACATACCGCGTTGCTTGAGCTCGGCACGCAGAGCGATCAGCACATAAAACATGACCCCCACGCCAGCCAGGTGCTTGCTCGGAAAATCACAGCCACGCTGGTTAGGGTTGACGATGCAATCTGCGGCGGGCGTTTGTTCACCCGGCAAATGGTGATCGGTAATCAATACCTGCATGCCTAGTGCTTTTGCTGCTGCCACACCATCAATACTGGCAATCCCGTTATCTACAGTCAAAATCACCTCTGGCTGTTGTGTCGCCGCAAGCGCCACGATTTCCGGTGTGAGGCCGTAGCCATATTCAAAGCGGTTGGGGACCAGAAAATCGACCCGTGCGCCCATCATATCTAACCCACGCATGGCAACGCTGGTTGCCGTCGCGCCATCGGCATCATAATCGCCAATAATGAGAATGCGTTTTTGCTGTGTAATTGCGTCTGCCAGCAATTGCGCCATGCGGGTGGCGCCGGTGAGCGCGTCTGGCTTCAGCAAGTGCGGCATCTCTTGCAATGACCAGTCCTCGGCACTTACAGACCTGGCCGCCAGTAACCTTGCCAGCAAATTGGGTAATCCCTGTGCCTGCAACGCTTCAACACCACTGTTTGAATATACTCTCTGTTGGACTCTCATCTGATGCTCTAGTTAGACCTCTCCAAACCCATTTACCTTGCCGCAGCCAATGTTGTTTCGAGTTGCTGTAATAACGTTTCCAATGTGTAGGGCTTTCGCCAGAACTGCCAGCGAAATTGTTTTTTATAACTTATTTCAATGCTGCGCTCTGCAAATGGGATCACCACACGCAACGCTGATATCCGTCCTGTTTGCAAAGCACGAGACACCTCTGCCCAGTTGACCGTTTGCCATTGGTCAGCTACCCAGATTCCGTCAGTCATTTGTTGATCAGCAAACATGGTTGACATTGGGATGAATTGTGCCGCAGCCAGTCGACTGGCTTGCAAGCCTGAAAAGATATCCCCTTGCCCACTCACAGTCAGTTGCATGGCTGGCCAGGCTGGAATGTGGCCCACACTGGCAAACCATAAGCTATTTAATGTTTCCGGCCAATTGGTCACAGCCGGGGAATACGCGGCCTCATGCAACAGCATTTGTATTTCATTGGTCCATTGCCTTATCACAGAAGCATCTGGCCCTTGCGGTTGCCACTGCATGGCCTGCTGGTAAAGGCAATCCTGCGGCCATTGCATCTGCGCATTTATTTCACGCACGGGCACCACCCACCAATAGCGCTGGCTCGGATCCTCGTGAATAGTAAACTCCTCCAAGAAGTGTTTTTTTAACCGTTCAGTCAACACGGCATACACATCTGCAGCAAGCGGAACGACCGATTGCAGGCTGAAGGTATCACGGCGCAAGCCCAGATGCACAGGTAACAGGCAGAATGCCGGGGGCGCAACTGGCAATGGCATCCTGGCACACAATACCGCCGATGTCGCATCCCCGCTGGCACCCAGACACTGCCACAATGACTTCAGCGGAGACAACGAGTTGACTTGCCACTGTGCCCTTAAAAAAATGGGACACTGCTCTACGAGAGAGTGGATCATGTCAGCGGGCCGCGCGGCGGCATCCGACAGATAATCTGTGATATAAATTTGCTGTATCATGCGAAAACAAATACACTAGGTTCACGAAAAAACTGAGCATCTGGCCGCTTGAAAAATAACAGGCTAGCCAGGTTGTGATGGTTATAATCAATGGGTCTTATACACGAAATTAGGGGGGATGTCATGAATCTGATTCAATGGCTATTCTGCCTGGCGGTATACGCGCCTGCTGATTCAATTTGATTAGATTACTTGGAATCCATGCCTTTTTTCCAAAATTTAAGTATCCAGTCCAGATTACTGCTGTTAGTGATCGGACCCGTGTTTGCGTTATCCTGTATTTTGCTGCTGTTTGATTTTAAAGAACAGCTGCAACGCGAAGAAGACAAGCTGAACCAGCATGCCCTGACCACCGCAAAATTCCTTTCTGCGGTCATCCATAACCAGACCGAGTTGCAGGGCCCGAAATATATAGAGCGGCTGCTCAAAGCGAGCCAGCTCAATCGTGAACCGTATTTGTCCCTGATGATTGCCGATGCCAATAATCGCCCGATTGCCCACCTGGGCACCTCATTCAGTATGCAGGAAGCTCTGCCGCAACAGGATACTGTCGTCATGCAGCAAAACACGCATGACATCACCATGGTGAAAGTCTTTTCTACCGAGCCTGCCCACAATTTGCTGGGTTATGTCTTTGTTGCTATCGATAAAGCCGCCCTGATAGAAGATCATCGCGACGCCTTCATTAAAAATGTTGGCTACATCACGCTGGCGTTGATGCTGTGCTCTATTCTTGTCAGCTGGGTGAGCCGATCAATTAGTCAACCTATCCGTGACATGACCGCTGCCCTGAAACGCTTTATGATAGGCAGCCAGCAAGTCAGCCACGGCAAAAATACTTTACCGGAAATCAAATCCCTGCAAAGCACCATTAACCAAATTTCGAGGGAAATGCAGCATGTGGAAGCCGATATGCGGCACCGTATTCAGGATGCGCAAGCGCAACTGCGCTATCAGGCCCGCCATGACGCTCTCACCGGACTAGTTAACCGCCAGGAGCTCGAACGACGGCTGCAGCAAGCCTTGCAAGACGTAAAGCTGCACAGGGCCAACCATGTATTCTGCTACATGGACCTTGACCAGTTCCGCGTCATCAATGATACCTGCGGCCATCTGGCTGGCGATGAAATGCTGCGCCAGATCAGTATGATCCTGAGCCAACGCATCCGTGCCGAAGATACTTTCGCACGGCTGGGCGGCGATGAATTTGGCCTGTTACTGAGCTACTGCCAGGTTGAAAAAGCCATTGAAATAGCGGCACAGTTACGACAAATGGTGGAAACCTTCCGCTTTATGCACGAAGGCCGTCTGTTCCAGACTGGCATCAGCATAGGGATCGTCGAGATTACCGCTGATTTGAAAGATGTCGGCCAGATTACACGCCATGCCGATGCCGCCTGTTATGTGGCAAAAGATAATGGCCGTAACCAGATTCACCTGTTTCACCCCGAAGATGATGTACTACTCAAGCGCCATGTGGAAATGGAATGGGTAGTGCGCATCAACGAGGCCATAGAACACAACGATTTCGTGCTGTACTGCCAGGGGATCTTTCCACTACAGAGCAAAGAGCTACCACATTTCTATGAAATCCTGATCCGCAAACGGGATGAACATGGCGGCATTATCCCTCCTGCCGAATTTCTACCCTCGGCGGAGCGCTATCACCTGATGACCAAGATTGACCGCTGGGTGATCCAGCATGCATTTATGGCATTACAACCCCTGTTTAAAACACAATCCAGCCTCAAGCCGTTTATTGTCAGCATCAACCTCTCAGGCATGTCACTCGGCGATGCGCAGTTGTTGCCCTATATTCAGAACTGTTTTGAAACCTATGACATTCCGCCAACCCACGTATGCTTTGAGGTCACCGAAACGTCCGCCATCATTAATATCGACAACACCATCAAACTCATTCTTGAGTTACAGAAATGGGGCACACGATTCATGCTGGATGACTTTGGCAGTGGCATGTCTTCATTCAGCTATTTGAAACACCTGCCCGTCAATTTCCTGAAAATGGATGGTGCTTACGTGAAAGACATCACCAGCAGCAAGGTTGACCTAGCCATGGCAAAAGCCATACAGAGCGTCGCCCAATCGATGGGAATCCAGACCATCGCCGAATACGTGGAAGATGAAGCTACCTTGGACTGCCTCAAGGAAATGGGGGTGGCGTATGCTCAAGGATTCTATCTGAATAGACCCCTGCCGCTCAGCGATGCGCTGGCCAGACATACCACGGTCATTCCACAACAACAAGCTGCCAGCATCGTTCCTGACGCCAGCGTTTAACAGCCGTTACACTTAGGCGACCGGAGTATAAGCCCAAGTGGCCTCCTTATTGAGGCATTCACCTCTCACGAACAGCAGATGCTCGTTGGGGAAATCAGCAATTCCCTTTCTTAGCCTGTCCAGGCGGACAATGGTCGCGCACAACGACACATCCAGGTAACAAAAGACCAAGCACAGTAATTGCCACGATTATTTTCTTCATATGATTCCCTGTAGATTAAACATTAAAGTCTTCATTATATAAAGCAAGCAGTCCACAAGATACTTTTACCCTCTCGAATGAATAGTCGAAAAAAATAACTCGAAACTTTGATGTATTTTATGGATCGATATACAAGTATAGCGTTTTTAACTTCAATCTTAATCAGGTAAGGAGACTCAATGGTAGCTCTCAAATTATTGTTGGCGGCGGTACTCTTAGGTTCCCTTATCTGGACATTGATCAATCCTGGTTATGAGCCTATCACAGCAGTGATCATCGCAGCCGGATGCCTGTTAGCAATACGTGTTAACGAGCGTGCGCAAAAAGATAAACGAACCTACAAACCGGAAAATGATTAACTGGTTTTTTGAATACATCACGTACTATCATTACAAGGTCATGTGTCACGCACCTTAGACTCACGCATACGTCACCTAAACACCGCTTTGATTTTTAAGCCAATTACTCCACAATCCATATTGCAAATAAGAGAGTAGACGCTGAGGTACATTTTGATAAGAGTAATCATTTTTCTGGCTGCTTTACTAACAGTATCATGTGTCAAGCAATCAATCACCACAACGAATACTTATGAAAAAGCACTGCCGTTTTCTAAAGCAGAAATAAAAAAAACAGAGGCTGAGCAAGAAATTATCTGTGCTAAATATTCAGCGAAATCAAATGCAAGATTAAACCGAATAGCAGAAATGGATGCCGCTTCAAAGGATAAGCGCTTAACGCCACATCAGAAATCCGAAAAACATGATTATTTAATGGCGCATTTAAATGATGGTTTAGAGGAAGCCGAAAAATTAAAAGACAAGTGTGATGCTTTGAATAAAAGGCTGGATGAAATGTATGAGGCAAATCATATAGCCGGTGATAAATTCTTGGAACAGCGAAAACGTAAATAATCGCGTCCGCTTATCCTAATAAGTTTAAACAAGCTTTTTTTCATCATAAAGCTTGTCTGTCTTAGCAGTTAATTGTGAATTGCTGAAGGTTTTAAATGACAGCGTTATTTGGGGATAACTTCCACTGCGTAAGTTGTTTTACCCCGAAGTTACCCCAACTTAACCGTGGATTTCGATAGACTAGATTATAGCTATAGACACACAAATGGCTTTAAAACGTTATTTAAAGGCTATTTATGGATTGTATTGGATGGCTTTGGAAAGAATTTGGTCGGGACGGTGTGATTCGAACACACGACCCCTTGCACCCCATGCAAGTGCGCTACCAGGCTGCGCTACGCCCCGACGTTTGACTCGAGCAGGAACCCACTCGAAAAGAAGGCTGCATTATAAAGCAAAACCGCATATTCGCTAAGCAGAATATGCGGTTTTAATGGCTTGCGATCTGCTTAGGTGGGTACTTTGAGCAGTTGCAGGACCTGTTGAATTTGTTCTCTGAGGGCTACCACATCCACGGCCGGGTATTGGATCTCTTCAGGCATGAGAGATGGCGCATTTGAACGAGGTGTTGAAGCAACTTCTTGGGTAGTGCGTGGTTTTTCTGCCTTTTCATCCACACCATCCAGGCGGTTGCGCGCACCGCTAATGGTAAATCCTTGCTCATAGAGCAGTTCACGAATTTTGCGGATAAGCAGTACTTCATGATGTTGATAGTAGCGGCGATTGCCACGACGCTTGACGGGTTTGAGTTGAGTAAACTCCTGCTCCCAATAACGCAATACGTGCGGCTTAACCCCACACAACTCGCTGACTTCACCAATCGTGAAATAGCGTTTGGCAGGGATAGGCGGCAAGGTGACTTTTTGCGTGTCTAGCATGTCGTCGAATCAGATCAGGCTTGTGCTTGCAAAGGTTGTTCGGCGTAGTGCTCTTCTACGCGCAATTTTAATTTCTGACTGGCGTGAAAAGTCACTACACGACGTGCAGAGATCGGGATTTCTTCGCCAGTTTTCGGGTTACGGCCAGGACGTTCGGATTTAGTACGCAATTCAAAATTACCAAAACCAGACAGTTTAACGCTATCGCCTTGTTCCAGTGCATTACGGACTTCTTCAAAAAACGCTTCTACCATGTCCTTGGCTTCACGCTTGTTTAGCCCGACTTGTTCAAACAACAAATCGGCCAAGTCAGCTTTTGTGAGTGTCATTAACGATCCCCTGAACCTTCTTATTATGCGAGATGACGCTTGTGTTGTATCAACTGTTATCCTTGGTTTTACCCAAACGATTACCTGAGTGATGCAGCAAAATTGGATGACCAGTTGTTGAGGATTCGTGCCACGATGGTATCGACTTCCTCATCGACCATGGTCTTGCAAGTATCTTGCATAAGTACAAGAAATGCAAGGCTTTTTTTGTTTTCTGGCACACCCTTACCATGATAAACATCGAACAATTTCACCATTTGCAACTGCGGAATTTGCTCAGAAATAATGGCATCAATCATGGTTTGTGCCGAGGTATTTTGATCAACGATGACGGCTAAATCTCGGCGTACCGGCAAGAACTTACTGACCTCTGCATAGGCAGGTACCTGAGTAGCCAATGCGGCATCTGCATCCAACTCGAACAAGTAGCAGGCACTGGTGAGACCATACTGCTGCTGCCATTGCGGATGTAGCTTGCCCAGCCAGCCAATTGCCTTATCTCCCAGATAAATGCGGGCAGACTGGCCTGGATGCAATGCAGGATGCTGTTCGACAACAAAGCGTACAGGCTGCGCGAACAAAGCCTCAACATGGGCTTTGGCATCATAAAAATCAAAGACGCGGGTTTCTGCTGCCCATTGCTCGGGCTGTACGCTGCCATAAACCAGGCCAGATAAGGTCAACGTTTCAACAAAACCTTGTGTGCCTTTTTCAAAACGTGCGCCCAACTCAAACAGCATGGCACGCGATTGTTGACGCTTGAGGTTGTAATCCAACGCATCCAGCAAACCACCCCACAAGCCAGAGCGCATAACGCTCAGATTGCTGGCAATGGGGTTTTTCAAGGTGATTGGCTGGCCGTTACCATACAAGTCGCGCTCCCAGCAGGCATCAACAAAACTATAAGTCACCACTTCCTGATAACCCTGGTTAACCATCACATCACGCAACCAATGCTTGCTGCGTGTGGCCTCTGGCGCAAGCAGCATGCTTTGTGGGGCAACAGGAGTCAGTGCAGGGATATGCTCATAACCATGCAGGCGGGCAACCTCTTCAATCAGGTCTTCTTCACGCGCAATATCAAAACGGAAAGTAGGCGCACTCACCTCGAATACGCCATCGGTTTCGGTATAGGCAAAGCCGAGTTGCGTCAGTAACTGGCCCACTTGCGCCAGGCTGATCTCTATTCCAAGGATGGATAACAGATAGCTGTGACGCAAAGTTACCTGCTTGCGAGCAGGCAATTGTGCGGTCAAGGCTGTTACTGTGCCTGCCTGCCCGCCACAAATCTCTAATACAAGGGCTGTGGCACGCTCCAATGCATTTAAAGTATTGCCGAAATCCACACCACGTTCAAAACGGTAGGAAGAATCCGTGCTCAATCCTAAACGGCGTGCTTTTCCAGCCATCACATCTGGCGTGAAAAAGGCACTTTCAAGGAAAATGGCCTGTGTCGCATCCGTGACAGAAGTCGGCCTTCCGCCCATTACACCGGCCAAAGCAACCGGACCATTATCGTCAGCGATCACCAGATCATCGGCTTTAAGCGTGACTTCAGTATCGTTAAGCAAAGCCAACTGTTCACCCGCCTGGGCAAAACGCACCTGAATATCGCCCTGCAACAGGTTTAAATCAAACGCATGCATAGGCTGGCCCAATTCCAGCAACACATAATTGGTAATATCGACTAATGCACTGATGCTGCGGATACCGCTACGCTCTAGCCTGCGCACCATCCAGTCTGGGGTCTTTGCCTGCGCATTGACACCTTCAATGGCGCGGCCATAATAGGCTGGGCAAGCATCTTTGGCTTGCAATTCCACTGTTTTAACCTGCTGGCTAGTGATGGCAGCAGACTGAATTGCTGGCGTCGTGATCGGTGTCCCTGTCATGGCCACCACATCCCTGGCAATGCCTAAAATACTCAAGCAATCGGCCCGGTTAGGCGTGAGTTTTAAGGTATAAGTGTAGTCGTTTAAGTCCAGGTACTCTCGGATATCCTGACCGACGGGCGCATCGACTGGCAATTCCAGAATACCGTTGGCTTCAGTGGCGATACCCAATTCTTTGGCAGAACACATCATGCCAAAAGACTCTACGCCACGAACTTTGGCTTGTTTGATGTTAATCCCAGGCAGTTCTGCACCCACCAAGGCACATGGCGCTTTGAGGCCAGCACGCGCATTGGGCGCGCCACAGACAATTTGCAGCACTTCACCACCAACATTCACCTTACAGACTTGCAAACGGTCTGCGTCAGGATGTCTGGCAGCTTCCACAATTTCAGCAACCACAATGCGTTGAAAGGCTGGGGCGACCGGTGTTAATTCCTCCACCTCCAGGCCTGCCATGGTCAATGCGTGACCAAGTTGCGCGGTATCCAGCGCCGGATTCACCATGGAACGTAACCATTGTTCTGAGAACTGCATATCTTGTCTGTACCTATCTAATCAGGTTTTAAGAGTGATCTAGAATTACTTAATAAACTGCTGCAAGAAGCGCAGATCATTATTAAAGAAATGGCGCAAATCGTTAACGCCATAACGCAGCATGGCCAGGCGTTCCACACCCAGCCCAAACGCAAAGCCGCGATATTTGTTGCTGTCGATATTCACATGCTTGAGCACCTCCGGGTGGACCATGCCACAGCCACCAATCTCCAGCCAGCCACCATTCCAACTCATATCCATTTCGGCTGAAGGCTCGGTAAACGGAAAGAAAGAAGGACGGAATCGCACCGTGAGGTCATCACGCTCAAAAAACTTCTGCAAAAAGTCCTGCACCACGCCTTTGAGGTTGGCAAAGCTGATCTGCTCATCTACCCACAACCCTTCCACCTGGTGGAACATCGGCGAGTGTGTCGCATCGGAGTCCACCCGGTAAACGCGGCCTGGCGCAATAATCTTCAAAGGTGGTGTGTTGTTTTCCATGTAATGCACTTGCACTGGAGAGGTATGCGTACGCAATACGTACTCCATGCTGTCTTGGCCACTATCCACGTAAAACGTATCATGCATGGCACGCGCCGGATGGTTATCCGGGATATTCAGTGCAGTAAAGTTATAAAAGTCTGTTTCGATTTCCGGGCCATCAGCCACACTGAAACCAATCGAATGGAATAACTCTTCAACCCGACGCAGTGTCAACGTCACCGGATGTAAGCCACCAGCGGATTGCGCACGCGCCGGTAAAGTCACATCGATGGTTTCACTGGCTAGTTGCTTCGCCTGGGCTGCTGCCAGGATACTGTCACGGCGGCCATTCAAGGCATTCTCTACGGCTTGCTTAACGACATTAATGGCTGCACCTGCGGCTGGACGTTCCTCGGCAGTCAGTTTGCCAAGCCCCTTCAAGGCGTCGGTGAGTGCGCCAGATTTCCCTAGGTATTTGGCCTTTGCGTTTTCTAGTGCCGGGATGTCATGGCAAGCAGCAAAGTCTAGTTCTGCTTCTGCAATTAGGTGATTGAGGTCAGCCATCGTGAAATTCTTTATGTTTTAAGTCACATTAAAATAAAAAAAGAGGCCGCAGCCTCTTTTTTTGGTAGGTCTGATTAGGCGCTTAAACCTGTTTTAGCCAATTCTACAAATTTGGCAAAAGCAGCTTTGTCGAACACGGCCAGATCAGCCAGTACTTTACGGTCAACTTCAACGGCAGATTTTTTCAGGCCGTTCATGAAACGGCTGTATGTCAAGCCAGCTTCACGGGCTGCCGCATTAATACGGGCAATCCACAGGGCGCGGAATTGACGTTTTTTCTGACGACGGTCACGGTATGCGTATTGACCGGCTTTCATGACCGCCTGTTTGGCAACGCGGTAAACGTTCTTACGACGACCACGGTAACCTTTAGCAGCATTTAAAACTTTTTTGTGTTTTGCGCGTGCGATGACACCACGTTTTACTCTAGGCATGTCGGTCTCCTTATTGTGTTGGCATCATTGCGCGAACGCGTTTCACGTCGGTCGCAGAAATAATTGCAGTACCGCGCAGTTTACGTTTTTGCTTGGTGGTTTTCTTGGTCAGGATGTGGCGCAAGTGAGAGTGTGTACGCTTCACTTTACCGTTACCCAAGAACTTGAAGCGCTTTTTCGCGCTGCTCTTTGTCTTCATCTTTGGCATTTTTTTCTCCTTAGAGGTTAAATAGAGAGTAACTAGGCAGCCAATTTAGCCGTATTACTCCAAAAAATTTTTATTACTAAAACTTTATTCTTCGCTCGGTGCTGCTTTTTCACCTTTTTTGGCAACAGGCACTACTTTCTTAGCTGGTGCCAACACCATCACCATTTGGCGGCCTTCCATTTTTGGATATTGCTCCACCAATGCATGCTCTGTTAAATCTGCCTCCAGGCGTTTTAACAAAGCCAAACCAAATTCCTGATGCGTAATTTCGCGACCACGAAAACGCAAGGTAATTTTTGCTTTATCGCCATCACCCAAAAAACGGATGATGTTGCGTAATTTAATATTGTAATCGCCGTCATCGGTGCCGGGTCTGAATTTGACCTCTTTAATTTGCACCTGTTTTTGTTTCAGTTTTTGCTCGTGCAGACGCTTGCTCTCGGCGTATTTGAATTTGCCATAATCCATCAAACGGCACACAGGCGGTGCAGCATTTGGCGCAATTTCAACAATATCAATATCAGCTTCTTCCGCTTTGGCAAAGGCCTCTTTAAGGCTCATCACGCCTAACGGTTCGCCATCTACACCAATCAAACGCACTTGCGGCGCTGTAATGTCGCCATTGATGCGTGTATCTTTATCCTGAGCTATAACAATCCCCTAACAATAAACAAAGCCGCACGAATACCAGAAATTAGACCCGGTTTTGGATATCTTGCTGTATCTGCGCAACAAACGCATCTACTGACATCACACCCAGATCTTCGCCTTTTCTGGTACGTACGGCCACTTGACCATTTTGCATTTCCTTGTCGCCGACCACAATCAGGTATGGCAACTTCTGCAAACTATGTTCGCGTATTTTATAGGTAATCTTCTCATTTCTCAAGTCAAAATCGCATCGAATGCCATTTTTCTTCAAGTTTTCAATTACTTGGCGTACATAATCGGCCTGGTTATCAGAAATATTGAGCACCATGACCTGTACCGGCGCCAGCCAGGTTGGCATCGCACCCGCAAAGTTTTCGATCAAAATCCCCAGGAAACGCTCCATGGAACCGACAATCGCGCGGTGCAGCATGACCGGATGTTTGCGGGTGTTATCTTCATCCACATATTCAGCACCCAGGCGCACAGGCAGGTTGAAATCCAGCTGTATGGTGCCGCATTGCCACAAACGGCCGAGCGAATCTTTGAGTGTGAATTCAATTTTAGGGCCGTAAAATGCGCCCTCGCCTGGCTGCAAATCATATTTCAGGCCATTCAGGTCCAGCGCCGCTGCCAGTGCTGCTTCGGCTTTATCCCATACGTCATCGCTACCGACGCGTTTTTCGGGGCGGGTAGACAATTTCACCAGCACATCGTTAAAGCCAAAATCCTGGTAGACCGAATACAGCATCTTGATGAAATCCGCCACTTCGGCTTCGACCTGGTTTTCGGTGCAGAAAATATGCGCATCATCCTGGGTAAAACCACGCACGCGCATCAGGCCATGCAGGGAACCAGAAGGCTCATTACGGTGACAGGAACCAAATTCAGCCAGTCGTAACGGCAGATCGCGGTAGCTATGCAGGGTGCTATTAAAAATCTGGATATGGCCAGGGCAGTTCATCGGCTTGACGGCGTAATCGCGGTTTTCCGATTTGGTAGTGAACATATTGTCATGGTAGTTCTGCCAGTGGCCTGACTTTTCCCACAGCGTCTTGTCCATCACCGTTGGCGTACGTACTTCGTCGTAACCGTATTCTTTAAACTTGTTGCGCATGTACTGCTCAACCTCTTGCCAGATGCTCCAGCCTTTAGGGTGCCAGAACACCATGCCAGGCGCATCGTCTTGCATATGGAAGAAATCCAACTGCTTGCCCAGTTTACGGTGGTCGCGCTTTTCCGCCTCTTCCAGCATGTGCAGATAAGCTTCTAGCTCATCCTTATTACGCCAAGCGGTGCCATACACGCGTTGCAGCATTTCGTTATTGCTGTCGCCACGCCAGTAAGCACCAGCCAATTTCATTAACTTAAAGGCCTTCAGCTTGCCGGTATTCGGCACATGCGGTCCGCGGCACAAGTCGGTAAAGCCGCCTTCGGAATACAACGATACATCTTCATTGCTGGGGATACTGGCAATGATCTCTGCTTTGTAATGCTCGTTAATGCTTTTGAAATAAGCGACAGCCTCATCGCGCGGCAGCACCCTGCGCTCGACCTTTTCGTCTTTTTTCGCTAACTCGGCCATTTTCTTTTCAATGGCTATCAGGTCATCAGGCGTAAACGGGCGCTTGTAGCTGAAGTCATAGTAAAAACCGTTTTCAATGACCGGACCAATCGTCACTTGCGCATCCGGGAACAACTCTTTTACGGCATACGCCAGCAAGTGCGCCGTGGAGTGACGGATCACCTCCAGGCCTTCATCGTTTTTATCAGTAATGATGGCGAGGTCGACATCCTGCTCGATCAAATAGCTGGTATCGACCAGTTTAGCCTCTTGCCCGGGGTGGGTGACCTTGCCAGCCAAGGCAGCTTTTGCCAATCCCGTACCAATATTGGCGGCTACATCTGCCACTGTCACGGCTTGTTCAAACTGTCTTACAGACCCATCGGGTAATCGAATATTTGGCATGCCTAATCCGTCAAAATGATCAATCACGTGCCTTTCAAACGGCACAAATAATAAAAGCCGTTAATTATAACGGCTTTTATTTAAATTTAAGTGGTAGTCGCGAATGGACTCGAACCATCGACCCCCACCATGTCAAGGTGGTGCTCTAACCAGCTGAGCTACGCGACTATTGTATTGACCGCATTTGCTGCATATCAATAAGGTTGCGCATTCTATCCGAAAGCCTGCGGTTAGGCAATGGTATCCCGCTTATAATATACGCATGACCAGCCTCTCTGCCATTTCACGCCCCGACGACATGCTTGATGCCATGATAGATACCCTGGCAACGCAAGCATATTGCGTCATAGATGAATTTTTACCTGCTGAATTAACGCTTGCTTTGCGCGCCATTGCCCTGGAACGACAACAACAAGGCCAGATGCACCAGGCAGGCACCAGCCGATCAGCCATTACCAACCCCAATTTACGCGGCGACCAGATCGCCTGGCTGGAAAACGATGACCCGCATCCCGCCATCCAGCAATACCTGAGGTTATTACAAGAGGTTCAACAAGCCGCAAACAGGCATTTGATGATGGGACTTGATCAATTTGAAACCCATTTTGCCATTTATCCGGCTGGCTCTGCCGGCTACGCCACCCATATTGACCAGTTTCGCCAGCACGGGGAACAGCCAGCGCCTGGCACCCGAACACTGACTTCGATTATTTACCTGAACGATCACTGGCCAGAAGATGCCGGCGGCGAACTACGTTTATATCTGGATGAGCATCACGAAAAACCAGCCTCGACCGAAAGCCACCTGGACATTGCCCCGGTAGGCGGCAGGCTGGTATTGTTTTTAGCGGCCAGATTCTGGCATGAGGTGCGGCCAGCGAACCTGCCACGCGTCAGCGTCACAGGCTGGTTTAAAACCCGCTAGCGATTACTGTGCAGACTGCGCCTGAGCAGTCAGGCGACTATAGATGTCTGCGCCAGCATAGCCGTCTTGCGGCAATCCCTTGCTGGCCTGATAGCGCCGGATAGCGGCCTGTGTCTTGGCACCAGGAAATCCGTCCGGGGTGCCGCAATCAAACCCCCTGGCATTGAGTGCTTCCTGCAAACTCCACATTTGCTGGTAACTGAGTGCGGGCGGTTCGGGCGGCATCAGCAAGGTATAGGTATCCTGGCGTAATTGCTGGCTCAGCAAACCCACCGCCAGTGCATAATTGACTGAGCGGTTCCACTGCATAATCACATCAAAGTTGGGGAATACCATATAAGCCGGACCGTCATAGCCCTGGGGCAGCAAGATGGCTGACTGCGGCAGGTTCAAGGCACTATCAGGCACGCCAGCCACTCCGACTTTCACCCATTCGCTGACTGGCTTGTTATGCTGCCACTGCGCCTGGCTGTAATCAAAACCAGCTGGCAAAGACACTTGAAAACTCACAGGCTTGCCTGGCTGCCATCCGGCTTGTACCAGATAATTGGCCGCAGAGCTAAAAATGTCAGGATAAGAACTCCAGATATCAATTTTGCCATCTGCATCCGCATCTACACCATATTTAAGCAAGGTCGTCGGCATAAACTGCATATGTCCAGTCGCCCCCGCCCACGAGCCCACTACCGGACTATCATAGCGCTGATCGCGCTCGACCACACGCATCAAGTTGAATAGTTCACGCTTGAAAAATTCTGCACGCCGCCCTTCATATGACAACGTCGCCAAGGCAGAAGCGAGTGGGATATCTCCCATAAAACCGCCAAAATTGGTTTCCAGCCCCCAAAAAGCCACCAGCACCTCCCTGGGGATCTGGTACAACTCCTCAACCACATACAGCACCCCTTGGTAATCCTGTATCATCTGCTTCCCTTTTGCGACCACGCGCGGGTTGATGCGACGATTGACGTAAGCAGAAAAGCTGGTCACAAATTCGGGTTGTTTGCGATCCAGCTCGATCACGCGCGGCAGATAAATAGCTTGTCTCAAGGTCACATCGACGGCCTCAGGCGCAATCTGCAGGTCGATGGCTTCCTGACGCACAATCCCCAGCCAAGACTGAAAACCCTCAACCTCATCGGCATGGCTCATGAGGCCAACGATCATCAAGCCAGTCATCATTAAGGTGCTTACTGCTGCCTGCCACTTGCCGTTTTTTTTCATACTGTGATCCACTACTTTAGACTGGATAAAATCGAGGCATAGCCTGACCGATAGTCTGCAAACTGCAATTTGAATCCTGTTTGCTGTAAAAATCCATTACGGATACGTTTACCGGATTGCGGCTGTAATGGCGGCGTTTCCGGTGCTGGCAAATTCTGTTGCGCTGCTAACCATTGTAATACTTCGTGTTGCGCTGCGGGCAGTCCATCGGTCAATATGCAATGGCTTGGCAATGATTTACCATCCGCCAAATATTGATATAAATGCACGACTGCGGCCGCAACATCCAACTCATGGATACGGTTGGTCCAGTGCGTTTTTGTTGGCCAGCGTGCCGGATTCTGCAACAGTCGCAACAGATATAATCGCTTGGACCCGTAAATGCCGGACACCCGCAGTGCAGTATGGCCGCAATCCAGCTCATCCAGCAAACGCTCCGCCTCCAGTATCACTCGTCCCTCAGCGTCGGCAGGGATAGCTGGCGTGTCGTCATCTATCCATTCCCCCTGTTGCTCGCCATAGACCCCAGTGCTGGAAATAAAGAATACGTGTTTTAGTTGACTCAGTGAAACATGGGCCAACACATGGCGCAGGCCCTCCACATAGGTTTGCTGGTAACTTTGCCCTTCTACTGGTGCCAGACAATAGAGCAGAATATCGGCTTTTATCGTATGCAAGGTAGACAGGCCCTCTCCGGCAACAACATCCAGATAAAGTACCTGGGCACCTGGTGGCACCGCTTTATGCGAACGCCTGGCAATCGTTAGTTCATGGCCTTGTGCAAGCGTCGCCTGTGCAATCAAGGACCCTAAACCACCACACCCCACTTGCAATATCCGCATATTTAAACCTGCACGCCTGGCAAGGGATGTTTACGCAAATAGCGCTCGGCAAGCAACATGGCTGACATGGTTTTGCTATCGGTAATGTCGCCAGCGTCTATGGCCTGCATCACCCGCTCAAACGGCCAGACAAAGACATCCATCGCTTCATCAATATCTCTGGCATGTTCGCCAAGTGACAAGCCCGTTGCCAGATAGATATGGATCACCTCGTTAGAATAGCCAATACAGGGATGTTGTATGCCTAACTTGACCCAATCCTGCGCTGTATAACCGGTCTCTTCGAGCAACTCCCGCTGGCCTGTCGTCAATACGGGCTCACCAGCGTCTATCTTGCCTGCGGGCAATTCAATAAATACTTGCTTGAGAGGATAGCGAAACTGCCGCTCGAGCACTACGCCACCGGTTTGCGTGAGCGCAATCACAACAACGGCGCCAGGGTGCGTCACATATTCACGCCCACTGATCACGCCATTGGGCAAGCGGGCTTCATCGTAGCGCACGGTGAGCATTTTGCCCTGTGCCATGATTTCACTGGAGACGGTTGTTTCAACCAGATGCTGGTCGTCATTTGAGTGTGCTATTGCTTTTTCTTCTGTCATGCCTGAAATCTACTGCTTAAACTGATTTTAAAAATACACCGAATAAGTGAGCGAGCGGGATAAAGTGCAAGGCGCACGGAGCACAATCACCGAAACAGTACACGGAAGACGGCGAGGTGAAGAGTACCGCGCAACGCGGCAATTTGCCCGCGTAGCCACTTATTACGCAAATCATTTAAATGTATTGCAATCATTCACCTGGCCTGACTGCAACCCTCGTTTGAACCAGCGCACGCGCTGCTCGGAACTACCATGCGTAAAACTGTCGGGAACAACATAGCCTTGCGCCTGTTTTTGCAGGGCATCATCACCAATTGCGGTGGCAGCACGCAAAGCCTCTTCAATATCGCCGTCTTCTAGGATACGGAACTCCTGGTCGGCATGATGCGCCCACACACCAGCATAACAATCCGCCTGCAGCTCCAAACGCACAGAATAGGCATTAGAAGCTGCCTCAGAAGGCGCCTGTTGCCTGGCCTGCTGCACTTTTTCGGACGTACCGAGCAAGTTTTGTACGTGATGCCCGACTTCATGTGCAATCACATACGCCTGGGCAAAATCACCAGGTGCTTTAAACCTTTCTTGCAGCTCCTGGTAAAAACTTAAATCGATATAGACCTTTTGGTCGGCCGGACAATAAAACGGCCCCATGGCTGCCTGGCCTTGCCCACACGCCGTTTGGGTGGCCCCTCCAAAAATCTCCAGGTGGGGTGGTGCGTACTGCCTCCCCGCGGCTGAAAACAGGCTTTGCCACACTTGCTCGGTGCTCCACAACACACGCGAAACGAACTTTACGTTGGGATCATTATTATTTGCTGGTGCCGCTTGGGAGCGTTCAGGAGACTGGGCCTGATGTGCAATATTGAGCACCAGGTTAGGGTCCACGCCTAAATACATGGCGACCAGCGCTATCGCAATCGTCCCGATGCCAATACTGCGGCCACCGATCAAACCGCTGCCGCGGCTGTCTTCGACATGCTGGCTTTCTTCCAAATCATCTAGGCGCACAATAATCTCCCGACCACTACGATTGAAAAATGTTGAGGGAATGTGATTACTTTAGCATGCAGCACTGATAAAATCACACCATGTTTACTGGGATTATTCAAACCGTCGGCAGGATTGCCGAAGTCATTCCTCATGGTGAAGATTGCGCTTTACGCATTGAAGCCGCCGAGTTAGGAATGGAAGATGTTCAATTGGGTGACAGTATTGCCGTCAATGGGGTTTGCCTCACGGTAACTGACTTCAACTCACATAGCTTTCAGGTCATGGTATCCAAAGCCACGCTGGACGTGACGACTGGTTTGCACCAACCTGGTCCTGTCAACCTCGAAAAAGCCTTGCGCCTTTCTGACAGGCTGGGTGGCCACCTGGTGACAGGGCATGTCGATGGGATTGGCACCATCACTACCCTGCAAGAAGAGGGTGAATGCTGGTTATTGAAGGTTCAGCTGCCGCACGCGATTAGCAAGTATGTTGCGAAAAAAGGCTCGCTCTGCGTCAACGGCATCAGTCTGACCGTAAACGAAATTGTACAGGACGAAGTCGGCATTAACCTGATCCCTCACACCATGCAACACACCATGATGCAGTTCGCCAAAACCGGTGACCCCGTTAACCTCGAAATAGACCTGATTGCGCGTTATGTCGAGCGCATGCAAGCCTGGGAGCAAGAGTAATGTCGGCGCAAATTAGCCCTATCGAAGCAATTGTCGCCGATATCCGTGCCGGTAAAATGGTGATTCTGGTGGATGACGAGCACAGGGAAAATGAAGGTGATTTTGTCATTGCCGCAGAATTCGTCACCGCAGAACATATCAATTTCATGGCCAAATATGGCCGTGGCCTGATTTGCCTGACCCTGACCGAACAACGCTGCCGACAATTGAACTTACCTCCCATGGTACAAAAAAATGGCACCCGTCTTGGGACTAATTTCACCGTATCCATTGAAGCAGCCGAGGGCGTCACGACCGGCATTTCTGCTGCTGACCGTGCCACCACCATACGCGCTGCGATTGCCAAACAGGCTAATGCCAACAGCATCGTCAGTCCTGGCCATATTTTTCCGCTATCTGCCATGAATGGCGGCGTGCTCGTACGCGCCGGGCATACCGAAGCGGGCTGTGACCTCGCGCAGCTCGCTGGTTGTGAACCAGCCAGCGTGATTTGCGAAATCTTGAAAGACGATGGCGAAATGGCGCGCCTGCCTGACCTGATGCAGGTGGCCGCTGAGCACGATATCAAAATCGGCACTATTGCTGACCTGATCCATTACCGTGCTGCGCATGAAACACTGATTGAACGTAGCGCCGAGCGCAATATTGAAACTGTGTATGGCCCAATGCGTTTAATCGCCTACCGCGACAATATCGCGCAGGAAACCCACCTGGTATTGGTCAAAGGCGACCTGCAAGCCAATAATGAAGTACTGGTGCGTGTCCACGAGCCGCTTTCCATGATAGACCTGCTAGATAAAAGCCATGAGTCACACAGCTGGAACCTGTTGCATGCCATGCGCGTGATCAGCTCTGCACCCTGCGGTGTGATGGTGCTGATCAACCATGACGAAGATGGCTTGGCGCTGACCGACCGCATCCTGCGTGCAGACCAGAAGATGGTGCTCAACCAGGAACTGCGTAACTATGGTATCGGCTCCCAGATCCTGCTCGACCTAGGCGTGAAAAAGATGCGCCTGATGGCTGCCCCGCGCAAAATGCCCAGCATGGATGGATTTGGCCTGGAAATTACCGGTTATTTGAGTGCAGAAGAAGTCAGCGCGTGATGAGTGAACAGTTAAGCTTGAATACCGAAGAGATACGGCTAAACCTGACTGGCCAGATTCTCATTGCCATGCCTGCCATGGAAGACCCTTACTTCAGCAAAAGCGTGATCCTGGTCTGCAATCATGACCAGGATGGGGCCATGGGCATGATACTTAATCATCCCCTGCAACTGAATGTTGGCGACCTGTTTGAACAATTGGATATGGAGTGTCATGTGCCGCAGCAGCAGGAGAGACAGGTCCATTTTGGCGGCCCCGTCCAGGTAGAGCGCGGTTTCGTCTTACATACCCCGGCAACCGAATTCAATACCACACTAGACCTGTCTGAGGGTCTTGCCATGACTTCTTCCAAAGATATCCTGGAAGCCGCCGCACGCGACGAAGCACCACAGGACATGTTTATCGCACTTGGCTATACCGGTTGGTCAGCGGGTCAACTGGAAGAAGAAATTCAGGCCAATACCTGGCTGACCTTGCCACTGGCGGATGACCAGCAATTGCACAAACTGATTTTCAAGCTGCCCAATGACGACAAGCTCACCTGGGCCATGCAACAACTGGGCGTGGACTTCGCTACCCTGTCTGAGGTGGCTGGTCATGCCTGATGCGGCAAAGCCCGGCAAACAGCCCCTCAACCAAAGCCATTTACCGATTACCCAACGCCGCTATCCGGATGTCACTGGCACAGTGCTTGGTTTCGATTTCGGTGAAAAACGCATAGGTGTGGCTGTCGGCGACACGCTGCTCAAACTGGCGCATCCACTACTCACCATAGAGACAGAGGAAAATGCTGCAAAATTTGCGCAAATCGAAGCACTACTGAATGAATGGCAACCTGCGCTGCTGATTGTTGGTTTACCAATGTCTCTGGACGGCGAGACGCATGCCATGACTGCACTTGCCCAAAAATTTGCCCAGCGTCTGGAAGGCCGGTTTAACTTGCCCGTCATGATGGTGGACGAGCGCCTCTCTTCAGCTGAGGCCTCCCAATCATTACGCGAGGCGGGTGTGAGAGGCCGCGCGCAAAAGGCGCTTCTGGATCAGGTTGCCGCACAAACTATATTACAATCCTATTTTAATGCTTATCACGGACGTGCATAGCACAACACTCTCATGAGACTACCAGACCCCGAACAATTACTGGATCGTTTATACGCCCAACTTAAGCCACAAATAGAGGACAGCACTGCTCTGGTTGGCATTTATACTGGTGGCGTATGGCTAATGGAGAAACTGCTCCAGCGCTTGCAGGCAGAGCTTGGACATGACATTGTCCATGGCAAAATGGACGCGGCCATGTACCGCGATGACTATGCAAAACGCGGGCTTAAAACAGCCGCCCAACCGGCCCATATCCCGTTCGATGTCAATGGCAAACATATCATCCTCATTGATGACATTTTTTATACTGGCCGTACGACACGTGCCGTCATGAATGAATTGTTTGATTACGGACGCCCTGCCTCGGTCAAACTGGCGGCGCTGATCAACCGTGGCGGCGCTGAGTTACCTATACGGCCTGATATGGTGGGTGCAGAACTGCCATTACAGGCCCATCAAGCATTTGAACTGACAATAAATACCCTGGGACGACTGAGTCTCAGCATCTCGGAATCCGACCCGTCTGTCAATCCGTCTTCGAATAGTGGAGATGACGCCAATGTATAACCCGCAACTCAACGCACAGGGCCAACTGCAACACCTGCTCAGTATTGAAGGATTGCCCAAGCGCATTCTGACAGACATTCTCGACACTGCCGAAAATTTTGTCGGCGTGGCCGAGCGTGAAGTCAAAAAAGTACCGTTACTGCGCGGAAAAACAGTCTGTAACATTTTCTTTGAGAATAGCACCCGCACGCGGACTACTTTTGAAATTGCCGCCAAGCGATTATCGGCAGATGTGCTTAACCTCAATGTCAGCACCTCATCGCAGTCCAAGGGCGAGACCATCCTGGATACGGTGAACAACCTCATCGCGATGCATGCCGACATGTTTGTGGTGCGCCACCAGCAAAGTGGCGCTGCGCATTTTATTGCGCAACATGTGCCCCCGCATATCAGCGTGATTAACGCAGGCGATGGCCGTCATGCACATCCAACTCAGGGACTGCTTGATGTCTTTACCATCCGCAAATACAAGCCCGAAATGCACAACCTGCGCGTGGCAATTGTCGGCGATGTGCTGCATTCCCGGGTAGCCCGTAGCGAAATCCATGCGTTGACGACTTTGGGTGTGCCTGAAATCCGCGTGATTGCACCACGCACCTTGCTGCCTTCAGATGTCGAAAAGCTAGGCGTGCAAGTCTTCCACAATATGGAACAAGGCCTGAAAGATGTGGATGTGGTCATGATGCTGCGCCTGCAAAACGAGCGCATGTCTGGCGCCCTGCTGCCGAGCTCGCAGGAATTCTTCCAGACCTTCGGTTTGACTCCGGAGCGGCTGGCGCTGGCGAGGCCGGATGCCATTGTCATGCATCCGGGCCCCATGAACCGTGGCGTGGAAATTGATTCGGCGGTGGCAGATGGCAAACAATCAGTCATCCTGCCGCAAGTGACTTATGGTATCGCAGTCCGCATGGCGGTGATGGCAATTCTTGGGGGAGGCAACGCCGCATGAATATCGTAATCAAACAGGGCCGCCTGATGGATGCCAGCCAGCAACTGGATCAGGTCAAAGACCTGTATATCAGTGGCGGCAAGATTGTGGCACTTGGCGATGCGCCCGCAGGATTCAAGGCTGACCAGACGCTTGATGCCTCTGGCAAATGGGTCTTGCCTGGCCTGGTCGATTTATGTGCTCGCCTGCGTGAACCTGGCAGTGAATACAAAGCCACGTTGCTCAGTGAACTGCGTGCTGCCATGGCTGGCGGCGTGACCAGCCTGGCCTGTCCGCCGGACACGGACCCCGTACTCGATGAACCTGGCCTGGTTGAAATGCTCAAGCACCGCGCCAAATCACAGGCTCTGGCGCATGTGTATCCGCTGGGTGCGGTCACTCGCCAGTTGCAAGGCCAGCTGCTCACGGAAATGTATGCCCTGACTGCTGCAGGCTGCGTCGGCTTCTCCCAGGCGGATACAGCCATTGTTGACACACAGGTGTTATGGCGCGCGTTTGAATATGCAGCCACCTTTGGTTACACATTGTTTATGAGGGCTGAAGATCCTTACCTGGCAAAAAATGGGGTCGCACATGATGGCGAAGTGGCATCACGGCTGGGTTTAAAAGGCATTCCTTCTGCGGCAGAAAGTATTGCCTTGCAAACCATGCTGCGCATTGCCCAGGCCACAGGTGCCAAGCTGCATATCGCCAGGGTCTCTACCGCAGAATCGGTGGAGCTCATACGCCAGGCCAAACAATCAGGTATGCAAATCACCGCGGATGTGAGTATCCAGCATTTGCACCTCACCGATATGGATATCGGCTTCTTTGACAGCATGGTGCACCTGAAACCGCCAGTACGCACCCAACGAGACCGCGATGCTTTACGTGCCGGCCTGCTTGATGGCACCCTGGACGCCATTTGCTCTGACCATACGCCGGTCGATGATGACGCCAAAGCCCTGCCTTTTGCTGAGTCTCACCCTGGTGCTTCTGCGCTTGAATTACTATTACCCTTGGCATTGAAATGGGCAGCACAAGCCAAATTGGCACCTAGCCAGGCCTTGGCGAAAATCACTCAGATTCCTGCAGAAATTCTTGGCATTGGCGCCGGCAATTTGCAAGTTGGAGCGACTGCCGATGTGGTCGTTTACGACCCGGAAATGGAGTGGCGTGTCGATGGTCGCGCATTGATGAGCCAGGGCAAGAATACGCCTTTTGTGAATCATGCCGTCACTGGCAAGGTCACCGCTACGCTCACACAAGGCAATCTGGTATTCCAGCAGGAAACTTTGCTACTGGCTTAATGAGTTGCCAAAACAAAACGCCTGCGACATCTCATCGCAGGCGTTTTTCTTGGACAACTGCCTGGCTTACAGGATATCCAGATTAGAAATCTGCCCGCGTTCCTGGTTTTCAGGGTTCATGAGTTTGCTGTTCAATTTAAACTTGAGCCGCAAATCATTGACCGAGTCTGCGTTACGCAAGGCATCGTCATAACTGATCTGCCCAGACTCAAATAAATCAAACAGGGCCTGGTCAAAGGTTTGCATGCCCAGCTCACGGGATTTGGCCATAATTTCCTTGATGGCATGGACATCTCCCTTGTAAATCAGGTCTGAGATCAGCGGTGAATGCAGCAACACCTCTACGGCAGCCACGCGGCCACTGCTATCCAGTTTGGGAATAAGACGTTGTGAAGCGATACAACGCAGGTTCAAGGACAAGTCCATCAGTAACTGCTGGCGGCGCTCCTCAGGGAAAAAGTTGATAATCCTGTCCAGTGCCTGGTTGGTGCTGTTGGCATGCAGGGTTGCCAGGCACAAGTGTCCAGTCTCAGAGAAGGCAATCGCGTAATCCATGGTTTCACGGTCGCGAATCTCACCGATCATGATCACATCCGGCGCCTGACGCAATGTGTTCTTGAGCGCAGCATGCCAGCTCTCGGTATCCACCCCCACTTCACGTTGCGTCACTATGCAGTTTTTGTGACCATGAATAAATTCGACCGGGTCTTCAATCGTAATAATGTGGCCGTAACTGCTTTCGTTACGGTGCCCCAGCATTGCAGCCATGGAGGTCGATTTACCGGAACCGGTACCGCCCACAAAAATGATCAACCCGCGTTTGGCCATGACCACATCCTTGAGGATGGGAGGTAACTTCAAATCATCAAATTTGGGAATATTGGTATTAATCACCCGGAATACCAGCCCAACGGCGCTACGCTGGATGAAAGCATTGACGCGGAATCGGCCGACAGAAGGCATGCTGATAGCAAAATTACACTCCAGCGTCTCCTTGAACTCTTGCGCCTGCTTGTCATTCATGACGGTACGCGCGATTTCTGCGGTTTGCTGGGTGTTCAGCGTTTGCGATGAGACGGGGGTCAGCTTGCCGTCTATCTTCATCGCAGGTGGAAAACCAGCCGTAATGAACAAGTCTGACGCCTTGCGCGTGATCATAAGCTTGAGCAAGTCGTTGACGAATTTCTCCGTCTGAGCGTGATCGCCCACCGTTTGCGTACTCTCCATATTGTTAGCCGATGATAGCGTCACGGTTGGCGGCCTTCGTGCGTGCTTCAGCAGCACTGATCACATTGCGTTTAACCAGGTCTTGCAGGTTTTGGTCCAGGGTTTGCATGCCCATGCTCTGACCGGTCTGAATCGCAGAATACATCTGGGCAATCTTGTTCTCGCGGATGAGGTTACGAATAGCCGGCGTGCCCATCATGATTTCGTGCGCCGCGACACGACCTTGCTCATCCTTGGTTTTACAGAGCGTTTGTGAAATCACCGCACGCAGGGATTCAGACAACATGGAACGCACCATTTCTTTCTCAGCGGCCGGGAACACGTCAACCACCCGGTCTATGGTTTTGGCGGCGGAACTGGTATGTAAGGTACCAAACACCAGATGGCCGGTTTCAGCCGCAGTCAGTGCCAGGCGGATGGTTTCCAGGTCACGCATCTCACCCACCAGGATCACGTCCGGGTCTTCACGCAAGGCGGAACGCAAGGCATTTTCAAAGGACTGCGTATGCGGCCCGACTTCACGCTGGTTAATCAGGGATTTTTTGGAGGTATGTACAAATTCGATCGGGTCTTCCACGGTAAGCACGTGCGACATCTGCGTTTCATTGATGTAATCAATCATCGCCGCCAATGTGGTGGACTTACCAGAACCAGTCGGACCTGTAACGAGCACAATCCCGCGTGGCGTATCTGCTATGTCCTTGAACACCTTGGGCGCATTTAACTCATCCAGCGTCAGCACCTTGCTAGGAATGGTACGGAATACCGCACCGGCACCGCGTTGCTGGTTAAACGCGTTGACCCGGAAACGCGCCAGGTCTGGAATCTCAAACGAAAAGTCGCATTCCAGCGTTTCTTCATACACCTTGCGCTGGCTGTCGTTCATGATGTCATACAGCATGCGGTGTACTTCAGCATGCTCCATGGCAGGTAAATTGATTTTACGCACATCGCCATGTACGCGAATCATCGGCGGCAGGCCAGAAGACAAGTGCAAGTCCGAGGCTTTATTTTTAACTGAAAATGCCAATAAATCTGAAATATCCACAATCGACTCCAGTGATTATTTATATAATGTTGCTTCGTTTTTTGTATTCTGAGCGCTTAAAAACCCGCTTTATTTAGCCACCATGACCGCTATTTCTGACAACCTTATTTCCATCGGCCAGCAAATTGCTGACGCGCGGGCACGTTTTCATGCTGCGCAATCAGTCACACTTTGCGCAGTCAGCAAAGCACAATCGGCACAAGCCATCCGTACTGCGTTTGAGGCTGGCCAAACAATTTTTGGCGAAAACTACCTGCAAGAGGCACTGACAAAACAGGCGCAATTACAGGACTGTGCAATAGCATGGCACTTTATCGGACCGATTCAAAGCAATAAAACACAGCCAATTGCCCGTCATTTTGACTGGGTACACTCGGTAGACCGCCTTAAAATTGCTCAGCGCCTGTCAGATGCACGCCCGCCAGAACTGGCGCCATTAAACATTTGCCTGCAAGTAAACATTAGCGAAGAAGCAAGCAAAAGTGGTGCCAGTGGGCAGGAGCTGCTAGAACTCGCCTTAAATATCAAACAGTTGCCGCACCTGCAGCTGCGTGGCTTGATGGCGATTCCTGCCCCTTGTAATGACTTTGAGCAGCAGCGTGACCAATTTCGGCAGGTGCGCGCCTTGTTTGAGCAGTTGAATCATCATGGCCTGCAACTGGATACTTTATCCATGGGCATGAGCGGAGATTTTACCGCCGCGATTGCCGAAGGCGCGACCCTGGTTCGCGTCGGCGCTGCCATTTTTGGCGTACGTCCCCCTAAACCTCAACCAGATTCAGTGACAGAAGGAAACTAATTACATGTACTCACTTTCAGCCACTCGTATCGCCTTTATTGGCGGCGGCAATATGGCACAGGCCTTGATGATAGGCCTGCAACAACGCGCATTTGCCATGCACAATATCACCGTCATTGACCCGGATACGGCCAAACACGAGCATTTACAAGGCACGCTAGGTGTCCATACCAGTGCCAGCCTGACTGCAGGCTCGCTGGCTGTCGATGTGATTGTACTGGCCGTCAAACCGCAGCAATTACATAGCGTGGCACAAGCGCTGGCGCCATTTTTGCAATCCCAACTGGTGATTTCAGTGGCCGCCGGCATACGCACGGCAGACTTGAGCCGCTGGTTAAATGGTTACGCCACCATCATTCGTACCATGCCAAACACACCAGCGCAAATCCAGGCTGGCATCACCGGCGCCTATGCCCTTTCGGCCGTATCCCCGGCACAACGCGAACTGGCAGATATGCTGTTGCAAGCGGCTGGAGATGTGGTCTGGCTGGATAATGAAGCGCAACTCGATGCCGTGACCGCCATTTCTGGTAGCGGCCCGGCCTATGTGTTTTTGATGATAGAGGCGCTGACGGCTGCTGGCGTAAGTTTAGGCCTGACTGAAGAACAGTCACTCAAACTCAGCTTGGCCACCTTTAAAGGTGCCAGCTTGTTGGCAGCAGGCAGTGCAACCCCCGTCGCGACCTTGCGTGAGCAAGTGACCTCCAAGGGTGGCACTACCGAGCAAGGCTTGATCAGTATGCGCCAGCATGATATTCATGGCATGATGCGACATGCAGCCGAGCAGGCTGCACGTCGCGCCAAAGAACTCGGCGATCAACTGGGAGCCCAAGCATAATGCTGCACAATATGACCACCTTTTTACTCAATGCCGCCTTTGGCATTCTCACATTTCTGCTGGTACTGCGTTTTTTAATGCAATGGACACGCACTTCATTTCAGAATCCGCTGGGGCAGATGACCATGGCACTGACTGATTTTATGGTGAAACCAGCACGCAAAATCATCCGGCCGGTCAGGCAATGGGACCTCTCTACGCTATTGCTGGCATTACTGATGCAGATTGTTTTATTTGCGCTGTTAACATTGTTGGCAGGTGCGCCCGTTTCACCTGTGTTTTGGGTATGGCAAGCCGTGTTTGGGGTACTGGGGCAGATGGTAGATGTATTTTTTTATGCGATCTTGCTGATGGCGATATTAAGCTGGGTCAATCCTTACAGTCCGATTTATGGTGTGCTGAACCAGTTATCCTCGCCCATTCTTGATCCTTTGCGCCGCGTATTACCCGCGATTCAAGGCTTTGATTTTTCGGCGCTGGTAGCACTGCTTTTGTTGCAGATGATCAGCCGCATTGTATTGCCGGGCCTGGCGGTAAGCATTCTCTAGCCATGCGTTCACATAGGGCGATTCTGGATCGCCCTATACCGCAACACTAAATCCAGACAATATCAAATTCTTCACGCCCGTACTGGGTATCGGGGTGTAACGACACTGGCTTTTTAATAAAGTCTGACAGGTTTGCGAGGCTTTGTGACTCTTCGTCGCCAAGCATATTAATCACTTCAGGAGATGCCAATATCTTGAATTCATTGGCATTCCTGAACTGTTTGGACTCGCGCAACAACTCCCGCATGATTTCATAGCAAATGGTTTGCGCCGTTTTCAGCTCGCCACGACCCTGGCATACCTGGCAAGACTCGCATAGCAAATGTGCCAGGCTCTCACGCGTACGCTTGCGTGTCAGCTCCACCAGGCCCAATGCCGAAAAACCATTCACATTGATACGCGCCCTATCCAGCGTCACTGCCTTGCGTAACTCTTCTAGCACTGCTTCTCGCTGTGCATCTTCATCCATATCGATAAAATCGATAATGATGATGCCGCCTAAATTACGTAACCGCAGTTGCCTTGCAATCGCCTGTGCCGCTTCCAGATTCGTTTTGAAAATGGTATCAGACAGGTTTTTGCCGCTGACAAAACTACCAGTATTCACGTCCACCGTGGTCAATGCTTCGGTCTGGTCAAAAATCAGGTAGCCGCCAGACTTGAGCTCAACTTTACGTGCCAGGGCTTTTTCAATTTCATTTTCAATATCGTAAAACTCAAACAGCGCCCGCTCGCCCTTGTAATGCATCAGCGGTTTTACTGCGTGTGAAACGTAGAGCTCGGCAAACTCTTTCAGGCGTTCAAACATCTCGCGAGAGTCGACGCGGATACTGGTGGTTTCAGTACACACCACATCGCGCAGAATCCGGCGCGGCAGGCTCAAGTCATAAAAAATCAGTGATCGTTCACCGACTTTTGTACTTTCAGCCTGGATCTTGCTCCACACTTTGCGTAAGTATTCAATATCGGCCAGCAACTCTTGATCGGTCGCATTTTCCGACATGGTACGGATAATGTAGCCCCCTTCACGATCTTCTGGCAGCAGACCCAATAGCCGGTTGCGCAAGAATTCGCGCTCTTCTTCGATATCAATGCGCTGGGAGACGCCAATATGTTTCTGGTAAGGCAGGTAAACTAAAAAACGCCCTGCAATACTGATTTCCGTGGTCAGGCGTGCGCCTTTGGTGCCAATCGCTTCTTTAATCACTTGCACAATGATGGACTGCCCTTCATGCAACACTTCCTGGATCGGGCGCTCTTTCTTGATATCGCCTTCTTCCGCATGACATTCCATGATATCGGCCGCATGCAGAAAAGCGGCGCGTTGCAAGCCTATCTCAACAAAGGCCGATTGCATGCCCGGTAACACACGAACAACGGTGCCACGGTAAATATTACCCACAATACCCAGTGATGAGGCCCGTTCTATGTGTAGCTCCTGGACAATGCCTTGCTCCAGAATCGCCACGCGCGTCTCCTGCGGCGTGACGTTAATCAATACTTCCTGCGCCAATGACATGCTTTACCCGATCTCTATCATTCTCTTTTATGCAAAGTTTACCATGCGTGCAGTAACTGCGCCGTCTCGTGCAGCGGCAAACCCATCACGCCGCTGTAACTGCCGTGTATACGTACAATCCAAGCTCCGGCACGCCCCTGTATGCCATAGGCACCGGCTTTATCCATAGGTTCGCCCGAGGCAATGTAGTCTTGCAAAGCAGCCAATGGCACCTGCATCATTTCAACCTCGGTAGTATTCAACAGGCAACGCACTTCTCTCCCCTGATAGACCGCCACTGCCGTATGCACCAGGTGCACGCTGCCACTCAAGCGGGAAAGCATCTCTAGAGCCTCTTTGGCATCGGCAGGCTTGCCCAGAATGTCTTGCCCCAGGGCCACTGTGGTATCTGCAGCAAGAATAGGCAAGCCTTTAGCGGCATGCGCTTCGGCAATCGCCATGGCTTTGGCAGTGGCCAGCCGTTGTACATATCGCGCAGGATCCTCTCCAAGCAAACAGGATTCGTCAATATCAGCGGGCAGGATGTCACATTGCACGCTTAACTGCGCCAATAGCTCTACCCGTCGCGGGCTACGTGAAGCCAATATAATCTTGCGTGGTTGCATATTTCTTATCGCGGCATTTATTAAAACCAAGGCCGACAAGTTAACACAAACCACCTGACGATGCGACACTGACAGCCTGTTACCGCATTGTGTACAATAGCCCATCGTTTGATTTCTCACCTGACAACTCCGCATGAATGCCATCGAACACCTGCTGCAACGCGCCGAACAACTGATCACGCGTCTTGAAACCTTATTGCCTGCTCCACCGGCTGAGCCCAATTGGCAAGCTGTCGCCTGGCGCTGGGTCAAGCACGGCAACCAGGGGCAGTTACAGGCGGTTGAACACCCTCACCACATATTGCTCGAAGATATCCGCTTTATAGACCGGCAAAAAAACGAGGTCGTGCGTAATACGCGCCAGTTTTTACAGGGTCTGCCAGCCAACCACGTCTTGCTGACAGGCGCACGCGGCACTGGCAAATCCTCACTTGTCAAAGCCGTGCTCAATGCCTATGCCAAAGAAGGTTTACGCCTGATTGAAATCGAAAAACAGGATTTGACCGATTTGCCGCAAATCACGCAACTCATCCGCCAGCGGCCGGAAAAATTCATTATTTTTTGCGATGACCTCACGTTTGAAGCCAATGACATGGGCTACAAGGCGCTTAAGGTAATACTTGATGGCTCAATTGAGCACGCATCGCCCAATTTGCTGGTCTATGCCACCTCCAACCGTAAAAACCTGATGCCGGAATACATGGCAGACAACCAGCCGATTGTCGACAAAGGCGAGATTCGTCCCAACGACACCATTGATGAAAAGACTGCACTCGCCGAACGTTTTGGCCTGTGGTTATCGTTTTACAGTTTTGACCAGGACGAATATCTAAGCATCGCCGAGCACTGGCTGGATACGTTTGGTATTAGCATGGATGATGCAGCCCGCCACGCCGCCCTGCAGTTTTACCACACGCGTGGCGCTCGCAGTGGCCGCGTTGCTTACCAGTTCGCCAAAGACTACGCAGGCCAACTGCAACTGAAGTCCTGATACCTATGACCAAACTCGTTCAAGTCGCGGTTGCGATCCTCATGCAACCCAATGGTGAATACCTGCTCGCCAGCCGCCCCAATGGCAAAGGCTGGGCAGGCTGGTGGGAGTTTCCCGGCGGCAAAATAGAAGCTGGCGAAACACCAGAACACGCATTGATCCGCGAAGCACAAGAAGAGCTCGGCATCACGCCCACGCAAATCCAGCCGTGGATCAAACGCCGCTACGACTACCCAGCCACACATGATGCTGAGGCCAAAACCGTACTGCTGCACTTCTTCTTTGTCCACGCATGGCAAGGTGAATTGCAGGCACGTGAAGGCCAGCAATTTGCCTGGCAGCATCCACGTCAACTCAATGTTAGCCCGGTGCTACCCGCCAATGCACCTATTATGCAAGCACTCAGCCTGCCGCCTGTGTATGCCATCAGCAATATGCAAGAGATGGGTGAACACGCCTTCCTACAAGCGTTAAAGCAGCAACTCGACAAAGGCCTGCAACTACTGCAAATCCGTGAACCACAGCTTGGTGGCTCAGCACTCGCGAAATTTAGCGAGGAGGTCTTACAGCTATGCGCGTCTTATAACTGCCGCTGCCTGCTTAATGACAGCCCCGAACAAGCATTACAACTCGGCTACCAAGGTGTGCATTTAAATAGCCAGCGCCTGATGGCACTCATAGAAAAGCCAGATCATTTACTGGTAGGCGCTTCTTGTCACGATCTAGCCCAACTCCAAAAAGCCCAAGAGCTACAATTTGACTTCGCTCTGCTCTCTCCCGTGATGCAAACAAAAAGTCACCCGAAAGTGACCGGATTAGGCTGGGTGAAGTTTGGTGAATTACTGAATGGGTTGGAAATTCCGGTGTATGCACTAGGTGGTATGCGTTTGGAACATTTACCGCAGGCGCAATCCTGTGGTGCCCGTGGCATCGCCATGCAACGTGCGACTTGGCAACACTCATAATGAGAGACAAGAATGCTGGCAACGCCTCTAAAAATACAGAAATCCTGAATTAAGCTCGAATATTCCATGCTTCTCAAAATTATCAGATAAGCAGAAATGAAATTTTAGCTGAGCTAGTACAAGCGAAGAAAGACGATCGAAACCGATAAAATGACTGCATACATACTGATTGCGCTCCAGTGAAGCCTAATACACTACAAGTCCACCGGCTTTTCAACGTGAACTCGTCAATGCAGCGACTCTATTGCCAGTGTTTTTTAATTATTGTTGGGTTGGATTGTGTGCCTGCACCCAGTTACCATGGAGGCATACATTACAGATAGCCTTACAGACTACCAATGACGCAAATAACAGCACGGCCACTCCGGTAGATATCGTATTTGTTTATGATGAGAATTTAGCAGCTTGGTTACCTAAAACATCTCCAGAATGGTTTGCTAAAAAGCTGCATTGATGAGTGAGCATTCTTCTGTCATTGAAATTGCTCATGTCGAAGTACCACCCGGGACGCCTGTGCAAACTATTAGGCTGCCAGCCCGCCAACAAAAGGCAAAAGCGGTCGTGGCTTTTGCGAACTATATTAATTCAAAAGGACAGTTTCCTGCTAACCTAATGCCTTTCAAATGCGTAATCATCACGCTCAAGCATGACGCAGTGGCATATGATGAGTGTCGGCATTAATTACTCAAAGTAGTCCCATGACCCAAACTAATAATCCACTACATGGCATCACCCTTGAAAAAATTGTCGAGCAACTGGTTGAATACTATGGCTGGGACAAACTTGCGCAAAAGGTGAGTATCAATTGCTTCAAGAAGGATCCATCAGTGAAGTCTAGCCTGAAGTTTTTGCGAAAAACACCTTGGGCGAGAAGTGAAGTAGAGAATTTGTATATCGCGACTTTTGTGAAAAGTCGCGGATAGTCAATTTATGGTGCAGTTTTCACTGGCATGGCAACAAACTGTTCAGTGATCTTGCCTTGTTTGTCCTTGAAACATAGCCTGAATTTGACTTGCTCACCTGTTTTAAATGGTGTTGGCAATTCGAATAACATTAAATGCAGGCCGCCTGGTGCCAACTTCACTGGTTTGCCCACAGGCACAGGCAACTCTTCCATGCTGCGCATTTTCATAATGCCATTTTCCATGGTCATGCTATGCATTTCCACACTGCCAGCGCGCTCTGTTTCGACGTATACCAAGGTGACATCCTGCGGGCTGGATAAGGTCACGTAAGCCGCCCCTACAGACTGCCCGGGGGTAGAAGCACGCACCCAGGCATCGGTCATTTTCACTTCTGCGTGGGCGACACCTAGCCAGCTAGCCAGGCAAATACTGGTAACGATACGGAAGAGAAAAGCAGTTTTATGCATGGTAATCATCCTGGCAGCCAGTTATTCTGGTTCGTATAAATCAGGTGGTGTGCTATCGGGGATACGAAATTTTTCTGTGGCCCAATCGCCGAGATCAACCAATTTGCAGCGCTCACTACAAAAGGGCCGGAAAGGGTTGGCAGGCGAATACTCCGTCGTTTCACCACATGACGGGCAAGCGACCTTGCGCGCTTTGACGGTTTGCTGTGTCAATTATGGCCTGCCCCGGTAAAGTTACAGATAATCATCTTGAACGAGATATCCTGCTCGCAGCCCTTGGGTCTTTGCACGAAGTCCAGCTTCTGGAAGCGGATATTGATGGCATATTTATTCGCACTGACTTCAGGGAAACATTCGTCGTGGTCTATCACAATACGCAATAATTGTGCCGGTTTGTGACCAGATAATTGCTGTTGGTAAGCCCCATTGTGGGCCACCAGCGAGAGCACCTGGCCACTCCCACGCAATAATTGCAGAATCAGGCGGATAGCCTCGTACATGGGCATGAGTTTGGCCAGCCAGTGATCAAAGTCATTCTTGCGACGCTCTTCACCTAGGTAGAGCCAGTGACGATAGGAGGGCAAGTCGAATTCGCATACGCCACCAGGGATACTGGTCCGTTGCTTGACGCTCATCAACCAGTCGTTATCGCGCAATGATTGCCCCAGTTTTTGATGATCTGAACGTAATGCAGTCGCACAGCGGTCCAAACTGGACAAGGTTGTTGCCAAGGCAAGCTGATCAATATTGGGGTTATTTTGCAAGAAGGAGAGTTGCACCTTGTGCCTTTCCAGCTCTTGCAACAAATCAACTTTTAAATCGCCCCGATCAATCAGGTCAAGGATTTGCAGCATGGAAATCAGCGCCACATGGTGGCTGATTTCATGGCCAATCTCAATGTGGTGCAGCATTTTGACGAACAAATCTTCCAGGCGGAGATAAGTTCTGATGCGCTCGTTAAATGGAAACTCGTAGCTCGACACGGCAGCCTTTTCTGTCAGCTGATACTTGAAAAGTATGCAATAAAAGCCTGATTATGAAACCCTTTTCATTCACTGGCAAGTTTTAGAGAAGTTTTTATGAAACTCTAGCACTTTTTCCTGCAAATGATCCAATGTTTGGTCATTGACAATGACCGAGTCGGCAATCGATAAACGCTCTTCACGGCTGCTTTGTGCAGCAATCATGGCTTGCGCTATCACTTCAGATAACTGGCTGCGTTGCATCACACGTGTCAGCTGTGTGTGCTCATCACAATCGATAACCAGCACATGGTCTACGATTTGCCAATCGTCACGGCTTTCAACAAGTAATGGGATCGCTAAGACCACATAAGGATGCGCAGAATGCTGTTCAATCCGGTGCATGGCTTCAGCACGGATCGCGGGGTGCATGATCTGGTTTAGTTGATCTAGTGCATCGGGCTCAGAAAATACCAGTTCTCGCAATCTGGCACGATTCAAGCAACCATCAGCCTCAAACATTTCATCACCAAAAGCCGCACGCACTGCCTGCATGGCAGCGCTATCAGGCGCGCTCATTTCATGTGCAATCTGGTCCAGGTCGACCACGGGCACACCTAAGATTGAAAAATATTTGCAGACCTCGGTTTTACCGCTGCCTATACCGCCAGTCACGGCGACTACTTTACTCATGGCATCAGATAATAAGAGGCCAGTGACTGACCGTAAAATAAGGCAGCAATACCACCTAGGGCCAGAAACGGGCCGAATGGAATAGCAGTTTGGCGAGTTTTGCCTTTGAGCAGAATCAGGCCTATGCCAATCACACTGCCAACGACAGAACTTAACAAGATGACCGCAGGTAATAACTGCCAGCCAAACCAGGCGCCAATCGCAGCCAGGAGCTTAAAGTCGCCATAGCCCATGCCCTCTTTACCAGTGATCAGCTTGAACAACCAGTAGACAGCCCATAACACCAGGTAACCTGCCATCGCACCAATCACGGCTGAAGTTAAATCTGTGAAACCATATTTGATATTGAGCAGCAACCCCAGCCACAACAAGGGCAAGGTAATATCATCGGGCAATAATTGCGTATCAAAATCGATAAAGGTCAATGCAACCAGCGCAAATACAAACACCAAAGCAAATACGGTCAACATGCTAAAGCCATATTGCACACCCACCGCCAGGGACAATAAGCCAGTCAGCAACTCGACCAGTGGGTAACGGGCAGAAATCGGCGCTTTGCAGGCCTTGCAGCGGCCACGCAAAAACAGGTAACTGATGACAGGAATATTTTCCAGGGCGGTAAGCTGGTGTCCACAATGTGGGCAGGCAGAACGCGGTACAACGAGGTTATATTTTGGTAGTTCAGGTGCGGCTTGCCCCTGCAAGTCCAGACAGCTGGCCTGCCACTCGCGCTCCATCATTTTTGGCAGGCGATGTATCACCACATTGAGGAAGCTGCCAACCACTAAACCGAGCATTAAACACACCGCTTGCAAGAAATGCGGCTGCGTACGTAATAAGCTTAAAACAGGCTCAAGGATTTCTGACATGATACCGATAACAAAGTTAAGGTTGCTGCATGATCTCATCGTTAATGCAAGTAAGCAAGGCTAAAAGACGGCAAAACCTGTTTAAAAGCTGCTTTTTCCGTCTTGAAAACCGCTTGTATGCCGCCATTTATGTGTAAGATGGGAATAGCACTCCAGCCGAGTGACTTCGCATCCATTTTATTAAGTGAAGGAAGTTGCCTATGTCTGATCAAATCAAATTTACGCCACCGACTGAAGTCGAGTTGAACCAGGTTGAGCATCCTGCCTGGGATGAGCCTGTGATTTGCCGTGTAGAGGTCGACTTACCAGGATGGCTGACCAAACTGACCGGGCAATCGCACTGGGAAGTCTACAGTGAAGAGGAAGAGGAAAACTGCATCAGCTTTGCCATGCGCTCATCACACACCCGTGGTCTGCAGAAAGCAACCCGGGTTGAAGACGACATGCAGGCTGAAGTCACGCTTTATCACAATGGCTACGCGGTGGTAGATGTAGACGGAAAGTCCCTCTTTGATGGCGCATTAACGCATGCGACCAATGATTGTGCGCGACTCAGCTACTACCATATTAGCGGTGAGCCTATCGCACTGAACTAAACTGACACAATACAGCCTGCCTGCAAATGGCAGGCGGCCAGATTATTGCTGACGACTGACGGAAAAGTGAGCAAGATCCAGCATCGCCTGTTTTGCAGGTGATTCTGTAAACACTGACAAAGCCTCACAGGCCAGTCTCGCTTCCTTCTCTGCAACACCACGCACATAATCAAAAGCTTTCACAGCGTGCAGGATTTCGAGCACTTTATCCAACTGCGCGACCTGCCCTTCCAGCAAGGCTTGCTTGACCAGATCAGCCTGTGCAGCAGGGGCCTGCTGTATCGCATAAAGCATAGGCAAAGTCACTTTACCTTCTGCCAGGTCATTGCCTAGCGTCTTGCCAATTTTTTCACTCTCACCTGTTAAATCCAGCACATCATCGACGAGCTGGAAAGCAGTGCCCAAATGCATGCCATAATTGGCCAAGCCTTGCTCCTGCGCGGTATTTGACTGGCATTGAACGGCACCTAAGCGGGTCGCAGCTTCAAATAACTTGGCTGTTTTAAAGTGAATCACCTGCAGGTAATCCTGCTCACTGACGCCAATATTGCGCACATTCAGTAGTTGCAGCACTTCGCCTTCAGAGATCACATTGGTGGCATCAGCCAGGATGTCCATGATACGCATCTTCTGCAACTTGACCATCATCTGGAAGGCTCGGGAATATAAGAAGTCGCCGACCAACACGCTTGCCGGATTGCCATACACATGATTTGCCGTGGACTTTCCGCGGCGCAACTCGGAAGCATCAACAACATCGTCGTGTAATAGCGTTGCAGTATGGATAAACTCGATAATCGCTGCCAGCTGATGATGTGCTGCAGTCACCCCGCCCGCAAGGTCTCCGGCCATCAACACCAATGCAGGCCGCAAACGTTTGCCCCCACTATGAATGATATATTCTGAGATCTGATTTATCAGCGGAACTTGTGAAGATAAAGACTGGCGGATGACATCATCCACCTGCTGCATATCACTGGCAATACGCGACAAACAAGCATTGAGAGACACTGAAATACCATGCATTGATTAAAACTAGAGCATACCATATCTGTCTATTCTCCCGCCACGCCAACCATTGTTTGCCATCGGCAACATGGTCAAATCATTTTTATTTAGGGTTGTTTTTTAGTTAAAATAAGTTTACATTTACATTGTTTGGTTTTTCTTTATCTTTCTTTTCAAAGAAAACCTAACCGATTATCTTCGGATAATTCGTCCCTACGAGCGAGTAGGAATTTACTTTTAAAAACGTTTTAGGAGATTAGTAATGGCTATTCAAGAATTGAACCGAATTGAAATTGAAGCTGTTTCAGGTGGCGCAGTAGTCGATGTTTCCGGCACTGTAGGATCCTTACTAGGTGGCGTATCGGGCCTCTTATCCGGCGTATTGACAGGCACCAAAACGATTGTTGGCGCTGTTGGTAATTTCCTGACCGGCTTACCAGTGGTTGGCCCAGTCGTGGGCTCCGTGCTCGGTTCCATTGGCGGCGTGATTGCGCTGTAATTGACGCCTCTGAAAACAGAATCCCGCGGAAGCGGGATTTTTTATTTGCAGTGAACATTGATTGAATGCAACTTATTACTGCATTTGCCATGTCAAAAAGTCAGCTTGATGCTTTCTAGCGAGCATAGATCAGACGACCAGAATCACCTGTGAATGCCATCAAAATTTGAATTTGGCGGCATGCCGATGGATGTTAATCAATCAAATAAAATCTATCACCCACAAAAGAAAAAACCTCTTAGACCGTTAAGCCTAAGAGGTTTATTTCATTACTAATTTGGCGCGCCCGGAGCGATTCGAACGCCCGACCCTTTGGTTCGTAGCCAAATACTCTATCCAACTGAGCTACGGGCGCCAAGGTTTGTTGCTTTGCAACAAAAACAGCATTATACACTATTTTGCGCTTTGTGGCGGTGCAAAATCATATTCTGCAACCAGTTTACCAAAAACAAAACCCGCGCAAAGCGAGGTTTTTGGCGGTGAGCGAGGGATTCGAACCCTCGATACAGGTTTAAGCCCATATGCTTCCTTAGCAGGGAAGTGCCTTCGACCACTCGGCCAGCTCACCTTATTAAAACAATGAAGTTTTAATAGTACCAACACAGCGCATGCTGTTCTCTTTGCAGCATTGCTACTGCATCGAAGGGCGCCATACTACGTGAAAACCCTTCAAAAATCAACGCAAAAAAGAAGAATGTTTTATTTCTTTATTCGTCCGTTGGCGATTATGCGTTTTCGAGGCCGAATGCTTTATGCAACACGCGTACAGCCAGTTCCATGTACTTCTCTTCGATCACGACTGCAATTTTAATTTCGCTGGTTGAGATCATTTGAATATTGATCCCTTCTTCGGCCAGCGTACGGAACATCTGGCTGGCGATCCCTACATGTGAGCGCATACCCACCCCAACCACAGAGACTTTGGCAATCTTGTCGTCGCCGCTGATTTCACGTGCCTGGATATGGCCCTGCACTTTATCTCTAAGAATGCTCAGGGCTTTGTTCATCTCATTTTTATGTACGGTAAAGGTGAAGTCAGTCGTACCATCCGCACCGACGTTCTGGATAATCATATCCACATCAATATTGGCGTCTGCCACCGGGCCCAAAATCTGATAGGCAATTCCTGGTTTGTCGGGCACGCCCGTCACGGTAATTTTCGCCTCATCGCGGTTAAAGGCGATGCCGGAGATAATTGGTTCTTCCATGTTTTCCTCATTTTCTTCGAATGTGATCAGTGTACCGTCGCCCTCCTCTTCGAAGCTGGACAGCACACGTAATTTGACTTTGTATTTACCGGCAAACTCAACCGAGCGAATTTGCAATACTTTGGAGCCCTGTGAAGCCAGTTCCAACATTTCTTCAAAGGTAATTTTATCCAAGCGGCGTGCCTCAGGCACCACACGCGGATCGGTGGTGTAAACGCCATCGACATCGGTATAAATCTGACATTCATCCGCCTTTAACGCCGCAGCCAGTGCTACACCAGTAGTATCTGAGCCGCCACGGCCCAAGGTCGTAATATTGCCATTGGCATCCACGCCCTGGAACCCAGCCACCACGCAGACATAGCCATCATCCAGGTCTTTTTTCAGGTTATGTTCGTCGATATCCAGAATACGTGCCTTGGTAAAAGCATCGTCAGTCAAGATCTTAACCTGGGTACCGGTATAGCTTTTTGCCTTAATGCCAAGCTCCATCAGTGCCAGGGCCGTCATGCCGATGGTGACCTGCTCACCGGTTGATACCATCACATCCAGCTCACGTGGATCAGGGTCTTGCATGATTTCCTTGGCCAGTGAGATCAACCGGTTGGTTTCACCAGACATTGCGGATACCACAACCACCACCTGGTGGCCCAATGCCTTGTAACGCGCCACGCGACGCGCCACATTACGGATACGCTCGGGATTAGCCACCGAGGTACCACCATATTTTTGTACGATTAATGCCATTATTTCGCTCTGTTAATCAATTAAATTAATTTAGTTTTGTTTCTACCCAAGCCTTCACACTTGCCAAAGCCTGCGGCAAATTAGCGGGCTCAGTACCACCTGCCATCGCCATATCCGGTTTACCACCACCTTTGCCACCGACCTGACCAGCCACATGATTGACCAACTCGCCTGCTTTGACCTTGCCAGTCAAGTCAGTAGTGACACCCGCAGCCAGGCTGACTTTACCGTCAGCCACGCTCGCCAGCACAATGACTGCAGATTTGAGTTTATCTTTGAGCTTATCCATGGTTTCACGCAAGGCATTGGCATCCGCCCCGTCGAGGGTGGCTGCCAGTACTTTGGCGCCGTTGACGTCCTGCGCTTGCGTCGCGAGGTCATCCCCCTGTGAGGAGGCCAGCTTGGACTTGAGGCGTGCCAATTCTTTTTCAAGCGATTTCACGTTGTCCATCACCTGTGCGATTTTGCCAGGCAGCTCATGTGCGGGCGTCTTGAGTTCGCCAGCCACTTGATTAATCAGCGTTTGCTGCGTCTGTACCAGCCTGAGGGCACCCTCGCCTGTGGTAGCTTCTACGCGGCGCACTCCCGCAGCCACGCCACTTTCAGAAGTGATTTTGAACAGGCCGATATCGCCGGTACGGCTGACATGGGTGCCACCACATAATTCGCGGCTGGAGCCAATATCAAGCACGCGTACTTCGTCACCGTACTTTTCACCAAACAGCATCATGGCACCGGTTTTTTGTGCGGACTCGATATCCATCAGGCGAGCCTCGGTTGCCACGTTGGCGAGGATTTCGGCATTGACCAGCGCCTCCACTTTGGCAATTTCGGCATCCGTCATCGGCGCATTATGCACAAAGTCAAAACGGGTTTTTTCGGTATCGACCAAACTGCCTTTTTGCTGCACATGCTCACCCAGCACTTCACGCAAGGCTTTGTGCATCAGGTGCGTCGCCGAGTGGTTGCGCATGGTGCTGGCACGCGCTTGCAGATTGACTTTGGCTGTCAAATCGTCACCCACATACAAGGTCCCGGTTTTCAGCACACCGTGGTGACCGAATACCGCGGCCTGGATTTTTTGTGTATCTTCAACGGCAAAAATACCGTTGGCAGACTTGAGCTCCCCGCTATCGCCGATCTGACCACCGGATTCGGCATAGAACGGTGTATGGTCCAACACGACCACGCCGAGATCACCTTCGTTAAGTGTGGCCACGGCACTGCCATCTTTATACAAGGCGAGTACTTTGGCTGGGACTTCCAGTTTGTCATAGCCGTGGAAAGTGGTCGCAACACCCTCATATTCGAGGTTCAACGCCATTTTGAATTTACCGGCGGCACGCGCCTGCTCTTTCTGGCGTGCCATGGCGGCATCAAATCCGGCCGTATCGACAGTCACTCCGCGTTCGCGGCAAATATCTGCGGTCAGGTCCAGTGGAAAGCCAAAGGTATCGTGTAATTTAAAGGCCAGGTCGCCATTAAACACCGCTGGCTTGGTTGCCAATTCAGTTTCCAGAATCTGCATGCCGTTTTCGATGGTTTCAAAAAAGCGGTCTTCTTCCTGCTTGAGCACGTCCGCGACACGCGCCTGGTTATTGGCCAACTCAGGATAAGCTTCACCCATTTCAGCGACCAGGTCTGGCACCAGCTTGTGGAAGAAGGCGGCACGGCAGCCTAATTTATAACCATGACGAATCGCACGGCGGATAATACGCCGTAACACGTAACCACGGCCTTCATTGCCTGGAATCACGCCATCGGCAATCAGGAAAGAACAGGCACGAATATGGTCCGCCAGTACCTTGAGTGAAGGACTATCCAGATCGTCAGTATGCGTTTCTCGCGCAGCGGCTTTAATCAGCCCCTGGAACAAATCGATTTCGTAGTTGGCATGCACGCCTTGCAGTACGGCAGAAATGCGTTCCAGCCCCATCCCCGTATCGACAGATGGCTTGGGCAAAGGATGCATCACACCTGCTTCGTCGCGGTTAAACTGCATGAACACGTTGTTCCAGATTTCAATAAAACGGTCGCCATCTTCGTCTGGCGAGCCTGGAGGGCCGCCAGGAATATGCGCACCGTGGTCATAGAAAATCTCGGTACAGGGACCACAAGGACCGGTATCGCCCATCATCCAGAAATTATCAGACGCATATCTGGCACCCTTGTTATCGCCAATGCGGATAATCTTGTCCGCTGGCACGCCGACTTCCTTGTTCCAGATATCGTAGGCTTCGTCGTCCTCAGCGTAGACGGTGACCATCAAACGCTCTTTAGGCAAGGCATAGACTTCGGTCAGCAATTCCCAGGCATACTTGATGGCATCACGCTTGAAATAATCCCCAAAACTAAAGTTACCCAGCATCTCGAAAAAGGTGTGGTGACGTGCGGTATAGCCCACATTCTCGAGATCGTTATGCTTGCCGCCAGCACGTACGCATTTTTGTGCGGTGGCTGCACGGGTATACGCGCGCTTGTCAAAACCCAGGAATACATCTTTAAACTGGTTCATCCCTGCGTTGGTAAACAGCAAGGTCGGGTCACCATGCGGCACCAGCGAACTGGAAGCCACCACCTGGTGACCTTTGGAAGCAAAGAAATCCAGGAAGGCCTGGCGGATTTGTTTGCTGGAAGGTTTTTGCCCGTACTTAACTGTCATCTTCTGCGTGTCTATTCAAAATTTGTTTAATTACTTCAAACGTAAAACCCCGACTCTGTAAAAAACGGGCCTGTTTTGCCCATTCCTCGCGTGTTGTCGGGGCTGCTTTAAACTTTTTGCGCCAGACTTCACTGGCGCGTTCCACTTCACTGTCCTGCAAACCAGCAACTGCTTCGGCGATCAGGGTGTCGTCCACCCCTTTTTCGCGTAACTCATGCGCCACCCGCGCTGTACCGAACTTGGCCTGGCGCGCATGCACCATTTGTTCGGCATAACGCGCATCACTTAACCAGCCACGAGCCCTGAAATCAGAAATCAAGGCCGGGATATCATCCGCGTCGTCCGCATAACCCTTGAGCTTTTGCGCCAGTTCGGCTGCAGAATATTCGCGCTTGCTTAGATACTCCAGCGCACGCTGGCGCAGCGACTTTTCAATCGGCTGACGCAAGCTGCTTAATCGTCCTCACTTCTGGCCGCAGTCATGCTATCTGCCAGCACATTAGAGTTGTCGCGAATCTTGGCTTCAATTTCTGCCGCAATCGCTGGATTCTCGCGCAGGAACTCTTTAGCGTTTTCTTTACCCTGGCCGATTTTTTCACCGTTGTAGCTGTACCACGCACCTGATTTCTCAACCAGTTTCAAATTTGTACCCAACTCAATGATTTCGCCCAGACGGGAAATACCTTCGCCGTACATGATGTCGAATTCAGCCTGCTTGAACGGCGGCGCAACCTTGTTCTTGATGACCTTCACCTTGGTCTCAGAGCCAATCACCTCGTCGCCTTTTTTAATCGCACCGGTACGGCGGATATCGAGACGGACAGAAGAGTAAAACTTGAGCGCGTTACCGCCAGTGGTCGTTTCAGGATTACCGAACATGACACCGATCTTCATACGGATCTGGTTGATAAAAATCACCAGCGTATTGGTACGCTTGATGTTACCAGTGAGCTTACGCAATGCCTGTGACATCAGGCGTGCCTGCAAGCCCATGTGGCTGTCACCCATTTCACCTTCAATTTCGGCACGTGGGGTCAAGGCAGCCACCGAGTCAACAACCACGATATCCACGGAGCCGGAGCGTACCAGCATATCGGCAATTTCCAACGCTTGCTCCCCGGTGTCAGGCTGTGAAATCAGTAATTCAGGCACATTCACGCCCAGCTTGGCCGCGTACTGTGGATCCAGAGCATGCTCAGCATCGATAAATGCTGCGACACCGCCCAACTTTTGCATTTCGGCAATCGCGGACAAGGTCAATGTGGTTTTACCGGAAGACTCAGGGCCATAAATTTCGATAATACGGCCACGTGGCAAGCCACCCACCCCCAGTGCGATATCCAGGCCCAGTGAGCCGGTGGAAACCACTTGCAGGTCTTCGCCGATATCAGCATCGCCCATGCGCATAATGGAGCCTTTACCGAACTGTTTTTCAATTTGGGAAAGTGCGGCGGCGAGCGCTTTGCTTTTGTTGTCATCCATGCTGATTACCTTCTTTATTAGCGATAAAAATGCGCTGTTTATACAAACGCTATATAATCCAAACCATAACTTCTAATTATTTCATAAATCGACCATCAGTGAAATGGCGAAGCCATGAATTCAAGCCAGTGATTTCGGCTTAAAAATTCGGCCTGAATCGTGTCAACCTTGAGCAGGATGACACGTTAAGGGAATCTGGGAGCATTATTATGTTTTCCGTGAGAGGAGAATTTATGAAAATCGTAAAATATTTAACAGGATTGGCATTGGGTAGCCTGGCTGCTTTCAATGCACAAGCCGGAGATAACTGGTCTGTAGGCGTGGTTGTTGGCAACCCTTACCCGCCTGCATACTATGCACCACCACCCGTTTATTACGCGCCGCCACCTGTCGTCGTGTACCGCCACCCACAAAGTAACTTTTACGGTGTGCCTGCCGTAGCTTATCCTGCCCCAGCGCCTGGGTTTATTCAGTTTTCATACGGAAATGGCGGCTACGGCGGTTACAACTATGGTCCACGACACTTTCACGGTGGCAACTGGGGTCGCGGCCACGGGCACCATCATCATCACCAGCGCTAGCATCATCAACGCAAGGTTATTAGTCTGATTGATTGATCAGCCGTAGCAAGCCCTTCAAGAGATGACTGGCGGCTTGTTGCCGTACTTGTGTGCGGTCGCCTTCGAAATGACGGGTTTCGATAACAATCTGATTGCCCTGATTTTCGACGCCACGCATAGCCCAGGCAAAGCATACTGTTCCTACCGGTTTTAGTGCTGAGCCGCCTCCTGGCCCAGCAATCCCGGTAACGGCACCGCTGATATTTGCGTGACTACGTTGCAAGGCGCCCATCGCCATTGCTCTTGCTACCGGTTCACTCACAGCCCCATGCTCCGCAATCAGCCTCTCGGGCACAGCCAGCATATCGATTTTTGCGGCATTGCTGTACGTCACAAAGCCGCGATCAAACCAGGCAGAGCTGCCCGCAATGGCAGTCACTGATTCTGCAATCATGCCTCCCGTACAAGACTCCGCAAGCGCTAATTGCCATCCTTGCGCCTGCATCGCCTGCCCCAAATCAGCACTTAACTCCAGCAAAGATGGCATCACACTATCCTTTGCACAACTTGCAAAACCAGTATCGCCATGACGGCGGCCAGCGCATCATCCAACATCACACCTAATCCACCTTTGACATGACGGTCAGCCCAGCTGATGGGAAAAGGTTTCCAGATATCAAACAAACGGAAACAGACAAATGCGGCCAACCCCCAAACAACAGAAAGTGGCACGGTGATTAATACAGCAGCCATGGCGACCACTTCATCCCAAACGATAGCACCGTGGTCACTGACACCGAGCGCATGACCGGTAAACTCGCAACACCAGATACCAAATAAGAACAACCCAACCAGAACTAGCCACTGTTGACTCACTGGCAAATCCATCAACAGCCAATAAAGTGGAAAACCCAACAGGCTGCCGGCTGTCCCTGGCGCTTTTGGTGACAAGCCAGTGCCCAAGCCAAAACTCATACAATGCAAGGGGTGCGAGAGCAATAGCTGCCAACTGGGTTGCACTTTGTGCTGAACACTACTAGCCAAAATGATCGTATCCTTTCTGCGACAGCACGATGGGGTTATTCGCATCAAAGACTTGCAGCCCTGGTTCAGCCTGAACTTTCCCGATGCGGCTTAAGGGCAAACCCAACTGCGCCGAGAGGGCGAGTACAGTCTGCCGCTCCGTCGCTGGCGCGGTAAAACACAGTTCATAATCATCACCTCCCGTTAATACAGCCTGCTGCATGACCGGTTCACTGACTTGCGAATACTGCAAGACAGGCTGGGAAATCGCTTGCCAATCCAGCATCGCCCCGACCTTGGAGGCCTTCAAGATATGCCCTAAATCCGCCAGCAAGCCATCCGAAATATCTAGTGCTGCGGTGGCAACACCACGCAATGCCTGACCTAAGGCGACACGCGGTTGAGGATGATGCATAGCCGTGGCCAGCATGGCAACGTCTTCTGCATGCAGCACAAGCTGACCCAAGCGATACTGAAGCCACAAGGCGGCACACCCCAACTCGCCACTGACCCAGATATCATCGCCAACTTGCGCACCATTGCGTTGCAACGCCTGCCCAAACGGTACTTCACCCATGATATTGATCGCGATAGTTAGTGGCCCCCGCGTGGTATCTCCGCCAATCAGCGACACACCAAACGCCTCTGCACACTTAAATAACCCATCGCTAAAGTCCCGCAACCATGATTCATCCAACTCAGGCAAAGCTATCGACAAAGTGGCCCATTTTGGCTCAGCGCCCATGGCAGCCATATCGCTAATGTTTACGGCCATGCTTTTCCAGCCGATGGCAAACGGATTTATGTCAGAAAAAAAATGCGTGCCTGCCACTGACATATCCGCAGACACGGCCAGCTGATAGCCGTCACGCACCCGGATCAGGGCAGCATCATCCCCTATGCCTACATCCGCCTGGGCAGGTCGGGTAAAGTATTTAGCGATAATATCAAACTCAGCCACGTCGCTTGTTCCACCCGTGCTGCCACAGAACTACCACAATCCAGGCCAATAAAATGCCAACAAGGTCAGCCAGCCAGTCGTATGTACTTGCCTGCCGAGTTGTGGTCAGCACTCCTTGCAATACCTCCATAAGGGCTCCAAACACCGCTAGCCCTAGCATGACCGCCTTAGGATAACGCTGAAATGCCAGCAGTCCCCAAAAAGCCACGCCGGCAAAAGCAGCAATGTGCTGCAGCTTATCCTTGTAAACTGAACCATTGTTACTGGGCGCCATTTCAATGAGTAAGAGATACGTCAAGAGAGCAAAGCAAACGAGAAAAACAAGCTTATGAGTGTTTTTGAAAAACATGCTATTCCTGATTTAGCGTGTGGCAGCCTGACGTATGGCTGACTTGGGCCGAAATGATTTCACCAGAGCCTCATTCGTTTCCAGATAAGGCATCGCGCTATCGGGCGTGGCGAGCAGATCCAGGCAATATGGTACTGCTGCAAAGATTCCCGGCACCAGCGTATTACCGTCGTTATCTTTGAGACCTTCCAGCGTTTCCTGGATAGATTTAGGTTGGCCAGGCAAATTGATAATCAGGCACTGCTTGCGGATGACGGCCACCTGGCGCGATAAAATGGCGGTGGGCACAAACCGCAGACTGATTTGCCGCATTTGCTCACCAAAACCGGGCATTTCGCGATCCGCCACAGCCAATGTCGCTTCTGGCGTGACATCCCTGACGGACGGCCCGGTGCCTCCTGTCGTTAATATTAAGTGGCAGCCTTCTTCGTCGACTAATTGCTTGAGCGTATTTGAGATAGTGGCCTGATCGTCTGCAATCAGCCGGGAAGATACCGTATATGGAGAAACCAGGGCCTGGGCCAACCACGCTGTGAGCGCAGGAATTCCCTTGTCCTCATAAACGCCTTGTGAAGCGCGGTCGCTGATCGAAACTAATCCGATACGCGTAATGTCTTCTTGCATAACCTTGTAGATGGGGTCTGTGTTAATGTACCGATACATCATAACATTACAAACTGTTATTCGATCATGGAGAAACCTAATGAATACACTGTGCAACCATGAGCAGCTGGCTACATCAACAAGCTTGCGTAGAAATCTGCCACCGGCAAAATCATTTTTATGGCTAACGCTTTTACTCATTGCCGCGACACTGCTAACCAGCCGTGCGATACGAGCAGAAGACAATCCTTACGCCAGTAATTACCAGGCACAGAACCAGGGCAATTTGCACTCCATGCAGGCAAATCCAGAACCTCAAATATTCAGCGGCACCCGTAGAGACGAGGATAATATCAACATGCTGGAAAACGGCTATGACCTCATGGGAATTAGCAGCTTTGAAGCTGAGGTTGTCCCAGCCGAGCAAGCAATTAGCCATGGACGCACCATCAAGGCCGATAGCATCCTCGTCTATGTCAAAAAAGCTGGGAATACGACCGCCGCTTCTAAAATGGAAATGATCAAGGAGGCGAGCAGAAAAGGAAAGGCCCTGACAGAAAAAGACATGGCGGTCGATCCGACAAAATATCGCTATTACGCCACTTACTGGGCAAAGTTACCCCCGCCTGTATTAGGCGTGCACGTGATCAAACTGGTGCCCCGCTCCACCTCAACAGAAAGCAATGACAAACAAGTACACCCCGCAAGCAGCGATGGCGTACGAGTGATTGCCGTCATTCACGGCTCGGCAGCCGAAAAAGCAGGCCTGCTACGTGGTGACCAGCTACTAAGCATTAACCAGGAAAAAGTGCAGGATGCCGCCGAACTCTCTAACCTGGTACGCAAATACCGCGGGAAATTGATTCAATTACAATTGGAACGACAAAATGAGCCTGTACAACTGGAGGCTCAGCTTTGAACGATCAGCGCATGTTATCCTTGCCCTAACCAGTATCAAAGAAAGTGTTTCACATGTTTCGCCCCATTTTTGATCACCAGATTGCCCGCGAAGCGGCTGGTGATATCAATGATATTGAATTTATACGCGCTTTATTCGACAACATTCGGCCTAAAGAATCGACCGATATTGAAAGCGCCAGCAATGCTCTGCAAGCATTGTGTTTCTTATTGCAGCAGCAACCTCAGTTTGCCATGCTGTTGCGAAACAGCTTGTTACGCCTGCTCAACGAAAAAACGGTGATCTCGCTTTATTCAGATCATGGCATCCAGTCAGACCTGGGCTTTTTTACTGAAATTTATCGCCGACTTTCGCATAAAATCCTGCCGGATGTGCCTGATCCCAAATATCTGAAGGATGTGTTCGGCCAGATTTTTCATCAAAATGACGATGCCGACTGGGTGACCGGCATGCCAGACCAGATTTGGCGAGACTTCATGTTGACGCTGGATATCAGCCGTGGCGACTGGCAACTGCAGCAAAACTGTATTCAAGAGCTGAAAGACGCGCTGCAAGTGCTCTCTTTCCGGCTATCAGCCTCTGGACTGGATCCAGAGCTGATTCTGCAACACGAAGACCTGGAGTCGAATTCCTCGCCATTCATTACCCAAAATATCGAGATCCAGAAGTTTCTCGCTTTATCGAGTATCCAGGCTGAAGATGTGCAGCATCTGTACAGTGTGCTCAAGCGCTGCGAACAACTGACCTATGAAATCCGTAAGGCTAATGCAAAAACGGGGACTAGCATCTCCCTGACCGCATTGATGCAACGTATTTTGCAGCAAATCCAGCGTATGCAACTGGTGGTGGATATCCTGCATGGACTCATCCTCAAGCATGATGTCAGCCAGGCGATTACACGCCTGTTGAAACAATTAGTGAATGCAGAGTGCAAGAAAAACAACCTGTCGGATTACTGGCGCCAAAATACCGAACTGCTGGCTTTGCGCGTTACTGAAAACGCCAGCCATACTGGCGAGCATTATATTGCGCAACATCGTAGCGAATATTACAGACTCATGGGGTCGGCCATGGGGGCTGGTGTCATCATCGCGGTCATGGCCATGTTTAAAATCATCATCGCCAGTTACCATTTACCGCCACTCACCGAGGCTATTTTATTCAGCCTCAATTATGGCCTGGGCTTTGTCATCATTCATCTGCTGCACTTTACAGTGGCAACCAAGCAGCCCGCCATGACCGCGGCGACCATTGCGTCTAGCATTGATGATCATGGTCACGACAGCAAAAACATACACAACCTGGTCAATATCGTGGCACAAACCACAAGCAGCCAAACCATTGCCATATTGGGGAATGTGATCGTGGTGATCCCGGTAGCGATACTGATAGACTGGTTGATCATGGAGGCCACAGGGCATCACTTTATCGGGACAGAAAAAGCGCATGCATTACTGGATAGCAATAATCCGTTAATCAGCCTGACCGCCTGGTACGCTGCGGTGGCCGGAGTGTGTTTATTCCTCTCTGGCCTGATCGCAGGTTATCACGATAACCTGGCAGCGTATAACCGCATCCCCGAGCGGCTAAGCCATTTGACATGGCTACAAAAATTATTGGGTAAAGAACGCTTGTGGCGCATTACTGACTATATCCGCCATAACCTGGGAGCATTGGCCGGAAACTTTTACTTTGGCTGCCTGTTGGGCTTTGCCTCAGGTTTAGGCGTGATGCTGGGATTACCGCTAGATATCCGCCATGTGACTTTTGTAGCAGCGTTCACCGGCTATTCTCTCCCTGCGCTAGACTTCCAGGTCAGCGAATATATTGTTGGCACAGCCATTCTGGGCATTGCCTTGGTCGGTACCCTTAACCTGATCACCAGTTTTGGCCTGGCCATTTATGTCGCGATGAAATCAAGAAAGGTACGCTATCGTCACTGGAAAGCGTTTTGGCTGGAATTATTCACTGCGCTTTATCGCCATCCAGGCAGATTTTTATTGCCGCCCAAGAAGCCAGTTGATTAAGCGCCTGGACGCGAGATAGCCTTCACTAAGCAGGCTAATCGCTAAGAGCTATTACCCGGTTTACAGGGCAGCGTCTTTTTCAATTAAAAAGTTGAATACGCCATCTTGCTTGTGTAGCGACAATAAGGTGACAGGATGATTATTGATCAAATTACGAATATTCTGCTCACTACCCACTGCCGTCGTTTTCACAAGTACCACCTGCCCTGATCTCAGGCTATCCAGCAACTCTTTTGTTTTCAACATCGGCAAGGGACTATCCAAACCGGTTAAATCAAGTTCTATATCAATGTTGTTGTGCATATATCCTCCCTACTCAGACATTCCGTCTTCGAATGCGCCATCGTCAAAACCCGCGTCTGCGACAACGCGCTTGTCTTCCATGATTTCCCGTATCATCTTGAATAGCTCACGGCTACTTTTAGGTGGCTTTCCAGCAGCATGTTCCTTCTGCGCATTACGGATTAAGGTCCGCATTTGCTGCACATTGGTTTGAGGAAACTCGGCAAGGAACAACTCAATTGCTTTTGCCTCTTCCAATAATCGACTACGCCACCGCTCCATATGATGGAAACGGGCATTTTCCTCTTGATGCTTGCCTTCCCATTTTTCCAGCTGTTCAACAATAGGGGCCAAATCAGTCTCCCGCATCAGTCTCCCAATATACTGCATTTGACGACGAATCGCTCCATTGGAGGTAATGCGTTTAGCCTCTGTGATCGCATCCATAAGACTTTCCTCAAGCTGCAACTTTTTTAACTTGTCCTTTGGCAGTTCAACGAGTTTACGGCCAATGTCTTGCGCGGCGTCTGCCTCCGCCTTGAGGCGTGTTTTACTGGGTTGGGAATCATCAAAGGTTTCAGATGTCATGGTGAAAGCAATCTCTGCCAAATCACGGTATGATAACAGCTTTAACTGCCAAGCAAAAAACAAGCGCATCAGCATGCAACAGGATCAACTTCAACAAATTGCCCAAGACATCATTCAATTGACGCGTAAAGCAGGTGCCAGCAGTGCCGAGACCGAAATCAGTTTTGGCACTGGTCAAAATGTTTCTGTCCGACAGGGCGAGACTGAAAATATTGAATACAATCGCGACAAAGGCTGTTCGGTCACGGTCTATTTCGGTCAAAGAAAAGGCTACGCCAGCACCTCAGACCTCAGTCCGCAAGCCTTGAAAGACACGGTTGAAGCTGCTTGCAATATCGCCAAATACACGGCGGAAGACGCTTTCTGTGGATTAGCGGATGCTGAGTTGATGGCAAAAGACTTTCCGGATTTATCCCTGCATCATCCGTGGCATATCGATGTTGATACGGCACTGTCCCTGGCAAAGCGTTGTGAAGCAGCGGCCCTGGCGACAGACCCTCGCATCAGCAATAGCGAGGGTGCCAGCATTTACAGCCAGAGCGGCGCATTTGCTTATGCCAACAGTCATGGTTTTACTGGCGGCTACCCCAGCTCACGCCACAGTATTAGCTGCTCGGTCATTGCCGAGGCAAATGGGCTAATGCAACGAGATTACTGGTATAGCAGCGCGCGTGATGCGCTAGACTTAGATACCCCGGAACAAGTGGGGCAGATCGCAGGCTCCCGCACAGTCAGGCGCCTGGGCGCCCGCCCGATCAAAACCGGACAGTATCCGGTGATATTCGAAGCACCACTGGCTAGCGGGTTGATCAGCACGCTGATCAGTGCTATTTCGGGAGGCAACTTGTACCGCAAGTCCTCATTCCTGCTTGATAGTCTGGGGCAGCAAATTGCCAGCCCGTTGCTGCAGATTGATGAAGATCCTTTTTTACTCAAAGGCGCAGCCAGCAGTCCTTTTGACAATGAAGGTGTTGCCTGCCGCCCACGTACGCTGGTTGAAAACGGTGTATTGCAGGGTTATTTGCTCGGCAGTTACTCCGCACGCAAGTTAGGCATGCAATCCACAGGAAATGCTGGCGGTGCGCATAATATTCTGGTCCGCTCTACAGGCCATTCCCTGGTGGACTTGTTGCAAACCATGGGGACAGGCTTACTGGTGACAGAATTGCTTGGACATGGCATGAATATGGTCACAGGCGATTACTCCAGGGGCGCGGCAGGCTATTGGGTAGAAAATGGAGAAATCATGCACCCGGTCGAAGAAATCACCATTGCCAGCAATATGAAAGAGATTCTGAAAGGCATTGTTGCGATTGGTAAAGACCATATCCCGCATAGTTCCAGGCTGACCGGCTCAATTCTGGTGGACCGCATGACCGTCGCCTCAGGGGAATAATCAATCATAAAAAGATGGCACAATAAAAAAGGCTTTGCAGTGCAAAGCCTTTTTTATTGCTGCTGTGATGGGTAATCTATTGTGCTGCCGGAGTCGCGGCTTCTAACGTGATCAACGTCTCATCCACGCCAGCAACCAGTGCCGCTGCGTCGGACTCAAGCGTAGGCGCATCCTCAATTGACTGATCAGCTTGCTCCAGTAATGGCGGCAATTCATCAATAGCTTCAGGTGTCATCTCGGCTGACTCACTGATTTCCGCAGCAGGCTCTACTGCCATTGTTGTATCAGTGGTCGCAGCTAGTGACTCGGTTTCAGTTGCAGACTCTACTACTTGTGTCGTTTCGTTAGCCCCTTCGATAGGCGCAGCCGATTGTAACAACACAGCATCAGCGCTTGAGGATGGCTGCAGGTCAGATTGAGCGGGCGCATCCTCCTCATCTGCAGGCTCAAACTCGTCTTGCAACAGTTCTTGAGGAACCAGCCCATCCTGAATCAGGCTGGCACGACGCTGCAGATAAGCATCACGCATAAATGCATAAGGATCAATAGATGCGTTATCAACCAAATCAGTCGCATCAAGCAATTGGGTACGTCTGTCCAGCAACTGAACTGCACGCACCTGGTTGTGGGCGCGGATTTGGCCGGTATTATGCAGGTAAGTGATCGGATCTGACGTCACAGTATCGATGAAAAGACCACTGGCATCACGCACGGTGCTTGGCCCGAGGATAGGCAGAACGAGGTAGGCACCCGAGCCCACTCCCCAGTAACCCAAGGTTTGACCAAAATCTTCCTGGTGCTTGGGGACATTGTCCATACTGGCAACATCAATAAATCCAGCGATACCAAAGGTAGAGTTGATCACAAAACGGCCAGCGTCCGTAAAAGCTTGGGCAAACTTCAGCTGCAACAAGTCGTTGACGATGGTCGTCAACGTGCCGAGGTTGCTGAAGAAGTTGCTGATGCCTGTACGCACAGGCGTAGGGGCGACAGCCTTATAGGCTTTTGCGACAGGCTTCATTGCATAGCGGTCAGCCACGTCGTTAAATTTATAGATTCCCCGGTTAATGCCTTCTAGCGGGTCTTTATTGGTTGTTGCACAACCAGAGACACCAGACAGGACTGCAATCAATACTATCGCTCTTAATTTTTTCATATTAGTCATTATATTCAGAAGCTGCTCAAGCGTACTTAAAATTTGTATCCCCAACGTTGTTGCTTGCAGTGTGTAATTCGTTAAGACCTGCCATCACTGTTAACGGATATCTCTTCTAAAAAATGAAGGAATATCTGTGAAATGGCCAGTAAACTATACCAGCATAGCCTTATCCCAAATTAACCATAACACGAAGTAAATCGTTTTTATTCTACATCAAATGTCATCTTTGCTTCACATTATTTTTGTATAGCCGCAAAGCCAGCTCGCGCTGTACTGCATGATCTACCACGGGCATGGGGTAATCCACAGCCGATGACTTATCGAACAAGCCTTTTTTATGAAAACGCGGATCCCATGGCGCATGAATTTGCTGCTCTCCCAGGTCTGCAAGTTCCGGTAAATATTTACGGATAAATTTACCTTGCGGATCAAATTTTTCTGATTGCGATTGCGGATTGAATATCCTGAAATAGGGTTGTGCGTCACAACCTGTCGAGGCTGCCCATTGCCAACCGCCATTATTGGCTGCAAAGTCAAAATCAATCAGTTTCTCGGCAAAGTAACGCTCACCCCAGCGCCAGTCGATCAGCAGGTCCTTGACCAGGAAACTGGCCACCACCATACGCAGGCGATTATGCATGTAGCCCGTTTGATTCAATTGCCGCATCGCAGCATCCACAATGGGGAAGCCCGTGCGCCCTTCGCACCAGGCTGCAAACCACTGTTTATCGTTAGGGAAAGGCAGCGATTCATATTCCGGTTTGTAAGATTTACCTTGCTGTAAATCTGGGCGGTGAAACAATACCTGGAAATAAAAGTCTCGCCAGATCAGCTCGCTTAACCAGGTGGCCGCGCCTTCGCTACCGGCTAAAGATAACTGCCAGGCCGCAGCACCTAATTGCCGGATGGAAATGGTGCCAAAACGCAAATGCACAGAGAGATAAGAAACCCCTTTGATGGCAGGATAGTTACGCGCATCGTCGTATTGGTCTATGCGATGCAAAAAATCTTTAAACAACTGCTGTGCGCCAGACATACCAGTGGGCAAGCGTAAGTCTACAAGGTTTGTGCGCTGAAAACCTAGTGACTCCAATGTCGGCATAGGCTCTGGATTAATCTGCGCAAGATGATTCAAATATCTTTTAACTGGATAAGCCTTGAGATAGAAGGCATTTAACTTGGCCAGGTGCGCATTTTTATAAGGGGTAAACACTCCATAAGGTTTTCCCGCTTGCGTCATGACCTCGTCCTGCTCAAACAAGACCTGGTCTTTAAACAAGTGTAGCGTCCGATTTGTTGCCAATAAAGTATTGGCAACCTCTTCATCACGTGCGATAGCGACTGGCTCGTAATCCTTGTTGGCAAACACTGCGGTAACTTGCAGTGTTTGCGCCAGCGCCGGGATCTCAACTTTTGCCCGACCGTGCAGCACAATCAAGTCAGCACCGTGCGCTTGCAGGGACTGTTTGAGTTCACGAACACTCTCCCAGATAAACTCTACCCTGCGGTCCTGTTTGTCTGCGAGATGATCCAGAATATCGGTATCAAACACGAAAGCGACATAGACTTGCGTATGGCGTTTCAATGCATGGTAAAGCGCAGCATGATCATCATCGCGCAAATCGCGACGCAACCAGACTAAAGCAGTGGACATGTTTATTCTCGGTGATAAGGATGACCGCTTAGAACAGTGTGGGCGCGGTAAAGTTGCTCGGCCAGCATGACGCGTACCATGCCATGCGGCATGGTCAATTTAGACAAGCTGAATAGCCATTGCGCCTGAGCTTTGAGCTGGGCATGCAAGCCATCCGCCCCGCCTATTACCAATGATACGTCGCAACCCATCTCTTGCCAGCTTTTGAGCTTTTCCGCCAGTTGCAAGGTGGTCACGGCCTGACCGCGTTCGTCCAGCGCAACCAGGTAATCTTTACCGGCCACTTCCAGGATGCGCTTGGCTTCTGCCTCTTGCACCACTTCGCTGTTCTTGCCGGAGGCACGTTTATCAGGTTTGATTTCGATGATGCGTGTTTCGAGCTCACGCGGCATGCGCTTCAGATACTCAGCGCATGCTGACTCTACCCAATCCGGCATTTTGTGGCCGACAGAGATAATATTGAGTTTCATGGCGTAATGATTGCATGAGAAAAGCGGAGGAAAGCATTGACACTGCTAAGTGTAGACCGGGGGACTACGCGACATGTGCGCACGTTCAGCACGCACACTACCATCAAAGATAAAAGTCGTTTAAGCAGCAGAGGCCGCACGGCGAGACTGAGACTCGCTCCACAGTTGTTCGATATTGTAGTAGGCGCGTGTGGTTGGCACCATGACATGAACGACAATGTCGCCCAAATCCACCAGCACCCACTCACCTTCTTTCTCGCCCTCGACACCGCGTGTATCTACGCCTTTTTGCTTGAGCTTTTCGCGCACGTTATCGGCAATCGCCTTGCATTGGCGAGTGGAGTTACCGCTGGCGACAACCATGTAGCTGGTCACTGCCGTCATATGACGCACATCCATGACAGTAATATCAAAAGCCTTAATATCTTCCAGCGCGTCAACAACGGCCAGCTTCATGTCCTCGAGAGACAACACATCAATGTTAGGTTGCATAGGCGTACTCAAAATCAGGCGGCTTGCGCGGGAATATGGTTTTTCTGTTCAACAATGCGGTTTTGCGCATCCACGTAGACCAGTTGCGGATGGTAATTGGACAGTTCGGCTTCGGTATATTGCGAATAACTGGCAATAATAATCAAATCATCCGGATCGGCTTTATGTGCAGCCGCACCATTGACTGAAATCACACCAGAATGACGCTCGGCACGGATGGCGTAAGTCGTAAAACGCTCACCATTGTTGATGTTGTAAATCTGGATTTGCTCATATTCGTGGATATTGGCAGCTTCCAGCAAGGCCTCATCAATCGCACAGCTGCCTTCATAGTGCAGCTCGCTATGCGTCACACGCACCCGATGCAGCTTTGATTTCAACATGGTTCTTTGCATTGCGTCCCTTCAGTCGAACTCCCGCTCGCGCGGAAAAGGTCGTAATTATAAAGTTATCAATGGCTTAGCGCAAAATAAATTTATAAAAAACACGCACTCTTTTTATCACACGCTGACTTCATAATTGTCGATCAGGCGCGTCTTACCCAGCCTGGCCGCCGCCAGGATGACCCAGTCCCGTGTCTGTGCATCCGGCAGGGTCAATGCATGTTGACGCCGAATTTCTACATAATCCACCTGCCAGCCCTGCTGTTTCAACTGCAAACTGGCTTGCTCACACAGCTCAACATAATCACGGCGCCCGGCGAGCAATGCATTTTTCATACTCAACAATTGCTGCTGCAACTGCGACGCCTGTTTTTTTTCTGCAGCCGTCAGATAACCGTTCCTGGAACTCATGGCCAACCCGGAAGGCTCACGCACGGTATCTCCGGCGATAATTTCAATGTCAAAGTTGAGCTGGCGCACCAAGGCCCGGATCACCATCAGTTGCTGGTAATCTTTTTTACCAAATACTGCCACCTGTGGCTTGACCATATTGAATAACTTGGCCACCACCGTCGCCACGCCAGCAAAATGCCCGGGGCGGCTAGCACCGCATAGGTCATCCGCTAGGGGTGGCGGCTGGATGACGATTTGCTGATGTAAATCCCTGCCATCAAAATCCGGGTACATTTCCTCTACGGCTGGTGCAAACACGACCTCTGCGCCTACGGACTGCAGCTTTTCGCAATCAGACGACAATGTACGTGGATAACTGCCAAAATCCTCATTGGCTCCAAATTGCAACGGGTTCACAAAAATACTGACTACCACCAAGTCGGCATGACTTTTGGCCAGCGTGACCAACTGGCAGTGCCCGGCGTGCAAATTGCCCATGGTGGGGACAAATCCAACCCGCTGATCTGAGCGGCTGTCAAGGAAGGCGCGCAATTCGCGCAAGGTATGAAACAACTGCATGAATTAACTGTTTGATCCATCAAAACCATGATGCTAGCAATATATCACAGAGACATTTTTTAAAGCCGGTACTTGCCATATCGTCGACCCGATAATTGACAAGTAAGTGAATCCACGTCTATAGTCACTTTTGCAATGTTGCTAACGATAACAATTGAGGGAACGAGTAATGAGTGTCATGTCTGAATTTAAACAGTTTGCGCTAAAAGGCAATGTCATGGACCTGGCAGTCGGTGTCATTATCGGCGGCGCTTTTGGCAAGATTGTGGGCTCCATGGTCGACGACATCATCATGCCGGTGGTCGGCAAAATTTTTGGTGGGTTTGATTTCAGCAACTTATACGTCCCACTCAACGGACAATCAGCTGACCTGGCCCTAGCTGAAGCCAAAAAACTGGGAGCAGTCCTAGCCTACGGTAACTTTATCACCATCGTGCTGAACTTCGTCATCCTGGCATTCATTATCTTCCAGATGGTCAAGTTCATGAACACCCTTAAGCAGGCAGAACCACCTCCACCGCCTGCTGCAACACCGGAAGATATTGTGTTGTTACGTGAAATCCGTGACAGCCTGAAAAAATAATTTTGAAGCCATTCAAAGATAAAGGGCGCCGTGGCGCCCTTTGTCATATCATGAGTCCAGAATTCAGGAGTGCGGAATTCACTGGACCGAAATTAAAGATCGGCAGGATTAGGTTGCACCTCATAGCTCTGACCTGAACTGTTATCAGACCCATCGTTATTCAGGAATACCACCACACTCACCTGGTCATCAATCAGATCAAGCTCAGTTGTCTGGTAATAAGCGCCCTGCGCGTCTTTGTTAATATTGTGATAATGCCAGATCGAAGCCACCACACGTCCACTGTCTTTTAACTTCACATCCTCTGCACGTGCAGGCTCTCCTAATAAAGCGACTAGTTGCGAGCGATTAAGCTTGCCAACCGCATCAACGAATCCCTGCTCGTCCTCAGGAAACTTTCCACCACTGCCATCTGCTAACGCCATCGCACTCACAGACAATAACGCGACTGCCAACCACCCGTTCAACCAAGTTTGTGCTTTCATCATCACTCTCCTTTTATATTGATACTGTGGCAATTAAAACGACGATAGGTTCCTGAAATCTCTCGGGCCTGTTAACGCTATTTCAATTGTCGATGTTGCCTCTGTCCTCAGTGCTATCAAGGCGTGAGAAGCGCAGATTGGTTATTCCCAACAAATGCCGAACAACGCGGAGAGCGCTGATGACAGAGGTAACCCTGCGGGCTGGAGTCATTTATTCGCTGCGCTACGTGATGTAGCCAGCTACACCAAATCTATTCCTGCGACTCTTTCCGCCTTGCGTAACAAATAAATGCTCCCCAGCAGCGGCAACTGAAATAGCATTAACAGGCCTAGACAGACTCAATGGGATACGCCTCTTCCGGCAACTGTTCGACCAGCAATACATGTACGCGTCGGCTGTCTGCATGCACGACAGTCACACTCAGGTTATCAATACGAATATGCTCACCGCGTTTGGGTAAATGGCCGAAATGATTAACGACCAGACCGCCTACGGTAGAAAACTCTTCATCACTGAATTCAGTACCGATTGCTTCATTAAACTCTGGAATCTCGGTTAATGCCTTGACGCGGTACTTACCAGGTTCCTGCTGGATAATATTACTTTCGTCTTCGTCATCATCGTATTCATCTTCGATGTCGCCAACAATTTGCTCAAGCACATCTTCAATCGTGACCATACCGGCCACACCGCCGTATTCATCTACCACAATGGCGATATGGTTACGGTTGCTGCGGAATTCCTTGAGCAACACATTCAGGCGTTTGGACTCGGGGATAAAGACGGCCGGGCGCAACATGTCACGCAGTTCGAATGTTTCATGCGCGTAATAACGCAATAAATCCTTGGCCAGCAAGATGCCGATCACATCGTTTTTATTATCTTCAATGACAGGAAAACGCGAATGCGCAGTTTCAATCACAAACGGCAAAAAACTTTCGGGCGGCTGAGCAATGTCAATGACATCCATTTGTGAGCGCGGAATCATGATATCCCGCACCTGCATTTCACTGACCTGCAGGACACCTTCAATCATGGCCAGCGAATCGCCGTCCATCAGGTGATTTTCGTAAGCCCCGTGCAGCAACTCAACCAGTTGCTCCCTATCTTCTGGCTCGCGCAAAAGAAAGTGGCTTAATCGTTCTAAAAGAGAGGGTTTATGAGACAACTTATCCGGCTCTGAAGCCATATGTACTGCTGAAACCAGCATCCTGTATAACGTGTTAATCTAAGCATACATGAAAATGGATGGCAATGTCACCTTCAAGCCAGTAGACGCCTCATTTGCAGCAAGATTTGTATTATCGGTCGCGTCAATAACGGTATAAACATTTAAATTCTGCTAAATTAATGCCTATGTTGAATCGTCTACGTCGCACGCTATCTTACCTAGGCCAATCTGTTGCATTCAAGATTACCGCCGGACTCATTGTCTTTTATTTTTTATTTGCCTGGCTGGCGGTCAACCCATTGGCAAAATGGCTAGTGCCTAAGTTGGCACAAAGCCAACTGGCCAGCCAGGCCAGTGTGGAAAAGGTCACATTCGACCCTTTTAGCCTGACAGCGACCATCGAAAAGCTGTCTTTGACAGAAAAAAACGGCGCCCCACTAGCGGCGTTTGACAAACTGGTTGTTGACCTGGAAGCCAGCGGCCTGTTTAGCTGGGCCTGGAAACTCAAACATATTGCCCTGACAGCGCCACGCGTCAATGTGCATATCTCCCAGCAAGGAAAACTCAACTGGGCCGACCTGATTGCAAAACTCAATGAAGACCCGTCACCGCCAAACCAGGACCTGCCGCGTGTCATCATTGAAAACATCACCATCAGCCAGGGCGATATTGAATACCTGGATGCACACCATGGCGAGCCACTGCAAGCTTCGCTCAAGCCGCTGGACTTCACACTGGAAGGTTTCTCGACCTTACCCAAAGACCGCGGCGATTACCTGATTGCGGCAAAACTGCCTTACCAGGGCGGCACCTTGAAATGGAAAGGGAATGTTGGCGTCAACCCTCTCGCCTCACAAGGCACATTAGCCATTGAAGCATTGCAAATTGCCAAAATCATGCAATGGGTGAATCCCGGCACCCTGCCATTCCAGGCACAGGCAGGGACGTTTTCCAGTGAATTCAATTACGATTTCTCCATGCCTAACCGGCAACCCAAACTATTGCTGGCTGACATCCGCCTGCATGTAAAAGCGCTGGAAGGGACATTGGAGCCAGACGATAAACTTGCCCTCAAACAGTTGGAAGTCACCGCCAAACGCCTAGCTTTGAATCAGCAAACACAGTTAGCCATCGATACTGAAAACATCCGTATTCAACTGGATGATTTTAAACTGCAAAAGCCACAGGGTGATGTGTCGATGGCTAGCGGCAACCTTGAGTTGCCTAAACTTGCTTTTAAACAAGACAAAGAAACGCAACTTAATTTTGACAAGCTGGACTTGAATCTTCGTCAGCTGCAGATTCAACATGCGCAGAAAACCTTGTTCCTGTTACCAGAGCTGGCCATCAGCCATGCCAGCCTCAACCTGGCAGAACGCCAGGCCAATATCGCCAATATCGCGTTGAACAATGGGCAGTTATCTGCCACACAAAACCCTGGGGGGACTTTGGACTGGCAGCAGGTATTTGCTGAGTCAGAGGCAAAAGCGCCTACCAGTAGCCAAAGTCCTGTAGCCAAAGCAGAAAATAACAATACCCCTTTCCATTTTGCTATTGGCGATATCAGCCTTGCACACTGGCAGCTCTCTTACACTGACCAGCAGTTCGCCAGCCCCCTGCAGGCCACCGTGGGAGACCTTAACCTGAACCTGGCCGTTGACAACCAGTCAGGGCTGGCACTGAAAAATATGCAGCTTGATGCTTCACAATTCACTCTGCAGTCAGACAAAAAGCCTGTCGCACAACTGGGAAAACTGACAGTTGCTCATGGACAGCTTGCCCTGGACCAGCAAAAAATAGAGATTGGCAGTATTCAGCTCAGTGGACTCAAAACGGCTGTCATCCGACAAGCTAACCAACAATTAAATTGGCAAATCATATTAAGCTCTGCAAGCCATGTCGCGACAACATCAGTGGCACGCTCTTCGTCATCACAAACGACTGCACCAGCATCAAAACCCTGGGGATTTGCTCTGAAACGCTTGGCTTTACAACAGGCAGATGTGCATATTGAGGATCAGTCTACGCCTACACCTGTCGTACTGGATGTGGTGGATGGCAAGATTGAGCTCTCAGACCTCAGTCAGAACCTGACTCGCTGGCAGCCGATCAAGGCCGGTTTCAAGGTTAAGCAAGGCGGTCAATTTAATCTGCAAGGCAAGCTGGCTGCGGCCCCATTTAAAACCGATATGCTATGTTCACTGACAGATTTATCACTGAAACCGTTTGCGCCTTATCTCCAGCAAGTCGCCTTACTGCGGCTGGAAAACGGCGCCGCCAGTGTACAGGGCAAACTACAGCAAACCACTAATGGTGCCACCAACTTTGACGGCGGCTTTAGCATCAACCAATTATCCATTATTGAAGAAGACAGCCAGCAACCCTTCTTGCGCTGGGAGAAACTACAAGGCGACGGGCTGGCGCTTTCGTTGACACCGAATAAATTGCAAATCAGCACACTGACATTGAGCAAACCCCAAACCAAATTTATTATTTACCCGGACCGCAGCCTAAACATTACCAAGCTGATGCGCAGTCCAGCGCCAGCCACCAGCTTACCTGCAGATCAAAACACGACTGCCACACCTCCAGCAGCAGGCAAACATCCGGCAGTGGCAAACACTGCCAGCGATACTCAGGAAGGCAGTTTTCCTGTCGGGATTGATAGTGTGCGCATTCAGAATGCCGAACTGGAATTTGCCGACTTGTCATTGCCGCAACCATTTGGCACAAATATTCACAGCCTGGGTGGCGTCATCAACGGCATTTCCAGCAATCCGACATCGACTGCTCAGGTGGAAATGGATGGTAAGGTGGATGACTACGGTGCTGCGCGTATCCGTGGCTCACTACAGCCATTTAAAACTACCGAATTCACAGACATCAAGCTCGCATTCACCAACCTCGAAATGAACCGCTTAACGCCCTACTCTGGCAAATTTGCCGGGCGCAAGATTGAGTCCGGCAAGCTATCGGTCGATCTGGAATACAAAATCAAACAACGCAAACTGGCTGGTGAAAATAAATTTGTTATCAACAAACTGACCTTGGGGGAGCGCGTTGACAGCAAAGATGCCGCCAACCTGCCTCTCGATTTGGCGATCGCCATCCTCGAAGACGGTGATGGTGTGATTGACCTGGATTTACCCGTCAGCGGCAGCTTGGATGACCCCAAGTTCAGTCTGGGTGGCATCCTATGGAAAGCATTTACCAATGTAGTGACCAAAATTGTGACGGCGCCTTTTAGTGCGCTGGGCAAGCTCTTTGGCGGCGGTGAAAAACTCGAAGCGATTACCTTTGACCCGGGCAGTTCAACGGTTTCGCCACCCGAGCTGGAAAAACTACACTCTGTGAGTAACGCGCTTGGCAAACGCCAGCAACTCAAGCTGGGCATTGTGCCCGGCTATGACGTGGCAGCAGACACCCGCGCCATTCAGGAAACTACCTTGCGCAAACAGGTTGCAGAAGAAGTTGGCGTCAAACTGGAAGCAGGTCAGGCCGCTGGGCCGATTGATCTCAACAATCCCAAGGTGCAGTCTGCGATAAAGACATTGCATGACCGTTTAACCAACAAGGGGTTGCTGAAGCGTCTGGCTTCGAAATTAGAAAAGACGCCTGCCGGTTTTTATGAGCAAGCACAAGAAACGCTAACCAAAAGCATACAGGTATCGGAAGCAGATTTGCAGACGCTGGCTCACAACCGGGCAGCAGCGATTCAAAAAGCGCTTATCGAATCAGGTGTTAGCCAGGAGCGCGTTGCTATCACGAATCCAGCGACAGTGAAAGCAGATAGTGATCATGTTCCAACCAAACTCACCCTGGAGGTCATCAAGCATTAAAAATATGAGCAGCTACTTGCTGCTCAAGCGGTCATTACATGATGATGACCGCCAATAACTGCTGGAAAAAACGCAGCACTGGCGACAGCAAAATACCAAGAATGCCGGTAAACAACAAAGCGATCAGGATAAACATGCCATAGCGTTCGATCTGGGCAAATTTGATCGCGGCTTTCATCGGCAACAAACTTACCGCAATGCGTCCACCATCCAGCGGTGGCAATGGAAACAGATTCAGCACTAACAATACCAAATTAATCTGTATACCAGCCACGCTCATTTGTGACAGATACGCTTGTGCAGACTCAGGAAACAACCCCACCCTGGCCAACAATAACCCCCAGCCTATGGCCATGACAAAATTGGAAGCAGGCCCTGCAAGCGCCACCCACAACATATCCTGTTTAGGACGCCGTAACTGGCCAAAATTGACCGGCACGGGCTTGGCCCAGCCAAACAAAACACCCCCGAGCATAATGCTCAAGGCGGGGAGCAAAATGGTTCCAATCGGATCAATATGTTTGAAAGGATTGAGGGTAATCCTGCCCATGCGCTCTGCGGTCAGGTCACCAAAATATTTGGCAGCATAGCCGTGGGCAGCCTCATGCACTGTAATCGCAAACAGGATAGGCAAGGCATACGCGGCAATTTTTTGTACAACAGTCAGTTCTTCCATGCATACTTCCAAAAAACATTAAGGCCAGGGTGCGACACCTGCACGCACAAGCTCAGGAGGGTCTTGCGTCAAATCCAATACAGTCGTTGCCCCGACATGCACAATATCACTGTCTATCACGGCGTCAATCTGATGCTCCAGGGTTTCGCGGATTTCCCAGCCTACAGACATTGGTGTCTCATCCCCTGGCAACTGCAAGGTCATGCTGAGCATGGACGAGTCTAACGCCTCCAGCAAAGCTTGCGTCACGATATGCTTGGGTACACGCAGGCCAATGGTGCTGCGTTTGGGATGCTGCAAGCGGCGCGGCACTTCGCGGCTGGCTTCAAGCAAAAAGGTATAAGCGCCGGGGGTCAACGCTTTCAGTAGGCGGAACTGACTATTATTGACTTTAGCGTAAGTGCCAATCTCAGCCAGGTCACGGCAAATCAGCGTAAAAGGATGTTCGTCATCTACCCCGCGTAAGCGGCGGATACGCGTTTGCGCGTCCTTGAACTCCATAAGACAGACGAGTGCATAGCTGGAATCCGTGGGACAGGCCAGCACGCCTCCCTGCTTCAATAATTGTACTGCTTGCTGGATAAGCCTGAACTGCGGATTCTCCGCATGAATAATAAAATACTGTGCCATAACGACTATTGTAACTGACTGGCTTCTGGCCAATCCTGCCAAACAGGCACGCAACCTGAAGGCAAAGCTGGCAAACGTCCCATCTCCATAAATGATAGTCCTGGCCCGTGGTAATCAGACCCTTGTGAAGCCTTTAAATCAAACCGATGTGCCAGCTTGGCAAACTGCTCATATTGCGGCGGCTGGTGACTGCCAGTCACCACTTCAATTGCCGCACCGCCCAGGTTCCTGAATTCATGTAATAACAAATGCATATTCACAAATCCCAGGTCATAACGGCCAGGATGTGCAAGCACGGCCACCCCGCCACTGTCTCGGATTAGTGTCAGTGCATGTTCCAGGCTCATCCACTCGTGATTGACGTAGCCAGGCCTACCTTTCACCATGTATTTCTTGAACACGGTCTTGATATTTTTGGCATACCCATGCTTCACCATGAATTGGGCAAAATGACTGCGCGTCATGACGCTGTTACCTGCAATTTCTTTTGCGCCTTCGTATGCACCTGAGATGCCAGCTTTTGCCAATCCATCGGCAATTTCACGGGCACGCGCCTCACGCGCTTCCCTCACCTGTTGAAAAGCCATCAGTAACGCCGAGTTTTCCACATCCACACGCAAGCCCACCACATGCAATGTACGTTTTTTCCAGGTCACCGAAATTTCGACCCCATTGATTAAAGCAATACCATGCTGCTCGGCGGCTGCATGGGCCCTCGCCAGCCCACTCACTTCATCATGGTCAGTCAGCGCCAGCACACGCACGCCTTTGCTGGCGGCATGCGCGACAAGGTCTTCAGGGCTCAGCAAGCCATCCGACATGGTGGAATGACAATGTAAATCGATGGGGACTGACATGATCGATAATGATGACATCGCTGGTTAGAGGGGAGGTGCCATAAAATAGGCAACCTTTACATTTCGACAGAAATCATAGCAAAATAGTGCCCTTACAGATAGCAGGAATTCAGTCGCCTGAAGCCAGTCATGCAAGTCATTACCGATTTATTGCCCGTCATCCTCTTTTTTATCGCCTACAAAAAAGCCGGGATTTTTACTGCCACAGCGGTCGCCATGATCAGTACATTGGTGCTCATGCTGATACTATGGATCAAACGCGGCAAAATAGACAAAATGCTGATGATCAATGGCGCAGTCATCACCGTACTAGGCGGGATTACGCTATTGCTGCATGACAAAACCTACATCATGTGGAAACCGACCGCTATTTACTGGATAGGCGCACTGGCATTACTATTCAGTCGGTATATTTTCAAACGCAACCTGATTGAAAGCATGTTAGGCAAATTGATGGCGCCGCCATCAGCCATCTGGGACAGGCTAAACCTGTGCTGGATTACTTTCCTGGTAGGCATGGGCATTTTAAACCTGTATATCGCATTCCACTTCAGTGAAGAAAACTGGGTCAACTTCAAATTGTTTGGCGCCACCAGCCTGATGTTTTTATTTATTATTGCGCAGGTGTTTATGTTAAAAGATCACTGGATTGAACAAAATACCCCTTCTGCCTGACTAAGAGAAAACGCTATGCTTTACATGATTTACGCACAGGACACGCCCAACAGCTTGTCACTACGCTTGGAGCATCGTCCGCCACATTTGGCACGCTTGCAGCAATTGCAAAGCGAAGGCCGCCTGGTGCTAGCCGGTCCTTTGCCAGCGATAGACAGCGTAGATCCCGGCGAAGCCGGTTTTAGCGGCAGTCTGATTGTGGCAGAATTTGATTCATTGCAAGCCGCCACCGACTGGGCCAACGACGATCCTTTTGTACATGCAGGCGTATACGGCCAGGTGCTGGTCAAACCGTTCAGAAAAACCTTGCCATAAATGCTTCACACAGAAATTGAACAGCGTTTGCAAGCGCTAGCGCCTGAACAACTGGAGATTCAGGATGACAGTGAACTTCACCGTGGGCATGCAGGAAACACAGGCGGCGGGCATTTCACCATCAAGGTAAAAAGCTCGCTATTTTCAGGAAAATCACAGATAATGCGCCATCGCATGGTATATCAATGTTTGCAAGATTTAATGCCTCATCGCATACACGCGCTCAGTATTCAGGCCCTATCGACTGATGAGTCATTTATTTGAAACAATCCTGTTTTTTAATATCGCACCAATTCAAATCGTTATATAAGGATATTGCATGAAATTTTTGAAAGTAATGTTGGCGATTGCTTGCTTTAGCGCATTGCCACATGTGTATGCGGCCGATGCCGATGCGGTTGCCACAGTGAACGGCAAGCCGATTAAAAAATCCTGGGTAGATTTCATTTTGAAAGATGCCGAAGCACGCACCGGCCAGAAAGCCAACGATGGCATGAAAGCTGCCGTGGTCAACGAACTGGTAGGTTCTGAACTGGCTTACCAGGAAGCGCAAAAAGCCGGCATCGACAAACAACCGGATTTTATCGCCAGCGAAGAACTGGCCCGCCGCAAGTTGCTGGTAAACGCGTTCCTGGCCGACTTTATCAGAAAAAATCCGGTGACCGATGCCGAGAAAAAAGAAGGCTACGAGCAATATAAAAAAGAACTGGGCGACAAAGAATATAACGCTCGCCATATCCTGGTAAAAACAGAGGCTGAAGCCAAGGCGATTATTGCTGACCTGAAAAAAGGCACAGACTTTGCCAAAATTGCCAAAGAAAAATCTCAGGACCCAGGTTCTAAAGACAAAGGCGGCGATCTGGGCTGGTTCTCTCCGGCTGGCATGGTCAAACCATTTGCTGAAGCTTTGGTAGGCCTGAAAAAAGGCGAAACAACGCCTGAGCCTGTGCAATCTCAATTCGGCTGGCACGTGATCAAACTGGTTGATACCCGCGCACTGCAAGCACCTCCTTACGAAAAAGTACAAGAAGGCATTGAGCGCACATTGCAACAGCGCAAACTTGAAAAATACATGTTGAGCCTGAAAGACAAAGCCAAAATCGATGTCTCTGGCCTCGAGAAGAAATAATCCAAGCACTACTCAAACGCAATAAAAAAGCCAGTTCCAACTGGCTTTTTTATTTCATACCCACTGACTTCCAAAGCAATGAGCGAGTTTAAGCACATCTATCGCTGACAGAAATATTTCTTTGCCGATCAATCTAAGATAAAATCAAGAATTATTCTCATTTGTAACGCCTACATGCATCTAGACGCACTCAAACCTGGCCAGACGGCCATCATTGATCGCATCCATGCCGAACAAGCACTGTCACAACGCTTGAGTGCACTGGGGTTCAGGTCCGGCAAGCAACTGGAAGTCATCCGCCAGGCGGCTTTTAATGGCCCACTGCATGTGCGCATAGGCTCAACAGATGTGATCATCCGTCTGCAGGATGCTAAAACCATACACTTGCACCCACTCCCGCATCAAAAAGAATCCACCACTGTATGAAACGTGTTGCCCTGCTCGGTATGCCCAACACGGGCAAATCAACCCTGTTCAATCGCTTAAGTGGCGCTTCTGCGCGGGTCGGTAACTGGCCTGGGATCACCGTCGACTTGATGAGTGCAAAGATATTACTTGGCGGCCATATTGCCGAGCTGGTTGATTTACCAGGCCTGTATGACCTACATGGCTTTTCGGATGACGAGCACGTGGTTCGCCATTTCCTGAGCCATCATGCTGTCGACCTGGTGCTGATTATCCTTAACAGCGCGCAGATTGACCGCCAATTATCACTGGCATTGCAGATTCGCTCACTAGGCTTACCCGCCCTACTGTTGCTGAATATGGAGGATGAAGCCAAGCGCGCCGGCATCACGATTGACGCGCAGGCCATGAGCAAGCAATTAGGCATACCTGTGCGTACCATCAGCGCCAAATATGGACAAGGTTGCCCTGAAGCACTACAGCTGGCAGCACAAACGATATTGCAGCAACCCAATTTAGTGACGCCGCAAACCATCGCCCACAAACTGGAAATGGAAAATGCCATTGAGCAGGAAATGCACCAGATTATTGACCGTACCGTGCATTTCCCGTTGCAGCTCAATCACAGCCTGACCGACCGCCTGGATAAAGTGCTGCTACACCCGTGGCTGGGCCTGCCGCTCTTCCTGTTATCGGTTTTCCTGTTGTTCCAGTTTATTTTTACTGTTGGCGCCCCGTTACAAGAAGGCATGGGCTGGCTGTTTGATAGCCTGCGCAGCGAATTGCTGGAACCAGTACTGACCAGCTTACCCTCCTGGTTAAACGGCCTGTTGCTGGATGGCTTGTATACCGGGTTTAGTACCGTGGCAGCATTTGTACCGATTATCGTGCTGTTTTTCCTGGTCATGAGTATGGTGGAAGACAGTGGCTACCTGTCACGCGCGGCCTTCCTGATGGATACGCTGATGGCAAAAATGGGGCTGGATGGCCGCGGTTTTGTCATGATGCTCATGGGCTTCGGCTGCAACGTGCCTGCCCTGATGGGCACCCGCGTCATGCGTAGCCGTCCCATGCGACTACTGACCATGCTGACCATTCCACTTTCGCTGTGTTCAGCCAGGTTGCAGGTGTTCTTGTTTATCATTGCCATCCTATTCCCGCCCTCACAAGCAGCGCTGGTACTATTCTCACTCTACATGGTGAGCTTTGCGACTATTTTTATCACAGCCATCCTGTTTAAAAGCAAATTTTCCAGCCGCGAACCGTTTGTGCTGGAACTCCCGCCCTACCGCTTTCCGACGCCGCAACAAATCTGGATGCGTGGTTGGCAGGAAGTGAAACACTTCCTGGCGCGTGCCACCAAATTTATTGTCATTGGTGTGATCATGGTCTGGATGCTCACACATTTACCCACCACAGCGGTCCCGGCAAGCCCGGACACATGGGCAGGCAGTATAGGTAGATTCTTTGCACCCGTGCTGGACCCGATAGGCATTGATACCGAGCTAGCGATTGCCCTGATTTTTGGCTTTGTGGCCAAAGAAATTGTAGTCGGCTCACTGGCGGTGATCTACGGCTTGCAGGGAGATGCTCTGAGTCATCAGATTGCAGCCAATATTGATTGGGTGCAAGGCATGAGCTTTATGCTGTTTACGCTGATTTACACGCCCTGCCTATCCACCATTGCCACACTTAAATCCGAAAGCAAAAGCAGCGGGTTTATGTGGCTCTCGCTTGGCTGGTCACTGGGCCTGGCCTGGATCGTCAGCTTCCTGTTCTATCAAAGCGTTCGCGCACTGGGTTACTAGTCCTATCGGCGACAGTTTTAATAGCCACTTGCGTGTGGCCGTTTTTGTTGATTAGACCTGCGAGAAAACGCGCTTTCTGTTAAAATAACGGTTTGAATTTTCATCGAAAAATCCAACCGTCACATGTCCAGTCAAGCGCATTTCTTTAGCCTGCGCGGCAGCGCCGCCCTCTCGCAATTCCGTCTCGATAAACTGTATAGCGTCCTCACCACCAGCGCTCCGAATATCGACCACATTTATACCGAATTTGTGCATTTTGCCTTTAGCGAAAATGCACTAAGCCCAGCCGAACAAGACACGCTGCGCCAGATTCTGACTTACGGCCCGAAAACTGACATTGAATCCCCGAGCGGTGAACTGCTGCTGGTCATACCACGCATAGGCACCATTTCCCCCTGGGCCTCACGCGCGACTGACATTGCCCATAATTGTGGCCTGGGTAGCCTGTTACGCCTTGAGCGCGGCATTGCCTACTACGTGACCACCAAAAATGGCGCGCCACTGACAGACAGCGAAAAACAGGCTTTGCGTGCCGCCATCCAGGACCGCATGACTGAGACTGTGACCTACAGCCAGGCAGATGCCGAAAAGTTGTATCACCATGCTGACCCAAAACCTTTATCCAGCATTGACATCCTGGCCGGTGGCAAAGCCGCTCTCGAAACCGCCAACAATGAGATGGGCCTGGCCTTGTCGCCGGACGAAGTAGATTACCTGCTGGAAAACTACCGCAAAATGGGCCGCAACCCGACGGATGTCGAGCTGATGATGTTTGCCCAGGCCAACTCTGAGCATTGCCGCCACAAGATTTTCAATGCCGACTGGGTGATTGATGGTGTGCAGCAAGAGCTGTCACTGTTCAACATGATCCGCAACACGCACAAACTCAACCCAGGCAATACCGTGGTGGCCTATTCGGACAACTCATCGATTGTGCAAGGGCAGAAAACCAAACGCTTCTACCCCACTGCCAACCAGAGTTACCAGTTTGTGGAAGACAATATGCACTACCTGATGAAGGTAGAAACGCATAACCACCCGACGGCGATCTCCCCATTTGCCGGTGCCGCGACGGGCGCCGGTGGCGAAATCCGCGACGAAGGCGCGACCGGTATAGGCTCCAAGCCCAAAGCAGGTTTAACTGGCTTTTCAGTTTCCAACCTTAATCTGCCAGGCTTCAAGCAACCGTGGGAATCCAATTACGGCAAACCCGGCCGTATCGCCAGCCCGCTGCAGATCATGATAGACGGCCCACTGGGTGGCGCCGCTTACAACAACGAATTTGGCCGCCCTAATATTGCCGGTTATTTCCGCACCTTTGAACTGGAAACCACCAGTGCCGATGGTAAAACAGAAGTGCGTGGCTACCACAAGCCGATCATGCTGGCAGGTGGTGTCGGTAACATTTCCGATAGCCATAGTCATAAAAACAGTATTCCTCCAGGTTCTGCATTGATTCAGCTTGGCGGCCCTGCCATGCTGATTGGCCTGGGCGGCGGCGCGGCCTCAAGTATGGATACCGGTGCCAACACTGAAAACCTGGATTTTGACTCCGTGCAGCGTGGCAACCCGGAGCTGCAACGCCGTGCGCAAGAAGTCATCGACCGCTGCTGGCAAATGGGTGACAAGAACCCTATCCTGAGTATCCATGACGTCGGTGCCGGGGGTATTTCCAACGCTTTTCCTGAACTGGTGAACGACGCCAAAGTCGGTGCCGTGTTCCAGCTGCGTGATGTGCATAACGAAGAGCCTGGCATGAGCCCGCGCGAGTTATGGAGTAACGAAGCCCAGGAGCGTTATGTGCTGGCCGTCACGCAAGACCAGCTGCCATTGTTTGAGGCGATTTGTGAACGTGAGCGCTGTCCATTTGCCGTGGTTGGCGTGACCACGGAAGAGCGCCATTTAACTGTGGAAGACACGCACTTTGGCAACAAACCGGTGGATATGGAACTCTCAGTGCTGCTGGGCAAACCGCCAAAAATGCTGCGTGATGTTAAATCAGTACAAAAAGTATTGCCAGCCTTTGATACCAGTAACATCGACCTGAACGAGGCCGTGGCACGTGTCCTGCGCCTGCCTGGCGTGGCGGACAAAACCTTCCTGATCACCATTGGTGACCGTAGCGTGACAGGCCTGATTGCGCGCGACCAGATGGTCGGCCCCTGGCAGGTACCGGTCAGCAACGTGGCCGTGACCTGTGCCGGATTTGAAACCAATATCGGTGAAGCCTTCGCTATCGGTGAAAAAGCCCCGTTGGCGCTGATTGATGCACCGGCCTCCGGCCGCATGGCGATTGGTGAAGCCATCACCAATATTGCCGCTGCAGCCATTAGCGACATCGTCAACCTCAAACTGTCCGCCAACTGGATGGCACCCGCCGGGCATGCCGGTGAAGATGCCGCCTTATACGCCACCGTGAAAACGGTAGGGATGGAGCTGTGCCCGGCCCTGGGCATCAGCATCCCGGTCGGCAAGGACTCCATGAGTATGAAAACGGTGTGGCAAGACAACGGTGAAAACAAAGTCGTGACCGCACCAATCTCACTGGTGATTTCCGCGTTTGCCAATACGCCTGATGTGCGCAAAACATTGACCCCTCAACTGCGTACCGATCTGGGTGAGTCCGAGCTGATCCTGATCGACCTCGGCAACGGCCGTAACCGCATGGGCGGGTCGGCACTGGCCCAAGTCTATAAACAGCTGGGCAATGTCGTGCCTGACGTTGACCAGCCTGCACAGCTAAAAGCATTTTTTGCTGCCATCCAGCAACTTAACAACGATGGCAAACTGCTGGCCTACCATGACCGCTCTGATGGCGGCCTGTATGTGACCTTGGCAGAGATGGCTTTTGCCGGTCATTGCGGTTTCAATGCTGACTTATCGAGCCTGAAAGGCGACACGATTAGCATCCTGTTTAACGAAGAACTGGGTGCTGTGATACAAGTACGCACTGGTGATGCAAGCACAGTGACCGCCCAACTTGAACAGGCGCTCGGTGCCTGCGTCCATCGCATTGGCCAGGTCAATGCCGGCCATGATATTGCCATCACACACGGCAACATGCAGTACAACGCTTCCCGCATTGAGTTGCACCGTATGTGGTCTGAAACGACTTACCGCATGCAAAGCCTGCGTGACAACCCGATTTGTGCGCAGCAGGAATACGACCGACTGCTCAATGCAGACGATGCTGGTTTACATGCCAAGCTGACATTTGACCTTAACGACAACATTGCTGCGCCGTATATCAATAGTGGCAAACGCCCCAACATGGCGATTTTGCGTGAGCAAGGCGTCAACGGCCAGACCGAAATGGCGGCCGCGTTTGACCGCGCCGGCTTTAACAGCGTAGATGTACATATGAGCGACGTGATCAGCGGCCGCGTATCACTGAAGGACTTTGCTGGCCTGGTCGCCTGCGGTGGGTTCTCTTACGGTGACGTACTCGGCGCGGGCGAAGGCTGGGCCAAGTCTATCCTGTTCAACAGCCGGGCGCGTGATGAATTCAGCGCCTTCTTTAACCGCAGTGACACATTCGCCCTGGGGGTGTGCAATGGTTGCCAGATGATGAGTAACCTGCACAGTATTATTCCGGGCGCCGACCACTGGCCACATTTTGTGCGCAACAAGTCTGAGCAATTTGAGGCGCGTGTCGCGTTGGTTGAGATTTTATCTTCACCTTCCATCTTCTTTGATGGCATGGCCGGTAGCCGTATGCCGATTGCGGTGGCACATGGTGAAGGTTTTACGGAATTTACTGATGCCAGCATGGTCACAAGTGTGCTACAACAGCAACTGGCAACTGTGCGTTATGTGGATCATGCCGCGCAAGCGACCGAAGTCTATCCGTTCAACCCTAATGGCTCACCTCAAGGCTTGACTGGTTTTACGACGCAAGACGGTCGTTTCAGCATCATGATGCCGCATCCGGAACGTGTATTCAGGACGGTGCAACACTCCTGGCATCCTGACGGGTGGCAAGAAGATGGCCCATGGATGCGCATGTTCCGTAACGCACGCAAGTTTGTGGGTTAAGCGGAACCATAGATTTTATGGTTTCGCCATTAAAACAAAGTTGTTATTTTTAAAAATGAAATCAGGTGTTTGGAGAGATTATGAAATCAGTTAAGTTTTTAGTGGCCTTGTTCTCACTGTCATTTGCCTTGCAGGCATTTGCATTGTCCGATGAGGAATATATGGAGTTTACCGAGGCCCTTACCGGTGGCAACGTGAAAGTGGTTAAAAAATTTGTCGAGGCCGATCCGAGCCTGGTCAAACAGAAATTCTTTGCCTGGGAGCCGCTGCAAATGGCAGCCTCAAAAGGAAAGATTGACGTGGTTAAATACCTGGTTTCCAAAGGCGCTGACCTGAACTACGTACACCCAGCCAGTCACAATACCGCTTTCCATATGGCAGCCTTTATTGGTGACACTGACACTATGAAATACCTGGCTTCTGCAGGTGCAGATGTGAACGTTAAACTGAAAGGCGATGTGTCATTGGTGCGTTTTTTCAAAGAAGAAGGAAATCAGAAGATGGTGGACTTGCTGACACAACTGGGCACCAAGAATGATGGTTGCCAGGAAGAAAAATGCTTTTAACCGCTTGTGAGTAATAGGATGTTAATGCAAAACGGTCATGAGATTCATGGCCGTTTTTGTTTTAATTTACCCTGATCAATGTAACCATAGTCACGCACGCCAGCATCATCTGTTTAGAATAATGTGACATCTCAAACAATCATCTGGGGGAAGCATGCAACGTTTCACTGTCACACTTGTATGGGTTTGTTTTACCTTGGCCACGTTCCCGGCACAGGCAGAAGAGCTTGCCTTGACCAGCACCCGCACCCTGGCAGCCTCTTGCGCTGCGTGCCATGGCCCCAATGGTAATAGCCTGGGCAGCACCCCAACACTGGCTGCACTCAATCAGCAATATTTTATCCAGCGCATGCAGGGCTTTAAAGATGGCTCAGTCAGCTCTACCGTGATGCATCATCATGCCAAAGGCCTGACCACAGAGGAAGTCACTGCAATGGCGGCCTATTTTGCGCAGCAACCCAGGCAGACGCCGCAACCCCTGCCGCACCAATCATTTCTGGGAGCACAATAATGGCGATGGAGAAAATTACCAGACTGCCTGTTCCCACGCGCAGGCAGTTCGTACGTTCAGTCATTTATGGCGGACTCGCTTTTTATGGTTTGCCAGCTTTTGCACGTGCCGGCAAACCGCCTTTGGGCCACGTGGTGGTGGTCGGTGCAGGCTTTGCCGGCCTCACCGCAGCTAAATACCTGCGCGAATGGAGTATGGGCAACCTCAAAGTCACCCTTATTGAACCGAATCCGCAATTTATCTCCTGCCCGCAAAGCAATCTGGTGCTGGGTGGCAGCCGCACCTTGGACCAGTTGAGCTTCAGCTATGACATCGCGCGCAAGCAGCATGATCTGCATTGGATACGGGATAGCGTGATGTCCGTCGACATGGCGAACAAGCAGGTCAAACTCACGCGCGGCAGCCTCAGCTATGACCGGCTGGTGCTGGCGCCTGGTGTTGATTTCAATTACAGCAAGATTCCCGGGATGCCTTCCCCTGTAGAGAATATCCCGCATGCCTGGAAAGCAGGTAAGCAAACCTTGCAATTGCGGCAGCAACTGGAAAGCATGCCGGATGGTGGCGTGTTTGTCATGACCATCCCCAGTGGCGCTTACCGCTGCCCGCCTGGCCCTTATGAACGTGCCTGCCAAGTGGCACATTACTTCAAACAGCACAAACCGCGCAGCAAAGTGATTATCCTGGATGCGAACGCCGATATTGTCTCGAAAAAAGGACTATTCCTGCAAAGCTTTAATGGGGCTTATCAGGGCATGATTGAATACCATAACAACAGCGAGATTTTACAACTCGACACCGGCAGCAAAACCATCAAAACCGACTTTGAAACAGTCAAGGCCGATGTTCTCAATGTGATCCCACCACAGCTGGCGGGCAAAGTAGCGCAAGTGGCCGGACTGAATAATGTAGACCAGCGCTGGTGTGAAGTGGATTTTGTGAGCTATGCATCCACCCTGCAATCAGATGTGCATATTATCGGGGACAGCATTTCGGCAGGGTTACCGAAGTCTGCCCATATGGCAACCTCGCATGCGAAAGTATGCGCAGCAGCCATCATTGAGCTCCAATCCGGTCACGCCCCTAACCCGTTGCCCGTGTTTGCCAATACTTGTTACAGCTTTGTCGATGACCAACAAGCCATGCATGTCGCTAATGTATACCGCTATGATCCGGCCAAAAAATCCATGGTCTCGGCTGAAGGCGGCGGTGTGTCTGCTAAAGCCTCGCTGCAGGAAGGTGAATATGCACAGGCTTGGGCACATAATATCTGGGCGGACACATTGACATGACCGCGGCGCGCATCCATATCTCTGCCGTCAGCAAGGTTTCCCGGTTTTTATTCATCGGGCTGGCAGGCTTATCTATGGCGATTGGCTTGCATTATGCAATGGCGCAAACGCAGGAAGTCAATACAGCCCTGGCAAAGCTGGAAGTGCCTGCCGGACTCAGAATTGAGCGTTTCAGCGATGTCAGCCGCTGGGGCGCTCCTCGCATGCTGGCGCTTGATAGACAAGGCAGGCTACTCGTGAGCCTGTCGGATACCGGCCGCGTTTTGCGCCTTGACGAGGAAGGCAAGGCAGAGATCATTGCACAAGGCCTGAACGCGCCCCACGGAATGGCATTACTTGGAGATGACCTGCTGGTGGCCGAACAAACCGGTGTGGTTAAACTGGCCTGGCAGGGAGAGGGCTGGGCAGCGCCACAACCGTTTATCCGCAACCTGCCCAGTGGTGGGCATAGCCTGAAAACAGTCAAAGTCTCGCCGGATGGTTATATTTTCATCAATGTTGGTTCTAGCTGTAATGTCTGTGTAGAGGATAATCCTGTGCGCGGCACCTTATTGCGTTATAGTGCAGACGGTCGCCCCGCAGGTGCTTTGCTGACTGTTGGCCGCCATGCACAAAGCGCTATTTGGGCCATCGGATTACGTAACAGTCAAGGCTTTACCTGGCATCCAGACACAGGGGAGATGTTTGCCACTAATAATGGCGCAGATAACCGTAGCGCTGTTAAAAATGGCAGCATTCATGATGACCTGCCGCCGGAACACCTAAATAAAATCGAGGCTGGAAAACACTATGGCTGGCCCTATTGCTGGGGGCACCCAGACCAGCCCGGACAACTTTTCCAGGACCCGAACTTTACCGGTGAACCGGATATTTGCCAGCAAGCGCAGGCGCCTGCGCTGACTTTGCCTGCGCATAGTACGCCTATCGGCATCACCTTTCTGGCTTCAAGCCGCTTGCCATCAGACATGCAACAGGATGCCGTCATCGCCCTGCATGGCTCCTGGAACCGCAAACAACCCAGCGGTTACGCCTTGCTGCGTGTACAATTCAGGAACCAACAGCCTGTTGCAGCCGTCCCATTGATCAGTGGCTGGCTAGAAGGAAAACAAGCCTGGGGACGTCCAGTAGACGTGATTGTCGGTGCAGATGGCTGGCTTTACATTTCTGACGACCTGACAGGCTGGATTTACCGGATACGTAGTACGCAATAAAAACCTTAAATGACTGAGATTTTTTTCAGGAGCAAGCAAATAATGAAACGTATTTTATTATCTATCAGCAGCGTGCTTTGCCTGGGCTGGATGAGCATGAGCCAGGCAGGTGCGCAACCTTCACTGGTGATACAGGTGCCAGAAGCTTTTTACCAGCATCCGGTAAGATTCCTGCATCCTTATATCAACTATTGGCACAACCGTGCAGAAGCGGCTGAAACAACAGGTATCAGTAGCTTCCAGTCAAAAAACTACGCGACCTCCAGCTGTGAAGCCGAGGCGAAAGGCCAGGCATTGGTGGTGATTGAACCGAATATATTTTATAACCCGCAAACGGGCATTTATTACAGCGAAATTACTGCCAAAGTATACAATCAGCCTGCGGCTGATAGCGCTTTAAGTAAACCCCTGATGACGGTCAAAGGCCATGGGCAATCACGTGGCTGGCTTTCCTTCAATGTAGAACATTCAACACATCAATCGTACCAGCAGGCGTTTGATCAGGTCATCGAGCAATTGCAGAAGAACCCGGTTTTCCAGCAGTCTGTCGAACAGGGGCCTCTACAAACCTACCAGGCTTTATGCAATAGCATCGACACCCTCTCCCAACCCAAAGCCTTTTTCTAGGAGTGTGTATGCTGTTTAAATGCCATCCGCACCATCGTTTCTTTTCCAGCGTTCTGGCGACCTTGTCACTCACTTTTGCTGGCTACAGCCATGCACATGGACTGGACGCAGTCAGCGGCTTATTGACGCCAGAGTCTGTGGTACAAGCTGCTGATGGCAAAATCTATGTCTCCGAAATCAATGGTTTTGGCCAGGATGGAGACGGCCAGATTCGAGTGATAGACCAAGGAAAAACGGCGGTACTGGTCAAGGGCCTCGATGACCCCAAAGGCTTGGTGATCATCGGCAGTGATTTGTATATTGCCGATAAATCACGCGTATTGCGCATCGCCTTGAATCAGCCAGCTGCTAGTGCCGAAGTGTTTCTGGCAGCCACTGACTTTCCCAAAATCCCGCAATTTTTAAATGATTTGAGCGCAGATGCCAATGGCAATCTTTATATCAGTGACAGTGGCGATATTTTGGGCACAGGCAAAGGCGGTGCAATTTACAAAGTGACGCCTCAACGTGCATTAAGCCTGTTACTGGATGGCAATATTGACGCGCGCATCCTGGCCCCCAATGGCCTGCTGGCGGATGCGAAGGGTGAGCAGCTGTTATTGGTCGACTTCACCTCGGGCGTGCTTTACAACTACAACCAGTTGACCGAACAGCTGGACGAAATAGCGAGTGGGTTTGGTGGTGCAGACGGCATTGTCAAACAGGCCAATGGCAATATCTATATCAGTGACTGGAAGAATGGCAAAGTATTCCGTGTCGATACGCAGCACAAAGTCACCTTGATAAAAGAGGGCTATCAGTCTGCAGCCGATATTGCCCTGACACAAGATGACCATCATTTGCTGGTACCAGATATGAAAGCGGGCAAGCTCGATATTATCGACTTGCGTTAATTGCATCTCAAACGACAGGTAAAAAAAACCACGCTTGCGCGTGGTTAAGTGAGAGGATACACACGAAACCGCTGATTGCCTCAACACACTGCAGGGAATTCAGCATGCTAAGGCAACTTCACAGTTACTTGGTTTGCGCAGTTTTTTTGTCAACCTCCTTTTGGGTGTTGACCGCTGGCTGCGCGACAGCGTGTCTGGCGAATTTCATATGCTTTTGCATTTCAGACTGGTCGTGGGGAGAAGGATTGGTCCCCGCAACTGCCAAGGCTGAAGTAATCAATACCGATATGAATAACAAGATCTGTTTGTTCATCATCGCTCCTTAAAGATTGCGCATTCAATCTCTGTTGCTCATCTGTCATGTGACAGTGCGCCCACTGCCCACGATTGCACAATACACCCCTACCCTTACAGCTAACTTACGCCTTTCTTGCAGCAAACTTACAACACGAAAAACCGGGTGACATTGAGGTAAACTGGCTGCATTGAAATGAGCAGGTAACAGCGATGCGCCTATTAATAGTGGAAGATGATTTGGTCATTGCAAATGGACTGGTCCGGGCTTTAGGGCAGTCTCAGTATGCAGTGGATCATGTGACTGATGGCAAACAGGCTTTGCGGGCCATCCAGGATGACGTCTATGACCTGGTGATCCTGGATCTGGGGCTACCGACCATGGATGGCATGCAACTGTTGTCACACTTGCGGCAACAGGCCAACCCGATTGCCGTCTTGATATTAACGGCACGCGAAGATGTCGCGACCCGGGTACAGGCACTCGACCTGGGGGCCGATGACTTTTTGACCAAGCCCTTTCACCTTGAAGAACTTGAAGCACGTGTACGTGCACTGATCCGTCGCAGCAAGCTGGGCAACAATCTACCCTTGCAATGCGGCAACCTGAAACTGGATGTGGCCAATAAACTGGCCAGCATCAACGACCAGCCTATCACTCTCTCGGCACGTGAAATTAACCTGCTGGAGACCTTGATGATGCGTATGGGAAAAATCATCGCCAAAGAGCAGATCATGGAATCCCTGTGCAATTGGGATGAAACCCTGGGCGACAATGCGATTGAAGTGTATGTACACCGTTTACGAAAAAAAATTGAACCCAGTGGCGCGCATATCCGTACCGTCCGCGGGCTCGGTTACATGCTGGAAGCAGCACATAACGGCGTGTAAATGATCAACATCGGACCCCGCTCGCTTAAAAACCAGCTCAGGCTGTGGTTGTTGCTCACCATGTTGCTGGTCCTAGGTGTCTCTGCTGCCCTGTCCTATTCGCGCGCGCTGCTCTACGCCACACAGGCTTACGACCAGGCCTTGTTACGCACCGTACTCGCCCTGGCAGATGAAGTCATCATTGATGCCAACAATGAGGTCAAAATCGAGATTCCGGAAGTCACGAGCCACTTGCTCAGCTATAACGAGGGTGACCGTATTTACATACGTATCAGCGCCCCCGACGGCAAGCTGGTCTTTGGTGAAGCCAATTTGCCTCCACCCACCAGGCCACCTGGCGGTAACCAGCAGGTCTATTACAATAGCTTCTACAAAAACGAGACGATTCGGGCTGTCACCTTCGGTCTGCCTGAAAGCAACGCTGTCAATGCAAAGAATATATTGATTACCATGGCAGAAACCACAGGCAAGCGCGATGCCCTGGTGGCAGAAATAATAGAAGAAATGCTATTGCCGCAAGTACTGATGATGATCCTGGCGGCCATCGTGATTGAATTGGGAATCCATTTCGCTCTCAAACCTATGCAGGATCTGCGGGAGTCTTTGCTCCAACGTTCTCACCGCGACCTAAGCCCCCTGGACACCACTGTCTCGCCCCTTGAGTTACAACCATTGCTACATGCCATGAATGCCCTGCTATCACGGGTGAAAGCAGGGATACAGCAACAACAGCAATTTATCGCAGATGCGTCTCACCAGTTACGTACACCCATCGCTGGCTTGCAAACACAAGCCGAACTCGCGCTGAGAAGCCCTTCGCCCGAAGCGGTGAAAGAACCTTTGAATTACATCCTGCGCAGCACCACGCGGTTATCACATTTGATTCAACGCCTGTTAAGCCTGGCGAGAACGGATGCGGCCAGCAGCCAGCTGGTATTCAAGCCTGTCTCGCTGACCAGCCTGATTTATGATGAATGCGCACGCTGGGTGGGTCCCGCTTCGGACAAACAGCTGGAACTGGAAGTCTTGATTGAAACCCAGCAAGACCAAGTGCTGGGTGATGCCTTAATGCTGTCTGAAATGCTGAACAACCTGCTGGAAAACGCAATCCAGTACACACCCGAGCACGGGCTGTTGCAAATACGCCTCTGGCAAGACGGCAAGCAACTTTTATTACAAGTCACCGACAGTGGGGTGGGCATCCCAAATGAGCAAAAAGAACATGTTTTTGAACGCTTTTATCGGTTGGATCCTAACCAGGGCAATGGCTGCGGACTGGGCCTGGCGATTGTGGCCGAAATTGCAGAGCACCACAATGCGACAATTACCGTCAAGCCGGGACTGGAGCACCCAACCAGAAACCACATAGGGAGCCAATTCACGGTAAAATTCGAGCGCTATGACACGTTGCCTGAGAAACCTCGCCCTAAAAGCACTGACAATTTGTGACCCGGAGCAAAAATGCAGCCTAGTAGCGTCATTGTGGGATGACTACCTGGCAGGTACACTTGAAGTTGATACCAAGCTCACGCTGGAAGCCTCGCCGCAGGGCATCCCCGGCCGCCCGGCTAAACCTAAACTGGTAGCGCCCAGGCTGGTGCAACGCAGGGCCATGCACACCCCTGAAGGACGAGCGGCGCTCATTCACGCACTGGCCCATATCGAATTCAACGCCATCAACCTGGCATTAGACGCTGTATGGCGTTTTGCCGGTATGCCGCAAGACTACTACCATGACTGGCTACAAGTTGCCAAAGAAGAGGCTTACCATTTTTCATTGTTGAATGATCACTTGCAGACGCTGGGTTTTCAGTATGGTGATTTCGATGGTCACAACAGTCTGTGGGAGATGGTTGAAAAAACTCAATCTGATGTGCTGGCGCGCATGGCATTAGTGCCACGCACACTGGAGGCCCGAGGCCTGGACGCCACCCCGCCCCTCAAGCAAAAACTGTTACAAGCGGGCGACCATCAGGCTGCCGCTATCCTGGATATCATCCTGCGCGATGAAATTGGTCACGTTGCCATTGGCAACCGCTGGTTCAAATTCCTATGCGACAGTCACCAACTGGAGGCTATGAGCACCTTTGATCGTTTACGTCAGCAATATCGCGCACCCCAATTAAGGCCACCATTTAATCTGGCGGCACGCAAACTGGCTGGCTTCAGCGAAGCCGAGCTCCTCTACTTGGAGGGTGACGTCAGCGCCACCGGAACCGTTTCACCGTAGCGAGTGTTTCGAACTCAAACGACCAATTTTTCTGGCATCCATTGCTGCAACGATTTGGGTTAAAAACACCTGGTTTAAACGGCTAAGCGATGTACTTTAACGCCATGGTAATCATGGTCACTAATTGTAGATGCTTTATGCTCCCTGCTTATGTGAATTATTTTATTTATATTAGGCTTTAGCGCTAGCTGGCTGATAACTGCAGCTATGGTCAACTTTAAATGAAAAAAAGAGATCGCCCTGTTCCGTCACCATTAGCGATATATCAATAGATTTCACAAGGTTTTAACATTCATGACTATCTGCTTATTCCAGTAAGCGTGAGCGTTACCATATTTTTCAACCCCAATTCAATAACAAACTAATATATTATTGCGATAATATTTAATGAACTTATTTACATATTTTGAAGTCAGCAATCACCAATAATGTTTGTTTGTTTAAACTAGCCTTTAAATAAAACGCTTATTAAAGATTTATCGCAATACAAGAAACCTTATAATGGCAGGACGTATGGTTGTACTTATTAAAACAATATTTGGAGCGAAAGTTTATGAATTGTGGAAAGTGCAATCCTCAGAATTTAGGTTTAGACTTTTCAATGGCTTTTCAGCCTATTGTGGCATTTGCACAAAAAGCAGTCTGGGGCTATGAAACATTGGTGCGAGGCATCAATAATGAACCAGCTTCGTTTATTCTTGACAAGATTGATTCGTCCAGAATTCACAGTTTTGATCAGGTCATCCGCTCAAAAGCCATCAGGTTGGCCAATAATTTGCAATTTGAGCAAATTCTTTCTATTAACTTTTTACCCAATGCGGTTTACAACCCGGAAAACTGTATCCAGTCTACGCTGGCAGTCTGTGATGAGCTGGGGTTCGATAAAAAACGAATTATGTTTGAAGTGACCGAAGCTGAAAAAATCACTGACCATGCCCATTTAAAGAATATTTTTGCCGAATACAAAAAGCATCAGTTTCTCACCGCCATTGATGATTTTGGCTCAGGTTACTCAGGATTGAATTTACTCGCAGAATGGCAGCCGGACATTATCAAGCTGGATATGAACCTGATTCGTGATATCGACCAGAACAAAACCAAGCAACTGATTGTGAAAAGCATTCTGGATGTCTGTCAGGGACTGGGTATCCAAGTGATTTCAGAAGGCGTAGAAACCCGTGCCGAGTTAGGCGTACTGGTAGATTTCGGTGTTGATCTGTTTCAGGGCTATTACTTTGCGAAACCATTGTTTGAGGGCTTGCCTGCCGTACCTGATAGCTGTTTTCAACTGACTAACTAACATGCTCCCTCATGGCGACAATCTTGAGTTGCGCCACGAGGGAGCCGCTATTCAGTAGCGAGTGACTGATGCGCTGACTGGATTGAGTGTGCCTGCTGCGGTCAACCCATCTCAAGTGCCTGCCAGCCTTGTGGGTCATATCGCCAGCACTGTCCGTGTTCTTCGCACCACAAATGCAACCAGCCGTGGTTAACTAGATGACTGACAGCCGCATGCTTTTTAATGATGCGCTGTATCCTTGACCGGCTGGCAACCACCACCACAGTGAGCCTCAGCGGTTCATGCATCCAGTCCTCGCCGTCATGGAGAGACTGTTTTGACAACCCGATTCTGAGATCACCACCGTTCCCTTCAAACACGCCGATGCGGCCACCCACCACGTTGTGCAGCAGTTTATTGCCACTTCCAAATTTGTCCGGAGCGCATGTAGAGGCATGGTATTGCCAGTTAATCCAGTGTGTGACCAGCATGGGTGCCGTCATCAGCTGCTCCAGTAGTTGCCCATCCTGGTCTAGCTGCTCGTCATACTCATGTAAAAATGCACGGCCCATGAGATTGAGATGTTTGGTGCGCGCCCGCGGTGCCATGATGAATGCGGCGTTATTCGCCAAGCCCCACTCTGGACGCGTCTGTGCACCATCATTGGCCCGTTGGCGGAAAGCCCGGAACAAAGCCGTTGCATTCATCGCTGAGTTCAGTGGCTGCGTGGGCAGTGCAGGTTGAGCCCTGAGTTGGTTACCAGCGGCCTTGAACAAAGTGGCAGCCAACTGCCATTGCTTTTGTTTGGCGGGGGTTAGCATATCCAAGTCAAAGGCCTCCACCTCCTGCGTGGTGGTATTGTGCAGGGCAGCCACAAATGCTGTCTCTTCGGGAATATCGACACCGATACTGGCAAGCTGGGCCCTGACCTCCCTATCATTCAGCAGCGCAGCCAGCGCACGCGTATTGACCTCACCGGATTGTCCGCAACAGGCACCACAATCAAGGCTGGAGGCATGCGCGTTATTTTGGCTTTGGCTCGCGTGACCGACCAGCAGCACCATGGGTGCGAGGCCATTAATCAGGCCCAAACTCCCCAGAACGCGTGCTGCGATTTCCGCTTTTTCTGCCACGCTGACGGCTTGCAGCAATGGCCGCGTCAGCGAGCGATATTTTTGCGGCAAACCATACTGATCCATGGAAACCCTGGCTAGCCGCTTGGGACGAACCAGTGACCAGAGCGACTTGAGGAACATCGGGCCTGCACTCTCCACTAACGAAAACGCAGCGCCTGGATACTGATTTAAGCGGGCGAGCTGATTGCCAAAAGTAAAGTTTCTGATCCGTTTTCCCTTCACTTCTGCATCCAGTAATGATTGCGCTACCTGTGTTTGCTCTGCGCAGTCTCGTTTGGCTGGCGCTGGCTTCACCTGATCACTGACCTGCAGCTGAGGCGCCAACAATCCCGGCAATTGTGGCCGCTGTTGCTCCGAGCCCAAAGGCTGGTAGGCGATGGGCAAGCCAAAGAAACCGGCCACGCCCAAAGTCTGCACATGCGGTGAGAACGATTCGATCGCGCGACGCAAAGGTTCACTACGAACATCAATACAAAATGCCGCCTGAATCTGCGGCGCAGGTGCTGGCTCTGTTGCAGGGATAGGCAGTTGCAGTTGTTGTGCTAACACGCGCTGATATCCCTGCTCCAGGGCAAGCTGCCAGATTTCATCAATCACAAGCGACTGTTCGGCCTCCTGAATATCGTTGGAAGCATGCTGCCATTTCTGCTGGATCACCTTGATGGCAGTGTTTGTTGCATTCAGCCCCTTGCATTGCATTAAGATCACCCCCCAGGCCAGGCGGATCGCCAGCAAATCCCGCAATGATTCATCTGACTTTCCTTGCAGACTGGCTTGCCATGCCAGATAGGCACACCAGGAAGCCCACCCATTCACGGTGAGCAGGACTGCCTCGAAATAGTCTGCCAGCACTTCCTCACTGAGGCCCAAAGCTTCCACTACCCAGCGTTCTGCCTGTTGACGCGTCAACGGTAAATAATCCAGGTATTGATGGATATTCGGTAAACCCATCAATACGGCGATGCCATGATCATGCACAATCATTTCTCGCCAAAAATGATATAAGCCACCTTCACGTTGCGGTTGCCAGTCCGACTGATCCTGATCAAAATAGGCAGCACAGGCTTGGCTCACCTGGTGCGTGATCGCGTCACGCCAGGTCAGGCGCTGAAAACGTTGCGCATCATCGTCGAGCACATCAATCAGCAATGGCAATGCTGGTAAATTGAATGGATCAGACAGATGTGCCACACAGTCTTCAATCGTCAATCGGTTGTGCTTGAGTTGTGTCATGGCCTGCGTCAGGTCAGTGGCCGTCACCCTACCCGCCTGCCAGGCTTGCAAGAAGTAAGTCCGCTCGGGGAATACTTGCACTTTTCCTAATACTGCCATACGAGCAGCCACTGTTCTCAAGGGCATCTGTATACGATGCCAGTGCGGATTCACTGCAATCGACTGATCCAGCGGCCACGCAGGTGCAATACTATCGCAAGCCTGCTGGCAGGCGCGACTGATGACTGCCTCCGACAATGGCTGGTGAGGCGATTTGCGACGTGGTGGGAATAACTGATCCTCAATAAAAAACATTTTCTTCTCCATCATGAGTGGAATTGAACTGCCTGGTTAACGGTTAGCATGTGACTCTTTGCCCCAACTGATGGGCCATAATTTCAGCACATTGCGTGTATAGAACTCATCCAGGTAAAGTCCGGCATAGATCCAGCGGTGCAGGCGCCCCAGTCTCGCTGGCATCAGCACAATCAGGGCAGTTGCACTATACAAGCCAATCATCGCCACCATCATCCATGGGGTATCAGTCGCATGCGGATGGTCTTGAATCCCCAGGGGCAAGGTATGGAACAGCAGGCTGACGACTGTCAGCATCAAGGTCACCAGGCTGCCAAATGCGATGGACTGCCACTGCGTCCAGACGGATGAAGCGGACTGTTGATGTAGCCAGAGCAAGGGCGCCCAGGCCAACGCCAGTACCACATTCCACCAGGCAGGCCACATGGCATGTGCTAATCCGGCCTGTGCTGCAAAGACAATCCCCAAGGTAATGCATGGTGCCAGCCAAAAACTCCAGGGGTAATACCTAGGCTTGCCGGTCAGATGTTTTAACCGGGTCTGGGTCACCACATCTGCGGCAGAAAGGAAAGCATAAGCTTTATAAATCGAATGCCCGATCAGATGCAGGGCGGCAAAGGTGTACAACCCCAATGCGCATTCAACCACCATGAATCCCATTTGCGCCACGGTTGACCAGGCAAGGCGGACTTTGATGCTGACACGCGTTAACATGACCAGGGAGGCCACCATACAGGTGATCAGCCCAATACTCATGAGGCAATGTCTGGCTGGCGCATAATGCTCCATCAAGGGGGCTAACCGGATCAGCACAAATCCTGACAGGTTCACCACGCCTGCATGCAACAAGGCAGAGACAGGAGTAGGTGCTTCCATGACTTGGATCAGCCAGCCGTGCACTGGCAACAGTGCTGTTTTTAACACCACCACCAGTACCAACAAGCACGCGCACCAGGCAACAAGTTGACTGTCACCATGGCTGGACACATGTTCCAAGAACACCGAGATGCGCATGCTGCCAGTTTCAACATAGGCGAATAAGGCCATCAGCAGTAATGCTGCATCAGCCAGCATATCGGCCACGGTTTTCTTGTGCGATGCCAGTAGTGCGAATGGTCTTTGCTCATAAAAACACAGTAAATGCCGCATACATAAGCCAATGGAAGACCATGCCGCCGCAAATAGCAACCAATGATCAGCAATCAATAACAGATGCACGCTCACCAGCACCAGGCTCAGTGCCGCTACAAATCTGCGTTGATGAGATTCGCCTTCAAGGTATCTGGTGGAAAATACACCAATGACCCAGCCGAGGAACTGTACCAAGATAGCCAATACTGACTGCAAAGGTGTTACCGTGAGCGCCCAGTTTGTATCAATTTGCGCAGGAATATTCCCAGCCTGGGTCAGTACATTGGTCATTGCCAATATAACCAATATCAATGAGATCATGGCGGCTCTGTTAAACCGGTGCCAGCCGCGTGCATCTTGCCAAGGGCTAGCAATGGTGAGCATAGCTGTTGCCAGCATCACCAGACAGGGAGTGAGAGCCATGACTATCTGAAGATTCATGCAATCAGCCTTTCTTGAATAAATAATACTTTCAAAAAATAGAACATATTTTTAATTTAAATAGATAATAGAGATAATCATCCTGAGACTTCGACCTTTTCATTCAAGCTAGAGGCTATCTGCCGATTCAACTCCTGAGATGGCGTGTAAATTTCATTCGCTGGCAACAACTCAACCACCACCTTACCTGGTGCAATCACCTCATTACCATTAATCTCAATTTTTTTGGGATAGACCGTCACGATGCGGCCATCAATTTCAAGGGTTTTGATCATGATTTTTTTCCTGAATAATGACTTTAAAATGTCAGGTAGCACGGATTTTGACGCAGATAATTAATTAGGTAAAATATATAAATATTAACTTTAAGTTCTATTTAATATATGGAAAGACTGAATTATCACCATCTGAAATATTTTTGGCATATCGTCAAGGTAGGCAGCTTGACCAAAGCGGCAGAGAAATTGCACATTTCTCAGTCCGCCCTCTCCTCGCAAATCCGCCAGTTGGAGGAGAGTCTTGAGTGCAGCCTGTTTTTGCGGCAGGGACGCAAATTGATATTGACCGAGTTTGGAAACTTAGCGTTTTCGTATGCTGACTCTATCTTTACCAAAGGGATAGAACTGGAGAACTTGCTCAGAAAGGGCATTGCCGCTGAGCATCAGACATTACGCATTGGCGTACTTTCCACCATGTCGAGGAACTTTATTGAGAGTTTTGTCGAGCCACTGTTGAACCATGCCAATATCAAGCTGGAAATTGCCGCCAGTGGCCAGACCAATTTGCTCAAAGCGCTTTCAAACCACCAGCTGGATCTGGCCCTCACCAATATTGAAGTGCGAGGCAACCACGACCAGTTATGGGAATGCATTTTGCTGGACCGCCAACCGATCAGTGTCATCGGTCCCTCCAGTCTGGACATTAAATCCGGTTTTTCAGCCAAATACGCGGATTACCACTGGATTCTGCCTAACCAGGACAGCCCTATCCGCGCCGCGTTTGATGGGTTGTGCGCCCTGCATCATTTAGAGCCGAATATCGTCGCTGAGGCGAACGACATGGCGATGCTGCGATTGTTAGCCAGAGATAGCATGGCACTGACTGTGATGCCTGAAGTCGTGGTGAAAGATGAACTCAAGAACGGCGTACTCAAATCGTTCACGCAATTAGAGGGTATTTTTGAGAACTTTTATGCGGTGACGGTTAAAAAACATTTCCGCAACTTTGAAATCAATCAGTTAGTGAATCAGTTCCTGATGAAAAAAATTTCGTCTCCCTCTTGAAATTATTTTTACAGCCCATACTTTCGCCATATCAGCAGTTCTGCTGATACTTATTTCGCCACTGGAGGCATGATTGCCAGTTGCGTCTGCAAACGTCTCCAGTGGTGTGTTTTGTTGAACTTATCGCTAAGGAGAATTGAACATGAATATTCGTCCCCTGTATGACCGCGTCATTGTCAAGCGAGTCGAGCAACAACGGACGACCGCTTCCGGCATTGTGATCCCTGACACTGCAGCAGAAAAGCCAGAGCAAGGAGAGGTCATTGCCGTGGGCAGTGGCAAACAGCTGCAGGACGGTAGCCTGCGACCACTGGAAGTCAAGGTGGGCAACCATATCCTGTTTGGCAAGTATTCTGGTCAAACGGTCAAGCTTAACGGCGAGGAACTGCTGGTCATGCGTGAGGAAGACATTCTCGGCGTGATTGAACCCAGTCCTGCCGACCTCAAAAAAGTCGCTTAATCACTTCACTGCTGATACAGAAAGGAGAATTGAACGATGGCAGCAAAAGATGTGAAATTTCATGATCATGCGCGCACTAAAATTGTAAAAGGCGTGAATATCCTGGCCGATGCGGTCAAGGTTACCTTGGGGCCCAAAGGCCGTAATGTCGTGCTGGAGCGCAGCTTTGGCGCCCCGGTGATTACCAAAGATGGTGTCTCCGTTGCCAAGGAAATCGAGTTGCAGGACAAGCTGGAGAATATGGGCGCACAAATGGTGAAGCAAGTCGCTTCTAAAACAGCTGACGTGGCCGGTGACGGTACGACTACCGCTACCGTGCTGGCTCAGGCGATTGTACAAGAAGGGATGAAGTCAGTCGCCTCCGGCATGAATCCCACCGACCTAAAACGTGGGATTGATAAAGCCGTGACAGCCCTGGTGGATGAGCTTAAATCCATGTCCAAAGCTATCACCACCCATAAAGAAATTGCCCAAGTCGGTGCGATTTCTGCCAACTCTGACCATGCCATTGGCCAGATCATCGCCGATGCCATGGAAAAAGTCGGTAAAGAAGGCGTGATTACGGTGGAAGAAGGTAAGTCACTGCAAAATGAACTCGAAGTGGTCGAGGGCATGCAGTTTGACCGCGGCTATATCAGCCCCTACTTTATTAACAACCCTGACAAGCAGGTAGCAGCTCTCGATGAGCCCATGATTCTGCTTTACGACAAAAAAATCAGCAATATCCGTGACTTGTTGCCAACCCTGGAAAACGTCGCCAAGGCCAACAAACCCTTGCTGATCATTGCCGAAGACGTGGAGGGCGAAGCCCTGGCCACCCTGGTGGTCAATAGCATGCGCGGTATCCTCAAAGTGGTTGCTGTGAAAGCACCTGGCTTTGGTGACCGCCGCAAAGCCATGCTGGAAGACATTGCCGTCCTGACCGGGGCCACTGTGGTTTCCGAAGAAACCGGCATGCAACTGGAAAAAGTGACTCTTGAACACTTGGGCCACGCCAAGCGCGTTGAAGTGCAAAAAGAGAATACCATCATTATTGATGGCGCAGGTGATGCAGCCAAGATTAAGGCCCGCGTGCAGTCCATCCGGACTCAAATAGAGGAAGCCACCTCTGATTATGACAAGGAAAAACTGCAGGAGCGCGTGGCCAAACTGGGTGGTGGCGTGGCGGTGATTAAAATCGGCGCCGCGACCGAAGTCGAAATGAAAGAGAAAAAAGACCGTGTCGATGATGCTCTACACGCCACACGGGCTGCGGTGGAAGAAGGCATCGTTCCAGGTGGCGGTGTGGCTCTGCTGCGTGCCCGCAGCCGCATGAGCACTCTCAAGGGCGATAATGATGACCAGGAAGCCGGTATCCGCATTGTGTTGCGTGCAATAGAAGAGCCCTTACGCGCGATTGTGAAAAATGCAGGTGAAGAGCCTTCTGTCGTCATCGCCAAGGTGCTTGAGGCAACAGGTAATACCGGCTACAACGCAGCCACCGGTGAATATGTGGATATGGTGGAAACCGGTGTGGTGGACCCAACCAAGGTGACCCGCACTGCCCTGCAAAATGCAGCCTCGATTGCCGGTCTGATTTTAACCACCGACGCCACCGTGGCTGAACTACCCAAAGAGGAGAAAAAGGCGCCAGCCATGCCAGAAATGGAGTACTAATACTTATTACTCAACGCCATAAACGTTTAAAGCCCCGTAAGGGGCTTTTTTTCTATCTGGATAATGTAAATGAGACGCTTAGAAAAGCGCCATACATCATCAGGCAGGTCTTCTTGGCGGCAGATGCCTGAATGTAATCCGGCCCTTGCCCATGTCGTAAGGAGACATTTCAATGGTGATTTTATCGCCCGCCAAAATGCGTATTTTATGCTTGCGCATTTTGCCACCGGTGTAGGCAGTCAACTGATGCCCATTGTCCAGCGTCACACGGTAACGTGCATCTGGCAACACTTCAGTCACTGCACCCTGCATTTCAATCAATTCTTCTTTAGCCATGTAATTCCTTATCAATGAATAAAAAAAGCCCGCAAACGGGCTTTATAGGCTGAGCGTGAAGCCCAGGCTTGACTAAGCAATTACTTGAATCGCAGAAGCTTGCTTGCCTTTAGGTCCTGTGGTTTCTTCATAAGAAACGCGCTGATTATCTGCCAGGCTTTTAAACCCGATGGATTGAATCGCAGAAAAATGTGCAAACAAGTCTTCACCACCTTGATCCGGGGTAATAAAACCAAACCCTTTTGCATCGTTAAACCATTTGACAATACCTGTAGCCATATTTAAATCCTTTTTAAATGAAAGGGAAAAACCCTTGAAAGGCGAGGAACAAGTAAGCAGGATTAACGAGAGAACCAGAAGATACCACCAGAGAAAACAACAATGCTTGAACGTCGCGTGTAGGCACTATGCGCCTTATGCACCACAATAGCAAATGTTATTTTCAAAAAATCCAAAATAAATCAAATATTTATTAATTCCTCATCAATATTTGGCAATGGCTACACAGGCAATGATATGTCTCTTTACACTGTCAGCAGATTCGCCACCCCATCCAGGCCCACCACATTCAGGGCATACATCGCCTGCTCCTGCACCACCGGTTTGGCGTGATAAGCCACCCCTACCGCAGCCACCGCCATCATTTTGAGGTCATTGGCGCCATCCCCAATCGCAACGGTCTGCGCAGCAGCCAGACCTAACTGGTCACGCAATTTGATCAGCTCATCGGCTTTACGCTGGGCATCGACAATATCACCCACTATCTGGCCGGTGAGTTTGCCATCCACGATTTCGAGAGTATTGGAAACGGCATAATCCAACCCCAGCTTGTCTTTGACGTGGTTGGCAAAAAAGGTAAACCCTCCCGAGACGACCATGGTTTTGATGCCATGCTGCTTGCAAGCATCTATCCACGCTTGTGCACCTGGGTTAAAGCGCAAACGTTCATCTATCACGCGTTGCAGCGCAGTCTCGGGCAAACCTTGGAGCAAAGCCACCCGTTTGCGCAGGCTGGCCGAAAAATCCAGTTCCCCGCGCATGGCAGCTTCGGTAATTTCAGCCACCTGTGGTTTAAGGCCCATCATGTCGGCAATTTCGTCTATGCATTCAATGGCAATCAAGGTCGAGTCCATATCCATCACACACAAGCCCATTTTCTGCAACCGGTGGGCATCTTGCACCAGGGCGCAATCGATCTGCTGACTGGCACAAAAGGTTTTTACATCAATGTAGTCGCCTTCCGCCACAGGCAGGTAGTAGGCATGCTGAGCCACTTGCATGAATTGGGTGTGTCCGCCAACCAATCCATGGATATGAGACAAATGCGCCATGCTGATGGCAGGGCCTTGAACCACTAAACGCATGATAAAAATCGTTCATTAAACAAAAGCGCGATTATACCAGTTGCCCACCCAAACGCTGAGTACAGGCTGTTTTTAAGGAGTATTTCCATTTTTGGATTGCACTAAGCGATGGTATGCTTGCAGGCAAATTAAAAAACCCGGGGAATGTATGAAACAAGACTCACAAACACTGCCATGGCTTAACCTGCCAAACTTGCCCTTACCACTCAAAGCACTGTTTATCGGCTACCTGCTGGTCATCGGTGTCGGGCTATGTATGGCTGGTTTGCAAATCATGCTCACACACGGCATGGCAGACGGTAAATTCGGCCTCTCAGTCAATGATATCGTTTACAGCTATTATGGCGACCGCAGTGGTACCAAACTGGCGAGCAAGCTCAATGGTTCCATGTCCGACAAAGCGCCACTGGAAGTACGCCAGGACATTATCAAATGGGCGCAATTAGGCGCACCGCAAGACCAGTGGGAATCACATTACAAACAGGTATTTGCCCAGCACTGTGTGATGTGCCATAGCAATATTCCGGGTATCCCCAACTTTACCAAATACGAAGAAGTGAAATCCCGCGCCGAAGTCAATGAAGGCGCCACCATCAGCGGCCTGACTCGTGTTTCTCATATCCACTTGTTTGGCATCAGTTTTATCTTTTTCTTCATTGGCCTGATTTTCAGCTTTGCGGTCAATGTGCCTAAGTCTGCCAAGATCATTGCCATCGCCTTCCCGTTTGCCTTCCTGATTGTCGACGTCATGTCATGGTGGCTAACCAAACTTTCACCACATTTTGCCTGGCTCACGATTATCGGTGGGATTGGATATAGCCTGGCCTCCAGCTATATGTGGGTAGTCAGCATGTATCAAATGCTGGTGTTGTCACGCAGTGGCAAGGTATATGGTAATGCCTGGGCGCAAGATATTTAAATATCAGCGCTTGCGTTAAATGATTTAAAGAACCGCATCCACATGCGGTTTTTTTGTTTGCCGTCTAGCCTTGACAGGGTATTTGCGCGAAAATAGAGGCTTAACTATTAAAACCACAAAACTTTCATGAATCTGCACGAATACCAGGCCAAACATTTACTGCAAAAGTATGGTTTGGCAACCCCGACCGGTCTGGTCGTCCAATCTGAAGAAGCTGCGGCCGCTGCCACCAAGGAATTAGGCGGCGAAGCCTGGGTTGTCAAGGCACAGGTCCACGCGGGTGGCCGGGGCAAGGCTGGTGGCGTCAAAGTCGTCAAGTCATCACTGGAAGCACAAACCGTCGCTGGCAGTTTATTAGGCAAACATTTGGTGACTTACCAGAATGCCCCTGACGGTCAGCCGGTACATCAGGTATTGGTTGAACAGACTTTACCGATTGCACGTGAACTGTATCTCTCCATGCTGGTGGACCGCACACTTGAACGTGTGGTCATGGTCGCCTCCAGCGCCGGTGGCATGGATATTGAAGAAATTGCGGCAACACAACCGGAAAAGATTCTGCAAGAAATCTGCGACCCACTCAATGGCCTGGTGGATTACCAGGCACGCAATCTGGCTTTTGGCTTGGGCTTAAGTGGCGACCAGATTGTTGCGTTTACCAAACTGGCCAAAGGTTTGTACAAATTATTCAAAGACAATGACCTGTCATTGCTGGAAATCAACCCGCTGATTGTGACGACTGACGGTAAACTGGTGGCGCTGGATTGCAAGATGATCGTCGACGATAACGCGCTCTACCGCCAGAAACCGTTTGCTGAAATCCGTGACTGGTCACAAGATGATGCCAAGGAAGCCGAGGCGCATCATAGCGGGCTCAATTATATTGCCTTGAACGGCAATATCGGCTGTATGGTCAACGGCGCTGGCTTGGCCATGGCCACCATGGACCTGATCAAGCTGCATGGCGGCATGCCGGCCAACTTTCTGGATGTCGGTGGCGGTGCCACGGCAGAAACCGTGACCAAGGCTTTCAAGATTATTCTGTCCGACCAGAATGTAAAAGCCATCCTGGTCAATATTTTTGGCGGCATCATGCGTTGCGACATCATTGCAACAGGGATTATTACTGCAGTGAAGGAAGTCGGCATGACGATTCCTGTCGTGGTCCGCCTCGAAGGCACTAACGTGGAGCTGGGCAAGCAAATGTTGCGCGACAGCGGTTTGAATATTATCTCTGCCGAAGGGTTGACTGACGCTGCCCAGCAAGCGGTTAAAGCAGTGAGCAAAGGTGTGTAGTCATGGCCATTTTAGTTGATAAGAATACCAAAGTGTTGTGCCAGGGCTTTACCGGTAAACAGGGCACGTTCCACTCCGAACAGGCGCTGGCCTACGGCACTAAAATGGTGGGTGGCGTGACCCCTGGCAAAGGCGGGCAACAGCATCTGAACCTGCCTGTGTTTAATACCATGCGTGAAGCGGTGAAAGAAACACAAGCCAATGCCAGCGTGATTTATGTCCCACCACCGTTTGCGGCCGATTCCATTTTGGAAGCTGCTGACGCAGGCATTGAATTAATCGTGTGCATTACCGAGGGTATCCCCGCCCTGGATATGCTGAATGTGAAAGCGGCCCTGCGCGCCAATGGCACCAAACTCATTGGCCCTAATTGCCCAGGCGTGATTACACCGGATGAATGCAAGATTGGCATCATGCCTGGCTTTATCCACAAACGCGGCAAAGTGGGTGTGGTATCCCGCTCAGGCACCCTCACCTACGAAGCCGTACACCAAACCACTGCGCTCGGTTTAGGTCAAACCACTTGTGTGGGGATTGGTGGCGACCCAATCAAAGGCTTGAACTTTATTGAATGCCTGGAACTCTTTCAAAAAGACCCCGAAACAGAAGCAATTATTATGGTGGGTGAAATCGGTGGTAGCGATGAAGAGGCGGCTGCAGACTTTATCAAGCATCATGTGACCAAACCTGTAGCAGCCTATATTGCAGGCCTGACCGCACCGAAAGGCAAACGCATGGGTCATGCAGGCGCAATTATTTCAGGTGGCTCGGGGAAAGCAGAAGACAAAATTGCCGCCCTGGAATCTGCAGGTTGTGTTGTCGCTGACTCCCCAGCAGGTCTGGGCAAGGCAGTTCTGGCAGCGATTCAACGTGCCGGCAAATAACCCTTTACAGGAGATAGCATGAAGCATATTCCCCAGACGATGACATACCGGCTCAGCCTGTTGCTGTGCGGTAGCATGCTGTTAATGGGGTTTTGCCTGAGTGCTCATGCTGCCAGCAAAAACAAAAGCAAACCAGCGCCTGACAGTCCGATCATAGACAAATCAGCGATGGAGGTGCCCCCGCTTGACACCAGTGCCGACGTTTCTTATCTGCTGATTGCCGCTTCCAAAGGCGATATTGCCACTGTCCGCGCATTGCTTAAAAGTGGTGCCAACCCTAACGTGACCGATACCGAAAAAATCACCCCGATTATGTATGCGGCTCGCAAAAATCAGGCCGAGGTCATCCGTGAGTTACTGACACACGGAGCTGATATCAACGCCAAGGATCAGGGCGGCTGGACTGCACTGATGTTTGCGGCCAAGAAAAACAATCTTGATGCCGTGAAAGTCTTGCTCGAAAAAGGCGCAGACGTAAAAGTGCGAGACCCTGCGGGCTGGAGCGCACTGGGACTTGCCGCCACTTCAGGATACAGCGAAGTGGTCGGTCTGGTCATTGCGCGTGGGTTTGATGCTAATGTACGCTCTTCCGATGGTAAAACGGTACTGATGTACGCCGCAAAAAGTGGGGATGTGCCTACCATCACCACGATACTCACACATGGTGCAGATGCCAACCTGAAAGACAAACTGGGCACCACGGCACTGATGATTGCCGCCAGAGAAGGCCATACTCCGGCTGCGGTCTATCTGGTGGAACACGGCGCCAAAGTGGATGAAGAAGACGAGCATGAATGGACGGCGCTCACCTGGGCGGTTGAGAAAAACCAGGTCGAAGTCGCCAAAGCTCTGTTGGAACACAAGGCCGATGTCAATCATAAAGACAGTGAGGGCACGCCGTTGCTACACATGGCTGTCAGCAACAACGCCCCGGAAATGGCGGGCCTGCTGTTGGAACATGGGGCCAATGTCAAAACCCGTGATCAATATGGCTTAACCGCGTATGTATACGCACTCAAAGGCCAAAATCCTGCCATGGTAGAGTTGATCAAGGCGGCTGGCGGAAAGTACTAAGCCTCATCAGCATTTAATTAGGGCACCATATTAGAACACCATGAAACTTGCAATTGCGCAAATGAACTGCATGGTCGGTGCCATGCAGAAAAATGCAGAACATATCCTATCACTGGCCAATCAGGCCTATCAGTCTGGTGCACAGTTGCTGCTCACTCCTGAGCTCTCCTTGTGCGGCTACCCGCCTGAAGACCTGTTGTTCAGGCAGGACTTTCATGACGCGAACCAGCGTGCATTGCAATGGCTGGAGCAATACTTACCCCCCGCGATGGCTGTGATCATAGGTCACCCACACAAAGCCGGAAACAAACTGTACAACGCGGCTTCTGTGATTCATTCTGGCAGAATCCAAGCAACCTACCACAAACATCACCTGCCTAACTATAGTGTGTTTGATGAAGAGCGTTATTTTGAGGCTGGTGACCTACCTGTAATGTTTGAATGGCAGGGGGTGCGTTATGGCATACTGATTTGTGCCGACAGTTGGGAACCGGGGCCAGCCTTGCAAGCGCTGCAAGCGAACGCTCAAGTACTGCTAACCATCAATGCTTCGCCATACCATATGCATAAACAGCAGACGCGTTATCAGGTGCTGCGTGATCGCATCAAGGAAACCGGGTTAGCGATGGTGTATGCCAATATGGTGGGCGGCCAGGACGAACTGGTATTTGATGGTGCTTCATTCAGTATGAATAGCCAGGGTGAGTTGATGCACGAACTGCCCATGTTTGAAGAGCAGCTGGGTTATTTTGACATAGCAGGTACGCAACCCCTGCCAGCTGACATTGCGGCGCCGCTGCCCATCGAGGCTGCCGTATATAAAGCCCTGCGACTGGGCTTGCAGGACTATGTCAACAAGAACAAGTTTCCCGGCGTGGTGTTAGGCCTTTCTGGTGGCATAGATTCAGCACTGACACTGGCAATCGCAGTGGACGCATTGGGCAAAGAGCGTGTCAAGGCCGTCATGATGCCTTCGGAATTTACAGCCGGCATCAGTATCGATGATGCAGCTGAAATGGCTCGCGTTATCGATGTCGAATACAGCGTCCTGCCGATCAAGCCATTATTTGATGGCTTTTGTGACACGCTGGCTGGCGAGTTTGCTGGCAAATCGTTTGATACCACCGAAGAAAACTTGCAGGCACGCATCCGCGGCATGCTGTTGATGGCGATTAGTAACAAGTTTGGCAGTCTGGTCATCACGACCGGTAACAAATCAGAAACTGCTGTCGGCTACAGTACCCTGTATGGTGATATGGCCGGTGGTTTTGCGCTGATTAAAGATGTCCCTAAAACACTGGTTTACCGCCTGGCTGCCTATCGTAACCAAATCAGCCCTGTGATCCCGGAAAGAATCATCACCCGCGCACCCAGCGCCGAATTACGTGCCAACCAGACTGACCAGGACAGCCTGCCAGCCTATGAAATCCTGGACGCAATCATGGAAGCGTATGTTGAAAAAGATCTCAGCATTGACGCGATTATCCAACTTGGCTATTCCCGTGCTGACGTCCAGCGCGTTACGCGCCTGATAGACCGCAACGAATACAAGCGCAGGCAGGCAGCAGTAGGCGTGCGCATCACTGAGCGCGGGTTTGGCAAAGACCGCCGCTACCCGATTACCTGCAACCTAACATTTTAAAAGCGACATTTGAATAAAAAGCCTTGCTTGCGTAAAATGTAGACAAAGTCTTATCCACGGAGCGTATATGAAAAAAGTAGAAGCCGTCATTAAACCCTTTAAACTGGATGAAGTCCGTGAAGCGCTGTCCGCCATCGGCGTGAATGGGCTGACCGTGACTGAGGTCAAAGGGTTTGGTCGTCAAAAAGGCCACACCGAGCTATATCGTGGAGCAGAATATGTGGTGGACTTCCTGCCAAAAATCAAAATTGAAGTCATTCTGGCTTCTGACATGGTAGATAGTGCAATCGAAGCGATTATTAAAGCAGCACATACTGGCAAAATTGGTGATGGCAAGATTTTTGTGACCTCTGTCGAACAAGTCATTCGTATCAGAACTGGCGAAACCGGCGAAGCAGCCATTTAAATATAATGTTTGATATATCCGGGTGGCTGCTGAAGACGCGCCACCCGTTTTTCTTTTTGATGACCTCAGCATGTCCCTTACACTGATTAAAACCGTCCTGTTATTAGCCGCAGCCAACCTGTTTATGCTGTTTGCCTGGTATGGTCATCTGCGCGATCTGCATCACAGACCCTTATGGATTGCCATTATTGCCAGCTGGGGTATTGCCCTGATTGAATATTGCCTGCAGGTCCCCGCTAACCGCATTGGTTTTACACAGCTCAATCTGGCCCAACTCAAGATTTTGCAAGAAGTTATTACCTTAGTGATGTTTGTGCCATTCGCCCTGATGTACATGCACCAACCCTTGAAATGGGACTATCTATGGGCAGGCCTGTGCATGATGGGAGCTGTTTACTTTATCTTCAGGGCCTAATGACTAGCCCTAATGGGCCATTTCCCGGATGCCTCACAATAGCCATAATTGCACCCGAGTTAACACTTTAATAAATACCAATTGGGGAAAATTATGCTGAAAAAACTTTTGATTGCAGCTTCATTACTTGCCAGCAGCTCTGCTTTTGCTACCTCCACAACTACGACATTTAGCGGCAACGACTTACCTGGTACATCACCCGCAAGAACGGCTAAAATCACAATTACGTCTGCTGTTGATTTTGATTTAACAGGGATACTTGACCCAAACGCTAAATTTCTAGCAGACACTAACTCAGGTTTGTACCAAGGCCTTACTATCATCAGCAACTCAAACGCGACATTTGAATATGCGCCAATTATTCTGCCACTGAGCCAATTTGACCTGACTCGCTATACATTTAGCGTGTTTAATTTAGAAGCTGGCAGTTACACATTGCAATTCAATTTGACTGGAATTTTGGGTCTTAACGAAGGTGGTCATTACACAGGCAGCTACACTATCAGCCCAATTACTGTACCTGTACCAGAACCAGAAACTTACGGCATGATGTTCGCAGGCTTGGCTTTGATGGGCGTGATTGCTTTCCGTCGCCAGAAAAACAGCTAACCAGTCATCTGTTTAGATGCAATAAAAAGCCTCGCTATTTGCGAGGCTTTTTATTTCTGTTGAGAACTCTATCCGGCAAACACTTTCCGCACCAAGTCTAAATCCTCAGCAGTATCTACACCGCTGGCTGGTGCATGTGCCGTCATTGTCACCGCAATTTGATAACCGTGATATAGCACCCTTAATTGTTCCAGGCTTTCAATCTTTTCTAATTCAGTGACCGGCAAACTGGCATATTGCTTGAGAAAACCGACACGATAAGCATAAATCCCAATATGACGGTAGGCAGCGATAGCGTGGCGATGCTCTGCATCACGGGGAAAAGGAATGGGTGCACGACTGAAATACATTGCCTGGTGTTTGGCATTCAGAACTACCTTGACCACATTGGGATTATCGAATGTTTCGCTTTCATGCAAGGGATGACAGGCAGTAGACATGACCGCTTGTGCATCATGTGCGAGGGTCTGTGCAACGTCATTAATCAATACCGGATCAATTAACGGTTCATCTCCTTGCACATTCACCACGATCATGTCATCTGGCCAAGCCATTTTCTCAACCACTTCAGCAATACGATCGGTACCAGAGACATGGTCCGTCCGCGTCCTGACACTAGCAACACCATAAGACTGAGCTGCCTGCATGATACCTTCATGATCAGTTGCAATCACCACTTCATTCGCCTGACTTTTTGCAGCCTGTTCAGCCACGCGGATCACCATGGGTTTGCCGGCAATATCCAGTAACGGTTTACCCGGCAAACGGGTACTGGCAAAACGGGCGGGGACAACCACTTTAAACATCATTACTCACTGTATTCATGTTCTTCAAGTCGGCGTGCTTCATCTTCCAGCATGACAGGGATACCGTCCCGTACCGGATAAGCCAGGCGTGCGGCTTTTGATACCAGTTCCTGCTTTTGCTTATCGTATACCAGCGGCCCTTTGGTCACCGGACACACCAGAATTTCCAGTAATTTAGGATTCATGTTAACTTCCTTTGCGTTGTTGCAACAAGCCTGTGACATGTGCTATCAGGGGCGTATCATGGCCCACGGACTGAAGCTCAGCGCTCACACGCAAAAACCAGGCGTTGTCTAATCGAAGATGCTGACATTTTACGGCATCTTTCTCAGTCATCAGTATGGTTTTTCCATGCAGTGAAGCAAAATCAGCCTGCGTGTAAGCATAATGGTCGGCCTGTGGCCGTTGCTCTACCTGCAAGCCCATGCCCTCCAATACGTCGAAAAACCGCTGTGGATGCCCTATGCCTGCCATGGCCACCAAAGGTTGACCACGCAATACTTCAGTAGATGTTTCACTCTTAAAGTCAGTCACAGAGGTCCAGGTATCCGGGCGCAAATTGAGCTGGTAACTCACAGTATGCGATGGCGCTACCGGTAACTGACCGCTTTCCACCACGATATCCACCTGCTGTAAGCGGCCAATTGGCTCACGTAATGGTCCGGCAGGTAACAACCTGCCATTACCCAGCCCTAATGGTCGTTGTACGACAGCGATTTCGATATCACGCTGCAAAGCATAATGTTGCAGACCATCGTCGCAAATCAATACATTGACCTCAGGATACACCTTTATTAACGCTGACCCGCCTGCCACCCTTGAAGCATCTACCCAAACAGGGCAGCCACTGCGCCTGGCGATTAATACCGGTTCGTCGCCAAACAATTCTGGCCGACTATCTGGCATGACTTCTCCGGTATATTTTCCTCCGTAGCCTCTACTTAAAATACCAGGAGTGTAGCCTACTGCTTTTAATTGCTGAGCCAGGTAAATGACCAGTGGGGTTTTACCAACACCACCTACGGAAAGGTTACCCACAACAATCACGGACACTGGCAAGGCCTGGCTCGAAAGCAGGCCAGCCTTGTAGCTCCAGCGTCTCACTGCTGCCAGCAAGGCAAACAACCAGGACAAAGGGAATAATAGGCTTTGTGCCCAGCCTGTTGTTTGCCACTGTCGTTCAAACCATCGCCGCAACATCAGTCATCTTGAAACTGTTTATGATACAGCCGGCTGTAATAACCATTCTCAGCCAGCAGTGCCTGGTGCGAGCCAGTTTCTATGATCTTGCCGTGGTCCATGACAAAAATCCTATCGGCGTTTTCAACCGTACTCAACCGGTGTGCAATCACAATGGTTGTGCGATCCCGCATGAGGCGGTCCAGTGCCATTTGTACATGCAATTCTGATTCACTATCCAGCGCAGAGGTGGCCTCATCGAGTAACAACACAGGTGCATTTTTCAAAATGGCGCGTGCAATGGCAATACGCTGGCGCTGACCGCCAGACAAGCGCACACCGCGGTCACCAATCTCACTTTGCAATCCTTGTGGCATTTGCTGGATAAACTCCCAGGCATTCGCCGCCTTGGCAGCCTCAATGACCTCCAACTCACTGGCCTCCCGCAAGGCACCATAGGCAATATTGTTGAAAATGGTATCGTTGAACAACACGATATCCTGGCTGACCAACGCAAATTGTGACCTCAAGTTCTCGAGATCGTAATTTTTAACATCAATACCATCTAATATGACTGCACCGTGTTGCGACTCATAAAAGCGTGGTAGCAGATTTACCAGCGTCGTTTTACCGCTGCCTGAACGGCCGACCAATGCCACTTTCTCACCCGCTTTAATTTCGAAGCTCAGTGAAGACAATGCATCTTTTTTTGCTTGAGGATAACGAACAGTGACATTTTCGAAACGAAGATTTCCCTGAACCCTGTCGCTACGATAACTGCCACGGTTATCTTCGTTTTGCATATCCAGCACATCAAATACACTTTGGGCGGCCGCTAACCCTGTCTGCAGGTCTTCATTGGCCGCAGTGATATGTTTCACAGGCGCGATCAGCATCATCAAGGCGCCCACAAATGCTGCAAACTCCCCCACCGTGAACTGGCCCAGTGCATAGAAAACCACCAGACCCAATGCAATCGCAGATAACACTTCAATCACAAAACTGTTCAAGCCGGAGATTCTGGCAGTTCTTAACTCAAGCTGCCTATTGCGGGAGACAACCTCACCAAAGCGTTGATTCTCAAAGTTTTGCGCACCGAAAATCTTGACGATACGCTGCGCGGCAATCGCCTCTTCTGCCGTTTTGGTAATCTCACCAACGGCTTGCTGTACTTTTTTGGCATTTGCACGCAACTTGGGGGTTGTTCGCCCCAAATACATGCCCATTAATGGTGTGACGGCAGCAAACACCAGCGTCAATCGCCAATCAAGATAAAGCATGTAGGCTATCAAGCCAATCACCGTCAACACATCACGCAATACATTGAGGGCAGAGCGAGTGACAACATTCGATAAGCGCTCAATATCATAAGTCATTTTTGAAACTAAATAGCCATTGGAGTTAGCATCAAAAAAGCTAACAGGTAACATCATCAGCTTTGCAAACACCTGCTTGCGCATGGTTTCAACCACCCGTCGAGCCACAATGCGAAGACTGTAACTTGAGAAAAAACCAGCCATTGCACGCAGAGTCATCAGCCCAAATAACATCAAGGGCAGGATATAAACCTGTTGAGCGGACTGTTGTACAAACCCTTCATCAGTGACCTTCTTGATGAGTGCGAGAAAAGCCGTATTACTGAATGAAAGGACAGCTGTTGCAAAAATGGAAAGTGCAAAGTGCAACTTATACTGCCAAGCATAAGCAAATAGCCGCTTATACAACAGCTTGGGAGCGGTGGTAATGAGAGTGTCAGAATTGTTTTTTCGCGCCATTGGCTTCCTCGGCCCAACTGAAACAAACAGCCCGCCAAATGTGGCGGGCTTGGTAAGGCTCAATGCAGCCTGATTTTAAACAATGCATTAGCGGGAATTCACCTGCGTTGCAAAAGTGATATGTGTGTAATTCGCCATGCGTGCAGCTTCCATGATATTGACGACCGATTGGTGTGTGGCTTTGGCATCGGCATTGATAATAATGGTTGGCTCCTTGCCAGTTGGGCCTTCTGCACCGGCTTGTGTCAGTGCCGCTGACAAATCAGCAACCACCGCCCCATTCGCCTCTTTACCGTTAACAAGGTAACGGCCACTGGCGTCCACCTCTACTGTAATCGTCAGCGGTTTTTCTTGTGGCGCATTGGCATCTGCAGTCGGCAGATTGATCTGCAACTCGCTGGTCCGTGAAAAAGTCGCACTGACGATAAGAAAAATAATAATCACCAGCAACACGTCAATCAACGGGATAAAGTTGATTTCCAGTTCCTCGTCGTGGCTACCACGTTTAAAATTCATGAGACTGCCTTTATATCCTGTCGCAAATAATGATTACTTATCCGCGGTCGCCGTGAATGATTTCTACCAGCTTGATGGCTTGTTGCTCCATGTCTACCAGAAAACCGTCCACCTTACTTTTGAAATAACGGTAGGCAATCATTGAGGGCACTGCAACCACAATACCAGCCGCCGTGTTGTAGAGGGCCACCGAGATGCCGCGGGCAAATTGCGCAACATCATGGCCACTGTTGGTGAAAGAACCAAACAGTTCCACCATACCGATCACGGTACCCAGCAAACCCAACAACGGTGAAACAGTTGCAATCGTACCCAATGTAGGCAGATATTGCTCCAGTTTGTGTGCCACGGCACGGCCGGTTTCTTCAATCGCCTCCTTGGTCACCTCACGAGAGTTGTTCATGTTAGTCAGGGCACTGGCAAATACCTTACCCAGTAAAGAATGCGCCTCAAGACGACTCAAGGTTTCACGGGTCACACCGCCTTGCTTTAACCAGTTTTGCACTTCTGGCAGCAGTTGCTCAGGCGTCACCACTGAGGCTCTCAATGCCCAGAACCGTTCAACAATAATCGCCAAAGAAATCACGGAGGCAATAATCAGAGGCCAGATAGGCCAGCCGGCCGCTAAAATAATTTCCCACACAGCAAATACTCCAGTTGTTTTTTAAACTTCCGCTACTTTAGCGTTAACCAGCCCTTAGGGCAAGTTTTGCGCGGTATCCGTCAGGTTACAATTGCCATTGTTTACTGCTCCCAATAATGTGGCTCAATCGCCCGCCAGCGAGCAACATGTGGTCGCTGGCCCTGCGTATAATCCAGCAGGACGGCACCATCCTTGTCCGAACGCAACACCTCGCTGCCCAGCGCTTCGTAACGCGCCATCACTGCTGGCTTGGGATGGCCAAATCGGTTCAGGTAACCCACCGTTGCAATCGCGATGTCAGGTTGCACGGCTTGGACAAATGCCAGACTGGATGAGGTTTTACTGCCGTGATGCGGCATAGTCATCACATCCGAGGCCAGGCCGGCAACTGAAGATGCCAGCAAGGCCTGCTCAGCAAGCTGCTCGATATCGCCAGTCAGCAACAGGCTGCCATGAGCCGATACGATCTGAATCACACAGCTTTTGTCATTATCCTTGATGCCTGCCGGTAATGACTGGCCTGGGTAAATGACGCGAAAAGTCACGCCGTCCCATCCCCACACTTGGCCAGCCTGACAGGCCTGGCGCCGAACGGCAGCTGCATTCGGTAAAGACTGTAATTGCCCAAAAAATTTAGCCTCCGCTGTTAATGAACTCAGTATCTTGCCGGTAGTCACGCCAGCCAGCACTGAGGCCATACCCCCGACATGATCATTATCATCATGGGAGATCACGACAATATCCAGCTTCTTTAACCCCAAATGCCGCAAATAAGGCAAGACAATACGCTGGCCGGCATCGCTTTGTTCATGGTATACAGGCCCAGCATCATACAACATGGCATGTTGCGCTGTTTGCACCAGTACACTTAAACCCTGCCCAACATCAATGACGGTCACCCGCATCTGCCCCGGTTGCAAGTCGGGCAACCTGGATACACACAATGGCAGCCACAACAGCAAACCAGCCCAACGCAACGGCCAGCCGCGGGGCATCAGCCATACCAGTGTTCCCAGCAAGGCAATCAACCATGCCCATAGAGGTGGCGTTGCCAAATAGCTGACAGCCCATGGCCATTGACGCAACCACTGCAAGGCATGTGCACAGGCTTCCCATATTCCCGCCGCCAGCTGTAACAGTAAGTCAACAGGCAACAAGGCACCCGCAATGGCCAAGGGCACCACTGCCAGGCTGACCATGGGAATCGCCAATGCATTTGCCAACGGTGAAACCAATGACAATTGATTGAAAAACATGATGACCACTGGCACAAAAGCCAGGGTCACTGCCCATTGGGTATGCATGGCATTTTGCCATCCAGGGGCTGCCTGCAAACGGCCACCCATGGCAAATGCCAGGATCGCCACGGCCCCAAATGACAACCAGAAGCCTGGGGCCAGTACCGCCCAGGGATCAAGCAGTAAGACTATCCACATGGCAACACTCAGTATCCATGAAAATGGGAAACGCTGCTTGAGACTCAACATCGCCAAGACCGTCAGCAACATATAAAGCGTACGCTGGGTGGGAATGGAAAAACCAGCCAATGCAGAGTAGGCAATTGCAACCATTGCCCCACCTGCACTGGCAGCCAGGGTGGAGGGCAAATATAAAGCCAGACGTGGTCGCAGACGCCATAGCCAGCCTGTACATAAATAGCCCAATGAAGCCAGCATAGTGATGTGCAAGCCAGATATCGAGACCAGGTGGTTGATGCCGGTATCTACAAACAACTGCCAGTCTGGAGGCGCAATCTGGCTGTCATCACCGATAACTAATGCGCGCAGTACTGCGCTGGATGGCGTGGTGCCCAATACATGTTGAATACGCTCACCCACCTGAGATCGCCAGTGTGCAATGAGTGCGGCCGGCTGCCAGGCCAGTGAGCTTATTCTTTGCATGGGGGCTTTGCTGACAATAGAGCCACTTGCCCCGATCTTATTCGCCAGGCACCAGGCCGCATAATCGAACCCGTGTGGATTACGTGTCGCGTGCGGTCGCTTAAGTTTGACACTAAATTGCCAGCGCTCTCCAGCCTGCAATCGTGGCTGCGCTGAAGACTTTGCTTCAGACTCACCTTGAACTGCTTTATCTTGAGAGTGTTTTCCATGATAAGCCTGCTCATAAAGATGAAGCCGCACTCTCGCAGGGATCGGACACACTGGATTAAAACTGCGCTCAATCGCGAAATCCACATGCTGTCCGCGCGCATCGCGCTCAGGCACACTGACGATCACGCCTTGTACAGAAATCACCTGCTGCTCACAAGCGGCGGGCAAAGCTTCTTGCAACCGCCACCAGGCTCTGGCCTGCGCCCAGGCAAACCCCAAGGCCGCAATCAACACGATTATCCAAGCCTTGCGTAACAGGGCGTGGTAGCGGTGAGATAAAGAAAAACCAGCTATGGTGCCGATGTGTCTCAACAAGCCAAGCAGCGCCAGGGCAGCAAACCAGGCTGCCCAAATTGTCAGTGACCATAGACGTGGTTGTTGCTGAAACAGCCAAACCCCAAACAGTAATCCGACTGTGGCGCCCGGCAGCATAGATTATTTAACCGGCGAGTTGCCCCTGCGTTGTGGTGGACTCTATGGCCTGCAAGCTGCCATCTTTTAAGTGATACTGTCTATGCATGCGAGCAGCCAGTGACAAGTCATGCGTGACCACCACCAATGCCGTGGCATGCTGGGACTGAATATTCAACAACAGCTCAAACACCTGCTCTGCCGTTTGCCGGTCCAAGTTACCGGTAGGCTCGTCTGCCAGCACACAGCGTGGCTGGGTCACCAAAGCTCGTGCCAAGGCTGCGCGTTGCCGTTCGCCGCCAGAGAGTTCACCCGGCGTATGCTCCAGTCGATGCGACAGGCCTACTTGCGACAAATAATGTTCAGCTTGCGCCAGCGCTTCACTACGAGGCATACGGCGTATCAATAAAGGCATGGCCACATTTTCCAGTGCGCTAAACTCGGGCAGCAAATGGTGAAACTGGTAAACAAAACCCAAATACTGGTTGCGCATCGCACTCTTGTCCCGCTCAGACATGCTAGCCAGTGGTTTACCCAGCCACTGCACTTCGCCTCGGGTAGGCGCATCCAGCCCCCCCAGCAAGTGGAGTAAAGTACTTTTCCCACTGCCAGAAGCCCCGACAATCGCCACATGCTCGCCCGCCGCCAACTGCAAATCTACAGCTGTTAACACCGAGGTATCCAAACCCTCATAGGTTTTTGCCAGGCCCTGGCATTGCAATATCCAATCACTCATAACGCAAGGCCTCCGCGGGATTCATGCTGGCTGCGCGTGCACTTGGGTACAAAGTAGCCACCAAGCTTAATAAAATAGACAAACCCACAATCGCCGTCACATCTGACCACATGAGTTTGGAAGGTAAATCGCTGATGTAATAAACATCTTTGGATAAAAACTGTACATTAAAGGTGCGCTCTATCCACGGCACCACGGTTTCTATGTTCAAAGCCAGGATCACACCTAACACCGCGCCGGAAACGGTGCCTATGATGCCTATCATGGCGCCCTGTACCACAAACATTTTGCGGATCGCCTGCGGCGTCGCGCCCATGGTGCGTAAAATGGCAATATCCGCACGCTTGTCCGTCACCGCCATCACCAGCGTAGACACAATATTGAAAGCCGCCACGGCTACAATCAGCGCCAGGATAATAAACATCACGCGTTTTTCAAGCTGAATTGCCTTAAAGAAATTGGCATGTTGCTGGGTCCAGTCGGTAATGTAATAGTTAGGCCCTAATGCCTCTATCAACTCACGGCTCACGCGGTCCGCCATAAACAGGTCTGCCAGTTTCAGCCGTAGACCGGACACCTGGTTACCCAGGCGATAGAGTTTGGCGGCATCATCGAGATGGATCAGTGCCAGCCCGGCATCGTATTCATACATGCCAACCTGGAAAATACCCGCCACGGTAAATTGCTTGATGCGCGGCACCAGTCCGGCGGGGGTCACTTGCCCTTGCGGAGCCATGAGTACGACTTTCTCGCCAAGGTGCACGCCGAGTGCCATAGCCAGGTCTGATCCCAGCACGATATTGAACTGCCCGGACTGCAAATCCTTCAGCTGGCCCAGTTTCATCTGGCTGGAAAGCTCAGAGACCTTGCCCTCCTCACCAGGTAATACCCCCCGGATCAGCACGCCTTGTACAGCTTGGTCATGCGTCAACATGCCTTGCGCCATGATGTATGGTGCCACTCCTTCAATCGGGCTGGAAACTGCCTTGGATGGAATCGACTCAATCTGCTGTTGCAAGCCTTGCCAGTCAGCAAGCCCCATATCAAAACTGCGCACTTCGATATGTGAGGCCACGCCCAGAATACGTTTACGCAACTCATCCTGAAAACCATTCATGACCGAGAGGACGACAATCAATGCCATCACACCCAGCGCAATGCCTACCATGCTGGTCAGTGAAATAAACGAAATAAAATGGTTGTTGCGCTTAGCGCGTGTATAGCGCCAGCCTATCCAGCATTCATACGGTAAACGTTGCACCAGCGATTTAGCCAACGCAGAAAGAGTATTTTTCATGCCGGAATCTTAACAGCTTTTAATATGAATGCGGAACCGGACCTGGGTAAATCACTTCAACAATTCCTGGTTGTCAGCCTAATCTGACCCAAAGTTAGTCCAATGGCCGACTGAATCCCCCGCCATTTCTCTTTATGATGCAACACAAGGTCAGTGACCTGATTACTTAAATCAATTGAGGAGAACTCGACATGAATAAAGACATCTTCGAAGGTAACTGGAAACAACTCAAAGGAAAAGTCCAGGAGCAATGGGGCAAGTTAACCAACGATGATCTGGATGTGATCGAAGGCAAACGAGACCAGGTTGCCGGTAAAATCCAGGAGCGCTATGGCATCACTAAAGATGAAGCCGAAAAACAAATCGACGCCTGGGAAAGCAAACACAGACACTAATTTTGCTCTGTGAATAAAAAAAGGACAAGCGCGGCTTGTCCTTTTTTAATGAGCCTTAATAGAAAGGCATACGCATTAACCGGTGTTACGCAAACTGGTCGCAATGCCATTAATGGTTAACGGGATAGCCCATTTCAGTTTTTCATCCGTTTCGCCCTTGCGATATCGTTGAATCATTTCTACTTGCAAATGATTTAAAGGATCGAGGTAAGGCAGCCGGTCGCGGATGGATTTTGCAATCACGGGTTGGGTGGCCAAACGCTGCGTGGTGCCCAATAACAGGTTAATGGCATCCGTGGTCAATTTGTGCTCATGTTCTATGCGGCTGAAAATCTCTTCACGCAGCTCGCGGTCTTCCAGCAAATGTGCATAGTGTCGCGCCACGATCAGGTCAGTCTTGGCCAGCACCATGTCCACATTATTGATCAGCGTATTGAACAGCGGCCAGTGTGCCTGCATGTCATGCAGCATCGCCAGGCGCACGTCTTTCAAAGCAGGATCCTGCTGCAAAAAATGCTGTATTGCACTACCCAGCCCATACCAGCCCGGCAATAACAAGCGGCATTGTCCCCAGGAAAATCCCCAGGGAATCGCTCGCAAGTCCTCAATGCGCCGCGTGGATTTACGCGCAGCCGGGCGGCTGCCCAGGTTCAAGCCAGCAATTTCGTCTATCGGGGTAGTATTAAAAAAGTATTCGGCAAACCCTGGCGTTTCATATACCAGGCTGCGGTAGCTGGTCATTGCCGTGGTTGATAATGTTTCCATCACACTTTCGAAGGCTCGCCGTTTGGAGGATTCCAACTGGTCAGACGGAAACAGGGTGGCGTCCAGCGTCGCTGCAATCAGTGTTTCCAGATGCTGGCGGCCCACCACGGGGTCAGCATACCTTGTAGAAATGATCTCACCTTGTTCGGTCAGGCGTATCTGCCCATCGACTGTTCCCTTGGGTTGCGCCATCACAGCCTGGTAAGTAGGCCCCCCTCCCCGACCCACCGTGCCGCCGCGGCCATGAAACAGGCGCAACTTCACGTTGGCCTGATTGAATAATTCGACAAGCGAAATTTCTGCCTTATACAACTCCCAGTTCGAGGTCAGGAATCCGCCATCCTTGTTGCTGTCGGAATAGCCCAGCATGATTTCCTGCTCACTGCCCTGGTAACGGATGATATGACGGATGCCCAGCAGGCTCAGCCATTTACCCATAATCATGGGCGCGTAACGTAAGTCAGCAATGGTTTCAAACAACGGCACGATATGCAAATCTACCTGTACATTGGCTGAACCCCACACGCCGCGCAGCAGCCCGGCCTCGCGTTGTAACAAGGCGACTTCAAGCAGGTCAGACAGCGTTTCGGTATGCGAAATAATATATTGCCGCACGGCATGCTCACCAAAGCGCTCACGCATTTCACGTACTGCAACCAGCACGCCGATTTCCTTATGCACCAGCTCAGAGTATTGCTGGAATGGCGAAAACAGCAGGCGCGGCTGTTTGAGTTCCTCGAGCAAGACGCCGATTTTTTCGTCCTCATTAAACCCGGCATAATCAAAATCATGGCCAGCTTTATGCAATAACTCAGTGATGACCGCTTCATGCACATCCGATGATTGGCGGATATCCACTGTTGCCAGATGGAAACCAAAGCTATGGATGGCCTTGATCAGCTTGCCCAGCCGCGGGTAAATCAGGGATTCGCCCTGATGTTCGCGTAAAGACGCAGCGATAATTTCCAATGGCTCCAGCAGGTCATGTGCGCTTTCATAAGGGTCGGCAGCGATACTTTCATCCACCACCCAGCCCTCTCCCGGCAACAACTGATCTGCCGTGACCAGCACACGGTCATAGATGCCATTGAGCGCCAGGCGATAAGGTTCGTCTAGCCGATGTTGCGATTGGTCACGCGAGGTCCTGGCCATCTGCAATACAGCCTCGCTGACGCCGACCACACGGGTAGACACCGCCAGTTCGCGTTTAAGGGCTGCCAGTTCCTGCAAATAAAACCTGAACAAAGTAGTGGCCTGCAAACGCACGCTGTCCCGCAATGTCGTGCCGTTCACAAACGGGTTACCATCGCGGTCGCCACCTATCCAGCTACCCATGCGCAAAAAGCCCGGTAGCGTCACATCCGGCAACAGGTCAGACAGGTCGCGCTCGATGTCCTGCAATATCTCTGGGATGACATTGAGGAAAGTCGATTCATAATAAGTCAGCGAATTTTCAATCTCGTTTTGCACACTGAGCTTGGAATAACGCATCATGCGTGTTTGCCATAGTGCCGAGACTGCCCCTTGCAGTAACAAGGTGTTGCGCGCCAATTGACGCTCGGACACCAGATGTGACCTTTCGGCCAGCAGTTCGGCAATCTGGCGCTCAATATCCAGCACACTTTTGCGTTGCACCTCGGTAGGATGTGCTGTCAGCACGGGCGAGATCAGTGCACTTTCTAACAACGCTTTAATCGTTTCGGCTGGGATAAAAGCCGTCTTGATTTTCGCCAGGGTATACGACAGCATGCCGGGCGCCGGGGTATTCTGCTGGCAATGCCCCAATTGCTGACCATATAAATCTTCGGCCAAGTTGGCCAGATGCTTGAAATAAGCCAGTGCCCGCACGACACGCACCGTATGCTCCAGACTCAGATTGGCCAGTAATTGTTCGAGATCCAAAGAAGCCTGCTGATCATGCGTCTGGTGAAAACGCAACGCCGCCTGGCGGATAGCGGCAATTTTTTGTGCGACCTCTTCGCCTTCCACATCCAAGACTGCTTTATCCAGCAGTGCACCCAATAACTGTATATTTTCGGCCAGTTGCGCCTCTGCTGAAACCATCGCGCTGGCAGCCAGTTTTTTTATCATGATGCCTCTCCTCAAGCTCAGCCTTACTCTAGCAACAAGCAGGCCATCTTTAAGCAGGATTTTTTTACTTTAAAATCATGATGTTGAGAAAAGCAATCGGTCACTCATATCGATAGCGGTGCACTCACTGCACTGATTTGGCCCAGCTTGCAACATACTGGCGTGTGCGTGAAGAAAACTGCATTCCTCTCATGCTAGACGCATTTAGGGTGACTTAATTCAAATGATTATTTTGGAAATTCGACATGACTTCTGACAGTAGAAATCGTGAATGGCACAGTCTGACTCAGAATGCCTTTACTCAGGCATAATAAGCGGATGATTCTCATTAACCTTGATCATTGGCTACAGCAAGTCCTCACAGTCTGGCAGTCGTTGTCAGCGCATGTGTGGCAGCAGGATGCTTTCCTGCTGCTGATATGCAGCATTGCCTGCCTGCTGCTGTTTTTTACCGGTACCGTGATCGGACTCTTTATTCAATCGCTATGGGGGATTTTTATCTCTAGCCGTCATTCTGACGAGGAGCAGAAATAGTCGTTGCTTCGTGTTATCTGGCATCTGCCGCGATCAGCTGCTGCTGAATGGCCGCCAGTTCAACAGTGACGTCCGCACCATAATCTTCATACTGGTGACCACCTGTCCGGGCATACCAGTACTGACTGTTCCAGGTATCGCCTTCAATTTTGTGCAGCACGGCATGAATCCAGTTCGCCGTGGTATCACTATAATCCTGGGCGATGTTGTGGGCAGCATCCCAATCACCAGCTTGCGCCAGTGTGACCGCTTGCAACAAATGGCTGGCGTTAGACATTCACCGGGTACTCGATAGTCCCCTTCTGGATAAACTCGATTTTATAACCATCAGGGTCTTCAATAAATGCGATGACAATGGTGCCATGCTTCATCGGTCCCGCTTCGCGCACCACTTTACCTCCTTTGGCTTTCACCAGTTCACAAGCCTTATAGGCATCATCCACCTCTATCGCCATGTGGCCATAGGCCGTGCCCATGTCATAAGCGGTTTTGCCGTAGTTATAAGTCAGTTCCAACACGGTATTGTCATACTCATTGCCATAACCAACGAAGGCCAGCGTAAATTCGCCATCCGGGTAATCCTGGGTACGGATGAGTTTCATGCCAAGCACACCGGTATAAAAGTCAATCGATCGTTGCAAATCTCCTACGCGCAACATGGTATGTAACACTCGCATTATTCACTCCTTGATGATCTGAATTATTTTTTAATGATTGTTTTAATTACTTGTTTGCAGTGATCCGCTGATATTTTTCCATGAGTTCCGCTTGTGTTTCGCGCCGCTCCGGGTCGAGCGGAATGCAGCTGATCGGGCACACCTGCTGGCACTGTGGTTTATCGTAATGGCCGACGCACTCCGTACACAACTCCGGATTGATTTCATAAATTTCTGCGCCTTGCGAAATCGCCTCATTAGGGCAAACGGGTTCGCACACGTCGCAGTTAATACATTCGTCGGTAATAAATAAAGCCATGACTCTTAAATGTGGATATTCTACAGGATTGCAACCGCCTAAGCCGCTGCCAGTTTTTGCTTGATCGCAGCTTCGACGCCTGGCGAGACAAACTGGTTCACATCACCACCCAGGCGTGCGACTTCACGCACCAGGCTGGAAGAAATAAACATAAACTCCTCAGCCGGTGTCATAAACAGGGTTTCCAGCTTGGGATACAGTTTGCGATTCATGCCTGCCAGCTGGAACTCATACTCAAAATCGCTCGCTGCTCGCAGGCCACGAATCACCATCTGCGCGCCTTGTGCCTGCACAAACTGCATGAGCAGTCCGTCAAAACCAACGACACGGATATTATCGCCATCAAATACCGACTCCGCCAATGCCACGCGCTCTTGCAGGCTGAACAAGGTTTGCTTACTGGTACTTCCGGCGACCGCCACAATCACCTCGTCAAAGAGGTTGGCGGCCCTGCGCACAATATCCTCATGCCCCATGGTGATCGGGTCAAACGTGCCCGGATACACTGCGATTCTGACTTTACTCATGCACCTTTACCCCGATATTTTTTAAGGTGTGTCTATCATTGCTTGCGCTGTTATGTTTGCTTGCTCTGGCCGCAACAGATGATAGAACACCTGCCCTGCCTTGCCGGACTTGACCACTTGCCAGTCCGGATCAGATTTTAACGCATATTCCGCTTCCACATACAGCACACCATCTTCTGCCAAGTGAGCCGACAGCAGTGGCAGCAATTTATCCAGCCATTGTTTATGGTAAGGCGGGTCGCAGAAAATCACATCATAACGCTGCCTGTTTTGTGCCAGGAACTGCAAGGCATCAGCCTGGCGGATATCAGCTTGCGCTGCCCCCAGCAGACGCTGATTTTGCAATAATGCCTGGAAAGGCGCTTTGGCCAGTTCCAGCATAGTCACTTGCCTGGCATTGCGTGACAAGGCCTCAAACCCCAGCGCCCCAGTACCGGCAAACAAATCCAGGCATATCTTGCCGGTCATATCCTGCCCTAGCCAGTTGAACAGCGTCTGGCGGACCCGGTCAGCCGTCGGACGCAAGCCTTCTGCATCTGGAAACTTGAGTACCCGGCTACGCCAAATGCCGGCATTGAGGCGAACTTGATTCATGAATGGCGTTCAATCCAATTGCGATGACAAAGCATGATTATAAATGGCTTAGACGCGAGAGCCATAGCGGCATGACAATATGTCCCATCGTATCGTGCTATGATTCAGGGCGATTTAAGAAAGGAAAACAGCATGGAATTTTTATTTGGGTTTGGCATACTGGGTAGCCTGATTGCACTGGCACTAGGATTATTTTGGGTTTGGATGCTGGTTGATTGCCTGGCTAACCAAAGCGAAGACAAACTGGTCTGGTTCCTGGTGATTTTCTTCCTTAACCTGTTGGGTGCGTTTTTATACTACCTGCTGGCACGCAAAAAACGCATCTCACCCTTGGCTTAAAATTAACACAACTGCCAAATAAAAGCCGACATTTTGTCGGCTTTTATTTCATTGCTATTACTCTGCACCCACAATCACGGTGGCAAAACGGTCAGGGTGTATGCGCCGCTTAAATGCATCATTGATCTGTGAGACAGTCACCTGTCCTACATGCTGGTTAAAATTATCCAGGTAGTCCAAAGGCAGCTTGTAAAAGCCAATCATATTCAGGTACTCAAGAATTTTGCTGTTGCTGTCTATACGCAGCGGGAAACCACCTATCAGGTTATCCTTGGCAGCCGCCAGCTCTTTCTCGGTGACGCCTTTTTCGACAAATGACTGCACTGTTTCCATGACCAGCTTCAGTGCCTCATCCGCCTGTTCTTTCTTGGTTTGCAAGCCAATCTGAAACGGGCCTAACTGGCTCATCGGCATAAAGTAACTGTATACGCTATAAGCCAGGCCGCGTTTCTCGCGAACCTCTTCAGTCAGGCGCGACACAAAACCACCACCGCCCAGAATATAATTGCCTACATACAAGGGGAAGAAATCGGGATCACCGCGCATATTGCCTGGCTGACCCAGCAAAATATGTGCTTGCATGGCAGGATGGGGAAATTTCTTGACACTGGACGCCTTTAGTTCTGTGACCGGTGGAATAGCCGCGACTGCAGGCCCTTGCGGCAAGCCTGCGCTCAATCGCTCGGCAATCTGTTTGGCCTGGTCTGTGGTCAAATCCCCCATTAAGGCAATCACGGCTGACTTTGCCGTGTAATGCGTCTGGTAAAACTGTTGCAACTGGCCCACGGTGAGTGATTGCACGGTGGAGATTTCACCATTCTGGTCCATGCTATACGGATGCATGCCATACACAGACTGCATAAAGGCCTTTTGGGCAATGCTGTCCGGTTCGGTTTCAGCCTCTTGCAGAGCAGCAATAATACGTGCCTGTTCGCGTGCCAGCACACTTTGTGGAAAATCAGGCTTGTGCAATACCAGCATAAAACTATCCAGGGCGGCCTGTTGTTCACTGGTTAATGTGCGTAATTTAAAGCTGGCCCGGTCAGCATCAAAACTGCCTCCCAGCACAGCACCAATATCGGCAAATCGGTTGGTGAGGGTTTCCTCGTCCAGGCCACCTGCGCCCATCGTCATCAAGTGATGCGTCACCGCCGCAGTACCACTGGTTGCCAGCGTGTCATAAGCGCTACCGGCGCGGAAGTTGATACTGACATCCATCATGGGCAGTGAATGGTTTTCTACGAAATAGACTTCACTGCCTTCTGCTGTGGTCCAATGCTGGATATTGAGCGCAGCAAACACGCTGATGGCATACACTTGCAAGGCCAGTGTCAGCAAAACTGTTCTAACTAATACAAATACGTTCATGTGATTCCTTGATTCACCTGCCTGTCAGATGACAGCAAATAGTGATAACTGCAAAAACAATATCAGTGTTGATGCGGACGGCCAGCCGGTTTCTGGTTGGGGTCTATCGGTTGCGGATCCAGGCTGACCAAGGTCATCTGGTCCGGCACCAAGTACTTCTTCGCCACGGCCTGCACTTGCTCAGAGGTCACAGCCTGCACCCTGGCGGCGTTATTCTGCAACAGGGACAACGGGTAACGCATGGTTTCCAATTGACCGATCTGCATGCCCTGATAAAACATCGAATCACGTTTATACACATCGGCCGCAATCACCGCTGCTTTCACTCTATGTAATTCGGCAGCAGTCACGCCTTTGTTTTTAACGTCTTCAATCTGGGTCCAGATCGCTTTGACCAGATCCTCTTGCGAAACACCTTCACTCGGAGAGGCCGCCACTTCAAAGGTGGAAGCCTGTCCACGGTTGGTGCTGTCATAGCCTGTATCAATTTCGAGGGCAATCGCCTGCTCACGCACTAGTTTCTGGTTCAGGCGAGAAGCATCATTGCCACTGAGGATGCTCGATAAGACTTCCAGCGCATAAGGCTCCCAGTCCTGCTCACTATAAGCCTCTCCATTTTTCAATGCTGGCGTATGAAAGCCCATGACAAAATAAGGCAACTTGGCAGGCGCCTTGACGATGGCGCGGCGTTCACCAATTTGTGCTGGCTCAACTTGCGGTTTACGCGCGGGCAAGGGCTTGGCTTTCAACTGACCAAAGGTTTTTTCGGCCAGGGCAAAGACGTCTTGTGCTTTGACGTCACCTACCACAACCACGGTGGCATTGTTGGGGGCGTACCAGGTTCGGTACCATTCACGCGCATCCTCTGCGGTCATGTTTTCGAGGTCATTCATAAATCCCACTACAGGGCGGCCATAGGGGTGTGCACGATATACCGAGGATTCAAACTGTTCATTGACGCGCGATTGCGGTTTGTCTTCCGTGCGCCAGCGCCGCTCTTCTTTGACCACCTCAATTTCCTTGGCAAACTCGGCATCTGTAATCTGTAAGTTGGCCATGCGGTCAGCCTCCAGTTTAAAAGACAACGGCAACCTGGATTTTTCCAGTTGCTGGAAATAGCATGTGTAGTCTTTGCTTGTGAAGGCATTTTCCTTGCCACCTGCAGCAGCAATCTGCCGTGAGAACATGCCAGCGGGGACCTTCTTGGTGCCTTTGAACATCATATGTTCAAGGACGTGTGCAACGCCTGTTTTACCATTCACTTCATCCAGCGAACCGGCACGATACCAGACCTGGGAAACGACCACAGGTGCACGGTGATCTTCCTGCACAATGACCTTCAGGCCATTTTTTAACGTTTTTTGTTCAATGTCAGCCTGCGCCAGCACCGCATGCGTGCTCATGTAAAGCGTGAGCAATCCAGCCAGGGAAACCGTTTTTTTCATGGGATACATTATCTCTCTGAGATCAATTAAAGAGTTGGGATTTGAAACCTTGTATGTGACTGATGCATCAATGACTAAGTTCGCGATTGCTTGAATGGACGGCGTCCGCGCACTGTAAGCAAAAGCTTGCCGTGGCGGGAATCGTCGATTCGGCTTAAAATAACCATATTACCGAGTTTTCAGCCGCCATGTTTAATCCTTTTGCTAAAAAGTCAGATCCCGTCACACCAGCCCCCGCAGAGTCTGCCAGCCTGAGCTGGACGCAACGCCTTAAAAATGGCTTGTCCAAAACCCGCCAACAATTGGGCGGGCAACTGAGCGCCTTGTTTGGGGGCGGGAAAATTAATGAAGAGATTTATGAAGAGCTGGAAACCATCTTGCTTACTTCAGATGTTGGTGTAAATGCCACCCAGTATCTACTCGAACAATTGCGTAACCGTGTCAAAAAGCAGGATTTGCAAGACACCATCGCGCTCAAACAGGCCCTCAAAGACACCTTGCTGGAACTGCTGAGCCCACTCGAATCACCGTTGGATGTCAGCCCACATCATCCATATGTGATGATGATGGTGGGCGTGAATGGTGCAGGCAAAACCACCACCATAGGCAAACTGGCAAAATACCTGCAGGCACAAGGCCATAGTGTGCTGATTGCCGCAGGTGATACTTTCCGTGCGGCCGCCCGTGAACAGTTACAAGTCTGGGGCGAGCGTAACGATGTGCATGTGATTGCCTCTGAAAGCGGTGATCCTGCCGCCGTGATTTACGATGCCGTGAACTCAGCCATTGCCAGGAAAATTGATGTGGTGATTGCAGATACCGCTGGCCGCCTGCCTACGCAGTTACACTTGATGGATGAAATCAAGAAAGTACAACGCGTGATTGACAAGGCCTTGCCAGGAGCACCGCATGAAATCCTGCTTGTACTGGATGCCAACACGGGCCAGAACGCCGTCAACCAGCTCAAGGCCTTTCATGAAGCCCTGGGCGTCACCGGATTGGCACTTACCAAACTGGATGGCACGGCCAAAGGTGGCGTCATCGCCGCGATTGCCCACCTGAGCCAACAATCTGCAAGCAAAACGCCGGTACGTTTTGTTGGGGTAGGTGAAACCATAGACGATTTACGTCCATTTAACGCCAATGATTTTGTTGATGCTTTAATTGACGACTAGCATGGCTCTCGCTAAACGATGATCACTTTTAAAAATGTCAGCATGCGCTATCCCAATAGCGCGCATTTATTCCGCCAGGTCAGCTTTCATATAGACAAAGGCGATTTTGTACTGGTCACCGGCCATTCGGGGGCAGGTAAAAGTACCCTGCTCAAACTCATGGCCGGCATAGAGCCGCCATCCAGTGGTCATATCCTGATCAACGAACAAGACATCAGCCAGCTACACCCTAATGCTGTGCCCTATCTACGCCGCCGTTTTGGCTTGGTATTCCAGGACCACAAACTGCTGTATGACCGTAACAGCTTTGAAAATGTGGCGTTACCGCTGAGCATACAGGGCATTACTGGTGAAGAGGCCGCGCGCCGCGTGCGTGCTGCATTGGATAAAGTAGGTCTACTCAATAAAGAAAAAGCCATGCCGATCACTTTATCTGGTGGCGAACAACAGAGATTGGCGATTGCACGTGCCGTGGTCAGCCGTCCTTCGATTGTGATTGCTGACGAACCGACGGCTGGCCTGGACCAGGCTGCGTCACTGGAAATCATGCAGCTACTCAAAGCGTTTAATGATGTCGGCGTGACAGTCGTCATTGCCATGCATGATGTCGCCCAGGTCAGCACCATTGCCTATCGCACTTTGCATATCGACCAGCAAACCATCAGCGCCATGCCGGCACAAACGGCCATGTTATGACAGCCAGATTGAGGAGAATAGCTGCATGAAAAACTGGCTCAACCAACACGCACTGGCCATAGACCTGGTCTTGCAACGCCTGAAGTCGCACTGGCTGAATACGCTCACCATCTGTATGGTGATTGGCATCACTGTCACTCTGCCCGGTCTGCTCTTTGTCGCGCTAGATAACTTGCAGGATATGTCCCGTTCAATTAAACAGGGTGCGCAAATCAGCGCTTTCCTCAAGCCGTCCGTGAACGCCAACCTGATCCAGCGCCTGATTAATGACGTCGAAGCCTTGCCACAGGTTAAAGAAGTACGTTACGTACCGAAAGAGGAAGCCATTAAACAGCTGAGCGCACAGTTCGTACAAAAAGACCTGCTGGCAGACTTGCCGCAAAACCCGCTGCCGGATGCCTTGTTCATTACATTGACCGATACCCAGCCAGCCTCAGTCAAACCGGTGCAGGCGTTACTGCAAAAACGTGGCGAGGTCGAAGAACTGGTCATCGACAGCGTCTGGATAGAGCGCCTGCATTCCATGCTGGTACTCGGCAAACGCATTGCCATCATCTTTGCCAGCCTGCTAGGCATTGCCATGATTACGGTAATCAGCAATACCGTACGCATGCAGGTGCTCACGCACGAGGCCGAAATTGAGGTCAGCCGACTGATAGGCGCCACGCACAGCTTTATCCGCCGTCCGTTTTTATATATGGGTGGAGCCTACGGACTGGGTGGGGGCCTGATTGCAGTGGCCCTGCTGTTTTTGATTGTGTGGAATTTAAGGCAACCTGTGCAGTTACTGGCGAATAACTACCAAAGTAATTTTCAGCTGGTATTTCACCTGTTTAATGTGGGCGGGCTCATGCTGGTGGCAACCACTGCCATCGGGTGGATTGCGGCGTTTATTGCATTGACGCAGAAGCGATAGCAATCTCACTCTCTTCTATTGCGATGTGAACAACGTATCTTTTCGCCTTTAGGCGACCGTTCTTTCTTATGCTTGTCCATAAGAAAGAAGGCAAAGAACAAGACACCCTAGCTTCCGCTTGTTTCCTGCGTTGCTCATCATCGTGGGCGTCCAGCGAAACTCGCCCTAGCGGCTTGCACACTACGAAAGCCACCGTGGAACTCGGACAGCCGCTGCCCGACATCTCCCACGCTGATTGCGCTATTCGGCGCGGCAGATAGGGGCCCATAAAACCACACGCTTTCCCTTTGGTTAGATTTTTTTGCATTGCGTCCCGCTCGATCACCGTGAAAAAAGAAAATAGTTTTTAGTTTTCAGGTTTGAAGTACTTTTGAAGGAAAAAGTTATCTAGCGCCCTGAATTTAACATACCCAACGAACGTTTCATCGTGATGGTTTAACCGGGCCCCTATCTGCCGCGCCGAGTAGCGCAGGCAAAATAAGATCAAGCGAGCGGCTGTCCGAATCCCGCAGCGGACTGCGAATTGTGCAGTTCGCTAGGATGAGTTTCGCGAGCGCTTATTTTGGCGAGCAACGCATGAATCAAGCGGAAGCTAGGGTGCACTTTCTTTTGGTTACTTTATCTTTGGGCAAGCAAAGAAAAGTAACTCGCCTAGGGGCGAAATAGAAAGCCAGAGTTCAAAGAAATATCTACGAAGACTTGCATTAGGTTCAATATTCGCTCTTTGATTGTAACCAAGTTGACTATCAACCTCGCCTGGATTCCACCTTCGCCGGAATGACGACTTGTTGTAGAGCGCTTAATTTTGCAAAAGCAAGCCACTCCGCAGGCACCCAGTTCGTGTGTCGGATACTTCTAACCCTCATTGGAAACAATTAGCCAATTTCACTTCATCACTGCGAAACATAATTCGGCCCACTGCCCCCCTCTGGTGGCACCCAGGTAATATTCTGAGTAGGATCTTTAATATCACAGGTTTTGCAGTGAATGCAGTTTTGAGCATTGATTTGCAACACTTCCTTGCCCGCCTGGTCAACAAACTCATACACCCCTGCCGGGCAATACCGCTGCTCAGGCCCGGCATATTTCGGCAAGTTCACGCGCTCCGGGATATCAGCCACAGCCAGTTTCAAGTGGCAGGGCTGCTGGTCATCATGACCAATATTGCACAGGCTGACCGAACTGAGTTTATCAAACGTGAGCACGCCATCCGGCTTGGCATAGCTGGGCTGGCGGCTTTGCTTGGCTTCTGTCAGCGTCGCATGGTCAGCGCTGGTATGCTTCAATGTCCACGGCAGGTTCAGTCCCCAACTGGACAACCACATTTCAATGCCACCGAAGACAGTGCCCACCCAAGTGCCCCAGCGTGACAAATAGGGTTTTACATTGCGTACGGCAGATAACTCTTGCCAGATCCAGGAAGCACGCAGTTTTTGCGGATAACTGGTCAACAGTTCGGGCGCGCCCTGCTGGATCGTCTCGAACACAGATTCTGCGGCCAGCATGCCGGACTTCATAGCGTAATGGGTGCCCTTGATTTTAGGCACATTCACCAGGCCTGCACTGCAGCCAAGTAATGCGCCTCCAGGGAAAGCCATTTCAGGCAGGGACTGTATGCCGCCTTCGGAAATCGCGCGCGCGCCGTAACTGATGCGCTGGCCGCCTTCCAGCAAGGCTTTTAGTTTAGGGTGTGTTTTATAGGTCTGGAAGGTATCAAACAGGGAAAGATAAGGATTGCTGTAATCCAGGTGCACGACATAGCCGACAGAGACCAGGTTTTCGCCGTGGTGATAAATAAAGCCACCGCCACCAGTATTGGCATCCAGTGGCCAGCCAAGGGTATGCTCAATCAAGCCTTTCTGGTGATTTTCCGGTTTGATGCGCCAGATTTCCTTGAAGCCCAAGCCATACTTGGCAGGGCTCGAAGTGGCACGCAGGCCATACCTGGCCTCCAGCTGTTTGGTCAACGAACCGCGGGTACCCTCGGCCACCAGCGTATACTTGGCACGGATTTCAATGCCTGGCGTGAAATTGGCGGTGGGGTTGCCCTGTTTATCCAGGCCCATGTCGCCGGTGATCACCCCTATCATGCGGCCCTGCTCATCATAACTGGGGGATTGCGCGGCAAAGCCGGTATAGATCTCTACGCCCAGCTCTTCAGCCTTGCCAGCCAGCCAGCGGCAGACCTCGCCCAGGCTGATGATGTAATTGCCATGGTTGCGCATGAGCGGGGGCAATGACCATTCCGGCATGGTCCAGTTTTTTTCTTCGCCCAACACCACAAACGTATCTTTGTTGACGGGGGTATTCAGTGGTGCACCCAAGGCCTGCCAGTCAGGAAACAGCTCCTGCAAGGCTTTGGGATCCAGCACTGCTCCCGAAAAAATATGGCTGCCGACTTCGGCGCCTTTTTCCAGGACGCAGACATTGAGCTCCTGTCCTTGCGTCTGCGCCAGTTGTTTCAAACGGATGGCTGCGGACAAGCCCGCCGGGCCCGCTCCTACTACCAACACATCATATTCCATGACATCTCTGTCCATACTTGCTCCTTCGTCAGGCAATTGCCGGGATATCGATCAGGTCACTACGCGTCGCCCCTTGGGTGAACGCCTGGCAAAACGCCAGGAACTGCCGAATGCCACCGGTCTGATATTTTTGCCTGTGCCATAAAAAATAAAAATTGCGGTGAAACTGCAAACTGTGGTTTTCAATCGGCACCAGGCTGCCGCGCCTGAACGCATCCTTAAGCGCCAGCCGTGAAATACAACCGATGCCGAGTCCGGACTCTACCGCCCGCTTGATTGCCTCGGTATGCTCCAGTTCCAGCGTAATATTGAGTCGCGAATAATCCTGCTTAAACGCACGGTCAAATGTCTCGCGTGTGCCTGAACCTTTCTCGCGGACGATCCAGGGTTGCAGTAATAAATCTGACTTATGGATGGTTTTACCGGTGTTTGCCAGCAGCGCCAGCGGATGCGTGGGCGCGGCAAAAATCACCAGCTCGTCTGCAATCCAGGGCGCAACAGCGATCTCTGGATGGTTACACTCGCCCTCTATCATACCCAAATCCAGCGTATGGTTCGCAATTTGCTCGACGATGGTCCGCGTGTTTTGTACCTGTAGCTGGATATGGCTTTGCGGATACTGCTGCAAAAATTTGGCCACCAGCAAGGTCACCAGGTAATTACCCACGGTGAGTGTCGCGCCGATTTTTAGGTTGCCGTAGCCTTGCTGGCCTTGCAACATACGCTCAATTTCACGGGCGCGGTCCAATAATTCCACCGCTTTGGGTAGCAGTTGCTGACCGCTTTCATTAATACGCAAAGACTTGCCGACGCGGTCAAACAACTGGATATCGAATTGCTTTTCAAGCTCGATAAGCGCGGTACTGGCAGCGGATTGTGACAAGGCTAGCTGGTCACAGGCCCGGGATACACTGCCCGTGCGACTGATTGCAACAAAAATTTCCAGCTGCCTGAGCGTGTATTTCATGGAAGGTAGTGTGATTGCACGGCATTTGAGCCGCATCAAAATCAATCTAAAAAATAGATATATATTATTATAATAATCAATTTAATAAATATTACAAACTGGCTTAAAATGCTCGGTTACGAATAAAACCCCTAACAAAGGCAAAACGTTTTATGAAAGCACTGGTAGCGATCAAACGGGTCGTTGATTATAACATTCAAGTCCGCGTGAAAGCGGATGGTTCAGATGTGGATATTGAGGGCGTGAAAATGGGCGTGAATCCATTTGACGAAAACGCGATTGAAGAAGCAATCCGCCTCAAGGAAAAAGGCATTGTCAGTGAAATTGTGGCTGTCACTATAGGCAGTGCAGCCAACCAGGATATCCTGCGTCATGCACTGGCCATGGGTGCAGACCGCGCCATGCTGGTAGAAACCCAGGAAACCTTGCACTCCCTGGGCGTGGCCAAGGTACTCAAAGCCGTGGTCGAGCGCGAGCAACCCACCCTGATTTTGCTGGGCAAGCAGGCCATTGATGATGATGCCGGCCAAACTGGCCAGATGCTGGCAGCCTTGCTGAAACTGCCACAAGCGACTTACGCTTCCCAAATCACCATTGAAGGCAGCCAGGCCACCGTGGTCCGCGAAATTGATGGCGGGACAGAAACACTGGCAATCAGCCTGCCCGCCGTGATTACTGCCGATTTGCGCTTGAACGAGCCACGTTATGTCAAACTGCCCAACCTCATGATGGCGAGAAAGAAACCACTGGAAAACGTGCCACTGGACTCGCTGAATGTCTCCCTGACACACAATGTGCAACAGCTCAACGTCGCCACCCCGCCCGCCCGCCCTGCCGGCGTCATGGTGAAAGATGTGAATGAGTTATTGAGCAAATTGCGTACGCACGAGGGGATCATTGCATGAGAACACTGATTATTGCCGAACACGACGGCCAACACTTGAACGAACAGGTCGCGCGCGCCGTCACGGCTGCGCAGCAATGGCAACAGCCTGTGGATATCCTGGTGGCAGCCGCACAGCCAGACACATTAGCCGCACAAGCCGCAGCTATTCAGGGGGTAAGCAACGTACTGGTCGCCAGCGATGCCGCCTTGCAACACCCAACCGCAGAGCACCTGGCCGAAATCATTGTGCCGCTGGCTGCGAACTACACAGTCGTACTGGCCGCGCATAGCGCTTTCAGCAAAAACGTATTGCCACGCGTGGCTGCCCTGCTGGATGTCAACATGATTTCTGACGTGTTGCAGATCGTTAGCGCCAACACCTATGTCCGTGGCATCTATGCGGGCAACGTGCTGGCGACTGTACAAAGCAGCGACAGCAAACAGGTACTGACCGTCCGTGGCAGCAAATTTGCGGCGGCAGCCAAAGACGGCGCAGCCGCCGAAATTAAATCGGTTGCAACGCCTGCTGCGCCAGCCGGTAGCCGCTGGGTGACCGAAGCCTTTAACAAATCTAAGCGCCCACCCTTGGCTGCCGCCAAGGTAGTGGTTTCCGGTGGCCGTGCCCTGGGGAGCGCCGAAGCGTTTGCCGAAGTCTTGGCGCCATTGGCCGACAAACTGCATGCCGCGATTGGCGCCAGCCGTGCCGCGGTGGATGCCGGTTATGCACCGAATGACCTGCAGGTTGGCCAGACCGGTGTCGTGGTGGCCCCCGAACTGTATATCGCTGTCGGCATTTCTGGCGCGATCCAGCATGCGTATGGCATGAAGGACAGCAAGGTGGTGGTGGCGATCAACCAGGATCCTGAAGCACAGATTTTCAAGATTGCAGACTACGGGCTGGTGGCTGACTTGTTTGAAGCCGTGCCGCAATTGACCGCTGCGCTATAATCAACCCTTTAAATTAAACCTTTCAGAAACCTACTTCATCTCATGAGTAAAAAATATTCTACCGAAACGGTGTTGAGCGTTCATCACTGGAATGACACGCTGTTCAGCTTCAAAACCACACGCGACCCAGGCTTGCGCTTTGAAAACGGCCAGTTTGTGATGATAGGCCTCGAAGTGGACGGCCTGCCATTGACCCGTGCTTACAGTATTGCCAGCCCAAACTATGAGGAACACCTGGAGTTTTTCAGCATTAAGGTGCCTAACGGCCCGCTGACTTCCCGCCTGCAACACCTGAAAGTGGGCGACCCTCTACTGGTCAGCCGTAAGCCGACTGGCACACTGATTACCTCTGACCTCAAGCCAGGCAAAAACCTGTACTTCTTCTCTACCGGCACTGGCCTGGCGCCGTTCATGAGCCTGATCCAGGACATCGAAGTGTATGACCGCTTTGAAAAAGTCATCCTGATTCACGGCGTGCGTTATGTCAATGAACTGGCCTACGAAGACTTCATCACCAAAGAATTACCGAATAACGAATTTTTTGGCGAAGAAGTACGCAATAAACTCATTTACTACCCCACCGTCACACGCGAACCCTTCAAAAACATGGGCCGCCTGACTGACCTGGTAGAAAGTGGCAAACTGTTTACCGATATCGGCCTGCCACCACTGAATCCGGAAACAGACCGCGCGATGATTTGCGGCAGCCCGGCTATGTTGGTCGATACAGCCGCCATGCTGGACAAACGTGGTTTCAAAGTTTCACCACGCATTGGCGAACTGGGTGACTATGTGATTGAAAAAGCGTTTGTCGAGAAATAATTAATTCATCACCTCTTTCGCTGGCTGTCATGATGAAACTATCGCCGTGACAGCCATCGCCCAACTCACCTTCCAACGGCAAACCTACCTGATTTGCCTGCCTTAGCCGTTCTACTTGCTGCATTATTTCTCAGGAATACGATTCACAGAAAATCATGCCGCGCCTGCTTTACCAACCATCAAGTATGCAAGCGTGGCGGTTATTGATCTAGTTTAACGTTTGGCATCCTTCATACCGATGGCCACCAGTATCGCCAGCACAAACACCACCGACAGCAATAAAAAGCCTTGTGCATAGGCCTGGAATACTCCTGGGGCAACCGCACCCCATACCTGCTCACGCCATTCCATAAACACGGCCATCAAGGTTACGCCGACGACACCACCCAATTGCCGCGCATAGCTGACCACCACGGATGACTGCCCAAGGTGTTGTGGTTCCATTTCGTGCAAGGTCGCAAGGTTCAACGCAGGCAAGATGAGGCCCAACCCAATGCGGCCAACCACTGTCGCCGCAACAATTTCCCAGTACTGCACTCGCGTTGCCACCACGACAAAGACTAAAAACGAGGCACCGAATATGGCCAGGCCCGCCAGGGTAATGCGTCGGGGAGAGAATTTGTCTGCCATGCGGCCTGCCAGCGGAATGGTCAGCACCAACGCGATACCAGAAGGCAACAGCAGCAAACCGGCATCGGTCGCGCTAAAAGCCATGGCATTTTGTAAAAATACAGGGATCAGGTATGTGGAGGCAAACAGGCCAAACCCATAGGCAAAAGCGACAAACGTGCCCCGGCTGAACGTGGGCCTGGAAAACAGGTGCAATTGAATAATCGCATGCGGCAACCGATGCGCATGACGGATATAACAGATCAGCGAAACAATCGTGAGGATGCCGTAACCCCAAGTCCAGATGGCGACCACGCCACTATGATGCAAGCTGGAAACGAATTCGATCAGCCCTATCGTTGCCGCAGACAACCAGCCTAATCCAGGCCAGTCAAACAGCGGCACCTGTTTGGGACGTGGGGCTGGCAACCAGACCTGCGCACTGACCAGCGCCAGCAAGGCAAATGGCACACCCAGTAAAAAAATCGCATGCCAGCCAAACTGGTCAAGCAACCAACCACTGATGGAAGGTGCGATGGCAGGCGTAAACGCAATACCAACAATCAGGATGCCGGAGGCGCGCCCCTGGATATGAGGCGGAAATAAACGCATCAAGGCCATGATACCCAATGGCTGTAACACCCCTGCAGCCACGCCCTGCAACAATCTCGCAATCACTACCTGTACAAAAGTCTGCGCATAAAATCCGGCCACGCTGGCGGCAATCAACAACCACAGCGCTGCCATAAATATGCGACGCAAGCCAAAGCGCTCAAGCCACCACGCGGCTGGCAACATGCCTATGGTCATCGCTGCCAAAAAGGCCGTCATCGCCCATTGCACATGGTCTTGTCCCAGATGAAAAGCATGTGTCAACGCAGGTACGGCCACATTAAAGCAAGACGTACAAAGCACCCCCGCAATCGTTCCCAAACCGACAATCAGCAACACCATCCATTTATAGCGTTCGCCATAACGCTGATTCAGGACTTCAAAAGTGAGTGCTTGTGTTCGCAGGAGCATATATTCAAAAAGTTTTTATATCAGGAGACTAGGGCCTGCATCTTTTGCAGGGTCACTAGCTGAGACCCCGCAAAAAAAGCAGGGTTCTAGTCCAATCATTTTTGCCTGACAATTAAAACAGAACAAACATCCAATCTCAACCAATTGATTTTTATAAACAATCTTCCATGTGCATCTGGCTTTGAAAACTGGCATTGTTATTGCAGAAAGTCATTTATTTAAAAGAGGAGCGAATGTGAAACGTTGGATGTTATATACCTGCCTGACTTTGCTGACTCAAGGTGCATTGGCAGATGAGGCTCTGGATAATGAACTGGCCAGCCTGCAACATGCCTGGGCAAAAGCCACCTACCAAACCCCTAAAGACCAGCAGGAACCTGCCTTTAAAGCACTCACCGAGCAAGCCCATCAGCTGTCAGCAAAAAATCCCGAAGCCAATGAGGCCATGATTTGGGAGGCGATTGTACTGAGTGGATATGCAAAAAGCATGGGGCCATTACACCCGATGAATGCCCTTAAAGCCGCAGAACAAGCGCGCGACTTGTTGCTAGCAAGTATAAAAACCAATCCGCAAGCATTAAATGGGTCGGCTTATACCACACTGGGCTCGCTCTATTTCCGCGTGCCTGGTTGGCCCATAGGCTTTGGCGACAAGAAAAAAGGCCGAGAATATCTTGAGAAAGCGCTACAACTGAACCCGACCGGCATAGACAGCAATTACTTCTATGCCGACTTTTTGCGCGCACAGGGGGATTACAGCCAGGCCGTGACCTACTACCAGAAAGCGTTGCAGGCACCCGCACGACCAGGCCGTGAAGATGCAGATGCCGGACGTAAACAGGAAGCAGAAGAAGGGTTAAAACTGGCTCAAAGCAAGTTGAAATAAATGAAAGTCAGTTTGCGGCATATCCTGATTCCCGATGAGGATTCCAAGTACCCACACTGGATATTGGATGAATTCCTCATATCAAATCATTTATTCAGGAATGCCGCTAAAACTTGATTTTAGACGCCACTAGCGAGGCGGCAGCGGTTCTGGTTTCTACGCCCAGCTTCTGGAACACATGCTCCAGGTGCTTGTTGATGGTCCGAGGGCTGGTGCCCAGAATTTCGCCCACGTCCTTGTTGGTTTTGCCTTTGACAGTCCAGTACAACACCTCTGACTCACGCTTGGTCAGCTGGAACAATTTCCCCAGCGACTCAATCTGCGCCTCGTCAGAGTATTCACGCAAGACCACCACCCATTGCTCCTCGCTGGTATTGGCCACGGTCAGGCTGAGGCGTGCATTGCCCTGATTGACGTTAAGCGTTTGCATGGACTGGCCACTGGAAAACTGCTGGATGCAGCTTTCCAGCCACAGGTAAATCATGGGCGGCAAGGTTTGTACCGCGCTATAAGCCTCCTTGGCGGCCCATTCGGCAAAATACTGTTCCAGGTATTGTTTTGCCAGCGGGGTTTGCCACACCAGGCGTTTGTCGGTAGGCAGAATTGCAATTGTTGCCTGGCCGAATGCATCCAGCGCTGAAGTCGCCTGGTGCATTTTCGTCGCGTTCTGGACGTGGACTTTGAGGCGGGCCAGGACTTCTGCCGGACGTACAGGTTTGGTCACGTAGTCCACACCACCCGCATCAAAGGCCATGGTCACGTGCTCCACCTCTGTCAGGCCGGTCATGAAAATCACCGGGATATGCTGGGTTTCTGCTGCCGCCTTGATACGCCTGCAGGTGGCAAAACCATCCAGCCCAGGCATCATGGCATCCATTAAAATCACGTGCGGCTGCATGAGGTGCGCGACCTGCAATGCCATCTCGCCCGAATTCGCCACATAGACCTGATAGCCGGACTCATCCAGTGCATCATGCAGATAAGCCAGGTTTTCCGGCACATCATCCACAATTAACACGGTATGGTTTGGACTGGTAGTCATTTGGCGTGCTCCTCAAGCAAGCTTTGCAGTTTAGCAAAATCGAAACGTTCCATGGCCTGTTGTAATGCATTAATCAAGGTTTGATGCTGTGAATGTTCACGGTTGAGGGTAGCCAGCACCTCACGGACACCCTTCACATACCCCATGCGGGCAAACTGTGCCAGGTTCTCCAACAACACATCAGGAATCGGCGGCAATGATACCCCATCGGCTGAAGATTCAGCTGCGTTGGACGCTGGCGGCAGTTTATTGTCTGCACTATCGGCATAACGCCAGGTCAGACCCAATTGATTGCCTATCCAGTCCAGGACTTCTTCCAAGTTAACTGGTTTGACAAAAAAGTCCTGCGCCGGAATTTTGGCCTGATTATCCAGGCTGCGGTCATAGGCATTGGCCGAAATAATCGCTATCGGCAATTTGGCGTGATGTACCTGGCGGATAATATAGGCCGCCTCCCAGCCATCCATGACCGGCATGGCCAGATCCATGAGGATCAGGTCGGCATGGATCATCTGGTACTGGTTGACGCATGCCTGACCGTTACCGGCTTCATGCACAATAAAGCCGAGCGGCTGCAAGGTATTGCGTAACAACTCACGGTCAACCTCTTCATTATCCACCACCAATATGGTGCGTATCGGACCTCCATAACCAATACGCTGACGCACCGCTTTTTTGGATAGATGCGCTGTCTCCCGGATTTGCGGCAAGAACAGGCGAATTTCAAAGCGGGTGCCGCGGCCCAGTACGCTGTCAAAATGCATTTCACCACCCATGAGCTGGGTCAGTAGTTTACTGATCGTCAACCCAAGACCAGTACCACCAATGCCAACCACATCCGCAGCACTGCCACGCTCAAACGGTTCAAAAATCTTTTCCACCTCATTAGGCGCAATGCCTGGGCCGGTATCTTCAATATCAATTTGTGCAATCTCGCGTGCATAGCTCACGCGGAAAGTCACACTACCCTTGGTTGTAAATTTGACGGCATTACCCAGGATATTCACCAGAATCTGCATCAACCGTTTATGATCTGCCCGTACATATTCAGGCAAATGACCTTGCTGCTCAAAATAGAACGCCAGCCCCTTGTTTTGCGCCTGAATTTCAAACATGCTGACGATCTGGCCAATAAATTCAGGGAAATGCAACGGCTTGACATCAAACGCCATCTTGCCACTTTCAATGCGGGCAATATCCAGCGTACTTTCAATCAATGACAGCAAATGTTCGCCGCCGCGGCTGATGGTCCTGATCGCCTGCCTGCGATGCTCCGGGATGCTGTCATCATTGGTCAGCAATTGCGCATAGCCCAGAATACTATTCAACGGTGTCCGCAACTCGTGGCTGATGCCGGTAATGTAACGGCTCTTGGCCTGGTTGGCCTCCTCTGCCAAGCGGCGCGCCTTTTGTAACTGCGCATCGGTTTTCTTGTGTGACTCAATTTCCTCAAGCAACAAACCCGTCTGCCGGTTAGATTCTTCCTGGGCCACACGCCGGCTGGCTGAGGTTAAGACCAGCCACCAGGCGACAATTCCGCCCAAAAACAGCATGGCTACAAATACCTTCAGGTAACCCAGCCTGAAATGATGCATCAGGTCTGGGTATTCTCGGCCTATGGTCAAGGCATCATGCAGGTAAATCAGGCTGATCGTGGCCCCAAATAAAAGTACCGCAATCACCATCAATAACAAAAAGTGCGCCACCCCGCCATTGAGATGCGGCCATAGTTGTTTGGGTAAAATCCTTTTGTTTAATGCCTCCCATTGCGCGCTCAGGCGGCCATGTGGCTTGCAGGCATCATGGCAGCGGGCGTCCAGGCAGCAGCATAGCGAACAAATCTCGCCGCCATAGGCCGGACAATGCGCCATGTCGCTGACCTCATATTCACGCTCGCAAATGACGCACTGCTTGGTTGCATTGGGCTGCAAGTACTTGGGGCGATGCCTGGCCAGGTAATACTTACCCTTGGTAGCCCATGCAATCAACGGTGACAGCAGCAAGGCCGTAAACAGGGAAATAAAGGTTGAAAAAGACTGTGCCAACGGACCCATGGCTCCGGTATAAGCCACAATTGACACGGCCGAGGCCATAAACATGGCGCCTACTCCCACCGGGTTGATGTCATACAAATAAGCACGCCGGAACTCAATCCCTTTGGGGCTCAAGCCCAAAGGCTTATTGATCACCAGGTCAGCGACGACTGCCGCAATCCAGGCAATGGCAATATTGGCATATAAGCCTAGTATTTCTTCCAGCGCCTGAAAAACATTGAGCTCCATGAGCACAATTGCAATCATCACGTTGAACGCCACCCAGACAATCCGGCCTGGATGGCTATGCGTGAGGCGAGCAAAAAAGTTAGACCAAGCCAGAGAACCGGCATAGGCATTGGTCATATTCACCTTGATTTGCGATACGCACACAAATAGCGCAGTCACGGCCAAAGCCACTTCGGGGTTACTGAACACATGCCCAAATCCAACCCAATACATATGCGTCGGATTGATCGCAGAAGAGAGCGGCATATCGCGATTAAATACCATATAAGCCAGCAATGCCCCGGCAAACATTTTGAGCATGCCCAGAATCACCCATCCTGGCCCCGCCATCAATACCCCCAGGTTCCAGCGCCAGTAATTTTCCTTGTTGCGCTCCGGCATAAAACGCAGAAAATCGACCTGCTCACCAATTTGTGGAATCAGGGCTACACCCACCGCCGTCGCCGCGCCAAACAACATCCAATTGAAATCTCCGCCATTGGCAGAAATACCGGCAAAATGACTCAGTCTGTCGAAGATTCCGGGGTCCATCTTGAGAATCGCCAGAAAAGGCAAAAACATCAAGGCAATCCAGATCGGTTGCGTAATCATCTGTATCCGGCTAATCAGCGTCACCCCATGCGTGACCAGCGGAATCACAATCAGCGCACTGACCAGGTAACCCAGGTAAAGCGGTAAATGGAAATACAGCTCAAGCGCATACCCCATAATCGCCGCTTCAAGCGAAAGCAAAATAAAGGTAAACGAGGCATACACAAACGAGGAAATGGTCGAGCCTATATAGCCAAACCCGGCCCCTCGCGTCAGCAGGTCCATATCCAGGCCATACTTGGCTGCGTAATAACTAATGGGTAAGCCCGTTAAGAAAATCATCAGGCCAACGGCCAGAATCGCCCACATGGCATTCGGAAAACCATAATTGATGGTGATCGTGCCGCCAATCGCCTCCAGCACCAAAAACGAAATCGCCCCCAGCGCTGTATTAGAAACGCGCAAAATAGACCACTTGCGGAACGCCCGTGGCGTGTAGCGCAAGGCATAATCCTCTATCGTTTCATTCGCTACCCAATTGTTATAGTCGCGACGAATCTTGACGATACGCTGTATCGGCTCAGCACGTATTTCGGTGGATAATCCAGAAGTGGACGGGGTAGACAATCAACAATCCTTAAGTATCAATAGCCAGGTTGGGAACAAGGCCAGCTTTTTCCCCAGCATATACTAGGAGAGTTCGCTCATGCAATCACTACGTTAATTGACGTAGGGGATGTGCCACAAAAGCACAGCGCCACAATGATTAAAATTCGACACAACGCTATCCCTGTATTCCCTCATCACCGCTCACTCACAACCGCTGCCAACTCTTCAGCCAACACCTCTAATGCCCTAGCCTCCAGTTTAAGTATTTTTTGCATAAGTGCTGGGTTATCTACAGGTAAAAATGAGGCACCGCCCAAATCGCTTAGCACCACTTTTTCAGCGCCCCACAAAATATTATGCGCATATAAATCGCCGTGCATGAGGCCATGAGCATGCAGGTGTTCTGCAGCCTGGGTGATGCCGTTTAAAATAAATTCGGCTTGTTGTGGTGTAAGTCTTAAGTCATCCGCATAGACATCGCGCGTGCAGCTTTCATAGCTGGGTGGCTTGGCCAGCACTTTTAAATCGGCGTCCAGCAGGGGCATGACCAAGCCGTCAACGCCTTGCGGGTGATTGTCTATCACGCCTTTAACTCCGACCAGATTAGGGTTCACGCCCGCCAGCATATTGGCATGCATTTCACACCGAGGCAGGCCATCGCTGGTGAGGCCACTCTTGAAGAGTTTTACTGCCACAGACTCTTGCATGTTTTTGTCTCGCATCAATGCCTGGTAGGTGACACCAGAGGCACCCTCGCCTAAGACCTGTTGCAGCGTGAGGGTTTGCCAGTCGATGTGCTGCATGGGATGTTGGCTGATTAACGCTTGCTCAATAGCGTTGCAAAACGGGTTGCCGGCATAGGCCAGCCAGGTAAGTTGGGGTAAGTCGAATAAAAAATCGGGCAAGGTCTCAAACTGGTTGGCAGAAATCCGCAATAACTCTAAGGCGTGGCAATTTGCCAGGCTGGCGGGCAAGCTGCTGAGCTGGTTACCTGCCAGCATGAGTTTTTGTAGTTTGCTGCACTCACCTAAGGCATGCGGCACTTTACTCAGCGCATTATCGGTGACGATAAACCAGCGTAAGGTTTGGGTGGGGATGGCGTTTTCAGCGATGTGTTTGATCTGGTTGGCTTTAAAGCCAATCATGCTTAAGTTTTCGCATTGGCCCAGCACTTCTGGCAGGTGGGTAAACTGGTTGTTTGAGCAAAACAGAATGCGCAGTTTTTTCAGGCGATATAAATCAGCAGGCAACTCAGTCAGTGCATTGCCGGATAAGTCCAGAATTTCGAGGCTATCGGCTAAGTCAAAAATCTCAGCGGGGAACTGTGTTAACTGCGCACTTAATTTGAGCTGTTTGGCCCCTTGAAGTTTGCCTGCCTTGAGTTGGGCGAGTCTATCGTCTGGCGCTGGGGTAAGTGTCATCACAATGCATGTATTTTATGGATGCGCTATGTTACTTGAATTACTCTGCAGATTTTCATCTCGGGCAGGAGATTCGGCTGATGCACAAAACTTGGCAAGCCTCTCACAACTAGAGATTCCATTATCACCACCCGAGCCTAAAATGCATACAATCTCTTGCACCCAGTTAAATTAACGAAGGGAAAGTTTATACAACCCTTAAAAGCACGTGTTTTAATAATGGGAATAGCCAAGCGGTGTGGATTCCACAAGCTTTCCAACTGGATATTCAACAAGTTGAAATAAGTCGTGCAGACAATGGTGATCTGGTAATCCATCCGATCAAACTTAACTGCGGGGATATGCTCATGGAAGCGCTAAATCAATTTGACGATGATTTTATTCGCGCAGTTGAGGATGAAATTTCATAGAGCAAAAGGTCAATATATCCTCTAAAACAAAATAAAAAGCCAGCAACTAATGGAAGCTGTTCAGTAAGGGCGTTGAAAATATTAGGATGGGAGTGTTGTTACTTTCACAATAATTTGTTTTTAAATTTTAGGATTATCGCGAAAAATTGAAAATTCTATCGAAACCAATCCTATCGCGCAGCTGGCTATCCTTGTTGGTTGTGATCAAGCCAACCAGTACCTTCAAGATATTCCCTGGATTGAGAATTCGTGAAGTCAATCATCTTGGCAATGATTGTCACTGGGTCGGTGCCTTTGGCTTTTTCAGTGTTGTATATTTCTAAACGTTTAGCATCAATGTCTGCGGCTTCTTTATAAAACTTTTCTTTGAAAGCATCATCAATTTTTCTACCTGTTGACGATAGTTTTATATCGTCATAATTTTGAGACTTAAGGGAGTCCGAAATATCATAAGCAATGGCGCTAGGGATGGTTGCCATTTCATAGGCGTACTTTTCAGCAAACTGAGGATCTTCGCTCGCAGACTTCAAAACGCCATTTTGAATTCCTGTTCTGGATTGTGTAGTACCATTGTCGGGAGTGGAGAGCGCCTTGGCTGCATCAGAAATCTTAACTGTATCGGCAGATGTTTCCGTTGAGTTTAGCAACGCTTGTTGCCGCTGAACACTTGATTTGCTGAGAAAGTTATACACTGAAGTAGCACTTCCAATATCCTGAATAATCATTTTCTACACCTTAAGAAATAAAATGTTAATTAAGTGTAGTAAATTAAAAACAAGAACCATGCCAAGAAAAAAACCTTATTTCCACCGCTTTTAATCTCTTGAGGAGCGACGTGAGACACGAAAAACGCTGAATATTTGCAGCACATTTATCGGCACTTCACTCAAGCCAACATCCACACAGCACCCAACCCCAGCATCACACCGCCCAGCAATTGCGTAGCTTTTTGCAATTGCGGATGGCTTTGGCGACCCAACACCCAGCCCAAACCATGCAGCAGAGCCGTTGCCAGCACCATGCCTGCCAAGCCAGACCATTGGTTGCCGATTTCCATGCCATGCAAATAACCATGGGCCGCAGCAGCGATGCTGACGACGCCGATTTGTAAGGCGCGGTTCACTGTTAAATTGCTCACCAGCAATAAGCCCATGACCAGCACACTGGCTGTCACCAGGGTTTCAGCCAAGGAGACCGGCACCCAAGCCTTGGCGAATGACGCTGAGACGGCCATCACAGTCACAAACAGCACAGGCAACTGCCAGCCTTGCGCAGCTGGCCGACGTGCTGCCCAGATTCCCAGCGCGAACATCACCAGCAGATGATCCCAGCCACTGAATGGATGCATGAAGCCGGCGGCAAAGCCAGACTCCAGGCCATGGCCGGGGTGAGCAACCGCGCTGGTCGAAGCTGCGAGCGCACCTAAAAATAATAGAATACTTTTTTTCATTGAATCTTCTCCGTTTTAATTTCGGGATACTTGTGGTCTTAACCTAGTCTGTATTTGGTATTTCATCCCTATTCAAGATGAAATACCTCCAAATGATCAAGCGAATGATATGCGTTTGTGGCAAGGCGTGCGGGCGCAGACAGTACAAACCAGTACGGCAAGCCCGCGCAACACCGCCACGGACGCATAGCATTTGCTTGATTAAAGCATGAGGCCTTGTTTTTCGATGAATCTGACAATCTCCTCCAACCCCTGGCCACTCTTCAGGTTGCTGAAAATAAAAGGCTTCTCGCCGCGCATGCGCTTGGCATCCTGGTCCATCACTTCCAGCGAGGCACCCACCATGGGCGCAAGGTCTATCTTGTTGATCACAAGCAAATCAGACTTGGTAATACCAGGACCACCTTTACGCGGGATTTTTTCACCGGCAGCGACGTCAATCACATAAATGGTTAAATCAGACAACTCCGGACTGAAGGTTGCCGCGAGGTTATCGCCACCACTTTCCACAAACACAATATCTAGCGTCTGGAAGCGCTTGCTGAGCTGATCCACGGCTTCCAGGTTCATCGAGGCATCTTCACGGATGGCCGTATGCGGACAACCACCGGTTTCCACACCAATAATGCGCTCAGGCACCAGTGCTTCGTTACGGGTTAAAAACTCCGCATCTTCTTTGGTGTAAATATCGTTGGTCACCACGGCAATGTTGTAGACCTCGCGCAAACGCTGGCACAACGCTAACGTAAGTGCGGTTTTGCCTGAACCGACTGGGCCACCGATGCCAACACGCAATGGCTCTTTATAGTCAGTGACTTCTGGGGTGGGTGATGCAAATTGGGTATGTATTTTCATGATCTGAATAACCTGCTGTATTGTGTTTCATGTTGGCATCCGGCGATACTGAGTAACGGGTTAAAGTTGCTCATGTGTTCTTCCGGAAGCGTCATGGCGCTCGCAACGACTTGCGGCAATCGCTCGCCCAAGGCAAGCAAAATGGTTTGCCCGGCCACTTGGCCGAGCGGGACCGCTTTCATGGCAGCGCTGGCCTGATTTTCCAGCCAACCCCAGACATAGCCCTGAAGTGCCTGCTCTGGTGGAATCTGCCAATGCTGTGCAATGGCCGCAAACAAGGTTGGAAAAGCCGGTGATTGCAAGGTGTTGATCTGTGCTACTAATGTTTCTGAAATCGGCTTTAAGTCGTTTAATAACCGACGCAGAGAATACCCCATTTGCCGCGTTTCAGCCCAGCCTTCAGCTGTATCGCGCCCGGCCTGGTAAAAGCTGTCCCATTCCTGAACCTGGACCAAATCACCCACCTGCCAGGCCTGATATAACTTGTATAGCACTGGCAACTCAAAGCGCGCCTGGTACACCTGCAAACTATCACCTATCCAGGCTTGTGCGGAGGTCACGTCTTTGACCTCACCAGACTCAATCGCCCATTCCAACCCTTGTGAATAGCAATAAGCCCCCACGGGCAGCAATGGGCTGGCCAGCTGCAACAAGCGGCTGAGTGCGAGTGTGGTTGTCATTAACGACCCTGCCCTTTCAGCCGTGGCCGTAAGGTCTGCAAAGCATCGTCATCATGCCCATGCCGGTGACCGCCGCCATAAGCGCCGGCCTCGGGCTCAAACGGGGCTTGCACTTCACTGACCTGCATGCCCAAGCCAAGCAACATGTCACGCAGCACATAGTCCTGCTCCAGGCGTAACCAGCCATCACCAATCTGCAAAGGTACATGACGATTGCCCAAATGGTACGCTGCACGCATCAAGTCACGCGGGGTAGGCGCAATCACGTTATAAACAGGTTCCTGCGCGGCCACGATCTGCACCACCACACTGCCATCCTCAGACTGTATCAAATCGCCGCCACGCAAAATAATGCCGCGGCTTAAGAATAATGCAGCCTCTTTTCCAGAAGCCAGCGTGACGCGCAAACGGCTTTTCTGGCGCTGATCAAAAGGCAGCTCCAATTGATCGTCGATATGGCCGCTGACAGTGATACGTTCGGTTAAATGGATCATGGTTAAATTTCAATCGCCATCAATGAGCGAGCGGGATAAAGTGCAAGGCGAGCGGAACGCAGAAACCGGAATGTACATGTAGTACATGAGGATTTTGAGTACCGCGCAACGCTGCAATTTGCCCGCATAGCCATTGATTAAAATAAGAAGTAACGTTGCGCCATCGGCAGTACTTCAGCTGGCTCGCAAACTAAAGGCATGCCATCTGCCAGCACTTCGTAGGTTTCCGGATCTACATCGATCTTTGGCATCCAGGTATTGTGTACCATATCTGACTTCTGTACATCACGTGTGCCTTTCACGGCTACTAATGGTTTTTGCAGACCTAATGCCTTGATTTCAGGGTTTTCCAATGCGGCTTGCGAGACAAAAGTAACTGCAGTCTTAAGTCCACCGCCATAAGCACCAAACATGGGGCGGTAATGTACCGGTTGCGGCGTCGGAATAGACGCATTTGGGTCACCCATCGCAGCTGCAGCAATCATGCCGCCTTTGATAATGGTGAATGGCTTGACGCCAAAGAATGCGGGTTTCCACACCACCAAATCCGCCAGCTTGCCAACTTCAACCGAACCTACCACATGTGAAATACCATGTGTCAGGGCCGGATTAATGGTGTATTTGGCGATATAGCGTTTGACGCGGAAGTTATCGTTACCCGCAGCATCTTCAGCCAATGGCCCGCGCTGGATTTTCATTTTGTGCGCAGTTTGCCAGGTACGGATAATCACTTCACCTACACGACCCATGGCTTGTGAGTCGGAAGACATCATGGAAAACGCGCCAAGGTCATGGAAAATATCTTCAGCGGCGATGGTCTCACGACGAATGCGGCTTTCGGCAAAGGCAATATCCTCGGCAATCGCCGGATCCAGGTGATGGCACACCATCAGCATATCGAGATGCTCATCTATGGTATTGACGGTGAATGGCCGCGTCGGGTTGGTCGATGAAGGTAATACATTCGGGTGGCTAGCCGCCTTGATAATATCTGGTGCGTGACCGCCTCCCGCGCCTTCGGTATGGAAAGTGTGAATGGTGCGGCCCTTGAATGCGCCTATCGTCGTCTCGACAAAGCCGGATTCGTTCAGCGTATCGGAGTGGATGGCGACCTGGATATCCATTTCGTCGGCGACGCTCAGGCAATTATCTATCGCCGCGGGCGTCGTGCCCCAGTCTTCGTGCAGTTTGAGGCCGATCACCCCTGCTTTGACCTGCTCACGTAGCGGCTCTGGCAAGCTGGCGTTGCCTTTACCCAAAAAGCCCAGGTTCATGGGGAATGCATCGGCAGATTGCAACATGCGATGGATATGCCATGGCCCCGGCGTACAGGTTGTTGCGAATGTCCCCGTGGCTGGCCCCGTGCCGCCACCGACCATGGTGGTCACGCCAGACATCAGCGCCTCTTCAATTTGTTGCGGACAAATAAAATGGATATGCGTATCAATGCCGCCCGCAGTGATGATCATGCCTTCACCGGCAATCACTTCGGTACCCGCACCAATGGCAATGGTCACACCGGGCTGGATATCCGGGTTACCGGCTTTGCCGATGGCAGAAATATAACCGCCCTTGATGCCGATATCGGCTTTAACAATGCCCCAGTGGTCTATGATCAATGCATTGGTAATGACGGTATCTGCGACTTCAGCTGCCAGGCCCTGCCCCTGCCCCATGCCATCACGGATGACCTTGCCGCCACCAAATTTCACTTCTTCACCGTAGATGGTGAAGTCTTTTTCGACCTCTACCCATAAATCGGTATCGGCCAGCCGTACTTTGTCACCCACCGTCGGGCCAAACATTTCCGCGTAAGCGCGTTTATCCATTTTAATCGTCATTGCATCTCCCCTACTTGAGGGCTCCCATCACTCGGCCGGCAAAGCCATACACTTTGCGCTCCCCTGCCAGCTTGACCAGCTGTACAGTACGCGTCTGCCCTGGTTCAAAACGCACTGCCGTGCCGGCCGCAATATTCAATCGACAGCCATACGCTAATGCCCGGTCAAACGACAAGGCATCATTGGTTTCGTAAAAATGGTAATGCGACCCCACCTGAATCGGACGGTCGCCTTTGTTTGCGACATCCAAAGTGACCGTCTCACGACCTGTATTGAGTTCGATGTCGCCTGCTGCGACCTGCATTTCGCCGGGAATCATTGACATCTCCAGTGAATATGATTGTGTTTATTAAATCGGTTCAAACCGACACTCTCAAGCATATTGACGCAGGCGTGGAGGGCAAGGCGCAGAACCGAAGACAGTACAATGAGTACGGCAAGGTTGTGCAACACCGCCATCTGCGTCTGCATCAGTATGCTCTTATGGGATTGGGTGATGGACGGTAACTAACTTCGTCCCATCCGGAAAAGTCGCTTCGATTTGTATATCCGGAATCATTTCCGGCACGCCTTCCATCACCTCATCGCGGTTCAGTAGCGTGGTACCGTAGCTCATGAGTTCGGCCACGGTTTTACCGTCACGTGCCCCCTCCATAATGGCTGCGGAAATAAATGCCACAGCTTCAGGGTAATTCAGTTTTAAACCACGCGCTTTGCGCCTTTCAGCTAACAATGCCGCAGTAAATATGAGTAACTTGTCTTTTTCTCTTGGGGTGAGTTCCATAGATGAATTCTCTGTTGATCTTTTTGTTTGCTCAAATCAGGTATTCCAAATCCGCGGCCTGACAGCGTCTTTTTGATAATACCATGGCCGCAGAATCTGCCAGCACTGTTCAAAATACTGCCTGGCTTGCTGCGAGGCATGGCCGACATAACGAATACACAATACTTCGGGCAATGCTGTGATACCCGTTTTAGCATCCGACACTGGAATATCGCGGCAGGCTTGCAAGATTTCTGCTGGCACGGTTCCGGCACATACAACAAAGGTCCCGAATACAACCGCACCACCCAAGCCTACGCGACTTATTTTGACCAAGTCTTCTGCCTGCATGTGGGCACGTTCATTCCAGATCAGGCGACCATTGCGTGAGATGCGTTGATTTAACTTGTACACACCGCGCTCCCAGACCTCCTGCTGCGCCTGGCGACCCAGGCAGACGATATCCCATGCGGCCAGTGTGGCATCAGCGGCCAAATCAATCTCGGCACTAAAACCTACCTCAGCCGCATCGAACAAGATATTTTCCTGCGGCAACCATTCCAGGCCGCTCCCGGATGCCAGCTGAAATGACAGCTTTTGCGTGGCAATGGTGCCATTGGCTTTATACCACTTACCCGCGCCCGGCGTGGTCAATAAGGCTTTAGCACCCTCATCCACGGTGACCTGCAAATGCAGGTCATCTCCACCAGCGACACCTCCCGGGGGATGTACGACGACAGCATGGCAAACATCGCCCCCTTCAGGGTGCAGGCTTTTTTGTACGACCAATGGCCCCTTGTGTAACCGGTGCGCCAGATAAGAGCGATCATCACGTCTGGCAAAACCAAGCTCAAGTTTGGCTTGCCAGTGTTTGACCGTCATACATTGAGGTGGCGATGAAATCGCAGGCTTTAAATCATCCATACCGGCATCATGCCACAAGCGCTGCCCTGATGGGCAGCAGACCATTACACAGACAGATAACTTTTCACCTTGGCGGCATCCACGTTGTCGCGGGTATCCTCATGGATAAAGCGGCCTTTATCAATGACGATAATGCGGTCTGCCACTTCCATGGTGAAACTCAACACCTGCTCGGAGACGATGATGGTGATTTCGCGCATTTTGCGGATTTCATTGAGCACTTTGGCAATATCTTTGATGATGGACGGCTGAATCCCTTCAGTCGGCTCATCCAGCAACAACACTTTTGGGTTCGTCACCAGCGCACGGGCAATCGCCAACTGCTGCTGCTGACCACCTGAAAGGTTACCGCCCTTGCGTTTGCGCATCTCATGCAACACCGGGAACAAGGCAAAAATATCATCCGGGATTTCACGGCTCGCAGATTTTTCCAAACCGGTTTCAATGTTTTCTTGCACGGTCATGTTAGGAAAAATCCAGCGGCCTTGCGGCACATAGGCCAACCCCTTCATCACACGATCATGCGTAGCCGACCCTTGCAGGTCTACGCCATCCACAGTGGCTTTAGTGGCCTTGCTGGGCAAAATGCCCATCAGGGATTTAAACAGAGTGGTCTTACCCATGCCGTTACGGCCCATAATGGCCAGTGTTTCGTTCTTGTTGGCTTTGAAATTCAGGCCATGAATCACCTGGCTCTGGCCATAACTTACCTGCAAATTCTCAATTTCAAACATGCGATACTCCTCAAGTAATGGCGCTTAAGTTAATGGCCCAAATAGACTTCAATCACTTTTTCGTCTGCCTGCACTTTTTCCATCGGCCCTTCGGCCAGGATCTTGCCCTGATGCAGCACGGTGACTTTGTGCGCAATTTTCTTCACAAATTCCATGTCGTGTTCAATCACAATCACCGAGCGGTTCTGGCAGATACGGTTCAGCAGATCGGCCGTCTGGTCGCGCTCTTTCGCACTCATGCCGGCAACGGGTTCGTCTAACATCAGCAGCTCAGGCTCCTGCATCAGTAACATGCCGATTTCCAGCCATTGCTTCTGGCCGTGGCTCAGCAAGGCAGATTCCATATCGAGAAACTCGGTCAACATGATGTCTGCCGCCACTTTGCGTACACGGTCTTCCACCTCTTGCGTGCGTTTGAAGGTCAGACTGCCAAACACACCGCGACCTTTTGGATAAGACACCTCCAGGTTTTGGTACACAGTCAGGTTTTCATAAATCGAGGGGTTCTGAAATTTACGGCCCACGCCTGAACGCACAATCTCGTGCTCAGACAGCTTGGTCAATTCCGTGTTATTAAACTTGATGGACCCGGCCGTGGATTTGGTTTTGCCGCAAATCAGGTCCAGCACCGTGGTCTTGCCAGCCCCGTTGGGGCCCACCAGCACACGCAGTTCGTTTTTGTCGATATACATGGTGAGGCTATCCACCGCTTTAAAGCCATCGAAGGAGACGGTCAAATCTTCTACAGCCAAGACGAAGTCGGTATTACTCATGCTTCTGCTCCTCTCATTTTGCTACTTTCGAGCCCAGTGTCTTTTTTACTGGCTCTCTTGCGTGGTGCTTTGGTGGCTGTATTGGTAGAGTCAGCAGCCAACATGGTTTCTGTGGTTTCGGTAAGTACAACTTGTGCTTCTACCCCGGAAGTACTTACCTCAGGCTTTTTTGCAACCTCGGCTTTGTCTTTGAACCAGCCGTATTTGGTTGCCAGTTTGTCCCAGATACCGGCCAGACCGTTAGGGAAGAACATCACCACAGAGATAAACAACCCGCCCATCAGGAACAGCCACAATTCTGGATAGGTTTCTGAGAACACGGTTTTGCCGTAGTTGACCAGCAAGGTGCCATAGACAGCGCCGATCAGTGAGGCTCTGCCACCCACGGCACAGAAGATCACCATTTCAATCGACGGGACGATACCGACAAAAGAAGGCGACATAAAACCAACCTGCAAGGTGAACATGGCGCCGCCCACGGCAGACATCATGGCAGCAAGGCAGAAGATAAAGATCTTGAAGTTGGATACATCGTAACCAGAGAAACGCACACGCTCTTCTTTATCGCGCATCGCCAGCAACAGCATGCCGAACTTGCTGCTCATGATGTATTTTGACAAGAAAATCGCGCCAAACAACAACAAGCCGTTCACAAAGTATAGAATATATTTGGCAGAATCACTGCGAATATCCCAACCCAGCATGGTGCGCAAATCTGTCATACCGTTCACACCACCAGTGTAGCCTTGCTGCCCGACAATCAGGATACTCAGAATCAGCGCAATCGCCTGGGTAATGATGGAGAAATACACCCCACCGACACGACGTTTAAACATGGCGTAGCCGATGATATAGGCAAACAGGGCTGGAATCGTCAGAACCGCAATCAGCGTAAACGGCAAGCTCTTGAACGGCTCCCAGAACCATGGCAAGGCGGTCAGCTGGTTCCAGTCCATAAAGTCAGGGATGCCTGGCGTAGACTGGATTTTAGTACTTTCCGGATCAGAGGCTTCCAGTTTGAGGAACATGGCCATGGCGTACCCACCCAGACCGAAGAAAATGCCCTGCCCTAAACTTAGAATACCGCCGTGTCCCCACAACATGACCAGGCCGACTGCGACGAACGCATAGGTCAGGTATTTACCGATCAGGTTCAGGCGGAAAATATCTACACTTAACGGCAAGATCACGAAGATCACCGCGGCAAGCACTGCCAGGCCGATCACTCCTTCCTTACCACCCAGTACAGGACTGGCTTTCATTTTTTCCCATAAAGTCATCAAGATTTCTCCTCTGTTGATGCGTTAATTCTATTGCGACAGATATAAAGTACTAATACGTCTATTTACTTATGGCAACGTGCGAGAAACCTGCTCACACGTTGCCGCATCTGTTATTTACGCAGTTTGGAGGCAAACAGACCTTCCGGTTTCATCATCAGGATGGTGACGATGACGAGCAAGGTGGAGACCTTACCCATAGAGCTGGTCATAAAGAATTGCAGTATCGATTGCGCCTGGGCAATCCCGAAGGCGGAAGCAATCGTCCCGACAATGCTGGCTGCGCCACCAAATACCACGACCATAAAGCTGTCCACGATATACAAGGTCCCTGTGGTCGGGCCAGTAGAGGCAATGGTGGTAAATGCAGCACCGGCAATCCCGGCAATGCCGCAGCCCAGGGCAAAAGTGACGCGGTCAACTTTGGCTGTATTAATCCCTACTGCGCCAGCCATGGTACGGTTCTGCACCGTGGCACGTACACGCAAGCCCCAGCGGGATTTGTACATAAACATGTAGACACCGAAAGTCACTAGCGCCGCCAGCACCATCACGAATACCCCGTTAATCGGGATATCAATATCAGGGGTTGGCTTGAAAGAGCCCAGCATCCACTCAGGCAGTTCGGCACTCACTTCTTTGGCGCCGAATGAAGAGCGGAAAATTTGTTGCATGACCAGACTCAAGCCCCAGGTGGCCAGTAGCGTATCCAGCGGCCGCTTATACAAGTGCCTGATCATAATGAATTCAACAAAGTAACCGACCGCGAAGGCCAGCAAGAAGGCAATCGCAATGGCAAACACGAAGTAGTAATCCGTGAAGCCGTAACTGGCTGCTACTTTTGAAATGAGTACGGTGGTGTAGGCGCCTATGGTCATAAACTCGCCATGTGCCATGTTAATCACACCCATCTGCCCGAAAATAATCGCGAGACCAAGTGCCATCAGCAGCAACACTGTAAACATGCTCAGGCCGGAAAAGCCCTGCATCACCACAATATTGCCTATATCTGCCATCGAATAACCAAACATATCGGTCTCCTTAAAACATCACTTCTCTATGAAATTTTTACTACAGGGAATCTTTAGTACAAAGAACCTTTACTGCTTGCGCCAAACGGTAGCCGGTTAAACCGGCTACCGCTCTAGCATTTCAAGACACTACGATCTTATTGATAGCCTTTTGGAAATGGATCAGGTTTGATGTAGTCAGAGGTGTAAACCACTTTAGCTTGACCATCTTTACCCCATTGACCAATACGCAGCTTGGTGGTCAGGTGGTGGTTAGCTTCTACAGTCACAGGACCTTCTGGTGCATCCTTGAAGGTGTAACCTGGCAATGCCGCTTGTACTTTATCTACGTCGAAGCTACCTGCACGTTCAACTGCAGCTTTGTACAACCAGGGGCCCAGGTAAGCCGCTTGGGTCACGTCGCCAATCACAGCATCTTTACCCCAGCGTTTTTTGAAAGCCTCTACAAATTTCTTGTTCTCAGGATTGTCCTGGGATTGGAAATATTTCATGGCTGAGTAGAAACCTGCCAGGTTTTCACCACCGATACCCAATACTTCATCTTCAGTCACGGAGATGGTCAACATGGTTTGTTTGCTGGAGTTGAGGCCAGCCGCGTTCAATTGTTTGAACCATGCCACGTTACTGCCGCCTACCACCGCTGCGTAGATCACGTCAGGTTTTTTCAGTTTGATTTTGTTGATCACGGAACCGAACTGAGTGTCGCCCAAAGCGATGTACTCTTCACCCACCACAGTGCCATGCAAGTGTTGCTCGATGTGTTTACGGGCAATCTTCATGGAAGTACGTGGCCAGATGTAGTCAGAACCAATCAGGTAGAAAGTTTTCGCTTTTTTCTCTTTAGCGATCCAGTCCAGACCTGCCAGAATTTGCTGTGTCGCTTCCTGACCTGTATAAAACACGTTTTTAGATTGTTCCAGGCCTTCATAGAAGGTTGGGTAGAACAGCAAGCCATTGTCTTTTTCAAACACTGGCAAAGCCGCTTTACGTGAAGCAGAAGTCCAGCAACCCATCACTGCAGCCACTTTGTCTTTCTCAAGCAATTTCTTCGCTTTTTCTGCGAAAGTCGGCCAGTCAGACGCACCGTCTTCCTGGATGATTTCGATCTTGCGGCCCAAAATGCCGCCCATGGCATTGATCTGCTCAATCGCCAGTTTTTCAGCCTGGATGGAACCAGTTTCACTGATCGCCATGGTGCCAGTGGCTGAGTGCAGAATACCTACTTTTACTGTGGAATCAGTCACTGCCAAGCCAGTCGTATTCACTTTTGCTGTCGGATAATCCGCTGCAAAAGCATGACCGCTGATAAGGCCTGCGGCCATCATGGCACCGACCAGTGCGCCTTTCATAAAACCGCGTCTGTTTGAGGTACTCATTACTTCTTCTCCTTTATGGATAAATCAATAAAATCAATAATTAAGGGATTGATGTCGCTGATTAATGCCCGACCATCCACGGCCTGGCCGTTTTCTTGGTCTGCATTTGCAAGCCTGGTTTCCCTGTATCCTGGTTCACCGGCGGCTTGGTTTTACAAGTATGTGATCCGGTACAGCCACAGCTGGAACGTCTGGCTGTACGCGGCTCGTTCGCAGATTTCTCGTTACGTTCATGCGCGGACCGTTGCAGTTTGTCCATGATGGCCAGCTTGGGCACCGACAGGATGCGTGGGCTCACGGCACCACAGCAGTCACATTCGGCAGGCAAGCTGGACTCACTCATTTTGCGTAGCGCAGTAAACACGCCACAACTGTCACACTCATATTCATACAAAGGCATCTGCGCAACTCCTTATGAGGTAAATGAAACATCTACACCCGGCGGCACCATGATCTTCGGACCATCTGCATTCGGACGGATATCAAACTCAAAAATCTCGGTCGGAATCCACAAGGTGGCGCAAGCGTTAGGGATATCGACGATACCGCTGATATGCCCTTCTACCGGTGCAGTCCCGAGAATCGAGACAGCCTGCTCGCCGCTGTAACCAAATTTCTTCAGGTACTCGATGGCGTTCAAGCAAGCCTGGCGGTAAGCAATATGCACATCCAGGTAATGTTGCTTGCCTGCTTCGTCTACCGAAATCCCTTCAAAAATCATGTAATCACGGTAGGTCGGAGTGATTGGACTGGGTTGGAATACTGGGTTTTTAATCCCGTATTTCTTCACGCCATCCTTGATCAGGCCCACTTTGATATCCAGGTAACCGGCCATTTCAATCGCGCCACAGAATGTGATTTCACCGTCGCCTTGTGAGAAGTGCAGGTCACCCATGGAGAGACCGCCATCTTTGACGTAGACCGGGAAGTACACACGTGAGCCTTTGGTCAGGTTTTTGATATCGCAGTTACCACCGTGATCGCGTGGTGGCACGGTACGCGCCCCCTCTGCGGCTGCTTTTTTGGCAGCATCCCCGCTCAAGCGGCCCATGACGGCAGATTGTGAAGTCGGTGGGCAAGCCAGTGGCGGTACGCGGTCAGGATCCGTCGCAATCAAGTCACCTTCACGCTTGTTCCAGGTATCGAGCAGCTCTTTGGATGGCAGACAGCCAATCAGGCCTGGGTGCATGATGCCGGCATAACGCACCTTAGGCACATGACGGGAGGTGGTGTACACGCCATGGAAATCCCAGATGGTTTTGCTAGCTTCAGGGAAATGGTCGGTCAGGAAGCCGCCCCCATTTTCCTTGGCAAACAAGCCATTGAACCCCCATTGTGAGTCATCAAATGTGCCCACATCCAGAATGTCCACGACCATCAAGTCACCCGGCTCGGCACCTTCCACGCCAATAGGGCCACTCAGGTAGTGCACCTGGGTCAGGTCTACGTCACGCACGTCATTGGCGCTATCGTTGTTACCGATCTGACCACCTGTCCAGTCCATGCACTCGACACGGAACTCGTCCCCTGGCTTCACCATGGCAATCATGGGCAGGTCGGGGTGCCAGCGGTTATGAATCTGGCCGTCCTGCTCCCATGGTTTTTTATCCAAATCCAACTTCACTATTGTTTTCATTACGCTCATCTCCTTTGTGGGAAAGGGTTATAAGGTGTTGATTAAAATTGCATCTGCAAGGCAAGTCTGAAAAAGTTATCACTTGAGGCAGCAGGCGTATCTGTTTTGCCGTAAGTGGCGGTGATCACAGAGTTGTATGGGGCGATCACGTAGTTGGCACCTATTTCGAAACGCTTGGTATCAGCACTGGTACGAGTGTTGACGCTGGCAGCTGTGGTCAGGCCGTCGGCGTCAAACTTCTGGTAGCGGACGATAGGCATGATCTTGCCCCAGCCCACGGGATCATTGAACAGATAACCTAAACCAGCGGAGTAAGCTTTACCTTGTTCTCCGAGGAAGACATCATCAGTGTCGTAGTAGTAGTACGCCGCTTCAGCAGAGAACGTACCTGGACCCACGTCTTTTTTCTCCAAAAGGAAATCCACACTGTATGATTTGTAGTCACCTACAACGCCAGGAATAGTACTTACCACACCATCTTTCTTCATGCGCCCGGCAATACCGATGGCCAGAATATCTTTGGCGCCGAAATAATTACCAGTACCGTAGTAGCCTGGCTCTGCATCCCAGAAATCAATTTGTACGCGACCGGCATACATCAATTTGTCTTTAGTACCGTTAGCTTCAGATTGCGCACCTACGCCGCTGAAGCGGAAAATATTGTCGCCTTCGAACGCGCCAAAAGAAACCGCCACGTGGTCCTCCATAAAACTGGTCACTACTGCCACACCATCGTCACGACCAATCACGCCGCCGTTCCAGCCGTAGCGGGAAGCGATGTTTGCCCAATAACCACCACCCATGGAGTAGTAAGGGCCTGCCATATTGGCGCGGTCACTTGGAGAGAGGAAACGACCTGCCCAGATTGCCACTTCAGGGGTCAGCTGAAACTGCACATTGGCATCGATCACTTCAAAGTTACTGTTGGCAGAACCGCCGCCAGATTTTTCCGTGTTCAACATCCCCTTGATGTATTTGTTAAATGAGCCTGACAAATACAAACGTGCACTGTCGAGTGTAAAATCGTTTGAGCGGTCACTGCCATTGGCAGCAGCATCTTCAACAGAGTTATAACTCGTGATAAAACCGAAGCCGGCACTGATATACTTATCTTCGCCAAAGCTGATCGTGGCCCCCGCATTTGCCAATTGGGCACCCAAGCCACAAGCCATTGCTACTGCAGTATGCAAGGCACATTTTTTCAAGTTCATCATCTAAAACTCCCTTTCTCGTTAAATTCAAACAATCACAGTTGATCAAAACTTGCGCTCAGCTTAACGAGAGGGGTGTGTAGGACAAATACGTCAATTTGCGTAGTGGCGATGTCAGTCAAAGCCCGCTAGACTGCGCATAACAAATCATGAACAGGACTCGCAATGCGTCTTTTAACTTACGTAGGTTTAATCGCTTTATTAACTGGTTGTGGAGAGCTTTCTTACAAGCAAGGCGGTAGCCAGCAAGAGATAGACCGCGCGCACCAAGCTTGCCGCGGCAGTGGGGACCAGCTTTCAGCTTGCCTTGCTGAGCATGGCTGGAAAAAACCAAAGGTAGATGCGTTTGACCCCTTGTTTGCGACCATAGAAGCTACTGATAATCGCGAAGCGACGCAGACTAAACCTAGCCCTTTTATTGAATTATCAAAAGACTCAACCGCAAAAGGAGAGTCAGCGGCCGTTGCAAAAAAACCACAAGCTACTGCCGCTGCGACTGCGCCAACGTCAGTACAAGCAATCCCGGCAAAAGAGCCTGCGACAGTGGCAGCGCCACATAGCACGATTAATGACGGCCCCGATGTGGAGTATTCAATTAATTCGTGGTGGAAAATGGGGGCGTTTCCTGACCAGTTAAAACGGGATCAGGTCACCTGCGAGAAGAAACTGGGGCAGGCATATTTGCCAGATTACAAGACACAAACCTATAAACGCACCTTCGTGGCCTGTATGCATGAATCAGGTTGGATGGCGATCAGGAATATCAATAAGTAAAGCAAGTGGGCACACTTTTCATTACTGGATGAGAGTGGGTGGGGAGGCGGTTTTGGCCAGGCAGCGCAATACCTCGCCCACACTCCAGGCTTGCGCAATGCAGCCGCCAGGTGTGTAAGGGGACTCAGCATCAAACACTTCACTGATGGTGCCTATGCCGGCTTCATTCAGGTGCTGGTCAAACCCCATGAGTAATTGCTGCGCTTGTGGCCCGGCATCAGGTTGTACTTTGAGCCAGGAGTCAATGTAAATGCCGATGAGCCAGCCCCAGACGGTACCTTGATGGTAAGCGGCATCCCTGGCCATAAGGTCGCCCACATAAGCTAATTTATAGTCTGGATGGTCCTTGGACAAGGAACGCAAACCATAAGGCGTCAGCAATTCTCTTTTCGCGGTTTCAAACACCGGCTGCCATTTATCTTTGTGCAGCACTTCGTGATCTAGCGAGATCGCTAACAGTTGGTTGGGGCGGCAAGCCGTATCGTCTCCAGTTTCGCCATCTACCACATCGTATAAATAACCGCCTTTGGCATACCAGAACCGTGTATTGAATGAGTCATAGGCCTGCTCGGCGATTTCCTGCAGCCAAGTGGTGGAATGTTCGCCATCTTCCTGGCGGATCCATGTGGCCAGCAGGCGCACCGCGTTATACCACAATGCATTGAGCTCAACCGCCTTGCCACGACGCGGCGTCACCACCCATCCATTGACCTTGGCGTCCATCCAGGTCAATTGATATCCTTCGGCACCCTGCTTTAATAATCCATCGGCAGGATCAATGCCAATATTAAATTGCGTGCCGCGTAAATGGTGTTCCACGATATCAATCAATTTCGGCAAGATGGCACGCAAAGTGTCTCTATCTTGCGTGGCGGAAACATAGCGATGCAAGGCATGAAAAAACCACAACGTGGCATCAGCCGTATGATACACGCCGGTTTTATCGTGTTCGGGAAACATATTGGGGATAAGGCCATCACGCACATGATTGGCAAACGTGCGCAAAATATACCCTGCCTCTTGCTGGCGGCCTGTGGCCAGGGTCAAGCCCTCCAGGCTGATCATTGTGTCGCGTCCCCAATCGGTAAACCAGTGATAGCCGGCGATAATGGTCCTGGCGTCACTGCCGGAGGCTTTCGCGCTCACAGACTCATCTGGCCTGCCAGCAGGCGTGATAATAAACTGGTCTGCGGCCAAGACTAGTTCCGCCCCCATGCCGTTTTGCAACACTGGCGAAGCAGATTGCAATAACACCTGTCTGCGCCGGATTTCCACCTCCTTGGCTTCTTGCGGCAGTTTTGAACGAATCACTTCCAGTGACTCAGTAGAAGCGATTAGGGTAGATGGCTTGCCCTTGACCATGGTCAACGCAAACGCGCCTGGACTCCAGTGATGACCAGTATGCGGATAGCCACGCGCCTCTTCAACACGGAAATGAATATCCGAATGCTTGCGCCTGTCCATGATAAAAATGGCATGCTCGCCACAAATACAGAGCCGGAGCGGAGGATAAGGGTCGCCACCATGAATTTCAAACAGGTCGTCTTTGACGACCAGCGTGTAATCCTTGGCAAACTCACGCTCTACCGTGGCCTCCTGAGGACGGAAGTGGATGGAAGGCCGCAATTCGAGTTGCAGTAAATCACCTTCAATCAGTTCATATGTAATGTGGGCAGTATTCTGGCCGTATGGCATTAGTACCCGTTTCTCGAGAATCACGCCATCAATATCGTAGCGCCAGATGGGCAAGCCCATTTCAAGGCGGAACTCCTTTAAATATTGAGAGCCGGGCATATGTAGCCGACGGCCGCTATATTCTTCTGCGGTGAGGTCTATGCGCATGCCATCCGAACGGATCACCTGCTCGGAAAGATGATTAAGCATGACAATGCGGCCAAGCGGTGCGGGTAAAGATGCAGTCAAAAACCCATGGTAGCGCCGGGTGACGGCCCCAGAAATAGTTCCTGAAGCGTACCCACCCAAGCCATTGGTCACCAGCCACTCCTGGCTCAGCAATGCGTAAGGATCATCCTGGATTTGCAACACTCGGTTTATTTGTAAAGACGACATGCTCAACCCTCCATAGCACTCGTGACAGCGATAAACACCTGCGCCGAGTGCCCCGAAATCACAAAAGACTGGCTCAAATCAATGCCATGAATCCCCTCCCCGCCATATTTGGGATGCTCGCTAGACCAAATAAGTTGCCACTGACAGCCAGCCGGGGGAGCCAGCAAAGGTTCAGCGAGTGACTCGCACCATAGATCAACGCCAAGATTAATGATGAACAAGCGGTCCATCTCGGCACTCGTGGCAAAAAAGCGCAGCAAAAAAGCACACTCGGAAATGATTGCGCCATCCACATTGTATGGATCAGAAAACACCGGATCTTCACGGCGCAATGCCAGCAATTCGTGATGCAACTGGTAAATGGCCGCATGGTGTTCGCGCTCCGAGAAATCGAGTTTACAGCGCTCAAAGGTTTTGCGCGTTTCTGGCCTGTGAATATAGGCAAGACTGAGCGGGCTTTGCAAACTTGGAAACTGCGAGAGGAACTCTGTCCGACCGATCTCCACACTGGCAGCCAATGTTGGTTCATGATCAGCAAAAAATAAAAAAGGGGCAGAAGCTCCAAATTCCTGTCCTTGAAACAGTAACGGTGTTTGTGGTGCTAACAACAACAGCGCCGTCATGGCACGCATGTCGCCCGGATGGACATGCTGGTGAAGACGTTTGCCAAAGCCTGAATTAGCCACTTGGTCATGATTCTGCAAAAAGCTGATAAAACAGCTGGCGGCTTTCCCTAACACCGGGGTGCCACGCACTTTCTCCTGCCAGGCGTAATATTGCCCCTGATACAGGTAACCCCATTTGGTTAAAGAAATGAGTTCCTGGACAGTCCCCTTGTAATCGTGAAAATAAGCTTCACGCTTGCCACGTATGGCCACGTTCGTCGAGTGGTGAAAGTCATCATTCCACACGGCATCCAGGCCATAACCTCCTTGGTCAACAGGCGCTGTCGCATAGGCTTGTTGTGATTCATTTTCACCTATAAAGTAAAGGGTCCTGTGTGCCGCCACTTTTCTGGCAGCGCTGATCATCTCGGCAATAATATGCATGGGGGAATCGTCGTAGATAAAATGTGTCGCATCAAAACGCAAACCATCCAGGTGGAACGTTTCAATCCAATTACAGACATTGGCAATGAAATACTCCCTCACTGCAACAGATTCTGGTCCATCAAAATTGATCGCCGCCCCCCAGTCACTGCTATAGCGCTCCGAGTAATAGTGATCACTGAATACACTGAAATAAGCCCCACTTGGGCCAACATGGTTGTAAATCACATCCAGGATTACAGCGATGCCCTGGGCATGTGCTTCATTGACAAAAGCACGGAAATCATCCGGTGTGCCATAGCCATGATATGGCGCAAAAAAGCCCACCACGTCATAACCCCAGCCAAATGCACCATCAAACTCTGCCACGGGCATCAGTTCTATTGTAGTGACGCCTAATCTCGCCAATTCTTTTAACTCACAAGCTGCCGCCTCATAAGTGCCTGCCTGGGTAAAAGTGCCGATATGCATTTCATACAACACGTGACGCCCTGAAGGAATGCCAGACCAAGCACTGTCTGTCCATGCAAACAAATCAGGCTTCACAATACAGGAAGCGGCATGGGGCCCTTCGGGCTGGTAATGCGACGCGGGATCTGGATACAACCGTGTATCGTCGTTGATTTGGAACTGGTACCGGTCACCCGCCTGCGCAGCTGGATGGAATAGCGACCAGTATCCGTTTGCTTCAGGTTGTAGCGGAATGGCTGAACCCGAATGATGGTTAAGTATGAGTGAAAGTTGTCGGGCATTAGGCGCCCAGATGCGAAAGTGGGCCCCACCTTCTGGTTGACATTCTGCACCAATGGGGAACCGTCTAGTCATGAAAAATCACCGTGTTCTGCGATACAACGCATTTTGATGCTCACAAACATCTGTGGCGATCAATAAATAAAATGCCATGAGGCACAAAAAATAACCCGGCGAAGGTTACTTCGCCGGGCATCGTCATCAATTAATTATTTTTATGACTTTGGCTTCCAGCCTTGGCGTGCTGTTGACTGGAACCACCGCGGGTGGAAGACCCTTGGTTACTGCCCTGGTTCTTGTGGCTTTGGCTACCAGCTTTTGCATGTTGTTCACTAGAGCCTCCACGGGTACTGTTTTGATTTGAAGCCATAACTATCTCCTTTTCGCTTCCGGATGATCGTCACATTGCACCGATATCCAGAAATTTAAAGTGAATTAAGCAATGTGTGAGGCCATGTTAAAACTCCATAAGTCGTAAAATTATCCGCTCATGGCTGATTGCCTTGTCAGAAATTCATTAGAAACCGGAAAGCAGAACGCTTCTAAAATGGACTTAGATTTGTATCTTAGTGGTTGAAATTCATGCCAAAATCTACCGGAAAAAGTCTCTCACTTGCGTCAGAAAATTCTGACATCGCTATCAGAATGATGAGACTGCCCTCTACACAACCCGCTTTTTAGAATGTCAACGCGTAAAACTTTTATGCGTTTTAAAACGTGTTCATTTAAATAAGGACGAACAAATCATGAAAAAATTATTGGTGGGTGCATTACTGATGGCTGGCTCAATGACTGCCAGTGCAGGCGTGGCCGTGACAGTCGGCCAGCCTGGCTTTTATGGGCAAATCGTTCTCGGGGATGCCTACCCCACCCCTCAAGTCATTTATCCCCAGCCAGTGATCATCCAACCGCCACCCGTCGCCGTCGTACAACCGCCTTTGTATTTACATGTACCACCCGGCCATATGAAAAAATGGGGCCGTTATTGTGGAAACTATGGCGCATGCGGTAGACAAGTATATTTTGTGCAAGACAGCTGGTACCAAAATGTCTACGTCCCTCGCTACAATGCGCATGCAGGTAGACCTGGTGGCGGTCCTGACAGATGGGATCATCATGACGATCACAGACACGGAGGCGGGCCGGGTAAAAAAGGTGGCGGCCCTGGCAATGGTCGTGGTCACGGCCATGGTAAAGATTAATGCCCTTTGTAAGGAAGAAGTCAGCCAAGATTGCTATCGTATGCTTTGCTGGCTTCATTAGTTTTAACCGTAACAACCGATTGATAAGCGATTGCTTTCATCACGCGTCTTATAAATGATGCGCCTGGAATGCCCCTTGTTCAGAACGTTGTTTTATCAGGGCAAGGATTTTGCACTCTTTTTTATTACATTCCTTACTCACCTCTGCTCAAAGTGCAGTCTCCTGTCCGCCTTACGAGTATCCGCCTATTTTTCCGCAACCGCTTCCACTTCCAAACTGACAGGAAAATTAAGTCTTCTTATCGAAATTCCCTGGAACTTTCAAATGGGCTAGCACTCTCATGCTTTGAGTGCTAAAATCATTTTAAACCATCTTCTTTTTTAAGGAGTTTATTATTAACGCTTTGACATTACCTGTTGTTTCATCGGCTGACAGCCTGGATAAATACCTGCAGACCATCAAGCAGTTTCCAGTGCTCACGGCAGAGGAAGAGTATGGTTACGCTACCCGCCTGAAAGAAAGCGGTGACCTGGAATCTGCGCGCGCACTGATTGTGTCGCATTTGCGTCTGGTCGCCAGTATTGCGCGTGGTTACAGCGGTTATGGCTTGCCACAGTCCGACCTGATTCAGGAAGGCAATATTGGCCTGATGAAAGCGGTTAAACGCTTTGACCCGGATCGTGGCGTGCGCCTGGTTTCATTTGCCATGCACTGGATCAAAGCCGAGATTCACGAATACATTGTGCGCAACTGGCGCCTGGTGAAAACAGCCACGACCAAGGCACAGCGCAAACTGTTCTTCAACCTGCGTAGCATGAAGCAAGGGTTTGAAACCTTGAGCCAGGATGATGTGCATCGCATCGCGACCGAGCTCAATGTGAAACCGGAAGAAGTGACTGAAATGGAATATCGCCTCAATGGTCAGGAGATTTCACTGGATGCGCAGGTAGATGAAGATGGCGAAGAAGTATATAGCCCTATTTCCTTCCTGGAGGATGAAGGCCCTGAGCCTTCTACGCTGCTGGAAAATCTGCAGAATGAGCACATGCAGACTGAAGGCTTAAGCAACGCATTGCAGCAACTTGATGAGCGTAGCCGCCGCGTATTGCAGGCACGCTGGCTGACCGAAGGTGATTCAGCCACCTTGCATGAGCTGGCTGCAGAATTCAATGTGTCGGCTGAGCGTATCCGCCAGATTGAGCAAAAAGCGATGCAAAAAATTAAAACCTATATGCTGGAAAGCAAATAACAAAAACGGGTGCTTAGGCACCCGTTTTTGTTTCATGGCTTTATTTTTATTGGCGACGGAAGTTGAATTGATACAAGTGCCCTTAGGCCGCTTGTATGATCACTTCTTCATGCGCTAACGCAAACATGGCTTTGCCATTGAGCTGATCCAGTTCAGCCAGTTGCTGGCGAATCGATAGCTCCACTTGCTCTAGATCGGCAATCCGTTCCTCTAGCGTATCCGTCGCCTGGTAAATACGCTTGATACTTTCTACACGCCGCTTAAGCTGCACATGATGTTCACGCATCTGGCTTTCCATAGGCGCAATCACTGCCTTAAGCCAGCTCTCAGTATCGCGGTTTGCCGCCTCATATTCCAGGATCACATGACTCGCCAGCGTTTCAAAAAACTTGCTGGTCAACGTCAGTTTTTCGTGGGCAATCATATTGAAGGTAGTATTAAACTGGTCACGGTAAATCGTTTCCAGTTTATTGAGGGCTTTCAAATAGCGTGAAGTAGAGAATGGTGGTGGCGTCTTTTGCAGCAAACCATGTTCTTTGGAGAATTTTTCATACATGGCCTCCATCATTTTCTTGATTTCAAGCACATGCACATCGGCATCCATCATGCGGCGCTTGAGATCACTGAAAAAGTCATCCATGGCCTGACGCATGGTTTTGGTAAACGCCGCTTTCATCATGGTATCGCGGGTTTCACGGACCTTGGTTTTGAGGGCCGGCATCCCCAGATGGTGGAATAACTGGTTGGACTGCACAGAAAATACACTACGCAAAGCCTGGTAGCGCTGCAAACCCACTTCAAAATTCACCTTATCCTGCTTGACCTTGCGCATCATTTGCGCAATCACATCTTCGTTTTTGCCTTGCAGGCAGCGCAGCTCGTCCGTTTGGTCAAGCACACTTTGCAAACGCGTTTCCAGCGTAATATGCGTTTGCTGCATCATGTCTTCAATTTCGCCCTGTATGCTTTCACGCACGATTTCCTGCTTGGCAGGGATCAGCTCGTCAGACAGGTTTCGCTCCAGTTGCAGCAAGCGGCTCTTTTGCAGCAGTACCTGATCACCTTTCACCTTGGCCAGCAGGCCTTTCTGGGCAGAGGTCGGCAAAATCTGGTCGCGTGGCAAGCCGAGTAATTCGGCTGTATTTTGCAACTGGCGATAGAGTTCGGTTTCGACTTCATCGTCAGTTTTCAATGGGTCCCATAAACCATCGATTTTATTGAGCACCGCCATGCGGCCTTTTTGCTTCCAGCGTGCGCCACTGATATAACGGCGCCAGACTTCCATTTCAGATTTGGTGACGCCGGTGTCGGCGCCCAGGATAAACAATACGGCATGCGCATTGGGCAACATGCTCATGGTCAACTCAGGTTCTGCGCCAATCGCATTCAAGCCTGGCGTATCGAGAATCACCAGACCCTGTTTGAGCAAAGGATGTGGAAAATTAATCACGGCGTAGCGCCAGCAAGGGATTTCCAGCAAGCCATCTTGACCGATGAGCATGGCATCATCCGGCTGTTCCGGATGGTATAAACCTAAAGACTGGGCCTCTTCTACGGTGACACGGCGTGTGCGGCTCACCTCTTTAAAGGCCTCCACCATGCTTTCACGTGAGTGCGCATCAAATTCAACCACAGACCATGCTTGTGGCGTACGACGGTATTCAGTGATGGAAATCTGGTGGGTGCTGGTTTCAATTGGCAGTAATGACAAACTCACCGGTTTGCCATTGTCATAGCGTAATTCGGTGGGACACATGGTGGTGCGCCCGGCGCCGGATGGCAGCAAACGGTGGCCGTAACCGGAAAAGAAAATCGCGTTAATAAGCTCGGATTTGCCGCGCGAGAATTCGGCGACAAATGCCACGTTCAGCTTATCCTCACGCAGGCGGTTTAGTTGCTGCTGTATGCGCTCTTCTATCTGCACATCGCTGAGCTGTTTATCGGCCAACCAGCGCCGATACTCCCCTAAGACATCAGCAATCGATTGACGCCAGCGTGTGTACAAATCAAATTGTTGTGCCAGTCTGTTGTTTTCCATAGGACCTGCTTAATTGTTATAAGGTAACCTATTCATGATTGTCTGTTTTCCAGTAATCTATCACGAAATAATAAAAGTTCAAATAAATCATGTAGGTATAGCTATTAATTCACAAATAAAATGAATTATCAACCATAAGATACAACAACCTAGCCTCATGCGTTGCATGCCTGCATCTGCTATCATGCGCATAATCAAAGTTATCGACTCAACCCACGACTTTCTTCAATGCTATGAGCGGTCTTCACCCCGATTGTCCTACCCCTACCCTGATCCAATTGCATCAGGGATCACACCTGCTGGAAATACACTTCGACAACCATACCGAGTGCATGTTGTCTTGCGAGTTTTTGCGTGTTTACTCTCCGTCAGCCGAAGTCCGCGGGCATGGCGCAGGCCAGGAAGTACTACAACTGGATAAAGAAAATGTGAACATCACCGGGATTGAACCCGTTGGCCGCTATGCTATCAAACTGATCTTTGATGACGGTCATGATACTGGCCTGTATTCATGGGATTATTTGTACTACCTGGCACAACATTATGAAAGTTTGTGGCAAGACTACGTGACTAAACTGACCATCGCTGGCCATACCCGTAAGGAACCGATACATGCAGCAAAACACTGATCAGGAAAAAACCACCCATTTTGGCTTTGACACGGTAGCGGAGTCAGACAAACAGAAAAAAGTCGGTGAGGTGTTTCATTCGGTCGCGCAAAAATACGACATCATGAATGATGTCATGTCCGCTGGCATGCACCGTTTGTGGAAGCGATTTGCGGTCGATATCAGCGGTGTCGGGCCCGGCGACAAGGTGCTGGATATCGCCGGCGGTAGCGGCGACCTATCCCGCCTGTTTGCAAAAAAGGTAGGCACGCAATCAGCGGCCAATCCAGGGACCGTGATCCTGACTGACATCAATGCCTCCATGCTGGGCGTGGGCCGCGACCGCATGATAGATGCCGGGCTCAATATCCCGGCCGCACAGTGTAATGCCGAAATCCTGCCATTTGCAGATGAGACTTTTCATTGCGTGATCGTCGCCTTTGGCCTGCGTAATATGACCCATAAAGACGTTGCGTTACGTGAAATGCAACGTGTGCTAAAGCCTGGTGGTCGTTTGCTCGTGCTTGAGTTCTCAAAGGTCTGGCAGCCATTGGAAAAACTGTACGACACCTATTCATTCAAGTTACTGCCAAAATTTGGTAAATGGATCGCCAACGATGAGCCCAGCTACCGCTACCTGGCGGAAAGCATACGCATGCACCCTGACCAGGAAACGCTCAAACACATGATGCATGAAGCTGGCTTTGGCAAAGTGGATTATTACAATCTGACTGCCGGCGTTGTTGCCCTGCACAAAGGCATCAAGCACTAAGCCATGTTTAAACCATTGATTCAATTTGTGCTGCAACACCTGATGCAGCAAAACAGCTGGACGGCGCCATTGTTACAGCCGTACGCATACAAAACCCTGCGCATTGACTTCAAGGTCGCCCAGGTGATGCTGACAATTCTCAATAGCGGCGAACTGGCTATTGCAGCCGACTCGGCCACCGCTGACGCTACCATACATCTGCCACCTAGTTTGGCGATGCGCCTATTGCGGCAAGACCCGCTGGCATACAGCCTGATTAAAATTGAAGGCGATGCCACTCTCGGCATGGAAGTTGGCAAGATACTCTCTGCTATCCGCTGGGACGTTGAAGACGACCTGAGCAAAATCGTAGGTGACATTGCAGCTTATCAGGTCGTGCAATTAGGACAGGAAAAACTACAACACTGGCACGGCCAAGCCAAAAACCTGGGTGAAATGCTGGTGGAATACTGGCAGGAAGAACGCCCGATCATTGCCAAAAAAATCCATATCGAGCAATTTAACCGCTCTGTTGACCGACTGCGTGAAGACACTGACAGACTGGAACAGCGCGTTGAGAAACTGCTTGCTGCCGCCACGCCTCCTGAAAGTCAGTAAGCATGCATTGGTTACGTTTTTTTCATATTATCGGTGTACTGATCTGGTACCGCCTTGATGTTTTCTTTATCCGTGATGAACAGCCGGGAATCGTCTCCCGTCTGCTCAATTTACTCCTTTTCTGGCGGCATGCGCCAGAAAAGCGCGCAGTACGCCTGCGGCTGGCACTGGAAAAATTAGGACCCATTTTCGTCAAGTTCGGCCAGATGCTCTCCACGCGCCGTGACCTGCTGCCGCCAGATGTCGCTGACGAACTCACCAAGCTGCAGGACCAGGTCCCCCCGTTTAGCTATACACAGGTTGAAGCTATCATCAATCAGGCATTTGGTGCACCTCTGGCAACCGTCTATGCCGAGTTTAATACGACGCCTGTCGCCAGCGCCTCAGTCGCACAAGTGCATTTTGCCAGGCTGCACAGTGGCGAGCAGGTCGCTGTTAAAGTACTGCGTCCCGGCATTGCGGCCATTATTCACCGCGATATTGCCCTGTTACGTACCTTGGCCTGGTGGGTTAAAAAGGTTTCCAGCGAAGGCCGTCGCCTCAAGCCCGAAGAAATGGTGGATGAATTTGCCCGCCATACCGAGCATGAACTCGATTTGACGCTGGAAGCTGCACACTGCGCCCAATTAGGCCGCAACTTCAGTGACCGCCGCCTGCTGGTTCCCGCAGTGTATTGGGATTACTCGCACAAGCAAGTCATGACCATGCAGCGCATGCATGGTACGCCAGTGCGGGATACGGCCTCGCTGGCGGCTTACGGCATTAATCTGACCCAACTGGCACACGAAGGCGTAGAAATCTTTTTCACACAGGTGTTCCGCGACGGCTTCTTCCATGCCGACATGCATCCCGGCAACATCCAGGTGGTCACCGAAGGACCGGATAAAGGCAAATTCATTGCGCTGGACTTTGGCATCATGGGCAGCCTGACGCCTACGGACCAGTATTACCTGGCGCGTAATTTCTTGGCCTTCTTCAACCGCGATTACCGTGATGTGGCCGTGGCCCACATTGAATCTGGCTGGGTTCCGGCAGACACCAATGTGGAAGCCCTCGAAACCGCCGTACGTGCTATTTGTGAACCGATCTTTGAAAAACCGCTTAAGGATATTTCTTTTGGCCGTACGCTGCTGAGCTTGTTCCAGATGTCACGCCGCTTTGGTGTCAATATCCAGCCACAGCTCATCATGTTGCAAAAAACCCTGCTCAACATTGAAGGGCTAGGCCGTGAACTTGACCCGAACATTGACCTTTGGCAAAGTGCGAAGCCTTTCCTCAAACGATGGATGAGCGAACAGATCGGCTGGCGCAGCCTGCTCAAGTCTGCCAAACGCGAACTTCCTTATATGCTGGCCCATGCAGCCGAAATGCCGCGCTTGTTTGAACAATATTTGCGCAACCAAACCGAGCTTGGCAAACAACAAAACCGCATTGACGCCCTGCTCGTGTCACAGCACCGACAGGCGACCTGGCAAAAATGGGCCACCACCGCCATCATCGTGCTGGTATTACTACAATTTGCAAGTTTGTTCCTGCTGTTTAACCACTAAGGGAGATCAACCATGCGCCACATCAAACCACTGCTGGCAATCGTTTCCTTCTTGCTCTCTTATTCCGTACATGCGGCAGACCTGGTCGGCCTTTGGCAAACCACGGATGACCGTACCGGCAAACCGCGATCACTGATACGTATGACAGAGAATGCCGGTGAATACAATGCTGTTGTTGAAAAAGGTTTACTCGCGACTGACACTGGCGATGCAGTCTGCGACAAGTGTACTGACGAACGTAAAGGCCAGAAAATTGTGGGCATGACGATAGCCAAACACTTGAAATCATCAAGCAAAAGTAATGTATATGAGGGCGGTGAAATCCTGGACCCTGAAAATGGCAAAACCTACAAATGCAAAATGACCCTGAGCCCCAACGGAAACGAGCTGGAAGTGCGCGGCTTTATCGGCTTTTCATTGCTGGGACGCTCTCAGACCTGGAAGCGGATTGAGTAAATTGTGCATAATTGTAAAAAGGCCTGATTTTCAGGCCTTTTTAGTCTCCATTCCTGCAAGAAAACCATGCTTAGGCATGGTTTTGTTTTAAAATCGGCCTTTTGCAATCAAAGGAAACTGGCTGTGCTGATCTGGTTTGTTGTGGCGTATTTACTGGTCTCAATAGGCATAGGCCTGATTGCCGCCATAAACGTGCACAACACTAAAGATTATGCCGTCGCAGGCCGCCATTTGCCACTGCCTGTGGTCATGGCCACGGTTTTTGCCACCTGGTTTGGCGCAGAAGCGGTTTTTGGTGTCTCTGCCACCTTTGTGCGTGAAGGCCTGACCGGGGTGGCGGCTGACCCTTTTGGATCCAGTATGTGCCTGATACTGGCCGGCATTTTCTTTTCCAGCCGCCTGTACAAACTCAACATCCTGACCCTGGGCGATTTCTACCGCATGCGTTATAACCGTTCGGTAGAAGTCCTCACCACCATTGCCATGGTGATCTCCTACATGGGCTGGGTCGCCGCCCAAATCAAGGCACTGGGGCTGATTTTCAACCTGATCAGTCATGGGGCTATTTCCGAGCAGACAGGCATGATTGTTGGTACAGCCATTGTGCTGACTTACACGACATTAGGCGGCATGCTGTCCGTAGCGATTCTGGACTTTGTACAAATGATCGTGGTCATCGGTGGCTTGTTGTATATCGCGAGTATTGTCTCTGACCAGACAGGCGGTATCGCCCCTGTGATCGAGCATGCACGTCATGCTGGCAAACTGCACTTTTTCCCGCAATCCACAAACTGGAGCGTCTGGCTGACCTTTCTCGGTGGTTGGCTGACAATGATGCTGGGTTCTATCCCGCAACAGGATGTGTTCCAGCGCATCACCTCGGCCAAAACTGCCAGAATTGCCTTGTGGGGCTCTATTTTTGGCGCAAGCATTTATTTCTGTTTTACCTTTGTGCCCATGTTTATTGCCTATGCGGCCACCCTGATCGATCCGGCCACCCTGATCGATCCGGCCACTTTTGGCACATTAGTCAACACAGACTCCCAACGCGTGTTACCAACCCTAGTACTGACACATACGCCATTACTAGCCCAAGCCATCTTTTTTGGTGCGGTACTCTCTGCCATCATGAGCTGCTCGTCAGCCACTTTACTGGCGCCTTCGGTCACCTTTGCCGAAAACGTGGTGAAAGGGTTTATGCCACAGATGAATGACCATGCCTTCCTGCGCGTCATGCGTCTGTGCCTGATAGGCTTTGCAGGCATGGTATTGCTGTACGCGCTAAACTCGGAACTGTCTATTTTTGGCATGGTGGAAAGTGCTTACAAAGTCACGCTGGCGGGCGCATTTATCCCCTTGTTATTTGGCGCATTCTGGAAGCGAGCGACCAGCCAGGGCGCAATGGCGGCCATCATTTTCGGCATTGCCAGCTGGGTGCTGATTGAAATTCTGGTAGGCGAAGACAGCCTGGTACCCGCACAACTGGCAGGCTTGGTGATCAGTGCAGCAGCCATGGTCATCGGCTCATTGCTGCCACAAAAGATTGGCGGAACGCCTCATAGCCCTTCCGGTTATTTGCACGAACACGCAGCACGCAGTCATCCACATTAAATCAGCCCCCATTCACCTGACAATCAGTGGAATACATCTCCAAAATGGCAACTTTTCAAATAAATAAAGTCATTTTATATTGATGATAATGCTTTTCTGGGATCATCTGTTTTGAGAAAATTAAATATTTATGGTCGTTAACAAGCGTCACTACACCCTACTTCTAAGCGCTATTGTACTCATTGGCTTTGTTGCGACCAGCCTCATCGGTTACTTTGTCGCCAAGGACTCCATGACTGAGCGTTTGCAGGAGGAAATGCTACCGCTCACCAGTGATAACATTTACTCCGAAATTCAGCGCGACTTGCTGCAGCCCTTACTGATCTCGTCCCTGATGGCTAACGATGTGTTTGTGTTCGACTGGGTCAATGATGGCGAACAAGATGCCCGCAAAATGACCAGCTACCTGGCGCAGATCCAGAAAAAATATAACACCATCACCGCTTTTTTTGTGTCAGAAAGCTCTGGCAACTATTATCACCCAAGTGGTGTATTGAAACGCGTTTCCAGCAAAAACCCTGATGATCGCTGGTACTTTGACGCGAAGAACTCTGCCGGCCCCTACGTCATCAATATAGATCGGGATACCGCAGACAAGCGTCGGCTCAGCATTTTTGTTAACTACCGCATTGAAGATAAATCCGGCAAGTTTATTGGCGTGATAGGAGTCGGTTTATCCCTGCAAACGGTTGCTGAACTTATAGAAAATTACCAGAAGCGCTATGGGCGAGAAATTTACTTCGTGAACCGTCAGGGCGAAGTCATGCTACAAAGCAGTCACTATCGTTCAGAGTTGCATTTACAGGACAAAGCCGGGCTGGACAAAGCGTTTCTTAAAGTATTGACCTCTCCCAGTGCTTCATTTTCATTCAAAACCAGCAGTGGTAACACGTTATACCTCAATAGCCGCCTGGTGCCCGAATTTGACTGGTACCTGATTGTAGAACAGGTCAATGACCCAAGCTCTGAGCGCATAGAAACTGCCTTCTTTATCAACCTGGCGGTCGCTGTCATCATCAGCATGATCGTGCTGGCACTGGCGCACTTTGCCGTGCGTGGTTACCACGACAAGCTGGAGATGATGGCGACTCAGGACAAACTGACAGGCGTCGCCAGCCGTCAGGTATTTGAATTCTATTTCAAGCAAGCGGTCGCGCGCAGCAAACGCCGTGATGAATCGGTATCACTTGTTTTGCTGGATATTGACCTGTTCAAGCAAATCAATGACTCTTATGGCCACCAGGCGGGCGACCTGGTATTGACCCGGGTGGCAAATCTGATCAAATCCCACATTCGAGAAGAGGATGTGGTCTGCCGCTGGGGTGGAGAAGAGTTTTTATTGCTACTTTCTGGCTGCAATATACAACATGCCAGGGACATTACCGAACTCATCCGTTCGGCGGTTGCTAGCATGCAATTTCATTTCAATAACGAGATTGTGCACATCACGGTCAGTGCTGGCATGGCAGAAATGCACACGGATGAATTGCTGGGCCAGGTGGTAGAGCGGGCAGACCATCATTTGTATGCCGCCAAACGTGCGGGGCGCAATTGCATCAGGCCAGAGGTGGATGAAGAAGAATAAGCCTTTTACTTGTTAGCGGCACGTCCTGCAGCACGTGTGTCACGTGGCTGGCAAACCTGGCAATAGAAGGTTGAACGCTGTCCTAGCCGTATGGTGAAAATGGCTTGCTGGCAAACACGGCAAGGCTCCCCGGTGCGGCCATAGACGAAATAAGTCTGCTGGAAATAGCCAGGATTACCATCCGCCCCAAAAAAGTCCCGCAGGCTGCTGCCACCGGCCTCCAATGCTGCATTCAGCGTGGCCTTGATCTCCTGCACCAGCAACTCACATTGTGCCAGGCTTAATGACTTGGCAGGTGTTTCTGGATGAATACCTGCACGAAACAGAGACTCGCTGGCATAAATATTCCCCACACCCACCACCAGGTGCGCATCCATGATGTTAATTTTGATCGCTGCATTGCGGGTACGCAATTGCCGGTACAAATAATCCGCGTTGAAGGCAGGCTCTAATGGCTCTGGCCCGAGGCGATTGAGCAAGACATGCTGCATGGGGTCCTGGTCCAGCCACAACACTGCACCAAAACGCCTTGGGTCACGCAATCGGATCACGCGACCATCAACAAAGCGGATATCAAAATGGTCATGTTTTTCAGCGGGGAAATCGCGCTCCAGCAGGCACAAACGGCCAGACATCCCTAGATGCAACAGCAATACACCTTCCACGTCAGTGGACCCTATTTCTGCAAGAATATATTTGGCACGGCGCCTAAGCTTGAGTACCCTGCGGCCTTGTAAATGCTGGGGCAAATCGGCCGGAATGGGCCAGCGCAAGCCATGATGGCGAATGGTAGCCTGCTCAATCAGGGCACCTTCAACAGGTAACAACCCTCGGCGCGTAACCTCAACCTCAGGCAATTCAGGCATGGCAATTATTTGCTGTCTGGAGTCTGGATATTGACCGGTGGATTGACCATGGTAAAGCCGGTGTCATTGCTGAAGTGATAAATAATACCTTCATCCGGGCGTGCCAACAGGTACTCCGGTGACTCCTGCAATTTATCAAAATGTACTTTTTTACCATTGCGCAACAATACTTCAAAGGAAGGATAGGACTGCTTGCGATCCGGTGTGTAAAACTCTACTGAAACCGCTTGTGCCTGTACCCAGCTGAAATCACTCCACTCGTTCATATCGTTCTGGGTAGGTTTTGCTTTGGGGTCATTTGCAGACCACTTTCCTTCATTGGATAACTCTACCTTGAGGGCATTTTCTTCCCATTGCTCGAGGTGAGCCAGGTCAAAACCAGCCAGTTGCTTGCGCTCTGTCGGGGACAATGGGGTTTTATCCACCATTTCAATGGGCTGTGTAGAAGCAGCCTCTCCATATTGGCCAGGCAATAAATACACCTGTCCGGCAAAACCCACATATTGCTCTTCAGTGACGGGATTGAACGTACCAAACGTAAATACCTGGTCGCCTTTTGCACCTGACAAGGTGAGTTTTAGCACAGGCTGGTCCAGTCCATATTTTGCCGCATCCTGCAATGGCAGCCTGGTCGCAGTCGTGGCAGCAATAATAGAGATGATACGTTGTACTGAAGGCTGGTCTGCACGTGCGGCATATGGTTTCCGCATCATCCAGTACCCATCCTGTTTCTCAAACACCGTTGGTGCTTTGGCGGGAAACTCGGCTTTCACCGCCTCAAAATCCGCCATCTTCAGGCTGGATACCTCAAACCTGGCTGATGCTGCCTGCTCTTGTGGTTTTAAGTGCAAAAACGCAGCAATGCCAACCACAATGACCAGCAACAATAGATTCAGAATCCATCTTTTTTTCATAATACGACTCCGGCCAGCCTGGCAGTTAAGCCTTGCGGCGCTTCCACCACAGCAACAGGCCAGCCACAAACAAACCTAAAGGGATAAAGTATTGAAACGCATGGAATACACTCCAGGCCACCAGTCGACCCTGATCTGTCGCCGGAATCGTCACATTGATATCCTTGAGTGGCATTGGCTGTATCGTGATCAGGCGGTCATCTCCCGCCAGCCAGTTAATGATATTGATCCCCAGATCAAGATTGCCGCCATTGGTAATAAAGGTATTCGCCAGAAAATTGGCATTGCCTATCACCACCACACGCTGGCCTTTTTTGCCATAAGTTCGCTCCAGCGCAACACCAATATTAATCGGTCCCGCTTTATCCTTGCCCTGGTCAAAACGCACCTTGAGGTTTTGCGCGCCAGCAGGAATCTTGTCTGATTCAAGCCAACCATTAGGCGCCACATCAATCAGCCGGCCGACTTTCCAGCCCAGGTCGTCAGACGCCTGGCCATCCACCTGATGCGCCTCAGGGAACACGGTACGCAGCATGAAATTACGCGTGATCGGGTGATCGCCATACAGACTGGCAAACGCCATTTTCGGATCCGCGCCATATTGCTCGGCCGCACGATCCACCACAATCCCTGGTGACACTTTAATGCCCAGGTAGTCGGCCACTTCCTGCAAGCCATGCAAATTATCATCATCCAGCAGCCACAACACATTGCCACCGCCCTCGATATAAGCCTTGATTTTCTTAGCTTCTACGTCGGTGATATCCACCTGCGGTGCGGCAATTACCAGCATCGCACCATTGGCAGGCACCGCCTGGGCAATGGTGAGATCCGGGTTGGCAAACTTGAAACCCTTGCTTTCCAGCTGTTTGCCAAACTCGCCCAGGTCATGGTTTTTAAGGCCTTGCAGTAAACGTTCACCGTGGCCATCCAGATACATGACCGGCTGGTTGTTAGTGCGTGACAAACGCACCAGCAGATTGGTCATTTCCTGCTCTGCAAACGGTGGCGTAATGTGTTCGGAACGCTTGTTGTATTCGACAATCGTCTCGCCATCGACTTTCACACCAGCCTCTTGCGCCAGTTTTGGCTCTTCAGAGGGATTAATGAACTTGATAAATACATTTTTCTTTTCGCGCTGGTAGCGGGCAACAAAATCCAGCATGCCCTTGCGGAAAGTATCGCCGTTATTGGCATCATCATTGGTGGCATAGACGGTAATGTTGATATCACCGTCCATCTGCTTGAGCACATTGACACTGCCCTGGGTCAGGATGTTGCGATTCGCCTGGGTAATATCCTTGGCCCAGCGATACTGGCTGGATAAATAACCCAGCATCACCACCAGCGCCAGAAACACCAGCACGAACATCCAGTTTTGTGCGAGCAGTTGCCATCTAAACTTACGGTTAATTTTCATAATGCTTTCAAACTCGACAACAATGCGGGGTTAGCCGCGTAAACGATCTGCATCCAGACGACGTATCGTCAGGGTAATAAAAGTGAGGATAAACAGGCCAAAATAAGCCAGGTCAGCCGTATCAATCAGGCCACCGGCAAAAGACTGGAAATGGCGCATCAGGGAAAACTTGAGCATGGTACTGGTGGGGTCACCGGCAAAAAAGCGGTCGAGGATCATCAACACAAACAGGGCAATGAAACTCAGGATACCGGCGATGATGGGCTGCGCGGTTAAGCTAGAAAAATAGAGACCAAGTGCCGCAAAACTGGAGACCAGTAACAGCAAGCCCAGAGAGTTGGCAAAAATGTAGCCAAAATCAATATCTGCCCATATATTCAAGGTGGATAACATGGCCGCAATATAGACGACCAGGAAACTCAAGAATACAACCAAACCTAAAAATTTGCCGACAACAATTTCAGTAATTGAGAGCGGTGCACTAAACAAAAAGGGCATGGTCTGGCTACGGCGCTCTTCCGAAATCAGGCGCATGGATAACAATGGCACCGCAAAGAGCATAATAAACGAGGCCAGTCCATATACGGTTTGCCCCACAAACTGGGTCACACCTATACGCTCAGCCGGGCGGATGGAGCCGGACATGACTTCAAAGTAATTGTTTACGCCATTCAGGTAATACGTGCCAAACGAGAAGGTCAACAGCGCCAGAATAATCCACCCCATAGGCGAGGCAAACATACTCTTGAGTTCTTTTCTTGCAATATTCAACATACTTGATCTTTCTATCCGCTTAAGCAGCCTTGGCAAGGTCTGCCGCAGTCTCAGGCTCCTGATAAGTCAACTGTACAAACACATCTTCCAGGCTGGTCTGGTCAGGCGCAATATGATACAAGCCCCAGCCATTTTGCACAGCCGCCTGCACAATCGCTTCATGCGGTTGCGTCCCCTCCTGGAAACGGATGCGCCACATGCCATCCGCAGGTTCGACTTCAGCCACGCCGGTAATCGCGGCCAATTGTGCTGCCTCTGGCGGATGACGAAAACCAACCAGCAGTTTGTTCCCTACCCGTTGCTGCTTGAGCACGTCGATCCCGCCATTAAACACCAGCTTGCCTTTATCGATAATCTGCACATGGTCACAGACCATTTCCACTTCCGGCAAAATGTGGGTAGAGACTATCACGCTGTGCGCCTGACCGATCTCCTTGATCAGCGCGCGGATATCGCGAATCTGGATTGGGTCCAGACCCACGGTAGGTTCATCGAGGATCACCACCATAGGATTGTGAATGATCGCCTGGGCGATGCCCACACGCTGCTGGTAACCGTTGGACAGGTTTTCAATCAGGCGCTTGCTCATATGGGTCAGGCCACAACGCTCTTTGGCATGCTCTACGGCTTTTTTGAGGTGTTTGCCAGAAACGTTGTGCAACCTGGCCGCAATGGTCAGGTATTCATCAACCGTGAACTCCTTATATAAAGGTCTCATTTCCGGCAAGTAGCCGATCAAAGCTTTGGCTTCCTTGGGGTTTTCAATCATATCAATGCCACAAATTCTGACACTACCGGCACTGGGGGCCAGGTTTCCTGTCAGCATTTTCATTGTCGTTGACTTACCAGCCCCGTTCGGGCCGAGAAAACCCAGCACCTGCCCTTGCTGCAAACTAAACGTTACATCACTGACTGCGGCCCGGCCGCCATACATACGCGTCAATTCGATTGCTTCTACTGTTAAATTTGCCATGATTCTTTCACACACCTACTCACTAAAGATGACTGTTTACCACTGGCAAAGCAAGCGCTAACCAGCAAATCCCTAGACAAAGATTTCATCAAAAAGTTATAGTGCTAAAACATTCTTGCTTCATGACGTTTTAGCGCGTGCCAAACCGCCAATTACAATTCAGTTACAAATCGCACATTATGGATGAACTTGCAGCAACTGTCACGGACTAAACAAAAATTCAGTATTGCATATCAACCCTCACACCACAGTCATGACACTGTTCATCAACAGACCAATTAAACAGGAATCCCGTATGTCTCACACCAGCCGATTTACGCTCAAACCCACCGCAAAGCGCCGTACGACGATAGCGTTCTGGCTGGCATTACTGGCAACCCCGGCCTGGTCGGCCAGCAGCTCCCCCACCATGACCGCCCCCACGGCTGAATTTGTTTACAAATACCTGCTCGGAGAGGTGGCTGCGCAACGTGGGGAATTCGTACTGGCAGGGCAGCTGTTCCTGGACTTGGCCAAACAAACGCGCGACCCGTTGCTGGCAGAACGCGCCACACAGGCAGCCACCATTGCGCGCACACCGCAACTCGCCCTGCCCTCGGCAGAGCTGTGGGCAGAACTGGCACCAGACTCTATCCCGGCAGCCCAAGCCGCCAGCCAACTGCTGATTGCCAATGGCAATCTTAAAAAAGCCGTGCCACAAATCCAGAAGGTGCTGGCCAATGACAGCATCCGCCCCAACGCCTTTATGGAACTCAACAGCCTCATGATGCGCGTCACCGACAAAACATCGGTTCTGGAAGCGGTCCAGCAATTGGCAAAACCTTACCCCAAGCTACCGGAAGCTCACTTTGCCATTTCACAAGCTGCTTATTTTGCCCATAACGAAAAGCTGATGGAGGCGGAATTAAAAGAAGCTTCAAAATTACGCCCAGGCTGGGAAGCCCCTGCACAAATTCGCGGACAAATGCTCAGCGAGAAAGATCCGCAAAAAGGGATAGCCTTCTATCATGATTTTTTAAAGACAAACCCTGAGGCTGACCAGATTCGCTTGGCACTGGCACGTGCCTTACTGGTACAAAAAAACACCACCGATGCCAAAGTAGAATTCACCAAATTGCTGGAGCGTCATCAAAACAATCCTGAAATGAATGTGATTGTCGGCCTGCTGGCTCTGGATGCCAGAGAATACAGCTTTGCTGACCAGCGTCTGGAGCATGCACTGCAGGTCGGCTTCAAGGAGCCGAACAAAGTATATTTCAACCTGGGCCGTTCTGCGGCAGAGCAAAAGGATGATACCCGCGCCTTGCAATGGTTCGACAAGATAGGTGAAGGCGAACAATTCCTGGCTGGCCGCCTCGCGGCGGCCAGCATTATAGCGCGCCGTGATGGCATAGATGCAGCCATCACCATGCTGGACAATGTAGACGGCCTGACACCAGAACAGCAGGCGCTGGTCATCCAGAACCAGGCATTAATGCTGAACCAGGCCAAACGCAACGATGAAGCCTATGCCTTGCTGGGCAAGGCTGTGCAAAGCTTTCCCGACAGCCCTGAACTGCTGTATGACTATGCATTGAATGCCGAGCGACAGGGAAAATTTGACATCATGGAAGACACCTTGCACAAGGTGATCAAAATGAAACCAGATATGGCGGCCGCCTACAACGCCCTGGGCTATTCTTATGCTGACCGCAACATCAAGCTCATGGAAGCCAAGAGCCTGATTGAAACCGCCACCAAACTTTCACCGGAAGATCATTACATCATGGATAGCCTGGGCTGGGTCTATTACCGCCTGGGAGACCTGTCACGCGCGACAGAAGAGCTGCGCCATGCCTATGCGATACAGCAGGACCCTGAGATTGCTGCCCATCTGGCAGAAGTATTATGGAAACAGGGCCAGCGCGACGAAGCACAGAAAATCCTGGACCAGGCATTGTCCAGCAATCCGGATAACGAAGTATTGATGGCTACCGCAAAGAAACTGAAGTCTGAGCTTTAATGCCGTCGATACCGATACAGTGGAGGCTGCCTTCCGGCGGCCAGGTCATTGCCGGGATGCTAGGGTTCATTCTGGCTAGCTGTGCTTCTCTGCCCGCTCCCACCACCCAAACCACGGCCAGTAAGGCATCGCAGCAGCGTACCCAGCGGCTGCAGGAGGTCAAGGACTTTAGCCTGGAAGCCAAAATGGCCGTGCAATATGCAGGCAAGGGCTATACGGCGCGCATGGAATGGCAGCATAAGGCCCAAGAAGACACCATGCGGATTTTCAGCCCACTTGGACAGCAAGTGGCCCTGATTCACCGCACACCGCATGCCGTCACGCTGACCGACCAGAGCGGCAAGGAACATGAAGCGGCTGATGTGGCCAGCCTGACTGAACGCCTGCTGGGCTGGCGTCTGCCATTGGCAGGCCTCAGCCAGTGGATACTGGGCATTCCACACCCGGCCAGCCCCTTTGAGGCAAATTATCTGGAAAACGGCACGCCCGCCAGCCTGTTGCAGGATCAATGGCAAATTAATTACGGCGATTACCAGCAGACAGCACTGAATGGGGCATTGGAGCAGCTGCCTTACACTACGCGCCTGCAGCAGCAGGATGTGCGCCTCAAACTGGTGATTCAACACTGGTAAACAAGCCTTAGACTGCCGTGTTTTCCGTCATGCGCTGATTAAAGATTCAGCGCATGACGTCGATAATGGCTGTATGAGCTGTTATCTGTTTACCCCTACTTACTATCGCATCTGGCTGGCCTGCAGCTTATGGCTGGTGCTATGCCTTGCGCCTGGTCACAGCCAGGCATCCCAGTGGTTGTCGATCAAGAAAACAGACCACAACCAGCTTATGATAGACAAGCAATCCCTGCTGGAGGAAAAACCTTATATCAAAGCCTGGGTCAAGGTAGATTACAGCACGCCGCAGAAAAATGTGGAATCCGTTGACCGCGTCTATAACCACGCCAAAGCCTTATGGTATTTTGATTGCGACAAACGCAAGGCAGCCACCATTCAGGTGTTCCAGTACGAAGATGATGAGCTCGTCTACTCAGCCGGCACCACGGCCAAGCAGGCAGACTTTATTGAGCCCTTGCCTGAGTCCGAAGTAGAGGTTGCCCAGCAATACGTGTGCAAATGGCAAGCCAAAGAAAAACAGCGCCAGGAAGCTGCCGCGAGACGCGCCGCTAATCCTGTCGTCCCCGCTGTGGCCAGCAGCAAAGACAAACCCGCAGCCCCTGATAGCGTTGCCGAACCTGCTCCTGCTGCCACTGACAATGCAAAGCCGCAGGAAAAACCTGCCGCAGAAAACAAACCTGCAGAGACAAAAACAGCCGAGGCTAAACCGCCTGCAACAAAACCGGCCTCAGATAAAACCACTACAGGCAAGCCAGACTCCGCCAGCAAAACAGACAAGGGCGCTGCGGATAAGGAAAAAGACAAACAGTCTAAAAAAGATAAGACTAATGATCCATCCTGGGCCTATAGCGGCCCGCACGGACCGGACAAATGGGGCAGCCTGAATCCTGACTTTGCGGTATGTAATGCAGGCAGCCAGCAATCTCCGATCAATATCGACAACACGATTACGGCTGCGCTCAAACCGCTCAAGCGCTTACAAAAGTTCCCGCTGAAAAATATAGCCCTGAAGGATCATAGCCTGATCCTGGATGCCGGGACTGGCAACATGATGGTGCTGGACCAGAAACCCTACCAACTTAAATATATCAGCGTGCACGTGCCCAGCGAACATCAAATCAAGCAAAAGTCCTATGCTGCAGAGTTGCATATGGTGCATGAAGATAAAACCGGCCATCGCGTGATCATTGCGGTCATGCTGGAAGAAGGCAATGCAAACCCAGCCTTTGAGAAACTGCTTGGCAGCGTGCCCAAGGAAAAAGAGCAGAGCAAACCGCTGGCGATACGTGTTACACCGGGTGACCTAATGCCGACCAAACCTGCCTATTACCGTTACAGCGGCTCATTGACAGCCCCTCCTTGTACAGAAGGTGTACAGTGGGTGATCATGAAAGAACCGCTCAAAATTTCCAAGTTCCAGCTGGGCAGTTTGCAGCAAGCCATAAGCGAGCCTAACCAGCGCCCGTTGCAAGATGGCCAGGGCCGCATGATCCTGGAGTAAATCTTCACTCGAACAAGCATGCCTGAAATATTCAGGCATGCTTTACAATAGCGGCCATGGCATTCATTACCTACCCTGCGCCCTGTAAAATCAACCTGTTCCTGCATATTACCGGTCAGCGCCCTGACGGCTACCACACCCTGCAAAGCCTTTTTCTGTTGTTGGACCACGGTGACGAAGTGCGCATACGCGTGCGCGAAGATGGGCAACTCGTGCATAGGAACCCGTTAGCCGGTGTGCCGCCAGAAAAAGATCTCACCATCCGCGCCGCCCGCGCATTGCAACAAGCCAGCGGCTGTACGCTGGGTGCCGACATCTATTGCGACAAGCGGGTCCCCATGGGCGGGGGTCTCGGGGGTGGCAGCTCAGACGCTGCCACGGTACTGATGGCGCTCAACCAGCAATGGCAACTGGGCTACTCCAGACAACAACTAATGACTATTGGCCTAAGCCTGGGGGCAGATGTGCCCGTGTTTATTTTTGGCCAGCCTGCCTGGGCAGAAGGTGTAGGAGAGCAATTGGCGGCGGTTGCCCTGCCCTCTTCCATGCTTGAAAAATACTATGTTGTCATCACGCCGCAAGTAGAAGTGCCGACAGCACAAATTTTTGCGCACCAAGCATTGACAAGAGACTCGAAACCATTGAGAATAGCGGACTTTTCAAACGGCGCTAATTCCGGCGCGTTCTGGCAACAAGCCAGGAACGATATGGAAGCGGTTGTTTGTATGCTTTATCCTCAAGTCGGCAAAACGTTGGCCTGGTTAAAACAATACGGCGATGCCCGTATGAGTGGTTCCGGTGCTTCTGTGTTTGTTGCCGTGGATAGTGCAGCAAAAGCGGATGAATTGATTGCAAATCGACCAGAAAACACTTCTGGTTTTTGGGCAAAAGGGTTAGAATACCATCCGCTTTTTGCTTCGGTTGCTGATGGTGACCAAGCCACACAACAAGTGTGATAAAGACAAGTTTTTGGGGAGTCGCCAAGCTGGTTAAGGCACCGGATTTTGATTCCGGCATGCGAAGGTTCGAATCCTTCCTCCTCAGCCAAACATAAGCGTGTAGATTTGACGATTTACACGCTTAAATTTTTTATAGATTCCAGCCACAGGCATGGTTTCAGGTTTCAAGACATCGTCATCGCTAAAAAGGGTACAACGTTGAGTAACGCCAACATGATGGTATTTACCGGCAATGCCAATCCGGTACTGGCACAAGAAGTTGCCAAGCATTTGGGCATTGAACTAGGGCGTGCGGATGTTGGCCGTTTTTCTGACGGTGAAATCATGCTGGAACTACTGGAAAATGTGCGTGGCCGCGACGTGTTTGTGTTGCAGTCCACCAGCTACCCCACCAATGACAGCCTGATGGAAGTCATGGTCATGGTGGATGCGCTGCGTCGCTCCTCGGCAGGTCGTATCACCGCAGCGATCCCCTACCTGGGTTACTCGCGCCAGGACAGACGTCCGCGTTCAGCCCGGGTGGCAATTACCGCTAAAGTGGTGGCCAACATGCTGACCAGCGTGGGCGTGAACCGCTTGCTGACCATGGACTTGCACTCTGACCAGATTCAGGGTTTCTTTGACATCCCGGTCGACAACATTTATGCAACGCCAATCTTGCTGGATGACCTGGCAAAGCAAGGTCACGAAAACCTGGTGGTGGTTTCACCAGATGTTGGCGGTGTAGTACGTGCGCGTGCCGCTGCCAAGCAATTGAATGCCGACCTGGCCATTATCGACAAACGGCGCCCGAAAGCGAACGTGGCCAAGGTGATGAATATTATTGGTGAGGTTGAAGGCCGTACCTGCGTCATCATGGATGACATGGTTGATACTGCCAACACCTTGTGTGAAGCGGCTGCCGCCTTGAAAGACCGTGGCGCGACCAAAGTCGTCGCCTATGCCACACACCCGGTATTATCCGGCGGCGCTGGTGAGCGGATTACCGCCTCCGCGCTGGATGAGCTAGTGGTCACCAACACCATTGCATTGAACGCTGGCGCCAAGGCCTGCAGCAAAATCCGCCAACTGAGTGCGGCACCATTGCTGGCAGAGACCATCAAGCGTATCAGCCAGGAAGAATCAGTGTCTTCCTTATTTATGGATTAATGGATTTGTGATTTTTTGTGCTGCAAGCTGGTCGCGGCTTGCAGTTTTTAGTGCAGTACCGCCATTTATGGCGTTTTTAGGAGCCTCAACATGAGTATCGAAATTAAAGCCGTCAAACGTGACGTAAAAGGTACGGGTGCGAGCCGCCGCCTGCGTCGCGCCGGTAGCGTGCCAGGTGTTGTATACGGTGGTGACCAAGCCGCTGTGTCTATCGAGCTTAACCACAAAGAACTGTTCATGGAATTCCGCCATGAAGCATTCCACGCCTCTATCCTGAGCCTGGTGCTGGATGGCAAGGCAGAAAGCGTTCTGTTGCGTGACTATCAGCTGCACCCAGTGCGCAACACGATTCAGCACATCGATTTCCAGCGCGTTTCCGCGACTGAGAAAATCCACGTAAAAGTGCCTTTCCACTTCACAAATGAAGATGTGGCACCTGGCGTGAAAACAGGCGGTGGTAGCATCTCCCACATCCAGACTGAAGCGGACATCAGCTGCCTGGCGAAAGACCTGCCAGAATTCATCGAAGTAGACCTGGGCAAACTGGAAGCTGGCCACTCTATCCACCTGTCTGAAATCAAACTGCCAAAAGGCGTTGAGTTCGTACAGTTGGCTCACAACGATGACGCGGCTGTCGCGACCATCCTGAAACCACGTGGTGGCAGTGACGAAGCAGCTGAAGAAACACCAGCGGCTGAATAATCGGCTGACTCAGCGAAAACCGCTACAATAAACGCGCACTCTTGGGTGCGCGTTTTTTCTTTGTCTGAATGATAAATACACCATGACCGGTATCAAATTGATTGTAGGGCTGGGCAATCCCGGCGACAAATACACCATGACGCGCCATAACGCAGGCTTCTGGTTTGTGGATCTACTGGCGCAACAATCCGGCAGTCGTCTGGCCGCCGAAGCCAAGTTGTTTGGCATCGCTGGCAAGTGGCAGCCCCATAGTGACAAATGGCTACTCAAACCCACCACATTTATGAATGCCAGCGGCAAGTCAGTGGCGGCGATCGCCAATTACTACAAAATCCAGCCTGCCGAAATCCTAGTGGTCCATGACGAACTGGATTTACCTGCCGGCCAGGCCAAACTTAAATTCGGTGGCGGCCATGGCGGCCATAATGGCCTGCGCGATATCCATGCCGCATTGGGCACCGCAGATTACTGGCGCTTGCGCCTTGGCATCGGCCATCCTGGCAACAAGGCAGAAGTCGCAAACTTTGTCTTGAAAGCCGCAGGCAAGGATGAGCAACAAGCGATAGACGACAGCATCATCAAGGCGACCACTGTCAGTGAGCTACTGGCTCAGGGCCAGTTTGAAAAAGCCATGCTGCAACTGCACAGCAAATAAAAAGGGCGCGATTGCGCCCTTTGGCTTGAGTTAGCGTCTGCGTGACAATACCCCCGATTTTTGGTGCCACTCCTGATGCCAGCGGATAAAGGCGTCCGGCCGCAACGGTGGCGAGAAATAATATCCCTGGCCAAAATCACAGCCCATCTCCTGCAACAGGCTTAACTGGCGCTGGTTCTCTATCCCCTCGGCAATCACCTGCATGCCAAGACTATGCGCCATGACAATAATGGCGCGACACAATGCCTCATCTTCACCAGAGACCCCCAGCTCGCGCACAAATGAGCGATCAATCTTGACGTAATCAATCGGGAATTTTTTGAGGTAAGACAAGGCAGAATAACCCGTGCCAAAATCGTCTAGTGCGACCTGCACCCCCGCCTGCCGATATTGGCTCAAGCGTTCACTAATTTGAGTATGTCCATCCAGCAATAAGCGCTCGGTGATTTCTACCACCACCATATTGCCTTCATAGTAGCCATTAGATACCTTGGATAACCAGTCATCCTGCTTTCTATGCTCGGGGGCAAATTGCACCGGTGATTTATTGATTGCCATCTGGAACATGGGATGCAATGACTGGCGCCACTGCCGGCATTGCTCAATGGCCGTTTGGAACACCCACTCACCAATGGGGACGATTAATAAATTATCTTCAGCAATGCTAACAAAGTCCATCGGTGGAATCAGGCCTTTGACCGGATGCTGCCAGCGAAGCAATGCTTCTGCCTTCACCACCAGGTTAGTCTGTAAATTCACCACCGGCTGGTATTCAAGGAAAAACTCCTCGTTGCTGATGGCCTGGCGCAAATCATGCGACAGGCGCATACGCTGCTCTGCATTCTGTTGCATACGCGGGGTAAAATAGGTAAAACAATTGCCGCCTTTTTGCTTGGAAGCATACATGGCCTGGTCTACGCGCTTCATCAGGTCTTCCTTGTTTGCGGCATCGTCCGGGAAGATCGCAATCCCCAGGCTGGCAGAGACATAGGCATGTGTTTCATCCAACTGGAAAGGCTGGGACAAGGCGTCAATCACCCGCTGTGCCAGTGCCTCAACATAACTCGCCGTCGCCTCACTGAGCATGAGCACAAATTCGTCACCACCCAACCTAGCGACCAGATCCTTGTTACCCACACACCCTGCCAAGCGTTTACCGGCCTGTAATAGCAACTTGTCACCCTGGTCATGTCCTTGGGCATCGTTGACCTCTTTAAAACGATCCAGGTCAAGAAATACAATCGCCAGTTTCTGGTTAGTCACTTTAATCGCTTGCAACGCCTGATCCAGGCGGTCAAAAAACAGGCGTCGATTAGGCAGACCAGTCAAAGTATCCACGTTGGCATACTGCCAAACCACTTCCTCCGATTGCTTGATCTTTGAAATATCCGCCAGCGTGCCCAGGATGCGTGTTGGCTTACCGTGCTCGTCATGCATCAATACCCTGCCGCGATCAAATACCCATTTCCAGCTGCCGTCCTGGCATAGCAGCCGGTATTCCACCGCGTATTGTTCACGCGCGCCCTCAAGCACCTGCTGTTGCAACTCGGTGACCGCGGCAGCATCATCCGCATGAATACGTTGATGCCAGGCAGCCGGTTTGTGCGCAAGCTCCTGTGACGAAAAACCGAGTAACTTTTGCCAGCGCTCTGAAAATACCACCTTGGACTCGGAGACATTCCAGTCCCACACACCATCTCCTGTACTTTCCATGGCCAGTTTCCAGCGCTGCTCACTGCTGCTAAGGGCCTGGCTATATTGTTCAAGCGTATGGCGTGTGCGATGACGCATGACAGCAAATTGAACCACTCCAGCCAGCAACAGGCTCACCACCACACCTAAAATACCCCTATCATTGGCATCCTGATAATCAGTGGCCGACTCAAATGCTGCGGTCGAACGAGCCTGCAACCGCCACACCTGGCCATTCACATTCAAGGTATATACGCTGGACCATGCCGCCGCACTGTCGTGGACATTTGCACCATCATCCCCGCCACTGTGATATAAAGGAACCTGCCCCTCTTTTTCTCCCATGTCGAATACATCAAAATGTATCAACCTTTGCTCGACGGGATGCAAAGCCTCTGCGAGCATGGTATTCACGTCAAAACGCAAGAAGACCCAGCCATTCAGGCGGCTACGCCTATCCACCGTGTTTGCTTCAGCCTTGCCACGATACACAGGGGCATTAAAAATATAATTCTTATAGGGTTGAATATCGCGACTATCCGCTGAATGCCGCGACATAACCAAGCGGTCGCCATCGCCTGCCTCCAGCAAATCAGCACGCAACTGCGCATCCAGAAAAGCGTTTTTTAGCAAGACCTCGCGATTGGCATCGTTCCTAGGCTCCACATACAGCACAGGGGCGACCTCATTCTCACCTTTGACAAACTCCAGTTGCTTGAGCAATTTTTGGACGGGCACCTCCAGATCATTAAACGTTTCTGGGTGTTGCAAGTGGATATACTTGATAAAACCGAGGGCATTCAGGCTGTTGTATTCAGTACTCTGGGTAAAGTCTTCAACATACAGCCTGAACTCTTCAGCCGATACAAACTGGGAGGAAATATAGAGCTGCTCTACACCCTTGAGAATTTGCCTGTAGGCATTCAGGCGTTGCTGCACACTTTCGGAAGCAGACAATGCGTACTGCTTGAATTTAACAGCCTGTAATGCTTCAGCGTGATGGCGTTCGCTCAGCCATAGCAAAAATGAGGCTTGCAATGCGCAAAACAATATCAGCGCGGCAATCCATCGTGACGACAACAACGGTTGTAATGATGCCATATTGAAACCTAACATTTCTCATCCTTTGCAGGAAGGCGCATGACGACAACAATTATGCCCCCGCTATCATGCGTTTTCTAATTTATAATAAAACTTAAATCTTTCATACAATTTAATACAGATCAACATTCATTCTGGCTCTATCTCCTTACTAACGGTAAAATATTGGTTTTATTCAATCTTTGCCGCAAATTACACTGCGGCAACACTCACGCTAGGGTTCATCCACTATGAAATGCGGTATCGTCGGCCTGCCCAATGTAGGCAAATCCACCCTGTTTAACGCCATCACCAAAGCCGGCATTGCGGCAGAAAACTATCCTTTCTGCACCATCGAGCCTAACGTCGGCATTGTTGAAGTGCCCGACCAGCGTATGCAACCGCTGATCGATATTGTCAAACCGCAAAAAACCCAGCCGGCGATTGTTGAGTTTGTAGACATTGCCGGGCTGGTGGCTGGCGCTTCCAAAGGTGAAGGCCTGGGAAACAAGTTCCTCGCCAATATCCGCGAGACGGATGCCATTGCACACGTGGTGCGCTGTTTTGAAGACGGCAATGTGATTCACGTCGCTGGCAAGGTAGATCCCCTGGCCGACATTGAAGTCATCAACACCGAGCTGGCGCTGGCCGACATGGAAACCGTTGAAAAAACCATGCAGCGCGAAGGCAAAAAAGCCAAAAGCGGCGACAAGGAAGCCATTGCCCTGATCAAAGTGCTGGATAAAGTGCTGCCCTGCCTCAACGAAGCCAAAGCCGTGCGCACTCTCAATTTGGATGTCGAAGAACTCAATTTGCTCAAACCGCTATGTCTGATTACCGTCAAACCCGTGATGTATATCACCAACGTGACCGAAGACGGCTTCGAAAACAACCCACATTTAGACAAAGTGCTTGCCTTAGCCAAAACCGAAAAAGCGCCTGTCGTCACTATCTGCGCAAAAATTGAAGGGGAAATTGCTGAGCTGGACGACGCCGATAAACTCGAATTCTTACGAGAACTTGGACAAGAGGAACCCGGCCTCAACCGCGTGATCCGTGCTGCATATGATTTGCTGGGCCTGCAAACCTATTTCACTGCAGGTGTGCAGGAAGTCCGTGCCTGGACCGTAAAAAAAGGCGCCACTGCACCCCAGGCCGCAGGCGTCATTCATACTGACTTTGAACGCGGTTTTATCCGTGCCGAAGTCATCGCCTACAACGACTACATACAATACAAAGGTGAAAAAGGCGCGCAGGAAGCCGGCAAAATGCGCCTGGAAGGCAAAGAGTATATTGTGCAGGATGGCGACGTCATGCACTTCCGGTTTAACGTCTAAGCCTGAATATACACGTGCAAAAGGCTGGGTCTCCCAGCCTTTTTCTTTACAAACTACTCACCAGTGGCGATAAACGACTGGTACTCGGGTTTCTCAATCACCCGCTTGAAGTGGCCAAAAATTTCAGGATCCAGCTTGGTTCCTGATTCGGAATCCATAATCTGCATGATCTCGGCATGTGGACGGGCGCCTTGATATACCCGCCGCACCGCCATCGCATCATAGTTATCCACCACCGTCACAATGCGTGACAACAACGGAATCGCTTCACCGACCAGGTGACCCGGATAGCCACTGCCATCAAACCACTCATGATGATAGCGCACGATGCCTGCAATCCGCTTAGCATCCTCATGCTCATAAACCTCAATCAAATTTGCCCCCACTGCCGGGTGCGTCTGCATGACGGCAAACTCTGCCTCAGTCAGCTTGCTCGGCTTCATTAACACGGCATCCGGCACCACAATCTTGCCAATGTCATGCAAACAAGCCCCCAACTCCAAGGCATCCAGCTCCTGACGGGTTAAACCAATCTCCAGCCCAACCCCGTTAGAAAGCGCCATCACACGATCACTATGCAAACGAGTGTACGCATCGCGCATCCGCAATGCATCGGCAAATACCTTACCCAAATGCAAAACCCCACCGTGATTACTGACAGCCTCGTTCATCGCATCCCCGAGTTTTAATTGATTACCCAGCCTAGCATACTCCCAAAATCAAACCCGTGAAAACCCAGGCACCCACGATTCAAGAAAATGCTTAGTAAAAAAGGGCTCAAAGGAATGTTGTCGTGCCCTGATACAACTGCTATAATCGCGGTCTTTCAAATCTGGTGATGTAGCTCAGCTGGTTAGAGCACAGGATTCATAATCCTGGGGTCGAGGGTTCAAGTCCCTCTTTCACCACCAATACCTAAGCGGCTTCCAGAGATGGAAGCCGTTTTCTTTTATACACTTCTTTACATTAGTAGCCACGTAGTAGCTTTTTTATTGATATAAGCCCTCTCATTCTATAGACTTTTTAGCGGGTTCAATATCAACAAAAGAGAAAATCATGTCTCAAATTCAGGATATTCAGATTGTTCTTGATGGAATAAGTAACATTCTAAAAACTAAAAGATTCAAAGTACCAGCTTATCAAAGATCATATGCTTGGGAGATTGAACATGTAGAAGCATTGCTGAACGATGTGCATGAGTCTATTAAAAGTAAAGAACATGAATATTTCCTGGGCTCACTAGTTGTTACTGGACAATCAGAAAAAAGATATGAAGTTGTTGATGGTCAACAAAGGCTGACGACAGTCAGCCTATTAATTGCTGCAATTAAAGATATATTTAAACGCGAAGGTGACGAGGATGTAGTAACAAGTGTAAAAACTGAATTTTTAGCAAGCACTGACAGAAAGTCTAGGGAGAAAGAGCCTAAGCTAGTTCTGAATGAAATTGATAATGAACTTTACCAAGATCTAATTGAAAGCATTCCAAACATTCAGAAAGAAAAATATACAAGACAATCTCATAAAAGGCTTATTGATGCTGCTGAAACAATCTACAAGTACCTTGAGGACTTATGTACAAAATCCAAAGATTCTGAGGAGGAATTGCACAGTTGGCTAGACTATCTAGAAAGTAACTTAAAAGTAATTTTAGTTACGGCTCCTGATGATAGTAATGCATTCGTCATTTTCGAAACACTCAACGATAGAGGACTTGAACTCGCAATATCAGATTTACTTAAAAACTATCTATTCCTAAAATCAGGCGAAAAAATTGAGGAAACAAAAAACAGATGGCTTAGTATGGTTGCTATATTGGAGAGTGCATCTGACGACCCCCTTATTGTTCAGTACCTCAGACATTTTGCAATGTCTAAATATGGACTAATTCGAGAAAAAGACCTCTACGGAGTAATTAAAAAGAAAATTACCAGCAAAAAATCAGCGTTATCCTTCTCGACTGAACTTGCAGAACGAGCAAAAACTTACTCGGCTTTACTTAACACAGACCATGAATTGTGGAGCAAATACGAGCCCTCAGTCAAAGAGTCAATAGCATCGCTAAATACATTGGGTATGATTCAGATTAGGCCCTTAATTCTTGCAATTATTGATAAATTTGATAACAAGAATATTTCTGGTGCACTACAAAAATTAGTTTCGGTTGCCGTCCGATTTCAGGTTGTAGGTGGTGTAGGAGGTGGTCTTTTAGAAAGATATTATGCAGACACAGCAAAGGCTGTCTCAGATGGAAATCTTTCAACAATTAAGGACTTAGTTGCCACGTTCACATCTGTTCCAACGGACTCTGCCTTCAAGGATGCATTCAGCATTGCCTCATTTTCAAAACAAAAGCTGGCTAGATTCTATTTACGTTGCATCGAAACACATCTAAGTAACGGTCAATTACAATCATCTCTAGATACAGGCAAGGTTAACCTTGAACACATTTTACCTCAAACACTAAATGAATATTGGAGCAACAAATTCACAACTGAAGAACACAAAGCAGCTTTTAATAGGCTCGGAAACTTAACATTAATGTCCTCAAAAACAAACAGTTCATTTGAAAACGAATCATTCGAGGAAAAGTCTAGTGAGTATAAAAAATCAGAATTTAAACTTACCAAATCCATATCAGAGAACATCCAATGGACAAAAAAAGAAATTGAATTAAGGCAAAGTGCAATGGCTGATATTGCGGTTCAAGTTTGGACTCTTAAGTAATTAAGTGTCCTTTATATCTAGTCTAGGGCATCGCCCAATCCGCGCTGTGCGACGCGCTTGCGCGCGGCGCGCAGTGCGTTTGTGCGAAGCCTAGAACGGTGCTTGTAATGGCGTTTGATCGCTAGGCAAGTATCTAAAAAATATCATTGGCGCATTAGCCTCAGTGATATACAAACTGCGGTCTCTGACAGCTTCCACCATAATGGCGGTATCAAATCGGGTGTGCAGCTCTTGCACAGCGTCAGCCACTTTTTCAGCTTGCATCCATTCAGCCATTGTTTCGGGCAATTTGATTGAGCGTGGCGCCCAATAGCGTTTGCGGTTGAATTGGTGGTGCTCCAAGTAGCTTTTGGTAATGTATTTAGAAATGTATTTGGCAATACCTAAAGCGTGTTTGGCGCTGTCGTAATGGTTACGCTTGCTACGTTTAATATCAACGTTGCCAAGGGCATTTTCGCCTCGCTCATCGCCTTTTCCACCAAGGGCAATCTGCCAGCATCGCCGCAACATATCAGCCCGCACAAAGCCGTTGATTGCTGCATGGACATGGTAATGCTCGCCACTTTTGTGCAGCTCTGGCACGGCAACATATTCAAACTTTTGACCTGCGTTTTCAAGTATCCGCATAAAGCGTTTCCATGTGGTAATCACTTGATCGTATTCAGTGAGCAGGCTGCGCGTGGTGAGTGTTAGTAATCTGTCAGCGCGAATTTCAAGGCAAAGATGGCGAACACGTCTTGCCGCTCGGTAGGCGCATTTTTCCAGATCACGTTTGGCGTCTGCCTCATCTTTTTCTTTTGGCTTTGCACGTCTCCCCCGCTCACGGTTGGCATTAATCAAACGGTTGAGATGATTGCGATTGACCAGCACCGCCTTCGCTTCAAACCCACCCTGGGAAAATGGTTGAATCTTTAAACGCCATTGATAATCCTGCTCATAGACTGGCGTGTTAATTGGCTGCCCCCACATAAGCGGATGATCAGGCGGTAACACTGCATGCTGTACACCATCGATCTGCAAAAACTTATCCAGATTAATCATGGCGCACCTCACTACCTGATTGCACGTGCTGATCAATATAGTTTTGCAGGTCTTGCAGCCGATAACGCACCGCACGCGAACCGACTTTTACAAAGGGGATTTTTGCGCCTGCCCAGCGATCACGTTCTAAAAACGCGATACTGACATTGAGAAACTTAGCCGCCTGTGGGGTGCTAAGGAGTTGAGATTGAAACTGCATTTTTTTTGTCTCCAGTAATTGGTGGAGACAAAATAATGAAACAAGAAAAAACTGATTAAAAAAGGTTCAGGTCAACTAAAAAATTAAAAACTACTCCTTAGATCTGAAAGTATGTTTTAACCCAATGATGGCCTAACATAAATCTTAATTTAACTTTTTAGCTGGCTACTCGTTTTGAATGATTTTAGGAGACAGAACACCATTTTCTAGGTCAATTAAGTAATCTACGTCTTTAGGCCGTCCAGCTTTTCTTTGACCTTTTAAGGGGTCTACTTCAGTAATCCAATTTTTTATCGTACTTTCATCTTTGTAATGTTTTCCATTGGCATATAAATTGATAGCTCTTGATTTAGCCATATGCGCAGGATGAATTTTAGGGTCTATATCCCAATAGGTTTTTGCAATTGCCTGACAAACTAAACGATCATGAACTTCGTTTTGAGGTCTATGTGTTGAGTTTGCCTTAACCTCCTGATCAGACTGTGACTTGGGACGCTTCCAAAAATCAGGAGGGTCAAGGTCTTCACTTTCACACATTCTAAAAAGCTCTGAACGGTTAATATAGTAATTATTTAACTTTGACTTATCGTAAACGTTATCAAAAAAGCACTTTTCAAGATGTTTTTGCCAGATGTTTAAATTGAAAAAAAACAGAGGCGCACTTTCTCTGGGTATTCTCCCTCCATTGGAACGACGAACCCTAAGGGTAGAGTTCCAATATCCTTCAACAATTTTCTGAATATAGTATTGAACCTCCTCGGGTAAACTATTCTCGCTCGTAGAGTCTGGGGCTACACCTGCCCAGCGATGAGCAACTTCCCAAATACTAAGATAATCTTTTCCCTTTAGAAACAATTTACCCTCCCTTAATCTGATGCTACTTACTTTTCATGCAAATACTCTGGCAAAGAATCGGACGTGTAATCAGCACCATCCCGACCTGTCCGATTCTGACCGAGTTTCGAAATACATTTTTCCTCACTCTCGATCAATATGAATGATTCGCGGACCCTTGTGTTTATCGGGAGGAGCTGACGGACTTCTACTAATCTGACGATTCACAGTTGGATTATCGAGCAGTAAGCGACTATTTTGACGAAGCTCATCTATTTGGCTCAACATTTCAGCCCTGTAACTATTTAAAAAAATACTCACCGCAATATAGGTGATCAAAGAAATTAGTAACCACGCCACCATGATTGCGGCAAGCACTGAGTAGAATACTGAAAACGGTGTTAATTGTTTTGAGCTGTCCTCGAGTGAAAAGAAACGCTCTTGGTCTGGTGTTAATCCTCTGATGTTTTCCATTGCCTCCCCTTTATTATCATGCTGCCAATATTTGAAACTCGGTTGCTTTAACAATCGGTTTTACTTGCCGATTTTCCCGCACCATTTCCACCAAACCATATTGCGACATGGTTTTTAATGTCCGTGACAAATTGCTTTGCTTGCGGCCTGTGAGTTCTGCCAATCCAGAGATAGACTCAGGCTGTGACTTTTGAATGATTTTTAAAAGTGCCCTGTTTTCATCGCTCAACACTTCTGCCAATGATCGCATGGAGGTGAACCAGATTTTAGGGTCGCTGGGCTTGGGTTTGTATTCGCCGCGCGCAATCGCCAACATACGCTCACGTATTTTGTCTTCAGGCATGATGCCAATATTGATGCGTTTCGTCATTTCGTTATCTCCATCAGCACTTTATCGACTTCATTAAAAAAGTCAGAAAGCAATTGTGCAGCATCTTTAAATTCATAAGGCACACCCTGATCGCTTGCATGTCGGTGTTTGTGGTCATAAGTTACTCGTTGACCAGCGTATTTGAATTTTTTAGGCAGTTTCACGGCGTGGCTGTTGTCATAGCCCATGATGCGTTTGCCGTACTTATCATGCAGTGTCAGCGAGTAACGTACGCCATGCGGTACTTCATCACTCGCCTTCACCTGCCACGCTTCAAACTTCATCCAGTAGCCATCGTCACGGTGAATGATTTGCCCGTTTAAATCCAATAGCGTATTGAGTGTGTAATCTGGCTCCATTTATATATCATCCGATGATAATTGTAAACAGTAAAAGCATTTTTTAGTTTCTATGCAATACGCTGTAATGGCGTGACAGATGCAGACTGTTTTTGCCCGACCTGTATCAAAATAAAGTCAGTAATTTTTTGCATTGGGGTTCGCAGCCGCTCAACATCAGTGATGATATAACCCGCCGTAACGTCATTGGTCATCTTATGATTGAGTAGTCGTTTTAAGGCATAGGCTGAAATATCCAGACTTTCGGCAATGGTGATAAAAGTACGCCGCAGATCATGCAAACTAAAGCTGACGCCACTTTCTTGCACAACACGCTGAATCTGCTTTTTCGGCTCGTTAAGCATGCCAGTGCCAAACTCGTTTGGAAATACATACTGATTGACGGCGTTGGCTTTTCTAACTGCCAGCATGTCATACAAAAAGTCAGTCAGTGGCAAAGTGTGGTCGGTGTGGTTCTTGGTCTCAATCACGGTAAAGGTGCGGTCTTTAAAATCCACGCGGTTCCAGGTGAGTGCAGTTGCTTCACGTCGTCTTAATCCAGTGAACAGGACAAACAGCAAATAATCGCGGATAGTTTCACGGTTAGGCGCAATCAGGTCATTAGACAGATTCATGACCGCCTCATACCAAGGCGCGAGATTGTAGGGCTTGATATAGGTCACGCGCCGATTGACCCGATACCACATGCGCAACTGTGAAATGCGATTGACGGGATTGGTTTTAAAAATGCTGTCGCCGTTGCTGTCTTCATACTTAATCATGGCGTAGTTATAGACCGCCCGAAAATTGCGCATGACTTTATTGGCTTGTGCTGGGGAGTTTTCGCCAATCTTACGAAAACGCATTTCGACCATATCTTTTGAAATATCGCGCAGCGTTTTATTCAGCCAATCGCCCAGATAGGTTTTAAAGGTATTGCGATAATCTTGAATCGTGCTGGTTTTTAAATTGACGCGACTGGAGATATATTCATTGAGGACTTCTTGCACGGTGACCTTAATCGCTTTACGTGCCCGCTCAACATCAAAGGGGTTTTTGCCTGTAGAAATTTCAGTGAGAATTTTGCGGGCTTCGTTTCTGGCCTCGTCTATGGTCATGACGTTATGGCGAGCGATACTTTTGCGGACTGTTTTGCCATCCAGTTTGGCTTCGGCAAAATAGACTTTTGCGGTACGACCGACCCGCAGGCCAAATCCTTTTAATTCGGAATCTCGATAAAAAATCTGGCCAGATTGTTCAAAGCCAATTTTTTCGACAAATGCCTTGGTGAGTTTTTGTTGCATGTTTTACTCCGTTCTACTCAATTTTTCGTTAAAAATTAGTAGCCACGTAGTAGCCAGAAATGCGAAAAATTGTATAAAACGCAGTATAAGCAGTTAAAACTTGAAGGCAATATTAATTATTTAAAATCAATAACTTATAAAACAATTTCAAGTTTTTTCCAAGAGAATAAAACTGGCCCGGGAGCCCTTCATAATCCTGGGGTCGAGGGTTCAAGTCCCTCTTTCACCACCAAATACAAAAACGGCTTCCAGCAATGGGAGCCGTTTTTATTTATCGCAACCTTCTGCAAAGCACCCTATTTCAAGCGCATGCAAAGTTAAATGAATTTAAACCTGTGGGCATAGTCACATTGATACCAATCAATTAGACAATAAGGAAAACACATGCACGTAAGTTTTGAAGTCGCACAAGAAATCATTGACAAAGCCGTTGAGAAATCCAAACAAATTGGCGTCAAGATGTGTATCGCCGTATTGGATTCTGGTGGCAACTTGAAAAGCTTCACTCGAATGGATGATGCTTGGGTTGGCAGTATCGACATTGCTATTAAAAAAGCAAAAACCGCTTGTTACTTCGCCATGCCCTCTGGCGAAATCGGCAAGCTTTCAGTACCAGGCTCGCCTTTATACGGCATCGAACACTCCAACGATGGCTTGATTACTTTCCCAGGTGGGTTACCTATTGTGGATGAAGAAGGTATGTTGATCGGTGCAATCGGGGTAAGTGGAGACACGGTTGAGAACGATCACTTAGTTGCTCAGGCTGGAGTGAATGTCGCTGGTGTTTGTGATGTACCTAAGCATCCTTGGCGGACTTAGTTAACATGATAACTACAGCTTCCTGAGCGAGTAAGAACATAGGTCTCATAATAAGTTGGTGCTGTGTTCGACCACAGAATTTACACCTATAAAAACAAAGGGTTACGAAAATAGCAACCCTTTTTTATTTTCTAGTAGCCGAAATTTTGGATTATTGAAGGTTTATAAACTGCTAAATCAAATGGTATATGCTTAGGTATGTTGTAGTCATGAAGAGTGCTATTTAATTTTAGCACTCGTGCAAAGGCAATGTTTAATCTGCGTCTGGCCACCATCCACAAAAACTCAATCCCATTAATGAAGGTGGCCTCTGGTGATGCAAGAAACGCCACGGCCTTCGCGACTTCATCAGGGTTACTTACCCTGCCAATAGGCACTTGAGAGCCTAATAATCCAGCAAGCCTTGCTGCTGGGCAGAATTTTCACCTGCCAGCTCGACCAAGCCTGGGGTTTTGATCGGGCCGGGGCGGATGATTAGGGCCTTAGTAACATTAAACCGACCCTTACTTTTTAAGCCAGCCTAACCTCTGCTGCCTTCTAAAGATGCAGATACCAAGCATCTGTGCTGCTGCAGATTTTTCACATTCACATAAAAAAGGCCGATGCCAGTAAGCATCGGCCTGTTAAGGCTTAGTGATTTAGCTGTGTATTATGCGCGTTGACGAGCGCGACGTGTGGCCACGCCAGCCATCAGACCCAGACCTGCCAGCAGGAATGCAAAGTTTGTCGGTTCAGGCACAGCGGCGGCTACGCCGGTCAAACCATTGAAAGTGCCGTTTAAAGTGGTGATGTATGTCGCAGCGCCAGTCATCAGGTTAATCGAAAACAACTGGGAATCCAGGGTACCATTATCCAGGTTAAACAAGGCATAGGCCTTACCGTTGCCAAGAATGTCAAAGCCGTTCGCAGACAACACATCTACGCCCAAAGTGCCGACTGTCTGAATGCCACCCGCACCGGCTGGATTATTAAAACCACTCGCGAGAAAGTTTAACGAGTCTGTGGTCGAATTCACGTAATACAGCCCAGTGCTGGCAGGGTTAACGCCAGGATTTGAATTAGTGTAAGCAACGGCGGTATAACCACTGCCAATGTTTGCACCGGCGGTATTGCCTACTACGCCAGTATTGGCATTGACCGCATAGTTGTTGCCTGTGCCAGTGACTACACGTAGCGAAGGATTACCAGCAAAATCTGCAACCGGGTTAAAGTCGATACCGATAGATTGCCCGGCCAGGGAAGCTTCTGTGAGGTTGCTCTTGAAGGTTGCTGTACCAGTGGTTGTGTTGAGGGTATACAACCTGTTCTGGTTGGTGAGCCCGTAAACCAAGCCATCTGTTGGTCTGAGGTCAACGCCCAGCAATCTTTCATTCGCTGCCAACCCTGAAATATTGATGTAGGAAACTGCACCTAAATTCAAGGTATCAATCACAGCAATACTGCTGCTATTCACGCCATACAATGTATTCGCATTTACCTGGGAAGCCGCCACTAGCAAACACGTGCCCAATATTGCCTTATAAATTACACTTTTCTTCATACTAACCTCTCAAAATATATTTTCAGTTATTAAAATGACTTACAAAACCGTGTGACCTAAACCAGGACTAGCTTCATCCGAACCCACCAAGCTAAGACACACACCACTTACGCTCCCAACAATCACTATAAAAAACCGTTTTTATATCAATTGATGAACGGCTTAGAGCAACCACCTTCAATAAATATTTCCATGTAACAAATTATCGCATTAACAATTTGGCAGTAATCGTGCGCTTAAATGCGCTAATTCACTCAATGCTTACTTCGAAAGTGAAAAACTTTTATCGTACCTGATATACGCAATGCATCTGAAAATGGATGCACTCAGCACTACATTATTTAGCCTAGTGTTGATTAATCATTAGAAAATGAGATCGAAGAGATGACCTCGCGAACCGGTGAGCGAGATTGTTGATTTTGAGAGATTACTGATAAAGCGAGGCAGGATGAAAATACATTAGTGGATCGACCACAGCGTCTAATTGCGCATGGTCGGAGGCATCAAAAAAATTGAAGATGCGCTCTGCAAGCCATGGCGATTCTTTATCGCCACGCCCGTAAAAGCCTGCATGCCCACCCTCAGCTTGATAATCCAGGTGAACCGTGCTTGATACCTCTGCTTCTGAGGGTAAGCTTTCAAAGGGGACAAAAGGATCATTTTTGGCATTTAAAATGAGCGTCTGCGTTTGTATGGCATGCAACCAGGGCTTGGAGGCATTCACGTCATAGTATTCGTCGGCACTCTTTGTACCAAACAACACTGAGGTCACCGCGTTATCCATGCCTTGAACGGTACTCACTGCCTGTATACGTCTGGCATCCAAATAGTCCGGAAAGCGCTCGGCCATTTGCAACGCTTTTGGCTTCATCGTCGCGACAAAGTGTTTGCTGTATAACAAATAATTAACGCCTTTATCAAGGCTGTGAGCTGTTTGTTTCAAATCGATAGGCGCTGAAATGGCAGCTGCCGCTTTGACTAATTGGCTCGCCTCATTCGGATATTGACCCAGCCACTTTAAGAGCGCATTGCCTCCCAGTGACACGCCTGCCGCATAAAGAGTCTTTTCGGGGAGTTTTTGATGAATGATTGAAATGAAGGTATTGATCTCTTCAGCATCCCCGGCATAGTACACGCGGGGCAGCCGATTGGGCTCGCCAGAGCAACCGCGAAAATGTACAACCAGGCCAATCCATCCGCGTTGTTTGGCAGAGGACATGATCACCCGCGCATAATGACTTTGCGAGCTCCCTTCCAGGCCATGAAATAACACCAATACTGGTTTATTCTGCGTGTGATCCAACTGCTCGGGCGGTTCGGTCCAATCAACATCCACAAAGTCTCCATCCGGCAATTCCCAGCGCTCCCTGACATACGTCTGCTTTGCAACCTGCGGGAACAGTGAGGGAACGATGGTTTGCAGATGCCCTCCGACTTGCCATATCGGCGCCTTAAATTCATTGGCTGCCAAGCAGGTTGAAGCAGAAAATATACATGCTGCCATGGTCAGGATTAAATAAATTACCCTCATTAGTTTAACTGGCTGGCGCATCAATAAGTCTTGATAAGCAATGTGCAGCCGTTTTCAGTGCGGATTTCTTTGTGATAGGTCCCAGCTCCCGCAAAATGATAATCACCGTTTTTACAATGAATCCCGTCCAGCCATACCTCGCCATCAATCACAAACGTTTCTTCATTTTTTTGATGATCGTGATAAGGAATACTCGTATTTTGTTCGAGTTTGAGCAGAAATGACTTGGCCTCGTCATCGCTTTTCAATACTTTGATTTGAATGCCATGCTTGATAGATTTCCACTGACCCTGCTCTGAAAATACAAAAAATTGTGCGTTACGGCTATGTGAAACCCGTTGCATCAATTTCTTTTTGATATGGTTTTTCGTCTCGTGCTTAGGTGCCAAATCTGGCGTCGCCTCAAACAGCTCAAGAAATAAATCAAAATCCAATGATTCAGGTTTATTGGTTGTCATCTCTTTATTCAAAACTGTTCACCTTTGAGTTTCTCTCTTAATGATTTTTGTGCTCGGTTAATGGTTGATTTCACGGATCCGAGCGGCATATTCATCACCTGAGATATTTCTTGATGTGATAATCCATAATAAAAAACATGATGCAACAACTGCCTTTGCAAGGGTTTAATTTCTGACAAAGCTTTCACGACTGCCAGCGACGCCTGTTTACCCTGTAGCCTATCGTCTGCTGACAAGTCTGTTGACTCTATTTCCCAATCGAAATTAACGACCATTTCAGGCACTGCATTACGCTTTCTTACCGCATCAATTGCACGAGAACGGCAAATGATTAACATCCAGTTATACAGTGGGCATTTGTTGAAATCGTAGCGATAAATTTCCTGCCATACCTGGTAATAAGTATCTTCAACCACTTCTTCAGAAGTACTCGGATCTTTGGTAATTTTCAAAGCCAAACTATAGATTTTGCTAAAAGTAGCTTCATACAACTCGTTAAAAGCATCCTCATCCCTATCTATTATTCGAGCTATCAAATCCTCGATGTCATCTCTCACAATTCATTCCAAATTTTCTTTTGATATTTTAATTGCACCCGATGTTAAGTACGACAAACTGCTTTAATTGGATGCAGTTTAGAGAAATAAAACGCATCCATGCATGACGCAGACCGTGTCGAGTGAGTTAACGGCCATGAATCTATCAATCGAGGTGACGATCACGACTAAAATCAAAAGTGCTGCCGTGGGCGTTACGCGTCATCTTGTTTGGATTTAAAACGGCTGAACAAGCCACAACGTACTTTTTCTGTCTCTTCTGCGGTCATGGCGCCATCGCAGCAATGCTTGTGGTGGTGCCCGTGACGACCTCTAAACCCGCCAAAAAGTATCCTGCTGAGGATTAACAGCCCCACTGCCTGGCCGTAATTAATCGCATTAATACCATCGGCCAATGAAACAGCCACATGATTCCACAACAGCATGACGACATAAGATAAAGCGGCGATTGCGACGACCACCAACGCTGCGATGGCAGCACATTTACTTCTACATCTTTTCATTTATTTCTCCAATTGATTGATTTTAGTAAGGGGATTGCAATTGTTCTCTTAAAAACGAAACTGCATACCGTTTCCTGGCTAATAAGGTGTTGATAGAAACATCCGTTTCTGCGGCAATTTGCTTGAAGCTTTTGCCGTCCAGCTCGTGGGCGATAAACACTTGCCGCTGTTCGGCCGGCAATTGATTAAGCGCTGCCACCACCTGCTCAACCAGCTGTTTTTTCTCGTAAAGCGTGGCTGGGGTTTCATGTTCGATTGAAAGGATAGATTCCAGCCAGAGGGAATCCTCATCCTCGTCGGGGTCTAGGGCGACTTCCTGCTTTTGCTTTCTGAAACGGTCAATAATGCGGTTTCTGGCGACCTGGTATAACCACGCCCCGACTTGCTCCAGTGGCTCTGGCAGGCGGTAAGCAGAGACAAACTCATAAAACACATCCTGCAAAATATCCTCAGCATCCCCAGCATTGGGCACACGCTTCCTGATGAAATTACGAAGCCGGGCTTTTTCCTGATTGAAGGTGTCTGTGATCACAGAATCTTGCTGCGTCATGAGTAAATTGTTTTCTAAATGTATGTCCATACTGTATAAACGTTTCAGGCATGGAAATATTGTATGAATGCTGAAATACCTTTTTTAAAGACAGATTGTGCAGCATGGCGGCTATATGAACTAATCAAAAGAAATGACCTCGCCTAAGCCACTTGCTTGGCTTAGCCAATACAGGTAATCGGTTTATTGTCGAACTTGAAAATGGCAAGCCTACAGTGCAACTGCAAAAATTGTTGGATGTACTGGATGTCTTAGGCTTGGAATTAGTGGTACAGATAAAGAGAAATATCTTACTCCCCCCGTTAAGCAGCTTAGAGTAAATACTTCTCTACCGTTTCTATAAACAATTGCGGTTGCTCTGCATGCACCCAATGCCCTGTAGGCAGGCTGGCAAACTCCGATTGCGGAAAATGCTGCTGAATCACGGCAACGTCTTGATCGCGCACATAATCACTTTGCTCGCCGCGTATGAACAGGCATGGTTTTTCATAGTGCACAGCCAAGGCGGCCTGAAAGTATGCGTAGTTGGCTTTAAGGGCTGGCAGGTTGATGCGCCACTGCAACTGGTCGTCCACCTTGACCAGATTGGTGAGCAAAAACTGGCGCACCATGAGGTTACTGATGGAAGCGCTCAAGGCTTTATCGGCTTCACTTCGAGATTGAACCTGACTCAAATCCAGCGCTAGCATGGCGTCTATCAAATGGGTGTGTGCATCGGCATAAGCGCGTATACCCATATCCACCACAACCAGCTTGTTCACATGTTCTGGATACTGCGCAGCAAACAGCATGGCGACTCTACCGCCCAGGGAGTGCCCTAGCAAATGAAGTTGCGCCAACCCTAAGTCATCACATAATTGCCGCAAATCCTCCGCCATGTCGGTGAGTGTTTGCGAGTCATTGTGCGGCGAACGGCCATGGTTGCGCAAATCAACACTGATCACCTGGTAGTGCTGCGCAAAGTGTTTGGCGATACTACCCCAGTTATCAGCGGAGCCAAATAAGCCGTGCAACAGGACGAGTGGCTGGCCTTGGCCCAGTGTTTGGTAATGTAATTGCATGTTTTAAAACCAGGAATTGATGACTAGGTGACTTTTTTCTTGACTGCTGCATCAAACATTTCATGGTTGATGGGTGACTCCAGGCGGCCGTTATTTAATAAGGTGAGGACTAGGTCAATAGACGCTTCGTTGATAACGATGGCGCCGTTTTCTATCACCAAGCCCCAGCCTTTTTGCTCATTTACTTTGACCAGCTCTTGTAGAAACTGGGCGTCTTTGTAGTAACCGCTTTTCTGGATAGAAGAGACTTTACGCAGGTAATTTAAATTCGCGCCTATGTGCTCTTTGAGCAAACTGGCATCGCTGAATATGTTCAGGTCCACAAATTCCTGCAGTACCACATCGCGGTTTTTTTCCATCCCGGCCCGGAAATTGAGCGTGCTCTCGAATTCTTTCTTGTTGGCAATAAAAGTAGTGCCTTCATAGCTGAAAAAATCGACCTGCGTATCAATCGTAAAAATCTCCTGCTGATCCAGGTCCTTGAGTTCCTGGTCCTTAAACTGCAGGAAAGAAACATGCGCCAGTTTGGCAGGGTTGGTGAATTTATGGATTTTACGGTAGGCATACAAGGTTTTATCCTGGTGCTCCAGCTTGATAACCAAGGCCCATGAATCGAGCAAATCTTCATATTTCTCCACTTTAGGATTGGCGGTGCCTTTATCGATCTCGGCCTCAATCAAGGTGACATCGGTGGCAGCGGACTCTATGGTCAATAAGCCATTATCCTGGTCAGTGGTGAGAAAGTCATAGGCATCTAGCTGATAGCCTTGATCGCTTATTTTGGCGATGACGGCATGCTTGAGTTTCTGCTCCAGCCTGGCATCCGTATCGACTTTTAATACCGAGTATTTGGCCTGTTGCTGGCTCAATTTTCTTTTCACCAGCCAAAACGTGGTCAGCCAATGTTTGAAATCAGTGCCGCGTAGTGTCTGCAAGCTTTGATTGGCACTAGTCGTCACTGTCATTTCCTTTCTTTTCTACCTGCGTGACAAAATACATCAAGTTTGAAAGCCGTTTGATCGCGCAATAGTCGCCCACCTGGAAATGATCTTTGGACAATAACAGGCCCTGCTTTTCCTGCGTCCCTTCTTTGAACTGGCAATCATATAATCCGTACCCTGCCAGCGCCAGCACCGGGTTTACAAATACATTTTGCGTGCGGTAAGACAAAACGAACAACAGTGCCAGGAAAATAAACAGGCAAACCAGCAACTTCCAGTCGCCGAGGTCAAATTTATAAAAAGACATCATGTAAGGAATGGTGTAGGTAAACATATCGGCAGATTTATTGGACACCCGATTGATTTTGACCGGCACACCCTGCTTGATATTTCTCGCCGCACTTAATGTGATTAGCGCGCAGACGACAAACAATACCGCAATCGCAGCAGCCCTGGCTGGATGTTCAAACCAGGCCGTATTTTCATTGAGATCCTTGACCACCAGAATCAAGCCGAGTGGGGCATATCCACTAATAAAAATGGCAAGGGCTGACAAAAAATGAAGCTGCATGTTGTACGTTTCAATGACCAGTATAGGCGGAATACCCTAGTGAAGAATACAGGCAGAACGGTTTGTAATCAACGCTCACTTTTTGAAGTCAGCCCATTCCTACGACAGTATCAGAGTTTGATGTATACCCCGATTTTTTTGATTTTTTGATAATGAGGTCTCGTTAAATTCAAACAAGGAAAGAATCATGAAAAACACACTCAAATCTATGTTGCTTGTTAGTGCTTTGTTAATGCCAATGGCAGGCTTTGCCGCTGATGGCGACTCCATTGGGACTAAAGTGGAAGATTCCGTGATCACTGCCAAAGTAAAAGCTGCATTTGCCAAAGACAAAGCAGTGAGCGCAACAGACATTTCAGTGGAAACCGACAGCAATGGCCTGGTGCAATTGACAGGCCATGCCAAGTCACGTGCTGAAGCAGATAAAGCGGTGCAGTTGACCAAACAAGTTAAAGGTGTGACTGCCGTGAAAGACGATATTGTGGTTGCGCAATAAGTTTGCCGCCAGTGTATCTTGCCCATAGGAATCGTCGCGATTCCTATGGGCAGTTTCATTTTCAGCCCCCCTATTCCTCCATCCTACTTCCCTCACCGGATGTGAATCCGCCTATAATGCATTGGTATTAATCCTATATTTCAGCGCTTGCTGGTCACTGGGGAGAGCACAATGCCTGATTACAAAACGCCTGGGGTGTATATTGAAGAGATCAGCAGGTTACCACCGAGTGTGCCAGCGCTAGAAACCACCCTGCCCGCGTTCATCGGCTACACGGAAAAAGCCGGCACGCAAGACACACCGTTAGCGCTCATCCCTACCACAGTGACGTCTTTGCTTGAGTATGAAGCCTTGTTTGGCGCCGGGCCTGCCAGCACAGTCACGCTATGGCTCAATGCGGAACAACACATCTCCAACACCACGATAGACCGGCCCTTTTATCTTTACGACAGCGTGCGGCTGTTTTTTGCCAATGGGGGTTCTCAATGCATGATTGTTTCGGTTGGCGACTACAGCACTGCGGTCTCTAGCGAAAACTTGGCATATGGTTTGAATGTCATCGCCCCCCATCCCGGGCCCACGCTCATCGCCATGCCTGACCTGACACTTTGCCCTGAGCCTCATACGCTGGAGGCAAACGCGCTCGCGCAGTGTGCACAATCGCCCAATCGTTTTGCCATCTTTGACCTGGGTCACTGCCAGAATACAGTTGACTTCGCGCAAGAAGCCACCCGCTTTAAACAACGCGTGGGCAACGACCACCTCAACAACGGGGCCGCATACGGACCCTGGCTGATCGCAAGCTTGCCAAGAACCACCCCTCTGAGTCGCTTGATGTTTAAACTGGAAAGCACCATTGTCACGGCTGAAAGCCTGGCCCAGGATGAAAACATGCGGTCCTTGATTGCGCAAATTCGTGAGGCAGAAAACTTTCTAGAGACAAGCGCCCAATGCGCGCTGTTAAATGAGCAACTGTATGCCTTGCACGCACAGGCCAGGCAATGGATAGATGCAGCCAATACCGCCTTAAACACCCTCCCAGCCTGTGGGGCTGTGGTCGGAGTGTATGCTACCACTGACCAGGCGCGCGGAATTTGGAAAGCGCCTGCCAATGAATCGCTACACCAGGTGAGTCATCCTGTGTTTAACTTCAATGACCAGCAACAGGCTGAGTACAATGTGGATGTTAACAGCGACAAATCCATTAATCTGATCCGCACATTTCAGGGCAAAGGCACGCGAGTATGGGGAGCAAGGACGCTAGCAGGCAATGATAACGAGTGGCGCTATATCAGTGTACGGCGATTTTGCCGCTGGATAGAAGCCTCAGCCTGCAAGGGCTTGCAGGCACTGGTATTTGAACCTAATGACGCCAATACCTGGATGCGAGCACAAGCCATGATAGAAAACTTTTTAAACTTGCTTTGGCGGCAAGGTGCCTTGCAAGGCAGCAAACCCGAGCACGCTTTTTTTGTTCATGTCGGCTTGGGAAAAACCATGACGGCAAATGATATTGCGCAAGGCTTGCTACTGATTGAGATCGGCCTGGCCGTGGTACGGCCAGCCGAATTTATTGTATTGAAAATAAAGCAGAAACAATCCGCTGCCTGATTCGAGAGCCTCTTTCATTAAGCAAAGGCAGCTGCGCCCACTTTGAGGCACTCTTCGGCGCAACGACGGCAAGCCTCGGCACAGGTGCGGCAATGTCCATATCCATGTTGTTCACACTCCACGGCACAAGCGGTACAAATTTCTGCGCAATCCTGGCAGACCAACTCCGTAAAGTCGCTACGGCGCGCAATAAATGAAGCGGTTAATCGGCAAAAATCCGCGCAGTCCATATCGAGTTCAATACAAGTCCTGAGCATAGGATTGGCTTCCTTTTCACAGGCAATCGCACAAGCTTCGCAAGCATCTGCACATTTTTTACAGAGTTCCATACACATATTCAAATCGTGATCAGTCATTTCCATTCTCCTCATCTATTCATTTACCAGCAGAAACAAACACTCCCCGGCTGGGGAGTGTTTAAGGATGGCTATGGCTGTTTCACACCTGTACCACCCTCATCCGGTTTTTGATGAAAGCGTTTGCTTTTCTCCATGTTGCCAGCTTTGGATGGCTTATTGGTGGAGTTCTGTTGCTGGGTATTGGCAGAGCCTTTGGTATCGTTATTGTTATCTTGCTGCTGCTCCAGGTAGTTACCGTTCTGGGTGGTGTCTGGCACCTGATTTTTTTGCTGGTGTGCCGGTGGCGCATTATCTTGTGGCGCCGCCGTGGCAATATTGACAGAACACACCAGCGTACTGGCTAACAACATAGGTAGTAGTTTCTTCATCATAAAGTCTCCTCAATCGTCATTTGAATGACCTGCTTATATCGCAGGATTAACTTTATGCTACTGGTCTCTACTACCCCTGTATGTCGGCCGTCCTACAAATTAACTGTAGGATAATCACGAAGCATCCTCATTGCCTGTCAGGCTACTGTTGTGGCTGCGGATCCAGGCGATCACTTTGAGTAACTCGTCCGGGCTAATGCCGTTGTTAGGATCTGAAGGATCCATGAGACCTTTGCCTTTGGCGCCCATGCCGCCGTTAGTCCCGTTCCAGACGGTTTCAAACATGCCTTTATTGGTCGCATCCTTGGCATAGTTATAGTTCGGCCCGGTCAATGCAGGCCCTACCTGACCACCTGCGTCCGGGCCGTGGCATTGGGTACATGAATAGAGCTGAAAAATCTTTTTCCCTTCAGCGATGGCATCTTCTTTTCCGATATAAGGGTTTTTACCCGTGGCTAAAAATTCTTTAGCGGCAGGGGTATCAAACAACTCATGCTTGATTTCAAGCGGTGAGCCATCTTGGGTTTTGACAAATTGGATCGCTTCGCCACTGGCAGCAGTATCCGGAGCCGGGCCGTTGGTATCTGCTTGTTTGTCACACGCAGTCAGTCCGAATGCCAGCAAAAGCAGGCTACATCCTAAAGTATGGTTCATCATATTCTCCTTAATGGTTGAGTGTTCTTGAGTGCGACCCATTATGAATAAAAGGAAAACTTGCGCCCATGTAACAATGGCGGAATCTGCTGTAGGATTATTCGGACAGTAAGCAATAAAAAAGTCTGGCCAAAAACCAGACTTTTTCTGCTAGCAATTTTATCCCTAGGTGTTATCGATCAAGGTATCAATACCCTGCTGTTGCTTGACATCATTGAGCGGTGCACTGCCCGGCGATTGATGTTGCTGATTACCCGGCACCTGAGGATTCTTCTCAGCCTGTTCCATTTTATTGGCTTCCTCCACCTGTTCGTTAGCCGTATGTTTTTCCAAGTTAAGCTGATCCTGATTCTGCTGTTCAGGGCTGGCATGGTCAGGCCCAGGGGCATTGCGCTGGGTATTGCTTACTTGCCTTTCCTGCGGGTCCAGTTTGCTTTCGTCCAGCTTCACATGCCTTAAATCCCCTTCATCCAGTCCGTCTTTATCCAGCTCGGCTTCATGCAATCCTTCTTGGTCCAAGCCGCCTTCGTCCAAAGTGTCCTCTTTTAATCGGCAGAGCCGTGACTGATGTTGTTCTTCCAGATCTTGCGCCTGCTGGCGGGCTTGGCTGCGCAACGGGTTCTGGTGGGACTGGTCAGGCATGATCTGGTTTTGATTCGCTGCCAGTGCTTGATGATCCAGCTGATCCTGCAGAATCTGCACGGCTTCGCCCTCATTGGAGGGGTGATGCTTGTGTAAATTTACCATGGGTATTCTCCTTGTGACTTTACTCAGCTTTTAAAAGCTGGAAGGCTCAACCATTAATAATTTCGCCGCCGTTGGGATGAATCACCTGGCCGGTCATATAAGAAGAGGCCTGGCTGGCCAGGAACACATAGGCCGGGGCGATCTCACATGGTTGGGCAGGCCGCTTTAAGGGCACCTGGTTACCAAATTCGCTCACCTTGTTCTCATCAAAACTGGCAGGAATCAAGGGCGTCCACACCGGGCCGGGGGCCACGGCATTGACGTAGATATCCTTATGCACCAACTGCTTTGACAAGGACCGGGTAAAAGAAACCACTGCGCCTTTGGTGGCGGAATAATCAAGCAATTCCGGGCTGCCCCGGTAAGCAGTGACCGAGGCGGTATTAATAATATGACTTTTGTTGGGCAAGTGAGGCAACGCCGCCTTGACCATATAAAACATAGAGAAAATATTAGTCCTGAAGGTGTGTTCCAGCTGGCGCTGACTGATTTCGACAATACTGGTCTGCGGAAACTGCTGTGCCGCATTGTTAATGACAATATCCAGCTTGCCAAATTGTTGCAGCGTGTCATGCACTGCCTGCTCACAAAAACCTTCATCAGCCACATCACCAGGAATCAGCAGGCAATGGGTGCCATACGACTCAACTAATTGCTTGGTTTTTGCGGCATCCTCATGTTCATCGAGGTAAACAATGGCCACATCCGCCCCTTCGGCCGCAAAGTGCACAGCGACCGATCGGCCAATTCCACTATCGCCGCCGGTGATAATGGCCACCTTGCCTTTTAGTTTGTCGCTCCCGACATATTCGTCTTCGATATATTTCGGTTGCGGTTCCATATCAGATTCCCGCCCAGGCTGGACGTATTGATGCTGGGGCGGATTAATTTTTTCTTCAACGGCTTCCATATTCACTCCTTTTGCACGATGCACTGCAGGCATGTTCATGCCTTTTGCAAAATGGTTAGTTTCTCAAATTGTTTCCCGGTGTGGCTGGATCCACTGGGGCTGGATCACCCGGCAATGTCCGCTGTTGCTGGCGCCGCTGCTGCTGATTGGGCAGCCCCTCTGCCGGGACTTCTGGCGGCACAATCACCCCGCGTTCGTGTGGCATTTGTGGCGGCTGGTTAACACTATTCGAGTCTATGTTGCAGGATGGTTTGGTGGAACGTGCCGCCTCATCACAGGGAGGCACTGCATTGTTGACCGGTGGCGCTGCCACGGCATTCAAACTCATGCCATAACACGCACTGATCACTAATAAGAGAGATATCGGCTTTTGCATACCTTCTACTCCTTTCAATATAAGAGATTATTCTTGGTCATATGGTTAAACATGACACTGAATCCCTGCGTGGCTCAATCCACGCTGAGTGACGCAAGTTGATGAATTCATTGTATGGCAGGCCTGGCGGAGAGGCCGTAGGCAATGCACTGATTTGACTGTAGGACATGTTTCAAACAAAGCGTCAGAAATGCAATAAAGGCGCTGCCTGCTTAACACTGCCCGCTTCAATGCGTCGCTTCCATTCTCCTGTCAGACAGGTCTGACAACACAATCAGCCACTCCCCGATGTTTGACAACTGGGTCATTTTTTACACTTCAGTCCCAGACAGTCCATTGATGACTATATATTTCTGAAGCTGGCGAACACCTTTCTGAATGTCGCTGGCCACTTTAAAAATTGCGTCTTTTGTTTTATTGAGTAGGAGTGCACCATGAGTCAATATCCCGTGAATCCCTTGCAGTTGGATCAAACGATTCTTGATCAGGCCTTGCTGAACCAGAGTCAAGGGGACTCATTCTGGAGATGGGAGGACTCAGCCTCACAACACACTGCCTCACAACAGACTGAAAGTGATACCACACAAGCCCGCTTTATTCTCGACCGTTTATTTCAGGATTACAGTGGCGCATTTGCCGTGAGATTGTGGAACGGCAACATGCTCCATATTGGCGAAGGCACTCCAGCATTTACCGTTTGTCTGGAGCAAGCTTCGGTATTGCGTAATATGGTCTGGTTTACTGATCCCAAACATCTGGCAGAAGCTTACCTTGCCGGTCAGGTCCAGATTCTGGGTGACTTTCATGCTGCCATGCAATTACGGGAACACTTTGAATCCCTCTCCTTGCCGCTGCATGAAAAATTAGGCCTGGTCTTTAGGGCATTAACCTTGGCGACTGATGCGGATTTCTCTAATGCGCCCAGACAAAGTCTTCCCCACAGTGGTACCCCATACCACGGCGTCAAGCCTGCCGCACAAGACGCTTTATCCATCGCGCTCAGCTATGACGAAGTCCCCGAAGATTTTTACCAGTGCTGGCTCGGCGAGCACATGTTGCATGCATGTGCTTATTTTTCAGGCAACACGCATGAACTGGCGCAGGCGCAACGCAATCAGCTAGACCTGATTTGCCTGAAGCTGCATTTACAGCACGGTGACTCGCTGCTGGATATTGGTTGCGGCTGGAGTGGGCTCGCCTGCTGGGCAGCCAAACATTATGGCGTGTTCGTCCATGGCATCACTCAAAACGCCAGCCAATATGCCTACGCGGTCAAGCAAGTGCAAAGTCAAGGCCTGGAACACTTGGTCAAGATAGAACTCGCTAGCTACCACGACCTGCCAGCCACGGGCAGTTACGACAAAGCCGCCTGCATTGGCATTGCCGACCATATTGGCGAGCAATATTTGCCCGATTACCTGGCCAAAGTGCATGCAGCCCTTAAACCAGGCGGGTTGTTCCTGACACATGGCATTACCAATGAATCGACCCAGGATGCTTCCAGCGAATTTATCAACCGCCAGCTGTATCCGCAGGGAGCACTGACCACTTTCCCCCATCTGTTACAGCAGATGGATGCAGCCAAATTTGATGTATTCAATGTCGAGGGACTACGTCGGCATTATGTGATGACCCTGCACCAATGGCTGGCCGGACTGGAGGCGAATCACGAAACCATCGCCAGCATCGTCGGTGAAAGGACCTACCGACTCTGGCGCCTGTATATGACAGCCAGTGCCATTCAGTTTGAACAGGGTGTGACAGGCATCCACCAAATTGTGGCGACACGCCGATAAAAACGACAAGGAGCGAATGATGCCATTGAAATCACCTTCTCACCCAACCCTTTCTTTGATTGCTTCTGCGTGCATCATCGTCTTGACTGGTTGTTCGCAACCGGCCAAATTACCTGAAAGCGCCGGCTATGGACCAGACCCCGATTTATCTGCCTACAATAAAAGCTGGTTCCCGACGATACACGTAGCTGAGGCAGTAGGTTGGCCGGAAGGCAAGAAACCCACCTCTCCGCCAGGCACCAACGTCGTTGCCTTTGCCAGTAACCTCCAACATCCACGCTGGCTATATGAATTACCAAATGGCGACATCTTGGTCGCGGAAACCAACCATCATGAAAAAAGTGATGGATTCGACCTCAAAAGTTGGATTGCCAGCAAGTTTATGAAAGACGGCGGTGCCAAGGCAGAGAGCATGAACCGTATACTCCTGTTGCGTGATAACGATGGCGACGGTGTCGCAGATGAGCGTCATATCTTTATCGAGAACCTGCATTCCCCTTTTGGAATGGCACTGGTTGGCGATGCCTTCTATGTCGCTAATGCCGATTCGCTGGTGAAGTTTCCTTACCAGGAAGGGCAAACAGAAATCAAGGCTGCACCGATCAAAGTGACAGATCTGCCTGCTGAGCGCAATCATCACTGGACTAAGAATATCCTGCCCAAGCAGGATGGCAGCAAAATTTACGTCACGGTCGGCTCCAACAGCAATGTGGGCGAAAACGGCATGGAGATTGAAAAAGAACGGGCTGCCATCTGGGAAGTGGACCCCAACTCCGGCCAGCACAACATTTATGCTTCAGGACTACGCAATCCTAATGGCATGGCCTGGGAGCCAGACAGTGGGGCATTGTGGGTGGTGGTCAATGAACGCGATGAACTGGGTAGCGACCTGGTGCCTGATTATATGACCTCTGTGACGCAAGGGGCCTTCTACGGCTGGCCTTACAGCTATTACGGCCGGCATGTGGATGACCGTATCCAGCCGCAGAAACCTGACCTGGTCGCCAAGGCCGTCAAACCGGATTATGCTCTGGGGTCGCACACGGCTTCCCTGGGCCTGACACCAGCCAAGGGCAACCAGTTGCCGGAACAATTCAAGAATGGCATGTTTGTCGGCCAGCATGGCTCCTGGAACCGTCGTCCCTATAGTGGCTACAAGGTGATTTTTGTGCCGTTTGAAGAGGGTAAACCGGCGGGCCAGCCGATTGACGTTCTGACCGAGTTCCTCAATGTGGATGGTCAGGCACAAGGACGTCCGGTCGGCGTACTGGTGGATAAAAAAGGCCATTTGTTAGTGGCAGATGATGTGGGCAATGTCATCTGGAATGTCAAAGGCAACAGTAATAGCCGCAAGACAGCGCAAAAAGCGCTTGAACGGCAAACCCTTAGCGAAGCCGAACACACTGACATCGACATCACAGAAAACTGAGCGAGTAGCTACCATTCATCCGCAAAAGCTGCACTACATCCAGGAAAACGTCACACCCGGATTCAGTCGCAAGCGGGTGAGGGGCAAGTTCAGGTACCTGGACGAAGATGGCCAATGCATTCAGTGTGAACAGCATCTGGCAAGGATTGCTGGCCTGAAGATACCACCGGCCTGGCAATCGGTCTGGATATGCCCGCATCCGCATGGGCATATCCAGGCCACCGGTCGCGATGCCAAAGGCCGCAAACAGTATCTTTACCATGCCGAATGGCGGGTATTACGCGAGGCCAGAAAATACGAGCACATGCTCGCTTTTGGCGCACAACTGCCCCTCATCCGCCAGCAGGTGGATAAAGATTTGAAAGCCCCTGGCCTGGGCAGGCAAAAGGTCCTGGCCATGATGGTGTACTTGCTGGAAAACACCTTGATCCGTGTAGGCAATGACGCCTATGCAAAGAGCAACCAGTCGTTTGGCCTGACCACCTTGCGTCACCGTCACGTGGTGATCGAGTCCAGTGAGGTACGGTTTCATTTCCGTGGCAAGAGCGGGGTGATGCATCGCATACGCTTGCATGACCGGCGCCTGGCACGCATGCTTCGCCACCTGCGTGAGCTACCCGGCCAGGCATTATTCCAATATGTGGATGAGCATGGTGAGCAGCATGCAATAGGCTCTACAGATGTGAACGAGTATTTGCGACAGGTGACAGGCGAGGACATCACGGCCAAGGATTTCCGCACCTGGTTTGGCAGTCTGCATGTGTTACAGGCGTTGAGTGAATGCCCACCTTGCAGCAATGAGACCGAAGGCAAAAAGAACGTGGTGGAGGCTATCCGGCTAGCAGCCTCCAAACTGGGCAACACACCGGCCATTTGTCGCAACAGTTATGTGCATCCTTACATTATTGACAGCTATCTGGCTGGCCGCGAATGGAATATGCCGGGACAACACACCGAGGATGGCTGGCCTGCATTGAGTACCGCAGAGCAAAGCATGCTGCGATTATTACAACAAAGATAATTTCTGATGAAGTACATCACTGGAAAATGAGAATGCCATGAAAAACATATTGTTGGTTTACGGCCATGCACTTAGCCATTGTGCGTTACGGGAACTGGTGAATGCCGATCCCAGCCTGCACCTAGCCCATGAAGTGGGCAGCGTCGGTGAAGCCATTGCGAATATACGCAAACAACGCTATGACCTGGTGATCCTGGATGTGTCAGCCCCGGAAAAAAATGGGCTGGAAACGTTTTGCGATCTCAAGCAACGTGCTCCCGAACTTGCCATTCTGGTCATCAACGGCAGTGACCACATGGATCGGATGGCACACTTTATCCGCCTGGGCTGTGCGGGCTACCTGCCCTACACGGCAAGCAGCCATCAAGTCCAGGCAGCCATTAAAACCATTGCCCATGGCCGTCCTTACCTGTTACCCGAGCAGGAAACCTTAAGCAGCAGGCATCCCATGGTGCATGAGCGGTTGTCTTTACGCGAACTGCAGGTGTTCTTCAAACTGATTAAGGGCCAGGCCGTCAACGCTATTGCGTTAGAATTGGCAATTGCCCCAGGCTCGGTGAGTGTCTTCCGCTCGAAAATACTCAAAAAAATGGAGGTGCCCAATAATGCTGCACTCATCCATTATGCCTTGGCTCACCAGCTGATTCCGCCCATGGGGGCAGTCAGCAAATCCATGATGCTGACTGCCTGAGGCAGGTTTTACATCTTCTTGATAGCAAACTGTAGCTGCTCAATGGCTTCCCAGGAGATCAGGGAACCGATCAGAATCACTGCAAACCCCAAGCCGGCAGTACACACAATAGCCAGGCTTAAGCTAAAAAGAGCACCCCGCTCGCGGATACCAAAGATATACCGTACGCCGCGATAGACTAGCAGGATAGAGATTAGTACGGCGACCGCATGCACCACCACGTTAAAGCTTAAACTGGGCACCAAAAAAAACAAGGAGGTCAGCCACAATGGTGTAGTTGCTAGCGCCATGACCAACAAGGCATCGCGGAAACTGGGCTTGACATTGACCATTTCGGCCAGGTTTTGCGTAATCCAAGCCATGGTCAGCACCACCACCAGTTGCAACACCAATAATTCCAGGCTGACCACCATCAAGCGGTTACCCGGCAAGTTGTCAAAGAACAACTGCGGATAGCTATTGTAAAGACGCAAATACATCATCAGGCAAGGAATTAATGACAGCGGCAATACATATAGCAGCATTAATTGCGAAACATCCGGTTTGTTGGCAGTCAGCAGCTTCGCGTCATGGCTTTTGGGGGAAACAAAGTAAAACAGGCGGATAGGATTCATGTTGTGCTCCTTCTCATCAACTCAAAAATATGGTCATCAATGCAATTGTGGCGAACCAAGCGGCCACAACACATCCCATTATGCAGAGAGGCCAGCATCAGGCACTACAAGGCAATGACTGATTTGGCTGTAGGAAAGCGCAACAGTGAGCTAGGAAAGGTCTGATAACCAAATCAGCCTATTCCTACGGCCTGCCACCGTCCCGTTACTTAAAATGTGATGAATTGACTGTCCAATGAACTGATTTGACGATTGATTTAACTAAGGAAATTTCATGGAACAATGGTTACACGCACATGCCTGGTTAGGCATCCCCCTTTATGAATGGTTATATGCCGCACTGATTTCTTCCCTGCTCTACCTGGTTTTCTACCAGGGATGGAAAATAGCCATCAGCAGGTTGTCAAAAATGGCGCAACGCACCTCCACCAGGCTGGATGACATCGCCATAGAGGTTCTGCAAGGCACACAGCAATTGACATTATTACTGCTGGCCACATTGATGGGGCTGCACGTGCTGGAGTTGCCAGACAAATGGGCAGCGCGACTGGACCATGTGCTATTCATCACCATCGGTATCCAGGCAGCCATCTGGCTCAACAGAGGCGTCGGCATCTGGGCGCGTGAACACCTGTCGTCTATTGACGGCCCCGCGCCAGGGGCTAATCCGGTGATGACGACGGTATTGTCATGGATACTACGCGTCTTCATCTGGTCAGTGGCATTGTTAACTGTGCTAGACAATGTCGGCGTCAATATCACGGCATTTGTTGCCAGCCTTGGTGTGGGCGGGGTGGCGGTTGCCCTCGCCGTGCAAAATATCCTGAGTGACCTGTTTGCTTCCTTATCAATTGGCCTGGACAAACCTTTTGAAGTCGGTGACTTTGTGGTGTTTGGGGATATTGCCGGGGTGATTGAACGCGTGGGCCTGAAAACAACCCGCATCAGGAGCATCAGTGGTGAGCAGGTCATCTGCGGCAATACGGAGCTCTTGAAAAATACCATCCACAACTATAAGCGCATGGAGGAACGGCGCGTTGTATTTACCTTTGGCATCAATTACGCCACGCCGCCGGAGACGATTGCCGACATCCCCGGCATCGTCCGTAAAGCGGTAGAGGCTTCCAGCAATACGCGTTTTGACCGGGCCCACTTCAAGGCATTCGGCGCCAGCTCGCTAGACTTTGAAATTGTCTACTTCATCACCTCCACAGACTTTAATGTGTATATGGATGTCCAGCAGAGCATTAACCTTTACCTGATGAAAGAATTCCAGGCACACGGGGTTGACTTTGCCTTCCCAACCATGACCCTCAACCTGCCTGAGCTGACCAGGGACAGTGCTGAAAACAATCCAGCACGACCATCGCCATCAAGGCAGAAAAGCGAGTCAGCCAAACACTAAACCGGTGAGGCGCATAAAGCAATTCCTACACCCATTTACGTATTCATCCGATGCATGCCTAGCAGCGCCGTAGGCATACTAAAACTTCATCATCACTATGAATACTTTTGGAGACGCAAGATGGACAATGAAGAGATTATTTCCACCCTCAATGACTTGATCGAAGTATCCAAAGATGGGGAAGAAGGTTTCCGTTCTTCGGCTGAAAATGTCGATGATCCACAATTAAAAGCCTTTTTCCTGCGTCGCTCACAGGAAGTGGCTGCCAGTGTGCAGGAGTTGCAGGAACTCGTGCGCTCACTGGGCGGTGAACCCGCTTCATCTACCAGTTTGAGCGGCACATTGCACCGACGCTGGATAGATATCAAAACGGCACTCACCAGTAACGACACGTTGGCAGTCTTGAATGAAACAGAGCGCGGTGAAGATGTGGCGCTGGCCACTTACCGCAGGGCAGCTGAAAAAGACTTGCCTACCCATGTGCGCTTTGTCGTGGTGCGACAGCTTGAAGGCGCCAAACGCAACCATGATGAAGTCAAACGCTTGCGGGATGCTGCCCGAGCAGAAGCTGCTGCCCATTAACAGCAAGTGGATGGATCATGGTTGAAATATAACGAAGCCTCGTCTACGACGGGGCTTCGTTTACGCCAAAAAGATTAAAACATCCTTGAGATTCCGGCCGTGATATTTTCAGGAGAATGACGTGAGCCACAGTACAGAAAAATGGGAGCAATTGACCAGCGAATGGGCAAACTCCCTCAAAAAAGCAAAAGTACGGCAAGCCATCATAGACGATAAAATGCATTCCTTCCTCAAAGGGAATGGATGCCTGCCTACTGATGAAGAACTAAAAATGGTAGAGCAGTTATGGGAACAACATGTTCAAGCCCGGAACAAGACTAACCGCTTTATCCAGGACGTCCTGTTAAACTATCTCCCTACAGATTAACCCTGTATCAAGGCTCTACATCTGCCCAGTCATGGGTGATCTGTTCCAGTGTGCGATTGGTTTTCACTATCCCGCCTTCGGTAGAGATCACCCAGCTGACCGGGATGTAATGGTGCTGACCTGAGTCATCTTTTTTCAGTTTGATCACATCATCGCTGACCAAATGGTCCACCACGGCCACATGTTCCGCCTGGGCGGTGGTGACAGGCATATCAGCTTTAATTTCTGCGGCATCAATCATGACAAAAATTCCTTTTAAACTAATGAGCCTCTACTTTGCCGTGCCCGCTTTTTCACGCCTAGACCATTCTGACTGAATTGCTTGTAAGAATCCTGAGAAGACTTCGCCGTCTTGATTATCTGACAAACAAGTCAGTTTGCGCCTGACGGTGTTTTCCCGGCGACATCCCTTAACATTAAAAATACTTCAAGATCATGCTTTGAAAGGCACTCCATGGCGATATTCAACATCACCGTTTGGCAAGGAAAACCCCATGAAGGCAGTCCAGTCTGGCAAGCCAATGTGCTGGCGCCGGATGTAGAAGAAGGCTACAGGATAGGCAAAACGCGTTTTGGCGTTGAAAACCCCGAATTGAAGTTGGAGGATTACACCATCGTCGCCGATGGCGACAGTGTGGAAAAATCCATCAGCGTTTAAATCTTTTGGAGGAGTATCCCATGAAAATTCACAGACAATTAACAGAAGAACGCCACAAACTGGGTGAGCTGATTGCAGATTTTGATATCGCGATGCTCACTTTCATGAACCACCAGGGCCTGTTGATCAGCCAGCCGATGGGGCCGATTGAAATGGATGATGACGGTGTGATCTGGTTCTTCACCGACCGCAGGTCAGAAAAGGTGGATCATCTGGAAACCCTTAACCTCTCATTCAGCGGCGAGCCTGATGGCATGTATGTTTCATTGTCCGGTCATGGTGAAATAGAGGTCAACCCTGCCCGCCAACAGGCTTTGTGGTCACCTTATGTGAGGCCCTGGTTTCCTGAAGGGCCTGATTCCCCGTCGCTGTGCCTGCTCAAATTTGTCCCTCATTTGGCAGAATATTGGGATGCACCTCACAGCAAGGTGGTCAGGCTGTTTGCTATGGTGGCCTCGATGGCGGCATCAAAGCCGATTGGGTTGGGTGAGCACGCCCGCCTGAATCATTTGTAAATGCATTTACCTGCTTAAACCCGGATTCTCCAGTAGGCGACTTGCAATCTACTTGAAAATCCGGGTTCAAAACCAACAACCCGGCAAGTGCCGGGTTGTTTGTAATGCAAGTTAACGCCTGGATTATTTGTTCATGACGTACATAGTCACTTCAAAGCCAAAACGCATTTCTGTCGCAGCTGGTTTAGTCCACATGGTCATTCTCCTTAAATAAGTTTTTGATCAATAGAGTGCATCTCGTTAGGAATCACTATACGCATAGTGCTAATTTAATGCTTGCGCAGCCTCCTTAAAAATCACTCATGATTTTACTTAGCTTCAGGCGCCCCTATTCGCCAATCGCGAAACCAATCCCGAACATAGTTTGTGCCTGGTTGTAATCGAGCAGGGAGACGCCATAGCCACTTGCCAGCATGGCATAAAAGCGCACACTTTCACTTTTGAGCGGTTTGTACTGCACATCAAACTTCACATATCCCTTGTTATCACTGCGCAAGTTATTGCGTAAAGTGACGCTGGCAGCCGTCGTATTGGCCTCGTTATCCCAACGCAAAACGGCGTCACCATACCCCATGTATTTGCTGATATCAGGGTTATCGTCATTGGACTTGCTTTCCGGGATACGCCACCATGGCCTGAACAACAGGCTGTAACGGTCATTCAATTGCCAGCCCCCCTGCAGGTAGACCCGGCTCCAGCTACGGGAGAGCGGCTCTGAGCGGCCATTGGATTCATGTACCACGCCCAGATTCAGCATATCCGGCATGACGGTCCACTGTTTAGGTTCTCCAGGCTTGTTTAAGCCTAATGACAGGATAAGCTCCGGGGAGTAATTGTGATCACGCATGGGGCGTGACTGGCTCGCGCTGTAGACCTGCCAAAAGGATTGCTGCGTATAGGCACCCCATAAACGGGCGCTATGCACCCATTGATTTTCAGGTAGCCAGTCTGACAAATTCAGGAGCTGGGTTTTCAGGCTGATCTGGAAGTGCAGGTCATTGTTATTTAAATCCCGGTCCTGCGTATTCGGCCTGGAAGGTGAGGTCGGCACATCATTCGGGTTATTGGAATAAGCCGCCACAATGTAATTCAGCTGGTGGCTCTCCAAGTCAGTAAAATGCAATTCATCCTGCGCATTCAGATGCCATTTGCGCGCGAGATACCCTGTTTTGGCATCTACCGTTTTCACCAGCGCTGCCTGTTTTGATGAGTGAATGGCAGCCACAGCGGGCCCCGATGCATATTGTTGTGCCACTTCATCAAAACATACCAAACGGCGACTGGCATCATCACTAAATTCTGTTTGGCAGGTGCGCAGTGCGTTTTGCATTTCGCTCGTGGTAGCAGCCTTAGCCTGCAATACCACGCAGCAGGCAAAAAAAATGAAGCTGCGCAGGAAAACAATGCGCAGGTTGCTAAGGTTTAACATAGGATTCCCCTTCTTTTCAGACCTGATCAAGGCGCCGGATTCATCATGGTCAGATGCTGTTGTTCGATCGCATTTAATACATCATCGCTCAGGCGTACCTGGTAAGCGGCAATGTTTTCCTGCAGCTGGGTCATACTGGTCGCGCCGATAATCGTCGTGCCGACAAACCAGCGGTGATACACAAAACTGAGCGCCAGTTGTGCCGGTGTCAGGCCATGGGCACGCGCAAGCTCGGCATAGGCTTTAGCTGCGGCGGGCACACCCGGCTTTTTATATCGCTGGGCATAGCCCAGGAACAAGGTGACCCGGCCAGGGGTGGCAGGATCAACCACATACTTGCCAGTCAGGTGACCAAAAGCCAGCGGCGAATAGGCTGCCAGGCTGATGCGCTCACGGTAAAGCACCTCGGTCATGCCAAACTCCATGCCACGGTTCATCAGGTTGTAGCAGTTTTGCAGCACTGCAATCCGCGGCAAGCCCTGCTCGCGGGCAACGCGCAAAAACTCCATTACGCCCCAGGGCTGCTCATTACTCAAGCCTATCGCCCGTATCTTGCCTTCGCGAATCAATTCATCCAGGACTTCAAGCTGGGTCTGGATTGGCACCCAGGCCTGTTGCTGGCCATTGGCATCCAGTTCTGCACTGGGGTCAAACTGGTACTGGCCGAACATGGGCACATTGCGTTCAGGCCAATGCAGGTAAAGCACATCCAGGTAATCGGTTTGCAAGCGCGTCAGGCTGTCATGCACGGCCTGACGGATATTGGCACGATCCATGCCGGTTGGGCCGCCACGGATCCAGTGCATGCCACGCCGTGGACCAGCCACTTTACTGGCCAACACAAAACGGTCCCGGCGCTGAGTCTTGATCCAGTGACCCAGTATGGTTTCAGTCCGCGTCACCGTCTCTGCCCGCGGCGGCACCGGATACATCTCAGCCGTATCTATAAAATTAATACCTTGCTCTAATGCAAAATCGAGCTGGCTGTTAGCGTCTTGCTGGGTATTCTGGTCACCAAAGGTCATGGTGCCGAGCGTCACTTTTGAAACATGAATGCCGCTGTCACCCAAATATGTAAAATCAATCAATGTAACACCTGTTTTTCTGTGGGTACTTGAATTACGATGCTGGAAACCGCTTCTGGTTCCTTTTGTGCAGGCAGTGTCCAGCCTGCCTCCTGACTGGCAATCATGAGCATGCGGCTGATCGCCAGCACCAACTGCCGGTTCAGGTCCATGTTCACGTTCACGCCATTGGCACAGACCAATTGCATATTGTTCAACTGGTCATTAATGGAAACAAACCGGGCCTCAACCACCAACAGCACCTGATCACTGACCATACTGGGCCTTTGCTGGTAAGCCGTCTCAAAATCCAGATGATCCAGTTGCTGGACCGCTTCGGCTTCTTGTTCAAACTGGCGCGTGGCGTCAACAAGGGACTGCGCACTTTCCGGCACCGATGCAGCCACTGGTAAATGTGCCTCGCGGTTAAACATCTTGAAGATTTCCCGTGCCACCCGGTAGGTAATCCATAACTGGACTTCCTGCTCCGGGCTGACAGCGGTTTTCAACAGCAAGCGGTCTTGCTGCCGGTCATAAGAAAGATTGATCTGCTGTATGGATTGCTGTTGCATGGGGATACACGATTTGCAAACGGTCATGGATAGCATACCGCAGTCAGGTAGCAGCTACCTAATACTATCCGCGATAACGCCCGCCAAAGATACACTCCGATACAAAACCGCCACGCTATTGCCGGATAAATTTGCGTATGCTTTTGTCTGACAAAACAGCAGTAGTTCCGACGGAGGCGATATGATTTCACACAAAAAATTATTACTTACCAGCTTGCTCGCAAGCCTGGCACTGGTCAGCCAAGTCTCTCATGCGCATCCGCCCGGCCATGGTGGCTGGCGTGGCAATGTCGGCGTGTATTTCGGCTCACCCTACCCGTTCTATCCTTACCCTTACGCGGCTTATCCTTACCCCTATGTGTATAGCCCACCGGCGGTGATTATCACGCAGCCACCGCAACCCCAGGTCTATATTGAGCAAGGCAGCGGTAGTACCGCACCCGCACAAACCAATCCTCCAGCGAGTGCCAGCAGCGGTAATGGGCAAGGCTACTGGTATTACTGCGAGCAGTCTGATGGTTATTACCCCTACGTGAAAGAATGCCCGGCGGGCTGGAAACAGGTGACGCCATCCCCCCCACCCGCCACCTCGGCCAAATAGGGTAACGTCATGACTATTTACCCAAAGTTGAGCATCTTAGCAGTGCCGCTAATACTATCTGCCTGCGCGACAAACCCGACCGGCCCCAGCAATATGGCGCTACCAGGCACGGGCAAAGACTTTAGTGTGTTCCGAGACGATGACCTATCCTGTCGCGATTTTGCCTTGACGCAAATTGGTGGCAAAACCGTCAACCAGCAATATGATTCCAGCCTGGCGGCTACCACCGCCGTCGGAACCGTCGTCGGTGCCGCCATCGGCGCCGCCGCAGGCGGTGGTGAAGGCGCAGCCATCGGCGCAGGTGTGGGGGCGTTATCTGGCGGCGCCATCGGCGCCAATACGGCCTCTGTCAGCGGCATGAACGCGCAGGACAAATATGACAATGCCTACTATCAATGCATGTATGCGGCCGGGCATAAAATCCCGGTACCCGCCAGCATGGCAAGAACCTATTCGCAGGGGACAAACACCGCACCACCGACTGGTGGCACCAGCTATTATCCTCCGCCTCCGCCACCACCCGGCTATCAGCGTTAGCCAAGCAATCAGGCAGTCATGTGCTGCCTGAATTTATCCAGCTATTCATCAGTCCGAGTCAGCGTTAGGCGGGTCATCAGTTTGACCGCATAGGCATTAAAAACGGTGAATGCACATTGTCGCTATCGCAAACTTAACATGTCTATCCTGGTCGTAGAGAGATGCGAACCATCAAAACCTTTTTCATCCTCCTGCTCGCGTTTTCAATCATGAGTTGTAGCCTGGTTAAGACCGCTTACAACAACGCACCTGCACTGATCGCATGGCGGTTGGATCATTATTTTAATTTCAGCGAAGCGCAAAAAGCCAAACTGAAACCCGTACTGCAGGACTTGCATGCATGGCATCGTAAAAACGAGTTACCACGTTATGCGTCGTTGCTGGATGAAATACACGATGATCTCAACCATGATATAAGCGCACAAACTGCCTGCCAGCGCATTGAATCCATCAAATTAAATGTGCAAACGCTTCAAACAAAAATCATCCCTATTATTGTTGACGTCGCCGAGACACTAAGTGATAAGCAACTGCAGTATTTGCAGAAAAAGCTGGAAAAACGCAACCAGGAATGGAAAGAGGAATGGTGGCAGGAAACGGCCGAAGAGCAACAGGAGGTCAGGTTGGAAAAATCCACGGATTTTGCTGAAAAGGTCTATGGTGATTTAAACGAAAAGCAAATAAACCTTTTAAAACAGGCCATTGCCAAGAGTGACATTGATCCGGCCATCACCTACTCTGAAATTTTGCGGCGCGACGAAGATACGCTAACTATCCTCAAGGCATTACGAGATCCTAGCTTGTCAAATGAACAAAAATGGCAACTGGTGCGTGCAGGTTTTGATCGTATGCAAACCAGCCCCAATTCGGCCTACCAGGCTTATATCGATAAAGTAACTCAGCTCACATGTGACACCATCGCAAGCCTGCATGCCACTACTACTACCAAACAACGCTTGCATGCGCAACGATGGGTAGAGAATTACAAAACGCAATTCACTCAGTTGCAAAGCAAATGATCTTGACGCGTTTGACACAGCTGTCATGATGGCTAAGAGTTGAGTCTAGCATCTACTCCAGGCGAGCAAACTCTGTCAAAAAAACAGGCAGCTTTCAAGCTGCCTGTTTCGTTTTCACTCAGGGGATTAAATCAACATACCGCCAGAAGCTTCAATGCGTTGCGCATTCACCCAACGGTTATTCTCCGACAACAGGCTGGCAATCATGGGGCCAATATCATCCGGCACACCCACACGGCCAAGCGCTGTTTGCGAAGCAATATAAGCATTCACCTCTTTGTTATCGCGCACCAGACCCTGACCAAAGTCAGTTTCAATCGCCCCCGGGGCCACCGTGTTCACCGCAATCTGGCGTGCGCCAAGCTCTTTGGCCATATAACGCGTCAATACCTCAATGCCGCCCTTCATGGCCGCATAAGCGCTGTAACCTGGCAATGTGAACCGTGCCAGGCCGCTGGAAATATTGATGATGCGGCCGCCATCATTGATGAGTGGCAGCAACTTCTGCGTCACGAAGAAGGTGGATTTCAGGTGAATATTCACCATATCATCAAATATCTGTTCAGTCGTTTCGACAAAGGGGGCGGTGAGGCCGGTCCCTGCATTGTTCACCAAGAAATCAAATTTTTCTGCCTGAAAGTGAGATTGCAAGGCTTGTTTCAAGCTATTGGCAAACGCATCAAAGGTCCTCACTTGCGCCACATCCAGTTGCAAGGCCACCGCCTTGCGTCCCAACGCAGCAATTTCCTCTACCACTTCCTGTGCAGCCGCCTGCTTGCTCTGATAGGTCAATACAACGTCTATCCCCTGTTTGGCCATCGCCAATGCCGTATTTTTACCCAAACCACGGCTACCACCTGTAATCAATGCAATTTTGCTAGTCATGCTCGTTCTCCTGTGTTGATGAAAGATGTGCGTAGTTTATTGATCTTGAAATTAAAGATAAATTAGACGATAGTGACTATACTGTTCACTATCAACGAACAATTAACTCACCATGATAGACAGCACTGAAAGCCTGAAACGCTTTATGCGCGTGGCCGAACTCGGCAGCTTTACCAAAGCGGCGGATAGCTTAAACCTGCCCAAAGCCAGCGTTTCACAAGCCATACAGCAACTGGAAACCAGGCTACAAACGCAGCTGTTTCATCGCACTACACGCAAGGTGCAACTCACACCTGACGGGCAACTGTTTTATGAAAAAAGCAAAGACGTGTTAAGTGAGATAGAAGAACTGGAAACCCTGTTCATCAGCGATGACAGCCAGATCTCCGGTGTGGTCCGGGTGAATATGTCGCAACCCATGGCCAGGCATTTGGTGATTCCCGCCCTGCCCGCATTTTTGCAGCGCTACCCGCGCCTCAATATTGAAATCAGTAGCGAAGACCGAAAAGTGGACCTGGTCAGCGAGGGTTACGACTGTGTGGTCAGAACCGGTGAGGTTGAAGAATCCGGCATGATCATGCGCAAGATAGGCGAAATGCAACAAAGCAACTTTGTCAGCCCGGCCTATCTTGCCCAATACGGCACGCCTAAAAGCATTGCAGATTTGCAGCAACATTATTTGATTCACTACCAAACCAGCAGCAATAACCGCTTTGACGCGTTTGAATACCAGCAGGAGGGCAAACTCCATAGCATTAAAATGCCCAGCCGTATTTGCGTCAATAACACCGACACTTATCGCGCCGCCTGTGCTGCCGGACTGGGGATTATGCAAGCGCCAAAGCTGGGGGCAATGGCGATGCTCACTAGTGGGCAATTAGTTGAAGTGCTGCCAACATTTACAGCCCCAAACATGACGGTCTCACTTTTGTTTCCGAACCGTCGCAACTTATCAAAGCGTGTGCGGATTTTTATGGATTGGCTGATCGAGATCATTCAATCACATTTGTAAAAAACTTATTTACTCCTCCAACCCATCCAGCTTTTTAGGCTGAAACTCATAGCTCAAAGTTACAAAAGCAGACCTTGGCGCACCGATTCCTAAGAAGCTGCTCCCTTGCCAATCGGCGCTGTTATAGTTAAAGCCGCTTTGGCCAATAACGCCTCGAATAGATGGAGAAAATGCGTTTAAACCAAGACGCCCTGCACTGGCATATTCTTTATCAAACAAGTTGTTAATCCTTAGACCCAATGTCCACTCAGGGTTAAGTTTGTAAGTTGTATTGAAGTTAACCACGGCATAACCATCTGTTTTACCTTCACCAAAATCTGCTCGCTGCACAGTACATGTAGTAGTGCCTCCATTACAAAAAGGACCTGTAATCGGTGAAGCGGGGCCCGCTCGATGCTTGTTGTTTTCATTGCCTCGAATAAATGCGTCAGAATGTGCGACTACATTCAAGCCAACACGCCAAGAATTGGTAATATCATAGGTAAAATTTGCGTTCAGATTATGCAAAGCAACACCTGGTATACGGTCACCAGGATTAACTGTGATTTGTTGATAGTTACCTTCTCCCGTTTGGGTCACAATATCGTAGACGTTACCGGCAGTACTGTTACTAGGACTGGCAAGCTTAAACTTGGACTGAAAAGTTGCATCTGTAAGTGCATAGTTAATCCCCCAGCTCGCTTTACCCCATGTTCCTTTAAGACCCATCTCAAGACCCCGTCTGCGAGTGTCTCCCACGTTCTGGAAATAGCTACTGGTAGCATTAATTGCTACAAAGTAAATGTCGTCTGTGAGGTCAGTTTGGTACAGCGCCGCGTTCCATTGAATATTGTCTGTGAGTTGACCACGTGCACCAACCTCATAGCTGGTCGAGCGCACTTGTTTTAGGTAAGGGTCTCCCGATAGTGCACCAGGCAAATTACATACACGTTGCTCACTTGTAGATCTTGGTCTATACAATGGATTTCCGTTGGCATCATTCCCTTGGAAAACCGGTGTTGGATCATAGGCACAACCTAACTCAATGACGGTGGGAGTTCTGGCTCCGCGTCCCAGATTGGCATAGACATTCAAATCCTCTGTAGCTTGCCAAGTCACACCAATCGAGGGGTTGAAGGAGCGGTATTTGAACTTTTCTTTTTCAGGAGGTCGCAAAGTTGCAATATTTTGCCCGTTTGCGTCGAGTGGAAAAGTGCTGGGGTCGAATGGAAGGATAGAGCCCAATCCAGTTGGGCATTCGGAAGCGTCAATAGTGCCGTCGTTATTATTATCAGTACATAGTGTGAGGAGGTTTATGTAATTTAATATCGTGTTGACATCGCTGAATGATGAGAGCCGGGCCACCGCGAGTTGGTTATCGACATAACTGCGGTTATAGCGCGCTGAGACAGTAAAATTGAGTGTCTTTGTAGGAGACCAGGTTTCACTGGCATAAAAGCTTTTAGTTAGGCTATTTCCCTTAAAGTCATTTAACCCGTAACCTCTTTCCGCCGCATTTGCATAATATTCCCAACCCAATAATTCCGGGGCTACAAATGCGCGTCTATTAGCATCCAGCAATCCAAGATACTGTTTGCTCTCATAGGTGGTATCTGCCTTATCTAAAGAAGCACCCATCATGAATTTATGCTTCTCTAAATTCCAGTTCAATTGTAACGACGCGCCTTTGCCTAACTGATCTACCTTAGTATCGGTGAATAATGCTGTGGGCGTACCCTCAATGTAGCCGGTAGTTGCCAAAGGCCCACTTGCATACTTGCCATCTCTGAAAAATGGATTGCCATTAGCATCCAATACCAACGGGGCTCTTGTAGCATTTTGGGATAAACCGCCTGCGCCACCTAAAGAAGGTGGCACATTCGCTTCATTTATTGGGGTTAATAACTCAAAATAATCATGGTAGAACCCATTGTTATCGGTATAACCACCCAAAGTCCCTGATGTGCCTTGAGTGCCAACAATATCGTAATAAAAGCTGTTATTTCCAGTGCCAGGGTGCAGAGTATTAGCTACCAAACCATAATTATTGCCTATGCCTGCCAAAATTTTGCCGTAATTAGCAAAAGCAAACCTTACGCGCTGTTCATAATCAGCGGTGACGGGGGCATTAAATGCATTGGGAACTGTTGATGGCTGATTGATATCGTCATTATTCCTTCTTGGATCAAATGTCCAATTCCATACAGTATTCCCCGACCCGTCAGCAGCAGGGACTTGAGCCTGATTGGCGTTAGCTTGCGTATTAAAGTTTGTGCCATAAGCTAAGTTATTGATATCAAAACCAGGATCTCCTTCTGCAATCCCATTTACGTCTAGCGCTCTTCCAGAAGCATCTGCCGCTACGTTATACGCATAATCGTTATAATCTGGCAGCCCATCTCGATTAATGTCAGGCAAACCATACAGCAATTGACGACTGGGATCATTAGCAGTTGCGCTATTTGGACGTCCAGCCGTACCGCCGAAATTCTCATTGACATCGGACATATGCGACTTGCGCTTGCTATTGCGGTTATAGACCTGTGCCGTGATGTTGAAAGTGTCAGTCACATCCCATATACCTGATAGCTGGAATTGGAACAGGTTGTTTCTGCTCTCATCAGGTGATGTGTACACTTGCTTCGGGTTTTGATCGACCATCTGCTGTGGTAACAAACCGTTACCAGTCAATTTATTTCCAGCATACAAGCCAGAAAAACTAAGCCGGGCGCGTTCGTTTTGCCATTCAGCTTTACCAAATATCTGGTTGACCTTACTCGGCGAATTTTCTCGCCAACCATCCTCAAGGAAAAAGTTGCCAGATAAGAAACCAGCGATCACACCATTGTTGTTACCAGCGGAGATTTGCAGCTGTTTACGGCCAAATGAACCTGTCAGCACTTCAGCATCCAGCGTTTTGCCATCAAAACCACTCTTCGTACGCATGGTGAGCGCACCACCCAGTGTGCCCAATCCATAAATTGGATTGGAACCTGGAATAATTTCGAGACTGGATAAGGCATTCATCGGAATCATGTCCCAGTTCACCACGTCACCAAAAGGTTCGTTGACGCGAATGCCATCTAAAAATACTGAGATACCTTGTGCCGTGCCCAGTTGCGGTGAGGCTGTGAAACCACGGTACTGCAAGTCCATTTGGAATGGATTGCTTTGATAATCATTGACCGTGACGGATTGTAGCTTCTGGTTCATCAAGTCAGTGATGGTTAGGGTATGCGCCTCTTTAATATCTTTGGCTGTCAGAGATTGCACGTTGCCAGGGATTTCTTCTTTGGTCAGTGCCAAACCAGGCATGGGGCCCACCTCGTAGAACTTCTTGGCACGCACCTCAACCTTGTCGAGGTCCAAGCTAGACTTTGCTTCACGGTTTTCAATCCCGGATTTAACAGCCCGTTGGATCAATATTTTTTCGCCTTCAACCTTCCCTTGTAGGCCTGTGCCATCGAGCAACCTTTTAATGGCTTCTTTGCGAGTCATACGACCTTTCACAGCGGGGGATTTTTTGTCGACAATGAGTGCGCTATCTACCGTGAGCGATAAATTGCTCTGGATAGCAAACTGGCGAAGCGCAGCGGCTAAGGGCTGTGCTGGCAGGTCTATATTCAGAGGCAAGGCAAAGCTCTCTTCTTGCTCGCCGGGCAATGCAGTATTGAGTTCAGCATGCAGGACTGCTGGCATATTCAGGCCAATGAGTGCCGCCAGTACGGTGGTTTTAAGCGTGTTATTTTGCATGGGTCGTCCGTCAATTACAGGTCTTGTTAAACATGTAACTGGCGGGCGGGCAAAATGCCTGATATACGTGACTTAAAAGAAATGTAAAGTACTACCGTTTAGGCTCGATCTGCAGTGCATTGTCTTTTCGCTTCAAGCTCACCGGGAGTGATTGCGGCAAGGTTTGAATAAAGCTTTCAACCTCAGCGACTTTAACGACCGCATTGACTTTAGGCGTTTGATCGCCAAAGAACATGGCCTTGACGGTTGGGTTACGGTAACGCGACAAGGTATCGGCGACTTCAAACATATCGGCACGGTCAAAAATGATGCGGCCACTGGTAAAGCTGAAGCTATCCGCCGCATTGCGGTTGACCTTGTGCGGTGCGCTCATTGGCTCAATCTCGGCCACCTCACCATTATGCAGGATGACTGCTTGCTCGCTGCCATCTGCACGGGCTACCTGTACGCGGCCATGGTCGACACTGATACGTACTTTTTTACTGAGCTGGTTGACGGCAAAACGCGTGCCCAATACGGTGACTTTGGCTTGCGGAGTTTCAACCACAAATGGGCGGTCTGGGTCTTTGGTGACCTCAAAAATGGCTTCACCACGGCTGAGTTTCACCAGGCGCTGATGGCGGTAGAACACAATCTCCATGGCGCTATTGGCGTTGGCCGTGACGACCGAGCCATCATCAAGCGTGCGTTTAAGCATTTGTGCGACAGCGGTGGTTTGCACCTCGCTGGAGAGTGGCGCAGCCTGCCACTGCATATATTGCGTGCGGCCTAATAGGCCCAAGCCTGCACAGACAAGCATCACGGCCAGGCCAGAGCCCAGTTTGGAGATTTTTTTGCGGCGGGCTGTTTGCTCAAAATAGAGTTTTTGCGAGAGCGCATTAGAGAGCTCTTTGAGCCTGGCGGTAGAGCTAAAGTCTTCCATCGTGGCTTCAACCATCTGGTAGGCCGCCTGATGCCTGCGGTCTGACAGCAACCAGACTTCAAAGGTCGTCCGCTCGGGGGAGTCTGGCGCGACTTCACGCATACGCACATACCAACGCGCCGCCGCTTGCCTGATCATGTCCTCGTGCTTGTGGCTCATCACACGTTTGCCTCTATGAGCTCGCGTGCACTGCTTAAATCAATGATGGCACGCATCACGTGACGCTCGACCATGTTTTTGCTAATGCCCAGCGCCGCCGCAATCTCGGTTTGAGTATGCCCTTCTACGCGGTACATCCAGAACACCTGGCGGCAACGTGGTGGTAGTTGTTCCAGAATCTGCTGGATCATCTCCAGCCGCTGCTTGATGTCACTGAGCTGCTCCACGGACAAGGTTGGCGTATCCAGCCATTCGCGGTTAAGACCTATTTCAGCTTCCAGGGAAACAAACCGTTGTGCGTGATGATAGCTGTCCACAATCAGGTTTTTGGCAATGCTACGCATGTAGGCATGCGGCTCGGCATCCTTGTTGGCACTGCCGGAAATGGTATAGCGGATCAAGGCATCATGCAGGATATCTTTGGCCAGGTGCGGACACGCAACCTTAAAGCGTATATAACTGAGCAAATCGGTATACGCCCATTGCAGATTAATGCCACACCAAACCATTGTTTTATCCATGCTCCTTATTGGCAAAATGTGTGCCACCAAATCATGCACGCTTTTACTTGCTATGCGCGAACCTGCATCTGATATTGATGCTTATCAACCACCAACATGGCTGATATCAACCATATCCAGCATGTAAAAAAATCCCCCATGTTTTGCCGGAGGAAAGAATGGCAAACCACAGGGGGTAGAGAACAGACGTTACCGTTGAGCGAAAGTGAGGGATATACTTTCTAAATAACGCCTGGCTTCGGGAAACCGCGAACGGATCACTCCAGCTTGAAAGCGACTGGTATTGTTATTTTGAAGCTTTTCTTTTTTAAACTGTCTTTCACGCCAAGTTGGGCAATCGCCTTTTTCACCATGCGCATGGCTTCTTCATCCAGCGGCACATGCTTGCTGCTATCTGCCAGTGACACATTCACCAACTCACCTTTTACAAACTGCGCGACCACAGTCGCTTCACCTTCGAGATGACGGCGGATGGCGATCGGCGGATATTGTTTGCTTTTATTCACCAGCGAGCGCAACTGCTCGCCATAGTCACCCCAGGCATCATTGTCACTCGCACTGAGTTCGTCTGTTTCTGCAGTGGAAGTGGCCACCGGAGCCGCCGTTGGTTTGGCTTCTTTGGCAGTGCTTTCACTGCTTGTCGCTGATGTATGCGGCGCAGTGTCGGCTGTATTGCTGGTAGCAGGGGCCGGGGCAGGCTCAACCTTGGCTGGCGGCTGCACAGGCTGCTCCTGCACACGGTAATCCGAGTCATTGTGACTAGGCGTCGCCAGCACCGGCTTGGGTGTTTCCACGGGTGTCACTGGCTTTACCACGGACTTGGGTTCCGCTTTTGGTGGTTCCGCAGGTTTGGGAGTCTCCACCGGCGGCGAAACCTGTTGTACTGCAGGCGCAGGGGCTTTGATCGAAAAAAACTCGATTTCCATGCGCTCGGGGATAGCTGGCAATGTAATCTGGCTCAATTTTGGATAAATCATCGCCACCAGCAGATGCAACCCCAGCGACACTGCCACTGCTCGCCAAAGCAGTGAGTCATTGTGTGCTTGAGGATAAATCAGGGTGGTCATGCCAATTTATTTCCGGGACTCTGGCGACATGACAAAACTGAACTTGCTGATGCCTGCTCGCTGTATCGCTGCCAGCACTTTTGCCACCATGCCATACTGCGCATGTTCATCGGCATAAATTTCTACCGCCGGATCATGCTTTTGCTTTAACGTCCCCAACTCTGTAGTCAGGCTATCAAGCGGCATATTTTTCTGGTCCAGGAACACATCCCCGGTATCTGTCACACTGATATGCGCGGTTTTGGGCACCGTCACCGCCACCTCGGCACTGGCCTGCGGCAGCTTGACCTTGACGGCATTCATCAGCAACGGCGCTGTGACGATAAACACAGTCAGCAATACCAGCATCACATCGACCAGCGGCGTCACGTTGATTTCGCTCACTAAGTCTTCACTCTCACTTTCACTAAACATGGCCATGGTATTAACCCTCCGCGCCAGATTGTGTCAGCAGCGATTGAAAACGGCTGGCGACCTGCTCCATCTCAGCCCTGAGCACCTTCTGCTTGCGCATAAAGTAGTTGTACGCCAGCACGGCGGGGACTGCAGTGGCAATGCCAATGGCTGTAGCAATCAAAGCTTCCCCAATCGGCCCAGCCACCACATCCAGGCCAGCAGAACCGGTCGCTGTAATGGTACGCAGCGCGTTCATAATGCCCCACACAGTACCGAACAAGCCGATAAAGGGCGCAGTAGAACCGATGCTGGCCAAGATGGCCACGCCACCATCCATGCGCTTTTGCTCCAGGTAGGCTTGCTGCTTGAGTGAGAGCAAAATCACTTCCTGGCGCTCATTTCTGCGAAGTACAGAGTTGGCCATCGCCTCGTTCATGGCCCGCATACCTGCATCACACAACCGCGCAAAGCTGCTGTTGCTGTGCGCAATCAATTTGGGCAACTCGTAAATGGTTTTAACATGCTGCCACTCGGTGAGGAATTGATTAGACTCGCCCCCTGACCTGTACCAAGCCCAACCCTTAAACAGAATGATGGACCATACTAGGACTGATAACCCGCCCAGCAAATACAACACAACATCTACAATATCCGGTACCAAATCCACAATTCACTCCGTCAGTCACGTTCAACCCGGGCATTTTTAAACACAAGGAAAATAACCCGAAAAATTAGGGAAAGTTTCCTATTCACTCCCTCTCAATTGTTTAATCGTTGGGAGAGCTAAAAGCCTGATGTCATTAACATAACTTTACACATATGCCTAAAAAAGAAGCTAAAAGCAGTGAATTAGCGATAAAAAAGGAAACTACATGCTTGCGGCGTTACTGCTGATGGGTGGTGGCACATAGACAAAATACCACTCGCCGTAATAGCGCTTGTTATTCAAATGCTCAAGGTTGCCGCGATAGCCTTTGGTTTTAAAAGGCGGCTTGTCTGACAAGCTGTAAATGCCCATGATGCCGCCACTGGGGGCTTCTACAATGCCCCAACCTTCGCGTTGCGTGATGGGGTCCAGATACATCTTGCGCAAATGACGGCGTGCCGTGGGGAAGCGCGTATCTTCGTGCAGGGCTTCCAGCGTAGGCGGGTAGGTTTTGACTACGCCAGGCGTCTGGTTGTAGTAGCGGCCAATAGCGTCACGATAAGCCAGTCCAACCTTAATCAGCTCTTGCTCACGTTCACGTAGCACCTGGGTTTGCCAGCGCATGCTGGCTTGCGCCATCACCAGACCACTGAGCATGATCATCATAAACATGCCGATCAATACAAAGCCACTGCAGAAAGGCTTACCACAACGCATACGGCGTCCCGTCCTCGGACAGTAATGCCGAGCCACTGTGCACATCAAACACACTGCCCTGCTCGTCTATATTAGGTGGCAGTGTAATCACCCAGGTGTCTGTGCGCTCGGTGATGGGGTCGGGCGGAATGGCTTTGAGGTATTGCCGTTCGACCAGCTCATCCAGCGTGTCGGGGTAACGGTTTTTATCGCTATAAAACTTGTCGATGGCATCGCGCATGGTCAGCAGGTCATGACGCAGGCTGGTTTCCTTGGAACGTTGCAGCATATGCATAAACTTGGGCGTGACGATGGTCAGCAGCATGGCCAGGATCGCTAGTACGACCAGCATTTCAATCAGGGTGAATCCGCGTTTCATCAACTTACCACTCACTATAAGGTTGCTGGTTGATGCCGATGGCTGGCGAACGCGAGGACACGTCATAGACATCTTTGGCCATCTCGTCGATGGCACCATCATAGGCACGGATACGCCAGGTCTCGGCATTGCTTTGGCCCACGTCGGCCGCAAACGGGTCGCGCGGGATACGCCGCAAAAAAAACAGTTTTTTCTTTTTGGGATCCTGGGCATTTTCAACACCGCTGACCAGGATTACCAGACTAGGCGGATAACCACTGCCATCGGCTGTTTTCTTGATCAACCCCTGGTCCGCCGCGTCTTTATAGGCATCCAGTGCATCGCGGATTTGCCACAAGGCACGCTTGAGCTCACGCTCTTTTTCGCGCTTGGTATTGAGTTGCACGACTGGACTGGCTGAGGTCACCAGCAAGGCGAGCAAGGCCAGTGTTACCAATAACTCGACCAGAGTGAACCCTCGAGTGTAGCGTTTCCCCATCACCAATACCTGCCTGCCACGCTATGGTTGTACCGCACCGGGATCGGTCCCATTCATCATCTGGTCGGCAAACCCGCTGTCGTTACGCAAATTATTGCTTTGCGTGGTTTGCGGCGTCACTGCAGGCGCTGCAGGCACAGGTTCATTGGCCTGAACCGTCCGTGCGCCACCAGCACCCAACGGATTGGCCGTGGCAGCAATCCCTGATGGAATCAGGCTGTAGACCGAACTGGCCGGACTCAGGTTATGCATGATGCGTGGCGTGATCAGCAACACAATTTCGTTCTTGCGCTTATCCTGGTTGTTGTTGCTGAACAACCTGCCGATCAGGGGCAGGTTGGCCAAACCGGGCACTTTACGCCGGGTTTTCTGCTCATCGTCACGGAACAGGCCAGCCAGTATCTGCGTTTCATTATTGCGCAGCTGGAGGGTGGTATTGGCATTGCGACTGCCTATGGTGTAAGCCAGCACGCCCGAGCTGGTGGTGACCTGGTCAGTGATATTGCTGACCTCCATGCCCACCTTGATGCTGACCTGGTCCTGCATCTGGATCACCGGTTCCACATCCAGCTTGATGCCGACCTCAATATAATTCACGTTCTGGCTGACAAAGCCCTGCGCACTGGCGACACTGGTCAAGACCGGAATTTTGTCACCGACATGAATCTTGGCGCGGTCACGGTTCTTGACGCGGATTTTGGGGCTGGCCAGCAGGTTGGTATCGGTATCCTGATGCAGCAAATTCAGTACCAGGGCGGGATCATTGATGGTAAATACGCCCAGGTTGCCATTGAAGTTACGTAACTCGGTCAGGGTCAGCTTGCCGGCTTGAGGTTGGGTGCCGTTACTGCTACCTGCCGCATTACCCTGTACCCCTACGCCGATCTGGCTTGGATACTGGATGCCCAGGTTTTCCAGGTTACGGCGGTTAATCTCCATGACCTCCACTTCGAGCATGACTTCAGGTTCATTAAGGTCCTGCGAGGCAATGAGCTTTTCCGCCACTTTGATGCGGTCCATGGTGTCACGGATCACCAGCGTATTGAGCTTTTCATCAATATAGACATCGCTAGCCCGCAACACGGTTTTCATCATATTGAGCGCACGCTTGGCATGCATATGCGTCAGGTAAAAACTGCGCACAAACAACTCCTCGTACTGGGCTGCACGAGCTTGCGGGTAAATCAGCAGCGTGTTGCTGTTCAATATTTTCTTGCCGAGTTGATGGCTGGTCAGGATCACCTCCAGCGCCTGTTCTATCGGTGTATCGCGCAACAATACATTGACGCGTATGCCTTCATTGAGCTCCTGGTCAAACGAAAAATTCAGGTTGCCCGCCTTACCAATATATTCAAATGCCTGTTTGACCGGGGTGTTTTTCAGTTCCAGCGTCACTTTCTTTTTGAGCGAAGACTGTAATGGCCGTACCACGCTACTTTTTTCGTTCTTCTTTTGTTCCAGTTGCTCGAACAATTGCCGCGCCTCGACATGCGCAGACTGCTCGGCCAGGATACTGCGCAAGCCAAACTCGGCACCGGCCCAGTCTTCAGCGGCAATCGCCATTTTCACCTGTTCAATCTGTGCTGAATGCTGACGTGCTGACTGCACCTTTTGCACGCCATCACTGGCGGCACGGTTATTCGGCGCCTCTTGCAACACCTGCAGATACATGGCGCTGGCCGCATCGTATTGTTGCGAGGCGAGCAAACTATCGGCTTGTTGCAGCTGCTTTTGCAGTTTTTTCTCCTGCAACAGGCTGAGCCAGTTTTTATATTGCGGCTGCCGCGGGTTGGCTTCTACCAAAGGCTGCAAAAGCCTGATCGCTTCCTCATCCTGGCCGCGTGCCGCATAAATCCTGGCCTGTTCCAGGGTGGCATCGCCAGCCGGGTTTTCAGGCCCCAATCCGGCAGGGCTGAAGCTACTGCAACTGACCAGCCAGGGCAGTGCGCAGGCCCATACCCAATGTTTATGATTGACTTTTTTATTCAAAACACCACCCCATTATCCAGCCTGATTTCAAAGCGCTCGGCTGCATGTTGCAGCACGACTTTCTGTTGGTCTAGCACCGCCACCCGCCAGCCTTCGGCAAAGTGGTCACCCTCATGCACGACATATTGTTGTTGGCCATCGGTCAAAAAAACCACCCAGCGCCCCTCTTCCTGCAAGCGGCCGGCATAGGTGTATGGATTCACCGCTTCTGGCGCCACTGACTCCGCAGCGATGTCCGGAGGCATCTCCAGCACAGCAAACAAATCCACACCAGGATCCTCTGCCAGCGCTAATCGCGTGTCAGGGTTGACCGCTGGGGCTTCTGCGACCTTGAGTGCAGGCATGACCTGGGCCAAAGGCATACGGCGTTTCACAGCATGCGCCGGACTGTCCGTTGCCACCACCTGCTCAGGCTGCTCGGCCTGCTCCACCCACCAGCAGGCCAGCAAAGTGCCTGCAAGCGCCGCCCAAATCCACCAGCGTTGTGTCATGGCTGGCCTCCCTTGCGGGTATACAAACTGAACTCTATGTGCGCCTCTATGACTGGCTGCATGACATCTGTGCGCTGCAATTTGAACTGGCTGAGTGCCAGGCTGGGATAGCGTTGCAACACCTGGCGCAAAAACTGCCGCACCTGCAAATACTCGCCCTTGAGCGGCAATTTAATGCGTTGCACCTGCAAACGGGCATGCGCCACCGGGAGTGACTGGAACTCTGCCCGTTCGAAGATCATGCCCATGGCATCTGCCTCGCTCAGGATGTCGGCACTGATGCTTTCAGCTTCGGCTTCGCCAGGCCAGTCTGGCAAGATGACGGTTGAATTGGACTGATACGTTTGCACAGGCTTGGCTGTATCGGCTGACATCAAGACTGGCGCAGGCAATGATTGCAACCGCTGCTGCAATGACTGCTGTTGCCACCAGGCTTGCAGCACCAGGCCGGTGAGTAATACCACCAGCAATACCATTCCTGTCAGCCAGCGGTGACGCAACACAAGTTGCTGGCTGGCAAACCACAGCCGTTGCCACGCGGTTAACGCTAATATTTCCATGTGGCCTCCAGATGCAAGGTCGTCATGTGCAAGCCGTTCACCTCGCTGGCTTCACTGGCATTGAGCTTGACATCAGCCAGACCAGGCTGCTTTTTCAGGCGCTCCACCAGTGCCCACCCCTGTTGACGCTGATGTGCCAACACGGTCATGCGCAGGTGCTTGCGTTTGGCATCCGGGGCCAGTTGCAGCCAGTACAATTGGCTTTGCTGGGCCTGTTCGAGATCGCGCAACAAGGGTAACCAGGGCGTTTGGATATGCAATTGCGCCTCAGCCATTTCAGCCGCCAGTGCAGGATCCACCACCTGTTTTTTGACCGTTTGCCTGGCAGCCAATGTGGACTGGCGTGCCTGCCATTGTTGCTGCAAGGCGGCATTCTCAAGCGCAAAGCGGTGATAAGTGGCAGCCAACAAGGCCAGTACAACTGCCAGCATGACTCCCAGCAATAAGGGCACAGGCCCTGGCAGGCGGCCCTGTGCATAATTAAACTGCAGGGCTTGCATCAGCCATTCTCCTGCGCATGGATTGATTGAACGCTTCACCGAGCCCGTGTGCAGGCAGGATATCCAGCACCTCAAAAGGAGCCAGGGAAGCCTGCATCAAACCATTGAGCTTGGGCAGGTACACCGGCAAGCCTGCATGCTCAGGATGTACCACCAGTTCGCGTTGCAGTAACTGCACCAGACTTTGCTGCCACTGCTGCCCGACAGGCAGCTGGCGAACCTGTTGCCACGCCCCTTGCATCAGGCAGCCTATGGTTAACAGGCCAGACTCCCGGCAAACGATCCAGCCATCTGCCGAGCGTCTCTGCTGGCGTTGGCTATACAAAGCCTGGTTGACCGACAACACCCAGGCCGGGACGATCACGCCGGGCGATAAATGATGTTCTGCCAGTACCGCCTGCACCTTTTCGCTCAGGGCGGCTGGCAGAGCATTCACCAGCGTTGCCTGGCCATAACCACCTGTCTGCGCGCGCACCTGCCAGTCCTGCATATCGCTGGCAAAGGCCTGCTGCAGGCCATGAAGATAATAAGCCTCCCTGTCTGCCTGTGAGCGGAGCTCCGCCTGCCACGGCAGCACCAGCCAACGCGCATACTGGTTGGACACTACCACCACCACGTGCCAGTACACGCCTGCCAATGGCGACAGCACAGTATCCAACGTTTGCCACAAGGCCTCTGGTGGCAGCATGTCCTGACCGTTGCCAGGCAAAGCATAGCGCTGGTGATCCAGTAATTCCCTGGTGAAATTGGGTAGTCCTTGCCGCGTAAACCAGAATACTTCGAGTTCATCACAACTGATGACCAGCCGTAACTCGGGTGCAGTCAGCGCCTGCCACCAGCGCTGGCTATCACGCCAGCGGCAATCCACACCTGGATCAGGATAATGATGTAACACGGTTGATCTCCTGCAAGGTGGTTTCGCCCGCCGCGACCAGCGCCAGCCCGGCCTCACGCATGGAACGCGTGCCTGTAGTGGCTGCCAGTGCCTTGATCTGGCTGATGGGGGCCCTGGACACAATCAGTTCACGCATACGGTCATCAAACAGCAACAGCTCGGCAATGCCTTTGCGGCCCTTGTAACCGCTGCCATGGCACTGGCCGCAACCCTGTCCCTTTTTAAAGCGGTAATGCGCAGTGGTCTCAGCGCTCAAACCGGACTTGAGCAGCAAGGCCTCATCAGGCTGGTCATCTGCCTTGCAAAACGGGCAGATCACGCGCACCAGCCGTTGCGCCAGGATCACATTGACGGCAGAGACAAAACTGTAAGCATCCACGCCCATATTGGTAAACCGGCCAATCACATCAAACACATTATTGGCATGCACCGTCGTCAACACCAGGTGGCCGGTGAGCGCCGACTGAACGGCAATCTGCGCCGTTTCGCCATCGCGGATTTCACCCACCATGATCTTGTCCGGGTCGTGCCGCAAAATCGAACGCAGGCCGCGCGCAAAAGTCAGGCCTTTTTTCTCGTTGACGGGGATTTGCAGTACGCCAGGCAGCTGGTACTCGACCGGGTCTTCAATGGTGACTATCTTGTCCTGTCCCTGGTTGATCTCGGAAATCATGCCGTACAAGGTGGTGGTTTTACCGCTGCCCGTCGGTCCGGTCACCAGCAGCATGCCGTAAGGCGCTTCTGCCTGGGCACGGATTTGTGCCAGCAAATGCGGCGCAAAGCCCAGCACCTCCAGGCTGATACCCTGTGCCTCACTGAGGGCCTTGCGGTCCAGCACACGCAACACGGCATCTTCGCCCACCACACTGGGCATGATAGACACGCGCAAGTCTATCTCGCGGCCCAGCGCATGCACCTTGCAGCGGCCATCCTGCGGGATACGGCGCTCGGCAATATCAAGTTCGGACATGACCTTGAGCCGGGAAATGGCCTGCTCGGCCTGCATCACGCCACTGAGACCGCCCACTTCATTGAGCACGCCATCGATGCGGTACTTGACGCGCAGGCCCTGCATGGTGGATTCGAGGTGGATATCACTGGCCCCGGCTTTGAGGGCATCGTATAAGGTAGAGCGCACAAAACGCACCACCGGGCTGCTGTCTTCACTGATGGATTTCAGTGACAGCTCTTCCACCGGCGCTTCCTCTTCGTTATTTGTCGCGTCGCTGGGATGCACCTGGTCGAGTGCACGCATCTGTGCCTCATGAAACTGCAGGCAGGCCGCAATATCGTTGCGGTGTGCCAGGCACCATTGCACCGGTAACCGCACCTTATTCTGCAACCGTATTTGCAAGGGCTCATCAAACGGGTCAGCAATCACCATATGCAGTGACTGGTCGTCTTTTTGCATGAGCACGGCATGCTGGCTACTGGCGTCGGCAAAGCGCAACAGCTCAAACATAGGCTGCATGGCGTGCAAGTCGAGTGCTGTCAGCGTCGGGTAATGCATCGTTTGCCCCAGTGCCAGCACAAATACATCGGGCGCCAGGCCGGATAGCTCTTCCAGCACCTCCATCAGCGGCCGCCCACTCTGCATGGACAACTGCCGTGCCTGCGGCAGCCACTCCGCAGCCAGCGGTGGCACGTCGTTACCAGGTAATGGCAAGTCCTGCATATTCATGCGCCAGTCCTTTTCACGTCACAACCTCTTTCATGGAATGCACGTTCACTTCCGTCTTTGAGCAGTGATTACTCAATTGCAACTTATCTCTTGGGGCGCGCTTACTCAATCGCGCCCGCCAATTCAAAAATCGGCATATACATCAATACGACGACCAGGCCCACAATCAGGCCTATCAATACCATCAGTGCAGGCTCCAGCAGCTTGCTTAACCACTCCACCCGTCGCGCCGTTTCCTCGTCGTAAAACACACCAATGCGCCCCAGCATTTCGTCCAGCTGCCCGCTACGCTCGCCCACGCGCAACATGCGGTTGGCGATCGAGGTGGTGAGTCCATGCATCTCCATGGCCCCAGACAGTGGTTTGCCTTCGCGTACGTCGGTGATCACGCGTTGCAAGGCCAGCTGCAATTCTTGCGGTAACAGAGACTGCACCATCCCCAGGGCAGTCAGCAAGGGAATTCCTCCCTGTAACAACATGCCCAGCGTGCGGTAGAACCTGGCCAGCTGGTAAATACGTAACGCTTCTCCCAGGCTGGGGATTTGCCATACACGCCGCATGACCCAGGCCTTGCTGGCGGGGCGCGAAAATACCAGCCACAGGGATAGGCCTATCCCTAATGTGCCCAGCAACACCCACTCGCCATGCCCCTGTAGCAATTGCCCCCAGCGCAACAGCATCTGGCTGGCCCATGGCAGCTTGTCCCCACCACTTTCATAAATGCTGCTAAAGCGTGGCACCACATATCCCAGCAGGAACAGCACCACCAGCCCGCCCACGGCTATGAGCAATACCGGGTAAATCGAGGCCGAAATGATTTTTTTACGGATCGCATCGACCTGTGCCTGGTAAGCCACATGACGGCGCAGCGCCTGCACCATGTCACCGGTACGCTCACTGGCACGGATCAGAGCGATATACAGCTGGCTGAATACCGAGGGCTGCAATGCCAGCGCCTGCGACAAAGGCAAGCCTTCATAGAGTGCAGTACGCAACCTTGCCAGTACCGCACGCGCATGGTCCTGCTGCTCTTTTTCGGCCAGGCCTTCAATGGCTTCAATCAGGCTGAGGCCAGACTCCAGCAGCGCCAACAACTCCTGGCTAAACAAGCTGAGGTTAAAGCTCTGGGCCTTGAGCGGCCATTGTGGCCACCAATTGCCTGCGCGCGCAGCACGTACCTGCAACACGCCATACCCTTGCGCCTGCACCTGGTGCAGCGCTGACTGCCGGTCAGTCGCTTCTACTGACAACCAGCTCACCTGTGTGCCCTGCAATACTTTCAGCTCAAACTTCATCGTACCGGCTCACGAAAGTGGGTTACCAGTTACCCACATCACTGTCCGCATCCTGGCCGCCCGCGGCGCCATCACTGCCCAGTGACCACACATCGTAATCGCCATGCTCGCCTGGATAACGGTACAAATAAGGCCGCCCCCATGGGTCTGCAGGCACCCCTTTGGCCAGGTAAGGGCCCTGCCACTTGGCCTCGCCATCGGGTTGGCGGTTAAGCGCGGCCAAGCCTTGCTCAGTGGTCGGGTAATGCCCTGTATCCAGCCGATAGGTGTCCAGTGCACGTGACAAAGCCTCAATTTGCGCCTTGGCGGTTTTGGTTTCCGATTTGCCGATCTGGGCAAAATACTTGGGGCCGACATAGCCGGCCAGCAAGCCGATAATCACCATCACCACCAGTAACTCAAGCAAGGTAAACCCGGCCTGCTTGCACTTTATACACACTGATTTCATGTTATAGATCACCTTTTCAACCCCTCTATTTTTTTGACACAAACACCTGGCTGACACGATTGAGTGCCTCCAGCGACAGCAAACCACTACTGAACTGCAAATTGACCCAGTCACTGATCAGGCTGTAATAGGCCTTGGTCAATAACAGCCGGTTGGAAAACAGTTTTTGCTGGGCATCCAGCACCTCATGGTTGGTCTTGAACCCGGCCAGAAAACCTTTTTGTGTGCCATCGAGTGCCACCGTGGCTGATTGCACCGCCTGCTGGTAAGCCGAGATGGATTGTTGCTGCGCCTGCAGGCTTTGGTAATACTTGCGCACATTGAACTCAATCTCACGTGATTTGGCCGTCATGGTTTCTTCACTGGCAGTAAGGCGGCTGGCACTCTGGCGCACATTGGCGCTGACATACCCACCGGCAAACAAGGGCACATTCATCTGCAGGGCAATGGTGGTCGTATCAAAACGCGACCCCAAGGTGTTATTGCTGTCATTCTGGCTATAGGAACGCACGCCTACCAAATCCAGCGTGGGGTAGTGCCCGGCCTGTTTCTTCTCGATGTCTTTTCTCGCCACATCCACCTCCAACGTGGCAGCAGCCAACTCCGGGTGATTCTGCCGCGCCAGGTCCAGCCAGCGCTCAATCGGATATTCCGCGCCAGTAAACCGGTTCAAGCCATCCACCACCAATTCAACAGAGAGTGGCTGAGCGACGCCCGTCAGGATTTGCAGGCTTTGCTGATTGGAAAGCAGATCATTTTCTGCCTGGATCTGCTCTGCCTTGGCCACATCCAGGTTAGCTTGTGCCTCGCTGACCTCGACCACCGTGCCGCTACCGCGCTGATAGCGCTGCTCGGCCTGACGCAACTGCTGGCTCACGGCGTCCACCTTGCTTTGCTGCAAGCGCACACGCTCCTGCCCATACAGGGTTTCCAGGTAGACTGACACCAGCTTGAGAATCAGTTTGGCGTTTTCCTGTTCCAGCAAAGACTCCTGCGCGCTGACATAGGACTTGGCACCGCCGTAAATCGCCATGGTTTCTTTATTGAACAATGGCTGTTTGACGCTAAAACTGTAATTCTCCAGCTCATAGTTAAGGTTGCTGTTGAAGGAACCCAAATTGGTTTGCGTTGTGCGGTCAGTCACACCGCGGCCCCGCATCAGGCCAAGATTCACCTTGGGATAAAACAAGGCCTTGGCCTTGGTCAGCTCTTCGCGCTCGGCCTCGGTATTGGCCAATGCTGCGCGGTAATCGGCATTATGGTTAATCGCCAGCTGGTATAGGCCATTGAGGTCTTCGAGGGCATGTGCAGAAGCACAGCCAATCATCATCGCTATCAGGCATATTTTGAAGAAAGGATGCAAACGCATAAGGAAGCCCTGAAGCAGTGAGCGAGCAGGAGAAAGTGCAAGGCGCACGGAGCGGAGGAACCGGAATGTACGTAGTTGTACATGAGGATTACGAGTACCGCGCAACGCAGTAATTTGCCTGCGTAGCCACTGAGAACGTGTTTCCATTACTCTTCCTTCATCGATGCCGCCAACCGCTTGCTCAACGGATGCATCCAGTAATCCCACAGCGTGCGCTCGCCGGTTTTAATCACCACCTGCACTGGCATGCCAGGCTGCAACTGGCGGCCCTGCAAGGCTTGCATGCCTTTATCGGTCAACACGATCCTGGCCAGGTAATAGCTCTGGCTGCCTTCCACGGTCGCCGCCGGTTTAGTCAGCAAGTCACTGGAAACCGACTTCAAGCGGCCTTCGGCCAGTAATTGCGGACTATTGGAAAAGGTCGAGAAGCGGACATCGGCCGCCTGGCCGGCGTGGATTTTGTCGATGAGGTGTGGCGGAATCTGCGCATCAATAATCAGCGATTCACCAGAGGGTACAATATCCATGAGCTTTTGCCCGGGCTGGATCACAGCGCCCACGGTATGCACCTGCAAACCAACCACTTGCCCAGAAGCTGGTGAGCGGATCTCGGTACGACCCAGCTCATCGCGCAAGGCCACCAGTTTTTGCGCATCGGCCTCCACTTGCAACTTGACCTGCGCCATCTCGGCATCCATTTCCTTACGTTCCAGCTGGTTGCGCTGGTTGATCTGCTGCTGCAACTCAAGAATGGTACGCTGCGCACGGATGATATTGGCCTGGGTATTGGCGCGCTCACCATGCAAAGCAGCCACCCGCTGCTCCAGATCATTTTGCTGGTTACGCGGGGCATAACCTTCCCCCGTCAGGGCACGAATACCTTGCAGTTGTTCCTCCAACAAAGTCAGCTGTGATTCATGGCTGGCCAGCATGCCCTGATAGCCCTGGATCATGGCCTGGTAGCCAGCAATCGACTCCTGTTTACCGGCAATATCGGCGGCCAGGGCTGACGTTCTCGCCGCCAGTAACTGACTCTGGTTGCGCATTTGTTGCTGGATCAACGGGTCGTTTTGCAGCTTGAGCAGGTCCGGGTGAAAATCAATCACCGTGCGGTGTAACTGCTCGGCACGCAAGCGGTCTTCTTGCGCACGCAAGCCAGCATAGCGCTGGCGCACTTCTTCATAGCGCGCCTTGCTGGCTTGTTCATCTAACTTAAACAACAGATCGCCCGCTTTCACCTGCTGCCCTTCATGCACCAGCAAACTGCTCACGATGCCACCGCTCAAATGTTGCACCACCTTGTGATTGCTTTCGACGCTGATCTGCCCCTCGGTAGGCACGCCTTCGTCCAACGGGGCATACGCTGCCCACAGCACAAACCCGATCACCCCGGCCAGGACAATGAATGCCCCCTTGCGGGTATGGCCGGTGTGATGCGCATACGCTTCAATCGCGTGCACATTATCGGGAACAGGTTGAGGCAGGGTTAAGGACATGGAGACTCCGTGGTGACGCTTGTTGCAGTGGCATTCAGTTGGTTCAGGTAGACAATGCCAGCGTCTCGCGGGCCGTGATGCACCACCTCGCCACGCTTGAGCACCAGCAAGTCATCGGTGACCTTGAGCACCCCAGAACGGTGTGAGACCACGACAATGGTCTTCTGCTTTTCTTTGAGGGCTTGCAGCAACTGCATCAACCTGGCTTCGCCAAACTCGTCCAGGCTAGCATTCGGTTCATCAAGCACCAGCAAGGCAGGCTCTTGATAAATGGCGCGTGCCAGCCCCAGCAACTGGCGCTGCCCGCCAGACAAGGGCAATCCCTGTTCATCGAGGCGGGTATCGTAACCTTGTGGCAAACGTAAAATCGCTTCATGCAAGCCTACGCGCTGGCAGGCCTCAATAATATGCTGGCTGTTGAGTTCACCAAACCGGGCGACATTTTCGGCAATAGTGCCTTCAAGCAGTGACACCTGCTGCGGCAAATAACCCACGCTAGTCATGGCAGCACGGGCATTGCCAGCATGGATCACCGTCTGGTTGACTTGATACCCGCCTTGCGTGGGAAACACTGCACCCACGAGCAGCCGCGCCAGCGTGCTTTTACCGGAACCGGAGGGGCCCATAATGCACAGCAATCGACCAGGCGGAATCGTTAAATCCAGCGCATGCAGAATACGGCGTGACTGCAGCGTCACGCCCATGCCTTTGAGCCGGAGGGTGTAAGGACCTTGCAATGCCTGGGTGGGCACATGGGCTGCATCCGTTTGCCTGGCGCTGGTGAGCAATGCCTGCAAATCACTTGCTGCATCATTGGCTTGCAACCACTGCCGCCAGCTATGCACAATGACATCAAACGGTTGCAAGGCTCGGGCAATCAATACATTGGAAGCCACCATGGAACCGACACTGATATCCCCTTTAATCGTCAACCAGGCCGCCACTGCCAGCATCAGCGACTGCATGGTATAGCGCACCCATTTATTCACAAACTGGCTACGGTCACTGGCGGACAGCCATATGCGCTCCGCGCTGGATTGTTCGGCGAGCAATGCCTGCCAGCGCTGGCGCAAGGTGTGCGACATCCCCAGCACATGGCTGGTTTGCAAGTGGCTAATTTTTTTCTGGATGAAGTTTTCGGTGGTTTGCTTGGCCGATTGCGCCTGTTGTGCTGGCTCTGCAATGACGGACTGGTTCCATACAGCCACCCCAAACTGGATCAGGCAGAACACCACCGCCGTCAGCCCTAGCAGCGGATGCAAGGTCAACAGCACAGCGATATAGACCACGCTCCAGGGCAGGTCCAGCATGGCAAACAGCCCTTGCCCGGTTAGAAACTGCCTGATCGTGGTCAACTGCTGCAAGGATTGCACTGGCGATTGCTGCGGCGGCGTGCGCGGATTGAATGCCGCAGAAAATACCTGCTTGCCGTAGCTCAGATCTAGTTGCACGCCTGTTTTGATCGCATACAGGTTACGCAGCCAATCGGCCCCTGCCATCAGCAGCAGCAAGCCTGCCGTGAGCAGGGTAATGGCCACCAGTGTCATGGTGTTCCTGCTCATCATCACCCTGTCGTAGAGTTGCAGCATGTACAACGTGGGGACGAGCATGAGTACATTGGTGAGTAAACTGAGCCAGGCCATATGGATAAACTGCTGGCGGAACGCTTTGACCAGCGGCCATAATGCGATTTTCTGCAAAACACTCATGTTTGGGCCACCTTTGCCGCTGGCACCGGAGCGATTGGTGCTTGAGACATGGCCTCTTTGGCCGCAGGGGCCTGGAAACTCGCCAGCACATCAGCCGGTTTGCCATAACGGATCATCTGGCCCTGTACCATCACCAGCATCCAGTCAGCAATAGTCAGGATATGCTGCAAGTGGCTCACAATCACAAATGTGGTGCCTTGCTGCTTGAGGCGGGCAATGGCCTGTTGCAACAGTCGCTCCGCGCCTGTGTCCAGGTTGGCATTTGGCTCATCGAGCACCACAATGCGCGGCTTGCCGTAAAAGGCGCGTGCCAGACCGATGAGCTGGCGCTCACCGCCTGAGAGCATCATGCCGGCTTGACCAATATGTGTGTTCAACCCTTCTGGCAGCTGCTGTACCCAATCCGACAAACCCAGCAACTCCAGCACTTCCGTGAGCGCCGCCGGATCAGGTGCCTGGAATCGGCAAATGTTATCTATCAGGCGGCCGTCATACAGCTCGACCTCTTGCGCCAGGTAACCAATATGCGGGCCCAGCCTGGTTTTATCCCAACTGTAGACATCCACCCCGTCATAGCGCACGCGGCCACTGCTGGGCGGCAACAATCCCACCAGCAATTTGGCGAGTGTACTTTTGCCAGAGGCGGAAGCGCCGGCCACAATCAGCACATTTCCGGCAGGCAGTTTGAAATGCACCTGGCGGATAAAAGCATCAGCCTGTGCCTTGCCTGACTTCGGGATCGCATAAGCCAGTTGCTCCACCGTCACTTCACCTGTTGGTGGGGGCAATACCAAGCCGTCTGCTTTTGCCGCAGCCCCGGCAAACAAGCTGTCTATGCGCTGATAGGCGGTCCAGGCCTGCTCATAGGTTTTCCAGTGACCCACACATTGCACCAGCGGTGCCAGCACTCTGGAGGCCAGAATAGAGGCCACAATCATCATGGCGCCGCCATTAAACAGTTCACCGGCAATAAACAGGTAGCAGGCCAAGCCCAGGATCAGGCTGGTTTGCAAGGTTTGCAACCAGCGGGAAACGGCTGAATTCTTGCCAGCCAATTCAGAGGCCAGTGTCTGCTGCCACAAGAAACCATGCTGGCTTTTTAACCAGCGCTGCTCCACCGGTACCATCATGTGCATGGCCTGCATGACATCGCCATGACGGCTGATGCTGGCAAAATAACGCTGGGATTCCAGTGCATGCACATTGGCCTGTTTCATCATGGGTGCTACGCGTGCCTGGTTCTGCACGGTGAGTACCAGTTGTATCAATAGCCCGAGTAAGGTCAACACACCCAGCGCCGGGTGAATCAGGAATACGGCCACTAAAAAAATCAGGCAAAAAGGCGCATCCATCAGGTTTAAAAACGCTGAAGAATGCAATGTACTTTTAAGGGTAGAAAAATCGGAAAAGACTTGTTGTGCCGGAAATTCCGGCATCGCCAATTTAGCGGTAAACACACGCTCGAACAGGCGTTGCTGCAACTCGGTTTCAAAGTGGCTTGAAGCAGCCTGCAATAAATGTCGGCGTTGCCATTCCAGCCCTTCCATCACCAAATAGGCGAAGGTAGCCAGTAGCGTTAGCATCAGCAATGTAGACACATTGCGGCTGTTAATCACGCGGTCGTACACTTCCAGCATGTACCAGGAAGGCACCAGGATCAGCAAATGCGTCACGATGCCAAACATCCATACTTTGCGCCATGCGGGCCAAAGTTCGGACATGACTTGCTTAATGCTCTCAGATTGCGACAACTTACTCACCCAAAGACTTCTCTTATTAAAAGACTGCAAGCAGGGAGCCCTGCTTGCAGTTATCGCAATTAAACGATGATGAAGTCCGAAGTGGACAATGTGTTCACACCGGTCAGGATCGCGATGTCTACCTTGGCACCGCTACCATTGCCGTCAGCGTCATAGCTGAGGGTTTTAGTAGTAGTGTTGTAAACCAGGTAGTCATTGGCGTCTTGTGCTGTGCCTGTGCTGTTTACACGCAACATGCTGCTGTTAAACCCTGCCAACATGCTGTACTGATCCAGGTGCAACTCGATTTTGTCGGTGCCACGGGTAAAGTCAGTAATGGTGTCTACCCCGGTCAGGTTAAACGCCGTGTTGGTATAGGTTTGCACAGTGGTTGAAGAGCCTGTGACCACTTGCTCATACACTTTGCCGAAGACAAAGGTATCAGCACCGCCGCCGCCAGTCAGCGTATCGTTACCACCATTGCCGACAAACACGTCAGCTTTAGTGGTACCAATAAAGGTCTGCTGGTTGGCATTGCCTTCAAAACGCAGGCCGTTTGCAGTCACGCCGGATGCATCCACCACCACATTGTTGATGGTGCCGCCATTGTTACCCAAGGTGTTAGAGAGGTCAGCCACAGTGCCATTGGCCTTGAAGTAGTAATGATCGTTGAGCAACTGCAAATCGGTGTTTTCAACGTTCAAACGCCCCACTGTGCCACCCACTTGCACCACTTCCATAGACTGGAAGTTAGCATCATTCAGCACCACAGTACCATTGGCTTTGGTGTTGGCACCAATGCCTGTTGTGATCCGCAGAGTATCCACGCCATCACCACCTACGATCACATCGTGTTTAGCGCCAGTCGCGATCCACTCTTTGTTACCGTCATCAGCCTTGGAAGTCGTGCCTTGCACACCACTACCAAAACCGCCGATCACAAAAATGTCATCGCCTTCACCACCGTCCAGGTAATCCGCACCGCCATGACCGATCAACAGGTCATTGCCACCGTTACCGTATACAGTGTCATCACCCAAACGCATGGTCGCGTAGTCAACGCCTTCGCTACCCAATACGATCTCGTGTGCATCGCTGCCTTCGTTAGCACCATCAATACGGGTGAAGCTACCAGCTTCGCCTTCTGAAGCATCGTAGGTGACATCAACATTGAAGTAGAGGTGAGCAACGGAGAAATCATCCACCTCAAATACTGCTTTATCGTAGCTAACCGGAGTGGCACCTACAATGCTAGCAGCTGGTTCAAACTCTTCTTCTTCAAACTCAAGCTCGACAGTAACGTTTTCGACGGGACCACCAGCAACACCGTGGATTTGGTAGCCAGGGTTTAATTCACCCAAGCTCAGAGATTCGCCATTTTCTTCTAGCTGTTCGGCTTCTAGGGTGATGCTTACACCACTTGCTAACTCAATGCGCTCAATGCCAGAAAATTGAATACCTTCAAACTCTCCAGATTGAGTGAACTCTAGGGTATCCACTGCGTTATAACCCGCAACTGTCGTGGCGAACGTGCTTATTGCAGAAGAGCCTGGACGAGTAACAATGTTCAGACGAACATCGGTTTCTGCTTGCTCAGACATTTCTTCGTCATCGATTTCTACCACCAAGCCTGTTGTGGTATCAATTGCCACAAGCGGCGCATCTTCATCCACCTCACTGGACTCTTCAAGGTCTACATACCGCGCCTCATTACCTGAATTGTCCAAATCTGAAACACCAGCTTCGATAATTACACCCTCAGCATCCTCTTGACTGGTGATAACGAATGTATCGTTACCCTCACCACCGATAATGGCATCATCGGAAGTGACAAAGTAAATGTTGCCATCAACACTCTCATCACCCGCAGTACTATCATCCCCTTGGAGATAATCAGCACCCTCTCCGCCGAACAATATATCATCGCCATCACCACCTAAAATGGTATCGTTTCCAGCACCACCAGCAAGAATGTCATCATCCTCACCACCGAAGATACTATCGTCGCCATCACCACCATCTACATAATTATTGCCGTTACCTGCATCAATGATGTCATTACCAGCACCTCCAAAAATAACATCATTACCTGTGCCGCCAATAATAACGTCGTCTCCGGCCCCACCAAAAACTACATTATTACCTTCACCAGTGTTAATAAAATTATTTAAAGCATTGCCGACTATCAAATCAGAGTCAGCAGTCCCTGTGTACTCAACTTCAGTTGAGTTGAAAATCTTTACAGCCATGAGAAATCTCCTTAGCTCATCACGAGTTGCTATTAGCAACTCGTGAATTCATATTAAAAAAACCGACAAATTATGGTGTACCAATGGCATAACCATCCATCAGGATTTCTTTAAATGTTGCATTTTCCTGAGCGGTTTGGCGTAACCGAATCGCATTGGTTTGCACAGTTGGATTGGCCGTGCATGAAGCTTGGATATACGTAAATGCAGTAACTGGATTCAAGCCGCCATCATCATCCTGAAAGCCAGTGTCCAACGTAAAATCGACATAATTGTCATTGACCACAGCATCTTGCGTAGCAGCAGTTGTCGTCGCAGTAGTGCCAGCTGCGATTGGCGTGTTTTCACCAGAAATATTTGCAGTCACACTAGTTTTTGTTGGCAAGTCCAAATAGTTAGTCCCATTGAGTGCCTTATTCGCTGTAGTGTCGTACTTCAATGCTCTGTGCTGTACGGAGGTGAATGTTCTGCCAGCGCGGTAAACCGGTGAAGCATTGGATGCGAACAAGGTGTAAGCCACATTTACGGTACCTAAACCTGAGAAACCACCTCTGGTTACATCGTTGATTTCAAAGATTTGAGTCCCGGCGCTTGAAAGATCATGATCAGCATTAATCATGGTCGCCCGCGTACCGATAATGCACATGTTGGTGGAAGCATTTCTCCACGCATAGTCAACCAATGTACCAATATTGCCACCTGCACCTGTAGATGTTGGAATCTGTACAGAGCGACTGCCTACAAGAGTGTATCCAGACAGTGGGGAGGTTAACTCTGTAGAAGGTTTTGCAACCCAGCATGTGTTATTCACGGTTGTGCTAGGCGATGTGAATGGACTATATGAGCCAAAATTGCCCTTTGGATCGGCAGCTGTGCGGCCATCGTTAAAACAATTGGTATAAGCAGATGAAGCAAAACCAGTAGCAGGCAAACCCACAAAACCTGTTGCAAATGCATGGCTTGAGAATGTTAACGCACTTAAAACTGCCATTTTCAATAATGAGATTTTCATTACGCGCTCCTAAAGAGTTACAATAAGCAGGCATTTGTGGCTGCCTGCATCACCAATTCACCACAACCTCTTAGCTCTTGGTAAGTTCTAAATACGTTGCGGTTGAACACTTTATGGGCCGACCACAAATGCCCATTATTCTTTCAAAATTAAGCTATAGCCCTTCAGGGAATTTCTCCCGAAATTGTTAATTAGGCTCAAAATGCCAGTTCAGACTAAACCACACTCCTCGCGGTGCGCCAGGCGCAATGAAATTTGTAGTTAACCAATCTCCGGAATTGTGGTTGTATCCGTCTGGCCCAACTGCTCCCAGGATACTTGGCGAAAATGGATTAAGCCCCAAACGCCCCGCACTGAAATACTCTTTGTCGAACAGATTGTTAACCACCATCGTCGCAGTCCACTCTTTGTTAAGTTTGTAACTGGTTTGAAAGTTAAAAGTCGCATAGCCGTCTACTTTGCCAGGATTGGTTGTGGGTTGCCGGTAGACGGTAGTAGGACCTTGACCAGGAATATTTACAAAAATGGGCCGTGGTACCCCTGCACGATGTTCATTATTTTCATTTCCACGTAAATAACTGTCTGAATGAGCAACCATATTCAAACCCACTGTCCACTTGTCTGTCACGTCGTAACTGACGCTGGCGTTCAAGTTTTGTAGTGGAACACCTGGCATCCGATCACCGGGCTTTACCTGAATAACCCCATCCCCATAGCCACTCAGCGTAAACGCACTACTGTTAGAGTCGCTGAACATATAGAACTTGTCTTGGAAGGTGGCTTCAGTGAGGGAGTAGTTCACGCTAAAACGAAGCTTGTCTTTTTTACCAGACAGCCCAGCTTCTAAACCTCTACGGCGGGTTTTACCCACATTGTCAAAAAAACCTTGACCAGGAGAACCCACGGCGATGAAGTAGATATCGTTCCTAAGGTCTGTTTGATAGGCACCTACATTCCATTGCATATCCTCACCAATGGTGCCGCGCAAACCAATATCGTAAGTTGTGGCTCTAATCTGCTTGAGATATGGATCGCCCGATAGAGTGGTGGGCAAAGAGCAAAAGCGGTTTTCTACAATACTGCGCGGTCCCATAACACCCGTGCTGCTGGGCACAGGGGTATCATCAAATGCGCAACCCAACTCAATCACGCTAGGTGTACGAGTTCCCTGTGCAATATTGGCAAAAAAATTTAAATTCCCCTTGGCCTGCCAAGACATACCTAATGAAGGATTAAAAGAGTAATAGGTGAATTTTTCTGTTTCAGGATTATCAAGAGAATTGAAGATGTCTGGTTGAAGGTAATTGGTTTCAACACCAGTGCAATCACCATTCGGGCAAACATTGTAGTTATCTGGTACAGCGACCACATCACCAATCTGATACGCCCCGATACCATAACGGGCAGCGATTGTGTTTCTTACCTTGGTCTGGTTGTATCGTCCAGCAGCTGTAAAATGCAAAGTATCCACGGGCGTCCACGTGTCACTAAAATACAAGCTCTTGGTGACGCTAGTGCCATCAAAGTTATTATTGCTGATTGGCTGGAATGCGCCGGCAAATTGCGGGTTCGCCTGAGATGGATCAATGTAGACCTCCCTGTTTGCATTGATAAAAGCTAATTGCTGGGAGTTCCGATAATCGGCTCTTGCCGAGTCCAGGGACATGCCCACCATCAATTTATGCGTATCCAAGTTCCAGTTAAACTGGAGCGAAAAACCATCGACAATTTGGTCAATCTGGTTATTAGTAATAATCCCTGTAGGTGTTCCATTCACCACACCAGATTGACCAGTACCGACACCATCAACTGTTGTCGGTAGCCCTGTTGCAGGATCTAAATAGGTATAGGCATTGCCTCCGTTATTACTACCACCGGATGCATTGGTAGCCTGAGTACTTGCGCAATTTTCAAGATTTGTTGGGGCCAGAGGAAGTATCAGATAACGAGTAATCGTGCCGCCTACTTGTTGTTGATAGTAATTATCAATTGTCAAAATGACGCCGCCTAAGTTACCTGTATACGCTCCTTCTTGCCAAACACTTGACGCTGCATTGTATGAAATATCGTCACCATAATCATAAGTTACTGTAGGGCCAGCCGTTACCGGCTCAACCGCTCCTCGATCATAAACCGCTGTCACATAAGGGTTTTTCCAGTATGCAATAACATCTTGGAGTGATTTTGCATAATCTGCCGGCAGGGCTGTGTTTTTAAATGAATCGTAATTACCGTCCAATACGCCGTTATCAAACAAATCATTAAAAAATGAAGAACTTGATAAGTCAAACCCACCGGTTGTCGGGTCGATATCAAGTGGAATCGCATAATAATCTGGCACCCCATAAGAGTTTGTACTATTAAATAAGCAGGTATATTGTTCTGGGGTACCTGTTGTGCCATTGATACCCGGCCTACGTCGCGCTAAAAGCTCTTGGTCATAATCAGTGAAGACATCCCCGCTTTTCTGCTTACGTTTACTATTACGATGGTATGCTTGGCCTGTAATAGTAAATTTATCGTTGACAAAATAACTGCCAGATAACTGAAACTGAGCTAATTGATTTTTTGTCACATCCGGGCTGGTATAAACGCCATCCCTGTTTTGTTCATACTCATTTGTTGGAATCAATCCATTCCCAGTCAGATCAGTCTTTACGAGTAATGTACTGAGATTAAGGTCTAAGTTATCTCCTCGATAACTGCCCTTGGTAAACAATTGATTAACCCTACTTGGAGAGTTTTTTCTCCAGCCATCCTCCAAAAATAAGTTACCTGCCGCGAACAATCCCACTGTGCCGTTGTTCCAGCCACCCTCCAGTTGCAGTTGCTTACGACCAAATGATCCTGTCAGTATGTCAACATCTGCGCCAGCATTATTAAAGCCATCCTTGGTTTTAAGTGAGAATGCCCCACCCAGAGTATTCAAACCAAAAATAGGATTTGAGCCAGGAAACACGTCTACACTTGCCAAGGCATTCATGGGCAACATGTCCCAGTTCACCACATCACCAAATGGCTCGTTCACACGAATACCATCAATAAACACTGACAAACCTTGCGGGGTACCAATCTGTGGCCCTGCGGTAAAACCACGATACTGCACATCCATCTGGAACGGATTGCCCTGATAATCATTCACTGTGACCGATTGCAGCTTGCGGTTCATCAAGTCTGTAATACTCAATGAGTGTGCTTCTTTAATCTCTTTGGCAGAGATACTTTGGACATTGCCAGGGATTTCTTCTTTGGTTAGCCCTAGACCAGGCAGTGGGCCGACTTCATAAAAGCGTTTGGCGCGGACTTCAACCTTGTCGAGCTGCACGCTCTTATTATCTTCTTTAGGTGCCTTTTGAATAATGACATTACTGCCTTCAACTTTAGGCACAAGCCCGCTCTCGCCCAACACGCGTTGCAGTGCTTCTTTGCGCGTCATACGGCCGCGCACTTCGGGTGCGGTTTTGCCGGAAACCACGTCGTTGGGGAATGAAATATTCATGCCCGTGGCCTTGCCAAGGTCATGCAATGAGTTAGCCAACGGCTGCGCTGGAATATCAACGTTAACGGGCACACTAAAAGTTTCCTCCTGCTGTTTAGGCAACTGGGTATTTAATGCTTCTGCCCACACTGGTTGCGATGCCATCACGCTCAAAGCAGCTAACGCAGTGTGTATTCCTCTTCTGTTTAATTTTTTATATGTACTCACAGACTTCTCCTGTCTATGACTCATCTGTGAGTGAGGCAAAAACCTGACGTCGATAACTTAAATTTACATTTATCGACAGAAAAGATTTATCCCAAGACAAGAAAAAGAGAATAAAAAAGCGCCATGAATGGCGCTTTTTGTTGGGATTATTGCTGGGAATTCAGCAGCGTATACTGCGGGCTTTCTTGCAGTCTGACCGGGGCAATATTGGGCAAACCACGCAAGAACTGGTCTATATCCTGGATATTGATATCCGCAGAAATATTGCGTACCTGCTTGCCTTGGGAGTGCACCGGTTTAAGGCGGTAGCGGGAGACGGTATAGGCGATCTCACTGGTATCGGCGCGGTCAAATACCAGCCTGCCATTGAGGAAGGCAAAGGCATCCGAAGCCGGGCGGTTGACCAGGACCATGGCATGGTTGGGGTAGACCTCGACCACTTGTCCATTAGTAATTTCGCGTGAAATATCCAGTGGATTGCCAGCATTGCCTGATGTGCTTTCCAACTTGGGCTCTACTTTTACCCGGCCGTGATCCACACTGACACGCACCACCTGCTCCAGGCGGTTGACGGCGAAGCGTGTCCCCAGCACGGTGACTTTGGCGGTATCGGTTTCAACGACAAAAGGACGGTCAGCGTCTTTGGTTACTTCAAACACAGCCTCGCCTTCTTTGAGCAACACGTGCCGTTCGTGGCGGTAATAGGTGACTTCCATATCGCTCTTGGCGCTCAGGGTGACTTTGGTGCCGTCATCCAGCGTTTTAATGGCGATTTGCCCGACCGGGTTTTGCGCGGCCATCTGCATGACGGGTTTGGCCTGCCAGACCTGGTACTGCTGGTGGGTGAAATAACCGGCCACACAGATAAAACAGACCACCATCACTTGCGCCAGGCGACGTTGCTTGGCTTTGCGGCGTGCCTCATTGGCAAGGAAAGCATGCTGCTCTGCTGCCTCTGCCAATTTAGAGAGGCCTTCAGTGGAATCCAGCTGGCCCATGGCGCGCGCGATACTATCGTATTCGGCACCATGACGCGGGTCATCGGCTAGCCACTGCTCAAAGGCATGGTGTTCGGCATGACGCTGGTTGTGCCCATGCTCACGCATGCGCAGGTACCAGCGCGCAGCCATTTCACTGAGGGTCAGCGACTTTGAGTTAAGCGGCTTGGACATGATGGCTTAATTGATGGCCTGTTGAAACGCGCGGATATCAAGCATGGCGCGGATCAGGTGTTTCTCGACCATATTGACGCTGATGTCCAGCTGCATGGCAATCTCGCGCTGCTTCATTTCGTCCACATGGTATAACCAGAATACCTGTCGGCATTTTTCCGGCAGCAGATCCACCACACGTTGCAGGTGATAGAGTTTTTGGCGGGTTTCGTATAGCTGCTCTGGCGTGCACTCGAGAATGAGTGCCGTTTCGTCTATCTGCTCTTCATCGACAAAACGCGTCCTGTAGCGGAACTCATCAACCAGCAAATGGTTGACGATGCCATTGAGGTAAGCTTGCGGGGACTCTTCGCGTGCCGGGTGACTGGAAACCGCAAAGAATACCAGCGCGTCATGCAGGATATCCTTGGCACGTTGCACACAGGCCGTACGACGCCCAATGCGTCGCAAGACATCGCTATATGCCCATTTCAAGTCTATGCCACACCAGGCTAATGTTTCGCTCATCTCAGACTCCCTGCCATATCCTTTTTTATATTGATTGCAAAACACATGCCAGCATGTCTCTTTGACATAAGAGACTGATTCTCAATTAAAAAAAATTAAGTGGATAAATTTATGGTTAATCAATACGGCTCATTACAACCATTTTTTGAATAATTGGCTGTTTTAAACCATTTTCTTTGCAATAAAAAACGTACAATCACGGCCGGGGGATGCAGATGTGGTAAAACCTGTCGGCAACAGGCTTTACAGGGTGATAGCATTCACAAACTCACTGGCTTACCAAAGCCACAATTGGAAAGTGAATCGCTTTTTATTCAGCAGATAGAAACACCATGGGGCTGCTTAAGATTAAGCAGCCTTAAAAAAATAATAACTTAACGTCGCAATGCTATTTTTTAGAACAACCAGCCATGAATTGCTGCGTGCGCGCTATAACAGCCTGCTGAAAGATGTGCCTGTTGCCATCTTCATGGCGATGAGTGCGCTCTCCATACAAATGCTCGTCTTAAAAGACAGCGTGGACTGGAAACTGGCCATTGCGGGACCGGCATTCAGGATGCTGATCTGTGCTGGCATGCTTCTATACTGGTTCCGGCATCGCAACGAACATCCTCCCACGCATGCCATCCACAGGCGGTTGGATATTGGCTCCTGCATCCTCATCTTTGCTGGCCTAGTCACTTTCTGGCGCAGTCTCTACATTTACCCGCTTACCGATAACTTCGGACACTATTACCTGATCTTCCATAACACGCTGTATGGCTTCTGCTTTGCTTTTATTCTCAGGAAAATCGGGACTGCCGCTTATCTCTATAACCTGGTGATGATCACCTCGGCGATTGCCTGTGTGTTTATCGGCCACATAGAACATGCCTATCTGATTGCCTTGCTGATCGTGGTATTTGAAGTCGGCATGCTACTGGCCATGCGTTCCAGCAGCACGATATTTGATCAATGGGTCAATGCCACTTATGAAACGCAGGCTTTACTCAAAGATAACCAGCGCCTTGCCAACCAGGATGTACTGACGCAACTACCGAATCGTCGCCAGTTTTTTGTGCAGGTTGAGCAGGAGCTGATCCTGGCCAGGCAAACCAGCCAGTGCTTTGCCGTAGGCATCCTGGATCTCGATAATTTCAAACCGGTTAATGATGTACATGGCCATCATATCGGTGACCTGGTACTGGTGGAAGTAGGCAAACGCCTGGCACAGATCAGGCCGGATGAAGTGCGTTTTTACCGCCTGGGAGGTGATGAGTTTGCGTTCCACCTGGTCACGGATGATGAGCATGCGTCACTCACGCAGATTGCTTATGAAATCAACCAGGCCATTTCGCAACCGATTAGCATTGATGGCCTGCGGATGGTCATCAAAGCCTCTATGGGGGCCTGTATTGTCTGTGACCAGCAGACCTCGGCACAAACCCTGTATGAGCATGCCGACTTTGCCCTGTATCACGTCAAGCGTACCGAGCGCGGCAACTTGGAAATCTATTCCGATACGCTGGAAAAAGAGCGCCAGCAATTAAACCGGATAGACCAGGCACTACGGGCAGCAGATATCCACGCAGAATTATTTCCGGTATTCCAGCCGATTATCGACATTGATACCGGTGAGGTGGGTGCTTTCGAAAGCCTGGCACGCTGGCGCAGCCCGACACTGGGCGATGTTTCCCCTGCCCTGTTTATCCCCGTGGCGGAAAGCCTGGGCATGATCGCCGACATCACCAAACTGATGTTTCGCCGCGCCATTCGCTCCATGGCTCACTGGCCAGAAGATATGCGCCTGTCTTTCAATTTATCGGCCTACGATGTCACCAACCAGGCGGTGATTGAAGACTTGATCAGCATTATGCAAACCAGCCATCTAAGGCCTGGCAGGTTTGTCTTTGAAATCACCGAAACTGCCTTGCTGCAGGATTTTGAAACAGCCAGGGAAAACATAAAGCGGTTACGCCAGGCAGGCGCCAAAGTCGCGCTGGATGACTTTGGCACGGGTTACTCGAGTTTAAGCCATGTACAGCACCTGCCCCTGGATAAACTGAAGATAGATCGCAGTTTCATCAAGGACATTGAAACCAATACCACCAGCCAAACCATCGTGCGTTCAATTCTGGCTTTGTGCCAGGGCATGCATATGGAATGCGTGGCCGAAGGGGCAGAAACCGAAAGCCAGGTCAGATTCCTGCAAGCGATGGGTTGCCAGTGGGTCCAAGGCTATTATTTTGCAAAACCCATGCTTGAAGCAGAGATCCAGGCCTATCTTGGTCACGCCCCCACTCCTATTTCATAATGAGCAATTGAGTTTCAACATAGATGACTGTTTGGGTAGCCAATCCCGCGACACATCATGTCAGCATGAACGACTTTTCGATTGAACACCCACTAAGACTATACAGTTTTCGCAAAAATACATTAATATCAATATTGCTAGCATTTTAATTAGGGATGTCTATCCAGCGATGGTTAATCGCTAAAAAACGGAGGTTGCTGTATGCGTGCAAGTACTCTTTTAATACTGGATGATGATGGAAATGATGCCGAAATTATTGCCAGTGAAGCTCAGACCCAGGGGTTTGAAGTCAGAATATTTGATGATGCCAACCTTTTTATGGCAGCATTCCTGGCAGAAAGACCCTCCCATCTGGCAATCGACATCCTGATGCCCGGCGTGCATGGCGTGAGCCTGCTGCAAACGCTGGCGCAACATCAGTGCCAGTCTTCGATTATTTTAACCAGTGGCATAGGCACAGCCGCCCTACCTGCCGTACAACTCGCTGCCATCCAATATCAACTCAATATACGCGGCATTTTGCACTACCCTTTTCACCAGCATATCCTCAGAAACATGCTCTCTGACCAGGCCTCTGTAGACTTGCATGCGCATACCGGCAACGGCCTCAGTACACAACCTCTGATTGTGGACGCCAGGACGATAGACGAAGCCATCCGCAATCATGAATTTACGGTGTTTTATCAACCACAGATAGACTTAGTGAATGGCAATGTGATCGGATTTGAGGGATTATTACGCTGGAACCACCCGCTGCTTGGCATCAAACTACCCGACCTGTTTATCCCGATTGCCGAAAAGACAGGCCAAATTACCCAGCTGACTCAGATCGTCATAGAAACAGGCTTTCATTTCATCCGCTCGCTTGGAACCACCCTGTCGTTTTCCATGAACATTTCGGCCAATAGCTTTAGAGACCAGTCGCTGACAAATGTATTGGTCAGTGCATGCCAAGCCTGCGATTTACCTCCTGAAAGAGTCATCCTTGAGCTCACGGAAACCGCCACCCTGGAAGACCCGGAACAAGCAAAAAAAATCCTTTCACGGCTCCGCACAGAAGGTTTTAAATTAAGTCTTGATGACTTTGGTAACAATAACGCTTCGATGACGCTGCTGGCAAACCTGCCTTTTACCGAGCTTAAGATAGATAAGTCCTTGGTTAGTACCCTGGAAGCATCCTCAAAATCAAGAAAGGTAATTGCCTCCACCCTCAAGCTGGCCGAAAGCCTGAAGATAGAAACCATTGCCGAAGGCATTGAAAACACGCTGGCAGCCATCGGCCTGCGTGAGTTGGGCTGCCGTTATGGCCAAGGCTATTACTTTGCAAGACCTATGGACCAGGGAACCGCGCTGCATTGGCTGCAAGGCTGGAACCGCCAGTTTTAGCGGGTTGCCCTTGTAGTTGCCAGGAACGCTGGGATCGCCTGTGCGTTCATGGGCTGGGCGTAATAAAACCCCTGGATGATATGGCAGCCCATGGCCTGTAAAAGCTCAATCTGGCTTTTTGACTCTGCCCCCTCCACCACACAATCAATGCCTATGCCCCGGCATAAAACCAAAATCGAACTGACAATCATTTTACTCTTAGGGTTGGTTTCAATATCGTGCACAAAGCTTCGGTCGACCTTGATTTTATTCAAGGGCAAGCCTTGCACATGGCTTAAGCTGGAATAACCTGTGCCAAAGTCATCCAGCGCCAAGGCCACACCTGCCTGACGCAACAGCTCGATATTGTTCCTGGTCGAAAGATAATCTTGCAGCAAGGCGGTTTCCGTCAGCTCGAAAGTAAAACGTTTTGCATCTACGCCACAGTCGGCAATCATCCGGATCAGGTCATGGATCATTTTATCGTTAGTAATATCGTTGGCCGACAAATTGAATGACAAACCGACCTGTTCCGGCCAGTCACGCATGGCCTGTATTGCTTTTTCGAACAGCACCAATGTGATATTTGAAATCAGGCCGATACTTTCTGCGACAGGAATAAATTCATTAGGCGTGACCTCTCCGATGACAGGGCTATGCCAGCGGGCGAGACATTCAAACGCCACTGGGTGATTGGCTGTCGTATTGACGATGGGCTGGAATACCGTGGAAAACTCCTGCCTGATATTCGCAGCGCGTAACGCCCGTTCGGTTTGAGTCCTGGCCTGCAAACTGCCAAGATGCTGTGGCGAGAAGAGTTCGGGATGCCCACGGCCACTATTTTTAGCCTGGTAGAGCGCATAGTCTGCGTATTCGTACAGCTTTTCGGTTGAATCGTCCACGTCGGGGAACACAGCGATCCCGGCAGATGCGCTGAGGTGGAATACCAGGCCCTCAACCGACACCGGTTGTTCAATCAGTGCAATCAGTGCTTGCCCCAAGCTTTTCAAGCCAGCTTCATCGCCACCAAAATGCTTGTGAAAAGCAAATTCATCCCCGCCCAGACGATAAAAACTGACCGGCTGGTGACAGCCATCATACTCACTGAGTCGTCGTGCAATTTCTATCAACACCAGATCACCCACCCTGTGGCCATGCGAATCATTGACCAACTTGAATCTATCCAGGTCAATAATACCTATGGCAAAGCGCATCCCTGTCGTTTTTAAATGATCTAGCGATTGAGCCTTAATTGCTGCAAAAAACTGGCGGCGATTAGGCAACCCCGTCAGGATATCAACGTTGGCCAGGCGCGCATTTTCTTTTGCCAGCTGCTGCGCGTGGAGTGAGCTGAATACCAGCGAGTCAAAGCCTTTATTGCGCCGGTGCATGGCCGCGAGCATCCCGGCCTCAAAAACCAGGATCATAAAGGCAAAGGGCTGGGCGTATTCGACATCGGCATACAACAGGTAAAACACCGTGGTCGTAATTAGCATCAGGTTGTAGATATAGGCCGGGCGTCCCAGGCTCACCAGCAAAAATGGAAAGCAGATCCCATATAAGGTCATTTGTACAATCAGGAAATAGCGGCTGTAGCCGGCAGAATGTTGCAAAAGATGCAAATCACAAATAATGGTCGTGATGCCGGCCACCACCAGCAAACTGGCAAAAAATTGCAAGCGACGCCTGACGATGGCAATGTCTGGCTGCTCCTTGCGGTGAAAAAACCAGTACACAAACACCCCCGCCGACACCACGGTCAGCAGGCCTGGAATCACGAATGACCACAAGAATGGCTCAGTGGAATGAAACACGGAAATCTGCGTGAGCATGGCCACCACCGCCGCCACAATCACCACAGGCACATAAGGCAAGAGGGAGAAGTACCTGGCCCGGAGAAGGTCTTCATCGAAATTATTGTAATACCGTATGCTGATCATCTTTCAAACAATCTCTGAACATTCATGACGCAATGACATACCGTCATCACTAAAAAAACGAGAGGCGCGCAAGTGCAGCCAATCCACCAGGGTTATAAAAGGTGTTTACTACAAGCAGCACTTTCCAAGCAGGCAATATTGAGATCAACACGCGTTGATAAAGAAGGGACAGGCTCTGTGAACAGACTATCGAATCATCGAAGACATCACTGGGTGTGACATGTCCGAGCAGTTTATGGGACGTTGAAGCTTTGTATGCAATCATCAAGCTTCTTTTTATGAAACAAACCCTTATTTATGCTGGGCATTATAAAACCTGCAGGCATTTTTCTTGATAGCCCAATCGGACTAATAAAGAATATGAGGACTTTTCAGGCTTGGGAATTTCACCCTGCAAGGTCAATCAGACATCCTCAAGGCATCATGAGGATCAATATGTAGCCTTCTGTAAAGGTAATCTACCCCGAGGGCTCTAGACACAACGAGGTCAAGCCATCTTCTCTACCCGCGTCATTCTGACGGGTCGGCATGTTCTTCAAAAATATCCCTGAAACGCTCAGAAAGTTTTTTAAAGGCGTCAAGAATCATGGGGTCAAAATGAAGAGGCTGTGTACGGCCATCTCCTTCCATAATGATTTTAACCGCGTGCTCGTGTGTAAACGCCGGTTTATATGGGCGCTTGCTGCGTAGCGCATCATAGACATCACTCATCATCATAATACGCGCAGACAGCGGAATCTCTTCCCCTTTCAGGCCATGCGGGTAACCACTGCCATCCCACCGTTCATGATGATTCAAGGCAATCTCTGCCCCCATCATCATAAAAGGGGAAGTGCCTTTGCCGTGACCGAGGATACTGTCGCCCAACGCGGAATGTGTTTTCATGATGGCCCACTCCTCTGCCGTATGCGGGCCGGGTTTGAGCAGGATATGGTCAGGAATCCCAATTTTGCCCACATCATGCAGCGGGCTGGCATGATAAATCGTATCAATAAAGTCTGCAGGCATGCCTAAATCGGCGGCCAGCTCTTTGCAGAAGAATGCAATGCGGTGAATATGGGCGCCTGTTTCCTCATCGCGAAACTCTGCAGCACGCATAATGCTGAACATGGAATCAAAGTAACTGGCCACCAGTTGTGCGGTCCGCTCTTCTACCTGCTCTTCCAGCGTATGACTGTAATCCGCCAGGAAGTCATTATATTCCTTGAGGCGTAGCAGGTTACGGACCCTGATCCAGAGTTCTGCCCGGTCGACAGGCTTGGTCACAAACTCCTCAACACCGCATTGCAAGGCGCGCATTTTGGATTCTCTATCTGCCAGGGCCGTGAGCATAATGATAGGAATAATTTTGGTGGTTTCATTGTTCTTTAATTTTTCAGCCAACTCGAAACCATCGAGGACAGGCATCATGGCATCCAGCAGGATCAGGTCAGGCCGATGGGCCAGTATCATGTCATAGGCCATTTTTCCATCTTGTGCCTGCAAAGTGACATACCCTTCAGAGGTGAGCAGTGTCTCCAGATAGGCGCGATTAGTTGCTTCATCATCGACGATGAGAATGGTCTTGCGTGTGACTTTCATGTCCAATGTACACCCCCTTCCTGCGTATTGTTTTGATTAGAGCAAGGCTCCAATTGTTTCCAGAAACTCTTTATAACGGATAGGTTTAGCGATGTAACCATCACACCCTGCCGCCCGCATTTTTTCTTTATCCCCTTTCATGGCAAAAGCCGTCAACGCAACAATCTTGATATGCCGGGTGTCTGCATCTTTTTTAAGCAACTGGGTAGCGGTCAGACCATCCATGCCTGGCAACTGGATATCCATCAATATCATCGCTGGAGACTGGCTACGGGCAATCTCCATGCCATCCTGTGCATTGACCGCTTGTAACACTTCATGGCCCGCGGTTTCCAGAATCAATTGCGCCAGCCGCATATTCATGGGGTTATCCTCAATGATCAGTATGCTTGCCATGCTTGCCTTTACTTTTTCGTGGTGACTGGCGGCCTTGCTTACCCGCTAATGCACGATGGACTTCACTGATGAAATTGCCATGATTGAATTCGGATTTTTCCAGCACCGCCAACACCTGTCCTTTAAGCATATAGTGTTCTTCAGGCGTCAAGAACTTGGAAGTGACGATGATGATGGGTATCCTTGCCGTCCGTTTATCCAGTTTTAAGTCTTCAACCACTTCAAAACCGCTGATTTCCGGCATCATTAAATCAAGCACAATCAAATCTGGCGTTTGCGATTTTGCAATGTCAATGGCTTCACTGCCGCTATAGGCACGCAACACCGCGTGGTTTGCATGCTCAAGATAGGTGGAAATAATTTCGACAGCCTTGGGGTCGTCATCCACCACCAGCACCTTTAAACCAGGCTGTTGCGTGCCAGGATTGGCAAAACCAAGCTTGCATAAAGCCGTTTGCAAGTCGTCCGCAGAAACCGGTTTTTGTAGCACCTGTGCAGCGCCAAGTGATAAACCGCGATTGCTATCTGCCACAATCGAAATAATCACGACCGGGATATGGGCAAGTTTTTTATTTGCTTTCAGCTTGCTCAGGAATCCCCAGCCATCCATGCCAGGCAAAAGAATATCCAGCGTAATCAGATCTGGTGGCGTACCCTCCGCCAGAATCGCCAGGGCAATTTCAGCAGTGGCTGCACGCGTCACTTTACAATGATCTGCCTCAAGTTGTAGCCGAATCAGGTCAGCGGCACGGTCATCATCTTCGAGCACCAGCACATGCGGTGGCTCACTGCTTGGCGGTGGCCGCATGCCTTCAGTCGGGGCCAGGGTGCGAGCCGCAGTTTCGGCTAAACTGGCCTTGTATTGCAGCCAAACGGTAAATGTACTGCCCTTGCCGGGGGTGCTGGTCAAGGCCACACCACCACCATGCAGTTCAGCCAGTTTGCGCACCAGCGCCAACCCCAGGCCGGTGCCTTCAAAGCGTCGGGATAAAGTGCTCTCTACCTGAACAAAAGGCTGGAAGATACGCTGGATATCCTGTGCTTCAATCCCAATTCCCGTATCCGTAATGGCGATCTCAATGAATGGGTGATCGGTGCCCAAGCCTGAGGTATGGCTACCCGCCATCTGTCTTGTTTTAGCCAGGATCTCGTCGCGCTCAACCAGCTGCGCCTGTAAAGTGATATGCCCTCCCTCGGGCGTGAATTTGATCGCATTCGACAACAGGTTATAAACGATCTGTTTCACCTTGCGCACATCCAGCAAGCCAGTGCCCAACGCTTCCGACACCTGCGTGTGTAACTGGACACGCTGGGAGACTGCTTTTTCCTTGATGATGGAAAGACAGTTTTGCAGCAACCCCCTGACATCGATAATCTCCAGCTCCAGCGTCATCCGCCCGGCTTCTATCTTGGATAAATCAAGCACATCGTTAATCAGTGAAAGCAAGTGTTGACCGCTTTCAAAAATATCATTGACGTAAACCTTCTGTTTATCCGCCAATTGCCCAATCAAGCCATCCCTGAGAATCTCGGAAAAGCCGATAATGGCATTTAAAGGCGTGCGTAACTCATGCGACATGGTGGCAAGGAACTCAGACTTCATCCTGTCGGCTTCCAATAATTGCTCGTTCTTTAAGCCAATTTCCTCGCTACGCAGGCGTAGCTGTTCGGCCAGGAGTTTAAGGTCACCATACTGCTGGATATTATGAAGTGCGACCCCCAGTTGCGCCGATAAACGCTCGATAAAGGTTTGATCACGCTCAGCCAGCGTTTTACTTGCGGCCAGCACCAGCACAGCTTGGCGTTTTTCCTGGTAAGTCACCGGGCAGATAATGATGCTTTTGGGTTTGAATGACAGTAATCCGGTTTCAATCGTTAAGGAAGGCAATTCATCCAGCTCGCTCAGGATGAGGGTTTGATTGTTCTGAATGGCTTCACCAATCAAGCCGTGGCCCAGCTTGAATTCATTGAGAATATCTACGGGGGCAGCATGTGCGGTTTCCAAGCGGTAAAACCCGCTCCATTCGTCATATCCATAAATGGCCGAGACCGGAAAAGCATGAGACTTGGCTAAAATATCCAGCATGTTTGAAAGGATGTTAGCGCGGTCATAGTTGGCATTAAAAAGTCTTAACACTTCACTATGCGTTTGATCATACATGGCAGCATTGGTGAGGTCATATTGAATCTGCTTGAAATCGCTCACATTGCGTGCCACGGTGGATAAATGAGTAGGCACACCATCGGCATCATGATGGACAACAATTACCTGCGAAACCGGAACCTCTATGCCGGCACGTGTGATATAGGCCGTTTCACCACTCCAGACACCCGTACTCAATGCTGTCGGTATCGCCTTGTTGTAGATTAATTCAATCGCCCAAGCGGGGCGCATGCGGGAAATGGGTTGCGAGGTGATATCTTCATGCTCGCCTATTCCCAGCAACTTACGCCCACCACTGTTGAGGTAAAAATAATCTCCTTGCAGGCTCGCATTGGCGATGAGGTCAGGCGAGGCATCCAGGATAGCCGTTAATCGATTTTGTTCAATTGAAGCTTGCTTACGTATATTGAGGTCCCGTTGAATACGCCAGATCAGAAGCGGGAAAAAAATAAGGATAGCAACAGACATCACCGCAAAAAGAATCAGCAAGTCTTTCGCATGGTCCTGCTCTGATTGGGTACGCTCTGCGAGTAAGCCCTGCTCTTCCAGCGACATAGCATTGAACACACTACGAATTTCGAGCATATCTTCCTTGCGGATAAGGTCCTTGCGCAAAAGCGCCTGTAGCTTTTCGGCAGAGCTTGCACGTGCTATATCGTTAATCTGGTGAAAATAAACAACACGCCTGTCAATCAGACGCCGTAACAGCATGATTTGCTGCTGCTGGAAATTGTTATCCTTGGTCAGTACGGCGAGTTGCGAAATCTCGTTCTGCAAATCAGCCAAGGCACTATCCCGGCGGGTAATAGAACTATCATCCCCGGTCAGCAGAAAACCCCGCTGGGCAACTTCCAGCTGGTTGAAAAAATTCAACCCGTGGTCCAGTTTGGAGATCACGGCGTGGGTGTGCGTCACCCACTGGCTGTTTTCAGAAAAGCGCTGCAGATAAATCATGCTAGTGATTCCCAGCAGGACGAGCAGCACAAAAAAACTGATAAATCCATAAATAATCATGGATTCCAACGCCCAGAACTCGTGTTTTCTAGGCTTCACAAACGACTCCTGCCACTCGCATACCGATTACCCCCTCTGTTCGAGAACACCCAGGATTGATCCGTTGACGCTGCTTCCCCAGCCTCTTTTTAATTTTATAAAAGAGGCAATAGTATTTATAGTAATACATTTACAGAACGGTTTGTGACGAAATCAACAAGCAGCGTGTATGAATCGGCCAGCCATGCCAGTCGCTTTAAAAAATTTGCAGTGTGAGTCGTTGGCCAAGGCAAGCTTGGCCTTTTCCAGTCGGCTGTCGGCTTAATTTCTGCCTGAAGCGTCTGCTGCAACCATTTCACAAGCCAGTGCGCCCACATCACGCACGGCTTGCTCAATCGCCAGTGTCCACAAGTGACTGAAATTCAGGCGGATGTAGTGGGTCAGCTCTTTTTTGCGCGAAAAAATGGTCCCAGGCGCAACAGTAATGCCATTGTCGATGGCCTTGCGGTACAGCTCAAGCGCATCCAGTGCCGGAGACAGTTTTACCCAGATCACATAGCCGCCCTGGGGCACAGACAGCTGCGTCCCGGCAGGAAAGGTTTGCTCAATCACATTGCGCATCAATACATAGTTTGAGCGCAATGTGTGCCGCAACTGTTTCAGATGCTGCTCAAAACTGTCGCGCTGCATAAATTTGGCAATGGCGATCTGCGGAGCAGAAGTCAGCGACAGGCTATTCAGGAACATCAGGCGCTCCACCTCCTGGCGGTAGCGTCCAGCAGTCGTCCAGCCCACTCGGTAACCGGGCGCGAGGGATTTGGAAAACGAGGAGCAATGTAGCACGATGCCGGCCTGATCAAAAGCTTTGGCCGGTAAAGGTGGTGCATCACTGAAATACAGTTCGCCATACACATCATCTTCAATCAGCGGGATATTTTGCTCAGAGAGAAACGCCACCAAGGCCCTTTTCTTGTCATCGGGCATGACAAACCCAAGCGGATTCTGGAAGTTAGTGGTGAGGATCACCGCGGCAATCCGCACATTATCCGTGACCGCACGCAGTGCATCCAGATCAATGCCAGACGCGGGATCGGTACGGATTTCTGCCACCTTCATGCCCAGACGCTCTACCGTGTGGGCCAGCGCATAATATCCGGGCGACTCCAGTGCAATCGTATCGCCGGCCTTGGCCACTGCCTGCAGGCACAGCGTAATCGCCTCGGTCGCACCATGGGTGATCACAATATCATCCGGCGATACATCCATGCCATTTGCCAGGTAGCGCCGCGCAATCTGCTGGCGCAAGAATTCATTGCCTGGCGGCAAGTCGCTGAGTACACCCCACTCTCCTTCATCATCGGTGAGTGCTTTTTCATACTGGTGGATACGCTTGAGTGGGAACAGTTGTGGATCCGGAAACGGTGAACCCAGCGGCACCGTGCCAAATTCACGGATGGATTTGAGTGTGGTCAGCACCAGTTTGCTGGCATCAATCTCGGACAGGTTGATATCTTTAGCTAGCGGGGAAGCTTGCTTTTGCTGCAAGCGCTTGCGCGGCGTGACGTAATAACCGGATTGCGGATGGCTGCTGATGACGCCTTCCTGTTCGAGCAACAGATAGGCGCGTAGTACGGTGCTGATACTGAGCTCATATTTCTGGCTGGCTTGGCGCACCGAGAAAATCCGTTCACCGGGCCGTAGCACGCCTTCGTCAATCATGGCGCGGATGCGGGCGGCGAACGAGACATAAAGCTTCATGAAGGCAAGCAGGCAGGAGTTTTGATGCCTGATTATACTCCAGCCATCGCCATGGCTAGCGTTTCAATACGCTGTGATTAAACGGCAGTGGTGGATTAAGCAGCCTGTAGCGCCAGCGAAACTTCTTCACCACCTTGTGTCAGGCTGGCAACAAGGCGCTCTTTTTGCGTAAACACTTCCACCAATGCCTGTTCACTAAGCGCGGTCATCAAGCGTTGCAGGGTACTCATGCGGACGCCCAGCCGTTTGCAGATGACGGCCAGGGACACAGCCGCCCTGCCCTGTGCATGTTCAGCATGCAGCAACTCCAGAATACCCAGCATCAATACCGTACTGTGATCCAGCGGTACATATTCGGAAAGGAAGCCTTCCTCGACAGAAGTTTCTATCTGGGCAGATGCTTCTAATGCCTGCTCTGGATAGGCATCATACTCACGCAGCATTGGCTACCTCGGCTACTGTGGTTTTCTCAATAATGACCGGGATAGATTTTGAGGTTGGCGTACGTGATTGGTCAGCCACACTTTCTAAAGACACCAGGTTATTGGTTTCGGGGTAGTAGCCGCTCAGGCAGCCCTGCGGAATGTCGTAAGACACCACCAGGAAATTATTTGCGCGGCGAGTAATGCCATCCTGCCAGACACTGACCAGGTTAACCCAATCGCCTGCCTGCAACCCCATGCGTTCAATATCTGCCGGGTTCATAAACACCACACGGCGCTGGCCAAACACGCCGCGGTAACGGTCATCCATGCCATAAATCGTAGTGTTGTATTGGTCATGTGAGCGCGTCGTCATCAACACAAACAACTGGTCGCCATATTGCTCACGCGCCTGGTGGATAGGCGAGTTTTGCGGAATGGCCTGCAAGGTGAACTCGGCCTTGCCAGACGGTGTATTCCAGATGCGTTCGCTGGAAGGTACCGGCATGCGGAATCCACCCGGCACCTTGATGCGTTCGTTGTAATCCTTGAAAGCCACCGGCATGGTCTGCTCAATGGCATCACGGATTTTGCTGTAATCCTTGATATATTCCAGCCAGGGCGTTTTGCTGTGCTTGAGCGTGGCATGGGCCAGGCGCGCAACGATGGCAGGCTCAGACAGCAAATGCGGCGACGCTGGCTTGTTCATGCCGTAAGAGATATGCACCATGCTCATGGAGTCTTCCACGGTCACCCCTTGCGGGCCGCTTTCCTGGGTATCAATCTCGGTACGGCCCAGGCATGGCAGGATCAGGGCTTCTTTACCGTGCACCAGATGGCTGCGGTTCAGTTTGGTGGTCACATGCGCGGTCAAATCGCAGTTGCGCATGCCTTCCCAGGTACGGTCAGTGTCGGGCGTGGCAATGGAAAAATTACCGCCCAGGCCAAAGAACACCTTAGCCTTACCGTCTATCATGGCCTGTATGGCACCCACCGCATCATAACCCGGTGTTCTGGGCACTTTGATATCAAACACGCGTTCCAGGCTTTCGAGGAATTCTGCTGGCATCTTTTCGTAAATGCCTACCGTGCGGTTGCCCTGCACATTGCTATGACCGCGCACCGGGCACAGGCCAGCCCCTTCCTTGCCGATATTGCCGCGCAACAGCATTAAATTGACCAGGGTCTTGATCGTGGCCACCCCATGCTTGTGCTGGGTAATGCCCATCCCCCAGGTAGAGATCACGCGGTCACCGGTGGCATAAATGCGTGCGATTTCCTCAATCTGCGCCAAGGGGACGCCAGACTCTTCCACAATCACCGCCCAGCTTTCCTGGCGGGCATCTTCGGCAATCGCCTCAAAGTTGTTGGTGTGCTGCTCGATAAAATCCACGTCAACCACACGCTCTGTGCCAAGCCTGAGGGCTTCGTCATCCCACTGGATGACAAATTTGATCATGCCCTTGATGAGCGCCAAATCGCCGCCCAGCTTAGGCTGGATAAACAGGTCACTGATTTTGCTGCCCTTGAACGACAACATGTCAAACGGACTTTGCGGGTCAGCAAACCGCTCCAGGCCGCGCTCTTTCAATGGGTTGATCGCCACGATACGCGCACCGCGCTTGGCGGCCTCGCGCAATTCGCCCAGCATACGGGGATGATTGGTGGCCGGGTTCTGGCCAAAAATCAGGATAGTGTCCGCATGCTCAAAATCATGCAATGTGACTGAACCCTTGCCTATACCAACCGTAGCAGGCAAAGCAATGCTGGTGGATTCATGGCAAAGGTTGGAGCAATCAGGGAAGTTGTTGGTGCCAAACTCACGCACAAACAATTGATAAAGAAAAGCCGCCTCATTGCCGGCACGGCCTGAGGTATAAAAAATCGCCTCATTCGGATCCGCCAAGGCATTCAGGTGCGAGGCGATCAATGCGAATGCGTCGTCCCAGGAAACTTCTTCATACTTGTCCGTGGCCGCGTTATAACGCATCGGGTGTGTTAACCGGCCTTCATTTTCCAGTTCAAAATCGCCCCACCCCATCAACTCGGTGACGGTGTGTTTAGCAAAAAACGCTGGTGGTACGCGCTTGGCAGTCGCTTCTGCAGCCACCGCCTTCACGCCATTTTCACAAAACTCAAAGGTAGAGGTATGTTCTTTATCCGGCCAGGCACACCCCGGGCAGTCAAATCCATCCGGCTGGTTTTGCGCCAGCAGGGTCATCACACCCTTCACAGGGATTTTTTGCAGCGCGAGTTGCGCAGCCACTTGTTTTAACGCCCCCCAACCGGCAGCCGGGTGGTGATATGGTTTAATGGTAGCTTTTGGTTGTGACATATGTCCTACTATGGTGTCAGAGGATAGACTGACATTGGTTTACCTTTGCCAGCCTAATCCCTGAGGAATTTTGATGAATGCCATCGTAAGGCAGGCCGGGCAAGGAAACCAGATACAGACAGGCTTAATTTTTAGGGTACAGTCAGGCCATCAAAGACACAAAGTGCAGGCTGGAGTCTCCCTCACAGAAGGGACGAGCATCGGGCTCCACGAATCGGATGATGCGCTGCCGCCGTCTCTTGCACACGGCGGTAGCAATACGAACGCTCCCTAACAGGGATGGTGCTAGAAGTTAAAGCGGATGGCTGTCATGAGCACATGATTTTCGCGGTCAACTGTTTTGGTATTGATGTATTGGTTCAGGTAGCCAATATCCGCATTGCTAAAATCGCTGAATTTCCAGTTGACCCCCAGAAACAAACGGTTCTGGTCGAAGCCTTTGCGCACACCCCAATTGGTGTCATTAAAATTGATAAACAGCTCGTCATACACCACCCAGGATAAATGCGGATTGAGTGTAGAAGGCATGCTGGCACGCACCATCTGTCGCCAACGATAGGCATGCTCGCTAAAGTCTTCACGATCCCTGTTTTCCAGGCGGGATCGGCTACTCCAACTCACGCTGGCAACCGGGTCAAACTGGTATAAGAACTGTTGCCACAGGCGGTTTTCCTTATAGGAAGAAGCGCCCGCAGGATGGTTAATGACCGTATCGTACCCTAGCCAGAGACTGGCTTTTGGCGTCACCTTGTAGAAAATGGCAGGACGCAGAATCAGCGTATCGAAATGTTTACCCTCATCGCGCCAACGCGGGTGGGTATCCATGCTCCAGTACAGGTTTTCCACCGGCAACTTGCCTTGTGCATAAATATTGAGCCAGTACCGCCCATCTTCTTCGACGTCGGCCATGGCGAGGTTGCCCAGCATACACAAGGGCAGCGCGACTGCCGTTTGCAGCCAGGGTTTAAGATTAAATGGCAGTCTATTTAATAGGGATTTCATTTCTTATTCCAGTAATTCATAATTTCGAGAGGGATTTTGCTAAGCGCCACTTCTTTAGGGGTCGCCCCCAGTTTGTGTGCTTCTTTGGGCATGCCATAAACAACACAGCTTCGTTCATCTTGCCCCAGGGTTTCTGCGCCGGCGTCCAGCATTTCTTTTAATCCTTGCGCACCGTCATCACCCATGCCCGTCATGATGATTCCCAGGGCGTTTTTACCGGCCTGTTGCGCTACCGAACGGAATAGCACGTTGACCGAGGGGCGGTGACGGCTGACCAATGGGCCATCGATGATATCAACATGGTATTGAGCGCCACTGCGTTTAAGCAGCATATGCTTGCCGCCAGGGGCAATCAGGGCGCGGCCGGGAATCACGCGGTCACCATGCGCAGCCTCTTTCACCTCAATCTCACACAAATCATTGAGCCGCTTGGCAAACGCTGCGGTAAAATTCTCTGGCATATGCTGCACAATCACCATACCGGGAGATACGCGAGGCAGGCTTGTCAGCACGGCTTCCAGCGCCTGTGTGCCACCGGTAGAGGTGCCAATCGCAACAATACTTTCTGTCGTTTGTGCCATGGCTCGAGTGCTGGGCGCAGCCAGTACCGCATCCGCAGTCAGTTTGGGCTGTATTTTGGCCACCGGCTCCATCTGCACCATGCGTTTCAGGTTGGCTTTGGCCGCAATCTTAATCACGTTGATAATGTCGTTGGCATCATCTTCTAAAAAATCTTTTAACCCTGCTTTGGGCTTGGTCACAATGCTGACTGCCCCGGCGGCCAGTGCTTGAATGGTAGTCTCGGCACCTTTCTCGGTGAGGGTAGAACAGATAATGACCGGTGTCGGACGTTGCGCCATGATTTTCTTGAGAAAAGTAATACCGTCCATCCTCGGCATTTCTACATCCAGGATCACAACATCCGGCCAATCCTTGACCATTTTATCCATGGCAAAAATAGGGTCTGAGGCCGAGGCAATCACCTCGATCTCAGACGATTTGGCGATTTTTTCAGTGAGCACTTTTCTGACCACGGCTGAATCGTCCACAATCATAATTCTTATTTTTTTCATGTTTCCCCTTCGCGTTAAGCCTTGATTTTCACCCAGGCAAATCCACTCCAGATATCAAAAATGATATAGCGTGAATCCTTGCCCCCGGAGTGATTGGCACTTACCTGAAAGCCATTGCCTGCGAGATGCTTTAACACTGCATGTAGATTTCTGTCGCCAATATTGTGTTTGTGGTTGATATGCAATTTCGGAAACATATTACTACCGCCAAACACCTTGACCTGACAATCATTAGGGCGAACTTTAATCTTGGTCATTTCATACATCATCAAGGTGATCGCCTCGTCTGCATATTTGGCCGATTTCTCTGCAATCGCCTGATTCTTATGAGCTTCGCAACGTTGTGGCAGGATAATATGGCACATACCACCCACCTGCTTTTCAGGATGCCAGATGGTCACTGCTACGCAGGACCCCAATATGGTCCTGATCCGGGTGTCTGCGTCTCCCCAGTAAAATTCACCAGGTTGTAAAAAGACCTCAAAAACCTCCTCAGGCTTTTTGTCTAATGATCCAACATTCAAAGCAGGCTGCGTACGCATCAATATATCTAAAAGTTAGGCGCTTTTTTTGTAAATGGACGGCACTTCGGAAACAAATTTTTCGGTGACACCATTCAGGCTCTCGGAGTGGCTGATCATAAAATAGCCGTCCTTTTTCAAGAGAGGCAGCATTTGGTTGGTAATCATGCGCTTGGTCTCAACATCAAAATAAATCATGACGTTGCGCAAAAAAATCACATCAAACTGGCCAAGGTCCGGGTAAGGTTTGGTCAGGTTGACCTGTAAGAATTTAATTCGCTGCCTCAGCTCTTTAACGATGAGCAAATCACCTTCATGATCACCCGTGCCTTTTAAACAATATTTGGTCAAATATTGCCTTGGAATTTCTGACGCACGCTGCATCTTGTAGCAACCGTTTTGTGCCTGCTGCAATACTTTGGTGCTTAAGTCCGAGGCGACGATTTCCCATGGCTCCTTGCCCAAGTGTTCATCGAGCATCATGGCAATGGTGTAAGGCTCCTCGCCAGAAGAGCAGGCTGCACTCCACACGCGGAAAGGCCTGCCCTTGCTGCGTTTGGGCAGAATGACATCTTTAAAGAAATCGAAATGCTTGGGTTCCCTGAAAAAATGTGTTTCGTTGGTCGTAAGCAAATCAATCGCAATCTGTTTCTCGGTCGCATTGGCAGGATCATTGATCAATTTGTAATACTGTGTGAATGAATTCAATCTATGAAAATGCAGGCGTTTGGTGAGTCTACCGCTGACCAGCGGTTTTTTTACATCCGATAATGCAATCCCGGCCTGCGAATAAATAAAACTCTTGAATAAGCCGAACTCTTTGGCCGTCAGCGATTCAATTTGGTCCATCTCTACCACCCTTAACGTTTAACTTAAATAACCCTAATTTGCCAAACTGGTACCGGTGACCAGACTGGAAATTTAATCGACAGAAAGGACCTTGTTGACGTGGAACAAAATAATGAATTTGCCTTTAATCTTGTCCATGCTTCAATAAAATCGATGGTCTTGTGAATCGACCTTCATTACCATTCCCAATAGCCTCTCAATACACTTGTCGTGAAACTTAGACTACTGGGTCACTGCTTTTCTAACTCGTTATTGCACAATGCTTCCAGCCAAGGCAGCTACTTCATCCATAGACAATACGTTATTGACATTCAGGATAATAACGAACTTGCCATCGATTTTTCCCATGCCTTCGATAAAGTCGGCACGGATGTTAGCGCCAAAACTAGGCGCTGGCTCTATATTGCCTGACTCGATTTCTACCACTTCATTCACGGCATCAACCATGACGCCCACGACTTGCGTACCGCCTGTATGCGCAACTTCAATAATCACGATGCAGGTTTTACGCGTGATTTGTGCACTGGGTTTGTCAAAACGTGCCGCCATGTCGATCACGGGGACAACGGCGCCGCGCAAATTAATAACGCCTCTGATAAAGACTGGCATCTTGGGGACCTCAGTCAATTGCCCGTATTCAATAATCTCTTTCACATTGAGAATATTGAGGGCAAATATTTCTCGACCGAGGACAAAGGTCAGGTATTGCTGGATCACATTTTCTTTCACCGCTTGCGGAGTTCTTGGTGGCTGTGCCACAATGAGTTCACTCATCATTTTTCCTTTCGCAGATGCAGTCAGGCCTATCGGTAAGCCACGCGCTGGCTACCGATACCCTGGCCACACACCTATTAGAATTTTACAAACTGAGCTTCATCGATTTGCGCCTCATAGTCATGATGAGACGGGTTCGCCGCAACTTTAGAAGTCAGGGGCTTAGATACTTTTTGTATCACTTTTTTTGTGGCTGAAGACACAGGCATGTCATCGAGGCTAACTTTAAAAAAGCCGATCAGGTGCTGTAACTGCTCAGCCTGGCCGCTCATCTCTTCTGCCGTCGCTGCCAGTTCCTCGCTCGAACTGGCGTTTTGCTGTGTGGCCTGGCTTAATTGGTTCATAGCAGCTGTAATCTGCAATGCGCCACTGCTTTGCTCCTCACTCGCGGCATAAATCTCTTGCACCAGGTCACTGGTTTTATTGATGCTAGGGACGATCTCGTCCAGCAGGTCACCAGCACGCTCAGCCAAACCGACAGAGTTCTTGGCTACTTCGCCAATCTCTTGTGCAGCGATTTGGCTGCGCTCGGCCAGCTTGCGCACCTCGGCTGCCACCACGGCAAAGCCTTTGCCATGCTCACCCGCTCGTGCCGCTTCAATCGCCGCGTTCAAAGCCAGCAAGTTAGTCTGGTAGGCAATGTCGTCAATAATGCTGATTTTGTCAGCAATACTCTTCATGGCAGACACTGTGTCTTTAACCGCTGCACCGCCTTCGTTGGCATCTGTCGCCGCTTTACCAGCAATGCCATCAGTCACCTTGGAGTTTTCAGCGTTCTGGTTAATCGACGCACTCATCTGTTCAACAGAGGCAGACGTCTCTTCGACTGAAGCGGCTTGCTCATTGGTGGCCTGGCTGATGCTTTGTGCTGTGGCACTGACTTGTTCAGAAGCACTCGCAATGTTGTCAGCAGAAGATTTGATTTCATGAATCACATTGCTGATTTTTTCAGACATCATCTTCATTGAGGCCATCATCTGCCCGATTTCATCTTTTGAATTCACTTCCACACGTTGGGTGAGATCGCCGCTAGCCATCGCATTGGCAGATTTGACCGCGCTATTCAATGGACGGGTTATTGAGCGGATAGTAAAAAATGCTAATCCAAACACCACTAATGAAAGCACGCCGCCGACTAATAAACCTATGGTTATTGCAGACGATTTAATGGCCTTCGCACTTTCAGCGGAGGCTTGGGCCAGCGTCTGGTTATACACTATATGTTCATCAATGGCCGTATTCAGTTCTTCTGCCAGCTTGGCATTTGCTGTAAGAATAGCCAATGCTTCCTTTTGTTTACCTTCTCTGGATAGCTTGATCACTTCTGTCATGCCTGGCACGTAAGCGTCCAGGCCTTTGCGCACTTTTTGCAACAACGCCTTGTCCTGGGCATCTGCAATGTATTGATTGTTATATTTGACGAGCGCATCTTCGAGACCTTTTCTTGCTTCATTAATGGCCTCTTCGATCTGGGTCATATTGTTCTGGTCGGTATTTAGCACATGGCGATACACCCTGACACGCAATTGACCAAATTTCTTCATACTCTCATTGAGTGTATTAATGCTTGGGATGCTATTGACGTTAGCACTGTTTGTGGCTTCAAATACCTTTTCAATGCTGCTATAGCTAAGACCGATCAAACTGAATAACCCAATGACTGCAATGGCAATCATGAGTGATATTTTGTGTGAGACTTTCATTACAAACCTGCTTTCTTTAATCAATAAATTGTGGCTAAACTGCTCGCAAAGTGATGATTCAACTCTCGACGAGCGCCTGTTCTTTTATGCTTTCCATATTGGCCAGTTGCATCATGCGCGGCACATCCAGCACCAATGCCACACTGCCTGAGCCTAGAATGGTGAAGCCGCCAATACCTTTCACATGCTCAAACACCTTGCCTAGGGGTTTAATCACGGTCTGGAATTCACCAATTAACTTATCCACCACTAATCCTATTTTTTGATTTGCGTACTGCATGACGACGATGTTTTGCCGTATGGGGGGTTCCCCTTTACATTCGAACTCATCCCTGAGCTTGAGGTAAGGCAATACCTCGCCCCTCAGGTTAATAAAGTTACGTTTATCGCTGACTGAAGACGCGTAATCTTCAGCCGACAATTCGATACATTCCACCACCATGTCCAATGGCACCACATAGGAGGAATCTGCGACTCCTACCAGGAAGCCGTCAATAATCGCCAACGTTAGCGGCAGGCGGATGCTCATGGTGCATCCCAGCCCTGGCGTGGATTGAATGTCTATGGTGCCGCGTAAGGCTTGGATATTGCGCTTGACCACATCCATGCCCACGCCGCGGCCGGACAGGTTACTCACGGCATCTGCCGTTGAAAAACCTGCTTCAAAAATCAGGTTATAAATCTCTTTATCGCTGAGTGACTGTTCTGCAGATACCAAGCCTTTGTCTATGGCTTTGGCCAGGATCTTGTCGCGATTAAGGCCTGCGCCATCATCACTGACCTCAATCACAATACTGCCTGAATCGTGGAAAGCGTTAAGCTTGAGCGTGCCATAAGCGGGCTTGCCTTTAGGGACACGCACTTCGGCGGATTCAATACCGTGATCCATAGAGTTACGCACCAGATGGGTTAACGGATCACTGATTTTTTCCACCACGGTTTTATCGAGTTCGGTTTCTTCGCCACTGATTTCCAGCCGGATATCTTTCCCCAACTCCTTGCTCACATCCCGAACGACACGGTTAAAGCGACTAAACGTGGCACCAATTTGCACCATACGTAGCGCCAGCGCTGAGTCACGCACTTGTTCTACCAGTGTAGAAATATTGGAAGTGGCCTCGTTCATGGCACCGTCACCTAATTTGTCGGCGATCAGGGTAGCACCAGCCCCTGCGATAATCAGCTCACCCACCAGATTAATCAGTTCATCAAGCTTGTTGGCATCTATGCGAATATAGTTGGACTCTGAATTTTTGCTTTCTTTGACCTGGCGTTGTTTTTCAAGCGCAGCATTCACCACCGCTGGCTGTACCAACTGCGCATTAATGAGCGTTTGACCAATAGGTTGTTTATCAACCGTGGCAACATCAGCCTGTTGAACAAGTGCCGCTTCAAGCTCCGTTGGGGTCAGAGTGCCACACTTGACCAAGATCTCCCCAAGCTTCATTTCTTCATTCGAGAGGCGGTCAATCAGGTCAATATAATGCTGAACCTGGCTGTGCGGTGGCAGGATATGAATGTCACAATCGTCACGAACAAAATCAAAAATACTTTCGATTTCAACTTTACTTGCCTGGCTTTCATAGCTGATTTCAAAACCCAGGTAACAACTCTCTGCATCCATTTCTTCCAGAGATGGCAGTGCCTGGGTGATGGTCGCGACATGCACAATCTTGCCCATGGTGTTCATATAGCGCAGGAAACTGAAAGGATCCATGCCGCTGCGGAAAGTGTCAGGCCCAAATCTTAATGAGATATGCCAGCAACTGGTCTCTACACCATCCAAGCTTTCCACCACACCTGAAGCCTCATTCTGTGAGGCAACAGGCAATGCAGCTGCAGTTGCACGAGGCGCACCCAAATAGACATTCAGGCGGTTAATCAGGCCATCATTCACCACCATGGTATCGGCGTCAGGGGTGGTCCCCTCGGCGACATGATCAATCAGCTTGCAGATAAAGTCACCTACCTCCAGGAACAGCGCGACAATTTCTTCGGTCACCGGGACTTGGCCATTACGGACTTTATCGAGCACGCTTTCGGCCACGTGGGTAAAGCTGATAATAAAATCGAGGCCAAACAATCCTGCCGACCCTTTGATGGTGTGCGCGGCACGGAAAATGGCATTAATCTTTTCCTCGTCTTCCGGATTCTGCTCCAGTGTGAGCAAAGCCTCTTCCATTTGCTGCAACAAATCGCGGCTTTCAATGATATAAATCTGCAGGGACTCATCTAGTTGCATGGTGTTTTATCCTCGTATATTGGTCTCAAGCGGCGATATCAGTAAACACTTGGGTGACGCCAAAAAAACCGGCCATGTCCGAAAGCTCAATCAATGCCATGACCGCTTCATTGGGATTTTCAAGCTGGAAAGCCAGGCCATGGGAAAGGGTGTGTAAGCGGATAGCCATCAATATCTGCAAGCCAGCCGCGTCAGCTTCATCCACCGCGGCCAAATCCACATGAATGGGCAATGTGTTGCTCATTTCAGCCTTAATCTGTGACAGTGTCTCGGCCGCGTTGTAAATATTCAGCTCGCCGCTGAAGGTCAGCACACAACGCGCTTCATTGGTATTGATCATGACTGGCATAGGAATACTCCGTGAGAGATAAGATTGGCCGACAACACTGATTTGTTAACCGTTATGGCAGCACTAATTTGGAGACTGCGTTTAATAATTGTGGTGGTTGAAACGGTTTCACCATCCAGGCCTTGGCACCACCTGCCTGACCTTGCATTTTTTTATCTTCTGCACTTTCTGTCGTCAGCATGATGACAGGGGTAAATTTGTAGGCCGGAATTTGTTTGCTGGCCTTGAGGAACTCAATGCCATTCATGTTAGGCATGTTCACATCGCTAATAATCAGGTGAATTTTTTGCCCGTTTAACTTGGTGAGTGCGTCCTTACCGTCCTCGGCTTCAATCACATCGTAGCCTGCCCCTTTAAGGGCAGTGCCAACCACGGATCGTAAAGAGGAAGAGTCGTCTACAATAAGTATGGTTTTTGCCATGGCGATATCCTTGTTATCAAAAGCATTTAAAAGAAAGTGATGTCATCTGCATCGTTGCTGGTGCTGGCTGGCGGGGGAGTGCTGGCACCGAAAGTTTTTTTTCCGAATCTAGAAGCGGGCTTAGCACGCTTTTCATGAATCTGGGTTTGCTCGCGCATGGTATAAGTGGATTTAAGCTCCCTTAACCACTCATCGACACTGCCCAGGCCATTGACATCGTCGACCCTGTGATTCAGTTTTTCGATATCCTGTTGCACGTGGCTAAGCATTTGGCTGACACGATCTTGGAATTGCAAGGCGTAAAGTACCTGGTCAATTTCATTAGCCACATGCTGGCTTTCATTCATCATCTGCTGACTGGCCTGGATAACTGCGTTAGCGGTATGTCCAAATTTATCTACGACAGAGTTCACAATCTGCTCGGCCTCCACCAGCGTTTTGGCATCTTTTGCTTCAAACTCTTTAGAGACCTGGGAAACATTTTTAATGGCTTCTGACACGTTTTTAACGGTTTCGGAAATATGAGAGCCAGTTGTCCCGGCATCTGTAGACAATCTTCTAACCGCTTCCGCCACCACAGCAAAGCCTCGTCCGCGGTCACCCACGCGCGCAGCCTCAATCGCAGCATTGACTGCCACCATCCCGGTTTCTTTGGCAATTCTGGTAACCACATCTGCCATGTCCAGCAAGTTCTTGGTATACCCAGACAACGTGGAAACAGCCTGTAGCAAAGTTTGTTTTTCTTCGATGCTATTTTTGAGCAACACAATCACCGTAGCTAATTGGTCCTGGCTAAGGTTGAGTAATTCAAGCAACTGTTGGTTACTTTGTGACTGCTCCTGGCTGGTCACTGCCCTCACACTTTGTGACAGCCCTGAAAATTTCGCACTCAACTCATCAATAGAACTGCTGGTCAGCGTCTTGGCAGCATGAATCTGGTCAGCCCACACTGGAAGCAGTGACGCACATAATTGTTGCAGCAGTTCCTCTCGAAACTCCGGCACATCATTTGTATTGATATTTTGAACATAATGGTTCTGCATGCATTCGATCCTTAAAATTTAACCAGGCGGCCAGCCAAAATTTATTTGAAATAAATATAAATGATTTAAATTAATTTGATTAATCAATAAGAATGCACTTTCCTGTTCAAATTTTGGTACGGGAAAACTGCCTAGATGCCGAGACGCTTTTGATTGGTAGAATATTCAGAAATCAAGATAACAAAAACATAATATATAAAAATAATTAAGCGTAAGTGAGCACTCACAAAAAATGACTTTAATGGTTATCGTGCCATCATTTTTCATGAAAATTTCCTGGAAAATGACGTGACTAAGCTTAAGTCAAATAAATGACACAAGCCCTCATGTTTAACCTTTATTTTTGTGTAAAAAAATCAATTTGATATAAATAAAATTAACAACAAATGGAGAAATATGGAGTGATGCCACTGCAACTGACTTCTTTCATCAGACGCATCCTCTCCCGTCATCTCAATACTTTTTATTCGGAGCATACAGAATGAAATTCTATTTTGACTGTCATATCATCATGTTTAATGATCACAACATGTGATGGATTTAATCCCATGGAGTTAGTGGTAGCCCGCCCGGAAGGCTTGTATTGCCCGCCGGGCGATTTTTATATCGACCCCTGGCGGCAGGTGGATCGTGCCGTGATCACGCATGGGCATGGCGACCATGCGCGTACCGGCCACGGACATTACCTGGCAGCGGCAGCCGGTGCAGGTATTTTGCGCAAGCGGCTGGGTGAAGACATCCATCTGCAAACGCTGGCATATGGCGAAAGCATCAATCATCATGGCGTCAAGCTGAGCCTGCACCCTGCCGGACATGTCCTGGGCTCTGCTCAGGTACGCCTGGAATACAAGGGAGAAGTATGGGTGGCCTCGGGCGATTATAAAGTGGAGCCGGACGGGACCTGCGCCCCTTTTGAAAGCGTGCGTTGCCATACCTTTATCACCGAATCCACCTTTGGCCTGCCGATTTATAAATGGCAGCCGCAAAGCGAAGTCTTTGCCGACATCAACCAGTGGTGGCACAGCAATGCCAATCAAAACCGCACCAGCGTCCTGTTTTGCTACGCCTTTGGTAAAGCCCAACGGATATTATCCGGGCTCAACCCGCACATAGGCCCCATCCTGGTCCATGGGGCAGTAGAGCCATTGAACAAGGTTTATCGCGAAGGCGGTGTTCGCCTGCCGGAGACACAATATGTGAGCGAGATGCAGGACAAATCACAGATAGGAAAAAGTATTGTACTGGCGCCACCCTCGGCGCAAGGCACGCCGTGGATGAAACGCTTTGGGGATTATTCGGATGCGTTTGCCAGCGGCTGGATGCAGTTACGTGGCACGCGCAGGCGGCGTGGGGTGGATCGCGGCTTTATTATGTCCGATCATGCAGACTGGCCGGGGTTGCAGTCCGCCATACAGGCGACAGGCGCGCAACGTGTGTTTGTCACGCATGGGCAGGTTCATCCCATGGTTCGCTGGTTGTGTGAGCAAGGGCTGGATGCGCAGGGATTTGCCACCGAATACGGTGAAGAAGCAGCTGAAGCGGAAACGGACTTGCCACCAGAAGCAACACTGCCGCCTGAGGCTGATGGCAGTGATCATATGACCATGGCAAAGGCAACGGTTTGAAAGCATTTGCCGATCTCTACAACCGGCTGGACGCTACCACAAGCAGCAACGCCAAACTGGCTGCGCTGCGTGATTTCTTTTCTGCAGCCGCCCCCGAAGATGCCGCATGGGCGGTGTATTTCCTGGCCGGTGGGCGGCCACGGCAATTGGTCCCGACCAAATTACTGCGCGAACTGACACTGAGTGTCGCCGGCCTGCCGGAATGGCTGTTTGAAGAAAGCTACCATGCCGTGGGCGACCTGGCGGAAACCATGGCGCTGCTGCTGCCTGAATCTTCCCATACCTCGGACGAAGGGCTGGCAACATGGGTAGAACACAAATTATTACCCTTGCGCGGCCTGGCACCCCAAGTGTTGACGCTGCAACTGATCCCGTTATTGCAGCAGTTGGACCAGCGCAGCAAGATGGTGTGTATCAAGCTGATTACCGGCAGTTTCCGCGTCGGGGTTTCCAAACTGCTGGTGACACGTGCCCTGGCTGCCGTGGCAGACATAGATGCCAAACGCATTGCCCAGCGCCTGGTTGGCTACACCGACCTTTCGGCAAGGCCGACTGCTGCGCATTACCAGAAGCTGATCGCAGCGGTCAATCAAGAGTGTGAAGAACGCAGTGAAGGCCAGCCCTACCCGTTTTTCCTGGCGCATCCTTTGCAATTGCCGACTGACGAGTTTGCAGCAGCGATTGGCAGCCCTGAGCAATGGCAGGTGGAATGGAAATGGGATGGCATACGCGCCCAGCTGGTCAAACGCGACGGTCAGCTGTGGGTATGGTCACGTGGCGAAGAACTGGTGACCGACCATTTTCCCGAATTACAGGTGCTGGCTAGCCAACTGCCGGATGGCACGGTAATTGATGGCGAACTGGTGGTGTGGAAACATGCGCCTGCGCCGGGGACTGAAGTTGATCCTGAACAGATCAAACATCAGACCAATGTCCAATCCCAAGCCTCCCAAAGCCAGGGGCAAGTCCAACCGTTTGCCTTGCTACAACAACGCATAGGCCGCAAAACCTTAAACGCTAAAATCCTGGAAAACCTGCCCGTCGTGATACTGGCTTACGATCTGCTCGAATGGCAGGGCGAAGACTGGCGCGAACAAGCGCAATCCATCCGGCGCGAACAACTGGAAAAAATCGTAGCGACCTGCATGCAGCCACAGCTGCAAATATCTCCGTTGATCACAGGTGGCAGCTGGCAGGACCTGGACCGCCAGCGCCAGGCATCGCGTAGCCTGGGTGTGGAAGGCTTTATGCTCAAGCGCAAGGATGCGCGCTACGGCGTCGGCAGAACCAAGGATGTCGGTGTCTGGTGGAAATGGAAGATTGACCCGTACACGGCCGATGCTGTGCTGATTTATGCCCAGACCGGGCACGGACGCCGCGCCAGCCTGTATACCGACTACACCTTTGCGGTGTGGGATAGCCCTGAGGATAATCCCGACCGCAAACTGGTGCCGTTTGCCAAAGCGTATTCTGGCCTCACCGATGCCGAAATGCGTGAGGTGGATGCAATTATCCGCAAAACCACGGTTGAGAAATTTGGTCCGGTACGCAGCGTCACGCCGACCATGGTGTTTGAGTTAGGCTTTGAAGGGATTTCTTTAAGCAGCCGCCATAAAAGTGGCATTGCCGTGCGCTTTCCGCGCATGCTGCGCTGGCGGCAGGATAAACCGGTAGCCGAAGCCGATACACTGCAAACCTTACAGGCATTGTTACCAGAGGCTTCGCGCCCCGACAGCAAGGATGCGGCTTAGCCATGATTTTGCAAACTGCTACAGCGCTAACCCAACCGGATGTGGCTGCTGACACAGTAGGCCACAGTGATTTCCCGTTAAGCTGCCAATGGTTTGCTGCCCATCAATGGCAACCTTTCCCGTTCCAGCTGCAGGTCTGGCAGGCGGTGACGCATGGCCAGTCCGGCATGCTGCATGCGACCACCGGTGCCGGTAAAACCTATGCCGTATGGATGGCAGCGATTGAGCGCTTTGCTTTAAAAAAAACAGGTAAATCGGATCCTGAAAAAGCGCCAAAATCAGCCAGGCGCAAAGCCATCACGCAACCGCTGACGGTGTTATGGATCACCCCCATGCGTGCCCTGGCCGCAGATACCGAGCGCGCACTCATCGCCCCGGTTGAGGCGTTAAATTTGGACTGGAGTATCGGGCTACGCACCGGCGATACCAATAGTGCCGAGCGTTCGCGACAATCCAAACGCCTGCCGACCGCGCTGATTACCACGCCGGAAAGCTTGACGTTGCTCTTGACCAGACAAGACGCCGCCGAAACTTTCGACAGCCTGAAAATGGTCGTCGTTGATGAATGGCACGAGCTGATCGGCAACAAACGCGGCGTGCAGCTGCAACTGGCGCTCGCACGGCTGCGGCGCTGGCAGCCCCAGCTGATCACGTGGGGCTTGTCGGCGACGCTGGGAAATTTGCAGCATGCCATGGACGTGCTGATCCCCAATGCGTCCAATGCGTTACTGGTACAGGGCAAACTGGCAAAAAATCTCATCATAGATACCCTGTTACCGCCTGGCATAGAACGCTTCCCATGGGCCGGCCACCTGGGTTTGCGCATGCTGCCGCAAGTGGTGGAGGAAATCGAATCCAGCCCCAACAGCCTGATTTTCACCAACACCCGTTCGCAATGCGAAATCTGGTACCAGGCCCTGCTGGAAGCCCGGCCTGACTGGGCGGGATTGATCGCTCTGCATCACGGCTCGCTGGACAGGAATGTCCGTGAATGGGTAGAAAATGGCCTGAAAGAAGGCACGCTAAAAGCGGTTGTCTGCACCTCTAGCCTGGACCTCGGAGTCGACTTTTTGCCGGTGGAACGCGTATTGCAGATAGGTTCGCCTAAAGGCGTTGCACGTCTGATGCAACGTGCGGGCCGTTCCGGCCATGCGCCTGGCCGCGCTTCCCGGCTGACGGTCGTGCCCACGCACAGCCTGGAACTGATTGAATCAGTGGCTGCGCAGGATGCGATTGCCGCACGCAATGTCGAACCGCGCGAATCACCGCAAAAACCGCTGGATGTATTAGTACAGCATTTGGTAACAATCGCCTTAGGTGGAGGATTTTCTGCGGACGACTTGCTGGCAGAAGTACGCAGCTGTTATGCCTACCGACAGTTAACCGATGACGAGTGGCACTGGGCGCTGGCGTTTGTACGACATGGCGGCGAATCACTGACCGCCTATCCGGATTACCGTCGTGCGATTCCTGATGAACACGGTGTGTGGCATGTGCCGGATGCACACCTGGCACGACGCCACCGTATGAGCGTAGGTACCATCGTCAGCGATGCCAGCATGCTGGTGAAATTCTGGGCCAAGGGTGCATCGGGTAAAAGCTTGGGTTCGGTAGAAGAAAACTTTATCGCACGACTCAAACCCGGTGATCACTTTTTATTTGGCGGACGCCTGCTAGAGCTGGTACGTGTGCATGAAATGACCGCATTTGTGCGTAAAGCCACTGGCAAAAAAGCGGCTGTCCCGCGCTGGAATGGTGGCCGTTTGCCGCTTTCTACCGAGCTCGCCAATGCCATGGTCGCACGCATGGACTCGGCTGCACACGGACATTTTGACGGCCCGGAAATGCATATGATCAAACCGCTCTTACAGGTGCAGAGCGATTGGTCTGCACTTCCCACGAACAGCAACCTGCTGGCAGAGTGCATGCAATCGCGTGAAGGCTGGCATCTGTTTCTCTACCCTTATGCCGGGCGTAGTGTGCATCTGGGCCTGGCCAGCTTGATTGCGTGGCGTGCAGGCAAGCATCAGCCTAATACCTTTTCCATCGCTGTGAACGACTATGGGCTTGAACTGCTTTCTGCCACACCGGTGGATTGGGAAACGATGTTCAAACAGGATATTTTCAGCACCGACCACCTGCTAATTGATGTGATCGGCAGCCTGAATGCCGGTGAGTTGGCACAAAGACGCTTTAGGGAAATCGCGCGGATTTCAGGGCTGGTGTTTGCCGGATTTCCCGGTGCGCACAAAAGTGCACGTCAAGTGCAAGCATCCTCCAGCCTGTTTTTTGATGTGTTCCGTAAATATGACCCCAACAATTTACTGCTAAGCCAAGCGCAGCAAGAAGTGCTGCAACAGGAGCTTGAAATTGATCGATTATCAACCACTTTGCAACATCTGCAAAGCAAGCAATTACAACTGATGCACATCAAAAGGCCGACGCCATTTGCTTTCCCATTACTGGTAGAACGCTTTCGCGAGAGCAGTAGTTCTGAAAAGCTCGCCGACCGCATTGCGCGCATGGTGGCAGATCTGGAAAAAGCGGCAGGCGGCGGTGCTTATATGCCACAAGAAAGCGTGACTCAACAGGCGAAATTCAATATGCAGGAAAAAGTATATAAAAAGCGGGAACGTGTTCGTAAAACGGGCTTACCCAGCGGGGTTGCGCATAGCGACAGTTCACAAGAAAATACAACACCCCGGCGCACCAGAATCATTCCGCCCAAACCACGTCACGGATTTTAATGAACCTGCGTATTGATTTGGCCGCTACGTACCACAATCATAAAAAGTAGTCGTAAGCTCGATATATAGCGTCATGAACTCCGAACAAAAACTCACCATTCAGTCGCAGGATCTTCTGTTATTAGCCGACAAAGCGATCTACTGGCCAGAACAACGTACACTATTGATTGCAGATGCGCACTTCGGCAAAGCGGCTACTTACAGAGCCTTGGGCCAGCCCGTCCCCCAAGGGACCACCAGCCACAATTTGCAACGTCTCAATGCCTTATTATCTAACTACCCGACAGAACAAATGATTTTTTTAGGCGACTTTTTACACGCTCCCAAGTCTCATGCACCTGCCACCCTCGCCGCATTAGGTCACTGGCGAGCGCGTCACACTCAGCTGCACTGCATTCTGGTGCGCGGCAATCATGACAAACATGCAGGCGACCCACCAGTCAATTTAAACATCAAAACAGTAGATGAGCCTTATCTGATTGGCAACTTTGCCTTGCAACACATGCCCACACCCCACCCCACTCACCATGTCCTAGCTGGCCATATTCATCCAGCTTTTCGCTTGCAAGGAAAAGGCAGGCAACGCCTGGTGTTACCGTGTTTTCACCACCAGAACAATATGACCCTGCTCCCTTCATTTGGCGATTTTACCGGTGGCTGTGTCATAGAGCATACACCAGGCTCTTTTATATACGTTACTAACGGTGAATATATCTGGCCTATCACGGCCTTATCGTTGAGATAAGGCAACTGTTCAACCACTCATTTAATTTAAACTCATATGTCTGCCTTCTACAATTTAACCAAAAAATAACAAATTTGGTCTAATGCTTTCCTGCCTGACATTTATGAATATATTTGAGAATGGGACTCTAGAGTTGAATTAAAAAATCTCAAGTTGAATTACAAACGACAACACCACAACACAAATCCTTAAAAATTTTGCGTGTTTGCTCTTGAAATCAAAAAATCCCACCCCAATTAGCAATCAAGGTGCGTGAGTGCTAAAATGCGTACCGCTTTTATTGTTTTAGTTTTAACGTTATCCCTATAACACTTTAGGAAACCTCCAAGGAGAATCTAATGAACATTCGTCCGTTGCACGACCGTGTAATTGTTAAACGCGCTGCTGAAGAGCGCACCACTGCTTCTGGCATTGTGATCCCTGACAGTGCGACTGAGAAACCAGATCAAGGTGTGGTTCAGGCAGTTGGCAATGGCAAAAAAGATGAAAACGGCAAAGCAATTGCCTTGGACGTGAAAGTCGGCGACAAGGTATTGTTCGGCAAATACTCCGGTCAAACAGTGAAAGTCAACGGCGAAGAGCTGTTGGTGATGCGCGAAGAAGACATTATGGCGATTGTTGAGTAACTCACTCGCAACTGATCCCACACATTTGAAATTTAGGAGAATTTAAATGGCAGCTAAAGACGTAAGATTTGGTGATGACGTTCGCCAAAAAATGGTAAATGGCGTTAACGTATTGGCTAACGCTGTGCGCGTAACTTTGGGCCCTAAAGGCCGTAACGTGGTATTGGAGCGTTCTTTTGGCGCGCCAACCATCACTAAAGACGGTGTGTCTGTGGCTAAAGAAATCGAATTGAAAGACAAATTCGAAAACATGGGCGCACAGATGGTGAAAGAAGTGGCTTCTAAAACCAACGACATCGCTGGTGACGGTACAACGACTGCGACTGTGTTGGCACAAGCGATCATCCGCGAAGGCATGAAATCTGTGGCTGCTGGCATGAACCCAATGGACCTGAAGCGCGGTATCGACAAAGCGGTTGAAGCGGCGATTGCTGAATTGAAAGTGCAATCCAAACCCTGTACGACCAGCAAAGAAATCGCCCAGGTAGGTTCTATCTCTGCTAACTCCGACACTTCTGTTGGCCAAATTATTGCTGATGCGATGGACAAAGTAGGTAAAGAAGGCGTGATCACTGTTGAAGACGGTTCTGGCTTGAGCAACGAGCTGGACGTGGTTGAGGGTATGCAATTTGATCGCGGTTACTTGTCCCCATACTTCATCAACAACCCAGAGCGCCAAATTGCGTTGCTGGACAATCCTTTTGTATTGTTGCACGACAAGAAAATCTCCAACATCCGTGACCTGCTGCCAACCCTGGAGCAAGTGGCTAAAGCCGGCCGTCCATTGCTGATCATCGCTGAAGATGTAGATGGCGAAGCTCTGGCAACGTTGGTAGTAAACAACATCCGCGGCATCCTGAAAACAACCGCTGTGAAAGCGCCTGGTTTTGGTGACCGTCGTAAAGCGATGTTGGAAGATATCGCTGTGCTGACCGGTGGTACCGTGATTTCTGAAGAAGTGGGCCTGAAACTGGAAGGCGTACAGCTGCACGACCTGGGTCAAGCCAAACGTATCGAAGTGGGTAAAGAAAACACCATCATCATTGATGGCGCTGGTAACGAAGAAGCGATCAAAGCGCGTATCGGCCAGATCAAAACCCAAATCGAAGAAGCTTCCAGCGACTACGACCGTGAAAAACTGCAAGAGCGCGTGGCCAAACTGGCTGGTGGTGTTGCAGTGATCAAGGTGGGTGCTGCGACTGAGGTTGAAATGAAAGAGAAAAAAGCACGCGTTGAAGATGCATTGCACGCGACTCGCGCTGCGGTTGAAGAAGGTATCGTGGCGGGTGGCGGTGTTGCATTGATCCGTGCTCGTGACGCGATTGCTAAAGTCAAAGGCGAAAACGCTGATCAGGATGCTGGTATCAAGATCGTTCTGCGTGCGGTTGAAGAACCACTGCGCCAGATCGTTTCTAACGCCGGTGCTGAACCATCTGTGGTTGTCAGCAACGTTGCTGCTGGTAAAGGTAACTACGGTTACAACGCTGCCAACGAAACCTATGGCGACATGGTTGAAATGGGCGTACTGGATCCAACCAAAGTGACACGTTCTGCCTTGACTAACGCAGCTTCTGTCGCTGGCCTGATGCTGACGACTGACTGCATGGTCGCAGAACTGCCTAAAGAAGATGCACCTGCTGCGCCGGATATGGGCGGGATGGGTGGCATGGGCGGTATGATGTAATTTCAACGTCGCTAAAGCGGGGATTGCTGCGTTGCTTTATCCTTGCCGTACTTAATTGTACTGTCTGCGGATAAAGCGCCTTGCACTCCCCGCTTTATCTTGTTGAAATGCGCTCATTAGCATCTCATATAAAACAAAACCCGCTTTGGCGGGTTTTGTTTTATCTGGCGTTCTCGGCCATAATGACGGATTGCGCCATTTAAACGCAATCTATTCAAATTACGAAAGAACTTACCATTATGGCAAATCAGTTAGATACTTTAATCCAGCGCTTGAGTTATATCGTTGGTGAAAACATGGCGCACCAGCTTAGAAACGACGGCCTGGATATTGATCCAACGGCGTTGGCGCTGGCGATTTCCGATGTGATGTCAGGCACCCCTTCACGTTTATCTGATGCTGATAAACGCAGTACGATCGAAGAGGTACAAAAATATAGCCAGGAAAAACAGCGCGCCGCCCATGCTGAAAAATCAGCTAAAAACCAGGCTGAAGGCGCCGCGTACCTGGCAGAGAATGCTAAAAAAGAAGGGGTGAGCACGACAGCAAGTGGCTTGCAGTACAAGCAACTGGTGGCAGGCAATGGGGCCAAACCCACCACTCAAGACCGCGTTAAAGTCCATTACCACGGCACCCTGACAGACGGTACCGTGTTTGACAGTTCTTACGAGCGTGGCGAGCCTATCGTGTTCCCGGTAACAGGCGTGATTGCAGGCTGGGTAGAAGGCTTACAGTTGATGAATGTAGGCAGCAAATTTGAATTGACCATTCCATCCAACCTGGCTTACGGCGTGAATGGCAGCGGTCCGGTGATTGGCCCGGATGCCACCCTGGTGTTTCAAGTTGAGTTATTGGCGATTGAATAAGGCTGAAACTCTATTCAGCAATACCAATAAAAACCCGCTTCGGCGGGTTTCTTGTTATTTAAACTGGTCGCTTGGACTGCGGCTTGAACACATAAAAGAGGTTGGGCTCGCTGACGACGTAAATATTTCCTGCGTCATCCAAAGTGACGCCTTCAGGTTGCGGTATGCTCTTATGCAGTCCATGAAACCCTTGCCACAACGCCAGCGACCCCATAGGCTGGCCTGATTCGTCAAACTGCTTTAGCAGTTTTGATTCGTCACTGAGCAGAAACAGGTGCCCTGACTGTGCGTGGTGCGACACTTCTGACAAGTCACGCAGCACCCATTTGATCGCCTGATCATACTGAGGCATGCGTTCAACCACGACCCTATTCAGCTGCGCTTGATCCGGATGATACAGGCCACTGACTGAAATAACGTATTTTGGATCCCGCTCTTTGACGACAATCAGGCGATGATGCAAGCTATCCCAGGACACGCCTTCAAAATTCTTATTTCCCCGTTCGTTCAGCCCCAAGCGAAATAATTTGGCATTGTTGATCGACACTTCCCTCGTTTCCGGGCCAAGCTGCAATAGCAAAAGTTGACTTTCCCGCTCGTCTGCGACCACAAAGTAATCTTTCTCTATATGCGTAATTCCCTCAAGGTCATCGACACCTTGGACACTGATCTCGCGCAAAGGTACACCACCGGTGGTTAACTCAATAATCTTACCCATATCGTTCAAGACGGCGAAAAGGGTGCCGGTTTCACGATTAAATGTAATTCCAGATAAGTTTTTATAGCCAGAAAGCGGCTTCGCCTCTATCGAGACTTGATAATGTGCCAGATCAAGACCGTGATGATCTGTCGGATGCAATTGATGCCATACATGCCACACCAGCGCCTCGCCTTTGATCATGTAAAGCGTCGCAAGCAGGCCTGCCAGTAAACTGAATGCCAAACCGGCTTTTGCCATGCGCTGCCTTAGAGACTTCATAAGAGGACTACCTATAAGAGAGTTAACCACTATGGCCTGTTAACGCTATTTCAGTTGCCGCTGCTGGAGAGCATTTATTCGTTACGCAAGGCGGAAAGAGTCGCAGGAATAGATTTGGCGCAGCTGGCTACATAAGCGATAGACAACGTAGCGAAGCGAATAAATGACTCCAGCCCGTAGGATTACCTCTGTCATCAGCGGTCTCCGCGTTGTTCGGCGCTTGTTGGGAATAACCAAACTGCGCTTCTCACGCCTTGATACCACTGATGACAGAGGCAACATCGACAATTGAAATAGCGTTAACAGGCCCTAGACAGACTGAATATATGCAAGCAAGTTCCGAAAATCGGCTAAAGAGATGCCGCTACTCGACTCAGGGGTGTTGGGAAGGATGGTTAAACAGATTCTTGACGCTGACCGCGGCCGAGCAAGGCACTGACAGCTTCTTGCGCAGTCTTTTGGTTGGTCAATAACTGATTGACTTCAAAGGTAATCGGCATTTCAACATGGATGGTTTCTGCGCGACGCATGACTTCACGCGCCGTATTCACGCCTTCTGCCACATGGCCCAAACCGGCGAGGATGCTTTCAAGAGACTTGCCTGAAGCGAGTTGCAAGCCGACTTCACGATTACGCGAATATTGACCGGTACAGGTCAGGATCAGGTCACCTGCCCCAGCCAGCCCCATAAAGGTCTCTGCCTTGGCGCCGAGTGCCATGCCAAAGCGGGTGATTTCTGCCAGCCCGCGCGTGATCATCGCAGCACGTGCATTGTTGCCAAAACCCATGCCGTCTGAGATCCCGGCGGCAATCGCCATCACGTTTTTCACCGCACCGCCTACAGAAGCGCCCACCACATCGGTGCTATCGTAGACGCGCAGACAGCCACCGTGAATCAGCTGTGCCGCTTGCTGCGCCAGCTCGCGGTGATTGGCAGCGAGCGTAATCGCCGTCGGCAAGCCACGTACCAGCTCAGCGGCAAAGCTGGGGCCGCTTAATACGCCCCACGGATATTCGCTACCCAATTCATCTTGCGCGACTTCAAAAGGCAGCTTGGCCGTTTGGGGTTCCAGGCCTTTATTGGCCCAGATCAATGGCTGTGTAATGCCCAAAGCTTTGAGCTGTTGCAAGATAGGCCGGAAACCAGCGGTAGGCACCACAGATAAAATCAAATCGGCACCCTCAATGGCAGCCGCCAGATCATCTTCTACCGAAAGTTTTTCAGGGAATGCAAAGTCGCCGAGGTAAAGCGGGTTGGAGCGTGCTTTGCGCATGCCGGAAACATGTCCGCTGTTACGCGCCCACAGCACAACCTCGTGCTGTAGCGCGATATGCATGGCGAGAGCAGTGCCCCAGGCACCGGCTCCAAGAACTGCGACCTTACTCATTTGGCTTTATCCAGACACATCACCAGCGTGACTAGCGATGTCCTTGATTTGAATAAATTAGTTAGGTGCACCAGCGGCTTGTGCAGCTTGCTGTTGCTGTTGCAGGTACAGCGCTTCGAAGTTGATCGGGTTCAACAATACCGGCATAAAGCCTGCGCGGGTCACCATATCGGAAATCGCTTCACGGGCATATGGAAACAGGATATTCGGACAAGCCACGGCCAGGATAGGCTCCATGTTTTCTTGCGGCACATTGCGGATGGCAAAAATGCCGGACTGGTTCACTTCCACCAGGAATGCAGTCTTGTCTTCGATTTTGGCAGTCACGGTCACTTTGATAGACACGTTGAAAATGCCGTCTTCGATCTGCTGCGCGCTGTTGCCCAGCTCCACATTGATTTGCGGTGTGGTACGCTCAGTGAAAATGGCAGGCGCATTAGGCACTTCAATCGAAGCGTCATGTACGTACAGTTTTTCAATGCTGAAAATGGGCGCTGCGTTTTGTTCTGTTTGGTTCTGTGAATCCTGAGCCATGAATTATCCTTAATTGATCAATACACAAAGCCGCTATTCTAACCGGACACGTGCAGCATGACTATGTGTTTTTTGTGACAAAAGCAAGAGGTATCTATGCGGCCAGCAATGGATCCAGCCCACCCTGCACATCCAGCGCATGCAGGTCATCAAAGCCGCCCACATGATGGTCACCGATAAATATCTGCGGTACCGTGCGGCGGCCAGTTTTTTCCATCATTTCAGCTCGTAGCTCTGGCTGTAAATCAACACGGATTTTTTCAATCTCGGTCACGCCCTTGTTTTTGAGCAAGCGCTCCGCATTCATGCAGTATGGGCAGACTGCAGAGGTATACATTACGACTTTAGCCATGATGATCCTTTAAAGTAATTGCTTATTTGCCAGTGGGCATGTTGGCTTCCTGCCAGGCCTGCATGCCGCCTTTCAATACATTCAATGCACTGAAATTTTGCGCTTTGAGTAACTTGGCCGCTTTGCTGGCACGGCTGCCACGCTGGCAGACAATCAATACGGGTTTGTCACGAAACTTTTCCAGTTCCTTGCTGCGCGCATCCAGTTGCGAGAGCGGTATGTTGCGGGCACCCTGCAAATGGCCTTGCGCAAACTCGCCTGCGTCACGCACATCCAGCACCAAAGCAGATTTTCGGTTCATGAGCACGACGGCTTCTGTGACCGAGAGCACAGTTGCTCCAGCTGATGAACGATTCAGCATGGGCCACAACAGGGCCAGTCCGGAGCCGATTGCCAAACCGATCAACAATACATTTTGCTTAAAAAAATCCACTTGTTTTACCTGCCTATTCACTTTATGTTTTCACAGTCCTGCGCCCTTCGGGTAGGCGTCACCTGCGGTTGCGATTATAATAGACGAATCATTCATTTGACATTGCGTCACCACTTTAAAGATTCTTAGCCATGCCTATCAAACCTGTTATTTTGCTGATTCTCGATGGTTTTGGTCACAGCGAGACCGTTGAATTCAATGCCGTCCTGCAAGCGAACACCCCCAACCTGGACAGACTTAGAGCGACGTACCCGCATAGCTTGATCAATGCCTCTGAACACTACGTTGGCCTGCCGGACGGACAGATGGGCAACTCAGAAGTGGGCCACTTGAATATTGGGGCGGGACGTATCGTCTTTCAAGACTTCGAGCGCATTAATAACAGCATACACACCGGTGAGTTTTTCCAGTTACCCGCACTGGTGAATGCCATGCAAGACCTCAAAGCCAACGACAAAGCCCTGCACATCCTGGGCCTGCTGTCTGACGGTGGCGTACACAGCTACCAGCCACACATTCACGCCATGCTCGATATGGCCAAACAGCAAGGCCTGAACAAAGTGTATGTGCATGCCTTCCTAGATGGCCGTGACACACCGCCAAAGAGCGCGCAACCTTACCTGCAAGCACTCGAAGATCACCTGAAAACCCTTGGCGTAGGCAAAGTGGCCTCTGTGGGTGGCCGTTTCTATGGCATGGACAGGGACAAACGCTGGGAGCGCGTTTCGGTCGCGTATGAGTTACTGGTCAATGGCATTGCAGACCATGTTGCACCCGATAGCCTCACCGCATTACTACAGGCTTATGCGCGTGATGAGAGTGACGAGTTTGTCAAATGCACCGCCATCCGCGCCGCCAATGACGCCCCGATCCGGATGGAGGACGGTGACTGCCTGGTGTTTATGAACTTCAGGAGTGATCGCGCCCGCCAATTGACTGACGCCTTGCTCAACCAGCAATTTACCGGTTTTTCCCGTAGCCGCATCCCTCACTTCAGTCACTACTTTACGCTGACCCAGTATGACAAAAACCAGACGCTGGCTGAACCGATTTTTGCCCCCTACACGGTTCCTAACACGTTTGGTGAGTACGTCTCCAAGCTTGGCCTCAAACAACTACGTATCGCCGAGACCGAGAAATATCCGCACGTGACATTTTTCTTCAATGGCGGTGAAGAAACGGTATTTGATGGTGAAGACCGTATCCTGGTCCCTTCGCCTAAAGTCGCCACTTACGACTTGCAACCTGAAATGAGCGCACCTGAAGTCACCGACAAACTGGTGGCCGCAATTGAGTCTGGGCAATACCAGGCGGTGATATGCAACTATGCCAATGGCGACATGGTCGGCCATACCGGCAACCTGCAGGCGGCGATTAAAGCTGTGGAAACACTGGATACCTGTATTGGCCGTGTGGTAGCCGCTGCGCAGAAAATGGGTGCAGAAGTGATTATTACCGCAGACCACGGCAATGCAGAAAGCATGTTTGACCATGCCAGCGATCAGGCACACACGCAGCACACCACCAACCTGGTGCCGTTTATTTATATTGGCCGCCCAGGGAGCATTGCTGCAGGTGGTGCGCTTTCTGATATTGCGCCGACGTTGCTGTCACTGATGGGCATTCCCCAACCTTCAGAAATGACAGGCAAGAACTTGATCACCCTCAATGCAATGGCTTAAGCCGCTAAGCCTGATGCATGTCTGAGTTCAGCATTTTCGCCCTATCCAAGCAGTCCTCAAGATGGACCTCCTGCTGCACTGTTTGCCTCTGTCTATGGCTGGGCACTTTAGCCCTGCCTGCGAGTGCCGCAGCAAATGACAAAGCGGAGACGACTAAAGGCGACCTGGAGCAGGTCAAAGAAAAAATACAGCAACTAGCCAACGCGCTCAAGGCTTCTCGCGTCGCCAAGCAGGATGCACACGAGGCCTTGAAAGCCTCTGAAACGGCGATCAGCGCCTCTCGCAAAAAACTGCGTGAGATCCAGGATGCACAACAAGAAAACCGCAGCAAACTGCAGGACCTGCAAAAGCAGTTATCTCTGCTGCAGCGCCAGGTCAACCAGCAACGCAACACGCTGAGTGAGCAACTTAACCAGCAATACCGCCACGGCAACAACAGCCCATTGCAAATGCTGTTGCAACAGCAGGACCCTGCCAACACCACACGCAACCTCAAATATCTGGGTTACCTGACCGCAGCACACCAGCAACAAATTCAATCACTGCAAGACAACCAGGAAGCCATCGCCCGTGTCCGTGCAGCCACGACCGAACAGCTGCATGAAACCGAACGCCTGGCGAACCAATATAGCGAAACGACGCAAAAGTTAGAAGGCGAGAAATCGCGTCGTACGGAAGCACTCAACGAACTGTCCAAACAGATTGAAACGCAAGAGCAACAGATGGTGCGCCTGAAAAAAGACGAAGAGGCGTTGTCACAACTGTTCCAGCGCTTGCTTGCGGAAGCGAAAAAGCGTGAACAGGAAGCGCTGGCAAAAGCCAAACGCGAAAAAGCAGCAGCAGCGAAACTTGCCGCCCAACGTGCAGCAGAACAGGCCCGCAAGAAAAAGTCTGCTGGTCGTACATTTGAGCGCTCACCGCAAACCAATGTCGAGGACAGCGAAAGTAGCTCCTCCAGCACCGTCATCGCCAAAAATGAAACCTTGCCTGAATACAGCGCCAGCAAAGAAAACTTTGCCCAACTGCGCGGACGCTTGCGTTTGCCGGTGCGTGGCGATGTGATTAACCGTTTTGGGACCGCACGCGCCGACACGGGCGTCAGCTGGAAAGGCATTTTTATCCGTGCCAAAGAAGGTAGCGAGGTGAAATCCGTGGCTGGCGGCCAGGTGGTATTTGCTGACTGGATGCGTGGGTTTGGCAACCTGATTGTGATTGACCATGGCAATGGCTACATGAGCTTGTATGGCAATAACGAAGCCTTGTACAAATCCTCAGGTCAAGCCGTCAAAACCGGAGACACCATTGCAGCCGTGGGTAACAGCGGCGGTAACGCAGAAAATGGCGTTTATTATGAATTACGCCGTAACAGCGTCCCGTTTGATCCCTTGCAGTGGAGCACTGTCAAATAAAACCAGAAAACCGTGACTGGCGCGAGAAAAAAGTGAGACAAGGACGTTGATTCACGCCCTTGATAACAGACTAAAGACTATTTCTCAGAGGATGACTCACCTGGAATGTCAGGCATAGGCGTGTTTGCAAGCGCTTCTGCATTCTGTTTATCAATCTCTTCCTGAGACATGGTAATACCCGGCACACGCTCATCTGCTGTCGGCTCATAACCACCTCCGCCAGATGATTTTGTGGGTGCAGGGGTCTCCTGGGCTGCCGGTTCAGCCGCTGGTGCAGTTTCCGGAACAGGCATTTCCTCTTCCTTGCTGCAAGAGATCAGCCCCAATGCCAGGAATATCGTTAACAAACATGTGATCCACTTCATACGCATCTCCTCTTTTGTGTTTTACTAAGTTATAAAAATCTGGGTTTACTCACCCATCACATGCATAAGCAACCGCCTGCGAGCAGCCAAATGCCTGTGCTCAAACAGAAAGATGCCTTGCCACTGGCCCAGCGCTACCCGCCCCTGCAAAACAGGGATAGACAGACTGGTTTGCGTCAATGCCGTGCGCACATGCGCCGGCATATCGTCAGGCCCTTCCACGGTATGAATAAACAAATCATCCCCGTCAGGGACCAGGCGATTGAAAAAGGCTTCCATATCTACCAGCACATCGCGATCATAATTTTCATTGATCAACAGGCTGGCAGAAGTGTGTTGAATATAAAGCGTCAGCAAACCGGTTTGGATGCCTGACTGCTGTACCCACTGCAGGACTTGCGGCGTAATATCATACAGTCGCCGACCCTGTGCATTAATCGAAAGTGTTTCGTGCTGTTGTCGCATGCAAGATTCTCAACCCAAAAAACCGGCTTATCGCGTGAACCGCTAGCCTGGATTACCAGTAACGCCAGCCACCACCCCAATAAGGACGGTATCCCCATGGGCCGCCATAAAAGCCGGGGCCATAAAACCATGGATCCATACTACGCAACCTGGCGGCATCCCGTTCACGCTTGAGCTTGGTTTCATTTTCAACGCGTGCTTTTTCGCGTTTGTTGATTTCATCGGCAATGGCATTTTGCTCGGCCAGCGCGTTGGCCTGCTGCATATAATCCAGCACACCTTTGGAAATACCCTTTTGATGCCATGACAAGACTTGTGAAGGCGTCAATACATAGCGGGATTGTGACTGCTTGATCGCTTCTATTATCTCGGCATCCGTCTTGCCCTGCTTGCTCATGGTGACAATTTCTTCCAGCGTCAAAGTTGACTGCGGTGGTGGCACGAGCGCAGCAAGTTGCTCAGGGGAGATGCGTTCAATTTGCACAGGTTGTGGCGCTTGGGTGGCACAACCAGCCAACAAAGCCAACACAACCATTAAAGCAACGTAATTTGAAGAGTGCATAAGGGTCCATTCTACCCGATAAAGCAAAGGGTCATACGAGTACGACCCTTTGCGCTGGTTCAAGGTTCAGTCACCGCCTGTGTCAGCCTTTGCGGAATTGCATCTTTCCGGCCTGGAAATCAACACGGATCGTGTCTTTGGCTGCAAATTGTCCAGCCAGGATTTCCCTTGCCAGCGGATTCTCAATCTCGCTCTGGATGGCACGTTTGAGCGGACGCGCGCCATACACCGGATCAAACCCGGCATTGGCAATCTCGGCCAGTGCCGCATCACTGATGTCCAACTGCATATCCATCGCTGCCAGGCGTTTGGCCAGCAACTGCAACTGGATATTGGCAATCGATTTCACATGCGCCTCACCCAGTGAATGGAATACCACCACTTCATCAATCCGGTTAATAAATTCCGGCCTGAAATGCGTTTTTACCTCACCCATCACGGCCAGTTTCACCACCTGGTAATCCTGGTCTGCCATGCTTTGTATCATCTGGCTACCCAGGTTCGAGGTCATGATAATCACGGTATTTTTAAAGTCTACCGTACGGCCCTGACCATCGGTTAGACGGCCATCATCCAGCACTTGCAGCAACACGTTAAACACATCTGGATGCGCTTTCTCCACCTCGTCCAGCAATACCACCGAATAAGGTTTGCGGCGCACGGCCTCGGTCAGGGTGCCCCCTTCTTCATAGCCAACATAGCCCGGTGGCGCACCGATCAGGCGGGAGACGGAGTGCTTCTCCATGAACTCGCTCATATCAATGCGCACCAAGTGCTCTTCACTATCAAACAGGAAGCTGGCCAGCGCCTTGCACAACTCGGTTTTACCCACACCCGTTGGGCCCAGGAACAGGAAGCTGCCATACGGACGGTTAGGGTCACTCAAGCCGCTACGCGAGCGGCGGATGGCGTCCGACACCAGGCGCACGGCCTCATCCTGGCCCACTACGCGCTCATGCAAGCGGCTTTCCATATTAAGTAGTTTTTCACGCTCACCCGTCATCATCTTGCTGACAGGAATCCCTGTGGCACGGCTCACCACTTCAGCAATCTCGTCGGCACCCACCTCGGTACGCAACATTTTATGTTTGACCGCGCCATGGGCTTCAGCCGAAGAAGCATGCTTCAACTGTGCTTCCAGCTGTGGCAATTTGCCATACTGCAGCTCAGAGACTTTTTGCCAATCGCCCTTGCGTTTGGCTGCTTCCATATCCAGCTTGATTTTCTCAATCGCCTCCTTGACGCCCGCAGACCCCTGCACAGCTGCTTTTTCGGCCTTCCAGACTTCTTCGAGGTCGGCATATTCTTTTTCCAGCTTGGCGATTTCATCTTCAATCAGGCTAAATCGTTTCTGGCTGGCTTCGTCTTTTTCGCGGCGTACGGCTTCCCGTTCGATCTTGAGCTGAATCAGGCGTCGGTCCAGCTTGTCCATCACTTCCGGTTTCGAGTCAATTTCCATCTTGATGCGTGAGGCTGCCTCGTCGATCAGGTCGATGGCTTTATCGGGCAAAAAGCGGTCTGTGATGTAGCGGTTGGACAATTCAGCGGCCGCAACAATCGCCGGGTCGGTAATTTCCACGCCATGGTGCAATTCGTACTTCTCCTGCAAACCGCGCAAAATGGCAATGGTGGCTTCGACACTGGGCTCGTCCACCAGCACTTTCTGGAAGCGGCGCTCCAGCGCTGCATCTTTTTCGATGTACTTGCGGTATTCATCCAGTGTGGTCGCACCTACACAATGAAGCTCACCGCGCGCCAGGGCCGGTTTGAGCATATTGCCCGCGTCCATCGCACCCTCAGACTTACCCGCACCCACCATGGTATGAATTTCGTCAATAAAAACGATAGTCTGGCCTTCATCTTGCGCCAGCTCTTTAAGTACCGCTTTCAAGCGCTCTTCAAATTCGCCACGGTATTTGGCACCAGCCAGCAACGCGGCCATATCCAGACTCAATACTTTTTTGTTCTTGAGCGAGTCAGGCACTTCGCCATTCACAATCCGCTGGGCCAGACCTTCCACAATAGCCGTTTTACCCACGCCAGGCTCACCAATCAGTACCGGGTTGTTTTTGGTACGGCGTTGCAGCACCTGGATCGCACGGCGGATTTCATCATCACGGCCAATCACAGGATCCAACTTGCCTGCACGCGCACGCTCGGTCAGATCCAGCGTGTATTTTTTCAATGCTTCACGCTGGCCTTCGGCTTCCTGGCTATTGACGGACTCATTGCCACGCACAGCTTTGATAGCCTGCTCCAGCGCTGATTTGTTTACGCCATGTTGCTTGAGCAGTTTGCCGGTATGGCCTTTGTCATCAGCCAATGCCAGCAAAAACATTTCGCTGGCGATGTAGCTATCGCCACTCTTCTGTGCGAGTTTATCAGTGACATTCAGCAGGTTATTGAGATCGCGCGAAATGCTGACATCTCCACTGTTTTCACTGACCTTCGGCAAGTCATCAATGGCCTGTTGCAGGCTGGTTTTAAGCGCACTTACCTGCGCACCGGCACGTGACAAGAGCGCAGCAACACTGCTGTCGTCCTGGTTTAGCATGGCCAGTAACAAATGTGGTGCTTCTATGGTGGGATGATCGGCACCCACGGCCATGCTCTGGGCATCGGCGAGTGCCTGCTGGAATTTGGTTGTGAGTTTATCAAAACGCATTGCAAACCCTTTCATTATTAAAGTCATGCCGCACCCTTGCGGCTGGATAACCCTATAATGCGGCGGGTTTTAGCGTTTTCAATAGATATAGATCAAATTTGTAAGATTTTGTATTGCTATTGAGTCAAAGGAACGAGTTGCAGCCCTTTATCCACAGTGTTCACTGCCAGCATCACTTTGCCTTGCAGATTTAACCATTGCGGATAGTCAAGCTTGGTAGCACTGTGCAACAAGACGGTCGCGGAGCCCCAGGTCCGGCCACCATCCAGTGAAGCCATGGCCCAGACTTCGTACCCTCCTGTGTCACGTTCTAGCCAAGCCAGCCAGACTTTATCGCCGATACTCAACAAGGCCGGATGACCGGCATTTCTTTTAGCGTCGCCGATGCGCCTTGGCGGTGAGGTTACCCATGCATGGTCATCCATGCGGACGATACGCAATCCCGGTTTATCTCCTGCGCCATCAAAATAAGCGAGGTGATAGCCAAAGCCCTCCCCAACGGCAATCGCCGCCCCATGGTGCGGACAGCCATCCACTTGCCAGTGGCCATAACTGGCACGCACCAGCACCGGCTTGCCCGATGAGCCAATTTCAGCCATGGCGTGATCTCGCTCACTCCCTTCAAACACATGCCGCCAGAGCACCGCTACCGTCCCATCCGGCTTGCTGGTCATGGCAATCCGGCAACATTCGCAACTGCTATCCGCCAACTTTTGTTCTGGCGCAAAAGTTTTGCCGTGATCAGTTGAAACCGCGTAGTAAATCGCTGCACCGTCATAAGCTTTACCTGCCGCCTTGGCTGCCAGCAAATCCCGCTTATCGATCCAGGCCACGGTAATGGTGCCATTGGCCGCAACCTGCAAGCTGTCAAAACGATGGGTGATCTCATCGCGGTGCTGATGCACGATATATGGCGCCTCAAAGCTTTTGCCACCATCGACTGAGCGCGCAAACCAGATGTATCCCCCATAGGGTTTTTTCAGGGATTCGGTCCAGGTAACATAAAGGTTACCGTTGGGCGCGACCGCGATTTTAGGGCGGGCTTCGCCATCCGCAGCCACTTTCATTGCCACCGGATTAACCACTATCTCTCGGCCAAGCAACTTACCATTGGCATCCAGCGATGCCACCCAAACCTGCCCTTGCCTGCTTTGTGCCAGCCAGATCCGGCCTGCAGCATCAGAGGCCACGCTGACCGACAGCGCTGTGGACGGCGCTTCAGCATGTCCATGATGCCCTTCATGGGCGTGTGCACAATCCAGCCACGCTGTCACCAGCAGAAACAGGCTCAAAAACACGTTTAAACTCAGCCTGTGCAGGCTACTGTTACCGATAAGATTGACGTTCATTAACACAAGTGAAACTCGCTAAAGTTTAGCGCCAATTGCGCCGTTAACCCACTTAACTGTGCCAACACTCACATTGCAGCAAAGCAGATTTTAATTATGTCATTACCAACAGCTTTTGATCATCATAGCACAGCATGGTTGCAGCCCCTGGCCGCAACCATGCCTGAGATGCCTATGCTGGCGCTTAATCGCCGGGCACACTGCATTGCGGCCAGCACCGCTGCCCAGGCGCTATTGGGAGAAAGTAATGGGGCATTACCCAAGGAAACTTGCCAGCTGTTGGTTCAAGCCATGCGCGAAGGCCGTACTGAACTCAGTATCACCCTCGTGATTCATGGTTTAAAGCGAGATTTCAAATGCCGCCTGTTTTATCCCACATCTGACCGACGTGCCGTCGGCCTAATGCTTGAGGAAAAAGAGCATACCCTAGCTGACCAGCTGGTACACATGCAATCCATCGTGCGCTCGTTGATTGAGATGAGTCCGGACCTGATTTGTATCAAGGACCATGAAAATCGCTGGATGATGGCCAATCAGCAGATGCTCAACACTTTCCAGATGGATAGTTTTGACTTTGAGTTTCTGAATAATCTGCAAATTGCAGACACTTTACACCCAGTCTTCCGTAACAGTTTTGAACACCACGAAAAGTCTGACCAGCAGGTCTGGCAGTCCAGACAGGCTTACCACAACGAGGAGCTGGTACATTTGCCGCAAGGTGGCTACAAAACCCTGGAAGTGAACAAGGTTGCCTACCACGACCAGAAAGATCAACCCAGCCACCTGATTACTGTGGCACGCGATGTCAGTGAACAGAAGTTCATTGAAACCCAGTTACAAAACCGTAGTGCAGTCCTGGACACCCTGATTTCGTGCGACTGGATGTTGCACTCGGCAGAACGCTGGCAAAGCGTGGCAGAAAATGTGCTACAGCAATGCTGCCTGTCTTTCCGCTTCAGCCGCGCGGTATTGTTACAACACGAAACCATTACTACGCGTAAAAAAACTGAAATCCGCTCAAAAGCACTGTTCCACTGGGCGATCAACGGCTTCCATCACACTTACCAGCATTGGGAAAAGATTTCATTCCTGTCGCCCGAGCTGCAGCGCTGGTATGCCCTGCTCTCGAAAGGGCAACCTGTGATGTGTGATGCGCTCATGCTACCCGAAACAGAGCGGGCCTTGCTCAAATCACACGACACCGTCAACCTGGTGATTGTGCCGCTCATGATAGACGATGAGTGGTGGGGCTCCGTGGTCATCGAGCGCTGTTTCGATGCCGAGAATACCAGCTCACAGGAGCTGGGCTCACTGATGGCCATTGGCCGTACACTGAGTGTTGCGATTGACCGTGAGCGTACCGGCAAGCACCTCAAGCTGGCAAAGATCGCTTTCGACAGCACCACAGAAGGCATTATGATCGTCAATCCGGCGGGCGAACTGGTTGGGATCAATCAGGGTTACACGTTAATCACCGGCTTCGAAGAGTCAGAAGTGCTGGGTACAAAACCACAAATTTTCAAGCAGCGTCCACGCGGTTTATTTGGCGCATTGAAACGCGATGGTAAATGGTCAGGCGAAATTGAGAACATCCGCAAGAATGGCGACAGCTATACCGAGTGGATGACCATTACTGCAGTACGCAACCACGCCAATGTGATTACCAATTACGTGGGCGTGTTTGCAGATATCAGTGAAATGAAGCGATCACAAAAGCAGCTGAACTCACTGGTCAACCATGATCCATTGACCGGGTTACCCAACCGCCGCCTGATTAATCATTTGTTTACGCATGCGATCCAGCGTGCCAACCGCAATGCACAACAAGCCGCCGTGTTGTTTATCGACCTGGACCGCTTTAAAAACATCAATGACAGCCTGGGGCATTACTCTGGCGACCAGCTCCTGCTGGGGGTGACCGAGCGTTTGCGCGCCTCCCTGCGCGAATCGGACATTGTTGGCCGACTCGGTGGAGACGAATTTATTGTCTTGCTGGAAAACCTGCACGGCAAATCTGATGCAGCCCAAAAAGCCCATGATATCCTGGATGCCCTCAGGCGCGAGTTCTTGATAGACCATCATGAGATTTTTGTCGGCGCCAGTATCGGCATTTCCATGTATCCGCAGGATGGCCAGGATGTAGAAAGCCTGATCAAAGCGGCTGACCTGGCCATGTACCATGTCAAGAATAATGGTAAAAACCATGTGTCGTTTTACGACGCCTCCTTAAGTCGCGATGCGGTTGAACACTTCCAGCTGGAAACTGAGTTACGCCAGGCACTGACGAAAAATCAGCTCAAAATGTTCTACCAGGCACAGATTGACTTGAAGACCGGCATGATTATCGGTGCTGAAGCCTTGATCCGCTGGCAGCATCCTACCCAAGGCATGATTTCGCCCGCCAAATTTATCCCGCTGGCCGAAGAAACCGGGCTGATTCTAAGCATAGGCGAATGGGCCTTGACCCAGGCCGTACGCCAAGCCCATACCTGGCATAAACAGCATCCTGAGTTCAGGAAGATCGCCATTAATGTGTCTGGCGTGCAAATCATGAAAAGCAAATTTGCTGACACCGTCTATGGCATCTTGATGGACAGCGAATGTGACCCTTCCATCATTGAGCTGGAAATCACTGAAAGTACGCTGATGCAGCATACCCAGCACGTGGTGAGTACCTTTAACCAGCTCAAGCTGCTGGGAGTGACCATTGCCATTGATGATTTTGGCACTGGCTACTCCTCATTGTCCCACCTGAAACGTTTGCCGCTGGACCAGATCAAGATCGACCGCAGTTTTGTCAAAGACTTGCCTGATGACAAAGATGATGCGGCCATCACCAGTGCTATCTACGCGATGGCAACGCAATTGGGATTCAGCGTGGTTGCCGAGGGTGTCGAAACCGAAGAACAGGAAAAGTTTTTACAGAAACTGGGGTGCCAGACAGCGCAAGGTTACCTCTATGCTTATCCGGTCAATGCCGAGGATTTTCTGCAGTTATTAGTCTTAAACAATCAAAGAAAAATAAAACGCCATGCCTAATCAAGCCTCCGACACCTTTTACATAGACATAGACCAGCTGCAGGTTGGTCTATACATCCATCTCGACCTGGGTTGGATGGATCATCCTTTTTCGGTGAGTAACTTCAAGATCACGGATGACTCGCAAATTGAGACCATTAAATCCCTCGGACTAAAACAACTACGTTATGACCCAAGACGCAGCTCCAATACCCCGCTCAGGCATGCTGCTTACCAGAATGTGGTTGAATTCCCGCTGAGGAAAGCAGCCTCACCAAAAATTGAGATCATTGATGATGCGCCGGAATTAAGCCCGTCGCAAAAGAAACAGCTGGCACTCAGGCAAGCAATTGCGGAAAGTGAACAGAAGTTCATGAAGACCAGCGCTGAAGTCAAAACCATCCAGAAATTATCAACCGAGCGCCCGGAGCAGGCTTATGGCATGGCGTCCAAGCTGGTTGAAGACCTGGTCAGCAGCACGCTGACAGAGGGTGATGTGGCGATTCACGCCATGAATGGCCACCGTATTGGTGACCAGCACTTCCAGCATGAATTGAACACCCTGGTGGTGGCGATGTTACTGGCGAAGAACCTGGATATCACGGACGACGACGCAGTGGTGCTGGGCATGGCAGCTATTTTGCATGATATCGGCAAGCGCCAGATCAGTGACAAGATCCTGCTTAAGAAAGATCCACTCAGTGTACGTGAAACCGCGATTTATCAGACCCATGTCCTGCTTGGCCTGAATATGCTGCGCGACGTGGCCGTGCCAAGAAGGATACTGACGCTGATTTCACAGCACCATGAGTTTGCAGATGGTAGCGGCTACCCAAAAGGGCTGCATTGCGACCAGATTGATCCGTTATCCCACATCCTGATTATTGCCAACATGTACGACAACTTGTGCAATCCCTCTAATCCGGCATTGACCAAAACCCCCTATGAAGCGCTGAGCGTCATGTTTGCGCAACAACGCCACCAGTTTGACCAGTCTATCCTGCGCCGGTTTATCAAGTGCCTGGGTATTTACCCGCCCGGTAGCGTCGTGCGCCTATCTGACCAGAAACTGGCCACGGTGCTCTCCACCAATCCGCAACAACCTTTGCGCCCATTTATCCAGATGCTGAGTGATGACCGCGAGGAAGAAGGGGAAATTATCGACCTCAGGCAAGCATTGGATATCAATATTATTCAATGCCTGAAACCTGAACAGCTACCAAATGCCCTGCAGAGCATGTTAAGGTTGAAACAGCGTACCAGTTACTTCCTGGACAAGATTTACGCATCCTCTTAACCTAACTCTGTCTTATGTAAGGCCATGCTGCGCATGACTGCATGACCTTGCAACCGACCATCACGCTAACTTAATTCAGCTTCGTTAAGTCGTCCTGGCTGGCAATCCCAGAAACTGGGCAACTTTAGGCAAGTACACCAGCACCAAGCGTTCAACCATCAGTACCGCAATCAGCGACAGCCCCAAAAATGGCAACAATATCGCCAATAGCACCGTTGCCACCACTGTTGCTACTGGCATACGCGTGTTTAGTCTGGTTTGCGCAAACGGCGCCCCTAATGTACTGGCCTGGCGCCTGCGCAACCACATGACCACACCACTGACCACGACAGCCACCAGCCCCAACGCCGTGAGTAAGCCCAATAGTTGATTAAACCAGCCAAACAGCTGACCTTCGTGCACTGCGACGCCATAGCCAACCACCCGGTCAAGCATGGGTTTGTCTTCAAAATTGGTGCGCGACAAAATCGCGCCATTTTGTGGGTCAAGGTTTACGGTGACGCGCGAGGGCCGATGCTGAGTATCCGACTTACCTACCCAGCCAGCATTGCGTCTGGAAGGTGCGGCGATCATCACTGGGGGGGGTAATTGCAGCCCGGCCACATTCCTGACCATGGTATCGAGTGAGGCTGGCAAGACGGTTTGTTCAGGGATATCTGCAGTGAGCTGCCGGTCATGTCGGTGATGCGCATGCTCCTCACCTGGCGCAAGCATGCTGTTGGCCTCCTGCAATTCCTTCTGGCTGGTGAACCAGTCTTGTTTGATTTGCGTCTGGCTCGTTGCACCAAACTGGCGGACCTCTTTTAATAACCCACCCCAGGATTTGGTCCACGGCAAGCCAGAAATCAATAAAAACAAGACAAACAAAGCAATCCAAAAGCCGATGACTGCGTGCAGGTCGCGCCAGAATATACGCCGGGCAACCTTGCCAGATAGGGGCTGACCACTTGCAATGTGCAAGCGTGGATACAGCACGCCAGCCAGCCCTTTTGCATCGCGCGGCCACCACAAAAACAACCCGGTCACTATCATTACAATCGCCCAGGAGGCAGCTAGTTCAACGAGATACGAGCCTTTATCCCCCATCAGCAACCGCCCATGCAGGCGATGAATCCATGGCATAAACCTGTCTTCCTCAGTGGCGACATTCATCACTTGCAACGTATATGGGTTGACCAGCACCCGCCTGAGTTCACCCTGGTATATGAGCATGACGTGGGCCGGAGATTGAGGGCTCGCTGGCAATTGGTAGGCATTAAATTGCGCATGTGGCAAAACCTTTACGGCGGCCAGCGCCTGTGAAGTGACAGACTGCGGGACTTTTTCATTGGCCTTTACCTGATAAGCCGCCTCTTGATACGCCTCGAACTGCGGTTTAAACAGGTAAATGGCACCCGTGACCGCTAACAATACAATAAACGGCATGCAAAACAGACCTGCATAAAAATGCCAGCGCCATACTGTGTTGTATCCCAGCCATGGCGATTTTATGAAATAGCTTTTCGTGATCAATCCTTACCAATAGTCTCGTGTTGCCCTAGTAATCAAACTTCAATTGCACGTAACCCGTGCGCTGCGGATAAGGGTGGAACACATACGCTTTGTAGTTGTTCAGGTTATCCACGCCCACACTCGCGGTGAACCTGTCTGTCAGCTTGTAATTGACTTTTACATCGACAAAAAAGAACTTGCTGGTGCCGCCAAAGGTATCCGGGTGACTGTCACTATTATCCAGCGTGTTGTACTGCCTGCCGCTGTACCGCGCGCCAAGTGAATATGTCAGGTTTGGGGTTTGATGATAGGTGGCCGCCAGCTTGTATTGCTGTTTGGGGATACGTAATGGTTTGTTGCCCTGCGTCGTTGGTGCGAGGTCGTTTTGCAGTATTTCAGCGTCTGTCAACGTGGCATTTGCCAACAGGTCCAATCCGTTGATTAAGACGTCTTCCCAAACGGATGAAATTTCAATGCCATTGGTACGCACGTGATCTACATTCTGGATAAAGCTGCACCCAGCCGCAGCGGTACAAGTCCCGGTGCCAAAAGGAATCGCTGCACCATTAATTGCGGTTTGGCTCACCAGCGCATCCAGCTTGGTTTCGTGGAAAAGGCTGGCACGAATCAGGCCATTCGAAAAGCGGCGTTCAACACTAAACTCACCAGAAATCACTTGTTCTGTTTTTAAATTGGGGTTGTTTTCTATGAGGGTGTTACCCTGGCTCAATTGCTGGTACAGCTCTGAGACTGTAGGAAAACGGTAAGCTTTACCGACTGACGCACGGAAGCCCCACTCCGGCTGTGGTTCAAAACTTAATGATAGTTTGGGTGAAAACTTGGTTTCAGACTGCGTGTCATAACTGACCGTTCTAAGACTGCCGCCCAAGGTTGCCTGATTGCGACCATCCTCTGCTTGCCAGTGTTCTGCACGGCCACCCAGTGTTAGTGCCCAGTGCGGATCCATCTGCCATTTATCCTGCACATACACCGCCTGTGTTTGCGTTTGGCCGCGCGAGGAACCGAATAATGCGCCTCTGGTGCTACTGCTCCAATCCGCCGTATCATTGGTTTTGCTACGCAACTCGTAATCATCAATGTGATAGCCAAACTCAATGTGGTGATGTTCCGGGCGGAAAATACCTCGCACGTCCAGTGCCTTCCAACCCGTGCCTTCCAAATCGGTCAACCGTCCAGCGCGATTGATGTATGGATTGCCCGCCGCCGTCGCAATATTGCCATTTTGGGTTAAAAAAGAGTTATTGGTTTTATCTTTCTGGTAATCGTAATCAGACAAAGTCACTTGCCAGTCAAAAAAACCCTTTGTATTACTTTTCAGATCAAACGCCTGCATCACATGCAAAGCACTGCCCCTGCCGGGCGTAAAACCACTGACATCATAATTCACTCCATTGGCTGACACCCTACCGTTGTATATGGCATTGCCCGCCGCATCACGGACATAACTTTTTACATCCACGCGGCTATCCAAATCCCACACGCCAACGGTGTATGCGGCCTTTAAGTTGGGGGTGATGTCATATGCCAGTTTAATTTTGGTGGTCAGCTGGGTACTATCATCCAGTCCCGTTGCCCCAAAAGTCACGCGATTCCTGCCTAGCGGGTCAGTATCCCTAAACGCGCCTGTGACGCCAGTACGGCCACCCGCCGCGGTACCAGCACTCACCGCATTGGCAAACTGCATGGGCTGGCTCTGGTTCTCAAGCCTGTCCACGTCTATCCAGAAACTGAAATCGTTAATTTTATTGCCCATAGACGCGGTTTCGTGATTGCCTCTAAAAGTCGAGTCCGTGCCATATCGCTTAAAACTTTGCGCAAAGGACTGCACGCTTGCATGCGACTCAAACTTGGAGGGCATACGCGTGTTCAGGTTAATCACCCCGCCCATTGAGTTGCCCGCATACAGCGCTGAAAATGGACCATACAAAATGCTCACACTTTCAATCTCCTCAGGGCTCACCAAGCCCCAACGTGGCGGAAAACTAAATGAATTCCCCAGCAAATTAGAGAGCAGCACCCCATCTGCATATAATAAAGTTTGCGCACTTGACAGCGTCCCTGTGGTCCTCGTGGCAATGGGCCCGTTTCTATCGCCGATATAACGCTCACGCACCTGGAAACTTGGCAGGTATTTTAATGTTTGCTGCGCAGTTGTCGCATTTACCGTCTCTTGAATCTGTTTGCGGCTATAGGTTTCCACGGCAGCGGGGTGATTGGTAATGCGGCTATCCAATGGTGCCGCCGTTACCTCAACTTCATCGAGTTCGATTGGCTTGTCGTGATCGGCATATGCCAGCCAGGGCATTGCAGATACGATGACCAATGCGATTTTTGTTTTGTTCATTGTGACCCTCCCTGGGTAAATCGGACGCCTGATGTCATCATGTTTTTAGTAAAAGAATGTGACTGCGATATTTACCGAACGTCCCCAGCCAGGCACCTGCAAACCTTGGCGTATGGTTGCAACCATGGTTGCCCCTTGTCCTAGATAGGCGCCTCCTGTCGGATCAAAGTAAAGTTTATCCAGTAAGTTTTCCAGCCCTAAATCCAATCGCGCTTTTTTCCACTCATAGCTGGTGTATATGTCCAGTAACATATAACCAGGCGTTTCGTTTTCATTACGGATTGCTTGAACACGAGACTTGTTGCTGAACATACGTGTTTGAACCCGGTTTTTCCAAGCGCCATCAGCATGCAGCAAAGCTAACTTGGCATTGAGTGGCATGATGGCGTAGAGGTCATCATTGCTGACCGTGTTTTTGCCGCGCACATAATTCACATCCAGTTGCAGACCCAGACTCCCCCATGCACTGTCTGCCACCAATGTTTTTTTGGCGTTTAAATCAACACCAAACATCCTTGCGTTTTGATTGCTCAGTGTCAGGTTGGAAAAGCCGTCGGTACGTGTAGCACAAGTAACGCCTACACTGGCACAGGTAGCGGCGTCGATATAGTCATGCACATAGCGGTAGAATGGTGTCACTTTCACTTGCCAGTTCCGACGTTCAGCATCATGCCAGTCCGCCGTGAGTTGCAAGGTGTGCGACTTTTCAGGGGCCAGATTGAGATTGCCCACATAACCGTTACCATCCCCAAACCAATTGTTCATGTTCATGACCATGGTGTTGGTATTTGCCCAGGTATAGCGTTCATAAAGATTGGGAGAACGCATTTTGAGGGCGTAGCCAAACTCATAGTGTTGGATAGCATCCGGGTTGTATCTGGCGAGCAGGGTGCTGTCCACATTGTTGTCGGTCTGGCTTTTATCATTGGCATTAAAAATAGCTGCCGCCGCACCATAACCAGCCATGCCGGCCAATGTGGGGTTATAACCTTGCACATTGTCTGCATCTGATTTCACCTGACTCAAACGCAGACCTGCTTGCGTCCACCATTGCGATGACCATGTAGCCTCCCATTCGGCATAGATATCATTACGATCACGTTTGCCATTGTTGATATTTTGAAAGGTATTGGGCGCCATCATCATGCCGGTACCTGAGGGTGGCCAATCATCCTCCAGTCCATAGCGCTGCAGGTCCAGTCCAAGTCGCAGGGTGTCGCGCGGGCTGAATAGCCAGTCCAACTGGGTATTAAAGCCAGTGGTGTTGCCACGGGCATTCATCGGCATGCCTGGGGCATTGCCATACCAGAATTGTTTATCGGCACCAAAATTCATGGTATGCCGTGTGTGCTCATAATACAGACGACTTTGCCATGTTCCCCAGTCATATTTGGCCTCGTGCCGGAGCTGATATTGCTCGCTACGGTTACCTGTCATATCCATGCGCTGGTTAGGAAAGCCTTGCTTGCCGATATCTTGCAGACCCAATTTAAATTCGAACAAATGGTTGTCGACTTGAAATCCCAAGGCCAGGGCATGATTGGTTGACCGGTATGCAGTCGAGCCAATCTCGTCCGCATCCAGCCACCCTCGGCCAGTCGCTGCCAGACCAGCGGACTTGAATGCGCCTCCTGCACGTGCATTATTTGCATCAACGGTTGCACCGGTATAACGCAAATACATTTGCTGGTTAGCGACAGATGCAGAGGCATTGACGCCAAATGCGTCGTTATTGCTGCGATAAAACGTATTCAGGCTGGCATGCTTCAATAGCTGATCATCCATAGCAAATTCGGGTGCAGCCGAGTTGACAATGATGCTACCTGCAATGCTGTCACCACCGACACTGACGGGGGCGAGGCCTTTATAAACCTTCGCATCAGCAATATTGGTCGGCGCAATGTAAGAAAGTGCCGGATTCATGTGATTGGCACAACTCGAAATCAAATCCATGCCATCCACCTTGATGCGAATACGGTCATCAGCCAATCCCTGCATCATGGGTACACTCGAAACACCGCCATTACGGCGCAACTGCAAACCAAACAGGTCGCTTAACACGCTGGCGCTGTCCCCGCCTGCTTGGGCTGCATTTTGTTGTTGTACAGAGGCTGTGTGTTTGGTCGCAGTGACTTCAATTTTCTCAATGTCTATGGACTCGGCATGTGCCATCATGGGCAAGGCCATTAAAACAGGCAAATATAGTTTGGATTGCATACAAACTCCCGGAGCGCCACAGTCATGGATAGGCTGCGGCTGAACTCTCTTTTAATTATTTTGGTGTTGACTTCGTCATGCTGCGAAGACTTGCCTGGTATCCGCTTCAGGCTGCCAACGTATCAATGCACTGATATCACAGGAAAAATAGGTGCATAGCTTGCCCAGATGCTCGGTACATGCGTTGTAGGTAGGATTTTTGATCATGCGGTGCAGGGTCATACGGCTGATGCCGGTAGCGTCAGCGACTTCTTTGAGGGTGATGTGGCGTTTCCACTCCACCTGTTTGGCAAATATCATTGCCTGTAGATTGATAATAATCATGAGATGACTCCATCATTGCCTGAGTTGCAGGCAGACTCATAAGCCGTCAGATCACCTGACGGAACTAGACTGAGTGTGGAGTCAATGGGGGAGCGCGTGAAAGATGCGCAGTAGGATAAAAACTGGCAACAACAGGCGCCTGATACTCGCTTAAGGCGATTGTTGCCTGTGTTTTCTGAAACAGAATATATGCAGGGCTATGGGCTGGGATAGTCACCTGATCCAGCGCCATCTGGCAAAACGGGCAATGATTAAGATGATGACTCAATGACACCGGTTTTTGCGAAGGCTGGTAATCAATCAGGGTGGAGCGCAGCTTGCCCTCTGTGGTAATGACCTGAATGAAGAGTTTGTTGCCCTGTGAAGAACACACTTCCTGCACAAAAGTTTTACCACTTTGCATGGGGAAAGCCACAGTCAATGTTGGCATAAGTGAGGCCAGCATGATTGCCATCAAGGCCATGTGCGCCATCCAACGTTGAAATTTGACTGTTACCATCCGGGCATTTTAACGACAATCCTTTAGAATAGACAAGCGTTTCAATTGACACAGGACAAACCATGGCCGGATCCAGCTTACTGGCATTACTTGATGACATCACCACCATGCTCGATGATGTATCGGTCATGAGCCAACTGGCTGCCAAGAAAACCGCGGGCGTGCTGGGGGATGACCTGGCCCTCAATGCTCAACAGGTGACAGGGATTGCGTCAAAAAGGGAGCTTCCGGTGGTGTGGGCGGTGGCACGTGGTTCGTTCATCAACAAACTGATTTTAGTGCCTGCCGCTTTATTGATCAGCGCCTTTTTACCCTGGCTGATTACGCCCTTACTCATGCTGGGTGGTGCTTTTTTGTGTTTTGAAGGTTTTGAAAAGATCTGGCATAAATTGCGTCATGACAAAGAAGAGGATGCGCATACACAGGCCGTGCATAGCGCAATGCTGCAGCCAGCCACTGATTTAGTGAGCCTGGAAAATGAAAAAATAAAGGGGGCAGTGCGTACTGACTTTATCCTTTCAGCCGAAATTATTGTGATTGCCCTGGGGGTTGTGGCCGAAGCAGCGTTGACGCAGCGCATCCTGGTGCTTTCCTTGATTGCGATCCTCATGACCATAGGGGTCTATGGCCTCGTTGCCCTTATCGTCAAAATGGACGATATCGGCCTGTGGCTCATGCAGCGTCAAGGCCAAAGTGTGATGTCACAAGCCACACGCAAATTCGGCTGGGGGTTGGTGCAAGCGGTCCCTTACCTGATGCGCCTGCTGAGCGTGTTAGGCACGGCTGCCATGTTTCTGGTAGGCGGCGGCATTATCGTCCACGGCATCCATCCGTTACACACATTCGTTGAGCAGTTTCCCCAATGGTCTTTGCTTTTGAATATGACTGTTGGCGTGCTTGTGGGTGCAATTCTTACGTGCTTAATAAATATCGTTAAGTTAATTATTAACAAGCACTAGTTTTTTTCTAACCCCTTGTTAGAATTAACAAAAACAAGGGGGCTTCATGACACTTTCTCGTCAAGTCATTGTTGTTGCATTATCCGTTTCATGCATTTGCCTGCTGGCAACCTTCAATGCAACACCCGAAACTGTGCTGTGGCTGGATAATATCCACTGGTTTGCAACGATTACCGCCTGCCTGACGCTGGCCACTTTGGGTTATTTCCGTGCCAATCCGGCGCATCGCCCCTGTAAACGCTGGTTTGTCATTGGCACATTCGTCTATTTTACTGGCGGCCTGTTATGGATATTTGAAGTACTCAGCGATCAAACTACCTTCCCGGCCCATTCTGATATCTTTTACCCACTGATGGGCCCCTGTCTCATCGTCGGCTTCGTCGTTGCCTTGCGTAGCCAACTCTCTCGCGCTAAAACACTGGCTTTTACAATTGATGCACTATCTTTTAGTGTGGCCGTCATCGGGTATATATTGATTTCTTATTTGCCCAAGGCCACAGAAGTCAGTGCGCTGGAATTAACGGTCCTCACCGCATATCCTGCCAGTATGCTCAGCGCGGCCCTGGTGTCACTTTTGCTGATCCCGTATTTAAGGCCCACTGGTTTGCGGCCCTGGTTGATGCTGAGTGCCGGGCTCTCGCTGCTGGGCATCTGCTGGATGCAATGGAACCTGAATGCACTCAACCACACGCCACAGACCAGTTTGTGGATTAATTACGGCTTTTCTGCCGCTGACATACTCATAGGCGCAGGCCTGTATGGCTGGCAGGTGCGTATCGCCAAAAACGTCAGTTATCACCGGCAGTGCCGCAGGCTCCGCAGCTGGATCCCGGTGCTTGCTTTTGTCTTTAGCATCAGTTCATTAATGCTCATCTGGTGGCAAAGTGGCCCACATCCTTATGCCTATCACATTGCCATCGGTTCGGTGACAGCCATCCTGATTTTTGCAACAATCAGGCAAAGTATCCTGCTGCGTGAAAGTGAGCGGTTATTGCATGCCGAGAAGCGCCTGGCCGAAAAGGAGTTGGAGTACCAGCAGCTGTCTCGGCATGACCCTCTGACCCACCTGCCTAACCGGCTTGCCATGCTGAATTTGCTCGAACATGCCATTATTGGTGCAGCCAGTGAGAGCGGCATGGTGGCCTTGATGATGATAGACCTGAAGCATTTCCAGAGCATTAACGACAGTTTTGGCCACAAAACCGGCGATCTTTTCTTGATTGAGACTGCCCATCGCCTGCAATATATTGCGCATGACTGCGGTGAACTGGGACGCGTACACGGCGATAAATTTGCCCTCATTATCACCCGACGCAAAACCGATGCGGAGTTAGTCCACCTGGCCCATAACCTATGCAAAATCGTGCATAAACCTGTGATGATCGAAAATCACGAGCTCATGCTGGATGCGTGTATAGGAATCAGCCTGTATCCACGCGATGGCAACAACAGCGAACAGCTCGCACGCAATGCCAATACCGCCCTCTCGCATGCCAAACGCTCAAGCCAGCATCTGTTTCTTTTTTACAGCAAAGAGCAAACCAAGCAGGCGCAAAACCGCTTCAAGCTGGATGTGCAATTGCGCAAAGCTATTCGCAGACAAGAGTTTTTCCTGCAGTTCCAGCCTATTTTCTGCCTGGATAAGCAAACACCCCGCATGGTTAAAATTGAAGCGCTTATTCGCTGGCGAAACTACAAGGGAGATATCATCCCTCCTGCTGAATTCATTCCTTATGCAGAGCAATCGGGCTTGATTCTGCCACTGGGAGAATGGCTGATTGCCGAAGCCTTCCGTCGTTTGTCAGACCTCACCAATCACGGAGCCCAATCAGTGGGGCTTTCCATCAACATTTCCCCCAGACAATTCCGAGACCATGGCCTGCCATTAAGGATTGCCCAGCAATTAAAACAACATGCCATTTCACCTGCCCGCATTACCCTCGAAATCACCGAAAGCGCAGTGTTTGAACATGAGGAGCAGGCATTGGAAATGCTTAAACAGCTAAAAGCGATTGGGGTACGGATATCTCTGGATGACTTTGGCGTGGGCAACTCGTCACTGTTTAAACTCAAACACTTGCCGATTGATGAACTCAAGATAGACCGTGCATTTATGGTGGATGTCCCAGAGAGCAGTGCTGATAGTGAAATAGTCAGCACCATCGTCAAAACTGCCGGTATTCTGGGAATTTCAGTCGTGGTTGAAGGCGTAGAAACCCAGGCTCAACTCGACTTCTTGCGCCAAACTGGTTGTGACTGCATTCAAGGCTTCCTGCTCGGCAAGCCTATGCATATTGAAGACATCCACGCCTTGTTGCCTGATGCCATGACGACTGACCGGCCAGCTACCAAAGAAGCGTTAATGTAACGGCGATTTCGCTACCAGCAGCAACCCCCAACTGCTTACGTATGTCAGCCTTGAGAAACAAGGCATAGCGGCCATATTCAAAGGCCGGGAATATAGATGTCTGCCATTGCTGGCCTTGCACCGTAACGTCCACCTTCACCGCTCCCCATCCGCGACGTTTGGTTTGATGGTATTGGCTCAGCGTATGGATTTCATCAGACATCGCCTGTGGCAGACTGACATAGTGCCAAGTGCTTTTGCTCCCCACCCATCGTTTGATGACATCGTTAAAGCTGTAACTCAGTCCATCCATCACATTTCCCTTTTCTGAGGTCGGCTGCCAGGAAAAATTGGGGGAGTTTTCAGGGAGATGTATCAGGTTGCTTAAAACTATCCAGCATCAGCAAACCGACGCCAACACAAATAGCACTGTCTGCCACATTAAACGCAGGCCAGGCCCATTGCTGGTAATAAAATAGCAAAAAATCCACCACGTAGCCCAGCGTCAACCGGTCATATAAATTACCCAAGGCGCCACCTAACACCAGGGAGATCCCAAAACAGAACAGTTTTTTTTGCGGGTGCTTGACCAGCAGATAGACCATCACAGCAGAAGCCACTGTGGACACCGCTGTAAAAAAGCCATGCTGCCAGCCACCGGCGTCAGCCAGAAAACTGAAGGCCGCGCCGGTATTGTGATAACGCACCAGGTCAAAAAAACCTGTCACCGGCGCATGCTCGCCATATACAAACGATTGCTGGATCAGATGTTTGGTGTACAGATCGAGCACGATCACGATCGCGCTCAACACCAGCCAGGGCAAAGCCGAACGGACATTACGCATATTTGCGCACTTCACCTTTGCCAAACAGATTGCTGACGCAACGTCCACAAATGGTCGGATGCGCGGCATCACTGCCGACATCGGCACGGTAATGCCAGCAGCGGTCACATTTTGTATGTGTGCTTGACTTAACGTCTACACTCACACCAGCACCAACTTGCTTGTAAACATTCGCGCGCGAGGTAATCAAAGCGAATTTCAAATCTTCTCCGAAACGACTGAGTGAATCATACATTTTGTCATCTGCATGAATATCCAGTTCAGCCTGCAATGAAGAACCCACCACACCTTCACCACGCTTTTCCTCTATTTTCTTGTTGGCGATATCCCGGAAATGGCGCAGATTTTCCCAGTCATCCAATAAGGATTGACTTAAACCATGTGCCGGTAACTCATACCAATCCTCTTCAAACACTGTCGCCACATTATCCAGACCCAATGTCTGCCAGATTTCATCGGCAGTAAAGCTCAGAATAGGCGCCATCAAACGCATCATGGCATGCGTGATTTGATGCAAGGCACTTTGTGCTGCGCGGCGTGCATGCGAAGTTTCACCGCTCGTGTACAAACGGTCTTTAAGGATATCGAGGTAAAAACCACCCAAGTCTTCAGAGCAGAAACTCACAAATTTCTGCACTGCCAGATGGAATTCGTATTTGTCGTAATCGGCCAGAATACCCGCTTGCAATTGCTGTGTCAGATGCAGCGCGTAACGGTCAATTTCCAGCCACTGATCAACTGGCAGCAAATCTTTGCTAGCGTCAAAGTCAGCAAGGTTGGAGAGCAAAAAGCGCAACGTATTACGGATACGGCGGTAACCATCGGCCACGCGCTTAAGGATTTCATCACTGATGGTGAGCTCGCCGGAATAATCGGTAGAAGCCACCCACAAGCGCAGAATATCCGCGCCATAGGTATCCATGACCTTTTGTGGCGCAACCACGTTGCCTTTAGACTTACTCATTTTGTGGCCAGCACCATCCACCACAAAACCATGCGTCAGCAGAGCCTTGTATGGCGCATTGCCGTCGATGGCACAACCGGTCAACAAGCTGGACTGAAACCAACCACGGTGCTGGTCTGAGCCTTCAAGGTACAAGTCGGCCACCGGCTGGTGCTCGGCTTCACGCACATTTGCCGCAGCGGACAAGCTCGGATGTTGTGCTGAGCGAACCACCGCGTAATGCGTGGCACCAGAATCAAACCAAACGTCTAAAGTATCGGTCACTTTTTTGTATTGCTCGGCATTTTCAGGCGCATGTTGCGCGAGGAAAGTGGCACCATCCAGGCTAAACCAGGCTTCAATGCCCTGCTGCTCAACCTGTTTGCAAACAGTTTCCAGCAATTGCATGGTCTGTGGATGTGGATCACCAGTTTCTTTGTGCACAAAGAATGGCATAGGTACGCCCCAGTTACGCTGGCGTGAGACACACCAGTCTGGACGATTCTTGATCATGGCTTCCAGGCGTGCACGGCCCCAGCTCGGGAAGAACTGCGTCGCATCCACTGCTGTGTTTGCATGCTCACGCAAGGCCTTGCCATCTTTACCAACAGAATTCATACCGATAAACCACTGGTGCGTCGCCAATTGCATGAGTGGTGTTTTATGGCGCCAGCAATGCGGGAAACTGTGATTCAAACGCGCAGAAGCGAACAATACGCCGTTTTCCTGCAATTTACCCAGGATCACTTTATTCGCATCTTGGCGGCTTAATCCACGGATCTCGGCCAGCTCAACCAGTTCGCTGCTAAAGAATTTGCCATCGCCACCAATGAGTACACGTGGTTTCTCGTTAGGGAAATTAGCACGCATGACCAGCCAGTCATCGTTACCGTGCGCTGCGGCCGTGTGGACCAAACCGGTACCGGCATCAGTCGTGACGTGGTCGCCAGTGATCACAGGCACCTGACGGTTGTCGAATGGATGTTGCAACAATAAGCCGCGCAAGGCTTCGCCTTTGCAGCTGGCAACGACAGAAGTATTTTCTTCAGCGTATCTGGCCAAGGTTTTTTCTGCCAAGTCACGTACCAGGATCAACAATCCTTTGCTGGTCTGAATCAAATCGTACTCTAACTCAGCATTGACACTTACCGCCTGGTTAGCAGGCAAAGTCCATGGCGTGGTGGTCCAGATCACGGCATACGCATCGCCGCTCACTGTTGTGCCAAAAGCCTTACCCAACGCAGCGCTATCCACCACCTTGAAACCCACATCAATGGCCAGTGAATTCACGTCTTCATATTCGACCTCGGCCTCAGCCAGCGCAGAGCCACAATCCACACACCAGTGTACGGGCTTGGAGCCTTGGTACAGATATCCATTCTGGTAGATTTCACCCAGGGCGCGCATGATATCGGCCTCGGTATTAAACGCCATGGTCAGGTAAGGTTGATCCCAGTCACCCAGTACACCCAGGCGGATAAAGTCTTTCTTTTGCTTTTCGACCTGCTCTGCCGCATAGGTGCGGCATAGCTCACGAAACTTGGCTGGATCAATATTTTTGCCGTGATTTTTTTCGACAACGAGCTCGATAGGAAGGCCATGGCAATCCCAGCCCGGCACATAAGGTGCGTCAAAACCACTCATGGTTTTGGCCTTGATGATGATGTCTTTGAGGATTTTATTGACCGCGTGACCAATGTGGATGTCACCGTTAGCATACGGCGGGCCATCATGCAGGATGAACGCTGGCGCGCCTTTACGCTTAGCACGGATACGCTCGTATACCTTGCGCTCTTGCCAGCTTTTCAACCAGGCGGGTTCGCGCTTGGAAAGATCTCCGCGCATGGGAAAAGTGGTTTCCGGTAAATTCAGTTTGTATTTTGAATCTTTGCTTTGGTCAGTCATTTAAATATCCAAAAAAATCAGCCACAGATGATAGCTGATCAATGTTCAGCGTTATCCGTGGCTAAAATATTGTTTCGCCTGCAAGGCATCCAGCGCAATCTGCGCTTTTAATGCATCCAACCCGGCAAACTTTTGTTCGTCACGCAGCTTATGAAAAAACTGCACATGCACATGCTGATCATACAGATCACCATTAAAATCAAACACATGCACTTCGAGCTTGAGTTTGGGAATACCTTGGAGCGTGGGCCGGTTACCTAAATTGGCTACTGCCGGTAAACTGTTCAATTTTACCGCATAAACCCCGGTCAGTGCAGGCCGTTCGTGGCGCATATGCACATTAGCGGTTGGAAAACCAAGCTGGCGGCCAAGTTTGGCACCATGTACCACTTTACCGCTAATGCTATAAGGGCGCCCAAGCAATGCATGTGCCTTGACCAATTCGCCCGCAGCCAGCGCATCACGTACCAGTGTGCTGGAAACACGCTCGCCATGCAGCTGCACTTCGGGTAAAGGAATGACATTAAAACCGTTTTCAATCAGGGTTTGCACCGACCCCGCCCGCTTGGCGCCAAAGCAGAAATCCTCACCAACCATGACTACATTAGCATTGAGCCGCTCCCGCAGCACTTGCATAAACGTGGCCGGGCTTTGTGCCGCAAACGCCTGGTTAAAGCGCTGCACATAGACATGCTGCACGCCGCACTCGGCAAAATATTCCAGCTTTTCGCGCATGGAAGCCAACCGCGCAGGCGCATTTTGTGGCATGAAAAATTCGCGCGGATGCGGCTCAAACGTCATCACTGCCGGGGTAATTTTATAAGTTTGCGTAAAGGCAATCAGTTGACGTAATAAGGCCTGATGGCCGAGGTGCATACCGTCAAAATTGCCGATAGCAATTGCCTGCGGTGTTGATGTGTCTGGGAAATGCCGAAATATCTGCATGACCATTATTTAGCTACCCGTTTCATAAAGTCCCTAGGCCTAAAACCCAACAATCCAAGAGACACAAAGTAAACACTCATGCCCAGCACGACGATACTTGCAAGATGCAGTATGCGGCTCAACGTAGTCATCGCCAGCCAGTCACCAGACCAGGTGGCAGCGATATGAAGTGCCAACGCCATGATTGTCACGGCAATTAACAGCTTAAAAAGGAAAACTAACCAACCTGTTTGGGGCTGGAAAGCGCCCGTTTTTTGCAAGGTAAGCCAAAGCAGGGTGGCATTCAGGCAAGCGCCCAGTCCAACGGCGAGCGCCAGCCCGGCATGCTGCAACGAGGTAAACAGGAGGAAACATACATTCATTAACTGCGTCATCACCAGTGTAAAAATGGCAATTTTGACCGGCGTTTTGACATTTTGACGCGCATAAAAACCTGGAGCCAAGACCTTCACCATAATCAGGCCTAGCAAGCTCAAGCTGTAGGCGATCAATGCGCGCTCGGTTTGTGCCACATCCACAGCGGTGAACTTGCCATAATAAAACAAGCTGGCGACCAAAGGTTTGGAGAGAACGGCCATGGCGACGGCTGCAGGAATTGCCAGCATAAAGGTCAGCCGCAAGCCCCAGTCCAGCAATTGGGAAAACTCTGCGCTGGATTTATCCACGTGCGCCTTGGATAAGCTAGGCAACAAAATGGTCCCCAGCGCAACCCCCAACACGCCGGTCGGGAACTCCATCAGACGATCAGCGTAATAGAGCCAGGAGACGCTACCAGTGGGCATAAACGAGGCAAAAATGTTATTCAACACAATCGAAATCTGGGCGACAGACACACCGAAGATCGCTGGGCCCATCAATTTGAGAATTCGACGCACGCCTTCATCCTGCAAGTTGAGTTCGTAACGCGGCAACATGCCGATTTTCCGCAGATAAGGGAGTTGATAGAGCAACTGGATAATGCCACCGACAAATACTGCCCAAGCCAACACGTACACGGAGTTATTAAAATATGGCGCGATAAACAAGGCAGCCGTGATAAAACTTAGATTAAGCCAGACGGGCGTAAACGCCGGGACCTGAAACTTGCTGAACGCATTGAGCACGCCACCCGCCATAGAAACCAGTGAAATAAACAGGATATAAGGAAAGGTAATACGCAGTAGCTCGGTCGTCAGCGCAAACTTGGCCGGGTCATGCACAAAACCTGGTGAGGTCAGGCGTACGATAAGTGGCGCTGCCAGCATACCAACAATGGTAATCGCCACCAGAAATAAACCTAGCAAACTGGAGACATGGTTAATCAGTGCCTTGGTAGCCTCTGGCGTGCGCTGTTTGCGATACTCGGAAAGAATAGGCACGAAGGCCTGACTGAAAGCGCCCTCCCCGGAAATACGGCGTAGCAGGTTTGGGATTTTAAACGCGACAAAGAAAGCATCGGTCGCCATGCCGGCACCAAAAATACGCGCAATCAGTGTGTCACGGACAAATCCCAGCAAGCGCGAGATAAACGTCATGCCACCTACGGTAGCCAGTGCTTTGAGCAAATTCATAAATGGTGGAAAATATGCGCCTTGCGTTGTTTTTGACTGCTTGCCAACGACTGTCGGTGCCAGCAGATTAAAAAGTTGGCCGATTTTACCATGCAGCCACAATCAATCGACGAAAATGCGTTTTTAATCTTGCAAAAACAAAGCAAAAACAGTATGATGCACGGTTTCGTATTACACCCCTTTTGAAAGTGACAGGATAAACGTATATGGCAAATACCGCACAAGCACGCAAACGCGCGCGCCAATCCGTCAAAGTAAATGCGCACAATGCTGCGTTGCGTTCTACTTTGCGTACTGCGATTAAAAAAGTAATCAAAGCAATTCAAACTGGTGACAAGGCTGCTGCTGTGGCTTCTTACCAGGAAAACGTGAGCGTGATTGACCGTATCGCTGACAAAAAAATCATTCACAAAAACAAAGCTGCACGTCATAAGAGCCGTTTGACTGCTGCTATTAAAGCATTGTCCGGTGACGCACCTGTGACTTTGGCTTCTGTGAAAAAAGCAGCTGCCCCTAAAGCAGCTCCGAAAAAAGCTGCTGCTAAAGCCGAAGCTGCTCCAGCCAAAAAAGCTGCTGCCAAGCCTCGCGCGAAAAAAGCCGCTGAATAATTTCAGTAGGGGTGCATACTAAAAAAACCGGACAATGTCCGGTTTTTTTATTGTCATTAGCCACACCTCGGCTTGGCCCAGTCATGAATATTCAAGGCCTAGACTGTTGCATTTCTGACAACCTTCCCCTTAGGCCAGCATCCGCGTGTTTAAATTGTGTAAATTGAAACAGTGCGGCTTCCTTTTCATTTTAGACTTTACACATGATAAGAACTCCTCTTTTTCTTATATGTGTGCTGACATTCGCGTTAGTCACACTAGGCTGTACCAAGCAACCAATCCATCCGTTAAGAGTTTCCGCCCACGATTGGCCGGGTTACGAATTGTTGTATCTGGCAAGCTCGCTCAATTTTTATGATCGCGGAAATATCCGCTTTATTGACTCTCCTTCGGCAAGCGAAACGTCCAGAGCATTGAGAAACGGGACTATAGAAGCAGGGGCCGTGACACTGGATGAAGCGTTGACACTACTTCAGGACAATGTGGATATACGGGTAGCGATGGTCTTTGACGCCTCTCATGGTGCAGATGTACTGATTACCCGTAATCATATCTTGCACCTCGCTGACTTGAAGGGAAAACGAATTGGTGCCGAGGTCAATGCTGTAGGCGCATACATGCTGGATGCCGCACTGAGGAAAGCAGGCTTGACAGTCAACGATATTACTTTGATACCAATCAATGCAGACAGTCATCTGCAAGCCTGGAAAACTTTCGCATTGGATGGCATTGTCACGTTTGAGCCGGTCAAAAGTGCATTGCTTTTTCAAAAAAACCATGTCTTATTTGATAGCCGTGGATTGCCACTCCCCCTGCTGGATGTGCTGGTCATACGTAAAGAAGCACTTGATAGCCATGCAGAAGCGGTTAAGGATCTGATGACAGGTTACTATAAAGCACTTAAGGTATGGCAAGCACAACCCGAACGTGCCAACCGCATGATGGCAGAACGGCTCCAATTGCCTGAAAGAGAAGTCGTTGCCTTATTCGAGGGAATAAAGCTTTATACTCTGGCGGATAATACGGCTATGTTCAAGGGCCATCAAATAGCATGCGACCAACTGATGGCGGTTGCCACACCACTGCAGGCGCTGATGGTAAAACGCAATCTGTTGCAGAAAGAGAGCGATTTAAGCCATTTGTGCGCCCCGGAGACGTTGCTGACAATCGCTCAACCCTCTTATGCGAACTTATAACCTGCGCTCCATCCTGCCTTTGTTTATCATGGCCAGCTTTGCTGTCTGGCTGGTGATTTTTTTTAGTTACGAGAAATATCAGCTTGAACAACAGCTCACCGCGCAAACCCGCTCCATGCTTGGCGAGCGCTTGGCCAATGCGCAACGGCAAATTGAACACCTGCTTACGGAAAACAAAGTCATGTCTGCCCGGACGGAGATTATGCATTTGCATACCGTGGACAATATTGATGAAGTATCAATACTGGATCATCGTCAACATGTGCTTTTCTCATCGAACCGCGAGTGGGTAGGCCAGCCCGCTTCGCAGATCCACAAACTATTTAATGCCTCCCTTGCTGAAGAGAGCCTCATCAACCGTCGACAGATTTTGCATTTGTGTGAAGACGGGAACGCATTGCTAGGATTGCAACCGATTCAGTTTCCCGCCACTCGCAACCAAATTCGTTCACAGCAAACTGGCCTATTGTTCGTTAAATACAATTTACAGCCCAAAAGAGCCAATATCTGGCTCGATTTAGTCAATAATAGCCTATTCATTGTGTTGAGCGCCATTGTGTTCATCTTGTGCCTCAACTATTTCCTCATCCAATCACTCTCGCGCCCGCTATCCCATTTATTGCAGGTGATCCAACGTTTAAAAAATGGCGATATGCTGGCACGCGCGGATGTGAGCGGTGACGGCGAATTGGCGATACTTGGCAATGCATTCAATGCCATGCAGGCATCACTGTCGAAAGCGATGAGCCAGGTTGCTGACAGCGAAGAAAAGCTCGCTGTGACTTTGTACTCTATTGGTGACGCAGTGATTGCGACAGACACTGAGGGCAAAGTAACGTTGCTGAATGGCGTCGCTCACCGCCTGACAGGGTGGGGACAGGCAGAAGCGATTGGCAGACCATTAAAAGAGGTTTTTGTCATTGTTAATGCACATACCCGCTTGCCGGCCCCAGACCCCGTGGAGCATGTTTTGCGCACCGGTGAAGTAGTGGGTTTGGCAAACAGCACGCTATTGCTGACGCGCGATGGCAAAGAATATCAGATTGCAGATTCTGCGGCCCCCATACGTAAACAGCATGGTGAAGTGTTTGGCGTGGTACTTGTATTTCGAGATGTCACTGCCGAATATGCCTTGCAAGAAAAGCTGGAAATCAACGAGGAACGTTTACGGCTGGGTCAGGCATATGCAGAAATTGGCACTTGGGATGCAGACCTCCTCAGCGGCAAACAATATTGGTCAGAAGAAATTTACCAGCTGACAAAATTCCCGCGTATTGAAAACCCGACATGGCAGGATTTTCTCAATATCGTCTTCGAAGAAGATCGTGCATTGATTGAGCAGGCGACCGCACAACACCTGACAGCCGGTGAAAAGTATGATGTCGAGTATCGCATCATAGATGCCACCGGCGAGCTACGCTGGATGCGCTCGCTCGGCAAGGCGGAACTGGATGCCTCTGGCCAACCCATACGGATGTGCGGCATCGTACAAGATATCACACTGCGTAAACAACAAGAGCTGGACTTGCTGGAAACGCAGTCGGCTCTCAAAGCCACTATCAATGCAATTCCAGACTTATTATTTGTGATGAATCGCGAAGGCATTTATCTCGATTTCCACACGCCCAAAATCTCCCTTCTGGCAGTACCACCGGAACAGATTCTGGGTAACAGCATCCATCATCTGCTCCCGTCATCTGTGGCCGAGGTTATCCTGTCGGCCATACGGGAGGCCGATGCTCATCACTACTCTCACGGAAAATATTATCCCCTTGACCTGCCTGATGGCAGACACTGGTTTGAACTCTCAGTGAGTAAAAAAAATGGCGAAAAAAACGAGGACAAATTTGTCATTCTGGCGCGAGACATTACCGAGCGCTTTGAAACTCGAGGACAATTAGAAATTGCCGCCAGGGTTTTTGAACAGAGCGCAGAAGCGTTTATGGTCACCGATGAATCAGACAACATCCTTCTGGTCAATCAGTCCTTCAGCAAAATCACAGGTTACAGCAGTTCTGAAGTGGTCGGCGATTCCGCTCACATTCTGCGTTCTGAGAAGCATGAGTCTCGGTTTTATGCAGACATTTCTGCAACACTTGAAACGCAAGGCCATTGGCAAGGCGAAATCTGGAACCGAAAAAAAGATGGCACGCTTTTTCCGGCATTGGTCTCTGTAAGTCAGGTACAACTGCCGCAGGATGGCAGCAATGCCTATGTGACTACTTTAATCGATATCAGCAAACAAAAAGAATCAGAAGAACGCATTTATCGCATGGCACATTATGATGGACTGACAGGACTCCCTAACCGGACATTATTTGCCGAACATATCGAACAGGCAATTCAGGCGACTGCAACGCAGTCCGCGAGTTTTGCCCTACTTTTTCTTGATCTCGACCGCTTTAAGAATATTAACGATACGTTGGGCCATGGCATTGGTGATCGCCTGTTAATTGAAGTGGCCAGCAGAATTCGTACTTTGCTTCGCGAAGAAGATATTGTTGCGCGTTTTGGAGGAGATGAGTTTTTCATCAAAATACAACATGCCAAGCATGATGAAGCGCAACGTGCCGCTGAAACTTTGCTGCAGAGTATCTCTCAACCGTTTCACATAGAAAACCACGAACTGCATATCACCCCATCCATTGGTATCACGCTATTTCCTCAAGACGGACAAGACATGGAATCCCTATACAAAGCAGCGGATACAGCCATGTATCAAGCCAAAGCCAATTTCAGAAACACTTACCGTTTTTATACGCGTGAATTACAAAACACTTCTGAGCGACGCTCGATGATTGAACAATCGCTACGACGTGCAATAGATACCAACCAGCTCGAATTGTATTATCAACCCCAGCTATGCCTTCATCAGCACAGGCTGATTGGGGCAGAAGCACTTATTCGCTGGCAACATCCGCAAATAGGTACGATTTCACCGCTCGAGTTGATTTCTGTCGCAGAAGAAACAGGACAGATTTTAGATTTGGGTGAATGGGTCATTCGCAACGCTTTGCGGCAAGCAAATGCATGGCGTCTGAAAGGACTGCCAGAGATGAATATTGCGATCAACATCTCGACCTTGCAATTCAGGCAGCGTAATCTGGCTGAAGTGATGGCTAAATACCTCGAAGAAACACAAATGCCTGCGCATCTCATAGAAATCGAAATTACAGAAAGCGCATCAATGAACGAGCAGGATCATGCCATTGCCACCATTGACAGACTGAATGATCTTGGAATTCGTATTGCCATTGATGATTTTGGTACTGGCTACTCTTCATTGAGCTATCTGAAAAGATTGCGGGTGAACAAGATCAAAATCGACCGTTCATTTGTCAGTGATATAGTGCATAGCAAAGATGACGAAGCCATTGTAAGCGCGATTATCAGCATGGCAAAAAGCCTTGGACTAAAAACACTTGCAGAAGGCGTTGAAAGCGACCAACAATTAGCGTTTCTGAAGGATCAGGGCTGCGATGAAGCGCAAGGATATTTCTACAGCAAACCGCTGTCTGCGACACTATTTGAACACTATGCACTGACCTATCTGCATGAAAAAGTGGCACCCGTATAAAAGGATGTACACGGGCTAGTTTCGCTGTTATTCACCGATATGCAACTCACTGCGTGCTATCTTGGCGGCATTGAGGACAGTCTTTGCGTCGTTCCCAATCACGGTGAAATGACCCATTTTACGACCTTTGCGGGGTTCGTGTTTGCCGTATAAATGCATTTTCAAATGATCATGTGCAAGCGCGATATGCCATGCTGGTTCCACTTGTTTTCCACTGTATAGCCAGCTATCCCCAAGGATATTGACCATCACCGCATGGCTATGCAGGCGCGGACTGCCCAAGGCCTGACCGGTAATGACGCGCACCTGCTGTTCAAACTGGTTGGTCACGCAGGCATCAATGGTGTAATGGCCGGAGTTATGCGGGCGCGGCGCGATTTCATTAACCAGCAACTGGTTACCGACCACAAAAAATTCCACGCCCAATACACCTACATAATTAAGCTTGGTTGCCAGCTTCTTCGCCAGTTCCTGGGCATTCGCCTTGATCACTTCAGCACAACGTGCCGGTGCGATGCTGATATCGAGAATACCATTCAAATGGCTGTTCTCTGCCGTGGGAAACGCGGCGATATTGCCATGCACATCCCGCGCCAACACGACTGAGACTTCCAAGTCTAAGGGCAGCATCTTTTCCAGCACGCAGACTTCCTGCTTGAATCCCTGGAAGGCAGCCACCGCCTGCTCGCGGTTGGCAACACGCGCCTGGCCTTTGCCGTCGTAACCAAAACGGGCTACTTTGAGCACGGCCGGATAGATGTCGCCATCCGCTGGCAAGTCACTCTCAGCGGTGACCGGCACAAATGGCCCAATCGGCAAACCAGCCTCCTTGAAGAAGGTTTTTTCTTTGACTCTGTGCTGCGCAATGGCGACGGCATCGGCACTCGGATGCACGATCGTAGATTTTGCCAAGGTTGCCAGCGTTTCTGCGGGCACGTTTTCAAATTCGGTAGAAATCGCCTGACAGGTTTCCGCCATCGTTTTTAAAGCAGAGGCATCATCGTAGGCAGCACACAAATGTACATCGGCAATCATGCCCGCCGGACTGTTTTTGTCAGGGTCCAGCACTGTCACCTTATAGCCCATCTCATGGGCTGCAATCACAAAAAAGCGACCCAGCTGGCCGCCGCCCAACATGCCCAACATGGCAGGAGGTTGAATCACAGTGGTTGTCATGGTTTTTCGCTCAACTCCATTGCGTGTACTTTTTCGGTCTGCTTCTTACGGAAGCTAGCCAACTTGTCAGCCAGCGCCTGGTCCTGATTTGCCAACATGGCAACTGCAAACAAGCCAGCGTTAGCGGCACCGGCATCTCCAATCGCAAACGTCGCCACCGGAATACCTTTAGGCATTTGCACGATAGATAACAGGGAATCCTGCCCTTGCAGATGTTTGGAAGGCACAGGCACGCCCAACACTGGCAATGTGGTTTTTGCCGCTACCATGCCTGGCAAATGCGCTGCACCACCGGCACCGGCGATAATCACCTGAAAGCCATTGCTGGCAGCAGACTCTGCAAATTGGAACATCAGGTCAGGTGTACGGTGGGCAGAAATCACACGCGCTTCGTAAGCCACGCCAAAATCGGCCAGCATTTGCGCGGCATTTCTCATCACCGGCCAGTCACTGTCCGACCCCATAATAATAGCCACCAAAGGTTTACTCATACTATTGCCTTTTTATTGAATTTGTCTGCCTAAACAACAGGACGCTCATGCGTCGTCATCATGTTCAGATTGTGGCTTCGGCCACTTCGCTTAACTTGCTTTGCAAGTTAGCCTACGCCGCAATTTTACGTTGCTTCTTGTGCCGATTGTGGCTTCGGCCACTTCGCCTAACTTGCTTTGCAAGTTAGCCTACGCCGCAATTTTACGTTGCTAAAGCAACACAAGATTGTCCCTGTGAATCAATTCTTTTTCTTCTACGTAACCCAGCGTCTGCTCAATCTCACTACTTGGTTTACGCTTGATCCGGCGTACTTCGTTAGCATTGTAATTGACAATACCACGCGCCCACTCTTTACCCTGCGCATCAATGCACGCCACCACGTCACCACGCTCAAACTGACCCAAGACGTCAACCACGCCGATTGGCAGCAAACTCTTGCCATCCTTGGTGAGTACATTGACCGCACCATCATCAAGCACCAATTTACCACCCACGCGCAAATGATCTGCAAGCCATTGTTTTTTGGCCAGTATTTTCATTTTTCCCGCTTTTAAGTGCGTCCCAATTGCTTCGCCCTGACTCAGGCGAGCAAGTACATTGGGTTCACGACCAGAAGCTATCACCGTATGCGCACCACTATTCGCAGCACGTTTGGCAGCCAGAATCTTGGTCAGCATACCGCCGGTACCAACAGCACTACCAGCACCACCAGCCATCGCTTCTAGCTCAGGATTACCGGCAGTTTCAAAATTAACAAATACGGCATCAGGATTTTTACGAGGATCCGCGGAATACAAGCCTTGCTGATCGGTCAGGATAATCAGCGCGTCGGCCTCAATGAGGTTTGCAACGAGCGCCCCCAGGGTGTCGTTGTCACCAAAGCGGATTTCTTCAGTGACCACGGTATCGTTCTCATTAATGATTGGGATGACTTTCAGGTCAAGCAAGGTACGTAATGTTGTGCGTGCATTGAGGTAGCGCTTGCGGTCAGCCAGATCCTCGTGCGTCAACAGTAATTGCGCCGTGTGCAAGCCATGCTGGGCAAAACATTGCTCATACATTTGCACCAGCCCCATTTGACCAACAGCCGCCGCCGCTTGTAGCTCATTGATCTCGACAGGGCGCTTTTTCCAGCCCAAGCGCTGCATGCCTTCAGCCACCGCTCCACTGGAAACAAGCACGATTTGCCGCCCCTGTTTAACCAGGGCACTGATTTGCTCAGCCCAGGCAGCAATGGCAGTTTTATCCAGTCCCTGACCATCATTGGTCACCAGACTGGAGCCAACTTTGACAATCAGGGTTTTGCTGCCTTGAATTAAAGAAACACTCATACCTGCCAAGAAATTCTTAAAATGAATGCGTTTTTATAATGATTATTCAGTGACGCCAGATGACTGCTCTGCCTCGGTCTCACGCTGGACACGCGCCTGATCAATATGATCCATAATGGCATAAGTCAGTGCCTGGCAACCCACGCCACTAATAGCCGAAATAGGAAACACAGGACCGTCCCAGTCATAAGCCTTCACAAAGTCGGCGACTTTTTTCGCACTGTCTTCCAGCATATCAATTTTGTTTAGGACCAGCCAGCGTGGCTTGTCGTATAGCTCCTGGTCGTATTTTTTCAGTTCATTGACAATCGCTTTGGCCTCCTGCACTGGATCAACACTCTCATCAAATGGTGCAAGATCCACTAAATGCAGTAACAAAGAGGTACGTTGCAAGTGGCGTAAAAACTGATGGCCCAAGCCAGCGCCTTCTGCAGCACCTTCAATCAGGCCAGGCACATCGGCAATGACAAAGCTACGGTTGCTATCGACACGCACTACACCCAGGTTAGGGTGCAAGGTCGTAAATGGATAATCGGCGACCTTAGGTTTCGCCGCAGACACTGAGCGGATAAAGGTCGATTTACCAGCATTCGGCATGCCCAGTAAACCAACATCGGCCAGCACTTTCAATTCCAGGTAGAGCTCGAAGGATTCACCGGGGTCGCCCTTGGTGCACTGCCGTGGGGAGCGATTAGTACTGGTTTTAAAATGGATATTACCCAGGCCGCCATTGCCACCTTTGGCAATCAGTACTTTTTGGCCATCAGCGTTCAAATCCACCATCATTTGCCCAGTGGCCTTATCACTGATCGTGGTGCCGACTGGCACCCTGAGAATCATGTCGTCGCCGCCTTTACCGTAGCAGTCGGAACCGCTGCCGTTTTCGCCGCGCTGGGCCTTAAAGGTACGCGTATAGCGGTAATCCACCAGCGTATTGATATTGCGGTCAGCTACGACAAAGATAGAGCCACCACGGCCACCATCGCCACCATTAGGGCCGCCCATGGGCTCGTACTTTTCACGGCGGAACGTCGCCACACCGTTACCACCGTCACCGGCGTAGACTTTGATGGTCGCTTCGTCAATAAACTTCATGATTCCATTTGCCTTTTAAGCGCATTACTGCGTAACCTGGCGCGCAAAAACCTGTCTTGTTGATTGCAAGCTTTTGGCTACCGTGCGCCTTGCACTGCATCTTAAAATTCCAATTGCGCACGGACAAATCCAAGGCACAACCATACAAGGCTACAATCTGATAACTATAAAGTAAAAAGCCCCGTCAAGCGACAGGGCTTTTTTCATAAAAGTGCGATTAGACCGCTTCAATGCTCACGGTATGACGCTTTAATGCGCCTTTAACAGCAAATTTCACTTTGCCATCTACCAATGCATACAGGGTGTGATCTTTACCCATGCCAACGTTTTCGCCAGCGTGCATTTTAGTACCGCGTTGGCGAACAATGATGCTGCCAGCGTTAACTACTGTTTCACCGAAAGCTTTAACGCCCAGGCGCTTGGCTTGTGAGTCGCGACCGTTACGTGAACTACCGCCTGCTTTTTTGTGTGCCATGATTGATTCCTTATTCTAGCAATCTGCTCTACTCAAGCAGAACGTGCTTATTTTGCTGAAATAGTGTCGATTTGAATTTCTGTGTAGCTCTGACGATGACCTTGAGTCTTGCGGTAGTGCTTACGACGACGCATTTTGAAAATCATCACTTTGTCGCCACGGCCATGTGATACCACAGTGGCATTCACTTTTGCACCAGCTACCAAAGGTGCACCGATCGTAGTTGTTTCGCCGTCAGCAATCAACAATACTTTGTCGATCACTACTGTGGAGCCCACGTCGCCAGTCAATTTCTCAACTTTTACTTTGTCACCAGCGGCTACTTTGTACTGTTTGCCACCTGTTTTAATCACTGCGTACATAATAATGCCTTAAACATCGCCTTTTAAAGAACCCGCAATTATACGCAATTTATTCGAGAATGCAAATATATTTGCGCATGTTTTTACCTGGCCTAGAGGCGCTCATTAGTCACACAAGTGCTTATATTACCTTTTGTCGCCACGAACGGATACTGCCATTAGTGTAATAGGCATAGATCGCAACCACGGTCTCCAGCAATGGCTGGCAACCGTGCAAATCTTCACCCTCACCATCTTGAAATGCGGCTAATTTATACACGGGCTGCATTTCAGGATTATTCAATGAACTCAACGGCTGGAAGGTTGCTTTTGCGATAGGCCTGCCAGCATGCGTGACTTGCACATTAAACATATCCACCACCAGTTCCAGGTGCTGCCCATCAGTCAGTGATGCCTGGTAACGTTTTTTATTCCACTGCATCACGCTCAGCACCTCGTTTTCAGTGACTGCTTTTGAAACCATCTGCAACTCCCTAATTTAGTTAAGGGCAGCTTAATGGATGAGCGATTTGCATAACAGCTGCAGTTTGCATTAAATTAACCATATCAGATACTTAATGGACGATCACTTGAAGAAATACGAAGTTATTGCTGAAGAAATCGCCAGCGCCATTCAACAAGGCCTACTTAAGCGTGGTGACAAGCTGCCTTCTATCCGCCAGATACAGGCCAGCAAACAGGTCAATGCATCCACTGTCTTCCAAGCCTATTATTTATTAGAGGCGCGTGGCCTGATTGTGACGCGGCCACGCTCTGGCTATTACGTGGCCGGACCTTTGCGAAACGAGCGTTTGGTACCACATACCGCAGAAGATGACGGCATCCCCACCACCCTGCAAGTGAGTGACCTGGTGTTTAACTTACTTGAACGCATCAAGGATCCGCAGCATGTTCCTTTTGGCTCGGCCTTTCCCAGCCCGTACTTGTTTCCACTGCCTAAACTGGCAGATCACATGGCTAGCGCCGTGCGGCATATGCAGCCGCAGGATACGGTCAGTGATATCGGCCAGGGGGATCTCGAACTCAGGCGACAAATTGCCTTGCGTTACCAACTGGATGGCAAGCAAACCGATCTGGATGAGATTGTGATTACCAATGGCGCCCTGGAAGCGCTTAACCTTTGCCTGGCAGCAGTGACCCAGCCTGGCGATAGCGTGATTATTGAATGCCCCAGTTTTTATGCCGCCTTGCAGGCGATTGAGCGCTTGGGGCTAAAAGCAATAGAAGTCCCCAGCCACCCAGAGCTGGGTATAGATCTGGCAGCACTTGAGCGCGCGATTATTCAGCATAGACCTAAAGCCTGCTGGCTTATGACCAACTTCCAGAACCCAACAGGCAGCCTGATGCCAGAAGACAAAAAGCGGGCACTGATTGCGCTCATCACGCGTTACCAGCTCCCCTTGATCGAAGATGATGTCTACCGGGAATTGTATTTTGGCAAGCAGCGCCCTCTGCCAGCCAAGACTTGGGACAGCGACGGTTGGGTCATGCATTGCAGCTCCTTTTCGAAAACACTGGCGCCTGGCTACCGTGTCGGCTGGGTCTCTGCCGGGCGCTTTAGCGAAAAAATTACACGCCTGAAAATCTCCACCACGCTCGCCACCTCTATTCCAGCGCAACAGGCACTGGCCAGTTACCTGGTCAAAGGCGGCTACGACAAGCATTTACGCCAGCTTAGACACCAGCTCATGTTGCAACAATTGCAATTTTCGCAAGCCATCCACCAGCACTTGCCAGCAGAAGTACGTTTTACCCTGCCGCAAGGAGGTTATTTCTTATGGCTGCAATTACCAGCGCAAAAAGACGGCCTGAAACTATTCCAGCAGGCCATCGCCCACAATATCAGCCTGGCACCAGGCCATATGTTCTCTTCACAACAGCAATATGCATGTTACATCCGGCTCAATTACGGCCACCCTTTCACTGCGGCCAATCAACACGCGATTGAGACGCTAGGTCAACTCATTCGCCGCGACTGAACAGTCCATACGACAATGCACATCTGATATGGTTTTTTAATTAAAAACTGAATCTGTTTTAAACGCACCCCTTCTTCTAAACTGCTCGCAATCTGATTGATTCGAGCGTCTTATGTCATCCACACGCAGCAAACCAGTGATTCCGATTGTGGCCGCCCCCATGGCCGAGCAAACCATTTCGCTTTACCAGAAAACGCGCAAGGTATATCCGCGTTCTGTCAGTGGTTACTTCAAGAACTGGCGCTGGCTGATGATCTGGCTGACTCAATTGGTGTTCTACGGCATGCCATGGTTGCAATACGGTGGCCGCCAGGCATTTTTGCTGGACATTGATACGCATCGCTTTTACCTGTTCGGGCTGGTGATCTTTCCGCAGGATCTGTTTTACCTGGCCATGCTGCTCATCATTTGTGCGATCGGATTATTTTTGTTTACGGCGGTTGCAGGCCGACTGTGGTGCGGCTTCTCTTGCCCACAATCTGTGTATACCGAAATTTTCTTGTGGATGGAACGCAGCATAGAGGGCGACCGCATGGCAAGACAGAAACTGGATGCCCAGCCCTGGGGGCCCCGCAAAGCCGGCATCAAACTGAGCAAACATGGTGTATGGCTGGCCTTCTCGCTGGTGACAGGATTCACCTTTGTCGGCTACTTCACACCCATACGTGAATTATTGGGTGATATCCAGCAATGGCAACTGGGTGGCTGGTCGTGCTTCTGGTTAGGCTTTTACAGCCTGGCGACTTATGGCAATGCCGGTTTTTTACGCGAGCAGGTCTGCAAGCACATGTGTCCTTACGCACGTTTCCAGAGTGCAATGTTTGATAATCACACATTAATTGTGGCTTATGACAGTGCGCGGGGCGAACCCCGCGGTGGCCGCAGCAAAAATCAAGACTACCAGGCACAAGGTTTGGGATCATGCATAGATTGCAATATCTGCGTGCAGGTATGCCCGGTCGGCATTGATATTCGCAATGGCCTGCAATACGAATGCATCAGCTGCGGATTGTGTATTGATGCCTGCAATGACGTCATGGATAAAATGCGATATCCGCGCGACCTGATCCGCTTCTCTGCCGCAGGCCAGAGTGGAAAACACAAATTGCGCCAGCACCTGCTGCGTCCGCGCGTCTTGATTTACAGCGCATTATTTGCGCTCATGCTGGCGTGGCTGGGTTATGGCTTATTACACAAGCCCGACTTTAAGGTGGATGTGATACGTGACCGCAATATCATGTACCGGGAAACCAGCCATGGCGTCGAGAACCTGTATCAGCTACACCTGACCAATGCCACCGAGCAGGGACAACGCTACCGGGTACAGGCCAGAGGTCTTAGCGGCCTACGTATAGAAAGTGAGCAAACACTAACTGCCGGCCCGACCGAGGAAGTATTGCTGCCGTTAAGTTTGTCACTGCCCTCTAGCGAGCAACGTGGTAGCCAGCGCATCAAAATCGAAGTGATGCAAATCTCTAGCGGCGAAACAGTCCCAACGGACAGTACATTCTACCTGCCCTGATTGAACAACTACTCCTTGTCCCGCGTGTTCTGGCAGGTTGAAGTTTAGGTTGACCAACCTTGATTCAACCCGCCAGGTCGAGCACGCGGGTCTTTTTTTGCGCCAGCATTTTCAATAATAACTTGTAGGTATCCAGATCAAACTTGAGCGCTGTTTTTTGCGTCCTTAGTTCCTGCAAACTGTCATCATCCACCGCTACACCGAGATACACCCAATGTTCAAAGACATGAATCTGGCGCAAATCATTTTCGAGGTTATATTCCTCAATCCCAATCTTGCCAGGATATGGCCAGATTTTGAGTTTATGCGCAATCAATGCCTGCTGTACGCGTAAAGCATGCATTTCAGCCGATTCCTGACCACAACACACGCCTTTGCAACGTTTTAACTGATAGGCAAAACACGGGCCATTGCGCCCTGGCTCCAACCCCAGCGCTTTGACACACAAATGACTCATTTCAGCAATCTTACGCAAGGTTTCCACCGCCTGGCGCTTGCTTTTAAAGGTGCCGAACAGTTGAGTCAACCGGCTGGGGTCAATTTCGTCTTCATGCACAAGTGTGAGTAAGGGCTGCGGCGTATCGCCTAACGCCAAGCGCCAGCTGCATAATTGGCGCTCACGCCGCAACTGCCGGTTATAGATGGGCAGACGCTCCTTGACCAACCGCGACTCCAGCAGCAAAGCGCTGAATTCGCCTGCAGTCGGGATCCACTCAAAACGCTTCATTTCTTGACTCATGCGCATTTCTTTGCTGGAAGCAGGATCGCTACTAAAGTGCGACAGCACACGAGCCCTCAGATTAATGCTTTTACCGATATACAGCGGTAAATCGTTCTCACCGTAGAACAGATAGACCCCGGGCGCCTCCGGCAGCTCACCCACCAGACTGGCGTCGATATGAGGTGGCAACGTAGGCGCTGACATTAGCTTGAGCGCGGCTGCACGTACTAGCTCTTCGCCCAGGTCACGCCTGGCGTCATTGAGCATGATGAGAATCGCCTCCACATCGCCCATGGCACGGTGGCGTGCTAAGCCCGTGATCCGGTGGCGCTCAACAATCGCATCAATACCGTGGCTGTAATACTGCGGATATAACAGGCGTGACAATTTGACTGTGCATAGGACTTTGGTGCGAAAATTGAAGCCTATCCGCTTGAATTCAGACTTAAGGAAACCATGATCAAAGCGCACATTATGCGCGGCCAGCACAGAACCCTCCAGTAAAGCCAGCAACTTGTCCGCCACTTCGGCAAACGTCGGGGCATCGGCCACCATGGCATCATTAATCCCGGTCAGTGACTGGATAAAAGGCGGGATAGGTTGCTGCGGATTGATCAGTGTTTGCCAGCGCAGAGTTTCCACACCATCGTCAAACCTTACCAAAGCAATCTCTGTAATACGGTCTCTTAAAGGGGTTGCCCCGGTGGTTTCGAGGTCAAGAAAAGTCACGGAAGGCAACATTACGCGGAAAGGCTTTCTACGGCACACAATTTGGCTGGGATAGACGTGATTTTATCGTACTTTAATCATTTCATGACGTTCAAAGAAATAGCGCCAAAACCCTACTTCAGCGAGAAGATTTGCTATTAACCAGCAAATTCTTATATGTGATATTTCATATCTTATACAAAACCAGTGTTTCTCCTACAAAACACCTATAGACACCCTCCTCAATTGATGCTGTAATTATCAATTACATATTAATGACAATATAATTTTAACTTCATGCCTAACTTATATCTGGAAAACCAGTTGTGCTTTTCGCTTTACTCGGCTACCCATGCATTACTGCGTTCTTACAAGCCTGATCTGGACAAACTAAACCTGACCTATCCACAATACCTGGTATTGGTCGCACTCTGGCAATACAAGCAGCTTTCGATTAAAGATATTGCCGAAAAGTTAATGCTGGAACCTGCCACCATTACCCCGGTCGTCAAACGTCTGGAAGCAAAAAAACTGACCAAGCGTACACGACAGAAGGATGATGAGCGCGTGGTGATTGTCAGCCTGACTGAAGAAGGACAAGCCTTGCGTAGCAAGCTTTCTGATGTGCAAAAGCGCGTCGCTTGCGATACAGGTCTGAACAGTGCCGCCTTTGATAACCTGAACAAAACGCTGAATGTGCTAACCAAAAGCGTGACAGCAAAAATTCCAAGCTATTAAGTCACCAAGAAAAACTTTAATCAACCGTCATCCTTGCAAGCAAATCCTATCAAACAAAAGAGGAGCTTATGCTCCTCTTTTGTTTTAGCAGTGCCTGCCATCTATTGATCGCAGATGCCTGTGAGCATTTCTCACAACAGGTCCAAATCAATCAGGCATATTCAATTGCCGCATAAATGCCCTAAAAGAGCCTCTGGTCGCATGCAGAGCCTGCAATTTAGTCACGGACTCATCTAGGGCATCACTCAATAGCTCCAGCGCATCTTCATCCAGCCGCAAGCTCATGGCGCCAATTTCCAGCTCTATGGTACGGTGTGTCTCGCAGTAATGCACACGGAATCCGGCCTGGCCAGACAAGAGAATCTTTTTACACATAGCTTTCTCATTCACAATTTATCCCTCGTTTTATTGTTATGCGCGCAGCTGGGTGGTGGTCTGCTCATGTTCGTTGACCAGTAAGGTCCATTGCACGCACATGCGCCGAGAAACGCTGCAAATCAGTTCCGAATCGGCATACTCTGGTGCCGTCAGGGTTTCGGCCAAGCGCAATGCCTGTTTGGCCAAGTCATAGGTTGGCTTTTTGATATAGAGCGTCGCGACATACAGCAATGACGCCATCACAGACTCGGCATCAGGCAGACTGGGATCGTAACGTATGGGATGGATATTCATGGTATTCATGGCAGCCTTTCTTTTTAAACAATCATCTCAATTTCGGTTTGCATCACAATGCGCGCCGCGGCCTTGCGCAACATTTCATTGATCACAATAAAGTGATCGGCGTCAAACTTGAGTGTGGTACCGCCAACCTCCAGTTCCACCATGTCCGAAGACTGATGGTAAAGCACCTTGCAGGCAGTCTTTCCAGCCAACATCGTTTTTCCAACCACTGTTTGACGTTTCATCATGACGCTCCTTTGCTAAACCTTCAGTAAATGATAATAATTATCATTTACATTGTCAAGCGGATTTACATTGCTAGTAAGAGGAGAAAAGAAGCGATAGATATAGCGGTTGAATTGAATCCTGAGGTCAGGGCACAGCAGGTGGAACATATGACAGCAAGAATGCCGTCGCATCGTCACTGTTCAGAGGCTTGCTGAGCAGGTAGCCCTGCATTTCGTCACAGCTCTGTGCCTGCAAGAATGCTTTCTGCTCGGGCGTTTCCACCCCTTCAGCGATGGTCTTGAGCCCCAGACTGCGGGCCAGCTGGATAATCGCAATGACAATCGCCTTGTCTTCATCGTCAGTACTGATATCGCGGACAAAGGTCTGGTCGACCTTGAGCTTGTAGACTTTAAATTTTTTCAGGTAGCTCAATGAAGAATACCCGGTCCCAAAATCGTCAATCGACAGGCGCACACCGAGTTTGTTTAAGGCATCCATCATGGCCACAGCCCCTTCCGGGTTTTCCAGTGCCACGCCTTCGGTAAGCTCCAGTTCCAGGCATTCTGGTGAAACGTTGTAACGCTCCAGGGTAGACTTCACCAGCGCAGGCAACTTAGGGTCGCGGAACTGGATACTGGATAAATTGACTGACACCGAGATACCGTGCAAGCCTGCCAGCCGCCAGGCATAAATTTGTTGTGTTGCTTGCTCCAGCACCCAGCTGCCTATGGAAATAATCAGACCACTCGATTCTGCCAGCGGGATAAACTCAGCGGGTGAAATAAAACCGAGCTGGGGATGCTTCCAGCGCAGCAAGGCTTCCACACCTAGCAAACGGCCAGTATCCAGCGCCACTTGCGGCTGGTAGTACACTGCCAGTTGCCCCAGTGAAATCGCCTGGCGCAAGGCATTGACCAATTGCAAGTTACGCGCTGTTTGCACCTGCATATGATTGCTAAAAAAGCGGTAACTGTTGCGGCTCTCTTTTTTGGTGCGGTACATCGCCACATCGGCATTGCGTTGCAGGCTTTCCATATCCAGGCCGTCATCAGGATAAATCGCCACCCCGATGGATGCCGTAATGGTGAGTTCATACTGGTCTATGACAAACGGCTGTTCAACAGCTTTCAACAAGCGTTCTACCACTTCCCTGGCAATCACATGGTCTGCTTCTGCCAGCAAAAACACAAATTCATCTCCACCCAGGCGGCAAATCGTATCCTGCGGCCGCACCAGGCTTTCAAAACGCTTGGTCAAGGCAATAAGCAAGTTATCGCCATAGCGATGCCCCAGGCTGTCATTTACATCCTTGAAATGGTCAAGATCAAGGAACATCAACGCGAACTGGCCATCCTGGTCCCAGGCTTTTTCAATTTCAACCGTCACCCGTTCATTGAGCAAATTTCGGTTTGGCAACCCAGTGAGGGTATCGTAATTTGCCAGTACACGGATACGCTCTTCCGCCTCTTTGCGCTTGGTAATGTCACGGATAAACGCACTGTAGTAATGTTCGTGACCACGCTCAATTTCAACAATGGTTAACTCGATAGGAAATTCGCTGCCATCCCTGCGCAAAGCCTTAATCTCGATCAGCTTGCCCAACAGGCGGGACTGCCCTGTTTGTTGCAACCTGAGGATCCCTTGGTGATGTGCGTCTCGGTGCTCTGGCGGCACAATCAGGTCTTCGAGCCGGCGGCCTAACACTTCGGCGCGCGTATAGCCGAAGATATGTGCCGCAGCCCGGTTCCATTCCACAATCAGGCCCTGCATATCAATATTCACAATCGCATCCAGTGCATTTTCCAGCACCAGTCGTGCTCGTTGCTCACTGTCTTGTAAATGGCTCTGGATCAGGCTACGCTGTGCCTGTACTTCAAAGCGGTCGAGGGCAAAGTCAATATTGGCCGCCATGCCTTGCAGCAAGCGCTGGGTGTCGGGCTCAAACGCATGAGTTTCTCCAGCATAGAGCGCCAAACAGCCAATCACTTTGCCCTCAATATGCAAGGGTAAAAAAGCGGCAGATTTCCAGACGAACTCCCTGGCTTTTTCGTGCCATAGGGCAGTCATAGGATTGGTTTGAAAGTCATGCACCCAGTAGGGATGGTCGGAAATCAGGCTTAAACCGCAAGGCCCTTTACCACTGGGCTGGGCCGGGTCAGCCGAGATCTCGACTTCATCCAGGTAATGAATGCCTGAACCATATGCGCTGAGGACGGTGATGCGCTTATGATCGGCACCCAGCTCGCCAATCCAGGCCATATTGGCATGGCCCAGGTTAACGATGATGCGACAAATTTGCTCAAAAAGGATATATTTATCCTGGCTTTGCACAATCGCATGGTTACATTGGGATAATGCTAGGTAAAGCTGATTCAAATGCTGAGGATGCTGCCTGCCAGATGGGTCTAAGGCACTTAATTCCTGACTCTGGTCAAGCAATTGCTGCCAGCCGGCTTGCACGCTTTCCTCTTGCGCCGGGGAAAATTTGACCGGGGAAAACTCTTCACTGGAAAAAGCATGTGCCAGTACCTGGTTCAATGTTTGGAGATCGGCAGCCTGCCTGGCCAAGAGCAGGCGGCGCTGGCGCCAGGCGAGGACAGTCACCAGGCACCATAAGCCGATTCCAATCGCGAGCAGCACGATAGCGGCGAAATGCACTGGCGCAAACAGATCTGAGTAGATGAGCAATAACAGGCAAATCAACAGCGCAAACAGCACCATCAGCCATAAATGTCTGATAAGCCTGTCCCGCCCTGCAGATGTGAATTGTTGTGCAGTCATGGATGTTTAGCCTAAGCCCCCGTCCACTACTGTAAGGGATGTGATTGAAATCAAATCCCAAAACACGCATGCAAATCCCCGGTAAATTGGCTAATTTAGCCTGGATGTGCAACACAGTTACCGTCTATGACAAACCACGGCAAGCTTGCTTGCGCAACGAATAAAATGCTCTCAGCAATGACAACTGAACAGTATGACCAGGTGCCTAACACTCGGGTGCCCAGGACATTTGTCCGCACCCCAGTAACTTGGCCTGGTACATGGCCTTGTCTGCGGCAGACAAAACTGCCTCTATCGCATCGCCCTCATGACACAAAGTTAACCCTATCGAGGTCCCCAGCTGGCAAATGTGATCAAGAATCTGGAATTCCCGTTCAAATACCCTCAGGCATTTCTGGGCCACCATTTCTACTGATGCCTTGCTCTGCGTGGGCAAATCAGAGAGCACCACCACAAATTCATCCCCTCCCACACGGGCCAGTGTATCGCTCCCGCGAATCACACTACTCAACCGCTGGGCCACTTCCACCAGGGCTAAATCCCCCGCTTCATGCCCCAACTGGTCATTCACCGCCTTAAAGCCATCCAGGTCGAGGTACAGAATAGCCGTCCCATTCTTTTTGGCCTTGGCCAACTCCATCGCCTGCTGCAAACGTAAAGACAACAATTTGCGGTTAGGCAATCCCGTCAATGCATCATGATGCGCGACATGATTGAGTTCCTCGTTATGCAAAGAAATCTTGTGGTAAGCCTCTTTTAAAGAGCCAATCAAATCCTCGTTCTCAAAACTGATGCGTGCCGCCTGTCGTAAAGACTGGTTAAAACGGTAAGCCACGCCTATCATCAACAGGTAAAAAATCACGCTAAACACTGCCATGATGAAACTCGACAGGTTTTCGCTGAATGAAAACACCAGCACGGTTGGCAGCATGGCTGGCAAACTAAAAGCAAAAAAAGCAGGGATACAGGAAGCCATCGTCACTACCCCACCCATTACCATGGCCTGGATAGCCGTGATGACAATAATCACCGTCATGGGGGGTGCATCTTTTGCCAGGAAACCTAATGCTCCCCAGGCCAACCCCGAGAGCGCCAGGGTCAGGCAATATTGATAGGCCAGGGGATAACTGAACCCATGTTTGGCCAGCATGTGTTTGCAGCGCTTGAGACAATAGACGCGGAAGATAATCACGATATACACAACTGCGCACCAGAGCAGGAACCAACGACTGTTTTCTGAGCCCAGCTGTGACAACGCAATAAGCAAACCACCAAATGCACTCCCCAGCAAAGGAATACGCGCCCCCGATAACAGTCGGTGAAATAGTGCTTCGTCAATCCGAGTTTGCAAACTCATGAGTCCAGACCTCTTCTTTTACATATAGCCTTAGCTACATTGTTTTAACTCATGCTAATACAAGCCTTTGAAAATAACCAGTTAGAACAAAAGGGTTTTCAATTCATTACAATCGAATAAAAATCATATTGTCAGCCGCGGACCAGGCTTACCTCAGTCTGGATTGATGACGGGCCAGGAATTGATCCAGCTGCGCAGCAAACGTATGGCGATCAGAAGACTGCATGGCAGCAGGCCCCTGTGTATCGACGCCGCTGGCACGTAATGATTCCATAAAGTCGCGCATTGCCAGGCGCTCACGGATATTTTCAATCGAATAAAACTCACCGCGGGGATTCAAGGCATGACCAGCCTTGTCTATCACTTGCGCCGCTAGCGGAATATCCGCCGTGATCACAAGATCACCCGCCTCCAGCATGGCCACAATCGCGTTATCTGCCACATCAAAGCCTTTGGCCACTTGTATCGCCTTCAAGTACATTGAAGGCGGCACATACAACAGCTTGTTGGCGACGAAAACGGTGGTGATTTTGGCGCGATCAGCGGCACGGAACAGGATTTCCTTAATCACCACCGGGCACGCATCGGCATCCACCAAAATCTGCATCAGCGGGCTTTCGGTTTATGGCGGCTCTGACCTTGTGGCTGATGCTGCGAGGATGCGCCTGGCTTGGGCGCAAATAGCGCCCCTTGAGGACGATGCCCATTGGCAGGTGGATTGCTGCCCTTCGCAACCTTGTCACCATGGGATTGCGCCGGACGTGGGTTATTCACCTGCGGCTGACGCTGTTGCGATTGTGGGGCTTTTTGGCTGGCGGCATTTACTCCAGACTTCTGCGATGCGCCCTGTTGCTGACGAGCATTATTTTTTCCACGTGGATTCTGCCCACGTGGATTCTGCCCTCGCGGCTGCTGTCCACGCGGCGGACGGTCAGGCTGTTCACTACCCTTTTCCGGTGCCACAAACCCTTCTACCGGCACCTTGGGGATTTCCCGCTTGATCAAGCGCTCAATGTCTTTCAACAATTTGAGTTCCTCGCGATCCACGAGTGAAATCGCGGCGCCGCTGGCACCGGCACGTCCGGTACGTCCTATGCGGTGTACATAGTCTTCCGGCACATTGGGCAATTCAAAATTCACCACTTGCGGCAACTGGTCTATATCAAGTCCTCTAGCGGCAATATCGGTCGCGACCAAGGCTGGAATCTCACCAGCTTTGAATTGTGCCAGTGCAGCGGTACGCGCATTCTGGCTCTTGTTGCCGTGAATCGCCATCGCCGGGATGCCGTCTTTCACCAGCTTTTCTGCCAGGCGGTTAGCGCCATGCTTGGTACGCGTAAAAATCAATACCTGCCTCCACTGGTTCTGCTTGATCAAGTGGCTGACCATGGCGCGCTTATGCGCCTGCGGCACCATATGCACACTCTGCTCAATCAGCGCGTTCGACGCATTCCGCCGGGCCACCTCCACCAGATCAGGCGTATTCAGCAGATTATCTGCCAGCTGCTTGATCTCGTCAGAGAATGTCGCCGAGAACAACAGGTTTTGCCGTTTTTTGGGCAGCAAGGCCAGCACTTTTTTAATGTCGTGGATAAAACCCATATCCAGCATACGGTCGGCTTCATCCAGTACCAGGATTTCAATGCCAGATAAATCCAGCGCTTTTTGCTGCACCAGGTCGAGCAAGCGGCCCGGCGTCGCCACCAGGATATCCAACGGTTTGCTCAAGCGGTTGATTTGCGGATTAATGCTGACGCCGCCAAACACCACCATGCTTTTCAATGGCAAATATTTGCCATAGGTGATCACTGACTCGCCAATTTGTGCCGCCAGCTCGCGGGTGGGCGACAAAATCAGGCAACGTGGCCTGCCTTTGGCCTGGTTGGTCAAAGGCGCTTCAGACAAGCGGTGCAAAATCGGCAAGGTGAAACCAGCGGTTTTACCGGTACCGGTTTGCGCCCCGGCGAGCAAATCACCACCGCGTAATACATAAGGGATCGCCTGCGCCTGGATAGGCGTGGGTGAGGTATAGCCGGCATCGGCAATCGCGCGCTGCACAGGCGCGCATAAATTTAAATCAGCAAACGTGACGTTTGCAGGTGTGTTTTCTTGTGACAAGGTTGTTCAACTTATAGAGATTGCATGAATTTTCATGCAATGAATTCATCGGGCGTTGGTCTGTTGCGTGAGCAACACCAATCTGGACTAACGGGCAAATAATGAGGGGGAATTTCAGAACCGCTGCGCTGATTGGTAGTGCGCAGGGAAACGTTATTATAACTCAAGCTGTTCAGCGTGTCTGAATCTTAAACTACAGACTCGCAACGCTCTATCGTCCCCTCACTCGTAGCACTATGCAAGCCCTGCAACTGGCGCTTGCGGGATTTTCTGACAGCACAATCAGCATGGTTCGGATAATGTCATGCGACCGTCACCTCTATCATTTATGTACTGAAAATCGGCTTAAGAGTGGAATAAAAGAAGGCAAACAAGGAGGCATTGATGACCCGGGACATCTCTACGCAATCAGTCATCGTTTTGCAGCCTCCCAACGAGACCAAGCCGGCCGCTGTTAGCTTGGATAAATCAACTCCACCCTTTGGCAGTGGCATTATGGATGTTCCGACTGACACCCCTGAAAACTTTATTCCATTTGAAGAGCTTTAATACCTGATGACCAAAACGCATAACAAAAGGAGTCTGTAATGAAAAAAACTTATCTCTATCTATACGCCATGATCGCTGGCCTGACGATTTTAAGCCTGGCCTCCTGCGACAAGCCACCGGAGAAAATTGCAGAGCAGTCCGCCGATCAACTGCACCAGGAGCAAACGCCCTTTGAAACTACAGCAAATGAGATCGCCAAAGAGTACGCCGATAATCCTGTTGCCGCGGACAATAAATTTAAGGACGCAACTTTCAATGTCAGTGGCATCATTGCGGACACCAGCAAGAATTTCATCAAGGAGCCCTTCGTCAGCCTGGAGGGTGGCACAGAGCCTGGCAAGGAGCCACAGTTTGCATTTCAGCAAAGTGAAAAAGACCAAGCCGCGGAACTGCAACCAGGCCAAAGTATCCGCCTGCAATGCATAGGGCAAGGTAACATTTCGGAGATCCCCATGGCTGGGGAGTGCAAGATTCTGGAATAAAAACCGGGACAATGCAGAGCCAGTCAACTGGCTTCTCTTTCAGCCTTAGGTTTGAGTGAACTTGTCATCCTCAAGCATCTCGCCCGGCCTGACTTGCGGTTCATTGCGCAAGTCCACAATTTTTCTAATTGGCTTGGGAGGGCTTCCTACCTCGCCATCAATCACTGCTTTTTGATGTGCATCTATTTGTTGATCTCGTAGCCGCTTATCCAATCGGTGAACAGTCTTCCTGTTTATCGCCATATTGATCTCCTATGACTATCACTTCCACCCTTAACTAAATAGTTGTCTACAACTCAATATTGGGGCGGCCACTCAAATCGTTTCTGGAAATATCGCTAGGTTTCATTTTCTGCTCCACTTGAACATCCCCGATATTGGTATCTTGAATTCTGTTCGGACTGAACACCAAGTATTCACTCTGGTCAACAGGCTGTTCATTGGAGCCGAGTATTACGCCAGTAGTCATCGCATTTCACCTTTCACCGTTCCTTTGATCGTTCACCCTGATCATAGAGAGATAGACAAGCAGGGATTATCAGAATATGGCTGATTGCATTGTAAGACGATGACTCACTTCTAAAGTGAGCTAGCTTTGCCACTATTCATCGCTGCCGTTAACCAAGAAATTCCGACAGCGCTATAGGATTCTTCTGATAAACAAGCTTGGTCAACCACGCTATCTTCAATATTCAGGAAATTTGACCGTGGCTTTTCAGTCCAGCCAGATAAGGCACCCGATGTGCCGAGTTTAAATGGATGATCATTGCCGATATGAGGAGAAAATGATGGAAAACATGACCGAGGATAAATTGTTAGCAGAAACCGAGCAGGAAGTTGTGCGATTAAAAGCTGAAATCACGCATAAAGAAAACGAATTAAACGATCTTAGGCTTGAGCTAGGCAAGGCCGTGATCAAGCTTGAAAATCACAAATATACCGACAAAACCCACTAAGCAACTTGCCGCCTTGGCAAATACAAAATATTGCCGCAATACCTCCAGCATGGCGTCTATAGAACTCATTGAGACCGACTGGTGCTTACTTTTTGCTTGCTTGGGAAGCCAACAGACATGCCTGGTCTGACATTAGAGTCAAATCAACATGCCTATTTTTGATTGATGCCAGCCAAGTTTAATCTTCATACTACATAGTAAAAAAACGGCTTGCCATGCGTCAGGCCGTTTTTAATACCTCAATTTATTACACAAGTGTGCCCCTGCTACAACCCAACCAAACTGACAGCGCTGACTTACTTACCAGTCTTGTGATGATGCTCATGTGACTCATCTTTGCTACCCGCCCCATGGTGATGTTCATGCTCATCAGCATGGCCATCTTTTCCATGATGATGCTCGTGTTCGTTGGCGTGGCCGTCGTTACCGTGATGATGCTCATGCTCGTCTTTATGACCATCCTTGCCGTGATGATGCTCGTGCTCGTCGGCATGACCATCTTTCCCATGATGGTGTTCATGTTCGTCTACATGGCCATCCGCCCATTTATCTTCAGCAATCACGCTGGTTGAGGCACCCAAATAAAGCGCACCAAAGAATAAAACTGAAACTATTCGTTTATTAATCGCCATGTTGTCACCTCGAGATACTCGGAAAATTCATTCTAGTGATAAAGGTAGGCTAAAGCAATCGTGCATTGGATCATTGCCGGTTATTCAACTATATCTTTGGCAACGTCCATGCTTTTGAGGGCTGCACTCATTCAGCTGACGAGTCTTAAGCAGTTCCACAACATAGTTACCCATTGCAACCTCAAAACAAAAAATGACCCAAGGCGTTAACCTGAGTCTTTCACGATGTACTGCCCATCTAACAAGCGGAACTAAGCATCAACACTAAAACTACCGCCTCGAAAAATACGACTTCCCACGCCAAGCCAACATAATGGTCAACGATTGTCACTAGGATTATCGTCGTATCATCCAGCCACTGATTGCTTGGCTATGGCTCAAGGCGCGCGAGTTTGGGCAGGGTTTGTGGCTTCGAAGTGGTGAGTTTCAGAAAATTGGGCTAGTTGCGGCTTGAGAACCCGACGAAATATTGCCGTGAATTTTTAGAGACTAAGTTATCAGGGGGGTGGTTTTATTTAACAAAACTCAATGCAAACATTGCAATAACAACAAAAATGTTCATGTATGAAAGAAAGTAAACAAAATTCCCTAAAAGAGTATTTTCTTTCTTTATATTTCTCATTACTTCTATATAGGAACCTTGTTTGAAGTAGTCCCTCTTGTTGAAAGGAATACAACATAGTAATTGCAGAATAATCCCTATCGCAGCAATACTGAATAGAACTGTTGTTAAATCTTTAATATTCATATGTTCTTTGATATTCAAATTAGTTAAATCGTAACTCGGGCATTATGTCTTGATAGCTTAACTGTAAATTCTTGACAAAATTCACGTCATCTTTGCTCTGTTTAATTCTTGCCAAAACCATCGCCGCCATCAAATTAAGAGCGTTTGAATTTCTGATAATTTGAATTACCAATTTTTCAGGGTAGCTATTAACATGACGTGAGAGAGCTAAATAACCATTATGGATATGATTATTCATACCCTTCCATGCAATATCTTTGAACTCTTCAAGAGTTTCTCCTGGACCTTTAACACCACACTTTTTTATTTTCGCTATCATCTCTGCAACTGAAGGAAATTCCTTTGGTGGATTATCAACAAAAATGCTTCCTGCATAGCTTTCAATGAAGCTATTCGGCGCCGAGAAATGAAGCCACACCATCCTAACGACTGACTCAAACTGCATCCGCAGTATTGCTGTAGCAGTCCCATCCAGCTCTAAATCATACTAAACGCGTAATGATTTGGCATGCTGAAAGGAAAGATCACTACAGATTTGTGTGATTTGATCTTTATTATTTGTAGACTTGTATGGTGTAAATCTAGAAATAATCTCTCCATCAAGTTGCTCAGATCGTTTTAAAACAAGGTGCACATGACTATCTGACATTATCAGCCTCTTCTGAACTTTTGCTAACGATGCATTAAATTGATGCCTTCAACAAGCACTACAAAACAAAAGAGACCCACGGCGTTAACCTTGACTCTCATCATTAAGTGGCCCTCTATGAGTCGAACACAGTACCAACGGACAATCAGTCCGCGCTGTGTTTAATCATTCGGAATAGAGAAAAGAAAAAACGGCTCACATTCCTGCAAGCCGTCTTTTATAATTTGGTAGGGTGTGCGGGGATCGAACCCACGACAAACGGATTAAAAGTCCGCTGCTCTACCAGCTGAGCTAACACCCCATCTGTTTCTTGTTTGCCGCTGTGTTTTGCGTCAAATTTGAAAGAACGCGATTATGGGGGATGAATTAAATTTGGTCAATGCTGTTTTGGCTTTTTTTGTATAAAAAGTTTATTTTTTTATTCATCCCGTTTTGCCGCTTTACATTCCGGGGAATTTTCCACCCATCATGCCGCCCATGCCTCGCATGAGTTTTGCCATCCCGCCTTTGCTGAACATCTTCATCATTTTTTGGGTTTCTTCAAACTGGTTGAGCAATCGGTTTACATCCTGCACTTGCACACCGCTGCCGGCGGCAATGCGTTTTTTACGTGTGGCCTTAATCAACTCCGGTTTGCGGCGTTCTTCTGGCGTCATGCTATTAATAATGCCTTCGATACGGCGCATGGATTTATCAACATCATCGGTGTTAATTTTTTGTGCCATGCCAGAAATCTGGCTGGGCATTTTATCCATGAGTGAGGCCATGCCCCCCATTTTGCGCATTTGCAGCATTTGCGCCTTGAAGTCTTCGAGGTCAAACTTGGCACCGGACTTGATTTTGTCGGCGACTTTTTGCGCCTCAGCCATGTCAACTTTTTTATGCGCTTCTTCAATCAGGCTGAGCACGTCACCCATGCCGAGAATACGGCCGGCCATGCGGTCAGGGTGGAATGGTTCCAGGCCATCCACTTTTTCGCTCACGCCAATAAATTTGATCGGTTTGCCTGTGACGTGGCGCACGGAAAGTGCTGCACCGCCACGCGCATCACCATCGAGCTTGGTGACGATCACACCTGTCAGTGGCAAAGTCTCACCAAAGGCTTTGGCGGTGTTGACGGCATCCTGGCCTTGCATGGCATCTACCACAAACAGGGTTTCGGTGGGCTTGAGGTAGTTATGCAGATCTTTGATCTCGGCCATCATGGCTTCATCAATGGCTAAGCGACCGGCCGTATCGAAAATCACCACATCGTAGTAATTCTTTTTGGCCTGGCCCATGACTTGCGCAGCGATTTCTAGTGGCTTTTGCTGCGGGTTAGAGTCAAAGCAGTCTATTTCAAGCTGCTTGGCCAGGGTTTGCAGCTGGGTGATCGCGGCCGGGCGGTACACGTCAGCACTGGCAAGCAATACTTTTTTCTTTTGCTCTTTGAGCAATTTGGCCAGTTTGCCCGAGGTGGTGGTCTTACCGGCCCCTTGCAAACCTGCCATCAAAATCACCACAGGTGGCACCGCAGCCAGGTTGAGGCCTTCATTGGCTTTACCCATGAGCTCGGTGAGTTCTTCATTCACCACTTCAATGACGGCCTGGCCTGGCGTCAGGCTTTGCAGCACATCACGGCCATTGGCGCGCTCTTTGACGCGGGCAATAAATTCTTTCACCACGGGCAACGCCACATCGGCTTCCAGTAGCGCCATACGCACTTCGCGCATGGCGTCAGCAATGTTGTCTTCGGTCAGTCGTGCCTGGCCGCGCAGGTTTTTAATAACGCCCTGCAAACGGCCGGTCAGGTTTTCCAGCATGGAATGCCTTTCTTTCACAATTCATGAATAGGTAATGGCTTGAATTTTACCTCATGCAAGCCCATCCCTAAAATAAAGTCATGGCAATCATTCGCAAGACCTTGGCGACGTGCTGGTCGAATGCGGCGAGTTTTGCCATAATGCCAGGCATGACTCAACACCTGCTTCCTTACCTGATTGTCGCGTTTGTTTATATGGCCGTGGCGCTCGACTACTGGCGCATTGCCACACAGGGCAAACCGGTGGATGAAAATTCGTTTCCGTTTCAATTACACAGTGCCATGGTGGCATTGGGCCTGGTCATGCATGGCGGCTTGCTGTACCGCGATATTTTTGCCATCGGCTCACTGAACCTGGGTGTTTTTTATGCACTCTCGGCTATTTTATGGCTGACGGTGCTGATTTACTGGCTAGCCGACTTAAAACACTCTCTACGTAGCCTGCAAGCTTTTGTATTACCACCTGCAGCCTTATTCGTACTCATGCCGGGCTTTGCGGTCAAAGACTATTATGTAGACACACACGGCTTCACCTTGTTCAACCTGCACATATTGATTGCTATGGTCGCCTACAGCCTTTTTACTTTCGCCGCCCTGCACGCCTGCCTCATGCGCATGGCCGAGCAAGCACTGCACAAGAAAAACAGCTGGTTGGCTTTGCCAGAATTTCCGCCACTGATGGTGTTGGAGTCTTTGCTATTTAAAGTATTGCATGTTGGCTTTGTCTTGCTGACCATTACCCTGATTAGCGGTATGCTGTTCAGTGAAGAAATTTTTGGCAAGCCCTTGCAGTTCAACCACAAAACCATTTTTTCGATTGCCTCATGGCTGATTTACGCCTGGCTGCTGTTTGGCCGTTTTAAATACGGCTGGCGCGGAAAAACTGCGACACGCTGGACCTTAATGGGATTCGTACTGCTGCTATTGGCTTACATTGGTAGCCGTTTTGTGCTGCATGTAGTGCTGGGCCGCTAAGCCATATTAAAAGTAAGTGGTTTTTTGATTGCTTTCCGGCTAAATCAACAGTTTGACCTCATGCTATGTTTATGCGATTGATAGGATCGGCGACATATTCTGCTGACCCCGTCTTGATCGCATAGACATTGGAAGTGAGCATGAAACCATCTTTATTATTAGTTGCGCCCCTATTTTGCATGACATTCTCAGCCGGGGCCGAAGAACAGCCAGCCACTTCCGGCAGCTCACCCTTGCATTTCAGCGCATATCTGGAAACCTACCTGATTCATGACTTTAACAAGCCGGACAATGACAGGCGGCCCGGGTTTGTGTACAGCCACAATGTGACTGACAGCCCAAGCATCAACCTGGGCGTCCTCAAAGCCGCACTATCAACCGAACGTGTACGCGCGAACCTGGCTTTGGGCTCAGGCACTTATATGCGTGCCAACTACGCAGCCGAGCCGCATGGCCTGCGCAACCTTTATGAAGCCAATATCGGTATCAAGCTTTCCGATGCCCATGACCTTTGGCTGGACATGGGCGTGATGTCTTCGCATCTTGGTTTTGAGAGCGCAATTGGCATAGATAACTGGACCCTCACACGTAGCCTGATGGCCGATAACTCCCCGTATTTTGAAACCGGGGCCAAGCTGAGTTACACCACACCAGATGGCAAGTGGCTGCTGAGTGGACTATTACTCACTGGCTGGCAACGGATTCATAGACCCAACGACAATACTACGCCTTCGATTGGACACCAGCTCACCTATAAACCGAGTGACAAAATCACGATTAATAGCAGCTCATTTATCGGCAACGATAAATCCGACGCCCAGCGGCAGATGCGCTATTTTCATGATTTTTACGTGCAGTGGCAGCTCAATGAACACTGGGGGTTGACGACGGCTTTTGATATCGGCGCTGAACAGGTGGCCCCTGGCAGTGACAAATACAACATTTGGTATAGTCCGAATATTGTGCTGCGGTATACTTATTCAGACCGGCTGCAATTTGCGGCAAGGCTGGAACATTACAACGACAGGCACGGTGTGATTATCAATACTGGTACCAGCAATGGTTTCCAGACCACCGGTTACTCAGTCAATATGGATTACCGATTTCACCCGCGCATGGCATGGCGCAACGAGTTACGCAAGTTGAACAGCCGCGACGAAATCTTTGACAAAGAGGGCTCGCGACTGGTCGATAACAACCTGATGGCTGTCACGGCACTGACACTGAGTTTTTAGCGCCAGCGATGATGCACCTTAGCGCCAGCGATGATGCACCTTAGCGCAGGCTGATATGCGGCCAGCCATGTTCGCTGGCATACGCGGTCAATGTGGGGTCCGCATCGACTGCCACCGGGTTGGTCACCAGTTTCATTAATGGCAAATCGTTGTGTGAGTCACTGTAGAAATAGCTGGTTTCAAAGTCCACCAACGTTTGCCCACGGGCCGCCAGCCATTCATTCAGGCGCGTCACTTTACCCTGCTGGAAACTGGGTGTGCCACTGACGCCACCGGTAAATTGTCCATCGACCATTTCAGGGTCTGTGCCGATCAGGTGTTCAATACCATAGGCAGTGGCAATTGGCTTGGTGACAAAGCTGTTGGTCGCCGTAATCACCATACACAAATCGCCATTGGCTTTATGCTGGTTGACCAGGTCTTGGGCTTTTTGCGTCATCATCGGGCGGATGACTGTTTCCATGTATTTTTTATGCAGTTCATCCAGAAAAGCTTTGGGATTCTGCGCCAAAGGCTGTAACTGGAACTTGAGGAAGGCATAAATATCCAGGCAACCGTTTTTATAATCCTCGTAGAACTGTTCATTGCGTGACTTGTGCTGCTCGGCATCGAGCAAGCCTTCGCTAATTAAAAACACGCTCCAGTTATAGTCACTATCCCCGGCCAGCAGGGTGTTGTCCAAATCAAATAACGCCAGGTTTTGTTTCATAAAATCAACTTCTTGAATAATTAAACAATCTGTTCCTCGGGCACGGCTTCAGTCGTTGAGGTCAGCACCAGAAACACGCCGACCAGGATCACGGCCAACGCAATATATTCCATGACATGGATATGCTCATTGGCAAACCAGACGCCGACCACAAAGGCCACCACCGGATTGACAAAGGTATTGCTGCTGGCGACCAATGGCCGCACATGATGCAACAGCCAATGGTACGCCGAGAAGGCAATCATGGAGCCTGGCACAATTAAAAAGCCTATCGCAGCCCATGACTGTGTCGAAATATGGGCGGGCAAATGTTCGTCAAACGCGACGCTGAATAAAAATGAAATCAGTCCGCCGCATAACATCTGGCTGGCGGCACCCATCAAGCCGCTTGGCATGGCCATATGCTTGCTCCACACCGAGCCCAGCGACCACGAAGCCGCCGCAAACATCAGCAAACCGGCACTGAGCCAGTCGCCTTGCAAACTACCACGAGTATTCAATAACAAAATCCCGACCAGGCCAATGCCTATCCCCAGCCACTCGCGGCGGCTGATCTTGTGCCCCCACAAGCTGGAAAAAACAGCCATCCAGATAGGTGCTGTGGCAATCGACAACGCAGCAACACTAGACGAGACATGTAATTGCACATTCGAGACGGTACCATTGCCGAGTACGGGCAGCAATAATCCTACCCAAGCTGCACCACGCCATTGCGCCAGCGTAGGTGCTGCATGCCCCATGCTGCGCAAGATGCCATACAACAAAGCACCGGCAATCGTGAATCGGATACCCACCATGACAAAAGGCGGAAAACTCTCAATGGCGTATTTGATGAAGAGATAGGTGGAGCCCCAGATGAAATAGGTACAGGTCAGCGCAATGATCACCAGCCACCATTGATTTTTCTGCGCCATCTCGACTTAACCTTTCTCCAAAAAAATAAAAACGCTTGCTGTTTGGTCCACAGCAAGCGTTTGCCAATACCGTGATTACACTTGCGGATTCAGTTTTTCCGGTTTGGCATACAACTTATTCAATGCATTTAAATAAGCCTTGGCAGAAGCAACCACAATGTCAGTATCCGCGCCCTGCCCATTGACGATGCGTCCACCTTTAGCGAGACGCACCGTGACCTCACCTTGCGCATCCGTGCCGCTAGTGATGTTGTTCACAGAGTAAAGCAACAATTCGGATTCACTTTTCACCACGTTTTCAATCGCCTTGAAGGTCGCATCGACCGGGCCGCCACCATTGGCTTCCGTACGCTGCTCTGCGCCATCAACGCCCAAGGTTAAAATCGCATGCGGAATTTCACCGGTTTGTGACGCGACCTGCAGATAAGCCAATTTGAACAATTCGGCGGTATCCTGCACCACTTCATCACTCACCAATGCGTGCAAGTCTTCATCAAAAATCTCGGATTTTTTATCCGCCAGCTCTTTAAAACGCGAAAACGCCGCATTGAGTGCATCTTCACTTTCAAGCTCAATGCCAAGCTCTTTCAAGCGCGTGCGGAAAGCATTACGGCCAGACAATTTACCCAAGGTGAGTTTATTCGCGCCCCAACCCACATCTTCAGCACGCATGATTTCATAAGTTTCGCGGTGTTTGAGCACGCCATCCTGGTGAATGCCTGACTCGTGTGCAAACGCATTGGCCCCGACAATCGCCTTGTTCGGCTGCACCGGGTAGCCCGTAATCGTCGACACCAGCTTGGAAGCAGGCACAATCTGGGTGGTGTCGATGCGCGTGGTCAGGTTGAAAATATCACTGCGGGTCTTAATCGCCATAACGATTTCTTCGAGGCTGGCATTGCCGGCGCGCTCGCCCAGGCCATTGATGGTGCACTCCACCTGACGCGCGCCGTTCATGACGGCAGACAGGGAGTTAGCCACCGCCATGCCCAGGTCATTGTGGCAATGGGTAGACCAAATCACCTTGTCAGAGTTCTTGACACGCTTGATCAGCTCGGCCATGCGCTCACCCCACACGGAAGGAATGCTATAGCCAACAGTATCCGGCACGTTGATAGTTTTGGCACCGGCTTCAATCACGGCCTCAAACACACGTACCAGGAAATCTATCTCTGAACGGACCGCATCCTCGGCAGAAAACTCCACGTCTTCGGTGTATTCGCGCGCCCATTTCACGGCTTGCACAGCCCGTTCAACCACTTGGTCTTCGGTCATGCGCAACTTGTTTTCCATGTGGATTTTGCTGGTTGCAATAAAGGTGTGGATACGGCCTTTTGCCGCATGCTGGATCGCCTCACCCGCACGTCGCACGTCGTTTTCACTGGCACGGGCCAGTGAGCACACGGTAGAGGTTTTAATCACTTTGGCAATTTCAGAGATCGCATCAAAATCACCCGGGCTGGCGGCAGCAAAGCCGGCTTCAATCACGTCCACGCCCAGCTTTTCCAGCTGGCGGGCAATGCGGATTTTTTCTTCTTTGGTCATCGCGGCGCCCGGGCTTTGCTCTCCATCACGCAGCGTGGTGTCAAAAATAATAATTTGTTCCATGTATGTTCCTAATCTGATAGGCGTGAATTTTACTCGCTTGTCCTATAATTGACCACAATCTTAGATGTTTTACCCAGTTGATAAGATGCATAAAAAACGCGCCTCTTGGGGCGCGCTTTCGATTGACCGGCACTGCATCAGCCCGCTTTTTTCGCCTCTAACCTGCCACGTATCCACATATAGTAGCCAGACAAAGCGTAAACGAATACTACGCTGAACAAAACTTCTGGCGGACTATATGAAATCAGCACAAACGCCATGACTACCGCCAGGATGGCTACAAACGGCACCGAATGTCTGAGGTTGATATCCTTGCCGCTGTAAAACTTGAGGTCAGACACCATGGAACCGGCCGCGAAGATGGTCAGGAACCAGGCAATCCATTTGACCTGCAAGGCGCCAAAGAAAATCTCGCGGCCATCAATATTGTATTCGTAGGAGACCCAGACAAAGCCAGCCAGCAAGGCAGCGGCCGCCGGACTGGGCAAGCCCTGGAAGAACCGCTTGTCCTGAAATGGATCATCGAGCTTGGTATTAAAACGGGCCAGTCGTAACGCTGCACAGGCGCAGTAAATAAACGCGGCAATCCAGCCCAGTTTATTCATGGGCTGCAATGCCCACACGTACATAATCAATGCTGGCGCCACTCCAAAAGACACCATATCAGCCAAACTGTCGTATTCTGCACCGAATGCACTTTGGGTTTTGGTCATGCGCGCCACGCGACCATCGAGACCATCCATCACCATCGCGATAAAAATCGCAATCGCCGATTGCTCAAAATGCTGGTTCATCGCCTGAACGATGGCATAAAACCCACCGAACAATGCCGCGGAGGTGAATAAATTGGGGAGCAGGTAAATGCCACGCTGACGCAAACTGGTATGTTCTTCACGTTTTGATAAGCGGGTTTGTGAGTCAGACATAAGAAAGATCAACAATAGAGATATGCGCATTGTTGCGGGCAATGACAAAAAATGCAAGCACGGTCAACCGACGAAAAAGCACTCATACATGGTCAGGAGGAGTCATCACGCTGTGCTAAAATGCTGGTTTATTTCAGCTATTTAACGTCATTTTCATGCAGTTTTCCTTACACAATACCGATGGGCTTGCTCGACGTGGCACGGTCAGCCTGCCGCATGGTGAAGTACAAACCCCGGCGTTTATGCCCGTGGGCACTTATGGCACGGTCAAGGCCATGTCTCCGCAAGAACTCAATGACATCCAGGCGCACATCGTGCTCGGCAATACCTTTCACCTGTGGCTGCGCCCAGGTCTAGACGTGATTGCGGCACATGACGGCCTGCATAAATTCATGGGCTGGAACAATCCTATCCTCACAGACTCTGGCGGCTTTCAGGTATGGAGCCTGGGAGAGTTACGCAAAATCACCGAAGAAGGGGTGAAATTCCAGTCACCCATCAACGGTGACCGCTGCTTTTTAACACCTGAAGAGTCCATGCGCATACAGCGCGTGCTCAACAGTGACATCGTCATGATTTTTGACGAATGCACCCCCTACCCAGCCAGCCACGACCAGGCACGCAAGTCTATGGAACTCAGCCTGCGCTGGGCGCAACGCAGCCGGGATGCGTTTAATGTCTACCAAACCCAGACCATCACACGCACACTCACCATGGTGGGTGGCCCTGACGAAGTGAACCATTTACGTTCAGACAACACGCCAACCAATGGTAATGCGTTATTCGGGATTATCCAGGGCGGCATGTACGAAGACCTGCGCGACATTTCACGCCAAGGCCTGGAAGCGATTGGCTTTGACGGCTACGCCATTGGTGGCTTGTCTGTGGGTGAACCCAAGGAAGACATGCTGCGCATCCTGGCGCACACTGCACCCCAAATGCCAAAAGACAAACCGCGCTACCTGATGGGTGTGGGTACGCCGGAAGATCTGGTCGATGCAGTCAGCTACGGCATTGATATGTTTGACTGCGTCATGCCAACCCGCAACGCACGTAATGGCTGGCTGTTCACGCAATATGGTGATGTTAAAATCAAAAATGCCAGCTATAAGACGGACACGCGCCCATTGGATGATGAGTGTGAATGCTACACCTGCCAGAACTTCAGCCGGGCTTATTTGCATCATTTGCACCGCATAGGTGAAATTCTTGGGGCACGTTTGAACACCATTCATAACTTGCATTACTACCAGGTGTTGATGCAGGAGATGCGTGCAGCGATTGAAGAGAACCGCTTTGAGGCGTTTAAGGCGGAGTTTGCTCGGAAGCGAGCGGAGAAACGTTAACTCCGAACTGTAGAAGACTCAATCTGGCGCATGAGTGAGTCGCAACTAGGCATGATTAGAACAAAAGGTCGTTCTTATTACACACTTTATTTCGCCTGTAGGCGAGTTACTTTCTGTTGCTTGCCCCACAGAAAGTAACCACAACTAACGCAGTGTTGCGGTGAAGGCTAACCTTTAGGTTAAGCCACAAAGTGGCGGCCGAAGCCAAAGAAGAGGGCACCCAGCCATCACGGCCTAACGGCTCCCTTGTGTTGTTGGCTACGGCCGCTGCGCTTAACATTGCTGCGCAAGTTAGCCTACGCCGTAACAGACTGCTTCGCAGTCTTAGTTATCAACAAAGTAAGCGGTCACGAAACTCGCCCTAACAGCTTGCACACCACGCAAGCTGTCGCGGAGCTCAAACAGTCGCTCCCTTTTTTCTTACTTTGTCTCCGCTACTCAGCGTGATGGGATGGGATTTATCTCGTCAAAGCCACACTGTTGAAGTTTGGAAGGTTGGAAAACACCAATTCTTTTATTCACTCCAATGAGGGTGGTGCTCGCATGGTGTTCGGGCCTCCATCTGACGCGCCGAGCAACGCAGGCTTGGCGGGAGCTTTCGGTCATCGACTGTTCGAGTTCCGCAACAAGCCACGTTCTGTGTGGCTTGTCAGGGCGAGTTTCGATGGACGCCCGGCAAGCCGAGTAGCACAGAATAAAAGCGGAAGCTGGGGTGCACTTTCTTTTGGTTACTTGTTCTTTGTGCAAGCAAAGAAAAGTAACTCGCCGAGAGGCGAAATAATGCGTGACAAACAATCACCCATCACCCGCGTGGGCATATATGCCCACCCTACCGCTGAACTAAGTATTCACGTTACCTGAATCCTGCCTCCGCCAAAATGACGATTTGTTGCAGGGCACGTTGGCTCTACAAAAACCAGCCGTTCCGCAGGCGCAGGGCATGGTCTACTCTTGTCAGACCTTACGCCGGACAGCCTTCACCCCTTTTTACTAAACTACTTGCATACACTCTCGAATCACACCGCGCCATTTATTCTTCCCTCGCCTGTGCTAGAATCGCGAGTTATCTCGTAGATTGATTCAGGAACAAAAAATATGTTTATCAGCAACGCATACGCAGCTGCCGCACCTGCCACCGACATCATGAGCTTCTTGCCTATGGTGGTGATTTTTGTATTGTTTTACTTTATGTTGATCCGCCCGCAAATCAAGCAGGCTAAACAGCATAAATCGATGCTGGAAACATTAAAAGCGGGCGACGAAGTGGCCACAACCGGAGGCATTGTCGGCAAGGTGACTAAAGTGGGTGAAAACTTTGTCAGCATTGAAATTGCGGCCAATACAGTAGTGAATGTACAGAAACATACTGTACAAACCCTGCTGCCTCCAGGCACCCTGAAATCCATTTAAACAAACCATTTATACGAACAAAGACTACGCGTCTTTCATTCCGACCAAGAGTTTCTTATGAACCGTTATCCGATATGGAAATTCGTACTGATCGGCACAGTGATTATCATTGGCCTGCTGTACACGATCCCAAACTTTTTTGGTGAATCACCTGCAGTGCAAATCAGCCCGGCAAAAACATCCCTCAAGCTAGACGAGAGCCTGCTGGAGAAAGTGGAAAGCACGCTGAAACTGGCTAACATCCCGTTTGACGGGCTGTTTATGGATGCCAGTGGTGTCAAAGTACGTTTTGCCACGACGGATACGCAGTTGCTGGCAAAAGACAAGCTGGTCGCCAACCTCGGCAAAGACTATACCGTTGCGCTCAACCTGGTGCCACAAACGCCAGGCTGGTTGCAAAGCATAGGCGCCAAACCTATGTATTTAGGTCTGGACTTACGTGGCGGTGTGCATTTTCTGCTGCAAGTGGATATGAAAGCGGCACTTGACAAAGCGGCTGAAAGCACTGTTGGTGACTTCCGCATGTCTTTGCGCAAGGAAAAAATCAACTACTACGGTATTGAGCGCCAAGGACAGGTCGTGGTGGTGAAATTTGAATCAGAAGCCGAAGCGACCAGGGCACGCAACCTGTTGGCTAAAGATTTTTCTGACCTGACCTACAAAATTTCCGGCAGTGATAAAGATATCAGCCTGACCGCCAGCATGAGCGTCATGGCGCAAAAACGCATCCAGGAGTTTGCGCTTAAGCAGAACCTGCAAACCTTGCATAACCGGATCAATGAACTGGGCGTGGCTGAGCCTATTGTGCAGCAGCAAGGCCTGGACCGCATTGTGGTGCAATTGCCTGGCGTGCAGGATACTGCTAAAGCCAAGGAAATCCTGGGCCGTACGGCTACACTGGAAATCCGTATGGTGGATGAAGAGAAATCTGATATGGCCACGCTGCAAAAAGCACAAAATGGCCAGGTACCTTTTGGTGATGAATTGTTTAGTGACCGTGAAGGCCGCCCTGTACTGGTTAAGAAAAGCGTAGTCCTGACCGGTGACCGCATCACCGACGCTGGGCCGGGTGTGAATGGCCAGAATGGTGCCTCTGTGGTGAACGTGACTTTGGATGGCCGCGGCGCTGGCATCTTTAAAAACGTGACCCGTGAAAACGTGGGCAAGCGCATGGCGATTTTGCTGATTGAAAAAGGCAGCACCGAAGTCATTACGGCACCAGTCATCAACGAAGAAATCGGCGGTGGCCGTGTGCAGATTTCAGGCATGGCCAACGCACAGGAAGCGACCGATATTTCATTGCTGCTGCGTGCCGGTGCGCTGGCAGCACCGATGGAAATCATCGAAGAGCGTACGGTTGGCCCTAGCATGGGTGAAGAAAATATCAAGCGCGGCGTACATTCAACCCTGTGGGGCTTTGCAGCAATTGCCGTGATGATGATGGTGTACTACCTGGTGTTTGGTGGCGTGTCAGTGATGGCATTGGGCGTCAACCTGCTGTTGCTGGTGGCGATTCTTTCCATGTTGCAAGCGACGCTGACCCTGCCCGGCCTGGCCGCGATTGCGCTGGCACTGGGGATGGCGATTGACGCTAACGTCCTGATCAACGAGCGTATCCGCGAAGAACTGCGTAATGGCAACACGCCGCAAGCCAGTATCCACGCCGGTTACGACCGTGCGTTTGATACCATTTTGGACTCCAACGTGACCACTTTGATTGCTGGCCTGGCGCTGTTTATGTTCGGGACTGGCCCGATCAAAGGCTTTGCAGTTGTCCACGTGCTGGGCATCATGACTTCCATGTTTAGCGCCGTGCTGGTCTCTCGCGCCTTGGTCAACCTATTGTATGGTTACCGCCGCAAGATTGAAAAACTGCAAATCGGTTAATCGCTGTCACAACCTATTGAGTACAGATTATGGAATTATTCAGAATTAAAAAAGACATCCCGTTCATGAGTTACGGGCGTCTGACCACTTCGATTTCGCTGATTACCTTTGTATTGGCGGTTTTCTTCCTGCTGCACCGTGGCCTCAATTACGGCGTGGATTTTACCGGTGGTACAGTGATGGAAGTACATTATCCGGCGGCGGCGAATATTGAGCAAATCCGCCAGGTGATGGATGGGGTGGGTCTAAAAGATGTGACGGTACAAAACTTCGGCTCCAGCCAGGATGTGCTCATCCGATTGCCAGTCAAAAAAGAATTATCCATTGCACAGCTATCGGAAAAAATCTCCACTGCGCTAAAAGGTGCGGATGCAGGGGCAGAAGTGCGCCGGGTAGAGTCGGTAGGTTCCCAGGTGGGTGAGGAGCTGTACGAGAACGGCGCCTTGGCCTTGTTACTGGTGTGTGCCGGTATCATGGGCTACCTCGCGTTACGTTTTGAATGGCGCTTTGCCGTGGCGGCGATTATCGCCAACATGCATGACGTGATCATCATCCTGGGCTTTTTTGCCTTTTTCCAGTGGGAGTTCAACCTCACGGTATTGGCGGCAATCCTGGCCGTCTTGGGTTATTCGGTCAACGAATCCGTGGTGGTGTTTGACCGCGTGCGTGAAAACTTCAAAAAAATGCGTAAAGCCAGTGCGGTACAGGTTATTGACAACGCCATTACGCGTACCATGTCGCGTACGATTATCACGCACTTGATGACACAAACCATGGTCTGTTCCATGCTGTTTTTTGGTGGCGAAACCCTGCACAACTTCTCACTGGCACTCACAATCGGCATTTTGTTCGGCATTTACTCTTCGGTATTGGTTGCCTGCCCAATCGCCATGTGGCTGGGTGTGAACCGCGCCAACCTGATTGGCGACACTGAGAAAAAACCCAAGGAAGACGAAGCAGCCATCGCACCTTAAGCGCAACTATTATTTGATTCTTTTAGGCTTGGATTTTTAGCCACTGGTGGGTACACTAGTGGCTTCTTGTTTTCAACTCCACACTTTTGGACAACATTCCGATTTCATGGCAGCTGGTGACGCTAGCTGTTTTATTGTTACTCTCAGGCTTTTTTTCTATCGCCGAAACCAGCCTGATGTCGGTCAATCGTTATCGCCTGCGTCACCTGATGAACGAAGGCCATCGAGGCGCAAAACTGGCGAGCGAGCTACTCTCCCAAACCGACAAATTACTGGGTGTCATCCTGCTTTGCAATAATTTTGCCAACGCCTCTGCTGCCACTCTGGTTACACTGATTACGGTAGAGTTATTTGGTGAAGGTGAATGGATATTGATGTTTGGCACATTATCCGTCACATTTGCCATTCTGGTATTCAGCGAAATCTCACCCAAAGTGATTGCGGCTGCCCACCCGGAAAAGCTGGCTTTATTTAGCAGCTATATTCTCTATCCGCTGCTGAGAGTACTTTATCCAGTCGTCTGGTTTGTTAATTTGTTTGTGTCTGCCATCTTGCGATTACTGCGCATCAAAGTCAGTTTTAAAGACCAATCACACGCCCTGACCACCGAAGAGCTGCGCAGTATTGTCAGTGATGCCGGACAGTACATCCCCTCTCAAAATCGCACGATATTACTCAACCTTCTGGATCTGGAAGACATCATTGTGGACGATGCCATGACCGCCCACACCCAGGTTGAATTTATCGACCTAGATGAACCAATAGACCAAATCATGGAGCAGCTGGTACGCAGCCACCATTCACGCCTGCCAGTCCGTCAGGGAGATCATGAAGATATTGTCGGTATTTTGCATGTGCGCAAGGTATTGCCACTGCTACGTGACTTTCACATAGGCAAAGCGCCGACCAAAGCCCTTTTACAGGCAGCCATGAGTTTGCCCTATTACATTCCCTCGGGCACGCCACTCTACACACAATTACAACAGTTCCAGAAACGTCATGAGCGCATTGCGCTTATCGTGGATGAGTATGGTGAATTCAAGGGTCTACTGACACTCGAAGACATTCTGGAAGAGGTAGTGGGCGAATTTACCACCCAATCGCCCGAGCATGCCAGCCACTTTCATCAGCTCGAAGACGGCAGTTGGCTGGTGGATGGCAGTAGCTTGTTGCGCGATCTCAATCGCAAATTGAAACTCTCTCTGCCAACAGATGGTCCACGCACATTGAATGGCTTAATTCTGGAGCATTTTGAGGATATCCCCGAGCCCAATACCAGCTTTAAAATTGATCAGTACAAGTTGGAAATTCTTGACGCACAGGATCGTGTTGTCAAACGCGTCAAAATTTACCCTTAAACCCTGATTTCTCTCGCATCCGCTCTTGAATTTTTTAATACAAGGCGCAAAATAAGTTCTAAGATAGGTATACAAAACTATGGTACGACCCAAGCGTGATGGTGACTTGGCTCTGGAGTCCCAGGTCGCCAAACCCAAGCCTCCAGAACTTTACAAGGTGTTGTTACTCAATGACGACTACACCCCAATGGAATTTGTTGTGGCCGTCATTGAGCGGTTTTTTAACAAGTCCCGTGAACAAGCCACGCAAATCATGCTCAAAGTACATACCGAGGGAATGGGTGTGTGTGGTGTGTACCCACAGGACATTGCGGAAACCAAAATGCATCAGGTTCTAGAGTCTGCCCGCGAAGCACAACATCCCTTGCAATGCGTGATTGAGGCCGCTTGATGCTTGTAAAGGCATTGTGAGAATACAAGGCAAATACACTAGTACACTCTGGGTTAAATAGGTGTATTGTGGTGGTAGCATGATAGCCAGTGTTTCTGGATCGCTTCGCTCATTTAAACTTGAGTAAAAAGCAACCTTGGGGCATTGAATTTTTTGAAGAAAAGCACGATAACAATAAACAGACAGGTTTTGCCAAATTGCAGCAGTGACATCCGCAACGAGGCGTTTTGCAGTTTAGTGTAGTGTAGTGTATTAAGGAAAGTCATCATGATTGCTCAAGAACTTGAAGTCAGCCTGCACATGGCATTTATGGACGCACGACAAAAGCGTCACGAACTAATTACGGTTGAGCATCTATTACTGGCTATGTTGGATAATCCGACAGCCGCAGAGGTACTGCGTGCCTGTGGGGCCAAATTTGACACACTGCGCAGTGAATTGACCCAGTATATTGAAGAACATACGCCTACTGTGGCTGGCTCTGACGAGGTAGACACCCAGCCAACCCTGGGATTCCAGCGCGTCATCCAGCGCGCCATGCTACATGTACAGTCTTCCGGTAAAAAAGAAGTGACTGGCGCGAACGTGCTGGTTGCCATTTATGGCGAAAAAGACTCGCATGCCGTATTTTTCCTGCACCAACAAGGCGTGACACGCCTGGATGTTGTCAACTTCATCTCGCATGGTGTGGCGAAAATTCAGGAAAACGAACCAAAATCTGCCAGCACCGAGCAAGATACTGAAGGCGAAAGCGTCAGCACAGGTGCCTTGGAAAACTTCACCTTAAACTTGAACGCACAGGTGCTGGCAGGCAAGATTGATCCGCTGATTGGCCGTGGCCTGGAATTGGAACGGGTGATCCAGACCCTGTGCCGCCGCCGCAAAAATAATCCTTTACTGGTGGGTGAAGCTGGCGTGGGTAAAACAGCGATTGCCGAAGGCCTGGCCTCGCGCATCGTCAGCAACGACATTCCTGAAGTATTGGAAAATGCGACTGTCTACTCGCTCGACATGGGGGCTCTGTTGGCTGGGACCAAATACCGCGGCGACTTTGAACAACGCTTAAAAGCCGTCATGAAACAACTGGCCGAAAAACCGGATGCCATTTTGTTTATTGACGAAATTCATACCCTGATTGGCGCCGGTTCCGCCAGTGGTGGCACCTTGGATGCGAGCAACTTGCTGAAACCGGCCTTATCAAACGGCTCACTCAAATGCATAGGTGCGACCACTTACCAGGAATACCGTGGCATCTTTGAAAAAGATCATGCTTTGTCACGCCGTTTCCAGAAAATCGACGTGCAAGAACCGAGCGTAGCCGAAACCATTGAGATCCTCAAAGGCCTGAAAGCTAAGTTTGAAGAGCACCACAGCGTGAAATATAGCGCCAGTGCCTTGACCGTTGCTGCTGAGTTATCTGCCAAATACATCAATGACCGTCATTTGCCAGACAAGGCCATTGATGTGATTGATGAGGCTGGCGCTGCCCAGCGTATCTTGCCCAAGAGCAAGCAGAAGAAAGTGATTGGCAATAAAGAGATTGAAGAAATCATTGCCAAGATTGCGCGCATTCCGCCCAAAAATATTTCCACGGATGACCGCAATGCCCTGAAGACCCTGGAACGCGACCTCAAGGCCGTGGTGTTTGGTCAGGACAAGGCAATTGAAGTACTGGCGTCTGCTGTGAAAATGGCTCGTAGCGGTTTGGGAAATGGCAACAAGCCTATCGGTAGTTTCCTGTTCGCAGGCCCAACCGGGGTTGGTAAAACCGAGGTTGCCAAACAGCTGGCTTATATCCTGGGCATTGAATTGCTTCGCTTTGATATGTCCGAATACATGGAGCGTCATGCGGTATCGCGCCTGATTGGTGCGCCTCCCGGCTATGTTGGCTTTGACCAGGGTGGCTTACTGACTGAAGCGGTGACTAAGCAACCTTATTGCGTATTGTTGTTAGACGAAATTGAAAAAGCACATCCGGATATTTTCAATATCCTGCTGCAAGTGATGGACCATGGCACGCTGACCGATAACAACGGCCGCAAAGCGGACTTCCGCAATGTGACGATTATCATGACGACCAATGCCGGCGCAGAGAACCTGTCAAAAGCCAGCATAGGCTTTACTAACAGCAAGGATGTGACTGACGAAGCGGCCGATCTGAAACGATTGTTCAGCCCTGAATTCCGTAACCGTTTGGATGCGACCGTTTCATTCGGCGCACTTAACCAGGAAGTCATCTTGCGCGTGGTAGACAAATTCCTCATGCAGCTTGAAGATCAGTTGCACGAGAAAAAAGTCGATGTGACCTTCAGTGATGAACTCAAGGCCTACCTGGGTAGAAAAGGATTTGATCCACTGATGGGTGCGCGTCCGATGGCTAGACTGATTCAGGACACCATACGTAAAGCATTAGCAGATGAATTGCTGTTCGGCCGCTTGAGCGATGGTGGGCACGTACACATCGATATCGACGATAAAGATCAGATTCAACTGATTTTTAAAGAAGAAACCATTTCCGCATAATCTTCAATTTGCAATAAAACCTCGCCACAAAGCGCACAAATTTGGTGCGCTTTGTGGCGAAAACCCCACGCATATGGGTATCAATATATTATCGTTTAGTATAAAATCAATACGTTACGCATATATTCATCTCTGGTACGGTAATTGCTACCTTGAGCAATGACTGTCAGTCATGATTTTGTACATGCAAAAAATTTTTTATCTATTACATCTATTATGTTTGGTATTCGCCTTGCAGACCACTGCTGCGGAACCCGTAGTCACTGCATCGCTGTTACAGAACAGCGCCAGTGAAGCAATGTTATCCAATGCTGTAGATGATGTGTTGACGGCAGATTTTGGTGATGCCAGCAACAGTATCGATATGCTCGAAATCGCAGAAGTCGATGTAGATAAAATTCTGTTACCGGCTTTCAGCTACCCGGTACAACGTACCAGCAATCACGCTCCAGAACATCAGCTACCTGATTACTATCCCCTCTTTGCTTTCTGGCTAGACCGGCCGCCCCAAATCCACTAACAATCCTTGCACACACAGGCATGCTTGGCTGCCTGTATATCATTTTAATTATTAATTAAGGTGACTGTGCCATGATAGGCGTACAGTCATCCCAGAAGGATTATTATGTTGAGTAAAACCCGCTGGCGAACAGCGCGCAGGCTAATGTGGCTATGTTGTTGCGTGCCTTCACTTGCCTTTGCCGAAGTCACTTTCGACCTAAAAACATTACTAGATAAAGCTGTCGCCGAAAACCCCATGATGGCGATCAGCAAGGCACAAGTTGAAGCCGCAGCTGCCGGTATCACCGTTGCAAGGTCTTTCTATAACCCTGACCTTGAGTTGATGGCTGGCCCGGCCAGATACCGCGGCGTGCCAACGCCAGGCGCCACCGAAAGGAACTACGGTGTCACTATCTCGCAACCCTTGGATTTTCCCGGCACTCGCACTTCCCGCCGTGAACTAGCCGAGCAACAATTGACCTATGCAGAAAAAGGCATACAAACCACCAGCTTCGACTTGCGTAACCTGATCAAGCAAGCCTACTTAACCGTTCTGCTGCGTCAGCAGATTCTGCAAATGCTAGGCGCCAACCTGAGTGTCTTGCAGGAAATTCAAACCAAAATCAAACGCAAGGTTGAGGTAGGCGAAGCGGCCAGATACGAGCTCATCAAGGCCGATACTGAATTGCTGGCAGCAGAGCGGGATTACGCCAGCGCGCAAACACGTATTGATGAAGCCAAGGCGATTTTACGCGGCATGATAGGCAATATGCCCGACAACTTTGAAGTCAAATCTGAACTTCCTACGATTTCTGAATTGCCTAACATCACAGAGTTACGGCAATCTGCCGAGAACAATCCTTACTTGCAGCAACTCATCACAGCGAAAGACAGTGCTGAAGCCAAACTCAAGCTTGAGCAGGCCTTGCGTTTTCCAGGGCTTACTTTGAAGTCTGACTTTACCCAGGATCCGGACTTGAACACATTCCGTGTGGGCGTTGTTTTGCCATTACCGGTCTGGAACCATCGTGAAGGCCAGATTGCCCAGGCAGCAGCCGGGGTAGAAGAAGCTGATGCCAATATTCGTCTGCAAAAACAGGTATTACGCAAAGAGATCGATAGCGCATACCAACGTAACGTGATCGCAAGCAACCAGCTCAAAGTATTTGAAAATGGCCTGCTGGAGCAATCACAAGCGACCTTGAGTCGTGCAGAAGCCGCTTATAAATTCGGAGAACGCGGCATCCTGGAATACCTGGATGCGCAACGCGTCAATCGTGATGTCAAACGGGACTATCTGATTGCCAAATTCGATTATTTTTTCAGTGTATTGCAAATCGAACGTTTCATCGGTTCTGATTTGGTTCAACCTTAAGGGGATGGTGATGTCTCGCGTGTTATTTTCAACCTTGTTAACTGCCGCACTGGCCGTCATGTCTACGGCGTGCTCCGAAAAACCAGCTCCGGCACCAGAAACGAAAGAAGTCGTCGACCCTAGCCTGGTCACCTTGACCAAAGAACTACAAGCCAACGTAAAAACTGGCCCTGTGACTGAAATACAGTTTGTGGATACGCTACGCATTCCTGGCCGCATCCAGGTCGATGAACAATTTGAGTCCCGCGCTGGCGCGTCCATTACTGGCCGTATCAGCACACTGGACGTAAACCTGGGTGACGAAGTCAAAGCGGGCCAACGCCTGGCAACGATTAAAAGTACTGAGCTGGCGCAATACCAATTGAGCTATATTAAAGCCAGCCAGCAGATGCAATTACATAAAAAGGCAGTTGATCGTGCAAAACAGTTGCTGGAAGCAGATGTCATCAGTCAGGCCGAATTGCAACGTCGAGAAGGCGATCTGAATGCAGCCAATGCAGAACTCAATGCCGCCCGTGACCAGTTGCTAGTGTTGGGCATGACGCCAAATAGCATCTCTCAGCTAGGCCTCGCCAATAGTGGCATGTCTACTAGCCAGGTCAACTCCAAAATCACCGGGACGGTGATTGAACGCAAGGCCCGTCTGGGCCAGGTTGTGGCCCCGGCAGAAGAATTATTTGTGATTGCGGATTTGTCGCATGTGTGGGCTGTAGCCGAAATTCCCGAGCAACAAATTGCCCATATCAGCGAAGGCCAAAGCATTAATATCGAGGTCCCTGCGCTGGATGATGCCGAACTGACTGGCACCTTGGCATTTGTGGGCGATATTGTGAACCCGGCCACACGTACGGTGATGGCACGTGCCAATATCAGCAACAATAAAATGCTGCTCAAGCCTGACATGTTGATTACTATCCTGCTTGAGGCCAAACCGGAAAAAGTGGTGGCAGTCCCTGCGACGGCCGTGGTGCGTGAAAACAATGCGGACCATGTGTTTGTGCAAACCATGAAACCCACGCAATACAAACTGATACCCGTCACACTGGGACGCACCTACGAGGGCCAGAGAGAAGTACTGCAAGGCTTGCAACCAGGTGATCAAATCGTGCTGGACGGCGCTTTCCACGTCAATAACGAGCGTAAGCGCAAAGAAATGGAGTAAAGCATGATTGAATCGATGATCAGAGGCGCTCTCAAGCAGCGCCTCATTGTGCTGGTAATTGCCATCGCCCTGATCGGCGCCGGTTTATTTGCGGTTAAAAAACTGTCCGTCGATGCATTTCCGGATGTGACCAACGTCCAAGTCATGATTGCGACGCAGGCAACCGGAAAATCTCCTGAAGAAGTAGAACGTTTCATTACCGTCCCGCTGGAAATCGCCATGACCGGCCTGCCCGGCCTCACTGAAATGCGCTCGGTGAACAAAAATGCCCTATCGCTGATTACGCTGGTATTTACGGACAGTACCGATGTCTATTTTGCCCGGCAACTGGTGATGGAACGCCTGATGGAAGTGATGGAGCGTATGCCGCAAGGCGTCACACCTATCCTTGGCCCTGTCTCCACCGGCCTCGGCGAAGTCTACCAATTCACGCTGGACAAACCAGATGATGGCAAGAAAGAACTAACGCGGGAAGATCTGACAGAAAGACGCGCTATCCAGGATTGGGTTGTACGCCCATTGCTGCGCGGCATTCCTGGCGTGGCCGAGATCAACTCACAAGGCGGCTATGTCAAACAGTACCAGGTATTGGTCAATCCGGATCGGATGACGCATTTCTCCATCAAGCTCAAAGATGTGTATGAAGCCTTGGCGCGCAACAACGCCAATAGCGGCGGCGGCATTCTTCCGCATTATGCAGAGCAATACTTGATCCGTGGTGTGGGCCTGGTGCAAAACCTGGACGATATCCGCAATATGGTGCTCAAAGAAGAAAATGGCATCCCGGTCTACATCCGTGATGTGGCAGAAGTCACCATCGGCCACGAGGTACGTGTTGGGGTGGTGCTTAAGAACGGCGACACCGAATCGGTAGGCGGCATCGTGATCATGATGCGTGGCGGTAACGCAAAAGAAGTGGTGAGCCGTATCAAGGCGCGGGTAGAAGAAATCAACAGCAAAGGCATGCTGCCTCACGGATTGCAAATCGTGCCTTATTATGACCGTAGCGAACTGGTGGATGCGGCGCTGCACACCGTGACCAAGGTGCTGATTGAAGGCATTATTTTGGTGATTGTGATTCTGTTCCTTTTCCTGGGCGATGTGCGTTCCAGCCTGATTGTGGTGGGCACCCTGGTGCTGACGCCACTGATTACCTTTATGGTGATGAATCATTACGGTATTTCTGCCAACCTGATGTCATTGGGTGGGCTGGCGATCGCGATTGGCCTGATGGTGGACGGTTCGGTGGTGGTGGTTGAAAACGCCTTCCACCACTTGGGTCACCGCAAGGACGAAAGCAAAATCCGCGTTGTGCTTGAGGCCGCCAGTGAAGTGGCAACCCCAGTGTTATTTGGTGTAGGCATCATTATCCTGGTGTTCTTGCCATTGATGACACTGGAAGGCATGGAGGGAAAAATGTTTGCGCCTTTGGCATACACCATTGCCATCGCCTTGTTTGTCTCGCTGGTCTTGTCGCTGACCATGACACCTGCGCTGTGCTCTTATGTATTAAAAGGGGGTAGCGGTGAAGATACCAAGCTGATACAGACCATCAAGAAACCCTACCTGTCGGCCTTGAACTGGGTGCTCAAAAACGAGAAGAAAACGATTACTTTCTCGGCACTGTTGTTTATTGGCACGATTGCCCTGTTCCCGTTCCTGGGTACTTCCTTTATCCCGGAAATGAAAGAAGGTTCTATCGTACCGGGGATTAACCGTGTGCCCAATATTTCGCTGGAAGAGTCCATGAAAATGGAAAACAAGGCGATGAAGCTAATCATGGAGCAAGTGCCAGGCGTGAAATCTGCCATCTCTGGTCTTGGTCGCGGCGAAAGCCCGGCGGACGCGCAGGCACAAAACGAATCCACACCTATCATCAGCCTGAAACCCCGTGAAGAATGGCCGGAAGGCTGGACGCAGGATGACATTGCCGAGAAGATGCGTGCAGTGCTGGAGAAATACATCCCTGGTGTACAAATCATCATGGCGCAGCCGATTTCTGACCGCGTGGATGAGTTGCTGACTGGGGTTCGTGCCGATGTGGCAGTCAAGATCTTTGGTGAAGACCTGGATACGCTGAAACAAAAAGCAGACGAAATTGCCAGGATTGCCGGTACGGTAAAAGGCGCCACCGAAATCAAGGTGGAAAAGGTATCAGGGCAGCAATACCTGAATATTACAATTGACCGCCAGGCCATTGCCCGTCATGGCATTAACACTGCCGATGTGCACGATATCGTTGAAACAGCGATTGGCGGCAAGATTGCTACCGAGATTTTCGAAGGCCAGCGCCGGTTCTCAGCAGCCGTGCGTTATCCGGAGTCTTTCCGTAACAATGAAGAAGCTATCCGCAATATCATGCTGACTTCACCGAATGGTTCCCGCGTGGCATTGGATGATGTGGCAGATATTGAGGTCAAGGACGGGCCGGCACAGATCAGCCGCGAACTGGCCAAGCGCAGGATTGTGATTGGTGTGAACGTGAAAGATCGCGACCTGGGCGGCTTCGTCGCTGAACTGCAACAAGTGCTTGATCAGCGCCTGCAGTTGCCTGATGGTTACTACCTGGAATATGGCGGCCAGTTCCAGAACATGGAGCGTGCCATGGGCCACCTGATGATTATTATTCCAGTGACGATTGCAGCGATTTTCTTCTTGCTGTTCTTGCTGTTCCAGTCGATACGCTTTGCCACCATGATTATTCTGGTGCTGCCATTTGCCTCTATCGGTGGCGTGATTGCCTTGTTCGTGACAGGTGAATATCTGTCCGTCCCAGCTTCAGTAGGTTTCATTGCCTTGTGGGGGATCGCCGTACTCAATGCAGTGGTGCTGGTATCGTATATCCGCACGCTACGCGAAGAAGGCCTGGATCAGCTAGAGGCTATCCGCAAAGGCTGTGCCCAACGTTTCCGGCCGGTGATGATGACGGCGACGGTGGCCATGTTGGGTCTGGTGCCGTTCCTGTTTGCCACAGGGCCAGGTTCTGAAGTGCAGCGTCCATTGGCAATTGTTGTGATTGGCGGCTTGATTACGTCTACCTTGCTGACATTAATCGTGGTGCCCACCTTGTACCGTAAGTTTGAAGAAAGCAGAATAGAGGCATAATCCATGATTGCCGATATCAAAAGCGCTAAGGACACTTTATATGAAAGAAATTAAAGCCGTCATACAACCTGCGAGACTGCCAAAAATTCGCTCGGCCCTGCGGAATATCAAGGGATTTCCCGGCATGTCAGTCAACAAAATGGAAGGTTGTGGCCCACACTTGCAGAAACCCAGTATTGGCGTACGGGAGGAGTTGACGGACTACAGTCCTAAAGTCTACCTGTACATGGTGGTGCCGGATGAATTGGTAGAGGGCATATTACAAACCATTACTGAAGTGGCGCATACTGGCAATGTCGGTGACGGCATCGTCTGGGTGACACCGGTAGAGCGCATCATACGTTTATCAGAAGAAATTACAGTGCTGGATTAAACAACTAGGTGGGTTGTAAAGAACGCCAGCCCAGCCCTTCTTGCTGACTGGCAATTTGCACCCACTCAGTCGCGCACTGCAAGACCTCACTCAACGCCTGCTTTGCCAAGGCAGGCGTATTGTTTTTCTCGCTCAGGTGCGCTGCCACCAGATGTTTGAGCTTGCTATTGTCCAGCTGGCTTAACAACTGCGCACTCGTCTGGTTATCCAGGTGCCCTAACCAGCCGCCTACCCGTTTCTTGAGTGAATGTGCATAGGGTCCGGTACGCAGCATCTCCAGGTCATGATTACATTCCAGCAGTAACCCATCACAACCTTGTAACATCATCACAATATGCGGCGTAACACTCCCAACATCCGTCAACACGCCCAGCTTATGATTTCCGTCGCCAAACACGAATTGGGCAGGCTCCCGCGCATCGTGCGGCACCGGATAAGGCTGAACTTCAATCTCATGCAGTGCAAACGTGGTATGTGCATCTATGATATGAAGATTGACGGCCTGTGAGGGCAAATAACGCTGGCACATGCTGTACGTCCCGTGCGTCAGCCATACTGGGATTTGATAGCGTGCGGCCAGCTTGAACACGCCACGCGCGTGGTCATCATGCTCATGCGTTACCAGGATACCCGTCAACTGCTCAGGCTGTAACTGCAACCGCGCAAGGCGTTGCACCGTTTCTTTGACACTAAAGCCACAATCAAGCAAAAGCCGGGTTTCCCCGGCTTCTACCACAGTGGCATTACCTGCACTGCCACTACCTAGTGATGCGAATCGCACAGCCTGCTCCGTTTACTTCAACTGGTCATAGAGAAGTGAAATAATGCGGTTGGCCGTGGTGGAGGTGTTGCGTTTATTTTCAGGGGTCAACACATAAACATCAGTGGTGTCATCTGCATTTTCCAGTACCTGGATATGATACTGTTTGCTGGATTTATCCCCATCAGATGTTCCTTTCCAGAACTTGGTCTTGTCGCCCGGCTTCACATCCGCCGGGGTAGTGCTCTTCTCATCATCATCGCTACCCCAGAACTTCAGGCGCTCCAGTAGACCTTTTTTCTGCTTGATCGGATCTTCTGCATCCGTGTCTGCATAGCGTACGTAGAAAATGCCCTCGGAACGGTTTTTGTCTTCGGTCACAAAACCAATACGATCCAAGGCCAGGCCAACACGGCGCCAGGCACGGTCAAACGGCTCATTCAACTTCAAGGTGACGCTCTGGTCAGACTCCTTGACCACATCTGCACGCTTGTCTGAAGCAGATTGTGCCATCACCTGGTCTGCTTTCTGCTCATCCAGACCTAATTTCACCATCATTCGACGGAGTAATTCTGCATCCAAGTCAGCATCAAACTCTTTACCGGCATTGTTCTTGTTTTCAGCCGCGTTGGGGCGATAACCGGTATCAATGACACCCAATTGGGTCTGCACATAATTTTTGCCATCATCCGGTGCACCGGCGACAGTACGGTGCGTCATATAGATTTCGGTGGTGCCGTCTTTCTCCCCACGTTCCAGACGCGTACGGAATTTACGCCTGTCGGCAAAACCAGAAAGTTTATCCAGCCAGGCATCAAACTTTTCACCATAGCCACGGTTATCTTCCTTAGGCTTGATGGCATCAGATTGCAACCACTCGGTTTCAATCACGCCAAGCTCAGGATTCTCTACCCTGACAGCAAAGCCTTGATCCAGCCAGAAATCACGCACAATCGGCCAGATTTTTTCCGGAGGCGCATTGACCACCAGCCAACGCTGCTGGCCTGCTTTCACCATGCGCACGTTTTTCATATCTGCGAGCACAGGCTGTGGACCATTCTGCTCTTGCACTTCCTGGTTCTGGCTATAGGCAGAGTAACTGGTGCTACCAGGCACATTGTAAGTACTGCTGGTACGCACCGCGGTCAGGTCTGGCGGCACTTCAAGTGGCCTGGAGCGACCTGCGCCCTTGTAGTCAGAACTATTATCAATAAACGGGATGGAATCGCACGCTGAAAGCGCTGTGACCAGACTGGCCAGCACCAAACGTTGTAACCAAACATGACTCATGTATTTCACTTGTTTCACCCTAAATTAGTTTTAGCCGATCAAGCGGCAATTTCTGCCTGCTTCATGGCGTTGCGCAATACTTCATGATATTGGCTGGATAAATTGACCAGCGGCAAACGGATGCCAGTGGCAATCATTCCCATTTGTTGTAATACCCATTTCACTGGAATCGGGTTCGCTTCTACAAACAACTTCTGGTGCAATGCAAACAGTTTGGCATTGGCCGCTTTGGCTGCGGCCAGGTTGCCATTCAAAGCATGCTCGCACATTTCATGCATTAATTTGGGCGCGACATTGGCCGTGACCGAAATCACGCCTTTCCCCCCTAATAACATCAGGGCCAGCGCAGTGGCATCATCCCCGCTGTAAATGGCGAAATCAGCTGGTGCACGCAACAACAAATCGGTACCGCGCTCAATCCCTCCAGTCGCATCCTTAATCCCGACAATGTTGCGAATCTGCGCCAGGCGCAATACGGTGTCGTTAGACAAGTCGCAACCGGTGCGGCCTGGCACATTATAGAGAATTTGCGGAATATCGACCGCCTCAGCCACGGCTTTAAAGTGCTGGTACAAACCCTCTTGCGAGGGCTTGTTGTAATACGGTGCCACCAGCAGGCAGGCGTCTGCGCCAAGCGCCTTGGCCTTGGCAGTCAGTTCAATGGCTTCAGCAGTGGAATTTGCGCCAGTACCGGCAATGACTGGCACGCGCTTGGCGACATGCTCGATCGTGGTTTTGATCAGCAGACAATGCTCATCTACATCCACCGTGGGCGACTCGCCAGTCGTGCCAACGATGACAATACCATCTGTCCCTGCCTCTACATGAAAGTCGACCAGCTTTTTGAGGGCGTCCAGATCCAAACGTCCATCTTCAAACATGGGGGTCACGATTGCGACCAAACTGCCCGTTAACATACCTAGCGCCATCTTTAAGAATAAAGCGAATATTTTAACTGATTATCCGGTCTAACGCCAAAGAACGCGCCTACTTGCTGTATCTGGACGGATACAAGCGCAAGACGGCGGCAAAATCACTGGCACCCAACTGCGGCAAGCTTTTTCCGCCTAGCTCCCGGCCAAAGGAAAAGCAAGGTTTCGGTTATAATAAAACTCTTAGCAACCCATCTTAAACGGCTATTTAGCCAGGACCGAATGCAGACTCACCGCCATCACATGATTGAAGTCGAAGGGACTGCGCCTGAGCTGCCAGAACGCTTTGTCGACCTCATTGCAAAGATCGACGCGGTATTACCGCAAACTCAATGCCGCCAATGCGGTTACGAGGGATGCAAACCTTATGCTGAAGCGATCGCCCGCGGAGAGGCCAATATCAACCAATGTCCGCCTGGAGGAGAAGCGGGCATTCATGCGCTTGCCAAATTACTGCAACGTCCTTTCCAGGCATTAAATCCGGCCCACGGCATCACCAAACCCAAAGCGGTGGCCTTGATTGATGAGGAAACATGCATCGGCTGCACCCTGTGTATACAGGCCTGTCCCGTTGATGCCATTTTGGGCGCATCCAAACTGATGCATACGGTGATTTCCCAGGAATGCACTGGCTGTGAGCTATGTTTACCGCCCTGCCCGGTGGACTGCATACAGATGCAAACGATTCCCGGTCGGGCTACCGCCATGAATGAAGCTGAAGCCGCGGTAGCGAGACAACGCCACCAGCAACGCCTTTCTCGCCTCGCCCTTGAAAAACGGGAGACCGCCCAAACCTACAGCAAACGCAACCAGACGCTTGCTACGACCGAGACACCCTCAACTGAGGTGCTCAAGAAAAATGCCATTGCCGCAGCCATGGCGCGCGTCAAAGCGCAAAAGACAGGTTGACCCTGTGACCTATGATTGAAACCGTTTTATGAATGCACAAAAAAGACTGGCGATATTTGAGCGGCTGGCCCAAGCCATCCCCAATCCAACCACTGAGCTGGAGCATAGCTCCACGTTCGAATTACTGATTGCCGTCATCTTGTCTGCACAGGCGACAGACAAAGGTGTCAATATTGCCACCCGCAAATTGTTCAAGGTGGCCAACACACCGCAGGCTATCCTGGATTTGGGGCTGGCAGGTCTTGAAAGTTACATCAAGACCATAGGCCTTTACCATGCAAAGGCGAATAATGTACTCAAATGTTGCCAGCAATTGATCGCTCTGCATGGTGGCAAAGTGCCAGATAACCGTGAGGCGCTGGAAGCGCTAGCTGGCGTTGGGCGCAAAACAGCCAATGTCATCCTCAATACCGCATTTGGCCAGCCCACCATTGCCGTTGATACGCATTTGTTTCGCGTCGGCAACCGCACCAAACTGGCGCCAGGGAAAAATGTGCTGGAGGTGGAAAAACGTTTTTTAAACACGACTCCCAAGCAGTTTTTGAAAGATGCCCACCATTTACTGATTTTGCATGGCCGTTACACCTGCGTGGCCCGCAACCCGAAATGCGGGGAATGCTGCATTGCCGACTTGTGTGAATTTCACGACAAGCAAATACATCCGGTGACGCCACCGGCAGGAGCGTGAGTATGGCCTTGTTCAATCCTAGCCGTGAAGAAGTACGCCAGTTTTTCTTTGATGCCTGGGCGAAGTTCAAACAACAGAAAACACTGACCGAGCTAGAGAAAATGGCTGTCGGCATCATGCATATGCATCCTGAATACCACAGTATCCTTGATGAGCCCGAACATTACTTGCAGCAAGCTTATTACCCGGAAATGGGCGAAACCAACCCCTTTTTACATATGAGCTTGCATCTCTCCATCCAAGAGCAAATCAGCATCAACCAGCCGACAGGCATTACACAGGCTTATGGCAAGCTGTGTACACATTTCCAGGAAGAACACGAGGCGCAACATGCCTTGCTGGAATGCCTGGCTGAAACTATCTGGCTGGCACAGCGTAATCAGACAGGACTGGACGCGGCACATTATTTAACCTTGATAGAACAGCGTGCCAACATCGAGCCACATAAATAAGGCCATTTCTTGCAACGATTGGCTTAGCAAACGCAAAGCCTGTTAGCTTGACGCAATGTCTACGTCGTCTGCATGCTTGTTTTGCAAGGCTACCCAATGTGAAACAAGCGTCAAGCCCACCGCCAATAAAGTTGGTCCCAGAAAAATTCCAATAAAGCCAAACGCAAGCGCGCCACCCAGTACCCCCAGTACAACCAACAGCATGGGCAAATGTGAAGAATGGCTAATAAGGATAGGCTTGATGACGTTATCCACACTACTGATCACCAGCAAGCCATAAAACCCTAAAAATATCGCCCAGCCTGGTTCGCCATGGCTAAACAGCCATAGCGCAGCCCCGCCCCAAACCAAAGGCGGTCCCACCGTGACGACTGACAGAAAAAAGGTCGCCATAGCCAACAGCAAAGGCATCGGTGCCCCCGCAAACCAAAAACCAAAGAGAGCCACAGTGGTTTGTGCTAATGCGGTCCCAAATATACCCAGCATCACACCCTTGGCTGTCATGCAAGACAATTGCAGCATTTCCTCACCCAAGGCACCTCCCAGCCGCCTGACCATCACCTTGACAGCGTGGGCCATGCGAGCACCATCGCGATAAAAAAAGAAAGCAATGAACACAGCGAGTAACAATTGCATAAAACCGCTCATCACCAACTGTACTGCACGCAACAAATAACTGCGCAAGGGCACGGCATATTGATGCGTCATCCGCATCAAGGCTTCATTGCTTACTAATGCACTTTGCCATGCGTCAGCAAGCTGCGTCCCTATCACAGGGATGCGCACCACCCAAGGGGGCGCGTGTGACGGCAGGCTCTGCAGGAGGAGCCGCGCCTCATTCAGTAAGAGCGTGGCTGAATCGGTCAGATGCACGGCAAGATAGGCCATCGGCAGAATCAACGCAAGCAGCAGGAATAAGGTCATTATCACAGCGGCCAAGGCATCACGCTTGCCCAATTGCAACCAGATACGGTGATATAGCGGCCAGCTAAACATGCAGAGTACCGCTGCAAATAACATAGCAGCCATAAAAGCATGCAAAACAAATACACAGCCGATGATCAGCAGGGTAATCAGGGCAATACGCGCAATCTGGTTGGTATTAATCATATGCAGTCTGTAGGTGGTACGAATTCATTTGATTATCTCGCAGGATGTGGATTTATTGGCAAACTTTATGCCTGCGGTGCAAGGTGAACCCCTCATCCATGGCTGACTGGGAAATTCTGAAAGCATCAACATTTTGCTCAACCGCATCACTTTACAAAATTAGGTATGTATACAAATGAGGATAGTCAAATATTGACGGACTGAATATTCCGTCGAGCGGTAAACTGTGCTTCAATAGCCAGCATGAAATCTAACCCGCATGACTGGCTGAAAGAACATGGCGATTATCTTTACCGTTTTGCACTGGCGCGCTTGCGTGACGTGCATCAGGCCGAGGACGCAGTGCAGGAGACACTGCTCGCTGCAATCAAAAATCCAAACTTTGCCAAACAATCCAGCCCACGCACCTGGCTAACAGGCATTCTCAAACACAAAATCATCGATTGCATGCGCAAACAGATACGGGAAACACCCGTTTCTGAATTGCTCAGTGAGCAAGATGCCAATATGGATGATTTTTTTGATGACACCGGGCATTGGGCGGAAAAACCGCAAGCCTGGGATGTGCCGCATGATGCGCTGCAGCAAACCCAGTTTCTTAAAGTGTTACAGCGATGCATGGAACGTCTACCACAGAAACTGGCGGCCATTTTCACCATGCGCGATGTCGACGAGATGGATAATGATGAAATATGTAAGGAACTCGGCATCACCGCGACCAATGCATGGGTCATGTTATACCGCGCCCGTATGGGGTTACGCAAGTGCCTGGAGTTGCACTGGTAAATTGTCTATGGTGAAACGGAAGAAGAGATGCTGAATTGCAAACAAACCAGCCTGCTGGTCTCGCAATCACTTGACCGCCCGCTGACCTGGCGTGAGCGTTTGGCTGTCAGGGGACACCTGCTGATTTGTGTGTATTGCCGACGCTTCACGCAGCAACTCAAATTGATTCGTCGCTACATGCAAGGCTGGCAGCAACAAGTGACCGAAAGCAGCGACATTGCATTGTCTTTGGCGGCAAGGGAACGTATTGCGCAGCAACTGGACAAATTTTACTGATGTTTGTTTAACCCTGTTAAAAAGGAACCCTCATGACTACCCATAAAATGGCTGCAATTACCGGTGCTGTTGCTTTGTCTATGGCCGCCGCCTCTGTCCATGCAGAAAATCCGTTTGAAGTAAAAACACTCGCCCAGGGCTATCAGGTGGCAGATGCCTCCGACAGCAAAACCAAAGAAGGTAAATGTAGTAGTGGCAAATGCGGTTCCAATATGAAGCATGGCAACACAAGCGGCAAAACCAAAGAAGGCGCCTGTCATCACGATAAAGCCAAGGAAGGTGCCTGCTCTGCCGAGAAGATGAAAGAAGGCAGCTGTTCGGCAGAAAAAATGAAAGAAGGCGCCTGCCACGCCAGCAAATAAACAAGACAGATACCCTTGGCACAACGGTCTGATATTCGTGGAGCTGGGCTGGGGCTAAAGCGCGAGCTGCTGCCCCAGCTCATGGAGCAACAAGGGAAACCTTGGCTGTCGCAGCTGCATTTCCTCGAAATTGCGCCGGAGAACTGGATAGCGGCGGGCGGCAAATATGCGGCCGAGCTGGACTGGTTAAAGCAACATTATCCTATCGTATGTCATGGTTTATGCCTATCATTGGGCGGGCCTGATCCGCTTAACATCCCTTTTTTGCAGCAGGTCCATCGATTTCTGAACGAATTCGAGATCCCCCTCTACACCGAACACCTAAGCTATTGCAGTGATTTATCTAATGGCTACATTTACGACTTGCTGCCCATTCCATTTACGGAAGAAGCCATTAAATATGTGGCTCAACGCATCCGGCAGACTCAAGATATCTTGCAGCGGCGCATTGCTGTGGAAAACACGTCCTTTTATGTGGACGCGCCCATCTCCGAGATGGACGAAATAGATTTTATCAATGCCGTGCTGACGGAAGCTGATTGTGACTTACACCTGGATATCAATAATGTGTACGTGAATAGCGTCAACTTTGGTTTTGATCCATATGCTTTCTTGGACAAGATACCGGTTGATCGTGTGGTTTACGGCCATATGGCCGGGCATTTGCAGGTATCGCCCGGCCTGCTGGTAGATACTCATGGCGAAGCGATTGCTGACCCGGTGTGGCAATTACTCAAATATGCTTATGACAGGTTGGGAGGCTTTCCTACGGTGCTGGAACGCGACAGCAATTTCCCGCCATTAGCGGACCTGATGCAGGAAGTGGATCATATTGTTTCTCTGCAGCATCACGCAGAGGCTACGCATCAGTCATTGATGGATAAGATCGCATGATGCCCGCTGCATTTCAAACCTACCAGGCTGCCTTTACAGCACACTTACGTCAGCCGGTCATTCACGCCAAACCTGCTGGCGTAGACAGCAAACGTATAAGCATCTATCGTGAAATCGTCTTTAATAACTTTGTTGCCAGTGTCAGCACCTGTTTCCCGGTATTGCTGAGCATCCTGGGTAAACGTCGTTTTGGCAAACTGGTGAGGCAGTGTTTCTCCTCACAGCAATTCAAAAGCCCCCTGTTTCAGGATATTGCAGGCAGTTTTGTCGATTTTTTACAATCATTAAAATCACCAGAGATACCAGACTATACCGCGCAACTTGCCCATTATGAGTGGATAGAGTTGGTGCTGAGTCGGCAAATAGAGACGAAAGCTGCGGCATTGCCTGCGGCACTTATCGCAGAAGCCGGTGCACTTTTGCACTGTGAAGTGGAATTGCCAGCCGTACATCAGCTGTTACAGTATGATTTCGCTGTTCATCAACTCTCCAGAAAGCGGCGAGCAATCTCCCCTGTAGCGACCTATTTACTGGTCTACCGTGACCCAGACTTCCGGATTCGGTTTATACAACTCAATGCGGTCACCTTCCAGTTACTGCAGCAATTGCAAACACACACCAAGACATCCGAGGCACATTTGCAAGACCTGGCCCAAAGCCTGCCCCATTTAGATCCGGAATCCGTTATCAGATTTGGTCTGCAAACGCTCTATACGCTTTATCAACAGCAGGCTCTCAGGACAGATGGCAGAGTAGCAACTTCCAATCAGCAATCCTTTTAAACAGGTTCACGAGCGAATAGAGTAATCTCTTGGGAGGTTGCAACTCTTGTAAAAACAACATTTTTGTCTAAAACCATATTTCGTTTCTGGTTTTTACATTCAACCACCCTCGCTAATTATTACTTCACAAAGGAAAATGATAAAATAATCATAATATTTACATTTAATTAATTATGCAAAACTCACTCGCCAAAGATGCTTTAAAACAATTCAGGATTATTTTCGGTACGGTCAGGCAACATTTTAGGGAAATTGAAGCTTCTTGCGGCATCTCAGGTTCTCAGCTTTGGTTGTTACATGAAATTTATACACATCCAGACCTCGGTGTTTCGCGCCTGGCTGACAACCTTGCCATCCACCAATCCACTTGCAGTTTGCTGGTAGAGAAGCTGGTGAAAAAACAGCTGGTAAAAAAACAGCGCCTAGCAGAAGACCAGCGCAAAGTCGGTTTGATAGTGACACCAGCCGGTCAGGCCTTATTAGCCAATGCGCCACAGCCACTGGACGGTATTCTGCCGCAGGTATTGGCCACGCTAGATGTAGAAGCGCTACAAAGTTTAAATGCCTCTCTCAAGATGGTGATTAGTAAATTGGATACACAATCCAATACGCTCGCAAATCACCCGTTGGCAGAGATGTAACCGGCGAGACGAGGAATAATAAAAAAGCCGGCGGTTGCCGGCTTTTTTATTCGGTATAGCGCCGCTATTCGCCGAAGACTGCTGACTCACGTGCATTCGCGAGCTTGATCACTTCTGCTTTACCGGCGTTATCCAGATCCCACCACTGACGGATTTCATCCAGGGTTCTGAAACAGCCTTGGCAAAAGCCATTGCTTTCATCAATACTGCAAACTCCTACACAGGGAGATGGAATTTCGTGGTCAGACATACTTTTTCCTTAGACGTGACTAGTTTAGCTCAAAGCCCCATGACAGTTTTTGTACCGTTTACCAGAGCCGCATGGACAGGGATCATTACGTCCCACGCGCACACCTTCCGGTAAGTTCGGTGATGATGCCGCGCTGTCAGTGTTGTAATCGGTGTGCTGGTATTGCAAATTACCGACTTCTGCCGCGCGCATGGCTTCCTCTGCACGACGCTCTTCCTCTTCAAGCTCTTCACGTGAGCGCACTTGTACCTGCATGGTGATTTTCGTTACTTCGCTCTTGACGGTATTGAGCAGGGACTCAAATAACTCAAACGCCTCACGCTTGTACTCCTGTTTGGGATTTTTCTGCGCATAAGAACGCAGGTGTATGCCCTGGCGTAAATGATCCAACGCCGCCAGATGCTCGCGCCAGTGGTTATCCAGACTTTGCAGCATGACTGCGCGCTCGAAATTACGCATATTGTCATTGCCAGCCATCGCCTCTTTTTCTGCATAACTCTCATTAGCAGCATTAAGGATACGCTCACGCAAGGTTTCTTCATGCAGGTCTGGGTTATTTTCCAGCCATTCAGCCACGGGCAGGCTGATAGACAGCTCTGCCTGCAAAGCTTGCTCAAGTGCTGGAATCTCCCATTGCTCTTCAACACTGCCAGGCGGCACATACGTATTAAACAGGCTATTAATCACATCCTCACGCATGGCTCGAATCGTTTGGCCAACATCAACCGATTCCAGCAGCTCATTGCGCTGCTCGTAAATGACCTTGCGTTGGTCATTGGAAACATCATCGTATTCCAGCAACTGCTTACGGATATCAAAGTTACGGCCTTCTACCTTGCGTTGTGCGTTTTCAATCGCACGCGTCACCATGGCGTGCTCAATCGCTTCACCCTCAGGCATGTTGAGGCGGGTCATGATCGCTGCCACACGTTCACCAGAGAAAATACGCAACAATGGATCTTCAAGGGACAGGTAGAAACGGCTGGAGCCCGGATCACCCTGGCGGCCGGCACGGCCACGCAACTGGTTATCGACACGGCGGGACTCGTGACGTTCAGTCCCGATAATATGCAAGCCGCCTGCAGCCAATACCGCATCATGGCGTTGCTGCCATTCTGCTTTCAATTGCGCCACCTTGGCTGTTTTTTCAGCCTCGGATAATTTATCATCCTGCTGGATGGCATGAATTTCATTTTCTGAATTACCACCGAGCACAATATCGGTACCACGGCCCGCCATGTTGGTTGCAATGGTAATCACACCAGGACGACCAGCTTCGGCGATAATGGTCGCTTCACGTTCATGTTGTTTGGCATTGAGCACCTGGTGCTCCAGCTTGGCTTGCGTCAACAACTTGGAAATCAGTTCAGAGTTTTCAATTGAAGTGGTCCCTACCAGTACAGGTTGGCCTTTAGCCTGGCACTCCTTGATGTCTTCAATGACCGCCTTGTACTTTTCCATGCCAGTGCGATACACCTTATCCATGGCGTCAATACGCTGTACTGGCCGGTGCGTTGGAATCACCACCGTTTCCAGACCATAAATCTGGTTGAACTCGTAGGCCTCGGTATCTGCTGTACCAGTCATGCCACTGAGTTTTTGGTACATGCGGAAGTAATTCTGGAAGGTAATCGAAGCCAGTGTCTGGTTTTCCTTCTGGATGGCTACACCCTCCTTGGCTTCTACCGCCTGATGCAGGCCATCAGACCAGCGGCGCCCCGGCATCATACGGCCAGAAAACTCATCGACAATCACGATTTCGCCATTACGCACGACATAATGCTGGTCACGGTGATACAGGTTTTGTGCACGCAGGGAAGCATACAGGTGATGTACCAGGGTGATATTGGCTGGCTCATACAAACTGGAGCCCGCTGTTAACAATCCGGTTTGCTCCAATAGCTGCTCAGCATGCTCGTGACCGGCCTCACTCATGGTCACGCTCTGCGCCTTTTCATCGACCCAGAAATCGCCTTCACCGTCTTCCACCTGCTGACGCACCAATTGCTTGGCAACTTCATTAATGGCGCCATACAAATCCACGCTGTGTTCTGCCTGGCCGGAGATAATCAGTGGCGTACGAGCTTCGTCGATGAGGATAGAGTCCACTTCATCCACCAGCGCATAATGCAATGGGCGCTGAACGCGCTCCTCTTTACTGAACACCATGTTGTCGCGCAAATAGTCAAAGCCGAACTCATTATTGGTGCCATAGGTAATGTCAGCGGCATAGGCCTGTTGCTTGGCATCATGGGGCATTTGTGACAGGTTGATCCCCACTGTCAGACCCAGGAAGTTATACAGCTTGCCCATCCATTCGGCGTCGCGTTTGGCCAGGTAATCATTCACTGTCACAACATGCACGCCTTTACCAGTCAAGGCATTCAGGTATGTTGGCAATGTCGCTACCAGCGTCTTACCTTCACCGGTACGCATTTCGGCAATCTTGCCTGCATTGAGCACCATGCCGCCAATCAGTTGCACGTCAAAATGTCGCATGCCCAAGACACGTTTACCACCTTCGCGCACTACGGCAAATGCTTCAGGCAACAGCTTCTCTAATGTTTCACCATTGGCATAACGCTGCTTGAACTCTTCGGTTTTTGCACGCAATTGCTCATCTGTGAGCGCCTGTGTATCAGGCTCCAGGGCATTGATTTGTTTGACGATTTGGTGATATTGCTTGACCAGTCGATCATTCCGACTACCAAATAACTTTTTAAACAACGAGGCTAACATGAGTCACACCGATTTCCGCATGCGCGGCGTTAATAGAAATAAACCGAGATTGTATAAGATATAGAGGGAGGTTGTCTCAACTATTGCATCAATCACTACTTTACTCAGGAGTGGTTCCTGAGATATTCACGCGGATCGAGTGGGTTGCCATTGAGCCTGATTTCATAATGTAAATGCGGACCGGTGGAGCGGCCAGTACTACCAATGAGGGCGATTTTCTGCCCTTTGGTCACGCGCTCTCCTGACTTGACCAGCAATTTAGAATTGTGTGCATACCGGGTTTCCAGACCTGAGCCATGGTCAATTTTTAACAAATTGCCATAGTCAGATGTTTGTACCGCCGTGGTCACAATCCCATCGGCTGCTGCATAAACCGCAGTACCGACTGACGCCGGAAAATCCAAACCTTCATGAAATGCGCGGTGCCCGCTCAACGGGTCAATGCGCCAACCATAACTAGAAGAACTGTAAGCCACTCCTACAGGACTGCTATTTGGCAACATTTCGCGCAATACGCTACTCTGCAACAGTTTGGCTTCAAGTTTGCCCTGGAACTCATCACGAACATCGAGATCGGCCGACATCTGCTCAATAATTGTCTTCAGGTCCTCTTCACTTAAAGGCGAATCTTTCACCAAGGGTCCACCCTGCCCCATCAAGTCATTGACTGGTGTTCTTTGGTTGATAGGCTCGGCACTTGACTTGACGCCTGCCAGTTTGGATAACCGCTGGTTCTGGGCATCCAGCCGCAATATCCGTGCCTGCAACTCACCAATCTGCTTGGCATAGGCATCCAGGTGGCTTTGGGTAGACAACATGGCACCACGCAAATGTGGGGGCAGCATCGCCTTCACGCCCTGGGATTTAATCACTTGCTGCGGGGTAATAAATAGCAATGTGAGTACTACAGGGACCAGAATCAGTGCCAGCACTATGCCCAAACTTTCAAACACACCCAGCGTTTTGGGTTTGGCCATTTTTTCTGAAACAATAATGATATTAATCATGCTACGAACTCTCGTTATTCACGGGCGGCTGGATGGCAGACCCAAACGGACGACCTGCGTGGTGTACAATATTCAAGCATTCTGTGGACAATCCGCCATGTTCAAAATCAACCAGATTTTCAAACACCATCACGACCTCAAACCTTTGTTACAGGAGGCGGATGATCGCCAGCAGCTACAAGATTGCTGGTCTGCAGTTGCCCCGGAATTCTCCAGGTTTTCGCATGTACTGGCTTTACATGATGGCGCTCTGACGATTGCTGTGCAATCGGGCGCGGTGGCCAGCAGAATCAGGCTAATGGAAGCCCAACTCTTGCGAAAAATCCGGGATTTTTGCCAAAACTCCCGGAAAATCAAAGGCTTAAACCTTAACGCAATTAAGGTCAAAGTGCAAGTAAAATCTCGCCCGCAAAGCAAGCATAAACGCATTAAAGCGCCCTCAAATCGTGCTTTAAGCACGCTGGAAACCTATGCAAATGAAGCGAACAATCCAGCACTGGAAGCTGCTTTACGTCATTTTATCAATCATCAACGTCACGATTGACTGCAACAACTACCCTTCAAAATTGCCCCAAAAACGCGCTTGTAGACGCACTTTAATAGTGCAATAATGGTCCAACCCGTTACATTTTGTTTACAACTTTGTGACCGGCCAATAAGGTGTCATTACGTTCAACGCAGTTTCATCAGGAACAGGAGAAGTCATGTCAGTCGCACTAATGTTAGCCATAGGTGCAGCAGTTTTGGCGGTACTCTATGGTGTAGTAATGAGCAAATGGATTTCAGGTTTACCGGCAGGCAACGCACGCATGCAAGAAATTGCGGGCGCTATTCAGCAAGGCGCAGCCGCTTATCTTTCAAGGCAATATAAAACCATCGCCCTGGTCGGCATCGTACTGGCTATTTTAATTGGCATCTTCTTAACGCCACAAACCGCAATTGGTTTTGTACTGGGTGCCGTGCTGTCAGGGGCCTGTGGTTTTATTGGTATGAACGTTTCCGTCAAGGCCAACGTTCGAACCGCACAAGCGGCTACCAACGGCATAGGTCCTGCGCTGGACGTCGCTTTTAAAGGTGGTGCGATCACCGGCATGCTGGTTGTGGGTTTGGGCCTGTTGGGCGTGGCTGGATTTTATTTTTATCTTGGCGCGGAACAAGCGACTGATTTAAACCCATTGATCGGCCTGGCATTCGGCTCTTCATTGATTTCCATATTTGCACGTTTAGGTGGCGGCATTTTCACCAAGGGTGCTGATGTGGGCGCAGACCTGGTCGGCAAAGTGGAAGCAGGCATTCCGGAAGATGACCCACGCAATCCCGCGGTCATTGCCGACAATGTTGGTGACAACGTAGGTGACTGTGCAGGCATGGCGGCGGACTTGTTTGAAACCTATGCCGTCACACTGATCGCTACCATGGTCCTTGGCGGACTGATGGCCGCTGAAGCCGGTGCCAATGGGGTCATTTATCCTCTTTTGTTAGGCGCAGTGTCCATCATTGCTTCAATTATTGGCTGCTTCTTCGTCAAAGCCTCACCTGGCATGAAGAATGTCATGCCCGCGCTCTACAAAGGCTTAGCAGTGGCTGGCATATTGTCGCTGATTGCTTTTTACTTTGTGACACAGTATGTATTTCCACAAGGTTACACCCACGGTGAAGTGACCGTCTCTAGCCAAGCCCTGTTTGGCGCCTGCGCCGTTGGACTGGTACTGACCGCAGCCCTGGTATGGATTACCGAATACTATACCGGTACCGATTACGCACCAGTCAAACATGTCGCACAAGCTTCTACCACCGGGCACGCCACTAACATTATTGCGGGCATAGGCGTCTCGATGAAGTCGACCGCCCTGCCTGTCATTTCAGTCTGTATCGCCATTTTTGTCTCTTTCCACCTGGCAGGTTTGTATGGGGTAGCGATTGCTGCGATGGCGATGCTGAGCATGGCGGGTATTGTGGTGGCGCTGGATGCTTACGGCCCGATTACCGACAACGCCGGTGGCATTGCCGAAATGTCGGAGCTGCCTAGCAGCGTGCGTGATGTGACTGACCCGCTGGATGCCGTCGGCAATACGACCAAAGCGGTCACCAAAGGTTATGCGATTGGCTCTGCTGGCCTGGCCTCACTGGTGCTATTTGCAGATTACACACACAAACTGGAAGGTGCGGGCATTACCGCCAGCTTTGACTTAAGTGACCCGAAGGTGATTATCGGCCTGTTTATCGGTGGCCTGATCCCCTTCCTGTTTGCCGCCATGGCGATGGAAGCAGTGGGCCGCGCTGCTGGTAGCGTGGTGGAAGAGGTCCGCCGTCAGTTCCGCGAAATCAAGGGCATTATGGAGGGCACTGCCAAACCTGAATACGGCAAGGCGGTAGATATGCTGACCAGTGCGGCGATCAAGGAAATGATGCTACCTTCGCTGTTACCCGTTGCCGCGCCTATTCTTGTGGGGCTGTTCCTGGGTCCGGTCGCGCTTGGTGGCTTACTCATGGGCACCATTGTCACCGGCCTGTTTGTAGCGATTTCCATGTGTACTGGCGGTGGCGCATGGGATAACGCTAAGAAATATATTGAAGATGGCCATCACGGCGGCAAAGGTTCAGACGCACACAAGGCCGCAGTCACTGGCGATACGGTCGGCGACCCATACAAGGATACGGCAGGTCCGGCAGTCAACCCTTTAATCAAGATTATCAATATTGTGGCGTTGCTGATCGTACCATTGTTACACTAAATCACGCACATCACAGAGAGCAATAAAAAAAGTCGGCCTGGGCCGACTTTTTTATCATGCACGCTCCAGATTAGAACGCTGGCTTTACTTCCGCCTCGTTATAACGGGCAACACCATCGGTAATTTCCTTGTGCGCATCTTCAATGCCTACCCAGCCTTCGATTTTTACCCATTTACCTTTATCCAGGTCTTTGTAGTGCTCAAAGAAATGCGCAATCATATCCAGGCGCCATGGAGAAACATCGCTCAAGGTTTTCTGGTAGGCATAGAGGCCACATACTTTTTCGATAGGCACGGCCAGCACTTTTGCATCGCCACCCGCTTCGTCTGTCATTTTCAGCATGCCTAATGCGCGGCAGCGAACCACAACACCAGGCAACAATGGCACTGGCGTAATCACCAGCACATCCACCGGGTCTCCGTCGTCACCCAAGGTATGTGGAATATAGCCATAGTTGCAAGGATACTGCATAGAAGTACCCATGAAACGATCCACAAACAGCGCACCACTTTCTTTGTCCACTTCATACTTAACCGGGTCGCCATTGGCCGGAATTTCGATAATGACGTTAAAGTCGTGCGGTAAATCTTTGCCGCTTGGCACCAAATTCAAAGACATCTTGTTAAACCCATTTCAACAAAAAATCGCCATTATAGGCGAATAATATGACGCCTTGCAGGCAAATAGCACTATTTTTGATCTTGCTCAGCTGACACCAACTCGCGACATGCCTGCCTGACACTGACAGGTGTTAGTTTGAGTGCCAGATAAAGCAATAACGGAATAATCACCAACTCATCTAATTGACCAATCACCGGAATAAAGTCCGGGATCAGGTCAAATGGCAGCACTAAGTATCCTAACGCCAACCAGAGCAGAGCTTTGGCGAGCCATGGCGTTTGCGGATGGGCATGCAATGCACGGTAAAACAACACCTCTGTTTTAAACCGGCCAGCTAATGTCGCCAGTTGCGCACGCAATCCCATCTCAGTGCAATTACTCCGTCAGCAAGGTACGACCGGTCAACTTGGCAAATGCTTCCATGTATTTATCAGAAGTACGTTGTGCCACATCCGCTGGCAGTTCCGGGCCGGGCGGCGTCTTGTCCCAACCGCAACTTTCCAGCCAGTCACGCACATATTGCTTGTCATAGCTAGGCGGGTTACTGCCCACCTGATATTGGTCTGCTGGCCAGAAGCGTGAAGAATCCGGGGTCAACACTTCGTCCATCACATGCAAGATACCGTGTTCGTCAACACCAAATTCAAATTTGGTATCGGCAATAATAATGCCCTTGGTACGCGCATATTCGGCAGCACGGGTATACAAGGCAATGGCGGCTTTTTCGACTTGCACTGTCAGGTCTTTACCAATGAGTGCCTCAACTTGTGCGACACTGATGTTTTCATCGTGCTCACCGACGGCAGCCTTGCTCGAAGGGGTGAACAGAGGCTGGGGCAATTGCTGAGCCAATTGCAGTCCAGCCGGCAAAGAAATATCGCAAACCGTGCCTTTGGCTTTGTATTCTTTCCAGCCACTTCCTACCAGGTAACCACGCACAATGGCTTCCAGTGGCAAGGCCTTGAGTTTTTTCACCACCACAGCACGCCCTTTCACCTGCTCCACTTCATCAGTCGCAACCACAGTCTCTGGCGCAATGCCGGTCAAATGGTTGGGCACCACATCTCGCAATTGCTCAAACCAGAAGTTTGCCATTTGCGTCAGCATGGCGCCCTTGTGCGGGATACCCGTTGGCAAAATCACATCAAAGGCACTTAACCTATCAGTGCTCACCAGCAACATGGTGTGGTCATCAATATCGTAAATATCGCGCACCTTACCCTGGTGCAATTTTTTCAGGCTTTTGATGGAGGTTTCGAGCAAAGGCGCACGCATCATGTCTATCACACAAATAAAAACAACATTATAAATGCGCCACGCCCTTGCAGGCGAATAAATTGTCTATTGATATTTCAAGAATAGCTCAAGCGGCAACGGCCTCTTGCTGCTCAGTTTGCGGCAAATCCGTCATCGACAGCTTGGCATAACCGACATAACGCGTTAAGCGCAACAGATTGCAGGTATAGCCATACTCGTTGTCATACCAGCCTATCAGCTTGACAAAGGTGGGGTCCAGCATGATGCCTGCACTGGCATCAAACACACTGGCGGCCGGATAACCCCTAAAATCACTGGAAACGACGGCTTCATCGGTATAGCCTAGCACGCCTTTCAGGTCGCGCTCGGCTGCATATTGCATGACGGCGCAAATTTCTTCATAAGTGGTGCTCTGTTGCAACTCTACCGTTAAATCAACCACAGACACATCCGCGGAAGGAATACGCATGGACATCCCGGTGAGTTTTTTGTTAAGTGCCGGGATTACTTTACCAACCGCCTTGGCCGCACCAGTGCTGGAAGGAATAATGTTATCGAAAACACCTCGACCGCCACGCCAGTCTTTGTTAGAAGTACCATCAACCGTTTTCTGGGTGGCAGTCGCTGCGTGTATGGTAGTCATCAAGCCACGCTTGACCCCAAAATTGTCATGTAACACCTTAACAATGGGCGCCAAGCCATTAGTCGTACAAGACGCTGCCGAGACAATATCTTCTCCGCGGTAGTGGTAATGATTGACACCATAGACAAACATTGGCGTATCGTCTTTGCCAGGCGCGGACTGGACTACGATACGTGCACCACCTGCAATATGGGCAGCACAGCTTTCCTGGGTCAGGAAAACACCCGTACATTCCACCACGACATCGACATGCTCAGACCGCCAGTCAATGTCTGCCGGTTTGGCATGTGCAGTGAGACGGATTTTTTTACCATCAATCACCAGGAAACCGCCCTCTAAATGAGCTTCCTGTGCCAGTCTTCCGTGCACAGAGTCATATTTGAGCATATACAGCATATGTTCAGGTTCTTCGATGCCGTTAATGGCAACAACCTCGATATCCTTGAACTCTGCCTGATTTAATGCGGCGCGCAGCACCATCCGGCCAATACGGCCAAACCCGTTAATGCCCACTCTAATGCCCATTTTTGACTCCTTCGCCATGAATAGTCAGTAGACAAGCAATTTTAGTGCTAATTTGATAGCATTCAGATTAGACAGGCAGCCTCTGCTTCACTAGAATGGGAATAGCAAGCTCTTAACAATTGTGAGTTTCAACTACCTGCCGGATATTTTGTGAACATCGCAGAACAATTACTGAGTAGTATTCTGGACACATTGCCACTGCAAATTGCAGTGATCGATGAATCGAGCAGTATTGTATATGTGAATCAGGCATGGCGTTCATTTGGGCTGTTTTACGGGCTAGACATAGAAACCGACTGGTTTGGCATCAGTTACTTGGATATCTGCCGCGCCAATCAGGATACCAACCAGCCGGAATTACTGGATGGCATTGCGCGGGTACTTGACGGCACCCAGAATCACTTTACCACTGACTATTTGTGTCACACCCCCACGCAGCATCCCACCTGGCTGACCCTGAACTTGCAACCGATACAAACGGCCCTGGCTGATGGCAAATTGTTTCTACTGTCGCTCACCAATATCACCCATCACAAGCAAACCGAAGATCGCATCTCAGCATTGACACTGACTGATCCTCTGACCGGGCTGGCCAACCGTCGAAGACTGGAGCAATTCATGCATGACGAATGGTCACGCGCCATTCGCCACCAATCCAGCCTGAGCGTGATGATGGTGGACGCCGATCACTTTAAACAGTTGAACGACAGCATGGGCCACGCAGCGGGTGACGAGTGCTTGCGTCAACTGGCGAATATCCTTAGGAAATATACTAACCGTCCGGGCGACCTGGCGGCGCGTTACGGTGGCGAGGAGTTTGTCCTGGTATTGGGGCAAACTACCCAGCAGGAGGCTGCCAAAATTGCTGAGCGTATCCGGCAAAAAGTCATGGCGCTAGATATCCGATTTGCCGGACACCGCTTAATGACAGTGAGCATAGGCGTGGCCTCTCTTGGCCTAAATCACTCACATTGGCAGAAGGAGCAGCATGCCCGAAACCAGTCGCTGAATTTTAGTGAAGATGGCAACCTGCTGATTGAACAGGCCGATAAGGCTTTATATGTCGCCAAGAAGCAAGGCAGGAACCGTGTAGAAGTGTACGATAAGCATCACAGGCTGACTGTCCCGTTATCGGTTTAACCGCCACGCCAACAGCCAGCTTATGACTTACAACCCAGGCAAATCTCGCAATTAACGGGCGCGCTCTTCCAGAATAGCCACAGCCGGCAGAGTCTTGCCTTCGAGAAACTCCAGGAAAGCCCCGCCAGCCGTCGAGATGTAAGATACCTTGTCATAAATGTCGTACTTCTGGATGGCCGCAATGGTGTCACCCCCACCTGCCAGCGTAAAGGCCTTGGTTTCAGCGATGGCCTTGGCAATGGTTTTAGTACCTTCACCAAACTGGTCAAACTCAAACACACCCACCGGACCATTCCATACGACAGTGCCAGCTTTCATAATGATGTCCACCAGCTCAGCTGCTGATTGTGACCCAATATCAAAAATCATTTCGTCTACGGCAACTTCTGTTGCTGATTTTTTGACAGCAGGTTCATTGGCATCAAACTGCTTGCCAACCACCACATCTTTAGCAATAGGCACACAGGCACCACGCGCCGCCATTTTATCCATCAGGCACTTCGCGGTATCCACCAGGTCATCCTCACACAAAGACTTACCGACTTCCTGACCAGAAGCCTTGAGGAAGGTGTTAGCAATACCGCCGCCTACCACCAACTGATCCACTTTGTCAGACAAACTTTCAAGCACGGTCAGTTTGGTCGAGACTTTTGAGCCCCCCACAATCGCTACCAGCGGGCGGGCGGGCGCCAGCAAGGCTTTGCTCAATGCATCCAGCTCTTCAGTGAGCAGAATTCCGGCACAGGCCACAGGCGCAAATTTGGCAATGCCATGTGTAGAGGCTTCTGCGCGGTGTGCAGTGCCAAAAGCATCCATGACAAATACATCGCACAAGGCGGCGTATTTTTTGGCCAGATCATCATTATTTTTCTTTTCGCCTACATTAAACCGGCAGTTTTCCAGCAAAATGAGCTGACCATCTGCTGTGGTCAGGCTGTCTTCAGGCGCATTGGGGGCCAGCCAGTTTTTCACCAGGCGTACTGGCTGCCCCAGCAGCTTGCTCATTACATCCGCCACTGGCCTCAATGAGTTTTCTTCACTGTAAACGCCTTCTTCTGGGCGGCCAAGATGCGAAGTCACCATGACTTTAGCGCCCGCTTTCAAGGCGTATTCAATGGTGGGCATGCTGGCTACAATTCTGGCATCACTGGTCACCACGCCATCTTTTACCGGCACATTGAGGTCGGCGCGGATGAACACACGTTTACCACGCAAGTCGAGGTCAGTCATTTTGATAAATTTCATGCAGGTCTCCCTTGAGCGGTCACTACCGCTTGAATATAAACTGGTAAGGTGAAAATCGTGGCAAAAAGCAAACGGGGCATAAAGCCCCGTGCATGATTAAGCAATGTGTTGAACCAGGCGCAGCAGGTTACAGGTATAACCGTACTCGTTGTCGTACCAGCCAACCACTTTAACAAAAGTCGGGTCGAGCATGATACCGGCATCTGCATCAAACACGCTGGCAGCAGGGCTGCTGCGGAAGTCACTGGAAACGACTTTGTCATTGGTATACTCCAGCACGCCTTTTAGCGGGCCATCGGCCGCTTGTTGCATGGCTGTGCAAATCGCCTCATAAGTAGCCTCGCTATTAAGTTCCACGGTCAGGTCAACCACCGACACATCCGCAGAAGGCACGCGCATGGACATCCCTGTTAACTTCTTGTTCAAGGCCGGGATTACCTTACCCACTGCCTTGGCTGCACCCGTACTCGAAGGAATAATGTTTTCAAAGACACTGCGTCCGCCGCGCCAGTCTTTTTTGGAGGTGCCATCTACGGTCAGTTGGGATGCCGTGGCAGCATGAATCGTGGTCATCAGGCCGCGCTTGACACCAAAGGTATCATGCAACACTTTTGCCAGGGGTGCCAACCCGTTAGTAGTGCAAGATGCTGCTGAAATAATTGCCTGGCCAGCATATTCGGTGTGGTTCACGCCATAGACAAACATCGGCGTATCGTCTTTGCCGGGTGCAGACTGCACCACTTTGATGGCACCACCGTTGAGGTGCGGCTGGCAGTTGTCCTGCGTTAAAAAGGCACCGGTAGATTCAATCACCACCTCAGCCCCTCCTTTACGCCAGTCAATATTGTTTGGATCTCGCTCTGCCGTTAAATGGATACGCTTGCCATTCACCACCAGCGCACCATTGTCAGCTTCAACCTTAGCATTAAAACGGCCATGCACAGAGTCATATTTAAGCAAATACATCATGTATTCAACATCATATGAGCTATTAATAGCGACCACTTCGATATTGCTGAACTCTGCTTGCTCAATCGCCGCACGTAACGCCATACGGCCAATTCGTCCAAACCCGTTAATGCCTACCTTGACTGACATATGCTCCCCAACATTGCTTAGAACTAAAACTCAGCATTTTAACCTAAACCACCTATACTGGACAGATTGTAAGTATTTGATTTGATACACGACAAAGCTGAAAAGTGATTCACACATCACAGCACAGATACGTAAAACACCAAACACATGGAAAGAGAGCTTTATGCAAGACACCATTATTCTCGCTGGCGGCTGTTTTTGGGGCATGCAAGACCTGTTCCGCCGCTTGCCGGGCATTATCAATACCCGCGTCGGCTACACCGGTGGCGAAGTAGCGAATGCCACTTACCGCAACCATGGCAATCATGCGGAGGCAATAGAAATTATTTACGATCCGGCCCGCATCACCCTCAGGCAATTGCTGGTGTTTTTTTTCCAGATTCATGACCCCACCACCCTAAACCGCCAGGGAAACGACTTGGGGCCGTCTTATCGCTCTGCAATTTACTATACCAATCCGGCACAAAAAGAAATTGCGCAGCAATTGATTAATGAAATGAATGCTTCAGACATTTGGCCCGGGGATGTGGTGACTGAGATCACTGCTGCCAGTGATTTCTGGCTGGCCGAACCAGAGCACCAGGATTACCTGCTGAAATACCCTAACGGCTACACCTGTCATGGCTTGCGGCCGACGTGGATCCTGCCACAGGACCGTTCATCCGCGATATGGATGTAGCAAAACCAAGACTAAAGGATTATTCTGGCGTGACAATAGGAGGCTCTTTTTTGGAAACCGCTGCTGGCTTGCGCGGCTTGCCGCCAATACGCCGGGACGAGTGATGCAAAAATGTAGCCAACTCGTTCAGGGCCATTTGATAAACCTCACGCTTGAACTCAATCACGTCTTCCAGTGGCACCCAGTAGTCACTCCAGCGCCATGCATCAAACTCTGGATGCTCAGTAGCACGCAAGGAAACGTCAGAATCCCTGCCCGTCAGTCGCAATAAAAACCAGATTTGCTTCTGGCCCTTGTAACTACCGCGCCATTCGCGCTTAACCCAGCTGGTGGGGACATCGTAGCGTAGCCAGTCACGTGTACGCCCCAAAATTTTGACGTGCTCCGGCTTGAGGCCCACCTCCTCCATCAGCTCCCGATACATGGCCTGCTCAGGCGTTTCACCATATTTGATGCCGCCTTGTGGAAACTGCCATGCATGTTCCCTGATACGCTTGCCCCAAAACACCTGGTTGTGCGCATTGCATAACACAATCCCGACGTTTGGACGGTATCCATCACGATCTAACATAAAAAACTGCCTTCAATATTTGCTGCAATTTTTTCACATTTTGCCTTTTAATGAAAGGACAACCGTCATATCCACCCTTTTAGAAATACACCTTAAAATGAAGATAAAATCTTAAATATCTGGATAAAGTATTTTTTGCTATCCACCTGTCAACCTGCGAGCATCAAAGGCGTTTTGAATTCATGCACGGTTTAACCACCTCACCTTCAAGAACTAGAAGACCTGACTGCAAATATATATCTTTGCAATTTTTCATATGCGCCCTCCTGCTGACAGGCCTTAGTTTGAATACCATGGCTGGTAATTTAGCCTATATCACTAACCAAGGCAGCGATACGGTATCAGTACTGGATACACAGAAAAAGCAAATTACACATACCATTGAAGTAGGCAAAGCGCCCGTAGGCGTGGCTATCGCAGCGAAACAGCGCCGTGTCTATATCAGCAACGCCAATAGCCAGACTGTTTCCGTGATTAACAGCGTCACACAACAAAAAATCCTTGAGATTCCTGTACATGTGCAAGCGGTTGGTATTGCCTTAAGCCGCGACGAAAACACCCTGTATGTCGCCGACTGGGGAGGCGAGCAAGTAATCGCGATAGAGACAGGCTATCCAGAAAAACAAAAAGCATTCAAGGCCGGTAAAACACCCTCTGGCATGCTGGTCAGCGCAGATGACAAGAAACTGTTTATTGCCAACAGGGATAGCAATGATGTCACCGTGGTAGACACCAAAACCTTGAAAACCCTGGCTCAAATCCCTGTAGGTCTGCATCCATTTGCGCTCTCCCTGAGCCCGGACGGACGCACATTGTTCGTCGTTAATGTCGTCAGCAACACACTCACGCTACTCAATGTGGACACTTACCAGTCGAGCACAATCAAAACCGGGCAGCACCCTTATGGCGTGGCCATTAGCCCGGATGGTCGCTGGGCGTATGTCAGCAACAACCACGCAGAAAGCGTCTCGGTGATTGACCTGAATAATGGCAAAACCGTTAAAACGATTACTGTCGGCGAGTTCCCTGAGGGCATCGAATACGATAAAGCCACCCAGCAGGTGGTGGTCGCCAACTGGGGCTCCGATACGGTTTCATTGATTGACAGTCATACCAACACCGTCACCAGCACCATCGCCAGCCCCAAACTGTGCCGGTCTTTTGGGCAATTTATATTGGAAGCTAAATAAAAATCGTTTTTTTCACAGGATCGCCCATGAATTAGTCGCAAAGAAGCTTTTTTTTAGGTAAAGTCACGGGTTGTTTTTAAAACTCAAGACCATCTACTTTTATATACCTAACTTTATATAAGTACCGCTTAATTTCAGTTTTAAAAGTCTGTAAATATCAGGAGAAATGTAATGAAAAAAATTCTCGGCATTATTGCCGTTTCCTTATTGCCATTAATTCCACTGACCGCTGGCGCACACGGCGCGGCTGCCTTACGTTTTGAAAAAACCGTGACCATCAAGGCTGCTCCGGCAAAAGTCTGGGCATTGTTAAAAGACTTCGGCAATGTGCAAGCCTGGCACGCAGGCGTTGAGTCCACCACCATTGAACAGAAAAAAGATGAAAACGGTGACGACGCAACTTACCGCACAGTCAAACTGAAAAATGGCGGCGTGATGTACGAAAAACTGCGTTCAGCCGATGACGCAGGCATGCGCTTGAAATATGAGTACATCCTGGAAAAAAGCACACTGCAACTGGCTAACTTTTACCCAACCATCACCGTGACTGGTAGCGGCAATGAATCTGTGGTGACTGTCAAAGGCAGCTATACCCGCGCCGACTCTTCCAATATTCCAAAACCGGAGCAGAACGATGATGCAGCCACTAAAGCCATCAACGAATTCTTTGATCCAGGCCTGGAAAGCCTGAAAAAGGTCGCCGAATCGGGAAAGTAATTAACCAGGGTTCTGGAAAAAAATCGCAAGGCAACAGTAAACCCTGGTGGAAATTCTGGTAAGTCTTACGTTGTAAACAACATTGTTTTTTGCAAATGCAGTTTTTGGCCAAAAGCTGAAAATTGGCACTCAATGAAGGGATTGTGTACCACACAGTCCCTTTTTTGCATTCTGCCAATCGCTACCTGACAAAAAACATCACTTCTAATTGCCAAAGATTGGCGAAGGTTGTCACTTTACGTCATCTGCAACCTAATTAACCTAACCCACCAAGCGCATATTTAAATCGAAGAATTAAGCGAAAAAAACCACTTAATTCATATTTTTCAATGAGTTATAGTCATAAAATCCTAGCTGGCACACCTGTTGCTTTAGGGTTTAGCGAACACTGTTGGAAAAGCAGTGAATGAAACAGAAGACTTTGACTTTAAACTTGACTCAAAAGGAAATTATGATGAAAAAACACGTACAACAAGGCTTTACCCTGATTGAATTGATGATCGTGGTCGCCATTATTGGTATTTTGGCTTCTGTGGCTATTCCGGCATATCAGGATTACACCCGCGATGCAGCAGACAATGCTTGTGCAGTGCAAACTAAGGGCTTCACAAATAATTATGTATTAGCACAACAAACTGCTAGAACATTGCCAACAAGCACTCCTGGCGCATGCCGAGCTGCAGCAACCATCAGCGCAACTGAAATTTCGGCTCAGGCCAAAGAACCTGGTAGCAAAACCACCACATGCGTACTTGCAACTGGTGTTTGCACATCCGCATAATTGATCCCAACGCCTTAAATGCCCAGTCAGGCATTTAAGGCTTATTCTAAAGCCATAGACCTTTGTAAGGAATATGCAATTGAAAATGAACCAACAAGGCTTTACTCTTATTGAGCTAATGCTTGTAGTTGGAATCATTGGCGTCCTTACCTCAATTGCGATTCCTGCATATCAAGACTACGCGAAGGACGCTGCGGATAATTCGTGCGCAATGCAAACCAAAGAGTTCACTAACAACTATATTCTGGCAGATAAAACCGGAAGATCCCTTCCAGTAAGCAGCAGTGGAGCATGTGATACTCCAGCAGTCATTACATCAACAACCATTTCAGCAACTGCAAAATCTCCTGGTTCCAAAACCACGACCTGCATTCTCGCTACCGCAGTTTGTTCCTAAGCTTCAACCTAATGAAGGTTGGATTAATTTATCCATTCAACGCACACACTCATTACAATTCAATTTCTTCATTGTGTGAGATGAGAAATACTAATGGGCATCCCTATAATTGAAATTAATATTGATAAAAACCCTTTAGCAAGCATCATCTGGATGCACGGCTTAGGCGCCGACGGTCACGATTTTGAGCCAGTGGTGGAAATGCTCAATCTGCCCCATATAAAATTTATCCTGCCACACGCGCCTTATCGTCCTGTCACACTAAACAACGGTTACGAGATGCGTGCCTGGTATGACATTTTTGGGCTACAGCCTGATAGCCCACAAGATGAAGCTGGCATCAACCACATGCAGGTGACAATTAACGCCATGATTGAAGCTGAGATTGCGCGAGGTATTCCTGCACAACGCATTTTACTGGCAGGTTTCTCACAAGGTGGCGCCATGGCTCTGCACACCGCAACGCGTTTTGACCAACCTTTGGCGGGCGTATTAGCACTATCCACTTATTTGCCATTAAAAAATCAACTTAAAGAGAAGCAACACCCCGCCAATAAACACTTACCAATCTGGATGGCGCATGGACGGCATGACAGCGTGATCACGCTCAGCACCGCACAATCATCCAAACAGACGCTGGAAGCGGCTGGTTATGAGGTTGAATGGCACGAATATGAAATGCCGCACAGCGTTTGTGAAGAAGAGATCAACGATATACGCGACTTTCTGCTGCGCGTGTTACCCGCCCAGGCCTAGTCACGCTTGAGAATAATCCCGCAAGACTGGGGAGTTTTGTTAAAATAGCTGGCGTTTTTACAGGCTAATTTTCATGAGCGCTTCCAAGACCTCACCATCTGCGGTGAATGATCAACAAACCTTTGCCGAAAGACTCGCTGCATTGGATACCATTGTAAAAAACATGGAGTCAGGCGAGTTGCCGCTGGAAGCTGCGTTAAACGCCTATACGGAAGGCATGCAGTTGCTGCAAGCCTGCCAGGAGTCACTACAGCAAGCCGAACAGACGGTCATGATATTGAATCAGCAGCAACAACTCACTCCTTTCGAACCGAATTAAAGCACGCCCTCTTTCGCCTTTTATTCATGACTAACCCGGCTTTTGTTTTTGATCATTGGGCAGCGGCACATCAACAGCATGTGGAGCAGGTACTTGCACGAATCGTACCAGACGAGCAAGCATTGCCGGAACGTTTGCACCAGGCGATGCGCTACGCGGTCCTAGGCGGTGGAAAGCGTGTTCGGGCATTACTGACTTATGCAGGGGCAGAGCTGGCAGGGACATCAAGGATGGCGGCTGACGCAAGCGCTGCCGCGGTAGAGTTGATTCATGCTTTTTCATTAGTGCATGATGATATGCCCTGTATGGATGATGACGATTTACGACGTGGTAAGCCAAGCTGTCACAAGCAGTATGATGATGCCACAGCACTTTTGGTCGGGGACGCACTGCAAAGCTTGGCTTTTGAATGCATTGCCGAAACACAGGCACCACAAGCGCTCAAACAAGTGCAAGTGCTGGCTCAGGCAACCGGCTCAAGGGGTATGTGCGGCGGACAAAGCATTGACTTGCAAAGTACGGGCAAGCGGCTCTCACGTCGCGAACTTGAAACTATGCATCAGTATAAAACCGGGGCACTGATACGGGCCGCTACACTACTTGGTGCTTACGCAGCACCTCAAACGCCTCCAGCATTGATACATGCTCTAGAGCATTACAGCCAGCATATGGGCTTGGCGTTTCAAGTGGTTGATGACATCCTGGATGCGACGGCAGATACGCAAACGCTGGGAAAAACCGCGGGCAAAGATGCGTTACAGGAAAAGTCGACTTACGTTAGCCTGCTCGGTTTAGAGGAAGCCAAAGTACTGGTGAACACCTTGTACGAGCAAACCATGCAATTGCTGTCCGGCTTTAACTGCAAAGCCGACCCACTGAGAGGCATTGCCAAATTCATTTGTGAGCGCCCATTCTAATCATGACATCGCTGCTGTCCCGTATACATTCGCCCACAGATTTACGCAAACTTGAGCGCGCTCAACTCAAAGTGCTGGCAGCTGAGTTACGCGCTTTCTTGATTCACAGTGTGTCACAAACTGGTGGGCATTTATCTTCCAACCTGGGAGTGGTGGAGCTCACCATTGCCTTACACTACATTTACAACACGCCGGATGACCGTTTGGTGTGGGATGTCGGCCATCAAACCTATCCGCATAAAATCCTGACTGGCCGCCGTGAAGCCATGGCTAATTTGCGTAAAGCAGGCGGCATTGCCGGATTCCCCAAACGTGATGAAAGTGAATTTGATACTTTTGGCACGGGCCACTCGAGCACGTCGATTTCCGCAGCGTTAGGCATGGCAGTCGCAGCCAAAGCACAAGGTTCTCACCGCCGCAGTGTTGCCATCATTGGTGATGGGGCAATGACAGCGGGCATGGCATTCGAGGCATTGAATAATGCGGGTGATATGGATACCAACATTTTGGTCATCCTCAATGACAACGACATGAGCATCTCCAACAATGTGGGCGCGCTCAATAATTACCTGGCGCGCCTGATGTCTGGCAAGCTGTATGACAGCGTGCGCCGCAGTGGTAAAAAAGTGCTGGATATCATTCCACCAGTGAAAGAGTTTGCCCGCCGCGCCGAAGAACATGCCAAGGGCATGGTCACGCCAGGCACGCTGTTCGAAGAGTTCGGGTTTAATTACATCGGCCCGATTGATGGGCATGACATTGATACGCTGGTAGATACCTTGAGCAATATCCGCCAGTTGCAAGGCCCGCAATTCCTGCATGTGGTCACGCAGAAAGGCAAAGGCTACAGCCCGGCAGAAGATAACCCGAATAAGTACCATGGTGTCAGCAAGTTTGACCCGCAAAATGGCCACAGCCTGAGCCATAGTGAGCGCCCGACATACACACAGATTTTTGGTGACTGGCTGGTAGATATGGCCGCGGCGGATGAGAAACTGGTAGGGATCACCCCTGCCATGTGTGATGGCTCCGGCCTCAACCGTTTTGCCGAGGCCTATCCGCAACGTTATTTTGACGTTGGCATTGCCGAACAACACGCATTGACCTTTGCCGCGGGCATGGCCTGTGATGGTCTCAAGCCTGTCGTGGCCATTTACTCCACCTTTTTGCAACGCGCTTATGACCAGTTGATTCATGATATTGCCTTGCAGAAGCTGGATGTGTTGCTGGCGGTAGACCGTGCAGGGCTGGTTGGCGCAGATGGTCCTACCCATGCCGGTAGTTTTGACCTGAGCTTTATGCGTTGCATCCCCAACATTGTGATCATGGCGCCTAGCGACGAAAATGAATGTCGCCAGATGCTGACCACGGGCTATCACTATCCAGGCACTGCAGCTGTGCGCTACCCACGTGGAAGCGGCATCGGTGCCGCTGTTACCCCAACGCTGGAGACCCTGGAAATCGGCAAAGCCGAACTCAAGCGCCAAGGTAAAAAAGTGGCGATATTAACCTTTGGCAGCATGCTGCAACCAGCACTACAAGCGGCAGAATCCGTGGACGCGACGGTAGTGAATATGCGTTTCATCAAACCGCTTGATGAGTCCATGGTACTGGAAATGGCACGCACGCATGACTACCTACTCACAGTAGAAGAAAATGCCATTATGGGTGGCGCAGGGTCCGCAGTGATGGAGTGCCTGCAAGCGCACTGCATTACTAAACCGTTGCGTTGCTTAGGGTTACCAGATCAATTTATCGAACATGGCAACCATGAAACTATGCTGGCTGAATGCGGTCTAGATAGAGCTGGCATTTGCACAGCTATTGAGAAATTAATTTCCGAGTAGTAAACTCAACTATTAATCAACAGGCGGGCACTCCCGCTATGGAACACCTGATGAACCAACCCGTTATTCCTACGATGATTGAAGACGTACAAAATACACCTGATGTGCGCCAATTGGACATTAATAAAGTAGGCATCAAGTCTATTCGTCATCCAGTCATCGTGAAAGACAAAACCGGCGGTGAACAACATACCGTGGCGGTATTTGATATGTATGTGCATTTACCGCACAACTTCAAAGGGACGCATATGTCGCGCTTTGTTGAGATTCTCAACATGAACGAGCACGCCATCTCGATTGATTCTTTTGAAACCATTTTGCGCCAAATGGTGGAGCGCCTGGAAGCCGAATCCGGCTACATCGAAATGCGCTTTCCTTACTTCATTAACAAGGCCGCGCCTGTTTCTGGTGTGAAAAGTCTGCTCGACTACGAAGTCACTTTTATTGGTGAAATCAAGAACGGTCAGTTCGAGATTACCGTTAAAGTAATGGTGCCAGTGACCAGTTTGTGCCCATGTAGCAAAAAGATTTCAGATTACGGCGCTCACAACCAGCGCTCCCATGTCACTGTGACAGCCCTGCTCAATGAGTTTATGTGGCTGGAAGACCTGGTTACGCTGATTGAGGAACAGGCTTCTTGCCAGCTGTATGGACTGCTAAAACGCCCGGATGAGAAGTATGTGACAGAACGCGCCTATGACAATCCAAAATTTGTGGAAGACATGGTGCGCGACGTCGCTGCACAATTGAACGCTGAAAAGCGCATCGTCAAATATGTGGTTGAGTCAGAGAACTTCGAGTCTATTCATAACCACAGCGCATACGCTTTGATTGAGCGCGATAAGCGCGTCAACTAATCAAGTCGTATCTCAAAAACAGCCCTTTCACGGGCTGTTTTTATTTCTACAGTATCTCGTCGCTAATGACTAAACATGCCCTTGCGGGCGTAGGGCTGCGATAAATGTAATCCTAAAGTGACAATAATGGCACCCAGCAGCGGAAATAAAGCCGCTAAAGTAAAAGTCATTTGTCCGCCCAGATACTGCAAGGCAAAGCCGCCTAGTAGTCCGCCTAAGGCACCACCCACACCATACGCGACACTGTTATAAATAGCCTGCCCCTTGGCTTGATGCCGACCATTAAAGTATTGCGTGACTACCTCGACCGAAGCGGCATGGAAGCTGCCAAACGTGAACGCATGCATGGTCTGCGCCAGCAACAGCAGCACTAACTGGTCTGGCACCAGGCCCATCATGGCAAAACGGACAACCCCTATCATCAGGCTGGCCAGTAAAATGGTTTTCAGTTTAAAGCGTGCCATGATCCATGGCATCTTCACGAAAATGCCAATCTCGCAAATCACGCCCAGCGACCACAGCCAGCCTATCATGCCTTTGCTATACCCATGCTCTGCCAGATAAATCGAGTAGAAGTTGTACATGAGGCCATGCGCCGTCACCATCATGGCGCAACCGATAAGAAGTGACATCACTGTAGGTTGTTTAAGAATTTGCCAGATTGAAAAATCGTCATGGGCATGCGGCGGCACATGGGCTTCCGGCAGCTTCCAGGTCAGTGCAAACAAGGTACATTGCACCAGCAGGATAAACCAGAGCAGGCTGCCAATGCCAAACCAGTCGGTCAAATAACCCAACAGCACCGAAGCCACGATAAAGCCCCATGAACCCCATAACCGGATTTTGCTGTAATGGCCATTAGTGCTTGCCAGATGCGCCAGCACCAAGGATTCAGACAAAGGCAGGGTTGAACTGGTAAACAAACTTAGAGCCACCATCACGATAAACATGGTGGTGAAATCATGCGCCCAGAAAATGGCTATGAACCCCAGTAGCCCCAAAAAGGCGGTCATGCGTATCCAGCGCACGCGCTGCCGTGTATGGTCCGCCAACCAGCCCCAAAGGTTAGGCGCGATAATGCGGCTCAACTGGAACAGTGACATCAGGATGCCAATATCGGCCGGGGAAAAAGATTCTGCCGTCAGGTATAGCCCCCAGTAAGGGACAAACGCACCGACAAAGAAATAGTAAATAAAATAGAAACGCGAGAGGTTAAAGTGTAAGGCGTGACTCATGACATACTCGCGTTTGGATGGATATTGCTCAGGCCCCTGGCTCGAGCGGAGGTAACCTTACAATTTTGGAACGCTGGTATGCACGTCTGCATTCTGACCACGGTGGCGCAGGGCATGATCCATCAACACCAGTGCCAGCATTGCTTCTACGATCGGTGTCGCACGTATGCCTACGCATGGATCATGACGGCCTGTGGTTTGCATCATGACCGCATCACCGGCCTGATTGATGGAGTGGCGCTGTTGCGGGATGCTCGAAGTGGGCTTGAACGCGACATTGACCACAATATCTTGACCGGTGGAGATGCCGCCCAGCACACCACCAGCGTGATTGGTGGCGAAGCCCTCTGGCGTAAGTTCATCACTGTGGACACTGCCACGCTGTGCGACTGAATCAAACCCCGCACCGATTTCAACGCCTTTGACGGCGTTGATGCCCATCATGGCATGGGCAATATCGGCATCCAGCCGGTCAAATACAGGTTCTCCAAGGCCTACAGGGACTTTTTCAGCGACCACAGTAATTTGCGCGCCCACTGAGTCACGCTCACTACGGATCTGGTCCATATAGGCTTCCAGTTGCGGCAGGATTTCGACATTGGGTGAGAAGAAAGCATTGCCCTCTTGTGACACTGCCTCCCAGCTCACGAATGGGATCTCGATCTCACCAATCTGGCTGAGATAACCACGAATCTGGATGCCGTATTTTTCCTTGAGCCACTTCTTGGCGATGGCACCTGCGGCCACGCGTACTGCGGTTTCACGTGCGCTGGAACGGCCACCGCCACGATAATCACGGATACCGTATTTCTGGCTGTAGGTATAGTCAGCATGTCCAGGACGGAAAGTATCCATGATCTTGCTGTAATCCTGCGAGCGCTGATCGGTGTTGCGGATCAGCAAGCCTATCGGGGTACCGGTAGTTTTACCCTCAAATACCCCAGAGAGGATTTCAACCTCATCGGCTTCATTACGTTGTGTCACATGACGAGAAGTTCCCGGTTTACGGCGGTCAAGATCCACTTGCAAATCGGCTGCACTAAGCTCGAGTCCTGGAGGGCACCCATCCACAATACCGCCAATGCCAGGGCCATGTGACTCCCCAAATGAAGTCAAGGTAAACAAGGTGCCGATGGTATTGCCAGACATGCGATTTTCCTACTGAATAATTTTCTTTATTTTAGCATAGACTGCCGCCACACCCGCCGCAGGTTGATTTCCAGGCCGTGAACGCTTATGCTGGGCCAGCAATAGGCACTGGTAATTTGATTTGGAATAACGATGGCTAAACGCAGACACCGCAAACATAAACTTCTAGGCACCAACAGCCCGACACTGGCAGAAACACCTAAAGGCACACCGTTACCAAACGCCTGTATCCATAAAATTTGCTATAACGCACAAGATATCCTGTCACAACAACTCACCATGCAGGATATCGAGCATTGGCAACCACCTGCTGGCCACGTGGCCTGGATCAATGTCCATGGCGTACTCGACATTCCGGTCCTGCAAGCGGTCGCCCGGCGCTTCAAGCTGCATCCACTGGTGCTGGATGATATTTTAAATACTGAGCAACGCCCCAAACTGGATACCTACACCGATTACCTGTTTCTGGAAACCCGTTTGTTTTACTATGAGGCAGGCAGTATGAGTGTCAGCTCAGAACAAATCAGCATGGCTTTAGGACGTGAGTGGCTGCTTACTTTCCAGGAAAGACCTTCTGGCAGCTTCGAGCCTGTGCGGGAGCGGCTACGCCAGGGCCAGGCCTTATTGCGTCAAAGCGGTTCAGATTATTTATGCTACGCCTTGCTGGACAGCCTGATGGAACGTTACTTCCAGGTACTGGAAGCGATCAACGACGATGCCGAACAGCTCGAAAATCACCTGCTAGATCGCCCCAGTCCGGAAGACCTGCAGAACATCCACCGCCTGAAACATGTGACCATACAGTTACGCCGTGCTGTGTGGCCTTTGCGTGAAGTGCTCAATAGCCTGATCCGCAATGAACACGGTTTTTTCAGCCCGCAAACCTTGCCCTACCTGCGCGACTTGTATGACCACACCGTGCATTTCACGGAATCGCTGGAAGCCATCCGGGACACCTTGAGTGGCCTGATGGATATTTACATGACCAGCCTCAGCCAGCGCGTGAATCTGGAAGTACGCGCACTCACTGTTGTCGCCATGCTGTTTATGCCGGCGACACTGATTGCGGGTATTTTTGGGATGAACTTTGAACAGATGCCGTGGTTAAAAGACCCTCAAGGTTTTTGGTGGGCGATATTGATAATGCTGCTGATTGCCCTGGCGATGTTACTGGTGTTCTGGCGGCGGCAATGGCTGAGTAGCAGACGTGAAACCTAGGGCCTGTTAACACTATTTCAATTGTCGATGTTGCCTCTGTCATCAGTGCTATCAAGGCGTGAGAAGCGCAGTTTGGTGATTCCCAACAAGCGCCGAACAACGCGGAGAGCGCTGATGACAGGTAACCCTGCGGGCTGAAGTCATTGATTCGCTTCGCTAAGTTGTCTATCGCTTACGTAGCCAGTTACGCCAAATCTATTTCTGCGACTCTTTCCGCCTTGCGTAAGAATAAATGCTCTCCAGCAGCGGCAACTGAAATAGCGTTAACAGGCCCCTAGCTATCAGGCTGCAATTGATTGGGCATGGGGTAGCTGCTTCATCACATCCTGCAACTCAAAATATAGCGCCATGTAATCCTGTGCGGCATCGCTTTCAACATCGTATTCGAACACGTGTTGTCCCATACGCGTACTGTCCGCCAAGGCATTATGCTCGAGGATTTTGCTGATCAGCACTTCACTTCCAAACAAGCGGCGCATTTCCTGCTCTACCTCGACAGTCATGGGCTTGCTTTTATCCGCTCGCGTCAGTAAATAACGGCGCTGTATTTTTCGTTTTAACACGGGTTGCAGGGCATTAAGGGCCTTATCCATCTTGACCGCAGAGTGGATAGACAAATAATCGGTGGCGACAGGTACCAGAACAAGATCACTGGCAAACACGGCACTCAGGGAGATCACGCCTACAAAAGGACAACAATCCATGACGACATCCAGTGCTGGGTGCCCTTGCGCAAGTTCTGCCAAGCCCTTGCCCAGCCGATTCAGTGTCGTCGGCCCGCGTCCAAATTGTGAGTCTACTTTCATTAGCTCAGGGCTTGCCGGAATAATCTGCAAGCCATTGCGCAATGGTTGAATCAGATTGGCAAGCGGTGTTTCATCCTGATAAAACTTGAGTAAATGTTGCTGCACATCCAGCCCGGTATGTTTGTACACCTCAGTCAGCCTGGCTTGTGGGTCCATATCCAGCACCAACAGCTGACGCCGCTTGCGCTGGCAAGCCGCGGCCAGATTGAGTGCAGTTGTCGTTGCTCCGACACCTGCTTTCTGATTAAAAATGGCAATCTTCAACATCATCAAATGAACACAGTCGCTGTTTTTACATGAAATACCACAAGCGTTGCATGCATCATAAACGATGTTGTCGGCAGAGACCACCCCAGCGATCGTAGAGATCTGGAAAAGGGGACGGTAGAAAAAAAGAAACCCGCTAATGCGGGTTAAAAGGGGGTTTGGATCAGGAGGAAATCAATGCTAGTGTTGAAAATCAACTAAACCTAGCCATCAAACGAAACATTTTGTGTTTCGTTTAAAGATGGGTTTAGTATAGGGAGGAGTTATTGCAGTAATTTGACCAAGCTGTAACTGAATTGTAAAAGTCAAAATTCAATTGTTATCAAATTGTAACTTTAATAAAAACAACAGCTTGCAGAGATCGTTTTAAGTAAATCGATAAAAAGGAAACTGCCAATAGTTTAGCAGATTTAACTCTGCCTCACTATCGGCCGCAATTGCATGTAGACTAGCTAAAAAAATCGCGGGCTTTATCTACCCAGCTTTTATTCTTGGGGCTATGTTTTCCCGCATCTGCCTGAGTACTACTTTCAAACTCACGCAACAGTTCTTTCTGCTTTTCTGTCAGGCGCACTGGCGTTTCAACGACCACATGCACCATCAAATCACCATATTCGCTGGAGCGTAAGGGCTTGATACCCTTGCCGCGCAAACGGAATACACTGCCTGTTTGCGTTTCAGCCGGTATCTTCATCTTGGCTGCACCATCCAGCGTCGGCACTTCAATTTCGCCGCCTAAGGCCGCGGTACTAAAGCTGATAGGCATTTCACAATGCAGGTTTGCACCTTCGCGCTGGAAAATCGGGTGTTCCTTGAGATGCACCACCACATACAAATCACCCGTTGGGCCGCCATTGACGCCAGCTTCACCCTCACCGCTGAGGCGGATACGATCCCCCTCGTCGACACCCGCTGGAATCTTCACATTCAGCGTTTTATTCTGTTTGACGCGACCACCGCCATGGCAAGTTGGGCAAGGCTCTTTCACCATTTTGCCGGTGCCATGACATTTGGGACAGGTTTGCTGTACAGAGAAAAAACCCTGTTGCATACGTACCTGGCCGTGACCGTTACAGGTGGTACAAGTCACAGGGGATGTCCCTGGACGCGCGCCTGAACCGTGACAGGTTTCACAAGTGGTCTGTACCGGAATACGGATTTTGGTCTCAGTCCCTTTGGCCGCATCTTCCAGCGAAATTTCCAGGTTGTAACGTAAATCCGCACCACGGTACACATTCGAGCGCTGGTTGCGCGCACCACCGAAAATATCCCCAAAAATATCGCCAAACGCGTCACTGAAGTTGCCAGAATTGAATCCGCCAAATCCACCGCCACCGCCCATGCTGGGGTCTACGCCGGCATGGCCATATTGGTCATAAGCAGCGCGCTTCTGCTCGTCACTCAATATCTCATAAGCCTCTTTGGCTTCCTTAAAGCTTTCTTCGGCTTTGGGGTTATCCGGGTTGCGGTCCGGGTGAAACTTCATGGCCAGTTTTTTAAAGGCTTTTTTAATTTCCTCTTCGCTGGCGTCGCGGTTTACACCTAACACTTCGTAATAATCTTTTTTTGCAGCTGCCATAGTTTTTCCGTTTAATGCGCTTGCGCCATAAAGACAAACACACTCGCAGTCAGCGTAGTGTGTTTGCCGGCATGATTGAAAAAAGGGCGAGCATTTCTACCCGCCGTTTTCAAGCTTAGTTTTTCTTCACTTCTTCAAACTCGGCATCCACCACATCGCCTTCCACTGTTTTTTCAGTTTCAGCTTGTGCACTCTCGGTATTGGCCTGTGCCTGTTGCTCGGCATAGACCTTTTCACCCAGTTTTTGTGAAGCTTCCATCAAAGCATTGGTCTTGGCTTCAATCACTTCTTTATCGTCGCCGTCTTTAGCTACCGCTTCCAGGTCTTTAATTGCGTCTTCAATCTTGGCTTTTTCATCGGCCTCAATCTTGTCGCCATGCTCAGCCAACGATTTTTTCACGCTGTGCAACACGCTGTCCGCCTGGTTACGGGCGTCGACCAGTTCACGCAGTTTTTTGTCTTCGTCAGCATATTTAGCCGCATCTTCTTCCATGCGCTGAATTTCTTCTTCAGACAAGCCGGAGTTAGCTTTGATGGTGATCTTGTTTTCTTTGCCAGTGGCCTTGTCTTTGGCAGACACATGCAAAATACCGTTGGCATCGATATCAAAAGTCACTTCAATTTGCGGCATGCCACGCGGTGCAGGTGGAATGTCGCTGAGGTTAAACTGGCCCAGGCTCTTGTTGCCGGAAGCCATTTCGCGTTCACCTTGCAACACATGGATAGTCACCGCATTCTGGTTGTCTTCAGCTGTCGAGAACACTTGTGATGCCTTGGTAGGAATCGTGGTGTTTTTCTTGATCAGCTTGGTCATCACGCTACCCAGGGTTTCAATACCCAGGGACAATGGTGTCACGTCCAGCAGCAACACGTCTTTCACGTCGCCTTTCAGTACGCCGCCCTGGATCGCAGCACCTACGGCCACGGCTTCATCCGGGTTCACATCTTTACGTGGTTCCTTGCCAAAAATCTCTTTCACTTTTTCTTGCACTTTAGGCATCCGGCTCTGACCGCCCACCAAAATCACGTCAGAAATATCTGAAGGAGACACGCCTGCATCTTTCAATGCCGTTTTACATGGGCTGATGGTTCGCTCAATCAGGTCTTCCACCAATGACTCCAGCTTGGCACGAGTGATTTTCACCACCAAGTGCTTAGGACCGGTCGCATCAGCCGTGATGTACGGCAGGTTCACTTCAGTCTGCTGTGCACCAGACAATTCGATCTTGGCTTTTTCGGCCGCCTCTTTCAGACGCTGTTTTGCCAGCAAGTCGTTACGCAAGTCCAAGCCGTTTTCTTTCTTGAATTCGTCAGCCAAAAAGTCGATGATGCGGTTATCAAAGTCTTCACCACCGAGGAATGTGTCACCATTGGTAGACAACACTTCGAACTGGTGCTCGCCGTCGATTTCAGTAATTTCAATAATCGAAATATCGAAAGTGCCGCCACCCAGGTCATATACCGCAATCTTGCGGTCACCTTCCTGTTTGTCCAAACCAAATGCCAGTGCCGCTGCCGTTGGCTCGTTGATGATACGTTTTACTTCCAGACCAGCGATACGGCCTGCATCTTTAGTTGCCTGACGCTGGCTATCGTTAAAGTAAGCGGGCACGGTAATCACGGCCTCGGTCACTTCTTCGCCCAGGTAGTCTTCAGCAGTTTTCTTCATTTTGCGCAACACTTCGGCAGAAATTTGTGGTGGCGCCTGTTTTTTGCCACGCACTTCTACCCATGCGTCACCATTGTCAGCCTTGGCAATGGTGTAAGGCATGAGGTCGATGTCTTTTTGCACTTCTTTTTCGTCAAAGCGACGGCCAATCAAACGCTTCACCGCAAACAGGGTATTTTTGGGGTTAGTCACTGCCTGACGTTTTGCTGGTGCACCCACCAGAATTTCGCCGTCTTCCTGGTAAGCAATAATAGAAGGCGTGGTACGCGCGCCTTCAGCGTTCTCAATCACACGTGGCTTGCCACCTTCCATCACGGCGACGCATGAGTTTGTCGTTCCCAAATCAATACCGATAATCTTTGCCATCTTTATGTTTTCCTTAAAATTCGTTAATCAGAACATCAATGATGTAATAATTGGGACGCCTGAAAAGATTTCAAGCCCCTATTTAAAATGTGGTTGATTTACTTGGCCTGAATCACAGTCACTAACGCCGGACGCAATACGCGTTCATTCAAACTGTAGCCTTTTTGCAATACACTTAACACGGTATTCGGCTCACCTTCAGCAGGCACCATGCTGATCGCCTGATGTTTGTTAGGGTCAAACTTTTCGCCTACGGGATTGATTTCAGCAATATTGAATTTTTCAAATACGCTGAGTAATTGTTTGGCTGTCAATTCCACGCCACTTTTATAGCTATCAACCTCAGCACTTTCTACCGCCAATGCGGCATCCAGGCTATCTTTCACTGCCAGCAACTCACCGCTGAATTTTTCCAGCGCAAATTTACGGGCTTTATCAATATCATCCAGCGTGCGACGGCGGATATTTTCACCTTCGGCTTTAACATATAAGACTTGTGCCTTGGCTTCTTCCAGTGCTGCTTCCAGCTCGGCAATGCGCGTTGCCTGATTGTCTTCTACATGGATTTCTGGTGCAGCGTCATTCACTGCAGACTCAGTTGCGTTCACCTCGGCAGGTGTATTTGGTTCTTGCATGGGACTCCCCTTCTTGTTCAACACTGTTCTGGCTGAGAGGTGACCAACACTTTCCTCTCAATATCTTCCCAATGTTGGGGATGCCCCTACTGATTTCAAGGGTTAAACGTGAATTTTGTGATTTTAAATGTGCGCGACTGGCAAGGTCATGGCGGTCAGATGATCAATCACGGCATTGACGGTGGGCAATTGCCCCTTACCACCGAGGTTGATGGCAGGCGCCTTGCGGCCACCTGCTACACCGGTAAACGCTGGTTCGGTGTCGGTATACAGGGCAACGACTGGAATATCCAGCGCAGCAGCCAGGTGTGAAAGACCGGTATCCACGCCCACTGCAAATTGCGCCTGTGGCATTTGACCGGCCAACTGTTGCAGGCTGAGTTTAGGCAGCACCATTGCTTGCGGTACTTCGGCGGCTATTCGTTTTGCCCGTGCTTGCTCACTGGCACTCGCCCACGGTAACCACATCTGCAACCCTTGCGCTGCATAATGCTGCCCTAAATCGACCCAGTGATCTTCCGGCCATAACTTGCTGTCACGACTGGTGGCATGCAATGCCAGGAAAACGGGCTTTTTAGTATGATGCTCATCCGTAGAAAGACCATACGCAGGGTTGTCATCAGGGACAGCATAATCTAATGCGAGTGCTGCCAGTGTACGCATGCGGATCACTGCATGCTGACGGTAAGGAATGTCAAATGTATGCTGGTAGAACCGGCTGGCCAGGGGTTCACGGATGGAATGTTTGTCGTAGCCATAGCGTGGGCCATGCGCCCAGGTAGACATCACGGCGCTTTTGACCAGGCCCTGTACATCAAGCACCAAATCATAAGGCTGTGCAGCCACCGTCTGTTTGACAGCGGAAATTTCACGCCAGGTCTGGCAATGCCACCACTGTTTGCGCCAGCGGCGCACCGCTACCGTAAACACCTGTTGCACACGCGGATGCAGGCGCGGAATATCGGCAAAACTTTCCTCTACCAGCCAGTCAATCTGTGCGTCTGGAAAGTGCTGGAGGATATCTTCAACCACGGGCAAAGCGTGGATCACATCACCCATGGAGGTTGTTTTGACAATCAGGATGCGTTTCATGGCCGCTATTTTCGCATACAATGCCATCGCATGAAGTTTGCGTTTCTCATTTTCAAATACTTTCCCTATGGCGGGGTGCAGCGCGATATGCTGCGTATCGCAAAAGACTGTGTCGCGCTGGGGCATGAGGTGACGATATTCACCGGGGAGTGGCAAGGCCTGCAACCTGCGGATATCAAAGTAAAGTTATGTGACAGTAGCGGCTGGCGTAACCATACCAAGCATGCCAGCCTGATCAGTACCATGCAGCAGGCCGTGCAGGCAGAACCATTTGATCTGGTAGTGGGTTTTAACCGCATGCAGCCTATCGATGTGTATTTCGCTGCCGATTCCTGCTTTATCGCCAAAGCGCATGAAGAACGCCCATGGTGGTACAGGCTCACCAGCCGTTATCGCTGGTTCCAGCAAGCGGAAGAAGCTATTTTTTCGCCTGCCAGCAACACACACATCCTCACGCTCACCCCACAGGAACAGCAGACTTTCCAGCATTGGTACCAGACACCCGATGATCGCTTCCATCTGATTCCGCCAATCTTGGATCCACAGCGCTTCCAGGCATTTGAGCGCGCACAAAGAATGCAATGGTTGGCGGAAACATTTGGCATTTTGCCTGAGCAGATTGCTTTATTGCTGGTGGGCTCCGGTTTCAAAACCAAAGGCGCAGACCGTGCAGTGACTGCCATTGCCGCTTTACCTGAAAGCGTCAAACACAAGGTACGTATGCTGATTATCGGCCAGGACAACCCGCGCTGGCTGCAAAAACATATTGAGGCACAAGGTTTAAGCAATCAGGTGCAGGTACTGGGCGGCCGCGATGACATTCCGCAACTGATGCAAGCCTGCGATTGGCTGGTGCACCCGGCCAGGCGCGAGCTGGCCGGTCATGTATTACTCGAAGCCATGGCCAGCGGTTTACCCGTCATCACGACAGAAGTATGCGGTTATGCGCCGCATATCGCCAAAGCCGGCGCCGGCATCCTCATTCCCGGCCCGTTCAGCCAGGAGACGCTTAATCGGGAACTCGCGACGGCTTTAGCGACGGAAAGGGAACGATTCAGCCAGGCGGGACTCAGTTATGCTGCGCAACTCATGCGCGACAACCCGGGAAAGGCAGAAGCCCGGACACTGATCCAGTTAGCTTCAGGAAACAGATTGCAACCACTTTCACATCGGCCAGAAAAGCCCTCACACGACAGCACACTTTGGCTGTCGCCAGGCCACGCACAGGCATTGCAGGGGTATTCTTTTGAAGACTTTATGTCGCTGCAGGGATATACCGTACGCGCTGCGGCCAACCGCAGAACCATGCGTATCGCCATCGCCGGGCAATCCTATTTTATCAAGCAGCACGAAGCCACTGGCTGGCGTGAGATCACCAAAAACTGGCTGAGTTTCAAACGCCCTATCATCGGTGCGATGACGGAAGTGCGGGCTATCCAGGCGCTGGAAAAAATTGGGATCGCCACCACCCCCATCGCGGCTTACGGCATACAAGGTCAATGTGCCGCCAGTCAGCGCTCCTTCCTGCTGACTGAAGACCTGGGGGACATTCATTCGCTGGAGGATATTTGCAAAAGCTGGCAGACACAACCGGCCTCTATAGAAACCCGCCAGGCCATGCTAATCGCAGTCGCGAAACTGGCGAAGAAATTCCATGCTGCGGGCATGTGTCACCGTGACTTTTACCTTTGCCATATCGCGTTACAGAAATCTGCGCCCTTAACAGCAGAGACCGCATTTTATTTACTCGATCTGCACCGAGTACTGCAAGGCGTTTCACCCCATGGCACAGCCGTGCGCAAGGATATCGCCGGATTGATTTTCTCTTGCATGGATTTCGGCTTTACGCGGCAAGACTGGCAGATATTCAAGGCCCATTACTTGCCACAAAGTGAAGATTTCTGGCGACAGGCATTCCACCGTGCAGATCGCCTGCATGCCAAATTTCATAGCCCTAAACAGCAGAATAAGTACAGGCAACAGCGCGATGCGACGGATTTGTAGGTTTATATTGACTGATGGGGGTTTCTTTAGCGCCACCGCTAACGTGGATCACTGTGCAGGACGGCCCGGCGTGAACGGCATATTGCGCAACTGCTCAGCCGCGGCTTTGCTGGCTTCGCTGCGTTTCAGGGCATAGGCCTTGGCTTGCTCCAACAAAGCCGCAGAAGGAAGCTTGGGGTCATCCGCTAAGTTTGATAACTTCTCAAAACTCTCTTCGTAAGGCGTGGCGACCTCAGTATCAATTTGTGTCGCCATGTCATCAAAACTCAGGCTGCCCTCACGCCCCTCCAGCATAATCTGCCGCCATTTTTGCTGGGCCTTCTGGTCCACCTGGTTGAGTTTTTGCACTTGTTTCTGTATCGCCACTTCTTCTTGCCAGCGATATTTGGGGGTTGGTAAATGAGTGAGTAGTACAAACAATGCGACGACCCAGGCTGCACCGGCCGACCACTGCGTGATACTTAATTGCCTGCCCGGCAAGATGCTGGAGGGCAAGAGAAGTGTCGCCATCACAATCCCTGTCGCAAATCCACCGATATGGGCAGAATTATCAATGCCGGGAATGATATATCCCATCACAATGGTGAGCGCAGAAAACAGCAGCGCGCCCCAAAACAGCCAGCGAAATTCCTGTGCCTGCATCTGTCGCCTGGCGAACCAGACGTAAACCAATAGCGCGCCATAAATGCCAAAAATAGCACCCGATGCACCGCCAGACACGGCGTCGTTGCCCTGTATAACCAATGACAAGAGGTTGCCGCCTACGCCACTGATCAAGTAGATCACAAGAAAACGCGCTGCACCAAACATACCCTCGACCAGTTTGCCCCCATCCCATAAGGCCAGCATATTCATGCCCAGGTGCAAGGCGCCAAAATGCAGGAACATGGCAGATACCAGCCGCCACCATTGCCCATCTGCCGTGGCCGGGGCAAAATTGGCACCCCAGGTCAATTGAACCGTATTCGGCGAATGCCAGAAACCGGCTCCGCCAAACAACATCACGACAAACACTAGCACATTCAATGCGATCAGGCTTTTGGTGACGGGAGGCACCGAGGCGCGCAACGCTATGCGGGTAAGTAGCGAAGATTCCATTTAAGGCGAGGATTCCTGAAAAGGGACTTGCAACAAGGGAGGTTGTTGCAGGCTTTGTATCAAGGTCTGCAAGTTTTCTTCTGGCATAGACATCTGCGGATCGATACTGTTCGCCACCCAGCCGCAAAAATCAATACCGCGCTGCTTCAATACTTGCACCGTGAGTAAGGCATGATTGATACAGCCCAAACGCATGCCGACGACCATCAGCGCAGGAATATCCAGTGCCTGGATCAGGTCAGCCATGGTTTGGCTGCTGTTCAGCGGTACCAGCAAGCCGCCAGCCCCTTCGACAATGACCACATCGGCTAGGGTGGTTAGTTGCGTATAAGCCTCCTGAATAATATTCAGGTCAATGGCGACGCCTGCTTGTGCTGCGGCGATATGCGGTGCAATCGCTGGCTCAAAACAGTAGGGGTTAATCAACTCTGGCGGCGCCTTCACATTGGAAGCCGCGGTGAGCTGGCGAACATCTTCATTTTGCCAGCGACCATCTAACCATTCACAGCCGGAAGCGACCGGCTTCATGCCAATGACAGTGAGGCCTTGTGCGATCAGTTGTTGCATCAGGCGTACGGTGACCGTGGTTTTACCCACGCCAGTATCGGTCCCGGTCACAAAAAAATGACGTGGCATGGGGCGCATGACTTACCTTTGTTTATCTTTACGCGGCACAAACTGTACCGGGCTGATGCCTGGGGCGGTATAGGGCTGGCTGCCGGTCCAGGCATGCACAAACACCACTTCATAAGTCGCTGGCAACTTACCGTCGCGCCTGAAGACCTCATAGCCCTGACGCAAATTTTGTAAAAAGCGCTTTCCACTCAAGCCTTTGGCCCGCCCGACTGTGGCATTGTGCGCACCAATCGCTTTGAGATCACGCATTACAGATTCAACCGTGTCGTATGTGAGCGTGTAATGCATGACATCCAGCACAGGTGCGCTAAAGCCCGCACGCGTTAGGGCATCGCCAATATCGTGCATATCAATAAACCGACTGACATGTGTATGATCATTGCCAGACGCGGCACGCAACTCTTTCAACGTATCCGGCCCCAGCGTGGCAAACATGAGCAACCCCTCAGGCTTGAGCACGCGCCTGAACTCCCGCAATACGGCATCCATGTCATTACACCATTGCACCGCCAGGTTAGACCACACCATATCCACACTGGCAGTGGCGATGGGCATAGCCTCGATATCGGCACAGACAAAACGCGGTGAGGCTTGCCAGAAACGGTACCAGGGGAACAGCGCTTTACTACGAGACAACATGCCTTCGGCGATATCAAGGGCAATCCCCTGGGCTTTCTTGAACCGCTTAAGCAAGGCACTGAGGCCATGGCCGGTCCCGCAACCAGCATCCAGGATCACACCAGGTTCAAGCTTGACGACATCGAGGCGGCTGAGCATTTCTTCACGTACCTGCCGTTGCAAAATGGCCGCTGCATCATAGTGTTTGGCGGCACGATGAAACGACTGCCGCATACGCGACTTGTCGATCTGGTAAACATCCTGCATTTAACTCTCCGCCGACCGAAGGGCTGACTCATCAGCCATAAAGGCTTCAACAGTCTCGCAGAAGGCATCGGCATGTGACAGGAAGGGTGCATGTGCGGCACCCGCAATCACACGCAAACGCGCCCTCATCAAATGCATGGCCAGCCAGTGTGCAGCCGAGACCGGGGCCAGTGTATCCCGGTCACCGTGTATGATAAGTGTCGGCTGGAACAAACGGCCAACTTCTTCGCGCAAGTCTGTCTGTAGCAGGATATCCAGTGCCTGGTTGAGGCTATCCTGCGTAGGCGTAGGTTTGGCGCCAAAGGCGATGCGTAATTGACGTACCGTGCTACGCGCATCCCTGGCGTGCATGCACTGCAAGGTCAGGAAATTAAGCAAGGTAGCATTAAAATCTTTGGCAAAACGCTCATTGAACTGCTCGAAATGACGAGCTTCTATCCCATGCGTCCAATCCGGCTTGCTGACAAAGCAGGGGTTAGTACCAACCAGAATCAATTTTTCTACGCGATCTGGCTGATTGAGCGCAATTTGCTGCGCGACCAAGCCACCGAGAGACCAGCCAAGGATGCTGGATACACCGGGAATTTCCTCCGCCACCGCTTCAGCCAGGCTATGCAAATGATATGGATAGACCGGGCGGCTTTGACCCATGCCAGGCAAATCTACCAGGAACAGACGATAATTAGCGGACAGACGTTTGGTGATGCGCTCCCAGACGGCACTGTTCATTCCCCAACCATGCAACAAGACCAGGGGTTTGCCTTGACCCATCATTTCGATAAAGCAACTCATGCCTGTGCTCCGGCAGGAATATCGCTCTCAGCCGCATGTAAAGCACTGATCAAGGCACGCACATCCTCAGCACGATGGGCTGCTGATAATGAAATACGTAATCGTGAGGTATTAACCGGCACAGTCGGCGGACGAATGGCCGGGACCAGGATGCCTCGCGCCTGAAGATACTGGCTCAATGCCAAGGCTTCATGGTTATCGCCCACAATCAGCGGCTGGACCGCGGTTTCAGACGGCAACAAATGCCAGCGTGTGAGTGACAGCTCACTTTTCAGCAACGCAATCATGTCGAACAATTGCTTTCTGCGTGCATCACCGTATTCAATTTCCTTTAAAGAGGCCAAGAGTGCCGCAGACAAGGGAGGAGGTGCTGGCGTCGTATAAATATAACTGTTGGCATGCTGTATCAGGTAGTCAATCACCACTTGCTCACCGGCAACAAAAGCACCAGCAACCCCGGCGGCCTTGCCCAGCGTCCCCATCATGATCAATCGGGGTGATTGCAGGCCCAGATGTCTGAGGGAGCCGCGGCCCTGCGGCCCAAGCACACCCAAACCATGGGCATCATCTACATACAAATAGGCATCGTAGCGCTCACAGAGTTCCAGGTATGCGCCCAGCGGCGCAAGATCACCATCCATACTGAAAACCGCATCTGCAGCAACCAGCTTGTGCCGTGCAGTGCTCGCTTGCAGCAGCTTTTCTAGTGCCGCGACATCGTTATGCGGAAAGCGATGATGGGTAGCACGCGACAGGAAAGCCCCGTCATTGAGGCAGGCATGGTTCAGCTTGTCTGAAAACACGGCATCATCACGCCCCATCAAGGCACTGATCACACCGATGTTGGCCATATAGCCGGTAGAAAACAACAACGCGGCGGGCTTGCCAACAAAGGCTGCCAAGGCTTGTTCGAGTTGGTCGTGATAACGGTGATGGCCGGTAATCAGGTTAGAAGCACCACTGCCAACACCCGCCTCGGCTGCAGCTTGTTGCAAGGCAGCCACTAGTGCGGGGTCGTTCGCAAGCCCGAGGTAATCATTGCTGCAAAAAGACAGAAATGGCTGCCCATTAGCGGTGATATGTTCTGCCTGCGGCGAGTCAAGAAGCCGCCGCTGGCGCATCAAGCCCAGGGTTTGCCGCTTTTCAAGGTCGGCCCGTAAAGACTCCAACAAATCGCTCATTAAATCTTCTTCAAGCCCAGTTTGCCAAACAAGGCGTTATCCGCTTCAACCTCAGGGTTCCCTGTAGTCAACAATTTCTCACCGTAGAAAATACTGTTGGCACCGGCGTGGAAGCACAAAGTTTGCACGGCCTCGCCCATGCTCTGGCGACCAGCAGACAAACGCACAAAGCTGGTCGGCATGGTAATACGCGCAATGGCGATGGTACGCACAAATTCCAGTGGATCTAAAGCCTCTGTACCATGCAAGGGTGTGCCCTCTACTTGTGTCAGCAGGTTAATTGGCACGCTCTCTGGTGGCTGTTCCATGTTGGCTAATTGTGCAATCAGGCCTGCGCGCTGTGCACGGCTTTCGCCCATACCGATAATGCCACCGCAGCAGACATTGATATCTACGCTACGCACACGGTCCAACGTATCCAGCCTGTCCTGGTAGGTGCGCGTCGTGATGACATCTCCATAAAATTCTGGCGCAGTGTCGAGGTTATGGTTGTAATAATCCAGCCCGGCTTCTTTCAGTTGTTCTGCCTGCCCATCCTTGAGCATGCCCAAGGTGGCACAGGTTTGCAGACCCATGGCTTTGACTTCAGAAATCATCTTGAGCACAGGTTCCAGGTCACGCTGTTTGGGGCCACGCCATGCAGCCCCCATACAGAAACGGCTGGCGCCGCTTTCCTTGGCTGCTTTGGCCGCTGCCAGGACTTCGTCCAGCTGCATTAGCGGCTCATTCTCGACATCAGTGTGATAACGCGCCGCTTGCGGGCAGTAACCGCAATCTTCGGAGCAGCCACCTGTTTTAATCGATAGCAAGGTGCTGACTTGCACGGCATTAGGGTCAAAGTGTTCACGATGCACCGTTTGCGCCCTGTGTAATAAGTCATTGAATGGCAATTCAAACAGTGCCATGATGTCTTCTACACGCCAGCGCTCAACCGTGGGAAGGCAGCTAACCGATGGTTTCAGGCCATCCAGATTAATGACTGAAGTTTGCATTTCGCTGCCACAGCCGGCAGCAGAAGTTTGTTGTTCCATAATGACCACGCAAGAAAAATAGATGAATATTCCGGGCGAATTATATGTTGTTTAAAAACTTACGTGAAAAATTTTTACAATAGATTAAAAATTAGTCAAACCACCCCAATGCGCAAATTGCAGTCTTGGCTGGAATCCACTTTGCCATGTGCACTTTGTCATGCGCCGGCAGATCACAGGAGAGATTCCATCCTGTGTTCCCATTGCGTGGCACTGTTACCCTGGTATGACTCGCCTCGTTGCCCGCAATGCGCGCTTCCTAATGCCTCAGGTGCATTATGTGGTATCTGTTTGCAACATGCGCCTGCTTTTGATCATACCTGGACGGCCTTCCGATACGCGTACCCATTAGACCGCTTACTGCATCAGTTCAAATACCATCAGCAACTTTCTTTGGGGCATTTATTGGCAAATAGGCTGTTTGACCGGTTGCCGACACTGCCAGCCTTGGCACAACCAGACGTCATGATTGCCATGCCCATGCACCCCAACCGGGTCAAGGAACGCGGATTCAATCACGCACTGGAACTGGCAAAGCAGGCTCATCACCACTGGCAGGTCACATTAGAGATGGAAGGTTGTACAAGAATCGTGGATACGCCAGCCCAGGCTGGCATGGACATGAAAACCAGGACACGCAGCCTGCGTAGTGCGTTTGCCACGAATGCGCAATGGCATGGCAAGCATGTCATGGTGGTGGATGATGTGATGACCACAGGCGCCAGCATGCATGCCGTCGCCAAGGTTTTAAAACGCGCAGGGGCAACACGTGTAACGGCACTGGTGCTGGCGCGCACGCTGAAAAGTTAATTTTTGAGATCAAAACGAGCAGTGCATGCCTGGCTCGCATGCAAGGACTATTCGCTGTGCGTTGTCACCGTGCCACCTAGCTGACGGATGCGCTGGCTGACAAAGTCGGACAGCCTGTCGCTGAGTGGCAATTGATAGGCTAGCTGGAACTGCTGCAAGGCCTGGGTCGGCTGGCCTGCAGCCTGAAGTGAAATCGCATACGCCACCATCGATTGTGCGCGGCCTGGCTGTAACGCGATAGCGCGCTCAAAATGCGGCAAAGCAGCTGCATGTTGCGCAGTTTGCTGATACGCCATGGCCAGCATCCACTGCGACTCTGCATCCTGGATCAGCGCATTGGCAACCGGTTTGAGGGTTTGCAAAACCGCGTCCGGCTGACCATGTGACAACTGCCACTTGGCCAGCGACTTGGCCAACCCGATTTGCCCGGGATACTGTTTAATACCGGCTTGCAAGACCGACACCGCTTCAACTTCCTGCCTGGACTCGAACAAGTAAGCCGCCAGCAACTGTCTTGCATCTTCCGACTGCGGATAAGTAGTGAGTGCCTGGCGCAGGGTCGCCAAGGCTTCGCTGAGACGGCCTTTTTGTTCATGGTCTACTGCGCGCTGAATCAGCAAATTCACTTCCTGATCGGGACGAACCTGCTTGTTAACCACACCTTTTGGGCCTGACTCACCTTCGTTATTCTTGGCAAGCTTCGCAGCATTCGCAACCTCTAATGGCGGCTCAATGACTGACACCACAGGGCTGGCTGCAACCGTTTCAGCCGGGTTCATGGTGAATTCGCCCTCAACTTGAGTGGCCGCCGTGTTCACGGGTGCAAGGGCAGGCTTTGCTATTGGCTTATTGCCTACAGGCAGTGGGCTGGCCGACGCAGGGGAGCCTGCAGCCTGCCATGCGCTAAATAAAGACCTGGTTAATTGGGGAGGTTCCCAGGGTGACGCAGCCTGAACAGGCATCGCTTCAAGCCGTTGCTTAACTGACGCAGAGGGAGAAGCGACTTTAGAAATCATGGTCTTGCTCGCGGGCTCAGTCAGATCGGCAGGATGAAAGTAACTCAGCAGCCATGGGCCATTCATCTGCCACCCGGCGATCAAAGCCAATAATAGACAGCCTAATAGCAGCCACTTGATCCAGGCATGGGCAGAAGTGCCCTGATGCAACAGCACTGGCTTGACCTGCGTATCCCAACCCGCTGCCTCAGGCCTGCCATCGAGTACCGCGCTTCCGCGAGCCTCGACGTTTTGCAAAACCTGGTTAATTAAACTCACGCGTTTCTCTCCAATCCTTCAATCAATGGCCCAAACCAGCCATGGCCGTATGTAGTGTCAGCCACCATTTAAAACCGTGTTCCAACCATGGATGTTGCGCCTTTACACTCGCTTGCGTATCCAGAATGGCGGCCTTGACATCTTCGGCTGAGACAGATTGCTGGCCACGCCCAAAAGCAGAAAGCAGGGATTTGTGAGCCAGGATATTCAGCAGACGTGGAATACCGTTGGCATAGCGGTATAGCAGACGCAAGCTGGCAGGTGAAAAAATCATGCCTCCCTGATAGCCGGCCACATGCATGCGGTGATTCAGGTAAAAGCCCAACTCCGACCATTGCAGGCCCTTGAGATGATATTCAAAGCCAATACGCTGCCGTAACTGGCGTATGGAAGGATGATTGATGCGCTCTTCGAGTTCTGGCTGACCAAAAATCACCACCTGGATCAGCTTGCGCTTCTCCGTTTCCAGGTTACTTAACAAACGCAGCGCTTCCAGGGTTTCCAGCGGCATGGCTTGCACTTCATCCAGGCACACCACCACATGCTGTCCCTCTTCAGCAAACGTCAATAGTTTGCGGTTAAGGGCGTCTATCATGTCATGATGCGTAAAGTCTGGCTTGAATGCCACGCCAAACTCGGTGGCCAGCGTCATGAGCAAGGCATGCGGATCAAGGTAAGGATTAGGGATAAATGCAACCCTGCAATGCGGCGCCAGCGCTTTGAGCAGGCGGCGGCACAACAGGGTTTTACCAGTGCCGACTTCGCCGGTAATTTTGACGAACCCCTCGCCAGACTGTATTGCGATCAACAGCGTATTCAGCGCCTCTTGCAAGCTACGCGTTGCATAATAAAAACTGGTATCCGGCGTGATGGTAAACGGGTATTCCTTCAGGCCAAAATGTTGCAGGTACATACCTTATCCTAAAAAGCTACGTCACTTTTCAGTTTATCCACCCGGTCCTGGCTTTCAAGCATATCTTGCGCCCAGCTTTCGCCACTGCGGACTACGGTAGACTTCAGCAAAATCACCAGCTCGGTTTTGGTGGTTGCCAAATCTTTTTGACGGAACAGGTTACCCAAGAACTTCACATCTCCCAATCCAGGCACCTTGGTACGCGTATTATCGACTGACTCTGACATCAGACCACCAATCGCAATCACGCTACCATCTTTGGTACGCACAATGCTGTCTGTCTCATTGATGTTGGAAGAGGCTGTCGGAATCGTATATGTGCCACCGTTCGCGCTGGACAAGGTTACGGTGCGGTTGACCTGGGTCACATCACTGATAAATGGATGTACGTGCAGAATGATGTTGTCGTCCTTGTCAATTTGTGGCGTCACGTCAAGTGAGATGCCCGAAAAATAAGGTTGCAACTGGATATCTGGCGTCACCACGGCGCCGCCAGTAGTGGTTGTCACATTGGTGCGCACATTGGTCACGTAAAATGCATCATTCCCTACTTTAAGCACCGCTTTCTGGTTATTGATGGTGGCAATACGAGGACTGGAAAGCACCTCTACATTACCTTGTGTTTCTAGAAAGGTAAGCAACGCAGAGAAGTTTCTGCCTTGAACTGCCAATGCAAACATTGAGCCACCTATAGACACCGGGTCACTGTTTATAAGCGCGCCCGGCTCCGTACTGCTCAGTGTACCATTGGTCAATGTGCCGGTTTCTCCCAGCGTGGTATTGCCGTTCACATTACCAAAGGTGTAATCACGGCCACGGATGTTTCTGGCTGCTGCCCAATTAATGCCTTGTTGCGAGTTTCTATTCAGTTGCACCTTGATGATCTTGGCTTCCAGAATCACCTGGCGATCCACGGTTACCTGCATCAGACTCAAAAACTTCTCAACCTGACGAATCTCTTTAGGCATCGCTTTCACCATGATCAGACCAGACTGGGCATTGATCACCACTTTACGTCCATTTTCTTCACCAATCAGGCTGCTGAGTGAAATGCCAATATCATCCCAAAAGTCATTATTGGTGCGCATACTCACGTCAGAAGCATAGACCTGCAGATTGGACGCACCAGCCGCCCCGGGGACTCCGTTGCCAGCCGCACCGGCACCCACACCAGTTGCCGCTCCGGTAATCGCCGCTGCCTGACCAGCTACCCCAACCGCGCCACCGGCGCCAGATCCGCTAGCAGTACCAGAGGTTACGCGGGTGGCTGAAGTACCTTTACGGGTGCCGGTAATATAGTTGACCTGGAAGACACGGGTTTGCAACGTTTGTGGCTCCACAAAAATTTGCTTCCCATTCATTTTGTATTCATATCCATATAGGTCACGCAAGGCATTCAGTGCTTCAAACAAGGTCACATCGCGCAAATTAATAGTGATCTCGCCTTTTAGCTCTGGACTCAATGCAATACTGTATGGGCTGCCAGAAACAATCCCCATCAACACTTGTGAGGCCGGCGCTTTATTAACCACCAGGTCAAATCTTGGCTCTACACGTTTCGCCAATGCTTTAGGCGGCTCAATCTTAAGTGGCTCAAACAATTCATCTGTGACCTCTTTGGGAGGTGGCGTCACTTGCGCTTGCGCCTTGGCCGCGGCCGTCGCCAATTCATTTTGTATTTTAGGATTAATAGAGGAATTCGTTGGTGCAAATGGGTTACTCGTACATCCCGCCAACCCTGCCCCTATCATCATTACACCCAAAGTATTCACTAAAGTTTTCATAGCAGTCTCTCTATTGATATTCACCTGGCGGCCTCTTCAGCCTGCCATAGGCGTTTTCACTTTATTTTTTAATTGTTTTTGCCTGTTTGGTTTTTTTCACCTGTGCAGGCGGTTGCGCTGGCACCACAAAACTGGCCAATCCCAAACCCAGAACTTTTTTTTCACCATTTTTATTGATAAGCGTCGCTTGCTGATGCTTCACAGAAATCAACCTAAAACCCTGGTAAGCTTCACCCAGCTGCACCAGTTGCCCATTCACCACCGCAAAACCACTCTTGCCGTTATCCTGGATAGCTGTCACTTGCCAAGCCTGTGCAGACTCCGCTTGCACGTCAGGCAAGTATGGCAGTACGGCTGCGGGTGGCTGCGTAGGGTCTATCATTTGCTCGGCCGCATGGCTTTGTGCCAGGATAGCCAATATCATCCATGTCATGAATATGCGCATGCTATATCCCCAACCATGCATTTTCCCCGCTCAGGGTATACACTTGAAAAATCAATTCGCTTTCAGGGTAACCGCCTTTTAGTTCGGCATTCTCCCAAGCCAGCGTACGACCAATCGCCTTCAGGGACTTACTGTAGGCCATCAACGCAAAATATTGCCCCTTTAAATGGACTTTTACGGCATGTTGGTAGACATGCGGCATGTTTTTCCACGCTTCCTCCGAGGTTGATGACGCTTCAATGCCTGGCGCAGATTGCGCCTGCAATAATTTTCTGCGCGTTTCAATAAAATCCACCACAGGCAAGGATTGCATCTCAATCACTTGCACATCGGTATGCTTTTGCAACAGTTTTTTCAGTATCTCCACCATGGCTTGAGGTGGGACCATAAAAGCTGACACCTTGAGCAACTCATCTGCCTGGCTGGCCATTTTTTGCCTGGTGTCATCAATCTCATGCTGAAAGGCCTGAGTCGCTGGCTGCGGTGCTGCTTGGGCTGCTATGTTGGTCAGCTGCTCGGTCAGGGTGGTGGTATCGTTTTGTATCTTGAGAATTTCTTGCTGGGTACTGGCTAGTTGCACCCGCTGCGGCTCCAGCAAAAAGGTATCCATCAAGCCCACCACGGCAAACAAGCCGGTGCCAAACAGCATCCAGCGTTCACGCATGGAAAGCGCTTGCCATTTTTGACTGATTGCCTGAAGTTTTTCAGATCGCATGCGTTACTGTCCCCCGCTCTGCTTACCAGGTTGTGATGGCACCGTCTGGCGGACAAATTCATCCCAACTCATGCCACTTACCACCTTGTTTATGATTTGTGTATCACGGCCTTTGACCTCAAAGGCATACACTTTGAGTCCAGGCAAAACTTCTGTCGCTTCAGTCGAAAGACTATTCTCAGCTTGTGGATTAACAGGCGCGGTTGAGGCCGGAGACGCGGACGGAGCGCCACCATCTTTACCTGCAGGCGAGACATTAGCACTCTCTGCCACTGGCGCAGGCGCCGGACTCGCAGCAGGGGCTCCAGCATTTCCGCCTGATCGCGACTGCGGCTGGTGCAACTCGAGTTGTTTGAACTGGATACCGGAGAACTCAGTCCCGGCAAATACAGACTGGTGAGAGAGCAAATCCAGGTAAGCTGGAATATCTTCTGACTGCAACGCTTGCCCGGCGAGTGTCAAGTGCTGAATAGCAGGCTCGACCTTGAAACCGGTTAACCAAACGCCAGGTTGCTGTTGCCCGGTAAATGCACGCAAGTAGTCGATCAAGTGTGCCGATTGTTCTGAAATGGACTGCTGGAAAATGAGCAGAATCTGGGTCTGCATCTCCAGTTGTGCTTTTAGCGTTTTTAACTCAGCCTCAAGCTTGGTGTTATCGATAGGCTTTGCCTTTCTCGAAAACTCCTCCACTTTTTTCTGCATGGTTTCAAACTGTGCAACGGCTTGGTGACGCTGCACTTGTAATTGCTCGTTTTCAGCAGCGAGTCCGGTATAAAAGTAATACATCACCACCGCAGTTAGCACATAAACGGCAGCCACCATAGGCAGGCTAAACCACTCTTTGGCTTTAACGCCACCACCTTCATACAGGTTAATTTGCTGACTCATACGGCCACCTCCTGACGCAAAGCTGCGCCTAGAGCAGGCATGAGCATGGCCTGTTTCTCCATACTGGAAAAGTCCTGGTTGGCAGGTAGCTCAACAATATCTTCCAGGTTAAACACATTGACTGGGACATACAGACTGGAACTTAAGCCACTCACCAGATAATCGCGATGAGCCACAGGTGCCACCACCATTCGGTTTAAACTCAGGAAAGGAAACTGACGGTCAAAGCTATCAAGCGAGCGCTGAAGCTCCAGCACCAGCTTGTCAAAATTATTCCGGTAAATCTCGTCACGGTCATTCAAAAAGTCGCGGTCAAGCTCAATCAGACGAGTATGATAGAGTTCGCCTTTGGCTGTAAACGTAATCAAACAGCCGCGAGGCAAAATACTCAGCATGACCAGGGCACGCTCCTCATGCTCCAGCAAGTGGGCGACATTCCGCTGTGCTAATGCATGCACGTCAATCGAGCGCAGGTTGAATCCGGCATCGACCAAATGATTCCCGGCTTCATTCACCGTGGCCTTTTTAGCACAAATCGCCAACATCAAAGGTTGGCGATTTGCCACTGAGGGATCTGAGGGCAGGTCGACACCATCTACAACCGCTTGATCTACAGAATAATCAAGCAGACCTTTGAGTTTCCATCGCAAGGCCGACTTTACCTCGTTATCAGGCAGGTTCGGTTTATCAATTTGTACAATATTGTACTGATCCACATTAAGAACCAGATTACACGACATCGACTTCAAGGCATTTTTGGTCACAAAGTGACGTAATGTGGAAGTAGCATGTAACGGCATTTGCTCAACAGCGGCAAATGAAACGACCGGTTTGCTCCCCTCTGCGGGCGGCGTAAGGGCAACCGTACTGATATGCATCTCGGTAAAGCTGACCCCCACTTGCTGCTTGCTCTTTTGTCGTTTAAACCATTCCATAGAGAATCGACTGTCTTTCACAGTAATTTTTTATTTAAAATCAATGTACAACATTATAAACTTAAAGCATAGCCGTAAATAAGTATACACAAAAAATCCTACTTAACATCCTCTTCGTATGCGTCACATGACTTAAGGGATAGTATGGTATCTAAGACCTGCTCGTCTTAAATATGCACCCATGCCTTATTTATGGGAGCAACTTTAGTGCCTGAAACTTGCGATTAAATGGGAGAATAAAACAACAAAACCACCTGATTTAGGTGGTTTGGCACTTATTGGAAGTTTTCACGCATGTAAATAATAGGCGCTTTGTAGATGCCAAAGGAAGCACGCCCTACTGGATCTGTTGTACCGAACCAGTCCCTACCTCCGTTGATAGCGCTGACCGGGCTGGCATTACTTTGACAGGTGACCTCCCCTGAAACAGCATCTCCAAGATTCACTTCAAGATCAACACTACCAACATTAGGCCGCCCATCTGAGCCAACCTTCGGGGCAGCAAGAAGCGCATTCACCAGGCCATTATTAGCAGTATATGTACCATTCAAAAAGGTCTCACACGCAGTCAGGTTACCCTTGTAGTTTTTCATGACGATACTTCTGCTATCAATTGTCGTACATGCATCACCCTGACTACGCACATAAAAGCCATCTTTGTAATATTGCGCCTCGATCGGTACTGGCAAGGCTAATAACTCAGAGCCATGGGCGGGGATGACGGCTAAACGGCCATAACGAAATGGTGATCCGCCACCGTTCAATGCAGTTATCGCCGAGCTGACATTATCACTGTCTCGCAACTCGGCTGAAATCACCACGTTTTGTTGATTGACGGCAGTCGAAGGTCGAGACAATTTATGTCTGACACGAACATTGGTAGTGCCATTACTCCAAACCGGCGTCGTATTATCTGCGATTTTAGTGATTGCCGGACTGGCAGCACTTTGACTAAGCGTCGTGCCATTCGCTGGAGACGCGCTAAAGTGATACACGGTGTAATCGTTTAAGGCCATGCGAGCATAATCACCGGTATAGTTTTGTGTCGTTGCATTCGACGAGTTGAGTGCTGTAATTGTAAAGGGAGTGATTATCCCCGGCCCGGCACTGGTAGGCGTTGTATCTTGTCCATAGTACACAAAATTGCCACAGGCCAGCGTGACGGCTGAAGCATCTACCCTCAAGCTAGAAGGTTTAAAGCGGCCAAAGTAGTTGGTGTCTGTCGTATTGCCAAACAAGCAGCCATATTTTTTGGGCGATCCGTCCCCCGCATTATCGAAATTATTATTACAGTCACCTTTGGATACATCGACAGCAGTGAACGTATCATCGTAAAGCCCTTGCGGTAGAATTTTAAAATGCCCCACTTCAGAGTAAGCAAAGTTGTCACCTGTACTGGCTCCTGCATTACCTGCAGCAAATACACCAGTCACAATACCAACCGCGGGTGCTCCAGGATGCGCTTGCAATAAGGCATTAGCAATTTTCGGGGTACCGTTGTAGCCCTGCTCCCCGCTTGCAGCGCTCAGGCTGAACCTGTCCGCATTAGGAGAGGTATTCGCTCCAGCCCGGAAGGTGGGTGTCGCGGTAGCTGTTGGTGAAGCGGATTGCACAGTATTACTATTGGTAATGGATAAAGACTGCGGACGGATTGCAAAATTATCAGAAGAACACCCCGATTTATTCTGGCTGGTGTCCCTGACTTGGCAACGCAAATTGGGATAAGCACGTGTCACATCTGTTGCGCTAAAGGTCACCTTTTTACGTCCACCATCCGATGCAGTGAAACTGACATCTTTGGTCACGATAATATTATTGCTACACGTGTTACTACTATCCGTAACCAGATCAACTTTTAAACTCGAGTTATAACCACTTGATTGTGCACCACTAGATAATAGGGCGACCACGTCAACATCAAAAGACTGCCCAAGCACCTTGGTATAAAGCGGGTTACGCGCAGATGTATTGTTTTTAAGATTATTGTAGGTTAAACCACTTTCCATGCACTCAAATGTACTCACGCAAGCCGTGCTCGTCATCGTAAAACTGCAACTTTGCGAGTTATTCGCTGTGTTCCAGCACTTGATGCCATTCATCGGCCCTTTACTGAGTCCGCTTGCTCCCAAGGTATAAGTGGCTGCAGCGCTGCCCTGTAAGGTGAGGGTGTCAATGGAGCCGGCATTCCCGACATCAAACTGGGCATCCGGGGTCACCGTGACGGTGGGAGAGCTGGGAGAAATGGTCAGCGTCCCTGTAAGGCTACCTGAGTTGATGAGCTGATCATCCGGACAAGGCATTGTAGAAACCAAACAAGCCATCACCTGCACATCAACCGGACATAAAGAAGAACTGCCTGGGTGACGGATTTCCAGATGGTCGTAGTCTGGGACCACCGTGGAGCCAACCACAAAGTCATAGCTAAACGTATGGATGCCAGGCGATGTAAAGTCATATTCAATCGCCGCGCCGGTGTCTGTTAAGGTGGTATTGACTGTATTTCCTAACTGGCCTGTTTTAGCTATCGCGCAAGCTGTGGAATTATTATTTGACCAAAATGTTTGATAATTCCCTACACAATAACGGCTAAAATTTCCATCTCGCTCCCTGAAACTTTCAACCACATCCAGATTGGCGGGTAGCGCTGTACTAGAGGGGCAGGCAATATTGGTTGAGCCACTTCCAGATGAGCAGTTTCCTGCATAGGGGTATGTCCCGGCCACCTGCTTGCCATTATTATCCACATATCGAACACCACAACCACAGTCAGAGCCACCCAAATAGGTATCCACCACATGGTAATAACGCACTGGATTACTGGTGCTAACGGGATACAACAAAGGAATATTAATCGTCACCTTTGCAGTCACAAAGTCAAAAGGATAGGTGTAACTCCAATCTATTGTTACTTGTGGCCCGCCGCCGACATTGTTTCCGGGAACGGTGAACTGCGAACGGGTTGTCTGGGCGTTTCCTGCTGATGCATTGGCAGGCGATACCGCTGTCATTGCTTGCGCTGTATAGTTGGCAGGTGCGTTGTAGGCAAAGTGATCCGGGCCATAAATCTGGTTATTTCCCCGAATATAAATCCCATTATCTAACCTGCTATTGGCAGGTGTTCGATCTGGCTGATATAACTGACCAGTGCTGTTGAGCCTTTGCACTTGAATCTGTGAGTTATCGTTGATAAAGATTTTCAAACCATTCGTCGAGTTGGAGCCCCCATTGGCATTCAAAGTCACAGTCGCTGCCTGCACACCTTCACAGATCAAAACGCTACATAGACATAGTAGCCATATAATGGTTGCTCTCATCCTTTTCAAAATGCTCATTTTCCTTTAACTACACTCTTCTGCGCCCATTAAGCAACGACTCAAACTCACAGTGACTTTGCGCTCAACATAATCCAGTGCGCCAGCGACTCCTTTTGAGGCGGTCGCAGTAATCGTATACATCCCGATATTTTGTGTCCCTGCCCGGTCTTGCGGCGTCGGACTTGTTTGATGACATGTCAGTGCAATCGTAAAGCCATTAATCGTAAATGGATCAGGTGGTGTTGGGCAGGTTTGCATTGAGCTCGACCCCGGGGCAATCACCTGATAAGCCGCCCACTCCACACCAGCCTTAGCCGCCAGGTAAGCTTGCGCACCTTGCACGTCCTGTATCGTGCCTTGATTGGCCAACAATGACAGCCGCATGGAATAACCCACAAGCGACGCCAATATCACCATTAAGAAGATTGCCACAGGCAACATAAATCCTTTTATGCGATGAAGCGTATTTTTCATGGCGAATTCACCACATTAATCAGGTTAACTAGGCGCACCACACCGCCATTTTTACTGAGCTCCAACTGAGCCGTTACCACGCCGCTATGCTGCATCACACCTTCTGTGTAAGTAAAACTGCAGCCAGTGACATCTTGCGCAACGATACTTGGGGTGAGTCCGGCAAAGTTTGAGGGGTGTGCAGAGGGAATCGCGTAGTTTGAATACATCAATAGACGGCGGTTGGCTAAATCGCACACGTAAAATACGGCCCCGTTCACCACATAAAAACGGCTCCCTGGGGAGGGTAATGGAAAGGCTGATCCACTAAATGAGAGCGTATTGAGATTGCTGCCAGTGCTCGTTAAAGAGCGAATCGTATCACCTGCATAAACATCGGCCCCTTCAATACCAAGGTTATAAATCACCAGCTGGTCACCAGCGACCACTGAAGGCACAGAGTCACCAAGTACATTAAAACTATCGTTTGCTGTGGCAAAATCCAGCGTATCCTGCTGGTAACGTCCTCCGGCTTTGATCGGCACAAACTCTACATAGGAATTATCGGCAGATACCCAGACGCTATTTGGTAACGCATTGCGTATATCGCGTGACATCCTGCGCAATGAGATATCTGCGCGATCGGCGAGCTCATAATAAGCCTCAGAATTCACATACGCCAGAATGGAGTTTTTGATGAAGGTGACGGAAATGCCACCGAGAATTGCCATCACAACAATGACGATGACTAACTCGACCAAGGTGAAGCCTGAGATGGTTTTAGGTTGGTTAAATTCTCGGCGCATAACGAACCCTGTATCCAGTCAGCCGGATTGTGGTATCTGCGGGACCTGTGACCGTAATCACAATCTGCAACACCGCATCTGCGGGTAGCGCTGAAAATGCACCACTCGCGCCGACCTGACTAATTGCAACTGAAGCGGCATAAGGATTTAAGCCCGGCAAAGCAGTGGCGTTGCCAATACGGCAAATCCCGGCACATCCGCCACCAGGCATGGCAAATCCACCATAATCGGCCACATTATCAAATGGATCAGTGGCACTGTAACGGCTCTCTGTAGAGGGTGTGGGGCCATTTAAGGTCGCGTTTTGTGGATTGGCGCAATCACCATAACCCGTGGCAGTAGACGCATTGGGATCATCCGGGTCACAAAAGGTAAAAGGCATTTGTTGAATTTCCTGCATGAGAGATTCAGCAATCGCAATTGCCTGTTTACGCACTAGCGGATCTGCAGAATGGCGCCCCATAAAAGAAAGCGCACCGATGACACCGGCGATGGCGGTGGTCACAATCACCATGAACACTACCATCTCCACCAATGAAAAACCCCCTTGCGAGCATATGCCCGATTTGCCTGGTTGTCTGTGAGAGTGATGTTTGTTGTGATGCATTATTATCCAGCCTGTCACTGACCGACTCGTCAGTGTATGTACCCGGTGTCCGCCTCGACAGTCACGGTCACCGATTGCGCGTTATTCTTTCTGTTGATCGCTTGATAACTCACCGTTGAGTTCGGGATGGCACGACCAAGTGAATCAAACCCAAGACTGGGATTGTCAGAATTTATATCTACATTCTTGCTGCTCGTAAAGATATATGCAGCTGTCGTTTCGGGATTAATCACCGCTTGATTGCAAGTATTATCAAAACACAAACTAACGGTATCAGGCGATGCATCATTGTGAATCACATATACGTTCCTACGCTGGGCAATGGCCGTTTTCTGCGCATAGCGCAGCGTAGATGAAAGTAAACCCGCGTCACCGCGGGTTTCAAAGATGTCACCGTTTGCGAATCGGGGAGTCGCTACTGCAACCATAATACTGGTCAAAGCGATAACAACGACCAGTTCAACAAGTGTAAAGCCCGATGACTGCCGCATAAACTACATATTAGTTACAGTTGGCGGCTACTACAGCTGGCTGCAAGTTAGCCGTATTGACCACACCTGTGTTGGCGTTGTAGGTGAAAGAACAGTTAGGAAAACCAGCCGCATTAAAAGTAGCGACGGGTGCTGCATAAGCCACCGCATAAGAGTTTGCATCAAAATTTTGTAGCGCTGCCGTAGGTTACCCAGTCGCCGAAGCGGCTGGGTAACCTACGGCAGCTACAACGTCAACGTTTGTTCCATCCATGGCAACAGTCAGACCCTGCTGACCTCCCGCAATCCATGCAGCGCGGGCCATGTTACCAGCAGATCTTACAGAAGCCGCCAAACCGTTCATACTCGCCGCACGAGCATTCGCCTGAACATTAACAAACCTAGGCAATGCTGTTGCTGCTAAAATACCCAATACTGCAATTACCACGACCAACTCAACCAATGTAAAACCCGCTTGTTTTTTCATTACTTAAACTCCTAATCAAATTCCCTACCGTTATTGTCACAGTGGCAGGTTATAACTGCGTTAAATCACATAAAGCAAAGACTATGCCAGACAATTTTGGTCCATATTCAGTTGCGCCAAATAAACAATTAGCCACCTTTCAACATGACCGAACTCATATCCCAAATGGGTAAAAACACCCCTAACGCGAGCACTAATACCAGTGCTCCAAGGAACATGATTAAAATAGGTTCAATCTGCGCCCCCAAGGTTTTAACGTCATACTCAACATCCGCCTGATACATATCGGCAATTTCTTGCATTAATGTATCCAGCGAGCCAGATTCTTCGCCTACCGCAATCATTTGCAAAACTAGCGAATTAAATACGCCTGTTTGGGTGGCCGTTCGCAAGATGGTTTCACCGCGCTCTATGCCTGCAGACATGCTTAATATTTTGGCGGAGATATATTCATTTTCAACCGTTTGAGACACTAGTCTCAAAGCTGAGAGAATCGGCAAGCCACTTCGAGTGGATAAAGCAAAACTACGTGCGAACCTCGCCATGGTGCCTTTAAAAATGATTTTTCCGGCAATCGGAATACGCATTTTGATGCGATCCCAGTTTGACCGACCACTTGCCGTTTTAACATAAGCTTTAAACGCCCAGCCCACCCCAGCAATCATGCCAATCAGCACAAACCAGTAATTGCGCATAAAGTTTGAAAAGGCGATCAGCATTTTGGTGATAAATGGCAAATCCGCATGCATGCTGGCAAACACTTTTTCAAATTGCGGGATCACCATGACATTAATCACCACAACGGCGATGGCCATGGCGGTCAAGACAAACATAGGATATTGCAAAGCCGACTTGATTTGCCCACGCATGAATCGTTCAAACTCAATATGTTCGGACAGACGCAGAAAAATGTTATCCAGGTTACCTGTCGTTTCGCCCACCCGGATCATGCTAATATAAAAACTGTCAAAGACCTTAGGATGCTCAGTCATCGCCACTGACAATTCCCGGCCGGAATCCAGACTCACGCGCAACTGCCCCACCACTTGCGCTAATTTTTGATTACCTACCGAGCTTTGTATGCCAGCCAATGCACGCATGATAGGAATCCCTGCCTTAAGCAGGGTATACATCTGCTTGCTAAAGATCATGACATCAAGGCTAGTGACTTTTTCTTCAAACAGGTTAATGGCAACCGCACCTGCTTTTTTAGGCTTAATCTCAACCGGGGTAATCCTGGTGCCAATTAAAGCAGCACCCAATGCGTCAACATCCGCGGCCTCCTGTACGCCGGTCACCATCATGCCATCTTCGGTCCGTCCCTTGTATTCAAATAATGGCATAAAGGCTATTCTTCAAATTGGTTATCCACACGCATGATTTCTTCCAGCGTGGTTTTGCCATCAATGGCCAATTGCAGCGATTGGTCACGCAGTGTCTTGCCTTTGAGGCGTTCACGCGCTTTTTTGATGAAAACATTGGTATCCGGCATATTGGCAGCCATCGCCAGTTCATCTGTCATTTCGAGAAACTCATACAGGCCCACCCGCCCAAGATAGCCGGTGCGATTGCAATGCTGACATCCTTTGCCATGCCGGAAGTTAGTCGGTAGCGTTGCATCAGGCAGCACCTGACTGAGCCAAATTGTTTCGTTCTCGGTAGGCGTATGTTCTGTAGCACAGTGCGGGCATATCAGCCTTACCAGACGTTGCGCCATGACACCGAGCAGGGACATCGCCACCATAAAGCGCGGCACCCCCATATCAATCAAACGCACGGGCGCAGTGGAGGCATCATTAGTATGTAACGTTGAAAGTACCAAATGCCCTGTCATTGAGGCACGTAAACCAGTCTGCGCGGTTTCTTCATCACGCATTTCGCCCACCAGCACGATGTCAGGGTCCTGACGCAAAATGGCGCGTAATAACTTGGGGAAGTCCAGTTCAATTTTCTCATTGACCTGGGTTTGGATAATGCCTGGCAAACGATATTCGACAGGATCCTCCACGGTAATCACTTTGGTTTCTGGGGTATTCAGTTCACTCAGCGCAGAGTACAAAGTAGTCGTTTTACCACTCCCGGTCGGACCAGTGACCAGCACCATCCCGCTCGGGCGGTTGATCATCTTGCGAAAACGTACCAGTAAATCTGCTGGCATACCCAGCTTGTCGAGCTGAAAATGTCCGGTGTTCTGAATGAGCAAGCGCATGACCACAGTTTCGCCATATTGCGTTGGCATGGTGGAAATACGCATATCTACCGCCCGGCCTTTAACGGTAAAACCAAAGCGGCCATCTTGCGGCAAGCGCTTCTCAGAAATATCCAAACCCGCCATGATTTTAAGACGCATCACCAGCGCAGTAGCAATCTTGATATCCGCCTGGGTTTGAAAGTGCATCACGCCATCAATACGGAAACGGATCAGTAGCTTGTTGTCTTGTGGCTCAATATGCACATCGGAAGCTCGTACCTGCACGGCATCTTCAAAAATGGTTTGCAACAGCTTAACTACTGGTGCATCGTCAATGCCAAGGTCAACACCCATCAGGCTGGCGAGATCCACATTGCTGGCAGCCAGATCCTCTTGCAGCTCCAGTGCAAGTGAGGAAATTTGTTCGGTCTGGCGATAAGAACGGTCGATGGTCTGCATGAGCAGACTTTCTTGCACCACTACAATATCAATATCGCGCTTAAGCAACCTGACGAGTTCGTCATATGCATAGACATCTGATGGGTCCACCATCGCGATGAGGAAACTGTTTGGACGCTCTTCGAGCAAAATGGCGCGGAAACGGCGCGATTGAACTTCAGGGAGCTTTTGAACCTGCTTCACATCCAGTTCGTACTGCCCTAAGTCCAAAAATGGGATATTCAACTGAGAAGCAACAGCCTCGGCAATTTGCCGCTCATTGGCATAGCCTTTTTCAGCAATGACGCGACCAAGGCGGCGGCCTGTCTTGCGCTGCTCTTCCAGCGCCTGCTCAAGCTCAGCTTGGGTCATGAAATTCTGTCTGACCAGAATTTCACCTAATCTAATTTTCTCGGGACGAGCCATGGCGTTGTAATTATTTATCTATATAGACTTTTCTCGTCTATCATATCATCAACATTTTAATCCTACGTTTGTAAACAAGCTGCAAAAAATGTTTCATATCGTGCTTTTCGAACCGGAAATTCCGCCCAATACGGGAAATATCATACGTTTATGTGCCAATGCCGGTGCCAAATTGCATCTGGTCAAACCGCTGGGCTTTGAACTCTCGGACAAACATCTCAAACGGGCTGGACTGGATTATCATGAATACGCTGAACTGACTGTTTACGAAAACTGGGCCGAATGCCAGCAATCGTTACAAGGCAAACGCATGTTTGCGCTCACCACCAAAGGCAGCACTCGCCACACTGACTTGCAATTCAAAGATGAAGATGTATTTATCTTTGGGCCGGAATCACGCGGCCTGCCAGAAGACATTCGCGCAAGCTTCGCGCCTGAACACAGGGTCAGGTTACCCATGCTGCCGCATAGCCGCAGCCTGAACCTGTCAAACTCGGCAGCGATTTTGCTGTATGAAGCGTGGCGACAAACTGGTTTTCCTGGCGGCGTATGAAAGCAATAGACAAAAAAAGCCCCGATTAAGGGGTAAATCGGGGCAACAGGCCTCATCGTAAAGGCTTCCGCTCAGGGAGGAAAGAAGCGGAAAGATGATTCATCATCATCGTACTGGTAAGAGCAATCACCGGTTTAAAAAGTTCCAACAACTTAACAGCCATCTTCAGGATGAAGATATTTTTCACTCAACCGGTATACACGTCATGCGATAATAAGACATGCAATCTGAAACCAATCTCCTTCAGGGCCTCAACGACAAACAACTGCAAGCGGTCACCCTGCCGCATGTCTCCGCATTGATTCTGGCAGGGGCTGGCAGCGGTAAAACCCGTGTGCTGACCACCCGTATCGCCTGGCTGATTCAGACCGGGCAAACCTCACCCATGGGCTTGATGGCGGTGACCTTTACCAATAAGGCTGCCAAGGAAATGCTGACGCGATTGACCAGCATGTTGCCGATTAATACACGCGGCATGTGGGCGGGTACTTTTCACGGCTTGTGTAACCGCATGCTACGCGCACATTACCGTGAAGCTGGCTTGCCTAATACCTTTCAGATTTTAGATACCGCCGACCAGCTTTCCGCCATCAAACGCGTCATGAAGGCCATGAATGTGGATGATGAGAAATATCCGCCCAAGCAGGTGATGGGCTATATCAACAGCTGCAAGGAAGAGGGCCTGCGTGCCGATGCGGTAGATGCCTACGATGGCCACAGTCAGAAATTACGCGAAATTTATGCCGCCTACGACCAGCAATGCAACCGTGAAGGGGTAGCCGACTTTGCTGAACTGTTATTGCGCTGCTATGAATTATTAGAGCGTGAGCCACATATCCGCGCGCACTATCAGCAACGTTTCCAATACATCCTGGTCGACGAATTCCAGGACACCAACCGCCTGCAATACTTGTGGCTGAAACTGCTGGGCGGCGCGCATAACAGTATTTTTGCCGTGGGTGATGACGACCAGAGTATTTACGCTTTCCGTGGTGCTCGCGTTGGCAATATGAATGACTTCCAGCGCGACTTTAACGTGCAGAATATCGTTAAGCTCGAAGAAAACTATCGCTCGCACAGCAATATTCTGGATGCCGCCAATGCCATAATTGCCAACAATCGCAACCGTCTGGGCAAGAACTTGTGGACATCCGCTGGCAAGGGCGAGCCGATCCGTATTTACGAGGCGTATAACGATACTGACGAAGCACAATTCATTGTCGATGAAGTGAACATGCTGCAAAAAGAAGGGGTTCCATTGGGCGAGATGGCCCTGCTCTACCGCAGCAACGCACAGTCACGCATTCTTGAACACACGCTGTTTTCTGCCAATATCCCCTATCGGGTTTATGGCGGACTGCGCTTTTTTGAGCGTGCTGAAATCAAGCATGCACTTGCCTATATGCGCCTGATTGCCAACGCCAATGATGATACCGCCCTTTTGCGCATCATCAACTTTCCACCACGCGGCATAGGCGCACGCGGCCTGGAGCAATTGCAGGAAGCCGCCCGCCAGAACGAATGTAGTTTGTGGCAGGCAGCTACCAATAAGGTGGGGGAAGGCAAGCTCGGCAGTAAGGGCGTGGAGGGGTTTGTTGCGCTGATCCGGCAGATGGTGGACCAGGGTTATGGCATCACATTGGGTGAAATGGCAGAAATGGTCATTAACCTGAGCGGCCTCATCGCACATTACCAGAATGACAAAGAGGGTGAAGACCGCATCGAAAACTTGCAGGAACTGGTGACGGCTGCCGTCGCCTTTAGCAAGCAGGATTTGGGTAATCACCATAATATGGATGAAGATGCCGATTTGCTGACGCAGTTTTTGAACCATGCCAGCCTTGAGGCAGGCGACCACCAGGCTGATATTGGTCATGAAGCACTGCAATTGATGACTGTGCATGCCGCAAAAGGCCTGGAGTTCCAGAGCGTGTTTATCAGCGGTGTCGAGGAAGGCTTGTTTCCGCATGACCAGGCCGCTTACGAAAATGGCGGGCTGGAAGAAGAACGTCGCCTGATGTATGTTGCCGTCACTCGTGCACGCCAGCGGCTCTATCTCACCTATGCCCAAAGTCGCATGCTGCATGGTCAGGTGCGTTACGGCATTCCCTCACGCTTTGTCGATGAAATCCCGGCCGAACTGACCAAACGCCTGAACAGCAAACCAGTTGCCAAACCTTATGCAGCGGGCGGTCAATACGCCATGGCTGCCGCTCAACCTGCAAGTGTCCAGTCCAGTTATCCATTCAAGATAGGCCAAAGCGTGCGCCATAGCAAATTCGGTGAAGGCGTGGTGGTCAGCTATGAAGGGAATGCGAGCGACCTGGCCGTGAAAGTGAATTTTGGTAGCGCAGGTCTCAAAACACTAATGCTGGAATACGCCAAGCTGGAAAAAGTTTAGGGCCTGTTAACCGTATTTCATGGGCTGCATGAATCGCTAAACACTGAGTGTGCTCACACAAAAAGTGGTCGATTTAACTGAATCATTGACCGTCTACAAAGTCACTAAAAACTCAAGTCTAAGAATGCCTTGATTCTGGCGTAACTGTCACAAATATTTCATCAACCCTTTGCATAGCTTTAATCAAGAAGCAGTTAAATCAGTCGATACTGCTTGCATGATATATGCCCCTCCTCAGCTTGAAGTCGAGACCATTCTTGCGCAGAAAAACCTGCTGCCGCTGTTTCAACCGATTGTCGATATTAAACAGGCGCGTGTATTTGCCCATGAAGCATTGATCCGGGGTCCTGTTGAATCCAAACTCCACTCACCGATTGCCCTGTTTAATGCAGCCAGCTTGTGTGGTTTGAATATCGACATGGAATACACGGCTCGTGAAGTCATTTTTAATGAATATAGCCGTAGCGACCGGTCGCATCCGCTATTTGTCAACTTCAGCCCGGACGCTTTGCTGCTCACCGACAGTCATTTGGCCTTTGGCTTGACGCAACTCGCACGTAGCGGGCTCAAAGCCAGTGATATCGTGATTGAAATCACCGAGAGTTCTACCATCCGTGACTATGCCGTACTCCGTGACGCGGTCACCCGCTTTAAATCACTGGGTTTCAAGATTGCGCTGGATGACCTTGGTGAAGGGACGTCCGGTTTGCGCTTGTGGTCTGAACTCTCACCCGAATATGTCAAAATCGACAAGCATTTTATTGCCAATATACACAATGACCCAATCAAGCTAGAGTTTGTGCGCGGCATCCAGAAAATCGCGGTTGAATCCAATACGCTGACCATTGCCGAAGGCATTGAGACCAAAGAAGAATTGGCGGTGATCAAGGACCTGAAAATAGACTTTGCGCAGGGCTACCTGTTTGGACGACCCTTCCCGAAATTTCAGTATGTCCTGACTGAGGAGGTCAACAACCTGCTCAATAAAAATATTATCCGCCTGTTTGCGGAACATCAGAATACTGCAAAACAGGCCACGGTCATTAGTCTGGCCAGTTACCAAACAGCCGCCTTTCCCGAAATGACCAATGAGGAAGTGTATAACTGGTTTGACCGTGAAAATACGCTCAATTCGATTCCCGTGATTAATCACCAGTCAAAACCGATTGGTTTGATCAGCCGTTACGACACCATAGACCGGTTTGCGCGACGCTACCAAAAAGAATTGCATGGCAAGAAGCCATGCACGACATTTATGGACGCTAACTGCCTGGTCGTTCAAAAAGAGATGTCCATCCTGGCCATGAGTGAACTGATCCTGGCCGCAGACCCCAAATACTTGCTCAATGGATTTATCATTGCTGATGGTGAGCGGTATGTAGGCATGGGGAGTGGGCATGCTCTGCTACGCGAAGTCACCAACATGCAAATCCACGCCGCGCGCTATGCCAATCCATTAACATTGCTTCCTGGAAATGTGCCTATCAATGCCCATATTGATAAGCTGCTGGAGCGCCGCATCCCCTTTGTGGCCTGCTATTGTGATCTAGACCACTTTAAACCGTTTAATGATGCCTATGGCTACCGTCGTGGAGATGAAGTGATCCAGTTTGTCGGCCGCCTGTTAAGCAGCCAGGTGAACAATGAACATGACTTTGTCGGCCATATTGGTGGCGACGACTTTGTACTGGTGTTCCAGAGCGAAGGCTGGGAGGCCACTTGCAATGACATCCTGGACACCATCGTCAAGGTGACGCCGGATTTTTACGACCTGAAAGATATCCAGCAAGGTGGCATACGAATAGAAGATCGCTTGGGGAATGAGCATTTTTACCCGTTTGGCAGCCTGTCCATCGGCGCGGTACAAGTGCATCCGGACGCATTTGCCAGCCATCACGAAGTGGCAGGCGCCATGAGCAATGCCAAGAAACAGGCCAAGAAAATTGTAGGCAACAGCCTGTTTATAGAACGCCGGCGGCTGGCTCCATCAGCCAGCCGGGCAGCGGATGAGCGCCTTGCCTAATTATTAAGCGTCATGGCTAAACTTGTGGCGCAGCCCTGAATACATCCTTATAGCTGATGTATTGAAAGGCAAACATCAAGGCGTTAATCACCAGCAAGGCGGCAAACACCAACAATGGCATCAGCAACTGTGCGAGCATCGGAATCAAGGCTCCCAAAATCCCGATCACCAGCCCCAGGCCCAACATCACCACCAGCATGCCTACAGTCATGACCAGCCAGGAAACCGCCATGGGCAGCGCATATTGCAGCATGCCGGCAATACTGGATTTGATGGCCTTGATCAAAGGATAGCCATTTAATGCAATCAGCATGGGCGAAAACCAGGTGGCAATAAACAGTGGCAACAGTAGCAACATCACCTTGACGATAAATGACAGCGTATTTTCCAGAAATTGAGTCATTTGCGACTCTGTCATGCCTGCCTTGGTCGGCGCATGTGAAATAAGCGAGGCCAGCTCACTACTGAGCAAATAAGTGGCCAATATGGCATATACGAGGCAACTGGCACCCAGCAGCACCAGCGGTCTGAAATGCTGTTGCAGATGCTCAATCACTTCACGCGGAGACATACGGCCTTGCAAATCCACCTGACGGTAAAGCATGACCACCAGCGCCATGCACACTGGCCAGATCACAACCGAAACCAAGCCGAGGAAGCCAAGCATGGGTAACGATGGCAAGACCATGAAAATAACGATATAGGCGAGTGAACACAGCATCCATACATGTGGCTGCGTTCGGAATAAGGCCAGGCTTTCTTTCACCCAGCGCAAGCCGCGCTGGCTTCCGGTTTCAGTCATGTGTCTCCCTTGATACTCTTGATATTAAGTCAAAGCTTTACGATTTAACAGCACCCGTTCGAAATGCGCCGGGTCTTTTGCATGTGTCAGTTCACCCGCCACCGGATAATAAAAATCATACAGGCGCGAGAGCCAGAAGCGCAAGGCAGCCCGGCGCAACAAGGCAGGCCAATGGGTTTTTTCAGCCTCGGTAAATGGCCGCTCGGACTGGTAGGCATTCATGAATGCTGCCAGTTTCTCATCCACAAAGTTGCCGGTGCTATCCACACACCATTCGTTGACCGCAATCGCCACATCATAGGCGAGGACATCATGGCAGGCATAATAAAAGTCAATAAAGCCGCCGAGCACATCGCCATCAAAAAGCACATTGTCACGGAACAGGTCACCGTGAATCACGCCATGTGGCAAACGTGACAAATCCAGGCCATGCTGGAACTCTAATTCTTCCTGCAAGAGATGCTGCTGGACAGGTGCCAGTTTTGGCATCACCTGTTGCGCAGTCATGACACGCCAGCCTTGGCCACGTTGATTGTGCGACTGCTCATGAAAATCCAAGCCGGCCACATGCAGGCGCGCCAATGTCCGTGCCACCGCCTCAATCTGCTTTAAATTGGGCTGGCTGACATCGCTGCCTCGCAGGCAACTCACCATCAAGGCGGGTTTACCGTGAATGCGATGCAAGGCAGTGTTGTTCTGGTCCACAATTGGTTTGGGACACGGAATATCATGCCGTGACAGATGAGTCATCAAGTGCACGAAATAAGGCAACTCGTCAAAATCATTTTTTTCAAACACCGTCAGCACAAAGCGCGCCTGACTGGTTTCGACGAAATAATTGGTATTGGTGATCCCGGCAGCAATGCCACGTAATGTGTGCAACTCACCGACATTAAAAGGCGCCAGCCACTGGCGCACTTCATCCAAACTCAGCGTGGTAAAAACAGACATATTGATAGGCTAGCCTGCAAATCAAGGCAGGCGTTTAAGATTTAGAATCGGAACAGGATCCATTTAGGAACAGACAGGGGACGTGTGGGGCCATCATTCACCCAGTCACCATTACGGTCTTCGCGGTGCAGGTAGTAAGGCTTGCCACTTGGTGGTGTCACCTTCACCATATACACTTCACCGTTCAGGCTGTATTCCTCAATATCATTTTCGCCATCTTTGCGTTTGTTGACGGTCGGCTGGTCTATCGGTTGTCCTTCAATCACTTTGGGCGGAGACGGCACTTCTTCGAGCAGTTCTGCATCTTTTGGGGCAGCTGCCCACGCTGGCAACGCTATCGCAGTCGCGCAGATAGCGGCCAGCAATAATCGGGAAAAATCACGCATGAAGGACTCCTTAGTCAGTGAAGGCTATTCTAGCAAAAACCACCCCGCTGGCGGTAATTGCAGACACAATAATCTTAAATAAAGCGATGTCGGCCTTCACTTATAGATAAAGTAACATCTTGCGTTCGGCTGGCGTCAGTTCAAAACCGGTGGTTTCATAGTGTTTGAAAATGGCGTCCACAATTTTTTGTGGCTCATCAATCACTTGTATCAGGTCCATATCTGCCGGTGAGGCCATCCCCTCTGCCACCAGCGTATTTTGTAGCCAATCCACCAGCCCAGCCCAATACTGCTTACTGACCAATATGATCGGAATCTTGCGGCTCTTGCCAGTCTGCACCAGGGTAATCGCTTCCATTAACTCATCGAGCGTGCCAAAACCGCCCGGCATGACAACAAAAGCACTGGCATATTTAACAAACATGACCTTGCGCATGAAAAAGTATTTAAAGCTAATGCCGATGTCCTGGTAAGCATTGCCGTGTTGCTCGAAAGGCAATTTGATATTCAGGCCAACACTGGCACCACGCCCGGGGAACGCGCCTTTGTTGGCCGCCTCCATAATGCCCGGCCCACCGCCGGATAGGACACTGAACCCGGAATCTGACAGCAAACGCGCAATTTCTTCAGTGAGCAGGTAATTAGGGTGATCCGGCTTGGTACGCGCACTACCAAAAATAGAGACTGCCGGCATAATGGCCTTGAGGTTTTCAGTTGCGCCGACAAACTCGGCCATGATCTCAAACGCTCGCCACGATTCATGGTTCACATCATCGCCATCAAGTAACTCCGGCTGCACCATACTTGGTAGCTTTTGGCTGGTCATACATCAGTCCTTCATATTACAAACCAAATTAGTGTACATGAAGTCGCTTTGAAATGCGTAAAATACGCCATTGATTTGATTCAAGAGAACGCACAATGAAAACCCTGCTTCTGGTAGATGGCTCCAGTTACCTTTATCGCGCCTTTCACGCCATGCCTGATTTGCGCAATTCAGCCAATGAACCTGTGGGCGCGATTCAGGGCGTGCTAAACATGTTACGCCGCCTGCACAAGGACTATCCTTCGGATTACAGCGCTTGTGTGTTTGATGCCAAAGGTAAAACCTTCCGTGATGACCTGTATCCTGAATACAAGGCAAACCGTGTCAGCATGCCCGATGACCTGCGCGTACAAATCGAACCACTCTACGAAACCATACGCGCCATGGGCTGGCCACTCATCATAGAAGAAGGCGTGGAAGCCGATGACGTCATCGGTGCACTGGCCAAACAGGCAGAAAAAGAAGGCATCAGGACCATTATCTCAACCGGCGACAAAGACATTACACAGCTGGTCAATGAACATATTACGGTGGTCAATACCATGCGCGATGCCTTCCGTAAAACCGATGACGTACTCGATATTGCAGGCGTTGAAAACAAGTTTGGCATTCCACCCAGCAAAATTATTGATTACCTGATCCTCGTCGGCGACACTTCAGACAATGTGCCTGGGGTGGAAAAGGTAGGCCCTAAAACGGCAGTGAAATGGCTGACAGAATATGGCTCATTGGATAACATTATTGCCAATGCCGACAATATCAAAGGCGTGGTGGGTGAAAACCTGCGCAAGGCCTTGCCATGGCTGCCAACGGCACGTGAGCTGATCACCATCCGCTGTGATATTGGGATTCGTGAACATTTTGACGAACTGATTCCGCAAGTGCCAGACAAAGTCAAACTGCTGGCTTTGTTTGATCATTTTGAGTTCCGCACCTGGAAACGTGAGCTGGACAAATTGCCCGATGGCGCCACTGCGCCTGTGGTTGAAAATCCAGCTGCGCCTGTCGCAGCAGCAATCACTACTGATGCAAACAACTCCGCCTCCCTGCCGAGCTATACGCCTGATACGCGCCGCCACTACCAGACCATACTGACTGACGCAGACCTGGACAGTTGGCTGGCCAAACTGCAACAAGCCGAACTACTCTGCTTTGATACCGAGACCACCTCACTCGACCCCATGCAGGCCAAAATTGTCGGCGTCTCGTTTAGCGTGACGCCTGGTGAAGCGGCGTATATCCCGCTCACCCATGATTACTTTGACGCGCCTGTACAACTGGACTTGATGGCCACCCTAGGCAAACTCAAGCCTATCCTGGAAAACCCAAACATTCAAAAAGTCGGCCAGAACCTGAAATACGATATGCATGTGCTGGCCAATCATGGCATTCAACTGCAAGGCATCGCGCATGACACCCTGTTGCAATCGTATGTGTTTGAGAGTCACAAAGGGCACGGCATGGATGAACTCAGCGAGCGCCATCTTGGCATCGCGCCCATCAGCTACGAAACCGTGGCCGGCAAAGGGGCAAAACAAGTGCCATTCAGCCAGGTCACCGTCGAAGTCGCTGCTGAATATGCCGCTGAAGATGCCGACATCACCCTGCAATTACATCACGCCCTTTATCCGCAAGTGACGGTGTCAGACAAACTGCGCTTTATTTATGAGCAGGTGGAAATGCCCAGCATGCAAGTATTGCAACGCATGGAACGTAACGGCGTGCTGATCGACAGCCATATGCTCAACCGCCAGAGCAATGAAATTGGCCTGCGGTTGATGGAGATTGAAAAACAGGCATATGAATTGGCCGGGCAACCGTTTAACCTGGGCTCTCCCAAGCAATTGCAAGAAATCCTGTTTGGCAAACTCGGCATCAAGCCGTTGAAAAAAACGCCTTCCGGCGTACCGAGTACGGACGAAGACGTACTGCAGGAGCTGGCACTGGATTACCCGCTGCCCAAAGTGATTCTGGAGCACCGTAGTTTAGCCAAGCTTAAATCCACCTACACCGACAAACTGCCAAAAATGATTAATGCGCAAACCGGGCGGGTGCACACCAATTACAACCAGGCGGTTGCCATCACTGGCCGCCTGGCCAGCTCTGACCCCAACCTGCAAAACATTCCGGTGCGCACGGCCGAAGGTCGCCGCATCCGCGAAGCCTTTGTGGCGCCCGCGGGTAGCCAGATCATTTCGGCGGACTATTCGCAGATTGAATTGCGCATCATGGCCCATCTCTCACAAGATGCAGGGATGCTGACCGCCTTTGCCAATAACGAAGATATCCACCGTGCCACCGCCGCCGAAATTTTTGGCGTGGACAAAGCAGCCGTCGACAACGAGCAACGCCGTTATGCCAAGGTCATCAATTTTGGCCTGATCTACGGCATGAGTGCGTTTGGCCTGGCGCAAAACCTCAATATCGAGCGCGGCGCGGCAGCTAACTACATTGAGCGCTATTTTGCGCGTTACCCCGGTGTCAAAGCCTATATGGAAAACACGCGCACGCTGGCCAAACAGCAAGGCTATGTCGAAACCTATTTCGGCAGACGCTTGTGGGTGCCTGAAATCAACAGCGCTAACGTACAAAGAAGAAACGGTGCCGAACGTGCCGCCATTAATGCTCCCATGCAAGGTACCGCGGCTGACTTGATCAAGCTGGCCATGATTGCTGTAGACAGGTGGTTGCGGGAGGAAAAGCTGCAAACTAAACTGATCATGCAGGTACATGATGAGCTGGTGCTAGAAGTACCGGAGACTGAGCTATCCTTGGTTAAAGAGAAATTGCCCGCATTGATGCAGGGGGTCGCCACACTGGATGTGCCTTTATTGGCTGAAGTCGGCACTGGTAGTAACTGGGAAAGCGCACATTAATCCTTACTATGGTATGGTGTTATTTCAAAAAAACCAATTAACAAACAGGAGAAACCCGCAATGAAATCAACACTTATGATAGGCATCATCCTGGTTGCACTCGGTGCAGCCGGTCTGGTATTCAAAGGCTTTAGTTATGAAAGCAAAGAGACTGTCGCCAAAATTGGCTCACTCGAAGCCAGTGCCGACATCACCAAGGATGTCGAGATTCCGCAAGCACTGAGTATCATCGTGCTGGCAGCAGGGGTTGCCATGGTATTGGTCGGATTGAAAAAATAGAATAAAAAGCTGACTTGCCAGTCTTTTCTGACAGGTTTTTCCTACGCTCTCTGACAGATTACCACGCAGCTTATAGTTAGGATGGGCGCTCATCACAACAACAAGGGAGTACATACATGCTTTGGACAATTGTAGTTGGCATTATCGCGGGTTGGTTGGCAGGCTTGATTATGAAGGGTGATGGCTATGGCCTCATCTGGGACCTGATCCTGGGGATTGCAGGTGCTGTTGTTGGCGGCTGGTTATTCGGCGCACTCGGCCTGAGTGCAAGCGGCGGCATGGTAGGCAGCATTATCGTAGCGACCATAGGCGCTGTTTTCCTGATTTTCATTTCACGTTTATTGCGCTCAGCCTGATTGCAATCCAGAACAAAAGGCGATGACTTAGGTCATCGCCTTTTTTGTTGTCCTCAAAACCTGTTTGGGGACGAACGTCTGGTGAGGTAATATTTCGCAACTTATTCACTCTGTTGACCTATGCGCTCATTCGGCATTTATATTATTGGTGATGAAATCCTGTCTGGCAAACGGCAGGATGCTCACTTGAACAAGGTGATTTCATTGCTTTCGGCACGCGGCCTGCACTTAAGCTGGGCCCATTTTATTGGGGATATTCCGGAACAGATCACCTCGCATCTTAAAGCCAGCATGGCGCGTGGTGATGTGGTGTTCAGTTTTGGCGGCATTGGCGCCACGCCTGATGACCATACGCGGCAATGCGCCGCTGCGGCAGCGGGCGTGCCTATTGAACGACATGTCGGTGCGGTTGCCAATATTGAAGCCCATTATGGTGAAGCGGCTTACCCTAAACGGGTGCTGATGGCAGACTTTCCACAAGGATGTGACCTGATCCCCAACCCGGTCAACCGCGTGGCAGGGTTTAGTCTGCGAGAACATTACTTTGTGCCGGGCTTTCCCGAAATGGCTCATCCCATGATTGAATGGGTGCTGGAGACTTATTACAGCCAGCTTTTTCACGCCAATGACTACCTGGAACAATCCATCGTGGTGACCGAGGCTGGGGAAAGTGACTTGATTGATTTGATGCACGAAATATTGAGGCAATACCCGGAATTAAAGCTGTTTAGTTTACCCAGAACCAATCAGCGCAGAACCACCGAAGTTGGGTTAAAAGGTGCGAGTGCACGAGTGATGTTGGGAATGACTGATTTAAAGGCAGGGGTGACAGCGCTGGGTTACCCTTGGCATGCCAGCCTACCATCGCCATGACGAAAAAAAGAAAAAAATCAACAAGCACTCCCCACGCCAACCCAGTACAAGGCGTTGTTCCAGTCCAAGCGCTTCCCAGGCATGTTTTGTTTCTTTTGGCATTACTCACAGTGCAATGTCTGCTTTTGCTTTGGGCGCTGGCACATCACTTTATTCCCAGTGCGGCTTGGCAAAGCGCTGGCTTTTACTGCAACCTGTTGATAAGTGCGATGGTGACAGGTGCTTTTTACTGCTTGATGTGGCGTCAGCGAAAAGCTGACCTCTCACGCTACAAGCAGCTATTTTTAATAGTGTGCAGCCCGGTACTGCTATATTTTTTAGGATATTTTTCACTGATCTACGGGGCCGGTGATGTGTATACCCAACTCACAGGCATGCCAGCAACCATAGAGGACCATTGGCAGAAAAATAGCGATGATGCAGCACGTTTTGAACAAGAATATATCGCTGCGGGGGTATATGAAAAACGTTATTTTGATAATCGAAAAGGCTGTATCACGCGATTATCAAGCCCCATGCTTGCTCGAGGGTTTCCCGTCTATTTTTGCGTTGAGGGGAGAACGTTTGCCAGCCTCCCCCTTGAAATTCCCGTGACTATGCATGGCTTGCAAAGTCAGGCAGGCTTTGATTTACAGCATGTGGATTATCAGCGATAGGTAAAAGCAGCCGTGAAATCCACTTCCTTGATAAATTGCAAAGCAGGCTGCGGCGCATGCTGTATCGCTCCCAGCATTCATAGTCCCATCCCGGGCATGCCCAACGGCAAGCCAGCAGGTGTACCTTGTGTTAATTTAACACAAGATTTTAAATGCCAATTGTTTGGCAAGCCAGAACGGCCTACATTTTGCGGCAGCTTGCAACCCAGCCTCGAAATGTGCGGGCAAGCTAATCAATCCCGCGAGTATGCAATCGAATGGCTGAGTGCTTTGGAGTTAGCAACCCAGCCCGACCGTTAATGCTTGCGATACGACCAGCGCATCATCAAGATGCCGGTCAAAATCATGGGCACGCACAACCATTGGCCCATACTCAGGCCCAATGACAGCAATCCTAAAAAGCTATCAGGCTCTCGCGTGAATTCGACCAGGAAGCGAAAGCTGCCGTAGCAGAGCAGGAACATGGCAGAGATGGCACCAACTGGGCGTTTTTTGCCTGCAAAAGTCCACAGCACCACAAACAGCACAATGCCTTCTAATGCAAACTCATATAGTTGCGAGGGATGGCGCGCCAGGTGATCGACCGCGGGAAATACCATGCCCCAGTCAGCGTTGGTTGGGCGCCCCCATAGCTCGGCATTGATAAAATTACCCAGGCGGCCCGCGCCCAGTCCGATCGGGACCAAAGGGGCGACGAAATCCATTAACTGCAACCACGCCACGCCACGCTTGCGCGCGAACAGCGCCATGGCGACCATGACACCAATAAACCCACCATGAAACGACATCCCGCCTTGCCACAGGGCAAAAATCTCCAGCGGATGCTGCAAAAAGTAAGCTGGTTGATAAAATAGCACATACCCCAACCGTCCGCCCAAGACCACGCCCAGCGCGATATAAAACAGCATATCGTCGGGATCTCGTTCCTGCCAGGGAGAAGCGGGGTCTATTTTGCGCAACCGCTTGACCTGATATTGCCCCAACCACAAGCCACCAAAAAATCCAACCAGGTACATCAAGCCATACCAGTGGATACCAAAACTGCCGATTTGCAATGCGATGGGGTTAAATCCAGGATGGGTAAACATGCCGACTCACCGTGAAAAAAACTGCATTATACCTGCTGTCAGCGCAGTGACGTGGATATGACTCAGAGGCTGTGCGCATTGCCAGGCATTTGCCATACTGCCAGCAGGCTGATCACGGCCATCAATGACATATAGCCACCCACCCAGGGCAGACCGCCCAGTTGCACCAGGCTTTGCGCAATCGCAGGTGCAAATGAAGCGCCTAAAATGCCGCCTAACTGGTAACTCAAACCCGCACCGCTGTATCGCACCGCGACGGGGAACTGTTCAGGTAAGAATGCCCCCATGGGTGCAAAGGTCACCCCCATCAAAAATAGTGCGGCGAACAGGAAAAGCAAAATCCATAGCCAGTCACCGCTACCCAGCATGGGCGTCAGGGTAAACCCCAACACAATCGCCAGCAACTGCCCACACATCAGTACAGGACGCCTGCCCAGCCGATCTGACCACCCGGCAGCAAACGGGGTGGCGATTGCCATCCCAATCACGGCAATACACAGCAACGCCAGGAAAACGGGCCGCGCAATATGCAGGGTTTGTGTACCATAACTCAGGCAAAAGACGGTGGCTGTATAAAACAGGTGGTAACACACCGCCATGGCCAGCGCGCCGAGCACAATGGCGCGCCCATGCTTAAATACCAAGGTTTTCAAAGGCCAGCGATGTAAACGTTGGGTGGACTGTGCCTGCGCAAATACCGGCGTTTCGGCCAGTTTAAACCTGACATATAAACCTACCATCACTAATGCTGCACTGATGATGAAGGGTACGCGCCAGCCCCATTGTTCAAATTGGTGTTCACTTAGCCCTACGTTGAGCCCCAGAAATGTCAGCGTCGCCAGTAAAAAACCAATCGAAGGACCCAGCTGCGGAAACATACCATACCAGCCACGCTTGCCTGGCGGTGCATATTCGGTGGCAAGCAATGCAGCGCCAGCCCATTCACCGCCCAACCCTATGCCTTGGCCAAAACGCAAGAGACACAGGCAGATGGGCGCCCAAATACCCCAAGTCGCATACCCGGGTAACAAACCAATCAAAAAGGTGGATGTACCCATCACGAGTAATGAAGCGGCCAACGTGGCTTTACGACCAATGCGATCGCCAAAATGGCCAAATAATAATGCACCCACCGGCCGCGCAATAAAGGCCAGGCCAAACGTTAATAAGGCATTTAAAGACTGGACAGAAGGATCACTGGCTGGAAAAAATACCTGACCAATCACTAGCGCTGCAGCCATGGCGTAAATATAAAAATCGTAAAATTCGATGGCGGTGCCGATAAAGCTGGCAAAGGCGATGCGGGATAAGGAAGGAGAATGCATGGCAGCATCTTAAAGTGGCCTTGACGGTTTTGCAAAGCAGGAAACAAAAAACCGGGAATGCCTGATGGGCAATCCCGGTTTTTGTTGATCAGGCACTGAAGAATTACTTTTTGTAATACTCTTCCTGTTTCACGGTTTCGGGTTTCCAGCCGCCTCCTAATGCCTTGAATAAATCAACGGTGGCAATCAAGGTGTTTTGACGGCTTTGTACCAACGCCTGGGTGGCTTCGTTGTGATTACGTTGTGCATCCAGCACTTCCAGATAGCTGGTGTAACCTGCCTGGTAGCGGTTCTGGGCGACGGCCAGAATATTGGCGGTCGTTTTCTCCTTGGACTGGGCCAGCAACTCCTGCTCACGATACTGACTGGTATTCGACAACGCATCGCTCACTTCAGTAAAGGCCGTCTGCAAGGTATTTTGGTAACTTGCCAGCGTTTGCTTCTGTTGTGCCGTGGCCTGGTCTTCACGGGCTTTGAGGCGTCCGCCGTTAAAGATTGGCAGGTTTATATCCAACCCCAGTGACCAGACGCGCGCCGGAGATTTCAGCAAATTGTTGAGCGCAATACTTTCAGCACCGTAGGTTCCGGTCAGTGAAATGCTTGGGTAAAAGGCTGCGCGCGCGACCCCAATGTTGGCATTCGCCGCAATCATGGCCTGCTCTGCCTGACGCACATCCGGCCGAGCTTCCATCAATGCTGAAGGCAGGCCGGTTGGCGGTGTGACCGGGGCTGGCATAGCCATCAGGTCACCTGCCGGAATTTTCAAGCCAAGATCAGTGGTGAGTAAGCCAAGTTGGTGCTCACTTAAAGCACGCTGTCTTTTCAGTTCCAGTGCCTGTGTTTGCAACGTGGTCACCACCAATTCTGCCTGGTGCGCATCAAGAACAGTAGCGATGCCGCCTTCAACCCTGCGCTTCGCCAAGTCAAAACTATCCTGTGCCGTTTTGAGGTTTTGCTCATTAACGCGCAGTTGGGCATCCAGGCTGCGTATCATCAGGTAATGGTTGGTCACCAGACTGGAAAGAGACCAGGTCACCGATTCCTTTGCGTAACGACTTGACAGCAGTTGTGCACGCGCAGCCTCATTTGCGCGGCGCAACCTGCCCCAGAAATCGAGCTCGTAGCTACCGTTCAAGCCGATTTTATAGGTTTTACGCGGATTTTCGCCAAACACCGGGAAAATCCCTGATTCAGTCACCCGGTTACGTATGCCTGAACCTGTCGCTGTCACAGTGGGCAACAAGTTGGAACCACTTTCGCGTGCAAAGGCATCGGCTTCTTCAATGCGTGCAATCGCTGACTGCAAATTGTTGTTTTTTGCCAGCGCAGTTTCTACCAGCTGGTTGAGCTGGCTGTCATTAAACAGTGTCCACCATTGTTGCAGCGCCAGTTGTTGCTCCTGGGTCATCTGGCTCGCCTGGCCATCCGTATATTGGGTCGGCACTTGTGGTTCAGGACGTGAGTAGAATGGCCCCAGCACCTGGCAACCTGCCAGTGACAGGGTAGCAAGCCCTAACAGCAATGACTGTTGTAACGGTTTTAATGTCAATTTAATCGTCGGTTTCATACCGATTCCTCTTCTACAATATGCCCGTGGTGACGCACTTTTTTCTCATTGGTCAGCCAGGTAAAGAACAATGGGATAAAGATGGTAGCGACAAAGGTGGCCAGCAACATACCGCCGAACACGCCCGTCCCCATGGATTGACGCGCAGCCGCACCGGCACCTGTCGCAAACACGAGTGGTATAATCCCGAGCACAAACGCCATCGACGTCATCACAATCGGTCTGAAGCGCAAGCGCGCAGCCTCCAGTGCCGCCTCAGCCAATGGCATGCCCTCTTCCATTTTCTGTGAGGCAAACTCCACGATCAGGATGGCGTTTTTCGCCGCCAGGCCAATCAGGGTAATCAACCCAATCTGGAAGTAAATGTCATTGTTCATACCGCGTGTCAGCACTGCAATCAGGGCACCGGTCATGGCAAACGGAATCGCCATAATCACTGCCAGTGGCAATGCCCAGGTTTCAAACTGTGCGGCCAGAATCAGGAACACCATCACGGTAGCGAAAGCAAACGCAACCAATGCGGCAGAACCTGTGCGTTTCTCCTGATAAGCCTGGCCTGTCCACGCAACCTGATAGCCATCAGGCAAGTTTTCCTTGGCGATTTTTTCTACCAGTTTGATCGCATCACCAGAGCTCACACCCGGCGCACCGCTACCAAATATCTTGGCAGACAGCAGACCGTTGTAACGCTCCAGTTGCTCGGCACCGACAATATTGCTGACTTTAGCCAGGGCTGACATCGGCACCATATTGCCATCCGGACTCTCGGCCGTTGGCTGGCTACGCACGTAGACCTTACCCAGATCTTCAGGCTTCATGCGGTACTCAGCTTCGGCCTGTAGCTGTACCCGGTAGGTACGGCCATTGCGGTTAAAGTCGTTGACGTACAGCGAACCCATGGTACTTTGCAGGGTGGCATAAATGTCCGCAATCTTCACATTCTGTGACAAGGCTTTGGCTTCATCCACCTCAATAAAGAGTTGCGGCACCGTTGGGCGGAAGAAGCTGTTGATGCCGGTCAGTTTGGGATCAGCACGCATCGCGTCCATAAAGTTGTTCATGACTTGCGACAGTTTGATCGGGTCCGTATCGCCCTTACTTTGGACATACACTTCAAACCCACCGGCAGAACCCAGGCCACGAATCGCTGGCGGGTTCACGGCAAAGCCCATACCATCGGGCTGGCTCATACCGATACCAATCAGCTTACCTACCATCTGGTCAGCATTGGTGGTCCGCGCATCCCAGTCTGTCATACGCACAAACATGGTTGCAGCATTGGTTTTATTGGCACCCGTCAGCAATTCAAACCCATTCACGGCGAATTCATGCGCAGTGGCAGGATCCTTGGCAACCGCTGCACGGATATTCTCCGTGGTTTGCGAAGTACGCTTGAGGGTCGCACCATCTGGCATCACCACGATACTAATCACATAACCCTGGTCTTCTGGTGGAACAAACCCGCCCGGTACCGTACGGAACAGGAAAATCATCACAATCAGCATGCCGCCAAACACAATGGCACCAATGATCTTATGATGCAAAGTCAAGTTAACCGTACCAGTATACAAGCGTGTCAGCTTGCCAAACCCCTGGTTAAACTTACGGAAAAATGCATTTTCATGATGATCATTCTTGAGGATCATGGCGCACAAGGCTGGCGTCAGCGTTAACGCAACCACGCCCGAAATCACCACAGAAATCGCCACGGTCACGGCAAACTGGCGATACAGCTCCCCTGCAATCCCGCCCTGGAATGCCACAGGGACGAATACCGCGCACAGCACCAGCACAATCGCCACTACGGCGGCTTGCACCTGGGCAATCGATTTAATAGCCGCATGTAACGGGTTAAGGTTTTCCTCCTTCATCAGGCGCTCGGTGTTCTCGAGCACCACAATCGCATCATCCACCACAATACCAATGGCGAGAATCATGGCGAACAGCGTGAGCAGGTTGATTGAGAACCCGAACAGGTACAACCCGGCAAATGTACCGATAATCGAAATCGGCACCGCAATCATCGGGATCAGGGTTGCACGCCAGCTTTGCAGGAAGAGAAACACAACGATCACGACGAGTACAAGCGCCTCACCAAAAGTATGAAATACTTCTTTGATGGTGGCCTTCACAAAATCACTCGTGTCATACGGAATGTTGTATTCCATGCCCTGCGGGAACTTGGCTTTTAACTCCTCAACTTTAGCTTTGATAGCATTCGCTGTATCCAGTGCATTGGCCCCTGTTTGCAGGAAGATAGGCATCGCCACCCCTGCTTGCCCGTCCAGGGCAGACTGCACGTTATAGTTTTGCGCGCCCAACTCAACACGTGCTACATCTCTGAGGTATAACACCCCGTTCGGACCCTGTGCACGGATAATAATGTTACCAAACTCCTCAGGATCAATCAGGCGTCCCTTGGCGGTTACAGTAAAAGCTAATTGCTGGTTGGGAGTTGCAGGCTCAGCGCCGATTTTACCAGCGGCATATTGCGCGTTTTGGGCGCTGATGGCAGTGGCAATATCGCTGGTTGAAACCCCCAGCTGCGCCATACGGTCGGGACGCAACCAAACACGCATGGAATAGTCTTGTCCACCAAAAATAGTGACATCACCCACCCCTTTAATGCGTTTGAATTCATCCAGCATATTCAAGGTAGCGTAGTTACTCAAAAACAGTCGGTTGTGATCTTTGTTTTTTGAGGTAAGCATCACCACCAGTAAAATGTCATTGGAGCGTTTTTGCACCACGACACCAGTCCTACGTACGTCCTCAGGCAAGCGGGGCAAGGCAATGTTCACACGGTTACTGACGTTAAACGTTGCTTGGTCAACATCGGTACCGATATCAAACGTGGCAGTAATGGTCAACGTACCGCTACTGTCAGAACTGGAGTTAAAGTACAGCAGGTTTTCAACCCCGCTCAATTGCTCCTCGATGGGCGCCGCGACGGTTTTGGACAGGGTTTCTGCACTGGCACCAGGATAGGTGGCTGTAATCAATACGGTTGGTGGCGCAATTTGCGGATACTGGGCAATCGGCAACTTGAATGCCGCAGCCAGGCCTGCCAACACGATGATGATAGACAGCACGCTAGCAAAAATCGGGCGTGTGATAAAAAATCGGGTCATATCGTTTTTCCTGAAATCGGCCTGGACACCTGTGTCTCAGGCCGTCAATAAAAGGAGGTAAGCGTCAGAAAAATTTTTGTTAACTTTTGGCTTTTTCCTGGCCTGCAGCCGCAGGGGCGGCAGGCGCTGCATCTGGTGCATGTGGGGCCACTGGTGCGCCAGGACGCACTTTGATCAGGTTATCAGTAATCACCTGATCGCCTGCTTTGAGGCCATCCAGCACAGCCCACCGGTCATTAAACCAGGCACCCGCGACGATAGGACGTACCGCAGCAACCGTTTTACCTTCTTTGTCTTTTTCTGCCACAAACACAAACTTGCCTTGTTGCCCAGTCAGTACAGCCGTTTGAGGAATCAGGAATACGCCATCACGCTTGCCGGTGGTCACACGTACACGCACAAATTGACCTGGTAACAATGCCCTATCAGGATTCTGAAATTCTGCACGCAACTGTTGTGTCCCCAAAGCCGGATCAATCTGGCTAGCAGAAAAATTGATTTTTCCTGACAAGGGATACTCACTACCGTCTGCCAGAATCAGACGCACATCCTTCACCTTTCCTGGAGTCAAATGCCCGCCCAATGCTTGTAACTCAGACTCGGAGAGACTGAAACGTACCCAGATCGGGGACACTTGCACAATAGTACTTAGTAAGGTGGTATTGGCACTGGCCAGCGCCCCTTCCGACAAGACAAAACGGCCACCGATACCGCTTTCAGGTGCTTTCACATGCGTATAAGACAAGTTCAGCTCTGCTTCACGCAGTTGTGCCTGATATTGCAACAAGATCGCCGCGGCTACTGAGTTATCAGAGACCGCATTGTCATATTCACGCTGGCTGATAGATTTACTGTCCAGCAAACCTTTCAAACGTTGTGCTTCACGTGCTGTTTGCTCAATACGTGCTTTCTGCTGGGCAATGAAGGCTCTGGACTGTTCAACCTGAAGCTGATAAGGCACGGGATCAATAAGGAACATATCCTGCCCCGCTTTAACCGGCTCACCTTCCTGATATAGACGTTTTAATACAATACCGCCAACACGAGGACGCACTTCAATCTGCTTGGCCCCCTCAGTTTGTGCAACCACTTCAGTTTGAATCGGAACCGTTTCCGCAGTGACTGCCTGCACGGTCACCGGCATCGCAGGCATACCACCTGCTGCAGGATTTTGTTCGTTGGATGATTTGCCGCAGGCACTCAGTACAACACCCAAAGCAAGCACGAGCAAGGTACGACGAGGCTGGATAGTCTGTGAAATCAACATGTTATCCTCAAAAATTTTTAAAATAGACTTGATTACATACACTCTTGGATGTATATTATATACAAACATGTATGTATGTAAATGGGGTATTGCAAAAAAGTTGCCAAATATTTCACCCGGCGCAACTGGTAAAATACCCGTCATACAAGAAACTTTAATGAATGCTTAAAGAGCGATAGAGACTATGGTACGTAAAACCAAAGAAGATGCCGCAATTACCCGCCAGCGCATTATTGATGCTGCACGCGAAATGTTCCTGTTAAAAGGCGTGAGCCGCACCAGCCTGGAACAGATTGCCTCACATGCCAGCGTCACGCGCGGTGCTGTTTACTGGCACTTTCAGAACAAGGCCGAATTGTTTCATGCCATGCGCGAAGAGGTCTACCTGCCTTTGATTGACCGCATGGACGACACACTGCTCGGCAATAGTGATGAAGCTAATCCAGATCCACTGGGCCGCATCCGCAAACATCTGGAAAGCACTATCCAGATTCTGGACGACGACCAGACGACACGCGCCACCTATGAAGTCATGATGACCAAATGCGAATATGTCGATGAGTTTGCCGATGTATTGAAGTCAATTTTAAGTAACTGTAGCGGACTCGTGCACAAAATGGAACAGGCCTATGCAAAAGCACAGGAAATTGGCCAGGTAGGCACACAACTGACGGCAGCTGAATTGGCACTGGATACACATTTATTTTTCTCAGGCCTGCTGCATATGTGGGTCAAAGACACAGAAGGAACATTATTCCGCGACCGCGCCATGCAACTCATTGATGCCCACATCAAACTGCGTAAAAAATAAGCAATAATTCATTTTACGGATTCCCTGATCCGCGTTTTGCAGTTAAAATAGTCAGTCTTTTCACTGACTTATCAGTAGCCACTGATTCATACCATGCAAATCGGACCACATCAACTAAAAAACAACCTGGTCGTTGCTCCTATGGCAGGCGTCACGGACAGACCATTCCGTATGCTATGCAAAAAAATGGGGGCAGGCTTGGCTGTGTCCGAGATGGTTACCTCCAACTCCTTGTTGTACGGCAGTGAAAAAACCAAACGCCGTGCCAACCATGAAGGCGAAGTCAGTCCGATTTCAGTCCAAATTGCAGGCGCTGAGCCAGCCATGATGGCCGAAGCCGCCAGACACAACGTCGAGAATGGCGCCCAAATCATAGACATTAATATGGGCTGCCCAGCCAAAAAAATCTGCAATGTCATGGCAGGCTCTGCTTTGCTGCGCGATGAACCACTGGTGTCGCAAATTCTCAAGGCGGTGGTCAATGCGGTCGATGTCCCGGTCACACTCAAGATCCGCACCGGCTGGGACAGGCAAAATAAAAACGCCATCCAAATCGCGAGAATGGCGGAAGATATTGGCGTGCAGGCACTCACCATTCACGGCCGCACCCGTAACGACCTCTACCATGGTGACGCAGAATACGACACCATCGCGGCGGTCAAACAAGCCATCAAGATTCCATTGATCGCCAACGGCGATATCACCACACCGGAAAAAGCCAAGTTTGTGCTTGATTACACCAAAGCGGATGCAGTGATGATAGGCCGTGCCGCACAAGGCCGCCCCTGGATATTCCGTGAAACCGAGCATTTCCTGAACACCGGCGAACATATGCTGCCACCGACAGTGGACGAAATTCACCAGGTCATGCTGGAACATCTGCATGATTTGTACGCATTTTATGGTGACCTCACCGGCATGCGCGTCGCGCGCAAGCATATCTCCTGGTATACCAAGGGCTTATCGGGCTCTGCAGCCTTCCGCCACAACATGAACACCCTGCAGACCATTGAGTTGCAATTGGAGGCCATCAACGACTTTTTTGCCGAGCTGCGTGCCAGGAACGAGCGTCTGGTATACGCTGACAACGAAGACTCCGATACCGAAAATAACCAGGAGTTGGCGGCATAATGCAAAGCGATGGCAAATTGAGCCTCGCCGTACGCGAGTCACTGGATGAGTATTTCACGCACTTGGACGGCCAACCGCCTCACGCCATTTACGATATGGTGCTAGGCTGCGTGGAAAAACCCATGCTGGAATATGTGCTCAACAAAGTAGGCGGCAACCAAAGCAAAGCGGCAGAGATGCTCGGAATCAACCGCAATACCCTCAGAAAAAAAATGGCCGTCTATGGCCTGGAATAGATTAATCCCGGTCTGGTGACATTCATCATCAGACCTTTTTACTTTTATCACGCAACTCCACTCACATTCATTATGACGATTAAACGCGCGCTTATCAGTGTTTCCGATAAAACCGGTGTGCTCGAACTGGCACAATCCCTCCATCAATTAGGTGTTGAACTCCTGTCTACTGGCGGTACTGCCAAACTGTTCCGCGACAACAACATTCCTGTCAAGGAAGTCAGCGACTTTACCGGCTTCCCTGAAATGCTGGATGGCCGCGTCAAAACACTGCACCCCAAAGTACATGGTGGCTTGTTAGGGCGCCGCGATTTGCCGGAGCATGTCGCCGCCATGCAGCAATACGGCATCGAAAACATCGATTTGCTGGCAGTAAATCTTTACCCATTTGAAGCCACGGTGGCCAAAGCCAACTGTACGCTGGAAGACGCAATTGAGAATATTGATATCGGCGGCCCAGCCATGGTGCGTTCCGCGGCAAAAAACTGGAACGACGTGACCGTGTTAACCGACGCAGCCCAGTATGCCGAAGTTGTGACTGAGCTCAAGGCCAACAATGGCACAGTTTCTAAAGCGACACGCTTCAAATTATCCGTGGCTGCGTTTAACCGCATTGCGCAATACGATGCTGCCATTAGCAATTACCTGTCTGCGATTGATTTTGCAGAAACGGAGTCGGCTGGCAAACCGGTACTGAGCCAGTTCCCAGGCCAGATGAACAGCAACTTTGTTAAAGTACAAGACTTGCGCTATGGTGAAAACAGCCATCAGCAAGCGGCGTTTTACCGCGACCTCTACCCTGCCCCCGGCAGCCTGGCGACTGCCCAGCAACTGCAAGGCAAAGAGCTCAGTTACAACAACATTGCAGATGCAGATGCCGCCTGGGAAGCCGTAAAATCTTTCACTGGTCCTGCTTGCGTAATTGTTAAACATGCAAACCCATGTGGCGTGGCATTGGGTGTGAATGCCCTCGAAGCTTACAGTAAGGCTTTCAAAACCGACCCAACCTCTGCTTTTGGCGGCATTATCGCATTTAACACGATGCTGGATGGCGCCGCAGCGGAAGCCGTTTCCAAGCAGTTTGTGGAAGTGCTGATTGCGCCTGACTTTACACCGGAAGCCCTGGCCATTTTTACCGCGAAAGCCAATGTGCGTGTATTGAAAATCGCCTTGCCACAAGGCGGGGCCTTACCATCAAACCCAAGCGCCTGGGAGCAAGGCCGCAATGCGGTTGATTCCAAACGTGTTGGCTCAGGCATTTTGCTGCAATCTGCCGACAACCATGACATGCAATTGGCCGACCTCAAAGTGGTGACCAAGCTGCAACCCAGTCCGCAGCAAATGCAAGACTTACTGTTTGCCTGGAATGTGGCCAAGTATGTGAAATCCAATGCCATTGTGTTCTGCGGTAACGGCATGACCCTGGGCGTAGGGGCTGGACAAATGAGCCGCGTGGACAGCACCAAGATTGCCGCGATCAAGGCACAAAATGCAGGCCTGAGCCTGCAGGGGTCTGTGGTCGCTTCTGACGCCTTTTTCCCGTTCCGTGACGGTGTAGACGTATTGGCCGACGCTGGTGCAAGCTGCGTCATCCACCCGGGTGGTAGCATGCGCGACGAAGAAGTCATTGCTGCTGCGGACGAACGTGGATTAGCCATGGTGGTGACGGGTATCCGTCATTTCAGGCATTAATTTTATCCGCCGATCAACTCTCGACAATATCGGCGTTTATCTGCGGTCAATTATTGTTTTATCACATTCAACATTTAAGGTAGCTGATTAATGAAAATCTTGGTCATTGGTAGCGGCGGCCGCGAGCACGCGCTGGCATGGAAGGTCGCTCAAAACAAAGAGGTGAGCCGTGTGTATGTCGCACCCGGCAACGCAGGGACCGCCACCAACCCGGACATGATCAATGTACCCCTGACTAAAGTGGAAGACTTGGTCAAGTTTGCAGAAGATGAACAAATTGCACTGACCATCGTCGGCCCGGAAGCCCCTTTGTCCCAAGGCGTGGTCGACGCTTTCCGCGCGGCTGACCTGAAAATTTTTGGGCCAACGAAAGCAGCCGCTCAACTGGAAAGTTCCAAAGACTTTGCTAAAGCCTTTATGTTTCGCCATGGCATCCCCACTGCCAAATACCAGACTTTTAGTGACGTCACTCAAGCGCATGCCTATATTGATGCCAATGGCGCGCCTATCGTGATCAAAGCCGACGGCCTTGCCGCGGGTAAGGGTGTCGTGGTTGCCATGACGCTCGAAGAAGCCCATGCCGCCGTGGATGCCATGTTGTCAGACAACAAGCTTGGTGATGCCGGTGCACGCGTGGTCATCGAAGAGTTTTTAACCGGCGAAGAAGCCAGTTTCATGGTCATGGTCGATGGTAAAAACATCCTGCCATTGGCCACCAGCCAGGATCACAAACGCTTGCTGGATGCTGACCAAGGCCCGAACACCGGTGGCATGGGTGCTTATTCACCTGCGCCCGTGGTGACCCCAGACATCCATGCCAAAGCCATGCGTGAAATTATCGTACCAACGGTAGAAGGCATGGCAAAAGACGGCATTCCTTATACTGGTTTCCTGTATGCCGGGTTGATGATTAGTCCAACTGGCGAAGTCAAAACCCTGGAATTCAACTGTCGCATGGGTGACCCGGAAACACAACCCATCATGATGCGCTTGAAGTCGGACCTGGTAGAACTGGCCGAGCACGCCGTCAATGGCACCCTGGACCAGGCCAAAGCTGAATGGGACTGGCGGTTTGCCTTGGGCGTGGTAATGGCAAGCGCCAACTACCCTGAAACACCAAGATTGGGCGACGAAATCACTGGCCTGCCAAAAGACCTGCAAGACGGTCACGTATTCCACGCTGGCACCACTCTAAAAGATGGCAAGATCGTCACCAGTGGCGGTCGCGTGTTGTGCGTGACGGCATTGGGTGAAACCGTCAAATTTGCCCAACAACAAGCTTACAAAGTGTTGGAACAAATCCAGTTTGATGGCGCTCAGTATCGTAAAGACATTGGCTACCGCGCCATTAAAAACTAAGCGCACTCAAGAACCAGGTTATGACAGAGAACATCCAACCGCAAGCCGTCTTTGATTACCTGCAAGGATTGCAAAGCCGTATCGTTGAAGCGATCGAACTCGTCGATGGCAAAACCTTTCTGCAGGATAGCTGGCAACGCCCCGAAGGCGGTGGCGGCAACTCATGCCTGCTTGAAGGGGGTAATGTGTTTGAACGCGCCGGGGTTGGATTCTCCCATGTGCTGGGGAACAAGTTGCCGCCAGCAGCCAGTGTGGCCCACCCTGAGGCCGCTGGCCGTCCGTGGGAAGCCATGGGTGTTTCGCTGGTATTTCACCCGCATAATCCCTACGTACCCACCGTACATATGAATGTGCGATTTTTTGTCGCCAAGGCACAACAGGCTGGTGAACAGGATATTTGGTGGTTTGGCGGCGGCATGGACCTCACACCTTATTATGGCTTTGAGGATGACTGCATACACTTCCACCGCGTCAACAAGGAAGCACTCGCGCCTTTTGGTGCCGACTATTACACCAAATTCAAAAAAGAATGCGACAGCTACTTTTTCCTCAAGCACCGCAAGGAACCTCGTGGGATTGGCGGTGTGTTTTTTGATGACTTCAGTGAATTAGGTTTCGACCAGAGCTTTGCCTTGCAACGTGCCGTCGGCGATGCGTTTATTAACGCTTACTTGCCGATTGTGCAACGCCGAAAGGATAAAGCTTATGGCGAGCGTGAGCGCGATTTCCAGGCGTATCGCCGTGGCCGTTATGTTGAGTTTAACCTGATTTTTGACCGCGGCACGATTTTCGGCCTGCAATCAAATGGCCGTACCGAGTCTATTTTGCTGTCTATGCCACCGATAGTGAAATGGCGCTATGACTGGAAACCAGAAGCCAGTAGTGCAGAAGCCAAGCTGTACAGCGATTTTTTGATTGAGAAAGACTGGGTGTAACCATGCAAGTTTCAGTAGAAGCCAGACAACACGCACAAGCCCTACTGGATTTTATCGATCAAAGTCCCAGCCCTTGGCATGCCGTAGAAAATGTGGCAAACCAGCTCAAGGCTCATGGTTTTAAAAACCTGCGGGAAAACGAACCCTGGCAATTTAAAAAAGGCGGCAAATATTTTGTTATACGCGATGGCGGCTCAATTATCGCTTTTGCATTGGGCCAGGCAGCCTTGGCGGAAAGTGGCTTCCGTATTCTCGGGGCACATACTGATTCCCCTGGCCTGCGCTTAAAACCGAAAGCAGCCTATAGCACTGAAGGCCTGGCGCAATTAGGCGTGGAAGTATATGGCGGACCGATTCTGGCAACATTTACCGACCGCGACCTGAGCCTCGCCGGACGCGTCGTCATCCATACCGAACAGGGCCTGCAGAGCCGCCTGATCAGGATTGATCAAGCGGTTGCCCGCCTGCCTAACCTCGCGATTCACATGAACCGCGAAGTAAACGAAAAAGGCCTGGTACTTAACAAGCAAACTGGGCTGCCACTGATTTTTGGGCATGCCGCCAATAGCGATACGGCCAAGCAATTATTAAATGAAACCCTGGCAGGCAAGCTGGCGATTCCCGCATCGCTCATTGTCAGTTGGGATCTCGCCTTTTATGACATCCAGAAAGGCAGCTTCTGGGGACTGGAACAGGAGTTTATTGCCGATAGTCAACTGGATAACCTAGCCTCCTGCCACGCTGGCCTGGAAGCCCTGCTAAGCAGCGAAACACCGCAAGCGACGGCTATTTGTGCATTGTTTGACCACGAAGAGGTTGGCTCCGAAAGCGCCACCGGTGCCGGCGGCAGCTTTTTGCTGGATGTGATAGAACGTATTTGCCATAGCACCGGACTCACACAAGAAGATAAACTGCGTAGTTTTGCCAATAGTTTTTTTATCAGCGCGGATATGGCACACGCCTTTCACCCCAATCATGCCGGCAGTTACGAGCCGTGCCATCATGTACACGTCAACCATGGTCCCGTCATTAAAACCAACGCCAATCAACGCTACAGCACCAATGCAGTCACTGCGGCACGCTTTATCCAGCTATGTGACAAAGCGGGCGCCCCTTATCAGCAATATACGCACCGCACCGATTTAGGTTGTGGTAGCACCATAGGCCCCATCATGGCAGCTCAACTGGGCATTGCCACTGTGGATGTTGGCAACCCTATGTGGGCCATGCACAGCATCCGTGAAAGTGCCGGGGTACTGGACCATGCCGCGATGATTGCTGTACTCAAACAACACTTTCTTGCATAACTGGCGCATCCCCTCATAACATCGCTATAATCCCTGAAAGACAAAGGGATAACTATGCAAGCATTAGAAAAACTCGTCGCCACACTCTCAACCTGGGTATGGGGCCCACTGATGCTGACCTTACTGGTTGGTACAGGCTTGTATCTGACCATTCTCCTTAAGGGCCTGCAATTTCGCGCCCTACCGCATGCCTTCAAACTCATATGGACTAAAGATCAAGACCATGAGGGGGATATCAGCCACTTTGCAGCGTTAATGACTGCCCTAGCAGCCACGGTTGGGATTGGCAATATCGTCGGTGTGGCAACTGCCATTAGTCTCGGCGGGCCTGGCGCCGTGTTCTGGATGTGGGTAACCGGGCTAGTGGGCATGGCCACCAAGTACAGTGAAGCGGTATTGGCTGTGAAGTACCGGGAAAAGGGTCCTCACGGCATGCGTGGTGGGCCAATGTATTATCTGAGCAAAGGTGCGGGGTTACCTTGGCTGGGTACCCTTTTCGCAGTATTTACTGCTTGTGCTGCGTTTGGCATTGGCAATATGACGCAAGCGAATGCTGCAGCCAAAATTTTTGAAGCGACTTTTAATGTCCCGCTCATGACCAGCGGCATTGTGTTGAGCCTGTTAACCGGCTTGGTCATTTTGGGTGGCATACGCTCGATTGGTCGATTTACTTCTTTTCTGGTGCCATTAATGATAGTCACTTATGTGGGCGCCAGTCTGTGGGTATTGATCATGCATGTCCAACAAATCCCGCATGCATTTGGCCTTATTTTTTATCATGCATTTAATCCCAGTGCTGCAACGGGCGGCTTCGCCGGGGCCACTGTGGCCGCTGCCATGCGTTTTGGTATCGCACGCGGCGTATTTTCCAATGAGTCAGGTCTGGGTTCCGCCCCGATTGCGGCTGCGGCTGCGCGCACCAATCACCCGGTGAAACAGGCGCTGGTCAGCATGACACAAACATTTATCGATACCCTGGTGGTGTGTACGATGACGGCGTTGGTGATTTTGACTGCCAGCAGCTGGACGCAGGGAGTGAGCCCTGCCGAGTTAACCAGCAGCAGTATGGCGGAGTCGCTGGGCCATACTGGTCGCGTCATCGTTGCAATTTCGACAGCGTTATTTGCATACTCCACGCTTATCGGCTGGCATTATTACGGCGAAAAAGCCATCGAGTATTTATTAGGGTCGCATTGGATTAAAGCTTATCGCGTCACGTTTACCATCGCAGTGATGATAGGCGCTATCATCAGCCTTGAATTTGTCTGGAACTTCTCAGACTTGGCAAATGGCTTAATGGCTATCCCCAATCTGATTGGTTTGTTATTGCTATCAAAGATCATTAAACAAGAAACTACTCGCTACTTTTCCAGTAAAAATAACGCTTAGGAAACGCTATGTCACAGCATCGTGGCGCTTGGAAAAACCGTTGGACATTTATGCTGGCCACAGCGGGCTCCGCCATTGGTTTGGGCAATATATGGAAACTGCCCTACATGATAGGGGTGAACGGCGGCAGTGCTTTTGTACTGGTATTTATCGCATGCATTCTCTTTGTCGGCATTCCGTTAATGATGACTGAAATCATGCTCGGGCGACGCGCGCAACAAAATCCGCTCGACGCCATTCATACACTGGCAAAAGAAGCTCATGTTTCTAATCAATGGCGCTGGATGGGCGCAATGGGCATGCTGGCTGGCGTCTTGATACTAAGCTTTTACAGTGTCATTGCTGGCTGGGTATTAAGTTACACCGTAGCGGCCATGCGAAATACCTTTAACCATATTTCTGCGGCACAGTCGCAATCCAACTTCAACGCATTACTGGCTAACCCTATACAGCTCACCATTTGGCACACGCTCTTTATGGTCATGGTGATGGGCGTGGTGGCTCGTGGCGTTAATTCCGGTCTCGAAAAAGCCAACAATGTGCTGATGCCAGCATTGTTTGTGATCCTATTTATCTTGCTTGGTTACAGCATGTCAGTTGGTGATATGCATGCTGCCGCGCATTTCATGTTTACGCCGGACTTTTCAAAGATCACCCCCATGGCCGTTTTGTCAGCATTAGGTCACGCTTTTTTCTCCTTGAGCCTGGGCATGGGCTCGGTGATGGTGTACGGCTCTTATTTAAATCGCGATGTTTCAATTGCGCGCACTACCGTTTGGATTGCCTTGATAGATACCTTGCTGGGATTATTAGTCGGCCTGGCTATTTACGCGCTGGTATTTGCCAATCATTTACCCCCTAATGCCGGACCTGGACTGCTATTTCAAACACTGCCGATTGCATTTGGCGCCATGCCTGCAGGCAATGTCTTTGCCACATTGTTTTTCCTGCTGGTTGCATTCGCCGCCTGGACCAGCGCCATTTCACTAGTAGAACCCACCATTGCCTGGGTGGTTGAAAATACAACATTCAAACGTACTATGGTCAGTACAGTCCTAGGGCTCATCATCTGGCTTACGGGGTTGAGTGTAGTGTTATCATTTAATGTATGGGCCAATGTGAAGGTGCTTTTCGATTTAAATATTTTTGAGATGTTAGATAAACTCACATCCACCCTCATGCTCCCACTTGGCGGACTATTAATGGCTGTATTTGCTGGTTACTTTATGAAAAAAAGCCACACGCAACACGAATTTGGCTTAGATCCATTCACTTATAAATGCTGGCGAACTGCTAACAATATGATTGCCCCTGTTGCTATCATCGCGGTGTTTATTTACTTAATTGGATATGTGCAATAACAGGCTGATGGACGTCACATCAAAGGCGCGAAAAATGACTCAAAAAAAAGCCAGCTGGTAAGGCTGGCTTTTCTATTTACTGCATGCTCTAAATGATGATTAGAGTGTCAAAATCCACTCAACGATGGTTTTGATATCTTCATCTTTCACTTGTGGGCTGTTTGCTGGCATTGGGATATTACCCCAAACACCGCTACCACCTTTTTTAACTTTTTCAATCAATTTGGCTTCAGCACCTTTGTCGCCTTTGTATTTTGCTGCTACGTCTTTGTACGCAGGGCCCAATACTTTGGCATCAATACTGTGGCATGCCAGGCAGCCACTTTTTTGTGCCAGTGCTTTAGCAGCAGCGGCGTCAGCAGCATGTGCTGTACCAGCCATCAACAAAGTCGCTGCTGCGATTGCGGAAAATAAAACTTTCATGCGATCTCCTTGAATATCTTCTAAATGAATAGAACCCCATAATGCAATTCTCATGCATGTGGCATATTACCTGACCAAGCAAAATCCACAATAGAAAAACCGTTAAAATCAACGGCCATTCATATAAATTCAACTGGTTTAGCGTTTTGCCAACATGCTAAAAACGCGCGTGCCACCTAATGGTTGACATGTGTCACACTGGTGTTACAGGGTCTCGATAGAGTACTCTGCACTCAGGATATGTTTACGGCCAGGATTAATCACGACCATATTGTCTAGCGCATTCGTGGTCTCAACACAAATCGTTTTACGCCACTCGTCACCTACACCCATATCACCCATGGCACCCGCTTTGTCCGCCCCTGGATTCCACACCACAGTCGTGTCGCTACCTGATTTGGCAACATGGATAATACGGTTGTAGCCACTATCGTGGATCGCACAATCCGAGCTGTGATGCACGTATACACGATCGTACTCTTCGCCATCAAACGTGAGGGCATTATGCTCCACGTTGCGTTCATACTTGAGGAGTTTATCCAGATATACCAGATCCTGCATGCCCGTGATCTGGATGTTGGAGATGTCACTCACATTAAAGTAAGTGTGAAAGGCTTCCCCAATGACAAAGGGGTGTTCGGCATGATTGGTCGTCGCTAGGTCAATACGCAAGCGACGGCCTATGGTGATCGTCAAGGTCAACTCATAAGGATAGGATAACTGACGCTGCGCTTCAGGCGTCTGTTGCATCTCAAGAATGATACGGGTTGCACCGGTGGGGGTAGCATCAATATCCATTACACGCCATGGAATGACACGGGCAAACCCATGTGGACACAGCGTACTATCGGTAGGGTGCGCACCAAACCATGGCCAGCAAATAGGCACGCCACCACGAATTGAACGGCCTTTGACATATCGCGCATTGCTGGATAGCCACAGCACCGGGTTCGCCAAAAACTTTGGCTGCCAATGCATGACATGAGCCCCTTGCAGCGCAATTTTGCCGGTGGCTAGGGGATTGTCGATTTCCAGATACTGCAACCCATTTTCATCCTGCCATTGGTTCACATGTGCATGTAACTTCATGCGCTTGGTCATTTCCATACTCTTGGAGAGGATGCCGCATTCGTTGTTCATTATCTTCTCCTTTCAATCTGTGATACATCGCGCACAGCCCCTTTAGCCGCACTTGTGCTCATGGCCGCATACGCGCGTAAGGCAGGCGAAACTGAGCGCTCACGATTCAATGGCTTCCAGGCATTACTTCCTTTAGCTTCCATATTGCCGCGACGATGGGCCATTTCTTCGTCACTCACAGCCAGGTGTATGGTGCGGTTAGGAATATCAATTTCAATGGTATCGCCCTCTTGCACCAAGCCAATCGCTCCACCCTCGGCCGCCTCTGGCGAAGCATGGCCGATACTCAAGCCTGAGGTACCGCCTGAAAAACGGCCATCGGTCAGCAAGGCACAGGCTTTGCCCAGACCTTTAGACTTCAGGTAAGAGGTCGGATACAGCATTTCTTGCATGCCAGGTCCACCACGCGGACCCTCGTAGCGGATCACCACTACATCCCCAGCCACAATCTTATCGGCCAGAATGGCCTCGACCGCAGAATCCTGACTTTCAAAAACACGGGCACGGCCAGTAAATTTAAGGATGCTGTCATCCACGCCAGCCGTTTTCACAATACACCCATCCAGTGCGATATTGCCGTACAGCACCGCCAAGCCACCATCTTGTGAATAGGCATGGGCCTTGTTGCGGATACAGCCGTTCTCACGGTCATCATCCAGATCAGGCCACAACATGCTCTGGCTAAATGCGATGGTGGTTGAAATGCCGCCTGGTGCTGCGCGATAAAACTTTTTCACTTCTTCGTCTTGCGTGGTGACGATATCCCATTGGGCCAATGCTTCGCCCATGCTCGCACTATGAACGGTAGGCACTTCAGTATGAATCACCCCGGCGCGGTTGAGTTCCGCCAGAATGCCCATCACGCCGCCCGCGCGGTGTACGTCTTCCATATGGTATTTGCTGGTAGCAGGCGCTACTTTAGATACGCAGGGAACCTGGCGAGAGATACGGTCGATGTCTTTCATGGTGAAGTCCACCCCGGCCTCGTGCGCAGCGGCCAGCAAATGCAATACCGTATTGGTAGAGCCACCCATGGCCACATCCAGGCTCATGGCGTTCTCAAACGCTTTCATGGTGGCAATATTGCGCGGCAGAACGGAATAATCATCCTGTTCGTAATGGCGTTTTGCCAACTCCACGATCAAGCGGCCAGCCTGCAAGAACAGTTGTTTACGCGCTGCATGCGTCGCCAGCGTCGAACCATTACCAGGCAAGCTCAGGCCCAGTGCCTCTGTCAGGCAGTTCATGGAGTTGGCCGTAAACATTCCAGAACAGGAACCACAGGTTGGGCAGGCAGAGCGCTCTACCTCAGCCACTTCGGCATCGCTGACATGGCTGTCAGCCGCTTCCACCATAGCATCCACCAGATCCAGTTTACGGATATTGCCCTGCCAGTTGACTTTACCGGCCTCCATCGGACCACCGGATACAAAGACCACTGGGATATTGAGGCGCAAAGCCGCCATCAACATGCCTGGGGTAATCTTGTCACAGTTGGAAATACACACCAGCGCATCGGCACAATGCGCATTGACCATATATTCCACGCTATCGGCAATCAGGTCGCGGCTGGGCAAGCTATACAACATGCCACCATGCCCCATGGCAATACCGTCGTCTACAGCAATGGTATTAAATTCCTTGGCAACGCCACCCGCCTTCTCAATCTCGCGGGCGACCAATTGACCCAGGTCTTTCAGGTGCACATGACCAGGCACAAACTGGGTAAAGGAGTTGGCCACTGCAATAATTGGCTTGGAGAAATCTTCATCTTTCATGCCGGTGGCGCGCCACAATGCGCGTGCACCAGCCATGTTACGACCTTGTGTCGTCGTGTGAGAACGGTATTTAGGCATGAGAAACACTAGGATTGTCGTTAAAATCTTATTTTAACTGAATCCGCAGCCGCATGCGCGACTGAAACAGACTTGTTACATTCAGCGCAGGCGATAAAAAATGCTAAGGCCGCACCTGCTTGTGCTGAAATGATGAACAGTGCCGGTTGACTTTAGGACTACGTAAAGCGGAATGTTTAGTCTGTTGTCCGCGTGTGCGCTTGCGCCAGGAGATAAATACGCGAGGCTTTAATTGACTACGCATCAGCACAATGACCTCGGCCTGGCTGAGACCAAACTGATGTTTAATCGCCTCGAATGGGGTGCGATCTTCCCACGCCATTTCGATGATGCGCGAAATATCCCCTTCAGTTAGCAACAGCGTTTGATGCCTGTCCACTTTTGATCCTGCCATTGTTTAAAAAAATTAGCGCGCGTTAAAGGTGCGGCTTCACCAGGCTTGGCATGATGCTCATTGTAGTGCGCCAGGTAGCGCTCATAAGCATCGTCACCAGACAGCTGACGGACTCGCTGCCAAAACATGTTTAACTTGCGCATATTGCTTCTCCTTAGCTCAACCGGCTTGCCACATAAGGCGTTTCACTACTGGGCAGCACTGTTTTCCCCGCCAAACTGCGCCAGCTCATGCGTAGCATATCCAGCACGACTATCCATAACATCAGGACAAAAAACACAGTCAGCCAGGCATCCAGTTGCTGGTTAAAAATTAATTGTGGCGCCACGGCAGCTTTTTCAGGGGGTAGCAATCCAGTAGACAGTTTTTGCGATAAATCGTTTGCAGCAGCAAAAAAACCTACACGAACATCATCGCTAAAGACTTTTTCATAGACGGCAGTGGTAGTAATGATCAGCAGCCAAACCAGAGGCAAGCCGGTAATCCAGGCTTTAGATGCCTTGCCGGATTTGATCAGAATGCCGGTGCCCACCGACAATGCGATTGCTGCCAGCATCTGGTTGGCGATACCGAACAGCGGCCACAAAATGTTGACGCCACCATTCGGATCAATAACACCTATATAGAGAAAATATCCCCAGCCTGCAACGACGAGTGCACTGGTCAAGATCACAGAAGGCGTATAAGAGGTTTCACCCAGCTTGGGATGCAGGTTACCCAGCATGTCTTGCAACATGAAACGGCCGACGCGAGTACCGGCATCGAGCGTGGTAAGAATAAAAATTGCCTCAAACATAATGGCAAAGTGATACCACAACGCCAGCAGATGCTCACCAAACACATTCCCCAGAATACTGGCCATCCCCACTGCTAGACTGGGGGCGCCACCAGTTCGGGCAAATAAAGTACTTTCCCCCATGGCACTGGCAAGATACTGCATCTGCTCCACTGTCACCTGATAGCCCCAGCTGCTAATGGTGTTCACTGCATCCAATGCTTCCTTGCCCACCACGCCTGCAGGGCTGTTGATCGCGAAATACACGCCTGGCTCCAGCACGGTAGCGGCCACCATGGCCATAATCGCAACAAAGCTTTCCAGCAACATGGCGCCATAGCCAATGACACGGATATCATTTTCACTGGTAATCAGTTTCGGCGTGGTTCCGCTGGCTATCAGTGCATGAAAACCCGAAATCGCCCCACAGGCAATCGTAATGAATACAAACGGGAACAGCTTGCCACCAAAAATAGGACCAGTACCATCAATAAAAGGCGTGATGGCAGGCATATGAATTTCAGGATGCAACCACAAGATCGCAAGCGCCAACATGATGACCGTGCCCAGTTTCATAAAAGTGGACAAGTAATCGCGCGGCGCAAGCAGCAACCACACCGGCAACACCGCTGCCGCAAACCCATAGCCAATAATACTAAATGCCAGCGGTAAGCCTTCATGATCAAACAGGGCGGCCAATTGCGGATGGTGATCTACCCAGCCACCTAACACGACAGAGGCCAGCAGTAGCGCCACGCCAAGCAAAGATGCCTCAAGCACGCGCCCTGGGCGCAGATAACGCATATACACCCCTACCAGCATGGCAATCGGGATAGTTGCAGCGACCGTTGAAGTCCCCCAGGGACTATGTTTCATGGCGTTGACCACCACCAGACCCAGCACCGCAATCAGGATAATCATAATCATGAATGTGCCGATCAGCGCTGCGGTCCCCCCTATCGCGCCAATTTCATCACGCGCCATCTGCCCCAGGCTTCGGCCATTGCGGCGAGTCGACAAAAATAGGGTGACCATATCCTGTACGGCCCCGCCAAGTACAGCCCCTATCAATATCCACAAGGTGCCGGGTAAATAACCGAATTGTGCCGCCAGGGTTGGGCCCACCAACGGGCCTGGCCCGGCAATCGCTGCAAAATGATGCCCAAATACGACCCAGCGATTGGTGGGCACATAATCGCGACCGTTATTCAAGCGCTCAGCAGGTGTCGCCCGCGTCGCCTCTATTGCCAACACCTTGGCCGCAATCCAGGCGGCATAAAAGCGGTAGCCAATCAAATAGACGCAGATGGCTGCCGTGATCAGCCATAATGCGTTGAGCGACTCACCCCTCGCCAACGCCACATTTGCCAACGCTGCAGTTCCCAACAAGGCCACACCCGCCCAGCCTGCACGACTCCAAAAAGCTTTCATAGTGATGGAATTCTTTCCTGTTTTTTTAATGATTTGCACTGTAACAAAAAGACCCATGGCGCGCAAAAACATCCCGCACTCAACGATCCGTCAGGTGGTGCAACGGCACTGTCATGGTGCAGCCTTTACCCTGAGACCAAACAGCTTCAAGTTTCCATACCATAACAATTACTATTTATAATCATACAGTTAACAAACATCTACCATCTGGCATGGGGATTGCTAATCTGTATTAGAAGTTTTTTCTAAGATTTGCAATGAGACCCTTGATTACAGACACGCCAGCGCCACCAAGCTCCACCCCGCGCATCCTGCTCAGCCCGGCTGACCAGAAATTGGTCGACTCAGCCAGAGATATCCTGATGCATCAGCGAGACTTGAGCGAAGAACAAGCATATGCTCTTTTATTAGAAATGGCCGAGAAACGCAAAACCGGCGTGGCTGATATTTCCTTGCAGCTAGTCAATATCACCAAACGATTGACTATTTAATTGCTTCGCCATGACTGGCGACCGCGTCAAGATTGCTTCCCACTGTTTTTACCAAAAATTTTTTTACTGAGGCTTGCAGGAAAAAAGAGTTTCGGTATAATGCGCGCTTCGTTGCAAGGCACGGGTGCTTAGCTCAGTTGGTAGAGCGTCGCCCTTACAAGGCGAATGTCAGCGGTTCGACCCCGTTAGCACCCACCATCCCACCGCCTGCAATCACTAGATCAATCCCCGCTCACTGAACGAAAATGTAGATTGTCCGGCCACCACAATGTGGTCTAGAACCTTAATATCTACCAGGCTTAATGCGTCTTTCAAACTCTGTGTTAACTGCTCGTCTGCCCGGCTAGGATTTGCACTACCGCCCGGATGATTGTGACTTAATATCAAGGCAGCAGCGTTCAATGCCAGGGCTCGCTTGACCACCTCGCGCGGATACACACTGGTTTGCATCAAACTACCTTCGAACAGGGTTTCATAGGTAATCAAACGGTTCTGCGCATCCAAAAACATAATGCCAAACACTTCTCGCTGCAGTGCGGATAATTGCAGTTGCAAATAATGCTTTACCTGGGCTGGCGAACAAAAACTGTCTGCTTGTTGCAAGGTCTCACCCAATGCGCGCTTGCTCATTTCAAGGACGGCTTGCAGTTGGCAATATTTGCTGGCACCCATGCCATACACACTTTGCATTTCGCTCAAGCTGGCCGAAAAAATACCATTCAGGCTTTTAAATTTTTGTAACAGATCCCTGGCCAGATCGACCGCCGTCTTACCGGGGACACCAACACGTAAAAAAATAGCCAACAGTTCTGCATCAGATAGGGCTACCACCCCAGTACGCAACAGTTTTTCCCGCGGCCGTTCCTGCTCCGGCCAGTCTGTAATTGCCATTATTTCTCCCAGGTTACCTGTTTATTTGGTCCATCCAATTTCACGCGCCGTCGGCCTGCCAATGACGGTTTCTTCCAGCCCTTTTGCCATACGCGCCCTGCGTGGGGTGATTGGCACTTTAACTGCCATGACTTCAGCCAGCTGTTGCGGATAAACTGGTTGCAGGTAAGGCTCGGCATAACCCTGGGGAAACAAAGGCAGGTTTGTATTGAGGTCATACTTGTCACCGGCACTCAAGGTGTGTAGCAACTCATGTGCGATGATGACGGTATTAACCGCATGCTGACGATGGTCAGCAAACAGGTTCACCCGACCTATCCTGCCTTTGTGCAGTGCAGTCGAATGCATCAGATGTGTATGCAGGGATGGATCGTGATATAACAGATAAAGCTTGATATCCATGGGTACACCCACTGACGGCTGATGCCCCCAGCTGAACCACCTGAACTTGAGGCTCCACAGGATGATATCCGGCCAATGACCATTAATGGCAGGCGGGGCGGGTGGCACTTCATGAATTTCAGGCCCAAGATATAAATTAATTGGGCGGCTTAAAGGTAACTGGTACTTGTGCGCCTCTCTCGAGAAAAACTGTGCAATCACCTCAAAATCATGTTCCCGCAGACTGGTGATATAAGTATCCACCACGGGCGCTGCATCGGCATTGACCGGATATAACACCACATTTAAAGGCTTGTGCCATTGCAGGAGTTGATACTCTTGCCAAAGCTGCATCAATGCCGTCAACACGACCACTACCCAGAAAAAAATTCTGACCAACTTTAACATGCGCGCCATCCCATTCGTTACCACATGTTAACATATTTAAAGAAGACGCTGCACATCCCATCAATGGCAATCCGCATGCTTTGCAGTTAAAATGCCAGCATGACTCATCGGCCTCTTCATCTACTGCTCGGCGTGACTGGCGGCATTGCCGCCTACAAAACTGCAGAGCTCATACGCCTGTTGGTTAAACAGGGGCACAGCGTACAAGTGGTGATGACAGAGGCTGCAACACATTTCATCACGCCTACAACGTTGCAAGCACTTTCCGGCAACCCGGTTTTTGTTGATAGCTGGGATCAGCGTATATCTAATGGCATGCCACATATCGAGCTGAGCCGTAAAGCGGATGCAATCCTGATAGCTCCTGCTAGCGCCGACTTTATTGCTAAATTGGCACATGGTTTTGCCAACGACTTACTCTCTACACTGTGCTTGGCACGTGAGTGCCCACTTATGGTCGCCCCTGCAATGAACAGGCAAATGTGGGAAAACGCAGCGACACAACGCAACGTTACACAACTGCAACAAGACGGTATCACCATACTGGGACCGGACAGTGGTGAGCAGGCTTGCGGTGAAATCGGCCAAGGCAGAATGCTGGAGCCTGAAGATTTGCTCGAAGGTATAGAGACTTTTTTTACACCCAAATTATTTGCCGGAAAAAAAATCCTGATCACTGCTGGCGCAACCATGGAAATGCTCGACCCTGTGCGAGGCATCACCAATATCAGCAGTGGCAAAATGGGCTACGCGTTGGCGCGGGTTGCCATGCGCATGGGCGCAAAAGTCACTGTGGTGCATGGTCACACGCATGCTGCATGCCCTCCTGTCACCCAGGATATTTTTGCCGGTAGCGCACAAGCAATGTATCAAACAGTGATGCAACATGTGGCCTCGCAGGATATTTTTATTGGCGTGGCCGCTGTCGCCGACTATAGACCAGAGGTTTCCTCAACGCAGAAAATAAAAAAAAGTGAGGAAACACTTACAATTAACCTTATTAAAAATAAAGACATCTTGGCAGATGTTGCCAGCTTACCTAACCCACCCTACTGCGTAGGTTTTGCTGCGGAAACGGAACACGTACTCGACTACGCCCAACAAAAAAGAGTGGCAAAATGCATTCCTATGATTGTGGCTAACCATGCCAGCACCGCGATGGGCAGTGATCAAAATACGGTCACTATTATTGATGAGCAAGGTAACCATTCGCTAGAAACTGATACCAAAGAAAATATCGCCTACAAACTGTTGAGCTATATCAATACCAAGGTCACTTAAAGGCCGACAAACAAGTATTTGTCAGTATTTTCATGAAAATACTGAGTTGCTCCAGCTGACACTCAGCTTACAATCGCGCAGTTTAATTTTAGTATTGAGAATAAAGATGCGCGCACTCCGTCTTACTCCCTTATCCATTGCAATTTCCGCGGCGCTAAATAGCCCAATTCCAGTCATGGCGGATGACGAAAACACTATTACCCTATCTCCTGTAGTGGTCACTGCTACCCGGCAGGCACAAAATAGTTTTGACCTGCCGGTCGCCATTGATGTGGTGAGTGAAAAAGACATCAAGGACGGCCAGTTGCAGATGCAATTATCTGAAAGTCTGATTCGCGTGCCAGGCATCACAGCACAAAACAGAAACAATCAAGCCCAGGATCCTCAAATTTCTACTCGTGGTTTTGGCTCACGCTCTGCTTTTGGCGTGCGAGGAGTAAGAGTGTATGTGGATGGCATTCCACTCACCATGCCCGATGGTCAAGGCCAGCCAGGGGTGGTTGATTTATCTGCCATTAAAAGTATCGAAGTAATGCGCGGACCCTTCTCATCACTTTACGGAAACTCCTCTGGTGGCGTCATCCAGATGATGACAAAAAACTCACCACAATCACCTGAAGTTGGCGCTACCGCCATGTTTGGCAGTTATGATACGAAACGGCAAATATTAGAGGCTGCTGGGCAATCTGAAAATGTTGAATATCTATTGAATATTTCCAACTTTGAAACCAATAGTTTCCGTGATCATGGCAAAGGCAACAAACAAATGGCCACTGCCAAGTTCAAATTTAACATTAGCGAAGACACCAAGCTCACTTCATTGGTGAATTGGTTTGAGCAAGATGCCCAGGATCCATTAGGACTGGATCGCGCACGAGCATTTTCACGCTCAACCAGAGACTCAGCGGTTGCCGCAGCAACATTTGCAAATACTGGCGTGAAACGTGATCATACTCAGATAGGCTTCAATCTAGAACATACATTTAACGAAAACAATAAAATCAGTTTGATCCCATATGTAGGGTCACGTAGAAATGCGCAAGTTCTCACTACAACGGCTACTGCTACTACCTTTGCTGCTACTAACGGACGCTTGAGCGAAATAGACCGAGAATTTTATGGCATGGATGCCCGCTGGGATAATAATGGCAAATTAGGTCTCATGCCTTACACTATCAGCTTAGGCCTAACATATGGGAAATCTTCCGACCTCAGAAAAGACACCAACATTCAAGGGGCAAGCTTAGGCCCCAACAGGATTGAAGATAATATTGTAAATAACTTCGACCAATACATTCAAGGTAAGCTCTCTGTGGCTCCTAGTGTAGACATTCATGCCGGGGCACGCCATACAAAAGTCAGATTAAAAGTAAAAGACGATTTACTTACCGTCAATGGCGACAATAGTGGCAACGTAGAATACCAAAAAACCACCCCAGTGATCGGCGCTGTCTGGAAAGCCACTGAGGCCCTGAATTTTTATGTTAACTTCGGCAAAGGGTTTGAGACCCCGACCTTCGTTGAAGCGGCATTTGATAACGTTGCCACCGGTGTCGCGAGTAAGCCGAATTTGGGTTTGAAAGCGTCAGAAAGTAATAATTATGAAATTGGTGCCAAGGCATTTTTGAACGATAGCACTAGAATGAACGTTACCCTGTTTAAGGTAATGACCGACGATGAAATCGTCACCTCACTTACTAATGCTGGCCGCTCCTCTTTCACCAATGCAGGGAAGACGGAACGTAAAGGTTTAGAATTCTCGATTGACTCCAGATATGAAAATAATATCAGCACTTATTTTGCTTACACTTTACTGGACGCTGAGTTTAAAGATTCGTTTACATTCAGACCTACAACCACAACAACAAGAACAGTATTAGCAGGCAATAAGATTCCTGGAACTTATCGTAGCCAGATTTATGGCGAAATTGCCTGGAGCTATGCCCCGCTGGGATTCTTCACAGCGTTTGAAGGTCGTCATAACAGCAAAGTGTATGTGGATGATGTGAATAGTGAATCAGCTCCTTCTTATACCATCTTCAATCTGCGTGCAGGATTTGAGCAAAACTTAACCAACTGGAGATTTAAAGAATTTATTCGCATAGAAAATATGTTTGATAAAGAATATATCGGCTCAGTAAGAATTAATGATGGAAACAGATTGTTTTATGAAACAGCTGCAGACCGCAACTATCTCGTCGGCTTGAGCGCGCAATACAAGTTCTAAATACATCAACCTATTTAAAGCCAGCATTTGCTGGCTTTTTTGTTGCATAGTGCTTATCGCAATTAGTGATTTTCGACCACATTTCGTGTTTAATAGCGCAATCTCTTTCTGGAGCATGCAGCATGTCGATTACCGTAGACCTCAAGATTCTTGACCCACGTTTGCATCACATGATGCCAAGCTATGCAACGCCAGGATCAGCCGGCCTGGATCTGCGGGCCTGTATTGAGCACACACAAACGATACAGCCGGGCGAAACGGTCATGATTCCTACCGGCATGGCTATTCATATTGACAATACTTATTACGCTGCCATGATTTTGCCGCGCTCTGGCTTAGGTCATAAGCACGGTATTGTGCTGGGCAACCTGGTAGGGCTGATCGATTCAGATTACCAAGGGCAATTGCTGGTCTCGTGCTGGAACCGCAGTAAAGAACCGTTCATCCTGAACCCGATGGAACGGATTGCACAGATGGTGATTGTGCCTGTTGTGCAGGCGGATTTTCATATTGTTGACGAATTTGCCAGCAGCGAACGTGGTGAAGGCGGCTTTGGTAGCACAGGCAAGCACTAATTGTTTGAAAAATTGCAATAATTGCTTGATTTGATCATCGATTTCAATCTATAATCTCGCTCTTTCTGAAAAGATAAAAGTATTTGGAGATAACCATGGCACGTGTATGTCAGGTAACCGGTAAAAAACCTATGGTGGGCAACAACGTTTCCCACGCACAAAACAAAACAAGACGTCGTTTCTTGCCTAACTTGCAAAACCGTAAGTTTTGGGTTGAGAGCGAAAACCGCTGGGTAAGCCTGCGCATTACTAACGCCGCTTTGCGTACCATCGACAAAAATGGTATCGATGCAGTATTGGCTGATTTGCGCGCTGCTGGCGAAAAAATCTAACTCGCGGCACTAGTGAGCAAAGGACAATATCATGCGTGAAAAAATCAAATTGGAATCCAGTGCTGGTACAGGTCACTTCTATACCACTACTAAAAACAAACGTACTATGCCTGAGAAAATGGAAATCAAAAAGTTTGATCCAGTTGCTCGCAAGCATGTCATGTACAAAGAAACTAAATTGAAATAATTTCAATTTAAAGTTTCAATAAAAAAGCCTGCATATGCAGGCTTTTTTATTGTCCTTGATTATTTCTTTATGCTTCGCCATTAACAGTGTTTGGAGAAGAGATAATACGCACGTCCTGCTGTGGGTATGGAATCCGAATATTATTGGCTTTGAAGCGCCGCCAAATCTCGTAATAAATGTCGCTTTGCAATTTGGCTGTCCCCTCCTCAGGGTTGGGAACCCATATCGCTAATACTAAATCAATGCCATTTTGGCCAAATGATTTGATGATGACATCAACCGCTGCATCATCCTGAATGGTTCGCTCGTGTGTTCTACCGATTTCTTTTAGTAATTGTATCGCCAGATCAAGGTCGCTTTCATAGGATATCTGAATGGGAATAGGCACCTTGGCTGTATGTACTGCAGAGGTATGATTAATTACCACATCAGTAATCATCTTCTCGTTAGGAATGATGATTTCTGTCGCGTCGGGCTTCTGCAGGATCATGTAGCGAGAGCGCAACTCTTGCACAACACCATGATGCTCCCCAATGGTAATGAGGTCGCCCATGTGCAGAGACTTATCCATCAAGATGATAAAGCCGCTCACGTAGTTACTCGCGATCTTTTGCAAACCAAAACCCAAGCCTACGCCAAGTGCCCCGCCAAACACTGACAACATGGTGACATCAATCCCCACCGCCGCCATCGACATTAACAAGGCAATCACAATCGCCACCATTCGCACCAACTTGACCATAATGACACGCCAGTTGCCATTAATGTTAGTGACTGCCATGAGCCTGAGTTCTATCATGCGGCTCAGCCACAATGCCGCCAGCATGGTGATGACAATGGTCAGGCTGCCTTGCAACAGCAACAGCAGATTAAGCTTCTGCTTGCCTATACTGAATTTCACGTCTTCGAGAATTTGCAATGCAGGGTCAAGAAAGCCACTGATATGCAAAGCGACAATCACCCACACGCTCCAGGCGATAATGCGCTCAAACGAGTGCAACCAGGCGCCCGGTGAAAATACATAACGCAGCACATAGACCAAACTGCGAATCACGACCATGGCCAGCAACATTCGCACTGACAGCTTGATCAGCCCCACGTGCATCCAATGCTCAAGCGCCAACCGAGCAATCAATAGCATTAAAAATGCCACCAGCGGGAAAAAAAGTCGCTCAATCCCACCTAGTAGCATTTTATAAACAACGTTTACACGCCCGGCAGCAATTTGCTTGCGCAGATGCAGATTCAACAGACCGCTGACCGCAAGCACAGCGCCTATAATGAATAATTGCCATAACGCCGAGCCAGAACTCAGGTCATGCGCAATTTCTTTCCAAAGAATATTAATATCGTGATCCATGATTGATTGTTATAACAAGAAGATAGTGGCTAGGCCAAGGAAAATCATAAATCCGCCACTGTCGGTGATGGCAGTAATCAGCACGCTAGAGCCCACGGCAGGATCACGGTCCAACTTATTCATCACCAAGGGAATCGTTACACCAATCACGGCAGCCAGTAATAAGTTAAGCGTCATAGCCGCCATCATGACCAGGCCAAGTGCCGCATTATGATACAGCCAGTAGGCAACCAAGCCGAGCACCCCACCCCACAACAAACCGTTGAGCAGGGCAACGCCCATTTCTTTTTGTAGCAGTGACTTCATGTGGTAACCGGAAATCTGTCCTAACGCCAGACCACGTACAATCATGGTGGTGGTTTGGTTGCCAGAGTTGCCGCCTATGCCGGCAACAATAGGCATCAGTGCGGCCAATGCAACGATTTTTTCAATGCTGCCTTCAAACAGACCAATCACGCGTGAAGCGACCAGCGCGGTGACGAGGTTAATCGCCAGCCACGCCCAACGGTTTTGTACCGACTTCCAAATAGAAGCAAAGAAATCTTCCTCTTCACGCAAACCTGCCCAGGAGAGCATATCTGCCTCGGCTTCTTCACGGATAATATCCATCACCGTATCTACCGTAATACGGCCGACGAGTTTGCGGTTATTATCCACCACCGGTGCAGTCACCAGGTCATAGCGTTCGAAGGCCATTGCCGCCTGGTCTGCCATGTCTTCAGGATGAAACACCACCGCGTCGGTGGACATAATGTCACCGACTTTTGTTTCAGGGTCATTCAAGATAATACGTTTAAGGGGCAGTACGCCTTGCAGGATATCATCGCGATTAATGACAAAGAGTTTATCCGTATGGTCTGGGAATTTTGGCAACCTGCGCAGATAACGTAACACCACTTCCAGCGTAATATCATCGCGAATGGTGACGATATCGAAATCCATGATGGCACCCACAGTGTCTTCCGGATACGACAAAGCTGATTGCAAACGCTCACGATGTTGCGTATCCAGACTATATAGCAGGTCCTGCAACACGTCTTTTGGCAAGTCCGGCGCCAAGTCAGCCAGCTCGTCGGTATCCAGCTGCTCTGCTGCCGCCAGCAACTCTTCACTATCCATGTCTGCAATCAGCGTCTGGCGAACAGCGTCAGACACCTCAAGCAGTATCTCACCATCACGCTCGGCTTTGACCAAGTCCCACACCATGAGGCGGTCATCCAATGGCAAGGATTCAAGGATATAAGCCACGTCAGCGGGGTGCAGCTGGTCCAGCTTGTGTTGCAGGATATTCAGATTCTGCTTGTGAACAAGATTTTCAACCAGGTCATGATTAGGCATATCTTGCCTATGTACCACATGCTCAACCAATTTGTGCTTATCCAGCAAGTGGATGACCTGCTGCAAAGTATCACTCAGGCTTTCCTTGCCTTCGGACACTTTCTCATCATGTTCTTGATTTTCTGTCATGCATTATCCAATGTTGAGCAGGCGTTATTTTTGCAGGTATTATTGTACAAAGCGTTGATGACACTACCTAGAGTTTTATGCAAAACCAGTTGATATTATTAGGCACCCAGGGCTGCCATTTATGCGAACAAGCAGAGCACATTCTGCAAACGCTTGACGTGTCTTACCAATATCTAGACATCATAGATAACGAAAAATTGCTGGCGCTGTATGAAATCCATATTCCGGTCTTATTAGAGAGCATGGCATGCGAGAAAGGGTTGTATTGGCCATTTGATGCTGACAAGGTCAGCGCCTGGTTAAAACAGTAAATATCAGACAATAAAAAAGCCAGCGGTTGCTGGCTTTTTTATTTATGCGTCAGTACTATTCCGCGGCTGGTGCTTCAGCCAATTCTGGGCGGTCTACCAACTCAACAAATGCCATAGGAGCATTGTCACCTTGGCGGAAACCACATTTCAGAATACGCAGGTAACCACCATTACGTGCATTGTAACGTGGGCCCAGTTCACCGAACAGTTTGCCAACGATATCGCGGTCACGCAGACGGCTGAACGCCAGACGACGGTTTGCCAGAGTAGGTGTTTTACCCAAAGTGATCAGAGGCTCAGCATATTTGCGCAGCTCTTTTGCTTTTGGCAAAGTTGTTTTGATCACTTCGTGACGCAGCAAAGAGGTCACCATGTTGCGGAACATGGCAGCACGATGGCTGCTGGTTCTGTTCAATTTACGATTGCTATTACCGTGACGCATAGTAATTTCCTTAAGTATTTATCTTATTAGAAATTAAGCTTTTTCCAAGCCAACAGGTGGCCAGTTTTCCAGCTTCATTCCCAGTGTCAAGCCTTTGGAGGCCAACACGTCTTTAATTTCATTCAATGATTTTCTACCCAGGTTAGGCGCTTTCAGCAATTCGTTTTCTGTACGCTGAATCAGATCACCAATGTAGAAAATGTTTTCTGCTTTAAGGCAGTTGGCAGAACGTACTGTCAGTTCCAGGTCATCAACTGGGCGCAACAGGATAGGATCTACCTGTGGAGCTGCTTTCACTTCAACATCAGCGGAAGCACCTTCCAGATTTGCGAACACAGACAGCTGACCAATGAGGATACGCGCTGCATCACGAATAGCCTGCTCTGGCTCGATGATGCCGTTAGTCTCAACATCCATAATCAGTTTGTCGAGGTCAGTACGCTGCTCAACACGTGCACTCTCAACATGATAGCTCACTTTGTTGATCGGGCTGAAAGAGGCATCCACCATCATGAAACCCAACACGCGATCTTCATCGTTGGCTTTCTGACGGGCTGGGACTGGCTGGTAGCCACGGCCCATTTCAACTTTCACTTCCAGGTTCAGCTTACCGCCTTTAGTGATGTTAGCGATGATGTGGTTTGGGTTAACAATCTCAGCATCGTGGCCAACTTCAAAATCACCAGCAGTCACAATACCTTCACCAGATTTGTTCAACACCAAAATGGTTTCAGTTTTATTGTGCAGTTTTAAAGCAACACCTTTCAGGTTCAGCAAGATGTCAACAACGTCTTCTTGCACACCTTCGATAGTGGAGTACTCATGTACAACACCATCAATTTTTACTTCAGTGATGGCAAAACCCGGAATGGAAGAGAGCAAAACTCTTCTCAACGCATTACCCAAGGTATAGCCAAAGCCACGTTCCATTGGCTCTAAAGTCACACGTGCACGCAGTGGAGTAATCACTTCAACGTCCACAACACGTGGCTTCAAATAATCTGTAGGGTTATTTTGCATACAATTCCTTGAAGTAATTGGGTATTAAAAAATAAACCTTAGTCTAGACTAAGCGATTACTTAGAATACAATTCAACGATCAATGATTCATTGATGGTAGCAGGCAACTCATCACGCTGAGGTTTAGCCTTAAACTTACCAGACAATGCTTTGACGTCGACTTCCAACCACTCAGGGAAACCACGTTGTTCAGCCGCTTCAACAGCAGCTTTAATACGCAATTGTGTTTTTGCTTTATCAGCTACAGTAATCACGTCGCCAGCCTTCACTTGGTATGAAGGAATGTTTACGCGCTTGCCGTTAACCAAAATCGCGTTGTGACGCACAACCTGACGTGCCTCAGAACGTGAGCCTGCCAGACCCATGCGGTATGCTACATTGTCCAGGCGGGACTCCAGCAACTGCAACAGGCTCTCACCTGTAATACCTTTTTGACGGTCCGCTTCAGCGTAATATGTACGGAATTGACCTTCCAATACGCCATAAATACGACGTACTTTTTGCTTCTCACGCAGTTGCACACCGTAATCTGACAGGCGTGAGTTACGGCGTTGACCATGCTGACCTGGTGCGAAGTTGCGCTTCTCAATCGCGCATTTGTCTGTAAAGCATTTCTCTGCTTTTAGAAACAGCTTTTCACCTTCACGACGGCATTGACGGCATTTAGGGTCTAAATTTCTAGCCAAAATAGTTCTCCAGTAATCGATTCGCTAATCTGTGATAGCGAAATGAATTAAATTCTGCGTTTTTTCGGTGGGCGGCAACCGTTATGAGGTACCGGTGTCACATCGGTAATGCTAGTGATTTTGAAACCAGCAGCATTCAACGCACGCACAGCAGATTCACGACCTGGACCTGGACCTTTGATACGAACTTCCAGATTCTTCACACCAGATTCCTGAGCAGCTTTACCAGCTACTTCAGAAGCGACCTGTGCAGCAAATGGGGTACTCTTACGTGAACCTTTAAAACCCTGACCACCGGAAGTAGCCCATGACAACGCATTGCCCTGACGATCGGTAATCGTGATAATCGTGTTGTTAAAAGAAGCGTGCACGTGAGCAATACCCTCGGCAATATTCTTTTTAACTTTTTTTCTAACGCGTACATTAGCTTTTGCCATGTTGTACTGTCCTTAATATTTACTTTTGTTCAATAAAGATTATTTAGCTTGCTTGATGGCTTTAACCGGGCCTTTGCGAGTACGCGCATTGGTTTTGGTACGCTGACCGCGCACTGGTAAGCCACGACGATGGCGGATACCACGGTAGCAACCAAGGTCCATCAAACGCTTGATGTTCATGGTGACTTCACGACGCAGGTCACCTTCTACAGTGTATTTAGCCACTTCATCACGCAGTTTTTCTACTTCTGCATCACTCAGATCCTTGACTTTCACTGTTGTCAAAACACCAGCTGCAGCACAGATTTTCTGCGCAGTATTGCGACCAATACCGTAGATAGAGGTCAGAGCAATTTCTGCATGTTTGTGGTTTGGGATATTTACCCCGGCAATACGAGCCATACTTAAACTCCAATAATCAATCGTTTTTCACGATCAAACTTGTGCGTAGAAAAGAAAAGCCGCATATTATATCAGCCAATCAGAGCACTCACAAGCAATTGTTTTACCATTAACCTTGACGTTGTTTATGACGTGGGTCAGTACAAATAATGCGAACAACACCGCGACGTCTTACGACTTTACAGTTACGGCATAATGTTTTAACTGATGCGCGAACTCTCATCTTACTTTCCTTTATTTAAATCACTTACTTTGCGCGGAATGTAATTCGCGCACGGGTTAAATCATAAGGGGTCATTTCCACAGTGACTTTGTCACCTGGCAGAATACGGATGTAATGCATCCGCATCTTGCCTGAAATGTAACCTAGTACAGTATGACCATTTTCCAGTTTCACTTTAAAAGTTGCATTGGGTAAATTCTCAAGAATCTCCCCCTGCATCTCTATCCGATCCTCTTTAGCCATTTTTTACTTACCCGTCCCCTTAAAGTTTGCCTTTTTGAGCAGGCCTTCATACTGCTGGGACATCAGGTGCGATTGCACCTGGGTCATAAAATCCATTGTGACGACAACGATAATCAGCAATGAAGTACCACCAAAATAGAACGGGGTGTTAAATTTCAACACTAAAAACTCTGGTAACAAACAAACCAGTGTTATGTACAACGCACCAATTAAAGTCAACCGACCCATGATGCGGTCAATATATTTAGCAGTTTGCTCACCAGGACGGATACCTGGGACAAACGCACCACTTTTCTTCAGGTTATCTGCCGTTTCCTTGGGATTGAATACCAATGCCGTGTAGAAAAAAGCAAAAAACAATATCGCTGCAGCAAACAACAAAATGTACAACGGCTGACCGGGAGAAAGCTTCGCGCTGACATCCTTCAACCAATACATATGCTCACTGCTACCAAACCAGCCTGCCAATGTGGCGGGGAACAAAATAATGCTTGAAGCGAAAATCGGTGGAATCACACCAGACATATTCAACTTCAAAGGCAAATGCGTAGACTGACCACCGTAAATACGGTTACCCACCTGACGCTTGGCATAGTTCACAGTAATCTTGCGCTGGCCACGCTCAACAAACACAACCAACGCGGTCACCAGAATCACAGCAACAAACAGGAACATGACCAGTGGAATAGAGAATGCACCGGTTTTCGCCAGATCCAGCGTACTTCCAATCGCGTGCGGCAGTCCTGCCACAATACCCGCAAAAATAATGATTGAAATGCCGTTACCAATACCACGTTCGGTAATCTGCTCACCCAACCACATCAAGAACATCGTACCCGCAACTAAGGTAGTGACTGCTGTTATGCGGAACGCAAAACCAGGATCCAATACCAAGCCCGCCTGGCCTTCCAAAGCAATGGCAATACCTAATGCTTGGAATGTTGCCAGCAGCACAGTGCCGTAGCGGGTATATTTAGTAATCTGGCGTCGGCCAGCTTCACCTTCTTTTTTTAGCTGCTCCAACTGCGGTGAAACCACAGTCAGCAACTGCATGATAATCGAGGCAGAAATGTAAGGCATGATACCTAAGGCAAACACGGTGAAGCGGGATAACGCACCACCGGAGAACATGTTAAACATGCCCAAAATGCCATCTTTCTGCGTATCGAACAACTGCTTCAAGACAGTCGGATCAATGCCTGGCACTGGAATATGTGCACCCAAGCGGTAAACCACCAATGCACCCAACAAGAACCACAAACGGCTTTTTAATTCGCCCAGTTTGCCGACGGAACTTAAGATATTATCCTGTGCCAAGCTGATACTCTCTTTTGACTACGATTATACTTCCAGCACTTTACCGCCAGCGGACTCGATGGCTGCTTTAGCACCTTTGGTCAACAACAAACCTTGTACTTGTACTTTGGCGGACACTTCACCAGACAGGTAGACTTTGACTGCTTTAGCAGTGGCAGGCACCAGTTTGGCTGCTTTCAACACCAGAATATCAACCACTTCAGCCTCTACCAACGCCAATTCGCTCGTACGGATACGTGCTGTGTCAGCTTGAGTCAATGAGTTAAAACCACGTTTTGGCAAGCGACGTTGCAAAGGCATTTGACCACCTTCGAAACCCACTTTGTGGAAACCACCAGCACGGGATTTTTGACCCTTGTGACCACGGCCACCAGTTTTACCCAGGCCGGAGCCAATACCACGACCTAAACGACGAGATGCTTTTTTTGCGCCTGCAGCAGGCTTAATCGTGTTTAATTGCATGATTATTCAACCTTCAAAAGATAACTCACAGCGTTGATCATGCCGCGGTTTTCTGGAGTATCAAGAACCTCCACGGTGTGATGCATACGACGCAAGCCCAAGCCACGTACGGATGCTTTGTGAGCTTCAATACGACCAATCAAACTTCTTACCAGCGTTACCTTGATAGTCGCGCTTTCTTTTTTAGCTTTAGCCATGATTAACCTCTGATTTCTTCTACGGTCTTACCACGCTTGGCGGCAATTTCAGCCGGTGTATTCATGGATGCCAGACCGTTCAAAGTTGCGCGAACCAGGTTGTAAGGATTGGTAGAACCAATACTTTTTGCAACCACATTAGTCACGCCCATCACTTCAAAAATCGCACGCATTGCACCACCGGCGATGATACCAGTACCTTCTGAAGCTGGCTGGATCAAGACTTTAGCAGCACCGTGAACACCAGTCACAGCGTGGTGCAAAGTACCATTATTCAGGTTTACTTTAACCATGCTACGACGGGCTTCATCCATGGCTTTTTGTACAGCCACTGGCACTTCACGTGCTTTACCTTTACCCATGCCAACCGCACCATCACCATCACCAACCACGGTCAGTGCTGCGAAGCTCATGATACGACCACCCTTAACCGTTTTACTTACACGGTTAACGGTAATCATCTTCTCGCGCAAACCATCAGTTTGCTGCTGTTGTTCAATATCTTTAGCCATTCTTTATCTCACCCTTAGAATTTGAGACCAGATTCACGGGCAGCGTCAGCCAAAGCCTTGATACGACCGTGATACTTGTAGCCTGAACGATCAAAGGCAACAGTGGTAATACCGGCTTTTGCCGCTTTTTCAGCAATACGCTTACCAATCAGGGTTGCAGCTTCGACGTTGCCGCCATTTTTCAGTTGTTGACGCACTTCAGCCTCAACGGTGGATGCACTCGCCAATACGCGATCGCCAGTTTCAGCGATGATCTGTGCGTAGATATTAGTATTGGTGCGATGTACACTCAAACGTGTCACTTTCAACTCGGCGATTTTGGCACGGGTTTTACGTGCACGGCGCAAGCGGTTATTTACGTTCTTCATTGAATTTACCTTTAATGTTGAATCACTGTTCAGCTTAGTTTTAAGCTACAAGTGCCTTACTTATTTTTTCTTGGTCTCTTTAATGACCACCACTTCGTCAGCATAACGAACACCTTTACCTTTATAAGGCTCTGGTGCACGGTAAGCACGAATCTGAGCAGCCACTTGACCAACCACTTGCTTGTTAGCGCCTGTCAACACTACTTCAGTTGGAGTAGGTGTCTGCACAGTCACGCCTTCTGGCATCTTGTGGTTGATTGGATGAGAGTAGCCCAACTCCAGATTCAGGGTAGAACCTTGAGCATTGGCTTTGTAGCCCACACCAATCAGTGACAATTTACGGGTAAAGCCAGCAGAAACACCTTGCACCATATTGGCAAGCAATGCACGGGTGGTACCGGACATAGCACGTGCATGTTGTGTTTCACTGTTGGCTTTCACCAACAATTGCTCACCTTCACGAACCACTGAAATATCAGCCGCCAAAGCTTGGCTCAATTTACCCAAAGGACCGCTGACCGCGACTTCAGAAGCAGAGATCACAACTTCCACTTTCGCTGGAATCGCAATCGGATTTTTAGCAACACGTGACATATTGATTCTCCTTAGGCCACGATGCACAGAACTTCGCCACCGATACCGGCAGCTTGTGCTTTACGATCAGTCATCACACCTTTAGAAGTGGAAACGATGGTCACGCCTAAACCGTTCATCACTTTAGGCAGGTTTTGACTACCTTTATAAATACGCAAACCTGGTTTGGATACACGCTCGATCTTCTCAATCACTGGACGACCGGCATAGTATTTCAGGCTAATGTTCAAAACTGGTTTACCTTCGTTGTTTTGAACGTTGAAATCGTCGATATAACCTTCATCTTTCAACACGTTTGCAATCGCGCCCTTCAACTTGGATGCTGGCATTGAAACGGTTGTCTTATTCGTACGTTGCGCGTTACGAATACGGGTCAACATATCGGCAATCGGATCACTCATACTCATGTTCTATTCCTCCGTTACCAGCTGGCCTTGGTGACACCTGGTACGTGACCAGCCATCATCAACTTACGCAACTCGTTACGTGCGATACCAAATTTACTAAACACACCACGTGGACGACCAGTCAAAGCACAACGGTTACGTGTGCGTACAGGACTGGAGTTACGTGGCAAACTTTGCAACTTCAAGCGCGCAGCCATACGGTCTTCTGGACTTGCGGACTGGTCATTGGTGATCGCCACCAATTCAGCACGTTTAGCTGCGAATTTTTTAACGGTTTCGCGACGCTTTTGCTCGCGCTCTGTCATACATACTTTTGCCATGACTTAACCTCTGAAAGGGAAACTAAACGCAGCCAAAAGAGCTTTCGCTTCTTCGTCTGTTTTTGCAGTTGTCGTAATCGTGATATTCATCCCGCGCAGCGCATCGATTTTATCGTACTCGATCTCTGGGAAAATGATCTGCTCTTTCACACCCATGTTGTAGTTACCACGGCCATCAAAAGATTTACCGGAGATACCACGGAAGTCACGGATACGTGGAATAGCCACGGTGATCAGACGATCCAGGAACTCATACATACGCTCACGACGCAGAGTCACCTTGCAGCCGACAGGATAGTCATCACGGATTTTAAACGCCGCCACGGATTTTTTCGCCTTGGTCACGATTGGTTTCTGACCAGCAATTTTTTCCATATCGGAAACAGCGTTTTCCATGACCTTTTTGTCAGCCACAGCTTCGCCCACACCCATGTTCAAGGTGATCTTTTCGATACGAGGCACCTGCATGGGTGATGTATAACCAAATTGCTCTGTCAATTTGGCCACTACTGTATCGTTATAATACTGTTTTAAACGTGCCATATTTATTCCTATGCGTCGATAGACTCGCCGCTAGATTTGAATACACGAATCTTGCGACCATCTTCCAGTACCTTAAAACCAACACGATCAGCTTTTTGTGTTGCAGCATTGAAGATTGCTACATTGGAGCCGTCTACCGGCATTTCCTTGCTGATGATGCCACCAGTGATACCACGCATGGGGTTAGGACGAGTGTGTTTTTTCACTACATTCAAACCTTCAACCACTACATGGCCGCTTGGCAAGACGCTTAAAACAGTGCCTGTTTTACCTGCATCTTTACCTGTATTCAGAATGACCTGGTCACCTTTGCGAATTTTGCTCATTTGATTGTCTCCAAGCCTTACAACACTTCAGGCGCCAGTGAAACAATCTTCATGAAGCGCTCACTACGCAGTTCACGTGTCACAGGGCCAAAAATACGTGTACCAATCGGCTCCAGCTTGTTGTTCAACAACACTGCAGCGTTGGCATCAAATTTAACTAACGAACCATCTGGACGGCGAACACCTTTAGCAGTGCGCACAACCACAGCGTTGTAAATTTCACCTTTTTTGACGCGACCACGCGGCGCAGCATCTTTCACGCTGACCTTGATGATGTCGCCAATGCTGGCGTAACGACGCTTGGAACCACCCAAGACCTTGATACACTGAACGGAACGCGCACCAGTGTTGTCGGCCACTTCCAGCCGAGATTGCATTTGAATCATGAGAAATAATCTCCAACTTAATCCGTTATAACCACTACCGGCCGTTTGCTTTCACAATTTCGGCCAATAGACCACGGTCAGTATTGGGGTGCCAGCTACATGCCAACTAAGGCGGGCACCGAAAAGTCCAACATTATACAACCAAAAAAACGCTTATGACAAGCGTTTTTCCGGTTTTATATTTTGAAGCCTAAATTACTTAGCTTCGATTTTGCTTACTACCCAAGTTTTGGTCTTGGAGTATGGGCGAGATTCAGTAATGGTGACCAGATCGCCTTCGTTACATGCATTGCTTTCATCATGCGCATGGAACTTGTTCGATTTCACAACCACTTTACCAATCAGAGGGTGTTTCACTTTACGCTCGACAAGCACAGTCACGGTTTTATCCATCTTGTTGCTTACGACGCGACCAGTCAAACTGCGTACTACTTTCGCTTTTTCAGTCATCATGCCTGTTTCGCTTTCTCAGCCAACACGGAGTTCACGCGAGCGATATCCTTGCGCACTTTACCCAGCTGATCTACTTTGTTCAATTGTTGGGTGGCCAACTGCATACGCAGAGAAAACTGCGCACGGCGCAACTCAACCAACTCGTTATTGAGCTCGTCTGCTGACTTTGCTCTCAATTCAGAAGCTTTCATCGTTACTACTCCTTAACTGCCAATTTGACGGGTCATGAATGTAGTTTCGACTGGCAGCTTGGCGGCAGCCAATCTGAAAGCCTCGCGAGCCAACTCTTCGCTCACACCATCCATCTCGTACAACATTTTACCTGGCTGAATCTGGGCGATGTAGTAGTCCACGCTACCTTTACCATTACCCATACGTACTTCAGCAGGTTTTTTAGAAATCGGTTGATCCGGAAACACACGAATCCAAACGCGGCCACCACGCTTAATGTGACGAGTCATCACACGACGGGCAGCTTCAATCTGGCGTGCTGTCAAGCGACCACGACCGATCGCTTTCAAACCAAATTCACCAAAACTCACCTTGTTACCAGTAGTCGCAATGCCTTTATTGCGACCCTTTTGCATCTTGCGGTATTTCTGTCTAGCTGGTTGCAGCATCTTTAGCCCTCGGCTTTCTTACTTTTTTCTCTGGCTCAGCATCAGCAACCGCAGCGTTTGCAGCAGCGTTGTCACCGAAGATCTCGCCTTTGAATACCCAAACTTTAATTCCGATGATACCGTAGGTGGTTGAAGCTTCAGCCACACCGTAGTCGATATCAGCACGCAGTGTATGCAGAGGCACGCGGCCTTCGCGGTACCACTCGGTACGTGCAATTTCGATACCGTTCAAACGACCGGAACTCATGATCTTAATGCCTTGTGCGCCCAAACGCATTGCGTTTTGCATCGCACGTTTCATGGCACGACGGAACATCACACGCTTTTCCAATTGCTGGGCAATGGATTGTGCGATCAATGTTGCGTCCAGTTCTGGCTTACGCACTTCTTCGATGTTCAGGTGCACTGGCACGCCCATCAGGCCTTGCAGGCTTGAGCGCAAGGATTCGATATCCTCACCTTTTTTACCAATCACGACGCCAGGACGCGCACTATGAATCGTGATTTTTGCGTTCTTGGCAGGACGCTCAATCACAATTTTGCTCACAGCGGCACTTGCCAGCTTTTTGTTCAAGAACTCACGCACTTTGATGTCGCCTTGCAACATCGCAGGGAAGTTCTGGCTATTAGAGTACCAACGAGAGGCCCAGTTTTTCTGAACGCTCAAACGGAACCCAATTGGATGAATTTTCTGTCCCATATTATTCCTTTGAGTCACCGACTGTCACATGAATATGACAGGTTGGTTTCGTAATACGACCAGCGCGACCTTTTGCACGTGCACGGATACGCTTCATCACCAAGCCTTTATCAACATAAATTGAAGTCACCTTCAATGTGTCGATATCAGCACCATTGTTATGTTCGGCGTTAGCAATCGCAGACAGAACCACTTTTTTAATGATCTCGGCACCACGCTTAGGTGTAAATGCCAGGATATTCAAAGCTTGGTCTACTTTTTTGCCACGCACAAGGTCAGCCACCAAACGCGCTTTTTGCGGAGAAAGGTGTACGCCTTTTAAAACTGCAGTAACTTGCATTATCAGCCCCTTACTTCTTCGCTTTTTTATCAGCCGCGTGACCCTTGAACGTGCGAGTCAACGCAAATTCACCGAGCTTGTGACCAACCATGTTTTCAGAAATCAACACAGGCACATGCTGTCTGCCGTTGTGCACTGCGATGGTTAAACCAATGAAATTTGGCAAAACAGTCGAACGACGTGACCAAGTTTTGATTGGTTTACGGTCGCGACCCGCTACTGCGGTTTCGACTTTCTTCGCCAAATGTGCATCCACAAATGGACCTTTTTTAATAGAACGTGCCATAGCGATTACCTTACATTTCTCGGACGACGACTTACGCGCATGTTATCGGTACGCTTGTTCTTACGAGTACGATAACCCTTAGTTTTCTGACCCCATGGAGACACAGGGCTCATACCGGCAGCAGTACGGCCTTCACCACCACCGTGCGGGTGGTCGATCGGGTTCATCACCACACCGCGAACGGTTGGACGAACACCGCGCCAACGCATTGCACCGGCTTTACCGATAGAACGCAAGGAATGCTCTTCGTTACCTACTTCACCCAAAGTGGCCTTGCAGTCTACGTGCACGCGACGAACTTCACCTGAACGCAAACGCAACTGTGCGTAAGAACCTTCACGCGCCAACAGCTGTACGGAAGTACCTGCTGAACGAGCGATCTGCGCACCTTTACCTGGTTGAATTTCGATGCAGTGAATCGTGCTACCCACTGGAATGTTGCGCAATGGCAAGGCATTACCAGCACGGATAGGTGCTTCTGAACCGCTGATCAACTGTGCACCGGCAGCAATGCCGCGCGGTGCAATGATGTAACGACGTTCACCATCCGCATAGCACAACAATGCAATGTTTGCCGTACGGTTTGGATCGTATTCAATACGTTCAACGGTTGCAGGAATACCATCCTTGTTGCGACGGAAGTCGACAATACGGTAATGCTGCTTGTGACCACCACCCTGGTGACGGGTAGTGATACGGCCGTTATTGTTACGACCTGCGTTCTTGCTTTGACTTTCCAACAGCGGCGCGTAAGGTTTGCCTTTGTGCAAATCTGGTGTAACAACTTTCAATACACCGCGACGACCGGGGGAAGTTGGTTTGACTTTAACTAATGCCATGTCTTCTCTCCTTATTCGCCAGCTGCAAAGTTAATTTCTTGACCTGGCTTCAAGCTTACGTAAGCTTTTTTCCAGTCACTACGCTTACCCATGCGACGACCAGCGCGCTTCACTTTACCTGCGACGTTAATCACTGATACTGAAGCCACTTCGACCTTGAACACCAGTTCAACAGCCGCCTTGATTTCTGGCTTGGTTGCATCGGTACGCACTTTAAAAGCAATTTGCTGATGCTTGTCAGCAATGAATGTTGCCTTTTCAGTAATTTGTGGAGCCAAAATCACTTGCAACAAACGATCTTGTGTTTTTGTAGCTGCGGTAATCATGCCAAGATCTCCTCAAGTTTTTTCACAGCATTGGCTGTGACCAAAACGTTAGGGAAACGCACCAGACTTACTGGGTCAGCATATTGCGCTTCTACCACCAATACGTTTGGCAGGTTACGGGAAGACAAGTACAAATTCTCATCAAAACCGTCAGTCAACAGCAACACACCGCCATCGATGCCAAGGGCATTGATTTTTTGTACAAATTGTTTTGTTTTAGGGGCATCAACGGTAAAGCTGTCCACCACCTTCAAACGGTCCTGACGCACCAGCTCAGACAAAATAGTCTGCATACCTGCACGGTAAGCCTTACGGTTTACCTTGTGACTGTAGTTTTCGTTAGGACTGTTTGGGAATGCGCGACCACCTCCACGCCAGATCGGGCTGGAAGACATACCGGCACGGGCGTTACCAGTACCCTTTTGCGCAAAAGGCTTGTGGGTAGTGTGGGCAACGGTTGCACGGGTTTTCTGGGCGCGGGTTGCAGTACGGGCATTTGCCATGTAAGCAACCACCACCTGGTGCACCAGGGACTCATTGTATTCACGACCAAAGGTAACATCAGACGCATCAACGCCTTTTTTAGCTACCTTGCCGTTTTGATCGATTAACTTCAGTTCCATTATTTAGCCCCTTTCGCTTTGATGGCTGGACGTACAACAACATTGCCACCTTTGGAGCCAGGTACGGAACCTTTAATCAACAACAGGTTACGCTCTACATCCACACGCACGATTTCCAGGTTTTGGGTCGTGACTTTAGCGTCACCCAAATGACCAGGCATGCGCTTACCAGGGAATACTCGACCCGGATCCTGCGCCATACCGATAGAACCTGGTACGTTGTGAGAACGTGAGTTACCGTGCGATGCACGGTTAGAGGAGAAGTTGTGACGCTTGATCGCACCGGCAAAACCTTTACCGATGGATGTGCCAGTCACATCAACCAACTGACCAACGGAGAAAATGTCAACCGTGACATTGCCACCCACTTGGAAGTTAGCCAATACATCTTCAGCCACATTGAATTCTTTGATACCAGCACCAGCAGCAACGCCAGCTTTGGCATAGTGACCAGTCAACGCTTTGTTGATACGGCTAGCGCGACGCTCGCCGTAAGCAACCTGCAGGCCTGTATAGCCATCAGTTGCGACTGTCTTTACTTGTGTCACGCGGTTAGGAATCACTTCCAGCACAGTTACAGGAACGCTTGCACCTTCATCTGTAAAAATGCGGGTCATGCCCACCTTGCGACCAATAAGCCCTAAGCTCATGATCAGTTCCTTATAATAGTTAAAGTGGACGATTACAATTGACCGTCCACCGAAGAGCGCGGATTATACCGAACTATTCTTGATTTGACAATAACCTTTTCATTCAAAAAGGTTATTTCTAATTTCAGTATTTATTACAGCTTGATTTCTACATCCACACCAGCTGGCAGATCCAGCTTCATCAGGGCATCAACAGTTTTATCTGTAGGATCCACAATATCCATCAACCGCTGATGGGTACGGATTTCAAACTGGTCACGGGAAGTTTTGTTCACGTGTGGTGAACGCAGGATGTCAAAGCGTTCGATACGTGTTGGCAATGGCACTGGGCCTTTTACAACTGCACCAGTACGTTTCGCAGTATCCACAATCTCCAAAGCAGATTGGTCGATCAAACGATAATCAAATGCTTTCAGACGGATACGAATTTTTTGAGCTGCCATGTTTTTTCCTTAAAAAGAGCAAAAGCGGCAGGATAATCCTGCCGCCCGTAAAATGAATTACTCGATGATTTTGGCGACGACGCCAGCACCAACGGTACGACCACCTTCACGAATCGCGAAACGCAGACCGTCTTCCATCGCAATAGGAGCGATCAATGTTACTGTGATAGATACGTTATCACCTGGCATCACCATTTCGGTACCTGCTGGCAACTCAACCGCACCAGTCACGTCAGTTGTACGGAAGTAGAACTGTGGACGGTAGCCGTTGAAGAATGGAGTGTGACGACCACCTTCATCCTTACCCAACACGTAGATCTCAGCGGTGAACTTGGTGTGTGGCTTGATAGAACCGGATTTAGCCAACACTTGACCACGCTCAACTTCTTCACGCTTGGTGCCGCGCAACAGTACACCTACGTTGTCACCTGCTTGACCTTGGTCCAGCAGTTTACGGAACATTTCAACACCAGTACAGGTGGTTTTCAGTGTTGGCTTCAGGCCAACGATTTCGATTTCGTCGCCGACTTTAACGATACCACGCTCAACACGGCCGGTCACTACAGTACCACGGCCTGAGATAGAGAATACGTCCTCTACTGGCATCAGGAAGGTACCGTCGATGGCACGCTCTGGCGTCGGGATGTAGCTGTCCAGTGCATCAGCCAATGCGAAGATTGCTGGTTCGCCGATTTCTGATTGGTCGCCTTCGAGGGCCAATTTAGCAGAACCTTTGATGATTGGGGTGTCATCACCTGGGAAGTCATACTTGCTCAGCAAGTCACGCACTTCCATTTCAACCAGCTCCAGCAACTCAGCGTCGTCAACCATATCAGCTTTGTTCAGGAACACAACGATGTATGGTACACCAACCTGGCGGGCCAACAGGATGTGCTCACGTGTTTGTGGCATAGGGCCGTCAGCAGCGGAACATACCAAAATCGCGCCATCCATCTGCGCAGCACCGGTAATCATGTTTTTAACATAGTCAGCGTGGCCTGGGCAGTCAACGTGTGCGTAGTGACGTGTGGCTGTCTCGTATTCAACGTGGGCTGTGTTAATGGTAATACCACGGGCTTTTTCTTCTGGTGCCGCGTCAATTTGGTCGTAAGCTTTTGCTTCGCCGCCAAATTTCTTCGTCAACACTGTCGTAATCGCCGCTGTCAATGTTGTCTTACCGTGGTCAACGTGACCAATCGTACCAACGTTCACGTGTGGCTTGGTACGTTCAAATTTGCCTTTTGCCATGAT
>NZ_KB905142.1 GCF_000378225.1 Methylophilus methylotrophus DSM 46235 = ATCC 53528
TGCATGTCACATGTCCCTTGTGGATATGTCAGGCATAACATTACCAGTTATGTTTGGGGACAATAGCGGTTTGGAACCACCCCTTCCCATCTCGAACAGGGCCGTGAAACGAACTTGCGCCAATGATAGTGTACTCTTCGTATGCGAAAGTAGGTCATCCCCAAGCTCCTTACACAAAAACCCAGCACAACACTGCTGGGTTTTTTATTGCTCCGCGCAGTTAGACATGACTATTCGTTAGTCATTATTCTTACTAAACATCAATAATCTTCATTATTGATATCGGTTATGCGTTTGCACATCAATAGCATCTAGCTAGCTCGTAACATAAAGTCCGTTCTCGATTGTCTGCTGAAACAAAAGTAAGTGAATCTCTGCATGATAAAATGCTTGGATGACTCAATACCATGTTTTGATTCCTTGTGCCGGCAGTGGTTCACGCATGCAGAGTGCCTCTCCGAAACAATATTTACCCCTGAACGGGAAACCAATCCTCCGTCATGCCATCGATATCTTTGAGGCGATGCCTATTGTTAGCCAAATATTTATTGTGATCGCTGCTGCGGATGCCTATTGGTCAGATGAGCTTTTGCAAGGCTGTCATAAAACAAAAGTATTGTCTTGTGGCGGTGAGAGTAGGGCAGCGAGTGTTTATCAGGGCTTACAAGCGCTGGTATCGCAAGTCGATAGTGAGGATTGGGTGTTGGTGCACGACGCTGCGCGTCCAGGTATTGATGCGGAGATAGTGCAGCGATTGATTGATGCAATGCAGGCACAAGATATTGGTGGCTTGCTGGCATTGCCTTTGGCCGATACCTTGAAGCGTGCAGATGCCACACAGCATGTTTCGGCCACGATTCCGCGTGAGGCATTGTGGCAAGCGCAAACTCCGCAAATGTTCAAAATAGGCATGTTGGAACAAGCATTGGCAAGTTGTTTAGAACGTCAACCTACCGATGAAGCCCAAGCCATGGAATGGGCTGGATATAGTCCCAAACTGGTATTAGGCGATTTAAAGAATTTAAAAATAACGTATCCGCACGATATTGCCGTGGTTTCGGCATTGATGCAGGCTACGCAGAGCGAACAGGATACACGATGATTCCTTTTAGAGTTGGTCACGGTTTTGATGTGCACGCCTTGGTGACGGAGCGAGACTGTATTATTGGTGGCGTGAATATCCCTCATTCTCACGGCCTGGATGGGCATTCAGATGCAGATGTCTTATTGCATGCGATTTGCGATGCATTATTAGGCGCGGCTGCGTTAGGTGATATTGGCAAACACTTCCCCCCGACAGACATGCAATACAAAGGCATTGATTCGCGGACATTATTGCGACATGTGATCGCCTTACTCAATGACAAAGGTTACCTCGTTGGTAATATTGATGCCACTGTAATTTGCGAGGCGCCAAGACTCGGCAAACATACTGGCCAGATGTGTATCAACATTGCGGCGGATTGCAAGATAGAGACCTCGCAGGTGAATGTGAAGGCGACCACTACAGAAAAACTGGGCTTTACCGGGCGTAGCGAGGGTATTGCTGCAGAAGCCGTTTGTATCATTTATTCCAAGTAGTTTTTTATGCGAGTGTTTAGCCGTTTTGAGTCATTGGTTTCTCCGTTTCCACGGGAAATCCTCACTCACCTTCCTACCCGTTTCTGGCCTTTTATGTGGGCATGCTCTTATGGCATGCGCCGTTATATCCTCGTCATGACCGTGCTTACGGCTTGTATTGGTTCGTTCGAGGCACTTTTGTTTGCATTGATGGGTAAGGTGGTTGATAAGCTGACAGCAATCTCACCTTCCCAGTTATGGACTACACACCATTCAACCCTATGGTTGGTAGGCGCGATCCTGATGGGCAGTACCTTGATCATCGTCCTGCAAACACTGCTTAAACACCAGACATTGGCAGGTAACTTTCCAATGCGTTTGCGCTGGCAGTTCCATCAACATATGCTGAATCAAAGCATGGGTTTTTACCAGGATGAGTTCGCAGGTAGAGTGTCGGCCAAGGTCATGCAAACGGCACTGGCTGTGCGTGAGGTATGGTTTATCCTGGCCGATATTATGGTCTATGTGTTGCTGTATTTCGCGACCATTGTCACTGTTGTTGGTAGTTTCCATCCATGGATGGTGTTGCCATTCTTAGGCTGGCTGTCATTTTATGCCTGTGCGCTATTCTATTTTATTCCACGTCTGGCCAAAGTTTCACAACGTCAAGCGGATGCGCGCGCCTTGATGACAGGGCGAATTACGGATGCCTATACCAATATTTCAACCGTGAAGTTATTTTCGCATGCCGGCCGTGAGGCAGACTATGCACAGTCGGCGATGCAGGAGTTTTTGGATACTGTACATGGTCAAATGCGCATGGTGAGCTGGGTGGAAAGCATCAACCACTTTTTAAATATGTGCCTGATTATCGCCAGTGGTAGCATGGTGTTGTGGTTGTGGTCGCAAAGTCTGGTGGCGGCAGGGGCGGTTGCGGCGGTGATGGCGATGAGTTTGCGCCTCAATGGGATCTCGCATTGGGTGATGTGGGAGCTGACCTCATTGTACGAGCAAATCGGGACCGTGCAGGATGGCATGAATACGCTGTCCATCGAAAACCGCGTGGTGGACGTGCCGGATGCCGTGGCCTTAGATGTGCCCAAAGGTGAAGTGGTGTTCCAGCAGGTGAATTTTTCTTATGAAAAACAAGCCCCCTTGCTGCAAGATTTTGACCTGCATATTCTGCCGGGAGAGCGTGTCGGCCTGGTGGGGCGGTCCGGCGCCGGCAAGTCGACCATCGTCAATTTGCTCATGCGTTTTTATGATATCCAGGCTGGACATATCCGCATTGATGGACAGGCGATTGATCGTGTGAAACAGGATTCGTTACGCCAGCAAATCGGCATGGTGACTCAAGATACCTCCTTGTTGCACCGTTCAGTGAGAGAAAATATTTTATATGGTCGCCCGGACGCCTCTGACGAGGAAATGATCATGGCTGCTAAACGCGCAGAAGCCCATGACTTCATACTGACATTACGCGATGCCAAAGGTCGTACCGGTTACGATGCGCATGTTGGTGAGCGCGGCGTTAAATTGTCTGGCGGCCAACGCCAGCGGATCGCCATTGCGCGTGTCATGCTTAAAAATGCGCCTATTCTGGTGTTGGATGAAGCCACCAGTGCGCTTGATTCTGAAGTCGAGTTGGCGATCCAGCATCACCTGGCACAATTGATGGAAGGCAAAACCGTGATTGCGATTGCTCACCGACTATCGACCATTGCTGCGATGGATAGACTCATTGTATTGGATCACGGCCGTGTTGTTGAAACCGGGACACACCATGAATTGCTGGCTCAGGATGCGATTTACGCTAAATTGTGGACTCATCAAAGTGGTGGTTTCCTAGGGGAATAATACACGCTAGAAAAGATTCACTTCATGTTTTAAATTGAAACCAGTGCCAAACAGCACTGGTTTTTTCTTGTGCGATTGCCCGCTTCAGGCGCCAACCAAATATTACAAATATGACAGACTGTCATATTACCGCCACTTTTCTGCAATCTAATCTGCTTAGTATTGTCATCAAATTTTCATGGAGTGTTTACGATGTTTGGTCGTTCTGTCCGCAAAAATCAAGGCTTTACCTTGCTTGAGCTATTGGTCGTGATGGTCATTATAGGTTTGCTGGCGGGCTATGTTGGACCTAAATACTTCCAGCAGATTGGTAAATCCGAGGTGAAGACAGCCAAGGCACAAATTGCGGCATTGGAACAGGCGCTGGACCAGTACCGACTCGACGTCGGGCATTATCCTGCGACTGAACAAGGTTTGCAGGCGCTCATGGCAAATGCGGATAACAATGCGCACTGGAGTGGCCCTTACCTGAAAAAAGAAGTACCGAACGACCCTTGGGGTAAACCTTACCAGTACCGTATGCCTGGACAGCATGGTGAATACGATTTGTTTAGTCTGGGCAAGGACGGGCAGGTGGGTGGCAGCGACGAAGCACAGGATATCACCAACTGGTAAACAGCCATGTACTATCAGGCAAAAGTTCTTAATGGCTCCACCCTGACCATGGTCGAGCTGCAAGCAGACGATGAGCAGGATGCCTATGCGCAGCTAAAGTCCAAAGGCTTGATGCCAGTGTCGCTGCATGCACAAAAAACAGCGAAAACTTCCAGGCGAGAAGCTTTTCCATTGGCATTGTTCAGCCAAGAGTTGCTGGCATTGCTAGATTCTGGCCTGAATTTGGTAGAGGCGATTGATGCACTTTCTTTACGCCAGGACCATACGCGGGCTGTTTTGCAAAGCATCCTGCAATCGCTACAGCAGGGCAAATCTTTTTCTGCGTCGCTGGAGCGCCAGCCGACGGTCTTTCCTCCTCTATATATAGCCACTGTCAAGGCGGCTGAACGCACCGGTGATCTGGGTAATGCCCTGTCGCGGTATATCGCTTATGACAACCAGGTATCCTTGCTCAAAAAGAAAATCATCAGTGCCTCGATTTATCCGATGTTGCTGATCGTAGTTGGTGGATTGGTCATTGCTTTTTTAATGGGATTTGTCGTCCCTAAATTCAGCAGTGTGTATGAGGGTACAGGCGCTGATTTGCCCTGGATGTCACTCATGATGCTTAGATGGGGCGCACTGATTTCACAACATGGCGGAACTATGATGGCGATCTTGGCAGGCATGATCATAGGCTTAGTGCTGCTGTTCAAAACGCCTGCTACGCGCCAGTCTCTGCTCAAAGCGATTTGGCGCATTCCGGCGATAGGTGAAAAACTGCATCTTTACCAGCTTGCCCGTTTCTACCGCACATTAGGCATGTTGTTGGCGGGCGGCACACCCATCATGACGGCGCTAGATTCGCTTGGTGGCTTGTTGGATAGCAGCATGGCCCGCAGTCTGCAACAGGCGAAAACCATGATCAGCCAAGGTCAGCCACTATCTCAGGCGTTTCAAACAGTAGGGATGACGACGCCCATTGGCGAACGCATGCTACTGGTCGGTGAGCGTGGCGGCAACGTCGCACAGATGATGGATAGAATTGCCAGTTTTTATGATGAAGAACTGGCGCGTTGGATCGACTGGTTTACCAAGTTGTTTGAGCCTTTATTAATGTTGTTTATCGGCTTGGTCATTGGTGTGGTCGTGCTCCTGTTGTATATGCCAATTTTTGAACTGGCAGGGCAAATCCAATGAATCAGCCCTTACCTGTGCTATCCGCCGATCTGCTGTCGCAGGCGCAAATGCAGGCGCTCCAGCAGCAACGACGTGTAATCGAAGTGCTGGAGGACTTGGTCCCTCTAGACAATGAATCCTTGGTCAGTCAGTTGGCCCATTTGCTGCATTACCCGGTGGCGACCATGCGTGAGATGCGCGAATGGCAAGTCGCTTTTGAGGTGGTCAGCTATAACGATGCGCAGCAGAAGGAATGTCTGGCGTTTTATGATGCGCAACAAACCCTCATTCTGGTGTTTGCCGACCCATTTAACCGCCAACTTCTATTGTGGGCTCAACATGCCGTACCGCAGGAGGTTGAATGGCGTTTGGCACACCGGTTAGAGATCAGCGCCTACCTGGCGGGTGAAGAAGAAACCATGCGCGCCATGGATGGTGTTGGACTGCCTGCCGAGCAGGGGCAAGAGGGCGACGAAGAAGTGGTCATGCAGCTGTCGCTCAAATCTATCCACGAAGACGCCAACCCTATTGTCAAGTTGATTAACTCGACGTTGTACGATGCCCTTAAAACCGGGGCCAGTGATATCCATCTGGAAACACATCCGGGCGGACTAGCTGTCAAATACCGGGTTGATGGCGTCATGGCCAGTATTGCCAATAGCCCCGGATTGGATAATGCAGAACAGGCGATTTCGCGAATCAAGGTCATGGCGCAACTGGACATCGCCGAGCGCCGTATTCCGCAGGATGGCCGTTTTAAAGTCCATGCCATGGGGCGCTTGATTGACTTCCGTGTTTCCATCATGCCGAGTGCATTTGGTGAGGATGCCGTATTGCGGGTGCTGGATAGAAAGGCATTAACTGAGCAGGCGCAAGGTCTGAGCTTGAAAGCCCTGGGATTTGATGCAGATGTCATCGCCCGCTTCAGGAAACTGGCCAGTGAACCCTATGGCATGGTACTGGTCACCGGGCCCACCGGTAGCGGCAAAACCACTTCACTCTATGCCGCGATTTCGGAAGTGAATACGGGTTTCGACAAAATCATCACCATTGAAGACCCGGTGGAATATCAATTACCTGGCGTACTGCAAATCCCGGTCAATGAAAAAAAAGGCCTGACGTTTGCTCGTGGCCTGCGTTCTATTTTGCGGCATGACCCCGACAAAATCATGGTCGGTGAAATCCGTGATGCCGAAACCGCCCAGATTGCCGTGCAGGCTGCACTCACCGGCCACCTCGTGTTTTCTACCGTGCATGCCAATAGTGTGCTGGATGTGATTGGCCGTTTTATGCACATGGGGGTGGATCCTTACCATTTTGTCTCCGCCGTGAATGGCATTATCGCCCAGCGCCTGGTACGCGCCTTGTGTCCGCAATGCGCAGAACCGTTTGTGCCAGATGAGGAAATGGTTACTGCCTCCGGATTGACTTTGGAGCAAGCATCCAACATGCAGTTCAAGCATGCCAAAGGCTGCGGTCACTGCCGCGGCACTGGTTACAAAGGGCGTAAAGCCGTCGCAGAAATACTGGTGCTCAATGATGAGTTGCGCGAGATGATTATCGCTCGGCAACCGATACGACAATTAAAAGAAGCCGCGGCCAGGAATGGCATGCGCACCATCCGCGAAGCCGCGGTGAGCGCTGTGGCCGAAGGCATGACCAGTTTGCAGGAGATCAACCGTGTCACGTTTATTGCCTGATATTCGGTGGTGCGGTTTAACCAGGATACTGGTTTTGTCTGACCAGTTGTGGGCTGAGCATTGGCCAGCGGGTTTGCGTTCGCGCCGGGTAGTTGTGCAGGTCGCTTGGCCTGGCCCACAAGACCAGCCTCTTTCAGCGGCCTTGCAGGCCGGCTTGTCCCAACTCCCAGCGACACGTTGGCAACGCATAGAAGTTTATCTGGCAGACAGGCATGTGCATTTGCTGCTATTACCCGCGATGGCGCAGTCATTACAAGTATTTAGCTGGTCTGGTGAAGAGCAATTGGCTTATGCGCGAGCTGTGTTGATGCAAACGTATGGTGAAACCGCGCGTATATGGCCATTTCGTTTGCAGGATATCCGCCAGCCACAAGATTGCCTGTTAGCGGCAATCCCTGCACTGCAATCAACGGAGTTGCATGAATTACTGAAAGGAAGCGCGGTGCAATGGTCAGTGCAGCCATATGCTTCGGCCTTGTGGGCACGCACACGCTTACCTGAGAGTGGGAGTGTGCTCATGGCAGAATCCCAGATGTTGCGCCTGATACAGTTAGAGCAAGGCCGTATTTTGCATGTGTCCAGCTTGGCAGTTGACCTGTCTGACCTGGCGTCAATCACCGCCTGGCTGATGCGTGAACGTACCTTGCTGAGCGTCCAAGCCTCCGCATGTTACTGGCTTATCGAGCCAGGTTGCAGTGCCATGGCCATGACAGGCGGCCATGTAAAACAGGCATTGTCTGCACACTTTCCCCTGCAAAATTTATATGCTACGCATGCGGTGACCACCTTGTGGCAGGAGGTGATGCATGTGGCTTGATCCTGATTACCAGCTGGAGTTTTCCCGGCCAGCATTTGCCTGGCGCAGGTTGCGTTGGCCAGGCGGGCTGGTGATGCTGGGCCTCGCAGCATTGGTTGCCGTCGAATACAACCGGGTGGTTGATCAGCAGTCGCAATTGCAAATATTGGTAGAACGCCAGCAACAACTTGTTGCCTTGGGTGCCAATCAGGTCCAATCCGCGCCCGCACCGCTACAGGTAGTCGCCAAGCAGGCTGCGGTCAAACTGAGCCAGCCTCAACAAAAAGCAGCAGAAAAAATTGTGCAGCAGCTAAATGTGCGCTGGTTTGATTTGCTGCAGGCGCTGGAATCGCAGCAGGTACCAGAGATTGCCTTGTTGCAGCTATTGCCGGATGCCAACCGGGGGCAATTTGTGCTCTCTGGAGAAGCAAAGAGCTACCAGGCCTTGCTCAAGTATGTTAGCCAATTGCAAACAGTGGAGGCGCTTGACCAGGTGCATTTGCAGAAACACCAGGTCAACGAAAGCCATCCACAACGTCCGGTCAGTTTTGAAATCCAGGGAGGGTGGCAGCCATGAGTCAGTTGCGTTTGCCAACCCTCATGACCTTGCTGTGGCTGGTGCGCCGCTGCTCCTGGTATCTGGGCTGGATACCTATGCTGGTTTCCGGCATGTTGTTACTGATATGGGCAGGATTACTGCAGCAGCAAGCAGCCCAAGAAATACAAATCGATGCGCTGCAAAGCGACATCCGCCAACTGGCCATCAAACCAGTGGAACAGGCACCACAGGAAACTGTTGTGATCGAAAAAGTGCAGACCGTGACGCCTGAGCCGGTCCAACTGTCTTCGCTTTGGCAGCAATTACCTGCTTTTAGTGATTTATCTCCCCGCATGATACAGATCGCCAACCTGGCGCAAAAACGGCAAATACTGCTTAACGTGGGGGATTACCAATGGCAGGCGCATCAAGTTAAAGATGCCAGCCATGACATTCAGCAGTTTGATATGCGTTTCACTATCCAGGCTGATTACATCACCTGCAGACAGTTTATCCTGGATGTATTGCGCAAATATCCTTCAATGGCATTGACCGGATTAGAGCTGCGTAAAAATGAAACGGTGCAGCCGACCATTGAGGCCACACTGACATTTTCAGTGTTTATCCGCGGAGAACAGGCACATGCCTCCTGATTCCAAAGCTGCCACCTCCCCGATAGTATGGGTTGCATTTCTGTTTACGCTGGGGCTAGTGTATTGGCAATGGTCGCAAGAGGGCAGCACTGTCCCATCTGAAAACATGTTGGCCAAACCAGCCTTGCCATCACGATCCCCCGCTACCGAGGCTGTCACTAGCCCCGAATCAGTAAGGGCCGAGGAGCCTGATGTTACCAATGCTTCTGACACATCATCCGAAGTAGCCACCTACTTTACACGTGCGCTACCTGTAAAAAAAGCCAGTCATGTTTTATTTGCCGCGCATGAGTGGTTGCCCCCGCCACCTAAACCACAACCGCCACCGCCACCCCAGGCACCACCGTTACCTTATGCCTATGTTGGCAGCATGCAGGATGTCGCAGAGAGTGACATCGTCATTCTCTTGCAACAGAAAAAACTATTGTTACCCAAAATTGGTAGCAAGGTCAGTCCACAGTGGCGGCTGGACCGTGAAGATGCCCAAGCGGTGTATTTCACTTATTTGCCGCTAAATAAAGTAGTGAAGTTAAGTAAAACAAAAACAGTCACAGCCAGCCAGCGCCAGGCCCCTGCCAACGCTGAAAACAATTATTCAGAAGAAATGTTTAACCAATGAGCGCTTTAAATTTGAGTTCAAACGCTATTCTAGGGAGAGGAGCCCAGTACGTGCCAACCATGGTCGTAATGGGTTTGTCAGTATTGATGCTATCGTCTTGCGGCTTGTTTCCACCCAGACTAAATGCGACGACCCCCGAGGGCAAGGTGCATGAGTTGGCGCAGCAAGTCGCCGAACATCCGACAGATGTGGTGTTGCGTAACCGCTGGTTCCGCGAACGTGAACTGGCGATTAATGCCTTATCGGCAGAGGCGGAGGCAGCGGATGCCAAAGGCGATATTGCTACCGCTAAACAAGTGTATGCCCGTATCCTCACCTTGGATCCGCATCATGTCAAAGCACTGGATTATGAACGCGCCAGTGAGCGTGACATCGTCTTGCGCAAACAGCTTGAACAGGCCAAGCAGCATCTGGATAAACCAAAGCAGGCTTTAAAAGAAGTGCAGGATATCTTGCTGGAGCAACCCGCCAACGTAGAAGCACGGGCGTTGGAAAAACAGCTGCTCGCACAAGAACCCAAAGCGCGTGTTGCCTTGCCACAATTGCAAAGCAACTTTAATAAACCCGTGACACTGGAATTACGTGATGCCAATGTCAAAATTGTATTCGAGGCCTTGTCACGTGCCACCGGCATCAACTTTGTGCTGGATAAAGACATCAAGCCTGAAACCAAGGCCTCGGTATTTGTGAAAAAAATGCCGATTGAAGATGCCATTGATATGGTACTTTCGAGCAATGGTTTGCAGAAAAAGGTGTTGTCGCCCACCAGTGTGCTGGTATACCCGGCCACCCAGCAAAAAAACAAGGATTACCAGGACCTGCTAATCCGCAACTTTTATTTTGCCAATACCAGTGCCAAACAATGTGCCGATATGTTGCGGACCATCCTGAAGATACGCGATGTATATGTAGATGAGCGTCTCAATATGTTGGTGTTGCGCGACAAGCCGGAAGTGATGGCGCTGGCAGAAAAAATGATCAAGGCCCAGGATATCGCTGATCCGGAGGTTATGCTGGAAATTGAGGTCATTGAGGTTACCCGCAACAAACTACAGCAATTGGGGATTGGATATCCTACCAGCCTGACCGTGCTCAATGACCCACTCACTCTTGAAACTATCAAGCAGATCAAATCTAGTACCGTCGGTGTGAGTCCAGCACCGAATGTGCAATTTAGAGCCACCGACAGTGACCTTAATTTACTTTCCAATCCACGCATCCGGGTTAAAAACAATGAAAAAGCCAAAGTGGTTGTCGGTAACAAAGTGCCTGTGATTACGACCAATGCCATTCAGGGCGGAGTTACTTCGGAAAGCGTCTCTTACGTAGATGTAGGGTTAAAGCTCGATGTGGAGCCCAAGGTGATGCTGGATGACTTTATCAGTATCAAGGTCGGACTGGAAGTCAGCTCACTGGGTGAGGCGGTCACCCTCAGCAATAACTCCAAGGTATTCAATATTGGTACACGAAACGCCAGCACGGTACTGCGTCTCAAACATGGGGAAACACAGATCCTGGCTGGCCTGATTCAGGATTCTGAACGTAAAAATGCCAACAAAGTCCCAGGGCTGGGTGACATTCCCTTGTTGGGCCGCCTGTTCTCGAACAATACCGATGAAAAAAATAAAACGGAAATTGTATTAGCAATTACCCCTAAAATCCTCAGTAATGTCACCTTGCCTGAAGCTACTTTTTCTGAGTATTGGAGTGGAACAGAAACGGTCATTTCAGACAAGCCACTATTGAATAACCAGCCAGCGACTCTCAATCAAAGCCGTAGTCAACAAATCCGCGAGTTGCAGTTACAGCGTCAACGTGAGTTGAATGATGGGGACAATGCTCAGGACGGTGATGCATCTGAGTCCTCACCTCCTGAGACTGCACCTGCCAGCGAACCAACGGCGATCCCGCCCCCTGACGCGGCACCTGTCAATTCGGGTGCCTCAACAGCACCAGCCAATGCGGCGGGTGGCTTGACCAACAATACCAGTGACTTGCCCGAACAAGGCACCACAAGCTTACCTGCGCCCAAGGAGATACCTTAATGGGAAAATGCGCGCATTGCTTGTCTCATACGCGTTTTTACTCTGGGTTTACCCTAATCGAACTCATGGTGTCACTGGTGATTGTTGCGATCATGGCCAGTGTGGCAACCCCCATGGTCCAGCTGACCCTGCAGCGGCAAAAAGAACAACAGCTACGCGAACATTTGCGGGAAATACGACGTGCGATAGATGCTTATAAAAAAGCCGCTGATGACGGCCGTGTGAAAAAGAATGCCGATACCAGTGGCTATCCTCCAAATCTGCAAATATTGGTGGAGGGGGTCGAGGACGCCAAGGATGCCAAACATGCACGTATTCGCTTTTTACGGCGAATTCCGCAGGATCCTATGTTAAATGGGCAGGCCAATGCCAGTTTAGGTCAAGCCCCAGCGTGGGGCTTGCGTAGTTATGACAGTCCGCCAGATCAACCGCGCTACACACAAGATGTGTATGACGTTTATTCACTGAGTCCCAGAACAGGAATCAATGGAGTGCCTTATGCACAGTGGTAGAAAGCGCAAGACCGCTACCGGTTTTACCCTGGTGGAACTGCTGGTGGTGCTATCAATCCTGGCATTGCTGCTTTCTTTAGCTGTCCCACGTTATTTTTCGGGGGTGCAACGCGCCAAGGAGCAGGCACTCAAGCAACAGCTCACGACCACGCGCAAGGCCTTGGATGAATTTTATGCGGATCAGGGACAATACCCCGACACCCTGCAAGAGCTGGTCGACAAGCATTATCTGGATAAATTGCCATGGGATCCAATAACCGAACGTAATGATGGCTGGGTCATCACGCCACCAGAATTACCGCTGGTTGGGGGCGTGTATACCTTACACAGCAATGCAGAAGGCCAAGCCACTGACGGTTCGGCATATGCCGACTGGTAGGGCTTTTGGCGACATGTCTAAACAAATGGGGTTTTCTTATATAGGCGTCATGGTGACGCTGGTGATTGCCGCGATTGGCCTACAGGGCGCGGCCGTCATGTGGCAACAGCAAAGCCAGCGCAGCAATGAGGCAACGTTGTTGGAAACGGGCGAGGCCTACCGATTAGCGATTGGCCGATATTACGAATCTACCCCGCAGCCAGTCAAACAATATCCGGTGCGGCTGGAAGAGCTGCTTGAAGACAAGCGCTTCCCGGTATTAAAACGCCATATCCGCAAACTTTACCCTGATCCATTTGTTGCGAAACAAGGCATGACATTAATCATAAAAGACGGCCGCATTATCGGTGTGCATAGCCAGTCGTTATTGGCACCCATCCGTAACGTCGGCTATCAAGCGTTTCAGGAAGGCTTTCAAAAAGCCAAGCACTATAGTGAGTGGCAATTTATCTATGAGCCGAATACGCTGGCAGACCTCGAGCAGGCCTGGGTGAATCGCTAAGGCCTGTTAGTGGTTGACTTGGGGTGAGCGAGCTTTAAAGCTTTGATAATACCCCAGCACCCTGGGTACATATTGCCGGGTTTCGGTAAAAGGGGGAATGCTGTGTTGATGTGCTTTCACTGCTGCCGGGCCAGCATTATAGGCTGCCAGCGCCAACGTCACATCGCCTTCAAACATGTCTACCATGCGCTTTAAATAACGTGAGCCCCATAGTATCTGCTGAGGGACGGACCATTGCCTCACAGGCACTGTCGTCATCGTCTTGGCCGTGGCTGGCATTACCTGCATCAGACCAAAAGCGCCCTTACGTGAAACGGCTCTGGGATTGTAGCCGGATTCGGTAGCAATCACGGCATGAATCAGCGCCGGCTCCAGCTGTGTTACTTCTGCCGCTGCCTGCACCTCTGACTGGTAAGGCAGCTTGCCAGACTGCCAGCGAACTGGCTTGGTATGGTTTGCTGTCGTTAATTCCTCTGTTGGTATGGCTTCTGTGTCTGTATTGCTAATCACAATTTCAGATGCGTCTGTATTATCCAGCACGATGTTTCCGGCAAGTATCTCATGTTCATCAGTCACGCCTGCATGAGCAATATTTTGCTGGCAAACCAGAATCAGGCTAAGCCAGCAAGCAGCGAATAGGCTTTGGTTAAGTCTAGGGCAAGTTGAAAACATGATGGGGAGGATTCTGGCATGCGCATGTGACAACGCCAAGACAGCCGGACTGATGCATTTCAGCCGCTGTTTGTCGGTCTGTCGCAGCTTTACCATGCTCAAAACGTAAGCCGATGTAAAGAAAAATCATTGTAAAACAACGTCTTGCCAGCATAGTTCTCTTTTTAGTCCGATGTCATGAATTCATCAATGAACTGACATGCCGCAATCATTTTTCTGTCACAAATCATGCGCAAACTTGCTGCACATTAAATGATAAATGTGTCGTACACATGGATACCACAATGACAGGGATAGATCAGGTCAGCGACCAATGGGCGTTGGCGCTGAATGAAGAGCAGCGTGCAGTATTTATGGAAGTGATTGAAGAATCGTTGCGCTTGCAGCATCGCTCTCACTTCTTTAACTGGTTACAACGCGGGTTTCAGTGTTTACTTGCTCACGAGGTCGTCGTGATCGGCGTGCGTGGTTTGGAGCGCGCTAGCTACGATTATGAATATCTGACCTCCAGCCGCTACTTTGGTGATACCCAGTTTGACCAGGTGCTGAGTGAAGAAGATGGCCTTGTTCATGAAGCCTTCACGCGCTGGAGCCAACTGGGCATGCCAGTGTTTTATCATACAGACACGTTATCCCAGCAATACAGTCAGTATGCTGTTGAGCATGTAGAGGCAGATCGCATGCTGGCTTCTGAGCTCAAACGGTTTGTGGTACATGGCTTTGGCAATGAGCATAGCCGCATTGCAACCATGGTGATGTTCGGGCGCTTGAGTTCACCAGCGAATGCCCAAACGGCTCATCTGTTAGAGCTTTTAATGCCACACCTTCACTGTGCCATTGTGAAAGTGACTGCAAATAAAAGTCCTTCTGTGCTGTCTACGCCTGCGCGCAATGGTCGTATCAAACCCTTAAGTAAGCGTGAACTTGAAGTGCTGGAATGGCTGCAGGCAGGTAAAACCAATTGGGAAATCGGGGGCATCATGCAGGTCAGCCCGCTCACCATTAAAAACCATGTGCAGAATATCCTGCGCAAGCTGGATGTAGAAAATCGCAGCCAGGCCGCCAGCAAGGCTTTGAAACTAGGCCTGATTCATAGAAGCCAGTAAATTTTCAAGCATGAAACTCACAAGAATTTCATGCAAACATAGTCCGATAGGACTAGTCATGTTTTAAAGAATGTCATCTCCCCTCCTTAAACTCTTTCAAGTTTGATCGGCTGGCAAGTGCATTTTGTTTCAGCTAGTCCATGTGGACTAACTGCAAATCACATGTATGACATGCTGGCCTGACAATATTCGTGTGTTGTGTTTTAAATCGCCATCTTGATGGTTTGTTCTTTCAGCAGTTTTAAAAATTTTTAAGGAGAAGTTTATGAAATTTCAATATAAAGCTTTAGTAGCAGCTTTGGCGTTATCTGTGTCTTCATTCGCAGGTGCAGCAACGACAGCTTCAGGTGACGGTAGTTTTTGGTTGACCTTGATTGATCGTGACACCAGCACTGCAGTGTCTTTTGAAACTGGGTTGACTTACAGTACTTTTAACACCATTGGTCAAGGTGCAGCAGCAAGCTTCACGTTGCCATTTACTTTTGACTTGTCAGCTGACTCAGCATTTCAAAGCTTTATGTCAACTGCAAGCAGCAATTTGTTTTACGCTTTGTATGCTGGTGATAACCTGGGTACGCAAACCTCAGCAGGCAGCCGTGGCATGATCATCAGTTATGACTTACGCGAAGATCAGTCAGTTGTCACGATGAGCCGTACGCAATTGGTCACATCTAATTCAGCCATCGATCTAGCGCTTGCTAACAACAATATGGCTGATTACTACAGTGCAGACAAAGCTGCTGGCAATGGTGCGACCACAATCAGAGAAGTGGGTGAGGCCATGGGTTTGATTCAGTACACCAACAGATCAAACAATGCCACCGACAATTATATCTTTGCTGATAACAATAATCCGATCACTGTGAACTTTACACGTGCTGGTGTGCTGAGTATCAGTGCTGTACCAGAGGCAGAGAGCTATGCCATGTTTATGGCTGGCCTGGGTTTGATGGGTGCTGTGGTTCGCCGTCGTAAGGCCGCCAAATAATGCGCGTTGGGGATGCATATCCCCAATGAACATCAACTTATTTTTAAGGGAACGATTATGAAACTGAAACATATTGCATTTGCAATCGCCGGCATGTCATTTAGTTTGCTGGCTAATGCTTTGACACCCGCACAAATCGAAGCTGCACGCAGCGCTGGTACATTACAGCAAGCTTGGATTTCTGGCGCAACTGCACCAACCAAAACCATTTACGAGGCTTGGAGCCGCGGCTGTAATCAGGCTCAAGCTAAATCCATTTATACGACAATTGCCGCTACAGACGCTAATGGCAATCCTACATCTAATGTGCCGGGTTCATTGGGTAACTATGTCGCGTACGCATGTACCCGTGGTAACACGCCTTCTGTATTGTATGTGACCTTAGATGGTGGTTCGCTCAACGCCTACACCCCACACACGATTAATGCCAAGTTGGCACGTATTCGTTATGCAGGTACTGCATTAAACACTGCCAATGGTTGCGCATCAACAACCACTAGCTACACTGATGCGACAGACACACGCAACAATGCCACTGTTTATAAGCAATGTAAGCAAGTAGGCAGCAACCTGCCTGCCACAGGCCCTACTCCAGCAACGAATGCAGCTAACGCTGCGGCAGTGGCTGCTGACGCCAACGCGCCACAATTGCCAGTGGGTGGTTTTTCTGACGTAGAAGCAGCCTTGTTCCCAGCCAGCATTGGTGGTGGTAGCCTGGCAGGTAAAGGCACTGAAGCAAACGCCGGTTTGCTGCAAGGGTTTGGGGTAGCGGTCAGTGTGCCTTTGTACCGTAAACTGCAAGAGGTGCAAGGCATCACAGAAACATCCGGTTTTGATGTTGCCAACGCTCCTTCTTTGACCAAGGCGCAAATCACAACTATTTTGCAAGATGGTGGTGCTGTGAGTGCAGCAGAGTCCTGGGCGCCGATTTTTGGCGCGGATAATACAGGTGAAGAAGCTGTGATTGTGCAACGTCGTGTGGATACCTCTGGTACACAAGCTAGTTCCAATGCTTTCTTTATGGGCAATCCATGTTTGGGTAATGCAAGTCAATTGATCCCTGCCGCAACCACCTCTGGTGCTTATCAGGTTGTGCTGAACTCAGGTTCAGGCAACGTCAAAGGCAATATCACCACTGCGACTACTAACAATCGATTCGCTATTGGTGTGTTGTCTTTGGAGAATGATTATCGCGTTGAAAGTGCTGCCAACGCCGGTTATCGTTTTATCAAAATTGATGGCGTGCATCCTGAAGATGGCGATACCACTAACGCGCGCGTGGCCATGGCCTCAGGTAAATACCCATTTGCAATGGAGTTGAAAACATTTGTTTCAAGCAATCCAGTGTTTGGTGCAGCTAATAGCTTTGCTCGCACCATTGTTCCAACCTTGGCAACTGCGTTGAAAAATCCAGCAGCTGCACAGTGTGCCTTGTTGCCACGCGGTATTGCTTTAACGGCAGATGGTGGCAACACTTCTTGCGAGGCCGGTGTGACACGTGCTGTATTAACCAAGTTTGGCAAAAACTGCGCACCAGCGGTGTTGTTTGAGTAATTGATTTTTTACAGCCTTTACCGAGGTTGTGTGAATACAACGCACCCCCACAAGGGGTGCGTTTTTTATTGTTTGTCGCGTGTAACGGACTAGTCCGTTTCATGAGCTTGAAACAAAACTTTAAGAAAATGCAGGCTCTATTGATTTTCTAACGAGTTTGTTTTGCATCTGTCTATCCTGCCCCATTATTGTTTTGCTTTGGCTGCACTGTTGAGTGCAGGCTATGCTTTACCTTCATTGGCCGAAAATGTTGAGTCTCAAACAGACCATATCAAGACCGCCGCTGCTCCTTCAGCAACGCCAGAGGTTCTCACCTTTGATGTATTTGAATTTCAGGTGGATGGCAATTCCGTATTCACCAATGCTGCCATCGAAAAAACAGTCTACCCGTTTATGGGCGAGCAAAAAACGATTGAAGATGTTGAGCAGGCGCGTTCTGCCCTGGAAAAAGCCTATCAGGATGCGGGCTATTTAACTGTTTCAGTGTCTATACCGCAGCAAGAGGTGAACGCTGGCCTTGTAAAGTTGCTGGTGACTGAGGGGGCTGTAGAGCGGCTAAAAGTAGTAGATAGCCAATACAACACCCATACTGAAATTAAAGCACGCGCGGGTGAGTTTGCAGAGGGAAAAGTGCCACATTTCCCCACAGCGCAAAAAGAGTTAGCGACCTTAAACCGCAATCAAAACCGTCAGGTCAATCCTGTGCTACGCCCAGGTCAGACGCCGGGTAAAGTGGAAGTCGATTTAAAAGTCCAGGACAAATTGCCATTGCATGGTAATTTGGAGCTGAATGATCGGTATGCACCTAACACCACAAAGTTGCGCTTAAATGCCGGGTTGCGTTATGAAAACCTCTGGCAAAAAGATCATAGTTTGGGTGTGAATGTTCAGGTATCACCTGAAGATACCAGCGAGGTGAAAGTATTTTCTGGCACTTATATCATCCCACGTTTAAATGGCGATTACTTTGCTGCTTATGCCGTCGTTTCTGACAGTAATATTGCTGCTGTGGGTGATATCAATGTCGTGGGTAACGGCTACATTGCGGGCGCACGTTATATTCACCCCCTACCATTGCTGGAAGGGTATTACCATAGCCTAACCCTTGGCGCTGATTACAAAATATTTAAAGAATCCCTTACCTTGCAAGGCGCAGATACCAATATCAATACGCCTATTTCCTATTTTGCAACCTCATTAGGCTACGACGCCACTGCACAAAGCAGCTTGGGCCAAACTCAAGCCTCTTTGGTGCTGAATATGGCCCCTCGGTTACTGGGGAATACCTCAAAAGAGTTTGATGCCAAGCGCGATGGCGCCGGAGCAAACTATATTTTTATACGGAGTGATGTGAAACAGTTGTATACGCATCCCTCAGGTTGGGCTGTTCAAGGCAAACTGGCCTGGCAGCTTGCCAGTCAACCACTTATCTCCACCGAGCAATTCACTGCTGGTGGGCTGGATTCTGTGCGTGGTTATCTTGAGTCTAGTCGATTAGGCGATAGTGGGTTTTCTGGTTCTGTTGAATTACGTACACCCTCTATCAATAAATATTTCAAAGAGTACCGCTTTGCAGAGTTCATAAAAGAACTGTATGCGTTTACTTTTATTGACGGTGGTTACGTAAAAATTCGCAATGCTGCAGGTTTGGAGCCCAGCTATGAGCTCTATTCCGCTGGTTTTGGTGCCAGATTAAAAACGCATTCAGGTGCTTTTGCCTATGTGGATTACGCAAAAGCTTTTAATGATGCACCCGAAGTAGACAGCGGCGATTATCGTCTGCACTTCAGGGTAGGTTACGAGTGGTAGTGTGCGTCAGATTTGAGCGCGTTGAAGTGGGAGAGTGACGATGAATAAAGGTATTTATCAGTTAGTGTTTAGTCGTGTGCATCATGCCATGGTGGCTGTTGCAGAAATTGCTTCTTCACGTGCAGGTGATGGAAAATCGCGTGCGCGCCGCGCGGCTTCTATTTGGCTGGCTTTATCCTTCTCGCCCCTACCGTGGGCAGTGATGAATGCATTTGCAGAACTGCCCTCCGGGATTGAGATCCGTGATGCCATCAACGCGCAGGGCGTGATTAATAATGCCACCCAGATTACCAGCTCCAGCGCCAATCACATCAGCTTTCAGCAGCTGGTGCCACAGGCGATTGTCAACTATAACAAGTTGAATCTTGACCGCGGCCAATCGTTCAACGTCGATATGCAAGCCGGGTGGTCCATGCTGAATCGTGTACACAGTGTCGACCCCAGTGTACTCAATGGTAACGTGAATGCGGCAGGAAATATTTATTTTCTCAATGCCAACGGTGTAATCATCGGCAAAGACGCTGTTTTTAACGTCGGCTCGTTGTATGCGGGCACGCTCAATATTACGGATGAGTTATTCAAATCTGGGTTTGTCAATGAAGCTGGGTATACCAGCGCTTTTCAATTGGTAGATACCATCAATTTAACCCCTGAGCAGGCCAACAAAATTAACACTGCTGAAGTGCGGGTAGAGAGTGGTGCGCAAATTAATGCGGCTAAAGGCGGTAAAGTCTTGCTGTTTGCGCCCAACGTTAATGTTGAGAAAAACGCCATTATTAAAACCCCGGATGGCCAAACCATTTTGGCCGCGGGCAAGACCATTTATCTTAAAAGTAGCCAGGATCCTGCGGGTATGCTAGTGGAGGTGTCGTCTGGTGGCACAGCCACGAATCTGGGCGAAATTATTGCGGCACGTGGCAATATCACCATGATGGGACTGGCGGTGAATCAAGGCGGCAAGCTCTCAGCGTCCACTTCAGTGCGTGCTAATGGCTCGATTCATCTGATTGCACAAGAAGATGTCACCGTGTTGAATGGTCAAGTCACGCAACGACGTAATGGTTTGATCACGCTCGGCAAGGACAGTGTGACCGAGGTCACCCCAGAGCTGAATGATAAAGAAGAAGTGCTTGCTTCTTTGCCTTTCAAGACATCCAGCATTAATTTAGAAGCGAGCTTGATCAATATTGATGGTGCCATCAGTGCCAAAGGTGGCAACGTGACGGCCACCACAAACGTGAATGCTTCAGCCTTGTTAAATAGCCCAATCGCGCAGCGTATTCATCTTGGTGAAAATGCCAGCATTGATGTTTCGGGTGTGGATGCCCTTGCCCCGATGTCACGTAACCAGCTGACTGTACAGCTTAACTCCGACGCGCTTAAAGATAATCCGATTTTACGTGGGTCAGCGTTATTTGGAAAAACCATTTTTGTGGATGCGCGTAAAGGCACAGATCTGTTTGATTTGAAGCCTTACATAGACTCCACCCGCTTGGCGACAGTTGCTGAAAAAATGACCAATGCCGGTAAAGTCACGCTGTCAAATGCGAATGAAATTATTGTTGAAAAAGGCGCCAAGATTGACGTTTCCGGTGGTTCAACCACTTATTCAGCTGGCACCGTAAAGGAGTCCATTCTTGAGTTTAATGGCCAGTTAGTCGCTATTTCTGAAGCTAAGCCCGGTGTGGCTTATGAACGGGTTGCTGATACGACAACTGTGGTAGACCGTAAATGGGGCAGTTCAACCACATATAGCCAGGGCAATATCAATAATGCCGTCCCAACATATTTTGAAGGGGCGAATGCCGGTACCGTGAGCTTTGTCTCACCCATTGAGAATGGCTTTGTACAAAAGTTGGTGGTGGATGGGGATTTAATAGGTAATACCAAAGTCAGTACGCAGCAATTGCTTGCCAATACCGCGCCCAAAGGCGCGAGCTTAATTGCCAGTGCTCTCAATTTAAACTGGGTGAACAACGCCAATAACTTAGCCTCCAATTTTGCTTTTGGCGATGTGCTGAACGGCGGTGATAGCTTCATATCAAGTATCGGCACACAATTTCTGCGGCAAGGCTTTAATCGCATTGATTTTTCAAATGTGAAAAACCTCAATGTCAATACTGCCATTCAACTAGACGCCAATGGTGCACTGACTTTGGGGCGAGCGGGCGATACCCTGACGCAAATTAATCAAAACATCACTGCACAAGGCGCAAACGTTGCCATGAATGCAAACTTAACCCGCATTGCCGATAACGTGACGGTGACCACGGCGGGGACGTTTGTCAACGATAGGGCTGGGGTGCAGGGGGCGCTCACGAAAGAAACCGCAGCAAATGCCGGTAATATCACCATTGGCCGTTTGGTGACCGGGGGAGGCGTGAAAATAGACGCCAGTGCTGGAGCGTATGTCGATAACGCGGGAGTATTGCATTTAGGTAAGGCAGGTAATATCAGCTTACAAACCACTGATCAAGGGTTATCGCCAACACTGAATTTGTCAGCATATGGTTTTGACCGTGGTGGCTCACTCAATATTCGATTTAGTGAGGGCGAAAAAACTCATCTTTATATCGGGGCAGATAACGCACCAAATGGTCCGCTCGACTTTAGTATTGATAATGTCTTTTTTAGCAAAGGTGGTTTTTCTAGCTACCGGCTGAGTGCATTTGATATTGATATCGGTGCAGCAGGTCAAACGAATCCCAGCACCATATACGGGGTGGCTCAAAATTTAATGATGCGCTCTGGTTTTCAGAGCACTGCAAGTCGTGACAGTATTTTTGATGTGGCAAGGTTAACAACACTGCCCGATGCTACCCGTGCACCTGTTTCATTTACCTTTGATACTTATCGAGTCGCTGATGATTTAGGCACGCTCACCTTGCACGAAAAAGCACACATTAAAACCGATATCGGTGGCAGCGTCGCATTGTCGGCGGGTAAGCAAGTGAATGTATTGGGGGATATTACCGCGCATGGGGGGCAAATTGCGCTGAGTATTGCTGATGACGACACCACTTTGCCTGAAGATGCAAGCCAGATGGTGTTTATTGGTGAAAACGCGCAGTTAAATGTCGCCGGTACCACCATCACCATGCCGGATTCTCGTGCGGGAAAACTCAACAACAAAGTGGTTAATGCCGGCAGTATTACGATTAATACTGACGATAACATCAAAGGCGCTGTGGTTATTAAACAAGGTGCTGTTCTGGATGTCTCTGGAAGCCAAACGCAAACACATACACGCACCAATCGTGGTTTTGTTTTGGAGACGCTTTACGGTGATGCGGGCAGTATTGATATCTATGGTGTTGGTAGTCTGTTAGTGGATGGCACCTTGCGTGGTCAAGCCAATGGTACGGGGCGCGGGGGCAGTTTAGGCTTGTTTTATCAGTCGGTGCCTTTTGATTTTATTGATCCGTATCCCAACCAAAGTGGTCGCTTCTTAGTTACCAATAATCAACAAGTATTGACTGGTGGTCTGCAAGCGGGTGACGCTCTAAAAGATATTAACTTGCCCGCTAGCTCTAGCCAAGGTCGCTTGCAAAATGCCCAAATCTCGGCGCAACAGATAGAGGAGGGCGGTTTTGATCATGTCACCCTGGCAAGCTATATTAATGATCCGACCAATCCAAATAATCGGATTAATTTTGCGTCCGATTTAGATCTAACCATTGCCGGGAACTTAAGACTGAATAGCCCAGTGTTGAGTGTGCTTGATAACGGGCATGCCAAAATAAACAGTGGGCACTTGCAGTTGTTCAGCCGAACAACAACTATAGATCCAAGTGTATTCTCAAGTAGTAGCGGACAATTGAGTTTAAGTGCCAATCAAATTTATATTGATGGCTTGGTGGCGGTCACAGGGACAAATAAAACTATCCTGTCTGCGAACAAAGATATCCATGGGCAAGGTGAGAAAACCGCCGTGCTGTCAAGTACGGTTGCCGACCCTGCTGGCCTTAGCGTCGCAGGCGAATTGCAATTACATGCGCGCCAAATTTATCCGAATTCAGGGGCTAAGCTTAGTTTTGAAGCGCAGGGGCCAAATAGTCTGATCACAGTTCAATCTAATGGTGTTGCGCCGACTAATGTATTGTCTGGGGGCGGCACGTTATCATTGACGGCAGATCGTATTGTGCAAGCGGGTGTATTGAAAGCCCCCTTTGGCCAGATTAAATTAAATGCCGCTGATCAAGTCACATTGGCGGCAGGCAGTCTGACATCCGTATCCGGCAGCGGGCAAAATATCCCATATGGCGAGACGATTTCTTCTGGTCAGACTTTTAACCCCAATGCAGGTGTATCGCAAAAGCCGATTGAAAAAGAAATTGCGATTTCTGCACCGAACGCAGATTTACAACAGGGTGCCGTCATGGACTTGTCGGGCGGCGGTGAATTATTTGCCTACGAATGGATTAGTGGTGGGGTTGGTGGCACTCAAGATATTTTGGCGCAATCGAATACCTACGCTTTGATTCCAAGTATGCAAACCGAATTTGCTGCGAATGATCGTTTGTATGAGGGTAGCTCTGCTGGGGTCGGGACAGGTCAGACCATTTATATCACTGGTGTGAAAGGGATTCCTTCAGGCACTTATACCTTGATGCCTGCCCGATATGCCTTGGTACCCGGTGCCTTTATTGTGCAGAAAACTGATGTTGCATTGGCGCGCGGCCAAACCGCTAGCTTACAAGATGGCAGTGCTTTAACGTCTGGCTATTTTGCCGATTTAAACACCGGTGCCAGAGATGCTAACTGGTCTAGCTTTAGGGTCATTGATGGTAGCGTGTTACGCCCTGCTGCAGGCACGGTTTCAAAAGCACCCTCGCAATATGTGGTGACCAATGCCAGCAGTTTTTTTGCAAACCCGCTTAAAACCAACGGCGTTGATATTAAAAATACCGATGACGCAGGTAAACTCACTTTGCTGGCGCAGCAACTGAATCTGGATGCCAGTGTACAAGCGCGTAAAGTCAGCGGTGCTGATGGCTTGGTGGTGGATATTAGTGCCAATGCGATTCGAGTGGTGAATCAGCGTGATAACACCGACCCATCCAGCTTGCAGTTAGAGGCCAGCAAACTGAATGCCTTAAATGCGGATAGTATATTGCTGGGTGGCACACGAAATGTCGCTAATAATGTGACGAATGTCACTACGCAGGCCAGCAGCGTGAGTATTGAAAACGATGCCAGTCATGCTTTGAGTACGCTAGAGTTTTTGGCAACTGCCAATAATAATGTCAGCTTGTTAACTGGTGCGGTGATTAATACTGGCAATTCAGCTTCTCAGCCAAAAGCAGTCAATTTGAATACGACGGGTGATGGCGCCTTCCTCGGTATGTCTTCGCTCAGTCAGTTGGAATATACCCGTACAGGCAGTTCTGTAAATGCGACTTCCGGGGTGTTGGATATTGCAGCTAACACACAACTCAGTGCTGGCAACTCCCTGGTGATCGATGGTAGTCAAAATGTCAGCTTTGCCGGAAACATTGCACTTGGTGAGAATGCCAATGTGACCTTGGGTTCAAACCGTATCCTGATTGGTGATGTGCCAGCCAGCCAAAATGGCTTGGTGGTGAGCAACCAGACGCTGGCACAGTTAGGTGATGTTTCTCGTCTAACCCTAAATAGCTACAGCACGATTGATACTTATGGCAGTGTAGATTTTGGTAACAACCGCCTTAATCTGACAGTGAATGCCGCAGGCATTGCGGGACATTTGGCTGATGGGGAGACTGCTGCGCCAGCCAACGCAGCGGTGACCATCAATGCTAAATCTTTCGCCCTTAAAAATACTGTAGATGCCAACTATAACTCTCCATCTGACCCGTCTGGTCGCCGTTTACAGATTAATGCTGAAACGGTCAGGCTGCAGGGCGACCTGTCGGCTGTGCTGGATAGCACTAGCATGGTTGCCAGTGCTGACAGGAACACCATCGGTGGGTTTGATAGCGTGTACGTGGATGCTAATACACTCACGGTAGCAGAGCGTGGTGCGTTGGACCTGCAGGTAAATCAGACCACACTGAATGTAGGCAGAATTAATACTGAAAGTTCTGCCAACTATGCCGTTGCAAGCACGGGGGCATTAACCTCAACACAAAAGACAGTCAGCAACCTGCCGACGAATAGCAATATTGGCGGGAGACTCACGTTACAGGCCGATCAGCTTTTGGTGAATAGCCGGATTGAAGCATTGGCCGGGCAAGTTAATTTGCAAGGTACCAGCCAGTTAGAGTTAGGTAGCCAAGCGATTGTTTCAGCATCATCAACGACTAAAAACTTTGCCAATAAAGCCAGCGATGTCGATGCTGGTAAAGTGCAATTGAATAGTGGTGGCAACATTATTATCGATCAAGGTGCATTGGTGAATGTTGGTGCACAAGGCAGTGCCAACGCCGGACAAGTGACATTGTCGGCGACATCGGGCAATCTACAATTACAGGGTCAACTGAATGGTCAAGCTCAAGGTAGTGGCAAAGGTGGCATACTGGCAGTCGATGTCGGCACCATGCCTTCACTGGTTGCGATTGACCAGCAGGCGACTGGTTTTAGCCAGAGTCGCAGTTATCGGGTACGCAACGGGGATGTCAACATTGATGGCACCGGTGCACAAGCACTGACCGCCAAACAAGTGCTAGTTTCCGCTGATCAAGGAGCAATCACTGTAACTGGCACGATTGATGCCAGCACTACAAAGTCTGGCAGCATTGCACTGTATGCACGCGACGATGTGACGCTTGAATCTGGTTCATTGCTGCGGGCCAATTCATCCACTGCCGGTGTTGAAGGCGGTAAAGTGACCCTGGCAACAGCTAGCGGTGCACTCAATCTAAATCAAGGTTCGCGCATTGAGGTGGCAGGTGGTATCGGCGGTGATGGGGGCGAGGTTCACTTGCGCGCACCGCGTACGGGTGGCGGTTCAGGGAATGGTGTCGCGGTCAATAGCCTTGACAGCAGCATTAGCGGCGCGCAGAGCATCGTATTAGACGCATTTAGGATTTACAACAATGTTTCGACCATTACAACAGGTACTGGTACTGGGGCGACATTGGGCTTTACGACACTTGCCAACGATGTCAATAACTTTATGGCGAACAAGGACAACATATTAGCCAGTTTGGGCATGTCAAACGATAGTCGCTTTCATTTACGCGCCGGGCAAGAGATTCGTTCCAATAACAATCTCACGGTTGCCGCCGATTGGAATTTGTATACCACCTCACGTGCGGGCGATGAGCCAGGAATCCTGACCTTGCGTGCCACCAACAACCTGAATGTGAATGGCTCAATCAGTGATGGTTTTGAAACGGCAGCAAGCAGCGCCGCATTGGGTACGGGTGACTCTTGGAGTTATCGTCTGATTTCTGGGGCTGATACCGATGCCGCCAATGTGATGGAGACTGTGGCAGCGACATTGGATGCAGATGGTAAGAGCCTGTCTGGTAACCTGATCTTAGCCAATAATGAATTGATACGCACGGGTACAGGTAGCATTGATATTGCGACCGGTGGTGATTTGAATTTGGCCACGGCGACCTCTGTCATTTATACCGCCGGAGAAAAAGCAGCTGATTTAACTGGTTTTACTGACCCAATTACAAGCCAGCGGCCCACTTATCTTGATAATGGTGGTGATATTCGAATCGATAGCAAAGGGAATATCTTTGGGGCAGAAGACGATAGCCGACAAGCGATTAATCAATGGTTGTTCCGCCAAGGCGGTAATAATCAACTGAAAGACACATCTTGGTGGATACGTACCGACCAATTTAGACAAAGTTTGGCAGCACTGGGCGGTGGTAATGTCAGGGTCAATGCCGGCAGAAATATCGCTAACTTTTCTGTTTCTATTCCGACCACAGCACGCTTCGATAACTTTGGCACAGGCGCCACTGGAAACAATGTCGTTAATGGTGGTGGTGATTTAACGGTGACTGCACAAGGCGATATCTTTAGTGGTATTTATTTTATCGGGCAAGGAACCGGCACCATTAAAGCGGGTGGCAGCATCTCCGCAGAAGAGGGTAAAAACTACGGCACCGTACTGGCGATGATGAATGGACAATTTGATGTTTCCGCTGGCAAAGATCTGCGCATTGAAGCCACTGTGAATCCAACCTTATTGCCTCAATCCATCACCAATGCACCTAATAATGATAGTACGATCCATAACAGCTATTTTAGCACTTATGGGCAAAGTGCTGCGGTCCGCATGACGTCTCTAGGAGGTGACGTCAATTACGCCGCTAATGTCAACACGCTTCTTGATGCCTCTAGCGGTCTTCGTAGTGGAGTGAACGGCGGATTGAGTTTGAATCCGGCCAGCTTGGACATGACTACCTATGTTGGCAATGTGACAGTGGGGCAGGCCTATTTATCGCCGTCATCGCTGGGTAATTTGCAACTGTTGGCAAATAATGACGTCAGGATCGGGAAATTGTTAATGTCTGATGCCAATCCAACGGGTATTTTCAATATTAATACTCCGACGCGTTCGACCCAGTTGCTTGATGACCTCATTTTACTCAGCTTTTTCAACTTGCATGCAAGTAGCCCGCTTCATGCGAACAGTACAACGCCTGCTCGTGTTGTGGCTGCCACCGGTAACATCAGAAGTAATGATGATACGGAGCCAGGTTTGTTGATGTTAGCTAAAGAAAGTCATTTGGTCGCCGGTCAGGACATTACGCGTTTAAATATCGGTTTACAAAATAACCGTACTAGCGATGTGAGCGTGTTACTTGCTGGACGTGATGTCAATACACAAAATGTGGTGATTGGAGGGCCGGGTGAGTTGCTGGTACAAGCGGGCAGAAATATAGACTTAATCTACCCACTTGTCACGAGTATACAGGCAACAGGCAACACAGGGACCAGTAACCCAGTGTATGAGTTTACAAGCGCATTTAATGCAAACACCGCTCTCCCAAGCAATGGAGCGTCAATTACGATGCTTGCTGGAGTTGGAGATAACTTACGCTTACAAAATTATATTGACACGTACATTGCGCCAGGTGGCTCGGGTCCGGAAACGATACGCAGTAATTCGCAACGCTTGGCTGAATACAAAGCGCAAACTGCAGAGTATTTAGTCAGTTTTATGCGACAGTTAACGGGTGATCAGAATCTGACGTCGGACGAAGCTTATACCCAGTTTAATGCGCAGTCAGATGCGGTTAAAACTGTCTTCGTGAATCGTCACCTGACCACAGAGCTGATCAACTCTGCAAATGATTTTGCAAAAGCGCGCAATCATGACCGAGGTAATAACGCATTGGCTACCTTGTACCCAACCAAGCAAGCGGGGGATATTTTGTTGTTTAACACCAAAGTCTCCACTAACAGTGGCGGTAGTATTGATTTGGTCACGCCAGGTGGCCTGATTAACGTGGGTGTACCAGGGCGAGGTGGGGATATCGGTATTATCACCGAAAAAGGCGGGGCGATTCGCGGTATCTCAGATGGTGATTTCTCAGTCAATCAATCTAAAGTGATTACCCAGTTTGGCAGTGATATTGCCATTTGGTCAACAAACGGCACGATTGATGCGGGTAGAGGTTCGAAAACGGCGACCTCTGTGCCAGAACGTATTGTGCAAACCGATGTATTTGGTAACACGGTGGTTGAAGTGAGAGGTGTCGCTGCAGGCAGTGGTATCCGTGCTCAAACTTATGACCCTGATGGGCCTAATGAAGGTAGGCCTGAAGACGTGCCTAGAGCAGGCAAGGTAACGCTCACTGCGCCGGTCGTCGATGCTGGCGAGGCAGGGATTGAAGCAGGTGATTTGACGATTGTGGCCCCTGTGGTACTGAATGCGGGCAATATTCAGGTTCAGGGCGTTTCTAGTGGTGTCCCTGTTGCGGCAACTGCGACCATGGCTGGTGTCACCGCAGGCGTTTCACCTGATGCTGTCAATGCTGCTGCACAAGCGGTTGCGCAAAATGTGGCCAATGCAGCGGTTAATAACGACATGGCTAAGCCAAAATTACCTTCAATTATTTCTGTAGATGTCATTGGTATCGGGCAAGAATCGTCCCGCTAAATATTATGTTTACGAAAAAGCCCACCGCATGGTGGGCTTTTTTTTGGTTTTTTTGGGTAGGCAAATGCTTGATACAGGAAGCTATCTAGAATTTAGGCGGAGCTGTTCGTAGACAGACCAGGCAAGCCATACGCGGCATTCAGGCGATGAAGACTAGTCTGACGGCTTAGTGATTGACCTAAAAAAGTATGAATTGGAGGGGATTACAGCGGATTTTCTAGTCCAACCTGACTAGTGCGCTGGTGCCAAACTTAATATTGGCGGCAATTCAAATTGCTAAAGTATTCAGGATTTTAATCGAGCGAAAAACTTCGGAGTCCTGAATGAAATTTAAAAAAATGCATTGGGCACTGGCCTGGTTGGGTCTGTCCTCCTTAAGTATCCCTGTCTATGCCGAGGTGGTGATTAGCCAGATCTATGGCGGTCAGGGCAGTGTCTATAACCAGGATTACGTTGAGTTATTCAACAACGGTAGCGTGGTGGTGGATATCAATGGCTGGTCTGTGCAGTATGCCAGCGCCACGGGTACTGGCAACTTTTCTGCCAACGGTGTGACCACCCTCGCTGGCGTGTTGCAACCTGGCCAATATTACCTGGTGGGTTTGCGTAGCACGGCCAACGGTTCAGCTTTGCCTACGCCAGATGCCAGTAATAATGGCACTGACATGAGCGGGACCAACGGCAAGGTGGTGTTGGTCAAGAGCAGCACTGGCCTCACTTGTAACGGCGGCTCTAATGTGTGTAGCAGCAGCCAGTTGGCGCAGATTGCCGATTTGGTAGGTTATGGCACGGCCAATTTTGCCGAAGGCTCGACAGCACCGGCAAGTTCAAGCAGCACGGCATTGCTACGTAAGAATAATGGCTGTCAGGATACCAACCAGAACGGCAGCGACTTTGTGACTGGCGCACCCGCACCACGCAATAGCAGCAGCGCTGTGAATGTCTGCGGTGGAGGCAATACGGGAGGTGGCACAGGGAATCAACCGATTGTCACTTCTTGCCCGGCGATAACGCTGCAAGTTGGTGAGGTTGGTGCGGCTCAGGTGCAAGCGTCTGATGCTGACAGTGTGGTCAATGCCGCGACCTTGGCTTCTAATGCGCCGAGCGGCGTGAGCCTGGTGAATTTTGCTGCGGCCAGCAGTGATGGCCAGTCAGCCAGCGCGACGTTGCAATTGGATGGCAGCCTGCCTGCAGGGCAGTACACGGCCGATATCCAGTTTGCCAATAATGAAGCGCAGACGGCAACTTGTACCGTCGATATCACGATTAAAAATACCAATATCACGCGCATTTACGAGATTCAGGGCAGCGAATTGGGGATTGCGTCTGTGAGCCCGCTTAATGGCCAAACCGTCACGACAGAAGGCGTGGTCACTGCAGTTTTCCCTGGTCTGAATGGCTTTTACCTTCAAGATGCCACCGGTGATGGCAATCCACAAACCTCAGATGGCGTATTTGTGTATCTAGGCTCAGGCGTGACACCTACCGTGAGCAAAGGGCAAAAAATCCGCCTGACGGCCAATGTGACTGAGTTCAATACCATCACCGAACTGGTCAATATCAGCGGCTTGCAGGTGATTGGCAGTGGCAACATTCTGCCAACAGACATAACCTTGCCAGAAGTGACAGAAGGTGACCTGGAAGCCTATGAAGGGATGCTGGTGCGTATCACCGCGCCGATGACCGCATCACAAAATTACTTCCAGGGACGTTATGGCCAGGTGACCTTGTCTGCCGAAGGCCGCATGATCAAACCCAGCAATATTTATCCAGCCAACTCGACCGCCGCGGCACAGTTAGCCGATGAAAATGCGCGTCGACGCCTGGTGCTGGACGACGGTAGCAGTGCACAAAACCCCAACCCGATTCCGTTTATTGGCGAAGACAATACCTTGCGTGCCGGCGATGTAGTGGAAAACCTGACCGGCGTGATCGACCACGGCTTGATTACAGCCTCAGGCACAGGCCCACGTGATTACAAACTGCACCCGACCGAGCCGGTACAGTTTAGCCGTGTCAATTTGCGGACAGCGGCACCCGCCAGCGTGGCAGGTAACCTTAAAATCGCCAGCTTTAACGTACTCAACTACTTCACGACCTTTACCAATGGTGCCACTGCCAGCGGCCAGACCGGTCAAGGCTGCCGTTTGGGTAATAGCGTGTCAGCCTCTAACTGCCGAGGTGCCAATAACCTGGTGGAATTTAACCGCCAGCGTAACAAGATTATCCGTGCCTTGACTGCCATGAATGCTGACGTGGTTGGCTTGATGGAGATTCAGAATAATGGACTCACTGCGGCACAAAATCTGGTCGATGGTTTGAACGCGGTATTGGGCGCCAACACGTATGCCGTGATCGCTGACCCAGTGTCAGGGACTGGCACAGATGCCATTAAAGTGGCCATGATCTACAAACCGGCCAAACTGACACCAACTGCTGGGGCATTGTCCGATAACGACAGTATCAACAACCGTCCAACACTGGCACAAACCTTCCGTGCAGCCAATGGCGAGAAGTTCTCTGTCTTGGTCAACCATTTTAAATCCAAGAGCTGCTCGGATGCTGCAGGTGCTAACCAGGATCAAGGTGGTGGTCAGGGTTGCTACAACCCGCAACGTATCGCCCAGGCCAGCCGCTTGCTGCAATTTATCAATACGGTGCAAGCGCAGTCTGGTGATAGCGATGTGATGGTGATTGGTGACTTGAATGCTTACGGCAAGGAAGATCCCATCCTGACCCTGGCGGCAGCTGGTTTGCAAGACCAGATTGCCCGCTTTAATGGCGACAGCGATTACTCCTACGTGTTTGATGGCGAATCTGGTTATCTGGACCATGCCTTGGCCAGCAACAGCATGGCCGCGCAAATAACAGGCACATCGCACTGGCATATTAACGCCGACGAGCCGTTTGTGATTGATTACAACACCGAGTTCAAACCGCAAGACCTCTATACCGATAGCCCTTACCGTTCTTCTGACCATGACCCGGTCATTGTCGGGGTGCAGTTGGTAAAAACGGTCAACGGCAGTGCTCAACGCGACACCCTGGTCGGCACCGCTGGTGATGACGTGCTGACAGGTGGTCTGGGGGCAGACACCCTCAGCGGCCTGACTGGACGTGACACCTTTGTTTACCAGAGTATGCGCGATGCCGCGGACACCATTACCGACTTCACGCCGGGAGAGGATCAACTGGACATCACCGAGTTGCTGCAGAGCATAGGCTACAACGGTAGCCAGCCTTTTGCCGATGGTTTTGCGCGCTGGGTGACCGTATCAGACGGTGTGCAATTGCAAATTGATACGGATGGCACTGGTGGCCCGGCAACAGCCAAAGCCCTGGTGACTTTGAAGGGATTAGCCATGAACCAACTGGATGCACAACGTGATGTGCGCTGGTAATCAACCATAACAAATCAGTAAGTTGTTTTTTAAAAACCGAGTGAGAGGATATTTAAGATGAAAAAAATCAGTTTAATCGCCGCCTTGTTGCTGTCCAGCCAGGCTAACGCAGCCCTGAATGCCGGTGACATCATGTTCACAGCCTTCAATGCCGACGAAGATGGTTTGTCCTTCGTGACTTTTGTCGACATCGCCGCCAACACCACCCTCTACTTTAGCGATAACGAGTGGACTGGCAGCGCGTTCAATACTGGTGAAAGCTATAACCAGTGGGTTTCAAGTAGCCTGGTTACTGCAGGTACTGTGGTGCGTTTCTCTGCTTACGACAAAACCACCCTGTCGGCCTCTACTGGTGTGTTATCCCGCGTAACAGTGAGCGGTAGCAGCAACTGGGGCATTGGTAACGATAAAGAAACGGTCTATGCCTACTTAGGCACCGCTGCCACTGCACCAACCACCTTCCTGACGGCAATCACCAATGGCAAATTTGCCAATGATGGCTCGCTAACCAACACAGGTCTGACCAAAGGCGTGAATGCGATTGAGTTGACTGCCAAAGCTGGCGCTTCCAGCGAACCGGATTATGCGGAGTACAACGGTGTACGCAGTGGTTTGAACAATTTTGCTGACTACAAAGCACAAGTCGCTAATGTGAATAACTGGAACGTAGACACGACGAACAATAGTACTTCCGCTGCATTAATTCCAAATACTGCTGCTTTTAGTGTCAGTGCCGTGCCTGAAGCAGATAGCGCCGCCATGTTGCTGGCTGGCTTGGGTGTATTGACTCTGGTACGTCGCCGTCAATCACGTTAATCATCAATGAGTGCCGTGATGCATCACGGCACTGTGTGGAGAATGCAATGTTTAAACTGAAACAATTAACTGCTTGTGTCGCACTGACCTTGACTGCCAGTGTGACCTGGGCGGAGGGTGTGACTGTATTACATGTGGGCGACCAGGAAAGCTGGTTATTGACAGCACAAGGTAATTTGCGCGATAACTCCGGTCAGGCGATTTCATTTTATGGTGGTGTAGATCGTCTGGCGACCGTGATCAAAAATGCTGAAACAGCCGCGCAAGCTGCAGGCCGCCACGTGCTCAAGCTGAATGCGGGTGACGCCTTTTTACCAGGCCCTCGTTTGAATGCCAGTTTTCAAAATCTGGGCAGCGCTTACATGGGTGGTCAGGACTTCTATGACACCATCGCTTTGCGTCACATTGGATTTGATGCGATTGTGTTTGGTAACCATGAGTTTGACCTCGGTGCCGATGTGGCTGCCCGTTTCGCTGAAGTGTCAGGCAGTACCTACTTGTCTGTGAACCTTAATTTTGATGCCACAAACCCCTTTGCCAGTCTCAAGGCTGCAGGCAAAGTTGCTCCATCAAAAATCATCACGACCAGCGCGGGCCACAAGATTGGCCTGGTAGGTGCAACGACACCATTGTTGCCTAATATTTCCTCTCCAGGACCAGTCAATTTGATTGGCTTTGATGCCAACAACACCGAGGCACAAAACCTGCAGGCGCTGATTCCGCTGATTCAGGCGGAAGTGAATCGCTTGCGTAACGAGCAAGGCGTGACAACCGTCATCCTGATCAGCCATCTGCAAAATGCTGCCAATGAAATCAATGTGGTGATTCCTGCCTTGACCGGTGTTGATCTGGTGTTGTCCGGCGGTGGTCATGAGTTAATGGCCGATCCTGATGATGCACTGATCAACGGTGGCGTGGCTGCGACCTACAATTCGCATCCAGTGAATGCCGTAGATGCCAATGGCCGCACAGTGCCTGTGCTTACCAGCCACTTTGGTAACCGCTACGTCGGGGAGCTCAACTTCACGATTGATGATAGCAATGGCACCTTTGTGGGCATTGACTCCAGCAAAATGATGCGTGTCAGCGGTGCCGCCGCGGATGCAGACCGTGTGAGTGGCGATGCCACGATCCAGGCACAAGTGGTGACGCCAGTGCAAAATTACATTGCAGCACTGAACGCACAAATCATAGGCACCACAGCTGTCAAACTCAACGGCCCGACGCATACGACCTGTGCTGCACTCCCATGTACGTTTGTGGCTGGTGTGCGTAACGCTGAAACCGGCCTGGGCAACCTGGTCGCTGACGCAATGCGCTTTGCCGGTAAAACAGATGTCGCGATCCAGAATGGCGGCGGTATCCGAACCAATATTGCATCCGCTGGCAACGTATCCGTAGGCGATACTTTCAATATCCTGCCATTTACCAACCTGGTAAAGCGTGCGCCCGGCATGAATGCCACCCAGCTTAAAGATCTGTTGGAGCATGGCTATGGCGACACCAGCCCAACTGGCCGTGCCAATGGCCGTTACCCACAAATCTCTGGCATGCAGGTGATCTACGACAGCCGCAACCCTGCCCGAACCACACAAGGGACTGGGAGCCGCATTCAGCGTGTGGTGCTGGATGACGGCACCGTGCTGATTGATAACGGTGTTGTGGTCAATAACCGTACTTTCTCATTTACCACCATAGACTTTACGGCAGCGGGTGGCGACGGTTATCCATTTGCGGCTAATGCAGTGGAGTTTGAAAACAGCCCATTCACCATTACCTATCAGGAAGCACTGGCTAACTTCATTCAAACGCCAAAATCAGAGGGTGGCCTGGGTCGCTTGAATAATAGTGATGGTGATGAAATTACTGTGAATATGTATGGCCTGGAAAACCAGTATGACAAAGGTGGCCGTTTGATTGACCTGGCGATTGCCAATTCAACCGCTGGTGTCACGCGCACTGGCACGGCTGCACGTGATGTACTGGTGGGCACCGCAGGTGATGACATGATCAACGGTGGCCTGGGTGTGGATACGCTCACTGGTGGCGCAGGTAACGATGTATTTGTTTATAACAGCATGCGTGAAGCGGGTGACACGATCACTGACTTTACGCCTTATGCAGACAAGCTGCAGCTGACGTCCTTGCTGGCTTCACTTGGAGTATCTGCCAATAGTGCCCTCACAGGTGGCTACCTGCGCTTGATGGACGTGACTGGTGGCGTACAACTGATGGTCGATACCGATGGTGCGACAGGTCCTGCCGTAGCTAAACCATTAGTGACCTTGAAAGGTTTGACCGCCAAACAAGTGTCGCCAGCCAGAGATTTCATACTTTAATGTTTACTAAAGGAATTTTGCAATGAACACATTCATGAAAAAAATCACGTTGGCTGCCTTGTTGACAGTCGTCATCCCAGCCCAGGCAGCTATTCAATCCTGGCAGTTTAATGGTCAAGTTGAATCCGGTTACTACAACGGTACCAGCTATCAGGGTCAGTTCAGCCTTGATGATGCCGGTCTGTTGGCATCGGGCACTGAACTGATCAATCTGAGCAGCCTGAACTTCACTTTTGGTGGCAACCTGTTCAACCTGGCAACGCCTGCTCTGGCCGATGCCACTGCCGTATTCCAGGATGGCGTTTTTACTGGCCTGGAGTGGTCCGTAGATTCCAACAGTCCGGCGATCGGGTTTAGCTTTATTGCAGGTGGCAGCGATACTTCGGATGCGTACTTTACCTATGACACGACTCTGGGGTTCTCTGGTACTGGTAGTCTGGCCTATGCCGCGGCTGTACCAGAACCGACACAAACCGGCCTGATGCTCATAGGCTTGGGTCTGTTTGGCTGGATTGCGGCACGTCGCCAATCCTGATTATTTCTGCATCAACGCGTTTGCAATGAACGCAGCAGCCCGGTTCGCCGGGCTTTTTTATTGGGATACCTGGAATAAGTGGCTATGCGGGCAAATTGCTGCGTTGCGCGGTACTCGCAACCTCGCTGTACACTGCGTACTATCTCGGTTTCTGCGTTCCGTGCGCCTTGCACTTCATCCCGCTCGCTCACTTATTCCGGCTATCCATTGTTTAAAAAAATCTGGCACTGAACAGATATAGTCCGACTAGTCCGATCTTAATCTGTCTGCAACATTCACTCTATAGACTTGCTGCTCGAATTAACTTGTCAGCGAAGCTATGAAGAAAACATTAGGTTTATTGGTTGGATTATTGGGGCTCAGCCTCTCCACTTCCGTGTTTGCCGCCTGGAACAAAGATTGGGCGACACAACAGAAAATTACCATAGATACCACCAATATTAAGGAAGCCGTCAACCAGGCCCCAGTATTGGTGCGTTTGCATTCCGGTAATTTTGATTTTACCGGGGCGAATGTGGACGGTGCTGACCTGCGTTTTATTGCCGCAGACGACAAAACAGAACTCAAATTCTCACTGGAAAAATATGATGCAGTGAATGAATTGGCGGTGGCCTGGGTTGTGCTGCCGCAGGTTTCTTCCGCGAATAAAGACCTTGCGATCAGTCTTGCCGCTGGCAATGAATCAGCCACGTCTGCCAGTGATGCACAAGTGCTCAATGATCCCGCCCTGCTGGCACGCTTTGCCTTCTCTGACAATGCCTTGCTCAAAGACACTGGCCCCAACCAATTGATCGCCATGGGTAATGCCACTGTGCAAAAGGCCGGTTTAATTGCCGAAAGTGCCAACCTTAACAATAGCCCATTGACCATCACCTTACCCGCTGCGCCCGTTCTGGCAAATGGCGGCACCTGGTCGGTGTGGTTAAAGCCGGCCAATCTGCCACAAACGGCGGAAATTTTTAAAAGCGGCAACGTCACCTTGAAACTCGAAGGCAGTACGCTGGTGTTGCAAGCCGGTACCGCCAACACGCAAGGTGGTGAACTGAAGCCTGGCCAGTGGCAGCACATTGCGCTGGTATTCCAGGGTGACCAGGCCATCATTTATGTGAATGGACAGGTGGCAGGACAAGTGGCGGCCAATGACGCGCAAGCTGCCGCCAGTGTTACGCTCGGCCAAAATTTAAGCGCTGAAGTTGATGAGCTGCAATTTGCTTCAACGGCACGTAGTGCATCCTGGCTGGCCCTGGTGGCCCAATCGCAAGGCGCGGATGCCAGTATGGTGAAAGTGATTCCGTCAGATGCTGAAGAGGAAGGTGAGGGTGGCGAAGCCAATTACATGGGCATCCTCATTGACAGCCTGACGGTGGACGCCAAGGTGGTGATTGGCATTCTGGCTGTCATGTTCGCCATCAGTGCCTGGGTCATGGTTAGCAAGGCACGCCTGGTCAGCCGTACTGATAAAGACAATGCTTTATTCCTCAAGCGCTTTCAGCAATCCAATACTACAGACTTATTGACTCTAGATAAAACCGGTAGTTACACCCATTCCAGCCTATTTGGTTTATACAAAGCGGGCCTGCGTGAAATCAAAAAGCGTGAAGTGGATGGCAAAGTTGCTTTGGGTGGCGCGTCCATTGATGCGATTAAAGCCGCAGTGGATGCTGACTTGGTACGTGAAACCCAGCGCATGAACAGCATGATGGTGCTGCTCACTATTGCAATTTCCGGTGGTCCTTTCCTTGGCCTGTTAGGGACAGTGGTCGGTGTGATGATTACATTTGCCGCGATTGCCGCTGCGGGTGACGTCAACGTTAACGCAATTGCGCCAGGTATTGCGGCCGCCTTGCTGGCGACTGTGGCTGGTCTGGGCGTGGCGATTCCTGCGCTGTTTGGCTACAACTACCTGGCTAGCCGCGTCAAAAACATCACCATCGCCATGCAGATTTTTGTCGATGAATTTATCACCCGTACTGCTGAATTGTACGGTAAGGAATAAGGCTGGGAAATGTCAGAAGGCGTCAAAGAAGAGAACCAGCTCTACGATGAGATCAACATTACGCCCATGCTGGACTTGGCGTACGTACTGCTGGTGATTTTCATCATCATGACCACAGCATCCGTGCAAGGTGTGAAAGTCGACATGCCGCATACCGTGAACTCTGCAGCGCTGGCCAAACCGCAAATGCGCGCCATTACCGTGACCAGTGATGGCAGTGTCTACCTTGATGCGTTTCCGGTGGATATGGCGCAACTGGAGCAGCGCCTGGCGCAATATAAAAGCAGCAACCCCGAGTTGCCCGTGGTGCTCAAAGGCGATGCTGCTGCCCATTATGAAAAGGTCTCAGAAGTGCTAGAAATCTGTAAACGGCTGGACATCACCGAAGTCGGCCTGGTGACTAAGAAAGTGGTGGAATAAGCCATGCAGGTACAAAACGATGCCCAACCTTACGACACCATCAACATTACGCCCATGCTGGACCTGGCCTATGTACTGCTGGTGATTTTTATCCTGATGACGACGGCTGGCGTGCAGGGGCTGACCATGAACTTGCCCAAGCCATCCAACAAGCCGAGCACTGAAAAACACGATATCAAAATCGTACAGGTGCAGCAGGGCGGCACGCTGACCATCAATGGGGTTGGCGTGAGCATGGCCGAGCTGGAAACCCAGCTTAACCAGGCTAAGGCCATGGACCCGAAATTCAACGTCATGATTAAGGGTCAACCACAGGCGCCTTATGCAGGTGTGATAGGCGTGATTGACCTGGTAAACCGCCTGAAAATTGAAAACGTCGGCCTAGTGACCGGCAAGATCGGGACATAAGCATGGTATTGCATGAGACAGATGCAATGGCAGAAGAAACACCTGTGTCTGCCACACGCTTATGGACAACGCGCATATTGATTGCCTTGCTGGTATTGGCAGTACTGGCGGGGATTGGCTATGGCATTAAAAAACTGTTTTCTGGGGGCGCCCCACAAAAAAAGCAAATCACGACCGTGAAGTTGCTACCTGATACGCCCCCACCTCCGCCGCCACCGCCGCCTAAAGAGCCGCCCAAGGAAACCCCAAAAGAGCAGCCTAAAGAGGCGCCAAAGGAGCCTGAACCGAAACCGGTGGAAGCGCCGCCTGCAGAGAACCTGAAAATGGAGGGTCCTGCCGGTGACGGTCCTAGCGCGTTCCAGGCCGGTGCGGTGAATAACGAATACAAGGGTGGGGCAGTTGCCACCATAGGTTCGGACGGAGGCGTCAAGTTCCGCTGGTATGCCGGATTGGTCAAATCGCAGATTGAGCGTGCGATTGAGCGCGACAAGAAACTGACGCAAGGTCAATACAAGATCGTGGTCAGTGTCTGGTTAAAACCTAACGGGCAATTTGAAAGATTATCTGTTGAGCAGTCTGATTCAACACCAGAGATTGAACAAGGGATACGTGAAGCCCTGAATGATTTACCCGCCATGCAGGAAAGCCCCCCTGAAAACATGCCGATGCCTATTCGTATGCGGATCACGGCAAAAAAAATGGGCTAATTCATTAATACACACACCAAATGTGGAAACTAAATACTGTGAGTGAGGATATGCAGACTCTCAATACCCCTTTAAAAAGAACTACAGTTGCCGTATGGTTGTTTACCCAGTTAGCGGCGACAGGGAGTGCACATGCGGATGAACGCGAGTCACTGGAGCAATTGCGTGCAACGACGACTAACCTGATTGAATTGCTGGTGCAGGAAGGCGTGTTGTCGAAACAGAAAGCTGACGCCCTGCTGCAAAAAGCCGCTGCTGATGCCAAAGAACATAGTCAGCAGGCTGAGTTTAAAGAGAACGTGCGATCTGAAGTTAATAAAGCGATTGATGAAAAAACTGTGCGTGTGCAATATATTCCGCAGCATGTAAAGCAAGCAATGCGTGAAGAAATTGAACATGATGTGATGGAGAAGTTGAATTACAAGGCTGGAGAGCGTTTGGGCATGCCTGAGTGGATAGATCATGTCAGCTTTCATGGAGATCTACGTTTGCGTGGACAAGAGGACAGTTTTGATGGAGGAAATGCAGACTTTGAGGTCTTGAGTGATGATCCCTTGCGCGCCATGAATTTGGAAAACTCCTCGGAAGAGCGACGCCGGTGGCGGGTGAGAGCACGTTTGGCAGCGGATGTTAAAGTTAATGACTGGTTAACTGGTGGGATTCAATTCGTGACCGGTTTGCCCAACACGCCAGTGACTCCGAACCAAACAGAAGGGATTGCTCAAGGTAAATATCAATTCACACTTGATCGCGTATTTTTGAAAGCTCAAGTCGCACCTTGGTTCAATGTGACAGGTGGCCGCTTTGAAAATCCTTTCGTTTATACGGATATCTTGTGGGATCCGGATTTAGCGTTTGATGGATTTGTAGCTAAATTTACACCTGCTCTTAGCGAACGGCTAAGCAACTTTACGACAATTGGTGCCTTCCCAGTGGAAGAGGTTCAGTCATCCTCAACTAATAAAGCCAAGGATAAGTGGCTGTACTCCCTACAAACAGGAATCAACTGGGCAGCCACTCCAAAGACTAATGTGAAAGTGGCTTTTGCTTACCATGATTTTAAAAACGTAGAAGGCCAACTGAACTCGGTCGGACTAAACGACTTCAGAAATACAGCCCCCTTGTTTAGACAACGAGGTAACAATACTTTTGACATCAATAGTAATAATGCGGGATCAGATCCTTTGTATGGTATTGCATCAAAATTTGAGTTGATTAATTTCCTGGCACAAGTGGATGTGTTGCAATTTGACCCTGTTCATCTCACGTTTACCGCAGACTATGTGAAAAATATCGGCTTCGATAGAGACGATATTTTAAGACGTACCGGGAATCTCTATGCCCAAGAAACCGATGCATACAATTTCCGCATGGATTTAGGACATAACAGTTTTAATGGCCCTTTTACTAGATTGATAAAAGCCAATGAATGGCAGGTTTCATTAGGCTATAAGTACATTGAAGCTGATGCGGTGTTAGATGCCTTTAACGATTCTAACTTTAGACTAGGCGGCACAGATACTAAAGGCTGGTATGTGTTTGGCAATTATGCAATTGATAAAAATGCCTGGTTGAGTGCACGTTATATGAGTGCAGATACTGTGAGTGGAAAGCCATTTTCTGTAGATGTATTATTGTTTGATTTGAATGCACGCTTTTAAAAGAAGCTAACTATGAAATTTGTTGAACACATAGCTCAATTAGTCTGTTTTTTTGTCCTTAGCATCTGTATTGTTCAGTCGGCTATAGCTGCCGAAAAGCAGGATAAAGCCGCCAAGCGCGCAGCGATTCTGATGCAAAAAATGAAGCAGGATCTGGAAGCTGAAAAATCGGCCTTGCAAACGCAATTTGAGCAGGAAAAAAAGGATTTGTCACAAGCGCTTGATCATGCACAAACTGAGCAGCGGTCACATTCGGCAAAACTGCAAGGGCAAGTAAAACGCAACCAGCAATTACAATCAGAAAACCAGAAACTGACTCAGGAAAATGAGGCATTGTCGGCCCAGTTAAAGCAATTGCAAACGCAATTGGCTGAGCAGGGCCAGCAGCTTGAGATCACCCAGGAAGCATTGAAAGCAGCAAAAACCGACCTGGACACCAATGACATGCAGCGTAAGGCCCTGGTGGCAAAAGTTGGTGCGTCGCATCAGCAGCTGGTGTCATGTGAGGAAAAGAACAGCCGCTTGTACAACTATGGGCACGAGTTGATCAGTCTGTATGACGATGCGAGCGTGTATCAGAAAATCATGCGTTCAGAGCCATTCTTTCAACTCAAGCGTGTCGAGCTGGAAAATCTCCTGCAGGATAAACAGGCGCAGTTGCTGGAAAATAAAGTTGATACAATAGCCACGCCCTGACTATTTGCAGGGGACGTGTGTTTATTGAGCGGCTGGCATGATGACTGCATTTTTGAATTCCTGGTTCACCCGGCATGAACGTGCCCGTATTTACCCGTTTGCCGGATTTATATTATTACTGGCGATAGAGCCCTGGCTGGCTGTTGTGTTAACACGGTTGGGGATAGGCGCAGAACCTACCTACTTATTGCGTAGTCTCCTGGCTTTGTGCCTGCTGCTGAACTTCTGCCGTGATTATGTCGAATTGCGTGTGGCACCTAGTTTTAATCAGGCACTTATTGCCTTGTTGGCGGGCGGGGTTGTATTTTTGCTCTGGGTCATTCCTTATCCTGTCTGGTTGGGTGGGCATGCTGCAACTATTGCACCGGCCATGCCTATGCAAAGTCATGCAGATATCTTCTGGTTGATTTGCCGCTGGAGTGGCTCGGCCTTGATCGTGCCAGTGATCGAAGAGCTGTTCTGGCGGTCTTATTTGATGCGCAGGCTGGACAATACAGACTTTATGTCGGTTTCACCTGCTGTTGTGACGACTTATGCAATTGGTGTAAGTAGCGTATTATTCGCGGTGGAACATCAGCTTTGGTTAGCAGGGCTGTTGGCAGGGCTGGTATATGCCTGGTTATACCGTCAATTCCAAGTGCTCTGGGTATCAATACTGGCTCACGTAACAACCAATGCCGTGCTGGGGATCTGGGTGGTATATGGTGGTCACTGGCAGTACTGGTAAACAGGGTGTGATAGCATGTGATTTTCAGTGACGATGAGCATCGTTAAAGACGGGCCTGTGGCAGGCCGTCATCAGTTGGTGACTGTCGTGGCAGGAAACACAAAATACCAAATATTGAAGGGTGATGATGAAGAAAATCGCATTAATCGTGCCAGCACTGTTGCTGGTCATGGCCGGGTGTAGTAAACACGAAGGTGCTGCCAAAGGTGGCTCACAAGTGGTTGCGAAAGTGAATGGCAGTGAAATCACCGTGCATCAGCTGAATTTTGCTTTGTCCAAAATGGGCAAGCTGGATCAATCGCAAGTCAAGGCGGCGTCTGAAAAAGTGTTGCAGCAAATGGTAGACATGGAGTTGCTTAAGCAAAAGTCTGTGGATGAAAAACTGGACCGTGACCCTAATGTGTTGCAAGTCCTCGAAGCGACCAAGCAGCAAGTGCTGGCGCAAGCCTATATGCAGAAAGTGGCCTCGAAACAGGCGGCTCCCTCAGAAGATGACATCAAGAAGTTTTACGATACGCATCCCGAACTATTCAGCGAACGTAATGTGTATGTGATCCAGGAATTTGCCATCAAGGATGGTAACGAGCACGCCAGTGAAATTGAAGCGGGGATCAATGATGCAAAAACCGGGGATGACATTGCCAATTGGCTGAAAGACCATAACCATATGTTCAGTGTGAATGCCAGCCGTAAAGCCGCTGAGCAATTGCCGCTGGAGCTGCTGAAAAAAATGAATACGCTGAAGGCAGGTGATACGCTGGTGGTGAAAAGCCCACAGGCGCTGGTGTTGCTGTTCTTGGCTAAAATTGACCGCCAGCCGGTAGATCTGGAAAAAGCCAAGCCAGTGATCCAGCAATTCCTGGTCAACTCCAACCAGCAAACCTTGATCAAGAACGAGGTAGCGGCATTGCGTAAGGAGGCGAAAGTCGAGTTTTACGGCGACTTCTCCAAAATGACCATGGATGGCAATGCAACCGTACCAGCAACGCCAGCGGTCAAGCCGGATACCGACAAACCTGAAGCGCCTTTGGCTGCACCTGCGTCGGAGTCCACGCAGCCAGCGCATAATCCAGCGATTGAGAAAGGCTTGTCTGGCCTCTAATTGGTACAGATATTGTCAAACCCCGGCCATGCCGGGGTTTTTTATTGCATGTTTATCAGGTAAAACAGGCTTAGTGGCGATGCTTTCTGCGCCAGCTAAGCCAGCCAGCAAACAGTAATAGCGCAGGCAAGCCAAACTGGAAGCTGTTAAACAGTAGGATCAGCCAGAGTTGTTGCTGAGGCAGGGCAATCACGCTATCACGTAATGGCGTGACCGGTAGGCTGATGCTGGGCTGGTTGTTGACCACCCATTGCAAGCTTTGCATGGTGAGCGCCAGGTTTCCTCCGCGCTGCAGTTGCGCATTGGTAAAGAACTGACGACTGCCCAACACCAGAATTCTTTGTAATTCACCGGAAGGACGCTTTTTCTCCATCGCTAGCGCAATGGTGGCTGGCCCACGGATATCGGTTTCCGCATTAAAAGCGGGTATTGTCCCGGCGTGCTCGCTACGGTAAGCATGACTCACCCATCCATGTTCTGCCCCTGCCACCAGAGGAATCACCCGCCAAGGGTCGCCATACTGCCGCGGACGATGGATGGCATGTGCATGGTCAAAGAATGTCCGTAAGGAGAAGTCCTGGGTTGGCCCCTGGCTGGCGTAGCGCTGTGTACTAAGCGCATGCAGGGGAATATCAAAATGGCGATTGGTCAGGTCTATCACTGTGCCCTGGCTGATCTGCAGGCCCAGGGTGTCTGCGATGGTTTGCAAGCCTTGTTTTGACGCTGAATCCGTCAGCCAGACCAGGTTTCCACCCTGTGTGATATGTGTCTGGATGGCTTGCACTTGCGTTGCCGTATAGGGTTGCATGGCCCCGGCCAGGACTAATGTGGGTAGCTTGTTGCCCAGGCCAAGCTCAAAAGCTTGACTCTGTCTGACTTGCAAGCCTGCATTATTCAGTGCCGCCGCCAATTGGCTGGCACCTTGCGCTGAGGTATCGTCCAGTTCAGCTTCTCCATGGCCATTGGCAAACAGGACGGGCGCACGTTCACCATGTTGCAGTTGCAGTAGCACATTGGTGAATGCTTCTTCTGTGTAAGGCAAGTACATGCGCTTTTCCTGGCCGCGGTAACGGATGATCATTTCGCCCTCTTTTTGTATTTGCTGCTGGCGTGCCAGTGCCGGGGCATTCGATGGGTCTATAAACTGGAGATCTATTGCGGGATGCAGGTACTGGTAGCGCTGTATCAGTGCCGTGATTGATTTTCTGAAGTAGCGCCCCTTGTAAGGGCTGTTGCTGCAAAAGGCTGTCACCTCTATGCGGCTGGGTAATTGCTGCAACACCTGATTGCTGGCCGCAGACAAGGTGTTGCGGTGATTATGTGTGGTGTCAGCCATGAGATTGAACTGCCAGGAGACCACCCCTATTAAAATAGTTATCAGCAGCAATACCGGGATTGCTAAGTGGTGTTGCCACCAGCCTGCCAAGACAGCCCGCCAGTGTTTTTTTGATTGGAAGTATGGTGGTTCTAAGTCAGCCATAAAGTCGGTCCGCATGTAAGCGGCGGATTGCAAGTAAAACAAAAAACAGCGCAAATAATACAAAAAACAAGACGTCGTAGCTATTGAGCATGCCCGAGGCAAACTGGCGGTAATGTTGCATCAGGGAAAAGTCATGAAATAAGGCCTTGGAGTGATCACTGAAAAACTTATCCAGTAACAGCCAGAAAGACAGGGCAGTGAGGCTGCAAAAGGCCGCCAGTATCGGGTTGGCGGTCAGGCAGGAAACGTAGAGACCAAGCGCACTGCTGGCTACCATCAGCAACCACAGGCCAAAAGCATGCGTGATCAGGTAGGGCAGGTCGATTTCTGCCCAGGGTAACAGCAGGGCAATCATCACCACCATGCTGATAATCAGCAGGCTCAGATAGCTGACAATCCCCAATAACTTACCCAGAATCAGCTCGCTCATGCTCAGCGGGGCACTCATCAACAAGGCCATGGTCTGGTTCTTGCGCTCTTCACTAATCAACTTCATGCTCACCAGCGGGACCACAAACAGCATCAGCACGGCTGCCACGCCAAACACACCTTCGGCCATAAATTGGGTGATGCCTATGCGCTGTACCTGCCAGTGAGCACTGTGCATGATTTCAAAGTACTGGTTGAAACTCAGGCTGTAATAGGTGCCCACAATCGCCTGGAAAACAGCCAGTACCAGCCAGCCCATGGGCGTCGCAAACAGGCTGCGCAGTTCTTTGCGGGCAATGACCAGAATCATGATGCTGCCTGCCTAAAGTCCTTTGATAATGCCAAAACGGACTGCAATATGTACCAGCTGGCCGGTGGTTTCCACGCCGAGTTTCTGCCGCACGCTGGTCTGGATATTGGCAACGGTCTTGTAGCCGATATGCATGGCCTTGGCGATGGCCGCCAGGGCTTCACCATGGGCAATCCGGCGGAATACCTCGAACTCTCTTGGAGAAAGTTTCTGTATCGGATTTTCCTGGCTTTCCAGATGGTACATCGACAGGCTTTGCGCCAGTTCGTTGTTGATGTAACGCCCGCCCTTGAGTATTTTCTGCACTGCTTCCAAGACCACTTCTGGTGGCTCGGTTTTGGTCACATAGCCCCGTGCGCCGGTCTGGATGGCACGCGTGGCGTAAATACAGTCATCATGCATGCTGAAAATCAGCACGCGCATCTGTGGCTTGCGATGCAGAATGCGTTTGAGCGTCTCCAGTCCGCCAATCCCTGGCATGTCTAAATCCAGGATGAGCAGGTCTGGATGGTTTTTCTCTACCAGTGCACAGGCTTCTTCGCCACTGAGCGCGTCGCTGGTCACTTCATGATTGGCCTGCTCAAGCAATGTGCGCAGCCCTTGCCTGAGCATGGCATGATCATCTGCAATCATTACTTTTGCCATGTGTTTTTATGCCTTATTTCTTATTGGCAAAGGTGATGTTCACACATTTGTCATTGGCAAAGGTGAGTTCAGCCGTATTAAAAAATTTGTTTGGCGCGTACTGGATTTTGCCGCGGTAATACCACATTTCAACGCTGTCACTTTCCCCGGCAATCGCCTGGCCTTTTTCGCGCAGGATCTGGTCGGCGTTGTGTGGCTTGATAGCCGTTTCCTTTTTCACCGGTTTGCCCAGGTTCTCTTCTACATATTGGCGAGATTTGCCACTGTAGGCATCCAGAAAAGGACGTTCTTCCGTCTGCAAATCTTTGGCGGAAAGGGATAGTGGCAAAAGGAAAGCAAGCAGGGCCAGCCAGTTACGGTGTTGCATAATCGTTTACTCCTGAGTTTGAAGTGGAAGTTTCTGTTGGCAGGGCATGCTGCGGCCCCGGTAAAGGAATCAGTCCGGTAATCATGGTGCCAGCCTGCAAGCCACTCATGAGCTTGAAACTGCCTTGTAGCGACTCGATACGTTCACGCATGCCAACCAGGCCGACGCCTTCTGTGGCTTGTGTCGTATCCATGCCTTTGCCGTTGTCACGGATTTCAATTTGCAGCGCGGGTTTGTCCTGGCGCATCATTACCTTGATGTCTATCCAGACTTCGCTGGCCTGCGCATGACGTGAGATGTTGGTGAGTGCTTCCTGTACTACGCGGAATGCCACGATATTGATGTCTTCATTGAGTGCCTGTTCGCCGATATCTAGCGCAAGGTGACATTCAATCCGCGCATTCAGCTTTTTCCAGTCGTTGACTAGTCGTTCTACGGCGCCAATCAGTCCAAGCGAATCCAGCGCGGGTGGCCGCAAATGTTTGATCAGCCTGCGAATGGACTGCTGTACATGTTGCGTGTTAGAGGCAATGCGGACGGCAATGACATTGGCCTGGTCCGGTGAGCTTTTCTGCAAGGCCAGGGCATCCATGCGGATGGCGGTCAGGTATTGCCCGGTTTCATCGTGGATCTCGCTGGCAATATATTTGCGCTCCTGTTCCTGCACCTGCATGGCATGGCGCGCCAATACCCTGTTTTCTTTCAGTGTACGCTCAAGATCTTGCTCTACCAGGCATTGCTCGGTCATATCGACCAGATAACCATGAATCTGGGCAGCATCATGAATATCTTCAGCCGGGACGTAAATAAAGCGGGCGCCGACATAGCAAGGCAACCCATCCGGCCGACGGATCTGCAGTTTATTGAAATTGATTTCCTTGTGATGCTGCAACTGCAGCACAAACTCCGGCCAATGAAAAGAAAACAGACGGCTGGCATTGCGGTTGGTGCTGAGCGGGCGGCAGATACGGTCAAAAGCACGATTATGCATGCCAATATTGCCTTCAACATCCAGCACCACGTTGCCCGTCAGGTCGCCATCAAAAAGCGTGATATAGAGTTGCTGGCTGTTGCGTAACTGCATTTCAGTTTGTTTGCGGCGCTGAATTTCTGCGTGGATCTCCTGCATGCGTCGCTGGCTGAACCACACACTCAGTAACACAAACACAAACAGGGTGAGCGGGATTTCATCCAGTTGGGCATATTCATAGGTCAGCAGCCAGGCGGTGACACGTTCGGCCAAGTCAAATTGTGACGACAAAACAAAAGTCAGTGCCACGCCTGCGATCACGATGAGCGTGTCACGACTGGAGCGGCTTAATTTGCCCAGCTTTTGAATGTCAGTAATCACAGGGATAGACCGGTTATAAGAATGCATGATGAGGTGACCAAATACTTCCAAATTGCTTCTGCACGCGAATATGAGGGTCATGTACAGACATGCGCACTATAGACCACATTCATTGCCATTGCCCCGTGAAAAATTCCCTTTATTGGCCGGTCTGTAGGAATGAATTCTTGAATCCATCATAGGGAATCTTTCATCTATTGCCTTTGTTAGAAATTATTAACAATTCGGTTCGTGAAGTGCGGCATTCGGGGGGGTGTCTGCCACAACACTTAAAAAACGCATTCTTAAGAGATTAGGAGAAAGTATGAAACTGAAATCATCCCGTGCCGTTGTTGGCGCTTTGGTTGGGGGCTTGTTTGCAAGCATTTCCGGCCTGGCTGTGGCAGATGCTGACCTGGACAAGGCATTGAACACCCCAGGCGCCTGGCCAGTCGCGACTGGTGGCTATTACAGCCAGCACAACAGCCCATTGGCGCAAATCAACAAATCAAACGTTAAAAACGTCAAAGCAGCGTGGTCATTCTCCACCGGTGTACTCAATGGTCACGAAGGTGCGCCATTGGTGATTGGTGACATGATGTACATCCACTCCGCTTTTCCAAACAATACATATGCCCTGAACCTGAACGATCCAGGCAAAATTGTTTGGCAACACAAACCCAAGCAAGACGCTTCCACCAAAGCCGTGATGTGCTGTGACGTGGTAGACCGTGGCCTGGCTTATGGTGCTGGCCAAATTGTTAAAAAACAGGCAAATGGCCATTTGCTGGCTTTGGATGCTAAAACCGGTAAGATCAATTGGGAAGTGGAAGTGTGTGATCCTAAAGTTGGTCAAACACTGACACAGGCACCATTCGTTGCCAAAGACACTGTGTTGATGGGTTGCTCAGGTGCGGAGCTGGGTGTGCGCGGTGCAGTAAACGCCTACGACCTGAAAACAGGTGAGTTGAAATGGCGTGCATTTGCAACCGGTTCTGACGAGTCTATCCGTCTGGCTAAAGACTTCAACAAGGACAATCCACACTACGGTCAATTCGGCCTGGGTCTGAAAACCTGGGAAGGCGATGCCTGGAAAATCGGTGGCGGTACAAACTGGGGTTGGTATGCTTACGATCCTAAATTGAACCTGTTCTACTACGGTTCAGGCAACCCAGCACCATGGAACGAAACCATGCGTCCTGGCGACAACAAATGGACAATGACTATTTGGGGTCGTGATCTGGACACCGGTATGGCTAAATGGGGCTACCAAAAGACGCCACATGATGAGTGGGACTTTGCTGGTGTGAACCAGATGGTGCTGACTGATCAACCAGTCAACGGCAAAATGACACCATTGTTAAGCCACATTGACCGTAACGGTATCTTGTACACACTGAACCGCGAAAACGGCAACCTGATCGTTGCTGAAAAAGTGGATCCAGCCGTGAACGTGTTCAAAAAGGTTGACCTGAAATCAGGTACGCCAGTACGTGATCCAGAGTTCGCAACCCGTATGGACCACAAAGGTACCAATATTTGTCCATCTGCGATGGGCTTCCACAACCAGGGTGTTGACTCTTACGACCCGGAAAGCCGTACCTTGTACGCAGGCCTGAACCACATTTGTATGGACTGGGAGCCGTTCATGCTGCCATACCGTGCTGGTCAGTTCTTCGTTGGTGCGACTTTGGCCATGTACCCTGGCCCTAACGGCCCAACCAAGAAAGAAATGGGTCAGATCCGTGCATTTGACTTGACCACTGGTAGAGCTAAATGGACCAAGTGGGAGAAATTTGCAGCTTGGGGCGGTACTTTGTACACCAAAGGTGGCCTGGTTTGGTACGCAACACTGGACGGTTACCTGAAAGCCTTGGATAACAAAGACGGTAAAGAGCTGTGGAACTTCAAGATGCCATCCGGTGGTATCGGTTCTCCAATGACTTACTCCTTCAAGGGTAAACAGTATATCGGCAGCATGTACGGTGTTGGTGGCTGGCCAGGTGTTGGTCTGGTGTTTGACCTGACAGACCCAAGTGCTGGTTTGGGTGCGGTTGGTGCGTTCAAAGAACTGCAAAACCACACACAAATGGGCGGTGGCCTGATGGTGTTCAGCCTGTAATTCAAGTCCTGAACCTGTTGATGTAGTGTGCAGGGTGGCCGTCAGTCGCAAGGCGGGCCGGTCGCCCTGTTCTCAGCCCTAGAGTGAAGAGAGCAAATATGTTTCCTGATGTAAAAAAAGTCCGTGCTGGCTGGGTAAGTGCCTGCCTCACGGTGGCATTCAGCCTCTTGGCATTGCCTGCCATGGCTGCAAATGCACTCAATGTCTGTGCTGGTAAGGCCGAGTTACCTTTTTCAAATGACAAGCAAGAAGGCTTTGAAAACAAGATTGCAAGCGTGATTGGCAAAGCGTTGAATATGCCAGTCAACTACTTTTGGTGGACCAATCCACTCACCCTGCAAAAAGACATGGAAGCGGGTAAGTGTGATGTGTTGATAGGCACTGACCCAAATGACCCACGTGTGCTGACAACCAAGCCTTATTATCGGTCAGCCTATGTGTTTATTACGCGCAAAGACCGCGAAATTGATGTGACCTCCTGGGATCATCCCTACCTTAAAGAGAAGAATTTCCGTATTGGTGTGATGCCGGATAGCCCTGGCAAAAACATGTTGCTGCAAATTAATCGTTTTGACGACATGTTTGACTACTTTACTGAAATCCAGAATTTTCAGTCCACTCGCAACCGTTACATTCACGTCGAGCCTTCCCGGTTGGTGAATGATGTGGCCAGTATGCATTTGCATATGGCGATGTTGTGGGCACCAGAAGCTGCGCGTTATGTGCGTGCCTCCGAAGTACCTTTGAATATGGTGATCGTCGAAGATACCGCCAAAAAAACCAACGGTGAAAAAATCCCCATGCACTACAACGTCGTCATGGGCGTCAACAAGCAGCGCCCCGAGCTGGTGGATGCTTTGAATCGTGTCATTGATGCACATGGCACAGAGATTACTGCCATCCTTAAAGATGAAGGTATTCCTCTGTTAAACCTGCATTAAGCCACCCTATTTTGTTAATCAAGTTTTGGAGTTTGAATTGAAAGAATCTCAACAATTGCAGGTACAACATCCGCAATCACGCCGTGCGAAACAACAGCTGGCGGTGGCTTTTGGCGTATCAGGCCTGGTGATGGCTGCTTTTTTAACGGTGGCCTGTGCAAAAGAGGATGCGTCTGCAAATGCCAAAGAGAGCGCTAAGAGCGCCCCTGTGCAGCTTGCTTTAAAAGATGGTCCTGCACTGGAGTTCCGTGGCACGCTGTCCGGCGATGTGCTGGATGTCTCCCCGATGGAGGGTGAAACCTTCAGCCCCGAAGCCAAGCACTTTCTTGCAACAGGCGAAAATCCATATCGCAACAATGAAGAGGCCATCAAAAAAGGCTATACGCTGTTTTCAACCGCCTGTTCTGGATGCCACGGACATTTGGCGGAAGGTAAGTTAGGCCCGGCCCTGGCGGATGAATATTGGACCTATCCCAAAAATGAAACGGACAAAGGCATTTTTGAAACGATTTATGGTGGCGCAGCCGGCATGATGGGGCCGCAACAAGGCCGCCTGCAAGTCGACGAAATTATTCAGATTATTGCCTGGATTCGTCATCAAGCAGAAGAAAACCAGAAAAACGGTGGCGCAGCCCCGCACGGTTAACAGGATTGCCGGATCGTCTCGCTGGTGGGCATTCCGGTAATTAAAACAAGACACCAGCTAATTTGTGATTAAGGAGAAAGTGATGAAACACGTATTGACATTACTGGCAGTTGCCGGTGTGTTTGCAGTGTCAAATCAGGCCCTGGCATACGACGGTCAAACTTGTAAAGAAGCCGGCAACTGCTGGGAAGCCAAACCAGGCTATCCGGAAAAAATTGCGGGTTCAAAATATGACCCGAAACATGATCCGGTAGAGCTCAACAAACAAGAGCAAGCCATCAAAGCCATGGATGAGCGTAATGCAAAACGCATTGCCAACGCAAAATCCAGCGGCAATTTCGTGTTTGACGTGAAGTAATCAAAAAAATCCCCCCAAGGAAGCTGACATCGTTTCCGGTGTCGGCTTCATCCCCAGTATGTGACATACCGGTGTCGACTGCATGCAGTCGATAGTGGCCTGTTTCATCCCGAATCATGGATTATGTATGGAAAACAACATTGAGTTGCCAGCCTGGCGCGAACGCGCGCTGGCGTTTGAACAAGCATTAAACACTGTCGTCGTTGGTATGCCGGAGCAAATTCGTGCGCTGACAATTGCCATTTTTTCGCGCGGCCATGTGTTACTGGAAGGCGATGTGGGTGTCGGTAAGACCACCTTGCTGCGCGCTGCGGCACATTTGCTGGGTGGTGGTTACCAGCGGATTGAAGGTGCCATCGACCTGATGCCCAGCGACTTTCTTTATCATGCCTATATTGACGAGCGTGGCCAGGCGGCAGTCAAGCCAGGGCCGTTATTACAACATGATGAGGCTTTGTCCGTCTTCTTTTTCAACGAGATCAACCGTGCCCGCCCACAGGCACACGCCTTGTTTCTGCGCCTGATGGCCGAGCGTTCGGTCAACGCCTTTAACCGTGAATACCATTTCCCACACTTAACCGTCTTCGCCGATAGAAACCGTCTGGAACGTGAGGAGACGTTTGAAATCCCTGCTGCGGCCCGGGACCGTTTCCTGATGGAAATATCCGTCAAGGCGCCGGATGATAAAGACCTGCAGCGTGCGCTGATGTTTGACACCCGTTTTTATGATGTTGATGCGCTGGTCAGCCAGCAGCCGTCAGGGTTGACCCCTTACGATCAGCTGAATGCGGTCGCTGAGGCCGTTCAATCTACAGTCCGCGCTGAAATGCCATTGCAGAACTACGCGGTCGATTTGTGGCGGGTGTTGAAAGACCCGCAGGCGGCAGGCATTCAGCTGCAGGATGTCGATATGTCACGGTTGCTGGCGGGTGGTGCCAGCCCGCGCGGCATGGCGATGCTGATGCGCAGCGCAAGGACACGTGCCTGGCTGGAAGATCGCGATTATTTAACGCCAGATGATATTCGCGCCGTATGGCCATTTGTGGTGACGCATCGTGTGTTCTTCAATGGCGCGTATGCCTTGCAGCATGAGCGCCTGGCACCACTGCTGTTGCAAGCGGTGCTCGACAAAGTGTCAGCACCTTAGGGCAATGATAAGGCAAGAGGTTGATCCCAATGATGGCCAATTCGTCTGCGCCTAGCGCCATGTCCCGTCGCGTTTCCCGTGTACACAGCGCTTTTGAGCCTGCACTGTTTTTTTACACGATTCAGTGGCGGTCCAAGTCCTATCACGCCGGGGCGACCCTGACCGCACATCATGGTAATGGCAGTGATTTTGCCGGTTTTTCTTCTTTGTTGGCATGTCCTGATCCCAAACGCATTGATATCAGGGCGAGTGTGCGTACCGTCCCCCGTCAATGGCTGGTGAGGACCTATCTTGAACGTGCCGCGATCCGTGTCTTTGCCATTGTCGATCTTTCAAGTTCCATGTTTTTTGATGGCGAGTCCAATATGCGGCAACAGGTGACTGAGTTTGTCTCTTCGCTTGCCTGGTCAGCGACGAGACAAGGCGATGCATTTGGCATGTGTGCGGCAGCGGACAACCCTATCCCGGCCTGGCAGGTCATGCCTACTTTTCAACCCGGCACCGCACACATGATTGCGCAGCAAATGACCAGATACTGGCAAGCCGCAGGTGCCAGCGGAGGGGAGGGCAAAGGCGCAACTGCAATGCCGGAAGCCATGGAAGCGATAGGCCCGCAACGTGCGCTGGTCTTCCTGCTGTCAGATTTTTACTGGGCCGATGATTTGTTACAGAAAATACTACAAGCAGGTCAGGGTCACGATGTGATTCCGGTGGTTCTGCGTGACCGCTCCGCCACTGAAGGCTTACCTGCTTTTGGCTGGGCAAGGTTGCGTGACATGGAAACAGGTGAAGAGCGCAGCTGGATGCTCAGGCGTCGCTTGCATCAGCAGATCGTCGCCAATGCCCAACAGCAGAAACAGGCACTGAATGCACAGCTATTAAAAGCAGGCACACGTGCCCCATTGTGGCTGAGTCCTGGCTGGCAGGCGGAAGATATCAGTCGGCATTTAATGGAGACCATGGCATGACTGCGGATATAAACCGCCTGAAAAATAAAACTGGCCTGTTGATGCTGGGTAGCCTGCTATTCTGCCTGGCGGGCCTAAATGAGGCGGTTGCGACAAGCGGCGATCAGCTGCAAGTGCGTGCCGAGAGCACGACGCGGGAGGTCGATTACACGCTGGGCAGTATTGCAACACAGCATATTACCTTGCATGTGCCGCCAGGATTTGAACTGGACGCCTCCAGCTTGCCACCGCCTGCGCAGAATGAGGCGATCGAGTTACGCGAGGCCCACTGGGAGATCAAGGATACCAAGCAGGAGCGCCTGATTCTGCTTACTATCGACTGGCAGATATTTGTTGCGGGCGATACGGTGAAAACCATGCCGCTGAAAAAGCTGCATCTTGAATTCAAGCGGGGGCAGCAGCGACTGACGGTGGATGTGCCCGCGGATAAAGTCATTGTTTCCAGCCTGTTGCCAGCGCGTATTGATGCAGAGCACGTCAAATTGTATCCCGATGCGCCACTGCCGGCTTGGCCGCTGTCACGCCAGCTTTGGCAGCTGGCTGGCTGGGCAGGTTCCTTTGGTCTGGGCCTGGTTTACATGCTCTGGTACTTTGGTGTGATCCAGTTGCCACAAGAAAAACGCATGCCGTTCAGGCAGGCCTGGCGGGCGATGCGTGCGCTCAAAGAGCAACAGGCGCATGCTCCCATGCAGGCGATGCAATTACTCAGCCGTGCCATGGACCAGTTTGCGGGCTACGCGGTAACCGCAGAGAATTTGCCTAAGCTATTGTCCACGCATCAGGCTATCCAGCCCTACAGCGAGGCTTTGCAAGATTTCTATCAAGACTTGCAGCACACTTTTTTTGCCGGTAAACCAGCCGCCTGGTCGCTGGATAAACTGAAACAGCTGGCTAAAACCCTGAGTCAGATGGAGATTTCTTGAGCATGTGGCATGAAGGCGCTCAGGCAGTACTCATGGCTGCCGGTTTTGGTGATGATTGGGGGCTGGCGAATCTGTGGCCATTGATCCTATTACCACTGGCAGTCTTGCCATGGATATTGCATGGACAAATGAATTTTGCGCATCCTGCCTTGCAGGGCTTGCCTGCAGACCCCTTGTCAGTGTGGCTGGATCGCACCTGGAAAATAGCCATTAGCGCGCTGATCGTGGCGTTGAGTGTTGCCTTGGCCGGCCCCTACCTGAAGTCGCAATACGTTGAGAAAGTCGGTCGCGGTGCACATGTGATGATCGTGCTCGACCGTAGTGCCAGCATGAATGAGCCCTTTGTGAAAAAAGGCGATGCCGCTGACCGCGTCCAAAAAATGGAAGTGGCAAGACAGGTACTCAAAACCCTGGTGGCTCAAGGCCATGATGACCTGATGGGCATGGTGACCTTCAGTACCTCGCCTATTCTGGCTGCGCCCCTTGGCAATGACCGCGGTTTTGTACAGGCGGCACTGGATGCCACCGAGGCCGGCGGGATGGGTTTCACTGCTGTGGCGCGTGGCTTGGGCATGGCGCTGGACTATTTTGCTGACCAGCCGGTGACGGGTGCCCGGGCCATGGTGCTGGTGTCGGATGGCGGGGCGCACCTTGATGGTAAAACCCAGGATATGTTGCGTGCCATGTTCATGCGCCAGCAGGCTTCGCTCTACTGGATTTATCTGCGTTCTGAAAGCGGTGTCAGCCTCAAGCAAAGCCTGGCAGAAGGTGAAAATATCGATGCTTATCCAGAATATGCCCTGCATGAGTATTTTCAAACGCTGAATGTGCCTTACCGGGTGTATGAAGCTGAAAATCCGGAAGCCGTGATGGCGGCAGTGCGCGATATTGCCACCTTGAAAAATAAACCGACCAGGTATCTTGAACCAGTGTCCAGGCAGGATTTAAGCCAGTATGCGTACTGGTTGGCATGGCTGGCAGCGGTATTACTGATGTGTATGTTTGGACTGGAGTTGAAGCGGTGGCAGGCATGAATGAAAGGTTTGCAAGCGTGATGCGGCGCGGCGTGCTATGGGCAGCTGTGCTCATGCTGGTTTCTTTGGTGATGTTGGCCAGGCAACTGGTTGAAATATATCAGGCACATGTCTATCGCCAGAGCCTGGCGCCGCATGTATTGATTCAGAACACCCTTCTGAGCGCTAACCAGACCCCACAGGCACTGTTCGCCAATGCCGTGTTTTATGACAACCAGCTCAAGCCTGAGCAGGCCCTGGCGCAATTTGCCGCCTTGATCAGTAAGGTGAGCGAGGCCGACCCGCTACGCAAGCAGGCCTATTTCAATTCCGGCAATATTTACATGCGCACCGCCACCCGCCTGCTCGAACAGCGTGGCCTGCCCGCCTGGGATGAAGCCGGGCCGCTGGTTGCCCTCGCCAAGGAAAGTTATCAAAAAGCCTTGAGAATAGATCCTGACTGGTCAGAAGCGAAATATAACTATCATCTGGCATTGCGCCTTTCGCCGACGACGCATGGCATGTCCGGGCCGCAACAGTATGAAGATGAGCAAATCAAGGCCGAGCAAGAGCCAAGTGGCTGGCCTGCCATGCCTGGTAACCCAAGAGGCATGCCTTGATGGGAGTCAGTTTTTCTGCCTTGAAAGATCAAGGGCGATCCTGGCTGGCTGGTTTCAGCACAGGCCATCAAGGATACTCATTCTGGCGCAAACTCAGTCTGCTCGTGATGACGGGATTATTAACGCTGGCTTTGTTCAAACCGCATTTCATGCTGCCCAACCGCGTCTATGACTGGTATTTCGTGGTGGATATTACGCAAAGCATGAACGTGCCCGATTACCAGGTGGCCGGGAAAAGTGTCAGTCGGTTGCAAGTGGCCAAGCATAGTATACGCAAAACCTTGTCCGCTTTGCCTTGCGGCTCGCAAGTGGCCTTGGGCATGTTCACCGAGCGGAATGTGGTGAATGTCGTCAAACCGGTCGAAGTCTGCAGTCATTTTGCGGCGTTGGACCAGACGGTGGCAAGCATGGATTGGCGGATGGCCTGGGCGGCAGACTCCTTTATTGCCCATGGTTTGTATCACGCCCTTGAGCAAACGCCGCAATTAGGTAAGCAGATGCGGCTGATGTTTTTTACCGATGGACAGCAAGCGCCGCCAGCCAATCCGAGATATATGCCTACTTATGCTGGTAAGCCAGGAGATGTACAGGGTTTTCTGGTGGGTATGGGCAAACCGACACCAAGCAAGATTCCCAAGCTGGATGAAAAAAATGCGGTTTCCGGTTATTGGGAGCAGGAAGAAGTGCAACGCTTCGGTAATTTCGGCATGGCAGAAACCTTATCCGTATTGGCCATGGAGCAAGGCCAGCATGACCGTAATGCCGGGCACGGGCCAGGCAATACATTACTGGAAAACGCACATTTGTCTGCGCTGGACGCCCAGAACTTGCAGCGTCTGGCCGAGACCACCGGTTTGCATTTTGTCCGGCTGGACGATACCGCCCAGGGCAGTGGCTGGGCAACAGGATTAGGCATGACTGCCTGGCGTTGGGCCGATACCGACCTCAGACCCTGGCTGGCCTGGCCAGCGGTGGCTGCCTGGCTGGTCTACCTGGCCTTGACCTTTGCCGGTAGCGCCTGGATAAGTGCTTTCCGGCACATCTGGCGTGGCATCAGGCACAGGTTGCCCTCGCTCAAGCGGCCTGGCAAATTATCCCCATAGATTTTATCGAGAAGGAGTAAACATGAAGTGGTCTTTATTACTGGCTGGATTATTGTTGAGTGCGAACGCGTGGGCGCATGGTCCCACACCGCAGAAAACGGATGAATCCATCCAGGTGGGTGCGTCGGCAGAGGCTGTCTGGAAGCGTATCAGCGCACCCTGTGGTCTGGCACAATGGCACCCGCAAGTGACGGCCTGTGAGGCGGTGGGGGACAAGCAGCAAAAGCTAACCCTCAAAAACGGCAAGCAGTTGCTGCAGGAAATTGATGAAGTCTCGGCTACGGACATGACGGTGGCTTACCGCTTGTCCGGGGATATTGACCTGGAAGCACTGCCAGTCAGCTCGCTCAATGGCAAAATCAAGGTGAGTGCAGATGGCAGCAATGCCAAGGTGGTATGGACCGCACGTTACTACCGTGCATTTACTGGCAATGAGCCGCCTGTAGGTCAGGACGATGAATCTGCTAAAAATGCCGTGGATAATTTCGTGAAAGAAGGTTTGCAAGGGCTGAAAGATGGCCGCAATGCCGTCGCAGCCAGCAGCACCAAAGGCTGGCGCCAAAAGGTGTGTGTGGCTCTGCGCCCACTGTTTAAAAGTGTAGGCATGTCTGTGTGCGCCTAAGGGGTAAGCATGCGTGTGCGCTTTTCTTTGTTACTGGTTCTACTATCGGTCATTCATCCGCATTGCCAGGCAGATGAGTCACAACAGGCGCTGGTCAGGTTGGTGGAGACGGATGACTCCCTGTGCCTGGCTCATGGCGGCAAAATGGTCTCATTACAGTTGACCGAGGCTGCCATGTCAGTGGATCAAAGTCCGGTGGAAGTGTGGATAGACCGCTGGTTTATGCAAGTGCAAACCGCGGACCACACCCGGCATGTGCTGACGCCGGAAGTACCAGAAACAGAACTGGGCTGCTCACAAAGCATCGCTGGCCCCCAGCACTGGACGCTGGGCACCATCAAACGCCTGCCGGTGGCAGGCGCTCCCTATCGCAAGGATTAATACATGCAACCTAACCAGACTTCCCCTCAACCGGTCACACTAGATAGCCAGCAGCAGTTCAACCAGCATGTGGCGAGCCAGGCATTTGTGGTGCTGCTTTTTACTGCCAAATGGTGTGACCCGTGCCAGACGTTTTATCCCGTGTTTGCCGAAGTGGCATCACAGAACCCAGCGGTATCATTTGCAATTGCTGACGTTGATGTGGCCACCGACCTTGCCGCTAATTTCCAGGTGGCGCAGGTGCCTGCGCTCATGGTGGTACGCGAACGTGTGATTATTGATATGGTCACCGGTGCCATGCATACCCATGAGTTGCAACACCACCTGCAAATGTGGCAGGCATTGGAGATGAAGGCCATTCAAGACCATTTCTCGCAAACCTCTTCCGCAGCGTAAATATCGCGTGCCTCTTCTTACAGCAAGTGCTACCCGAAGCGCCGGTGAAAAATTCCCAAGCGCTTGCGGGAGACTGTCTCAATCCGTTTGTCAGATAAACCCTTATAGTTTTTACCACAAGGTTGGGCTGATAACCCCCGGCCTGGTGTATGTCAGGCCCTGGTAACAGGGATGTGATCTTCCCCATGATTAAAGTGTTATGCATGCTGTTGGGCCTCAGCCTGGGCGTTTATGCGCAGGCGGCAGACTACGCCTATATCACCAATCAGGGTGAGGATACTGTGTCGGTGGTTGACCTGCAAACACAGCAGGTAGTGAATACCATCCAGGTAGGCAGAGCGCCGGTGGGGGTGGCTGTGGATAAGCGCCACCACAAAGTATACGTAAGCAATGTAGAAGGATATTCGCTCTCGGTGATTGATATGCACCGCCAGCAAGTGATAAACACCATTGCTTTGCCGATCGCACCCGTAGGCATCACTGTCAGCAAGCGCGGCGACCGTGTCTATGTGGCTGACTGGTATCACGATACCGTGTTGGTGATGACGGTAGAAGGGGAAACAGTTGCGCAAGTACAGGTGGGTCATGCGCCTGGTGGCCTGCAGTTGAGCCGAGATGATGCAACGTTATATGTGGCGAACCGGGATAGTAATGATATGAGTGTGGTTGATACACGCACATATAAAGAAACACATCGCATCAGCGTGGGGCTGCATCCCTTTGGATTGAGCCTGAGCCCGGACGGTCAACAGCTATTTGTGGTGAATGTGTATTCAAACGCCATCAGCGTGGTCGATACGCGGCGGCATCAAGTGGTGAAGACGCTGGCCGTAGGTGATCATCCTTATTGCGCCACCACGGATATGACAGGTCAACGCTTGTATGTGACCAATACCGGCGAAGACAGCGTCAGTGTGATTGACCTCGCCAGCGGCAAAACCATCGCTAGGGTTCGCGTGCCGGGCACGCCCGAAGGCATTGCTTATGATGCGGTGCATCAGCAGATACTGGTAGCGAGCTGGATGGATAACGTATTGGCAGTGATTGATGGCGAGCGCCTGATCTTGAAACCGGCTATCAAGGTGGGCTCTCAACCACGTGCATTTGGCCAGTTTGTCGGGCATACCGAGTGAGGATGTTGGTTGACTATGCTCGTTGTGCAAATAAAGGGAATTTTTCCCGGATAAATCGGGAAGCATGCCGCTATTGGCAGTACGCCTGAACACTTATGATGCAATCATCATTTAAATATTATATTTAATTGATTTTGCATAAAGTATATCTCCATGTTCGGGCCAGTTGTTGCAGCAACTGGCCGATTTTTTTAAGGATGCTGTATGCAAAAACACCTGTCACACCTATTGCTTGCTGGCGCGCTGGCCAGTTTCTGTTCAAACGTTTTTTCCCAACCCCTTGCCTATGTGCCCAACGAAAAAGATGGCACGGTTTCAGTGATTGATACCAGCACTGACGAAGTCATCAACACACTGCCTAAAAAAGGCAAGCTCGGCAAAAAAGTGCAGGCCGCCGCCATCCACCCCAGCAACCAAAAACTCTACGTCGTCGTGCGCGATAAAAACGCCGTCTCGGTGGTAGACACCCAGCTCGGCAAACAAACTGCCCTGATCAAAGTCGGCGACGAACCCGAAGGCATTGATATTTCACCCGATGGCAAGTTGCTGGCCGCCTGCCTGGAAGAAGAAAACGCCGTGTCGCTGGTAGACCTGCAAACCAACAAGCTCAAACACACCATTAAAACCCAGGGCAAAAACCCCGAGCATTGCGTATTTTCACCCGACCAGCAATGGCTGCTCGCCAGCAACGAAGAGAGCAATAATGTGGATGTGATTAACCTCAACACGCTCAAATCCGAACACCTGATCGCATCCACCAAACACCCGCGCGGCGTTGGTTTTAGCCCCGATGGCAAATGGGCCTACGTCGCCAACGAAGCCGCTAACATGCTAGAGATAGTCTCCACCGCCGACTGGAAAGTACAAGCCAATATCAAGGTCGGCTTGCGCTCCAACGGTGTCAAGGTCAACGCCGATGGTAGCCGCATTTACGTTAGCAACGGCGGCGATCACAACCTCAGCGTGATCGATACCGCCACCCGCGAAGTCATCGCCACGATCCCAGTCGGCCAACGTCCCTGGAATATGGCACTGACACCGAATGGTAAAAAACTCTATGTCGCCAATGGCCGTAGTAATAATGTCTCGGTGATTGATACCCAAACAAATGCCAAGCTGAAGGATATTGCGGTGGGGAATCTGCCTTGGGGGGTGGTGATTCATTAACCTTGATAGGTGATTGTTGCTTTTTATTCTGCATCACCACAATATGCGGCGTACCGTGTACGGTACGCCCTACTTGGGCTGAAGGACCGCCATTATTTTTTTCTTCCTTTTTAGGAAGACCTGCCCTTTAGGAACTCTCTACCTACTCATACTTGTTTCCTATGCCCAGCGCTGTGGGTGGCCGACGAGTCGCCAGGCCCCTGCGATTTGGTGACCACAAAGTCTTGCTTGTCTTCATCCCATCTAGATTCAATGCCAGTGACGCAGGACGATTCGTCACCGAAGAATTGGAAGAGATGTAAAAGATCCTCGATTCGGAGCTCATAGGCCCACTTGTGCCGTTTGTAGTCTGAGAAAACGAGCATTGAAGCAAAGCTTCGTCCTTCGGACAATGTCTGCATCCAGTAGTAATGAATGATCTGGTTGCATACATCGAGGGTCGACAGTGTAACCGACTCTGGGTTCCCCATATCAAAGCACTCGTGCGGCCAACCTGAGCCGGTGGCAGTGAACGGGCGGTTGCCGATCTTCTTGTAGCGCAGTACCGGCATACTTCTACTGCGGGCGCAATCATTGACCTTCGGTCGCTCCAATAGTGAGCGAATTTGAAATGCAGCCAACATAAGCTTACGCTCGAACAGTACGAGCTGTTTCTCAGACCACCGACGATACGTCCGATGATTCTTGAGCCAGTTCAGATCAGCTCTCAACTCAGTACGCCAATAGCGGGATTCAATCATTTTGAAGGCTAGCGGAGGTAAGGGGCCGTCTGGAGGCGGCACGCCGGAATACGTTCTCGCTTGACCGAAAGGTAAGACATTGAACTAAGCACGAGGCCCCCAAATGGCCTTGTTTCTCCGTTCCCAGTACTCGTATAAATCATTCCGAAGAGTGATTATCCGATCCGCAAGCTTTTCCAGAGACTCTGCGGAAAACTGGACATATTCTTGCTCCATTCCTTTTGCTGTCGTCTTAAGCCTCACATAGGTGTAGCCATCGTGATCGGTATTTTCCCAATCAGCGTGGACAACTAGGTTCCTAAGTTTTCCAACATCCGTAAGGTCAGCAATTAGCTTTTCAAACCCATCAATGACTCCAGAACCAGACAAATGCAAATCATCGCAGAAGCGTTTGAAGAGATCGACCTTCGCTCCATAACTCAACTTTTGAATGATGATCAAGCCTGGAATATCTGTTCTGTCCGTAACGGTTTCACACAGCACTGAATCTAGGGATTTCTCAAGCGCGTTGAAATACATAACGACTAAGCCAATAAGAGGCAGTGAATCTTCTAGATAGAGCTCGGCTTTCTCTTCGTCTTCTATCTCATGAGACAGATGTTGAATTAACTGAGTCGTTTTGGTTTTCATGACCTTAACCTCTAGCGACTAACATTAAGGGGCGCGCTTTAGCGAGACCTGCTTGATGGATGGGGTGGGAATGACAATCACAGTAGTCTCTTTTCAGTTTTTGGCAAATGTTCTGAAGTAAGGAAAAATAGGTCAGTAACAATACCCTCAAATAAACGGTTTAGGTCGTCAAGGTCATCGGGTGTAAAGTGTTCTTCAGCGGTTGCTAGATTACTTTTTCGTATAGATTTCTTTTCGCGACGAATTGTATCGGGTTTGGATTCGCTTGCATCCCATAGCGAGTGCACAAGAGTATTTCTCTGTTGTTCTGCCCAGTGAAGACGGGATATAAGTTCAGATATATCGTCTGGTAGGGTGGTTGATTTTAATGAGTGTGCAAACAAAGCTCCAAATGTTGCCACGCGAGAGCGAAAGGACATCTCTGTAGTAATAATTTCACCAACTTTGCGCGAACGACCCACCATTGCAGAAATGCATACCGAAAGTGCATCTTCTATGCGCTGAAACTGAACAATGCATTCTCCAAGGCGGGCTAATCCGCTTTCCCAAGAGTTTAATGATTGAACCAGTTTTTCATATTCGCTACGACGCATAGTTCTTAAGATGCCCAACGTAAACTAGGCATCCTAAATGACACAAAACTTTCCAGTATTGATGCTTTTTTGATTGAAGGTTTAAGGCTTTTATTTAACATTTTCAAGCTGTTGTTAAATTTTAGACCATCCTAAAATACAACCTTAACTGCGTCAACTTCTATCAGCCCTACACAATAACCAATACCTTTTAATGACATATTCATCAAAAGTCGAGTTTGCCGAGAACAGTTCCATGCCTTCTGGCTTGGCTTGAACAAGAAGCAATCCGTCCAATAGGTCTTTGTGGCAGGTTTCTTGTAAGAGGTTACAACGCTACAATCGACTATGTGATCGCACGCCTACATAATTCTTGCTGTATGAACGAATAGGGAAAAATTCCCGAATGTTTTTGGTGAATACTCTTTAAAATCCCCATTGCATGATGAAATCTCTCAGTCTTCAATTCAAACTCAATCTGATCATTACCCTGTTACTGCTTGGGCTATTACTGACTTGGGCGATTTCCGTGATTAAAAATGCGCGGGAGGATGTGTTGGCAGAGGTGGATTCGACGACCAACCTGGTGATGCATTTGCTGGATGCGCAGATCGCGCATTACATGACAGACTTTGGTTGGCTGAGCCGTAGCGAGGAAGGAAAAGTCTCTGTTTTCAGGCTGGAAGAATTGACCAATATCCGGCATCTGAAGGTGGATTTTTTTGATGTGAATGGTCGCTTAAGGGAGTCTAACCGCTCGACGCGTGTGGAGCATGCGGGGGAAGAACCACCGATCTGGTTTGTCAGGTTGCTCGACATTTCGAGTGTGCTTAATGAACCCAAACGCAAAAATATCATCCTCAACGGGCGTTTGATCGGTGAGTTGGTGATTACGCCTGATCCGAGTTTCGAGTTGCGCGAGATCTGGGATGATACTTCAGGCTTGCTCTCTATCGTTGGCTTGTTTGGCCTCAGTGTGCTGTTGTTTGTGTATTGGACGGTGCGGGCGACGTTTAAACCGGTCAAGCAGATTATCCATGGCTTAAACCAGATTGAACATGGCGATTACCAGACCCGGCTGCCTGGTTTTGAGCAGGTTGAGTTAAGCGAAATCAGCGACAAGTTTAACAAGATGGCGAGCACGCTGGAGCAAAGCATACGCAATAACCACAGGCTGACCCAGCAGATTATTCATTTGCAGGAAGAAGAGCGCAAAAAGCTGGCGCGTGACCTGCATGATGAAATCGGCCAGTACCTGACCGCAGTGCATATAGATGCCAGTGCCATGGTGGCGGCCAAAAAGCTGACCGTAGCGCGTGAAAGTGCCAAAGCGATTGCGCAAATCACCCGGCAAATGATGTTCACTATTCAGGATTTGCTGGCGCGATTGCGCCCGCGGGTGCTGGACGAGCTTGGACTGAGTCTGGCACTGGCAGAATTGATTCACCACTGGCACGATAGAAACCGCAGCATCATGGTCGTGAATAATATTTCCAACCACTTGACGCAGCCAGATGAATCGGTGGCGGTGACGGTATACCGTATCTTACAGGAATGCCTGACCAATATCAGCAAACACGCTGCGGCCGAGCGGGTGACCATAGAGGTGAGCGACAAGGCGGGTGGTTTGTACTTGCTGGTTGAAGATGATGGCCGTGGTTTTGATCCCACAGTGCCAAGCCGGGGTTATGGCTTGGCTGGCATGCAGGAGCGCGTGGAGGGATTGATGGGAACGATGAATATTAGTAGCGCCCCCGGCCAGGGGACACGCATAGAAGTGCACTTTCAAAATACAGGAAAATTTCGGGATACTGCGCCATGATAGTCAAGGTTGTGTTAGTGGATGATCACACGGTGGTGAGGTCAGGGTTGCGCCGTTTGCTGGAGAGCCATAAGTCCATAGAGATTGTGGCAGAAGCGGACACCGGCGAGATGGCGTATCAAGTGTATGGGGAAGTCTTGCCCGATGTGGTATTGATGGATATTTCCATGCCGGGCATGGGCGGGCTGGAAGCCGCCAAACGTATTTTGCAGCGCTATCCCCAGGCAAAAATTGTGATTTTCTCCATGCATGAGGCGGTGTCGTTTGCAGCCCAGGCGCTTAAAACCGGCGTCAAAGGCTATGTCACTAAAACGGGTGTGGCTGATGACTTGGTTCAGGCGGTGCTGGATGTCGCCAAAGGCCGTACCTTCCTGAGCCAGGATGTGGCGCAAAAGGTGGCTTTGCAGACATTGATCGGTGAAAGTAATCCGCTACAGCAGTTAACCTCGCGTGAATTTGAAGTGTTCCGCTTATTGGCAGAAGGTAAACGCGTCGAAGACGTGGCCGAGATGCTTAAAATCAGCCAGAAAACTGTCGCTAACTATTACACACTGATCAAGCAGAAATTATCCGTGAACAGCCCGGTGGAAATGGTGAGGCTGGCGATGAAACATGGTTTGATTGATGCCGAATAACGGGCCGCGATTTATTCCTCATCTGCAATTAGTCTACCTTTAATAAATCCTCCCAGCGCGTCGTATAGCCAGGACTCTTACGCTCCTGCTTCATGCGCCAGTCTTGCCTGACCTGCAATCCCTCGCTGGCTAGTTTGACCGTAGCCCGCCCCATTTTCTGGTTGATACTGTCCAGCACATGCATCAACCGTTCCGACTTTTCCTGACCAGTGGCCGCATGGAACATATCCTGTTGCTGTGCCCCGGCAGTCACCAGTTCACCCAGTGATACTCCCGCCTTGGCATAGTCGTATCCCGGACGATAAATCTTTCTTAGAGCAACGAGAGCTGCCTGAACCAGATGCAAGGTATTATTGGTGGCGACATACAGCGATAACCGCAGGCTGTTGTCGTATTGTTGGCCGGGGTCGCGGAAAGGGCTGGTGCGGATATAGACATAGATACTGCCTGCATATAATTTTTGTTGGCGCAGTTTTTCCGCTGCACGGGTCGTATAAAGCGTGACGGCTTCTTCCAGACTTTGCAGGTCTCGCACAGGGTGACCAAAGCTGCGGGTACTCAGGATTTGCTGCTTGGGGCCCCGTATCTGTTCAAGTTCCAGGCAGGCGGTGCCATTCAGTTCGCGTACCGTTTTCTCCATGATCACGTTAAACTTTTGTCGCATGGCTGCCGCATTGCTTACCTTGAGGTCATAGGCGGTGTGTATGCCTGCGTCATGCATATGCTGGCTTAAATGCCGGCCTATGCCCCACACATGGCTGACATCAATATCACGTAATGCGTCATCTACGGCAGCCATGGGCATGCTGTTGAAATTGCACACGCCATTCAGGGCTGGCTCTTGCTTGGCGAGATGGTTAGCCAGTTTTGCTAATGTTTTGCTGCTGCCTATCCCAACGCATACCGGCAGGCCGGTCGACTGCAGCACTGTTTGCCTGAGTTGCTTGGCATACAGTGTCAGGTCCCGCGTCGCAAATGAGGTGAGATCAAGAAATGATTCATCAATGGAATAAACTTCTTGCGCCGGGCTGAATTGCCGCAAAACAGACATGACGCGGTTACTCATGTCGGCATATAGTGCATAGTTGGATGAGTACGCAACGACGCCTTCCTGTTGGGCAAACTTGCGGACCTTGAACCAGGGTGCGCCCATGGGGATGCCCAGGGCTTTTGCTTCTGCACTGCGGGAGATAATGCAGCCATCATTGTTGCTTAACACCACCACGGGGCGATTGCGCAGCTTTGGGTTAAACACGCGCTCGCAACTGACGTAGAAGTTATTCACATCTACCAGTGCGATGGCCCTGGGGGCAAGATCTTTAAATGGGGTCTCATTCATTTTTATGAGGCCCATTTCATGAAATTCCCTAAAGTCTGTTCATGATCCGCAATAGCATGATTTTGACTGGGCAGGCCGATAATACATGCACACGAACCAGACATGGGGTCGGTTCGGGAAATAAAAAAGGAGATCATTATGTGGACTAAACCAGCTGCTACCGAAATGCGTTTCGGCTTTGAAGTAACCATGTACGTGATGAACAAATAATTCATCTGAGTACCCAGCAACCCGGTATGAATCCATGCCGGGTTTTTTATTGCCATCATATCCATGATTGTCTATCTGAACCGCCTGAACGAACCAATCACCACGCCCCACACTTCAAACTGCATCGGCGGCTCGATCAGGATAGGGCTGTATTTGCCTGATGCATTGGCGGGTAACAGCTTAGGGTTGCCATTTTTTTGTTTTGCCAAGATTTTGATGGTGAATTCGCCATCTATCATGGCAAGTACAATATCACCTATAACAGCTTGCTTGCCTCTATCCACGACCGCTTTGTCTCCTGGTATCAAACCCGCTTCAATCATGGATTCCCCCTGGATCGTGACAAAAAAAGTGGTATCCGCCTGATCAATCAAGTAGGCATTCGGGTCCAGACGGTCTTCGATATGGTCATCTGCTGGTGATGGAAAACCTGCCGGCACTTTGGATTGGAAGATCGGCAGACTGACTTCTTGCAGATCTGCTGCAGGCAGGGCGAATTTAGACACTTGATCCAGGTTTTGCTTTAACTGATTGGCTTGTCGCTTTTTGGCGTAAGCTGCCATGAGATCGCTGACCACCGGTTTCTGGCTCACCGGAATACGTACAACAATGGTTTTTTCCAGGCGGGTGGTAGAGCCGGGCTTGCGCCCAGCGCCTGGCCGTTTACCGCCTTTTATCTTTTTAACCTCATCGCTCATTGATTAATTGTAACAAATAATCAATCGTGCATAAGTCATTATGTTGATATTTACTTAAACTTTAATTTTCAAGGATAGACGTCGGTTGCTGCATGTGTTTTTCTAACCAGCATTCAGGCTAACCGTTATACTGTTGCGCTTTGAATTCACTGACTGACTATGGACTGGATACCACTGTTTTTTGAGCAATATGCACTCTTTTGCCTGATAGGGATGGTGGTTGGTGTGCTGTCCGGTTTGCTGGGAATCGGTGGCGGGATTGTGCTGGTACCCATGCTGCATGCCATACTGGTTGCAAAAGGATTTTCAGCCGATGTGGCTTTTCATATGGCGCTGGCCACTTCAATGGCATGTATCGTGTTTACTTCACTGTCGAGTATTTTAGCGCATCATAAAAACCAGAATATTGTCTGGCGATATGTCTGGGCCATGGTGCCCATGGCGTTTTTGGGCTCGCTGCTCGCAACATTGGTGGCGATTCATCTGGATGCCTTTTATTTGACACTGTTTTTTGCCATGTTTACTTTTTTTGCAGCGGCTCAATTATTCCGGGACCGCAAACCTATCCAGCATAAAGTCCCGGGCAAGATTGAAATCAGCCTGGTATCCCTGTTAATTGGTGTGATTTCCGCCTTGGTGTCGATTGGCGGTGGTACGTTAACGGTGCCTTACCTGGCCATGCGCAATGTGTCGGTCAAGCAGGCGATTGGCACTTCGGCGGTGCTGGGTTTCCCGATTGCGCTGGCGAGCACAGTGAGCTATTTGCAAGATGCCATCCGGCAAGCTACGCATGCGCCCGACACCTTTGGGCTGATCTATTTGCCAGCAGTGATGCTGATTACCCCGCTAAGTGTATTGTTTGCGCCTGCTGGTGTGGCATTGACAAAACGCTTACCAGTGAAAATATTAAAGCGTATTTTTGCCGTGTTTTTGATGGGGATAAGTATCCACTTGCTGTGGTCACAGTTGGCTTGACCGTCTCCGTGACAGCCAATAAAAAACCCGCTTTGCAGCGGGTTTTGTTTTCAGTGCGTGATAAACACAAGCACTGATTATTTGTTCATGATGTACATAGTCACTTCAAAACCAAAACGCATTTCTGTAGCAGCTGGTTTAGTCCACATGATTAATCTCCTTTTGGTTGTTAAGTAGTACATCGTTCTGATGTACTTGTATGACTCCCACTATACGCATGTGTTTCAAAAGTGCCCTGAGGGCATCACGTAAAAACGGCTCATGATTTTACGTAGTTTGAGTTGAAGTCCTCAGCCGGCAGCGTAGAATGGGAGTCAAGAATCATCACAAAAATAAGGGTGTGACATGATGCAGCGCTTGCCCCGCTGGGTGGAGTGGGGCGGATTTTTACTGGCCATGAATGCCGGTTTTGTGAACGCCGTCGGTGTGCTGGGATTTCGTCACCAGGCGGTGTCGCACCTGACCGGTATCTCCACTTATTTCTCCATTGAGTTGGTGAATCAGGATGCATGGCAAGTCTTGCATCTATTGTGGGTGATCCTGTTTTTTGTGCTGGGGGCCATTTTGAGCGGTGTGCTGATAGGAAATGAAGCACTCAGAATCGGCCGTCGTTACCATGTGGCGTTATGGCTGGAGGCTGGTTTATTGGCCGCCTCTGTCTGGTTGCTGAGTCATGGCTGGCAAAGTGGGCAGTGGTTGGCCTCAGCCGCTTGCGGCCTGCAAAATGCCATGACCAGTACCTTTAGCGGGGCGGTGGTGCGTACCACGCATGTCTCAGGGTTATTTACCGATATCGGCATTGCCCTCGGCCTGCGTTTACGCGGGCAAGCGGTGGATAGGCGACGCCTGCTACTCTATACCCTATTGATTGCCGGCTTTATTTGTGGTGGCGTGTTAGGCGTCTGGGGATATCTGCATTGGCACTTTAACGCCTTGTTATTGCCGGCAGCGCATGTGGCTGCTCTCTCTGTGAGTTACTACGGGCTTAGCCGTCGGCACTGATGCTCTCTGATGATGCATTAAAAGTCAGTCTCTGCCTGGCGAGCAGACAAAAAAGTGTCATCAATTTGTAATACAATCAGTCTTAGATTTTTTAACATTTCAGAAACCAGGCCATGTCGATTCAAACTATCCCAACCCAACCTTTTGCTGACCAAAAGCCAGGTACCTCGGGCTTGCGTAAGAAAGTGCGCGTGTTTCAGGAGCCGCATTATCTGCAAAATTTTGTGCAAAGCATTTTCGATACGCTGGAGATTCCGGCCAACGCTACCTTAACGCTTGGCGGCGATGGCCGTTTCTATAACAAGGAAGCGATCCAGATCATTATCAAAATGGCAGCGGCCAACGGCTTTGCCAAGGTGCTGGTTGGACAAAACGGTATCCTGTCGACCCCGGCCGCGTCAAATATCATCCGCAAATACCAGACTTTTGGCGGCATTATCCTTTCTGCCAGCCATAACCCGGCTGGCCCCGACGATGACTTTGGCATTAAATACAACACGGGCAATGGTGGGCCAGCCCCCGAAAAAATCACGGATGCCATTTTTGCCAACAGCAAGCAGATCACCCAATACAAGATGGCTGATTTACCCGAGGTTGATTTGTCCAGCATAGGCATCACCACCCTGGATGGGTTTGAAGTCGAGGTGATTGATTCGGTCAGCGATTATGCTGACTTGATGCAAAGCATGTTTGACTTTGACGCCATCAAGCGCTGGCTGGCGGCCGGACATCGCTTGCAATTTGATGCCATGCATGCCGTGACCGGACCTTATGCCAAAGAGATTTTTGGCAATCGTTTGGGGGCACCAGCCAATAGCTTGATGAACTGCGAAGTGTCAGAGAATTTTGGCGGCGGCCATCCTGACCCCAACCTGACTTATGCTGAAGATTTGGTCAAGATTGCTTATGGTCCCCAAGCCCCGGATTTTTCAGCCGCCTCAGATGGTGATGGTGACCGGAACATGATCCTGGGCAATCATTTTTTTGTCACCCCCTCCGACAGCCTGGCGCTGATTGCGGCCAATGCCAAGTTGATTCCGGCGTATGCCAAGGGTTTGTCTGGCGTAGCGCGCTCCATGCCGACCAGCGGTGCGGTGGACCGCGTTGCCGCCAAGCTGGGCATTGACTGTTATGAAACGCCCACCGGCTGGAAGTTTTTTGGCAACTTGATGGATGCGGGGCGTGTCACCTTGTGCGGTGAGGAAAGCTTTGGTACCGGCAGTGATCACGTGCGCGAAAAAGATGGTTTATGGGCAGTGTTGTGCTGGTTGAATCTGCTAGCGGCGACTAATGAAAGTGTGGAGTCACTGGTGCGTAAGCACTGGCAAACCTATGGCCGCAATGTGTATTCCCGGCATGATTACGAAGGCGTGCCCACCGAGCAGGCCAATGCCGTGATCACCCACATCAATGCTCAGTTTCTGACCTTGCCTGGCCAGGTATTTGGCCGTTATACCGTCCAGACGGTGGATGACTTTAGCTATACCGACCCCGTTGATGGTTCAGTCAGCAATAACCAAGGGGTACGCATCCTGTTTGCCTGCGGTTCGCGTGTGGTCATCCGTTTGTCTGGTACAGGCACTGAGGGGGCGACTATCCGTGTCTATCTCGAAGCGTTCACTGAAGATGCAGCCCAGCAGCAACTGGATGCACAGGAGGCTTTGGCCGAGTTGATTGCCGTGTCGCATCAGATCTCTCAACTGCCCCAACTCACTGGCAGGCAGCAACCGACGGTGATTACTTAATAAGTGTGGCTGCCTGGGGAAACGGCTGAATGACGATGATCAAAAAAACAATTCTTTGCCCGCTGCTACTGTCCGCAGGGTTGTTGGCCTGTGGTATCAATCCGGTGACCAAGGAGCGTGAGTTCCAGTTTGTCTCGCAAGACAAGGAAGTCCAGATCGGCCAGCAAAATTACAGCCCTGCACGCCAGTCACAAGGTGGTGACTATACGCTGGATGCAGAGTTGACACGCTATGTGCAACAAGTCGGGCAAAAACTGGCTGCGGTATCAGACCGCCCCGATCTGCCTTATGAATTTGTCGTGTTGAATGATTCAGTCCCCAATGCTTGGGCCATGCCCGGCGGCAAAATCGCGTTTAACCGTGGCCTGCTTTACGAGTTGCACAGTGAAGCCGAACTGGCTGCCGTACTCGGCCATGAAATTGTGCATGCGGCTGCCCGCCACGGTGCCAAAGGCATGGAGCGCGGCATATTTATGCAAGGTGCGATGCTGGCGGTGGGCCTGGCCACGCGAGACTCTAATTACGCTAATCTGGTCGTCGGTGGGGCGCAGCTGGGCGGACAGCTTATTTCGAGTAAATATGGCCGCGATGCCGAGTCAGAGTCTGACCACTATGGCATGAAGTATATGAAACTCGCCGGTTACGACCCGGCTGCTGCCGTCACCTTGCAGGAGACGTTTGTGCGGCTGAGTGAAGGTAAACGGCAGGATTTCCTGTCCGGGCTGTTTGCCAGCCATCCACCGTCACAGGAGCGTGTTGACCTGAATAAAAAGACGCTGCAAGAGTTGGGCGCTGGTGGTGAGATGGGTAAAGAGGTTTACGCGCAAAAGGTCGCCAAACTGATGGCGACCCGCGAAGCCTATCAAGCCTATGATGAAGGCAAAGCCGCGTTGCAAAAAGGCGATGCTGAAAAGGCCAGGGCATTGGCAAAAAAAGCCATCAGTATCGAGCCGCGTGAAGCGCGCTTCCAGGAGCTACTGGGTGATATTGCTTTAACCAAGAAAAATACCACCGAAGCCTTAGCCTTTTATGACAAGGCCATCCAGATGCAGCCTGATTACTTCAAGCCTTATGTGCAAAGTGGCATTGCCTTGTTTAATGACGGCAAGAAAGAGCAGGCCGAACCATTTTTAAAGAAAGCCAACGCCTTGCTCCCCACTGCACCGGGCTATGCCTTGCTGGGGCAGATTGCCGAAGGACGTGGTGAAACCTCCCTTGCCTTGCAGCATTACCAACTGGCTGCGAGCTCAGATTCTGAAATCGGCAAAGAGGCTGCTGCCCGCGCCATGCGCATCGATTTGCCACGTAACCCGGCCCGTTATTTGCCCTCTGGTCCGCTGGCGGACAACACGGGTATGGTTTACGCCGCGGTGCAAAATAGCAGCAGTGTGCCAGTTGGCCGTGTAAGGGTGCGCATGCTGCAATACGATAGCCACGGCCGCCTGGTAGACCAGACACGTTCCATGCTGATTACGGGCGGGATTGCACCAGGTAAACGTGGCTCAGTTGCCACGGGTATCCGCATTCAGGACCAAGCCGCATTACAGTTTTTCCGTGTGGTGGTAGAGGGTGCTGAGCTGGCGAATTAATCCCACTAAATACCAGTAAACATTTTCTTATGGCTACCCAAGACACCTGCTGCTCCGTTTCACCTTACTTTGAAATTCATCCAGGCCAAGCGGCTGCTTTTCGCGCCATCTGTGAAAAATACGTTGAATGGTCTTCGCGTGAGCCAGGCTGCCTGTATTACGGCTTTAGTTTTGATGGCGATCTCGCGCATTGCCGTGAAGGCTTTGAAAATGCCGAAGCCTTGTTAGCCCATCTGGAAAACCTGCGCCCGATTTTGCATGAGATGGGTGAGGTGTCTAAGCTGGTGAGAATTGAGGTGCATGGGCCAGAAACTGAATTGGCGAAGTTGCGGGTGCCACTGGCGGGTCTGAATCCTCAGTATTTTGTGCTGGAATTTGGCTATCGCAAAGACATGGATGAATAATCCGTTGTTTCTTACACCGGGTCATTTAATCGGTGACCTTGTTACTTGGTCTCTCCGTCACTAATTGTCATCACTCCCCGATGTAACCGGACATCCATCCGGCCTAAAAAACTCATGCCGAGCAGGGCATCTCCTTCAAGGCCCGGCGAAATCGTGGCGGCGACATCATGGGCGACCACACCACCAAGTTGAACGGTTTTCAGCCGTACCAGATACGACACAGCAGTGCCATTGGCGGTATGCGTATTGATGGCCTCATGGCTGACCAGCCCTAAACGGTTGGCGACATGCTGCGAAATCGCGACACCAGTGGCACCGGTATCCACCAGTACACGTACGCGTTCTCCATTAATCAGCGCTTCGGCACTGTAGTGACCATCGGGGCCGCGCTTGAGGCTAACGACTTTCTGCTGGCCGATCTGCTCTAGGGTATTAGGATGTTGTACACGTTCTATGAGCAGCCAGACCAAGGCGGCAAGGCCCAGCCAGATCATGGTGAAGAGCAGGCCGCGCCCGCGCGAGTATTTTCTATGAGTTGCTTTAAGCATGCTCATTCAATGGAGGCTTAAAAAGGAATTTTCAAGTCTGGTCTGGCACTGCTAAGCACTTGTTTGAATGCCTGCTGAATGCGTGTTAACGCCGTGGTGTCATCTGCTTCAAACCGTAAGGTCAGTACGGGCGTGGTGTTGGATGCACGGATCAGGCCAAAGCCATCTGCATATTCCACACGCAAACCATCAATGCTGATGACGTCAATGGCATCGGGGAATTGAACGGATTGTTGCAGGGCGGAAATGAGCGCGTGGGGTTCGCCCTCCTGCATGGCAATTTGCAATTCTGGCGTGTTCAAACTGTCTGGCAGGGCTTCGAGTACGGCGCTGGCATTCGGGCTGCGGCTGACAATTTCCAGCAAGCGTGCGGCGCTATAAAGCCCGTCATCAAAGCCAAACCAGCGCGGTTTACCTTCTTTGGCATCATTGAAAAACAAATGTCCGGAGAGCTCACCGCCAATGGCTGCACCGGTTTCCCTGATTTTGGCTTTCATTAAGGAGTGGCCGGTTTTCCAGATCACGGGTTTGCCGCCGTGTTCGCGTATGTATGCTGATAAATGGCGCGTGGATTTCACATCGAAAACCACGTGACTGCCGGGTTGTTGTGTCAGCACGTCTTCTACAAAGAGCATCAGTTGTCGGTCGCTGCGAATGATTTGCCCATTTTTGGTGACGACGCCCAGGCGGTCGCCATCGCCATCAAACGCTAGGCCGATTTCTGCCCCGCCTGTGCGCAGACAGTGCATGACATCTTGCAGGTTCTTGGCTTCGGCTGGGTCAGGATGGTGGTTAGGGAAACGGCCATCCACCTCACAAAACAAAGGGTCAACCTCACAACCCAATGATTTAAATAACGCAGGAGCATAAGCCCCTGCGACACCGTTCCCACAATCAATGGCCACCCGCATGGGCCTGGCAAGCTGGATGTCGGAAATGATGGCTTCCTGGTAGGCCGGTTGAATATCGTAGTGGGATTCCGAACCTGACTGATCTGGTTGGTTAAACCGTTGTTGGATAATGCGTTGCTTGATGGCCTGAATGGCGTCGCTGCTCAAGGTTTCACCGGCAATCACCATTTTCAGACCATTGTACTGAGGCGGGTTGTGGCTGCCGGTAATCATGACGCCACTGCTGGTCTGGGCCAGGTAGTGCGTCGCGAAATAGAGCATGGGCGTGGTGACCATGCCTAAATGAATCACACTAATCCCGGCCTCCCGGATGCCTTCGCTAAGGGCGGCTGCCAGTGCTGGACTGGACAAACGGCCATCAAAGCCGACACAGATGTGATGCTCGCCACGTTCCTCTGCCAGCGAGCCCAGTGCCAGGCCTATCTGTTTGACAATCTCCACAGTCAATGTGTCATCCACAATGCCGCGGATATCATAAGCTTTGAAAATGGATGCTGGCACTAACTGCATTTATTCCGCTTCTTCTATCCAGGCCAGCTGTATGGCTTCGAGGATTTTTTCACCGCAACGGGAAGGCTCATCGTCAAAGTCCTCCAATTCTATGACCCACTGCATAAGGTCAGTGAAACGGATAGTTTTGGGATCTACGTCGGGAAATTTATCATAAAGTTCTTCAGCAATCCGCTGGCTGTCGGTCCATTTCATTGTCATTACTCCATTTTACAAGGCGAGGTTGTTGATATTATAACTGACAGCCCTCACCGAATTTGACAGAATCCGCCTACACTTTTGTCAGACAAGCGGGACTGTTCAGTAGGTGATTGTCTGGGCATCATAGCGAAGATGAGTGATACTGAGATAACAAAAACAAAATCCAGCAAAGTCACCAGATGGGTCACGGCGAGTTTGCTGGTGTTGGTGTTGACCGTGATAGGCTGTGAAGTGGCTGGGTGGCCTTTTTTGCGCCAACCATTGCAACAATTCCTACAAAATAAGTTACATCGGTCTGTGGAAATTGAACGGCCGTTCCACTTACAGTTGCTAGGTGGCATCCGCCTGCAGGTCGGTGGATTAAATATCTCTGCGCCTGAAGGATTTGGCGCGCCTTATTTTGTCGATGCACGAGGGCTGGATTTACAGCTCCGGTATCGACATCTGTGGTCGTTGAAAGAGGGCGATCCTTACCGCATCCAGGCGATTCGCGCCGATCAACTCAACGCCTATCTGCTTCGTCATGCTGACCGCCATGCCAGCTGGGATTTTGAGCTGGATGATACCAGCCCGCCAAGGCCTTTCCCGGTGATTGAACAGCTTGCTGTCAATCAGGGACAAGCCAAAGTAGATGATGCCATTACTCATGCACAATTGGCGGTGAAATTTTTTACCGAAGAAGGCGAGCACTTGGCAAGTCCTGAGTCCAGGGTAAAGGTGAGTGGCAAGTTCCGTCGGTTGCCATTGCAGGGGGAGCTGGTCACCCAAGGGTTTTTGCCGGTGGCGACGCACGGCAAGGACTCCCCACCGATTAATTCCCAGGGCTGGCTCAAATATGGGGCTGTGAAGGCACAGTTTCGTGGATCGGTATATGATTTATTTGGTGAGCAGCGCGTCAAAGGTAAGGTAGATGTCACCGGGCCTTCATTGGCAGATGTCGGTGACTTGTTGGACCTGACTTTTCCACGGACTTCTGCTTTTAAAGTGGCAGCCGAGGTGGAAAAAGGGACCAGTCAATGGAAAGTGAATATCCCTTCAGCAAAAATAGGACGTAGTCGCCTATCGGGCGAGTTTGTTTATGACCTAGCGCCCGAAATTCCCATGCTGAGTGGCAAGCTGCAAGGAGCATTATTAATGCTGGCTGATCTGGCTCCAGCATTTGGGGCGGCTCAAGACAACGCAACCAATACACATCCAGGCAAGTTATTTCCCGATGAGTCGCTCGATTTTGCCACTTATGGACGTATGAATGCCGATATTGATGTGCACCTGGATGCGGTTGATTTAGGCAGTGCCTTCAGGCAGAAGATTTCGCCACTTAAATTGCATCTGACACTTAATAAGCACAAACTCAGTCTGGCTGAGCTTCAGGCCAATACGGCGCAAGGCAGTGTGTCAGGGGCGCTGAGCATTGATGCACATGATTCCCGGAATACCGATCTCTCTCCACCCCCTGCGCCAGATTGGGAGATTCAATTGGCCGTGCGTGATATCCGGCTGGAGCAGTGGCTGAAGGTTCAGCAAAATCAGGTGCAGCAAAATCCACCAGATAAGGCGCAGGCAGGTCAACAGCAGAATAAGCAACAAAGCGCCAACGCAGCGCCGCCCTATATTTCTGGCCGGTTAACCGGTAAGGCAAAGTTACAGGGTCGGGGTCGATCCACGGCGGCCTTGCTTAAGTCGCTGGATGGACAAGTGGCGCTGATGATACGCCAGGGTGAAATTTCGCATTTGGTCGTCGAAGCGGCGGGACTGGATATTGCGCAGGCCGTGGGTGTGCTGATCAAAGGGGACCAGCCGTTACCTATGCAATGTGCGGCCATGGGCTGGCGTGCCAAGCAAGGTGTGCTAACGCCTGAAGCCGCCTTGATTGATACTCCGGTGACTACCGTGAATGTGTTGGGGCAGGTGAATCTGGGGGAAGAACAGTTAAATCTTAAATTGCAGGCCAACCCAAAAAACTTTTCACCGTTTACCGTGCGCTCCCCGATTCTTGTTACAGGTCCGTTTGTAAATCCGCAGGTGTCATTAAGTCCTGGCCCGATTGCTGCACGGGTAGCTGGTGGTTTATTGCTGGCGCTCATCAATCCCTTTGCGGCGATTGTGCCTTTCCTGGATCCCGGTAGTCAGGCCGATGCGGCTGCCGATGATGGATGCCAGCAAACCTTGCAACAATTAAAATCGCGACAGAGTAAAAGTCCGCAAACAAAAAATACTGAGGGCAAACAGCCCTAGGTCAACATTCAAAAAAGAACCCAACCGAAGTTGGGTTTAGGGAGCGATTTTGGAGATATACGCTTACGGTTATTAATAAGCATAAGCTGTGCCAGGTTTAATAATCCTATACAAATCATGCACATAAATAAATTTCTCATTTTTATTAGTACATTTACAGTCATCAACTGCTGAAGTGGGTGCACCGAATTGGTGCGATGCGGGCAATGCCAGCGCATGCCATCGTGAACATGCCATCGTGAAATAGTTAGACAAGTCCTTGATCATCGCAGTGGTGATGTCCGCACATGAACCATGCTAAAGATGCATGCAGGGGTCGCCTCATGGTAAAATCGCGCTTTATTTTTGTGAATACGGAAACTTGATCGTCATGTTTAGCTTTTCAAGAAACTTAAGCGTTGCAGACCCGGCATTGGCCCAAATGATTTCTTCCGAAGTAGAGCGTCAGCATCAGCATATTGAGCTGATTGCTTCGGAAAACTATACCAGTCCAGCAGTCATGGAAGCCCAGGGCTCGCAACTCACTAACAAGTATGCTGAAGGCTATCCGGGCAAGCGTTTTTACGGTGGTTGCGAGTTTGTGGACCAGGTTGAGCAATTGGCGATTGATCGCCTGAAAGCTTTGTACGGGGCTGAGTATGCCAACGTGCAGCCTCACTCCGGCTCACAGGCTAACCAGGCAGTGTATTTCTCCATCCTGAAACCAGGTGACACGGTGATGGGTATGAACCTGGGCCATGGTGGTCACCTGACGCACGGTTCTCCTGCAAACCTGTCCGGTAAATTGTTCAATATCGTGCCTTATGGCTTGAACGACAAAGAAGAAATCGATTACGACGAGATGGAGCGAATTGCCACCGAGTGCAAACCAAAATTGCTGATAGGCGGCGCATCTGCTTACGCTTTGCGGTTTGACTGGGCCCGTATGGCTGAAATCGCCAAAAAAGTGGGCGCGTATTTCATGGTCGACATGGCGCATTATTCTGGCCTGATCGCCGCGGGTGTCTATCCTAACCCGGTACCACATGCGGACTTTGTGACGTCTACCACGCACAAAACCCTGCGTGGACCCCGTGGCGGTATCATTATGGCTAAAGCAGAGTTTGAGAAATCCATTAACTCCAATGTGTTCCCGAGCTTGCAAGGCGGCCCGCTGATGCACGTGATTGCGGGTAAAGCAACCGCGTTCCTCGAGGCAGCGCAGCCTGAGTTCAAGGTGTACCAGGAGCAGGTGTTGAAGAACGCCAGCGTCATGGCTAGTACATTGGCCGCACGTGGTTTGCGCATTATTTCCGGCCGTACTGAGTCACATGTGTTCCTGGTGGATCTGCGTCCAAAAGGCTTGACCGGTAAAGCGGCAGACGCCTACCTGGGCCAGGCACACATCACTGTGAACAAGAATGCGATTCCCAATGACCCCGAAAGCCCATTCGTGACTTCCGGTATCCGTATCGGTTCACCAGCGATCACCACACGTGGTTTCAAAGAAGCGGAAGCAGAGCAAGTGGCCAACCTGATTGCCGATGTGCTAGATAATCCGGAAAGTGCGGAAGTGATTGCTGCGGTGAAAGCCAAGGTACACGCGCTGACTGACAAATTCCCCGTCTACGGCAAGTAATCACTTCAGGCGCTTTCAGCCATGAAATGTCCGTTTTGCGGTGCTGATGATACGCAAGTGGTAGATTCCCGCCTCAATGAGGAGGGGAATTCTATCCGCCGTCGACGCCGTTGCCAGGTGTGCGACAAACGTTTTACGACTTATGAAACGGCAGAGCTGCACCTGCCGCAAGTGGTCAAGCAGAATGGTACCCGCGAAGAGTTCAAGCGCGAAAAGTTGCGGGTATCATTTACGCGTGCGCTGCATAAACGCCCTGTCCCTACCGAGTATGTCGACAAAGCCATGGACCGCATTATTCAAAAAGTGCTCGGTTTAGGTGTACGTGAAGTGCCTGCCCGGCTACTCGGTGAAACCGTGATGCAGGAACTCAAACAAATGGATCAGGTGGCGTATATCCGCTTTGCTTCGGTGTACCGCAGCTTTTCGGATGTGGATGATTTCCATAACGCCATCCGCGATCTGGATGTGACTGATAGCGATTAATCCTCTGAAAGGCAGAGTGCATGAAACTGATCAAGTTGTCTGCGATTGTACTGGCGGTATTCACGGTGATCCTCACCATCGTCTTTTTTACCTGGTGGGCATTCAAGGACGAAGCGGTATTTGGCAGTGAGAAATTTGACCAGACACGCTGGATGGAGCTTTCGAGTAGTGTACAAAAAGATTGCCGCCGGGGTGACATGGCTTACGACCTCAAAAATCATATCTTGATCCGCGGTGCCAAAAAAGAGGCTGTGATGGCCCTGCTCGGCCGCCCCAGTCTCGAAGATGCCAACGCACTGGAGTATGACCTCGGCAAATGTATGCATGTTTACCATGCATTGCGTATTTATTTTGATGCGGATGCGCGCTTAACCCATAGCCAGATTTCCTCGCACTAATGCCTTATGCACAGGCCAGGGAAAGTCCTGAGGTTTGCGGCGTAAAGGTTTTATAGCGTTTATAGAACGTCTGCATAAAGTCTGCCAGTCGATCAGCGGCAGCAATTTCCAACCCATTATAAATCGAGGCACGGATGCCACCGATGCTGCGGTGACCATTCAGGCCTGAAAAGCCTGCCTGTTGGGCAGCCTGTAAAAATGCCTGTTCTATCTCTGCGTTAGGTAAATTAAATACCACATTCATGTTGGAGCGGTCAGCGATAGCGGCACGACCGCGGTAGAAATCGGCATAGTCATCCAGCACTTGGTACAAACAAGCTGCTTTCAGCTCGTTATGTTTGGCAATATTGTGCAAGCCGCCGATGTCATGAAGTAGCCAGCGTGTCACCAGCAACACACTGTAAATGGCAAACACAGGCGGAGTATTGTAAATAGAGTGCGCATCCGCCTGAGCATGGTAGTTGATAAAGCCAGGTAAGTCCTTGGGCAGGGTCTGCATAAAATCATCGCGCAAAATGACGAGTGTCACGCCTGCGGGGCCTATGTTTTTTTGGGCATGGGCATAGATCATTGCATAGCGGTTGAATTCGCCTGGTGCAGACAGCAGGTCAGAGGACATGTCACAGATACGCGGGACATCGTCCCGGCCGGGCACACGGTGAAACTGCAAGCCTTCTACGGTTTCGTTTGAAATGTAGTGAAAATAGGCAGCATCTTTTGAAAACTGCAACTCCGCATCACTCGGCAAACGGCTAAACTGGTCAGCCTTGCCGCTCCACGCCAGATGAAGCTTGCCAGACTTTTCAGCTTCATGAATGGCTTTGCCACTCCAGTAGCCACTGTGGATGTAGTCAGCAGACTGCCCATCGCGTAACAGGTTCATGGGCAGCATGGAGAACTGTTGCGTGGCGCCACCTTGCATCATGAGCACGCGCGTAGTGTCAGGCAGGCCCATCAACTGGCGGATATTGTCTTCAAGCTCATGCACGACTTGTGCAAACCATTGCGAACGGTGGCTGATGCCGAGGATAGACAGACCGACCTCTGGCACACACAGCATGGCGGTTTGTAGCTGCTGCAATACACTCTCCGGCAATGCACCCGGGCCGCCAGAAAAATTCAATTGATTGGCATTCAGTTTCATCATGCGCTCTCCAGTAATGGTTGCGTCTGTAATGTATATAAATACTGCTCGAAAGCGTGCTGTAGTTTGGCAATCTGCCCAGCCTTGAACGGGAACAGGCTGGCCGAATCCATAGCGTGCACGGCCATGATATGGTCTATTTCAAACACCAGCAGTTTGCCATCCGGTGTTTCAGCACAATCAATGCACAGGTAATCAAGTTGTAAACGCTCATAAATGGCCGACAATGCAGCCTGATGGCGCGTAGCAAAACTGGTGAAGTTTTGCATGAATAGGTCTTCTTCTTCGCGTTTCTCGGCGGACTCATACATGCCGGCGTTGACGTAGTGAACCATCCAGTCACTCGAAATCGCCATATGGCAAATAAAGGGTTCGCCGCGCAGCATGGCAATTCTGTATTTGCGGAACTGCCCATCGTGGCTGCTGTAATCCACAAAACGGGACACAAAGAAATCGGGGCTTGTCACCTCTTTTAAATAGTCCGCTAGTTCATTCGCGGAGGTGATTCTGGCCAGATTGTTACCTGCTTGTGAACCAACGGGACGGATAATCAATGGAAAACCAGGCAATGCCTCAGGGGCGGGTTGTTTACCTTGGTTTTGCAGGCTTAAATCTGTCACTACCTGGCTACGCGACAGTTTATGTGTGCGTGGCATTTCCAGTCCTGGGATATCTTGCAAGAGCGCGCTTAATTGATCACGGTTAACGTTGGGCAGTAAATGCGGTGGATTGATGACCGGTTTTGCGTGACCTGACAGGCTGGCTTGCACAGCTAACAATAGCGCCCGGTTAGCCTGGCTATCAGACAGGCCTACCATGACGGCATCATGTTCAGGGAGTGGAGAGGGCAGCGGCTGTTCTACCGTGGCGTAGTAATAAAGCAGTTCTACCGGGGTGTTTTCCAGCAGGCAATCAATAGGGGTGTTTTCTGACAGGTCACCTGCCGTCATGATCATCAGCAGGCGGAATTTTGGTCGCCTGCAGTCAGCCGGGCGAATATACAGACGCTGTAAGGCTAATGCCTGCTCCTGGATGGCTAATCCCATGTCTCGCATTTTGAGACATAAAAATACCGTCGCCAGATTCATCCATAAGATGGCATTCTCCTGGTCTTGATTAGCTTGTACCAGCAACGATTGTGCATGGGATCGCAAGTCCGCGCCATTCAGGTTCATGCGCAGGAAAGGCGCAAGGCCCTGGAAGGTATGCCCGGCATTATTGTGTTCCAGTGACTGCAATAAGTTATGAAAGTATCGCCGCTTTTCAATGGCACGCGACGAAGCCCAGAAGTCATCGCTGGTGAATACCAGTGCATCGCCGACCTTTACCTGCACGCGATAGGGTTGGCCCAGCAATTGTGTATGCACGTAAGTGGCAAAGCACTCGGCGAAATCTTCCTGTACATCCATGCTGGCATATAAGGAGGGAAAAGCAGTTCTTGCCAGGTCGCGGTAAAGATCTAGCGCCTGGCTGACATGCAGTACCGGCTGGCGGTAAAACGAGATTTTTTCACGGTGGGGAAAGTTCTGTTCTGGTCGAATCGCTTTAGTACCACTCGTTTGCCAGCTATGTTTGCTAAAGTGACCGGCCAGTTTGGGGAGAGGAAAGCTCCACTCTTTGGGGCAAATGTCTGTCATGGTAGCGAGGACATGGCCAAATTCATGCAGTAATAGGAAGCGCAAGGCTTGCACGCGATGGTCGCTGTCTTCGTTGGCAATGCACACCTGAATCTGCACCTCTTCATCCGCCGTAAACGCCGAATTTTCTTTCCAGCTGGCCCAGGCATTTGCCGAAGCGTGCGCAAACGCATGAGTATCCAGCACGATAATAAATCCGATATTGTTGCTGCCATCACCCAGTGCGACCATATCGGTCAGGCCGGATGCTCCCAGGCCATCAGCAAAGAAAATCCCCAGTACAGATTTGTTGAGCGTATTCATGAGGCTTTCTGGCAGGGTTGCCAACGCCTCTGTTAAATCTGATTCTATTTCAGGGCTTATTCGGCTGAGGGTGCATGTCTGCTGCTGCGAGCGGCCATAAGTCGATAAAAACGACTGCAAGTCTGCGGTAGGGGCGGCAATGCGTGTGTGCAGCGGTTGTGCATACAGGGCCAGCCAAGGGTTGGGATCGGCAATATAAATCATACTTTGAGTGTAGCGTCATTACGCGTGCGTGCTTGCCTGAAAGAAACACGCAAAACCCCCCGTATTCGGCAGTTCGTGATGCGAGTGATGTTGCGATTTCACGCATGAGACCTTGTGCACAAAAGAACCGTAAACGCGGTATTTTTTGTATCATGGCAATCTATGTCTCAAAGTACACAAGATATTGAATGGATGACCCGTGCGCTGCGTCTGGCAGCGCGTGGGCTGTATACCACGACGCCTAACCCGCGTGTTGGCTGTGTCATTGTCAAACATGGCCAGGTGGTAGGCGAAGGTGCCCACCTCAAGGCGGGTGAACCGCACGCGGAGGTGCATGCCCTGCAAGCGGCAGGTGACTTGGCGCGCGACGCGACAGCCTATGTCACGCTGGAGCCTTGCAGTCATTTTGGACGCACGCCACCCTGTGCCGATGCGCTGGTCAAAGCGGGCATCAACCGCGTTGTCGTGGCGATGCAAGATCCTAACCCGCTGGTTTCGGGCAAGGGCATTGAACGTTTGCGAGCACAAAACATCACGGTGACGGTAGGCGTGTGTGAAGCACAGGCGAGGGCACTCAACCCAGGTTTTATACTTCGCATGACCCAGCAACGGCCTTATGTCAGGCTCAAGGTGGCTGCCAGTCTGGATGGCCGTACAGCGTTATTGAATGGTGTCAGCCAGTGGATCACTTCAGCAGATGCGCGTAAGGATGTACATCATTGGCGTGCACAGAGTTGTGCCATTGTGACTGGTATTGGCAGTATCCTCAAAGATGACTCCGCGTTAACGGTCAGGGATGTCCAGACCTCCAGGCAACCCTTGCGCGTGATTGTGGACAGCAGGCTAAAGATTCCCCTCGATGCTAAAGTGTTGCAGGATGGTCATGCTGTGGTGGCATATGCACAGGGGGATGCAGCCAAACTGGAGTTGTTGCAGGTGATGGGTGTACGCACATTGCATGTGGCGAATGCGCAAGGCCTGGTCGATCTGGCAGCACTCATGCAAACCCTGGCAGCGCTACCCTGCAATGAGGTGCTGATAGAAGCGGGTGCAACCCTCAATGGTGCCTTCCTGCAAACGGGGCTTGTGGATGAACTATTATTGTATTACGCACCCAAACTGATGGGCAGTACTGCGCGCGGCATGTTTGCCCTGCCCGAGATGGCACACATGACTGACGCACATCCCCTGCATATTCATGATATTCGCCAGTTCGGCCAGGATATCCGTGTGCAGGCCAAACTCCAACCCTGATATGTATGCTGATTGATACCCATTGCCACTTAGATGCCAGCGAGTTTGATGCCGATCGTGACCAAGTGTGGCGAGAGGCGCAAGCGCAAGGCGTGCGTGCGCTGGTGATTCCGGCTGTCATGCAATCCACGTTCCAACCGGTGATGGATTGGTGCGCACAGCATCCACACACAGGCTTTGCCCTGGGCTGGCATCCTCTGTTTGTCGATCAGGCGGCAGATGACGCCTTGCAGCAGATGCAAGACACGGTGGCGGCAGTGTTGGCAGGCCCGCAAGCAGGGCAACTCCTGGCAATCGGGGAAATCGGCCTGGATTTTTATGTCACGCGCGACAACGAAGTCAAGCAGGTTGCCCTGTTTGAAGGGCAATTACAGATCGCCAAGCAGTTTGGTCTGCCGGTCATTTTACATGTGCGTGCTGCAGTGGATAGTGTGCTTAAATACTTGCGCAAACATCGTCTAGATAGTGGTATTGCGCATGCATTCAATGGCAGCCTGCAGCAGGCAACGATATTCACTGAACTTGGATTCAAGCTTGGATTTGGCGGTGCCATGACCTGGCCACGCGCACTGAAAATCCGCAAGCTGGCTGCTGAGCTCCCCGTGGAAGCCCTGGTTTTAGAGACGGATGCGCCCGATATTCCCCCGGTTTGGGTGGGTCATCACGGACGGAATACGCCTGGACAATTAAAAAGAATAGCAGAGGAAATGGCCCTAATTCGTGGCTTGGAAATTTCGCAACTCATTGAAATCACAGGTAAAAATTCTATGCAAGTTTTGCCAAAATTAGCGTATTTATGCACATGACTTAAAGTGACACTTTAAGAATATGACGAAAGTGTTTCAATTATAGTGGTGAGTTATAAGTCATTGATTTTATTGAATAAAAAAATAGATTAAAAAATGAACTTTTGGAAAAAGTCCTTTTAAATTGGTAAGTTACGTTTTTAAGACACAGCAATCCACAAAGTTATCCACAGATTTTGTGGATTGAAATTTACGGTGTTTGTCCTACAAAAAAAGCAAGCGGTTTTACAAACTTTACAACAATTGATTCTCCATCGTCAGGCATCATTACATGCGTATTCATGAACAACATTTTCGTACAATTTGGCAGGAGGCCAATGCTGTCTGCCTAATAGACCAAACACGCCTCCCCTTTGAATTTGTGACCGTCACCGTGACGACCCTGCCGGAAATTTGTCATGCCATCCGCAGCATGCAAGTGCGCGGCGCGCCACTGATAGGGGCCACAGCTGCTTACGGCGTGGCACTGGGGATACAGGCTGTTGCCACAGACCAGCAGTTAAATGCTGTTGTGAAAGAATTGATTGCGACCAGGCCGACTGCCGTTAACCTGGCATGGGCGGCTACACGCATGCAGCAACAATTGCAGGCTTTACCAGTATCGGCACGCGCAGCCCATGCCTGGCAGATGGCTGCAGAAATCGCTGATGAAGATGTGGCGCAGAATCTGGCGATTGGCCAGCATGGCAAAGTGTTGATTGACTCAAAAGCGGGTGTTAATCCTCAGCAGGTAGTGAATATCCTGACCCATTGCAACGCCGGGTGGCTGGCGACGGTGGATGGCGGAACAGCGCTGGCGCCGATTTACGCTGCGCATGATGCAGGCCTGAGGGTGCATGTATGGGTAGACGAAACACGTCCGCGCAACCAGGGTGCCAGCCTGACCGCCTGGGAGCTGGCGCAGCATGGCGTCCCGCATACGGTCATTGCAGACAATGCGGGCGGGCATCTGATGCAGCACGGGCAGGTCGATATGGTGATTGTGGGGGCGGACCGGGTGTCACGGCACGGGGATGTCTGCAACAAGATTGGTACCTATTTGAAGGCCCTGGCGGCCTTTGACCAGAATGTGCCGTTTTATGCAGCCGTCCCCACGCCTACCATAGATTGGCAACTGGCACGCGGAGCGGATATCGACATTGAAATGCGCGATGCCGATGAAGTGGCTTATATGCAAGGCCAGGGAAAGGATGGACAGTTGCAACAAGTGCGTGTCATTCCACATGAAAGCCAGGCACTGAATCCTGCGTTTGACGTAACCCCCGCCAGGCTGGTGACAGGCATCATTACCGAGCGGGGGGTGTTTTCTCCAAATCAATTAAGCAACCTGGAGCTTTCCACATGAACGCCACCCCTGCAGAGCAGTTGTTGCAGACAGTGCAAAAGATGGCACAGGCTGGACTCAATAAAGGCACGTCCGGGAACGCCAGTATTCGCTTGGAGGATGGTTTTTTGGTTACCCCTTCTGGCGTCCCGGTTGAGCAGTTGAACGCAACAAGTATGGTGTACATGGACTGGGAGGGTAGGCCGGAAGCTGGTAAGAAACCTTCCAGTGAATGGCGTTTTCACCGCGATATTTTGCTGGCCAGGCCAGAAATGGGCGCCGTTGTCCATACCCATAGCATGTTCGCTACCACCATCGCTTGCATGGGGTGCAACGTGCCACCCTTCCATTACATGATTGCAACAGTCGGCGGCGATGATATCCGTTGTGCCCCCTATGCCTTGTTCGGGACCCAGGACTTGTCCGACAGTGCCGTTGACGCCTTGCACGACCGCAAGGCTTGCCTGTTGGCGCACCACGGCATGATTGCGGTGGGCAAGACTCTGCCACAAGCGCTGGCGATTGCGGTGGAAGTTGAGAACCTGTGTGAGCAGTATTGGCGGCTATTGCAGTTGGGTGAGGTTAAACTGCTGACGTCTGAACAGATGCGCGAGGTACATGCCCAGTTCACCGGTTATGGTCAGTGGGGGAAATCGCAGCTATAGCTTTGGAAAGAGTTCCAGTGTGGTCAGGCGCAACAAACGGCTCGGGTCACAGACGAAGACATTATTTTCCATGGCCAGAATCGCTTCGGTAGGGGCGTAACACCTGAGCAAAACACCACCGGAGTCGACCGCATTGAGACCTTTGGCATAACTGGTGGCAAACGCTTGCGAAGGTGTCCAGCAGAAACCGATCTGGTGCTGGTCAAATAAAAACCAGCATTCGCCGCGATACAAGTTTAATCCTTCCCCGTTGTAACCTGGCAAGGCCTTTCTGAGTACCGCCAGTATCAAATCATCGTCCCGGATTTTTGCACGCAAGTCACCGCCGTACTGCATCCACAACGTGGCTATTTTCGCTTTCTGAAAAGCGGAATCATCTTTGAGTTGAGAGAGATAGTTGAACGTTTCGCGCCAGAGCGGGGCATCCACCGCGTTGACATACGAACCCAGGCAAAACTGTTTGGCGAGGGACTGGACTGTTTGTGTCATCTGCATCTGTTACAAAATCCGGGCTTAACGAATCCATTCGCCATCAACCAGTTTTTCTTGCGGCTGGAACTGCTGTTTGTAAGCCATTTTCTGGCTGTCGGCGATCCAATAGCCTAAATATAAATAAGGCAGGTTAAGTTGTTTGGCCCACTCGATTTGCCACAATATGCTATAGGTGCCATAGCTGGCTTTATCGTTAGCATCATAAAATGTATACACCGCAGACAAACCATCAAGGACAACGTCGATGACACTGACCATTTTCAGGGTATGTTGCGCATCACGAAACTCCACCATCAGGCTCTCAACATTGCTCTGGCACAAGAACTGTTGATACTGTGCAGCTTCATCTTCCAGCTCAGCAGAATGATCCGGCCCCTGATGGTGACGTTGTGCCTGGTAGGCCTGATATAAGGCAAAATGCTCTTCGTGATAACTCGCTTCGACAATAGAGACTTGAAGGTCTGCGTGTTTTTTAAACGCACGCAGTTGGCTGCGCGTGGCCTGGAACTCATTCACGGGTAGGCGTACGGAAATGCAGGCATTGCAATGCTCGCAATGCGGGCGGTAAGCAAACTTGCCGCTCCGTCTGAAGCCCTGTTGAATCAATCCGCTATAAACGGTGCCATCCACCAGGTTCTGCGGTGTGGCAATCAGGCTTTGTGCCAGTTTCTTGGGCAGGTAACCACATGGATAGGCTGTGGTCACATAAAACTGCAGCTTTTGCAGCGGGGCATCATTAGGTAGCGTCATATTGCACTAGCTCGTTCAATTGTGCGATAAATCGGTCTCTCGGTATTTCATATGCACCAAAACCCGCCAGTAGCGGTGTATGCATCTGACAATCTATCATACCGACTTGTTGCGCGTTTAACCATTGCACCAGATGGGCAAACGCCACTTTGGAGGCATTGCTCACATGATGAAACATGCTTTCACCATAAAACATGCGGCCAATTTTGACACCATAACAGCCGCCAACCAGTTGGTCCTGTTGCCAGGCCTCTACGCTATGGGCATAGCCCATGAGGTGTAGCTGATGGTAGGCCTCTACCATTTCGTGTGAAATCCAGGTGCCCGGTTGACCTGGACGGGGTGTTTGTGCGCAAGCCTGCATCACTTGTTTGAAATCGGTATTGAAACGGATGTCGAATGGACGCTGTTGGATGACTTTGCGTAATGAACGGTTGATGTTGAGGGATTCTGGAAACAGCACCATGCGCGGGTCTGGGCTCCACCATAGGATGGGTTCTTCTGGGCTGAACCACGGGAATATACCCTGTTTATAGGCAGCGATCAGCCTTTCCGGCTGTAAATCGCCACCGATTGCAATCAAGCCATTCGGGTCGGTCAGGGCTTCCTGCAAGGGCGGAAAAGGCGTGTCTCTGCCCAGAATAAGGACTGGCCCTCCTGGCAGGGGGTAGTAGTGTTCGTGCATAAACGTCAGCTAAATTCGTAAGGGTCGTGCTTACCTACCCATTCTATAACCTTGTGACCAGGCATGCCACGCGCGATGCCAAATCCTTGCGCATAATCGCATCCCAGTCCTGCCAGAATGCGTGCCTGCTCGGCTTGTTCTACGCCTTCGGCAATGACTTTACGGCCAAACTCACGGCTTAGGGTAATGACACCTCTTATCACCGCCATATCCTCCTGGTTGCTGAGCATATTATGCACAAATGACTGGTCTATCTTGATGATATTGACCGGCAGGCGACGCAAGTAAATCAATGAAGAATAGCCCGAGCCAAAATCGTCAATTGAGAACGCTACGCCTAACGACTGGCATTGCTGGATGACACGGTTCACGCGGGAGAAGTCACTGATTGCGGCACTTTCGGTAATCTCGATGTGCAATTGCTGTGGAGTGATCCTGGCATACTTTTTAAATAAAGCGGCCAGGTGGTCCGGAAATTGTTTATGCATCAAATGCTGTGCGGCAATGTTCACCGATACTTGCGTATGCAGGCCCTGGTCTTGCCACTCGGTGAGTTGGCGCAGACTCTCCTCAATCACCCAGTTGCCGATATCAATAATCATGGTGGAATGTTCCACGGCATCCAGAAAGTCCTTGGGGAAGAGCAGGCCACGTACCGGGTGCTGCCAGCGCAGCAACGCTTCAAAACAGAACAACTTGCCAGACTGCATGCAAACCTGTGGCTGGTACACCAGTTTGATGTGGTTGTTCTGGATGGCGTTGAGTAAATCTCGCAGGAGCAGTTGCTGTTGCTGGGACTGCTGTGCTGAAGCCAGGTCAAACAGCTGGTACTGGTGCCCGCCATGGGTCTTGGCATGGTACATGGCATGATCGGCATGTCGCAGCAAGGTGTCTGGGGGATTGTGGTCCGTCGGATAAAGGGTATAGCCAATGCTGGCCGAAATCGAGAATTTGAATTTATCCACCGTAAACGGCTTTTCAATGGCAGACAGCAGTTTTTTAAGTAAACGCGTATATTCAGCTTGTGTGCGACCGCCACAGAGCAACATCGCAAACTCATCTCCTCCCAGCCTGGCCAAGGTATCTTGTGGCTTGAGTATCCCTGTCAGCCTGGTTGCCAGTTGCACGAGTAACTTGTCTCCATATTCATGGCCATATTGGTCATTTACAATCTTGAAGTCGTCCAGGTCTATGTAACAAATAGCCACCAGGGATTGCTGTCGCTCGGCTTCCAGTAAGGCCTGTTGCAAGCGGCTGGAAAACAGCACGCGGTTTGGTAATTGTGTTAATACATCATGGTATGCCAGGTGCTCGAGCATGTTCTGTTGCTCTTTGGCATGAGTAATGTCGGAAAATAAGCCTACATAATGCTGAAACTCCCCCGCCTGGTTAAGTACGGGTGACAGTTCCAGTTCCACCAGGTAATCATTCCCCAGACGATGGCGGTTCCATACTTCACCTTTCCACGTTTGGAAAGCCTGTTCGCCTGTATAAAGCGATTGAAAAAAGTCAGGCAGCTGGCAGGCGATACCCAGCGCTGCGGGCAATTCGCCAATCGCTTCTGCCGAAGAGTAGCCAGTGACCACACTGAAGGACGGATTGCATTGCACAACCAGGCCATGGTGATCGGTAATGAAAATGGCATCATGCGCGTGCTCAAACACGCTGGCAGACACTTGTAGCCGGTTGGCGCTGGCCTTGATCTGGTTCACCATTTCGCGCAGGCGCTGGCGCATTTTTAACATGCTGGCAATCAATGTGTCCGGGGCAGCAGTCGTATGATCTTCCGCAAAATCACCGCGTTCTATCCGCATCAACAGCTGTTTGGCAGTATCGGGGTCGCCCCCCAATGGATTCAAGACAAAGCGCCGCAGCCCACTGACCACTACTATGACCACTACCAGCGTCAGGCTGAAGGCAATGATCATGACCGGTGATACTGCACCCAGGGCCGACCAGTAAGCCTCATTGACCGGATACAGGATATTGATCTGGAAGTCCCATTCCGGCACGTCCTTACTGATTCGTTTCCATTGATGCTGTTTGTCCTCCAGCGCGGACAAGGCTTGGGATGGGCTGATGCCCTCCGTCAGGAAACGGATTTTACCGCGACCATCTGTAATGGCGACAAACCCTTTTTCCATAAATCCCCATTGGCGGATGGCTTGGTCAAGCGCGTTAAAATCCAGCTTATAGCCCACATACCAGGCGCCAATCAGCTTGCCCTGGTCGTCGTGCATAGGCTCGTAGCGCGAGAGGTAGGCTTCCCCCAGAATATCTACCACGCCGTAATAGGTTTGGTCTTTAAGCAGGCTCTCAATGGCCCTGCCAGACGGGCTTAACTCCGTCCCGAAAGCATTGCTGCCATCGGCTTTTTTGACGTTAGTGGCTATGCGTAAAAACTGCCGGCCGCGTTTGACAAAGATAGTGGCTGTGCCGCTACCAATGCGTGTCACAGAATCCACCAGAATCGTTCGGCCAGTCTGTTCAATGTTACCGAAACGCAAATTGGGTACTGTGGTGCCCAGCATGTCTGTAACCCCTTGGATGTTGGGGGCACCTTCCACTGAGGCATATTGTTTGAGTAAGGCCATGCTCGAAAGCACATGCTCACTGACCAGCGTTCTGGCGGTGATTAAGAGGTTGGCGAGCTTTTGTGTTTCTTCATGGGCTTTGCATTCAATATCATTCAGGTGGTGATTGAAAATATAGGCAAATGAAAGGAGGCCAGTGATTAGGCCGAAAGCTGCCAGTGGCAACAAGATTTTCTTGAATAACGCGTAATGCTTCATTGTTAAAATATGTAATTATTATATAAAAAATATCCCCTTGATACCTGTAAGGTTATACAGGGCTTTGACGCTGGCTGCAATCGGAAATAAAGGGCGCAGGATAAATGTAAGTATTTTTTAATGACTATCGTCTCATCTAAGACACACGGACTAACAGCGTTCTTATCATGCTTTTGTCACTATGGCAGTGGTCGGACGGCAAATCCTATTAAAAAACGATTTCAAATCAATCAATTAACGCGTAAAATGCGCAACTCTCAAGCATTGCTGGTCACCTCGCGTGGAAATCTACACCTCCCTTACTGCCAAACCTGTTAACAGCTACCGCCCTTATTGGGCCAAGCGTTTCGGGACTGCACCTGTGCTGCCCATGAGCCGTGCCGAAATGGATGCGCTGGGCTGGGATAGCTGCGACATCATTTTGGTGAGTGGTGATGCCTATATAGACCATCCCAGCTTTGGTGTGGCCCTGATCGGGCGGTTGCTTGAAGCACAGGGCTTTCGCGTAGGGATCATTGCGCAGCCAGACTGGCAATCGGCCGAACCATTCAAGGTGCTGGGCAAGCCCAATCTGTATTTCGGAGTGACGGCAGGTAATATGGATAGTATGGTCAACCGTTACACGGCAGACCGTAAAATCCGTTCCGACGATGCGTATACCCCCAATGCTGAGGCGAATAAACGTCCGGACCGCGCCGTATTGGTGTACTCGCAACGTTGCAAGGAAGCTTATTCAGACGTGCCACTGGTGATCGGTAGTATCGAGGCCAGCCTGCGGCGGATTGCCCATTATGATTACTGGTCGGACAAAGTACGCCGCTCTATTCTGATTGATTCCAAAGCCGACTTGTTGGTATACGGTAATGCCGAGCGTGCCATTGTTGAGCTGTCGCACCGGATTGCACGCGGTGAAGCAATCCATGACATTCAGGATATCCGCGGTACGGCGTTTATCCGCAAACAGGTGCCGGATGATTTTGTGGAAGTCCCTTCTACACGCCTGGACAGGCCTGGCGTCGTAGAGAAGCACGAAGATCCCTATGCCATGAAAATGGGTAAGGGCGATGCCAGCTGTGCAACCGATGAGAAAGCCGGTGAGACTGCACCCACGATCAGCCTGCCGCTACCGCTCAAAGCGGCCAAGGTGCCCCGTGACCGCCAGGTCATTCGCATGCCTTCCTATGAAGATGTGGTGAATGACCCTGTGATGTATGCGCATGCCTCACGCGTGCTGCATCTGGAAGCCAACCCCGGTAATGCGCGCGCGCTGGTGCAAAAGCATGGCAACCGGGAAGTCTGGCTCAATCCGCCCCCCATTCCGCTGACCACCAAGGAGATGGATTACGTCTACGACTTGCCGTATGCACGTATGCCGCATCCGGCCTATAAAGGTGCCAATATTCCTGCCTGGGAAATGATCCGCTTTTCGGTCAATATCATGCGGGGTTGTTTTGGCGGTTGTACATTCTGTTCGATTACCGAGCACGAGGGACGCATTATCCAGAGCCGTTCTGAAGATTCTATTTTGCGCGAGATTGAAGAAATTCGTGACAAGGTTGATGGCTTTACCGGCGTGATTTCTGACCTGGGCGGCCCGACGGCGAATATGTACCGCTTATCCTGCAAGTCTGAAGACATTGAGAAGAATTGCCGCAAATTGTCTTGCGTCTATCCTGGTGTCTGTGAAAACCTCAATACCGACCATTCGGCATTGATCCAGTTGTATCGCAAGGCACGCAGCCTGCGTGGCGTGAAAAAAATCCTCATTGGTTCTGGCTTGCGTTATGACCTGGCCGTGAAGTCGCCCGAGTATGTGAAGGAACTGGTACAGCACCATGTCGGTGGCTACTTAAAAATTGCACCAGAGCATTCTGAAGAGAATGTGTTAAGCAAAATGATGAAACCCGGCATGGGTGCTTATGATGAGTTCAAGCGCATGTTTGAAAAATTCAGTGCTGAAGCCGGTAAAAAACAATACCTGATCCCGTATTTTATTGCGGCCCATCCCGGGACGACGGATGAAGATATGCTCAATCTGGCCCTATGGTTGAAGCGTAACGATTTCCGTCTGGACCAGGTGCAAACGTTTACGCCAACTCCGATGGCGATGGCGACGGCCATGTATCACAGTGGCAAGAATCCCTTGCGCAAGGTGACAGCTGATTCTGAGCCTGTTCCAATCCCCAAGACTGGAACAATCCGTAAACTGCATAAAGCCTTTATCCGTTACCATGACCCGCAAAACTGGCCCATGCTGCGCGAAGCGCTGAAGAAAATGGGCCGTGCAGACTTGATCGGTAATGGTAAAAAACACCTGGTGCCAGCTTATCAGCCGGCGGTCTTGCCTAAAATTGTGCAGTCTGATGGTAGCCGCTTCCAGGCCAAACCTATGCCCAAAGGATTTAACCAGACCAAAAGCTTTGCCAGCCCGAAAAAGCATACAGGCGGTCGCCACAAGCATTAAGAGTATTGCAATATCTCATTAGCCAGAGGTCTTGATCGGATCAACTTGGGCATTGACCAGCGTTGGCGGACGATAATCTGCTTGTGCCCGCCATTTGGCAGTAATGCTGTCATCAATGGTGACATTCACCGCACGCAACTGGCCTTGTGTCACTGCGTAGGGGCGGTAAAAGCGGCCATCTCCTTTTTTGAATATGCCTTTAAACCAGCCATATAACCCATAAGCGAAAGCTTTAAATGAGTCGGTGGGGTTGGTTAAGTAGGCATCTGGTGCCGCCATGAACGGCTTAAGTTTTAGTTGTGCATCGCGTGCTTTTTCCAGCATCCAGGCTAAGGCAATCCCAGCCAGTGGGTCTTTGCCATAACCGCCACCGACATTGGCATGCGCGCCAATGAACCAGCGTTGTTCCACGGCAATATTCTCGGTTTTTTTGCTGCCCCCTTCGTTGGTCCACATGGCCACTTTGTAAGCTTCACGGTGCTCATCAATCGCCATCGCGTGATAGGCATAAGAGACAATTTTGGAAAGCTCTGTATCATGCCAGGCGTAAAAACCGTACTCCGAAATCATGGTGCCTGGAATTCCCAGCGCACCCACAGTGTCCCAAACCCCTAAAAAGTGGATACGAACTTCTTTACTATAGGTTTGCCTGAATGCCTGACATTGCGCACTATCAGGATGGGCGGATTTATCCCGGTACAGTTTTTCTGAACGATGCAATAAGTCTGGCGTGCTGGTTTTGAGTAGCCCGCATTTCCTGATCAGGCCGACCATGCTCCTGGCGGTATAGGCGCCACGACTGAAACCGAATACCCAGATGTCATCACCCTCCTGGTAATGTTTCACCAGCCAGTCATAGCCCTTGAGAAGGTTCTCGCTTAATCCGTAGCCAAATAAGCCACCACGCAGTTTGTCGCCCGCCGCAGTCCCTACACCGGGTTCATAGAAAAAACGCTGGTAAATGTCACCATCATATTCTTCAATCAAGGTCGATAGTTGATAGACATTAGTCAAGTCTTCCGGGTCGTTCCAGGTGCCGTCAAACAGCACAATCAGTCTTTCTTTTTTCCTCATTGCTGCCTCCGGGCTAATGGGCTGGTTGTAGGGTAATCAGGCCAGGCATCAGGTGCTGAATCTGTGACAGAATGGCTTGATCGGCTGTGCCCATGGGTAATTTAAGATTTTGCGCGATATGTTCACCCAAGCAGCGATAGCTCTCAAACTGGGACTCGCTGAAAAACTGGTCAACGGTGCTGTGGTGCGGGAAGCTGGGTTCCTGCAATTTGAAGTTGATAAGGTCGCTGGGTTCATCCCCGGTGAGTGAGCTTTTGATATAGACTAGGTAGCCCATATGTTCAGGATCACCATCCCCAAGATAATCTATGGTGCCAATCGCAAAGTGACGGCTCCCACATTTAAACAACCCATATTTGCAATCGCTGACGGGAAGCAAGGCGCTGATGTCCAGCTTGATGGTGATGCCGAAATCGACTTTGCATTTGCGGATCGCATTGCCCAGGTCCTCAAATTCATACCCAGTATCGGCACCAGCATCAATCGCAACGATCAATTTGCAACGGCGGCGTACCAGTTCATAAATGCCCAGGTTTTCAAAGTGGCCTCCATCTGATAAATACAGGTAACCTGAGGTCGAGCCGGTATTGGTGATCAATTCCTTGATCAGGTAAAACAGGTTCCAGAATGGTGATTTGCGCTCTGGCGGATTGCGCAGGCGATACTTGCAGCGCCAGCGGATCAACAGGCGGTTAAGGTAGTTTTCATGCAGGGGGTTACCAAACCAGCGGCCCAATCTGGCGTTGAATATTGTCATGATAAAGCCCATGACCGGGTTGGTGTGGTACCCCATATTGGGGCTGGCTGCGGCACCGCTGGTCGACACCAGGCTGCCCAGTTCCGGGCCGCCTTCTCCCGTGTAATGATAAGTGTCGTACCAGACTTCCTTATCCGGCAATTTAAAGCCGCAATAATAAGGGCTGAACATAAACGACGCGGCCTGGCGTTGTTGCCAGGCCAACTGAGAGCCATCACTGATATTCACCGCGGTGTTCACTATATGGGTAGGACGTTGTCCGCGCAACGCTGACATGGGCAGGTCATCTTGGTCATCAAAACCAGTAAAAGTATTAGGCTTACGGGCATTGTTAGCGGCGCCCAGATAGCAGCGGGTGAGGCGATTACGGTAAAAATTGTGCAGTGAGAACACATTAATATCAATGCGCCAACTGCCCAATGCCACAATCAGCAATGCACCAGCAAACCACCAAACACGGTGCGGGGAAAGGTAAAGGCTAAAACTCAGGTATCCGGACATCAGCAGAATCAACGCCACCACAATGTAAGGCAAGACATGCGTGAACTTGCCTTTAACGCTATTCGGCGGCTCGGTCCCGGTATGACGGCTTTTGCCTAATCTGGAGGTAAAAAGAGCGAGCAGCCAGGATCCTAATCCTGCCAGGCTTTTTTCCGTGGCAGGGATGTCTGCCAGGGTTTGGTAAAACAAGTAGGGGATGTAAAGCGCACAAGCAAAGAGGGCCAGCCAAATGACACAAAAGGCCAGATTAACGCCGCCGATACGATGCCACCATTCACGCGTACTCACATCAATCAAACGGCCACTTAATCCCATCAAGGCGACCAGCCCTGCAGAAATCACCAGTGAGATCACAGGCACGCCCAATCCTATCCAGTAGTTCGGGCTGATATGGCTATCCTGGTGGTCAGTAGGATAAATCACCAATAGCTGCTGCCAGCTTTCACTGGGAAACGCCCAGAACAGCAAGGTGAATCCCGCTACGCCACATAAAAACGCAATGAGCGGATATCTGGCGTGCGCGGGCGTCAGGCACGTCAGGCGGCTAAAATAGAAGGAGGTGGCCAGGCTGATCAATGCCAAAGCCACGCCAGCTTTGCCCAGTGTCGTTTGCCATGCATTCTCAAATAAATTCAAAAGCAGACCGAGATCAACGCTGAAACCTGGCTGTAATGTTGGATGAATGTCGGAATGACTCAGGAAAATCACCGACATCATCAGGCAAACCAGGACACACAGTAATAGCACCTGGTTGAGTAAGGTATTCGCCATCCATTGTGCCAGTGCCGACAACGTGTCACCTGTGAATAAACCGGTTTTGGGTGTCAGGTAATTGCTATAACTGCGTAACCACAGAATTGCGCGTTCAGTCGCTGTCGGTTGGCGTGCAATCGCACCTTCAGGTTGCGTGGATAACACCAGTTCGCCTTGTACCGTATTGACATGATTGCTGTGCTTGACCAGGCTGGAAAACCAGGCGCCGATGTAGCCACCGCCAGACACGGTTGAAAGATAATCAAACTTGTTTAACAACCCTTTTTTAGCCATGCCCTGCAGGATGCCCAGGTTCAGTGTCGCGCTGCGTATGCCTCCACCGGAAAATGCTAACCCTATCAAATTGTTGCGATGTATCTCTTCGCGTAAATGTGACATGCCACGGATTTCGGCATCGAGGACCGTATCAAAAGAATGTGTTTTATGTGGATCAGTCTCATCTGGCTGGTGGGTTGCGTGCATGGCTTTCTCCCAGAATTTATCGTTGATATTATTTAACACATGGTAGCGCTGTCTCATTTATGTGACAACTGGTGTTGCCAGGTGGTAATCATGGCAAGCGCGCATGATTTATGAGAGGATGTAAAGCAGGGTCATGTTGACCAGGAGCAATGAAAAGTGGGGAATGCGATGCGCTGGGTATGGTTGTTATTAACGACAGTTTTTTTACTGCTCTCTCAGCAGGCTGAGGCCGCTGAAAAAGGGTTGTTCTGGCAATTAGAGTCTCCCAGTGGCCAGGTCAGTTACCTGTTTGGCACCATGCATACCGACGACAACCGGGTGACTAATTTTCCCCCATCAGTCATACAGGCATTAAAAAATGTAGATACCTTTATGCTGGAGGTGGCGGATGCGCCGCCAGCAAGCTTATTGCAGTTGCCGCAGGGCAATTTAAAGCAGTATTTATCTGAGACCGAGCTGGAGCAGGTGGCAAGGTTGGCTGATATGCATGTAATGCCGATGGAAATGGTGCTCAGGATGAAACCATGGTTGCTCGCGGTATTGTTTGACTTGCCCAAACCACAAACCCCTTTTGCGCAAGACCTGTTGCTGAAAGCCAAGGCGGAAGAACTGGATAAACGAGTGTTGGGGCTAGAGAGTCCACAGGAACATTTTGGCGTCATGGATAACCTGACCACAGAGGAGCAATTGCAGATGTTACGTGCCGTGCTCAAACGTAGCCAGAAACAAAAGGAAAATGATTTTGAGCGGCTTATGAAGGCTTACCTGGCGGGTGATTCCGAGCAGGTGGCAAACATGGATGATGCCATGACCCAGGGGGTATTGCCTGCAGCCTTGTGGCAGCGGATGCGCGTAAAACTGCTGGATGAGCGTAATGTGTTGATGGCAGACCGCAGCCTGGAGCAAGCTAAACAGGGCAGAGTATTTATTGCGGTGGGCGCTGCCCATCTGGCTGGAAAAGATGGGTTGATACAGGCGTTCAGACAGGCTGGGTTTAAACTGACGCCACTTAAAAAGTAGCCAGTGTTCAGGCTGGCTTTTGTTGCGTGATCTCCTGCGCAATGCGTGTGATGTGCGCGACAAAATCTGCATCTTCGCCAACCAGTAACCTAGGCAGGTGTTGCCGGAAGTCTTCACGCAGGCACCATTCCCGCATGTAATCTTCCCATGACATCCAGCGTCGCAAACGCTTGCCACGCATATCAGGGTCATAAGCCAGAAGATAAGCCCGCTCAAACAGGGAAATCAGGATTTCAAACAGGACGAGCTTGCGTTCTTCCTGCTCAGCCGTCATGGGTAAGGCACCGCGATGAGAGCGCAATTGTAAATCGGGGTTGGCCATGACCAGTTTTAGAAAGTCGGTATAGTTGTCAGCTAATAACTGATAGACCTCTTCGTCTTCGTTCTCGCGCTCTTTGCGTTGTTCTAAGACAAAGGTGAGGATCGCGAGCGGCAAGCCGATCACGGTGACGACATAACTCAGTAACTCCCAAGTGGCAATAGACATAATTTGGCAACGTGGTTTGAATCTTACACCCGCACCGTCGTTTTAAAAGGGAAATAAATGCAAGTCAATTCAATTCGCTGGCATGTTGTTGAATCACATCAATGCATTCATCAAATTGCAGCGATTTATCAAAGAAATACTCTACCCCCATGTTCTGCGCCAGGTTGCGGTAATAACTGTTGCCATGGTTGGTTAACATGACAATATCAGGGGCCTTGAATGGGTAGTCCTGCTGCCGGGTGTGTCGCACCACGTCAAAGCCGGTCCCTTTGGCCAGCTCAATATCCAGCACGATCATGTCGTATTGGCGTTTGTTAAGCAAATCAATGGCTTCGTCACTGGTAGTGGCGATATCTTTGATATCCAGTTGATTACAGTCATGCAACATCTCCACGATAACATCGCGGATGAGCGCAGAATCTTCAACTAACAATAGTCTATACATGACGGTTCAACCAATGTTTACTCACGTGATGGTAAAAATATTGCTGCCTGACGAATTTCATTTTTTAATTAAGCAAGCCGTATTTGATGGCGTAATAAGTCAAGTCAGCATTCGATTTCATGGCCATTTTCTCCAAAATACGGCTACGGTAAGTGCTCACGGTTTTGATACTGATGAACAATTCGTCAGCGATGGCGGTGGGCGTCTGGCCAGCAGCCAGTTTGACGAATACCTGGAATTCGCGGTCTGAGAGCGTCTCATGCAGTTGCTTTTCTGACGGATGGCTAAGCTCGTTAGTCATCAGTTCAGCCAGCTCGGTTGAAATATAGCGCTTGCCTGCGGAGACAGTGCGGATGGCCTGGATAATCTCGTCAGAATCCGCGTTTTTGGACAAATATCCTTTACAGCCATTGCGCATTAAATTGAGTGCGTATTGGTCTTCAGCATAGCCGCTAAGGACTAATACAGGTAACTCCGGCGCAACGTGTTTTAATTCGTGTAGCGTATCCACCCCGTTTTTATCAGGCATGGAAATATCCAGCACCATGGCATCATATTCATTTTTGCGTACCAGTTGGATGGCCTCAGCCCCTGAGCTGGCCTCTCCGGTCACTTGCAAGTCAGACTCAAGTTCTATCAGGTTACGCAGGCCGTCACGGACTATGCTGTGATCATCTACCAAAAGAATTCTTTTCATTATGTTCTCTTTGATTTTATTTGTCAGGTTGGAGATTTTGCCACATCAGGGCTCGACCCAGGCTCAGAATGGTCTGTTTGAGGTTGCTCCTCCGGAGCCATTTCATTCCGGAATAAGCGCCAGTCACGACTAATCATGTTCAATGAGTCAGCAAACAGGGGTTTTTTCTGCCAGGTAGCCCGGACAGCCAGAAAAATGACCACGCCTATAATGATGGGCACCAGCATTGCAAGCCCCAAGATCAGGGAGCGTTGCGGATGTTCCCACAATAATGAGAATAGCCACATCAATCCCAGCAGGCCGGTAAAAATAAACATGCTAAACACCACCAGCAACCCTACGATGCTGGTGGCTAGCCGTTCAGTTTCCTCTACAAAATCCTGTTTCAATTGCTGTGCACGGTCCTCTGTATAGTCGGCAACATGATGGCGCAGATTGAAAAAATTATCTTTCAGTGCCGTCACCTTGCGATTGAGAAATAAAACAGCAGCAAATTTCAAGAGGTTTACCCACATAGCTTTCCTAGCTTATTCACGACGTTTGGAGCCTAACAAATATCCTATCAGTAAACCAACGCCCGCGGCTACCAGAACTGTGCCCATAGGATGCTCGTGTACGGTATCTACCGTTTTACCTTTAAGCGATTGATAAGTTTCGCTCACTTCACGCTGAACCTGGTCTTTGACACGGCTGGCCTTGGAGGCAAGCGCTGCCGCATTTTCTTCACTGGTCAGACGGTCAATATTGGCTTTCAGGCTATGAATGAGCTCTTTGGCTTTATCCTGCGTATTGTCCGCAGTGTCATTCACCGCGTCGAGCAAGTCGTTGGCGGTGGACTTCACCTGCGCGGCAATTTCTTCTATTGCTTCATCCGATTTTTTTGCCAGACGATCAGTTGTATTCTCAACATTATCTTTTGAAAAATTAAACATAGTGGAACTCCTTTTTTATCTTGATTACAAAAGAAAACACGCTCATTGAGGATCACCTCGAATCAGAAAGTGCTTTCAACATGTATGCATGTTACGCAATCACATGTTGAATCCGTATCGGCCAGGCACCGATATCAAGGTCAGAATCATCTGACAACCATAGTAAATAAAGCTTTACTGCATGTTTACGTTGCCGATCAACAGTAACATCGTTATCATGCGTTTCAGAATATTGTTAACAATATATTTAAAAAGTTACGCCGGATTGTCTGGATTTTCAATCTTTTCATTTGACTTTGATGCATAAAATCAGAACCTACCTTATTGCCTTGCTTGACCGCCTGGAAAAAATAAGTGACACCTTCGGCGGGAACACGGTGGCTTTGCTCACGGTTAGTTTACTGTTGGCTGCAGCCATGCTGGTGGTCAATGATCGTTTCATTGTTTCTACGCGAGAAAAAACCGATGTGTTGTCCATGCTGGACGAATTGCTCCTGGAAACCTGGAAGGTACAGTCCAATCTGGCGATTGCAGAAAGTTCGCAGAGAGGATATCTGTTGACCCGTTCTGACAATTACTTTAAACCTTATGACAATGCAACCGGGCAAATCAGTCAGCAGTTACAAAATATCAATACCCTGCTCAACCATACCAACCTTGTGAAACATGCCGAAATCCAGTCGACCATGAACGAACTTATGAGCAGTATTTCAAAAAAATCTGCAGAAATGAGCGTGACCATAGACTTTGCCAAGAAGCGCCAGTTCGATAAGGCCTTGGCGGTGGTCAGGCTAGATTCAGGTATTAAGGAAAGCCATAATATTGAGATCTTGTCACGCCGCTTTGAACAGCAGGTGATGGCTTACAGGGCGGAACTGGAGGATAAGCGTAATACGATGCGTCGCATGATGCGATGGTTTGTAATGGCTTGCCCGCTGATTTTTGTTTCACTGGTGGTATTGGTGATCAGGCGTCTGCTACGGGAGCTGGCAGAAAAAGCAAACCTGTATGTACGGCTGACAGACGAGAATGCCGAATATGAGCGTAATATCCAGCGCATGACGACGACATTGCAGCGCCAGGCATTGCAGGCTCAAACCAATGTAGAGCGTGAGCGCTATCAGCTGTCCAGGGAGTTACATGATGAGCTGGGTTCCTTGCTGACAGCAATCAAGATGGATATCTCCTGGGCTATCAAGCACTTAAAAGAGGACATGCCTCAGGTCACGGAAAAGCTGAAAAAAACCAACCAGTACCTCGACCGCAGTATTAATTTCAAGCGTGAAATTGTTCAGAACCTGCATCCCTCCATGATCAAGAGCTTTGGCCTGATTGCGTCATTACAGAACCTGCTCAATGAAGCCGGGGGGCGCAATCAATGGCAACTGGATGTCATCATGCCAGATCAGGAAATGTTGATTAACGAGACACTGAGTCTGATTATTTACCGGCTGGTGCAAGAAAGCCTTAATAATTGCAGCAAGTATGCCAAAGCGACACAGGTTTCCGTGCACCTGATGCATGACGAGCAATATATCAAGCTGGAAATTGCCGATAACGGCATAGGTTTTGATATGAACAGCTTAACCACTGCCAATACTGGCATCAGTGGTATGCGTAACCGGGTAGAGTCGATTGGTGGTCACTATGAAGTCACCAGTGCCCCCGGCCAGGGAACCAGCACGCGTGTGTTACTGCCATATCTTTTGGCTGATCCTTCCTAGTCACTTCACGTATTTCACTTCATGTAGTCATATTCTGACACTGGATTCAGTGATTGGAGGACTGACGGTATTTGTTTGTCTGATTAACATGTCAACACACTAAACAATAAATTCAGTTGAATTGTTAGTGGCTAAGCGTGAAAAAGGAGACGCACATGTTAATGTCAAAATACAAACAAGCAATAATCTTTGGCAGCCTGTTGGCGACCACCATCACATTAAACGCTTTTGCGTTCGATCTTGAGGAAGTGCAAAAGGGTGATAAGCCTTATTTGGAAGAGTTCACTGCACTGGACAAAAACGCGAATAACACTTTGACCTGGGCTGAAGCGCAGAAAGACAAGGGGCTCAAGCAGCAAGATTTCAAATCATACGACCATGACAAAGATGGTAGCTTGAGTTACGAAGAATACGCAGAACTCAAAACGCAGACTGGTCAAAAAGCCATTAAGGGCGCCATGTCTGACAGCTGGATCACCACCAAGGTAAAAGCCCGGCTGTTGGAAGAAGAATCATTGAAGTCACTGAAGATCAGTGTTGAAACACACAAAGGTGAAGTGTTGCTGAGTGGGTTTGTGAATGACTCCACGCTTAAAGCAAAAGCAGAAGAGCTTGTTGCGACTGTCGAAGGCGTGAAATCAGTCAAAAATGCAATCGTAGTTAAAGGTTAATTACACCCCCTTGCAAGCTACTTTTTCTCTCCCAAGTACGTAGCTTGCTCTTTTTTTTCCGGCGGGTTGTTCACAAGTGTTGACTGATTCATCCTCTGTGCGACTCGAACAACTCGCCACCTTAAGTAGCAGAAAGGAAACATCATGAACAAGATGAATCGTTATCTGGTAAGTAGTGTATTGAGCGGTATGTTGCTGTCAGGCCCTCAAGCCATGGCTAAAGGCGAACCCATGTATGATTTTCTGCCTAGCGACACCGTGATCGATAATGTGAAAAACAACCTCCAAAGCCATGGGGTAGATGTGTCTAACCTCCAAGTCGATGCTGATGCGCAAGGTGTGGTGCAATTAAGGGGTGAAGTGGCCTCAAAACAAGAGGTAGAAAGCATCACCCAGATTGCGAAGGAGTCAGAGGGCGTATATGCCGTGCTAGGCGCTTTACGCTATGAAACTGGCGAAGTGGTACCTGCACCTGTTCCTGAGGGCCTTGACCCTATGATGGATGCGCCTGCCGCTGGTAACGAGGCGACGCAACAGCAGATAGATGCGCAATGAGCTCACCGGGAGACACCGCTCTCCCGGGGGTTGACCAGGCAAGAGTTAGTGATGCTCGGGCACCACATGTCGACCGGATTCGTACTCAACCTGGTTGGCTTGTCTGATGAATAGTAATTGGTCAGTGGCAAATCCCAACGCCTTGGCTTTAGCCATGAGGTGCTGTTTGATGGGGTAAGTTAGTTGAGGCGTGCGTGACAATATCCATAAGTAATCCCGTCCACTACTGACCAGCGCATAGTTATAGTATGGTTTGTCGAGTTCCAAGATATTGTACTCGCCATAAAAGGGCCCAAAAAACGAAACTTTAAGTCGACCCGTGCGCGTGCCATCGGCGTTTGTCGGATCGACAAATTTTGCTTTGCCCACGGCCTCACTCCAGTCATTCTTTTTTGTATTAAACCCGCGGTTAACCACTTTTAATGTTCCATCTGCTTCAATGCTGTACTTCGCCGTCACTTGTTCCAGCCCTTTTTCAAAACGATTATCCAGTCGTGCGATTTCGTACCAGGTGCCCACATATTGGGTAGGGTCAAAGCTGGGGACTATGGCCTGTTCAGCTTCTGGCGACATTCCTTCTGAGCAAGCGCTCAAGGTGATCACGGATGCAATATAAAATAGGTAGGAAAAAGTTTTAATGAGCATGTTGAATGAGTAAGTGTTAAGCAAGTCATTACAGACCGTTTAAAATAACACAAATTCCATCATGAAAAAAAGTCGGTGAAAGCGGGTGGTATTGGTAACCGCGCAGAACAAGAGATGGATAGCCGAGTGTATAAAAGGCGTTCTCGTTGGGAATAAAGGCAATCCATGTTTGACCATGATAATGGGCGCTAATAAGGTTAGTTGGAGAGTGAAATGAAAGTATGGATATTGGGTGTGAGTCTATGTTGCTTTAGCGTATTGGCACAGGCGCAAAGTTGCAACAATAAAAATGTGGCTGCCAGTGGTGTGGGCGGGGTTGCCGGGTCGGCGATCGGCGCCGTCATGCTTGGCCCTGCTGGTGAAGTATTGGGCGGGGCGGTGGGCGGTGCAGTCGGTAGCGTGGTTGCGAATGATGGCAAGGCGCAGCCTTCAACCATGTTAGGTGGTGCAGTGGGTGGCGCAGGTGGTGCAATTCTTGGTCGTGGCTTAGGTGGCGGCAGGCTATTAGCCGTCCTGGGAGCTGGCTTGGGAAGTGCGGGCGGCGCTTGTGTTGCGCAGCAGGCCTCGGCTGGAAAAGGCCGCCATGTCACGCAGGTAAAAAAAGCTTCTGCCAACAACGCAACTGCCAAAGCGCAAAGATTGTTGGGGAGCTAATTGTTGAGCCAGTGGCAAATTCATTTATTCCCCTGGCTCTTGTCTTTTGACTAGCGCTGGGTTAACTTTTTGAGTTGGTACATCAATGCATCCCCTTCAACCAGCAATTGTTCCACAGATTTAGGGAGTTGGGGATCAAATTCAACGATGCCGTGTGCAAATGAAATCCTGTACGGTTGGCGCTGTTGTTGCCTGATGGTGTCAAGATATGCAACCAGTCGCTCTATGTAGATATGTGCTTCATGGTGGCGGGCATTGGCCAGTAGAACCACAAATTCATCCCCGCCCAGCCGGGCAAATATATCCGAAGTACGGCCCACTTTTTTCAATGCTTTGCCAAAAGTCTGCAAAGCGCGATCACCTTCATCGTGCCCATGTGAGTCATTGATAAACTTGAACTCATTCAGATCCAGAAAAACAAGCGAGGCATACACATGGTGACGGGTAAAATAATTGAGGTATTTTTCTGCCAACATGATTAAACCACGCCGATTATTCACCTCAGTGAGATCGTCCATGGTTGCCAGTTCAATCGCAGCAAGTTCATGCTCCACCATGAGTGCAAGATCATGAAGGCCTTCGATATCCTTATCGGTAAATTCGCGGGGTTGCGTATCAATCAGGCACAAGGTGCCGATTTTAAAGCCATGCTTGGTGCGGATGGGCCTGCCTGCATAGAACCGGATGTGAGGTGAGCCAGTCACCAGTGGATTGTCTGAAAATCTGGAGTCTTTTGAGGCATCTGGAATCACAAATGTGTCATTTCCCAGGATGGCGTGACCACAAAAGGAAATGTCCCTTGGAGTCTCCTGGATGTCTAGTCCCACGCAAGACTTGAACCATTGGCGATGGCTATCTACAAGGGTTACTAGCGCAATCGGCACATTGAACATCCTACTGGCAATCCTGGTTACACGATCGAAACGTTCTTCTGACCGTGTGTCGAGAATTGCCAGAGCACGCAATATATTCAGGCGCTCGGCTTCATTTTGGGGTATCTCAGGTGTTTGCAAAGTAGCCAACTGCTTCCAGAAGGTAAATAATGATCATACTGGGATTTTATGTATTATACATAGACAGAATAAAACGACTTTTGTGCCTAACTCTTTCAGTTTTGGCGGAATATTTTATGTTTGCAAAGACGCGAGTTTGAGGCCAATGATGCCCGCAATAATGCAAATCAGACTAACTACTCGTAGCAGTGAAACCGGCTCGTTGAATAGCCAAATGCCACCAATTACCGTGCCGACTGCCCCAACGCCTACCCAGACGGCATAAGCAGTGCCGACTGGAAGCTGTTTAACACAAATGCCCAGTAACCAGATGCTAATGACCATAGCAACGATTGTCCAGAGCGATGGCCAGAACTTGCTAAAGCCATCAGTGTATTTTAGGCCTATTGCCCACGCTGTTTCAAATAAACCAGCAATCATTAATACCAGCCAGGTCATCACATTCCTTTTTGATGATTGATTGAAAATAGCTTGTGCAAGTAATTATCTAAGACTGCACAGCGCTTAACTCATCTTCAGATAACCAGCGCCATTCTCCCGCTGCCAGCGTCTCCGGCAATGCCAGTTTACCAATTTGTATACGCTTCAAACCTTCTACGCGGTTACCGATCGCAGCAATCATGCGTTTAACCTGGTGATATTTGCCTTCAGCCAGTGTCATATGAATGACTGTATCGCTCAGGCGAGTCACGGCCAGCGCTGCAATCGTCTCTTCTTCATCTATCAGTTTGACACCGGATAGCAAATGTTGCTGGTCAGTTTCACTCAGCGGATGTTTACATGTGACTTCGTATACTTTAGGCACATGATGCTTGGGGGAGCTGATTTTATGAATAAATTGCCCGTCATCTGAAAGCAAAATCAGGCCTGTCGTATCTTCATCGAGGCGGCCTATGCATTGAATGCCGCGTTCTACCAGGGGCGCAGGCAGGAGTGTATAGATGGTGGGATGAAACTGGGTTTTGTGCGTGCATTCGTAATGCGCAGGTTTGTGCATCATGAGGTAGCTGTGTTCACGATACTCCCAGGATTCGCCTTGAACGGTGAAATGCAAATTGTTATCCAGGACAAACTTGGCGTCAGGATCATCGCAAAGTTCGCCATTCACGGTCACTTCTTCGTTGATAATCAAAATGCGGCACATTTTGCGTGTGCCAAAACCCTGCCTGTGCAGGATACGTTCCAGATCTAGTGTTTTTGCCATATGTGAATTATACGTGAGGGCGCTTCTATAAATCCAAATTACTATGCCAGGCAAGGCGTGATAAAAAATTGCGAGCATGCGTACGCATTGTCTGCTTAAATCGTCTGAACGTCGCAGACGCCTATAGTTGATATTTCAGAAGATATTTCCAGGCAGAGTCATCCAGGCAATTCACGTATAATCCCGCCATGGCCTTTAAACACATCACGTCCCGCGATAACCCGATTTTCAAGCAACTCCGCAAACTGGTTGACCAGTCACGTGAGCGCAAAAAAACAGCGTCCACCTTACTGGAAGGAGTGCATTTGATAGAAGCCTACCTGCAGGTGTGGGGCGAGCCACGCTTGTTAGTTATTCCTGAAGGGAAAAGTAGTGTGGAGGCGACAGCACTGATCCAGCAACTGGCGGATGTGGATACCATGCTCCTGCCAACCTTGATGTTCGCAGAACTGGCGCCGGTTGCGTCTAGTAGTGGCGTCATGGCACTGGTGGATATCCCTGAAGCTCAAGTGCCTGCAAGCATCGATTTTGCTTTACTGATTGAGGATATCCAGGATCCGGGAAATCTGGGCAGTATGCTGAGAACGGCCGCCGCAGCAGGCGTGCAAGTCGCTTACCTGACCAAAGGATGCACCGATGCCTGGTCACCCAAGGCGTTACGCGGCGGGCAGGGCGCGCAATTTGTGTTGCCTGTGATTGAGGCGGTGGACGCACTGGAAATAGTGAACAGCTTTGCAGGACAGACGTTGGCACTGACTATGCATGGTGAAGGTCTTTATCAACAATCCCTGCGAGAGCCCGTATTGTTTGCAGTGGGAAATGAGGGCGCGGGAATTTCTGCTGCCTTGCAGTCAGCCGTCAATACCTGTGTCACCATCCCCATGGCGCATCAAGGCACACTGGCGATAGAGTCACTGAATGCCGCAGCAGCAACGGCAGTGGCACTGTTTGAATGCCAGCGCCAGCGTACTAGCGTTTAAACCCATTAATGCGTGACCTTGTGGTCATCATCCTCATCAAACAAGGCTAAGGCCTCATCTTCATCCACGACATAATGTTTGTGGCAAAAGTCACACTGGATTTCCACGCTCCCTTGCTCTTCAATGATGCTACGCACCTCAGCCAGACCGAGCATCTGCAACATATTGGTGACATTGGCTTGAGAACAACTGCAAAAAGTCTCTACCTCACGGCCACTGAACAAACGCACGTCCTCTTCGACAAACAGTCGTTGCAACAGGGTGATGGCCTCTAAATTGAGTAATTCTTCATCCGTGACTGTTCCAGCCAAATGCTGGACACGATTCCAGCAATCGAGGTCATATTCTTGTTGTTGCGGCAGTTTCTGTAACAACAGGCCGGCGGCACGGTCGCCTTCAGCAGTCAACCATAGGCGGGTGTCAATTTGCTGCGAACGCAACATGTAATTCTCGAGCATCGTCGCTATATTGTCCCCCTCAAGTGGGACAATCCCTTGGTATGGTTCGCCCTGCTCAGGCATCAGGGTGATGACCAGCTGGCCTTGTGTTAGCCACTGGGTTAGACCATGGCCATGTAACTCGGCACTCACTTTGGCCGTGGCTCGAATATTCAGGTCTGATGTGCATTCCACCACTAATAGCTGCAAACTTCCCTGACTTTGCAGTTGTAGGATCAGTTTTCCCTGCATCTTGAGGGTGGCGGTCAGCAATACACTGGCAGCTGTGAATTCCCCGATCACTTTTTTCAGGGCGGGATCTAGCGTCTGGTGCTCAAGCGCCTTGAACAGGCTTTTATCCAGCATGACATGGTTGCCACGTACAGCGGATTGTTCAAAGATAAATGGATGTAACAGGTCAGTAGTCATAACGATTATTTTAACATTTCTCGTTGGTCTCAACTATGAACTTGAGTTTTTAAATGATAACAATTATCATTAGCGAGATAATAAAATTAATCAATAATTATTAATAAGGTAGTAGAAGAGGATACGTAACAAATGAAAATGACCCTGAAATGGATCAATGCAGCCGTTTTGTCTGCATTTTCGACCATTGCACTCTCTGATGATGTTAGCCAAGTCAAACCCCACTTTCTGGAAGTTCCTCGTGTTGATGTCATCGGGACTAAAGACCAGCAGTTCAAACAATCCAGTACATCCACTATTATTGAGCAACAAGAGCTTGAGAGTGCGCATGTGATGACCACTAATGAAGCTTTGCGCAAAGTGCCGGGTGTGGTAGTCAGGGATGAGGAGGGATTTGGGATGAGGCCTAATATCAGCATTCGTGGCCTCAATCCTACCCGGTCAACCAAAGTATTGTTATTAGAAGACGGCATCCCTTTGGCATATGCACCGTATGGCGATAATGCTAGTTACTACTATCCCGCGATTGACAGATTTTCTTCGATCGAGGTGCTTAAGGGGGCCGAACAGATCAAGTTTGGGCCGCAAACCATAGGCGGTGTCATTAATCATATCACTCCGAATGCCCCGCAAGCGTTTGGAGGGTATGTGAGCGCGACTGCTGGTAATCGTGACTTCTTGAATACCAAAATCAATGTCGGCGGCAACGGTATGTTGTTAGATTACACACACAAGCAAGGCGATGGTGCGCGGGATAATACCTACCACAACGTCGATGATCTCAATTTTAAACTGACAAAAGCCATCAATGATTACCACGGCGTGACTTTTCGCGCCAACTATTTCAGTGAGGATTCGCAAGTCAGTTACTCTGGTTTAACAAGAGCAGAATATATCAATTTTGGTGGACGCTATAATCCATTCAAACGTGATGATTTTGAAACGACACGCTATGGCACCTCAGTGACGCACGATTGGCAAATTTCGAGTGATTTGTCACTGATTACTAATTATTACTATAGCTACTTTACGCGGGATTGGTGGCGTCAGCAAAGCAACTCTTCAGCGGGAAATATTGCGACTGGAGTAGGATGTGCAGCGGTAGGTAACGGACGTATCTTAGGGTTGGAAGTTGATACGGATACTTGTCAGGGGAATCAGGGGCGCTTACGTACTTATGACACTTATGGTGTTGAGCCTCGCCTGTCATGGAGTCATGACTTAGGTCAATTGGACATTGGCATCAAAGCACACTATGAGGAGCAGCGTCGTGTTCAAAAAAACGGGACTTCAGCCAGCGCACGTGATGGCGCAATTTCAGAGAATAACTTTCGTGAGACCAATGCTTACTCTGGGTTCATCAGCAATAGATTTGATTTTGGTGACTTCCATTTAACTCCTGCGATTCGATATGAACACGTGGAAAATAAACGAAAAAATGGCGCAACTTCTGCGTCTAGTCTAGTTACCCGTGGAGAGTCCACGATACATGAATGGGTGCCGGGTGTTTCACTTGCTTATACGCCAAACGATCAATACACAGTATTTGCGGGGGTACATGAAGGTTTTGCACCACCGCGTACTGAAGACTTGATTGGTGCCAATGGCGGCTCAGTGGATGTGGGTGTTGAAAAGTCAAAAAATTATGAACTTGGATTCAGAGCTCGTCCGAACAAGGCGTTTAGTATTGAATCAACACTATTTTATAATGATTTTGATAACTTGATTGCCGTGGGTTCTGTGGCTAGTAATGTGGCGTTGTCAGAAGGAAAGGCGAAATTTGGAGGGCTGGAAATTTTAGGGCGTTATGATTTTGATAACGGTCTGTATAGCCGTATTGCCTACACGTGGCTGCCGCTGGCAGAGCAGGAGTCACCCTTCCGTAATGTCCTGACTAATGCAATAGTTGGGGGTAGTGCATCAGGTAATCGACAACCTTATGCGCCAAAAAATACCGTCACAGCTGCTTTTGGCTACAAACTGGGGCAATGGGATGCTATGATTGAAGCGGTACATGTTGGCAGACAATACGCTGACTTCGCCGAAACCAAGGTAGTGGATATTACGGGTCAGTTTGGTGAAATTTCAAGCTATACCATTTATAACGCTGCCATCAACTACAAGATGCCAGCATACAAAACGACGCTGTTTTTAGTTGGCAAAAACATCTTTGATAAAGAATATATCGTTGACCGTACCCGCGGAATTTTGACCGGGATGCCAGCATTGATTCAAGTTGGGGCGCGTTACGACTTTTAACTAAACTCTTGCCAAGCGATTTATCTTCCAGTTGGAGATCGCCCAATGCCACACTGTATTTAGTGTGGCTTTTTTTATGGTGTCAGGCGGAGACTGCTGTAAAAAGCAAAGTGCCTGATATATGGTTTCAGCAGGTGACATATCAGCAATACTGGCGGCTAAGGTTTGTTTGCTGAGTTTTTGCCCTTGGTTGTTCAATACCAGTGGGATGTGTGCATACAGTAGAGGGGCGTAACCCAAGCATTGTTGCAGATATATCTGTCTCGTTGTCGATTGCAGCAAGTCGGCTCCGCGGACCACATGGGTGATGCCTTGCATGGCATCATCCACCACCACTGCAAGCTGATAGCTAAACAGGCTATCTGCACGTTTGATCACAAAGTCGCCTATGTCCTGACCAATGTTATGTTGTTGCCTGCCGACAATCCTGTCTTCAAAGCTGATCTTCTCGGCAGGCGTTTTCAAACGCCAGGCGATAGATGTGTTTGGTTTAATGGGATGCTGTAGGCAGATGCCAGGATAGATGGCGCCTTCTATTCCCTGTTGAGTTGAGGAGTCGGCAATCTCCTTGCGTGAGCATGTGCAAGGGTAGGCAAGCCCCAAATTTCTTAACCGGGTGAGCGCTTGCTCGTAATACTCGCTGCGCTGGCTCTGGTAAACGATTTCTCCAGCCCATTCAAATCCGTAGCGATGTAGGGTGCGGATAATGTCGTCACTTGCGCCTTCGACCCGGCGGGTGGTATCCACATCTTCAATCCGCAACAGCCATTGCCCACCTTGACTTTTGGCATCGCAATAACTGGCGACAGCGGCCACCAGGGATCCAAAATGCAGGGGGCCGGTGGGGGAGGGGGCGAAACGACCAATCACCATAGACTTCAGGTTTACTGGGTTACATAAGGTGGAATATGCCAAGCGACCAGTTGGCCGCCGCGCAGTTGCAGATGACAGGCCATGCGTTCTACCCCCTGGCTGGAAACATCAAAAGTATAAGTGCGCTGCAATTGCATGCGGCCATTGCCATCCCTGGCAAAGCCCACGCGTGAGCAGGCCACGGTTTCATCCAGAAATTGCAAGTGGCAACGGTCTGCCAGCTGGCGACCAATTTTGAGTGCAATTTCGCGTTTGGCGACAGAATCCATCCAAAACCAGGCGCCAGCCATCAATATGGCTAATAAAGCCCATTCAGCCATTGCTGTTCTCCGTTAAGACCATGTTGTGTTTCGGTGTATGATGGTGTCCAGTCAAAATCAAAACAGTATTCCTTAATCAAGTATGAGCTCAACCCGCGAAGCAGAGGCTATTCAAGCTTATTATAATTTATTGCATAGCAAGGGCGCGGATGCCGCTATTATGGCGCAGCGCGATGCGTTGCTGGCAGAGTTGGGCCCTTTGCTGGAAAACCAGGAGTGTACCAGTACTGCCTACCGTCAGGCGGTCGATCATTGCCTGGAAGGCAAACCGGCACAAATGTGGCCGGAGCTGCTGACCATTATCCGTGAGTTTTACCCGTTTTGGCGCGGAGATGTCAAAGCCGTGATGCAATATGCTGACACAGTGGGTTTCGAGTTGCATCCTATCGGCTGGCAGCCAGCCGTCATTGATCTGCAATCGGTGTGGCCAGCGTTACAGTCTGAAAAATTTGAGACTTCAGAGCTTTGGGCGCTCAACGGGTATGTCAAAGCCCTGAAATCCATGGACAACAAACAGGATATGGAGATAGAAATCCGTACCCGCATGGCCAAGCTCATGTTGTTGCGATTACGTGAGGCACCTCTGTCAGAGAAAAATGCCTACCGGATTACAGCAGATGCCACTTTACCGCTGTTCAATCTTAAAAATACCCGTCACCTGTTTTTAAACTCAGTGCGTGAGTTTTATTATTTCTGGGCCGCCCATCCTGAGGCGGTTGAAATGCTCAAGCAGTTGCAACCACCTGAAATCATATAAAAATGCACTTAAAAAGTGCAATGCACTTTTGATGTGTCAATTTTGGTGCAAATAGGCACACTTCCAAAACGTATTCCTTTTTAAATCAATTATTTAAAGGTGGTCTGATATTTGCTTAAGATTTCGCGCTCAGGATAGAGCACTTTTAAATAAGGCGTTAAAAGCGCCAGTTTTGAATATAAATATAGTTCGGAGAGCGAAATGGAAGCATTAGTGTCAGCAAATGACGTCTTGTTTGTATTGCTGGGAGCCATTATGGTGCTGGCGATGCATGCCGGGTTTGCCTTTTTGGAAGTCGGTACCGTGCGTCAAAAAAACCAGGTCAATGCCCTGGTTAAAATCATGGTGGATTTTTGTGTCTCTACCATTGCCTATTTTTTTATTGGTTACACCATTGCCTATGGCATCAACTTTTTTAGCGGAGCAGACGTACTGGCCGCCAAAAGTGGCTACGACCTCGTCAAATTCTTTTTCCTGCTGACCTTTGCAGCGGCAATTCCAGCCATTGTATCTGGCGGGATTGCAGAACGTGCCAAATTCAATCCGCAAATGGCGGCTACCTTTCTGATTGTCGGCTTCGTCTACCCATTTTTCGAAGGCATTGCCTGGAATGGCCACTTCGGCTTCCAGGAATGGTTAAAAAACAGCTTTGGTGCCAATTTCCACGATTTTGCCGGCTCTATTGTCGTGCATGCCATGGGCGGTTGGATTGCTCTGGCGGCTGTTATTCTTCTGGGGGCGCGAAATGGGCGCTATAAAGAGGGTAAGTTGCATGCCTATCCACCTTCCAACATCCCTTTCCTGGCTTTGGGCGCCTGGATCCTGACCGTGGGCTGGTTTGGCTTTAATGTGATGTCTGCACAATCTATCCAGAACATTTCTGGCCTGGTCGCCGTCAATTCCCTGATGGCCCTGGTTGGTGGAACGCTGGCCGCGCTGGTGCTGGGTAAAAATGACCCCGGTTTTGTGCATAACGGTCCTCTGGCAGGCCTGGTTGCAGTGTGTGCCGGTTCTGACATCATGCATCCATTAGGCGCATTGGCTACCGGTGCCGTTGCAGGTGCTTTGTTTGTGTGGGCGTTCACCATGACACAAAACCGTTTGAAAATTGACGATGTGCTCGGTGTATGGCCGTTACATGGCTTATGCGGTGCCTGGGGTGGGGTTGCCGCAGGGATTTTCGGTTCTGACAGCTTGGGGGGCATGGGCGGCGTGAGTGTGATGAGCCAGTTGTTAGGCACCCTCGCTGGCGTACTGATTGCCCTCGTCGGTGGCGGAATTGTTTACGGTGTATTGAAAAAACTGGTTGGTATCCGCCTGGATAAAGAGGCAGAGTTTGATGGTGCTGACCTGAGCATACACAAGATTCCATCCGTTTCTGCAGACTAGGAACTTAGAGGTTTTAACCTTAAATTATTAACTTTTTCGAAGATATAACCAATAAAAAACCTGCCCTCTTTGTGGCAGGTTTTTTTATTGTGCTTCTGTAAATGTTGAATGTCTTGTTAATATCCGCCTGAATATATCCAATGCTTATGCGCGCCCGCATTGACTTTAAATGATTATCAGACAAGGAAATTGTATGCAAATACTCAAATATCTGTTGTTGACCCTTGCACTGTTTCCAACAGCAGTCAATGCCGCCCAACCTTTTACCGTGGCTATTGCAGCCAATCTCAAATATGTGTTTGATGATCTGGCCATCGAGTTTAAGAAGGAAACCGGGATCGAAGTGCGAAGCGTGCTTAGTGCCTCGGGTAAAATTGCCACCCAGGTCCGTCAGGGCGCCCCGTTTGATGTATTTATGTCAGCGGATATGGATTTTCCGGAAGCCTTGTATCAAGAGGGCTATGCGGTGAATCCACCCAAGCCGTATGGATACGGTGTTCTGGTGTTGTGGACACAAACTGGTGCTGATTTAAGCCTAGGCGTGCCTGGACTGAAACATGCGGCCGTGGGTAAGGTGGCTATTGCTAACCCTAAATTGGCACCCTTTGGAAAACAGGCACTTAAGGCCATGGAGTTTTACAAAGTGAAAGCCGCGTTAGAGCCTAAACTGGTCTATGGTGAAAGCATTAGTCAGGTCAGCCAGTATGTGGAGAGCAAAACGGTAGATGTTGGCTTCAGTGCCAAGTCTATCGTGATTGCGCCAGAAACTGCGGGGAAGGGCAAATGGGTGGCCGTGCCTGAAGAAAGTTATGAGCCGATTGCGCAAGGCATGGTCATTTTAAAGCATGGGATAGACACGAATGCCGATGCCGCCCGCAAGTTTTATGGGTTCGTGCAGTCGGATAAAGCACGTGCCATCTTTGCCAAAAACGGATATAAATTGCCCTGAGATAACACACAGGAAACATCATGTTAAGCACTGAGGATATAGAGGCCATTTGGCTGACCATCAAGCTGGCCAGTGTGGTCACCTTGCTATTGCTCATCATAGGCACTCCCGTCGCCTGGTGGCTTGTGCGCAGCCGCGCCTGGTGGAAAGGCCTAGTGGCCTCGGTAGTGGCGTTGCCACTGGTGTTACCACCATCGGTGCTTGGCTTTTACCTGTTACTGGCGATGGGGCCACAAGGCCCGCTGGGCAAGCTGACACAGGCTACTGGTCTGGGCAGTTTACCTTTTACTTTTTGGGGTCTGGTGCTGGCGTCGGTCTTGTATTCCCTGCCGTTTATGGTGCAGCCCTTGCACACCGCATTTGAAGCTATTGGGGAGCGGCCACTGGAGGTGGCGGCGACCTTGCGTGCTTCGCCACTGGATACATTTTTTAGTGTGGTGGTGCCGATGGCCTGGCCGGGATTTCTCACTGCTGCCATACTCACTTTCGCCCACACGGTAGGTGAATTTGGGGTGGTACTTATGATAGGTGGCAATGTGCCGGGACAAACCCGTGTGGCTTCGGTACAGATTTATGACCATGTGGAAGCCCTTGAGTACAGTCAGGCGCATACACTGGCCGCAGTCATGCTGGTGTTTTCGTTTGTGGTGTTGCTGGCATTGCATGTGTGGCGCAAGCAACCGAGCAGGGCGCACTAGTATGGCTGAGATACAGGCACGTTTTCATCTGGCATGGCCTAGCTTTACCTTGGATGTCAATCTGACTCTGCCAGGGCGCGGCATTACAGCTTTGTTTGGCGCTTCCGGTTCAGGCAAAACCACGTTATTGCGCTGTCTAGCCGGACTGGAGCGTCCCCGTCAGGGTTTCCTGCGCTTTCACGGTGAGTTGTGGCAGGATGGCCAGTATTCCCTACCTACACATCGCCGGCCGATTGGCTATGTGTTTCAGGAAGCCAGCCTGTTTCCGCATCTAACGGTACTTGAAAACCTGCGTTTTGGCCTCAAGCGCAATACACAGGCGCGGCCAGCAGATCTGGAGGCGGCTATCGAATTGCTGGACTTAGTGCCGCTCTTGGATAGAAGCTCGGTAAATTTGTCCGGGGGTGAGCGGCAACGGGTGGCGATTGCACGGGCGCTGGCAGTGCGACCGAGTCTGCTATTGATGGATGAGCCGCTTGCAGCACTTGATTACGCGCGCAAACAGGAAATTCTGCCCTATCTGGAGCGCCTGCACGATAGCCTGGAGATTCCCCTATTGTATGTCAGCCATGCCCCTGATGAAGTAGCGAGACTCGCCGATTATATTGTCATGCTACAAGCAGGCAAAGTGCTGGCACAAGGGCCGTTGCTGGAGATCCTGGCGCAACTGGATACACCTATCCGCCTCGGGCAGGATAGGGGGGTGGTTTTGCAGGCGCAGGTCATTGAACACGACCATCAATGGCATCTGATGCGGCTGGCGTTTGACGGTGGCAATGTGTGGACGCGGCAACATGATTTGCCGGTAGGCCGAAAGGTGCGGGTACATATATTGGCCCGCGATGTCAGTTTGGCGACCCGGCCACAAATCGGCAGCAGCATCCAGAACCAGTTGCAGGGGGTGGTGGATGCCATTGCTGCAGACAGCCATCCCGGTGTTATGCTTGTGCGTGTCAGCGTCGGGGCTTCGGCGCTGATTGCCAGGCTAACCAAACGTTCGGCTGAGATATTAGGCATCAGCGTCGGGCAGCCGGTCTGGCTACAGGTTAAATCGGTGGCCATGATGGAGTAAATGCGCCATTGCGTCTCGTGTCGTCGCCTCTTTATAGAATGTCGGTGCATAACAAAATTTCTGCGAAATGCAGGTTTAAAAGGGGTTTGATTGAGGGGAGATCATTACAAAGTGCTGGAGCTGGAAATTGCAGGTTGTGCAAGTTATGAGGCACGGCAAAGTAGTAAAATTTAAACTGCCGGACGCAAAACCAAATGTGACTGATGAAATGTTGAATAAAGCCAATAAAAAAGCAAACGGCTCAATCAAAAATGAACGCACATTAAAACTCTGTGTCATTCAACCATCCACTAACTATAAAAGAGAACAGGATGAGTATTTTTCTTCGACCTCAGAAGGTTTGCGAATCATGCGGGCAAGTATGGTATCCCGCAGATGAAGTTGAATCTATTAATTGCCCCAACTGTGGTAGCGCCCACATTCGCAACGAAAAATGGAGCCTATACGTTACCGTCCTCTTCTATAGTGCGGGGCTGGTGACCTTGGTCTGGATGCTCGCTCATTGGAAAGAGGTGGAGTTGCCGCTGATGATTGAGCCTGCGGTCGAGCTGGCAGAGACTTTAACACCATCTGAACAGCAGGTGCAGTTACCTTCAATCGAGGAAGAGCTGGATACCAGTACAGAGCCTACCCTGGTCACCCCTCCGCAAAAAAGTGAAACCAAAGAGCCACCAACGGTCCTTTCTACGGAAGCCGAGAGTCTGTCGCCACCTGTGCAAAGTACCGAGACCACGCTTGAGCCAGGACGGGATATTGTCACGGTAGAAACCCCTGCTCCCGAACCCGCGATTAACAATGAAACGGTTGCTTTCAGCCTATGGAGTATTTCCGAACTTCGCTTGAGGAGCCTGTATACCAAACTCATGAATGATGGCTCTTTAAGGGCCGAACTCAGGAAAAAAGAATACCTGCAGTATGTGAATAGCCGCAATAAAAAATGCGGCGAGCTGAATTCACAATATGCAAAAAACATTAATGCGATGGATAAGGTGACTTTCAAAGAAGGGGACTTGGCTGTGCTGGAGTGCCATAGCGCTGAGAATACCAGTGAGCTCAACCGGTTAAAATTAATGGGTTATGATGGATAACGGGCTTTAGCGTTGTGCTTTATCCAGACTTCAATCAACGCAATGCCGCCTCGGCATCATAGACGGCCCGCAATTGTTTGACCAAGCCAGTATTGCGTTTTGCACCTTCCAGTTGACGGAGAACCACAGCTCTAATCTCTGCCGGAAGTGCCAGTTCCAACGCACTTTCATAAGCAGCCACTGCGACTTGTTCCCCTCGTTCGGTTTCATTGAGGACGGCCAGGTTATCATTGTTGGTCAGCGCTGTTTTGAGTTCAATCCATCGTCTGTGTAAGGTGCCGCCGATGGAAGTGGCGTTTACTGGAATGCCGCCCAATGAGCGTACGATGGCCTGCAGTTCGCGTACGCTTTCCCCTACCTCTTGCGAGCGACGCAGGAAAAACTCTTTCAAGCGGGCGTCTTCGACGTTTTCTGCAGAGCTGCGGAAACCTTCTTCGCCGTCTTTAGAGGTTTCAATGAGTTCGTTCAATATGGCAATCACATCATTGTTATCAACCATGTGTCTCTCCTTTATGTAAATAATCAGTCGCTTACTGGCGGCCTGAGCGTACTTTTTTCACGCCAGTGTTAGGGGTTGTCTGGGCTACATTTTTTCGGATGGCTCGTGCCCGACTCTCGGTCTTTTCATCGTGACCCACGTTTAGATTTTTCGCTGGTGTCACCGCATTATCAATGATCTCTTCAATCAGACCTTTAGGCTCAGTTTCCATGGTGTCTCCTTTCAAGGCAGGTGCTATTCATTGGATAAACCACAATACTAAGTATTGCTCATGCAAACCGTTATCGGGCAACGACTGACCGTCCTGTCAGAATTTTTTGAGGCTGTCCTAAGCCAGCCAGCATTCATGATCCCGATGGCAATTTATTTCATTTAAATGATCTTCTGCATACCCTTCGTTAAGTGACATTTATCTGCACTTGCTTTGTCAATATCTTTTTGTAACAATTGGTATATTAATTAATAAAGAGATCTGAAGCATGACCACAGAAACCAAGAAAGCACGTGGCCGTCCCAGGGTGTTTGATCCCGATGAGGCGCTGGATAAAGCGTTGCAGATTTTTTGGAACAGAGGCTATGAAGGCGCTTCGCTGGCTGAATTGACAGAAACCCTGGGCGTTAACAAACCCAGCCTGTATGCAGCCTTTGGCAACAAAGAAGAGCTGTTTATGAAGGCATTGTCAAAATATGTACAAGGACCGGCCGCTTTTGTCAGGGAGATAGTCAATGAGCCGACTGCCCATGCAGTAGCGAAACGTTTCTTATACCAGGCAGCTGAATTTTTGACGCAATCGTCACATCCCAAGGGATGCATGATCGTGCAAGGTGCGCTCTCAGGCGGTGAAAGTGCAGAAATGATCAAAAGCGTGTTGATGGAATACCGGGCTGGCTATGAGAAGCTGCTGACACAAAGGTTTGAACAGGCCAAAGCTGATGGAGACTTGCCCAGCGATGCCAATCCAGCCGCACTGGCAAAATACTTGGCAATGCTGCACCAGGGCATGTCAGTGCAGGCAACAAGCGGTGCCTCTGAGGAGGAGTTGAAGACGGTAGCTGACCTGGCATTAAGCGTTTGGCCCAAGGCGTAAGTCATTCTTTGACGGGAATAGAGCCAGGCCAAGTTTTATCTTGACACCAGCGATAAAAGAAAGGGACAGAATATTCCCTGTCCCATCGTTTCATGTTGATTGCAGCTATTCCACTACTCTTGTGTCGGGCTTCTGTATCTTGCCAGCCAGTGTGCATACGGCGCGGGTAACACCCAGGCCGCATTTTCTTTATTTAAGGCTTTTGCCGCAAAGTAAGGCCAGTGTGGATTTTCAAGATGCGCGCGGCCTATCATGGCCAGGTCAAGTTGTTCGTTGCGGATAGCGTTGTCGGCCAGCGCAGGAGCACCAAAGCCCCAGGCAGAAGAAACCGGAATGCCGGCTTCGTTACGCACGCGTTGTGCAATCGGCCCCAGGAATGCTGGTCCCCAGGGAATATTGGTGTCCGGAATGGTAAAGCCGACGCTGACGCTCAACATATCCAGGCCACGCTGCTTCCATTGTTTAACTAATTCAATGGATTCGCTCAAGGTTGCTTCATCTTTGCCATCATATTCAATCACCCCAAAACGGGCAGTCAGTGGCAGGTTTTCTGGCCACACAGCGCGGATCGCATCCAGAGTCTCTATGGTGAAACGTGAACGGTTCTCAAAACTGCCACCGTAACTATCGGTGCGCTGGTTAGAGTGGGCTGACGTGAAACTTTGCCCGAGGTAACCATGTGCAAAATGGATTTCCAGCCACTCAAAGCCTGCATCGAGTGCCCGTTTGGCTGCGGCAACAAAGTCCCGCTTGACGCGCTGAATGTCGTCTATAGTCATTTCTTTGGGAACGCGGGGCAGGTCGCCACCAAATGCAATCGCGGAAGGGGCGATAGGTTGCCAGGCACGGGGATCGTTTTCTGCAATATGGTCATCGCCTTCCCAGGGTTTATTGGCGCTGGCCTTACGGCCTGCGTGCGCGATCTGGATACCGGGCACTGCCCCTGCAGCCTTGATGGCGGCAGCAATCTCACGCAATTTTTCTGCTTGTGCATCATTCCAGATGCCCAGGCAGCCGGGCGTGATGCGGCCTTCTGGAGCCACACCTGTCGCTTCTACAATCACCAGGCCACTACCGCCCCGGGCCAGGCTGGTGTAATGTGCCAGGTGCCAGTCATTGGCAATGCCTTCTTCGGCCATATATTGGCACATGGGTGGGATGGCAATGCGGTTGCGTAGAGTCACGCCTTTTAATGCAAAGCTAGAAAACAAGTCAGCCATAAACAGTCCTTTGAAAAAATGTGGGAGTTTTGTATTTAAATTCCATTGTTCGAATATAATCGAACAATGGAATTATGGCAAGTACTATGATAAATTCAGCCCATGCGACAAATTAAACATCCGGCCATTGAACAAGTGGAATTGACAGACATTATGTATGCACTGTCTGACCCCACCCGCCTGGAGATTGTTGCGCGTCTGGCCAAGGCGGGGCGAAAAATGACTTGTGGCGAGTTTGACCTGAATCGTCCCAAATCCAGTATGTCACACCACTTTAAAATTTTGCGTTCTGCTGGCCTGGTCGAGACCCTGATTGAAGGTACCGAGCATATGAATACGCTCAGGGTGGCGGAGATTGAGCAAAAATTTCCTGGCGTATTGCAGTCGATACTTAAATCATTGACTCAAGCCTGATGGCGCTTGCCTGAGGTTAAGAGGCCGTCAAATCCCGCTATCAAGAAAATCCCATGCACAATATGAAAACCTATTTAATGGCCACCCTTGCTGCAGTATTCTGGGGTGCCAATTTCAATCTGGCCAAACCTGTGTTGGCTGAAATGAGCCCGTATATTGCAGGTGCCAGCCGCTATGTGTTGGCTGCAGCCGTGATGGTGTTGATCGTGTGGGTCAAAAAAGACGCGATCCCTTTGCGCCATTGGAAAGCCTATTTGACGTTAGGCGTGGTTGGGGTGTTTGGTTTCAACCTGTTTTTCTTTCTGGGCATGGAGACCTCCTCGGCCATTAATGGTGCGCTGATCATGGGGTTGAATCCCCTGGTCACGGCCATTCTTGGCTACCTGATCGTTGGTGACAAACCCACCACGCGACAATTGCTTGCATTCCCGATTGGCATTGCCGGGGTGGCGATTGTGGTGCTGGGGGCTGGCGCACAGCTGACAGTTTCTATCGGCGATGTGTATATTTTAATCGCCAATTTCAATTGGGCACTGTACAACGTGCTTGTGAAAAAAATGATGCCAAAACAGGTGAGTGGCATCGCAAGTACGGCAGGAATCATGACTATAGGTGCGATTGCACTGTCCATGGCAGCGGGGCTGCATGGTAACAGCCTTGTGCTGCCAACCATGGAGGCAGGTGCTGCACTGTTGATGATGTCTTTGGGAGGCGGCGTGTTGGCCTACCTGTTTTGGAATGCCAGCATTTCACATCTGGGCCCGTCAAAAGCGGCCATTTTCCTGAACCTGGTACCCGTTACTACGATGATCATCGCTGCTTTTGAACATATTCCTCCCACCCATGCGCAACTGTTTGGGGCGGTACTGGTGATCAGTGCGGTCACCTTCAGCTCGATTTCTTTACCCGCGCGTGAATTATCAAAACCTCGCTAAGTTAAAGTTTGTTGACTTCAATTTGCTTATATTGCTAATGAGAACCATTATCATTATAATCGGAGGTCTATTCAACATGTTATCCGTGCAGAAGTTTCTCACTTGCAGATTGATCTCACAAAAAGTAGGTTGTTATCATCATTGGTCTTGCATTATGGTGAGCTAGTCAATCACGTCAGTCACCATTTTGGCAGCCGCCATTTTGCGGAAGATGTCGTCCACGATGTCTGTATTCAGCTGATGGAAAACCCACCAGTGACAGAAATCAGGGCGCCGCTAAGCTATCTCAGAAAAGTCAGTATGCACCGGGCGCTGGATCGTACCCGGCATGAAAAAGTGGGGGCGGATTACCTTGCAAAATTACCGGATGATGGTGGCAGTCATTTTTATGATGTGGCTGCAGCATTAGAGTTTGCACAGAAAATCGCGCAGATCAAACAGATGATTGAGGCTTTGCCCAGAAAGCAAAGGCAAGTATTTTTATTGCATCAACTGCACGAAATTCCACAGCACGAGATTGCCGTGAAAATGGGTATATCCGCCAATATGGTGTCACGGCATTTCAATAAAGCGCTGGCAAGCATCACCATCGCCAGGAAGCAGCTATCGCTTTAGAATAATCACATAGCCATTTAATTTCCATGCCTGACTTTTAAAACGCTCCCCGAGATGAACTCTTCCAAACAACCGCAGCCTCATCAGCCATCGGAAACCGAGTCATATCTTTCGGATTTGATGCCGTATATTCGGGCGGGAAAAGATCAATTTCCCTCGAAAGAGGAATTGTTCGCCGAGATCAGCAGCGACAGGGATCATCGTAAAAAACTGGCAAGGACCTTGCAATACACGGCGGCTGTTGTTTTTTTTGCTGCCAGCATTTGGGCAGTAAACCCTACGCTCTCCACTGACATGTATACCACCCAGTATGCTGAAAATGCACAATTTTCATTACCCGACGGCAGTCGTGTGCATTTGAACTCCAACACTAGCTTGATTTCCAAATGGAGGCTGCGTTCCAGGGAGATGACGCTGGAGAAAGGCGAGGCTTCATTTACCGTGAAACATGAACTCAGGCCATTTACGGTGGCGGTTAATGCTTCTACCGTGCGCGATATCGGTACGGAATTTAATATCTCAACAGGGGATCAATCGTTCACTACCACCGTGTTAGAAGGTGAAGTCGAATTGCACACCGGTGACCAGAAAACGCGCCTAACTTCAGGACAATCGATACATGTTTCTCTTGCTGAAATGGGCTCTCCTTACCCTGCAGACCTGGACATGGTGACCGCTTGGCATCACGGGAAAATCCTGTTCAACAAAACGCCTTTAAAACAGGCTGTTGCCAATATCCAGCGCTATCGACAAGCAGCCATCGAGCTTGACCCGCGCCTGGAAAATTTGCTGATCACTGGCATTTACGATGTCAGCAAAGTCGAACAATTACTGGATAGCATGGAGTCCATGTTCCCGGTAAAAGTCACCCGCCTGGATAACGGTGAAATAAAAATTCAAAAAAAATGAGTGCATGACGTGCTAATTTCATTGGCGTCAATCGCCTTAACGGTATAACGGCCACATTGAGGCCGTGCATATGATTAAGGGAAAACATGACAGCACGTCCACACTTACAACCTCATCGTCGCACCCGGTTACGACAATTATCCATCGCGGCATTATTTTCAATCAGCATACATGCCTATGCAGCGAGCGCCAATGTAGATATTGCCGCCCAATCACTGGATCAGGCCATTTTAATGCTGGGTAAACAGAGCGGCGAAAATATTGCATTTCCGTCAGACTTGGCCAGCAAGTTGAAGGCACCTGCCATCAAAGGTAATTACAGTGTTGAACAAGCCCTGGACATCTTGTTGAAAGGCAGTGGTTTGACTATGCAAAAAACACCAGCCGGCTATTCAGTGGTCAAGGACGTTGAACATAAAACCGCAACGCTGCCTGAAGTGCAAGTGAAGGGAAAAGTTATTCAAGATAAGCCCGCTGAATATGCAGGTGGTCAGGTGGCCCGTGGCGGAAAAATCGGTTTGCTCGGTGACAAGGAGATGATGGATACCCCCTTCAGCGCCACCCAGTACACCTCCAAACTCATCGCAGACCAGCAGGCACAAAACCTCGGCGATGTGCTGGTCAATGACCCATCTATCCGGAATACCTATTCACGAGGTTCAGGACGTGATGAATTCAATATCCGTGGATTTACGGTGTTCAATTACGATGCCATGTTCAATGGTTTATATGGCGTTTCACCTCGCGATTCCAGCTCAATGATTGGTATCGAGCGCGTTGAGGTGCTGAGAGGACCTAATGCTTTGCTCAACGGGATTGCCCCCGGTGGTTCGGTAGGTGGCGCAATTAACCTGGTGCCTAAACGTGCCGGTTATCAACCGCTGAACCGCCTGACCTTATCCTATATCGACGATAGCCAACTGGCTGCCCATGCAGATGTGGCAAGACGCTATGGTGCCGATCAGCAGTTTGGCATACGCGTGAATGCTATCAAGAGCTCTGGTGATACTCCCGTGGATCATTCCAAGGAGCGGCTAGATGCCTTTGCAGTGGGTCTCGATTTTCAGGGAGAGCGATTCCGTTGGGAAGGGGACCTGAATTATCAGAACCGTCTGACGTACGCACGTAGTGGTCTATTGTTTGTGGCTTCTGGCGTCCAGATCGGGTCTGCTCCCGATGCCAGCCGTAATTATTTCCCCAGCTGGACTTACTGGGATAGTAACCAGATTTCAGGCGCGACGCGGGCAGAATTTGACCTGACCCCTAACTGGATGGTGTATGGGGCTTTAGGCGGTTCTGAATACGATTTCAGCAGTCTGCAGACTAATTGGCAGTTGCTGAATCAGCAGGGCGACATGCGGACCAGACCTTCGCGCACCAAACAATATGTAAAGACTCTGAGTGGCGAGGTTGGTGTCAGAGGCAAATTTGCGACTGGAGCCCTAAATCACGAACCTGTGCTCAGTGTCAGCAGTTATTTTATGGAAACGGGATCGTTACCTGGCTCTAGTGCATTGAGTTTTTCAAATCTCTACGCTATGCAGGATTTTGGCAAGCCAGGGATTGCACTGGTAGGCAATGTTCCAAAAGTAAGCGAGACTCGGCTGCGAAGCATTGCGCTGGCTGATACAGTTGCGATGCTGGATAACAAAGTGCAACTCACCCTCGGGTTACGTCATCAAGAGGTCATTGTGAACAGCTTTGACGCGGCAGGCAACCGCAGGCTTGATCAGCACTATGATGAGTCCAAACTGACGCCGACCGTCGCCGTGGTTGTGCGACCCACAGAACAACTGTCTTTGTATGCCAACTATATTGAAGCATTAAATCAGGGGCCCATCGCCTCTACAACAGCAGCCAATGCCGGGCAGGTATTTGCTCCTACGGTCTCCAAGCAGCGCGAGGCTGGGATGAAGTATGATTTTGGCCGTTTTGCCACCACAGTAAGTGTGTTTGAAATTGAGCGTCCAAGCGCCATTACCGATCCAAACACTGGAAGGCTGGAGGTGAATGGAAAACAGCGCAATCGCGGGGTTGAGTTTCTGACGCAGGGCGAGGTCGTCGACAACGTAAGAGTATTGGGTGGTCTGGCGTTGACCGATGGAGAGTTGGTCAAGACTGCCGCTGGTGCAGATGATGGCAATACCGCCCCCGCTGTACCAAGGCAGCAATTCAATCTCGCCGCAGAATGGGACACGCCCATGCTGCCCGGTTTGACACTTACCGCCCGCATGTTGCATACCGGTGAACAGTATCTGGATGCGGCTAACACCCAAAAAATCCCGTCATGGAATCGCTATGATCTCGGTGCCCGCTATGCCTTTACTAGCGGAAAAGTGCCTGTGACGATAAGGGGCACTATCGAAAACTTGTTTGACAAGAACTACTGGCTTTCAGCAGCTCGTGAAGGCTTATCAGTAGGTGCGCCTAGAACGGTCTTGCTTTCTGTCTCGGCAGACTTTTAAATCGCGTGTCGCATGGCAGGGGGAGGCTAAACGCTTCTCCCTGGATGCGTTTAGACCTCAAAGCATCGGTGGACCTTACCGTGGTGTAGTTTTCCCCATTTGACCAACGTAGCGACAACTGGCCTGCATTTCAGTTTGGTTTGCATTGTTATGTGGTGGTCATCGCAGCCGCAACCAACTGTTCAATTTCATTGGTAATGTCCGTCATCACGCTCGCCACTACCGCAAACTCTTTGCCAGCGTCACCCGACCGCGCAGCAATCACTTGTGCATTAAACGAGACGATTTTTGCTTCTTTGGCGATTTTCTGGATGCTGCTCATCAGGTTTTCCTGCTTTTTGCGCCTGAGCAGCTCGCAGTGTTTGGATTCATTTTCATAAGTGACCGTGATCTGGTTGAGCACGGCGACGATCGAACCGGCTTCTTCACCCAGTAACGAGATCATGGCTGCGGGCAGGCCCTGATTGCTTTCACAGGCGGTAATCGCCTGTTGGCAATGCTGAATAAATTGCCGTATTTTGGCTTCGTTGTTTTCCGGGCCAAACAAGACTTTTTCCAGCGCCTCAAAATAAACCCCAGGATATTCATGATTGCCTTTGACCAGCAGCGCATGCGTCTGGCTAAACAAGGCCAGCGCTTCTTTAGCCTGGGCCAGCGCTTCTGGGTGGTGCGTACTCATCACCAGGTTGAGCACGATCCGTTGCGACAACATGCGCTGGCGGCCAGAAAGGTTGATCAGCGCCACCATGCGGTCACTATTCAGAATGGTGTGCTGGCCGGGTTTATCGGTCTTTTTCATGGCGTGCATGGTTCTGTCCTCTGAGTCACCCTGTTTATCGTTGTACCCACACCTTGCCATCCCTGACTTCGACCGGGTAAACATTCAGACACACGGTTGCGTCCTCAACACAGAGGCCGGTGCGTAGCTGATAGTGATGCTTGTAAATCGGCGAGGCGACCACAGGCTCGCCGCCCAGGTCTCCGACCAGGCCGCGGGATAGGACATTGGCCTCGCTATGCGGGTCGTGATTATCCAGCGCGTAGAGCTGGTCATCTTTGAGGCGGAAAATGGCAATCTGCTGGCCTTCAATCAGGGCACAGACCCCCATATTCGGCCAGATATCCTCGAGTGCGCACACCGAGTGCCATACCGCAGCTGTCGTGGCAGGCTGGGCGTTTGTTGCTTGTAACTGATTCATACACGGTTTCCTTGATTACTCTGTTGCCGCCAGGATGGGAATGACCTTGGCGGCAGGTGCGGTCTGCTGTTTTTCTGCGGGCGTGGCCGGACGGATCTGGTTACGCTCGTTGACGAAGACAATATTGTCGTCACCTGCCACACTGTTGACGAAGCTGCGGAAGCGCTTGCGCACTTCAGGGTCATTAACGGCGGTTTTCCATTCGTCCTGGTAGTTATCCACGACATGTTGCATCTGCGCTTCCAGCTCTGCGCCCAGGCCGAGCGAGTCGTTAATCACGACATCACGCAGGTAGTCGAGGCCGCCTTCAATATTGTCGCGCCAGGTGCTGGTCCGTTGCAGGCGGTCCGCCGTACGGATGTAGAACATCAGGAAGCGGTCTATCATGCGGATGGCTTCTTCTTTAGTCAGGTCGCTGGCGATCAGCTCGGCGTGGCGTGGCTTCATGCCGCCGTTGCCGCACACATACAGGTTCCAGCCGTTTTCAGTCGCAATCAACCCCACATCTTTGCCTTGCGCTTCGGCGCATTCGCGCGTGCAACCAGAGACGCCAAACTTGATCTTGTGCGGGGCACGCAGGCCTTTGTAACGGTTTTCCAGCTGTACGGCCAGGCCGACACTGTCATCCACGCCATAGCGGCACCAGGTGGAGCCGACGCAGCTTTTGACCGTACGTAGCGATTTGCCGTAGGCATGGCCGGATTCAAAGCCAGCCGCGATCAACTCTTCCCAGATATTGGGTAATTGCTCCACACGGGCACCAAACATGTCGACGCGTGCGCCACCGGTGACCTTGGTGTATAAGCCATATTTTTTCGCGATCTGGCCGATGGCGATCAGGCCATCCGGCGTGACTTCGCCGCCCGGCATGCGTGGCACCACCGAGTAGCTGCCGTCTTTCTGGATGTTGCCCAAGAAATAGTCATTCGAATCTTGCAAGGACGCCAGGTCTTTTTTCAGGATAAATTCGTTCCAGCATGAGGCCAGAACGCTGGCGGCGGTGGGTTTGCAGATATCGCAGCCCAAGCCATGGCCGTGTTTATGCAGTAACTCGTCAAAGGTTTTGATCTGGCCCACACGCACCAGGTGGTAAAGCTCCTGGCGCGAGTAGGGGAAGTGTTCGCACAGGTGATTGTTGACGGTCATACCCAGCTTCACCATCTGCGCTTTCATGACTTGTGTCACCAACGGCACGCAACCGCCACAGGCCGTACCGGCTTTAGTGCAAGACTTGATGGCGCCTATACTGCAATTGCCAGCCGCCACCGCTTCACCAATCGCGCCTTTACTGACGTTATTACAAGAACACAGTACCGCGGTATCCGGCAGGGCATCGACGCCCAGGCCAGGTTTTTCCTTGCCATCACTGGCTGGCAGAATCAGGAATTCAGGATTTTCCGGCAGCGGCATTTCGTTGACGGTCATCTGTTGCAGCGTGCCGTATTCATCGGCATTGCCAATCAGCACGGCGCCCAGCAGTTTTTTGCCATCTCCGCTGACGACAATTTTTTTGTAGATATTGCGCACTTCATCGGTGTACTGGTAGCTGCGGCAACCATGTGTTTTGCCATGTGCATCGCCCACGCTGGCGACATCAACACCCATCAGTTTGAGCTTGGTGCTCATGTCTGCGCCCTGAAAAAGGGTCGATGTTTCACCCAGCAGGTGCGCGCAGGCAGTACGGGCCATGTCATAGCCAGGCGCCACTAGGCCAAACATCTCGTCGTTCCAGCTGGCGCATTCGCCGATGGCGTAAATATTGTGGTCACTCGAGCGGGAGAAGTCATCAATGGCGATACCGCCACGCGCGCCGATGGCCAGGCCGGATTCACGTGCCAACTCGTCGCGTGGGCGGATACCAGCAGAGAATACGATCATGTCGGTTTCCAGCCAGGTGTCATCAAAAAACACCATACGGTGGCGTGCCGTTGCCCCATCGACAATCGCCGTGGTGTTACGGCTGGTGTGCACGTGTACACCCAGCTCCTCAATTTTGCTGCGCAGCACTTTGCCGCCCGCTTCGTCCACTTGCACCGCCATCAAACGCGGCGCAAATTCAACCACATGGGTTTCCAGGCCCATGTCTTTCAAGGCCTTGGCGCATTCCAGGCCCAGCAGGCCACCGCCAACGACGACACCGCTCTTGGCAGTTTTGCCTGCTGCCGTCATGGCTTCTAGGTCTTCAATAGTGCGGTAGACAAAACAGTTCTCACGGTCACGCCCGGCGACAGAAGGGACGAATGGATAAGAGCCGGTTGCAAGTACCAGTTTGTCGTAGGGCAGGATAGTGTTGTCTGTCAGGGTCACGGTATGCTGGTGGCGGTCAATCTGGCTGACGCGGGCATTCAGGCGTAACGTCAGGCCCGGCCGGTCATAAAACCCAGGCTCGACCAGCGACAGGTCTTCCGCCGTACTGCCCGAGAAAAAGCTGGAGAGGTGCACGCGGTCATAAGCCGGGCGTGGTTCTTCGCCTAGCACGGTCACTTGCAAGTTGGCGGCGGCCAGGTCAGGGTGGCGTTTTACCAGTTCTTGCACAAAGTAATGTCCCACCATGCCGTTGCCGACGACGAGGATGCGTGTGTGTTGATTCATCTTGTATTCCTAATCAGATGCAAGCAGGCAGTGTCACGATGTTTCTCATGTCAGTTGCGTGCATTGCGTTACCAAACTCAAAGCCTAAAAACAAAAACGGCGTCCATAGCCTATGCCGCAATTGCACATTGCAATTCTGCGAAACAAGCTATGGACGCCGTTGTCCAGTGAGAGATTGGCCGACGATGGACAATCTCTGGTTTAAACATGACATGATCAAATGCCACGTGTTACTACAGAAAAAGCAATTGGCATGCCAACCGCCAGCAGAAGCGTGTCAATGAGTTATGGTTTATTTTAAGTCATTGATTCACAGTGATTTTATCTGCATGCGCTGGTGCGCCGCTCAACCCGTGGGCGCCAGGTTCTCCATGTGATTTTGGTCTTGTGCACGCTAATGAGGCATGCGCACAGGATTGCAGCACCGGGATTGTATGGAGGGCACCATCCGGAGCGGGCAGGCAAACGGATTCACTTATGCGCGGTTTTGAGGGGCTTATTCCGCATGGGTTTTACCATGCAGCTTCACCAGCCGTTTAAGCTCCGGGACGCAGGAGCCGCAACTGGTCCCACATTTGAGCTTGGCTTGCAGCGTCAGTAAATCTGCTTCCTGCTGGCAGGTTTCGATAATTTCGTTTTCTGAGACATCCAGACAGTTACAGACGATTTTTCCGCGTGATTTTTGTCCGGTGGGGGGCGCGGCCAGCGGGGCGAGGGCCCACTTGCGCAGTTCGTCGGTAAACTGGCCTTCAAGCATGACTTGTTTGAGCCAGTCTGCCGCCAGTGTTTCGCCAATCAGACGTACTGCGCTGACCTGGCCTTGTTCAACCAGAATGCGTTTGCTAATGCCGCGTTTGACATCATCCAGGCGCAGCATGGGCGCATCTTCCACCATGCCGAGTAAGTGGTCGAGCTGGGCAATCAGCTTGGGATCCGGTGCGGCGCCATGGGCGGCACGCAAAATCAGCATGCCGCTGCCACGGCCATAGAGGCCCACTGTGGCGTAATCAAAGGCTGGCAGCAAGGCACGGATGTCGGCAAGCAAGCGTAGGTCGTTGCAACTACGCATGACCGTCATTTGCCACGGTAGGCTCAGTTTTTCGATTTTGACGGCGGTGTGTTTGAGTTCTGGTTGTTTGGAGCTTTTGTCAAAGGCGGGTGGCATCAGTGCATTGACGCCCAGGCCATGCATAAACTGGCTGCCCCAATGCATGGGGATAAACAGCTCAGCCGGTTTGACTTCATCTGACTGTTGGACCTTGATGGTGAGCGTCCCACGCTTGTTACTCAACTTGACGATATCGCCATGGCTGATCTGGCGGCGCTGCATGTCATCGGCATGCATGGAGACCACGGGTTCTTCGACGTGGTTGTATAGCTGCGCCAGGGTGCCGGTACGGCTCATGCCATGCCACTGGTCGCGCAGGCGGCCGGTCAGCAGGCGGAACGGACGACGTGCATCCGGTTTGTCCGCGGTTGGTTTATACACCGCGCTGACAAAATGTGCCTTGCCGCCCGGTTTCTGGAACACGCCATCGGTATACAAGCGGGCTTCGCCTTGTGTCGCACCGGATTTAAATGGCCATTGCTGCGGGCCTTGGGTTTCCAGGATTTTATAGCTTAAGCCGCTGATATCGAGATCGCGGCCTTTGGTGCTTTCGCGGTGCTCATTAAAAATGGTTTCGGTATTCGGGTAATTAAACAGCGTTTGGGTTTTACCCAGTTTCTGTTCCAGCCGCTGCGCAAAATCAACCACCGCCTCCCAGTCATGACGGGCTTCACCCGGCTTGGGGGCGGCTGGTTGCACGCGCGTGATGCGGCGCTCCGAATTGGTGACCGTGCCTTCTTTTTCGCCCCAGGTGGAGGCTGGCAGGAACACATCCGCATAGACATTGCTGTCGGTATTTTTAAACGCATCTTGCAACACGACCAGCTCAGCCTGTTGCAGGGAGGCCAACACATTGTTGAGGTCTGGCATGGAGTGTGCGGGGTTGGTGCAGGCAATCCAGATCGCCTTGATCTCGCCATTTTTAACCGCTTCAAACATCTCTACTGCGGTTTTGCCTGGCGTGGCCGGGACTTCGGGCACTCCCCACAAGCGCGCGACTTCAGCACGGTGTTCGGCATTGGCCAGGTCGCGGTGGCCAGACAGCAGGTTGGCCATGCCGCCCACTTCACGGCCGCCCATGGCGTTGGGCTGGCCGGTCAGTGAGAACGGACCCGCTCCGGGCTTGCCGATCTGGCCGGTGGCCAGATGCAGGTTAATCAGGGCCGCATTTTTTTCGGTGCCATGGATGGACTGGTTCAGCCCCATGCAATACATGGACAAGGTTGGGCCCGCACCAAACCACTTGGCGGCCTGGATAATATCGGCTTCAGGCACGCCACAAATATCGGCCACCATCTTGGGGGTATATTCGCGCACGGTCTCTTTGAGCGCTTCAAAGCCTTCGGTATGGTTGCGGATATACGCCATATCCAGCAGGCCTTCCCACAGCATTACGTGCAGCAAGCCGTTAAACAGCGCGACGTCGGTACCGGGCAAAATCGCCAGGTGCAAATCTGCCAGCTGTGCGGTATCGGTGCGGCGCGGGTCTACCACCACCATTTTCATATCCGGATTTTTGGCCTTGGCATCTTCAATGCGACGGAACACAATCGGGTGGGCAAAAGCGGTATTCGAGCCGGCAATGAACAGGCATTGCGTATGGTCGATATCTTCATAACAGGCAGGCGGGGCATCGGCGCCCAGCGTGGCCTTGTAACCGGCGACGGCCGAACTCATGCACAGGCGTGAATTGGTATCGACGTTGTTGGTGCCAATCAGGCCTTTGGCCAGCTTGTTAAAGACATAATAATCTTCGGTGAGCAACTGGCCAGAGATGTAAAAAGCCACTGCATCCGGGCCGTGGGTCTTAATAATGTCGGCAAAGCGGTCCACGGTGTAGTCGAGGGCGGTATCCCAGCTCACTCGCTCCCTGGGCGCATGGCGGGAGAGGCGGACTTCCGGGTAGAGCGCGCGTGCATCCAGTTTGGCGGTCAGGTGTAGCGTAGAGCCTTTGGTGCACAACCGGCCATAGTTAGCCGGGTGTTCGGGGTCGCCTTTGACATCGACAATCTGCTGGCCCTCGGTGGTAATGATGACGCCACAGCCAACGCCGCAATAGCAGCAAGTGCTGCGCGTTTCACGCCGTTGCTGGTAAAACGTCACCGGCTCTGCGGTCAGCGCATGGTTGGAGGTCTGGAGTTGTTGCTGTTGCGTCATAGATTGCCTGTATTACTAAAGAATGACTTACGGAAACGCTGAATGAGTGGCGATGCAAGCGAATTACCGCGTTTCCTTATTTATTTAATTGCAGATAAACATCGCCGTTTTCTACCTTGACGGCATAGCAGGCGGTTTGGCCAACATCGGGTTCTTCGGCCTTGCCATCGACCAGACTGATTTTCCAGCTATGCAATGGGCAGGCCACCTTGTCACCGTAGACTATGCCTTGTGACAGCGGGCCACCTTTGTGCGGGCAACTGTTGTTGAGTGCGAATACGCGGTCATCTTGTGTACGGAACACGCCGATGTCGATCTCGCCATGACGCACCACGCGTGCTCCCAGGGCTGGGATGTCGTTTACCGGGCAAATTTTAGTCCAACTCATTTTTTCCTCTTTTCGGCTTTTTTCATGCGAGACTGGTCTCAAGAAACCAGTAACAAATAAATCAATAGCACATTCATACACAGCGAGATGACGGCCAGCCATTGCCATTTGACCAGACGCGCCCGTGCAATCAGCGGTGTGCGCGGAATCACAATCGGTTTCAGTTCGCCGTGTTCCATGGCCAGCAGCATTTCTTCGGCCGTTTCAAAACGGTCAGTTGGTTTTCTGGCAATTGCCTTAAGAATCACGTTTTCCAGCCAGGCCGGAATTTCTGGCCGGTAACGGCTAGGCCGGATAGGCTCACCAAATCGGGGCGACTGGAAGGGCTCGATTTCACCGTAGGGATACTTGCGTGTCAGCAAGTGATAGAGCGTCACACCGGCGGCGTAAATGTCTGCCTGGCGGTCAGCCACTTTGCCGTCAAACAGCTCGGGCGCCATAAAGCTGGGCGTACCGGGATTTTCCATTTGCTCTGGCATAGGCACGGTGCTACTCAGGGCCACGCCCAGGTCCAGGATGCGCAAACGGTTGTCGCTACCCATATGAATGTTGGCCGGTTTGATGTCGCGGTGCACAATATCCAGGCGGTGCAGCATGCTCAGGCCACGTAGCAACTCCTGGCCGATATTGGCTACACCATTGATGGTGAAATGATGCCCGGCCTCAAGCCGTTGTTGCAGGGTGGCACCCTCATGCCAGGTCATCACGTAATAGAGCGCACTCCGCTGTTCGCGCGTGAGCGGCAATATCTGCGGCACACACTGAGACACCACGCGTTTGGCCAGCCACTCTTCATTGAGCAGGGCTTCACAGGTGGTTTTATCATCGGCCCTGGTGGGTTGCAGTGTTTTTAATACAAACAGCTGTCCGGCGGCATTCCTGACCTGATAGATGAGGCTGACGCGCGAATCGTGCAGGATTTGTGTGACGGTAAAGCCATCCAGTTGGTCGCCAATGGCAAGCTTGGCTGGCACAGGCAAACTGAGTGCGTCAGCTAGCATGTCGGTCAGCTGATCTTCCCCCACCTGGTCAATACGCACCACCACTGCGGAGGCGTTATCCTGCCCCCCTTTTTCAAGCGCCAGGCTGGCCAGATGCTCGGCCATCAGCTGCGGGGTATGGTACAGCATGAGCACTTTATGCACTTCGGCATCACCCAGCGCCGCCCACACACCGTCACTGACGATGGCATAGACATCCCCTGTTTGTAGCAGTCCTTCAGCGTAATCGACGCTGAGCTGGTCATCTAGACCGACCGCCCGTTTGAGGACATGGCGCATATCCGGCCTATCCCAGACATGGTCGGTGGTCAGGCATTGCAGGGATTGCTCGCGCAGGCGGTAAATGCGTGTATCGCCAACATGGGCCAGCACATAACGCTGCCCGCGCAATACCATTAAGGAGAGGGTGGTGGCCATGCCAGCCATGTGACTATGCTTGCGTGCTTGCGACAATACCCAGCGGTTAGCTGCCTGGATGACTTTGTCCAGGGCGTGCTGTACGGTCCAGGTGTCCGGCGTCGCATAGTAGTCTGCCGAGATCGTGCGTACCGTCATTTCAGCTGCTTCGGCACCTCCCTCGCCACCACTCACGCCATCGGCCACCGCCAGCAAAGCCCCTTTGATGCCCAGTTGGGCGTCCGCCGGGGTGACCAGGCCGATATAGTCCTCATTGCGAGGTCTGGGCCCTGTCAGACTGCTTTCGCCTACACTGAAGTTGAGTTTCATCCTGGCTTCCATTTGAATGACGCTATGTTTGAATAACGCTATGGATGCTAGCTTAAATCTTGGCTGTGGTCACGGTTGCTGCGCCCCAGGTGGTACGCCAGCGGTTTTTCACGCTGGACAAGCCGACCAGCGCCAGGATCGCCAATCCGGCAAAAATGGTCAGGCCTAGTTGGTAGCTGCCGCTGATTTGCTTGGAATAGCCCAGGCTGGATGCCAGGTAAAAACCACCCACACCACCTGCCATGCCGACCAGGCCGGTCATCACACCGATTTCCTTACGGAAGCGTTGTGGGACCAGCTGAAACACCGCACCATTCCCCATGCCCAGGGCCGCCATTGCCAACACGACAACCAATAATCCTAAGGACTGGCTAGCAATGCCAAAGCTCAGGATAAACAGGAACACGGCTGCCAGCACATACATGCTGCTTAAGGAACGGATGCCGCCAATACGGTCTGCCAACAAGCCACCGAACGGGCGCACCAGTGAACCGGCAAATACACAGGCTGCTGTAAAGTAACCTGCATGTACCGGATCCAGGCCATACTGGTCATGGAAGTAAATGGTCAACGAAGAGGCCATACCGACAAAACCGCCAAAAGTGACACTGTAGAAAAACATAAACCACCAGGCGTCTTTATCCTTGAGCACAGCCAGATATTGCGATAGCGATTTGGGCGCAGGCGTATCCGGGGCATCTTTAGCCATGGCGATATAGACAATCAAGGCGAGCGCCAGTGGAATCAGTGCCAGGCCAAACACATTGTTCCAGCCAAAGGCGACGGCTAGGCCAGGTGCAAACAGGGCGGCCAATGCAGTGCCTGAGTTACCTGCGCCTGCAATGCCCAGGGCAGTCCCCTGGTGCTCAGGCGGATACCAGCGGGAAGCCAGGGGCAAAGCCACGGCAAAGGCCGCGCCGGCAAAACCGAGAAATACGCCCAGCAGCAAGGCTTGCTGATAGGTTTGGATGCCATGCAGCCATGCGGTCAGCAAGGCTGCAATCACAATGACCTGGCCGATCAGGCCTGCCTTTTTCGGCTTGAGCTGGTCTACCAGCACGCCCATGACGATACGCAGGATAGCCCCGGTCAGCACCGGAGTTGCCACCATCAGGCCTTTTTGGGCCGGATTCAGTTGCAGGTCAGCAGCGATTTGTACCGCGAGTGGCCCCAGCATGACCCAGACCATAAAACTCAGGTCAAAGTAAAAAAAGGCCGAAAACAAGGTAGGTTTATGGCCGACTTCCCAAAAGCTTTTTTGCATATCTCTCTCCCGGGCGTGCGATAGTAATTGTCGCACGCCGTTTCTTCATTTAAACAGTATTGATTAAACAGTAATGGTGTCAAATTCTTTGTGTTCATCACGCTTGTTGACGCGCTCTGCCCACGGGTCCACCGCCCCTTGCAGCGCATAGAGCAAACGCTCATACGCGGCTTTGCGGCCTTCAGCATCTTCAAGAATGCGTTTTTTCACATAATCCAGACCCACACGCTCGATCCAGTGCACGGTCCGATCCAGGTAACGCGCTTCTTCACGGTAGAGCTGAATAAAGGCGCCTGAGTACTCAATCACCTCTTCAGCGGTCTTCACCTTGCACAGGAATTGCGCCACTTCGGTTTTGATGCCGCCGTTACCGCCGACATAAATCTCCCAGCCGGAATCCACGCCGATCACGCCTACGTCCTTGATGCCGGACTCGGCACAGTTACGCGGACAACCAGATACCGCGAATTTGACCTTATGGGGTGCCCACATATGGTCAAAGGCTTTCTCAATATCGATGCCCAGTTGCGTGGAGTTTTGCGTACCAAAGCGGCAGAACTCTGAACCGACACAGGTTTTCACGGTGCGGATAGATTTGCCATAAGCATAGCCAGACGGCATGTCGAGGTCTGCCCACATATTGGTCAGATCCTCTTTTTTTACGCCCAGCAAATCGATACGCTGACCACCGGTGACTTTCACCATCGGTACCTTGTACTTGTCGGCCACGTCAGCAATCTTGCGTAATTGGTCAGGCGAGGTGACGCCGCCGTACATACGTGGCACCACAGAGTAAGTCCCATCTTTCTGGATGTTGGCGTGTACACGCTCGTTGATAAAGCGTGATTGTGGGTCATCCTTGGCTTCATGTGGCCAGGTGGAAATCAAATAGTAGTTGAGTGCTGGCCTGCAGGTCGCGCAACCGTTAGGCGTTTTCCAGCCCATGCCTTTCATGGCGCTTGGAATGCTCAGGTATTTATGTTTGCGGATTTCTTCACGCACTTCTTCATGATTGAAGTCAGTACAGCCGCACACGGCCTTGCTGCTAGAAGGTGGCGCATAACCACCGCCCAGCGTAGAGGCCAGGATCTGCTCAACCAGGCCAGTACAACTGCCGCAGCTTGAACCGGCTTTGGTTTGTTTCTTGACATCATCCAGCGTAAACAGGCCTTTTTCCTGGATGGCCTTGACGATGGTGCCCTTGCACACACCGTTACAACCACAGACTTCCATTTCGTCGGTCATGGCAGACACTTTGTCCTGACCCTGGTGGCCGGTATTGCCCAGACTGTCCTGCCCGAACATGAGGTGATCACGAATTTCGTGGATCGGCTTCCTGTCGCGCAGCAGCTGGAAATACCAGGCCCCATCCGTCGTATCGCCATACAGCACGGCACCGATGATTGTGTCATCTTTAATCACGAGTTTTTTGTATACCCCGCCGACCGCGTCGTGCAGCAAAATTTCTTCGGTATCGTCACTGCCCATGAAGTCACCGGCAGAAAACAAATCAATGCCGGTCACCTTCAGTTTTGTTGAGGTGACCGAACCTTTGTATAGACCGATACCGAAGTTGGCCAAATGTGTGGCGCACACTTTGGCCATTTCAAATAAGGGCGCCACCAGGCCGTAAGTCATGCCACGATGGCTGACGCATTCACCCACCGCATAAATGCGAGGGTCATAGGTTTGCATGGTGTCATTCACCACAATGCCGCGGTTGCAGTGGATCCCTGCGGATGCGGCCAGTGCGTAGTTCGGGCGGATGCCGACGGCCATCACCACCAGGTCTGCAGGGATTTCCTGGCCGTCTTTGAAACGCACGGCCACCACGCGGCCATCTTTGGCTATGAGTTGTTCAGTGTCTTTTTGCAGCAGGAATGTCAGGCCGCGCGCTTCAAGAGATTTTTGCAGCATTTTGCCGGATACCTTATCCAGCTGGCGCTCCAGCAACCACTCGTTTTTATGCACCACAGTCACATCCATGCCCTGGATTTTGAGGCCATTCGCCGCCTCCAGGCCCAGCAAGCCACCGCCAATGACCACGGCATGCTTGTGCGTCTTCGCTGCCTCTATCATGTCATTGGTGTCTTTGATGTCACGGTAACCCAGCACACCCTGCAGGTCAGCACCCGGAATCGGTAATATAAACGGCTTGGAACCCGTCGCCAGCAACAGGCGATCGTAGGGAACGGTGGTGCCGTCTTCTGCGGTCACCGTCCGCGCTTTGCGGTCAATTTTGTTGACGCGTGCGCTGGTACGCAACGTAATATTGTTCTCTGCATACCACTCGCGTGTATTCAGGATGATGTCATCAATCGTCTGTTCGTTGGCCAGGACGGGTGACAACATGATGCGGTTATAGTTTGGATAAGGCTCATCCCCAAAGACGGTAATGTCATACATGTCCGGCGCAATTTTGAGCAGCTCTTCCACTGCCCGCATGCCGGCCATGCCGTTGCCGACGACCACCAGTTTCTGTTTCATCTTAATCACTCCTTGCTGATCATTTATGCTGCATCTGCCAGGCTGGCCCAGCGTTGCAGGTTTTGTTGCCAGTCTTGTTCTTGCTGGCTAGTTCTTGCTAATTTCACAACTTCACCGACCACGATAATGGCCGGGCTTTTCAGGCCCTGTTGATGCGCCTGATAAGGCATGGCCTGTAATGAAGAAATAGCCGCGCGCTGGTTGTCGCGGGTACCGTTCTCTACCACCATGCAGGGCATCTCAGGAGACATACCGGCAGCAATGAGGCCGCGGCTGATGTCTGGCAGGTGCTGCATGCCCATGTAAATCACCAGCGTGGTATGACTCTCCACCAGGGCTCGCCACGGCAATGGTCCACCATCCTGGGTGTGACCGGTAATCAGGGTGACACCATGGTTGTAACTGCGGTGGGTGGCCGGCACTTCCATACTGGCGCAGGCGCTCAAACCACTGGTCATGCCTGGAATAATTTCATAGGAGATATTTGCGGCTCTTAAAGCCAGCATTTCTTCACCGCCGCGACCAAAGACAAAAGGGTCGCCGCCCTTGAGGCGGACAACCACTTGTCCCTGTTCGGCCAGTGCAACCAGCATGCGGTTGATGAAGTGCTGCGGGGTAGACTTGCAGCCGCCACGCTTGCCAACCGGCACGATGCGTGCCCGTGGGCAATGCGCGAGCAAGGCCGGATTGACCAGGTCATCGACCAGCACAACCTCTGCTTGCTGCAGGGCCTTGATGGCCTTGAGCGTAATGAGGTCGGGGTCGCCGGGTCCGGCACCCACTAAATAAACTTTTGCGGCTGAAGTCATAGGCAGTTCCTTACTTGGTTAAATCAAAAGGTATACATGGCAGTCAGCCATAATTTTTCGGTGTCCTGGATGCGGCCGCGGTTACTGGCTGCATTGGTCACAGCATTGGCAGCGGCTGCGTACTGGTCATCTTCGGTATATTTGCCATACTCAAGTTTGGTCATCCAGTTCTTGTCCATATTCCATGTCACGGCGGCATTCCACTCGCGGCCATAACGGTTACCGTTAGCGCTGGCGCCACCATTCACGGTAAAAAAGTCTTCATCAGAGCGAATGTCGTGGTAGTCGACGAAAAACAGGAAGTCCCCATATTTGTAGGTGGCAGTGATAAAGGTATCTTTAATGCCCTGACGTGGTGTCACCAGAAATTTATCTACCCAGCCCTGGAACAGGTGGTTGGTGCCAAACGGCGTTTGAAACGCATACTGGCCGTCGTTGCTTGAGAGCAGTTCCTGGTCAATGCGCAGGTTGAAGTTGTCTATACCAAAGCCGCCACCCAGTTTGTAATAGTGGGCGTCAATGCGACTGTCACCGCCTTTGTAATCCGTCTGCTTGGCGTATTCCGCCGTGTAATGCGCACGGTAATTAGGCGTGAACGGATGTGTGCCATCCAGGCGTAAACCTATAATTTTGTTCGATTGGTCTGCCAGCAGGTTGGTACCGCCCGTGCCAAACCAGGCATTACCCAGCCCCAGGTTCTCAAAGTTTGAAAAATAACCATAACCGACCAGGAATTCGGTAGGCGAGATGCGGTAACGTGCATTGGCGATTTCGAGGTCACCACTGCGGTGTGTGGTGAAAATCTGACGTACACGGTCGAAGTGAGCCAGAAAGATTTCGGTGTCGGGAATGCTTTTGTTAAATACCGACACGCCATCGAACACTTGCGTATTCTGACGGAATGCAATGTCACCAATGAATCGTACATTGTCTAAATTGACGATTTGGCGCCCGGCACGAACGCGGGTGTTTTTGATGCCAGTCCAGTCCACAAACAGCTGGTTAAAATCCGTGTAGTCGGGATCCACCACCTTGGCATAGTTGATTCTATCGCTTTCGTTGGAAGCACCATTGGTGCGTACAGTGTTGGTGCCGTCATTAAAGTCATCCTTCAGTTTGCTGACATTGGTGATTTGTGCCGCAAAGCTCCAGTTATGGTAAGGCGCCGTTTGCCAGCCGATCAGGCTGCGCAGTGTCACCGCATTGGCATTATCCAATTCGCGTGCGCCGGTCGGGTTTGCACTACCATTGGCAAAAGCACCAGGTTGCAATCCATCCTGGTCTACATGTTCATAGCGCAGTCTGAAACTAGTCAGGTTTTTACCGGTTTTGATGGCGTCCATAAAAGTGTATTCAGGGATGACCTCTTCTTCAGCCATCACCTGCTGGCTCAGTGCTGCCAGTAAAATCGCGAGTGAAACTTGACGCAGGCGTGGGTGTGAGTTAGCTTTCATGTGTTGCTCCTTTTTCAATGTGGGGGTAACCATACTTCGATGAGGTGTGGATGCTGGCGGGTGACCGCCCGTCAGCATCATTTCTTATGCCGCCTTTTTGGCGTGTCTTTCATACAAAAACTTCAAGACTTCGCTACGCAGATGCGTGTAAGCCGGGTCTTCTACCAGCTCCAGGCGTTTGCGCGGACGGGGCAGATCAACCTCTAGAATTTCACCAATGGTTGCTGCCGGGCCATTGGTCATCATGACGATGCGGTCTGATAACAGCACGGCCTCGTCGACATCATGTGTGACCATGACGGCCGTGCACCCGGAACGAGACATGATGGCCATCAGCTCGTCTTGCAGGCCCGCACGGGTGAGTGCATCCAGTGCACCAAACGGCTCGTCCAGTAGTAGCACTTTCGGCTCCATAGCCAGTGCACGGGCAATGCCGACACGCTGTTTCATGCCGCCGGAGATTTCATTCGGGCGCTTTTCCACGGCGTGGCTTAAACCCACCAGTTCTAGCGCAGCGCGTGTACGTTCGGCCAATTGCGTCTGTCCTTCCGTATCACCAAACACACGCTCAACAGCCAGGTAGACATTTTCAAAACAGGTCAGCCAGGGCAGCAGGGAATGGTTCTGGAACACGACAGCACGCTCAGGCCCCGGCTTGGCAATTTCGCGGCCGGCACAGAATAGGTAACCTTCAGTAGGCTGCAGCAAACCGGCAATCAGGTTGAGCACGGTAGATTTACCGCAACCGGAGTGACCGATGATGGAAATAAACTCGCCTTCACGGATATTGAGGTTGATATCTTTAAGTGCCTGGAAGCTGCCTTTTTTGGTTTGAAACGTCATGTTGACGTTTTCAATCAGGACATAACGGTCTTGCATCATATTGTTTGTCATAGTGGTATTCCTTAAGCAGCGGGTTATTCGTAGCTGTAGCGTTTTGCCACCAGCACCAGGCACTGTTCCAGCAACAGGCCGACAATGCCGACAATAAAAATGGCGATGATGATGTGTTCAACGTTGAGGTTGTTCCACTCATCCCATACCCAGAAGCCGATGCCCACGCCGCCAGTCAGCATTTCTGCAGCCACAATCACCAGCCACGCCGCACCGATGGAGAGACGTACGCCCGTCATCATGTAAGGCATCACGTATGGCAACAGGATTTTGGTGACGATTTTCCACTCAGATAAATTGAGCACCTTGGCGACATTCATATAGTCTTGTGGCACCTTGCTGACTCCGACGGCAGTGTTGATGATCATGGGCCAGACAGCAGTGATGAAAATGACCCAGATCGCGGCAGGATTGGCTGCCTTGAAAACCAGCAGGCCAATAGGCAACCAGGCCAGTGGCGAGACTGGTTTCAGCAAGCTGATGACAGGCGCAGCCATTCTCGACATAAACGTATAACGGCCTATCACAAACCCCATCGGGATGCCGACAACGGCTGCCAAAGCAAAACCGGTAGCAACCCGTTTGAGTGAGTTAAGAATGTTCCAGCCGATGCCCATGTCATTCGGGTTGTTGATGTAAAACGGATCACTGAACAACTCAACGGCTGATTGCCAGGTCTTGACTGGGCCGGGCAAGCCTTGCGTGAGCGCAGACACCGTCGCCCAGATGGCAGCAAATATCAGCAAGCCAGTCACAGGCGGCAACAGCCATTCAAATACGCGTTTGGCAGTTGCCGCCCATGCTCCCCGCTTCTGCAAAAGCGGGGCGGCTGCTGTAGCTGTGGTTGAGAGAGGTTTAACCACAGCAACAACTGGTTTTGCAGGCACTGTTTTCACAGTTGGCTCGCTTGCTTGCATAGTCTTTTCCTTGTTAAAGCTGACGACACTCATGGTGACTCTCCTCTAAAGTTAAGCTTTAACCTTGAAACTGTTGGCGTAGGCTTTAGGATCCTTGCCATCCCACACCACACCATCGATCAGCTTGCTGCTACGCATGACGTCTGTTGGTACGCTAATGCCCAGTGATTTAGCAGCTTCAGTGTAGATGTCGATACGGTTGACTTTTTTGGCAATGCCCAGATAGTCAGGATCGGACTTCAGCAAGCCCCAACGTTTATGCTGGGTGAGGAACCACATACCGTCAGACAGGTAAGGGAAGCTGACCTTGCCATCGTTAAAGAACTTCATGTAGTTAGGGTCTTCCCACTTCTTGCCGATACCATTGTCGTAGTGGCCGAGGAAGCGGCCTTCAATCACTTCTTCTGGCGCGTTGACGTAGGCTTTGCCGGAAATCAGTTTGGCCACTTCAGCGCGGTTCTTGGTGGCATCGATATAGCGCGAAGCTTCGAGGATGGCCTTGGTGAGCGCCAGGGCGGTGTTGGGGTTTTTGGCAATAAAGTCAGCAGTCGTACCCAGGACTTTTTCCGGATGGTCTACCCAGATATCTTGTGTGGTGGCCACGGTGTAGCCGACCTTGTCATAAATGGCACGCGCATTCCAGGGTTCGCCCACGCAGTAACCGTCCATATTACCAATACGCATGTTGGCCACCATTTGTGGCGGAGGCACCACGATGGTTTTTACATCCTGCATCGGGTTGATACCATAGTTGGCCAGCCAGTAATACAGCCACATGGCGTGCGTGCCTGTTGGGAAAGTCTGGGCAAAGGTAAAGTCACGGTTTTCGTTATCGAGCAGGCGTTTTAATGTGCCGCCGCTGGTCACGCCTTTTTCCTTGAGCTGGTTTGCCAGTGTGATGCCCTGGCCGTTATGGTTCAGCGTCATCAGGATACTCATGTCTTTTTGCTGACCACCTATACCCATCTGCACCCCATAAATCAGGCCATATAACACGTGGGAAGCGTGCAACTCACCATTCGCCAGCTTGTCACGTACGCCAGCCCAGGAGGCTTCTTTGGAAGGGACAATCTTGATGCCGTATTTTTTATCAAAACCCATCTGGGCGGCGACGATAATCGGTGCACAGTCAGTCAATGGAATAAAGCCCACTTTGACTTCTGTGATTTCTGGTGCATCAGAGCCTGCGGCCCAAGCCTGGCTGCGAATGGCAGGTGGCACCATGTTCATCATTGCGGCAGCACCGACAGCGCCCGCGATGGCTTGGCGAAAAAATTGGCGGCGCGTTTGGTCTACGGATGCGGCCTGAACGACAGTCGTCTCGACTGCGGTTTTCTTGTCAGAACTACTCATGTTTTCTCCCTGGTAAAGTGAAATTAACTGGAAACGCAAAAACAAAAAGGCGTCCTGAGTGCAAACGGTGTTTTGTTTGCACTCAGGACGCCTTTGTCCGGGTTACTTACTAATCTATATATCAGCTGCTATTGCTGGGCATGTCTCCGTTGACAGGTCCCTGGCAGTTCAGAGTTTGACTCTTGCTTGTCTTAAAGCAATTGGTATGCCAGCTTGATATTTAAACTTAACTGCATGATATATATGGGTATTTTTATATCTATAGCTTAGCGGGCAGGCGGGTGGTGGGCTGAATCGCACTGCTTTTGTGCGGCTTGCTCAAGATTGGCGCGCGCTCGGCGTACTTCTGGTTGGCCAGCATGCCTAACAGCACAAAAACCACGCAGGCCAGGAAAAAACTCAAGCCGCGCCAAAATCCCAAGGGATGTCTTTGCAGCAACGCAGGATGGCTGTGGCGATTAAATGCAGGGTTGGGCGTACGTAAGTCGAACACGAACTCGGACAGGCTGGGGTAGCGTTTTTCCGCATAGGGGTGCACAGCGCGTGCAATGGCCTGATCCATCCAGGCCGGAAAATCCGGTTGTTCGTAGCGGATATCGCGGTAATACAAACGCAAGCGGTCATCACCGTGCTTAATTTTGGCGACCTCGGTGCCATAAGGCAGTTTTCCTGTCAGTAACTGATAGGTAATACACCCCAATGCAAATAAATCACTTTGCACACTGCCGGACTGGCCGATAAACTGCTCTGGCGCAGAATATTGCACACTGCCCAGCAGCCCCCATGTCTGTGTGTGGCTGTACATTTCATCCAACCCCGCAACGCTGACTGCACCAAAGTCGATCAGCGTGATTTTGCCATCCTCATCTATCAAGATGTTGGCCGGTTGCAGGTCCTGGTAGACCATTTCCAGTCGATGAAACGCTTCGAGTGCATTGGCAAGCTGTTCTACAATGTGCCTGACCATCTCCAGCGAGGGTTGCGGATGATCCAGCATCCACTGCTGCAGGGTCTGCCCTGGCACATATTCCATGACGCTGTAAAGAGACTGCCGCTGTCTTTCAGACGCGAAAGGGCGCAACACATGCCGATGCTGGATGCGGCGGGCGATCCACTCCTCCAGATAAAACCTTTCCAGCGTCTCGGCAGAGGCCGCCAAATCTGTCGCTGGCACTTTCAGCACGACCTGATTGCCTGTGGATGTGTCGCGGGCAAGGTAGACCTGGCTGCGGTGACTTTGATGCAGCACACGCAGGATAAGGTAACCCTCAAACTGCTTGCCTTCCTCAAGGGCAGGGGGCAGTGGCAAAGCGCTTAAGGCCTGATACAGCGATGCCACATCGTGGTTGGGGAGTTGCAGCAAGCGGACGGCGATGGCGGTCAGGTTGTCGGCACTGCCGCGCTGGTAGGCCAGCGCTACCCATTGCTGGCACACCTGATCCAGGTCAGTGTCTGAGTTAAGCAGCGCAAGGATGTCATCACTTTTTAAATGATCATAGACACCATCAGACATCAATAGATAAACGTCACCGACTTTTGCTTCATGGCTTGTATAGTCAATTTCCAGATGCGGGCTCATGCCCAGCGCCCGGGCCAGGTAACTGCGATCTTCCTCGCCCCAGAAGCGATGGTCTTCTGTCAGTTGCTCTAAATGACCAGTTCTGACACGGTAAATGCGGGTGTCGCCCAGGTGAAAAATATGCACCATGCGGGATTTGATAACGAGCGCACTAAACGTACAAACAAACCCTCTGTTTTTATCAAAACGATGCGGGCTACGGAAAGTCTGTGCATTTAGCCATGAATTAATCGCCAGCAACACATGCTGTACTGAAGACTTGACCGACCATTCGATGGGGGTGTGGTAATAGTCCTCCAGGAACCTCGTGATGGCTATTCGACTGGCTTGATCGCTGACATCGCTGCTGCTGATGCCATCTGCAATGGCAAAGGCAGCGCCTTTGCTGCTCAGCGCAGGCGCTTCGGGAACGCGTCCACCTTCGGCATCCTGATTGACTTGTTTGCGTCCTGCCTTTGAGCAGGCACCCTTATCGACAATCAATTGCTTTTGCATACAATAAAGCTGCTTTAGATGGATGCGACGGATTAATAGGATTTATAAGGCAGGAACTTACCACTCATGGTGATGTTGACACGGTCACCTTTAGGGTCAGCTTCGCGTTTAATCTCCATATTAAAATCAATCGCACTCATGATGCCGTCACCAAACTCTTCGTGAATCAAAGCCTTAAACGTGGTGCCATAGACACTGATTAATTCATAAAAGCGATAAATTAAAGGGTCCGTTGGCACAGCCGTGGGCAATGAACCTTTATAAGGCACGACTTGTAATTGCGTGATGGCGTCAGGCGGTAGTTGTAGCATGCTGCCAATGGTGCTGGCTTGCTCTGCGCTGAGCGTCATTTGTCCCATGAGCGCCGCGGTTGTCCACTCTTTACTCAAACCAATCGCGTCTGCCAATTGCTTCCAGGTAAGATTCAATTTGAGTTTTTGCGTAATAATCAGTTCGGTGACTTCATTGCGTGTCATTGCTTACTCCTAATCATTTTATAAAAGGCCCTGAAGTAAACCCCAGCCATCATGGCTGAGGTGGCTTAGTGCGTTAATTAAAGGGTACGTTTTGCTTTTGTTCTGACATGGGTTGTATAAAGGGTTAAACCAGTAAAGGCTAAACCGCCCACCAGGTTGCCTAAAGCAGTTGGAATTTCATTCCAAATAAAGTAGTCAGCAATAGAAAAATTGCCGCCCATAATCAAACCGAATGGAAACAAGAACATATTCACGACTGAGTGCTCAAAACCCATAAAGAAGAAGAGGAAAATAGGCATCCACATGGCAATCACTTTGCCACTCACTGAAGTTGAGATCATGGCCCCTACGACGCCCATGGAGACCATCCAGTTACATAACATGCCGCGAATGAAAATGGTAAACCAGCCATCGATGCCATATTTTGCGTAACCTAAGGTACGTGCCTCACCAATGCCCGCTACTTTGGTCGCAATAGCACCTCCATCTGTGTTGTAGCCATAGGTGAAAATAAAAGACATCATCGCCGCCACGGTTAATGCGCCAGCAAAATTGCCCAAAAACACCAATCCCCAGTTTCTCAGGATTTGCTTCCAGGTCACGCCAGGACGTTTATCTAGCCAAGCCAATGGTGTTAACACAAACACGCCTGTTAACAAATCAAACCCCATCAGGTAAAGCATGGAAAAACCAACAGGGAAACAAAGGGAACCAATTAAATGGGATTCCGTGGCAATCGCAATACTGACGGCAAACACTGCCGCTAAAGCCAAGATGGCCCCGGCCATATAAGCACGTATCACGGTGTCACGTGTAGACATGTAAATCTTTGACTCTCCGGCATCTACCATTTTGGATACAAACTCTGAGGGAGCTAAATAAGACATCGAATACCTCGTACTTTCTCTAATATCACGCTGAAACAAAATAAAAAAGGCGTCCTGCCTGAAGAGTTCATCTTCAGGCAGGACGCCTTTGTCCATCAGTGCTTACGCGGTCGTCTGGCTAGATATTAGAGAGCGTATCGCCGTTGACACTCCTCTTGACGCCTGAGACCCCGCATGGTCACCTACTGAAATGTCATGAATGCAATTGTCGTGCCAGATGGCTGGATCGCTTAAATACTGCTGTTAGAGACTGTTTTTGCGAGTCAAGCCACGCAAATTACCTTGTCTGCGGCGCACCACATAAGTGCAAGCGCACCATCTTGACGGGCATTCAGCCGGGTTGCCGGTGGCTGGCAAGGATGTTTTCTGCGATATCAATCACCTTGCGGTTCTGCTCCATGGCTGTGCTGCGTAAGGTCTTGTAAGCCTCCATTTCGGTGACCCCCAGCGTACTCATTAGCAAGCCTTTGGCGCGCTCAATCAATTTGCGCTCGGTCAATGCCTTTTTGGTGTCTGATAACTCGGTTTCCATGTCGGCAATTTGCCGTGACTGGTGTTGGAGTAAAGCGATCATCGATGCCATGGGGTAGGTCTGCGACGTGTCATGTGCCTGAAAATTCAAGGCATTTTCAACAGGAATCGCCAGGTTGAAAAAGGTACTGTTCAGGTTGGCTTGCGGACTGGCCTGTATGGTTTGCAGGTACTGGCGGGTTTGCTCATAGTCTTGTTTGGCCTGGCGGGTCAGCCCGGCCAGCAGTTGGTGCATGGTGTCGACCAACTGGCACTGGATCTGCCACATCTCGCTCAGGCGGCGGCTGCACAAATCGAACCACAGGTCAGCATGACTGGGCATGAGCGCTTGCTGGTCACGGGCGCTGGTCAGTTTGGCGCGGTATTGGGCGTGCTGCTGCTGCCAGGTGCTGGCCTGCCATTGCTGCCAGGCTTCACACAACTCTTTGCTGCCAAACTGGCATACCAGTTCAAAGTGCCGTTCCTGCTGCGCAATCAGTTCAAACAACTTTTGTTGATGTGGCAATTGCAAGCTGCCAGAGCCAAATAAATAGGCACCCACCGCACGTTCCTGTCCGGCAAATTCCTTGCCCTGGATCAGGTTATACAGGGTCAGCAGGCAGGTAGAGATCTTGCTGTTGACTGAGCTGTCGGTGATCTCGAATATCAGCGCAATCAGGCTACCTATCAGGCGGTTGAATGATTCGATGCTATCGGCAAACGAGATATTGAGCAGTGTGATTTGATGCCGCAGTGTGGTGAGCTGGTCCAGGCCCAGCAATATCCAGGAGATCAGCGTCAGTTGCTTGGCATCGGCGCGGCTGTTCCTGTCCAGATGCTGCTGTAAAGCGGCCCTGAAGTCGGTTTCGATGGATTGGTTCTGCGCCACAATCTCTGCGCGCTCTGCAGAAAAACGCTGGCCCCCAGAGGCGATGAATAGGCAACTGGCGCCGCGCTCGATTTGTAACTGGTGGATCAACTGGCCAATTTTTTCGACAAACGCAATGCAGCTATCCAGACGCTCGAGCTCCTCGATATGCCTGATTTTGGCCAGGGTAATGGTTTGTGCGGGGGAAATGTCGGTCATCATCAGGCTAATTCAAGCAAAAACTGTGCGCAGGACGGCAGCGGCCATGCAAGGGCGTGCATTCTAACGGTGTTTGGCTGGATTGGCCAATAGACCGTCGGTTTGTAGCAGCGCACGTGCAATGTCTTCCACCGTCACGCGTTTGAGCATGGCCTGTTCGCGCAGGACTTTGTAAGCCTCGGTTGCACTGATTCCGCGCGCATGCGCCAACATGGCTTGTGCCGCACTGATTTCGCCCGCCGCTTGCAACTTTTCCTCCAGGCGCTGGTTACGTTTGCGCAAGGTTTTTAATTGCTGGCAATGATGCATGGTCAGGATGATAGTGGAGAGCAAGCCTTTGGCTTGCAGTGGCCGGACCAGCATGCCATGGCAACCCAGCGCGGTGGCTGTCTCCAGCGTGGTCGGGTTTTCATAGTCGAGGACACCGATCAATGGAATCGCCGAATCTGGGGTCAGCCAGGGCAATTTCTTTTTCGCGCTGGCCTCGGCATCAAGCAAAAAAATCACCAGCTCGGTGTCTGCGGGCAGTTGTGGGGTGGGCGGCCACAAAGCCACCGTCTGGCAGCCAATCCGGTGCAATTGCTGGATCAAGACTTCTCGGTTCTGGTCTTCTGGATGAAAAATGGTGATGCAGGCATGCCGCAAATGGCGGAATAACTCCAGCGTGGAGCGCTGCGAGGACGCTGGCTTGGCTGCGCGCTGAGCGGTTGCAGGGGTGTCAGCCAACGCGATACTCCGTTGCCTGGGCCAGGTTATTCCAGCTGGCGCCGGGATGCGTCACCAGGTAAGGGTCAGGCATGACTGCCGCCGTGCTGCCACCGGCAATGATTTCAAACTGGCCGCTGGCATTCACACGGGCAATGCGCGGATGCAGGCTGGTATGGTGGTTGCCTGCGTCAATGGCAATGCGTCCTTGCAAGGCCTCAAATTCGCGGCCCAGCAAGTGCGGCAGCAGCACATCATACTGGTCACTGCCCGCGGCACGCATCGCCTCGGCAAACATCTGGGTTTGAAAGTAAGCTGCTTCCCAGGCCATGTTAGGGGCGATGTCGGGACCGTATTGCTGCTGGAAACGGGCGATGCAGGCCTGGTTTGCGGCACTGGCGATACTTTTAAAGTAAGGGGCGGAAGTCATGTGGCCGTGGGCCGCTGAGGCCCCCATTTCTGCCACTTCTGCTTCCGAGGTCGTCAGGCTGGCAATGGGCGTCTGCTGCGCATCCATGCCGAGTTCAGCGTAGGCCTGGTAGAGTCGCTGCGTTGCTTGACCCACGACGGTAGAAAACACAAAATCGGGTGCCTTGGCCTTGATATCCTTGACCACCGCTAAAAAATCTTTTTCTGTGGCAGTGAGCGGCACGTAGCGTTCAGCCAGTTTTTTGCCACCCGGGACTTCAAGAATGAAGTCACTCATGATGCGGTTGGACTCATAGGGGTAAATGTAGTCGCAGCCTATCATGTAGACGCGCGCACCAAAATGCCGAGTCATGTAATCAGCCAGTTGCGCACTGTTCTGGTTGGGCGCCGCGCCGGTGTAAATCACATGCGGCGAGAACTCAAAGCCCTCATATGGCGTAGGGTAAAACAATAGCTTGCGCCATTTTTCTACCACCGGGATCACCGCTTTGCGCGTGCTGGACAGGTAGCAGCCAAAGATCACATTGACGCCATTCTCGCGGATCATACGTTCGGCCAGTAACTGGTATTGTTGCGGCATGCCTTGCGGATCGTAGTGGATAGGCACCAGTTCACGCCCATGAATACCGCCCGCCGCATTGATTTCATCTATGGCAAAAAACGTGGCAAAGGCCTGTGAGCGCTCTATGGTGGCCGTGGCGCCGCTGGTGGAAAACAGCACGCCGACCGGGATCGGGTCAGTGTTTGCCATGAGATTCTTTCGTCAGGGGCCCCGGCCAGGCCGGAGCCATAGTGTTGCGGCGATCAAGCCAGTTATGATCGCTTCTGGTCATCGCCAGTCAGCTCAATCGTCTACTCATTGGGTAAACCTGCAATGGGCGCTTCTTTGGTGCCTAGCGTCGTACGCGTAAACGATTCTACCATGTCGCGCGCAGCTGCCGGGTCCTGTACCCACTTGCTGTAAAAGCTGTAAGGGCAGGTTGCCACGCCCTGGTCCCCATCGCCTGAGTTGAGCATGCCGGTGTAGCCACGGTGCAGCAGCTTGAACAGGTGGTTTTCTGACTGGCCATGTTTACGGAAGTCGCGGATCAAGTGTTTGCTTAAGGCCGCATACTGCACGCCATTTTCTTCTTCGCCACATTCGCCCAGCGTCCTGCCATCAAAACCGATAATCGCAGAGTGACCAAAGTAGGAGTAGACGCCATCAAAGCCTGCAGCATTGGACACCGCGACATAAGTGTTATTGGCAAACGCCATCGCCTTGCTGATGAGGATTTGCTGCTCTTTGGCCGGATACATATAGCCCTGGCAACGTACAATCAGTTCGGCACCCTTCATGGCGCAGTCACGCCAGATTTCAGGGTAGTTGCCATCATCACAGATAATCAGGCTGACCTTGAGGCCTTTAGGGCCTTCGCTGATAAAGGTTTCCTTGCCTGGATACCAGCCCTCAATCGGCACCCATGGCATGATCTTGCGGTACTTCTGCACGATTTCACCTTGGTCATTCATCAGGATCAAGGTGTTATACGGCGCTTTTTTCGGATGCTCTTCGTGCTGCTCGCCGGTGATTGAAAACACGCCCCACACTTTGGCCTTGCGGCAGGCTTCGGCAAAAATGTCGGTTTCCGGGCCTGGCACGGTGGTGGCATTGTCATACATTTCCTGGCTGTCATACATGATGCCGTGCGTGCTGTATTCGGGAAAAATCACCAGGTCCATGCCGGGCAGGCCCGCTTTCATATTCACCACCATATCGGCAATGTTGCGGCAGTTGGCCAGAATCTCGGCCTTGGTATGCAAGCGCGGCATTTTGTAATTGACGACGGCAACACCGACGGTGTCCTGACTGCTGGAAATATCACCATGTATCATGAAGCTTCTCCTGAAAGATTTAAAAAGGCTTAAGACTCGATACATACCGATTACGCATAAAAAAAGCCCACCGGCCATGAAGATGGCGGGTGAGCTTTTTTGCTCGAATCATCACCGGCGCTGTTGACGGTGTGATTAAAATGTAGGGCGTAGCAGGTATTAACCTTGGTGCTAATTTAACCTCAGGTGGATGTGCCTGCCATACGTTAATTGGCGTATCCGGGTCTCTCCGAGCTGCAGATTAAACGGTACGCTCATAGCGCTGCAACACGTGTGCCGCCATGCCTTTAGCCAGTTCTTCTTCGCCAAAAAAGACGGCTTCGCTGGTGCCCAGCTCCTTTTGCAGGCGCTGGTATTCGTCTTCGTGATGGGTGCGGATCACCACTTCAATGTCCGGTTTGAGCTGTTTGGCGATTTCCACCATTTTGCGGATATCCATGGCGTCCGGCGTGGCAATGATCAGCATCGCCGCATTGGCAATGTGCGCTTGTATCAGAACCATGGGGTCGGCGGCATTGCCTGAGACGGCAGGCTGACCTTGTTTACGCAGCTTTTCCACCACTTCACGGTTTTGTTCAGCCACCACAAAAGGGATGCCTGCGTCTGTAAGGGATTGAGCGATGCGTCGGCCAACGCGGCCATAGCCAACCAGCACCGCCTGTCCCTCTAGAAACTTCCGCTCTGTGGTCATGGGTAATTCACCATAAGGATCCATGCGTAGCGAAAGATTTCTGGCCAAATCTGATTTATTCACAATCCAGTTGGTCAATGGCTTGATAGACGCAAACACCAGCGGATTGAGCGCAATGGAAATGAGGGCGCCTGCCAATACCAGGCTCATGCCGTCGGGAGACATCAGGTTGAGTGACACCCCCAGCCCAGCCAGGATAAACGAGAACTCGCCGATTTGCCCGAGGCTGGCAGCGACAGTGAGGGCTGTATTCAGTGGATAGCGCAGGGCCAGCACAATCGCCACTGCGGCCAGGGACTTACCAAGAATGATAATGCCGACCACTGACAAGACCTGCATGGGCTGTTTGATCAGAATGCTAGGATCAAATAACATCCCCACTGCAACAAAAAACAGTACCGCAAACGCATCACGGAAAGGCAGGGAATCTTCGGCAGCACGGTGGCTGTATTCAGATTCGCGCATGATCATGCCGGCAAAAAAAGCACCCAGGGCAAACGAGACATTGAACAGGGAGGAGGCAAAGAAAGCCACGCCAATCGCCACCGCAATGACGGTCAGCGTAAACAGCTCGCGCGAGCCGGTGCCCGCCACATACCATAGCAACCAGGGCAGCACACGTTTACCCACCACCAGCATGATGGCAATAAAGCCCGCCACTTCGAGCAGGGTCATGCCTATGGTTTCCCAGATGGCCACCACATTGGTCGCCTCATTCTGTGTCCCGCCCAGCACGCCTGCCAAGGCGGGCATCAACACCAGCACCAGTACAGTCACCATGTCTTCTACCACCAGCCAGCCTACGGCAATTTTTCCGTTCATGCTTTCAAGGATGCGGCGGGACTCCAGGGCTTTTAGCAGCACCACGGTACTGGCGCACGAGAGCGACAGGCCAAACACCAGGCCTTCGCCCAGGCTCCAGTGCCAGCTCCACGCGACCAGCATGCCGAGCAACGTGGCTAAGGTCATCTGTGCCAGTGCGCCAGGGAGCGCAATCCGTTTAACTGACATCAAGTCCTGCACAGAAAAATGCAGACCGACGCCAAACATCAGTAACATGACGCCGATTTCAGAGAGTTGTGAGGCGATTTCAATGTCTGCGACAAAGCCTGGGGTCGCTGGTCCAATACAGATACCGGCAAATAAGTAACCAATCAATGCGGGTAGTTTGAGTTTTTCGGCAATGAGTCCAAACACCAATGCCAGCGCAAACGCGGCGGCAATGGTGGTGATCAGGGTCAGGTTATGTTCCATAGCAAGGAGTTCTTTAAGTTGTTGTTATCCGCGGGGGGTGCTCGCCACTGGCGCTACGTTCAATCTCTGACTGGGCACGCACTTCACTCAGAGTGACCGTGTTCTGGTCAAAAAGTTGAAATTAATTGCGATTAATGTATCTGCTTTTTATCTTGCCGCAAGTTTTGGTGGCCCGTCAATGATTAAAACGGAACACACCTGCAGCCAGCTTAAGCCTCAGGCGTGGCTAAACGGCAGGGATAAACGTTGCAAGCTGTAAGTACAAAGTTGTTCTGCACGCTGCCAGCGCTCGCTTTCGCTCATGCTGCCAAAGTAGACGACGCTGGACACGCCTTCGATCACAGACTGGCAATAAAGGCTGATTAAATCAAAATCGATGTCGGCGGGCAGCTCTTGGTTGGCGATGGCCTGGCTTAACAGCTGGCTGATCTGCGTAATGCGTTTTTTCTCCCAGCTGAAACGCAGTTGTAGCAGCTCGGGCGAATCATCAATGCCGACATACAAAAAAAACAGCACGCGCTGGATAGAGCTGGGTTCGATATAACTGCGGACTTCCTGCAAGCAATAATGTTTCAGGTTTGCCAGCGCACTCAGCACAGGATCGGCCTGAAAGGGCGACGCTTGTTGAATCACGCGTTCAGCCATGGCAGTGGCGACTTCGAGCTTGCCTTTGTAGTGGCCGTAAACTGCGCCGCGAGACAGTTGTGCCGCTTCGGCAATATCGGCCATGGTGGCGAGCGTAAAGCCTTTGCGGTAAAACACATGCTCTGCCGCATCCAGTATCTGGTCGCGGCTTTTTTGTGCGTCTTCTTTGGTTTTTCTGGCCATGATTTCTAGGCGGATCATCCATCAAACAATGTTGATATGATATCAAAAAATAATTAATCAGTCATGATTGATTAATTATGGAGGTGCAGATAGAATATTGATGTCCATATAGTAAGAAGGCATTTTCATGTCCAGATTTTCTGTCAGTACGGCCTTGGTCTCCACGTTTGTGTTATTGCAGTTATCTGCCTGCAGCAAACCCCAGGAGTCCACCCAGGCCGCAGCGGCGGCCCCTGAAGTGGAAGTGGTGGCCGTCCAGGTCGCTGATATTCCTGACGAAGTGGAGTTGCCGGGCCGCGTTGAAGCCTACCGTATCGCAGAGGTGAGAGCACGTGTGTCTGGTATTGTGGCGAAACGTCTGTATCAGGAAGGGCAGGTGGTCAAAGCAGGTACCAGCCTGTTTGTCATTAACCCTGAGCAGCTGCAGGCCAGTAAGCTGGAAGCAGAGGCGGAAGTGGCAAGGACTGAGGCTAACCTGGTGAATGCGAACGACAAATTACAGCGTTACCAGGCACTGGTTGGCGACCAGTCCGTGAGCCAGCGCGACTACCGTGCGGCACAGGCGGAAGCACAGCTAGCCAAGGCAGAAGTGGCGGCAGCACAAGCTAAACTCAACCGCGCCAAACTGGATTTGGGTTACGCCAATGTGACTGCGCCGATTGATGGGGTGGCACGTCGTGCGCTGGTGACCGAAGGTGCACTGGTCGGTAAAGATGAAGCGACTCACCTGACCACGATAGAACAGGTGAATCCGGTCTACGTTAACTTTGCCCAGTCATCCTCCGAAGTATTTGCCCTGCGTAAAGCCTTGCGCGACGGACAACTCAAGGGCAATGACGGCCAGTTCAAAATTGAATTGTTGCTGCCTGATGGTTCCCTGTACCCGAGTGCGGGCAAGCTTTCATTTTCTGATGTTTCCGTCAACCAGACTACAGACTCGGTGGTGATGCGGGCGATTTTCGACAATCCGCAGCAGGAGCTGATGCCTGGCGCCTATGTGCGCCTCAAAATCCGCCAGGCGACCAATCCCAACGCTATCCTGCTGCCCCGGGATGCCTTGATCCGCGACCAGTTTTCGGCCCGCGTCTGGGTAGTCAATGCCAAGAACGAACTGGAATCCCGCGAAGTGCAAACCGGCAGCGTGATCGACAAGCAATGGGTGATTGAGCACGGCCTCAAGCCGGGTGAGCGCGTGGTGGTGACCAACGCCGCCACGCAAACGGCAGGTGCCAAGGTGACGCCAAAGCTGGTGAATGCCAAAGACAAGATCACCAAAGCACTCGCCTCTTAACGGGCACTCTATTTATCAGGCAATCTACAGAAAGCCAAACCATGAGTCGTTTTTTTATTGATCGCCCGATTTTTGCCTGGGTGATTGCCATCCTGATTGTGCTGGCCGGTTTAATCGCCATTAAACAGCTGCCGATTGCGCAATATCCCGACATTGCGCCGCCGGTGGTGAATATTGCTGCCACTTATCCCGGTGCCTCTGCCAAGGTGGTTGAAGAAACCGTCACCTCAATTATCGAGCGTGAGATGAACGGCATGCCAGGGTTGATGTATGTCTCGGCAACCAGTAACTTTGGTATGGCTTCTGTCAGTGTGACCTTCAAACAGGGAACCAATCCCGACCTGGCAGCGGTGGATGTGCAAAACCGGCTTAAAAGTGTGGAAGTGCGCTTGCCAGAAATTGTGCGTCGCAGCGGCATCATGGTGGAAAAGTCGGCAGACAGTTTCCAGTTGATCGTGTCTCTGACTTCGGAAGATAACCGCTATAGCGAAATTGACCTTGGCGAGTTGTCTTCAGCCACAGTGATGCCTACCCTCAAGCGTGTGCAAGGCGTAGGCAAGGTACAGTCTTTCAGCCCGGAATACGCGATGCGCATCTGGCCGGACCCGCAAAAAATGGCGGGCCTGAATGTCAGCGTCACCGAAATTTCCAATGCCTTGCGTAGCTACAATACCCGCCTCACACTGGGGCAAGTAGGCGCCAGTGGCGTGCCTGAAGGCGCCCCACTCAGCGTCTCACTGGAGGCTGAGGCTACGCTCAAGACCGTGGAAGATTTTGCCAATGTGCCTATTCGCAGCCAGGCAGATGGTTCGGCCTTGCTGGTGAAAGATGTCGCGCGGGTAGAGCTGGGCAGCAGTGACTATACCTACAGCTCCCGCGTCAATGGCAAAAATGCGGCCGGCATGGCGATCAAGCTGGCACCTGGTTCCAATGCCGTTGAAACCATCAAGCGTGTGAAAGAGGCCATGGAGAACATGCAGCCGTATTTCCCGCCCAACGTCATGTTCCAGCTGTCTTATGACTCATCTGCCTTTGTGTCGATCTCGATCAAAAAAGTGATCCAGACACTGGTGGAGGCGGTGTTGCTGGTGTTTGTGGTCATGTATTTGTTTATGCAAAACCTGCGCGCCACCTTGATCCCCACCATCGTGGTGCCAATTGCACTCTTGGGCACCTTTGCCGTCATGTACTGGTTAGGCTATTCGATCAATGTGTTGACCATGTTTGGCGTGGTACTGGCGATTGGTATCCTGGTCGACGATGCCATTGTGGTGGTGGAAAACGTCGAGCGCCTGATCGTGGAAGAAGGCCTGTCTGCCCATGATGCCACCATCAAAGCCATGTCGCAGATCAGCGGTGCCGTCGTCGGGATTACCGCAGTACTGGTGTCCGTGTTTATCCCCATGGCGTTTTTCAGTGGCGCGGTAGGTAATATTTATCGGCAGTTTTCACTGGCTTTGTCTGTCTCTATTAGCTTTTCGGCTTTTCTGGCGCTCTCGCTTACCCCTGCTTTGTGCGCTACGCTACTGCGGCACGAGTCCAGCCCCAAGGCCAGGTTTTTCGTCTGGTTTAACCGCAGTTTCAAATGCATGACTGAACGCTACACCGGCCTGACCGGGCGCTTGCTCAAAAAGCCACTGCGCTGGCTGGCCGTGTTTGCCTTGATTGTGGGGCTGGTAGGCTGGTTATTCATGCGATTGCCGGGCGCATTTTTGCCAGAAGAAGACCAGGGTAACTTTATGGTTATGGTGTCATTGCCACAAGGCGCGACCCTGGCAGAAACGGCCGAAGTGCTAGGCGACATGAGCCGTTATATCCAGCAGCATGAGCCGGTCGATATCATTTTTGAAGTGAGTGGATTCAGCTTTTACGGCACCAGTACCAACAGCGGTATGCTGTTTATCACACTCAAAGACTGGGCCGAGCGGCCCAACCCAGAGCAACAGGTGCAGGCGATTGTGGATCGTGTTAACCAGCAATTCTATGGTCGTCCCAATCTCACTATTTTTGCCATGAATGCGCCGCCATTGCCAGAACTCGGCAGTGTGGGTGGGTTCGATATGCGCCTGGTCGACCGCGCTAGTGTTGGTATCGAGACATTAATGAAAGCGCGTGATCAACTGCTGGCGGAGTCCGCCAAGCATCCTGAACTCGCCAATGTGCTATTTGCCGGCCTGTACGACACCCCCGTGGTTAATATGCAACTCAACCGGAGCAAGGCCAATGCGCTGGGTATTTCGCTGGATGAAATCAATGATTCATTGGCTACCTTGCTCGGGTCTAACTATCTGGGTGATTTCGTCTATGGAAACCAGGTGCGCCGGATTATTGTGCAAGCTGATGGCAAACAGCGCCAGACGCTGGAAGATATCAAGAAAATCCGCCTCAAAGCCGCGGATGGCAGCTTGGTGCCGCTGTCTTCCATCATGACGCTGGACTGGGCCATGGGTAGCCCACAGCGGACGCGTTTTAACGGTTTCCCTTCCTTTAACATCAATGGTGGTGCCGCTCCCGGTCACAGTAGTGGTGAGGCCATGCAGACCATAGAAAAACTGGTGCAAGGCTTGGGCAAGGGCATAGGTTTTGAGTGGGCAGGGCAATCGTTGGAGGAAAAACAATCCGGCAGTCAGGCCACCTTGCTGTTTGGCTTGTCTATCCTGGTGGTGTTCCTGGTACTGGCTGCGTTGTATGAAAGTTGGGCGATTCCATTTGCAGTCATCCTGGTGGTGCCATTGGGGGTTCTAGGTGCTTTGCTCGGAGTGACGATTCGAGGTTTACCGAATGACATTTACTTCAAGGTGGGCTTGATTGCCACTATAGGCTTGTCCGCCAAAAATGCCATCCTGATTGTCGAGTTTGCGCGCGAACACGTGTTGCAAGGTATGCCATTGATCGAAGCCAGCTTGCTGGCGGCCAAAGAGCGTCTGCGCCCAATTGTGATGACATCGCTGGCCTTTGGTGTGGGTGTGATTCCGCTAGCATTCTCCAGTGGCGCCGCATCAGGTGCACAAATTGCCATCGGCACCAGTGTGCTTGGCGGCATCATCACAGCCACCTTGCTCGCCATCTTTTTTGTGCCGTTATTTTTTATTGTGGTGGGGCGCTGGATGAAAAAACCGGCCGCACAGCAAAGGGTGTCACATGAAGTTTAGTCGTATTCCCCTGATTGTCGCGCTGGCATTTGCCATGAGTAGCTGTTCACTGGTGCCTGAGTATTTCAGGCCTGCTGCACCTGTACCAGAAACTTATCCCGGCCAGCCAGCGAACGAGAGCGTCACCGAAGCACCTCCTCTCACCTGGCAAACCTACTTCCCTGATGCAGATTTGCAGAAACTGATACAGGTCGGCTTGCAGCATAACCGCGACCTCAAAACTGCGGTATTACGCATGGACGAAGCCAAGGCGACTTATGGCGTGCAAAAAGCAGACCGGCTGCCAAAGGTTCAAGGCAACCTGAATTACGACCGCAGCCGCACCGTATTCAGCTCCAGCCAGGCGTTTGAGGCCGAGCTTTTCAGGGTAGGTGTAGGCATTAGCGAATATGAGATCGATGTATTTGGCCGCGTGAAAAGCCTGACGCAATCTGCGCTGGAACAATATCTCGCCGTGACTGAAAACCGGCAAGCCGTGCAAGCAACCCTGATTACTGAAATTGCCACGCAGTATGTGAACTACCTGGCCATTCATGCACAACTCAAAGTCACCCAGCAAACCCTGGCTGACCGGCAGCAAATGTTGCAGCGCACCCAGCGCCGTTTCGATGCCGGGCTGGATCAAGTGCTAGACGTCAAAGCTGCGAAAATCCAGGTTGAGCAAGTGCAGGCGCAGCTCGCGCAATGGCAACGCCAGCTGGCCACCACAAAAAACGCTTTGTATTTACTGCTAGGCGAGCCTTCGCAACGCACGCCGTTGCCGGTCAAGCCATTAGCAGATTTAAAACTAGCCGACGTTACGCCGGGCTTGCCGTCCACTTTACTCACCCGTCGCGCCGATATCCGTGCTGCCGAGCATCAGCTCAAAGCTGCCAACGCCAATATCGGTGCAGCACGGGCTGCGTTTTACCCACGCCTGCAACTCACCACCAATGTTGGCCTGGTCAACTCAGATTTCGCCAAACTATTCTCGGATACCGGCAGCAATTACTGGGCATTCAGTCCCCAACTGGTGATACCAATCTTCAACTATGGCCGCAACAAAGCCAACCTCAAACTGGCTGAGGCCCGTCAGCATATTGAGGTCGTGAATTATGAAAAAACCATCCAGACTGCGTTTAAAGAAGTCATGGATGTGCTGAGTACACGCACCGCTATCGCCGAAGAAAGCGCTGCCAGAGACCGCTTGAACGCTCTCGAAACCAGCCGTTTGCAACTGGTCAAACGCAAACTGGATCAAGGCCTGGTGACGTATCTGGAATTGCTGGATGCGCAACGCAGCGTGTTGGATGCGCAAGCGCAGGCAGTGCAAATAAAGCAGCAGGCTTTGCAGAATCAGGTGGGGTTATATAAGGCGCTGGGTGGAAGTTAGAAGGATAATTTGTTTCCACTCTGCCTTGAGTCTTTCAATATCCGTCACAAATCAAAGCGGCGCAATTTGCTGAAGAAAACGGCTAATAAAGTAATGAATGAGTGCGTATGGATTTGAGCTTATGGGCGATGAGTTAATGCCAGCGCAATAGTGGCTGTAATGTGGGTAATCAAAATGAGTTGATGTTCTTTAGTTTGAAATCTTTAAAGTTATTTTATTTGCAGGATGTTGGTCACGAGCCCTAGCCACAACTCATTGACTGATAAGTTGCTCATTCAAAGTGTTACTTAGTCTGACCATTATATTTACAGCTTGTTTCACACTGAACAGGCTTAAAGCGGATTAAACATTTAACCCACTTTTCGATTTACTTGACCATAAAAAATAACAGTGTTAATTTAACAATGTTATTTTAATGGTCTCAGTATTCATGCTCATTTTCTAATTCTGGGGAAGTGCAGAAATGAAAGTTTCGATTCATGCGTTTATTACACATTGCTTATCCATACTTTTTTTAAGTGCGACTTCATTCGTTTACGCGAGTAATACTCCTGAAGGTTTGTGGAAAGCTCACGATGATAAAGGAATGCCGACCGGCTACATCCGGGTAAAGGGGGTGGATGGCGTGTATACGGGGGTGATTGAAAAAGGCCTTGAAACTGACAGGGAAGATAAATACTGCCATGCCTGCAAAGATGAACGCAAGGGCCAAAAGTTAGTAGGTATGACGATGATGAAAAATGTGAAGGCAAATGGTGACGCTTATGAGGGCGATGAAATTTTGGACCCTTTCTCTGGTAACACTTATCGGGTCAAGCTCCAGTTAAAAAACGCTGGCAACGTCATGGAAGTACGTGGCTTTATTGGACTTAGTTTGTTCGGCAGAACACAAGTTTGGCAACGCGTAGAATAGAGGGCGAAGATGCAAAACAGTTATTTATGGCTTAAAAGCTTGCATTTACTTGGTGTAGTGCTTTTTTTAGGTAATATCATCGTGACGGGTTGGTGGAAAGCAATGGCAGATTTAACTAAGAACCCCGTCATTATTGGATTTGCACAACGCCAAGTGACGTTAACTGATTATGTTTTTACCGCAGGTGGCGCATTGATTTTGCTGGTCGCAGGTGTGGTGAATGTAGTGGTACATGGTATGCCTTTATCGCTGACTTGGCTACGCTGGGGCCTGGGCTTGTTCGTCTTGTCTGGCCTGATTTGGCTTTTTATTCTTATTCCTACACAAATAGCACAAGCCAAGATAGCAAAAACCTTTGTTCAGGGCAGCGTGATTACTGACCGTTATTGGCTGTTGTGCCAACGATGGTATATTTGGGGGCTGATTGCCACATTGTTACCATTGTGTAATTTGTATTGGATGGTCTTCAAAACAGCTTAATGAACAATGAGTCACGATTGATTGGGACTGGTTGGGCTTAGGGTAAATTAGACCATTCAATGCACCATCCTAGCTATTTGCCAAATCAATAAACGCCTGCACATAATCAATCTGTACATCAGCCTCACGTATCCCTAGGTAAATCTGCTTGGCAATGCCATCTTTGCCTAGCTTGACCGGCACCACGTCTAAACGGCTTTGATATTCTTCTACCAGCCAGCGCGGTAAAGCGGCCACCCCACGGCCACTGGCGACCATTTGCAGCATAATGTCGGTAGTCTCAATCGGTTTATGCACTTGAGGGCTGATACCTGCGGGTTGCAGGAACTTGTTGTAAATATCGAGACGGTCTATGTCTACAGGGTAGGTGATCAGCGTTTCGCTGCTGAGTTGTGCGGGCGTGACATAGGCCTCTTGTGCCAGTTCATGCTGGCGATGCACAACCAGTACCTGTTCGTAATCAAACACCGGTTGAAATATTAGACCGGGTTTATAGAGCGGGTCAGGGGTGACCAGCATATCTATCTCATAGCCAAACAGGGCGCCGATGCCACCAAACTGGAATTTCTGTTTGACGTCTACATCCACATCCGGCCAGTCGGCCAAATATGGTGACACCACCTTGAGCAGCCATTGATAGCACGGATGGCATTCCATGCCGATGCGTAAAGTGCCGCGTTCGCCCTGAGCGAACTGGCGCAAGCGTTCTTCAGCCAGCAATAACTGCGGTAACAAGCGATTAGCCACTGCCAGCAGGTATTGCCCGGCCTGGGTCAGGCGCAGACTGCGGCCTTCGCGTAGCCAGATATCTGTCCCTAGTTGCTGTTCCAGTTTCTTAATTGAGTGGCTGAGAGCTGATTGCGTGAGAAACAGCTTTTCAGCGGCGGCCGTTAAGGAACCTTGCTGTTCAACTTCGCGAATAATGGCTAAGTGGATACGTTCAATCATGGTTTTATGTATGAATAAAATTAATTGATTGTTGAAATAATAGCATTTTACTTCATGGTTTTTGTTTCCTAGAATGCGTGTTCTGACTTGTTAAGGAACCCATGATGATCACTACACATAACCTTGGCTTTCCGCGCATAGGGGCCAAACGCGAATTGAAGTTTGCTTTAGAAGCCTATTGGAAAGGCCAATCCTCTTTAGAGGATTTAAAGCAGGTAGGTAAAAGCCTGCGCCAAGGAAACTGGGCGTTGCAATCCAATCTGGATTTAGTACCGGTAGGTGATTTTGCTTTTTATGACCAGGTACTGGACATGAGCTTTACCCTGGGGAATTTGCCTGCCCGCGTACAGGATTTTCACGGTGACCCACTGGATAACTATTTCCGCGTGGCGCGTGGTCGTTCTGCGCAGGCTGGCGAAGACCACGTGCAATGTTGCGGCGGTGTGGCGGCGGGTGAGATGACCAAGTGGTTTGATACTAACTATCACTACATCGTGCCGGAATTCACGGCAAAGACACAGTTCAAGCTGGATGCCACCCGTTTGTTGGAGCAGTTGGCAGAAGCCAAGGCACAACCTATTAAAGCTAAACCAGTGATTATTGGCCCGGTGACTTACCTGGCGATTGGTAAAGCCAAGGATGATTCTGACCGGCTGGCACTCCTGCCACAGTTGTTAAACGTATATACCGAGTTACTTGAAACCTTGGCAGCGCAGGGCGTAGAGTGGGTACAGATCGATGAACCTATCCTGGTCACTGAACTGGATGCACAATGGCAGCATGCGTTTAACCTGGCCTACCATCAATTGAAGAGCAGCCGAGTCAAGTTGCTGGTCGCGACCTATTTTGGCCAGTTGGCCGATAACCAATACCTGGCGGCGAATCTGCCAGTGGCTGGATTACATGTAGACGCGATCAATGCACGCAGTGAAATCGTGCCACTGATTAACCAGCTGCCTGCGCATAAAGTGCTTTCAATTGGTGTGATTAATGGCCGCAATATCTGGAAAACCGATTTGAATGCGACGCTGGACTGGCTGGAGCCCATTGCCGAACGCCTTGGTGAGCGCTTGTGGCTGGCACCTTCTTGCTCATTGCTGCATGTGCCGGTGGACCTGGATAGTGAAGTGAAACTGGAGTCTGAGATCAAATCCTGGCTGGCTTTTGCCAAACAAAAGCTAGAGGAGTTGCAGGTGTTGGCGACTGCGTTGAATCATGGGCGGGATGCCGTGAAGGTGGCCCTGGCAGTGAACCAGGCGGCGGTTGATGCGCGCCGTAGCTCTAAACGGGTGCATAACCCGCAGGTGAAAGCCGCATTGCAAACATTGACACCGCAACTGGGGCAGCGGCAGAGTGCTTACCAGCATCGTGCATCCAAACAGGCGGCATTGCTGCAATTGCCGCAATACCCAACGACGACCATTGGCTCTTTCCCGCAGACCGCAGAAATCCGTCAGGCACGCCGGCAGTTCAAAGCGGGCGAAATTGATCATGCGGCATATCAGGCGGCAATGAAAGCTGAAATCGAACGCAGTGTGCGTGAGCAGGAAGCACTGGGCCTCGATGTCTTGGTGCATGGCGAGGCTGAGCGTAACGACATGGTGGAATATTTTGGTGAGCAACTGGAGGGTTATGCCTTCAGCCAGTTTGGCTGGGTGCAGTCTTATGGTTCGCGTTGCGTGAAACCGCCCATTTTGTTTGGCGATATCAGCCGCCCGAAGGCGATGACGGTGGAGTGGATTAAATATGCACAATCACTGACCAACAAGCCGATGAAAGGCATGCTGACTGGTCCGGTGACGATCTTGAATTGGTCGTTTGTGCGCGATGACCAGCCGCGTGCAGTGAGTTGCTATCAGGTAGCCCTGGCGATCCGTGAAGAAGTGCTGGATCTGGAAAAAGCAGGCATTCGTGTGATCCAGATTGATGAAGCGGCCTTGCGGGAAGGTTTGCCACTGCGTAAATCACAGTGGAAAGAGTACCTGAACTGGGCAGTGGAATCTTTCCGCATCACCGCCAATGGTGTGCAGGATGAAACACAGATCCACACGCATATGTGTTACTCGGAGTTTAATGACATCATAGCCTCGATTGCTGAGATGGATGCCGACGTGATCACGATTGAAACCTCTCGCTCGGACATGGAGCTGCTGGATGCATTCGACCACTTCAAGTACCCCAACGAGATCGGGCCCGGTGTCTATGACATCCACTCGCCGAATATCCCGACTCAGGCACATATTGTGCAATTGATGCAAAAGGCGGCCGAACGGATACCGGCTGAGCGGTTGTGGGTGAACCCTGATTGTGGCTTGAAAACCCGCCAGTGGACAGAGGTGCTACCTGCATTAAGTAACATGGTAGCGGCTGCCAAAACCTTGCGGGCTGCTTAACCAATGTCATAAATGACTAAGCCGCCCTTGGGCGGCTTAGTTGTGTTGAGGGGCTTACCAGCGGCGGCTCAACATAAAGTGCAGGAAAATGGCTTCATTGCGGATTTCTGAGTCACCAAGCAAGGCGCTGTTATATTTTTCACGTACCGGCAGCATCCATTCCACGCCGCCCGTCATTAGCCAGTTCTGGTCAATCTTGCGTGCCGCACCAAAAGTCAGGTGATGCTCCAGGATGCCCGCCAGTAAAGGGCTGGAGTTCTGCCGTGGGATGGGGTTTTTGCCATAGTTATGGCCTGCATAAAGCGTCGTCCTGTCGTTCCATGTGTAAGCAACCCCTGTTGCAACGACCCACTGGTCTTTCCAGTCAGCAGGGTTGGTTGAGCCATACACGGCGGGTGCGGCGGCATTGTTTGGTCGTGTGGCACGCAGTTTGACGTCATTAATGGCATCATCCCAATTGAGCCAGTTGAGCTTGAATGACAGCAGCCATTCGTCCGTGGGTTTGAACGCCAACCCTACAGCTACTTCGCGCGGCAAGGCAAAACCTTTTACCGAGGCATCCGAATATTTCACTTTGCCCAATCCTGCACCTGTGAAGTCAGCCGTCAGCGTACCACCCGTCATGGGGAGCTCGGTTTTTTCGGTATAGGCAGCAGCCAGTGTCAGCGTCGGCGTCACCCGATATTGCATGCCCAGCTTGAAACCCGTACGTATCGCAGAGGCGTCTTCTAATTTGTAGCCAGGAAAAATCTGACCACCACCCAAGTTGACAGACGTGTTGGAGAAAGAGTCCTGCTCTATGCTGCCATAGACCAGATTCAGGCTGGCGCCTAAAGAAAGCTTTTCGGTCACCTGGCAGCCGATACCCGGAATGATCTTGGCAATGCCAAATAGCGAGGACAAGTCATCGCGATTGCCAAACGGCGTACGCAACTTCTCGAATACGCCGCCTGCGCCACCTTGGGCGAACAAGCCTACGCCCGCCGTACAATCGGTATTCTCCAGTGGTCGCGCATATCCACCACCGCCTAGAAAGGTGTAACGGTTAGAGGCATGCTCCTCGTTGCGCGGGTCTTTGTGTACCAGGTCTGTGGTACGCAGCATGGAGCCAAACATATCCAGTAGCGGCGCCTTGATCTGAGCCAACCCGGCCGGATTGGTATTCAGCGCGCTGGTATCGCGGGCCACCGCCACGTCAGCACCTCCCATGAGCGTTGATTCAGCACCGAAACCGATCAGGTTGATGCCATTGGTGGCGTATACAGGACTCGTGGTACCTGCCAGGGCAAGAGTGATTAACAGTTGGAGGGGGAAAAGGCGGGAATAAATCATTACGGCATAAACTATTATTAATGGCGCATAGTTTCGCATAGTCAGGCCACATTGTGCCGGAATAATAAAGGGGGAATTACCAAGTATTTATTCTCCATACATTGAGTAGGAGGTTGTGGAAATGACAGTGGCCAAGTGTGCTCATGGTGCTTTAAAGTGGTGAGACATATCAATGTGAGTCTCGAATAAATACCCATTTTTTGCGTTGTGGGAGATATACAATCGATGGTCAAATCTCCTGTGTCACTGTAGCTAAAATATTCCCCAATAAAAACAACCAGTTGCCCGTTGTCAATCAAAATAAATCAATATATTGTGTTTTCTTCAATTGAAAAGCCATAGATATTGTTTTATAGTCGCATCCATACGGTACGCAGATAGAGTGTCCTCTTCTGTGTTTAATAGGGAATCTGGTGCGTGAAACTGCGCAGGAATCACTAAACCAGGGCTGCCCCCGCAACTGTGATCAGCGAGTTGTTTGCTGCAATCGACGCCACTGAGTAAATTCGGGAAGGCACAAGCAAATAATGATGACCTGAGAGCCAGGAGACCTACCGTGATTTTTTCTTGTTAACGTTTGAGGCGGGGTGTCCTCGGCAGATACGATTTTTCAGAAGCGGGCTTGATATTGGGGTTGCTCGGCCTGAAAAAATGTTGTCTATGCCACTTGTCAGGTCACCTTCGCTGCCGGAATTGGGAGCCAACAATGTCACAATACGAATCCATGCAGGCCACGAAACGCGATGGTCGCAAGGAACCTATTAATCTCGACAAAATACACCGCGTCATTGATTGGGCTGCACAAGGCCTCAATAACGTGTCGGTGTCACAAGTAGAGTTGCGCTCCCATATCCAGTTTTACGATGGCATCCGTACCGATGATATCCACGAGACCATCATCAAGTCCGCCGCTGACCTGATTTCTGAAGAAACACCAGACTACCAGTACCTGGCGGCACGTTTATCCATTTTTCACCTTCGCAAGATCGCTTATGGCCAGTTTGAGCCACCCCATCTGTTTGACCATGTCACCAAGCTGGTCGACCTCGGCAAATATGATAAACACCTGCTGAGCGATTACAGCCGTGAAGAGTTTGATACGCTGAATGGTTATATCGACCACTGGCGTGACCTGAACTTCTCTTATGCCGCCGTCAAGCAGCTCGAGGGTAAATACCTGGTGCAGAACCGCGTCACCAAGAAAATCTACGAGAGCCCGCAGTTCCTGTACATCCTGGTGGCGATGAGCCTGTTTGCCAATTACAAAGGGCAGACCAGACTGGACCTGATCAAGCGCTTCTACGATGCGGTGTCCACCTTCAAGATCTCGTTGCCTACGCCTATTATGTCCGGTGTGCGTACGCCCACACGCCAGTTCAGCTCCTGCGTGCTGATTGAGTGTGACGACAGCCTGGACAGCATCAACGCCACTTCCAGTGCTATTGTGAAATATGTGTCACAACGCGCCGGTATCGGCGTCAATGCAGGCCGCATCCGCGCACTGGGCAGTGAAATCCGGGGTGGCGAAGCGCAGCATACTGGCTGCCTGCCGTTCTACAAACTGTTCCAGTCTGCCGTGAAATCCTGCTCACAGGGTGGCGTGCGTGGCGGGGCGGCGACCTTGTTCTACCCATTGTGGCACCTGGAAGTCGAGTCATTACTGGTCCTGAAAAACAACCGCGGCGTGGAAGAAAACCGCGTGCGTCATTTAGACTACGGCGTGCAGATCAACCGCCTGATGTACCAGCGCCTGATCAAGGGCCAGAACATTACCTTGTTCTCACCACATGATGTACCTGGCATGTACGACGCTTTTTTTGCCGACCAGGACGAGTTCGAGCGCCTGTATACGCAATATGAAGCCGATGACAGCATCCGCAAGCGCACCATGCCAGCGGTAGACCTGTTCTCGCTGATGATGCAGGAGCGCGCCGGTACAGGCCGTATCTATATCCAGAACGTGGACCACTGCAATACGCATAGCCCGTTTGATCCCTCCGTGGCACCGGTGCGCCAGTCCAACCTGTGCATGGAAATCGCGCTGCCGACACATCCCTTAAACGACATCAATGATGAAGAAGGCGAAATCGCGCTGTGTACCTTGTCAGCGTTTAACCTGGGTGCGCTGGAGTCACTCGACGAGCTGGAAGGCCTGGCCGACCTGGTAGTACGCGCGTTGGATGCCTTGCTCGAATACCAGGATTACCCAGTCAAGGCGGCGTTAAACGCCACTAACAAGCGCCGTTCACTGGGCGTGGGCGTGATCAACTACGCCTACTACCTGGCGAAAAACGGCACCAGCTATACTGATGATGCCGCGCTGGGCCTGACCCACCGCACGTTTGAGGCGATTCAGTACTATCTGCTCAAAGCGTCCGTACAACTTGCACGTGAGTTTGGCCCTTGCGGTGCGTTTAACGAAACCACCTATGCCAAAGGCATTTTGCCGATTGATACCTACAAAAAAGATCTCGACGCCGTGTGCAGCGAGCCGTTGTTACTCGACTGGGAGAGCCTGCGTAAAGAAATACAGAAAGACGGCTTGCGCAACTCAACACTGACCGCGCTCATGCCATCCGAGACCTCCAGCCAGATCGCCAACGCCACCAATGGCATTGAGCCACCGCGTGGCCTGGTGTCGGTCAAGCAGTCCAAAGACGGTATCTTGCGTCAGGTGGTGCCAGAGATTGAGCGCTTGCGTGACCAATACCAGTTGCTGTGGAAAATCCCAAGCAATGACGGTTACCTCAAGCTGGTAGGTATTATGCAGAAGTTTGTGGATCAATCCATTTCTGCCAACACCAACTACGACCCGACCCGTTTTGAAGGTGGCCGTGTGCCGATGAAGCAGTTGCTCAAAGACTTGCTGCAAGTGTACAAGCTTGGCATTAAAACGCTGTACTACCACAATACCAGAGACGGTGCGACTGAAGGTGGCACCGAAGCAGAGGATGATGGGTGTGCGAGCGGTGCCTGCAAGATTTAAATAAGCACTGACTCAGTGGCTGCGCGGGTAAATTGCTGCGTTGTGCGGTGCGCGAAATCCTCATGTACTCTCGTGTACATTGCGGTTTCTGTGCTCCGTACGCCTTGCACTTTATCCCGCTCGCTCACTGATTCAACGCTTATTGCAGCGGGATAATGAATACATTTAAAAAAACAGTTTGAGCGTTAACACTTAAACATTAGGAATATGGCCATGGCCTACAGCATTTTCACGAAAACAGATAATGATCAGTTAAAAGAACCGATGTTCTTCGGCCAGCCCGTCAATGTGGCACGGTATGACCAGCAGAAATACCCAGTCTTCGAAAAGCTGATCGAGAAGCAGCTTTCTTTCTTCTGGCGTCCGGAAGAAGTGGATGTATCGCAAGACCGTGCGGATTACCAGGGCCTGCCCGAGCATGAAAAGCATATTTTCATCAGCAACTTAAAATATCAGACCTTGCTCGACTCTATCCAGGGCCGCAGTCCTAACGTGGCCTTGCTGCCACTGGTGTCGCTGCCCGAGCTGGAAACCTGGATTGAGACCTGGGCGTTTTCCGAGACCATACACTCGCGTTCATACACCCACATCATCCGCAACATCATCAATGACCCATCGGTTATTTTTGATGACATCGTGCGTAACGAAAACATCACTGCACGTGCCTCAGATATCGCCCATTATTACGATGAGCTGATCCAGCAGACCATGCTGTATTCGCAATTGGGTGAGGGCAACCATGTGATTAATGGCGAGACCAAAGTGGTTAACCGCCGCGAGCTCAAAAAGCTGCTCTACCGTTGCCTGATGAACGTGAACATCCTCGAAGCCATCCGCTTCTATGTCAGCTTTGCCTGCTCGTTCGCCTTTGCCGAGCGCAAGGTGATGGAAGGCAACGCCAAAATCATCCGCCTGATTGCGCGTGACGAAGCCTTGCACCTCACCGGCACCCAGCACATCCTCAACATCATGCGCTCCGGCCAGGATGACCCGGAATACGCCGAGATTGCTGCCGAGTTGCACAACGAGTGCTTCGAGATGTTTAAAACCGCTGCCGAGCAAGAAAAACAATGGGCAGAATACCTGTTTAAAGATGGCTCCATGATTGGGTTGAACAAAGATATCCTGTGCCAGTATGTCGAGTACATCACCAACAGCCGCATGGCCTCAGTCGGTTTGCCGCCTGCGTTCCCCAACGCCAAAAATAACCCGATTCCATGGATCAACACCTGGCTGGCGTCAGACACTGTGCAGGTTGCACCGCAAGAAGTAGAATTAAGTTCATACTTGATTGGTCAGATTGATTCGGAGGTTTCAGCCGATGACCTGAATGATTTTGAACTCTAATCAAGTAGCCGCGCGGGCAAATGGCCTTTATCCCGCACAGTCACTTATTGTTTCGCTATTAAGCTTGAAAAGACTTTTTTACAGTGATCAGTATCCGCAGTCAGCACAGCCGCTTTAGCCTGCTCCCGCAAGAAACCCTGCTCGAAGGCCTGGAACGTACCGGGCACGAGGTAGAGTACCAATGCCGGAGCGGTTATTGTGGTGCCTGCCGCGTACGCATGCTCGATGGCGAAGTCGATTACCTTGAACTGCCACTCGCCTTTATCGCCGCCGATGAAATTTTGCCATGTTGCTGCGTGCCCAAGTCAGATCTCTGGCTAGACTGTGAACTCCGTTTTGAGCTGCAAACCTCACAACTGCAAGACGATATGTTCCCGGCGCAGCAATCCCTGTTTGATGAAGACCTGCCGTTTGCCGATGCACCTGTGAAAAAACTCCTGCGTAGAAGAGTGGTTAAAAACAACGTGCAGGCTAGCAACCTGTCATTGTTCTAAAAGCCTGTTTATTGCCTTTTGTCTAGTTGTTTTGCGCAAGTAATTCCCTCACGGCGTTTCGCCAGTCCGCGCACAGGTAAGGTTAAGTCAATGCGATTATTCTCGGCTAACAGCAAAGCCTTGAGTGAGGGGCGAGCGGACTGGTTCAGACGCTTCCATTCTGCTATGGGTACCAACACTGCTGTTTCTACCTCGTGTCGGCTGATCACCTGTGGCCCTTCGTTGAGACAAGTGTCTAATAGCTGGCTAAATCGCGATTTTGCATCTTGTACTGACCAACTATTCATCAAGCACCTCCTGAAAAATTAAATGACGAGCTATTTGATTAGTTTGAAGTGATTTCGTTTGCCAGACAAGTCATTCCTTGCAGCATCTACTTGAGCTTCCAATTAAAGACTTTGAAAGATGTAGCAGTGTAAAAATATCCTACTTTTGTAAAACAATGAGTTATACTTCAGTAGGATATTCACTGAATTGGAGGATATGATGTTTCAAACATTACGAAAAGCGGGCGGCTCACTGGTAATGACCGTCCCCAAAGCGTTTATTGATCAGAATGGGCTGGGTGAAGGTTCGCAAGTGGAGCTTCATTTGCTTGGTACCAAAATGACCGTAGAGGCTCCCTCTAGACCACGCTACAACCTGGCCGAACTGATGGCAGAAATGCCTCAAGGGTTGCCACGTGTTGAGGGTTGGGATGAAATGCCTAGCGTTGGCCTGGAAAATCCATAATGGCCTACGTTCCAAACCGTGGTGATATCGTACATCTAGAATTTGACCCGGCATCAGGGCGAGAAATGAAAGGCCCGCACTTTGGTCTTGTCCTGAGTGGAAAGGTCTTCAACCAACAAGGCCTGGCAATGATTTGCCCAATCTCTCAGGGTGCAGCGGCAGCTTCTCGCACCTACGGCACAGTGGTGACCCTGATGGGATCTGGCACTGACACCCAAGGTGCCGTGCATTGTCATCAGTTGAAGTCATTAGATTGGCGTGCGCGAAATGTACGCCTCAAAGAAACCGTACCGCAGGTCATCATGGATGAAGTCTTGGCAAGAGTTGAGGCCATTTTATTTGAATAGCAACCCGCCATTGTTTTCAGCAATAAAAAAGGCGCATTAAGCGCCTTTTGAGTTCGCAATTACGGGCCGGTTCTTAGCGCCAGCCTATCCTCCCCATGTTAGGGGCGTACCCACTGCATTTTTATATGTGGTGTACGTGCTTTCGAGTCTTTAGAAACCATATTGCAGCTGATAATCTCGCAACGCCAATACATCTGGCGGATTTTTTCATCGGCCTCACTGCGTGACTTACCGTATATCTGCAAGTTCTCAACCAGCACACCATTCGCACTGCGAATCGTGTACAAAAACTTTCCTGATGCATTCATCATTCAATGTCACCCCTACTGTTTTCTGGTGTTCAACACCATATTTATAGTGATATATCGTTACCATAACAAAGAATTTTAGGGTTGTATACATTGTAAAGATGGTTTTTTTATCGTTAATTCAATAATTTAAAGGGTTTTTTGCATAAAACGCATCTGATTTCACTGCTAAATTGAATTTTTTTGCTGTAGTTAATGGATACTTTATCCATGTATTCTAGTAACTTGCATTTAGTTAATGCTATCTGATTAACTTTGCTAAAGCACCTTGTTATCGTGAAAGCTTAGATAAAGAACTAAGTTTTAAATCAGGCTTGGCATTCAGAAGGTGACAGTTAGGTGGCTGCCGTTAAATGATCATGAGAAGTTTCATGGAATTCTCTGACCTTACCTTATGGCTCTCTTGAGCAATAAAATGACTGATTAATCTGTGAGAGAAAAATTAGATGTGTTTTCTTGAAAAGAGGCAATATGGCAAAAAATGATGTTGTACTTTTGGACTCTATTCTCAAGCAAAAGTCTGTTGAACAGCATGTCGATATTGGGGAAATATTCGAAAAATTTGTATTAGAGCAAATACTCAAAAACTATGATTTGTCAAATGAGGAAATAGCTTTTGGCTGGACAGATGGATCATTAGACGGTGGTATTGATGGATTCTATGTATTAGTGAACGGACTCTTGGTAACCGATGCTAGTGACTTTTCTTGGCCGCGCACAGGCGCCGAGATAGAAGTTTATTTAATTACCTGCAAGCATCGGGATACATTTCAACAAACCTCTCTTGATGCCATGCTTGCATCATTGCAAGAGATTTTTGATTTAACTCGTAACACCCAAGAGTTATTAGGAAGTTACTCTAGTGACATAAGAAAATGCCGTGAAATTTTCATTGCCACCTACCATAACCTATCATTACACAGACCCGTTTTAAAATTTAAAATAATTTATGCTTCACGAGGTGATACTGAATTACTGGGTAAAAGTATTGCAGCACGGGCAGATCAAATTATCGAATTACTTAGTAAATATTTTAGTGCGTGCTCAGCAAGCTTCCAAGCTTTGGGTGCGTCTGAGCTAGTGGGACTTTATCGAGAAATAAAAAGTTTTTCTTTAGACTTGCCCGTGCAAGAGTGTTTAACAGCAAGTCAGGAAGGATACGTCGTACTCGCTCATCTTAGGGATTACAAAGAATTTGTTAGTGATGAAAAAGGACAATTGCGAAGGTACCTCTTTGATTCTAACGTGAGGGCTTATCTAGGTGCAAATTTAGTTAATGTGGATATTGCGGAAACGCTATCCAATTTAGGCTCACCTAATTTTTGGTGGTTAAATAATGGCGTCACAATACTTGCTACAAGCGCATCTATAGTTGGCAAATGTCTTAAGTTAAAGGATATTCAAATTGTAAACGGTCTACAAACTACTGAGTCCATTTATAGACATTATTCCCTCAATGAACCCAATCCAAATGATAAGCGTTCACTCTTAATAAAGGTTATCGTTACACAAGAAGAAGATATTCGAGATCAAGTAATTCGAGCTACAAACAACCAGAGCCTCGTAGAGCCAGCAGCACTACATGCAACTGACCATATACAGCGAGATATAGAGGACATATTGCTTCGACATGATTGGTACTACGAGCGAAGAACCAATTTTTATAAAAACGAAGGTAGGCCAGATGCCAGAATATTGTCTCCCTTAATCCTTGCAACGGGTTCGGTAGCGCTTTTACTCAAAAACCCTGTGCAGTCCTCACGACTAAAACAAAAACATTTACGTACTGACGAGGCATACCAATCGGTTTATTCCACACAATTTCCTTTGGATGCATGGCCAAAAGTAGCAGAGCTTATGCGAATTTCAGAAAATGGCTTGATACGACATTTTAGTAGACAAAAAGGTGGTAAAGCTCAGTATCTATCTGCATTGAGAGGGCCTCTTGCATATGTCATTACTGTGAGATTAATAGGGTCGTTTTCATACTCCCATCGGCAGCTCGCAACAATTAACACTTCAATAGTAACGGATGAATTCATTAATGATTGCTTAAGTGCAATGGCTAGTTTTGGAGGAAGTCTTACAAGACATACCATTAATTCGGGCAGATTTTCACAAACATTGCTTAGAATGAAAGAGTTATGGTCGATTGAGGGTGATGTTTTTGAGGGACGAAGACAGTTATCCTCAAGAAGATTTAATGGTAGAGAGGGTGAGCGGTTTGTACTAACGGAAGAGTTTTTGGAGGCTGTAAATAAAGCCTTACCTCCTCAACCTTGGAAGAAAGGTACAGCCCACCAAATTGCCAAGAACTTAGGAGTTGAGCGTCATCGCGTTTCTCATGCCATTACCACTTTAGTGAAGCGGGGAGTGTGGTTGAAGCAAAGAAATGGAATAGTCTATGATAAAGCGGGTAATGAAATTATGAGGGACCCAACAAGAGTGTACACATTTCCATTAATTGAGCCTTCATAATTATTGTGAACAAAAGGGAGTTTTATTCGATTAATTGCTAACAAACGAAGACATTTGGAACCAGATTAAAAGTGAACACTCCCCGCACATAACCATAAAGAAAACATATAAAAATATCAGAGAGGTTGCAACGATGAAACTCATCAGGTTGGTAGCTATTGGTGTCTTGTTAATATTGGTTTCTGGCTGTGCAACGAATGCGATGACAGGCAGAAAGCAACTCGCGTTAGTTTCTGAAAAAACAGTGATAGAAAAAAGTGACAGTATGTATATGTCACTTGTGGATAGTTATGACAAAAAGGGAAAAATATCAAAAGACCCTGAAGTAAATGAGCGGATTAGAACAATCACAAATAGGCTGGTTCATCGTGCTATTGAATACAGGCCTGAGACAGTCGCCTGGAGCTGGCAGGTTAATGTGATTGAAGATCAGACCCCCAATGCTTTTTGCATGCCAGGAGGCAAGATGGGGGTGAATACCGGATTACTTGAAAAAATTCAACCTACTGATGATGAGTTGGCTCAAGTAATGGGGCATGAGATTTCGCATGCACTAGCCAATCATGGCGCCGAAAAAATGTCTAATCAAATGCTTGGGCAGATTATTGTCGGCACTCTTGCTGTGGCTGCGGCGGCATCTGAATCTAACAACGGTAGATACAACCAAAATACACAAAGAGCCGTTCAGGATATGGCCGTGATTGGGACGGCTGCATTTATCACTCTGCCTAATAGCAGAACTGCCGAAACTGAAGCCGACAAAATGGGTGTGGAAATCGCGGCACAGGCGGGTTATGACCCCGCTGCAGCTATCAGCATTTGGGAAAAAATGATGGCTGCCACAAATCAGGAGTCCCGAGGTGATTTTTGGAGCACACACCCATCACCACCCAACCGCATTGATGCCTTTAAAGCCTTGCAAGAGCCTATGCAGCAAATCTATGCCCAGAGTAAATTAACTTACACGGCGGATTACAAACCAACCTATAACTTTGTGAAAATGGGCACTGATCCACTAGCCGATTCGAGTAATGTTCGGGTAGTTAATGCGGATGGGACAAGTAGTAGCTTTGCAATGCCGACAATTGATTCAAAACCACGTGTGTTTTATTCGTCTGAGTTTGCGCTTTTCAAAGAAGGTAAGTTGGAGCTTACCTGCATTAATTGTGGGCTTACTAATTTCATGAATAATTCAACGATCAATGAATATATTCAAAAAGAAGATTGGCGAAGGTTGATGCAAACGCTCATCAAGGTAAATCACAAATCAGATTTGTCTTATTACCACCTAGGGTTAGCAGCTGAAGGAATGGGCCACAAAGAAGCCGCAAGAGTTTACTTTGAGAAGGCGAGAGAGTTGTTTCATGGTCAGGAGTTTAGTTGTGCGACTGCCAAAATGAATAAATGCAAAGATATGAATATTGCTGAGTTGGTTGAAAATAAACTGAACAATAGTGATTATGCTTTGAGCGAAAAGTAGTATTGTTCCAGACTAAACTTATTTCTTTATCATGATCGGCATTGGCGCTTAAAGCCAATGCCGATTGGTTTTCATGAAACCCGAATCTTCAAGCCTTCACTCACGCAACCATCATCGCAACGGTTATGACTTTGCTGTACTGGTGGAAACGCATCCTTCACTCTCTCAATATGTCCGCCCAAATGCTTACGGTGATGCCTCGATAGACTTTGCTAACCCGCAAGCAGTAAAAGCCTTAAACCAAGCTTTGCTCAAGCATTATTACGGCGTGGCGGTGTGGGATATTCCAAAGAATTACTTATGTCCGCCTATCCCCGGGCGGGCAGATTATGTGCATTACTTGGCGGATTTACTGGCTGAGAGCTGTATTACTGAACACGTGCGTTTGCTGGATATTGGTACGGGTGCGAATCTGGTTTATCCGCTGATTGCTGCGCATGCTTATGGCTGGCAATGTGTGGGCGTGGATATTGATGCCAAAGCCTTGCGCAATGCGCAGCAGATTATTGAGGCGAATGGTTTGCAGCAGCAGATTAGCGTGCGTCAGCAGCCTAACCCGAGCTCGATTTTTAAAGGCGTGATGTTGCCGGGCGAGCAATTCACCATCACCTTATGTAACCCACCTTTTCATGCTTCAGCCGAAGAAGCGTTGGCGGGTACGCAGCGTAAATGGCGCGGTTTGGGTAAAAAGCCACCACAGGCATTGAATTTTGGCGGGCAGTCTAATGAATTATTCTGTGAGGGCGGTGAGGCGGCGTTTTTAACCACCATGATTCGTGAGAGTAAGTTGTTTGCCAAACAGTGTGGGTGGTTTACCACGCTGGTTTCCAAAGCGACTAATTTGCCGTTGGTCTACCGTGAACTGAAAAAGGTGCAGGCGGTGACGGTAAAAACCATTGAGATGGCGCAAGGCCAAAAGCAAAGCCGGTTTGTGGCTTGGAGTTTTCAACCTGCCGTTGCCAAAAAGCGCATTTAATCAGCAGTTTAAATTCAATAGGCGCAATCAAGCCTATTCTTCACCAATCACATCGCCTTTCATTGGTGCTTGCCCACCTGATCTATTCATGATGGCATCAAACTTTTCATAGTCTGCCTGTTGTTGCCGCTCACTAAAAAACTCGGCGGGTGTAATTGCATCTTTGTTGGGCTTTTACAATGGATGCTGGATTAAGCCCTCATGCCTACCTGAGAGAGTATCTCTGGAATCTGTGCCGCAGCGACTGGGCGGCTAAACAGGTATCCCTGTATCTGGTCACATTGGCAGTGGGTGAGAAAAGCCAGTTGCTCCTGGGTCTCTACCCCTTCGGCCACTACAGTGAGTTGCAGGATGTGTCCAAGCTGAATGATCGCCCGCACAATTTCTGCACTATCCTTGTCTTGATGAAGATCGCGGATGAAGGATTTATCAATTTTGAGTTTGTCGACTGAGAGTTGCTTGAGGTACGAGAGGCTGGAGTAGCCAGTGCCAAAGTCGTCAATGGCAAGTTTCACACCAATCTGTTTCAGTGTGTGCAGCGTGCTGATCACTGACTCTGTGTCCTGGATCAGGATAGATTCTGTCAGCTCTAGCTCCAGGCATTGCGGCGGCAGACCAAAATCATGCAGGGCTGCACTAATGGTTTCTACGATGTTGCCATGCCGGAACTGGTGAGAAGACAAGTTCACTGCGACTACCAGATGAGTTTGCCCTTGCTGGTGCCATGCAGCCAGTTGCCGACACGCTTCGCGCAGCACCCATTGTCCCATCTGGATAATCAGCCCGCTTTGCTCTGCGATGGGAATAAACTCGCACGGGGGGAGCATTTGACCATCGGCACTTTGCCAGCGGATTAAGGCTTCTATACCGCTGATGCGGCCATCAAAAAGGCGTATTTGTGGTTGGTAATGCAGTAAAAACTCATCGTTTTTAAGCGCAGCGTGCAGGTCTGTTTGAATGCGCATGCGCTTTTGGGCGTCGGCATTCATCTGCGCAACAAAAAAGCGGTAGGTGTTGCGGCCGCAATCTTTGGCCAGGTACAAAGCGGCATCTGCGTTTTTGCGCAGGGTTTCAAAGTCTTTGCCATCGTTTGGATAGAGGCTGATGCCGATGCTGAAAGATGCATGCAATGTGTTACCGCTGACTGCAAACGGCTCTTGCATGGCATTTAGAATCTGTTGTGCGGTCTGGGTGGGGATATCCGAATCTTGTGTGTTGTGAATGAGCAACATAAATTCGTCACCGCCTTCGCGGCTGAGGATGCAAGCTTCTGACAGTATATTCTCCAGGCGCCTGACGACGGCTACCAGTAGCGCATCGCCGGTGGCATGACCATAGCTGTCGTTGATCTCCTTGAAGTTGTCCATATCCAGGAACAGCATAGCGAGGCCGTATTTGCGCTTATTCGCATGGTGTATGAATTGCTCAAAACGCTTGCGCAGTAGCAGGCGGTTAGGCAGACCGGTCAGCGGGTCATGGTGCGCAAGATATTCCAGTTTTGTTTCTGCCTCCCGATGTTCGGCCCTGATACGCAGCGACTGAATACCAAATGCCAAGTCATTGGCGAGTTCATCGAGCAGGGTGACTTCTTCATCAGAAAATGCATGGGTCCGGGAGGCATAAATCGTGATGACGCCTATGGTCTGTTTTGCCACGTTGAGTGGCAAGGCGATGCAGGAAAGCAGGCCTTCCTGGTTGGCTATTTCGCCCAGGCAGCTCAAGCGGGCTGCACCGGGGTAGTCCTGAATAATCTCCACACGACCATTTTGAAAGGCTTTCACGGCCAGGCTGATTTCCGGCGTTTGCTGCTCAAGCGCCATCGTCTTCGTTTGGCTTCCGCCAGCCATAGCGGCAATCCGTAAGGGTTGGTAGCTTCCATGGTCGGGGTAACCCACCCAAGCCAGCTGATAGCCACCGGACTCGATGACCAATTGGCAAATGTCATTGAGGAGTTGTTGTTCATTGTCAGCATGAATGAGTGTCTGGTTACAGTTGCTTAGCAAACGCAGTGAACGATTAAGCCTGAGCAACGCTTTTTCGGAATGCTTTTGCTGGGTGATATCACGCAAAATGCAAAGCACGCCAGAGACCTCGCCGATGGCATCTTTTTCCCGGACAAGACGAAGTTCTATGATGCGATCATCTGGCGATTGACTCTCTAGTGTACAAGGTGCTTCCTGTTGTAATGTCTGCAATATGGCATGGTGAATTTTTTCGCGTTCTGTGGCAGTTGCAATCTGCTCACATTCAAGCAGGGTCTTGCCCAGCAGCATGGATTCCTCTATGCCAAATAACGCTGTGAAGGAGGGACTGACGTAGCTGTACCTGGCCTGCTGGTCAAAGCGGACAATGTGGTCGGGATGGTTTTCAATCAGCGCGCGTAAACGTTTTTCACTTAATTTAAGTGCGGTGATGTCATGCGCAATCGCCAGGACGCCCACCACTTTTCCATCATTATCCAGCTCAGGGACAGCACGAATTCTGAGGACCTTGGTGTGGACATTCGGGCCATCAGGCAACCGGTCTAGAAAAAAATCAAACTCAATATCCACCCCGGTTTCTATCACGCTACGGATTTTTTCCTGATAGTGTTGTAAGGCCACTGAGGACGGCCTGAGCGAGCTGGGTGTTTTGCCTTGCAGGTCTTGAGTAGGTTCACCAATCAGTTTGATTGCTGCTGGATTGAGATAGGTGCGCTTGCAGTCCTTATCATAATGGATGACAGGCTCATGCAGATAATCAGTCAGCGTGATGAATTTTCTGTCATCAGCAGCCATGGTGGTAACCCCGAAGAATATCGTTTTATTCGTTAAAGAATATCACACAAGCTTTATTGTGCTCACTTGATTTTTAGCGGCTGTTGTTGCCGATCAATTTCACGAATCTGGCCTGGAAATCTCATGATGATTCACTCGCTTCCTTTATCGTGCGGTCCCAACTTCTAGCGAGTTAAGAAATTAAAGTGTGCTCTATTAGGTGGCCTGGGTATTGTGGGCGATAATGGCGGTCTTTGTGTTAAACGTCATTTCTGGAATTTTCTCTCATGGAAATCAAGGTCAATTTTCTCGATAAGCTACGCCTGGAAGCCAAGTTTGATGACTTCACGGTGATTGCCGACCAGCCTATCCGCTATAAAGGCGATGGCTCGGCGCCGGGTCCGTTTGATTACTTTCTGGCATCATCGGCCTTGTGTGCGGCTTATTTTGTGAAGTTGTACTGTAATACGCGTGGAATTCCGACTGAGAATATCCGCTTGTCGCATAACAATATTGTCGATCCGGAAAACCGCTACAAGCAGATTTTCAAGATACAGATTGAGTTGCCTGCCGATATTTCTGAAAAAGACCGCACAGGTATTTTGCGGTCGATTGACCGTTGCACGGTAAAAAAAGTGGTGCAGGAAGGGCCGGACTTTATCATTGAAGAAGTGGCTAACCTGGATGCAGACGCGCAGGCCTTGCTGACTGTAGATACTTCGGCTGACTCACAAACGTATATCACCGGTAAAGACTTACCTTTAGAGCAGACCATTGCCAATATGACCAGCGTGCTGGCCGGACTGGGTATCAAGATTGAGATCGCTTCGTGGCGCAATATTGTGCCTAACGTGTGGTCACTGCATATCCGCGATGCGCATTCGCCGATGTGCTTCACCAACGGCAAAGGATCAACCAAGGAAAGCGCGCTGGCATCTGCGCTGGGCGAATATATCGAGCGGCTGAGTAACAACCATTTTTATGCCGGCTCGTACTGGGGTGAAGAGATCGCCAATGCGCCATTTGTGCATTACCCGAATGAGCGCTGGTTCAAGCCTGGCCGCAAGGATGCGTTGCCGAAAGAGATTCTTGATGAATATACGCTGGAAATTTATAACCCGGATGGCGAGTTGCGCGGTTCACATCTGATAGACACTAACTCTGGCAATGTGGAACGCGGGATTTGTTCGCTGCCATTTGTGCGGCAGTCGGATGGCGAAACGGTCTACTTCCCGACCAATTTGGTGGAAAACCTGTTTGTCAGCAATGGCATGAGTGCGGGCAATACGCTGGTGGAAGCGCAGGTGCAATGCTTGTCAGAAATTTTTGAGCGTGCAGTGAAACGCGAAATCATTGAAGGCGAAATCGCCTTGCCGGATGTGCCGCAGGACGTGCTGGCAAAATACCCTGGCGTGGTGGCGGGCATTAAAGGGCTGGAAGAGCAGGGTTTTCCTGTGCTGGTGAAAGATGCTTCGCTGGGCGGGCAATACCCTGTCATGTGCGTGACCTTGATGAACCCGCGCACCGGCGGTGTGTTCGCCTCGTTTGGCGCACACCCGACCATGGAAGTCGCGCTGGAACGCAGCCTGACCGAATTGCTGCAAGGCCGCAGCTTTGAAGGCCTCAATGATTTGCCCCAACCGACCTTTGCCAGCGAAGCTGTGACTGAGCCGAATAATTTTGTTGAACATTTTATTGATTCCAGCGGCATTGTGTCGTGGCGCTTTTTCAGCGCGAAGTCGGATTACGAGTTTGTGGAATGGGATTTTTCCGGTGAGGGCGAGGATTCAAATGCTCAGGAAGCCGCGACCATGTTTGGCATGCTGGCCGACATGGGCAAAGAGGCATATGTGGCCGTGTATGACCAGCTAGGCGCGACTGCCTGCCGCATCCTGGTGCCAGGGTATTCTGAAGTTTATCCGGTCGAAGATCTGGTATGGGATAACACCAATAAAGCATTATTGTTCCGCGAAGATATCCTCAACTTGCACACTTTAGACGATGACAGCCTGGAAGCCTTGCTGGAGCGTTTAGAGAATAATGAGCTGGATGATTACGGCGATATTGCCACCTTGATTGGCATTGAGTTTGATGAGAATACCGACTGGGGCCAGCTCACGGTGATGGAATTAAAACTACTGATTCATCTCGCCTTGCAGCAGTTTGAAGAAGCGCATGACCTGGTAGGAGCGTTTTTGCAATATAACGATAACTCGCTGGAACGTGGCCTGTTTTACCAGGCGTTGAATGTGGTGCTGGAAGTAGAGCTGGATGACGAGTTGCACATGGCGGATTACGAAGCCAACTTCCGCAAGATGTTTGGCGATGCGCGCATGAATGCTGCATTAGGCTCAGTGGATGGCAGCGTGCGCTTCTATGGTTTGACGCCCACCAGCATGAAACTGGAAGGGTTGGACAGGCATCACCGCTTGATAGATAGCTACAGGAAGCTGCATGCGGCGCGGGCCAAGGGGGTTGCAAAATAAGCGACTTAGTCCAGTCGCCTAGGCTGAATCAACCAAAGCCACAGTGTATACGCACTGTGGCTTTTATGTTTGGTACAGCCGATTTTCCTGGATGTATTGCCAGACCGCTGGCGGGATTTGGTCGCGCACGGCATTGTCAGCCTGACAAAGTTGCTCACGGGTGCGGGTGGAGGAAATATCTGGCGGTGCCTCGGTTAAAAAGCTGATTAGCCCATTTGCTTGCGCAGCAAATGCTTGTGGGGCCGTGGCGATATCTACCAGTTTACCTTTGTGCTCTGGAGGCAAGGTTAAGGATTGTTCTTTATCGGCCCGGTGTACCACCAGCAGGTGGCAGTAGTCCAGCAGCTCCAGCCAGCGGTGCCAGGTTGGCAACTTCTGGTAACTGTCCTGGCCCATCATCAGACATAAAGCCTGGTCAGGAAAACGGGTACGCAATAGGTGTAAGGTTTCTATGGTATACGAAGGGCCCTGGCGGTCCAGCTCGCAGGTATCCAGCACAAATTTTGGCTGGCTTTGTATTGCCAGCTTGACCATGGCTGTGCGGTGTTGCGCAGTGACGGCAGGCGTTTCTTTATGTGGTGGCACGGCGGCTGGAATCACACGGATTTGCGTGCAATGCAGGGTGTCTAGCACGGTTTGAGCCAGCACCAAATGCCCGTTGTGGATGGGGTTGAATGTCCCGCCAAAAATCCCTATGAGTTCCATCTTAATGATTCTTTCGGCGCATCGCAGTAATCATCAAATTGCATCAATTGTGCGTAAGCACTAGGCGCACGGAGCGCAGAAGCCGGACAACTAACACAGTGTTGCGGTGTAGGCTAACTCGCGTAGCGATGTTAAGCACAGCGGCCGTAACCAATGTACATGGTAGTACATGAGGATTTCGAGCACCGCGCAACAACGTGATGTGCCCAATTCATGCAATTTATGCTCGAACGTGGCCGTCACCTAGAACGACATATTTCAGTGACGTCAGCCCTTCCAGGCCAACAGGACCGCGTGCATGCAGTTTGTCGGTAGAAATACCGATTTCTGCACCAAAGCCGTATTCAAAGCCGTCGGCAAAGCGCGTGGAGGCGTTGACCATGACGCTGCTGGAATCCACTTCGCGCAGGAACTGGCGTGCCTTGGTATAGTTTTCGGTGACGATGGCTTCGGTGTGCTGGCTGGAGTATTTGTTGATGTGCTCAATCGCTTCATCCACGCCACTCACTACCTTGCACGAGATAATTGAATCAAGGTATTCGGTGTAATAGTCTTCCTCGGTCGCCGCTTTGGCTTGTGGCACGATGGCGCGGGTTTCATCACAGCCGCGGATTTCCACGCCTTTGCTCAGCAGCATCTCTGCCAGTTTAGGCAGGGCGGTTTTGGCAATGCTGCGGGCCACCAGCAGTGATTCTGCAGTGTTGCAGGTGCCCAGGCGCTGGGTTTTGGCATTCTCAAGAATGCGCACGGCTTTTTCCAGGTCTGCTTCGTCATCGACATACACATGGCAGTTGCCGTCCAGGTGCTTGATGACTGGAATACGGGCGTCGTTGCTAATGCGCTCGATCAGGCCTTTGCCACCGCGTGGCACGATCACATCCACATATTGTTTCATGGTGATGATTTCACCCACGGCGGCGCGGTCTGTGGTTTCTACCACGAGCACGGCGGCTTGTGGCAAGCCCGCCTGTTGCAGGCCCTGGTGCACGAGTTTGGCCAGCGCCTGGTTGCAGTGGATGGCTTCGGAGCCGCCACGCAAAATACAGGCGTTGCCGGATTTAATGCACAGGCCGGCGGCATCTACTGTCACGTTAGGACGGGCTTCGTAAATAATGCCGATCACGCCCAGTGGCACGCGCATCTGGCCGATCTGGATACCGGAAGGGCGGTATTTGAAATTGCCCATTTCGCCGATGGGGTCTGGCAGACTGGCGATTTGCTCCAGGCCTTCTGCCATGGTGGCGACAGATTTTTCGCTCAAGGCCAGGCGGTCGAGCATGGCAGACTCCATACCGTTGGCTTTGGCGGCGTTCATGTCTTGCTGGTTGGCCGCGAGCAGCGCTTTTTCGTGCTGGCGGATCAGGGCGGCAATATTGCGCAAGGCCTGGTTCTTGGTGTTGGTGTCGGCTTTTGCCATCAAACGGGAAGCGGCACGCGCCTGCTCACCCAGTTGTTTCATGTAGTGTTGAATGTCCATAACCATTATTCTATATTAAAACCTTAACGAGACCTTGCTGCCGCTGCCCTGGCAGATTTATTGGCTGCCATGCGCGCAATGCCGCTGCAAAGGCGGGAGAGCTCAAGCCAGGGGTCACCATCCCCTACGCCTTTTGCCATGCGGTCTATGTCTGACAATTTTTGCAAAGCAGCTTCGATATGTTTTTGCGGTAAAAATTCCAATGCGCGTTTCACCAGTATCTGGCGATCCCCAAATAACCGGGCCTGGCTCATGGCAGTTTGTGCGGCCTGGCCGTTTTGCATGGCGAGGCGTACCTGCAAGAGCGGGCGGAATAACCAGACCAGCGGATTCATGACGGCGACGGCGGTTTCACCTTCTTCACGCAGGCCTTCAATAATGCGCATGACGCGGCTCTGGTCGCCTTGCAGCATGGCTTCTCCCAGCTGCGAGACATCAAAGCGTGCCACATTGAGTACGCATAGCCTGATGGCGTCTTCGGACAAGGGGCCAGGCGGGTAGAGCAGGCCCAGCTTCTGGATTTCCTGGTGTGCGGCGAGCAAATTGCCTTCTACCTGTTCGGCAATAAAACGGCGTGAGGCTTCATCGGCCGTTTGTTGCTGCATGGCCAGGCGTTGCGCAATCCACTCCGGTAATTGCGCCAGTGGCACCTGGTTAAGCACCAGTAACACGCCATGCTGTGACAGCGCTTCATACCAGGCGCTGCTGGTCATGTCGCGGTCTGGCGCGGGCAGGGTGATGATAATGGTGGTATCGGCTGCGGGTTGCTCGGCTAGTTGCTGCAGGGCCTTAGCGCCTTCTACGCCGGGTTTGCCGGTGGGGATGTTGATTTCGAGGATACGTTGCTCGGCAAACAGCGAAAAGCTTTGCAGGAACTGGCTGACTTGTCGCCAATTAAAGTAGCGTTCTACCGTAAAGCTGGCGCGTTCCTGAGCGCCATGCTGGCGCGCCGCGGCGCGGATCTGGTCTAGGGCTTCGGTGATGGAGAGCGGCTCGTCACCCGCCAGCACAAACAAGTGTTGTCTCGGCGGCAGGTGTTGAGCCAGTTGCGCTACCTGGATGCGCATGTTTATTGTGGCGCTTTTTTCAGCGCAGACAGGCGACGCAGAATGCCATTGAGGACATCGGTTTGCATGCTGTCGGTCAGCAGCTTTTGTTCGGCTTGTTTAGCCAGCAAGTTGGCGTCGTTATAGGTATAGTCACGACGGCCTTCCATAATCAGTGGTAAGGTCCACACGGCTTCTTCAGTCATTTTGGTACGGTATTGCACGCGATAGTACAGTTCGTATTCCCGCACCACACCGGTACCGCTCAGAGACAGGATGCGCTGTTCGTTTTCTTCCTTAAGGAGGTCCAGTTGCAGTTCAGCATCTTGAGGATCGGCAACCACTTTGACGCCTTGCTCGGTCAGTGCAGTTTGGAGTGCCTTGTTGATCTGCGTTGTGCCTTTAATATGAATGGTTTTAAACGCAATCGGCGAAGGTTGGCGTAAATGGAAACCGCAAGCAGTAAGCATGACTGACAATGCCAGCATGCTCAACCAGACAGTCAGACTCTTATGCTTGAGTGTTAGCAGCAACGTTCGCTCCTTAGGTTAAGCCACCACAATATTAATCAGCTTGTTAGGCACCACAATGATTTTTTTCACACTGCCTTCATTGAGGAATTTCTGTACAAAGTCCTGGTTGACGGCGGTGGCTTCAATCTGTTCCTTGGCCATGCTCTTGGGAATGCTGATGCTGCCACGCAGTTTGCCGTTGACCTGCACCACGTATTCGACCTCATCTTGTACCAGTGCGGAGTTGGCAGGCTCTGGCCATTTGGCAGTCAGGATATCGGCACCCAATTTGAGACTTTGCCACATGACTTGCGTGATATGGGGCGCGATAGGTGACAGCACGCGTAGCAGGATGCTGTAACCTTCAAAGGCGACGGCTTGCCAGTCTTTTTCAGCTTCTTTCTGCACTTTTTCCAGCGTGTTGAGTATTTTCATACAGGCGGATGCGACCGTATTGAATTGCAGTTTTGCCAGGTCAACATTGGCTTGTTTGAGCACGCTGTGGATTTCACGCCTGTGATTGGCGAGTTCGCCAGTCAGCTTGGTTGGCAGGTCGGCTGGTTGGATGTCTGCCAAGGCGTAGCCAAAATTCCATACACGTTTCAGGAAGCGGTGTGAACCTTCCACGCCACTGTCTGACCATTCCAGGGTTTGCTCTGGCGGCGCAGCAAACATCATGAAGAAGCGCGCAGTATCTGCACCATATTGTTCGATCAGGGATTGCGGGTCTACGCCGTTACGCTTGGACTTGGACATGGTGCCTATGCCCTGGTAATCAATGGCTGAGCCATCGGCTACCAGCTTGGCACCCGTGATTTTGCCGTTTTCGTCTTGTACCAGTTGCACTTCTTCTGGGGCAAAGTATTCAATGCCGCCTTTGGCGGTACGGCGCGAGAAAATATGGTTGAGCACCATGCCTTGCGTCAGCAGGTTGGCAAACGGCTCGTCGTAATTGACCAGGCCAAGATCGCGCATGACCTTGCTCCAGAAGCGGGAGTAGAGCAGATGCAAAATGGCGTGTTCAATACCGCCAATATACTGGTCTACCGGCATCCAGTGGTTGGTTTGTGCATCGACCATGGCAGTGTCGCTAAAGCCTGAGGCATAACGTGCGTAGTACCAGCTGGAATCCACAAAGGTATCCATGGTATCGGTTTCGCGTTTGGCTGGTTGGCCGCATTTTGGGCAAGTGCAATTCAAAAAGTCTTCGCGCTTGTTGAGCGGGTTACCTGAGCCATCCGGCACACAGTCTTCCGGCAGTTTGACCGGTAACTGGTCGTCTGGCACGGGAACGTCACCACAGCTGTCACAGTGGATGATAGGGATAGGGCAGCCCCAGTAACGCTGACGGGAGACCCCCCAGTCGCGCAGACGCCAGTTGGTCTGCTTACCGCCCAGATTTTTCTCGGCCAGGTCAGCAGCCACGGCATCCACGGCTTCAGTGTAGCCCATGTCATTGTATTTGCCTGAGTGTATGCACACGCCTTTGGTTTTGTCGCCGTACCACTCTTGCCAGCTAGCGAGGTCAAACTCCTGGCCGACCACGCTAATCACTTGTTTGATCGGCAAGTTGTATTTCTTGGCAAAGCCAAAGTCACGCTCATCGTGTGCAGGCACGGCCATCACGGCACCTTCACCGTAAGTCATCAGCACATAGTTGCCCACCCAGACAGGCACCTGCTCACCTGTGATCGGATGCGTAACGGTCAGGCCAGTGTCCATGCCTTCTTTTTCCATGGTCGCCATGTCGGCTTCCATCACTGAGCCTTGTTTGCATTTTTCGATAAACGCTTGCAGCGCCGGGTTGTTTTGCGCCGCATGCGTGGCGAGTGGATGTTCTGCTGCCACAGCACAGAAAGTGACGCCCATGATGGTGTCGGCACGTGTGGTGAATACCCACAGTTTGCCGCCATCAATTAACTGGTTGTCACTGTTTTTGATATCGTGCGTAAAGGCAAAGCGCACACCAACGCTCTTGCCTATCCAGTTGGCCTGCATGGTTTTCACACGCTCTGGCCAACCTGGCAGTTTGTCGAGGTCATCCAGCAGTTGCTGGGCGTAGCCGGTGATGTTGAGATAGTAGCCGGGGATTTCACGTTTCTCGACCACGGCGCCCGTACGCCAGCCACGGCCATCAATCACCTGTTCGTTGGCGAGTACGGTCTGGTCAACCGGATCCCAGTTCACCACCTGGGTTTTTTTATAGGCAATGCCTTTTTCCAGCATGCGTAAAAACAGCCACTGGTTCCATTTGTAATAATCAGGCTGGCAGGTAGCCAGTTCACGGCTCCAGTCGATGGCAAACCCCAGCGATTTGAGCTGCTTGCGCATATAGGCAATATTGTCATATGTCCATTGCGCGGGCGGCACGCTGTTCTGGATAGCCGCATTTTCAGCAGGCAGGCCAAACGCATCCCAGCCCATGGGCTGCAATACATTAAAGCCTTTCATGTGGTGGTAGCGGCTTAACACGTCACCAATGGTGTAGTTGCGTACATGCCCCATATGCAGTTTTCCACTAGGGTAGGGGAACATGGACAGGCAATAGTATTTGGGTTTGTTGCTATCAGTCTTGGCCTGAAAGCTGAGATTGGACTCCCAATGTTGTTGTGCCTGTTGTTCGACTTCTTTGAATGGATACTGCTGTTGCATGTGCTTGGCTTGAACGTAACTAAATAGAAGTGTTGATTATACCCGAGAACGCATGGGCATGTTTTGAGTTAACCGCCACTCGGGGAAGGATTCACAAGATTGGTGGTTGATATGCTGCAATCGGCATAAATGTGGTTGATATCAACCCGCCATCAGCTAGCCTTTAGAACTGATTAATATATCAATAAATATAATTTGTTTTAATTAAAACAGTAAGATAAATATTGCTGCGATAGCTTTGGCACCAATGTTGCTGGTGATTGTTTTTGATAACAACAAGGACAGAAGAGGGTGTACGCATGAAAAAACAAAGCATATTGATGGCAACCGTATTGGCGTTTAATCCAGCCATGGAAGTGTTTGCCGAGGAAAAAGAGCGGCAGGATGCCACGCTTGATGTACCACCAGTGGTGGTAAAAGGCATTTTGCCAGATAGGTTAGAATCGGTGCCAGGTTCATACTATCTCGTTGATGAAAAAGTGTTAGAGGAACGTCGCCCGTTTTCTGTACAGGAAGCATTAAACAATGTCCCTGGTGTGAACGTAGTGGGGGAAAATACATTTGGGCTGGGTGTGAATATTGGTATTCGCGGCCTGAACCCAAGACGGACTGCCCGTACGTTGTTGATGGAAGATGGTATGCCTTTGTTTTTGGCACCCTATGGCGACCCTGCCGCGCATTACACCACACCACTTGAGCGTGTGCAGCGTATTGAGGTTGTTAAAGGATCTGGCCAGATTTTATACGGCCCGCAAACGGTAGGCGGTATGATCAATTTTGTGACGCGGCCAGTACCAACGGATGGTCAAGTACATGGCAATGTTCAAGCGACACTTGGTAATAATGACTTTACCAGTCTCTATGGCACGATTGGCGCTGGTGACGAGCGCGGTGGCCTGATGATTGATGCCTTGCATAAAAAAGGCGATGGTATTCGTGACAATCACGACTTTGAGATTCAGGAATACACCGCCAAGGGACAATTAAACCTCTCAGACAGGCATACGTTGATTGCCAAGGCTAGTTATTTCCGCGAGGATTCGCATGTCTCAGAAACTGGTTTGGGCCTAGTGGAATACAACGAGGACAAGTATCAGGCGCCTACTGGCAATAATGATGTGTTTGAGCATGAGCGCACTACTTTTCAATTGCAGCATCTGTTTCAGGTCAATGACCAAGTCAAGCTCAGTACACAAGCTTATTATGCAAAATCCGAGCGGGCATCCTTCCGCCAGATCAATGATCCGGGTGGTTTAGGTGGCCGCTCGGTGATGGACAGGTGTACAGGCCTGGGTGTGGCAACCGAGGCAAATGCTGAATTGTGTGGAGGCCGCTGGCGTCCTCGAGAATTTGAATACTGGGGCATAGAACCGCGCCTGGATGTGCAACATAGCTTGTTCGGTGTTGAAAGCAATGCCGTGATTGGTTTTCGTTATCATCGTGAGGATATCAAGCGTAACCAGTTTCGCGGTGCTGACCCCCGCATCCAGAATCAAGGATATGCAGAATCTTTTGGTGATCATCGCGAACAAATTCACAGCAATGTGGAAGCCAAGTCTTACTACGCACAAAACACGTTCTATATAGGGGATTGGACATTCACTCCTGGTTTACGTATTGAAGATTTGCGTATCAGAACCGATATCCTGCGTGCTGAAGGTGCTGTGCAGAATAATCCGGAGTCAAAAGATACCAATCATCAAAGTAAGGTGTTGCCAGGATTGGGGATTACCTGGAACGGTGTTGAAAAAACTACGCTGTTTGCTGGTGTGCACAAGGGATTTGCTCCACCACGTCCGGACCGTGATATTTTCGCTCCCGGTGGTGCCAACACAGCCACTGTAGTGAATACCAAACCTGAAGAAAGTACTAATTGGGAACTGGGAATGCGTTCGAATTACATCAAAGGAGTCTCCTTTGAGACCACATTGTTTCATACCGTATTTGACGATATTGTGGTGGCAGGTCCAACTTCCGGTTCGTTTATCAATGGCGGCAGGTCACAACAAAGTGGAGTAGAGGTGGGTGGCCGTATCAATTTAGGGCACATATACGATACAGTGCATAATTTCTACGTAGCAGGTTCTTATACCAATTTGTTCACTGCCAAGTTCAGGAAAACCAATGCAGCGGCGGATGTATTCAATGGTGACCGATTGCCTTATGCCCCCAAGCATCTGGCATCTCTCAGTTTTGGTTATGAACATCCGGTTGGATTTGATGCTCGCATAGGTATTGATTATGTGAGTGAGCAGCAAGAAGATTTGTCCTATCGCGAAGGCCGTTCGGAAGAAGACATATTGTCTGGACGCACTGGACGTATTCCTGCTTACACTTTGCTCAATGCGACTATGAATTACAGGCCTGTGGGTAGTCACCTGTCCTATTTCCTGAGTGCCTATAATCTGGCCGATAAGGAATACCTAGCCAGCCGTGTGGATGGCATGGTGGCAGGCCGCCAGCGTCAAGTATTTGGCGGCATACGGTACGACTTCTAGTACCGTTATCCCCGCGAATAAAAAAGCCCGCAATTGCGGGCTTTTTGTTTAATGCGATACGCGCTGTTACTTCAACGCCGCAAAAATTTCTTCTTTAATCGTATTCAGTTCGCCCAGGCCATTGACCTTGACATATTGCGGCGCACCGCTGACGCCTGACTTGGCCCAGTCTGAGTAGTAACCAATCAATTGCTCTGTCTGGTCGTGGTAAACCTGCAAACGTTTCAACACGACTTCTTCCTTATCATCGTCGCGTTGTACCAGGTCTTCACCGGTCACGTCGTCTTTACCTTCCACTTTAGGAGGATTGAATTTGACGTGGTAAGTGCGGCCTGAAGCCGGGTGACTGCGGCGGCCGCTCATGCGCTCAACGATGGCAGCATCCGGGACGTCGATTTCCACCACATAATCAATGGCGACACCAGCATTTTTCATGGCTTCTGCTTGCGGAATGGTACGTGGAAAGCCGTCAAACAGAAAACCATTGGCGCAGTCTGCATCCTTGATGCGCTCTTTCACCAGGCCGATAATGACTTCATCGGGCACCAGGCCGCCGGCATCCATAAATTTTTTGGCTTCCAGACCTAATTGGGTGCCTGCCTTGACTGCTGCGCGCAACATATCACCAGTGGAAATTTGCGGAATATTAAATTTTTCTTTGATAAAGGTGGCTTGTGTGCCTTTACCGGCACCGGGGGCGCCCAGCAGAATCAAACGCATAACATGCTCCAAAAATGGGTGTTGAATAGAAAAATAGGATTATATCAGGCTAAGCTTTAAATCAGGTAAAGCAGGCTTGCGAGGATTAGGCGTTTTCTGTCAGGTAGTTGCTGATGGCGACAAATTGAGCTACGCCAAGATTCTCGGCGCGTAACTGTGACTCTATATTCAAGGCGGCAAAGCCAGCGTCATCAAGCAGCCCTTTTAGCGTATTGCGCAAGGTTTTACGCCGTTGGCCAAATGCAGCCGTGACTACTTTGGCAAACAGGGCTTCATCTTTGGCCGGGTAGGGCAACTTGGCATAAGGCACGCAGCGTACAAAGGCTGACTCGACCTTGGGCGCCGGATCAAAGGCTTCGGGAGGTACGGTGACCAGATACTCCATTTGCAGGTGGTATTGCAGCATGACGGACAAACGCCCATATTCCGGGCTCGACGGTTCTGCCACCATGCGCTCCACCACTTCTTTTTGCAGCATAAAGTGCATGTCTATGATCTGCGCCGTGTTTTCCAGCAGTTTGAACAGGATGGGACTGGAAATGTTATAAGGTAAATTGCCAACGACGCGTATGCGATCCCCAAGGGTAGCGAAGTCAAACTTCAATACATCCGAATTGTGAATGGTGATTTTCTTGGGCGGGTAAAATCCTTGCATCCACTGGATAATGTCACGGTCAATTTCAACCACATGCAGATGATCCAGATGTTTAATCAAGGGCTGAGTCATCGCACCGAGGCCAGGCCCAATTTCCACCATCACGTCATCTGCTTGCGGGTGGATGGCATTAATCAGGCTTTGGATAATACCCTGGTCAATGAGGAAGTTCTGACCAAACTTTTTCTTGGCGATATGTTTCATGAATTCTTTGGATGGCGTGACTCTGACAAATCGATGGCAAGCTGGATGGCGCTGAGCATGCTGCCAATGTCAGCTTTGCCGCTACCGGCAATATCCAGGGCGGTGCCGTGATCGACGGATGTACGGATAATCGGTAGTCCTAGCGTGACATTGACGCCTTCGCCAAAGCTGGCATGTTTGAGGACGCTCAAGCCCTGGTCATGGTACATGGCCAGGAAGGCATCGGCTTGCGCCAGGTTCTTTTGCGAAAACATAGTGTCTGCAGGCAGGGCACCGATCAGTTGCATCCCTTCTGCACGCAGCTGGTCTAGCACCGGGTTAATCGTTTCAATTTCTTCTATGCCCAGATAGCCATTTTCCCCGGCATGCGGGTTGAGTCCTGCTACATAGATACGTGGTTGGGTGATACCGAATTTGTGCACCAGGTCGTGATGCAGGATACGTATGGTGGTGGTGAGTGCACTGGCGGTAATGGCCTGACTGACCTGTGTCAGTGGCAAATGCGTGGTTGCGAGCGCCACCCGCATACCTCCGCCAACCAGCATCATTACCACTTGTTCGGTATGGGTTTTTTCTGCCAGATATTCTGTGTGGCCAGTAAATGCGATCCCGGCATCGTTAATAATGCCTTTATGCACGGGGGCCGTGACCATGGCATCAAACTCGCCAGCCTGGCAGCCTGATAACGCGCGATCCAGCATGTTTAATACGGCAATACTGTTATTTTGATTGAGCGCACCTGCGACCACGGGGAGGGCTGTGGCCACTGGTAGCACTGTTAAATTACCGTCACCGGCATGCGGTATGAGGTTTTCTGAGTAAGGCGTTATTTTTACAGGTAAGCCCAACTGCGAAGCCCGGGCCTGCAAAGCTTGTGGATCTGCCAGGACCACCAGGGCCGCAGGCATGGCCGTGTGGGCGAGTTTAACGCAAATATCCAAGCCAACACCGGCGGGTTCGCCAGCAGTAATCGCAATGCGCGGTAAGTGGTTCATGCGTTAGAATTTGTCTTCTAACCGCAGCTCGACAAAGGCTTTGTCACGCAGTTCATGTATCCACTCGTTATAGGCTTCTTCAGCCTTGCGCGCACGGATTTCCTGGCGAGCCTTCAGGCGCTTGGACTCTTTGGACATGTCCTGTTTGCGGCGCTCCAGTACCTGGATCACATGCCAGCCGAATTGACTGCGGATAGGTGCGCTGACTTCATTAACAGCTAACTCAGCCATGGTTTTCTCGAATACAGGAACCGTGTCACCTGGGCTGATCCAGCCTAAATCGCCGCCATTAGAGGCGCTGCCGTCATCAGAATATTGGCGTGCCATATCCTGGAACGGTGTGCCGTGGTCTATACGCTCCTTGATGCCTTCAATTTTCTGCTTGGCCTCTTTGTCGGACAGCACTTCATTTGGCTTGAGCAGGATATGACGTACATGGGTTTGCTCGACAATCAGGGTGCTGGTGCCGGCGCGTCTCTCATTCAGTTTGAGGATATGCACCCCATTACCGCTACGGAACGGGCGTGAGACGCCACCGACTTGCAGCGTTTTGATCAGCTCAAGAAATTCTGGAGGCATTTGCTGGCCGCTACGCCAGCCCAGTGCGCCGCCATCCAGTGCATTGGGCGCATCTGAAAAGTTGGCAGATGCTTTTTCAAAACTCATGCCTTCAGACAAAGCCTTAATCACCTGTTCAGTGCGTGTCCTGGCTTTCTGGATATCCTCAGGAGAGCTGTCTTCAGGCAAGCGGATCAATATTTGCGAGATATTGAACTCATCCAGGTCGCCTTCTTTTTCTTGGGTGCTCAGGTAGTTGTCAATTTCGGCCTCAGAAATATTGACCTTGTTGTCCACGTCGCGCTCCCGCAGGCGTGCCAGGATAATATCATTGCGGATATCTTCACGGAATTTGTAAAACTTCATGCCATCCTCTTCCAGCGCTTTTTTAAAGGCTGGCATGGTCATATTGTTTTGTTCGGCAATCCGTTCTATGGTTTTGTCCAGTTGTGCGTCATCTACCTTGATACCTGTTTGTGCTGCCAGTTGCAGCTGCAGGCTATCCACAATCAGGCGCTCCAGAATCTGCTTCTGCAAGATATCGTCCGGTGGTACCTCCACGCCTTTCTTGATCATTTGTGCTTTTACCGATTCCATACGGCCCAGCAGTTCCCTTTCCGTAATGACGGATTGGTCAACGACCGCAATAATACGGTCCATCTTCTCAATAGGCGCTTTCTCTGCGGCCAATAACACGGTAGATGTTGCACTCAACGCAAACACAATGGTCGATAGCAGGAGGGTAAATAATCTTTTCATCATTGCGAGTTCTGGTCTCTGTAAATTGATGGTAAGTCATAAGTGCGCATATAACTTGGGATATTGCGCTTGATGACATTGAGGGGGTTGGCACCAATAGAAGTTAAACCGCCCAGTTCGAGTTGGAAGAACATGGCGGTGTTGGCATTCGCAGTGGCTGTCTGAACACGTTGCATGACAGCGCGGGCCTGCCAGCAACCAGCATCATATTCAAGACCACCCAGGAACTGGACGGCATTGGAATCTCGGATCGAGTAGTTCAGGCGGCCAATACCATACCATCCTGATCCTAACGGCCATTGGGCTGAAGTATCTAGCTGTTCAAGCGTATTTGCGGTGTAGCGATAGCCAAAAGTAAATGATTTGCCAGGCTCCGGGTTATAACGTAACAGAAAGTTATTACGTTCTGTATTGCTGCGTTCGGGGTCATACTGCCAAAATGTATCCAAATTGAGGCGACTGGATAAGCGAGCAGTAAATCCTGCAAGCAGATCAGAAGATTTTCGGGTGTTCACTGATGCATTCGGCAGAGTCACTCTCTGATCTTCAAAGTAAAAGCGCTGACCAATGGTTGCGGCTAAACGCTCAATCCCGGTTTCACTATCAATCAGACGACTGGTCAGCGCCATTGTCATCTGATTGGCATTGTTGATACGGTCATCGCCACTGAACTGGTTTTCATAGAAAATCGAGTTTTGGTTCAGCGTATTGAGTGAAGTATCAAAAATAGGGATTCTGCTTTGATCTTTGTATGGAATATACACGTAATAAGCCCTTGGCTCCATGGTCAGCGTATAGTTTTTATCAAGCAGATTGGCGTCTCGGTCAAAGTAAATACCTGAGTCGACACTCACGATAGGAAGTGTGCGGTTTATCTGATTGAATTCCTGGGAGTATCCCAGAGGGATATTATTGTTCAGACTGTATTGAGTACTCTGCACGCCAACTTTAGGTGTGACATATCCATATGAATTCTTCATCGGATAAGAGACTGAAGGATACACACTCAGGCGACTCCCCCCAGCAGCATTTAACATTTCGTCCATAGGCTGAAAGTTGACATATTGCGCGCCAGTCTGGGTTTTAAATCCTTTCCACTCATCGTTATATGTCAATGTCAGTTGAGGAAGTCTTTGATAAACAAAGGAAATATTGTCCAGGTTTTGATAACGTTGTATCGTACCGTTGAAAGTAAGATGCTCGCTGTTGTAGTTTGCAAACACACTTTGCGGCAAATTAACACGAGAAGTGACCTGAATTCGTGTTGCCATTTCAGAGAAGTAGGTGTCATCAGACACTTTTTCAAGATTGTAGCCGCCCGACCAATGCTCACTGAAGCGTTGCAGATGCGACAGTTTTGCGTAAAAGCGGGTTTGGCCCGTCATGTCATCTTTATCCAGATACTCGAAATTATTAATACCGGAATAGTTTTCATCCAGATAACGGAACTCGCCTTGCAATTGCAAGCCGCGCTTACTCAAGAAGCGAGTCGCGACTGTGGCGTCCATATCCGGGCGGATATTAATATAGTAAGGCGTCAGCAGTTCAAAACCACTTCTGGAAGTTGATCCCCACAATGGCGCCAGAAAACCGCTTTTCCGCTGGTTGTTATACGAGAAACTCATCCAGGGTGTGTACAAAATGGGGACACCTTTGAACTCCACATAGGCATTGGTAGCTTCCCCGGTACGCGTGTAGTCATTGAGTTCGAGATTGTTGGTCTTGATGTACCAGTCGTCCACATCGGCAGCGCAGGAGGTATAGCTGGCTTTTTTCAGCCGTTTGACGTTCTGCCCTTCAAACAGTACTTGTTTGGCTGTCGCGCGGATGTTGTCAAAGGCACTCGTTTTCTGCTGAGCGCTGTAAGACTGATTATCTTCCAGATATCGTTTGGGGTCGCTGATCAGGATGGCGTCATCATTCAATAGTGCGCTGCTATCCTGGTTGCTGGGCGGTGGCGGACTGCTTTTGAATTCAATCGAAACATCGCGCATTTCACCTATGCTTTCACTCATGCGCATACGCAACAAGGGACCGGTGATTTTGGTTTCCCCGGCGGTGATCGTGGCGTTGCCATCTACCTGTAGCTCATCGTTTTGCATGTCATAACGGATTTCATCCCCAGTGACTTGCTGACCGTCTTTACGAATGACCGCGTTACCGACGGCGCGCATTTGCCTGTCCATGCGCAATTGCAAACTGTCACCCTCAATTTCAATGGCACCAGGCAAGGTGGCATTTTCAGCGACCATGATGGGCGCTTGGCCAGCTTCATCATCCGCACGTGCCGAGCCTGACGAAAGCGTACTGATTGCGATCAGCGCAAAAATCAGACGGATGCCACGTTCCTGAGAGATAGATGAGTAAGCTTGCAAATTATTCAAAGAGTGATCGTTTCGGTCAGGCCTGCTCATCGCAGAGTGTTATGTGCACGCATGTCGGGCCGTGCGGCCGGATGCCCCATTCAATTGCGCTATATTATTCATTAAAACGCTTAAAAAGTCATTTTTCACTTAAAATAACAGCCGCATTTTAACAGCATTGCCCGAGAGCACGGGCTGATTCATCATTTGGGAACGTTTGTGGATAGAACACAGCAACTTCAACAATGGCTGGCACAGGTCGTGGACCAGCCCTTTACACTGACTACTGCTTCGGCAGATGCCAGTTTCAGGCGTTATTTTCGCGTGCATTTGCCCACCGGAACCCTGATTGCCATGGATGCGCCACCACCCCAGGAGGACTGTAGACCTTTTGTGCGCGTGGCTGAACAATTGCTTGCTGCTGGTCTCAATGTACCGAAGATTGTGGCGCAAGATATGACGCAAGGTTTCTTGTTACTGAGTGATCTGGGTAACGATACTTATTTGTCACAATTGAAGCGAGAGAATGCCAAGGCCTTGTATGGCGATGCTTGCCAGGCACTGATCAAGATGCAACTGGCCACGCAGCCAAATGCATTGCCTCCTTACGATAGTGCGTTACTAATGCGTGAGCTGCAGTTATTCCCTGAGTGGTATATAGCAAAACATTTGGGTAAAACGTTAACGGTTGAGCAACAGGCGGTGATGGATAAAACGTTTGCCTTGCTGATAGATAATATCTTGCATCAACCGCAAGTCACTGTGCACCGCGATTATCACTCGCGCAACCTCATGGTCACGTCGGAAAACAACCCCGGCATCCTGGATTTCCAAGATGCCGTGATTGGTGCGATCACCTATGACCTGGTGTCCTTATTTAAGGATGCCTATATCCGTTGGGATGAAGAAGACTTGATGGACTGGGTGGTGCGTTACTGGCAATCAGCAAAAAAAGCCGGTTTGCCTGTGAATGAAGATTTTGGTGAATTTTATAAAGACTTTGAGTGGATGGGCGTACAGCGGCACATCAAAGTGCTGGGTATTTTTGCCCGTTTATATCATCGTGATGGCAAGGATGGCTACCTGAAGGATATGCCACTCGTCATGCAGTATTTGCAGGCAGCGTGTGAGCGCTATGTAGAGTTGCGACCATTCCTTAAATTGCTGCTAACGCTGGAAAACGGAGCGTAAGTCGTGCGCGCAATGATTCTGGCGGCAGGACGAGGCGAGCGCATGCGGCCGTTGACCGACCATACGCCAAAACCTTTATTGCAGGTGGGTGGTAAACCTCTGATCGTCTGGCATATTGAGCGCCTGGCGCGCGCCGGATTCACCGAGCTGGTGATTAATCATGCGCATTTAGGGCAGCAGATTGAAACTGCTCTGGGTCACGGTGAACAGGGGGGAATACATATCCGCTACAGTGCCGAACAAGTCGCGCTGGAAACCGCGGGTGGTATCGCAAACGCCTTGCCATTGCTAGGTGACCAGCCTTTTGTGGTCGTGAACGGTGATGTATTTACCGATATTGATTACGCCAGCCTGGCGCTGCCGGCCGGCAAATTAGCGCATCTGGTCATGGTGGATAACCCACCGCAGCATGCCGCTGGGGATTTCGGCCTGAAAGATGGCCTGGTGTTCGAGTCGGCTGACGATCGACTGACCTTTTCAGGTGTGGGCGTTTACCATCCGTCGCTGTTTGAGTCTGTGGAACGCGGCCAGGCAGCCAAACTGGCACCATTATTAAAAGCAGCCATGCAACAACAACGGGTGACTGGACAACATCACCATGGTTTGTGGCATGATATCGGCACGCCAGAACGTTTGGAACAACTGGATGATTGGCTCAATAACAATCAGGGGGAATAATGAAGCCACCTTATGAACACCACACCGATAAAATAGCGCACCAGGCGTTGATGTGGATAGAACGATTAGGGCTGGGCCTGGTGACCATTGCCACTTTCTTCTCACTGGCACATGAGCTGGCGCGTATGTGGCATGCTGGCATGGTCGGGCTGGGCGATCTGTTGCAGCTGTTTTTGTATCTGGAAGTTTTTTCCATGATCAACAGCTACTTTGGCACCGGTAAATTGCCCATGCGCTACCCGATTTATATCGCGATGGTGGCGCTGGCGCGTTACTTATTGCTGGACATGAAAGAAATGACCGAAACTCATATGCTGGCGGTATCTGCGGCCATCCTCATATTGGCAATTTCGGTATTGGTCATGCGTTTTGGTCATTCACAGTATCCCTATGAGGATATTCCCGAGCAGAAACGCGATTTGCTATAGGAACTTTTGCGCTATGGCTAAGAATGGCGCAGGTCAGGTCAGGCGGTCGCAAAGTCCTGCGTGAGCAAGGTCACTTTGTTGCGCCCATGCGCTTTTGATGTGTAAAGTGCCTGGTCCGCCCTTGCGATAAAACTGTGACTGGTCTCACCAGGCTGGTAAGTGGTCACTCCAAGAGAAATAGTGATGTTTGAGATCAAACGTTGCGTCACACTATTCTTTATACTGATTGCAGCGACCTGGCGTCGGATATTTTCGGCAATCTCTTTAGCTGCTTCGATTGTCGTATGAGGTAACAATAACACGAACTCTTCACCGCCATAGCGGGCTGCAGTATTAAAATCTCCACTTATCTTTTTAAGCACATTTGCTACTGCCTGTATGACTTTATCGCCGAATAAATGCCCGTAGCTGTCATTCACTTTTTTAAAAAAGTCGATGTCTGCTATGACGAGACAAACATCCTCTTGTGGCTGGTTCTCCAGGCATTCTTTAAGCGTGACATCAAAGCCTTTACGGTTCATCAGACCGGTCAGTCCATCTGAAATGGCTTCCTGTTTTGCCTTGATAATTTCATGTTTTAACTCGTCAATCTCATGCAAGCTCGACTCCAGCTTCTGTTGCAACTGATGCATTGAACTTTGCATATGGACAGTTTCTGAAACAAGGGATCCCAGTTGCGCTCCCAGTCTTGCATCCAGTTGCTGAATCTCCTCGGACCAGGCGTTTAAGGCTTTGCTGAACTGGGTACTGTCCTGTCCCGCTTTTGCGGTTGAGGTGCTAATATCTGTCACAACCTGATTGAAGCGTTCTACCAGTACTTTAGCGCTATCGGGGTCGATACTTGCGATATGCTTGTTAAACACATCAGTCGTGCTTTTCTCGTTGAGTTTCTTTTCCTTCTCGATGAGCGTATTCACTTCTTCAATCAGTCGCTGATGCTCACCGGACGAGTACTCATACCAGACAGCATAACTGACTGGATGAAAGGCGGCATCTTGCATCGACATGTGATGAATGGCTTGTCTGAGATATTCTGCACTTTTTTCTTTACTGATTTCGTATTGCATAATAGTCTTCCGCTATATTAATTCAGTTCAAGGTAGCTTGTTTCACTAGGCGTATTCTTGCTTACCTGTCAGCTTTAACGGCCAATGAAGTATTTTTTTTAGGGCAAATGGTAAAAATAGTTATCGCGGTAATATAGTTCCAGCGCTGGATTAACGGATTTGCCTGCCAACTCAATGCAAAAAAACGATTTGATACAACTGGTCACCACAGCGATGCCTTATGGCAAATACAAGGGAAAACTGATTGCAGACCTCCCAGGCCATTATCTTCACTGGTTCGCCCGTGAAGGGTTCCCGCCAGGAGAGTTGGGTCGGTTGTTGTATTTGATGTCCGAAATTGACCATAACGGTTTGTCGTCACTGTTAACCCCCTTGCGCACCGAGGCCGGCAAGCCGCATGATTAATCGTTGCTGGAGGATATTTCTATGTTTTCTGGCAATCTCCTCTGTGGGGGCAGAGGAGGTCTGGCAATCTTCCGCTTATCTGCAGCAGGCATTCTTCGAAGTGGCGTTACACAACGAGTACACTGATCTTGAGCAGCCGGTACGTAAATGGCAGCAACCCATCAGAGTCTGGTTAGAACATCATGCAGACCAGGCCCAGGCTGAGCAGCACGCCCTGCTGACAAAGTATCATATGCAGCATTTGTCCAGAATCACGGGCCACCCGATTGTTTTTGTCACTTCCCGCCAGCAGGCCAATTTTGTTGTAGTGTTCTCCCATTTACAGCTTTGGCGAAATGACATCGCTTTGGTCAGCGGCAATTTATTCATCAAGCCACCTGCTGACGCCGCCTGTGTGTTTGGCTTGGATCTTGATGACAAAAAAGCGATTAAAAAAGCCTGGGTTGTGATCCCTGTTGATCTGGCGCAAGAGCATCGCCAACTCCTGTCTTGCATTGTGGAGGAAACCACGCAGGCCATGGGTTTGCCAAACGACTCAGAAAAAGTCTTCCCCTCCATTTTTAATGACAAAACGCCAGAGTCATTGCTGACTGGCCTGGATGCATTGCTGCTGAAAATGCTTTATGCGCCAGCTGTCAAGCCGGGCATGCGTGCTCACCAGGTACGGCCCGTGCTCGATAAGCTGCTCAAACAGTGGCAAAATGATGGCACTATCCAGGATGCCGAGAGGAATGTCAGGCAGTCAGAGTTATATGAAATGATGGGGTTCTGACCGGCGTTGCAGGGTGGAACCATTCCAGCAATTGCACACCAAATACGCTACAATGCCCAACCGCTTTACCAGATTGATTGCCAAGGATTTGCTTTGAGTACCTCCATGCAAGAATTTTCACGTCGCCGCCAGCATCTGATGGACAGCATGCAGGCCGGGATTGCCGTGATTCCTACTGCGCCAGAAGTGACGCGTAACCGCGACAGTCATTATCCCTACCGTTTTGACAGCTACTTTTACTACCTGACTGGGTTTAAAGAGCCGGAAGCCGTGCTGGTTCTGATTGCAGGTGCGCAACCAAGAAGTATTCTGTTTTGCCGCGACAAAGACATCGAAAGTGAAATCTGGGATGGTTTTCGTTATGGTCCAGAGGCGGCAAAAAAAGAATTTGGTTTTGATGAAGCTTTTTCCATCACGCAACTGGATGAAGAGTTGCCCAAGTTGATGGCAAACCAGCCCGAACTGTTTTTTAGCCTGGGTGCAGACGCTGGCTGGGATGCCAAAATCAGTGGCTGGTTGAATGCCGTCAAGGCGCAAGCCCGCACTGGCGTGCAGGCGCCAGGTAAACTGGTTGATGTGCGTCAAGCACTGGATGCCATGCGTCTGCTTAAATCTCCTTATGAAGTCGACCTCATGCGTCGTTCAGCCAGTATTGCCGCCAGTGCCCATAACCGCGCTATGCAGGCAGTCCAGCCGGGTAAGTGGGAATATGAAATCGAAGCCGAATTTTTGCACGAATTCTACCGGCAAGGTGCACAGGCACCGGCTTATACGAGTATTGTGGCAGGCGGGGCTAATGCTTGTACTTTGCATTACAACGCGAATAATGCTGAGCTGAAAGCAGGTGATCTGTTACTGATTGATGCTGGTTGTGAGCTGGATGGCTATGCTTCCGACATTACCCGTAGTTTTCCTGTCAGTGGCCGCTTCAGTGGTCCGCAAAAGGATTTATATGAACTCGTGCTCGCAGCCCAGGCTGCTGCGATTGCCAGTGTCAGTCCACAGCATCACTGGAATGCGCCGCATGAGGCTGCGCTGGATGTCCTGGTTGATGGATTTATTCATTATGGCTTATGCCAGGGCAGCCGGGAGGCCGTGCTTGAAAGCGGCAGCTACCGTCAGTTTTATATGCATCGCACCGGGCACTGGCTCGGCCTGGATGTACATGATGCTGGCGAATACAAAACCCCTGCTGGTGATTGGGTCATGCTGCAGCCAGGCAATATGTTGACGGTAGAGCCAGGATGCTATGTGCGGCCCGCAGAGAGTGTGCCTGAGCATTTCTGGAATATTGGCATCCGTATTGAAGATGATGTGCTGGTGACAGCTACTGGGCATGAAGTGATCACTTCTGCCGCCATAAAAACGGTGGCTGAGATTGAGGCATTCATGCGGCAACAATAAAGTCGATTGTTTACACATGGATCAAAAGGCAACAAGCGTCATGCAAACCCTCAGTCATCCTGTCGTGATAGGCGGCGGCCCGGTAGGGCTGGTACTCGCGCTATCGTTGCAACAGTCCAGTGTACCTGTGACCGTACTTGAAGCACAGGCACCTGGTGCGATGTATGGTGATGGCAGGGCGTTGGCCCTCTCTTACGGTACGCGCCAGGTGCTGGAGCAACTGGGTGTTTGGCCAATGCTTGAAGTGGCAGTCACAGCCATCGAAACAATTCATGTCTCGCAGCAGAAAGGCTTTGGCCGCACCGTGCTCAAAGCGCATGAACACGCATTGCCTGCCTTGGGCTATGTCGTGTCTTACGGCGCGTTAATGCAAGCGCTGGATGCCCGCATAGAGCGGTCGTCTATGGGGATCAATATACAATACCAGTCGCCGGTGACAGGGTTGGATGTGCATGCCACTGCAGCCGACATTCAATATTTGCGTGCCGATGGCTCCTTACAACAATTATCGACGCCCCTGGCGGTGATTGCCGATGGCGGACGTAGCCTGGATGAGATCCCCGGCCTGGTGCGGGAAACCAAGCATTACGGGCATGATGCACTGGTTGGCCTGGTGCAAACCGAGCAACCACATCACAATATTGCCTATGAGCGTTTCACGCCCCGGGGTCCGATGGCATTGTTACCGAACGGGAAACAATTCTCGCTGGTATGGACCGGCGAACAATCATATATAGATGAGATTGCTGCGCTTGATGACGCTGCCTTCCTGCAAGCACTGCATACAGCGTTTGGCGATCGTGTTGGAAAATTCTTGCATATCGGCAAGCGATTCAAGTTTCCACTCAAACTGAGTAAGTTGGACCGGACCTTTGCGGCGCATTGTGTGGTGATAGGCAATGCGGCACAAACCATGCACCCGGTGGCTGGACAGGGCTTTAATGTGGGTATTCGCGACGCCGTGGCATTAGCGAAAAATGTCGCTTCTACAGAGGCTGGTGAATGGGGTGCTGCACATAGATTGACTGAATATCATGCGTCACGGCAAAGGGATACCGGTCGAGGCCTGCAGTTCACTGATTTCCTGGTGAATGTATTTTCCAATGATTTGGTAGGTGTCGGCTTGTTACGCGGTGCGGGCCTGGGAGCGCTCAGCATGTTGCCGATGGCGCGCCGTTTCCTGGTGAACAAGATGAGTTATGGCAGTTAATCCTCCCTTGATTAAAACCGATGTGGTCATTGTCGGCGCTGGACTGGTGGGTCTGACCGCGGCGATTGCATTGTCAAGACTGGGCAAAAAAGTCGTGCTGACAGATGCTAAGCCCGCGCAGTCTTTGGTCGAGAACTGGGTCGACGATGTGAATCACTGGGATAGCCGTATTTATGCACTAACCAATCAAACGGTGGACTGGTTACGTAGCCTTGGCATATGGGCGCACATGCCTGCAAGCCGGATTAATCCGATTTCCGCCATGCATTTATGGTCTCCCACCCACAGTCATGCAATGCCTAGTCTTTGCCTGGATGCGGGCGATGCCCATTTGACCGAAATGGGCTTTATCGTGGAAAGCCAGGCCTTGATGGATGCCTGCTGGCAAATGCTGAAAGAGTCAGAGGTGACTGTGATCACCGACGCCCCGGCACATGCTTTGCAATATTCCGGTCATGTGGCCCGGTTATCCTTGCCGCAACATGAGATTGAAGCTGCGTTGTTGATAGGGGCCGATGGCGGGCGATCATGGGTACGAAGGCAATGTGGCGTGAATGTACACAAGGTCGATTTTGCACAGACCGCACTGGTGACCAACTATCGTGCCGAGCGGCCGCACGGCGATATCGCCAGGCAATGGTTTGGTGCGCACGAAACGCTGGCTTTGTTGCCCATGCCCCGGCAGCAGGTATCGCTGGTTTGGGCGTTGCCGCATGCAGACGCGGCACAAAAACAGGCTTTGTCGGCAGAGGCATTGGCTGCAGAAGTTGAGGCTCGCAGTGGCAAGGCATTGGGGACATTGACGCCCAATGGCGAGATACTGGCTTTCCCGCTGGTGCAAAATACAGCAGACAGCATGGCCTTGCCACATGTGCTGCTATTGGGCGATGCCGCACATCAGGTGCATCCCATGGCTGGGCAAGGTGTTAATCTGGGTTTCCAGGACGTGCAGGCGCTTTGTCAGCATATTGCGCAATTGCCTGCTGTCAGGCCGTTGGGTGATGCCAACTTTTTGCGGCATGTAATGCGTACGCGGCAAATGGATATTTTGAAAATGCATGCATTGACGCGCGGTCTGGATGGCCTGTTTGCGCGCCCGCAAGCTGCCTGGACACATGCTGCCTTGTTAGGCTTACGAGCGGTGGAAAACAGTGCTATGCTAAAACGTTTTTTAATTCGTACAGCCACGCAAAATTAATTGACACTTGATGAGTCAAAGCTGTGCATGTTTGAGAAAGAGTGAGTAATGAAAAAATTTATCGGTCAGTCGGTCATGCTGGGCTTAGCTGCCTTGGCGGCATTGTGGTCATTAAACAGCGTTGCTGACGAAGCCAGCCTGAAAAAAACGATAGAAGCTGCCTATCCAAAATTCAAAGTGGATAGCGTGACCAAAACGCCTTATAACGGCTTGTATGAAGTTTTTATGGGTGGGCAGATCATTTATACCGATGAAAAATTCAGTTTCTTGATTGCCGAAGGGCGCCTGGTTGATCCAAAAACCAAGAAAGACCTGACAGGTGAGCGCATGGACGAACTCACCAAAATCGACTTCAATAGTCTGCCCCTGGATCAGGCAATTAAAGTCGTCAAAGGCAATGGCAGCCGCAAGCTGGTGGTGTTCTCTGATGTGGATTGCCCGTTCTGCAAACGACTGGAGCAGAAAGAGCTGTCCAATATTAATGATGTGACCATTTACACTTTCCTTTACCCGATTGAACAATTGCATCCGGATGCAGCGAATAAGTCCCGCAGTATCTGGTGTGCCAGCAACCGTGTCAAAGCGTGGCAGGACTGGATTTTGAACAATAAATTACCAACCACCACTGCCAAGTGTGAAGTGCCGCTGGAAAAAGTCGGTGAACTAGCGCACAGGGTAGGCGTGAATAGTACGCCAACGCTGTTCTTTGAGAATGGCAAACGTATGCTAGGTGCACAGCCATATGATGAGATTGAAAAATCATTGCAAGCTGCGAAAAAAACCATGTAATCCGACAATCTGTGGCATTAAAAAAGGCTGTTTGTAACAGCCTTTTTTCGTTAGAGGTTACCGATTATCCGCCGCCACTGACCACCTTACCCATTTTGAAAATAGGCATATACATGGCAACCACCAGGCCGCCAATCAGTACGCCCAGGACAACCATAATCACAGGTTCCATCAAACTAGAGATCGCGGCCACGGCATCATCGACTTCGCCTTCGTAAAAGTCGGCTACTTTGGTCAGCATGCCATCCAAAGAGCCAGATTCCTCACCAATGGCCGTCATCTGGATCACCATATTGGGGAACACGTTGGCATTTTGCATGGACACGGTCAAGCTGGTACCGGTGCTGACTTCGCTTTGGATTTTCTTGGTGGCATCGAAATAGACTTTGTTACCCGAAGCACCAGCCACAGAATCCAGAGCCTCAACGAGTGGGACACCGGCAGCAAACATGGTGGAGAGTGTGCGGGCAAAACGCGCGATGGTCGCTTTGCGGATCAGTTCACCAAAAATAGGTAGGCGCAGCATGAGTCTATCCATAGTCGCCTGCATTTTTTCAGAGCGTTTCCAAGTGTAGAAAAAGAACCATAAACCAAACCCCAGGGTACCAAAAATCGCCCACCACCATTTGACAAAAAAGTCAGAAAGATTAATGACGATAACTGTGGGACCTGGCAGGTCTGCACCAAAGCTGCTAAAAAGCTCTTTAAATGCAGGCACCACAAAAATCATGATCACGGCTGTGATGACAAAGGCCACCACGATAATCGAGGTAGGATAAACCAGGGCGGATTTGATTTTGCTTTTGATGGCAAGAATCTTTTCTTTATAGGTGGCCAATCGCTCCAGTAAACTGTCCAGAATGCCGGCCTGTTCACCCGCGCCCACCAAGTTGCAGAACAATTGATCAAAATATAAAGGATATTTACGGAAAGCCGCACTCAGGCTGCTACCGGTTTCGACATCGGCTTTAATGTCGCCCAATAGTTTGGATACTGCAGGGTTGTGATGTCCTTTGCCAACAATATCAAAGGCTTGTAATAAAGGCACGCCAGCTTTCATCATGGTGGCCAGCTGGCGCGTAAATAAGGTGATATCTTTTTCGGTGACTTTACCTTTGGTGACCAGTGCGCTTTGTTTCTTTACCTTGAGGATGGTAATGCCCTGGCGACGCAAAGTGGCATTGACGACCGCTTCGCCATTCGCGCGCATTTCGCCTTTGACCAGCTTGCCTTTACGGTCTTTGCCTTCCCACTGATAGACGGATTGTTTGATATTGCTAGTCGCCATAGTGTTTTCTTCAAGAATATTTGATCAGTGACAACAGTTATTCATTCGTCACGGCTTCTACTTCCTCAATGGAGGTTAGCCCTTGTTTTACTTTGAGCAGGCCTGATTCCCTCAGGTCTTTGATACCTTCTTTTTTTGCCTGCGCAGCAATATCCAGCGCATTGCCATTGGTCATGATAATACGCGTCATTTCCTCGCTAATGGGCATGACCTGGTAAATGCCGACACGACCCTTATAGCCGTTATTACAATGCTCGCAGCCGCCTTCCTTGGGGCCATATAATTGCCAGCTGCCGTCAAGATCCGTCTCGTTAAAGCCTACATTCAATAATGCTTCCTTCGGTAGATCCAAGGTTACCTTGCAGTGCTTACACAAGCGCCTGGCCAGACGTTGTGCCGTAATTAACGTCACCGCCGAGGCAATATTGAAGGGGGCCACGCCCATATTTAATAATCGCGATAAGGTGGTGGGCGCATCATTGGTATGCAATGTGGATAACACCATGTGCCCGGTAGAGGCCGCCTTGATGGCCATGTCAGCCGTTTCCAGGTCACGGATTTCACCAATCATGATAATGTCAGGATCCTGGCGCAGGAAAGACTTTAGCGCTGCAGCAAATGTCAGGCCCTGTTTGTCATTGACGTTCACCTGATTGATGCCAGGTAAGGGGATCTCTGCCGGATCTTCTGCAGTGGAAATATTGACTTCGGGGTTATTGAGCAGGTTGAGGCAGGTATACAGTGATACCGTCTTGCCGGAACCGGTCGGCCCCGTCACTAATACCAATCCATAAGGGCGATGAATCGCTTTAAGCAAGGCATCCTGCTGTTCTGGCTCATAACCTAATGCCTCAATGCCCAATGTCGCGCTGGTCGGGTCCAGAATCCGCATCACAATTTTCTCACCATGGATTAATGGCAAGGTGCTGACACGAAAGTCGATGGTGCGGGTTTTACTGAGGATCAGTTTCATGCGGCCATCTTGCGGGATTCTTTTTTCGGAAATATCCAGGTTGGAGATGACCTTGATGCGCGATGCCAGTTTTTCCTTGATTGCCAACGGGGGCTGTGACATGTCTCGCAATACGCCATCTACCCTGAAGCGTATACGGTAAAACTTCTCATAAGGTTCAAAGTGCAAGTCAGATGCGCCCATATTGATGGCATCCATTAATACCTTCTGCAGGAATTTGACGACTGGTGCATCGTCTACCTCCTGCTGTATCTCTACTTCCTGCTCCTGGTTAGATTCCTCCAGTCCGAGGTCAAAATCGTCCCCACCGCTGTTCAGGCTGGACATGCTGGTGTCTTTGGATTCGACGATTTTATCTATCCATTTACCCAGCTTGTCATCTTCAACCACGATGGGGAACAGTGTAGCGCCCATCTGGAACTGGATGGTATCCAGTGAGTGCAGGTTGGTGGGATCAGAGAGGGCGATATAAGCGACGTTGTTTTTTTGCTGTAGCAGCATCACGCGATGCGATTGCATCAGCTTGATATCTATGGTTTTTTCAGGGAGAGAGTCCTGGTCTAATGCATCCAGATCAAAAAAAGGAAAGCCGAAAGCATCTGATGCCGATTGCGCAATGTCTCGGGACGATATCTTCTTTTGGGCTAATGCGGCAGCCAGGAAACTGGTTTTCTGGGCGTGTGATTTTTCTTGCAATGCTGAGGCGTCTTCTTCACTCATCAGCGAAGATTGCACCAGCATGCGCGCCATACCACCGAGTTTCTTTGTACTTTCCACTGCTGCCATAAACGTTTCAAAGGCCTCTGTTAAACCATGAAATAAAAGGGTTAATTAACTGATGAACCATTAGTTTTCCTCTTAGTATACGTTTTTGTCATCAATTCAAATCGTAGAAAAGACAGCCCCTGATGCGGCATTTGTACAAATTTTAACAGGATTTTCTGGCTTTCGTAAAAAGATACAAAAATGCACTTGACATTTAAATAATGCTCACTTATAAATCCTTAAGGCGTTTGGGTTCAGGTTTTTTGTAGCCGTCTTTAAGTAAAGCAAAGCTTGTTTATTGCGACTGGAGTACTTGAGACAAACTTTTGGGGCGCCTCCCTGTTAAGTAAAAAAGTAAGGAAGTAAAATGGCAACAGGTACCGTAAAGTGGTTCAATGATTCTAAGGGCTTTGGGTTTATTACTCCGGATGATGGTGGTGATGATTTGTTCGCACACTTTTCCGCAATTGTAGAATCCGGCTACAAAAGCCTCAAAGAAGGCCAGCGCGTGTCTTTCGATGTGACTGAAGGTCCAAAAGGCAAGCAAGCAAGCAATATCCAAAAAGCATAATGATTGTTTAGGGGCACCAAATGCACAACGGCTCGCAAGCGCGAGCCGTTTTTTTATGCCATCAGCCGAAGGCCCGGCAAGGCATTAAGCCATTTGCTTGATGATCTCGTCACCAAATTCAGCGGTGCCTACTTGCGTGGCGCCTTCCATCTGGCTGCTAAAATCGCCGGTCACGCGCTTGCTGGCAATCGCTTTGGCGACGCCATTCAATACCAGGTCTGCGGCTTCAACCCAACCCATGTGGCGCAACATCATTTCAGCTGACAAAATCAGGGAGCTCGGATTAGCCAGATTTTTACCGGCAATTTTAGGTGCGGTGCCATGGGTGGCTTCAAACATGGCAACGGTATCGCTCAAGTTTGCACCCGGTGCAATGCCGATGCCACCCACTTGTGCGGCCAATGCGTCGCTCATGTAGTCGCCGTTCAGGTTCAGGGCAGCCACGACATCATAATCTTCTGGATGCAATAGGATTTCCTGCAGGAAAGCATCTGCAATGCAATCCTTGATCACGATGCCGTTAGGCAGTTTGCACCATGGGCCGCCATCAATCAGTTTTGCACCAAACTCTTCTTTGGCCAGCTGGTATCCCCAGTCACGAAAGCCACCTTCGGTGAACTTCATGATGTTGCCCTTGTGGGTGATGGTGACGGATTTGCGGTTGTTATCAATCGCGTACTGAATCGCTTTGCGGATCAGGCGCTTGCTGCCGTCGATGGAGACTGGCTTGATGCCGATGGAAGAGGCTTCAGGGAAACGGATTTTCTTGCGTACACCCATGTCGCTCAGGAAGTTGATGACTTTTTTCACTTCTTCGGTGCCAGCTGCCCATTCGATGCCAGCATAAATGTCTTCAGTGTTTTCACGGAAAATCACCATGTCGGTTTTTTCCGGGTGTTTAACCGGGCTGGGAACACCAGTGAAGTACTGAATGGGGCGCAGGCAGACATATAAATCCAGTTCCTGGCGCAAAGTCACATTCAATGAACGGATGCCGCCGCCGACTGGGGTCGTCAATGGACCTTTAATTGAAATCACATAGTCCTTCAATGCCGCCATGGTTTCGTCAGACAGCCAGGTATCTTTGTCATAGACTGTCGTCGATTTTTCGCCGGCGTAGACTTCCATCCAGGAAATCTTGCGTTTGCCGCCGTAAGCTTTTTCAACGGCGGTGTCCACCACTTTGATCATGGGCGGCGTAATGTCAACGCCGATACCATCGCCCTCGATAAACGGGATGATAGGTTGGTCGGGAACATTTAGGGTATTATCAGCATTGACGGTGATTTTGCTGCCAGTGGCGGGCACCTTGATTTTAGACATAGCACTTTCCATGTTATTACTGTTTAACAAACCCTTTAACGTCGTATGCCAGTTTACGGCTCATGAGAAACACGCGACGCTCAAGGACTATATTCCGATTCCCAACGTATATGCTGCCGGGCGGTTAGATACCGATTCTGAAGGGTTGCTTATTTTAACCGATGACGGCGGATTACAACATCGTTTAAGCCATCCCAAACATAAACAGGTCAAAACCTATTGGGCGCAAGTCGAAGGTGCTCCTACAGAAGCAGAATTGATGCCATTAAAGCAAGGCGTCGATTTAGGGGATTTTGTCACGCAGCCAGCACAGGTCAAAATCATCGCCGAACCTGACCAGTTGTGGCAGCGTGAGCCACCCATACGCGAACGCAAAAATATCCCGACGACCTGGCTTGAGATTAAAATCAGTGAAGGCAAGAACCGCCAAGTGCGGCGGATGACTGCCCACGTGGGGTTTCCGACCTTGCGCCTGATCCGTTATGCCATTGGGCCTTACACATTGGACGGAATCTTGCTTGGGCAATATCAGGAAGTCAGTTATAAGAAGGTAATGTCATGAAACAGGTGGTGGTATTCAGGCACGCTTGCTGCGAGGGTGCTGGTTATTTGGGCACTTTTTTAGCGCGGCATGCCATTCCTTGGTGCGAGGTGCGCATTGATAAAGGCGAGGCCGTGCCTGACTCGGTCGAGGCATATAGTGGCATTGTGTTGATGGGCGGCCCCATGAGTGTCAACGATGACCTGCCCTGGATTCCGCCCTTGCTGCAATTAATTCGCCAGGCAGTAGAAAAAGATGTCCCTTTGCTTGGGCACTGCCTGGGAGGGCAGTTAATCAGCAAGGCGTTGGGCGGTGTGGTGAGTAAAAACCCGGTCAAGGAAATAGGCTGGGGGCAAGTGCAAGTGGTCGATCATCCCGCTGCACGTGACTGGTTTGGTGACTTGCAAGTGTTTAACAGCTTTCACTGGCATGGCGAAACGTTTTCGGTGCCGCCAGGGGCAACGCATGTGTTATCCAGCGCGTATTGCGTCAACCAGGCTTATGTCATGGGCAAACATATCGGTTTGCAATGCCATATTGAAATGACGCCGGATATGGTCAAAATCTGGACGGAGCAATGGAAGAACGATATTGCCACGTCTGCAGCCAGTCCGGCTGTACAGTCTGCGGATACCATGCTGGCAAAAGTGAACGAGGATTGCGATGTGCTACATGCCGTTGCCGATAGGGTCTACAGCCGCTGGATACAGGGGCTGGCATAATCAAGCCCAGCTCACAATCACCGATTAATCCGCGTGTTCGCTTTGGTGAGGTTGCAGTTTATGCATGGCGTAACGCCTTTTTTTGTAACGGTTGTATTGCCACAAATACTGTACCGGACATTGTGCAATCTGACGTTCAATTGCCTGGTTAAGCAAGCCGGGGGTATGGATATTGTCCACTTTGGATAGGTGAATGTGAAAGCCTTCGCCTGCGGCTAATCGTTCGCCAAATGCCATAATCACTGTTGCGCCAGATTTAACCGCCAGTTTGCTCGCTAGCCCCATGGTATAGGCCGGTTTGCCAAAAAAGTCTGCCCATTCGCCTTCGCCTTTTCTGGGAATCTGGTCGGGTAAAATACCAATCGCTTCTCCACGTTTTAGGGCTTGCAGCAGTTTTTTAACCCCGGCGGCGTTGGCTGGCGCCAGCGAAACATGGCCTTTTTGCCGCCCCTGTTGCAGTAAGTCTTCCAGCCAAGTCAGTTTGGGGGGGCGATAGAGCACGGTAATCGGATGTTGACTGCCATAATAAATCGAGGTGATCTCAAAACAGCCCAGATGTGGGGTGAGGAAAATCAGACCTTTGCCCACACGTTGTGCTTCCTCTACGAGGTGCCAGCCCGTTGTCGCCTTCACCAGGGGCAGCAAGCCAGATTGCGGAGCGCCCCAGATAAACAGCGATTCCATCAATGATTTACCAGCCTCGATCCGGCTATGTTTGGCGAGTTGATGAATAGCCGTGATATCTTTGCAGAGACCACTCTGGCGGATGTTCTCGATGGCTATGCGGGTGCTTTTTTGATCCAGCCACCAATTCAACCTCCCCAACATAGCGCCCAAGCCTTGGATGTAGCCAAGTGGCAATCTGGAAAGCCATTTGCAAAAAAGTGCCAACATCAAAAATCTGCCTTGTTGAAAATCTTATTTCGGGTGCATTCTGTTAAAATCCACGCCTTAAACGCATCATATTAACAAATCATGGTTTGTTAGCCTGCCATTGATTGATTTATTTTGTAAATAAACGCGACTGATCATGGCAAGGTTTATGAGCGATATTGCTTGGATTAATCGATTTTTGAGTCTATGCATGAACGCTAATCTTGCCTGGTAGCCTCGCGGGCAAAGCATCATCTTACCAAGTAAACATGACTTATTTATTCATCCCTTATGCTTATAAGCAACAAGCAACGCTGGTATGTTAATACGCAACATGGCTGCAAAAAACCAGGAATCTTGACGCAAGTATGATACTGACGCAATTGACATCTCCTGGCCCACTGCATCTGTCGATCACGCTGGCAGATCACTCAACCCTGTATTTGGATACGCTGGTCCGTGTGCTCAAAAGCCGTCGTCTGGTTTGCAGAGGGCGTTGGAACGGTCAGCCTGTTTATGCGAAGCTCTTTATGGGGAAGGATGCTGCACGTTATGCCCGCCGTGATGCAGGCGGTGCTCAGGCCATGGGGCAGGCGGGGATTCGCACCCCGGACTTGTTATGGCATGGGACTTTTGATCATCAATCCGATCAGGTCTTTGGTCTTTTATACGCGGAAGTAGCCCATGCGATGGATGCTGAAGCGGCCTATCTGCAATCTGATGGTGCCTCTCGTTGTCATTTGTTGTGTGCGCTGGTGGAAGTGCTTGCGCGTCAGCATGCGGCAAATCTCTGCCAAACAGACTTACATCTGAAGAATTTTTTATTGGCGGATGCCTTGGTATGGGCGATTGATGGAGACGGGATACGGCAGCAATCCATCAGCGTGAAGCAGGCACACATGCAACTTGCAGAATTGATTGCAAAGTTGCATGCGCTGGACCAGATGCAGATGACGGAAATGTTGCTGCAAACCTACCTCAAAGTTCGTGGCTGGACAGAGACTTTGCCAGCTACTCAAGTTCTTGCATGGGCTCGGCAGATGAAAACGCATGAAGTCGAGCGGTTTGTGACGCGTAAACTCTTGCGTAACTGCAGTGACGTGAGCTGGCACCGAGATTCTCAGTCTGCGCAATCAGTGACCACCGCCGGTGGACTTCACATCACCGATCTACCCGCGCTGGAGGTGGCCATGCATTGTGGTCAGGTGCTCAAGGCGGGTAATACCTGCACCGTTGTCCATACCCAGTTGCAAGACAGAGCAGTCGTCATTAAGCGGTATAATATCAAGCACTGCTGGCATGCTTTAAGCCGTGCATGGCGTCCTAGTCGAGCAATGTCTTCCTGGCAGAATGCACATCGCCTGCGATACTATGGCATGCTTACTCCGCAACCACTATTGATGTATGAGCGCCGCTTTTATGGTCTGCGCGGACGGGCCTATTTTGTGTCTGCCTATAGTCCGTGGCCGGATGCGCAGGCTTTTTTCCAGCAGTGCAGTGATCCAGGTATGCGCCAGCATGTGATCGAGCAACTGGTCACGCTGTGTTACCAGTGGTTTTTGCTCAGGATTTCGCATGGCGATATGAAGGCCAGCAATTTGCAGGTAACAGATCAGGGCGAAATCGTGGTCATCGATCTCGATAGCATGCAACAGCACCGCCGCACACAAATGGCCTTACGGGCGCATGCCAAAGATATCCGCCGCCTGCTGCAAAATTGGCAAGCCGATACTTCCCTGTATAATGCGCTGGTGAAGTCGTTTAGCCTGGTTTATCAGGACCATACGCCACTCAAACTGGCAGGCATTTCCATTTAGTTGTTTCCATTAAGATCATTACGCGAGTTTCTGCATGATTGTTTTAGGTTTATCCGGTGCCTTGGGGCATGATGCTTCGGCTGCCATTCTGGTGGACGGCAAGATTGTCGCTGCGGCGGAAGAAGAACGTTTTATCCGCGACAAGCACGCCAAAAATCACTGGCCTTATGAAGCTGCCAGATTCTGTTTGAAGCAGGCAGGCATTACGCCAGACCAAGTGGAGATTGTTGCTTTTCCTTATGGTGAAATCCCGCTGACTTCGGCTGCGCGCTGGCATTACGCCAAACGCTACTGGTATGCCCCAGACCGTTCACTGGATGCGATCTTTAACGGAAACCGCCGTTTCCGTCGCAACCGTGACAAATCACTCAAACTCATGGAAGAGCTTGGGCTGACCAAAGCTAAATATGTGCCGGTTGAGCACCATCTGGCGCATGCATCCAGTGCTTACCACCTGAGCGGGTTCAAGGAAAAAACGGCCATTGTCGGCATTGATGGCAAGGGGGAGTATGCGACCACCTTTTTTGGCTATGGCGAAAACGGCAAGATTCACAAAATAAAGGAATTCTATGACCCGGATTCTCTGGGCGGCATGTATGGCGCGATCACGGAATACCTGGGTTTTGAGATGCTTGATGGCGAGTTCAAGGTCATGGGCATGGCGCCCTACGGCGACCCGAACAAATACGACTTAAGCCGTCTGGCTAAATTTGAAAACGGTGAATTGATCATCAACACAGACTATGTGAACGTGGTTGGTTTGCGCCGCTACAAAGAAAACGGTCCTGATGGAAAATCCAAGGGTTACTACTTCACGCCAAAACTGATTGAGTGGCTAGGACCCAAGCGTGAAGGGGATGAAATCGACGATCCTTATATCCACTACGCTGCCAGTGTGCAAAAGCTGCTGGAAGACCTAGCTCTGCAGATGATTGAGTATTATCTGGGCGATATCATCCGTGAGACCGGCAAGATTGTGATGGCGGGCGGGGTGGCGCTGAATGTGAAGCTGAACCAGCGCATCATTGCCTTACCGCACGTGAAAGAGCTATTTGTGCAGCCAGCCTCAGGCGATAATGGCACCAGCCTGGGCGCAGCCACGTATGCCGCACACCTGGCGGGCGAAACCATCCATAAAATGGAACATGCCTACCTCGGGCCTGCTTTCACAAATGAAGAATGCATTGCGGCCTGTGAAGCCCATCCGGCCAAACCTGTTTTTACCCGGGTTGAAGATGGCCCGCGTAAAGCAGCCGAGTTATTGGCGGCAGGCAATCCCCTGGCCTGGTTCCAGGGCCGCATGGAGTTTGGCCCGCGCGCGCTGGGTTGCCGTAGTATCCTTGGCGACCCAAGCTTTCCTGGGGTCGCTGACCGTATCAATGCGCAGATCAAATACCGTGAACGCTGGCGGCCATTTTGCCCCAGCATGCTGGATCGCGTGGCTGAAGATATTTTGCAAACAGATCATCCTGCGCCTTACATGACTTTCACGTTTGACGTGAATCCGGCCTGGAAAGCACGTATTCCAGAAGTGGTACATGAAGACGGGACGGCGCGTGCGCAGATTGTCACCAAGGAAACCAATCCACGTTATTATGCATTGATTGAGCATTTGGAGCAGTTGCGCGGTAATGGCGTAGTGCTCAATACCTCGCTCAACCGGCGTGGTGAGCCCATGATTTGCAGTCCCACCGATGCCCTGAACATGTTTTATGGCTGCGATCTCGAATATCTTATGATGGAAGATATTTTAGTCACCAAGTCTGCCTGAAAACCAGCCTGAAGCACACCGCTTCAGGCTGGTTTACCTAAACAGTGTGTATTGTTTTAAGTCATTGAATCCTCTAAAAAAACAATCAAATCTGGTAATTCAGTTTGACGTCTTGCACCAGTTTGGCGATAATCGCAGGTAGGGAACCTGTTTGGATTCATATATATTACGACCCTAAACTGTGACTAAATAGCAAGTTCAAAGCAGTTCATCTAGGATAGTTCATCAGGTAGTTAAAACACAGTTGAGCGATAGTCAATGAAACAATCTCACATTGAAGTAACAGAACGCATCATCGAGCGTAGCCGTCCGACACGTAAGGCGTATTTGCAGCGTATTGATGATTACCTGAACCGCGAAAAGGGCCCGGATCGTCTGGGCTGCGCCAACGTGGCGCACGCATTTGCGGCTATGCCACAGAACGACAAGTTCAAGATTTACGCCGAAAAGCCTACCCATGTGGGTATCGTCACCGCGTACAACGAAATGCTGTCTGCGCATCAGCCATATGTCAATTATCCAGACATTATCCGTGATGAAGCACGCAAGCATGGTGCCACTGTGCAGGTTGCTGGTGGTGTGCCAGCCATGTGCGACGGCATTACCCAGGGTGAGCCAGGCATGGAGTTGAGTCTGTTCAGCCGCGATACCATTGCCATGAGTACTGCTGTGGCTTTATCTCATGATGTATTTGACGCTGCATTACTGTTGGGCGTGTGTGACAAGATTGTGCCGGGGCTGCTGATTGGTGCCTTGCACTTTGGCCATTTGCCTTGTGTGTTTGTCCCCGCTGGGCCGATGAGCACCGGCATTGATAACACCTCCAAATCCAAAGTACGCGAAAAATACGCGCAAGGTCTGTGTGACCGTGATGAATTGCTAGCAAGTGAGTCAGCGGCATATCACGGCGCAGGTACTTGCACCTTCTACGGAACAGCCAACAGTAACCAGATGCTGCTGGAAGCCATGGGTCTGCATGTGCCAGGAGCAGCGTTTATTCACCCGCATGATGGCATGCGTGAGGACTTGACCCGTGAGGCTGTGCGCTTGGTATTGCAAAATGCCAAGAAAGACAAATTTGTGCCGATTGGCCGACTGGTAGATGAGCACGTGATTGTGAATGCCATGGTGGCCTTGCTGGCTACCGGTGGTTCTACCAATCATTTGATCCACTGGGTAGCAGTCGCCCGTGCAGCCGGTATCATCATTGACTGGACTGATTTCCACTACCTGGCAAAAGCCACACCGTTACTGGCAAGTGTGTATCCTAACGGTAAGGCTGACGTCAACGAGTTCCAGACCGCTGGAGGTCCTGGTTTTGTGATCCGTGAACTGATTGAGGGGGGCTACATGTACCCTGATGTCTACACTGTTGATGGTGGCGATTTACGTTCTTATGGCAAAAAACCTGAAAAAGAAGGTGACAAGCTGGTCTGGAAGGACTACCCGGCAGAAAGCGGTGACGAAACCATCGTCCGTACCGCAGCACATCCGTTCAATGAGTCAGGTGGCCTGCGTTTGCTTAAAGGTAATTTAGGCCGTAGCGTGATCAAGATTTCTGCGGTGCCAGAAGACCGTCATATTATTGAAGCGCCTGCGATTGTGTTTGATGCACAGGAAGAGCTGCTGGCAGCCTTCGACCGTGGTGAGCTGGAAAAAGACTTTGTTGCCGTGGTGCGTTTCCAGGGCCCTAAAGCCAATGGTATGCCAGAGCTGCATAAACTGACACCACCGCTGGCTGTATTGCAGAACAAGGGTTTCCGCGTAGCGATTGTGACAGATGGACGTATGAGTGGCGCTTCCGGCAAGATCCCGGCAGCAATTCACTTGAGTCCTGAAGCAAGCGCTGGAGGCCCCATTGCGAAAATCCGCAACGGCGACATTATCCGCTTGAATGGTACCGTCGGTCAGTTGAATGTGCTGGTTGATGAAGACACCTGGGCTGAGCGCGAGGCTGAAGAGTTAAGCGATGCCAAGCGTCATTACAACGCACATGGCTTGGGCCGTGAGTTGTTTGGTGGCATGCGCAGGAATGTGTTGTCAGCCGAAGAGGGCGCAGTTACTTGGCTGTAAATTAAAATGGCGTCGCAATACTGCGTTACAGTTCGCTTGCCGTACTTAATGTACTGTCTGAGCCCCTGTGCCTTGTCTTGCTTAGCCATTTGAATTTACTGTAAAGGTTTTTTGAACAGATTTTTAATTGTTAGGTTAATACTTACAACATGAGCACATTAGAGTTAGCTAACCATGGCCCGGTGATTCCGGTCATTGTCATCAACAAAGTGGAAGATGCTGTGCCTATGGCAGAAGCCCTGCTGGAAGGCGGTATAAAGGTGCTGGAAGTGACTTTGCGTTCACCAGTGGCTTTGCATGCCATGGAGGAAATTGCCAAACATGTGCCAGATGCGATTTTAGGTTCCGGCACCGTGCGTAATCTCAAGGATGCTAAGAACTCAAAAGATGCAGGTTGCCAGTTTGCAGTGAGTCCAGGCTACACCAGCGAGTTGGGTAAATATGCCCGTGAAATTGGTTTGCCATTACTGCCAGGCGTGTCTACAGGCTCAGAGATCATGATGGCGAATGCGGATGATTACTACTTCCTGAAACTGTTCCCAGCCGTAGCGGTGGGTGGCATTAACCTGCTTAAAGGCTTTGCCGGGCCGTTTGCTGATGTGAAATTCTGCCCAACAGGTGGCGTGAGCGTTGAAAGTGCACCACAGTTCTTGGCACTGCCAAATGTGGTTGTGTGTGGTGGTACCTGGTTGACGCCTGCAGATGCCGTCGCAAACAAAGATTGGGCGCATATCACCAAGCTGGCGAAAGAAGCATCGGCGATTGTCGCTGCGAAATAAGCGACGCATTCAGTCTATCGTTTATAATGAAGGCTTGTAGTAATACAAGCCTTTTTTATTATCCAGCCTATGTCACAGCGCCCAGACCTTTCCCAATACAAAACCATCGTGCTTGATTGCGATGGTGTCGTCCTCAATAGTAATCAGACCAAAGTGGATGCTTATTACAATACCGCCAAACGGATGGGTGGGACAGACGAACAGGCGCAAGCGTTTGTCGACTACCATATCAAGCTCGGTAGCATCCCGCGTAATGACAAAATCCGCTATTACATTACCGAGATCATCAAGCAGCCGCTGACACCGGAATTGTTCCAGGCCTTCATGGATACCTTCAGCGTGATCCTCGACGAAACCTTGATGCAATGCGAGGTTGCCCCGGCGTTAAGCCAGCTGAAGCAAAAAACTGCGCAAGCAAAATGGATGCTGATGTCAGGTGGCGACCAGGAAGAGCTCCGGAACATTTTTCCACGCCGTGGCTTGGATGGTTTATTCGAACTGGGGATTTATGGTGGCCCCACCAAGAAAAATGAGCATCTAGCAAGCATGATTGCGGATGGCACCATCCAGTTTCCTGCCCTTTTTATTGGTGATAGTCGCTTTGATCACCAGGCGTCGACAGGTGCCGGGCTAGATTTTATATTTGTATCGGACTGGACGGATATGCCAGATTGGCAAAGTTACTGCAAACAGCATCACATAGTCGTGTGTCACCAGCTGGAAATGTGCTTGAATAACGACGTTCACCATTAACTGAGCACCTTTGAGAGGGTGCGTCTACTCAACTATAATACCGAACATGGCAAAAGAAAAAAAAGTCACCATACTGGTGCCCAACTACAAAACGCCTGAAATCACTAAAATCTGTTTGCGCTTGTTGCGTAAATTTACTGATTTCAGTCAAGTTGAAGTGGTGGTGATAGACAACAACTCTCAGGATGCGTCATTGGCATATTTGCGTGGTTTATCCTGGATTAAGCTGGTTGAGCGTCAACCCGCCCCGGATGATACCGTCCCTTTATCGCACTCGCGTGCGCTGGATCTTGCGCTTGCTGAAGTCAAAACGCCATTTGTGTTATCCATCCATACCGATACATTTGTCAAGCGCAGCGACTGGCTGGATGTGCTATTAAAACCATTCGACGGGCAGCCCGCGCTGGCCGGGGTGGGCTCTTGGAAACTGGAGTCAAAAACGGCATTACAGCGTTGGGGGATACAGTTTGAACAATGCTGGAAAAAGGCCTTGCATCAATGCTTCGGTTACCGGGGCTATAATCCAAATCGGCTTGACCAGAGTAAATACTATCTACGCAGCCACTGTGCCATGTATCGTACAGACGTGATTCGTGCATTGAATACCAGTTTTTCAGATGGTGACCAGACAGCAGGTAAAGTCATGCATGAAAAAATGGTAGCAGCCGGTTATCAGATGCTGTTTCTAGACTCATTGCAATTAGGTGAGTACGTAGATCATCTTAATCATGCGACGCTGATTTTTAATCCGCAATTAGGCACCAGCGACAAAAATATGCGCGAAGGCACTAAACGCATTAACGCCAAGCTACGCGGGATAGACGGTGAGGCCATTCTCGCCGATAGCCGTCTGGATCAATAACCTATCATGCGTTCAAACTTATTGAGCCTGGCTTATTATTTGCCGCAATTTCACGAGATTGAAGAAAATAACCGCTGGTGGGGACCTGGTTTCACAGAGTGGCAGCAGCTTAATAGCGCCCAGTCATATTTCAGCTGGCAGCACATACGCAAGCCGGATACCCCGTTTGGGGACTACGATCTATTAAACCCTGCCGTTTTTGAGTGGCAGCAGGCCATCGCAGAAAAGCACGGCATTGACGGTTTTTTGGTGTTCGATTACTGGTTTGGCAGAGGCAAAAAGTTACTGGAAAAGCCAATGCAGCTCGTGCTGGAGCAGCGGCTCAATTTTAAATATGCTTTTTGCTGGGCGAATCACACCTGGTATAACAAGCGGCAACACATTACCTTGCAGGAGCAGTTGTATTTAGGTAAAGAAGACTATTCTGCTTATTTTGAGCAATTGTTACCGCACTTTCAGACTGCTAACTATATTAAAGTAGATGGCAAGCCTGTTTTCTCGATTTTTAGCCCGAAGGATATTCCCGATCTTGAGGTGTTTATTGATACCTTTGAGCAATGCGCGCAAGCTCATGGCTTGCCTGGGATCTACTGGCTGGCGGACAATACAGAACCGCATCAGCCATGGAAGCGCTATTTCGACGGGTATAACAAATCGGGCAGTATTTTTAAATGGCGCAAGCGGGATAACTTGTGGTCCTATTTACGCGAAAAGCTGGCGCGCAACTATCAGTTCAAGAATCTAGGCCCGTTTGTATACAGTTATGAAGGCCTGGTCATCAACAATGAACCGCTATCAGACGACCCGAAACAAGTGCCGATTATATTTACCGGCTGGGATACCACTCCCCGGCATTTACGTCGTGGCACTATCCTGCGGGGCTTTGATCCTCATCGCTTTGCAACACATCTTGCAAACATCGCCACGCAGCTTGCGCAGCGTAAACACCAACCTTCTACGCAAGTGGTGATTATCAAATCCTGGAACGAGTGGGCAGAAGGCAATGTGATTGAGCCGGATCAACAATGGCGAATGCAGTTGCTTGAACAATACTTATTGTTCACCCGGAAGATAAAAGCATGAGTTCCCTCACTCCCAAAGTCCTCAGTCATTTGATTTTCAAACTGCGCAGGTTCAGGTACCGGGCCAATGTAGCGCCTTGCCCGCATCGCTTGATATTGACTTATCTTTGTCCTAATGCGAAAAGGGCGTCAGGCGGTGTCAAGGTGATTTACAGGCACGTATCGCAAATTAACCAGATGCAACTGGATTGGGTGAAAGCGCAAATTTTTCATCCCAAGGAGTTGGGTTTTCGTTGTGACCTGCCTTTTGATGATCTGGCCTTTAAAGAGAGTTTTAGCTTCAATAAAAACAACGAAGTCCTCGTGATTCATGAAATGTGGGCAGCCAGAGAGGCGATGATCGCGCGTGAAAAAGGCATACGCTACATTATTCAAGTACAGAATGGATACGAAATTTTTAGAAAAGCCACGATGGCATCGGTTTATCCAGCTTACGAGCACGCAGAGTTGATTACTTGTGTTTCAGATGATATTTATGCCTGTCTGGTCTTTCTGTTTCCTGAGTTTAAGCAGAAAATTGTCAGATTGCATTTATCCGTAGAAAGTGATGTTTTCAAGCCTGCTGGACTAAAGCAGAACCTGATTACCTATATGCCACGCAAACTCGAAAAACACTCGAGATTGGTGGTTAACTATCTTGCCAGAAAGCTGCCGGATACTTGGAGTCTGTTACCCATTCAAAACATGAATCAGAGTGAAGTCGCTCAAGCATTGGCAAAGTCCAGAATTTTCTTGTCTTTTAGCGAGTTGGAAGGTCTAGGATTGCCGCCACTGGAGGCAGCCTTGGCTGGCAATCTGGTCATTGGTTACACTGGACAGGCGGGCAAAGAATACTGGCTTGAAAATCAGTTTCACGAAGTGCATTGTGGCGATATCCGACAGTTTGCAACATTGACTCTGGATAAAATCAATGATTTTGATCGCGGATGCATTGATGTAGAAAGCTTTGATCAAAATATTGCCCTGTTGAAAAATCAATTCAGTCTAGCGCAAGAGCTTGCAGACTTGCGCGACCTGGTTCAACGATTGTCGGCAAGGATTATGTAAATATCTGAGGTTATAGTTCTTGTCTGCATGAGTTTCTGACCATAAATTACAAGTGGAAAACATTCGTCAGAGTGTATTGTTATTGCACATAGAATCCATAAAAGAATGACTAGTCACCATAAAAATATACCCATTTATCTGGCGTTGACCCTGGCGTTTATCACGTGCGTACGCGTGTTATGGATTCAGCATGGCTGGATTACCAATGACTCCATCTTGTATTTTGAAATGGCGCGTCACTTTGCTGCTGGCGAGTTCAAACAGGCTTTTGCGGTGGAAAGCTTTAGCTGGGGGTTTTATCCGGGGCTGATTGCGATTGTTCACTGGTTAACAGGGCTGAGTTTGCAGGCGTCGGCGAATGGATTGATCGTCCTGTTTTTTATGCTATTGGTCTGGGGCCTTGTACGCATGGTGAGTCTGGCGGGAGGCAACCAGTACACACAAAGTTATGCAGTGCTATTGCTCATCGGAGCTTCTTATATCGTAGGCGATATCCTGCCTATGGCGAGCCGTGATCTTGGTTATTGGGCGGTCATGATTCATGCAGTAAATCAGTTAATTCTGTTTTATCAGCATGGGCGATGGAAACATGCGATTCACTGGCAATTACTGGGCTTGTTAGCAACGCTGTTCCGAATTGAAGGGGCCGTGCAGTTGTTGGTTTTGCCATTGGTAGGTTTCATGTTTTCTGCAAAAGCCAGTCGCATGATTAAAGCGTATGCCTTGCTGATTGCTGGGATGTTGTGCCTCCCCCTTGTCATGTTATTTTCGTCATTGAATCTGGACGATCTGGGGCGAGTGAAAGAGCTATTCACAGGCTTACAGGATATCCAGTTGAATGTTAAGCAGAATTTGAGCCAGCGTGTGCAGGTCATGCGAGATCAGGTCATTGGTGAGCCATTCCAAGAATACGCCTGGGTGACTTTTCTCCTGGCTTATTTTTCAATTGCCACGCTTAAATGCCTTAGCGTTGCAGGTTGGTCACCCACTCTGCTCGCTTTTGCTGAAAGGCATTCGATCAAGAAAAGTATGGAGCCAGTAGCCTATAAAATTTTGCTTTTCTGGATCGCACTATCATGGTTAATAGGTTGTTTGATTACTTTTAAAGTCAATCTGCTTTCAGCGCGTTATGTCGCCTTATTTGGGTTTGCGCTGATTATTTTTGCCAGTTTTGCTCTGCAGCGTTTATTGCATGACAAACGCCCGGTGAAGATGAGCAGGCAAGCAATACTTGGATTATCGGCCATTATTTTAATGGTGGGTTTTGTCAGTAATGTAAAATCAAAGCCAGAAACGTTTTACTATGAGATTGATGCCGTCAGTTATGTGAAATCAAGGCTGATGCCAGGTGACCAAGTACTCTACTCCTCAGCCAAGCAAAGATTTTATGCTGGTGCTGCATTTGATACTCGGTTTGACTATTCCTGGCAAGCGTTAGACAAACGCATAGCGGCTGGAGAGTTGCAACAGTATGAATATATCTTGCTGAAGTGTGGCGACAGCATTGATGAGCAGAAGAAGCTTGCCCAGCTACGACGTCAGCTCACAGCATTTAAACTGGAAAAGGTTTTTTATGGCCACAAAAACAAAAAAAGGGTTTTGATCTTTAAAAAAGCCGTTTAGTTAGTGTGGAGGATGCAACAGAAAGTCCTGCATTTTTTTTCTCAGCCAGCGAGATTTCAAGGTACTCAGTTTCGCCTCTGAAATGTAACTCTCTTGCAAAAGAGACCAGCGAGAGATGCCAAATGACTGATTGAGCGTGGCGTATCGAGTCAGATGCCTGAAACTGCGTAATCGAGTGCTGAACCACAGTTTCCATGGATAAATATCCATATCCGCTATATCAATTAACCCTAACTGCCCGTCGGGCGTCAGCACGATGTTCCCAAGATGCAGGGAACGGAAATATATTCCCTTTGCATGTAATTCTGCAATGAATTTGCCCAGTTGCACTACAAGGGTGTCACTCATCAATTGTTGCTTTAATAAATCCTTTAGCGTCTGTCCGGCCAGTGGTGCGTATTCAACCACGTAAGTATGCTTGGTCAGCGTTGCTTCTGTGGGGCAGGGGAAGTCAGGTGCTTTCAGCAATTCCGCATTGTCAGCTTTGTAGCATTGTTTGACTTGTACCGTCGGGATTCCCTTTTGATCTAGTTTCCGTGCATGTTTGCTAAATCGCTGTGCATAGCCATGAAGACGTGCCCACCCGTACTGGTGGCGCAGGCGGAAAACTTTTAGATAATCCCCACCAGGCAGTTGTAGCACCTTGATGCCACGCGGGTCATATTCTACGATGGTGGCATCTGCGAGATGCGCTCGTGTGAGTACTGGGTACTTCATGCAGTCTCTTCTGCCAAAGGAGAGAAGTTGATATGTCTTATCATGCGCTCCGGCAGCATCTGTTTTAAACAATTTAAGTGTCCCAACGGGCATATTCGTTCAAAACAAGGGCTGCACTCCAAGGCTAGATATTCAATCACAGCTTGCGGGTGCATAGGCGGTGTGTGTTTGGGGTCTGACGAACCATAAACCGCAATCAGTTTCTTATCTAGTGCAGCTGCCACATGCATGAGGCCTGAATCGTTACTGATTACGGTATGGCACAATGACATCAAATCAATCGCTTCGCCCAATTTCGTACTGCCAGCCAAATCTATGCAGCGTTGCTGCGTGAGATGTTGGATTGTTGTCGTGACCTGTTTGTCTTTTTCAGAACCGAATAGCCAGACCTGCCAACCCTGATTGAGGGCATGAGTGGCGACTTCAGCGTAGTATTCTGCAGGCCAGCGCTTGGCTTCACCGTATTCTGCACCTGGGCATAGACCTAAGACGGGTTGTTGCGTTTGCGGAATATCGAATTTGGCTAACAGTGCCTGTGCATGTTCGCGGTGTGTCAGCAAGACTGGTTGCGGGAGTTGTTCAGGCAGCTTCATATTTTTTTGCAGGCCGAGTGCCACAAACCGTTCCACCGTTTTCTTGAGCACGGTTTTATCCAGTTGACGCATGTCGTTGATCAAGCCATAACGCATTTCACCTTTAAAGCCGGTACGAATGGGTATCTTGGCTGCCCAGGGCAGGATGGCAGACTTCAGGCTGTTAGTGAGCAAAATTGCCTGGGTAAATCCTTGTTTGGCCAACTCACGCCCTAATTTAAAGCGCTCACGCAAAGCCAGGTCACCATGTTTAAATGGCAAGGCAATGGCATGTGTGACCTCAGGCATTCTTTCCAGTAATGGCAAGGTCCATGCAGGTGCGGCGACGGTAATTTCGCAATCGGGTTTATCTGTTTTGAGTTGCTTGAACAGGCTTTGTGCCAGCACCATGTCGCCCACCCATGATGGGCCGATTACAAGGATTTTGTTCATGCGTGCATTTTTTTGATCAGGTTAGTGGTGCTACGGCCTTCTACCAGGTCAATCAGCGCAATTTCACCCCCCCACGATAACACCTCTTTGCCACCCACTACCTGGTCGGTGGTGTAGTCACTGCCTTTGGCAATCACATCTGGTTTGATGGCATTGATCAACTTCAGTGGCGTTTCTTCGTCAAATAAAATCACAGCATCTACAGATTCGAGTGCCGCCAGCACGCGGGCACGGTCTTGCTCGTTGACCACGGGGCGGGTTGGGCCCTTGAGCGCAGAGACTGAACGATCAGTGTTCAAGCCAAGAATCAGCCTGTCACCTCGTTTTTTGGCACCTTCAAGGTAAGTCACATGCCCGGCATGCAGCAGGTCAAAGCAGCCATTGGTGAATACGATTTTCTGACCCTGCTGTTTCCAGGTGGCTACTTTATGCAACAGATCGGGTAATTCGCTCACCTTATGCGCCTGCTCGCTGCCTTGCTCCGTCGCGATGGCATCTATCAAGTCGGCTTTGGTGATGGGTACTGTACCCACTTTGCCGACAACCACCCCGGCAGCAATATTCGCCAGTGATAGGCTATCGAGCGCGTTTAAGCCATGCATTAATCCGGCGGCCAATGTGGCAATAACAGTATCACCCGCGCCAGACACATCAAACACCTGTTTGGCGGTTGCGCTCAGATGGCTGGTTTGGTCTGCAATCAGCGTAATGCCTTCTTCGCCACGCGTGACTGCTAAAAAGTCTAAAGCCAACGCGGCTTTGAGACTACTGGCCTTGTCTATCAAGCCGGCATCATTTACCTGAGTGTCGCATGCTTCAGCCGTTTCTTTTTTATTTGGGGTCAGGGCAGTCGCGCCACGGTATTTATCGTAGTTGCGTCCTTTAGGGTCAACCAGTACCGGAATATTGTGTGTGCGGCCATAGGCAATCACTTGTTGGCAGACTGCTTCAGTGAGCAATCCTTTTGCGTAGTCTGAAAGGATAATGAGCGCAGGCCTTTGTTGTAACGCTGTTTGAATGGTTTGTGTGACTTGTTCGGCTTCAGTTTCAGATAAGGTGCTGGTGATTTCCTGGTCCAGGCGCATCATTTGCTGATGCCCGCCCAGAATACGGGTTTTTGCAATAGTCGGGCGTACTGGTGTGGTAATCATCGCCTGTGTATCAATACCATACTCAGCCATCGCTGCCAGCAATCGCTGACCTTCATTATCACTGCCAATCAGGCCTACCATGCGCGTCTGTATCCCTAGCAATGCCAGGTTCGCAGCCACATTGGCGGCACCGCCCGCACGTTGTTGTTCTGATTTAATCAGTACCACCGGCACTGGAGCCTCCGGAGAAATCCGGTTCACTTCACCCATCAGGTAGCGATCCAGCATCACATCGCCAATCACCAGTGCATGCTGTTGGGTTTCACCAAAATGCGGAACAAGTTTAGCAATGATAGGATTCATCAGGATTCCAGAATCTCACACAGGCAGTGGCCAATAAAAATATGTGCTTCCTGGATGCGCGCCGTGACGCTGGAAGGGACCACAATATTGTGTTGGCAAAGGGTATTCATTTTGCCACCGCTGCCACCGGTCATGCCTATGGTGGTTGCGCCGATTTCATTGGCTGTTTCAATCGCGCGCACCACGTTGGCGCTGTTGCCGCTGGTTGTCAGGCCAATCAGGATATCTTCCGGGCGGCACAGTGCTTCTACCTGACGCGCAAAAATATAGTCATAGCCATAATCATTACCGACTGAGGTAAGGATAGACGTATCCGTCGTCAGGGCGATAGACGGCAGGCCTCTACGCTCTTTTTTGAAGCGGCCGACAATTTCAGCCGCAATATGCTGGCTATCGGCTGCACTGCCACCGTTACCGCATAACAGCACCTTGCCGCCACGCTGGATACAGTCGCGCAGTAGGTTGCCAACTTCACTGATCAACGGGAATAAGGATTCCAAGGCCTGAAACATAGCCATATGGGCAGCATGTTCACCTTTAAGGTATTCAATATTATTCATATCGCTCACAATCTCTGAAGCCAGTTATGCGTAAGGGTCATCCTGCAGCAAATAGTTCTGCACGTAGTCCTTCACGCCTTCTTCCAGTGTAGTAAATGGCTTTTTATAACCTGCATCGCGCAGTTTTTTCATCTCTGCCTGGGTAAAGTACTGATATTTGCCCTGTAGGTCTTGCGGCATGTCAATGTAAGTAATGTTGGGTTCGCGGCCCATGCTGGTCATCACACTGGTTGCCAGGTCTTTAAAACTGCGTGCCTGACCGGTGCCGATATTGTAAATAGCATTCGCTACAGGTTTGTTTTTTAATGCAGCTTCGAGAAAAAAGCCCATCACATCAGCCACATCTTTCACATATACAAAGTCACGCAACTGCATCCCATCTTCCACGCCGGGCTTGGTGCCTTTAAACAGGCGCATGGTGCCGGTTTCGCTAAACTGGTTAAAGGTGTGATAGGCCACGCTGGCCATGCGCTCTTTATGGTATTCGTTCGGCCCATAGACATTAAAAAACTTGAAGCCTGCCCATGCCGGAGGTGTCGCCTGTTTTTGTGCCACCTGCTGCATCACCCACTGGTCAAAAAAGTGTTTGGAGTAGCCATAGCCATTCAACGGGCGCAGATTTTCAATGCTGGCATCGTCATAACCTTGCTCGCCACCACCATAGGTTGCCGCAGAACTGGCGTAGAAAAATGGCACTTCATACTCAGTACACCACGACCATAAGTCCTGCGAGTAATGCATGTTATCGGCCACCAGCTTGTTAAAGTCTCGCTCAGTGGTCGCGCTGATCGCGCCCATATGAATCACCGCCGTGATGTCGTCATTCTCTTCCAGGAATTCAAACAGCTGGTCTTTATCCAGGTATTCGGCATAGTGGCGGTGCACCAGGTTTTGCCACTGGTTTTCATGCGTGATGCGGTCAACAATCACCAAGTCTTGCCGACCCAGTTTGTTGTTCAAATGCCAGGCCATAATAGAACCAATCATGCCTGCACCACCGGTGATAACGATCATAAGGGAACGATTAAAACGTTAAAACGCGATTATAACGCGTAATTAGGGAGGGCTGGCATAGGATTCTAAGATGTAGATTTCACTAGTTAATTACATCCACACAAGCTTGATGTAAGTTAAATCAATATCCAGTGATTGCAATTTAAGTTTTGTCATTCGTGAAACTCAAGGTATGAAGTAGTTCTCATCTCCAGATACACGGGACTCGGAAAAAAGTAGTGATGAAACTTTGCTCGGACCATATTTACATTTTTCACGAAAGAAGAATTTAAGGAAATTATGGACGCCTTTAGCAACTTTAACTGCATTTTCGCTATCCTAAAATTTAGGATTGATTGCTATATCGAGAGCTTTTGTTCGCACTGCTTCTGTTGACATCTCAGCTTCGGGGTCGCCATGCCACTCTACCTTGTGAGTTTTGAGATGTACTAAGCCATCGCGTAGAACTTTTCTTTTATCCATTCAATCTGGTGAGTTCCTCTCTCTAAATTTCTATTTTTGAAGCGCATGCGTAAGTAAAAATCAAACTTTCCTAAAACTGGCAATCTATCAATTTCTCCATGAACAGTTTTTTCTAGATTTAGGCTTTCAATACAAGTGTTTGCTGCCGCTTCAAGTAGCAATAGTGAGAAGACAATTGACGCTCGACTAAGTGGATATACCTTCTCATCAATGGGGTGAAGCTTGCAGGCTTCAACTAAGAAGTTAATACTGTCAAGAAGTAGTGTGTCAAACATTGCGCTCATAGGCAATGTGTATATGATTCATATTGGATTGTCTTATCGCAATTAGCTTGTTTTCTGAAGTCCTAATTCTTTGAAATTTATATTAAGTTAGTATTTTTGTCGCCATTAGAACAGTAGATTGCGCTTTAATAACTGCTAAGTTTAGTATTTAGCTCCCATCGTAACAGCACGTTGCTTACTTGCTTGGGTATCAGCTTCAGCTTTCACCGGATCAAACTCACTACTCACCCAACCCTGCAAATGCTCCAGCGCAATATCGCGCATGGCTTCAATCCAAACCGCTTCACTATTAAGTGCTGGGATGTAGTGATACTCGCCACCGCCCACAGATTGGAACAAATGTTTGCCTTCCATGGCAATTTCTTCCAAAGTCTCCAGGCAATCGCTGCTAAAACCAGGGCAGACGACGTCTATGCGCTTGAGTTGCTGTTTACCTAAGGCGTCCAGCGTGTTGGCGAGGTAAGGTTGCAGCCATTCCTGGCGCCCGAAGCGGGATTGAAAGGCGACCTGGTATTGTTCTTTGCTTAAGCCTAAAGCTTCAGCAAGCAGACGTGCGGTTTTGTGGCATTCGCAGTGGTAGGGGTCACCTTTAAGCAGGTGGAATTTTGGCACGCCGTGAAAGCTCATGACCAGTTTTTCAGGTTTGCCATGTTGCTTCCAGTACGCTTGGATATGGCTGGCCAGGGCCTGGATATACAAGGGATGATCATGGTAGTGCTTGATGGTGCGGATGGCAGGCACGTTACGCATCTTAAGCAGCACACGCCAAACGGCATCCAGCGCAGCAGCGGTGCTACTGGCTGCGTATTGCGGATAGAGCGGGAATACCAGGATGCGGTCACAGCCTTGTGTTTTAAGAGACTCAATGGCGCTTTTCATGCTGGGGTTGCCATAAGTCATACCCAGTTCAACGGCAAAAGGCGAGTTAATTTTTTCTGACAGGTAGCCTTGCAGCAGTTTTTTCTGCTGCTGGGCATAGACCATGAGCGGAGAGCCTTCTTTGGCCCAGATGCTGGCGTATTTTTCAGCAGATTTTTTCGGGCGTACTACCAGGATAATGCAATGCAAAATCCAGCACCAGATAAAGCGCGGGATTTCAACCACGCGCCTGTCCATGAGGAACTGTTGCAAATAAGGGCGTAACGCTTTGGCTGTCGGTGCATCTGGCGTGCCGAGGTTAGCTAACAGGATTCCCACTTTTGGTTGGCTGCCGTGGGTGTAAGCAGGCTCAGGTTGGTAATAGCTCATATGGGCATTTTAAGCGAATTAATGCCCATATGACGCATGCCATCTAAAAAAGTGCGATACCAGCCAGTTTTGGCCCAGCTGGCGCAAAAAGCAAATTATTTCTTGTTGATCTGGTTGCCGACAACGCCGCCAACCGCTGCACCACCTACGGTACCCAGTGCGCTACCGCCGGTTAGAATTGCACCGCCCACAGCACCAATACCTGCACCGATTGCTGTATTTTTACCACGAGTGCTCATAGAGCCACAGGCAGAAAGACTGAGAAATAATGCTAACAAGATAGACCATGTCATGCCTTTGCGAAAATTATTCATTTTTTTCTCCTTGAGATCTGGTGGGAGGGATTATGAAAAATCTAGAGTCAAAATGAACAGAGGTATCGTACTGATTCGTTTGTCAGAGGAATCGGACAAGAAATAAAAATCCCCGCAGACAAGCGGGGATTGATTAATAGCGTTCAGTTAAACTTTTTCACGCATTTTCCTGCGGCCTGCCACGCCAATTAAGCCCAATCCAGATAGCATTAACGCCATGGTCTCAGGCTCTGGAACAGCATTCGCTAAGGTGATCGTACCCGCGTAACTGGCATTTGTACCAGAGCTTTCTCCCACAACCTGCAGATAGTAGCTGCCTTGTTGAATGCTGTTTGCAAATCCAAAAGAAAGATTGGTAGAGCCTGAATTAAATACACTACCATTCATGACCAGGTTCTTGTTTTCATCCAATAGGTTAAATTCCTGGAGATTGAAAGTTGCGCCAGTTCCAGAGACGCTGGCGAGCACTTGTTGCAAGCCATCTGTACTAAAGGCAATGTAATCATCGAAGCTTGTGTTGCCGCTAAATGAATTGCTGAAAACATACCCGCCACCAGCTTGAGTAGCCTCATAGGTTGCAGCATAGGACGGATTAATGAATAAAGTACTTAAACCGAAAGCTATTAACAACGCAGTTTTTTTCATGACAAACTCCTGAGTGATTAAAAAGTCGTACTTGTGATGAGCCTTGTGGGCAGATCACTAAGCATCTAGCTCAGGATTGTGAAAAAAATACAGATTAAGGTTTATCGGCGATTGGCTGATATCTGTGTCGGAATTACTAACCTTAATGCCGTTAGAGCATATCTAATTTGAAAGCGCGTTAGACAGAAGTTTAGCTGTGATGTCGACAATAGGAATAATCCGCTCATAAGCCATGCGAGTAGGGCCAATAACCCCTAGAGTACCGACGACTTGTCCATCCACTTCATAGGGGGAAGTGACCAGGCTGCATTCATCCAGTGGCAGGTAACCACTTTCACCGCCGATAAAAATTTGCACGCCGTCTGCACGCTGGCTGTGGTCGAGTAGTTGCATCAGTGCCGTGCGCCGCTCAAAAATCTCAAACAGCTTGCGCAGGCTGGTCACATTGGTGGAGAGGTCATCCACTTGTAATAAATTGCGCTCGCCTGAGATGACAACCGTTTCTTTTTCTGAAGACTCTGGCTGGCTGGTCGCCTCCAGGGCTGCCGACATCAGACGATTGATATCTGCCTGTACTTCTTGCAACTCTTGCTTGAGCTTGGACTGAACTTCTTCCAGTGTTAAGCCCTGGCACTGGCTGTTGACGTAATTGCTGGCAGCGGTGAGTTCGCTGGCGCTAAAGGTTTTATCTGTGAACAGCATGCGGTTTTGCACTTGTCCATCTTCTGTCACCAGAATCACCAGGATTTTTTTGTCATTTAAATGCAGGAACTCCAGATGTTTGAGTACATTACGTGTCCGTTTGGGCGTCATGACAAGACCGGCAAATTGCGTCAGTTGCGACAACATGTCGGCAGCACTGTTAATCAACGCTTGCGGGTTGGGCGAAGTAAGCCCGGTTTTGAGTTGCGTGACCGCGCGCTGGTCCAGTGGTTGTACTGTCATGAGCGAATCGACAAACAGGCGATAGCCTTTTTTGGTGGGGACGCGGCCAGCAGAGGTATGCGGACTGGTGATAAACCCTAATTGTTCAAGGTCGCTCATGACATTGCGGATAGTCGCCGGGCTGACGTCCAGGCCTGAATGTTGGAGCAGAGTGCGTGAGCCGATAGGCTGGCCTTCGCTGATGTAATGTTCCACCAGGGTTTTGAGTAAAATTTGCGCGCGTTTGTCCACTTTTAAGCACCTTGTTGCAGTGACTGAATTTTGCACCATTTGTGCCCGCGATAACAGCCCCTTGCGCTTTTCAGTTCGAGGCTTCTATGCTTTAATGCGGCCATGCAATCTACATTCCGTTCAGTCGCCATTGTTGGAAAATACATGGACGCCATCGCCTTGCAGCAAATGCAAAGTGATTTAACCCGTTTGGCACACCATTTATTGTCTCAAGGTTTACACGTTTGTATAGAAGAGCGTACTGCACAGTTTGTGGAGGATAAAGGATTTGAGCTCGCCAGCCTGGATGATATTGGTAGCAAATCTGACCTGGTGATTGTCATGGGAGGGGACGGCACCATGCTCAGCGTTGGTCGTGCATTGCGGGATACGGGTGTACCACTGATAGGCATTAACCGGGGTCGTCTGGGATTTCTGACGGATTTGCAAACCGAACATATGCTGGATGATCTGGATAAGATTTTGCAGGGTGAGCATCAACTGGAGTCGCGCATACTGCTGCAATCTGTGGTGACCCGCGCCGGGCAAGTGATTAAACAAACGGTTGCCTTGAATGATGTGGTGATCAAGAGCGCTTTCCGCCTGATTGAACTGGAAGTGCATGTCGACGGTCAGTTTGTGTCGCGTCAGCGGTCTGATGGCCTGATTTTAACCACACCGACAGGGACCACCGCATATGGGCTGTCAGCCGGTGGCCCGATCATGCACCCGGACCTGGAAGCGATTTCTATCGTGCCGATTAGCCCGCATACACTCAGCTACCGGCCGATTACCGTGCCTGCCTGTAGTGTGATTGAGGTGATTGTGGTGAATGCTGCCGATGCCCAGATCAGTTACGATGGTCAGGGGCAATATCCGCTGGCCGTCGGTGATCATGTGCGGATCGAGCGTGCACCACAGGAAATTCGGTTGGTACACCCAAAAGATTACTGTTATTTTGATATGTTGCGCAACAAATTAAACTGGGGCTGATACAACCCTGCCATTCGCCATGCTACAAGCCCTTTCTATCCGAGACTTTGTCATTGTTGATACGCTGGAACTTGAGTTCTCAGCAGGATACACCGCACTCACTGGTGAGACGGGTGCGGGTAAATCCATCCTCATTGATGCCCTGTCTTTAAGCCTGGGCGCACGTAACGAGGGGGATGTGACGCGCAAGGGCTGTGAAAAGGCGGAAATCTCAACGACTTTTGATATTGCGGATAATCTGGCAGCCCGGGATTGGCTACAGGCACAAGAAATCGATATTGAGGATGCCCTGGTATTGCGCCGTGTGATTTATGCCGATGGCCGTAGCCGCGCCTTTATTAATGGTGCCTCGGCAACGGTAGGCCAATTGCGCGAAATCGGCGAAACCCTCATTGATATTTATAGCCAGAATGCGCATCACTCCTTACTCAAAATTGCTACCCAGCGCGAGATCCTGGATGCTTATGCACAAGCGTCACCACTGGCAAAACAAGTTGCCAAGTTATACAACGACTGGTTTCAGCTACATCAGCAGCAGCTGGCGTATGAGAAAAATTCCAGCCAGTTTGCAGAAGAGCTGGCTGAGCTACGTGACAGTACAAGAGAATTGAAGCAGTTGGGTTTTGCCAGTGACGAATGGCAGGCATTACAGCAGGAGCATGTCCGTTTAAGTAACGGTGCCAGTTTGCTCAGTGGCATGGAAGCCAGCCTGCAAATGATGAGTGAAGGGGATGAAGTCAATGCGCTGGATTTGCTCTCCCAGGCACAAACCAAGCTGGCCGAACTGCAGACGATGGATGCCGGATTGCAAGCGATTGCTGAAAACCTTGATTCAGCCGTGGTGCAACTGGAAGAAGCCAGCCGGGCACTGAATCGCTATCTGCAAAAAAGTGAGCTGGATCCTGAACGCCTCGCTGAGGTTGAAGCGCGTATCCAGGCGATTCATGGCGCCGCACGCAAGTTCCGCATCAAGCCTGATGAGCTGCCTGAATTATTGGCCCAGCAATTGCAGCGGGTGGCTGAGCTTGAAGGTTTTTCTGATGACGGTGCCTTGGCCAAGCAAGTGCAACTAGCCTGGAAAGCCTACCATGAACAAGCCACCCAGCTTTCGTCAGCCAGGCAGCAAGCTGCGCAAAGACTGGCTAAAACCATCACTGAGCAAATGCAGGCGTTGTCCTTAAAGGGCGGCCAGTTTGCTGTGGCTTTAACAACCTCCAGTGAGCCCACTGCTCATGGATTGGAACAAGTGGAGTTCCTGGTGGCTGGTCATGCCGGCGTTGAGCCCCGTCCGCTCAATAAAGTTGCCTCTGGTGGTGAGTTGTCACGCATCAGCCTGGCCTTGCAGGTGACCACCGCTTCATTAGGCACAGTGCCCTGCATGATTTTTGATGAAGTGGATGTTGGCATTGGCGGCGGCGTTGCAGAAGTGGTGGGCAGATTGTTGAATCAGCTTGGCCAGCATCGGCAGGTACTGGTGATTACCCACCTGGCACAAGTTGCAGCACAGGCGCAGCAGCATTTGCAGGTTAGCAAATCTGAGCAGCAAGGCGCGACATTAAGCCGTATTCGCGCATTGGACGCAAGCGAGCGAGTAGAAGAGGTGGCACGTATGCTAGGTGGTTTGCAGATTACTGAGACGACAAGGAATCACGCCCGGGAAATGCTTGGGATAGTCTGACTTGCAGAATTCGCCAGCGCTCCAGCTTTTCTTCAAAGCGCAGGCTGGCATGTGCGGGGCTAGTAGACGGTAGCGTCACCGTCTCCGCTAACAGGGATGTTTTGATGTGTTTTTTAAACAAGGTGGCTGCGGTATTGCCATTAAATGCGATCAACTCTATTTTGGGATAACTCACTAGTAAGCTGGGAATGTCGTTGGCAATCACGGAGTCGGCGTAAATCGCGCTATCCAAACTGCCAGGGCGGCAGGCCGAGTGGCACACATCCCAGATCGCCAGTTTTGCTTCCTTCACGCTTTCGCAGCGCTCAATATACGGTGCCTTTGCCGGGATATGGAATAAGCGCTCCAGTATTTTCCAGAAAGCATTTTGCGGGTGTGCGTAGTATTGTTGCTGTTTAAGCGAAGCTGCGCCAGGCAGTGTGCCCAGAATCAGTATGCGCGCAGCAGGGCCGACGACAGGAGGGAAACCAGCTGAGTAATATTCAGGATTGCTAGAGAGTTCGGACAAATTCTGTATGAGTAGTGAAGGAGTCAATGCCTGCAAGAGTATTGACTCTTGTGAGATGTTATTCGGTACAGGGCTGTTTTTTGCATACGCCGTAAATAGTCAATGAATGGTCTTGCATGGTAAAGCCATATTTTTCTGCGGCGGTTTTTTGTCTTTTCTCGATCTCTTCGTCGTAAAACTCTTCGACACGTCCACATTTGATACACACAATATGATCGTGGTGATTGCCTTCATTTAGCTCGAACACGGCCTTACCACTTTCAAAGTGGTGACGCACCAATAAGCCAGCCTGTTCAAACTGCGTCAGCACGCGGTAAACAGTGGCCAGGCCAACATCTTCACCATTGGTAATCATGACTTTATAAATATCTTCGGCCGAGAGGTGGCGTTGCTCGCTGTTCTCGAACAGCTCAAGGATTTTTAGACGTGGCAACGTCGCTTTTAAGCCTGCATTTTTGAGGTCTTTTGGATCATGCATAGGTTTTGTCCATGTTTTGTATATGGGTAAGTCGTGCGGCGTATTTGATTGGCGACACTACGTGGTATATTACTCAAAGTTTTCTGAATATACCGATTATAAAGTGAATCCAATGCGTAATTCTATCTTATTTGTGTTGGTTGTCGCATCTCTGGAGAGTGGGTGCGGTGCCAAGCTTCCTTCAGTCAAGCCTTTCAAGATGGAAGTTCAGCAAGGCAATGTTGTGACTTCCAAGATGTTGCTTCAGCTGCGACCGGGCATGACTCGTTCCCAAGTGCGCTATATCATGGGGACACCGCTAGTAGTCGATAGTTTCCGTGACAACCGTTGGGATTATTTTTACGAGCTGCGCAAGGAAGGAAAAGTGGTTGAAAAGCGCCGCGTGATTCTTGATTTCGACAAGGATAGCCTGGTGTCAGTACGCGGCGATGTGATTCCATCTGCTGAAAATCCTGAGATAAAAACAATCGCAGAAACACCTCAGAAGAAGGTTGGAGAAGCAAAAGATCAGAGTTGGACGGACAAGCTGAAGTTTTGGGAGTCTGAAGAAGCTGCGGCGAGTGATAAAGCAGCTGAATCAACTGTAGCCACTGCAGCGACGAATGAAAGCAAAGGCGCTGCACTCGCTAAGGATGAGGCAGCCGAATCTCAGAAAACCACGTCAGAGCCTGTCAAGGCCGAGCAAGAGGTATTGCCCTCGGCCACTGCAACAAATAATTCAGCTGCTGCAGCGACATTGGCTGAAGAAGAAGTGGTTCCCTACATTCCGGAGGGGGAGTATCAGGCTGCACCCACTCCAGAAGAGATGGCCAAGGGTAATCTGGATGTCAGTGAAAACCAGGTTACTGAGGCTAAGGCACATCCAGTGAATGAAAAGGAAATGGCTGCCCAAATTGCAGATACGGTTGAGCCACCACCCGTTTTTCAGCAGGAACCGATGGCAGAACCTATTGTAGCGGCTGAACCCGAACCCGTATTGCCACCGCCCGTAAAAGCCGAACCAGCTGTGAAGAATATCACAGCGCCAGTTGTTGCCGCAGCCACTGTTGCAGCGGCGGCAACCAAGACTGCTGAATCTGAGTCAGTTAAATCCAAACCTGTTGATCCTAAGCCTGTGGAAGCAAAAACCGCTGTATCAAAAACTGAAGTACAAACACCCGCGGCACAGGCACCTGCTGCGGCAGCGGCCGTTGAAGATGACGAGGTCATTCCATATATTCCCGAAGGTGAATATGTGGCTCCTGTCATTCCTAGTGAGGCCGAAATGGTTAAAGGCAATATGGCGGAGGCAAATGCACCTGCGACTGATGCTCAAGCGCGCCAGGTAACTGAAAAAGGGGTGGCACCCACATCGGATGCGGCAGCAGAGCCATCACCGACATTTGTCGCTGAGCAATTGCCAGAACCAGAGCCAGAACCTGAATTGCCACCGCCGCCTCCGCCATCCGTCAGCAAGCCTGTTGTGAGAGAGGTAGCGCCAGTGGCTGCGCTGGCAGCAGAAGAAGAGAAACCAGTCGCTGCGCAGCCTGAGACTGAGCAGCCGGCTGCCAAGGTTGTTGAGCCTGCATCGGTCGCCTCCCCTGTGGCGACGCCAGAAGCGCCAGCTGGTGATGCTGAAATCAACCAGGCTGTGGCGGCATGGGCACAAGCTTGGCGCAGCAAGGACATTAAAAACTACCTCGCTGCATATGCCCCTGACTTCATGCCAGAAGGGTTGCCTTCCAGAAAGGCATGGGAGTCGCAACGCAAACAGCGTTTATCTGCAGGCCAGGGTGCGATTACACTCGTACTAAATAATGTGCAGATTCAGCGTGACGGTACCACTGTCGCCGTGCAGTTTGAGCAAAAATATGCTGCTAAAGTTTATAAAGATGAATTGGTCAAAACACTGGAAATGCGTTACGAGCCAACGCAGAAACGTTGGTTGATCACACGTGAACGTGTTGCCCCTTTAACCGGTTTGCCAGTAGCGAGTGTGCCAACGACCCGTCTGCCAGCAGTCGCTGCAGCGTCATCCAATACGGATGTGGTCGAGTCAGCTGTGCCACCGACACAATCGACATCATCTGCGCCTGTAGCGGAAGTGAGTGTTGAATCAGCGATTGACGCCTGGGCACAGGCTTGGCGCAGTAAAAACATCAATGCTTACTTTGCGGCGTATTCTCCAGAATTTGTGCCGGAGGGATTGCCAAACAGAGGTGTCTGGGAAGCGCAACGTAAAAAGCGCTTGTCCCCACAGCAGGGCAAGATCAGCCTGGATGTCACGAATGTAAGCGTGAGCCGCGAAGGAGAAACAGCCGTGGCCACCTTTAGGCAGAAATATGCGTCTAAGGCCTATCGTGATGAAGTAGTGAAGCGTCTACAGTTAAAACTGGATGCTGCAAGCAATCGCTGGCTGATTGTGCGTGAAAGTACCGGTAGTGAGGCAGAAGTGCCAATGGGCAAGCAGTCAGTGAGTGCGCCAGAAGAGAGCTCGGAACATCAGGATGGTGCTCTGGAGCCGATCGGATTTTAATGGTCTGCTGATGTCGTGGTTTAAGTATTAAAAATAATTGAGTGAGTTATGTTGAAAGTAGTGATTGCTGGCGTGTCTGGTCGTATGGGACATGCCTTACTGGATGGAGTTTTTTCTGATAACGGCTTGCAGTTGCACGCGGCACTCGATCGTGCTGAAAGCGCCATGATAGGGCGGGATGCAGGCGAGCAGTTTGGCAAGGTCAGTGGCGTGAAAATCACGGCTGACATCCATGCCGCATTGGTCGGTGCCGATGTGCTGGTGGATTTCACGCGGCCGGAAGCCAGTATGCAATATTTACAAGCCTGCCAGCAAGCCAACGTTAAATTAGTGATTGGTACTACCGGGTTTAGTGAGGCAGAAAAGGCCAGTATTGAGGCTGCGTCCAAAAATATCGGTATCGTATTTGCTCCAAACATGAGCGTAGGGGTCACCCTCTTGATTAACCTGGTTGAGCAAGCCGCACGGGTGCTCAATGAAGGCTATGATATTGAGGTGGTTGAAATGCATCACCGCCATAAGGTGGATGCGCCTTCAGGCACGGCTTTACGGTTGGGTGAGGCTGCGGCAAAAGGGATTGATAAAGCGCTTAAAGATTGTGCTGTGTATGCGCGCGAAGGCGTGACTGGTGAACGCGAAGCGGGCACGATTGGTTTTGCAACCTTACGTGGTGGGGATGTGGTCGGTGACCATACGGTGGTTCTGGCTGGTGTGGGTGAGCGAGTAGAGTTAACGCATAAAGCATCAAGCCGTGCCACATTTGCACAAGGTGCGTTACGTGCGGCTAAATTTCTGGCTGATAAACCCAAGGGATTGTTTGATATGCGTGATGTGTTGGGATTTGAAAAGAACTGATCTTTAGTAGGCGATCCCGTCTGGCTAAGGTCTGGCAGGAATCGTCTGATGCTTCTGAGTTGCCCTTGAGTGGGCTGTCAATGTACGCTATAATGCTGTAATTCTGAAACGGGAAGAGTCGAACAAGCTTTTCCCGTTTTGCACATCTATTCACTGCAGCTTGAATTTCACTTCCAGCCATGGTGAACCCTCTAAAAGATGTGTTTCGTGTCAAACTTAAGGAGCTAAAGGTGTCAAAAACAATTCCAGCGATTCTCGTGTTAGCAGATGGAACTGTTTTTAAGGGCATTAGCATTGGCGCTTCCGGTCATACGGTAGGTGAGGTGGTGTTTAATACCTCCATCACCGGTTATCAGGAGATTCTTACCGATCCTTCCTATACCGAACAAATCGTGACACTGACCTATCCGCACATTGGTAACTACGGGACCAATCGTGAAGATGTGGAGTCAGGTAAAGTCTATGCTGCGGGTCTGATCATTCGTGACCTGCCCTTATTGGAAAGCAATTTCCGCAGTGAACAAAATCTCTCCGATTATCTCAAAGCCAACAACGTGGTGGCAATTGCAGATATCGATACGCGTAAACTGACACGCATCCTGCGTGAAAAAGGTGCGCAAGCAGGCTGTATCATGGCCGGTGAGCATGTAGATGAAGCGCAGGCGCTGGTGTATGCCAAGGGCTTCCCGGGGTTGGCTGGCATGGACCTGGCCAAGGTAGTCAGCTGTACTGAGCCTTACGAGTTTACCGAAGCTGAGTGGCAATTGGGTTCAGGCTACAGCAAAACAGCTGATTCCCAATACCATGTGGTGGCGTTTGATTATGGCGTGAAACGTAACATTCTGCGTATGCTGGTTTCACGCGGCTGTAAAGTGACGGTATTGCCAGCGCAAGCCACAGCCGAGCAAGCCTTAGCTTACAAGCCAGACGGCATTTTCCTTTCTAATGGCCCCGGGGACCCGGAGCCATGTGATTACGCGATCAAGGCCATTAAAACACTAGTGGATACCGGTATTCCAACCTTTGGGATTTGCCTGGGCCACCAGTTGCTGGCTTTAGCAAGCGGCGCCAAAACACTCAAGATGAAGTTTGGCCATCATGGTGCCAACCATCCGGTTCAAGATGTGGAAAGCAAGCGCGTTTACATTACCAGCCAAAACCATGGTTTTGCAGCTGATCCGGCAACATTGCCTGCGAATGTAAAAGTGACGCATGTGTCGCTGTTTGACGGTAGCTTGCAAGGCATTGCACGTACTGACAAACCGGCATTCAGCTTCCAGGGTCACCCTGAGGCCAGCCCCGGTCCGCAAGAAATGAGCGTGTTGTTTGACCGCTTTATCCAGTTAATGCAAGAAAGAAAGTCCATCTAATGGCAAAAAGAACTGACATTAAAAGTATTCTGATTATCGGTGCCGGTCCAATTGTCATTGGTCAGGCCTGTGAGTTCGATTATTCCGGTGCGCAAGCCTGTAAAGCCCTGCGCGAAGAAGGTTACCGTGTGATTTTGGTCAACTCCAATCCGGCTACCATCATGACTGACCCGGAAATGGCCGATGCGACCTATATCGAGCCGATTACCTGGCAAATCGTTGAAAAGATCATTGAAAAAGAACGTCCGGATGCACTGCTGCCAACCATGGGTGGCCAGACGGCACTCAATTGTGCGTTGGATCTGGACAAGCATGGCGTGTTGCAGAAATATAATGTTGAGCTCATTGGTGCTACCAAAGAAGCGATTGATAAAGCCGAAGACCGCCAGAAGTTTAAAGAAGCCATGACCAAAATTGGCCTGGGTTCTGCACGTTCAGCCATTGCGCACAGCTTGGAAGAGGCCTTGCAGGTACAAGCGACAATTGGTTACCCAGCGATTATTCGCCCTTCGTTCACCATGGGCGGCAGCGGTGGTGGGATTGCCTATAACCGCGAAGAGTTTATCGCCATTTGCGAACGCGGCCTGGATGCTTCTCCCACCAATGAATTACTGATTGAAGAGTCACTGTTGGGTTGGAAAGAGTACGAGATGGAAGTCGTCCGTGACAAAGCGGATAACTGCATCATCATCTGTTCGATTGAAAACCTCGACCCTATGGGCGTGCATACCGGTGACAGTATTACCGTTGCGCCAGCACAAACCCTGACCGATAAAGAATACCAGATCATGCGTAATGCTTCTTTGGCAGTGTTGCGCGAGATCGGTGTCGATACCGGTGGTTCCAACGTTCAGTTTGCCATCAACCCGAACGATGGCCGCATGATTGTGATCGAGATGAACCCGCGTGTGTCGCGCTCCTCTGCGCTGGCTTCCAAGGCAACCGGTTTCCCGATTGCCAAAGTGGCGGCCAAACTGGCGGTTGGCTTTACGCTGGACGAGTTGCGTAACGAAATTACGGGTGGTCAGACCCCAGCTTCATTTGAGCCATCGATTGACTATGTGGTCACCAAAGTGCCGCGGTTTGCCTTTGAGAAATTCCCCCAGGCCGATAGCCGCCTGACGACACAGATGAAGTCTGTGGGTGAAGTGATGGCCATGGGCCGTAGCTTCCAGGAATCTTTCCAAAAGGCCTTGCGTGGCCTGGAAGTCGGCGTGGATGGCCTGGATCCGGTGACGGATGACAAAGACCGCATCGTCAAGGAAATGGGCGAGCCTGGTCCTGAACGTATCTGGTACGTGGCAGATGCGTTCCGCCTGGGCATGAGCGTAGATGAGGTGTTTAATATCACTAAAATCGACCGCTGGTTCTTGGTGCAGATTGAAGAGATCATCAAACTTGAATTATCCCTGTCCAGCAAGTCCCTGGCAGACCTGAATAAAGAAACCTTGTTCAGGTTGAAGCGCAAAGGCTTCTCTGACCGCCGCCTGGCTAAACTGCTGAACACGGACCAGCATGCAGTGCGTGCTTTCCGTCAGGCGCTGAATGTTCGTCCGGTCTACAAGCGTGTGGATACCTGTGCGGCTGAATTCGCCACCAATACGGCATATATGTACTCGACTTACGAGGAAGAATGCGAATCCAACCCCTCAGACAAGAAAAAAATCATGGTTCTGGGTGGTGGTCCTAACCGCATTGGTCAGGGCATTGAGTTTGACTACTGCTGTGTTCATGCCGCGTTTGCAATGCGTGAAGATGGTTACGAAACCATTATGGTTAACTGTAACCCGGAAACCGTGTCTACCGACTACGATACTTCTGACCGCTTGTACTTTGAGCCAGTCACCTTGGAAGATGTACTGGAAATCGTCAATATCGAGAAACCGGTTGGTGTGATCGTGCAGTACGGTGGGCAAACGCCACTCAAACTGGCACGTGACCTCGAAAAAGCGGGCGTGCCCATTATTGGTACCACGCCTGATGCGATTGACCGGGCTGAAGACCGTGAGCGTTTCCAGCAGATGCTGCACAGCCTGAACCTCAAGCAGCCACCAAACCGTACGGCGCGTGCGCCAGAAGAAGCGATCCGCCTGGCGACCGAGATCGGTTATCCATTGGTCGTGCGTCCTTCTTATGTGCTGGGGGGTCGCGCGATGGAAATCGTGCATGAGCAAAGTCAGCTTGAGCGCTATATGCGTGAGGCGGTAAAAGTGTCCAACGAATCCCCAGTCTTGCTGGACCGCTTCCTCAATGATGCAATTGAAGTGGATGTAGATGCTCTGAGCGACGGTGAAGATGTCTTGATCGGCGGCATCATGCAGCACGTGGAGCAAGCCGGTGTGCACTCCGGTGATTCCGCCTGTTCATTGCCACCTTATAGTCTGAGTGATAGTTTACAAGATGAATTGCGCAGACAAACCGTGCAAATGGCGAAAGCGCTGGGCGTGAAGGGCCTGATGAACGTACAGTTTGCCGTGCAGAATACCGAGCAGGGTGAAGTAGTGTATGTGCTGGAAGTAAACCCGCGTGCCTCGCGTACTGTGCCGTTCGTTTCTAAAGCCTGTGGTTTGCAACTGGCCAAGATTGCTGCGCGTTGTATGGCGGGTCAGACCCTGAAATCACAAGGCGTGACCAAGGAAGTGATTCCGCCTTATTACTCTGTCAAGGAAGCCGTGTTCCCGTTCATCAAGTTCCCGGGTGTGGATACTATCCTGGGGCCTGAAATGAAATCAACTGGTGAAGTGATGGGCGTTGGTAACACTTTTGCAGAAGCATTCGTGAAGTCGCAATTGGGGGCATCTGTCAAAATGCCTACCGGCGGCAGGGCTTTCATCAGTGTGCGAAATGAAGACCACAAAAAAGTGATCGACATTGCTAAAGACTTGGTAAAGCTTGGCTTTACGCTGGTCGCGACCAAAGGTACCGCACGTGCGCTAGCTGAGAATGGATTGGATGTGACGCCTGTGAACAAGGTTGCCGAAGGTCGTCCGCATATTGTCGATATGATCAAGAACGATGAGATCAGTTTGATTGTCAATGTGACAGAAGACAAGAAAGCCATTACCGATTCTTACGAAATCCGTCGTAGCGCCTTGCAAAACAAGGTGACTTACTACACGACATTGGCGGGTGCACGTGCGGCGTGTATCGGTATGGCACAAAGTAAGGACATGGATGTCTACTCTGTGCAAGACTTGCACAAACGCCTTGCTTAACATACACTAGGCTTAATTGATATTTGAAATAAGCCACGCTCATCCGGGTGTGGTTTATTTTTTTTATACTCATTTTTTTGAAGGTATTTCAACATGGCAGTACATCAGATTCCTGTCACCGTGAGAGGTGCAGAATTGCTCAAAGAAGAATTACAACGTTTACGCGCTGTGGATAGACCCAACATTATCCAGGCGATTGCAGAGGCGCGTGCGCAGGGTGATTTGTCTGAAAATGCTGAGTATGAGTCAGCCAAAGAGCGCCAGAGTTTTATTGAAGGGCGTATCTCTGAGCTCGAAGCAAAGCTGTCCAATTTGCAGATCATCGATCCGACCACCTTGAACGCTGAAGGTCGCGTGGTGTTTGGCGCCACTGTCCGTTTTGAAGACCTAGATTCAGGGGATGCCAAAACTTACCAGATCGTTGGTGAGGATGAAGCTGATATCAAGAATGGTAAAATTTCAGTCAGCTCACCGATTGCACGTGGCCTGATTGGCAAATCAGAAGGTGAAGTGGTGGAAGTCCAGTCACCTGGTGGTATCAAAGAGTACGAAATTATCGAAGTACTTTACGTTTAAGCGTACGTTGTTTAGGAGTGCATAAGCATGGCCAGGCAATCAGGACTGACAGGTTGGTTGAATCCCTTGCTGCTAACATTCTGGGTGGGTGCTTTATGGATGACTGCCATCACCGCCAGCGTGTTGTTCCAGACGATTCCTGACCGCCAGCTCGCCGGACAAGTGGCGGGCCGATTGTTTAGTATTGTCAGCTATATCGGTCTGGGTAGTGGTTTATGGTTGTTGGTCCAACGCCTGGCAAGTGAGGGCTTTTCTGCCTTTAAGCAAGGCTTGTTCTGGGTGGTGCTGATTATGTGGGTACTGGTACTGATAGGCGAGTTTGGTATTCAGCCCTTGCTAGCCCAGTTAAAAGCCAGTGCGTTGCCAAATGACGTGATGCAAAGCGTATTTGCCAGCCGATTCAGGACTTGGCATGGCGTTGCCAGTATTGCTTACCTGGTTGAGTGTTTACTGGGAGTCTGGCTGGTGGTGAAATCCAGATAGGGGCAATAAAAAACGCGCAATTAAATGCGCGTTTTTTTTGATTGGTGCTGAATTTACAGTTTTGGAATGACGATCTTGGCAGAAGCTTTAACGGTTTCGCTGGCACGGTAAAATACCAGTTGTTTGCCAATATGGTGTACCGCAATCGCATTCGCTTTATCGGCGATTTCTTCCAGCAGGGATTTGCGCAGTTGGCGGTCATCCCCTGCAACTTGTACTTTAATCAGTTCGTGGGCATTAAGACTGACATCAATTTCTTTTAACACGGCTTCGGTCAAGCCGTTATTGCCTATCATGACCACAGGATTTAAATTGTGTGCCAGGCCACGTAAATAAGCGATTTGTTTGCTGTTTAATTGCATGCAAAAATATTCCTTGAAAACAGTCCGCATTTTAGCATGAAGCAGGAATTCCCCCTATGAAACCCTCCAAAACCAGTAAGGCATGGATGCAAGAGCATCTCAATGACGAGTTTGTGAAGCGCGCACAAAAAGATGGTTACCGCGCCCGTGCCGCCTATAAACTACTGGAGATTGACGATAAAGATAAACTGATTAAGCCAGGGATGACGGTAGTGGACCTGGGCTCCACACCTGGCAGTTGGTCACAAGTGGCAGTGCAGCGTATTAAGGGTCAAGGACGGGTCATCGCACTCGATATCTTGGACATGCATCCTATCCCTGGGGTGGACTTTATTTGCGGTGATTTTCGCGAAGAAGAGGTGCTGAAAAAACTCGAATCCTCACTCAATGGCAAACTAGTGGACCTGGTCATTGCCGATATGGCACCGAATATGAGCGGCGTAAAGGATGTGGACCAGGCCGGTGCAACATATTTGACCGAGCTCGCGCTCGATTTTTGTCAGCAATGGTTGAAACCGGGCGGCCATTTTCTGGTCAAAGTTTTCATTGGCAGCGGATTCGAGGAAATTGTGAAACAGATGCGCGGCCAGTTTGAAAAAGTGGTTACGCGCAAGCCGAAAGCTTCACGTGACCGCAGCAGTGAAGTCTATTTGCTGGGGCAGCATCGAAAACCTTGAAATGCAGGGCTTTTACACGTTTAGTTTTCGTCGCACAAGCAAAAAATTGGGTATACAATGCCATCAAGGCTTGAAATATTTGGTTTTGCCTCCATTGTTTTCTTAGGGATTCTCCCTGCCTTTTGTTTTTAAAGTTAAGGAACCACTTTGAATAATCTACTGAAGAATATCGCGATTTGGGTAGCTATCGCCTTGTTGCTGATGACGGTATTTAATCAATTCAACGGCACGGGCAGGAGTAGCGGTCAGGTGGTTTACTCGCAGTTTATGCAAGAGGTCAAAGATGGCCGCGTTGCCAAAGTACAGATTGATGGCCGCTCGCTGCATGTGACAACCAATGAAGGCAAAACCTACGATACATTCTCGCCTTCAGATCCATGGTTGGTCTCCGACCTGCTCAAAAATAACGTGATTGTGGAAGCCAAACCAGAAGAGCATGAATCCATGCTCATGAGCATTTTCGTGTCCTGGTTCCCGATGATCCTGCTGATTGGCGTCTGGATTTTCTTCATGCGTCAGATGCAAGGTGGCGGCAAGGGTGGTGGGCCATTCTCATTTGGCAAGAGCAAGGCGCGTCAATTGGACGAGTCTAACAATAGTACAACCTTTGCCGATGTGGCGGGGTGCGACGAAGCCAAGGAAGAAGTGGCTGAACTGGTCGAATTCCTGAAAGACCCTAGTAAGTTCCAGAAACTGGGTGGCCGCATTCCACGTGGCGTATTGATGGTAGGCCCACCAGGAACTGGTAAAACCTTGCTGGCTCGTGCGATTGCGGGTGAAGCCAAGGTACCATTCTTCAGCATTTCTGGTTCAGACTTTGTTGAAATGTTTGTTGGCGTGGGTGCTGCACGTGTGCGTGACATGTTTGAAACCGCCAAGAAAAACTCGCCTTGTATCGTGTTTATCGATGAGATCGATGCCGTCGGCCGTCATCGTGGTGCCGGTACCGGTGGCGGTAATGATGAACGCGAACAAACCCTGAACCAGATGCTGGTTGAGATGGATGGCTTCGAAGCAAACTCAGGCGTCATCGTGATTGCTGCAACAAACCGTGCCGATGTGCTGGATAAAGCGTTATTGCGTCCAGGCCGTTTTGACCGTCAGGTGATGGTTGGCTTGCCAGATATCAAAGGCCGTGAGCAAATCCTCAATGTGCATATGCGCAAAGTGCCAATTGACCCGGACGTTAAAGCCGATATCCTGGCACGTGGTACACCAGGCTTCAGTGGTGCTGACTTGGCGAACCTGGTGAACGAAGCTGCCCTGTTTGCTGCGCGCCGTAACAAACGTACGGTAGACATGCAGGATTTTGAAGATGCCAAAGACAAAATCTTCATGGGCCCTGAGCGCAAGTCTATGGTCATGCGTGAGGAAGAGCGCTTGAATACGGCTTATCACGAGTCTGGTCATGCGGTGGTGGCTAAATTGCTGCCTAAAGCTGATCCGGTTCACAAGGTAACGATTATGCCGCGTGGCTGGGCTTTGGGCTTGACCTGGCAGTTGCCTGAGCACGACCGTATCAGCAACTACAAAGACAAAATGCTGGAAGATATTTCGATTCTGTTCGGTGGTCGTATTGCCGAAGAGATTTTCATGAATCAAATGTCTACTGGTGCATCGAATGACTTTGAACGTGCGACAAAAATGGCACGTGATATGGTCACCAAGTTTGGTATGTCTGACACCTTGGGTACGATGGTTTACGCTGGTAGTGAGCAGGATTCATGGATGGGCAGCATGTCTTCCCGTACCGTGTCTGAGGCGACACAGCAAAAAGTGGATGCTGAGATCCGCCGTATCCTCGACGAGCAATATGCGATTGCGCGTAAATTGCTGGAAGATAACCGCGATAAGGTAGAGGCCATGACCAAGGCGTTGATGGAATTTGAAACCATTGACGCTGACCAGATCAACGACATTATGGCTGGTTTACCAGTCCGTGCGCCTAAACAGAAAAATGGCCCAACCATGACTTCTGGCGGTAGCGGCACTGGTACCATCGTCAACCCTACGCCACAACCGACGGCGAAAGGTGATGGCGCCGAAAGTAATGTCTAGAATGGTGTGCCGGGTGTTTTATCCCCCGGCATTCAGTTAAAATAACAAGGCTGGCAGTTGCCAGCCTTTTTGTTTTGTGGAATTCAATGGACATGCTGTTTCACTGTGGACGCTTTCATCTCAATGTCGAGTCACCCAAAGTCATGGGTATCGTCAACGTCACGCCAGATTCCTTTTCGGATGGTGGCCAGTTTGACCAGCGAGATGCAGCCCTCGCGCATGCGCTGGAACTGATCGAACAAGGCGCAGATGTGTTGGATATTGGTGGTGAGTCTACTCGGCCAAATGCAACACCTGTGCCCCTTGAGGAAGAGTTGCGACGTGTCATCCCAGTGATTGAAGCACTGGTAGCGCGAGATATTCCAGTCCCGATTTCAATTGATACCTATAAACCCGCTGTCATGCGTGCTGCGATTGCTGCTGGTGCCAGCATCGTGAATGACATACGAGGCTTGCAGGAAGAGGGCGCACTGGAGGCTGTGGCTAATAGCGATGCTGGCGTGTGCATCATGCATATGCAGGGCACGCCGCAAACCATGCAAATTGCCCCGCACTATGAAGATGTGGTCGCCGAAGTGAAGCAGTTTTTACGTGTACAACGCGATACTTGTTTGTCGGCAGGCATTGCCCCTCAGCGCATCATGCTGGATCCCGGTTTTGGCTTTGGCAAAACCAGGGCGCATAATATCGCACTGGCCAAAGCATTACCGCAGTTGCTGGAGTTGGGTTGCCCGTTATTGGTGGGATTATCCCGCAAGTCTGTTCTGGGACAAATGACTGGCAACGATGTCGATGCCCGTTTGCATGCCAGTGTGGCTGCAGCGGTGATTAGCGCCATGCACGGCGCGCATTTGCTGAGAGTGCACGATGTCAAGGCGACAGTCGAAGCGCTTAAAGTCGTTGCCGCGCTGAAATAGCAGATAAAAATAAGCAAGCACAACAAATTAGAGCAAGAAAAATTGTAAAGGATAAGAGCGATGAGTAAACAGTATTTTGGCACCGATGGCATTCGCGGCCGTGTCGGCGAATCTGTCATTACCCCGGAGTTTGTCATGAAGCTGGGTTATGCTGCCGGACGCGTATTAGCTAATCACGAGCATTTACCTGCAGGTAAAAGGCCAACGGTACTCATAGGGAAAGATACCCGTATTTCAGGTTATATGCTGGAAGCTTCGCTGGAGGCTGGCTTGTCAGCAGCAGGTGTGGATGTGTTGCTGACGGGTCCTATGCCAACGCCCGCCGTTGCCTATTTGACACGCGCCTTGCGTGCGCAGGCCGGCATCGTCATCTCAGCTTCGCATAACCCTTATTATGATAATGGCATCAAGTTTTTTTCAGCACAAGGTACTAAATTGCCTGATGACATTGAGCATGCGATTGAAGCCGAGCTAGGCAAGCCTATGCAGGTCATGGAGTCTGCAGAGTTAGGCAAGGCTAAGCGTGTAGACGACGCGGCAGGCCGTTATGTCGAATTCTGTAAAAGCACTTTCCCTAACCACCTGGATCTGCGCGGCCTTAAAATTGTGCTCGATTGCGCCCATGGTGCGACTTACCACGTTGCGCCCGATGTGTTTCATGAATTAGGTGCAGAGGTGATTGCCATCGGTAACCATCCGGATGGCCTAAATATCAACGAAAATGTAGGTTCCACCCATCCGCAGGCCCTGCAAAAAGCCGTGGTCGAGCATCAGGCAGATCTTGGTATTGCTTTTGATGGCGACGGTGACCGCGTCATGATGGTCGATGGTACAGGCAACTTGCTGGATGGCGACCAGTTGCTGTATATCATCGCCATGGGCCTGTATGCCAAAGGTAAGCTAAAAGGCGGCGTTGCAGGCACCCTGATGACCAATCTGGCCCTGGAGCACGCCTTGCAGAAACACCAGATCCCGTTTGCACGGGCGAAAGTAGGTGACCGTTACGTCCTTGAACTGCTCCAGGATAAAAACTGGAAATTGGGTGGCGAGAACTCCGGCCATATCCTCACCCTGGACAAACACACCAGTGGCGATGCCATTATTGCTGCCTTGCAAGTGCTACAATCCTTGCGTGAGAGCAGGAAAACCTTGCAACAGTTAGGGGCCGATTTGACCCTGTACCCGCAAGTGCTGATCAACGTGACCACCAAACAAAAACTGGATTTAAACCAGGATGCCGTGCAGAACGCTGTGCAGCAAGCCGAGCAGGCACTTAATGGCGAAGGCCGTGTGCTGTTACGTGCTTCTGGCACCGAGCCTAAAATCAGGGTCATGGTCGAAGGTCTCAATCCAACCTTGGTACAAACACAGGCGGAGCAATTGGCAGACGTGATCCGCCAGCTGGCTGCCTAAATCTTCCAGGAGCTAGTATGGACACCTTTAGCCACGCGTTGTGGGGTTACGGCCTGTTTGGATTCCGTAAGTCTCCCCGATTAGCTTATCCAAAGTTTGCGGCGCTGATGGGTGCCATGCCTGACCTGATTTCCTTTGGTGCGCTTTTTTTCATGCGTGTGATTGATGGCAGCTATACGTGGGGAAAACCAGCGCTGGCAACCTTGCCTGCCTGGATTTACCCGGCCTATAACGTTGGACACAGTTTTGTGGTTGCATTCACCGTGATTGGCCTGGTAGCTATCTGGCGCAAAGAGATTGCCTTTGCCATGCTGGCTTGGCCATTCCATATTACGCTGGACTTTCCTTTCCATAGCCTGGAATACTTTCCAACGCCCATGTTCTGGCCGGTTTCAGATTTCAGGATGGACGGCATCCCATGGTCGCACTGGTATATCTGGTTTCCAAATGTTGCAGGCATCATTATCCTGCTGGCTTATCGTGACAGGCAAAGGCGAAAAGCATTACGTCAGTTATAAAAAAACGGGATTATCGCCCGTTTTCATTAAGCAGCCAGTTGCCCCTGACCTTGATAAACGGTGAGGTGAGGGAAAGGAATCTCAATCTGTTGGGCATCAAATGCGTTTTTAATACGTTTGAGGTATTCACGCTTAATCGTCCATTGTTCCAGTGGTCGGACTTTGATACGGCAACGGATAATGACAGCAGATTCTGCCAGGTTATCGACGCCGGCAATTTCCAGCTTGTCGAGCACCTTATTTTGCAATGCCTCATCTTGCACAATAGCAGCCCCCACTTCATGCATGATCTGCATGACCTTGGCGATATTTTCATCATAGCCTACGCGAATATCCATCACCGCATAAGCAAAATCGCGTGAGCGGTTGGTGACTGTCGTAATCTGGCCATTAGGTACATAATGGACATTGCCCTCGTAATCGCGCATTTTGATATACCGTAAGGTAATTTCTTCGACCAGCCCGGCTTTGCCAGCAATCTCTACCACATCATCCTTGCGAATCTGGTTTTCCAGCAATAAAAAGAATCCGTTGAAGTAATCCTTGACCAGGCTTTGTGCACCGAAGCCGATAGCCAAACCTACGACACCGGCTGCTGCCAGTACCGGGGCAATCGAAATGCCCAGCTCATGCAGGATTTCTACCACGGTAATGGCCAGGATCACCGTAGTGACAATATAGCGCAGCACCATGCTCAGTGTATTCAGGCGTTTGATTTCTTCGAGGTTGTCCACTTGTCTGGCATTCAACTTATCCCGTAATTTAACAATGAGTTTTTTGCTCAGGCGATTGAGAAAGTAGGCAACCCCTATAATGAGGAAAATGCGTAACAGGGTTTTGATCAGTGCCAACATTTCCGCTGGATTTTCGATGCCTAAATAAGTAAACCAAGACATTGTGTTTAATATTCCTTTCAAATGAGTGGTTAGGTAGATAGCCAGTAGGCCGTGAGTTTAGGGATGGTCAGGAAGTCTGATTCTGGGATGATTTGCTGACCGCTATATAACTCTGTCAGTACAGCGCCTTTAAACAGGCCTTTTTGCCGGAACGATTGTAAAGGGACGGATTGTGGTGAGGTATCAAAATTGGCGACCACCACCACTTTGGAATGCATGCCGGTTTGTACAAAACGGTGGAAGGCAAACAAATGTGGGTTTTCCAGTGTAATCAATTCGCGGTTATTTAAATCCGCAAACGCAGAAATCTCCTTGCGGATGGCGATCAATTGCTTGATCTGGCTGAACAGGCGTTGTTGAATGGTGCCGGGCTCATTCCTGAGCGCCATCACTTCCCAATCCAGCGTGGGCCTGTGCACCCAGCGGTTATCATGCATTTTGTTTTCATCTTGCAAATAACTGTCATTGTTCAGTGTGCCTACTGCATCGCCATAGTAAATCAATGGAATGCCGCCAAATGACATGATCAAGTTATGCAGCAGGATGATGGTCATCATCGCATTTTCAATGGCTGACTGATCCTGATAGTCAAGCGCAGTTTCCAGGCCGGCCAGGGATGCGAGCGCACCAGAAATTCTGGCATCCCCTGTTTTCTTGTTGACGCCAAAAGCGAAGCCCCTGGCATTGGATTCAGGATAGCGTCCCGTGTAATAGTCCACCAGGAAGCGACGGTGTGAGACTGGATCAAAACCCGCCTCAATAATGGCTTTGTCGCTAAAGCCTAAGCCGATATCGTCATGGCAACGCACATAGTTCAACCAGGTGGCGCGGTCCAGTTTTTCCGGCAAATCTTCCACACCTTTGGTCAGTAGCACCGTCTGTTTGGTCGCCACTGCATCCCAGAGCAGGGCCATGAAGGTAGCGTTGTAGGCGATTTCGCATTCCTTGGCATTAATCGCATCTTCCCCAAAATATTTGATGATTTCGGTAGGGGCCACAATGGCTTCTGCGATAAAGATGACGCCTGGTGCAGTCACCTGGCAGCAATCTTTCAACAGTTGCAGAATCAGGTGGGCTTCCCGTTCATTCTGGCAACTGCTGCCTATTTTTTTCCATAAAAAGGCAACCGCATCCAGCCGCAGGATATCCACGCCCTTATTGGCCCAGAACAGGACAATATCCACCATTTCGATGAATACCGCCGGGTTGCTGTAATTCAAGTCCCATTGATAATGGTTGAACACTGTCATCACCCATTTGCCAGTGTCGGGGTTTAACGTGAAGCTTCCGGGTGCCTGTTCGGGAAAAACCTCAGGCATAGCAGCCTCGAACATATCTGGCAGGGTCCGGTCAGGGTACATATAATAGTAATCTTGGTACTGCTGGTCACCTTGCTTGGCTTTAAGGGCCCACTCATGCTCATCCGAGGTGTGGTTGACGACCACATCCAGCGTCAGCAACATATCACTCTGTTGCATGGCCGCAATCAACTGTTCCAGATCTTCCATGGTGCCATTACGTGCATCTACTTTCCTGAAGTCGCGCACGGCATAACCGCCATCGTTCTGTAGTTCCGGGCAATCGCAGAGCGGCATAATATGCACCAGGTTGATGCCCAGCTCCTGCAGGTATGGCAGGCGTTCACGCATACTGGCCAGGTTGCCGGCAAAGCCCTGACAATACAACGCCATCCCCACCCATTTTTGCTGCATGAACCAGTCATGGTTTTTTTCCCGCTCCAGGTCCTTGGCTCTTAAATGGGGAGCGCGTTGCGCATATTGCTGCGCCAGCACATTCACCAGCTTGCCAAGCTGTTCTTTAAAGTCAGCGCGTTGTCCGTATAAGTGCTGAAACAGCGAGTGGATGGCATAGAAATTAGCCCCCAGCCGGGTATAAAAATGTTGCCAATCTTCGCCTTTGGGTTGTTTGAATTGGGTCAGGATGTCATTCAACAAAGAATGTGAGATTTGCTCATACATGTCTTAGGCTCCTTCAACAACTGTTTCACTTTTGTGGTCCGGGGTTCCACCATGATCCTTGCTGATAGGCTTACCAAATTTGTAATGCTGCATGCCCTCCAGGATGCCGTTTGCATGAGTGGCTTCGGCAAAATAAATACCGGGGATGCCCTTGAGGTGAGAGAGGTCTTCACTGTAGTTACCTACTACCACCGCCATGGTGTCGCCGATGAGCATTTCAATATCATTGCCGGAATCACCAGAAACCAGGAAATTGGTTAATGGCAACCCCCATTTATAGGAGAGGTAACGGATAGCGTGACCTTTGGAAGCACGTATCGGCAAAATATCTAGAAACTCGCCATGAGAGTAAATCACCTGCGCATGCAAACCATGACCGCGTAAATGCTGGCTGATTTTGTCCGCTCCCGGCATTTTTTTTGGGTCTACCACATAAGAAATCTTGAATTCGCGCTGGTTTTCAGGTGCCTGCAAGCGTATGCCGGGGACTTCCTGCATGGCCTTCAACACATCGTCACGCCGCCATAAGTGGCGGATATGGTTAGCCCAGCCAATATCCGGAATCTGACGTATGCCATAATGAATTTCGGAGCCGACCGAAGTGATCAACACATCGGGAATTGGGATGCGGTTTTTACGCAAGATATCAATCGCGCTTTCGAGCGGGCGCCCGGTGGCGATACCAAAAACGGTATAACTGCCGTTGGCAATTAGCCACTCAACCAAGGCTTCGTGTCCAGCACGGTTGCCGAGCAGGGTATTATCAATATCGGTGATAAAAGCATGCTGTGCCAGAGGAATCGTAGACTTACCGCTATGCAGGGCAATCTGTTGCTTACGCAAGTTTTTACGCTGCTTGCGCAATAATGCATTTACCTCTTTTAGGTATTTACTCACGTGACCCTCCCACGTGTAGTGACGCTTGACGTTTAACACGCCATTCTTAGCCCATTTGCGCCAGCGGGCTTTATCCGTCAATGCAGAGAGTAATGCCTCCCCAATTGCTTCACTACTTAGGGTGTCGACTAGCAAGCCGTGATGGCAATTGGTTAAAATATCCCGTGGACCACCATCATCCGGTGCAATGACAGGCAGACCGCAAGCACCAGCTTCCAGCAAGGTTAATCCAAACGGTTCGGTAAAGGCGGCATTGATAAAAATACCGCGGCTTTTTGCTGCCATGCGGTACATTTCGGGCACGTCTTCCTGGGCATGGTTTTTAGGAATCGCCACCTTGCCCCAGAGGTCATAACTGTCAATATCAAGCAGCAAGTCATTGAGCACAGCCGCCTGCGATTTTTCCAGTTCGCGGATATTCTCGCGGCTACCTGCTACCAGCACCAGATTGGCACGTTTTTGCAGTGCTTGGTTATTGGCGTAGGCAGCGACCAGGCCTTTGATGTTTTTACGTACTTCCGGACGGCAGATACACAAAATCATCGGTTTTTTGGGGTTTTCTAAAAAACGGTTGATGCTGTGTTCAACCGTGTCGGAAATGGGGCGCCTGCCAGGCGGTGAAAAACGTGAAGTATCTGTACCAGGTGGAATCACGCGGAAACGCTTGAGGTCTGGCTGCGAATACATGCCATATTGCAATTCCACTTCTTGCCGCGTACTGGTGACGATCATGGAAGCATGTTGAATCAGCGCTTCTTCCTCGGCAATCCGCCGCTCAAAGTTAAACTGTTTTTCAATATTTGCGGCTTTACGGCCACTTGAAAGCAAACGTTCCTGCTTGGGCTTACCCAGCGAATGCCCGGTATGAATCAGCGGAATACCCAATAACATGGACAACTGACGGCCCACGTATCCTGCGTCGGCATAATGGGAGTGAATCACGTCCGGCAAACGGCCTTGCTGGCGCAAATAATGCAGGCAGCGGTCTACCATCTGGTCCAGATGCGGCCACAGGGTTTCCTTTCGCATATAACGCTTGGGGCCACACGGGAAGCGGATAATCCGGGCTTTTTCACTGAGCTGCTCTTGAGGCAGGGAGTAATCAGGCGAGATATTGGGATCTTCAATCAAGCGCGTCATTAATTCGACTTTACCCACTTGCGGGTGCTCAGCCAATGCCCTCGCCAAGTCCAGCACATAGGTGCATTGCCCGCCAGTATCAGCGTCGACGCCAAGTTCAAGCTGCTCGCCCCTGATTAAACCGTGAACGCTGATCAGCAACACATAGAGCTGGTCATTTTTTTGTTGATGTTGTGTACGCATGTTTACCCTTACCACCAATGAGAACCGTGAGGGCAACCGAGCGGTATGCCGATTGCCAAATGCTAGCCGCAGGTCGCGACAATGAAGACAACGTGATGCAACATTGTTTGATTTATTCTGAGGCATCAACGCCAGTGTCAGCTTTCACGATGGAAGGCTTGTCATGACAGGATTCAATTCCAGGTCTCAATGCCGCTAACTTACAAAATTCTTTAGAACCCAATAAACCTGACATTCAGCCAAGGCATAAGTTTAGTTTTGCAGTGTAGGAATTGTCTGAAAATAAAAAGCCCCACGCTGATTCGAGGGGCTTTATAGAGAAAAATAGAGGATAGGAAATTAGCATTGTTGACCGGTGGCGTAGAACACGCCTCCGGCAACATGGTGAATGGTACGCAACTCATCATGGCCTTCAAAATGCCACCTACTATCACTAAACACACGCTGATCGGCCTGCGCCGCGACCACCTCAGCAATAAATAAATCGTAAGTGTTCTGGTTATGCGGCTCGGGGATAATTTTGCACTCCAGCCACGCCACGCAATCTTTCACTAGCGGCGGGCTGATCTCCTGTGCGGCAAAGGTCCCAATGCCGTATTCAACAAATTTGTCTGTGCCCGGCAAATCACGACCGCTAATACCTCCAACTTTTTTCACCATTTCAATTTGTTTGACACAGGGTAGGTTGATGGCAAATGTGCCTTCGGCTTCCATCAGTTCGCGGGTGAAGGTTTTGCTATCAATGACGACAGTGACCTTGGGTGGATTGAAGTCTAAAGCGCAGACCCAGGCGGCGGCCATGATATTACGCTGACCAGCGTGATAAGAGGTTATTAAAGTTGTGGGACCGTGGTTGAGTAAACGATAGGCAGTTGAGGGGTTGACACTATGGAGCATTATTTTGAGCTCTTAGGTAAATTAAAGGTGATTATTTTTTGATCAGGATAAATAGTCTTCATACTATCTTTGAGTCTGTCAGCGACCAATTTTAGACTTTCAATCGTGCTATCGACATGAGTAATTACTTGCTCAGTCGTTTCTTTAAGCATCGACAAAAGGCGGTTACCCAAGATAAGCTCTAAATCTGCATCACTGATTGTTATCGAAAGTCCATTTTTAAAGCCCGCGTTTTCTAGTTTTGGCTGAATTTCATTTAAGTGTATGTTAGATCTCAAATTAATAGCTTCAATTGCAGCAATGTAACGTTCACCTTCAATTGCTATTTCACTCAAGAGATTTCTAAAGTCAGTATTCAGAAGAAAGCTTAGACTCTCAATATCAAGTTTAAAGAGTTCTTTATCATATTGGCTTGTTGGCCTTAATTTTAAGAAGGCTTCTTTTTCATCTCGTACAAGATTAATGTAATCTCTTTGATATACGAATAAATCATTTGCCATCCTAGATAAAGTAAAAATTGCTTTATTAATGGCAATTAAATTATTTTTTTTCTCAATTTCTAATTCTTTCTGATTCTGAAATTCAAATGCAAATTTAGCGCCGTAATAGGCAGCAACTAATGTTGCCAAAGCAGGTATATACGAAGTAATAAAGTTATGCCAATCTTTATTTCGTATCATAAGGCCAGCTCCAACACCAAGTAGAAAGCTTGTGCCAATTTTGAGAATATTGTTCAATTTATTTATGCCAAATAAGTTGATTTGTAAGTGCTTGTTTGGGCGCACTAATTCAGAGTCAGGAGCAAATTATTTTTTACTAGTAATAATATTTTGCTCAAACTTATTTCTACCAGTGTCTAGTGAAACTACATAAGGTGTACCAGTTTGTTCTGCCAGTTTTTTTGCAGCTTTAGCTGCGCGACGTAGTGCTTGATCAATGCCCTCAAACTCTTTCTCTATCAACTTTTCTTTTTCAGTCATGGATTTACGCCTCGTGAGATTAGTTTTGGTTCATTGCCTGAATTGTCATACAAAGACCATGAATTTGCTAGAGCGCTGTAAAGCTGATGAAAGTTTTCTAAACCTGCTTTGAATCTCCGCCTGATGGTTGCCTCTGAGATATTGTGTCCGCCAGTGGCAACCCTTGCTTTAACCCTGGCTATCGCCATTTCTGGGTCAGGCAGGCTAAGGAAAGTTAGTGTGATGTGATAGCCAAGTTTTTTCCATGCAAGAATATCTTTTGCATAGGTTTTGCCTGAAAGTGTTGTCTCAATCGCAAAACTGTTGCCAGCTTTCACATTAGACTCAATTTCTTTCAGCATGAGTCTTGCCGCTTTTACCGCAGCCGTTTCAGGAGAGAAGGGTGCCAACCCGGCAGCAATTAGGTCGGCATTGATAAAGATTGGACAATTGGCCTCATTAGGCAAGTATTCACGGGCAAAGGTGGTTTTACCAGCGCCGTTTGGACCTGCAATAATGATGACTTTTTTCATTGGTCTACAAGTTGATCAATTCTTTCAAAAACGACTTATGCTGGGATGGTTTTTACCTTTTTGGAAAGGATGTCGTCCAGACGTTGATTAGCAACATTTAGCCACGCTTGCTCATTCAAGCTTAGTTCCCGATTAGCAGTGAAAGATGAATGATCGGCGTGGCTCGTATCCATTATTTTTGCCACGTATCCTTCAATGTCACCGTTCTATTAAACACCGGCTTACCAGCCACACTGTCTTTACGGTCTGCAACAAAATAGCCATGGCGCTCGAACTGGTAGCTATCACCAGGTTGTGCTTCTTGCGCGCTTTGTTCCAACTGTGCGGTGATGACTTTGACGGAATCCGGGTTGATGTCCTCTAAAAAGTCTTTATCACCGCTACCTGGATGCGGGTCTTTAAACAGTCTATCGTACAGGCGGATTTCAGTAGTGTAAGCGTGGTTGGCACTGACCCAGTGGATATTGCCTTTGACCTTGACGCTATCGGCACCCGGTGTGCCGGATTTTGTGTCTGGCAGGTATTCACAATGCACGGTAGTCACGTTGCCAGCCGCATCCTTTTCACAGCCGATGCATTTGACCACGTAGCCATAGCGCAAACGCACCATGTTGCCTGGGAATAGGCGGAAGTAGCCTTTAGAGGGCTCTTCCATAAAGTCTTCGCGCTCAATCCACAGCTCTTTGGAGAGTTTGACCACGCGTTTGCCAAGCTCGGGTTTTTGCGGGTGGTTAGGGGCGTAGCAGTCTTCTTCCTGACCTTCAGGGTAGTTATCAATCACCAGTTTGATCGGGTCAAGCACGCCAATTTTACGGGGTGCGGATTCGTTGAGCACTTCGCGCATGCAGTCTTCGAGGATGCTGTAATCAATCCATGAATCTGCCTTGGAAACGCCGATGCGGTCTGTAAACAGCTTGAAGCCTTCTGGCGTATAGCCACGGCGGCGGGCACCGGCCAGCGTTGGCAGGCGAGGGTCATCCCAGCCATTGACGTGTTTTTCTTCAACCAGTTGAATCAGCTTGCGTTTGGAGAGCACGACATACGTCAGGTTCAGGCGTGCAAATTCATATTGGTTGGGCACCGGATTGGCCAGCAAGCCCGCTTCTACCAGGCGTGCCATCAGCCAGTCATAAAATGGACGTTGGTCTTCAAACTCTAGCGTACAGATGGAGTGTGTGATTTGCTCCAGTGCGTCTTCAATTGGGTGGGCGAAGGTGTACATCGGGTAGATGCACCATTGGTCACCGGTATTGTGGTGATGTGCGCGGCGGATACGGTAAATGGCCGGGTCGCGCATATTGATGTTAGGCGAGGCCATGTCGATTTTGGCGCGTAATAACATACTGCCATCAGGGTGTTTGCCATCGCGCATTTCACGGAAAATACGCAGGTTATCTTCTATGCTGCGGTTGCGATAAGGCGAATCCTTGCCTGGTTCAGTCAGCGTGCCACGGTTGATACGCACCTCTTCGGCCGTTTGTTCGTCGACATAGGCGTGACCATGTTGAATCAGTGCTTCCGCCGCCTGATACATCACGTCAAAATAATCGGAGGCAAAATAAAGGTTATTTTCTTTGCCGCCATTGGGTGTGGGGTTGTCCCAGCCAAAGCCCAGCCATTGCACCATGTCAGAGATGCTGTCTACGTATTCCTGGCTTTCTTTTTCCGGGTTGGTGTCGTCAAAGCGCAAATGGCAGACGCCGCCGTAATCGCGTGCCAAGCCAAAGTTTAAAAAGATGGATTTGGCATGGCCGATATGCAAATAGCCATTAGGCTCGGGCGGAAAGCGTGTGCGGATTTTGGCAAAGTCTACTTGGCCAGTGGCCTGGTGCGCTGCATCGCCTGGGCTGCCCGCCCATTTTTTGTTCGCGTATTTGTTTTCTGCAAGGTCTTTATCAATGACGGCGCGGATAAAGTTGGAGGCAGCGGGGATGGGTTCTTTTTCTGTCGACATGGCGATTCTTGAAGTTTCTAAAGTATGGTCTATTTTACACGCTTCACGACCTGACCAAAACGCTTAATGCACGCCTTTTATGGCTTTTATCGGCCTGGCCTATCAGGCCGATATGCTACACTGCGGCCTATGATTCACGCATCATATTTCCTTTAAAACCATATTTGATGAACAAACTGGCATTCCCGATATTGGCGGTGTTGGCCGATGGCAAATTTCACTCCGGTGAAGCACTGGCACAGCGTTTTGGCGTGACGCGCGCCACGGTCTATAACGCCATGCAATCGGTTGAAACGCTGGGCATCACAGTATTTTCAGTGCGCGGGCGCGGTTACCGTTTGCCCAAGCCTGTGACCTTGCTGGACGCTGATGAAATTGTGCAGGCGTGCGGTGAATATGCGCCATGGTTTCATGTGCAGGTGATGGCGCAAGTGGATTCGACCAACCGTTACCTGATGCAGGAAAGCGCCCGAGGTGTAGCCCATGGCACTTGTGTGGCAGCGCAGATCCAGACCGCGGGCCGTGGCCGTCGAGGCCGATCCTGGTTGTCACAACTGGGCGGTAGTTTGACGTTTTCGCTGCTGTGGCGGTTTCAATGCGGAGCGGCAGGTTTATCTGGCCTGAGCCTGGTGGTGGGCCTGGCCTTGGTGCGCGCCTTGCATGACTTAGGCTTGACGGATGTGGAACTCAAATGGCCAAATGACCTGCTGGTTAAGCACCAGGGGCAGTGGCATAAGCTGGGCGGTATTTTGATTGAATTGCAAGGCGATATGGAAGGCCCGAGTGCGGCGGTGATTGGCATAGGACTGAACCTGGAAATTGAGACTGAAATGCGCCAGCAGATTGACCAGCCTGTGATGGGCCTCAATGCGTTGTTTGGACAGGCGATGGATCCTAACCTGTTACTCGGCCGTTGCCTGAGCCAGCTTGCCATGCATTTAAACCAGTTTGCAGAACATGGGTTTGCCTATTTTCAGTCTGATTGGACCACCTATCATGCGTTTCACCAGCAACCGGTCAACCTGTTACTGGCAAGCGGGCAGGTGGTGCCAGGGCAAGTGCTAGGCGTTGCAGAAGAGGGTAGTCTGCTCGTAGAAACGGCCGCTGGTCAACAGCGCTTTAATGCCGGTGAAATCAGTGTGCGGAGCGCAGTATGAAGTTATTGATTGACGCAGGCAATAGCCGGACCAAATGGGCCTGGTGTCCGTCAGCAGATGAGGAAGCGTCGTGGCAGGTTCATGCGCTGGAAAATGCGCAGTGGTTTGCCGTAGGTGGCGAAGCTGAGTTGTTACGTCAGGCAGTATTAGAGGCTGATGAGGTTTGGGTCAGCAATGTAGCCGGTGAACTCTGGTTGCGGGGATTGCCAGCCATGGTGAAGTCTTTGCATGTGATTCAGGCAGAAGGTTCCGCGCTGGGTTTAAAAAACCATTACAGCCACCCGGCACAATTAGGCAGTGACCGATGGTGTAGCCTGCTGTCAGCCTGGCGGCAATTCACCCAGTCCGCGCTGGTGGTAACCGCAGGCACCGCCATGACGATAGATGCCTTGCTGGTCAACAATCATGAGGCAGATTTTCTGGGTGGCAGCATCCAGCCGGGCTTGCGACTGATGTGGCAAAGTTTGCAGCAAGGGGCTGCGCAACTTGATTACAGCTATGCTGAAGGGATTGCGTGGCAGGATTTTGCGCTTAATAGTCAGCAAGCCATGTGGTTAGGCTGTGTGAAAGCACTGACCGCACCGATTGTCATGCAGTACGCACGGCTGTCAGAACAGGTCGGGACACCTCCATTATTGCTACTCAGTGGCGGCGATGCGCAGTTGTTGCGCAGATATTTGTCACATGCATTGTCAGCACAGGCGATTATTGTGGATAATCTGGTATTAAAGGGGTTGGCCTGCCTGGCCAGGAATTCAGATAAATGAAAAGTACAGTGCAATGAAACGACTATTCTGGATATTGCTATTGATCAATGTGGCTGTGTTTGCCTACTTCAAACGCGATGCGCTATCGCCAGCGGTCAGTAGCCTGAAGCCGGAATTGCATCCTGAACAAATCAAACTGTTAGACGCCAAGGCGTTAGAATCTTACCCAAAGCGGGTGATAGCGCCTACGCCCGCACCTGCTGAACCAACGGTAACGCCGGAAGAGCCTTCACCCGCCCAAGCTGCCGTGGTAACGAGCCCGCCTAATTCGCCTAAGACGGAAAGTAAACAACCTGAACCTAAAACACCTGAGAAAACACCTGCCAAACCCGCAGAAACGCACGCGCCAGTACAAACGGCTTGCTATGAATGGAGCGGATTTAATATGTCACGCGTCAGTGAAGCTGCCAATGCAGCGCAGCAACTGAATATTAAAACGCAAACCAATATGACTAGCAGTGCCCTGGAGAATGTCCGCTATTGGATATACAAACCACCATTGGCGACGCCGGAAGCGGCCCAAGCCAAGGCTGATGAGTTGCGCAAACTGGGTGTTGAGGATTTCTTTATTGTGCAGGATGACCCTAAATGGCGTAATGCGATTTCATTTGGTGTGTTCCGCGATGAAAAACTGGCGGATAAACTGATGGCAGACCTTAAAAACAAAGGTGTAAAATTGCTGATTAAAGCGCCGCGCAACGGGGGACAGGCGGTGATCAAGCTACAACAGGTGTCGGCTCAGCAATTTGCCAGTTTGGAGAAGTCACGTTCGCGCTTCCCGGATACAGTGTTGAAAGAGATTCCTTGCCAGTAAATTAAGCCTGTTACTAAAGCAAAAAGCCCGCAATTGCGGGCTTTTTGTTAGAGATAATATTACTGAGCTCTTAGCGTTTTTTCGGCGGCAGCATATCCGTAATCGTGCCTTCCTTAAGTTCTGCAGCAAAGCAGACTGTTTCGGATAAGGTTGGATGAGCGTGTATGGTGAGACCCAGATCGTGGGCATCAGCGCCCATTTCAATGGCCAGCACAGCTTCTGCCAGTAATTCACCAGCATTGACACCAACAATACCAGCCCCAATGACACGATGCGTGTCTTTATCAAAAATCAGCTTGGTCGCGCCTTCAGTACGCGCGATGGATAAAGCACGGCCACTGGCTGCCCAGGGGAAACTGGCTTTTTCAATTTCTATGCCTTTGGCTTTTGCTTCGGTTTCAGTCATGCCTACCCAGGCCACTTCAGGGTCGGTGTAGGCAACAGATGGAATCACGCTGGCAACAAATTCTACTTTGTGACCAGCGATGACTTCTGCGGCCACTTTGGCCTCGTGCGTGGCCTTGTGTGCCAACATGGGTTGGCCAACGATATCGCCAATGGCAAAGATATTCGGTACATTGGTACGCATCTGTTTATCAACCGCAATAAAACCACGGTCATCGACGATCACACCGGCGTTTTCCGCACCAATATTTTTACCGTTTGGACGGCGGCCAATAGAAACGAGCACACGGTCATATTTCTGTGTTTCTTTTGGGGCGTTTGCACCTTCAAAATCCACATAAATGCCATCAGATTTGGCTTCCAGTTTAGACACCTTGGTCGATACCATGATGCTTTCAAAGCGTTTTTCCATGCGCTTCTGCAATGGACGGATCAGGTCACGGTCTGCGCCTGGGATCAGACCGTCCATAAATTCGACGACGCTGACTTTGGTGCCCAGTGCGTCATAGACAGTGCCCATTTCCAGGCCAATAATGCCGCCACCAATGACCAGCATGCGGCCAGGAATATCTGCCAATGCCAATGCGCCGGTAGAATCCATAATGCGCTCGTCTTCTGGCGCACCAGGGAATTTCGTGGCCTGTGAGCCTGCCGCAATGATGGCGTTTTGAAAGCCGACCAATGTGGTTTTACCATCAGATGCAGTCACGGCGATCTGGTTCTGGCTGGTGAATTTACCTACACCGTTGACGACGGTAACACCGCGTGCCTTGGCCATTTGTGCCAGGCCACCTGTCAATTTACCAACCACATCGTTGGCTTTCCAGTCGCGCAGTTTGTCGAGGTCGATATTCGGTTTGCCAAAGCTCAGGCCGTGGTGTTGGGTCTCTTCTGCTTCGGTAATCACCTTGGCTGTATGCAATAAAGCCTTGGATGGAATGCAACCGACATTGAGACACACGCCGCCCAAGGTTGGATAACGCTCGACCAGTACTACTTTTAAGCCGAGGTCAGCCGCGCGGAAAGCGGCAGTGTAGCCACCTGGACCTGAGCCCAGTACCATTACTTGGCACGTGATGTCGTTGTTACCTGTCGCAGTGGCTGGTGCAGGTGCCTGAGTTGGGGCGGCTGGTGCTGATTCGGGTTGTCTAGCTTGGGCAGGTTCTGCTGCTGGCTTGGCTGGAGCAGCTGTTGTTTCGGCGCCCTCTAAGAGTAAGATCAGGCTGCCTTTGGTTACTTTGTCACCGACGGCCACCTTGAGTTCTTTAACCACGCCAGCATGTGACGAGGGGATATCCATGGAGGCTTTGTCAGATTCCACGGTAATCAGGGAGTCTTCTTTGGCAATGGTATCACCCACAGCCACCAAGACTTCAATGACATCTACACTCTCAAAATTGCCGATATCCGGCACCACTATTTCAACCATTTGACTCATGAAAACCTTATATTCCGATTAGTTCTGCTATTTTATCACCAAAAGAACGAGTTCTCTTTCAGGCTGTCCATCTACTAGCGCTTGCTGGCTGGTGTGCTGTTAGGCGTGGCTTGCAATGGTTTCATGGTGCAGGTTTCATGACCATAATTGCCACCGGTATCGTCTGGTTCATAGTAGTCGTTTTTAAATGACCAGCCGCTTTTACCCACCTTGGTAAATTGGCCCATACCCGTCGAAAACTCGGCATATTTGGCATCAGACAGTTTAAAAGTCATTGCCAGTTGCCTGCCGCGGGTAATCGCCTGGCCGGTATAGCTCTGCTTGTTTTCGGTGTGGGTCGCCAGGTCATACACAGACACATTGGCTGTGCTGTTGCGACGATTTTTTTTCAGGTAGATGGTGACTTCGTAGTCACCCACAGTAACGTTGTTGCCTTTGCAGAGATATTCACCACTGTAATCAGGGCTGGCAGTTGTCGCTGACAGCGCTGGCAATGAAAATGACGAAAGCAACACGAGTGTGGTCAAGCAGGATTTAACGTTCATAAGACTTCTGAGATAGTTGTTTTGGCGTGAGAGGTTTAAAAGCCTGTGTTTTTAGCGAGACTTTTGAATACGTTTTATCATAAGTCCAATTGATTAATTTACCAAGTCTCTTTTGGAGTATTTGTGCCTTTCGTTGCTGAAAAGCGAAACGCAAGGGATGGGTATTTATGAGAGAATAACTGCTATTTTTTAGCAATTCCGTTCAGGGTGATCATATTGCAGCGTTTGTTATCTCGAATTTCACCGGTTGTCTGGCTGACCTTGTTTTTGATTGGCTCTCTTTATTATGTATGGCGTCTGCAACAGCCACAAGTATTGATTGATGCCGTTGCGGAGGCATTGCCATTGCAATGCGTTTCGTATGCGCCATACTACAAGCCGGGTATGAACCCAACGGTTAAAGACAGTTTTGTGGACCCTCTGCAGATCGAGCAGGACTTGCAGGCATTATCCAAAGTCACAAAGTGCGTGCGCACGTACTCAGTTTCACAAGGCCTGGATTATGTGCCCAAAGCCGCACAAAAATTAGGTATGAAGGTGATTCTCGGAGTGTGGATTGGCTGGGTTGATGCCCTTAATGTGAAAGAACTGGAACTGGCCGTGCAACAGGCCAATCAATACCCTGACACTGTACGTGGTCTGGTAGTGGGCAATGAAGTATTGCTACGTGGTGAGCAGTCTGAGCCCAAAATGCATGAATACTTGCAATGGGCCAAGGCAAATACCAAAGCACCCATTACCTATGCAGATGTCTGGGAGTTTTGGCTCAAGCATCCGACATTGGAGCAGGATGTCGATTTTGTTACCGTGCATATTCTGCCTTACTGGGAAGACAAACCGGTTGCGATTGAGCAGGCGGTTGCACATACCGCTTCTGTCATGGGGCATCTGGGCACTGTGTTTAAAAAGCCAATCCTGATTGGCGAAACCGGTTGGCCCTCACAAGGTCGCCAGCGGTTTTGGTCCAAACCCAGCGCCATTAACCAGGCGCTCTACATGCGCGGATTTTTAAATGCTGCGCAGCAAAACCATTGGCAATACAATGTGATTGAAGCGGTAGACCAGCCATGGAAGCGTGAACTTGAAGGCACCGTTGGCGGCTACTGGGGCGTGCTGGATACTGACTTGCAGCCAAAATTCAGTCTGCAAGGTGCCATGGCTGAACGTTCAGATGGCTTTAAACCCTATCTGGTTGCACTAGTGCTGGCACTGCTTGGCGCGGCGTGGGGGCAGTACACGCAGTTTTCTGCCCGCCACAAAGTATTAATTGTCTTGACTGGTCTGGCCGCAGGCTTGCACGCATATTTGCAAATCAATTATGTCCATATGGCTGCACGCAATACCGGCGAATATGCCATGTTAGGCGGGCTGGTGCTGTTAGGCTGGGCGCTGGCATGGCTGCAATTGCGGCAATGGTTGGGATTGAAGGTGTACACCTTTCTCGAACAATCCTTGTTACGATTGCTCGCCCTCGCATTTTTATTGACCAGTGCTGGTCTGGCGATTAATGGTCGATATCTCGATTTCCCACTGATCCTGGTTTGCTTGCCAATGGCGTTGATGACGATTTCGCTGATCTCGGCGACTGTACGTCAGGAGCCTGCAGCGACCTTCGCTCAAGCTGGTTTCTGGTTAACTGCTGTCATGGGGATGATGGCTGCCAATATGGCCGTCGCTGTCGCCATCATGGAGCCCGGGAATATCATGGCCTGGTGGTGGTGTGGTGCGTGTGGCTTAGCCCTGCTTGTGCTGCCAGCCAGAAGTCTGCAACTTGGCCGTGAATAGAAGATTTAAATAAACACATCATTCATTGATGGAAAGAGTGAGAAGTGATCGTTTCCTGGTTTAAAAAACTAATTCCTGGCTTGGTATTTGCCATTCTGTTTTCGGCCTTGCATTTCGGCTTGTGGGCGCTGACAAACCGGGCCTTGCCGCTCATTAATGTGAAACCTACTGTGAATGGGTTTGCTTACACGGGCTATCGCGCCAATCAAAGCCCGCTCGAAGGTCAGCATCCGAGTACGGCCGAATTGGCAGAAGATCTCGACCTGATGCGTAAACATACCCGTCATATTCGCATGTATTCATCGCTGGATCTTAACGAGGTGATTCCCCTCGCTGCCAAACGCAATATGAACGTGATTGCCGGGGCGTGGATTGATACCGACAACATGAAGAATACGCGTGAAGTGTCTGCGCTACTGGAGAAGCTCGACAACTACAGCAATATTGACCGCGTGATTGTTGGTAACGAGGCTTTGTTACGTAATGACTTGCCGGTACAGTCATTGATTGGTTACCTGGATTTTGTGCGTGAGCATAGCAATGTGCCGGTATCTACTGCCGAACCATGGCACGTCTGGATTAAAAACCCTGAACTCGTTAAACACGTAGACTATATTGCAGTTCACCTGCTGCCATACCATGAAGGTGTGCCGGTCGAGAAGGCAGTGCAATATACGATTGAGCGTTATAACCAGTTAATGGAAGCCTATCCACGCAAGAAAATTGTGATTACCGAAGTCGGCTGGCCTAGCCGCGGCCCGTCCATTGGTGCCTCAGTCGCCAGTGAGGTCAATCAGGCACGCTTTATCCGTGAGTTTTTGGCACGCAATTCCATTGAGGACCTTGATTTTTACCTGATGGAAGCATTTGACCAGCCATGGAAGGTCGCGCTGGAAGGCTGGGCAGGGGCTTATTGGGGCATGTATAACGCTGACCGTCACCAGAAATATTCCTTGCAAGGTGCCGTTCCGCCCAATACACGCTGGATTGCCAAGGCGACCTGGTCTACCGTACTCGCGTTCGTTCCACTGATGCTGATTGCCTGGCGTTTCAAGCATTGGGGCATTGGTGGTGTATTATCAATGGCGATCTTGTTCCAGGCCTGTATTACTACGCTGACCATTGCCTGGAACCTGCCAGGGGATTATTACTATACGCTACGTGACTTTGTCGTACTGGTAGGGCTGATTTTAGGGATCGCACTGACTTCCATGGTCCTGATGATTTATGCGGCCGAGTTTAGTGAAGTGATGTTCAAGCCTTACTGGCGGCGCTTGTTTAAACGCGCGCAGCCCTTACCCGCGGACCAGGAATTATTTGTTTCTATCCATCTGGCTTGTTACAACGAGCCGCCGGAAATGGTGATCGCCACCATCGACAGCTTGCGTCAATTGAACTACACACGCTATGAAGTGATTGTGGTGGATAACAACACCAAAGATGAAGCAAAATGGAAACCGCTAGAGGCTTACATGGCCAATATGCCGGATAACTTCCATTTTTATCACTTGCCTTCATGGCCCGGCTTTAAAGCGGGTGCACTGAATTTTGCGCTCGATAAAACCCATCCTGATGCGCAAGTGGTTGGCGTGGTGGATGCTGACTACGTGGTCACGCCAGACTGGTTGTCTGACCTGGTGCCGCATTTCCTGGAGTCTCAGGTGGCTGTGGTGCAGGCACCTCAGGCACACCGCGAATGGGAACATAGCTTCTTCCACCGCATGTGTAACTGGGAGTTTGAAGGCTTTTTCCGGATTGGCATGCATCATCGCCATGAGCGTAATGCCCTGATCCAACATGGCACCATGACGCTCATCCGCAGAGAATCACTGCAAACGCTAGGCGGCTGGTCTGAGTGGTGTATTTGTGAGGATACCGAGCTCGGTTTACGTTTGCTCGAAAATAACATGGAGCTGCGCTATATCGACGAAACCTTTGGTCGTGGCCTCACGCCAGCCAACTTCAAGGCGCTTAAATCCCAGCGCAATCGCTGGGCATTTGGCGCCATGCAGATTCTCAAACACCATATGCCGAAGCTACTGGGCAAATCATCGCTCAACTTCAGCCAGCGCTACCACTTTTTAACTGGCTGGTTCGGCTGGTTTGGCGAGGCCTTGCAACTACTCTTTACCATTGGCTCTATTGGCTGGACGATTGCCATGCTGGCATTCCCCAAGTATTTCAGCTTGCCCGTGGTGGTGATGATTGTGCCTATATTGTGTTTCCTGGCGATCAAGGCCATTTTGGGACCAGTGCTATATCGCAAGACCATGCATTGCAGCTGGATGGATATCTTTGGTGCGTCGTTGGCAAGCCTGGGTTTATCACATGCAATTGCCAGAGGGATCATCAGTGGCCTGACGCACAAGGCAGGTGTATTCGTCGTGACCAATAAAACCAAGGCCAAACTGAGCAATTGGCAGCTCATCGCACCTATCAAAGAAGAGCTGACGATTCTGGTTTCTCTGCTGCTTTGCGCAGCGGCCATGCTTTACTCACGTGGCTTCAGCAATCTGGATGCGCAATTATGGGTCTCTATGCTGGCCCTGCAATCGCTTCCTTACTGGAGCGCATTGGCATGCCAGTGGATCTCCGAAAAGCGCTAATACATTCATGTGTGCAACTTAAGGTTTTGGCAGGTTAAAAACAACAACGAATAGCATTTTGTCAGAGGCCTTTTTTCAGGAATGATGTTTTATGAATGAAAAACCTCTTATTTACAAAGGACGTGCGGCCAGTAGTAATATGGTCAGCCGATTTGATCCACATACCCGTGAGTCACTGGATGATGGCTGGGGGAGCCTTGATGAAGAGGCGCCCCCATTACAGACTGAAGTGATGCTGGATGCTTCCAGGTCAGTCATCAACTACATTCAATCCCCTGATCTGCCTTTTGACCGTACCCTGAACCCTTATCGCGGATGCGAACATGGTTGCATTTACTGCTACGCACGTCCTACGCATGCCTATTTAGGCATGTCTCCAGGGCTGGATTTCGAATCGCGGCTGTTAATGAAGGCTGATGCGGTAGCTCTCCTGAAAAAAGAACTGGCACATCCCAAATACCAATGCAAACCCATTGCCCTCGGCATGAATACCGATGGCTACCAACCCATTGAGCGTGAATACCAATTAACGCGGCAAATTATCCAGGTGCTGAGTGAGTCCAATCATCCATTCAGCCTGGTCACCAAATCCTCGCTGGTCGAGCGTGATATCGACCTAATTGCGCCTATGGCTGCCAAACGGCTGGCCAGTATTTACGTCAGCATTACGACGCTGGACAGACAAGTAGCACGCCGGCTGGAACCTCGTGCCGCAGCCCCGGAGCGTAGGTTTGAAACATTGCGCAGACTCAGCGAAGCAGGCATTCCTACTGGCGTCATGGTGGCGCCTGTCATTCCAGCGCTCACAGATTGTGATATGGAGCAGATCCTGGAAAAAGCACATGAGGCCGGCGCCCGCAAAGCCGGATATGTGTTCCTGCGTTTGCCGCATGAATTAAGTGATTTATTTCAGGAGTGGCTACAACAATATTTTCCGCTCAAAGCCCAGCATGTCATGAGCATCGTCAGGCAAAGCCGTGGTGGTAAAGACTACCAAAGTGAGTTTGGCCAGCGCATGCGTGGCGAAGGTATATTTGCTGATTTGCTCGCACACCGCTTTAAACTCAGTTGCCTTAAATTAGGCATCTCGGGAGAGCGGACCGGTTTTTGTACTGACTTGTTCTCTGTACCAGCCGCCTGGCAAGCGACAGCCAATCATCCGCAATTGGCCTTATTCTAAAGACCTGCTATGTCTGATTTGCTATTTGTATATGGTACTTTGCGTAAAGGTAACCAGAATGCGATGACGAAGTATCTGGGCGAGAACGCAGAATTTATCACAGAGGGCTGGTTTCAAGGCCGCATGTTTCATATCACTTATTATCCTGGTGTGGTTACTTCAAAATCTGACAGCGATCGCGTGTATGGAGAGATCTACAGATTACATGATCCAGTAACCATGCTGAAGGTGCTGGATGATTACGAAGAGTGTGCGCAGCAACATATCCAGCCTGCAGAATACAAGCGCAGCTATGTTTCCATTACTGGCATCAATGGCAAGCGCTATGACACTGTATGGATTTACTTATACCAATGGTCAGTAGAAGATAAAGCCCAGATCAAGAGTGGTGATTTTATGCAGCAGAGTCAGTTAAATTAAAACACAAAGGGCGCTTAAAGCGCCCTTTGTGTTGCAATACTAGAGCTTAGAGCAATAAGCGTCTCACGTCACTCAGCATCACGCGCAGGTGGCTGGTGAAGCGTGCACCGTCAGCACCGTCAATCACACGGTGATCGTATGATAGTGACAGTGGCATGATCAGGCGCGGATCAAAGCCGCCAGTGTCTTTGTTGTAAACCGGCTGCATGGCAGCACGGGAAACACCGAGGATCGCCACTTCAGGGCAGTTGATGATAGGCGTGAACATGGTGCCACCGATGCCACCCAGGCTGGAAATGGTAAAGCAGCCGCCTTGCATTTCTTCAACCTTGAGCTTGCGCTCACGCGCCTTGGCAGAGAGGTCAGCCAGGTCACGTGCGATATCCATCACATCCTTCTGGTTTACATCACGTACGACTGGAACGACCAGACCGTCTGGCGTATCGCAGGCGAAGCCGATGTTGTAATACTGCTTGAGGATCAGGCTATCGCCCTCTGGTGACAGTGAGGCATTAAAGTTAGGGTAAGTACGCAGGGCATTGACTACCGCTTTCATGAGGAAAGCCAGCAAGGTCAATTTGACGCCACGCTTTTCCGCCTCAGCCAGCATGGATTTGCGGAAGTCTTCCAGATCAGTAATGTCGGCCTCATCAAACTGTGTCACATGTGGCGCAGTCACCCAGTTACGGTGCAGGTTGGCCCCGGACAATTTCTTGATGCGTGACAGTGGCTTGGTTTCGATGCTGCCAAACTGGCTGAAGTCGATCACCGGCATCGGCAAGGTGCTTAAACCACCGCCTACACCCATGTTTTCAGAACGTGGCTTGGACAACTCACCTTTGACATAAGCCTGTACGTCAGATTGCAGGATGCGGTTTTTCGGGCCGCTGGCTTTAACCAGTGACAGGTTCACACCCAGTTCACGCGCAAACTTGCGTACGGAAGGGCTGGCATGTGCCAGTTTGCCATCGCTGGCAACACTGCTGGCCGCCACCGGGTTAGGTGTCGCTTGCGGCTGAATCACTTGCGGTACTTCTGCGACTGGGCGGGTAGGCTCAGGAATGGCAACCTTAGCTTCATCAACAGTCACGGTCGCCACCACTGGTGTGGCCGTTGGCTGAGGAGCCACTTTTTCTGCCGGTGCCGCTTCGGCTGCAGTATCCAGTGTCAGGATCAGTGCGCCTTGTTTGGTTTTATCTCCCACCTTGATGTGGATTTCCTTAACCACACCAGACAGTGAGGAGGGGATATCCATGGAGGCTTTGTCAGATTCCACGGTAATCAGTGAGTCTTCCTTGGCAACGGTATCACCCACGCTGACCAGGACTTCAATCACGTCGACGCTGTCAAAGTTGCCGATATCAGGCACCAGTACTTCTTTGATAGACATGTTTTGTACTTTCCTTATGTCGTGACCTTAGATCGTGGCCGGGTTGGCACGAGTAATGTCGATATTATATTTTTTGATGGCTTCAGTCGCTTTGGCTACAGGCAGTTTGCCGTCGTCAGCCAGTGCCTTCAAGGCAGCCAGCACGACATAGTAGCGGTCCACTTCAAAGAAGCTACGCAGCGCTTCACGTGAATCTGAGCGGCCATAGCCATCGGTACCCAAGGCCACAAAACGATTGGGCACGAATGGGCGAATCTGGTCAGCAAAGCTGCGCATATAGTCGGTTGAAGCCACCACTGGGCCTTCTGCTTTCTTCAGGGATTCTTCCACGAAGCTTAATTTAGGTTTGGCTTCCGGGTGCAGCAGGTTATGACGCTCTGCATCAATACCATCGCGGCGCAGCTCGGTAAAGCTGGTCACACTCCAAACGTCGGCAGACACGCCCCAGTCTTTTTCCAGCAATTCAGCCGCAGCAATCACTTCTCGCAAGATCACGCCTGAACCCATCAGTTGTACCTTGGGACCTTTAGCTTTGGACTTGCTGAAACTGTACATCCCTTTGAGAATACCTTCAGCACTGCCTTCAGGCATGGCCGGGTGGCTGTAGTTTTCGTTCATCAAGGTGATGTAGTAATACACATCTTCTTGGTTTTGCACCATGCGGCGCATGCCTTCCTGAATGATCACGGCCAGCTCGTAAGCGAAGGTCGGGTCGTATGAAATGCAGTTCGGGATGGTGGCAGACATCAGGTGGCTATGGCCGTCTTCATGCTGCAAACCTTCACCGTTCAAAGTTGTGCGGCCTGCGGTGGCCCCCAGCAGGAAGCCACGTGCACGGCTGTCGCCAGCAGCCCAGGCAAAGTCGCCGATACGCTGGAAGCCGAACATGGAGTAGTAGATATAAAAAGGGATCATCTGCGTGCCGGTGACGCTGTAAGACGTCGCCGCAGCCAGCCAGCTGGCAAATGAACCCGCCTCGTTAATGCCTTCTTCCAGGATCTGGCCGCTTTGTGATTCTTTGTAGAACATCACCTGATCAGAGTCTTGTGGCTCGTACAACTGGCCAACAGAAGAGTAAATGCCCAGTTGACGGAACATGCCTTCCATCCCGAACGTACGTGCTTCGTCCGGCACGATAGGCACCACGTATTTACCCACCTGCTTGTCACGTACCAGGGTGGACAGGATACGCACGAACGCCATGGTGGTAGAGATTTCACGCTCACCGGTGGCGCCCAGCATGTTTTCAAACGCAGACAGCTCTGGCACGGTCAGCTCGTTGCCTTTACGGCGGCGGCTAGGTACAAATCCGCCAAGCGCAGCACGGCGTTCCATCATGTATTTAATTTCCGGGCTGTCTTCAGCCGGACGGTAATATGACAGCTTTTCTACCTGCTCGTCAGTCAGTGGCAGGTCAAAACGGTCACGGAAGGCCTTGAGGGAGGCGATGTCCATGCTCTTTTGCTGGTGTGTGGTATTTTGGCCTTCGCCAGCTTCGCCCATGCCATAGCCTTTAACCGTTTTGGCCAGGATGACAGTGGGCTGACCTTTGTGGTTCACCGCAGCATGGTATGCCGCAAACACCTTGTGTGGATCGTGGCCGCCACGGTTCAGGCGCCAGATGTCTGCGTCGGACATGGCTGCCACCATTTCACGCAGCTCAGGATATTTGCCAAAGAAGTGCTCGCGTGTGTAGGCGCCACCTTTTTGCTTGAAGTTCTGGTATTCGCCATCCACGCACTCTTCCATGCGCTTACGCAGCAGGCCGTCTTTATCCATGGCCAGCAGAGGGTCCCAGTAAGAACCCCAGATGACCTTGATCGCGTTCCAGCCCGCACCGCGGAAGTTGGATTCGAGTTCCTGGATAATTTTGCCGTTGCCGCGTACCGGGCCATCCAGGCGCTGCAGGTTACAGTTAATGACAAAAATCAGGTTATCCAAACCTTCACGCGCAGCCAGTGATATCGCACCTTGTGATTCCGGCTCGTCCATCTCGCCGTCACCGCAGAATACCCATACTTTGCGGTCAGCCGTATCGGCAATGCCACGGTTGTGCAGGTATTTCAGGAAGCGTGCCTGGTAAATCCCTGCCAATGGTCCCAGACCCATAGAGACGGTTGGAAACTGCCAGAAGTCCGGCATCAACCAGGGGTGAGGGTAGCTGGACAAACCATTGCCGCCCGTTTCCTGGCGGAAGTTATCCATTTGTTCTTCTGTAATACGGCCTTCGAGGAAAGCGCGCGCGTACACGCCTGGAGAGGAGTGGCCCTGGAAATAGACGCAGTCACCGCCAAAGCTTTCATTGGCCGCGCGGAAAAAGTGGTTAAAACCAACATCGTACAACGTTGCCGCTGACTGGAAGCTGGCGATGTGGCCGCCAATGCCTGGTGATTTTTCGTTGGCACGCAATACGGTCATGATCGCGTTCCAGCGGATCAGCGCGCGTACGCGGCGTTCCATCTCCGGGTCACCTTGCAGTTTGGCCTGCAGGTGTGTGGGGATGGTGTTAACGTAAGCGGTGGTTGCTTTATAAGGCAAATGGCCGCCGGAACGGCGAGCCTGATCAATCATTGCTTCCAGCAGGAAGTGGGCACGTTCAGGCCCTTCATTCTCAATGACGGCACTAAGGGATTCTAGCCATTCTTGCGTTTCCTGTGCGTCAGTTTCATTGAGGTGTGCTTGCGAATGCGTTGCCATGCGTGAGGATTCTCCGAGTTTTAAGTCGCTATGCGTATAATCTAGCACTTAGCATCAAGCACTGAGCCATGCCTAGCGCTGAGAAAGTATTGATTACCAAGAAGGGATTCCGTAATTGGATACTGCTTTTATGGTATCACGTTGCTGAATATTATTGATGTGTCCCAGCAACCTAGCTATCAGCTGTAAGTGTCTCTTTTTTGGCGCTTTTGGTCAAGTTTTGCATGAAAAAACCATGCCTAACTACAGGTATTTGCTACGTTTATTTAATGTTTTATATAAGAGTGTTTTTTAACAATATGCGCATCGAGTGGTCACAAAATTCCGAAGTCAATTCATCCTTGCTGTCAGGCTTTGCCAAGCATATTCTGCTTGTGGTTGAAGAAAAATTGTTTTCTTCCATGCCATTTGCGGATGCGCTCAATGCCAAACTAAAACGTGCAGGGCTGGATATTGCCGACCTCAAGGAAAAGTCAGTGACCCTGGAGCTGGCAGAAGGGACATTGGTCAGTGTGTGCCAGCTGGAAGAAAAATCGTCTAGATTTGCCATGAATACGGCATTGCGTACCGCTGTTAAACCCCTGCTGGCGGAACACCCGGAGCGTATCGCACTGGCGGTCTGTGCAAAAAAACATGCATCATTATTTGCCCGTTTGGCGGCCTATGTCACCCTCGTGAATGCGCAATCGCTGCCAGTATTAAAACAAAAAACCTCGGGGCAGAAGTTACGTGAAATCGGCGTATTTGGCGTCGCGGATATGGCATGGGCTGATGAAGTCACCGCACTGGTGGCAGGGAATACCGTCTGCCGTGCGCTGACCATGACGCCGCCTAATATGCTGACGCCTGCTTTATACCGCCAATGCCTGCAAACCATGGCAAATGAAAAGGCCTGGCAATACACCGAATGGGACACGGAAGCGCTCCGGCAATTGAGGGCGGGTGCTTTTGTGGCGGTGGCACAGGGCTCAGACCCGCAAGATGCTGCCATCGTCAAGCTTTCCTACCGTCATCCACAAGCCAAGAAAACGCTGGCGTTAGTGGGTAAGGGGATTTGCTTTGATACCGGTGGCCACAATTTAAAGTCATCCAAGTACATGCAAGGCATGCATCAGGATATGAACGGCAGCGCAGTAGCCATAGGCGTGTTGCAGGCCATTAGTGCGCAACAGTTAGCGATTAATGTCGATTGCTGGCTGGCACTGGCGCAAAATCATATCGGCCCCAATGCCTACAAGCAGAATGATGTGATTACGGCACTCAATGGCATGACGATAGAAATTGTCCATACCGATGCCGAAGGCCGTATGGTGCTGGCAGATACGCTGACGCTGGCCAGCCGTGACAAGCCTGATGTGATGATTGATTACGCGACGCTGACAGGTAGTATGCAAACCGCCCTGGGTTCACGCATGAGCGGAATTGTGGCTAACCGTGAGCCTTTGGCAGAGCAGATGGTTGCGGCAGGGGCGGCCAGTGGCGAGCGAGTGGTGGCTTTCCCGTATGCCGAGGATTATGATGGTGAGCTGGATAGCGAGATTGCCGATATCAAGCAGTGCACCATGGATAGCGATGCCGACCATCTGCTGGCAGCGCGTTTTCTAGGCAAATTTATCGAAGGTGAAGTTGACTGGTGCCACGTTGACTTATCTTCCTATGCACACAAGGAAGGCCTGGGGGCAGTTGCCAGCGAGGTGAACGGCTTTGGCGTGGCGCTCACCTTGCAATGGTTACAGGCCTTTATGTCGGGCAAATAAACTTAACCGCAAGCTCCGCAACGGGCCAGCCATTCCCGTCCTTTGAGCATCAGGTTCCAATAGACGCACGGTAACAAGTATTTCTTAAGCCACCAGGCAGTGCGGCGTGGCTTGGTGGAGTCCCAGGGGAACGTCGGCACGATTTTGCCGCCATAGCCGAATTCAGCCAGGATGATTTTCCCTTTTTCAACCGTTAGCGGGCAGGAACCATAGCCATCATAACGCGAAGGCAGTGACTGACCGGCGCGTAGTGCGAGCAGGTTTTCTGCGGCAATAACGACCTGTTTGCGCGCTGCCGCCGCTGTTTTTGCATTAGGTGTACTGGTGCAATCACCGACCCCGAAAATATTGGGATAGCGCACATGCTGCAAGCTGTGCTGATCCACTTCCACCCAGCCATCGGCATTGGCCAGCGGGCTTTGCTTGATGAAGTCCGGTGCGGTTTGCGGCGGGACCACATGCAACATCTCGAAGGACTTGCTGATGCGTTGGACGTTACCATCCGTATCTTTGACATTAAACCATGCTGTTTTGCCAGGGCCATCTACTTCAACCAAAGTCGTATTGAGCTTGAGGTCAACCTGGTATTTACGGATATATTGCATCAATGGCTCTACATACTCCTTGACGCCAAACAATGCTGGGGTAGAACTATAAAAGGAAGCCTTGACCTTGCCGAGCCTGCCTTTGCTCAACCATTCCGCACATGAGAGATAGAGGGCTTTTTGCGGCGCGCCTGCGCATTTGATGGGCATGGGCGGTTGTGTAAACACCGCTTCACCGGATTGCAGCTGCTGTACCAGTTGCCAGGTATATGGTGCCAAATCTACCCTGTAGTTCGAAGTAACGCCATTTTTGCCCAGGGTGTCGGTTAAGCCTTTAATGCCTTCCCAGTGAAGTTTCAGGCCAGCGGCGACCACCAGTTGCTGATATTTGATATTGCCTAGCTTGTCCGTTGTGACCTGTTGCTGTTCCGGATCAAAACTGGTGACTGCGGCTTGCAGCCAGGTAATGCCAGAGGGAATACACTCTGCCATCGGGCGCACGGTTTTCTGCACATCGAACTCGCCAGCACCCACCAGAGTCCAGGCAGGCTGGTAATAATGTTTTTCAGATGGCTCTATGATGGCAATATCAAGTTCGGGGGCACGTTTTTTCAGGCTGGCTGCAATGGCACAACCTGCGGAGCCACCGCCAACAATCACAATGTCAAAATTGGTTTTTTGCATGGAATGAAATTTTTCTGATTATTTGAGTGTATTTTTTGATTAATTAAACCAGTTTTTGACTTTGTTAAGCAGGCCTTCCTGTTCAGGCGGCTGGCTGCAGCAAGCGGGTTTGGCATTGGTGGACGCTGAGCCAGGCTGTGCATGTTGTGTCAGCTGATACACCTGGTTGGCACGGTTACCTGTCCGGCAAAAACCGAGTACAGGCCCAGGATGTGCATCCAGTAATGATTTAAGCTGCTGCCCATGTTCAGGTTTCACCTGGTTAGGCACAACCGGAATGTGCGCATAAGCCATGCCCAAGGCTGCTGCCTTTGAGGCGAGTTCGGTACTTGCGGGTTGCGAGTCTCCGCCTTCGCCATCTGGCCTGAAATTGACGACCAGTTTCACGCCTTGCGCCGCCAGCGTATCTAGGTCGGCTGTAGTTAACTGGTCACTGACGCGGTAACGCTGGTCTATTTCTTTAATTTCCATATGTTTGATTCCGTTTAGTTCTATGCACTTTTGAGACGGGGTGACGCTTCTTTCTGGCAAAACTCGTCATGCAATACCCGGATAACCGCTAAAGCGGCTGGACTGCCAATACTGTAATACACATTTTTGCCTTCACGGCGGGTAATCACAAGCTGTGCTTCGCGTAACACAGTTAATTGTTGTGACAGGCTGGGTTGCCTTAAATTCAAGCAGGCTTCCAATTCACTGACTGATTTTTCACCTTGCGACAACTGGCATAACAACATGAGCCGATCAGTGTTTGCCATGGCTTTCATGAGTTGGCTGGCCTGATCGGCAGATGCCCTTAATTGATCAAACAAATCCACCGCAATATCTGAAGTTTGCATAATACCCCTTGAAGATCATTTTATTTTTATCTTGTTTGTCATATGAGATTCCATCATAAACCTGTTGTCGCAGATTGTGTACGCTTTAACACTTATCTGATAAAGGATGGTAATGCTTTCAAATCAATTTATGATAAAGTTTGTCGCATAAAATGATTGCATGGTGGCTTGAGCATTGCCGTGACAATCGCAAAATAATCAATTGGGGATATTGGATGATGCAATCACTATCATGGATAGGCTTGTTTCCGGAACTTGAAGCGCTGGAAGAGCCTGCAAAAAAACTGCTGACGCAATATGCGCGTATTGTTGAAGCACCCATAGGCACCATAGGCTATCGTGAAGGCGATCACTGCAGTGGTTATGTGCTACGCCTTAAGGGTCGCTCCCGCGTGTATAAAATGTCTGCCAGCGGTCGTGAAATCGTCTTGTATCGCGTGAGTGCAGGCGAAACCTGTGTCATTACCACCACTTGCCTGCTGGGTAATAGCCAGTATCCGGCGTCTACTATTGTCGAAGAGCCGATTGAGGATGTCATCATTCCGGAGAACATTTTCCATAAGCTCATGATTGATTCGCCTGTGTTCCGGCAATACGTCATGCAAAATTATGGCGCACTGATCAGCGATTTGATTGTTTTATTGGACGAAGTCGCCTTCCAGACGCTGGATGCGCGTCTGGCCAAGTGCCTGCTGGATATGGGTAATAACACCATACAACGCACCCATCAGCAGATTGCCGATGAGTTAGGCACCGCCCGCGAAGTGATCAGCCGCCAGTTAAAGCGCCTGGAGCAAAAAGGCTGGCTGACCATGGGACGTGGTGTGATTGAGATCCAGCAGCGTGGCGAGTTGCTCAAACTGGCCAACAGTAGCCAGTAATCTGTATCGGGTCAGATACAAAACTTCACCTTATCTGATACATCTGGCGGTCATCTCCCGTGATTGAATGCTCGTTAACGAGGTAACTGCAACTTGCAGTCATTCACAAGAGGAGAAATAAAGTGCGTAAACTGATCGTATCCAGTGTAGTCATGATGGCTCTGAGCCAGAGTGCATTTGCCGGTGCTGAATATATAGACCGGGCCAGAGTGCTGTCAGTCGCGCCACAAGTGCAGCAGGTCAACCAGCCACGTCAGGAATGCCAGACTGCCTATGTACAGGAGCGAGTGTATGAGTCCAACCGTTCCAATACGGGGGCGATTGTCGGTGGCGTTGCCGGTGGTTTGCTAGGGAGTACCATCGGTCGTGGCAGTGGCAAAGTTGTCGCTGCAGCGGTCGGGGCGGGTTTAGGAGCGATCGTCGGCGACCGCGTGGGTAACCAGAATACTTATGGCAACGAACGCATCGTCAATCGTCCAGTTCAACAATGTGCCATGGTAGACCAATGGCAAACGGTGATCACCGGTTATATGGTGAATTATGAGTATCAGGGCCGCCAATATTCGACGCTGATGGACAGAAATCCTGGCCCGGTGATAGATGTGGCAGTGCAGGTCAGACCAAATATGATGCAGGTTCAGCCGATGCCCGCACCAGCTGTGTATCGCCCGGTAGTGATGAGAGGCAAAGGTCCGCGCCACCATCGCGATTACTGGTAATGAATCTCTGTGAGTAGCGCGAAGCCAGTCTCGGCGTCGCGCTTTTCTTTACAGGTTTAAGTAATCAGGCTTTTAACAAGACGATGACGGCACCGCTGCCACCGTCGTTGGCGCGGGCCTGGGCATAGGCAATGACTTCATCTTTTTGCATGAGCCAGTTACGCAGTTTGTGCTTGAGCACAGGTTCTTTGTTACGTGAGCCCAGGCCTTTGCCGTGCACAATGCGCACACAACGCAAGCCACGTTTTTTGCAATCCGCAATAAACTCAGAAACATACAAGCGCGCTTCATCGCTAATCAGGCCGTGGAGGTCTATATGTGCCTGTACGACCCAATGACCCCGACGCAACTTGCTCAAGACCATGGGAGATTGGCCTTCACGCAAATATAGCAATTCCTCGCCACTTTCGAGTTCGTGGGCAGGTATGTAGTGATCACTGAGTGAGTCGACCAGCGCCTGCTGTTCGTCACGGATGAGTTGGCGTGGAATTGGTTTCGGCTTTTTGGGCGTATGCAAAATGCGGTTTGTTTTCACCGGGCGCGCGCCTTTCACTGCTTCATAAAACAGTGAAAGATCATTTTCGTCTTTGTCCGGCAGCTCTTGTGACATAACACAATTCTAAAATAAAAAAGCGCACCGGGGTGCGCTTCTTCGTTGCAAACCTGAGAGTTTACTCGAGGCTGGTCAAATAGCGCTCGGCATCCAGCGCCGCCATACAACCGGTGCCCGCACTGGTCACCGCCTGGCGGTAAATATGATCCTGCACATCGCCTGCGGCAAATACGCCAGGGATATTGGTCGCCGTGAAATTGCCCTGACGGCCTGCCTGCGTGACAATGTAGCCGCCCTCCATTTCCAGCTGGCCTTCAAAGATTTGTGTATTGGGCTGGTGACCAATCGCAATAAATACACCTTTGAGCGGAATTTCTTTGGTATTGCCGGAGTTAACGTCTTTGAGACGCATGCCGGTCACACCAGTGTTATCGCCCAATACTTCATCCAGCGTATGGAAAGTTTCCAGTACGATCTTGCCTTCTTTAACGCGGTCCATCAGCTTGTCGACCAGGATGGCCTCAGCCTTGAATTTGTCGCGGCGGTGCACCAGGGTAACCTTGCTGGCGATATTGGCCAGATACAGTGCCTCTTCCACCGCCGTATTACCGCCGCCGATCACCGCAACTTCCTGGTTACGGTAGAAAAAACCATCACAAGTGGCACACGCAGACACACCTTTACCTGCAAAGGCTTCTTCACTAGGTAATCCTAAATATTTGGCAGAAGCGCCTGTGGCGATAATCAGGGCGTCACAAGTATATTCACCGTTATCACCCACCAGGCGAATCGGTTTTTCTTTGAGATGGGTAGTGTGGATATGGTCAAAAATCATCTCGGTGTTGAAACGCTCGGCATGCTGCTGGAAGCGCGCCATGAGCTCTGGTCCCATCACGCCATTGGCATCCGCTGGCCAGTTATCGACCTCCGTGGTGGTCATGAGTTGGCCGCCCTGGGCAAGGCCAGTAATCAAGACCGGGTTGAGGTTTGCTCGGGCCGCATAGACCGCTGCGGTATAGCCAGCCGGGCCTGAGCCAAGAATCATTAAACGGGCATGTTTTGTTGCCATGATGAGATTTCCAGTAGGGTGAATTATTTTTATATAGATGGGGATGGGCGTGTTTTTTTAAATGCCCATCCTGAAGATAAAGTGTTACAACATTATTCCAGCAGGCTACGCAACATCCAGGCTGTTTTCTCGTGCAACTGCAGGCGTTGTGTCAACAAGTCAGATGTAGCTTCATCTGATGCTTTTTCTGCTGCTGGGAATACACTGCGTGCCGTGCGGCAAACCGCTTCATGACCAGCCACTAGCTCGCGAATCATGTCATTTGCCTTGGGCACATCTACCGTTTCATCAATCGAAGTCAGTTTGGAGAACTGGGCATAAGTACCAGGCGCATAGACGCCCAGCGAACGGATACGCTCTGCGACCAGGTCTACGGCCAACGCAAGTTCGGTGTACTGGGTTTCAAACATCAGGTGCAGGGTATTGAACATTGGCCCGGTAACGTTCCAGTGAAAGTAGTGCGTTTTGAGATACAAAGTATAAGTATCTGCCAGCAATTTTGATAAGCCGTCTGCAATCTGGTGGCGGTCTTCGTTATTGATACCAATGTCCATGGATGTCTCCTTATTGTCGTTGAATGTATTTTAAAAGCTAGAATGCCTGCCTGCAATTTGATTTTGTTATAATCATTTAAGTTCACTCTTGCAAAGAAAGAGACAACATATTGTTTTTTAATAAGAAAAAAGTTGCTAACGTCCGTCTTGAAAAAGTTTCGACGGAAAAGCAATTGCGTGATGCCAGGCTCGTGCGGGAAGTCGCATGGATAGCCCTGGCTGCGCTCGGCGTATTTCTAGCCGTCATTTTAGCGACTTATTCGCATGAGGACCCAGGCTGGACCCATGCTGTGGGCGAGAATGACACCATACACAATGCCGGCGGGGCCGTCGGTGCGTGGGTCACGGATATTTTGCTCTCCCTGTTTGGTTTTTCATCCTGGTGGTTTGTGGTGCTGGCTTTTTTCTTTGTCTGGTTGATGTACCAGCGCCTGCATCTGGAGGCTACCGAGAAAACCGAGTGGTGGTTAAACGGTGTTGGGTTTGCGCTCATGTTGCTCGCTTCTGCTGCCTTGGAGTCCGGTCATTTAGTCAGCCTGCCAGCTGATTTCCCGCTCAAGCAGGGCGGGGTGATTGGCAGTGGCATTGATCACCTGTTACGTAATATGTTTGGCTTCGCCGGGTCCACTATGCTGCTGCTGGTATTGTTTGCCACGTCCTTTAGCCTCTTTACCGGTTTGTCATTGATCACCATGAGTGAAAAACTGGGGGAGTGGGTGATCCAGTTTTACCAGTGGGGCCTGCTCAAATACCAGGACTGGCAAGACCGTAAGATGGGGCGCCAGGCACTGCAGGCGCGTGAAGAGTTTGTGGAAGCTGAACGTAAACGCATCGAAGACCGTAAACCGGTCGAAATCACTGTGCCAGAGGTAACGATTGAGCCCAGTGAGCGTGTGGTCAAGGAAAAACAGGCGGTGCTGTTTGAAGCGATTGAGCAAGAAGGCTTGCCACCGCTGCATTTGCTGGATGCGCCTAACCAGTCAGTAGAGTTGCAATCTGCCGAAACGCTGGATTTCACCTCACGCCTGATTGAGCGCAAGCTCATGGATTTTGGCATTGAGGTGAAAGTCGTCACGGCACAGCCTGGCCCGGTGATTACGCGCTACGAGCTTGACCCCGCACCAGGCGTTAAGGGCAGCCAGATCACCAACCTGTCCAAAGACTTGGCGCGCGCGCTGTCTGTCATAAGCGTGCGTGTGGTAGAGACGATTCCGGGCAAGAGCTATATGGGCCTTGAGATCCCCAATCCCAAGCGACAGATCGTATCCTTGACTGAAATCATGGGCAGCCAGGCCTATGCCGATTTGAACTCTCCCATCGCCATTGCCATGGGTAAAGATATTGCCGGTAAGCCGATTGTGGCTGACCTGGCAAAAATGCCGCACGTACTGGTTGCAGGTACAACGGGTTCTGGTAAATCGGTCGCGATTAACGCCCTGATTCTGAGCCTGCTGTATAAGTCTGAAGCCAGCCGTGTGCGCATGATCCTCATTGACCCAAAAATGCTGGAATTGTCTGTCTATGAAGGCATTCCACATCTGTTAGCACCAGTGGTGACTGACATGCGCCAGGCGGCCAATGCGCTGAACTGGTGTGTGGCTGAGATGGAGCGTCGTTATAAATTAATGTCCACGCTGGGTGTGCGTAACCTGGCCGGCTATAACCAGAAAATCCAGGAAGCGAAAAAACAAGGGCAGTCGATTCCGCATCCATTCAGCCTGACGCCGGATGAGCCGGAGCCGCTGGATGAAATGCCTTTGATCGTCGTCGTCATCGACGAATTGGCCGACCTCATGATGGTCGTAGGCAAAAAGGTCGAAGAACTCATCGCACGTCTGGCACAAAAAGCCCGTGCGTCTGGCATCCACCTAGTGCTAGCGACACAGCGGCCTTCTGTGGATGTGATTACCGGCCTGATCAAAGCCAACGTGCCGACACGTGTGGCCTTCCAGGTATCAAGCAAAATTGACTCACGTACCATCCTCGACCAGATGGGCGCAGAAACATTGCTGGGACAGGGGGATATGCTTTACCTGCCGCCAGGTAGTGGTTACCCGCAGCGTATCCATGGCGCCTTTGTCAGTGATGGTGAAGTGCACAATGTGGTGAATTTCCTCAAGGCGCAAGGCGAACCAAACTATATTGAAGGTATTCTCACCAATGAGACCGAAAGCGCCGACATGGATGGCCTGGGCGGTGGGGATGTCAGCGCAGGCGGTGAAAAAGATCCACTTTATGATGAAGCGGTGGCGATCGTGCTTAAAACACGCCGCGCCTCGATTTCATCAGTACAGCGTCAACTGCGTATTGGTTATAACCGTGCAGCCAGGTTGATAGAGGATATGGAACGTGCCGGATTGGTCTCTGCCATGCAAAGCAATGGCAACCGTGAGGTATTAGTGAAAGCCGGAGGAGACCATGAATAAAGTAATTACCAACGTGCTGCTGGCGATATGCAGCGTCTGTGTCATTTCAACGGCATTGGCCGATGGTGTGGAAGATTTAAAGCAGTTTTACCAAAGCACCCAGGCCATGCGTGCCAATTTCAAGCAAACCGTGTTTGACCAGAAAGGCCGCAAGGTCCAAGAGGTCAATGGCACGATGCTCTTGCAGCGGCCTAACAAGTTTCGCTGGGATTACCAAAAACCCTATGAACAGCAAATCATCAGTGATGGCAAACAGGTGTTCCTGTTTGATGTCGACTTACAGCAAGTCACCGTGCGCACCGTGGATAAAGTGTTGGGTACCAGCCCGGCCGCCTTGCTGGCTGGCGGACCAAACGTGGAAGAAACCTTCCGCCTGAGCCGATTGCTGGATTTTGATGGCATGCAGCGTGTGCAGGCCAAACCCAAGCAAAAGGATAGCGGTTTTCAGGTCGTCATTATCTCGTTTGATCATAGTAAACTGGCTGAAATGCGCCTGGTAGATGCATTTGGGCAAAGCACACACATTGTTTTCTCAAACGTAGAAGTGAATCCCAGCCTCAACACCAACCAGTTCCTGTTTTCGATTCCCAAAGGGGTGGATGTCGTAGGCGAATAAACGCTTGCGCATCAATCATCATGTCCTCCCTGTTTGAACCACAAACACCTTCTTCTGTGCCACTGGCAGAGCAGCTGCGCCCCAAAACACTGGATGAGGTGGTTGGGCAGACTCATTTGCTGGGTGAAGGTAAACCATTACGCCGCGCGTTCGAATCCGGCAAACTGCCTTCCATGATATTGTGGGGGCCACCTGGCGTGGGCAAAACCACCTTAGCACGGCTGATTGCACAAACAGCCGATGCCGAATTTGTACCATTATCCGCGGTATTGTCTGGCATCAAAGATATCCGTGAGGCTGTCGAGCGTGCCGAGCTTACTTTGCAACAAACGGGCCGCAATACCATCCTGTTTGTCGATGAAGTCCACCGTTTTAACAAAGGACAGCAGGATGCCTTTTTGCCGTTTGTTGAAAGCGGACTGATTACTTTTATTGGCGCGACAACGGAGAACCCGTCTTTTGAGGTTAATAGTGCGTTGTTGAGCCGGGCACAAGTCTTTGTGTTAAATGCGCTCACTGAAGATGAGCTGGCAGAATTGCTTGAGCGCGGGCGGCTCAAGGTTGCACCAAATGTGACACTGGCTGACGAAGTCAAGGAACAGGTATTAGCCTACGCCGATGGCGATGCCAGACGCTTGCTCAACTTTGCCGAAGGGCTTTTTAATGGCGCGTTGGCGGCAAATGTTACCACTATCGATGAATCGTTTTTGCAATCAACGATGGCCAGCAAACTGCGCCGCTTTGATAAAGGCGGCGAAGCCTTTTACGACCAGATTTCCGCCTTGCACAAATCAGTACGCGGTTCCAACCCCGATGCCGCGCTGTACTGGTTTATGCGCATGATTGATGGTGGGGCAGACCCGCTATACCTGGCCAGACGCATTATCCGTATGGCCTGGGAAGACATTGGCCTGGCGGACCCACGTGCCATGCAGATTGCCAATGATGCTGCGGTGACATTTGAACGCCTGGGCAGCCCTGAAGGCGAGCTGGCGCTGGCACAAGCCGTGATTTACCTGGCCGTGGCGGCCAAGAGCAATGCCGGTTACATGGCTTACAACCAGGCCAAGGCATTTGTGGCACAAGATAAATCACGCAACGTACCCTTGCATTTAAGAAATGCGCCAACCAAACTCATGAAGGCGCTCGACTATGGCAAAGAATACCGTTATGCGCATAATGAGCCTGGCGCTTACGCCGCAGGCGAGCAATACTTCCCTGATGACATGGATCCGCCACAGTTTTACCAGCCCACACCGCGTGGATTGGAAGGTAAAATAGGGGAGAAACTTAATCAACTTAAAGACCTTGATCAGCAATACTTAAAAAGCAAAGCGAAAAAATAATGTTAGATATTCAACAGCTTAGAAATGATTTGGACAATGTGGTTGCCCGCTTGGCAGCACGTAAATTTGCTTTTCCGGCAGAAGAGTTCAAAGCGCTTGAAGCCCAGCGCAAAACCATCCAGACCAATACCGAGAATCTGCAAGCCAAACGCAATTCGGCTTCCAAGCAAATCGGTATCGCAAAATCCAAAGGGGAGGATGCAAGTGCGATTTTGGCCGAAGTCGCGGGTTTAGGCGATGAGCTGAAAGCCGCAGAAGCGCAGTTAAATGATATTCAGGCCAATATGCAGGCACTGATGCTCAATGTGCCTAACTTGCCACATGAAAGCGTGCCAGTGGGGCAGGATGAAACGCAAAACGTTGAAGTGCGCCGTTGGGGAACGCCGCGTAGCTTTGAGTTTGAGGTTAAAGATCATGCTGATGTAGGTGCGCCGCTGGGCCTGGATTTTGATACCGGTGCTAAATTGTCTGGTGCACGCTTTACCTTAATGAAAGGTCAGATCGCCAAACTGCACCGCGCAATTGCACAGTTTATGCTTGATACGCAAACCGAAAAACACGGCTATACCGAGTGCTACACGCCATATATGGTTAACCGCGAAACCTTGGTGGGTACCGGCCAGTTGCCCAAATTTGAAGAAGACCTGTTTGCGACACCGCATAATGACAGCAAGTTATACCTGATTCCAACTTCTGAAGTGACTTTGACTAACACAGTCCGCGACGAGATTGTGCCGTTGGATATACTGCCCATTAAACTGACTGCCCATACCCCTTGCTTCCGTTCTGAAGCGGGTTCTTATGGTCGCGATACCAAAGGCATGATACGCCAGCATCAGTTTGATAAAGTCGAAATGGTGCAGATCGTCCATCCTGAAACCAGCTATCAGGCATTGGAGGAAATGGTTGGCCATGCCGAAGCCATTCTGCAGGCGCTGGAGTTGCCATATCGCGTGGTTTCGCTATGTACTGGGGATATGGGCTTTGGCGCAGCCAAAACCTATGACTTGGAAGTCTGGCTGCCAGCACAGAATACGTACCGTGAAATCTCTTCAGTCTCTAATTGCGAAGCCTTCCAGGCGCGCCGTTTGCAGGCCCGTTTCCGTAATGCTGCGGGCAAACCTGATTTATTGCATACCTTGAATGGTTCTGGACTGGCTGTGGGCCGTACGCTGGTGGCTGTACTTGAGAATAACCAGAATGCCGATGGATCGGTGACGATTCCTAAAGCTTTGCAACCTTATATGGGCGGCAAGACCGTCATTACCGCCTGATTCATCCCTACGCAGTGTTCAAGATGCCCTGGCCAACAACCAGGGCATTTATTTTTATGTTTCACATGGTATCAATTTCTTCGATAAATATTTATAAGGTAATTTATGTAATTATTTGATTTTTAAAGTTAAAAAATAATGTTTTTATTTAACATTTTTTTCGTTTATGATGCCTGAAACAAACAAAATAAATTCAGGGTGGATAGATGAGGCTAAGCAGCCAGCATTTTGTCTGGGCGATAGGTGGCTTGTGCGCGCTGCACAAGATTCCATTTGATGCTCAATTGCTGATTCGCAGCTTTGTCCCACCTTATGATTTAACTTCTCTGCAAACTGCCTTGCAGTCTTACGGGTTCAAAGTCGGTGTTGAAACACTAGACTTGCATGATATCCATCCAGCCGTATTCCCCGTTCTAACGTTTCTAAAAGAACCTGCCAACACTGAGCCTTCGCTCGAACAAGATATAGAGGATACAGAGAAAGAGGAGTTATTAAGCTTAGCTATCGTTCTTAAATGCGACAAAGAACGAGTGCTGTGGATTAAGACTGGTACTGAACAACCAGAAACCATTGAGTATTCAGCGTTTGCTGCACAAATCACAGGTCAGGTGTTATTGACCTCTAAAAGGCATGATTCCAATCAAACTGCTGCAGAACTTGAAGCGCAAGCTAGTCCGCAATCATCAGCAGCAAAATCAGAAACTTCCCAACGTCCTTTTGGCTTTAAGTGGTTTATTCCAGAGCTACTCAAACACAAGACTGTATGGCGTGAAATCCTCTTAGCGTCCCTTGCCATTCAAATAGTGGCGTTGGCTACTCCACTGGGAACACAAGTCATTATTGATAAAGTGGTGGTTCACCATACGACCAGTACCTTAATCGTCGTTGCCATCGCACTTGGTATCTTCATGGTCTTTAACGCCATCATGAGTTGGGTGAGGCAATACTTGGTATTGCACACTGGCAATCGTATTGATGCAGTTCTAGCTCATAAAGTGTTTGGCCATCTGCTACATCTGCCCATGCGCTATTTTGAGCATAGGCCTACTGGGACATTGGTTGCCAGGTTACATGGGGTAGAAACCATTCGGGAATTTCTGGCTGGCTCGTTGATTACTTTGCTGCTCGACTTCCCATTCTTAATCGTCTTCCTGGCGATTATGTTTTGGTATAGCTGGCAGCTCACTTTAATCAGTCTGGCAAGTTTGACATTGATTACCCTTGTCAGCTTGGCTGTGACACCTTTACTCCGTAAACGACTTAACGAGCAATTCCTGCTCGGCGCAAGAAATCAGGCATTTCTCACTGAATATATCTCAGGGATGGAAACGGTTAAAGCCCTGCAACTAGAACCCCAGCTAGAACAGAAATACGGTGATTATCTTGCCACCTACCTCAACAGCACATTCACTGCCAAACAACTCTCCAACAGCTACAACATCACCGCCAATACTTTAGATCAACTACAAACCCTAGCTATTCTTTGCGTGGGAGCATGGATCGTCATGCATAACCCAGAGTTCACCATCGGGATGCTGGTCGCTTTCCAGATGTTTAGCGGAAGACTTTCGGGTCCGGTATTAAGGCTCGTTGGTATGTATCAGGAATTCCAGCAGGCAGATATTGCAGTGAAGCGTCTAGGTGATTTAATGGATGCCCCAACAGAGCCTTATTCACTCATCCCAGCCAGAGCAAACAGTATTAAGGGGCAACTCGACTTTGAGAGCATCAGCTTTAGATATTCAGAAAATCACCCTTGGTTGTATCAACAACTGAATATCAATATCAAACCACAAAAGTGCACAGTGATCATGGGGCCTAGTGGTTGCGGAAAAAGCACACTGGCTAAGCTGATGCTTGGGTTTCTGCAACCACAAGAAGGCAGTATCAAGCTTGATGGCAAAGACATCCGCTACATGAGTGCTAATGAGTTGCGCAATGTGTTTGGTGTAGTCCCACAAGAGACCACACTGTTCTCGGGCACGCTTTATGAGAACCTAACGCTAGCAAACCCACATGCAAGCTTTGAGCAAATCATCATGGCTTGCCAATTGGCGGGCATACACGAAACGATTGAGCAACTGCCCCAAGGTTACCAAACTCCATTAGGTGAGCATGGCATTGGGTTAAGTGGTGGACAGAAGCAACGAATTGCAATTGCTAGAGCGCTACTCAGACAGCCGAACATCCTGATATTCGATGAAGCAGTCAGCAATCTTGATCCTCAAACTGCTGAACAGTTTGCGCAAACGATTAATAGGCTTAAAGGCAAGATCACCATTATCTTCATTACTCATCAATTGCCCAAAAACTTGCTGGTGGACGATGTGATACGGCTTAATTGTCTTAATCAAAACACAACGCTTTCTTCTACAAGAAGCGAATAAAAAGACTTTCGTGAATATGCTAGATGCAATTAATTTTGATTTCTTAAAAAACTCAAATCATAACTATGAAAAATAACCTAACCCCTTTCTTTCTTATTCTATTTTTTACTAGCATAACTTGCCTTACTTCAAGTGCAGATGTGGCGAATAGAAATAGTCAGTCAGTCCGGTATATAGACAATCAAAGTTTTGATGGGCAGTCTTTTTTTAAAGATAACAATATTTGGGTATATAACGAAAAGTTTGCCGATAGTTTTGGAATGCCTTCTGTAGGGGTCGATCAGAAACTTAAAGGAGTCGAAGCAGCAGCTTTTCGTATCGAAGATGCCAATTACAAGTTATGTGGTATAGCCGGGAAAGCTGAGAATTGTAAGAAAACTTTTCGCTGTATGCTGGATGTTTACATTGATGAGCAGAAATTTCATTTACCTTGGTTAAATGAGCAGCTATCTGATTATGAAGCAAGATATACCTCATTAAGATGGTTGAAAACTCAATCTGAATTTCCTTTAAAAGGAAATCCTCCACAAGGAATGCAGAGGTCAATTGCGAATGTTAGCGCTCTCGGCATATGGGGAGATAGGGATTCGAAGTGGGAGGCTTTTTTTGTTAGTGATGAAGGGCTTCCTTCAAAAGGATCGGTATCTGGAGCGAAGGTTGTCGCTGGTTTTAAGAGGAATGCGATTAATGGGCTGACGTTAATAAGTTTTGACCAAGGCTGCTCACGGAGTAAAGAGAAGAGTACCGTAAATTATTATTTGGATAGTCGTAGAGACTTAACAAATCAAGGCCTGATCAAGCGCTATTTTGAATTTGAATTGCCATGGTCATTTATCACTCAAGTAGATGGCTTGCTAAATTATAAGAGCAGTGAAGAAAGTGCTTTTTACAAAAGGATATTTGAAAGCCAAGTAAAAAACTAAACAAAGAAATATAAAAGGAGAAGCTAAATGGCAACACTGCAAAATAACTCTCAAATAGCTGAGTTAGCTGTTTTTGTTTATGATAAAGACAAACTATCTAATCAAGCTGCACCTGAAGGTTGGGCATTTATACAGGGCATGCAGGATGGGGGATTTGCTGCTGCTGCCTATAAAAATATTATTACCGGCGAAGTAGTTATCTCTTATCGAGGCACAGATGGTGTTACAGATATCATTCCTGATTATGCAGTTAAGCTAGGTCAGTGGAATGACCAATTCACTTTGGCAGCTCAATTCGCTAATCAAATTAGGAATATTCCGGCGCTTGAAGGCTCCCCAATTTATGTAACTGGGCATTCTCTTGGGGGAGCAATGGCTCAAATCATAAGCCAAATGTTTGGTTGGGATGGGCTGGCAATAGATCCTGGTGCAGGTGGTCGTATCGTACAAACTTCACAATTCCATGATTTGTCGCTCCAATTAACAGGAACTTATAACGGTCTTGGAATCCCTAGCACTTTCACCAACTATATTGTTACAGATAGTCTTGTTTCAAATCAAACTGGCTTTCATATCGGGCAAACTCAATATGTTCCTGCTATGTCTTTTGGATGGTCGAATTTGGGTGTAGGATTGGTCGGCGCACTCTTAAATCCCTTATTGGGGGTTTTGGCAGTCGCTGGGTCCGATCAGTTTGGAAATAGACATGCTAGTTCTCAAATCGCTCAAGTATTACGCATGTTAGGAGCGCTTGAGGATAGTCCTGACGGTAGCAGTATCTTCACGCCTGGATATAGCTTAGTACCTCAGCAAGGAAGCTACACTGATAATTTAGGTCAAACGCAGATTCGAAATATTTCCGACCAATTAGTTGTGAAAGATTCGTTAGGATTTACTCGAGCCATTCTAAAGTTTAGTGGTGATATCGATTCGCGTGTTTTAGAAGTTCTGACACCTGATGGACAAACTCGAACTATTCAAGTTATGGATAGAGGTGTGTCATCTGTACTGACACCAGTTAGCTATGTGACTGATGGGTCTACTAACTCAAGCGTGACTATAACCACCTCTACAAGCACAACTAATACAACCCCTTCAGGATCAGATGGAACACCGGTTAGTGCAGATAACAGCACCCTTTATAATAACGGTGTAGGACATGTTACAGGCCTTGGGAATGTAAATACCGCAACAGGTACATATGCATTTATCAATGAGTTTATCTCAGATGGTTTTAGACCCGGTAACTTTAATTTAAGCAACAATGGATATTTGTTCGATTTTAGCTCAATAGATTTTATTGGATACAACACTGGTGGTTTATCTATTGGAGCTAATGCTTTCAATAATGCATCTATTTGGTCTCTAAACTATCAGAGATGCGTTGCAATACCATGCGCTCACATTACGCCGTATTGATGCTGAGTTGAGTGGACTTTCATTCCGTCGCAACCAGGGCGATGATGTACAGCTATTCGATAAGGTGAATGCAGCTTACCTGGCGAATATCCGTGCCTATCAAGATGATCTTTCTGCTGAGGTTGCGAGCAAGCGGAAAGCCCAAAGTGATTTAGCAGGCTCTCAAGAAATTCAACGCAAACTAGAGCAGACCCTCCCATCATATAAAGCGCAAGAAGCTTCCTATGAGGAGTTGGGTAGAGATGGGTTTGCCGGGCAACTCATGGTGGATGAGAAAAAACGTTTCCGCATTGAAACGGAGCAAGACCTGGAAGCGCAAAAGCATAATGCACAATCCATCCGTGCGACGATTGCCCAAGCAGATCAAAGGCTGGCACAAATTCGTTCAGACTATCGTCAAAAGCTCGAAGCCGAAAAAGTCGCTACGTTTACCGAAGAGCAAAAACTCAAACAGGACTGGGCCAAGCAGTCTCATAAAAATGGGTTGTTACGGCTCAAAGCACCGCAAGCGGGTATTATCAAGGACTTGGCTACACACACGCCAGGCACTGTCGTATCGCCTGGTACTGTGCTCATGACGCTTGTCCCAGTGCACGAGACGCTCAATGCCGAGGTCTGGATCAAGAACGAAGATGCAGGCTTTGTGCATGAAGGCCAATCCGTCAAGTTAAAACTGACCGCTTACCCATTCCAAAAGTACGGCATGATTGATGGTGTTGTGCAACAGGTTGGCGCGGATGCGACCGAGCAGAATCAGCAACGTAACAATGCTTCTGAGGAAACAAGAACACTCCTGCCTGCCAGTTACAAAACTTTGACCAAACTCTCAATGCAGGAATTGAAAGTGGACGATAAGGTGCTTGAACTCAACCCGGGTATGCAGGTATCTGCTGAAATCAAACTCGCGGACCAGACCGTGATGGAGTATTTGCTCTCCCCAGTGAGAAAAGCCTTTCACGAAGCAGCAAGAGAGCGCTGATGTAGTTTGCACCTCACATTCAACTGCCACAATTATTACAAGAAGCTCCAAAATGCTGAATCGTACCCAAACATTCTGTTGCCTGTTAATATCAGCCATCTCTGTTGTATATGCTGATACATACACATACTCACCTGAGCAAGCCCAATCAGACCAACAAGCGGTCAACAGATCGCAATCATCACTGAGCCTCAAAGACATCTATCTGTTGGCGTTAGCGAATGATCCGACATGGGCAGCTGCCAGATATGAAAATGTGGGAGCGCAAGAAAAGCTAGTGCAAGGCAAAGCTTTGTTGTTACCTACGATTAACCTGAATGGCAATCTCAACCGTTCTAATACCAATATTCAATATACCGGGCAAACGGTCTTTAATAACAATAACCGCTCAGAGCGCTTTAATACCTTAAGCTACGGTATCAATATCAACCAACCGCTGTACCGTAAACAGAACTACGTCCAGTACGAAGCCTCCCAGCTAGAGGTGAATGAAGCAGACCTGCAATTACAGCAAGATCGGCAAGATGTGCTGATGAAAGCGGCACAAGCCTATTTTGACGTGCTTTTAGCACAAGATAAGCTGGTCTTGAATCATGCGCAAAAAGATGCGATTGCCATTCAACTGGCACAAGCCAAAGCTAATTTCAAAAATGGGGTGTCGACCATCACTGATGTGGATGAAGCGCAAGCCAAATATGATGTGGTGCAATCGCAAGAAATTGCTGTGACCATTGAGATCGAAAACAAGAAACAAGCTGTAAAGCTACTGACCTCTCGCTACCCCAGTAGCCTATATGGTATCCAAGCGAATATCCCACTTCAAAACCCGGAGGCCATCAAAGGTGCACAGAGTACATCTACGCAGTCTGCTTTGAATCAATGGCTGGATTTGGCTTTGCAAAACAATCTTACGGTACAGCTTAAAAAAATTAGCTATGATCTGGCGAACAAAGCGGTCGAGCTCAATACCGCCGGTCACTTGCCTACCTTGGATGCGGTAGCTAATTACACCAGGACAGATGCAAATGGCGGTATCAATGGCTTTGGTAGTGATTTAAATAACACTACAGTCGGTTTGCAATTACAAATTCCGCTCTACCAAGGTGGCGCTGTGAGTTCTAAAGTTAGAGAAGCCGTTGCCAAACAACAAAAGGCACAAGAGGAAATTGAAGCTGCACGGCGTAAAGTCGAGCTCGATACCAAACAGGCCTATCTGGAAATCACCAGCAGCATCGCCCAAGCGCATGCCAACGAACAAACCTTACGTTCGGCACAAAGCCAGCTGACCTCGACGACCAAGAGTTTCAAGCTCGGCATCCGCACCAACGTTGATGTGCTGAATGCACAGCAGCAGGTATTTAATGCCAGACGCGAATTGCTGCAAACGCACTATACCTATCTGCTAGGCTTACTCAAACTCAAATATAGCAGCGGTTTACTGAGTGAAGATGATCTGGATGAGGTGAATCAGTGGCTGGAATCTTAACTCAATCACTTTGAAATATTTTTTAAGATGCCTTGGCTAACAACCAGGGCATTTTTATATCTGCGATCTTGTATGGGTCTACACCGGGGTCGTAAGGCGGGAAGTATTTTTGCATGATCTGGTAGTAGCTCCTGACCAGCTCGGTATAAATCACGGGCGCGCCACAGCTGCAATAACCGTGTCTGGCATTCACATAATAAGCCGGGTCGTTAAGTAACTGGTAACCACGTTTTACATCGGCCCAGCTGTCAGGGTTGAGCCCCAGTCGTTGCGCGATGATGCGTGCATCTTCAAGATGGCCGACACCATTGTTGTAGGCAGCAAGGGTCATAAACGTGCGGTCCGGCTCGGGAATGCGCGTTGGGATACGGTCTTTCATCCATAGGAAAAATTTGGCCCCGGCAACGACACTTTGTTTGGGATCCAGGCGGTCAGAGACATTCATCATGTTGGCGGTTTGCTCTGTCAGCATCATGAGACCGCGTACATTGGTCGGGGAGGTGCTGTAGTTGTCCCAGTGTGATTCCTGGTAACTGAGGGCGGCCAATAAGCGCCAGTCGATGTCAGTGATTTCCTGTGCGTTCTTGAAAAGGCGTATATATTTGGGCAGCAGTGTTTGCGATTTGCTCAAAAATGCGGTGATATCTACTGGTTTCAGTCGCTTGGTATAACCGTGGTAGCGGTCAAGTAAGTTACGCAAAGTACCGTCTTTTTCAATTTTCTTGAAAAAGGCTTCCACCTGTTTGAGCCGCTCCTCATCGTTTAATTTATTGAGCGCCCACGCGATTTTGTCCGCTTGTCCCAGCATCATGCCGGCATCCAGTTGAGGATAGTTGTATTGCATGATGGCAAGCAGGTGATTATCTGCCACAGTAAAATCGATTTCGTTACGCGCTACGGCTTCAATCAGTTGTTCTGAACTGAGCTTGCCAGATTCTCTCCAGGTCAGTGCAGGAAATTTGGACTGTAATTCACGCATACGCTCTACAAAGCTGGTGCCTTTGGGTAGCACGATGCGTTTTTGTAATAGTGACTCAGCCTTACCGGGCTCTCTGTTGTTCTCCCGGTTAAACACGACCATGGATTGCACTTGGTTGAATGCCGGGCCGAACAACACCTGGCGTTTACGCGCAGCGGTAATGCTGATATCAGCTGCAGCAATATCGGCGTCTCCTCTGAGCAAGGTAGGAAATACCTTGTCAAAACTATCGACGACGATAAACTTGAGGGAATAGGGGGGACCTAAAAACTCGACAAAACGTTTGGCAAGGTCGTATTCCAGCCCGGCGTAATTGTTTTGACTATCAATAAAGTAAGTGCTGGGGCTGTTAATGGTCACAAACCGGATGGTATATGGATCTGGTTTGGGTTTTGTAGGCGCGAGCTGCTTAGGCGTATTGCTGTCACTACAGCCGAGAAGCCCAGCAAACAATACAGCCAGCATGGTTTTAAGCCATCTCACGTGCCCTGACTTGCCTGGAGAATACTGCATCAATACGAACGCTTAAACGCGCGTTTCAATCTTGCCTTGATCAGCAATCAGGATAGTGTCTGCAAGGTGAGTGAAAATGCCATGTTCCACCACGCCGGGGACATTATTGAGCAATGCATTCAATGCATGAGCATCCAGGCTGGCATCAAAACGCATGTCCAGTACCAGGCTGCCATGGCTGGTTATGCACAAGCCATCTTTAGCGGCATTCGGCCGTAAATCACCCACACCACCAATCGCCTCAATGCTGCGCTTGGCCGCCTGCCAGGCAAAGGGCATGACTTCAATTGGAATCGGATAGTGGGTGCCTATGCGATCCACGAGCTTGCTTTTGTCGGCCACCACAATAAACTGTTTGGCTGCCTTGGCTAGCAGTTTTTCCATGACCAGATCATAGCCACGGCCTTTGAGCAGGGTATTGTCGGGCGTGATTTCGTCAGCGCCATCCACATAAAGGTCTATTTGACTCAGTTGGGCAAGGCTGAGCACGGTCAGGCCAACGCTTTGTGCTTTGATCATGCTGATATTTGAGCTAGCAACGGTGGTCACCCGCAGATTTTCTGTTTTCTGGCGCTCAGCCAGTGCTTCAATGAAGTAGTTGGCTGTAGATCCTGTTCCCAGGCCTACAATCATCTCGTTTTTGACGTAGCTGGCAGCTTCCAGCGCGACGGCTTGTTTGTCGTTCATGTTTATTCTCCGTGCTGCATTTTATTCGCTCGGGCGTCCATGGTGTCATTGCATGACAGCCAATCGACGCTTGCAGTTATAATAACAAACTCGGCAGATTCGCCAACAAATACTCATCTAACCTGAGCAATAAGAGTCTAATTTTTTATGGCAGTTTCATTCCCCGTCATCGGGCATCCGCAGCGCTTTTCTTTTCAAAGTCAGGGCCTGGATAGTCAGGCATTAGCCGAGCTGGCTTGTGGTTTAAAAGCAACAAACACGCCCTTGGTGGTCTTAACAGCGAGTGCGTTTGAAGCACAGCGGCTCATGGATGAAATCCCGTTTTTTGGCAAAGAGATTGCTGTACATCTGTTGCCAGACTGGGAAACGCTGCCGTATGACGTGTTTTCCCCGCATCCTGACTTGACCTCCGAGCGCCTGGCAACCTTGTATCAACTGAGCCAGAACCAGAGCAATGTCGTGATTGTGCCGATGGCAACTGCGCTCCTACGGTTACCGCCAGTGGCATATCTGGCAGCGCATTCGTTTATGCTCAAAAAAGGCCAAAAGCTGGATGTGGAGGCCTTGCGTAATCAGTGTGCGCAGGCCGGTTACCACCATGTGAGCCAGGTGATGGCGCCGGGTGAGTTCAGCGTGCGCGGCGGGCTGGTGGATTTGTTTCCCATGGGCAGCGCCTTTCCCTACCGCATTGACCTGTTCGATGACGAAATCGAAACCATACGCACGTTTGATATCGACACCCAGCGTAGCGTGTATCCAGTGCCCGAAATCCGCATGTTACCTGCGCGCGAATTCCCCATGGATGAAGCGGCGATTACGCGCTTCCGCAGTCAGTTTCGTGAATATTTTGAGGGCGATCCGCAACGCGCCAAAATTTACAAGGATGTGAGTAAAGGCACGCCTAGCGGCGGGGTCGAATGGTATTTACCGCTGTTTTTTGAACAGACGGCTACGTTATTTGATTATTTACCTGCACGAACAGTCCTTTGCCTGCATGGGGACCTGGACAAGGCCGCGCAAACATTTTGGGCCGATGCCAGTACACGTTACCGCCTGATGGCACATGATGCGGAAAAACCCATCTTGCGCCCGGAAACACTGCTGCAAAAAGCCGATGAATTTTTTAAGCGCACGCATGACTTCGCCTTGGTCATTCAGCAGATTGCCCAACAAACCGTGCTGCCAGCCGTGGATGTAGACCGCCGCGCTGAGCAGCCCTTGCACAAGCTGCAAGCCTTTATTCAGCAATTTGACGGACGGGTGCTGATTGCTGCCGAAAGCCTGGGCCGCCGCGAAACGATTGCCCAATTGTTCACTGAGCATGGCGTCACGTTCTCCCTGGCCGAAGACTGGGCGGGTTTTGCAAACTCAAGCTTCAACGTCATGCTGGGCGTGGCACCGTTGCATCAAGGCCTGGTCGATGGTGATAAAGCTGTCATTACTGAAGCCGAACTGTATGCCAGCACCGTGCGCCAGCAGCGCCGCCGCAACCAGGAAAAAGCGCGCAATGCCGAAGGCATGCTCAAAGACTTGTCCGAGTTACGTATTGACGACCCCGTGGTACACGAGCAGCATGGGGTAGGGCGCTACAAGGGCCTGGTCAATATCGACTTTGGCGAAGGCGAAACCGAGCTATTACTGATTGAATATTTTGGTGATGACAAGCTGTACGTGCCTGTCTCGCAATTATTCCTGATTTCACGCTACTCCGGCGGGCCGCCTGAAAGTGCGCCTTTGCATCGGCTAGGCAGTGGGCAATGGGATAAAGCCAAGAAAAAAGCCCTCAAGCAAATCCGTGATACTGCCGCCGAGTTGCTTAATTTATATGCACAACGCGCTGCGCGCAAAGGCCACGCGTTTACCTTGGGGCTGCATGATTACGAAGCGTTTTGTGAGGGCTTCCCGTTTGAAGAGACGCCAGACCAACTGGATGCCATCGAAGCGGTCATCAAAGACATGCAATCTGGCCGCCCTATGGACAGGCTGGTGTGCGGCGATGTTGGCTTTGGCAAAACCGAAGTGGCGTTGCGCGCTGCATTTGTTGCGGTAATGGGCGGCCGCCAGGTAGCGGTGCTGGTGCCAACCACCTTGCTGGCCGAGCAGCATTACCAGAACTTTGTGGACCGCTTTGCCGAGTGGCCGATCAAGATTGCTGAAATCTCGCGCTTCCGTACTGCCAAAGAGCAAACTGAAGCGCTCAAGGGGCTGGCCGATGGCAGCATAGATATCATCATTGGTACCCACCGGCTAATTCAGAAAGATGTCAAATTCAAGAATCTGGGCCTGGCGATTCTCGATGAAGAACACCGTTTTGGCGTGCGGCAAAAAGAACAGATGAAAGCCCTACGTGCCGAGGTGGATGTGCTGACGCTGACCGCCACACCGATTCCACGTACGCTCAGCATGGCCATGGAAGGCCTGCGCGAGTTCTCAGTGATTTCCACGCCGCCACAAAAACGGCTGGCCATTAAAACCTTCCATACGCCGTATTCGGACGGCATTATCCGCGAGGCGGTGATGCGTGAATTCAAGCGCGGCGGCCAAGTGTATTTCCTGCATAACGAGGTGGATACCATCTATGTGATGAAGGAAAAACTGGAAAAAATCGTCCCCGAAGCCCGCATTGCCATCGGCCACGGCCAGTTGCGCGAGCGCGAGCTGGAGCATGTGATGCGCGATTTTTACCAGCAACGCGCCAACCTTTTACTGTGTACCACCATTGTCGAAACCGGCATCGACGTGCCGACAGCCAACACCATGATCATCAACAAGGCTGATATGTTTGGCCTGGCCCAATTGCATCAGTTGCGTGGCCGCGTCGGTCGTAGTCACCACCAGGCTTACACGTATTTATTGACCGATCCGCACCGTAATATCACGCCACAAGCGCAAAAACGGCTGGACGCGATTCAACTACTCGAAGACTTGGGCGCAGGCTTTCACCTGGCCATGCATGACCTTGAAATCCGTGGGGCCGGTGAGTTGCTGGGCGACAGCCAGAGTGGCGAAATGCAGGAAATCGGCTTTAACCTGTATTCAGAGATGCTCAATCACGCCGTCAAACAGCTCAAGGCCGGTAAAGAACCCGATCTCGATGCGCCACTGGGGGTCACCACCGAAATCAACCTGCATACGCCTGCTTTGCTGCCCAACAATTACTGCCCGGATGTGCATGAACGGCTGGTGATTTATAAGCGCCTGGCAAACTGCGAAGACGACGACGCACTGGACGCCATGCAAGAAGAGCTGATAGACCGTTTTGGCCTGCTGCCCGAGCCTGGCGAGGCACTGATTGCTTGCCACCGTTTACGTATCGCAGCTAAACCATTGGGGATTGTCAAAATTGATGCTTCGGATGCGGCCATCCAATTGCAGTTCAACGTCAAGGCAGATCTTGATCCGCTGAAACTGATCAACCTGTTGCAACGCGATAAACGCTGCCGCATGAATGGACCGGATAAATTACGTGTCACTGTGCAACTTGGTAATCTCAATCACCGTGTAGAATTAGTGAAAACCCTTTTGAAGGAATTTATGTAATGTTAGAAAAGTTTGTTGCGGCTGTGGCGGGCTGGATTATTGCCGTGATTGCCAGCATGGGTTATGGCGGTATTGTCTTGCTGATGGCGATTGAATCCGCCTGCATTCCCTTACCTTCAGAAATCATCATGCCGTTTGCCGGATTCCTGGTCAGCAAAGGCGATTTAACCTTATGGGGCATTGCCTTGGCAGGGGCTGTTGGCTGTGTGGTGGGGTCCATCCCCGCTTATTACTTGGGGATGTATGGTGGCCGCCCACTGGTGGAAAAATATGGTAAGTATGTGCTCATCAGCAAAAAGGATCTCGACATGGCGGACCGCTGGTTTGCCAATCATGGAGAGATCATTATTTTTATTGCCCGCCTGTTACCAGCCGTGCGCACGTTTATTGCCTTCCCGGCAGGGGTGGCGCGCATGAATATGACACGCTTTATCGCTTACACTTTTGTTGGCTCACTCATCTGGTGCTGGGTGCTGGGTTATGTCGGTATGAAAGCTGGCGAGCACTGGGAAGATTTAAAGGTTTACTTCCACGAGTCACATTATGTGATTGCTGCATTGGGATTGATTTTTGTTGCATGGTATGTGCGCAGACATTTCAAAAATGAGGCGGCGTAATCAGTCAGCTGGAGTAAATGCCACAGCAGTTTTGCGGGAGAGTAAACATAAAAGGGCCTTTACCGGCCTTTTTATTTTTACTGCATCACTGATCAGGCAAGCATGGTGTCTGCATCCGAACTGTCAGCCTGATCATCCTCCGCAGAAGCCATCCCGTCTAGTGTAACAGTCAGGTCTGCATGTGCAACCACACGCTCAAAAGCCAAATGAACTGTCGTCGCATAGGTAGTCACACTTGCCAGCATGAGGACACTGCAAGCGAACACATTTTTTAATAGAGATTTCATCCATCACCCCTTTGAATTTATTTTGAAATCAGACTGTATCAAAGGGTGCCAAGACATTTAAATAGCTCTTTAAGGCCAATGCCTGAACCGTGATATGCGCCGAAGGATTCCTGCAGGCCTTATCCGAATGGTGCAGGGTGCATTTACTTCCAGCTGACCACTTGATCTATCGCACGGCGTGTTTTTGTTTTTGGCTCAAGCTTACGGTAACCAAAGGCCACCATATACGCCAGACCGTATTCTTGCAGATTGACCCCAAACTGTTCGGCCAGCAAGGCATCGGTTTCTTTCTGTTTAAAACCTTCAATCGGGCAGGAGTCTATGCCACGCATGGCGGCAACGGTCATCATGTTTGCAAGAGGGATATAACATTGCTTGCTGGCCCAATCGAACAGTTTGCGCTCATCGGTCAGGTCGAAGTCTGATTGCTGAAACTGGGTATAAAAGCCCAGGCGCATATCTGCCACTTCTTGCGGGTGATGTTGTACTTCACGCATAAACTTCGGCAGGTAAGGCCCTTTGGGGTCTAAAAACGGTGACTTCATGGCCAGGCACAAAACAAAATGGCTGGCGGTATCCAGCTTGAGCGGCGCGCCCCAGGCATGCTGCTTCAGGCTTTCGCGCAGGGTTTTATCTTGCACCACAATAAAATGCCAGGGCTCAAAACCAAACGAGCTGGGTGAGAGGCGGGCGGCTTCGAGGATAAGTTCAAACTCTTCGTCGGGAATCTGTTTGCTGGCATCAAATTCCTTACAGGAGTGGCGGAAGTTGAATGCTTCTAAAATGGCTTGTTTGTCTATTACTGTGTTTTTTTCTGGCATCATGTGTCCTTAAAGTATCTCTACAGGTGCTATCTGGCCTGTGCTTAAAAACAGAATAGCGGTTTTGATCGGTAAGCCTTCATCTTGGAATAATTGTGCATAGGCTGCAAGTTGCGGCTTGAATGCAGCTGCCAATGTGGGCAGGTCATCCTTGGCAGAAACTGGCATGGATTTATAGTCGACTATCCAGCGTACGCCGTCTGCGATAAAGGTTCGGTCTATGACCTTTTTGCGCTCGCTGAGTTGCTCAATCGCCAACTCCGAGGCGGCTTGTTTATGCGGCTGCAATACCCAGCGGCCATCTGTAGATTGCAGGGTGGTCGTCAATAAGTTGGCGACCTGGCTAGCACCCTGATTAGCCTCGCTGTCTATATACCCTTGCTGTTTAAACCATCGTTGCATTGCTGGGAATAGCGATAAAAATGCGTTTTGTTCATGCGCCTGCCAGGCTGCCAGACCTTGTTCGGCAATCAGTTGCAAGTACAGATGGGTGAGGGTGCCGATATCGGCTTCCAGCCGGTGGATGCTCTCGTCTTCTGCTGCGACTGGGTAAGTTATCTGTATTTCTTGTTGGGTTACCTGCAACATGGCTGGTGTGCGGGCTTCTCGTAAACGAATCAGTTTGGGCACAAACTGGCGGATATCGACTTCTTGTCGTGGGCTCGGGTAGCGGCTGACGATATCGTGTTCGCTGGTAAACCATGGCTGGATGGCGGGCCATAGCAGGTGCAGGAAACTGCTCTTACGCGCTTGCGGTTCACCGTTTCTGTCTGATTTGGCGGCACCGAGTAAATGCAGTTGCCGTTCGGCGCGGGTGGCCGCCACATACAACACGCGGGCATCTTCATACGCCGCTCGTGTTTTATCGAGGTCATTTAAATAATCGTAGGCGGTGATAGTGGCTTGCTGACGTTTGAGTGGTGTGGGTACAAAAGGGGCCGCGACAAGCTCGGTATTGCCGTCTTCCATAGAGACTTCCTCCCAAATGACCAGCTTGGCGTCATCAGGCGGGTTGCTGCTATCCAGGCCGGGCAGGATGACGGTATCAAATTCCAGACCTTTGGATTTGTGTATGGTCATAAACTGCAAGCTCGCATCGGCTTTCGCATCAGGGGCGGCATACAACTTTTGCACATCCTCAGCCAGTGCCTGCGGGCTGAACTGGCCGTGCTGTTCCAGCGCGGCGATGCGGCCAAAAAAGGCCTGTACATCTTGCACATCATTTTCATTCCACAGGCAAGCCGCGCCACCCAGGCGTAGCCAGGTGTTATGCACCCAGCGGCTGATGGATGTGCGGCCCCGCCAGTGCAGAGCACTCTGCATGACATCATAGACATGACGCGCTCGGGCCTGGCCGTCTTGGCTCAAACGCGCAAGGACGGCTTCGTCAGCCAGCAGGCTGAGGACACTACGCTGGCTGTCCTGGCCGATGAGCGCATGCATGTCGGCCAGTGTCAGTCCACACCATGGGGCTCGCAGCAGTGCCAGCCAGTGCACACGGTCGGCGCGTTGATGCAGCGCATGCGTGAGCGTCAGCAGGTCCTGCACAATCTGGCGGTTGGCCAGTTCTTCAATTTCAACGGCCTGGAAGCTCAGCTCGCGATGATTCCTGCGCATTTCTGTCACCAGTGCATGCAAATGCTTGCGCGCACGTACCAGCACGGCAATGCTGGCGTCCGGTTTTTCAGCACGCGTCTGCTGGATGATGCGGATAATCTGCTCGGCTTCGAGGTGGCGGAGATCGGCCGGTTCTTCATCCTCGTTATTCAGAGGCGCGATCAGCGGATGCACAAAAACACCTGCACCGTCAGACTCGGCACGCGTGGCCACAAAGGGCCTGTAGGCAATGGCACCTTGCTGCGGCGCATCGTATGCAGGCAACATGCCAGCAAACGTCTGGTTGATCCAGTCGACTACAGCCGGGCAGGAGCGGTTATTACGCCATAGTTTCAGTGGTGCCAGTGCAATATCACCAATGCCATGCGATGCCGCATTGAGGAACAGGCCAACATTGGCCTTGCGGAAACGGTAGATGGACTGCATGGGGTCGCCGACCGCAAACAATGTGCGGCCATCGCCCGGTTGCCAGCCACGTGTCAATGCTTTAAGCAACTCAATCTGCATCGGGCTGGTATCCTGGAATTCGTCGACCAGCAAATGCTGGATGCGATAATCCAGCCGCATGGCCAGCTCGGTCGCTTCATCGCCTTCTTGCAGTGCTTTCAGGGCGCGTTGGGCGATTTCAACAAAATCGACTTCGTTTTGCGCCTGGAAGCACAGCCACAATTGGGCCGCAGCAATGTTCAATAACTGACTTAAGGCATCGATGATGCCATCGTCTTCGCTGTCAGCATTAGGTAACAAGCGGATGCGTGCGAGAACGCGTTCGCTGTCACTCTGTTGCGCCAAGTCGTTGAGGATATCGGTTAATGCTTCTTTGTAGGGCTTGGCGTCATCGGTGGCTGGTAAGCCCATGTTTTTATCCAGGCGCTTGCGCAAGCCCCCGCTACTCGTAAGTAGCAATTCGGTCAGTGCACGCCAATTCGGCAAATCTCCTATGCTGGCGGTAAGCGGTGTTTCCCAGGCTATCAAGGCTGATAGCGCATGCTCAGGTAGCAACTGGCTGGCGGCATAGCGTGCAATTGGCATCAGCGATTGTTGAGTGCGAGATGGCAGCGCTATCAATGCCGCCTGCAATTCGCTTTCTATGAGGTAAACCAGCGCAGCTTGTGCCTGTTCCTGCCCCTTAGCCTGGCTTAAATGCAGCCACTGTTCACGCTTGGCGAGCATGGACATCAGCAGGCCTTCCAGCCTGGCCTGGTCATTATCCATATAGCGCAATACGCGCCTGACAGGCTCACCCAGCGTGTCTTCATCCATGGCCTGTATGGCCAGACTGGCGGCCTCGCGGTAATACGACCAGGCATCTTCGGTCACTGCTGGTTGCGTACCAAAACGGCTGAGCAATGGCATCTGCCTGGCCAGGTTGGCGCACAACGAGTCTATGGTGTAAATACGCAGGCGCGCCGGGCTTTCCAGTAAATGCCACTGCAATTCAGCTGAGCGTTGCAAGGCCTGCTGACCCAAGTCAAAAGTAATTTTTTTGTGTGGCGCTTCTGGCGGTATGCCTTCAGCTGCAAGCTTCAGGCTATCCAGAATGCGTGCCCGCATTTCCGAGGCGGCCTTGTTGGTAAAGGTGATGGCAATGATTTCTTCCGGTGCCTGCACCGTTTGCAGCAGCTTAAGAAAACGCTGCGTCAGTAGTTCTGTTTTACCGGCACCGGCCGGGGCTTCGACAATGAACGATGCGACGTCCAGGGCGCGTTGACGGTTGGCTGCATCCAGGGCTAATGCCTGCTGGAAATCGGTGTCTGGCATATTCATGCCTCTCCTCCAGCCTGCTGGTGCTCAAACTGTAACTGCCGTTCGGGTAGCCTTAGTAAAGGAAGCACATCGCAATAGCCCAGATCTTGTTCGGACTCAAAAATGACCGCGGCATCGCCAGCTTTGAGAGACTGTGCCGTACGTGTGATCTGGGTACGCCAATGTGACAGTACGGAAGGCCAGTCGGGAAATTGCTCGGGGTCAAACAATTTGTTTTTTTCGTGATTGAAGGCTTTGATACCCGGCACAATGTCGTCCTCAGCAGCGACCCCGGTAAAGCCGCCATCGGTCAGGCGCAGCTTGCCAAAGCAAACGGCGGCAATTTCGGCATCCTGTAACAGGAAGGCGGCATAAATCGGTAATTGTGGCTCGCTGATTTTGTCCGAAGCCCAGTTTTTAAAGTCTGGCATGCTGCCCGTCTTGTAATCCACCACAACGAGGCGGCCATCAGCCAGCGTGTCCACGCGGTCTATCACCAGTTTGACCTGTATGCCTTCTATGAGCGGTTTGAAGGTTTGTTCAACCAGGGTGACGGTAAATGCCTGTGGTCGCTCACGTTCGACTTCCCATAGCCAGGTCAGTGCCAGTTTACTCAGGCGCTCGGCCTCCAGTTGGCAAAACACGGCTGAGAAGGGTTGCGCGAATGCCTGGTTAAATTCGGCAATCACCTCTGCAGCAATGTGGTCGAGTTTGGATTTCAAGTTTTCTGCATCAACAGTTTGCCAGTCCAACGTGGCCTGTTGCGTCCAGAAGGCCGCCAGCACGCGATGGATAAGATCACCGCGTTGCATGGCGTCCAGGCCATTGTGCGGCGTTTCCAGTTTACGTGCCTTAAGACGGTACTGGTAAAACGCCCAGGCCGGGCAGAGTGCCTGGGCACGCAGCAAACCTGTCCCGCCGCTGATATGTTCGCCTTCCTGTACTGGTGGCGCCAGGTGGTCTTCCAGCCATTGCCAGTCTGGTGTCTGATTACCCGCCAATGTTTCAGCAAGCGTGGCGGAGAGCGGCGTGGCGGATGTTTCTGGAATAGCCTGTAGCAACGGGCTCATGCGTAACAGCCTGTCGCCTTCCTGGCGGGCATAAGAAAAAATCACTTGTTTGGCGGATTGCAACAGTCTCTGGTGGATCTGGCTGGCAAAAGCCATTTGCACTTCGCTACTGGCATTAGGCGTGCCTGCCTGGCGCTGCAGTTCGGCGGGTATCAGGGCGTTGGTGCGAGATAGTGGCGGCCATAGGTGGTCGTTCATGCCCATGATCCATGCGCCATCCAGCGGTTGCGCGCTGGCTTCCAGCATACCCATGACGGTGATATTGGGCTGCCTGACGGTTTGGGGCTGGAAAATATGCGCCTGGCACAATTGCGTCAACCTATGCAGGGCGCTCATGGCATCGACTGCCCCCAGCCAGGTATCCAGGGCGGAGAATTGCGTCAGTACATCTTTAAACTTGGTGTGGCATTGATGCTCATGGCTGGACAAGCTGCGTTCGCCCGGCCAATGTGTGGCTTGCAGCAGTGCGTTGAAACTGGTGGCCCAGGCAGAAGGTAATTGCTTGCGTGGTGCCTGTTTTGCGTGATTCAGCAACGCTGTTAAATCGGCATGCAGGGCAGGGCACAAAATCGGGTATTCATCCTGCTGCTTACGTGCGACAAAGCGGGCGAAGGTATAGGCATGCACCTGTAATGGCAACTGGCGACGCATCTCGGCATCCAGCGCAGCACGAGCGTCGGCTTCGTGAAGTGCTTGCGACCAGTAAATATCTGCCAGCAGCGATGAAAGCGCCGATTGTGGCATGGGAGCTGATTGAAACGCTAACCGCAATAAACTCAATGCGCTATTCACCAGCGGCCAGCGGCTAAGCGGTAAGCCTAGTGAGAATTCATAGCAGCGCGGCGTTTCCGTGTGTGCAGGATGTAGTGCTTCTGGATGAAAAGTATCGTCCAGCAAGTTGGCCATGGTGTCGCGCAATGCATCGAGCTCCGGCACAATGATGGCCAGCTTGGCTTGCGGATTGGCGACTAATTGTTGCTGCGCCCAGTGGACCGCGGCCCGTATTTCGTCCATGGGTTCTGCAAATGCCATACGCTGGATGCTGAGTGCCGGCGAGCCATTATTGAATGCGGTTACCTCTACACCGTTGGTTTGCAGCAGATTGATAAAAGCCTGTACATGTGGGTTAATGCGATCAAAACCGGCCAGTTGTATGCGAGCAGGCATGGGTAGCTTGTGTTGCCGCAATTGCGCCAGCTGCCAGCTCTGGTAACGCACACTTTCCAGGTAACCGCTTTGTTTGCATAGGGCCTGGAACTGCTGGCGCCACTGCATAAACAGGCGCGTTTCTTCACTCGCTGCTGCCATGTCCAGGCTGATATTCCATTCAATCACGTAACGGTTAGCTTCCATGGCGGCACTGGCCAGGCCATTGGTATTGAACAGGTCCAGGGCTTCATGCTGGCGTAAGGTATGCTGGATGGCTTGTTCCCACAACAAGGCCTCCTGTGTTCCGGAAAGCATGCCCTGTGGTGCCTCGGCGACGTCAATCTGGCCACCCAATATCGCTTGCTCTATACGCTGGTTAAGCCAGTCCTGTAATGGAAATACCTGTGGCGCTTGCCATTGTGAAAGGCCTTGCTGCTGATAGCTTGAGGATAACCATTGCCGGATGCCTTGAGCCAGGCGCGCCGATGCGCATAAAATCACCGTGCTAGGCTCAGGGTAATCAACAGGTATGGTCATGAGGTAAAGTAGTCAGAAGCAATTATTATCTTGAGCACAACATTTTATAAGATAATGCGACCAACAAACGATAAAAACTTACGGAGTAGTGACATGTCGGCTTTTGCCAAATTTTTAAAATGGACCTTCTTGATCCTCGTGCTGCCCGTTGCTCTGCTCAGCCTGTATACCTGGGGCAGCCTGACCTGGATCTATTCTGACGGCGAGCGTGTGGGTTATGTGCAAAAACTATCGCATAAGGGCTGGCTATGTAAAACTTGGGAGGGGGAGCTTGTTCTTGTGACCGTGCCAGGCACGCAGGCTGAAAAATTTTATTTCACGGTACGCGATCCCGCTGTCATCCCCAAGATCAACGCCTTATCCGGAGAGCGTGTTCGCCTGCAGTATGAAGAACATAAAGGCGTGCCCTCCAGCTGTTTTGGTGAGACCAGTCATTTTGTGAATGATGTCGAAGAAGTCAAGGAAGACTAATGTTGCGCCCAAAATAAAAAATGCTCCTTAAAGGAGCATTTTTTATTGGTAGAAGTGTTATGCAATCAGGCGCAAATGATCACGCGCATGCGTCTCATGTGCCTCAGTCTTGAACTGGTTCACTGACTCAACCAAGGTGTGCACTTGTTCCAGCATGCTCTCGGCCGCTGCAGCTGCTTCTTCCACCAATGCAGCATTTTGCTGTGTGGTTTCATCAATCGAGGTCATGGATTCATAGATTTGCTCCAGGCCGCTACTTTGCTGGCTTGAGGCCTCGGAAATAGCCTGTATGCTATGGGAAACCTGCTGGACGGCATGCACGATTTCATGCATGGTGTGGCCAGCCTGGCTGACTTGCTTGGCGCTGGCATTCGTCTGGCTCACGGATGCCGCGATGAGCTCCTTGATTTCTTTGGCCGAAGCGGCAGAGCGTTGTGCCAGGTTGCGTACTTCACCAGCCACCACGGCAAAGCCACGGCCTTCTTCGCCGGCACGGGCCGCTTCTACCGCAGCATTGAGCGCCAGGATATTGGTCTGGAAAGCAATGCTGTCAATCACGCTGGTGATCTGGGCAATTTGGGCCGAGGTTTCATTAATGCCTTGCATGGTGGTAGTTAAGGCATTGAATGCTTCGCCACCTTGTAGCGCCATCTGGTTCGCCTGGTTGGCTTGCAGGCTGGCCTGCTGGGCATGCTCAGCCGTTTGGCGGATATTGTTGGTCAAAGTCTCCAGGTTGGCTGAGGTTTCTTGCAGCGCGTTGGCCTGGGTCTCGGTGCGACGTGAAAGATCATTGTTGCCCTTTTCAATTTCCGCCGCTGCCACATGAATTGTTTCTGCAGCCTGCTTGACGGTTTGGATCGGTGCGACCATGCGCTGCAAAATATCTTGTGAGCCTTGCAAGGCTTGCCTGAAGTCGCCGTCGTGAGCCGTCACATCGACGCAGCTATACAATTGCCCTTGTTGTGCTTCATCTGCGATCTGGCGCGTGTCTTCTACCAGGCGGTTCACGGCCAGGATGCAGGTGTTCAGGTTGCTGATCAACACCTTGAAATCGCCGTGGTACTGGTTATGGATAGGGGCAGGGATATCGCCTACCGCAATCCGTTTGACGCAGTCTGCGGCCACATGCAACGGGGAGACAACCGCATCCAGCGTCTGGTTGATGCCATGAATAATCTTGCGGAAGTCACCTGCGTGGGCTTCAATATTCACACGCGTATTCAATTGACCTTGCTGGGCGGCTGAGGCCAGGTGATGCACATCGGCAATCAGTTGATGGATAGCACCAGTGCAATGTTGCAGGCTGGTTTGCACCAGGTTGAAGTCACCAACAAAATATTCTTCGATATGGGTAGGAATATTGCCTGCGGCCATCTGGTCCAGATAACGGGCCGTAGTTTGCAGGGGGGAAACGACGGCATCCAGCGTCTGGTTAAAGCCAGCCACAATCTGTTTGAATTCACCCTGATGGCGCGAGACATCCACGCGGATATTGAGTTGACCCTGTTCCGCAGCTTGCGACAAGGTATGCACATCTTCCATGAGTAGCTGGAAGTTCTGGCGTACTTGCTCAATGCTCTGGTTAATATAGCTACGCTGGCCAGGGAAAGTCTCCAGTGGCTGGTTAAAGTTCCCCTGGCCAAAGGCCGTGACGACTTGCAGCGACTTGGTTTGTGCCAGGATATGCTCTTCTACCATCTGGTTAATACCCGTAGTGAGCTGCTGGTAGGCACCATGAAACGGCTGGCTGTCGATGCGGTAATCGATCATCCCGGTGCGATGCTGGGCCGACATTTCGTTGAGTGATTCCACAATACGCTGGATGGTGGATTGCATGCGGTGCATTTCGCGCAGCAGTTTGCCGGTTTCATCGTTGCCAATCGGCAACTCCTGCGTCAAGAATTCCCCATTGGCGATATGTTGTGACAATTTCAGCGCCTGGTTGAGCGGGGTGGTAATCGAACGTGTCATTTTCCAGGCAATGCCAATGGCCATGATGACCGCGACCAGTAAAGCCGTTTCAATTTGCTTGTTGGCGCTGGCAATGGTTGAAGCGAACTGGCCGGAGGCCTCGGTCACCCCTGCAATATTCATGTCCATCAGTAAGCGCAGCGAATGGTTCAACGGCTTGTCTGCGCCTTTCACCGTGGCGTCAATCTCGGTCACGCTCATGCCATCATTTTTCAGCACTTCACAACGCTTCATGGCATCGCGATAGGTGCCCAAGGCCAAAGCAATATTGCCTAAAATTTCCTGCTCTTGGTTGTTTAGCTCTCCCGTGGCTTTGTAGGCTGACATCGCTTGCTCAATATCATCCATACTGCGTTCAAATTTACTGGCTTCACGGCCACCACGTAGCACATAGTTTTTAAAATGATGAATGGCATCGCCCAAGCCTTTGCTGGCATTTTCGATTTGTGTTCTTTTAACCAGTTGTACGTTTTCAAAATGCTGCCAGGTCTGGTGAATGTGGTTGAAGCCGCGCCAGGCGATGACAAAAATAAAGGCAGTAAACAGGATAAGCAGCGCGTAACCCAAAAATAAACGGGTGCCTACATTCAAACGAGCGATGGATTTCTTCATGCAATTCCTCAGGATCATACTTGATTAACCAGCAACATTGCGTTGCCCGCACGCCGCGCTTTGCGACGTACAAATCCATTTACGTAAAGGAAATTCATAAATGAAGCGTTTTAATAAAAGCTTCACAAAAGATTCATATAGCGGCAGAAGCGTTCAAAAAAGCGGCCGCTGCCGAGGGGAAATACATTGTATGATATGCACAAAATACATGATGGATGCCCAAAGGCGTACGTACAAAATGGATGTTGTATTCAATGGCTGAGCAAAAAAACTATATTACGCCCGAGGGCTACGCGGCGCTGGAAAAAGAGTTTCAATACCTGATCAAGGTGGACCGGCCAGAGGTGGTGCGTGTGGTGAGTTGGGCCGCAGGCAATGGTGACCGCAGTGAAAATGGCGATTACATTTATGGAAAAAAACGCCTGCGGCAGATTGATTCGCGCATCCGGTTTCTCACCAAGCGCATGGATGCTGCCGAGATTGTCTACAGCAACACACAGACCAATACCGAAAAAGTCTATTTTGGCGCTTGGGTGACGCTATTTAATTTAGAGGATGAGAGTGAGATGACCATCCGTATTGTGGGGCAAGATGAGCTGGATCCGGCGCAAGGCCATATTTCGTGGGTTTCGCCAATGGCAAAAGCGCTATTAGGTAAAAATCTTGGCGATACCATCCGTGTCGTCACACCCGCCGCAGAAACAGACTATGAAATTATCGATATCCGTTACTAGGGCCTGTTAACGCTATTTCAGTTGCCGCTGCTGGAGAGCATTTATTCGTTCCGCAAGGCGGAAAGAGTCGCAGGAATAGATTTGGCGTAGCTGGCTACATAAGCGATAGACAACGTAGCGAAGCGTCAATGACTCCAGCCCGCAGGGTTAGCTCTGTCATCAGCGCTCTCCGCGTTGTTCGGCGCTTGTTGGGAATCACCAAACTGCGCTTCTCACGCCTTGATAGCACAGATGACAGAGGCAACATCGACAATTGTAATAGCGTTAACAGGCCCTAATAAAACCCTGTAAAGATTCAGCCAGCGACTTGAACTAATTTAGTTTGGCCCTTATCCTAACCTTATATGCGTAAACGTCTCTGTTTGTTCCTGATATGCTGGTTCCCATGCTTTGTCATGGCAGCCAATGTCATGTCCATGCAAATGGCACTCGCAGAGCAGCTATTGCCTAATGTTGTCCAAACGCAATCGACTGAGATGCCTTGCCATCATATGGCAGATGAGCCGCACGAAATGCAACATTCTACAGAGCAACACGCGCCCGGCAATCATCACTGCACGGTGTGTGGCTTTTGCATGGTCAGTACCGGCGTTGCCCATTTAGACCTGTTTCCAAGCGTTTCAATCATTGTACAGACTGCGGCTGCGCCATTATATCTCGCTGATCCTGTACATACACAAACATACCCTCCTGCCATCAAACCACCCATATTTAGCTAACACCCAGGATAACTCCGTCTACGGATTTTAGAGACGGGGTTGTGACACCGTTTGTTAGATTGAATATGGAGGTCTTATGTTTAAGCAACATCATGTTGCACCCTTTGCCATTTCAATGGGCACCTTACTTTTAAGCCAAATTGCATTGACTGCGCATGCAGCAGCGCTGATGGGTTTTGAAGATAGCGCCATGCTCATGACCGAAATTGGTCGCTATAACCAGGAATGGATGTTGAATTACTCGCCTACGTTTGGGCATGCGATTGGCGTCGAGCAGATGCGTATGTCAGGCAAGGGCGAGCGCGCAACCACTATTTCCGGCATCAATTACACCGGCATTATCAAACGCTGGAACCTGCCTGCCGCTCAAGCCAATATCTGGTTCAATGGCAGCATAGGCGAAGCGCGCGGCCAGTATGACGGCTTCGCCTACACACCCAGCTTGCAGTTTGATATCGAATCCACCCGGCTGTATTTCCTGGCCAAAGCCCGCATGATCCGGGCACCTCACATGAACTATGACACTGCAGCCGTTCAGGCCGGGTTTTCGTTTTATGAAACCGGCTTTAACGAAACGCAGCCATGGTTTGTGATTGAGGCCAAAACCATGCGCAACAATGACCCTGGCTTGCAGGTGACACCGGCATTGCGGTTGATTAACAAAAACTATTTTCTTGAATTTGGTGTGACCAATCCATGGCAGGGCGAGGGCTTTGCGCCGCGCTTGAATGCCATGTTTGTGTTTTAACCCGTTTATTTTTAAAGGATATTGAAATGAAAAAATTATTAGTGACTTTAATGTTATCTGTCATCACGCCTGCGGCGTTTGCCGTAACCACGATCAAAGCCGAAGTAAATGGCATGGTCTGTGCCTTTTGTGCCAAAGGCATAGAGAAAAAACTCAATGCCTTGCCACAAAAACAGTCTGCGTTTGTGGACCTCAAGAGCCGCGTGGTTGCGCTGCAATTGAAAGAGGGACAAGATGTGTCGAATGATGCATTTAGCAAGGTGATTGAGGATGCAGGTTATTCGATCAGCAAACTGGAACGTGTGAACCAGACGGTCGATGCAATACAGGCGGAAATTGCCAAAGCCGAGAAGGCAGGCAAGTAATGGCAACAGAAATCAACCAGCTGCAAGCCACTAAGCGGCTGAACCTGTTGTCGCTGTTTACCAGTGGCTCTACGCTGATTTGCTGCGCCTTGCCAGCGACGCTAGTCGCGATTGGCTCTGTGGCGACCTTGACCAGCCTGATCAGTCATTTTCCACAGCTGATCTGGATCAGCGAACATAAACCAGAGGTGTTCGGCCTGGCGGGCGCCATGTTGCTGCTGGCGGGTTGGATGCAATGGCGTGCTCGCTTGTTGCCTTGCCCGGCAGATGCCCAATTGGCTGCATTATGCATGCAAACTCGCCGACAAAGCCTCTCGATTTACTGGGTTTCTGTAGTGATCTTTTTGATTGGCAGTTTCTTTGCGTTTTTAGCGCCGTTGTTTATTACGTAATTTCCTGCAACCTCCCGATTTTTGGAGGATTGGGAGATACAAATAAAAAAGCCGACTGCAGAGTCGGCTTTTTTGTCTTTAGCTGAAGATTATTTGGGTGCCGCCTGAGGGGCTTGTGCCTGAGCCTCTGGTTCTGCCACAAAAATCTCTACGCGGCGGTTTTTCGCCCGGTTCGCTTCAGTATCATTGGCGGCGATAGGCTCATGTGAGCCACGGCCATCAATGGTGATGCGACTGATTGCAATACCGCGTTCGACCAGGTAACTACGGGCGCTGGCAGCACGATTCACGGACAATGGATCATTGATCGCATCTGAACCACTGCTGTCGGTATGGCCGATAATCGTGACGCGGGCTGCTGCATTATTTTGCAAACCGGTTGCAAACTTGTCCAGGATAGGGCGGAAATTCGACTTGATATTGGCTTTGCCTTTGTCAAACGAGATATCACTCGGAATTTCTAGTTTCAGCTGGTTGTTTTCAGTTTTGGTGACCGCAACCCCTGTGCCAGCAGTCGCTTGTTCCATTTCCTGTTTTTGCGCCTCCATCTTTTTGGACCAGATGTTGCCGGCAATTGCACCAGCGCCAGCGCCTACCGCTGCGCCGATGGCGGCACCTTTGCCACCACCTGCAACGGCGCCAATGACACCGCCTGCTGCCGCGCCGATACCAGCCCCTTTGGCTGTCCCTTTTTGGGTTTCAGTCATGCTTGCACAACCGGATGTGCCCAGTGCAGCGATTAACAGAGAGATCGTCATTATTTTATGCATTGTTTTCCCTTACGTAGTGTTGAATGGCTTTAGGGCACTTCTATAAATTCAACTTCCGTTGCCATGCTGTGTTGCTCATAAAAAACTCTACTTACATATTACCGATATGCTGCGTCAGTTTTTTAATCGCGCCTTGTCTGGCTTAGCAATTTGAATTTATAGAAGCACCCTCAATTTGTCCAATTAGGTCTGGGGAAGTTCAGTCCCCAGGTTCTATTAAGTGCGTATAATTCTACTTTAACCCAGATTTTCCATTAGGACTTGAAATGACAACGCTGGACAGTGTGATGGGTTTTTTTGAGAAATTTGAGGGCAATAGTCATTCTATTGACCGATAATTTGCGCAGAAAAGACACAAAATGGACAAGTTGACGTTCAAGTAGATGGAAAATCGCCTAATGGAAAATCTGGGTTTAATTAGGGCCTGTTAACGCTATTTCAATTGTCGATGTTGCCTCTGTCATCAGTGCTATCAAGGCGAGAGAAGCGCAGTTTGGTATTCCCAACAAGCGCCGAAAAACGCGGAGAGCGCTGATGACAGAGGTAACCCTGCGGGCTGGAGTCATTTATTCGCTTCGCTATGTTGTCTATCGCTTATGTAGCCAGCTACACTGCACTCTTTCCGCCTTGCGTAACGAATAAATGCTATCCAGCAGCGGCAACTGAAATAGCGTTAACAGGCCCTAAAGCACGCTGCTTTTCTGCCGTTGAATAGCCAGATACTAAATACTAGCAGCAAGTGCAGACAAAATTATAGAGAAGATACACTCAGGTAAGTTGATGGTTCCTCCAGTCATATTAGATATTGAAGCCTCCGGTTTTGGCGCGGGTAGCTACCCGGTCGAAATCGGCTATGTCGATACGGCAGGCCATGTCTGGAGTGCGCAAGTCCGGCCACATGCGGACTGGTTGCATTGGGATAAAGAGGCAGAAAAGCTACACCATCAATCCCGCCAGTCTCTGGAGGATGATGGCGCGACACCACGCGAGATTGCCTTGCATTTGAATCATATGCTGAATGGCAAAACGGTATATACCGATGGCTGGTATCAGGATTTTGTCTGGTTACACCGATTGTATGAGGCCGCCGGTCTGAGTCCTCACTTCAAGCTGGAAGATTTAAGCCTGACGCTGACGCCGGAGCAGAAAGCTGCCTGGCACGATACCAAACAACATATCCTTGAGAGCCTGGCATTACAACAACACCGGGCTTCTACCGATGCCAAGGTATTACAACTGACTTGGCTGAAAACGGCTCAAGCTGACACCGCGCTTGCCGATTAAGCGGCTGGCATCGAAGTTTTGCTGCTGTTCGGTTAGACTATCCGCACATGATTGCCTGCCTGATTTAACTATCATCCCCATGTCTACTGATTTGCCACGCTCCCATTGGGATATTTTTTGCAAGGTCGTTGATAACTTTGGCGATATTGGCGTGTGCTGGCGCCTGGCGCAGCAACTGGCAGAAGAGCACGGGCGACATATCCGTTTATGGGTGGATGACCTGGCGCTGGCAAAGCGTTTTATCGGGGCGGGGCATGCGCGCATTACCCTAAAGCACTGGACAGATCACGCTGACTTTAGTCGGGTGGCGGAGGTTGTGGTAGAAACCTTTGGCTGTGGACTACCTGAGACCTATCAACAGCAGATGCGGCCACAGCAGTCTCTCTGGGTCAATGTCGATTATTTGTCGGCTGAAAGCTGGGTAGAGGGCTTCCATGCGCAACCATCACCGCAAGCTAATGGCCTGATACGCTATTTCTTTTACCCGGGTTTCACGGCGTCCACTGGTGGGTTGTTACGTGAGTCTGACTTGCCTGAGCGGCAGGCGCAATATCGCTGGCAAGACTTGTGGCTGGAACCCGCGCCAGATAAGCTGACACTTTCTTTATTCTGTTACACACATGCGCCCTTGGCCGGGCTGGTCGACAGCCTGCAACACTCCACCCAGGCAGTGCGCGTCATGGTGCCGGAACCTGTGGCCCCCATGCTGGCAAACGTACTTGATGAGGCTGGGCTAGAAGTGGGAGAACATATTCAGCGCCAGCAAGCCGAGTTTGTCATCATCCCGTTTTTGTCTCAGGCTGATTACGACTGTTTGCTTTACTTGTGCGATTTCAACTTCGTGCGGGGGGAAGATAGCTGGATCCGTGCGATATGGGCGGGCAAACCCATGATCTGGTTGCCTTACCAGCAAAGCGAAGAGACCCACCTGGTGAAATTAAAAGCGTTTATGCAACATTACCTGGCACAGGCAGAAGCACCGCTTTCTGCATTCATCCAGCATGCCATGCAGGCTTGGGCGCAAGGTAGCTGGCAAGCGATTGATTGGGAGTCTCTACTATCCGTATTGCCGCAATTCAGGCAGCATGCGCAGGCGTTCAAGCTGCACCAATCACAACAAGTCGATTTGGCCACTAACTTGGTGATTTTTATTGAGAAATACTGTACACATCGGGTATAATTCCGCGCTTTCAAATCCCGCATACAAATTAAGGCTTATTATGAAAATTGCTCAAGAGCTCCGCGTTGGCAACGTCGTGATGATTGGCAACGACCCAATGGTGGTTGTAAAAACTGAATACAACAAATCCGGCCGTAACGCGGCTGTGGTGAAAATGAAAATGAAAAACTTGTTGACTGAAGCGCCTAGCGAAAACGTCTACAATGCACAGGACAAGTTTGATGTGATCGTGCTGGAAAAGAAAGAAGTGACTTATTCCTACTTCGCTGATCCAACCTACGTATTTATGGACGCTGAATACAACCAGTACGATGTCGACGCAGAGTTTATGGAAGATGCACTGCCATACCTGGAAGATGGTATGCCATGTGAAGTGCGTTTCTACGAAGGCAAAGCGATTTCTATCGAACTGCCAACCACTGTGGTGCGTGAAATCACTTACACCGAGCCAGCTGTCAAAGGCGATACCTCTGGTAAAGTCATGAAACCAGCCAAGATTGCTTCCGGCTTTGAAATTCCAGTGCCTTTGTTTGTCAACCAGGGCGACAAAATCGAGATCGATACACGTACCGGTGAATACCGTAACCGTGTGATGAAATAATTATCGACTGGTTGATATAGAGGCCTCGATATAAGAACCCCGGTCTGATCCGGGGTTTTTTATTGCCTGTATGTGGTGGTGATGGTTTGAATAGAAGAACCGAGGAAATATTTCTGTAAATATAGGGAATTATTCACTATTTGCCTTGAAAATTTTTACATGACAATCGCTGACAGCTTTACATCATTTCAACCTTGGGAGGTGCAATGCGTCGTCGGCCATTCAATCAAACAATCGTACTTCTCAAGTCATTGCTTGCTGTGAGCACTTTGCTCCTTAGTGCGCATGTGAGTGCAGAAGCAGACCCGAGATCGCTCAAACATCCCCTGATTGGTTATTGGGAATCCCATTTACCTGAAAATGGTTGTCTGGAAAGTTATTGGTTTAAGGAAGACGGCACCGCTGTCTTTACCAGTGGCGATGAGCAACTGGAAGCCCGCTATGAAGTCACGCCGCAACCTGATGCACAAGGCTTCTTTAAATTGAGCCACCGGGTGACACAGAGTAACAAGGCACAGGACTGTACCCGGCAAACCTCTGAGCTCAATACCGAGCAAACCAGCTTTATTTTGTTTAAACCTGATGGCAGCAGTTTTATCTCCTGCGACAATGATGATCCTTCCCTTGAAAACTGTTTTGGCCCGATTGAGCTAAAAAATAACGCCAGCAGAAGTTTGCGCTAGCAGGTTAGCAGCAAGATGTGGCAGAGGAGCATCGTTTTGCTCAGGTGGCTGATGCCTGTGCTGGTGGTTTGCGTGGGGCTCACGGTAGGACATTCCAGTCAGGCCGTGATTCACGGCCTGACCTTTCCGGGAGCGGCCATTTCCACCGTCAAGTTAAGTATCCAGCATGCACATTTCTTGCAGTCGACAGAAAAGTGGGAGTATTACGATTCGATTTGCAGTGCGGCCATTGTCGGCCTGAAGCCGCTGACACTGCTCACGGCGGCGCACTGCCTGAAAGAAGTCCGCTTGACTGGCCCCAAGGACTTACCCATCCTCTCCATCGCCCAGCCGGAGCTGCTGGGCATTGAAGAAATCAAGCTCAGCCAGGCTTTTTACCGGTCTTTTGAAGCGGTTTCCGAAGACCTGACGCAAGATGTTGCGGTGCTGGTGTTTGATGCGAAAGTACAGAGCGCGATACAGCCCTTGCCTATCAGGCTGGATGACCAATTGCCGGAAGTGCTCATGATTTGTGGTTACGGGCGAGGATATGGAGAGGCTGATACTCGCCACCCTCGCTGTGGGGAACGGAAACCGGTGCGGGATTTGTCTGATTTTTATCAGGTATTACCCAAAACTTACCGCGATATGGACGAGATGCTGCACCTGCAGGCGCAAACCCAGTTCTTATATACACAAGAGCTGGTGCATGCCGAAAAGGCACTCCTGGCAGTCAATCGTTTAAACGAAGCAGATCAATATGACCACACTGTCCCCATGCCGACGGTGGGGGATTCCGGTGGGCCGTGGCTGGTGATCAATGCCAAGGGCCAATACGAATTACTGGCGATTACCAGCCTGGTGGAACGTTTTTACAACCCAAGTGCCCACTGGCCGTTTTTCCAGAAACAAGTGCCGCTCTCCGAGTATCCTTATGTCGCTTATGGATTGCGGCTGAGTCATCCGGAAGTATTGGGGTTTTTGCAATATGCACAACACAGCGGTGCCGATATACGCTTTACCTCGGCACCTTTATTTCCATATGCTGGCCGACCTTAAAGGCAGGCCGGGATGGTCAGGCATTTAATTTGGCATCAATTTCTTGTTCAGCCTGCAGCCAGTAATTGAGATGGTCATAACCGAAACCATTTTTCTCGGCAATATAATAGGCCGCAACCTCAATCATCTTGTAGCGATCTTCGCTGGTGATGATGGCTGGCTTGAGGGTCTTTTTGCGTGTCGCTGCCGGTTTTGCAGCTTTGCTGGTAGTGGTTTTAGGCGCTGCCTTTTTTGTAGCAGTGGATTTTTTTGCGGATGTATCAGAGGTCTTGCTAGTTGCCATACAGTTCTCCTTGGTCTAGAGGTGGGTAAAGTAGCGTAGGCTTGTGGCCTTTGAGTGATTATATTAGGCAGTCAGGCAATGAGCGTCAATAGTGCAAGACCATGATAAGCGCTTGTTTTATCAGTTAATTTAATCTAAATCAAAGAGAAGGTGGTTCAGGGATGTGTTTTTGGAGGTTGGTGTCTGTATTCGTGGTTTTTTTGGGGATATGCAGTACCGTATTTGCAGCGGGCGTGACTCAAAAACCTGATCAAGCATCAGCCAGCCATACTGCCAAAAGAAATCATTTCAAAAAAACGGATAGGCTGGCTGCCCGAGCCATCAAAGTCAACTCTCCCAAGCAAATCATGTCGGCACATAGCGAAGATTTGCGTGCATTGATGCTGGCTTTGTATGAATCTCACCCAGAGGAGCTAAGCAAGAGTGCACAGGTCGGCCCACGAGAAATGACAGAGTGGGTGTTTGATGGCAAATTTGGCTGGCGTTTTGATGGTTTGCAAAGGTTGCAAGACCAGCAGGCACTGGCGTTGTTGTTTGATGAGCAGTTTCAGGGCGACCACGTGCTGGCGCTGGTGGTTGGCCTGGAGACCAGTCTGTTTCATGGTTATGGCGCAGAAAACGAGTTTGCCATTCCAGCCGAACAGGATACATCACGGTTGCAGACATTAGTCTGTACCTTACGCGACTTTCAAAAACGGTATCATGAGTTGAGTGGTTCTAAGGTCTTGCCGATGCTGCAGGAAGCGGCATCACAAAAGCTGGTTTCTTCTGCGCTGGATTCGATACTGCAACGCATACCCGTTGTCACCGCGCAGACTTGCCCGTGATGTTTTTAGCAGCAACAGGGCTGCAGCTCACTATGCAAGTTTGCCGTTCAGGCTTCCCAATTGAATCGTTTTATGTTGTAGTGCATGCGTTTTGTATTGCATTGAGAGCCCCATGTATAAAAAAGCCCTGACTTCGCTCACCATCCTGTTTTTTATGATGGGGTTTATCACCTGTTTAAACGACATTCTGGTTCCCTACTTAAAGTCCATTTTCTCACTCACGTATGCGCAGGCCGCCCTGATTCAGTTCTGTTTTTTTGCCGCCTATGGTTTGACCTCGATCCCCTTTAGCAAGTTAATTGAAAAAATGGGCTATCAAAAAGGCATGGTGATTGGCTTTGCCCTAGCTGCATTAGGTTGCCTGCTGTTTTACCCCGCCGTGTTGCTACATACTTATGCCCTGTTTTTAGCGGCCTTGTTTGTACTGGCTTCCGGCATTGTCCTACTGCAAGTCGCGGCAAACCCATGTGTTGCGATTATTGGCCCTAAAGAAACGGCTTCTTCGCGATTAACCATGGCGCAAGCATTCAACTCCCTGGGAACCTTTGTGGCGCCATTTTTCGGCGCCTATTTCATCCTGTCTGGACTCACTAATTCCATCTATGCCGAAGGTGTGGTGTATCCGTATTTCTTGATTGCTGGCGTCCTGATCGTCATTGCGCTGGTGCTTTCCAAAATCAATTTATCCGGAATGGAAAGTGCGCAGGCAGACGAAAGCCGTTGGCAAGACGTTTTGAAAGAAAAAGGCTTGCTGCTGGGCGTGATTGGTATTTTTGCCTATGTAGGTGCTGAAGTAGCGATTGGCAGCTTCCTGGTCAATTACGTCATGGAAATCAGCCATGTAAGTGAAACCCAAGCCGCACCATTGGTTGCCTTATATTGGGGTGGTGCCATGGTGGGGCGCTTTATTGGCATTTTCACACTAAAAGCATTTGCCCCAGCTAAAGTTTTGATGACGCATGCATTGCTTGCCGTGTTGCTGATTCTGGTTTCCATGCAAACCACCGGCACCTTGGCAATTGCCACCATGGCATTAGTCGGCCTGTGTAATTCCATCATGTTCCCCACCATTTTCACGCTGGGGATTAAAGACCTCAAAGATGGGCAGGAGAAAAAAGGGTCAGGCTTGTTGGCTACTGCGATTTTGGGAGGGGCGATTGTGCCGTTATTGACTGGCTTGCTGGCCGATCGTTTGGGCTTGCATCACGCGTTTATATTGCCGGTGATTTGTTATGTTTATATTGCTTGGTTAGGACTCAGAAATTTTACAAAAGCTTAGCCTGTAGGGTGGGCAACTTGTTGCCCACGCGCGGTAAAGCCAAAAACTAATGGAATTGTCGCGCTATGTAAATTGCACCTTAAAACATGGATAGCTAGAAAAACATAAAGATAATGGACGCGTGGGCAAGTAATTGCCCACCATACAAAGGCTTAGAAGTTTTACAAATGCGTAGAAAAAGGATTTGGCGTCCCCACGGGGATGCGAACCCCGCAGGAACTGATACACAGCGGTCAAGCCGACGTACCACCAACAGTGAGCCCATCAATCTTCAACGTAGGCTGCCCAACCCCCACCGGCACACTTTGTCCTTCCTTGCCGCAGGTGCCTACGCCGCTATCTAATGCCATATCGTTACCAACCATGCTGACTTTGGTCAGTACGTCCGGACCGTTACCAATCAGGGTGGCACCTTTCACTGGATAGGTGATTTTGCCGTCCTCAATCATGTAGGCTTCCGCTGCACTGAAGACGAACTTCCCGCTGGTAATATCGACCTGACCTCCGCCAAAGTTAGCGGCATACAAACCTTTTTTCACGGACTTGATGATCTCTTGCGGGTCTTTGTCGCCGTTGAGCATGTAAGTGTTGGTCATGCGAGGCATGGGAATATGCGCGTAGCTTTCCCGGCGCGCATTACCAGTAAGGCCCATGCCCATGAGGCGGGCATTGAGTGTGTCTTGAATATAGCCGCGCAGAATGCCGTCTTCGATGAGCACGGTGTTTTGTGGCGCGTTGCCTTCATCATCCATGCTCAATGAACCACGACGGTCGGCGATGGTGCCGTCATCGACGATAGTAATGCCTTTGGCTGCGACTTGCTTGCCTATCATGTTGCTGAAAGCGCTGCTGCCTTTACGGTTAAAGTCGCCTTCCAGGCCATGGCCTATTGCTTCATGTAGCAAAATGCCTGGCCAGCCGTTGCCAAGCACTACAGTCATGCTGCCAGCGGGGGCAGGGCGCGCATCGAGATTAACCAGTGCCTGGTGTGCAGCTTTTTGCGCGTAGTCTTGCAGTACTTCGTCGGTGAAGTAGCTGTAATCAAAACGGCCACCGCCACCGCTGGAGCCTTGCTCGCGGCGTCCATTATGTTCAGCGATCACTTGCAGGGATAAGCGCACTAAGGGACGTACATCACCGGCCATCACACCATCACTGCGCGCGACCAGTACCACTTCGTATTCCGCCGCAATCGAGGCCATCACCTGCGTGATGCGAGGGTCCTGAGCCTTGGCGTAGCTTTCCAGTTTTTCCAGTAGCTTGACCTTGGCATCCGCACTCAGGCTGGCAATCGGGTCTTGCGGCAAGTAGAGTGGGGTATGACTGCGCGTGATGATGCTATGACCAGTTTTTTCCTGACCGAGATTAGCAATCGCACGTGTGGCTTGTGCCGCCTGTTGTAAGGCGTCCAGATGAATATCGTCAGAATAGGCGAAGGCGGTTTTCTCGCCGCTCACCGCACGTACGCCCACGCCCTGGTCAATATTAAAGCTGCCAGATTTGACCTGGCCTTCTTCCAGGCCCCATGACTCGCTACGGCTGTATTGAAAATACAGGTCCGCATAGTCGATGTTGTGCGTCATCATGCCAGACAGAACGTTGGTTAACGCGGTCTGGTCTAGCCCGGCCGGGCGGAGCAACAGGTCATTGGCGGTGGTCAGTAGGGTTTGCATAGTCAATTTAAAGTCGTTTCAATTGTTAAGGTTGGAGCCAATTCCTGCTTAAGAGTGCCAATAGGGCGCTCAGTGTTTTCATGAAATTGCCTTAATGGTTTTGTGTTTCAATGCTGGCAGGCTCTGGCGCAGGTTTTTAATATAATTGCGGTTAACATTGGCAATCACAATCCCTGAGCCACGCGGCAGCCGGTCCAGTACTACGCCCCAAGGGTCAACAATCATGCTGTTGCCATGTGTTTCTCGGCCGGATAAGTGGTAACCACCTTGTGCCGAAGCGATGACATAGGTCAGGTTTTCTATCGCACGGGCGCGTATCAGCGTTTCCCAGTGAGCCTTACCCGTGGTTTCAGTAAAGGCGGATGGCACGACGATCATGTCGACGTCGCCCATGGCGCGATACAGTTCAGGGAAACGTAAGTCATAGCAAATAGACAAGCCAATACGACCAAAAGGCGTATCCAGGGTCACTACGGTGTCCCCAGGCTCGATGGTGTTTTCTTCATGATAGTGTTCCGTGCCCATGTCCAAACCGAACAGGTGGATTTTGTCATAACGCGCCACTTGCTCGCCCTTGTCGTTGTAAACCAGGCAGCTATTACGGACCTTGTTTGCGTGCTGGCTTTCCAGTGGGACAGAGCCAGCCACGATCCAGATTTTGTAGGCCTTGGCTGTCTTGCTCAAAAACTGTTGGATTGGGCCATCGTTCTGCTTTTCACGGATAGCCACCTTGTCCACATCCTTCAGCCCCATAATGCAGAAGTATTCCGGGAGCACCACCAGCTTTGCACCAGCCTTGGCAGCCATTTCGATCAACCGCTTGGCTTCTACCAGGTTGGCTGATACGTTGGGGCTGGAGGCCATTTGAACGGCGGCGACTTTAACGATGTCATCACTGGCTGTAGATTTCAGTTTTTTGGTTTTCTTTTCTGCCATGGCTATTTTCCGGTGAAATAATAGAGATGTTGACATTAACGCTGATTGTTTAAAGGTTGAACAGAAGGGGCAGTAGGTGCCTTTTTATCTATATCAGCCTCCTGAGGGTTATCCCAGGTCCCTGTAATCATATACTCACTCGCACTGATTTTGTTAAGTGGGTCTTTTAACAGCTTTTGAGCGACAAATGCGGCCACGCCGACAATGGGTCCACCTGCCAGTGCTGCCAGGGAGACTGAGTCAGTGATATGAGGCACGACTTTAACACGCAGGCGTTGTGTTTCTGCTTTTAAATTGGTTTCACCTTTGATGGTGGCTTCTGCGGCAGGCCCGGTCATAAACAGGTCGTCACTGCGTAAAATGCCATCCCTGATATTTGCGGTTGAAGTGATTTTATCGAAAGCAAAACCTTCACTAAACAGGTCGCGGAAATCTAGCGTCAATCGGCGAGGCAGGCTTTGCAAACTCAATAGTCCAAGCAGGCGGCCAACGCCCGGTTGCACTTTCAGGATCTGGCCTTTTTCCAGCTGCATGGTAAAGTTGCCATCCAGCCTTTCTACGGCAAATTCATGTGGGCTACCTGGCCAGCCCAGCTGTCCACTCATATTGCCTGTCCCGCCCTTGACCATTTCACCGCTGGACTGGAATCGTTGCAGGGTTTTGCCAAGGTTGCTTGAGGCCAGCTTGAATTTGAGCTGCGTTTGCGGGTTGCGGATTGAGTTGCGCCAGATCCCATCGGCCGTGAGTTGGCTATCAGGGTTGGTGAGGTTCATGCGCTGGATCACCCAGCTTTCGCCACTGTTGTATGCTTTGAGGTCCAGGCTGCCTAGCTGTTTGTCGCCAAACTGGAAGTCTTGAGCAGTAATTTCCAGCTCAGGGTAACCTGTGTCCTGATGACGAATTTCTGCCGTGTTAGGCGTATTGTCGGTGTCCATGCTGCGTGGAATGCGCAGGTAATTCAGTTTTGCGACCAATTTGCTGGGTTTGCCAGGCAGCCAATCTGCATCGCCTGCCAACTCCTGACTTTGGATGGAAAGCTTCAAACGTTCATTGTCAGGTGACATATTGAGCTTGATTTGATGCAGGTTACGGTCGAACACATGCAAAGTACCAGCAGTCAGTTCGATTTGGTTTAAGGACAATGACGAAGCGCCACTTGCCTGGTTGTTGCTACCTTGATTGAGGTATGCCAGCCATTCATCCACATTCAGTTTCTGGAAATCCGCACGCAAATTGATGCCGTTCCCAGAAGGTTGGCGGGGAGGGGTGTTGATGGCAATTTCGCCTGCAGTGACCGGTGTCGCCTGGTTATTGGGGTTGCGCAGAAAGTTGGCATGTATCCAGTCGTTGTAGAGAATGGCAATCTTGTCCGGCTGACCGGTTTCCTGGCGTAACCGGACGGTTAAGTTTGCAGGGGTATCGACACTTTTTTTAGCAGGCTCAGGCAAATCAATCGCCATGCCAATCAGCTGTGAGCGAATATCCAGGCGGATGTTAGGCGCCTGGATCAGCAAGTTGCTTTTCCAGTCTGTGCTGCCATGCAAGGCCCTGGTAATCGCATTGTTATCCAGTTTTCTGAGTGCAGCATCAGTGATGCGGCCATTACCCTGGATCATGACAGATTTATCAGGACGGGTATTCAGGCTGACACTGGCAGGATTGTCAAAGATTGATAACTGTATGCCTTGTGCTTGTAGCCCTTTTTCATTGAACTTCAAATGACCGTTGATGTTGCTCATTTCCGGCATGGCAATTTGCGGGTTGGCGGCAATGTGCCCGTTTTTGATGTTGTAATCGCCCTGGAACAGACTGGCATCGACATCGTTGAGGGGCACCTGTAATGCCAGCTTTAACTCGCCGTTGCCGTTTGCTTTCAGGTAGTCAGTAAACCCCATGGTGACCTGGCGCACGGGACTGGTGTTCACGAACCTGATGCCTTGCTCAAGAGTGCCGGTCGCCGCTGCTTTGATGTTGAGCATAGGCCAGTCGGCATCCAGCCTGGGGATTTCCACCTGTGCTTGTGTAATATGCTGCCCAACCGTCGAACCGTTTTTCACACTAATATCCATGCGCTTGCCTTCAAATTTAAGCAGCGCTTCAATATTTTGGATCACTGGCCAATCGGTGCCATATTCCAGGCTGGCATTATCGACTTGTGCCGTGACACGGAATAAACCGATGGATGGATCGGAGTGATGTGCTTCATTCACATAGGGGAAGTCCTGCAACCGCCCCTTGACGATCACTTCACCGTGCTTGATCTGCCCGCTGAGAATAGAAGTGTCCAGCCAGTGTAAGGTCGTTTCCCCTAGTATGAGCGGGTAATAAAACGGTGCAAACTTGGCGTCGCCCCGTTCAATCTGGCTTTGCAGTTGTATGGTGTCGCCACCTGTTGCGCCGAGCTGATACTCCAGGTTGGTACGCAAGGCCAAGTGCGGGTTGCTAAAGTGCAGGTTACGTGTGCTAATCAGTGTTTTCTGGCCGTTATTGCGCCATTCGACTTCACCTTGCAGGCGGTCTATCGGTAATGGCCAGCGTAACAGCCCAGCCAATTCAATACTCGCTTTGCTTGTATCAAACTCAACGCTGCCTGCATTCGGACGTAAGGACAGTTGCCCGGACAAGTTATCCAACCCTGGGATGTTTTCGTAGGCTTTGCTGTGTAGGCCGTTGAAATCGGCTGCGACTGAATAGTCACGCCATTGATTCTGCTGGTACAACCAGCGTGCCTTGATTTGCGAAGCATTCCCAGCGGGTGCCATATTTTCAAGATACCTGGCAACGGCAGAGTCGGCCGGTAGCCATTCCGCAAACAGATCGCCTTGGGCCAGTGCAAATTTTTTTGCGGTCAGCACCCCTTCATGGCCCTGGCTATCCCATTGCAGTTCACCATTGGTATCTTCCAGCACCACTCCTGGCTGGATATCCGCAGAGAAATGTTTGAGTGCCAGCATAAAACGTTGGTCAACGCGCTGCCAGCGTAGCTCGCCAGACATGCTTTTAGCCACGAATGTCCGGGATTTATTGGCCGGTGTGACGGCGACATTCTTGAGTTGCACTTGCGCCGCTAATCGCTGCAGTTGCAAGGCATCAAATGCCAGTGTGGTGGTCAGGTTGCCTTTGCCCGCATTCACGTTGACTGGCAGGTCCAGCCATGGGCCCCAGGCTGCCATATTTGTGTCTGGCAGGCGTAGGGATATCTCGCCGTGCCATGCCTCAGGTTTGGCGACATCGCTCCCTACTAAAACGGCCTCGACGGTGATCCTCTGCCGCGTCCCGGTTGAAACCAGACTATCAATATGAATGCTATGGCGGTTCAGCAGGCGTTGCCAGACCGGGGTCAAGATCTGAATATTCAGATCTTTGAGTAATAGAGGCGGCGCTTGCCTTTTTTCATCCACCCAGGTCACCGTGGCTTTTGAGATTTTGATACGCCTTTGTGCCAGCAACCAGTTGGCAAAGGCTGGGTTGCCTTGGCCAGACATGGAAATGCCAGCCAGAAACAATTCACCATCAGCGGTGCGTCTCACCACTAAATTGGGTGAGTCTATGCTGAGGCTAATCAGTGCCGGGGAGAGTGTGGCCAGGCTGCTCCAGGATAGGCGCGTGGTGACCTTGGACAGCTCAAGGGCTGGCCGATGCTCGGCATCAAACACAACCACCTTCCCCAGCGTCACTTGGGGTGCCAAGCCGCGCCAGCGGATGGCAATATGAGCAATGGTCACCTGCTGCTTGAGTGACTCGCTGAGCGCTTGTTCAATTTTTCCGCGGTAATCGTCTATGTGCGGAAATACGTAGAATTGAATAGTGCCAATAATGCCCGCCAATATGACAAAGATGACAATCAGGAAAGACACCAGCCAGCGTTTGATTTTTTGCAAGGGCATAAGGGCGTTAAGCAAGGGTGAGGGGTTGATGGTTTAACAGACTATTTTACTCGAAAACAGTTGCGTAGCCGCAGTGTAAGCACGCGGTTGCGGTTGAATTATTCAGCCTGAGCATGAATGATTCGTTTAAAATGCCACTCTTTTGCGATTCTGTTTCAGATGAAAGTGACTGTCAGTGATTCAGTTTAAACAACTGACTTTTTCCCGAGCAGGTAAAACCCTGGTTGAAAATGCCAGCTTCCAATTGCATCCGGGTCACCGTGTGGGCCTGACCGGGGCAAATGGTGCGGGTAAATCTACTCTGTTTGCCTTGCTGCGTAGTGAGCTGGTTGCCGATGTAGGGGAATTGCTGATGCCACCATCCTGGGTGATTGCGCATGTCGCTCAGGAAACCCCTGCACTGGCGCAATCTGCGTTAGATTACACCCTGGATGGCGATGAAGAGTTGCGCACCTTGCAGGCACATCTGGCAAGTGATCAACAGGATCCCTTGCAGGTGGCTGAGTGGCATCAACGCCTGGCAGATATTGACGGCTATAGTGCAGAAGCCAGGGCCAGCGCCTTACTCGCGGGCTTGGGTTTCTCACAGCCACAATTAAGCCAGCCGGTCAGCGACTTTTCCGGTGGCTGGCGGATGCGCTTGAACCTGGCGCGCGCGTTGATGTGCCGGTCTGATTTGCTATTGCTCGATGAGCCAACCAACCATCTGGATATTGAAGCGGTGATCTGGTTAGAAGGCTGGCTCAATGCCTACCGTGGCACGCTGTTGCTCATTTCGCATGACCGCGAGTTTCTGGATAATACGGTTAACCATATTCTGCATATCGAACAGCGACAACTGACCTTGTATCGTGGCGGCTATAGTGATTTCGAGCGCCAGCGTGCTGAGAAACTGACCTTACAGCAAGCCAGTTACCAGAAGCAACAGCAGCAAATGGCACATCTGCAGAAATACATTGACCGTTTCCGTGCTCAGGCAACCAAGGCGCGCCAGGCGCAAAGCCGCATTAAGGCGCTGGAACGGATGGAGCTGATCAGTGCCGCGCATGTGGACTCACCCTTCAGTTTTGGTTTCCGCGAGGCTGGCCCCGCACCGGATCCGTTACTGGTCATGAACCAGGTTGTACTTGGTTATGCGGACAAGCCTCTGGTCAAGTTGGCGCACCTGGCGATCCGTCCTGGTGAACGTATCGGCCTGCTAGGCAAGAATGGGGCGGGTAAATCCACCCTGATTAAAGCGCTGGCACAATCGGAAACCTTGCTGGCAGGTGAGCGCGTGGAAGGCAAGGACCTGCGCATCGGTTATTTTGCCCAGCATCAACTAGAACAGCTGGTTGCCAGCGACTCGCCATTGCAGCACTTGCAGCGGCTGGACCCATTAGCCAGGGAGCAGGAGCTGCTGGATTTCCTTGGGAGTTTTGATTTCAGGGGTGACATGGCCAGAATGCCTTGCGGACCATTCTCTGGGGGTGAAAAATCCCGCTTGGCATTGGCAATGTTGATTTGGCAGCGGCCTAACCTGATTTTACTAGATGAGCCGACCAACCATCTGGATATTGAGATGCGTCATGCTTTGTCGATGGCGTTGCAGGCATATGAGGGAGGCATGGTGATGGTGTCGCATGACCGTACCCTGTTAGCCACCTGTTGCGAGAAATTTGTGCTGGTGGCCGCAGGTCAAGCCGCAGTGTTTGATGGTGATCTTGAGGATTACAAGCAGTTCTTGCTTAACGCAACACAGACAGCGACGGTGTCCAGCCAGACGGCACCTGTCAAACAAAACAGTTATCATCAGCAAAAAGCCGACAGGCAGGCACGCCTGGCTGAGCGCAGGCCTTTGCTCAAATCATTGGCTTCACTGGAAAGTCAGTTGGCGCAGTTGGAGCAAGAAAAGCAGTCGTTGCAAAGCAAATTGGCGGATGGTGATATTTACAATGTTGAACACCGCGAAACGCTGCAGGCATTACTGATTGCGCAAGCGCAAAATCAAAAACAACTGGATTCAATCGAGGCACAATGGCTGGATGTACAGGAAAAGCTGGAAGCCCTGCCCGAGATTGACTAGGGCCTGTTAACGCTATTTCAATTGTCGATGTTGCCTCTGTCATCAGTGCTATCAAGGCGTGAGAAGCGCAGTTTTGTTATTCCAACAAGCGCCGAACAACGCGGAGAGCGCTGATGACAGAGGTAACCCTGCGGGCTGAAGTCATTGATTCGTTTCGCTACGTTGTCTATCGCTTATGTAACCAGCTAAACTGCACTCTTTGCGCCTTGCGTAACGAATAAATGCTCTCCGGCAGCGGCAACTTAAATAGCGTTAACAGGCCCTAACACTACAATAGGATGAGGATTCAATATGGAAATGACTTATGAACAGCGTTTAAGGTTGATGCATCAATTATGTCAGGCGCAGACGCGTGCAGATCACTTGTCTGAAGCGGAGGCTGTCTCCGCATTGGCCAATACCGATATTGAAGATTCGGCACACTACCTGGCAAGTTTCCTGACATTCAGGTCTATCCAGGCGGCTGGGCGCCATCCAGCAGATGAACTTGAAAGTGATTTTGAAATGCTGGGCGTGTATCAATGCTTTGGGTTGATGATTTATGCCTTCCTGTTCATGCCATTGACACAGGATGGATTGCAGCCAGACTATGGCAGGGCGCAAATAACCATTGCCAAAACCTTGTTTGACGGGCTGGCGCCAGAGCTGCTCGCCGAAATCATTGAGTCCGGTTTTCACAAGTTTAAATTGATTGCAGAAGCAAACTCTGAACACTGGCTGGAGTACCGGGAGAATCTGGATAAAGTCACCATCAGTTTTTTAGTCGCGACCACGGATGATGATAGCCCGCATAGTGCTGAAGATGTGTTGCCGCTATTTGGCCAGTTACTGAGCCAGTTGTGTGAGGCATTCACGGCAGATTAAGAATGTTATAGTCCGAACTTTTTCTGTATACTTTAATCAAGATTTACATTTAAACAACGCTTTGAAAACTTGGGTAAAGTTGTTCTGTTTACGCTTGTTAATCAATTTGATTGTTCGATAAGATTCCAAGGCTTAACATGTGAAAAGCATTCTGCCGATCTGCAAGAGGACCTAAATGAGCAAGCTGCTGTTGATTGATGATGATGTTGAATTAGCTAACATGCTGAAGGAGTTCCTGACGCAAGAAGGCTTCACCGTGACCACCGCGCACGACGGACTGACCGGTGAGCAATATGTGTTGGCTGGTAAATTTGACCTGGTCATTCTGGATGTCATGATGCCTGGCCAGGATGGCATGCAGACCTTGCGCAATATCAGGCAGCACTCTGATATCCCTGTGTTGATGTTAACGGCAAAAGATGACAACGAAGGCCGTATTGAAGGTCTCGAAGATGGTGCCGATGATTATGTGCAAAAACCCTGTTTACCCAGAGAATTGGTGGCAAGGATTCGTGCCATTTTGCGTCGTCAGACCGCAGATATGCCCAAAGGCAATGATATTGTCGTGGGACAACTGGTTGTTTCCAGCGAGCGCAGGAAAGTATTTTGGGCTGACAAGCCGATTGTATTCACCAGTACTGAATTCAGCCTGATTGAAATTCTCGCCAAGCATGCTGGTACGATTGTCAGCAAAGAGGACTTGTCTATCAAGGCCTTAGGCCGCCCTTTAGTCAAGTACGACCGTAGCATTGATGTACACCTGAGCAGTATTCGCCAAAAAATTTCTGATGCCTCTGGCGGTGTGAATGTGATACAGACCATTTACCGAGTCGGTTACCAACTTGTCCGAGAGTAATAATTAGTTGCATGGCCTATGGGGCGCCTGTTCTGGAAGTTATTTGCAGCATTATTCTTGGCGCTTATTTCCACGGTCATTACCGTTGGTAATATTGTCCAGTGGGAATTAAACCAGAAGGCCCTGCATTATCGCGAGGTTCAACAACCTTGTCTCCCACCCGCAACCTGTCCACCTGCTGGCATTGAACAGGATGAAACCAGGCTAGGGACTTGGCGGGTTTTAAATTATGCGCAGTTATCTTTAAATTTTCCGATTTCAGCACTTTTGTTTTGTTTGATAGCGAGTGCTGTTTTTGCAGGTATTCTGGCCTGGTCCATTTCTCACCCAGTTAAATTGTTGCTTGAACACCTCAAGAGTGCAGCAAACGGAGAATTGCCGGGAGTGGTCAGCCCGAAAATTACTGCCAGTCATGACGAGTTTTCAGAATTGGCTGAAGCGTTTGATTTGATGACATCCCGCATTGATAACATGATCAAAAGCCAGTCAAAAATGCTGCATCATGTTTCGCATGAATTACGCTCACCGCTTGCCAGAATTCAAATGGCCGTTGGCCTGGTCATGCAAAATCCCAAAAAAATGCAAAGCTCATTGCAACGTGTAGAGCTGGAAGCGGTTCGCATGGAAAGAATGATTGCCGAGCTGCTGGAAATTTTCCGCTTTGAATCCGGCATGCATAAGTTGCAAAAAACAGAGGTGGATTTAAAAGGTTTATTGACAGGCATTGTCGGTGACGTCTTGTTCGAAAAACATGAAGCCAAAGTTCGTCTGGACATGCCTGAAGATGATGTGGTGGTAGAAGGTCAGCTCGAATTACTGCAAAGGGCGATCGATAATGTCATTCGCAACGCCGTGAAATATGGACCTGAAGATGGCATTGTCTCCATTGAGTTGCAGCACAGCGCACGCACGGGGGAGGTGACGCTGGAAGTGCGAGACCAGGGCGAGGGGGTTGACCCACAGGAGCTGGAACAGATTTTTAGGCCGTTTGTAAGAGGCCGTCGTGCCTCACAGGTGGATGGTCATGGTATCGGCCTGGCAATGACTAAGCACATTGTAGAAGCCCATGCCGGCTTCGTTAGAGCGGCCAATCTGACTCCCTATGGTTTTATGATCCGTATTCATTTGCCGACACGCCAAGCGCGCCTGACGCAAGAGTCAAAAAAATAGGTGGGCGCCTCTAAAAAATCAAATTGCTAAGCCAGACAAGGCGCGAATAATAAATTTTGACGCCGCATATGATTGATATGTAACGAGAAATTTTTTATGAGTAACGCAGTATCGCAACGGAATTTGATTTTTTAGAGGTGCCAAGATGTAACAATGCTAAAATAGCGAGTTTAAAATTACGCAGGCGATTGCCAGATATTTTATGACAGCACAACACTCCAACCCAGACAGCACGACAGAGTCAGTCATCGATGAAAATCATGTGATCGCGGAGCGCCGAGAAAAGTTACGCTTGATGCGGGAACAGGCGCGGGCTCAACAAGCCGCTGTTTTCCCAAATGATTTCAAGCCTGAGCATAAAGCTGCCGTATTACAAAGTGCTTATGCGGAAACCGATAAAGAAACGCTGGATCCGCAAGAGATTCCAGTCGTTGTTGCCGGCCGTATGATGCTCAAACGCGTCATGGGAAAAGCCAGTTTTGCAACTATCCAGGATAGCACCGCGCGTATCCAGCTGTATATTGCGCGTGACGAAATTGGTGAAGAGCTGTACGAAAGCTTCAAGCACTGGGACATGGGTGATATTTTGGGCGCACGCGGCCGTTTGTTTAAAACCCGTACCGGTGAGCTTTCTGTGCATGTCACCGAGTTGCGACTGCTGACCAAATCGCTCCGTCCATTGCCGGAAAAATTCCATGGCTTGCAAGACCAGGAAATCAAGTACCGCCAGCGCTATGTCGATTTGATTACTTCTGAAGAAACGCGCGCAACCTTCAAAGCGCGTTCTAAAGTTGTCGCGGCCATTCGCCAGTTCATGAACGATAACGAGTTTCTTGAAGTTGAAACGCCGATGCTGCACCCGATTCCAGGCGGTGCTTCGGCCAAACCGTTTATCACGCATCATAATGCCCTGGATATGCAAATGTTTATGCGTATCGCCCCAGAACTTTACTTAAAACGCCTGATCGTGGGCGGCTTTGAGCGGGTGTTCGAGATCAACCGTAACTTCCGTAACGAAGGCCTGAGCGTCCGTCATAACCCCGAGTTCACCATGATGGAGTTTTATGCGGCCTACACTGACTACCAGTGGTTGATGGACTTTACAGAACAATGTATTCGTGCAGCGGCGATTGCTGCGAATGGGACAGCAGTATTGAGCTATGCCGGTAAAGAGGTGGATTTGAGTAAGCCTTTTGAACGCTTGACAATCATTGGCGCGATTCAGAAATATGCACCTCAATATTCGTTAGACCAGCTGAATGATGCCAATTTCTTGCGCCAGGAGTTACTGAAGTTTGGTGTGAAACCATTTGATCACGCTGGCCTGGGTTCACTGCAGTTATCCCTGTTTGAAGAAACGGCTGAAAGTCAGCTCTGGCAACCGACTTACATTATTGATTATCCGGTGGAAGTCTCGCCGCTGGCCCGTGCATCAGATAAGCACCCGGAAATCACTGAGCGTTTTGAGTTGTTTATCACTGGCCGTGAGATGGCCAACGGTTTTAGCGAACTAAATGATGCGGAAGACCAGGCAGCCCGCTTCCATGCACAAATGAAAGCCAAGGAAGCTGGTGACCAGGAGGCCATGTACTACGATGCCGACTTCATCCGTGCCCTTGAGTACGGCATGCCGCCCACAGGTGGTTGCGGCATTGGGATTGACCGCCTAGTGATGCTGATTACCGATAGTCCCAGCATCCGTGATGTGATCTTGTTCCCGCACATGCGTGCGGAAAGCTAACCACTAAATTTTGGCTTACAGCCACCCCCAAGGGTGGCTTTTTTATGACTAGTAGTCTGTGTGTAAGAAAAATGTAAGGTTGTCATCAAAATGTCATATTGAAAATTCAAAATACGCCCCGGATACAAACATGTAATCTATAACAGGGGATAAAAATGAATTTGAAGTTTCGTCGTTTGTTGATGGCAACCTTGGCGGGTGGCCTGTTAACAGGTTTGACGTCGGTCTCATACGCTGATTCAACGACTGATCTGGTTCAGGCGCTGGTGAGCAAAGGTGTTTTAACTGAGGAAGAGGGCTCCTTGCTCATGAAGGGGCGCACTAACGAAGTTGAAGTGCAGAAAAAGAAAGAAAGTAAGAGCTGGACAAGCCGTGTGAATATTCGTGGCTATGTTCAAAACCGTGTCACCAAAATGATTGGTGGTGATGGCGATAATTTCGCCAATCCTGTTGACCTGTGGTCTGATCGTTCTGTTGGTACAGAAGACTCCATCAACTCAGATAAAAACTTTTTAATCCGCCGGGCACGTGTGATCATCTTTGGTGACTTTGGTGACCATTTAAGTTACTACATTCAGCCGGACTTTGCGTCCTCGGCAGGTACAACTGGTAACATAGCCCAGTTACGCGATGCTTACGGTGATATTAATATTGATAAAGCCAGGGTACACCGTGTGCGTGTAGGTCAATCAAAAGTACCTTACGGTTTTGAAAACCTGCAATCCTCTTCAAACCGGTTGGCAATGGATCGTGTGGATGCGTTGAACAGTGCGGTTCGTGATGAGCGAGATACCGGTGCGTTTTACTACTACACACCAGAAAACGTTCAAGCCTTATTTAAAGAAATCAATGATAAAGGCCTTAAACACTCTGGCAACTACGGTATGTTGGCAGCAGGCTTTTATAACGGTCAAGGTGCCAACCGTAGTGATGTGAATGATAATTATCATTTTGTTGCTCGTGCAACTTACCCGTGGAAAACTGAATCTGGTCAGATTTATGAAGCAGGGATACAAGGCTACACTGGTGATTATCAACCTACCACAGGCGCCTACAGAAGAACTTCCACTCTGAGTGGGACGCCAACTGTGATTTCAAGTAATGGTAATACCGTTACTAGAGGGATCAAAGACGAACGTCTAGGTATTAGCTTCATGATGTATCCACAACCATTCGGTCTGCAAGCAGAATGGAACTGGGGAACTACACCAGGTCTTGATGTCGCGCAGAATCGTATTGAGGAAAAACATCTTCAAGGCGGCTACGTACAAGCAATGTACAAGATTGATAATTTCCAGTTCTTGGATACCAACGGTACATTAATTCCGTTTATCCGTTGGCAGTATTTTGATGGCTACAACAAAGCCGAAACCAATGCACCTAAAAACGAAGTCAATGACTGGGAGCTGGGTATTGAGTGGCAATTGGCGCCAGAAGTCGAGATCATGGCAGAATATCACCGCATGAAGCGTAATAATCTGGTAACTGGCAACCGTGCAGGTACACAAGACTACCAGAGTTTCACCGCAGATGCGTTACGTGTACAAGTGCAATACAACTTCTAAAGTGAGTTGATTTTAAAACGTTGCGAATCTCACTGAAGTCCCGCTTTATGCGGGACTTTTTTTATTTTATATATAACTATTAAGAATAATAAAATAATAAATAATTATTTTTTAAAATAAGTGTTGTCTGAAATAATGCCGTCTATCCAAAGCAGAGACATCGCATGAATAAGTCAAGCAAATCACCTGAGTTAGAAACTGATGAAGCGATACTGGCAGTGATCACAGCTGCCATCCAGGCCGTAAAACAGGATACAGGTTACGGCTCTATCGAAATTACAGTCCATGACGGTCGTGTGACGCAAATTGAGCGTCGCGAGAAAGTCCGCTTTGATCAACCATCTAAATTCAGAAAGTAATGGATTCATTTATTTAATCACTGACCAGGCCACTGGAAGTTAAGTATCTACGGGAGATTTACATGCAGGTTAAAAAATTAAGTCTTGCCCTGGCCACCGCTGGCCTCTGGTGGTTAGGAAGCAGCGTCGCCTTTGCACAAGAGCTGCAAGTGACTGAAAGCTCGGTTGACAGTGCTCAGCAACAGGAAAAAATTAACGCGCGACTAGCAGAAATTGCAGCAGAGGAAAAAGCTGCAAAACTGGCAGCTAATGGCCATTTTGTTGATCGCCGCAGTTATGGTACGCAAAAAGAAACTGATCCGCCGCGTTATGTCCGTCAGGCTAACAAAACCTGGCTCAAAGACTTTGACAGTTTTGCCGATGTTGACTGGCTCGACCTGGGGTTGGAGTATCGCGCACGTTACGAGTACCGTGACAACGATTTTAGACGCAGGGATGAAAATCTTGATCAGCCGATATTACTGCGTACGCGTGCATTTGTAGGGGTCAAGAATATCCTCGACCCTTTGCGATTTGCGATCGAGTTACAAGACTCACGCCGTAACAACGGAGACTATACCCGCGAATTCGATACTCGCGACATTAATTACCTGCATGTATTGCAGGGCTATTTCGAGTTGAATTTCAAAGATTCTTTTTTGGACAAAGATGATCTGGGTAATGCCCGTCCTGCGTGGGTTCGTTATGGTCGCCATGCCTGGGAAGCGATTGACCGCCGTTTGATCGCCCGCAATGAGTGGCGCAACACCACAAATAATTTCCAGGGCTGGCGTGGCAATATCGGTGATAAGAAAAACGATTGGCAGCTCGAATGGTTTGCTGTGCAGCCGATTCAACGATTTACGAGAGAAAACGATGAGGTCAATAAATCTCAAGATTTCTATGGTGTGATTGGTGACTATCGCGGCTGGTCCGATTATGTGACTTTTGAGCCATATTATCTGTTGCTGAAACAAGATGGCGATAAGGTGAAATATGATACGGATGGCCGTCCGGCGGTTGCATCAGCAAAAGTTGACCGCGAAATACACACCGGTGGTTTACGCGTTTACGGTAATATCCCCGGCACCCAGTTTGATTATGACGCGAGCTATATCAAGCAATGGGGTGATGTGCAGCGTTTGGTTGGCGCAAGTTTGATCAAGGTTGACCATGATGCCTACGCTTACAACGCTGAAATCGGTTATTCATTTAAACACCCCTGGAAGCCACGTTTTAGTGTGTTTTATGGAGTGGCTTCAGGGGATAGAACAACCCCATCCGGTGCTGATCGCACTGATAGTGGGCGCTTTGACCGTTTATTTGGTTTTGCAAGACCTTGGTCAAACGACGATTACATTCAAATGGAAAACATCCGCACACCTAAAATACGCCTTGAGTTTGAACCAAAAATTGCATTTTTAGACCGTGTCCAAGTGGATACCGGCTTTAGCTGGTACCAGCTTGATCAAGCATCCGACCGCTGGAATGCGGGTGCCAATCTTCAGGATAGAACCGGTAGGTCAGGTAAGGATCTGGGTAAGGAGTACGACTTGCGTATTCGCTTCCCGATTAATCAATATGCGTCACTCAATCTAGGCTATGCGCACTTTTGGGCTGGAGATTTTGTCAAGACCACCTCACGTCGTGTGGCTGGGCAATCTGACCGCGCAGCAGATTCTGACTTCTTTTACACTGAACTGACATTGTTAGGTTTTTAATAAAGGGAATAGCATGAATTTCAACAAAACTTTAATTCAGGTAATTGCAACGGTTAGTTTTGTATTACCCTTAGTCACATCAGCAGCAGATATCAACCTGCTCAACGTGTCTTATGACCCCACCCGCGAGTTGTATCAAGACTACAATGCCGCGTTTGCCAAGTACTGGAAAGATAAAACCGGCGACAATGTGATTATCAAACAGTCGCACGGTGGTTCTGGCAAGCAGGCACGTTCGGTGATTGATGGCTTGCAGGCAGATGTGGTGACCCTGGCGTTGTCTTACGACATAGACGAAGTGGGCAGCAAAGGCCGTTTGTTTGGGCCTGACTGGCAGAAAAGGTTGCCACATAACAGCTCACCGTATACGTCTACCATTGTATTTTTGGTGCGCAAAGGCAACCCAAAAAACATCAAAGATTGGAACGACCTGGTCAAACCGGGTACTTCAGTGATTACGCCAAACCCGAAAACCTCGGGTGGGGCACGCTGGAACTACCTGGCCGCTTATGCCTATGCGCTCAAGCAAAACAATAACGATGATGCAAAAGCCAAGGATTTCCTGAAGAAGCTGTTCAAAAACGTCCCCGTACTGGATAGCGGTGCGCGTGGCTCAACCACGACTTTTGTCGAGCGCGGTATTGGTGATGTGTTGCTGGCTTGGGAAAACGAGGCTTTTCTGGCATTGAAAGAGCTAGGTCCGGACAAGTTTGATATCGTGGTGCCTTCTTTGTCTATCTTGGCTGAGCCGCCAGTCACTGTGGTGGATAAGAATGCCAAACGGCACGGTACCGAAACAGTCGCGAAAGCTTATCTGGAATATTTATACAGTGAAGAAGGCCAGGAAATTGCAGCGAAGAATTACTATCGCCCCACACTGGAATCAGTCGCCAAAAAATATGAAAAACAGTTTCCAAAAGTCAATTTGATCAAGATTGACGAGGTGTTTGGTGGTTGGCAAAAGGCACAAAAAACACATTTTGCCGATGGTGGTGTGTTTGACGAGATTTACCAGAAATAAGATTTGATCAACAGAAAAAGGCATTTACCCAATGCCTTTTTCTTTCTCTACATAAGGAGAGTGTTTCATGTCAAAAGCATTAGTGATTGGTGGTGACCGTATTGAAGGCATCAAACAAGTGTTGCAAGCACAGGGTATCAATAAAATTGATCATTGGACCGGCAGGAAACCAGGGGACGTGAAGCGCGAGCTACCAGCAAACCTCAATGTGATTGTGCTGGTCACCGGCTGGCTCAATCATTCCATGATGTATCGTATTAAGCATGTGGCTCACAAACGTGGACTGAAGGTTGTTTATACGCGCAATATTGCCGATGGCATGCAGCGTGTATTAGAAGCAGCCTGATGATGCTCTGTTTGATCAGCCTGGATATTAAATTTTTTTAAATTTGGTCTCAATTTACCCGCTTATTTAACCGATAACCTTGTTGAGTTTTAAGGTTTAATGACATAGCTCAGGGAATCTTTTGTGCCTATGGCGCAGAATGATTCGATCACAGGGATTAAAGGGTAAATAATGAGTGACACCGGGATTGGCGAACTGACAACGCCACTCACTGATAATGCAGCGCAAAGACAATTCATGCGCCATCGTCTTGTACGTAAAGTGCAGGACAATACTCATTTTTTGGCCATGGCCAGCATGGTATGTGGCTTGCTGGGTTTCCCGCATTACCTGCTTGATGTAGAGAATAATGTCTGGCTGGCGCAGTTACTCACGTACCTGACTTTTATCCTGGTCAGTTACAATTTGCTACTGGAAAATGGCCGAACCAACCTGGCCATGCTCACCATGTCACTGGTAACCATCAGTTTGTTCGTGGTTCAGTTATCCCCTTATGCGGCAGATTTTAATGATACTGCACACCTGCTGAGGATTAGCAATGATTTGCAGGTGCATCAGGGATCCCCTGTTGTGGAGTATGCGGCTGGCGCCTTGCTGGCCTGTTTGATTGCCACTTCTTATCTTTTTCAGCGTTCCGGCTGGCTGGCCACAAGCCAGGCTATTTTATATGTGGCAGTCATGATTCCGCTGATCCCCTTACTTGGCTTTTTGTGTGGTATTGCGCGGCCTTACGGCATCATGTCACCTTTAACCACATTGAGTGGTTTATTGTGTGCATTTAGTTTGCTGGCCAAGCATGCTTCTCATCCTCCCATGAGTTACTTGCTGTTGATGGATGATAACGGCAAGCAGATACGCTTCAGCATTGTGTTCCTGAGTTTCTTTGCCATTATGCTGGCCAGGGCCGGTGTTGAGTTTGGTCAAGATATGTTGCGCGCACTGCCCGTGGTCGTGGTGGTATCCATTCTGGCCATCATCTATACCATGACCGCTACCTATTACCGTAAAGGGCAGACTAGTGAACAAATTGTTTTGCCAGCAGCAGATATGGACTTTGCCAGCCAGGTAGAGACCGCCCTCGACAACCACCAGTTTTATGTGGTCTACCAACCTCAAGTTGATTTCAATACAGGAAAATTAAAAGGGGTAGAGGCATTGGTGCGCTGGCGGCATCCTGAAAAAGGCATCATTTCCCCGGATAAATTCATCCGTATGGCTGAGTTGACCGGCCTCATTGTGCCCTTGGGCAAGTGGGTGATGCGCACGGCTTGTACACAGGCGGCACAGTGGAATCATCATCCAGTGCTGGGCAAGGCAGAGATTGCAGTGAATGTTTCTGCGCTGCAATTACAGTCAGGGACACTGGTGGAAGATATTTTGCAGATACTCAAAGAAACCGGACTGCCGCCGCACAGACTGGTGGTTGAGCTGACCGAAAGTTCTTTTGTGCAGGATGATGGTGCAAACCTGCGCATGATGCATCGCTTGAAAGAGGCCGGCATCAAACTCGCCATTGATGATTTTGGCACGGGCTATTCCTGCTTGTCTTACCTGCGTGACATTCCGGGTGATTATCTGAAAGTGGATCGTTCATTTGTGATGGAGCTCCCTGGACACAATAAGGCTGAAGCTGTCATCCAGGCGATCGTCAGCCTGGGCAAGAGCCTGGATTACCGCATTATTGCCGAAGGCATAGAGAATGAGGCGCAGGCCAGTTTTCTCAAAGGGATAGGCTGCGACATCGCGCAGGGCTTTTTATTTTCCAAAGCGCTGGAAGCACAAGCGCTGCAGCAATGGGTTTCTATTCACTTCAGTGCAGAAGTTTAAGGTCGGACAGGCTGCAGTGTACTTGCAATGTGACCTCAGTGCGTTGATATTCACTCTGATATATCAACGCATGATTCTGTAGCAAATTATGCCTGAATCGCTTTAATTCGATTTAAAGGATAACAAACTCCTTTTTTCTTTCGCTTTTATATCAATATAGGTGCCCTGTAGTATAAACAAAACGACCTGCTGTGGCAGGTGACAATAACAGACCGAAATAGGGGACAGCATGTCAGCACCCAGCATTGACTGGTTCACTGAAAGTGTTCAAGAGTGTACGACGCAACGTCAGTACATGCGGCATCGATTTCTCCGTACAGTCCAGAAGCAGTCGCCATGGCTAGCACTTGCCAGTATTTTCAGCATACTTTTTGGCTTGCCTCTTATTCCGTTGCAAGCCACGTTTGCATTAAACGTATTGCAGAGCCTGAGTTCCCTTCTATTTATTGTCGCCAGCTTGTGCGTAGTCTATGACACCTGGCGCTGGTCACGAATGACAAGGTTGCTGGTCAGTGCTGTTTTACTATGGTTTTTTGTACAGGTTTACACGCTACTCAGTAGCCATGCGTCTTACAGTCATCTGTTTTCTACAGATGATTTGTTTTCGGATGCTAGCCATCGGCAGGTGACAACAGACTTCATTATGTCCTTACTTGTCATGTTCGGCTACCTGCTTTGCCACTTCCGTTTTAACCGCGCCAGCCAAACCATTCTGTCTATTGCGATACTCATGCCAGTGACGGGGCTATTGGCACAGGCTTACCACATCCCGGATGCGTACGGGCAGCTCTCGTTATTAACTTCTGTTGCGGGTGTATTGTGCGCCATGTCGCTGATTGCCAAACAAGTCTCGCAAACGTCCCTGAGTTATTTATTGCTATTGGACGATACCGGGCAGCATTTACGCTGGATTGTCGCAGTCCTTTTCCTGTGTGCGATTGCACTTGGCGGGATGGGTGTGCTGTTCGGACATGATCCCCATCTCACCCCTTTGATTATCACGCTGGCATTGAACGCTATCGTGCTTGTAATGACCCTGAATTATTACCGCAAAGGAGTCATGCATGACCAGGTATTGCCCCCAGAAGAACTGGCCTTTGCCAGTGAGCTGGAAGCGGCGATTGCCCATCAGGAGTTCTACCTCGTTTACCAGCCGCAAATGGACTTTCTGACGGGCAAACTCGTGGGTGTGGAGGCGCTGATCCGCTGGCAACATCCACAACATGGCGTTGTTCCGCCTAACAAATTTATTGGCGTGGCTGAATTGACCGGCTTGATTGTGCCTATGGGTGCCTGGGTGTTAAAAGTGGCCTGTCAGCAGGTTGCTGCGTGGAAAACTGGCGATTTGAGTCAAGTAAAGGTCTCAGTCAATGTATCCCCAATGCAATTGAGGTCGCCAGGCTTTACTGACTATGTGTTGCAGGTATTACGTGAAACAGGGCTCTCCGCGGACCGGTTGGTGATCGAGTTGACTGAAAGTGCTTTGGTGCATTCCGATTGTAAAGGCACTGAAAGTTTGCAGGCACTCAAACAGCTTGGCGTCAAACTGGCGATTGATGATTTTGGCACCGGTTATTCATGCCTGGCTTATTTGCGAGATATACCCGGAGATTATTTAAAAGTAGACCGTTCATTTGTGAATGATGTGCCGGGCAAGGAGCGTTCTGAAGCGGTGACCAGTGCAATAGTGGTGTTGGGTAAAAACCTGCATTACCAGATTGTGGCTGAGGGCGTGGAAACGCAAGCGCAGGCTGATTACCTGAAAAGCCTCGGCTGTGACCTGGTACAAGGATTTTTATATGCTCGGCCCATGGAGGAGCAGGCGCTACAAGAGTGGGTCAACAACGGGATCTAAACCATTCCTCAGGCATGGTCAGCTGTCTATAGGCCGTAATTTGTGGTGATGCAGTTTGGACCTGACCAACTCGATATGTGCACGCAGTTCGTAAGCATATTGTGAGAAAGGCACCGGTAATTTTACATTCACCACTTTGGTTTCAATCTCATTGAGTTTTTCCAGGCATTGCTGTACATCGTCAGCGCTTTGAATGTCTTGTAACTGCGTATCCAGAAAGCGCAACTCGCCGTAATAACGAAACAACTTGCGTTTGACCAACCATACATACACCATGGGGATAATCTTTGTTAGCGGTATCAGCAACGCCAGCAAAGGCAAAATCACGATGAGCGTGCGGTTGACAAAGGTCGCTGCCCAGAATGGCAGGTATTTATCAATAATTGGCAGGCCGGATTTGTAAAAGTTGAGTGCCTGGGTGCTGAGCGGGAAATCAGTATCCTTGGCCGAGGGAAACTCACCTTTGCTGTTAAACATACTCGGACCGCCATGCACCTGTGAGATCACCTTCATCATCAGGTAGACCAGTGCCGGATGCATGCTCTCCTTGACTACCAGCGTGGCAGTAGGCGCCACCAGGTGCACATCATGGGGTGGCAGGTTACGCGCCAGGTCCATCGCCCCTTCGGGTAGTACCAGATGATGCATGAACGCAAACTTGCGTGAAAAAGCCTCGGCAGTATCCAGGCTTAATAGTTTCAGTTGCGGGTTCCCCAGGAGTTCGCGAACCAGGCTTGCATTGGCCACATCCACAAACAAAGCGGCATCCACTTTCCCCTGACGCAATGCCTCCGCGGCCTCATCACCACCAATCGCCTTGAGGGTTGCGTTTTCAGCATCAATGCCGCTTTCCGATAACAAGGTACTGACAAGGGCATGGGTACCGTCACCCACATAGCCAATCGCAATCCGTTTACCTTTCAGTGCAGACAAATGCGTGACCTCTTTTTTGCAACGGCAGAATATCCAGACTGGCTGGTAATACAAACTCCCCAGCGATAACAGCATGCCCGCACCTTCAGTATGAGCAACGCCATCCTGGATAAAGGCGATGTCCACGTCCGAATCCGGATTTTTCAGCAGGCGCAAGTTTTCAATGTCGCCGGAAGTTTTTCGCGTCTCCAGGGTAATGCCTTCTTTTTTCAGGTAAACCCCGTAGATGGCAGCAAAAGCGTTGTAGTTGAGGTCTGCATTGCCGGTGGCAATCACAATTTTACGGGGTGGGGCAGGGTCTATGAATTTATATGCAAAAAACAGGGCCAGGCAGATTAGCAGGACTGACGGAAGCGTCGCCTCCAGCATTTCCCTGGTGAATATAGCGGTGAACTTGTTATTGCGCGGATCAAATTTCATCGGTCTGCTTTATCGCTTGTCTGTGCCTGAGTCAGGGATTTTACAGGGGTTAGACCGGATGCCACAACAGCTGGTTTTAACCGCAGGAAAAGACAGTGTATTCTGGGTTTAGCGCTGCATTGAGAGAAGCCGCCGAATTCTAAAGGCATGATGCACAGCGAATCATTGATGAGCATGCCCAAAGAAAATAACCCTTATTATGCTCTTTAATTATAAATATATTATATTTTATTCTTTTTAAAAATATAAAATTCCCCCTATAGTTTCTCCCTATTGAGTTAAGGGAGTTTGCTATGTCTTATTTTTTTCGTCACTTATTGGTCTGGGCTGCGCTGGCACCAATACCACTGCAAGCCGCCGAATTATTGAATGCTTCATATGATGTGACGCGAGAGTTCTATAAAGATTTTAACCCGGCTTTTGTGCAGTACTGGAAAGAGAAAACTGGGGAAACGGTGACCATTAACCAGTCGCATGGTGGCTCGACCAAGCAGGCGCGTTCGGTGGTGGATGGCCTGCCTGCGGATGTTATTACCATGAACCGCAGTGCAGACATTGATATCCTGGCGCAAAAAGGCAAATTGATTCCGGCTAACTGGCAAACCCGCTTGCCGAATAACAGTGTGCCAAGTGCATCACCAACCGTATTTCTGGTGCGTAAAGGTAACCCTAAACAAGTCAAAGACTGGGATGACCTGATCCGTCCAGGCGTGACTTCTGTCATTCCTAATCCCAAGACTTCTGGTAACGGTAAATACAGTTACCTGGCGGCATGGGGCTACATCACGCACAAAGGCGGCGACGACACCAAAGCGCGCCAGTTTGTGACTGAGTTGTTCAAGCATGTGCCTGTACTGGATACTGGTGGACGTGGTGCAACGACCACCTTTGCTCAACGGGAGATTGGCGATGTGCTGGTCACCTTTGAGAATGAAGTCTACTTGCTGCAAAAGGAACTGGGTGAAGATAAATATGAGGTGGTGTATCCCTCAGTCACCGTGTTGGCTGAGAACCCGATCGCGCTGGTGGACAAAGTCGTTGATAAAAAAGGCACACGCAAAGTGGCACAAGCTTACCTGGAGTTCCATTTTTCACCACAAGGCCAGGCAATTGCCGCCAAACATTATTTACGCCCGCAAGTGACTGAAGTCGCGCAACCCACTTTCAAAAAACTCAATACATTTACAGTCAAACAAGCATTTGGCAGCTGGAATGAAGCTGAAAATACGCATTTTAGCGATGGCGGCATTTTCGACCAGATTTATCAGAAATAGCAGTTGTATCGCAGGAAGGAATCACCATGACACAACGTCAACCTAATCAGGAGCCTGAACACGTCATACAGCTACGTGCAGAATTAAAGCAGGCATTGTCGCTGGACCTGGAAGAACTGGGGTTGCTGGAAGCCAGTTCGGGCGAGTATGAGAGCACCTTTATCGGTGTACATCTTAAAACTGCTTTTCAGCCGATTTATGATGCCAAGCAAGGGGATATTTACGGTTACGAAGCCCTGATACGTCCGTCTTTGTTTGGCACGCTGGGCAGCACGCCAGAGTTTGCATTCACCTATGCCGAGCAATCCGGCAAGCTGGTGCAGTTTGACCGCGTATGCCGCTCGCAGCATGTGCTTAACTTCAGGGCTATTCATCAGGAAAACGGCTTGCTGTTTTTAAACGTGCATCCCAAGTTGTTGCTGGAAGTCAGTGCACACGGCAAGGTGTTTGAGCAAATTTTGCATAAATATTCTGTGCCTACGCATCGTGTCGTGCTTGAGATCAATGAGTCCTTGATCGAGCAGGACAAACATCTGATTTCAGCCATCGAGAACTACCGTGCGCTGGGCTACCGGATTGCGTTTGACCATGTGGGTGGGCACCAGAGCAAGCTGTACCGATTGTGGAGTGCACATCATGACTACATCAAGTTTGACGTCTCCGTGATTCATCAGGCGGCACAACAGCCTGCCCTAGCCAAAGCCTTGAAAGGATTGGTCGCGGCAGTGCAGGATTTGGGTAGTACCCCAGTGATATTGGGAATTGAAACACAGCAGCAACTGGATATTGCGATTGCAGCTGGCGCGACCGTGTTGCAGGGTAACCTGCTGGCAGCGCCGGTGGTGGCCAAAGTGATTAATGACCAGTATCAGCACCGTTCACCCAAGGTTGCGTGCGTTATCCATTCTTTATAACTTTATATTATAAATTAATGATTATTTATTCTTTAATTCTTTTAAAGAGTCCAGCTATATTAGCGCCTGTCTAACTGGTCACCATACATCATGGCATCACATAAAAAGAAACATTTACTCCCCGGCTTTGGCTTGTCGCTCGGCTACACGCTGGTCTATCTAAGCCTCATCGTCCTTATCCCTTTAGCGGCTGTTTTTATACGCACCACCGAGCTCAGTCTGCATGAGTTTTGGGCAGTTGTGACTACGCCGCGTGTGGTCGCCACGTATAAATTGACCTTTGGCGCTTCACTACTCGCGGCGTTGATTAACCTGATATTTGGCCTGCTCACGGCCTGGGTGTTGGTGCGCTACCAGTTTTTTGGCAAAAAAGTGCTGGATGCCCTAGTTGATTTGCCGTTTGCCTTGCCGACCGCGGTGGCCGGTATTGCGCTGACGGCGATCTATGCACCCAATGGTTGGTTAGGACAGTGGTTGGAGCCACATGGTATTAAAGTCGCTTTTACACCGCTCGGTGTGGTGGTGGCGTTAACTTTTATTAGCCTGCCATTTGTAGTGCGTACGGTACAACCGGTGCTCGAAGACTTCAGTGCAGAGGCCGAAGAAGCCGCCGCTAGCCTGGGTGCCAATCGCTGGCAAACTTTTTACAAGATTATCCTGCCAGCCATCTGGCCAGCATTACTCACCGGTTTTTCTCTGGCGTTTGCACGCGCGGTGGGTGAGTATGGCTCGGTGATTTTTATTGCGGGCAATATGCCTATGATCTCCGAGATCACTCCGCTGATGATTATTACCAAGCTCGAGCAATACGATTACGCCGGGGCAACAGCGATTGCGGTGGTGATGCTGGTGATTTCTTTTGTCTTGCTCTTGCTGATTAACTTATTGCAGTGGTGGAGTAATCACCGCCATGGTAATAAATAATTAATTGCGCGGGTGAATCCCTATCCCGCGCGCTCGATATTTAATTGAATAGAACATTTATGCATACCACACAATTCCAACAATACCAGGGCAAGGTTGCTTCCAAGCGTGCCACCTCTGAGCCGACATGGGTGCGCTGGAGCCTGATTGGACTGACCCTTGCATTCCTCGGGCTGTTTTTGCTGGTGCCACTGGCCGCCGTATTTGCTGAAGCCTTGCGCAAAGGGTGGGGCGTTTACCTGGCTGCGATTACTGAAGCAGATGCTTTATCCGCCATGAAGCTGACCTTGATTGCCTCACTGATTTCGGTGCCACTGAACTTGGTGTTTGGTGTGGCCGCAGCCTGGGCAATTACCAAGTTTGACTTTAAAGGTAAAAGTTTCCTGATCACCTTGATTGACCTGCCGTTTGCCGTCTCGCCTGTGATTGCCGGTTTGATCTTTGTGCTTATTTTTGGCCTGCAAGGCTGGTTTGGTGAGTGGCTCATCGACCATGACCTGAAAGTGATATTTGCAATACCTGGCATTGTGTTGGCGACCATTTTTGTGACATTCCCGTTTGTCGCGCGCGAGCTGATTCCACTTATGCAGGCACAAGGCAAGGAAGAGGAAGAGGCAGCACTGGTGTTAGGTGCATCGGGTTGGAAAATGTTGTGGCATGTGACTTTGCCGAATGTGAAATGGGGCCTGATTTACGGCGTGATCCTTACCAATGCGCGCGCCATGGGCGAGTTTGGTGCGGTGTCTGTGGTGTCTGGCCATATCCGCGGCCTCACCAACACCATGCCTTTGCATGTTGAGATTTTGTATAACGAATATAACTACGCGGCGGCGTTTGCTGTGGCTTCATTGCTCACGCTGCTGGCCCTGGTAACCCTGGTTTTGAAAACCTATGTCGAATGGCAGGCATCCCGCGATGCAGCCGCTATTGAAAAGGAAGTGACGGCTTAAGATGAGCATTACCATACAACAGATCAATAAAGGCTTTGGCCAGTTTAGCGCCTTGCGTGATATCAATTTGCAAGTGCCATCTGGTGAGCTAGTCGCGTTATTGGGCCCGTCCGGTTGCGGTAAAACCACCTTGTTGCGCATTATCGCCGGTCTTGAGACCCCGGACAGTGGACAGATACTGTTTGATGGCGTAGACACTACCCATGCTGATGTGCGCGAGCGCCAGGTCGGCTTTGTGTTCCAGCATTATGCGCTGTTCCGCCATATGACCGTGTTCGAAAACGTCGCATTCGGCCTGCGCGTGCGCCCCAAAGAAACGCGCCCGTCAAATGCCGAGATCAAGAAACGCGTGCACGACTTACTTAAACTGGTACAGCTCGACTGGTTGGCAGACCGTTACCCACCACAACTATCAGGTGGCCAGCGTCAACGGATTGCCTTGGCGCGTGCCTTGGCCGTAGAACCAAAAGTGCTGTTGCTGGACGAGCCATTTGGCGCGCTCGATGCGAAAGTCCGCAAAGACCTGCGCCGCTGGCTGCGCCGCCTGCACGACGAACTGCACGTGACCAGTGTATTTGTGACGCATGACCAGGAAGAAGCGCTCGAAGTCGCTGATACTATTGTCGTCATGAACCATGGCCAGGTAGAGCAGGTGGGCTCACCACAAGCTGTTTACGATAACCCAGCCACACCGTTTGTATATGAGTTTTTGGGTAATGTGAACGCCTTTGAAACGCCGCAAGGCAAAGGCTTTGTGCGTCCCTATGAAATTTCAGTTAGCCGAGAGGCGGACGCGCAAAGTATTGCCGGATCGCTCACCTATGTGCATTCCGTGGGCTCACTGGTGCGTTTGGAAATCAAGCGTGCAGACAACGAGCAATATGTGGATGTGGAACTGGGGAGAGAGCAGTTTAACCAGTTGAGTTTTAAGCAGGGGGAGACGGTTTACCTGAAGCCGACACAGCTGCGAGTGTTCTAGCCTAGAGCGTATGGGTTTATGAGTAGGGTGGGCAACTCGTTGCCCACGCGTCGCAATATAAAACAATATTAAGCTGTCATTAAATTCACCATCCACGAAATCAAAATGACGCCCCAGTTTTCATCAAAAATCCCTGCTTTCAAGTCGCGATTAAAAGTGGGGGAAGGTTCGTATGGGGCAATTGTTGAATCACAGGCAGTAGAAGGAATAAAAAAACCCGCCCAAAAAAACAGGCGGGTAACACAGAGAGATTTAAAATCGTTTGGTAAATCAGGCGTTAGTCAGGGTTATGCGGTGCAAGATATGGCCGTTTACCCATAAAATTCATTTGATGTTGGTTATGCTTAATCAATTTCTTTTCAGCTTGTTCTGGGTCTTCAGCTACTAAACCAGTGCCTTCCCAAGCTTCATCCGCACCTTTAGTCTTCACATCAGGGGCTTTGTTGTAAGGTCGCTGACCGAAATGATGATTGTTATTCACCCGACGCACACGTTGTTCGTTATCCGCTAGGTCCGCTGCATTTCCTTGTGCCACAAAGCCAAAGGCCAATATGGCTAATAATAGTTTTTTCATTTGTAATCTCCTAAATTTGTCCTAAAGCAATTGGGGCGCTTCACTTGTTCGAGTGGACCCTATGTCCCATATTAAAAAGCGCGTTTACCAAGCATGTGCAGTTTTTGCACTTCATGAACATTCGCACGTCCGGTGTTACCATCTACCACCAGTGTTGCGCCTACCCAGGGTTGCTCACCGTCAGCTTTGGCAACCACTGGTTGAGCATATGGACGCTTGCTCAAAAAGTGTTGAACAGTTTGTACTTTTTCAATCCCACCATTTTGTTCAACCGCCACTACTGGGGCAGCAACAATAAAACCACCTACTAAAGCAATTGCAGAAATAACGTTACGCATGTTTGTTCTCCTATCTGTTAGTCAATGTGATGGCAATCTGTTAAAACTTTGCTCAATCACGATGGTTTGTATTATGCGCGGACTTTTTCCATAAATCGTCTATAGATATAGGTAGGTTGGTATATACCAAACGGCATACTTGGATTGCTTTAAGGATAAGAAAAATCAGGGCTGAGATGAGCTATTTTTAAGTCTCAACGAGGATTCGATGATCACAATAACGGTGTAGCAATAGGGTAGGTACCCGCAGCGCAAAACGCACAACGTCATCACATAAAAACCGTTGCTTACGGTAAGTGACTACCGTAAAAGGTAACTTGCTTTAGGAGGGTTGGCGCGGCGGTGATGCAATATTGAATCAAATTGCGAGGGATTTAACGCGTGGGCAATAAGTTGTCCACGCTACTTGGCTATGAATCCCTTAAATTACTTCTCCATACACTTTTCGGCTATTAATTTCTCCAGTCTTTCCTTTTCGCGGGTGTACCCATCGAAATTGATCATCATATTTGTCATAAAAAATGGTTTTGTCTTACCCAGTAAAGCTCCACTTTCGGAATCCCAAACTTCAAATGATCCATTACATAATGTTAGAAAATACATTTCGTGTAACTGTAGAGCACACTTGATATCGTCAATAGATTCAGTTTTGAGAGCATTACCCATATCTGTTAATGGGTTGAAATGCATTAGTTTTGCTTCTAATTCCAAATGAATTATGAATTGTATGGGGAATAATTTGTTTTTTATAGAGAAATGAAACCAGCCTTTAGTAATCTCAAAGCCTTCAATATAGCAATCATCCAGCGATAAAAACCTGTTCTCTTTTCTGACTAGAACACATACAGAATCAGGTACATCCACAGAAATGGTCTTGTCTGGTAAGTTTCCAGAAATTACCATTTGAAGTAAATCGCCACCTATAAATTTCTCAAAACCCTCTATTAAATTACGGGCTGGTCGACGCATTGAGCGATTCGGATAGTAAGAAAAACTCTCTTCAATTGCTAACTCCGCTAAGGCATGCATTATCGGGATGTCGGCATATATACGCTGTATATCGTTTAGACTATCAGGGTTTGCAAAAACCTCTTTCTCTGCGTGCGCGATAGCATGTCGTCCTTGATTTAGCAAATAGGTACCAATATCCGAAATATCAGATTCGAGCTCTTGAATTCTCTTTAACGCTTGGTGGTCCGTTATCCGTGATATTGCTGATGAAAACCATTTTCCTCTATCTAAACCTTTAGTATGTATCGAGGATATAACTTTGTAGAAGCTTAAGAAACTATAGAATTTATTGTTACTTGAAATGGCCTCACGGAATAATGCCAAGGCCACCATTAAACCATTTGATAGATCAGGTAAATTATCAGTCGCTAGATGATTGCCTACACTATCCATCCGCCCGCGGCCTATGTTAATCGGGAAGCTTCCTCCCGCCCAAGTGCTAATCTCTAACCTTTCCCCTTCACGCCAACTTAGGATGCTGGCAAACTTCATTATTTCATTGCGAGCTTGATTACTATCTAATCTGTACTGACCGTAGTTCAGACATATCGTAGGGAGATGCTTCTCATCAGTAGGACGTAAAATAAAATCAAATCCATTACAGGGAAAAATCTGTGGCGTCTTAGGCCAGAAAATACCCGTTTCAATCCCAGCAACCATCCATTTGCCACTATGCTTAAGATTAGTTTCGGCCTCTTGATGCAAATCTCTCAAAAATTCTTTTGTCATAAACTTACTTAACTATTTGAAATGAGTCGCCTTGTCTTCAAAATCTGCAGAAGCGAGCTGATTAGCGTAGCCATGTTGTAGGGTGCGCAACTCTTTTCCCATGGGATACATTATCAAAATTACCAGTGAAACTACATTTCTACAATAAGAACGACTTTAAAGTGATGGCAAGATATTGCCTAAACCTATTAGATAGGCAGATATTTAAAATTTTTGCCGATATGAAATCGTTTATAAACGAAAAAAGCGCAGCATCGCTGCTGCGCTTTCATTATTTTTCGCAATATCAAAAACCGACATGGCCAGTTTTTGATCAGCTTTAAACCTTCGCCAGTGCTTGCTCCAAATCTGCAATCAAATCATCGATATGCTCAATGCCTACCGATAACCTGACCATATCTTCGCTCACACCTGCACGTGCCAGTTCTTCTGCATTGAGTTGACGGTGGGTGGTGGTAGCGGGGTGGCAAGCGAGGCTTTTTGCATCGCCAATATTGACCAAGCGTGTGAACAGTTGCAGCGCGTCAATAAAGCGGGTGCCGCCTTCGCGGCCGTCTTGTACGCCAAAAGACAAAATGCCTGAGGCGTGGCCGTTGAGGTATTTTTTCACCAGTGCATGGTCGGGATGGTCTTCAAGCCCGGCGTATCTGACCCATTTCACTTTGGGATGGTTTTTCAGATAATTTGCGATTGCCAGAGCGTTGGTGCTGTGTCTTTCAATTCTAAGTGCAAGCGTTTCCAGGCCTTGCAGAATCAAAAAACTGTTAAATGGGCTGATGGCGGCGCCGGTGTTGCGCAAGGGCACGACGCGGGCGCGGGCGATGTAGGCGGCGGGGCCTAATGCCTCGACGTAGTTGACGCCATGATAGCTGGGGTCCGGGGTGTTGAGGCTGGTGAAGCGTTTAGCGTGCTCGCCCCATGGGAATTTGCCGCTATCGACGATGATACCGCCAATCGAGTTGCCGTGACCGCCGATGTATTTGGTTAGCGAGTGCACCACAATATCCACGCCATGCTCAAATGGACGCGATAGAATGGGCGTGGCGACGGTGTTATCGACAATCACCGGTACGCCATGTTTATGCGCGGCGGCGCTGATGGCGGCGAGATCGACCACATTGCCGAGCGGGTTGCCTATGGTTTCAGCAAACACTAGTTTGGTGCGGCTGTCGATGAGTTTTTCCAGTGAAGCCGGGTCGCGGTAATCAAAAAATCTGACTTCTATACCTTGCTTGGGCAAGGTGTGCGCAAAAAAGTTATAGGTGCCGCCATAGAGTGTGGAGACAGAAACAATATTATCGCCTGCCTCGGCAATGGTTTGAATCGCGTAGGTAATGGCGGCCATGCCAGAAGCCAATGCCAATGCGCCAATGCCGCCTTCCAGTTGTGCAAGCCTCTCTTCTAGTACCGCAGTGGTGGGATTCATAATGCGGGTGTATATATTGCCCTGTACCTTGAGGTCAAACAGGTCTGCGCCATGCTGAGTATTATCAAACGCATAAGAGGTCGTTTGGTAAATGGGCACCGCAACCGCCTTGGTAGTGGGGTCTGGTTGATAGCCGCCATGGATATATATGGTCTCTTGCTTCATCTCGTCGCTCTCCTGCTTATGATTATTGGAAAAAGCAGTATAACCCCGACGCAAGCAGAGGGTTATAACATTTGGTGAATGACTTATAACCTTTATTTATGAGGCGATGGGAGGCTAGTCACAAGTCCGGAATCAAATGCCCAAGCTTCATTGACTTGGTCTGCAGGTACTTGAGATTTTCTGTGGTAGGCGTCGTCAACAAAGGGACTTGCTGATTAATCGTAATACCGAAAGACTGCAAAGCAGTGCGTTTTTCCTGGTTGTTGGAAAGCAGGCGGATGCTATTAATCTCGAAGTAGCGCAGCATCTCTGCTGCGCTTTCGTAAGTGCGGGCATCTATCGGCAAGCCCAGGGCGACATTGGCTTCTACGGTATCCATGCCTTGGTCTTGCAGGGCGTAAGCAAGCATTTTATTGGTAAGGCCTATGCCGCGCCCTTCATGATTTTTCAAGTAGAGGATCAAGCCCTGGCCAGTTTCCTGGATCAGGCGCTGGGCATGATGCAATTGTTCACCACAGTCGCAACGCGTAGAGCCGAATACATCTCCAGTCAGGCACTCTGAGTGCACCCTGACCAGCGGGTCGGTGGCACCTTGCAATTCCCCATAAGCCAGGGCGACATGCTCCAAACCATTGCGGCTGTCAGTGAATACATGGATATCAAACTCGCCAAACTGGGTGGGTAATCTGGCAGTGGAGGTGTGGGATAAAAATTGCATGTCAGCGGGTGATTAAAGGCTCAATGTCATATTGTAGCGTTTGCCAGGTTTTTAAAGTATCCCTGCGCAATTAATCTGAACTTTTGCCGGTGATAGCGGCCTGCATTTAAGCTTGGTTTAAGATGGATACTGTTAAACTTTGCCATGTGTGCCGTTTTCAGGAGCTTGTTATACATGTTTTGGACGCAACGTCGTGCATGGATGGGCTGGTTTGCCTTGTTGGTTTTGCTTGTCACGCTGTTTTTTTTACCGCGTGCTGATTCGGGGGAAAGCCCAGCCAACGCTGGCCGCTTATCTGCCAAGGGGGAAATCATGAGCCTGGAAAAAATCTCGCAAAAAGCCAAGTCCTATAAAGCCGGTGAAATTCTTGAGGTAGAACTGGAGAAGAAGCATGGGCGCTATGTGTATGAGATTGACATACTGGATGCCGGCAGCCAGGTGTGGGAGTTGAAACTGGATGCCAAGACCGGGCAATTGCTGAAAATGGAGCAGGACGACTGATGCGCTTGCTGTTGGTAGAAGATGATGGCGTACTTGGTGCGCAAACCCAACAAGCGCTTAAGGCCGCTGGTTATGCGTGTGATTGGTTACAAGAGGGTGTGGAAGCTGGTATTCAAGGTGAGCTGGAGCCGTATGACCTGGTGATTCTCGATTTGGGCTTGCCGGGTCGGCCCGGACTGGAAGTCTTGGCCGAATGGCGGAGTAAAGCCCTTTGCATGCCGGTGATTGTGTTGACGGCCCGCAGTAGCTGGCAGGAGAAGGTAGAGGCCTTTAACCTGGGGGCAGATGATTATGTAACCAAGCCTTTTCATATGGAAGAGTTGCTGGCACGCATTAGTGCGGTGCACAAGCGCACGGTTGGGGTCGTTAGCGGTGGCCTGGTGGTTGAGGATTTAAAACTGGATGAGCACACACAAACCGTCTGGCAGGGCGAAACGGCGCATGTGTTGACGGGCACCGAGTTCAGGCTGTTACGTTACCTCATGCTGCATCCTGGCCGCATTTTTTCTAAAACCGAACTGACTGAACACGTGTATGCCTATGACGCTGATAAAGACAGCAATGTGATTGAGGTGTATGTGAACCGTCTGCGACAAAAAATAGGCGTGGATAAAATCCAGACCAAACGTGGTCAGGGTTATGTATTTGGGAGTACGGTGGTATGAAGTCCCTGCGCAGGCAGCTGTCGTGGGGGCTGACCTTAAGCCTGGTTGGGCTGCTGACGCTGCAATGGGCTGTGGTCACCTTTACCATAGATCATTTGATCCAGTCGCAGATGAGGGCGCGCATGCAACAGGAAGCAGAAGGCGTGCTTGCTGGCGTGACGGTCAATACAAAAGGTCAGCTGGTATTAGCGCCGCATGTGATGACGGCTTCCTATCAGCGTCCTTTTTCCGGGCGCTATTTTATTGTGATGCTAGATGAGTCACACAAAGCCAAATCCCGCTCATGGTGGGATGTCGAACTACCTGTTCAAGCGCTCAAAGTGGGTGAAGAGCAGGTGACGCACGTGACCGGCCCCGAATCGCAGCCATTATTGTTATTGGGGCATGGCTACCGCAAGCAGCAAAAAACCATCACGATTTATGTGGCTGAAAGCCTGGTGGAGTTACAACAAAGTTTGCGCATGTTTCATTGGTTGTATGGCGTGTTTTCCTTGCTGGGCTTGCTGGCGCTGCTTGCTTTACAGCGCTGGATCGTCGTGAATACGCTGAATCCCTTACAACAGATCAAGGAAAGTCTGGCCAAAGTGGCCAGCGGTGAATTGCAGCAGATTCATGCCAGCGGCCCGGCGGAAGTGATGCCGCTTATCAACGAATTTAACCGTATTCTCAAAAGCGCCAGCCAGAAAACCCGGCGCTCACGGCTGGCCATTGGCAATCTGGCGCACGGGCTCAAAACCCGTCTCGCCCAGCTGCAATTATTATCTGGGGATGCCACGGCAGAAAGTGATGCCCAGTTACGGCAAATGATACAAAGCTGCACTGACGATATTCATCAGGATGTGGAGCGTGAATTAAAACGCGCCCGCTTGATGGGCGACGTGTATACCAGTCAATACACTGACCTGGAAGTGGAGCTGCCTAAGCTGGTGGCAACACTGCAAAAGATCTACAGCGAAAAGACCGTGGCTTTTGCCTGGCAGCATGATGGTCAGGCGCGCGTGATGATAGACCGTGAAGATATGCTGGAGTTACTCGGCAACGTACTGGATAACGCGTTTAAATGGTGCAATAGCCAGGTGCAATTAACCATCTCAGTGGAGCATGCTATCCGGGTGGTTGTCGAGGATGACGGCCCAGGAAGCAATGCGCCAGCGCTTGAAACCCTGTTACAGCGTGGCATGCGGATGGATGAATCCAAACCGGGCAGCGGCCTGGGCCTGGCGATTGTGCAGGATATTGTGCAACATTATCATGGTCACATTGCACTCGTGCACTCCGAACGCTTGGGAGGGTTGTGTGTGCATATCGCATTAATGCCTGCCTGAGGCAGGCATATTAGATCAACGCTTATTAGAACCAGTCACGATTGACGCTATTGACCTTCCCCGTTTTGGCATCAATAGTCACTTCCCATTCGGCGCCATTGCTATCAACAATTTCCACCTCATAGTCCCAGCCGGAACGGAATTTACGGCGTTCCAGCTCTACCTCTTTCACGACACCCGGTTTGGCGGCCAAGGCTTTTGTCTGCGCCTCTTCCAATGAAATCAGGCCAAAGGCTTTTGCCATTTCGGCGATTTTGGCAGGATCATCGTCATCATCGGCCCAGGCTGGTTGACTCATCATCACACCACATAGCAGGGTGATGATGAAAAGGTTTGCAGGTTTGTGAATCAATGTGCTCATCATGTTCTCCATTTTGTTTATTGAGGCTTCACCATACAGAGCGTGCCTTAATTCAAGCTGAATAATGATGTGCTTTTATTGGGCTGGCGTTCAGCTTGATGAAAGCTTTGTGAAAGTCTCATGTAAGACAAGTGCGCTACAGTGAACACCATGAAATCCGTCTCAACAGGGCGGCAACAACGAAGTGTCAATTAAAGGAGATTACGATGAAAACAGCGAAATTAGTTGGTGTAGTTGGTTTGGTTACATTGTCATTTGCTGGATCTGCCATGGCAAGTCAGGCTGTTGTTACTCAAAATATTGCGAAAAGACCGCTGCTTGAGCAGTCTGTTGCAAATGCAGATCAGGCTTGGGAGGGCGCCAGCTTGAAAAAAGACACTCATTTGCAGGCACTACGTGCGCAAACGAGCTTGCAGTTTGCGAGCAAACGCGCTTACCTTGCCCCTTTGGCAACCGAGTAAAATATCAGCTTGAATAGCCTGGTAATTGCAAGTTGGGTTGATGCTGTTTGAGCTGGGTAAACAACCAGCGGGTCTCAAGCAATATCCAGACACGCAACATGGCTTCCATTGGATCAAAAGGCTTGGTTAAAAAGTCTTTTGCACCCAAGGCCAACGCCTTGCGGCGAGTCGCGATGGTGGCATCTGCTGTGAGTACCAGCACAGGCAGGTATTCATTCTGACCCAGATGATGCGAGAGCTGGTCCAATACTGCAAAGCCATCCAGTACCGGCATCATTAAGTCGAGCAAAATGAGGTCAGGCTGGAACGCATTGACCAGATCCATGGTTTTGGTCGGGTCCGTGGTGCTGATGACTTGTTCAAAGCCTTCCTTGGTCAGCAGCTCTTCCAGCAGCCTCAGGTTTGCTTCGGCATCATCAATGATTAAAATTTTGGAAGCGCGTAGTTGTTCGATATTCATGTGGGTAGCTCTCAGAATTTTATTCTGGCAATAATTTTAATAGTAACTGGTTGAATGCGGCGACATTCAATGGCTTGGTGAAGTAATGGGTAATTCCCAAGGCATTTAGCCGTTGTATCGTTTCTGGCAGGGCATCTGCACTCAATATCAGCACCGGAATGTTTTGTAAATCTTTTCGGCTTGCCTGGATATGGTTGATCAGTGTCTCACCGGAGCCATCGGGCAGGTTAAGGTCCAGCAACAATAAATCCGGTTGCATATCGCGTAACCAGATCATGCTTTCCTGCAAGCTGGCAGCCAGGTGTAACTTGAGATGCCTGTGTTTTCCTATGATCGCTTCAATCAGTGCCTGGTTGCTCTGATTGTCTTCCACATACAGCACATGGCGTTTTGCTACTGGCGAAGTCGGAGAGGTGCTGTGTGGTAAAGCATCAATGGCCGCCGCTTGTTTGATGGCAGGCGCCGCGGCCTTTTGCTTTGCCTCAGGCAAGCTGATCCAGAACAGGCTTTTATCCTCTGCCACTCCAATCTGGCCACCCATGGCGTCCATTAACTGTTTACTGAGCACCAGGCCCAAGCCGGTGCCTTCAGTCACTGTGCGCTCAGCGCCCAGCCGGTCAAAAGGCGTGAACAAGCGGGAACGTAAGTCTGCCGGGATGCCTGGTCCCTGGTCTTGCACATCAACACGGATGTTGCCCTGCTGGCGGTAAGCACTGAAGGCCACACTGGAATTTTCCGGACCATATTTCAAGGCGTTAGCCAGCAGGTTCAGGATGACTTGTAACAGCCGTTGCCTGTCGGCGCGAACGGTCAATGCAGGTTCAAAGTGTGTTTCTATGGTGATGTCCCGCACCTTTTCCAAAGGTTTTAAATAGTGGTAAGCCTCTTCTAGCAAGTTATTCAGGGCGATGACTTCCATCGACATGCTGATATCCCCACTTTCAATATGCGAAATATCCAGCACTTCATTAATCAGCTTCAGTAAGTGCTGCCCCGCGTTATGTATCAGTGTGGCACTGTCTTTTTGCCGCCCTTCCGGCAAGTCATTTTCGAGAATTTGCGCAAATCCGAGGATGGCATTGAGGGGGGTACGCAATTCGTGGCTGGTGCGAGATAAAAAATTACTTTTTGCGGCGCTGGCTTCTTCGGCTTCTACGCGCGCCTGGTGGGCTTCCTGCGCACTCTGGGTCAGCAGTTGCGAGGCATGTTCCAGTTCGCTGGTGAGTTCGCCCAGTTCATCACGGCTGATGCTGGGTAACGCCAATGGTTCCCCTTTGACCAGGTGGATGGCACTGTCACGTATGGTCCGCACCCGGGCGACAATGGTCTGGCTGAATATCCAGACGCCAATCAGTGAACCCAGCACACCGGCAATCACAGCCATCAGCGTGATGCGTAAATTACGCTTTCGTTCGTAAACCACCTCTTTTTTATCCTGCTCGACAATCGCCGATTCACGCTGGCTCATGCGTTCCAGATGAGCCCTCAGTTGATTTAAGGCATTGCCCTGCGAACTGAACTTTTCGATCAGGGCTTCGTCAGCTTTTTCTTTTCTGTGGCTGGCGAGGGCAGCCAGGTCATCCAGGTTTTTGGCGACCAGGGGGTGAATTACCTGTAACAGTTGCTGTTGCGATTGATCATCCAGGTTATGTTCCAGAGAATCAAGCAGCTGAGGCATGCTCTGCTTCGCACTTTCATAGCCCGTCAGGAACTGGCGGTTACCCGTCAGCAGAAAGTCACGCACCCCGGTCGATGCTTCCAGTAACAGGGTTTGCAGGGTCTGGATGTCCTGCTGGATTTGTAGCGCATTTTGCACGCGCCTTTCCAGCAAGGCCGCCTGTTGTTCACTCTCAAAAATAAGGGCCAGCGAAGCCAGCAGAACAGTCAAGGGCAGTGCATTGAGCACAATGCCTTTGATGGTTAATGATAAGTCCTGCCACAGGTGGTCCATGCGGCTGGAGAGATTGTGGATGGCATGCAATAAGGCTTTCATGATTATAAGCCGTCACTTTTGAATCCAGCTTCCACAGCCTTGACTGCGGCCTGGGTGCGGTCATTCAGGTCCAGTTTGCTTAGAATTCGTTCGATATGAATCTTGACTGTGCCTGGTGAAATGCCCAGTTTCTCCGCTAATAATGCATTGCTGGCGCCAGAAGGCAGCAGGGCAAACACTTCGCGCTCGCGAGGCGTGAGTTTCTGCAAGTAGCTGTCATCAATTGCTGCTGCGGTTTGGGTCTGACCGCGCAAGGCAAAGCCCAGCAAACCGCAGATACTGTGCAACACTTGCAGGCTATTCGTGTTTAAGGGGTTGCTGGTCATGAGCCCAAGCAATCCTACCGCGTGTTGCTGGCAGGCAATCGGCAAGTGATAGCAGTGCAGTGCTGGCTCTGTATTGCCTTGTATCGTCCACAGGCTTGGGACGAATTGGTTATGCACTTCGAAATGGATGGGTTCTTTGAGCCAGACTGCCAGCGCTCCCAGCATGGGCACGCGCGCGCCTATGGGAAAGGTTTTGCCACGCTGCGCCAGTATCTTGAGTGCACCTGCATGTTGCTGGCTGATTAAACCATGTGGCGCACCAAATTGCATGCACATCTCGTCTAACAGCCATTGCAGCAGCTCTTCAGACCATCCACTCGTAAACAGCCTTTGCCCAAATCCCTCAAACAACCTTTCATGAGCGATTTGCACTTGTGTTTGTTTCAACGCGTTGCGTAAAGCAAACGCGCTTTCTGTGGGTGGGGATGGAGTGTCATTTGGCATATGCCGTTTAGTATATATCGAACTACCTATATCGGGAGATTTTTTGTTGTCAGAACCCGGGCAAAATGCAAACCATCGTGAATGCATCAAGATTCACTGAAGCGAGTAAATAGATTGATTAACCATGAAGGAGAAAGAATATGCGTAAAGTATCTGTAGTTATCACAATGATCTTGGGGTTTGCATGGGTATTGCCAGCACAAGCGGCTGAAACCAATACCGGTGACAGTGTTCACAACATACATCATGTACATTTTCTGGGCAAACGCCCGTATCAACAGCCTGTGGTAGCTAAAACCGATGCTGAGCAGGCTTGGGTGGGTGCCACGCTGAGAGTGGACAATAATAACCACCAGCAAACCTTGAAAATGCACTCCCTTGGCAAGCGGGCTTACTAGTCAGTGTTGCGTAAGGTTCATGCGACATAATCAGTTTACATCTGGAAAGATGTATACACATAAATGATGAAGGAGCGAAAAATGAGTAAATTATTATTGGTACTCTTGATGACATTTGGTTTAATGGCTTCAGCCCAAGCAGAAGAATCGCTAGACCAAGAGCCATCAATTAACCAGATGCAACACAACCATTCGTTAGGCAAGCGTCCTTATTCCAAAATCCCGACTGCCAAGCAAAGTCAGGATGAAAAATGGGTGGGGGCGGGGATTGTCACCGATAGCCCGGACAAAGGCTACGACAAGCACCAGCAAATGCGCTTAAACTTTATTGGTAAGCGTCCTTACATTGCCCCTACGAATAACGATTAGAATATGTATGATAGACCTCAGCCCCGCACGATTGCGGGGTTTTGTGTATTATTAAAATAAAAATTAACTTAAGTTTGTGAAGGATACACATCATGTCAACCTCCGTCCCAGCGTCCGGACCGCTAGACTTGTTCAAGCACATTAATAGAGACTTGCCAGCCTCTATTGTTGTATTTTTTGTGGCACTGCCACTTTGTTTGGGAATTGCGCTGGCTTCGGGCGCACCGCTGTTTTCCGGCGTGATTTCCGGCATTATCGGTGGTGTTGTCGTTGGGCTGGCCAGTGGCTCGCAGTTGGGTGTAAGTGGCCCAGCGGCTGGTCTGGCTGTCATTGTGCTAGCAGCAATCAGCAACCTGGGTTCTTACGAAACTTTTCTGGCAGCCGTTGTCCTGGCAGGCGTTTTCCAGTTTCTGCTGGGGCAGTTCAAGGCTGGTTTTATTGCCTATTTTGTGCCTTCTTCCGTGATTAAAGGCATGCTGACGGGTATCGGTCTGCTGATTATACTGAAACAGATTCCCCACGCTTTTGGCTACGATGCCGACTTTGAAGGGGATGAGGCATTTGAGCAGGCGGGCGGCCACAATACCTTTAGCGATATTCTGCAAGCGTGGGACTTGTTAACCCCTGGTGCTATCTTGATTGCTGCGGTGTCTTTTGCGATCCTGATTTTATGGGACACGGTATTAACCAAAAAACATCGCGTATTCCAGCTGTTGCAAGGCCCGATTGTCGTTGTATTGGTCGGCATTGCCTTGAACTGGGCGTTTATGAATCAATGGCTGGGTTACACATTGAGTCCAGACCAGATTGTGAGTTTGCCGGTGGCGAAAAGCCTGGGTGATTTTGCCAGCTTCTTTACCCATCCGGATTTCAGCCAGGTGGCGCAGCCACTCGTGATCAAGACGGCACTGGTCATGGCCATTGTTGCCAGTCTGGAAACCCTGTTATGTGTGGAAGCGACCGATAAACTGGATCCTTTAAAGCGCGTCACGCCCACCAACCGCGAACTCAAGGCGCAAGGCCTGGGTAATATGGTTTCCGGCCTGATCGGAGGCTTACCGATCACACAGGTAATTGTGCGTAGCAGCGCCAACATCACTTTTGGTGCGCAAAGCAAACTCTCAGCGGTGTTGCACGGTTTCTGGCTCTTGCTCAGTGCTGTCACCATTGCCAGCTTCCTTAATATGATCCCATTAGCCAGCCTGGCCACTATTTTGATTATGGTGGGTTACAAATTGGCAAAACCCAGCCTGTTTAAGCAAATGTATGCATTGGGCTGGGAGCAGTTCATACCATTTATCGTGACGATAGTCGCTATTGTGTTTACTGACTTGCTCACCGGTATTGGCCTGGGCCTGGTGGTGGCTGTTTTCTTCACCTTGCACCACAGCTACCGTAACTCGCATTACATCAAGCAGACACGTTCAAGCGTTGAGGGCAGGGAAGTGTTCCACCTGGTGCTTGCGGAAGAAGTTTCCTTCTTTAACAAGGCCAGCATCCTGGAGGTGCTGGAAAGCATTCCGGCCAACAGCAAGGTCGTGATTGATTGTACTAACAGCAAATCAATTGCCTATGATGTCGTCGAGTTTATCCATGATTATCAGCAACATGCCATATTGAAAAATATTGAGGTGGAAACCATACAATACAATCCGCCCAAACATCTACTGGGGCATTAGCCTCATAACAAGCGTCACCATAATTATTTGATAGAGGATACGTAATATGTACAAACACCCGTTACTGGACCGCGACAAAATGACCGCGCGTGAAGCACTGGATATTTTGATCGAAGGCAACCGCCGTTTTACGAGTGACCGTGAGGAGGATAAAGACTTTCAGACGCTGATCCAGATTACCAAGGACAAACAACACCCATTTGCCTCTTTCTTGAGTTGCAGTGACTCACGTGCCCCTGTAGAACTATTGTTTGACCAGGCACTTGGCGATATTTTCAGTGTCCGCCTGGCAGGAAATATCGCTTCAGATAAAGCGATGGGCAGCCTGGAGTTTGCCAGCAAATATCTCGGTAGCAAGCTGATTGTGGTCATGGGCCATACATCTTGCGGCGCTGTCAAAGCCGCCTGTGATGATTTCAAGGATGGTCATATTGGTGAGATTATCAACCTGATCAAACCCTCTATCCGTCATGAGAAAACAGTCTCTGACCCGGCGCAGCGCAACTCCAAGAATGGCGATTTCGTGGAAAAGATTTGTGCGCTGAATGTGAAATATCAAATCGATACCATCATCCGTTGCAGTGACATTGTCGACGATATGTTGCAAAGCAAGCAGATCGGTATTGTCGGCGCGATTTACGATATCTCAAATGGTAAAGTGAAATTCCTTGAAGAGACATTTGTCGGCTAATTGCCAGATCGTCGCCGTAAAAAAGCCGATGCTTGCATCGGCTTTTTTTAGACATTAACAGTCCCTAAATGTATTGATTAATGATGGCCTTCTTTGGCCAAATTGATACTGTATTTAGGAATCTCGACGGTGACATCGGCTTCTTGCAAAATGGCCTGGCAAGATAAACGGGACTGCGATTGCAGTCCCCAGGCACGGTCCAGCATGTCTTCTTCGTCTTCTTCTATCTCATTCAGGCTCTTGAAACCTTCGCGCACAATCACATGGCAGGTGGTGCAAGCGCAGACGCCGCCACAGGCATTATCAATATCAATGTCATGCTTGAGCAAGGCATCGCAGATGGATGTGCCTTGATCTGCTTCAATGACAGCGCCTTCCGGGCAGATCTCAGCGTGAGGTAATACGGTTATTTTTGGCATATCATAGTTCCAGTGAATCCAGGTTTTTACCGGCCAGGGCTTTTTGTACCGAGGCATCCATGCGCTTGGCAGCAAATGCCTCGGTGGCATGGTTCAGTGCTTCAGTAGCCTGTTTAACGGCCTGGCTATCGTCGCCCTGGCACAAGGCCAATAAGGTGTCTATATGGGCGTTTATCTGCTGACGTTCGTCAGCAGATAGTAACGTCTCTCCATCTTCTGCCAGTGCTGCTTGAATCGCCTCGACCAGGCGTTGAGCATCCACAACAGCTTCACGCAGCATGCGTGCTTGTTTGTCACTCTCAGCAGCACCAAACGAATCTTTCAGCATACCGCTAATCTGGTCTTCACTGAGGCCATAAGAGGGCTTGACCGTGATGTTGGCCTCTATGCCGCTGGTTTGTTCGCGTGCACTGACTGATAGCAGCCCATCAGCATCTACCTGGAAAGTGACGCGGATACGCGCTGCGCCGGCTGCCATTGGGGGAATGCCACGCAGTTCAAAGCGTGCCAGCGAGCGGCAGTCACTGACCAGTTCACGCTCGCCTTGCACAACATGAATGGCCATGGCGGTCTGGCCATCCTTGTAAGTGGTGAAGTCCTGTGCACGTGCAATCGGCAGTGTAGAGTTGCGCGGAATAACTTTTTCAACCAGTCCGCCCATGGTTTCCAGCCCCAGTGAGAGCGGGGTCACGTCCAGTAACAGTAATTCTTCGTCACTGCGGTTTCCTGCCAGCACATTGGCCTGGATAGCGGCACCGAGTGCCACGACTTTATCCGGGTCAAGGTTGGTCAGCGGTTCCTGCTCGAAAAAAGCCTGTACCGCATGGCGGATATGCGGCATACGGGTGGCGCCACCGACCAGTACCACGCCTTTGATTTCTGCAATGTTCAGGCCTGCATCACGCATGGCTTTGCGGGTAGGGCTGAGCGTCTTGATGACCAGGTGTTCAGTCAGTGCGACAAACTGGCTGTCAGTCAAGGTTTCATCAACCAGTGCACCATTACTCAGTTTGCAGACAATATTGGCTTCGTGGTTATCTGTCAGCCATTCTTTGGCCTGGCGTGACTTAGTCAGCAACAGGCGTGTATCTTCTTCGGTGAGCGGTTTGAAGTCTTTGGTCTTGCTGCGTACCTGGTCCAGTACCCAGCAATAAATGCGATGATCGAAGTCATCTCCCCCCAGGGCTGAGTCGCCATTGGTGGCCAGTACCTCAAATACGCCTTTGCTCAAGCGTAAGATAGAAATATCAAAGGTGCCACCACCCAGGTCATAAATGACATAGACACCTTCGGCGGCATTATCCAGACCATAGGCGACTGCCGCTGCCGTCGGCTCATTGAGCAGGCGCAATACATGCAACCCTGCGAGGCGTGCAGCATCTTTGGTGGCCTGGCGCTGGGCATCGTCAAAATAGGCGGGGACGGTAATGACGGCCCCCGTGAGTTCACCGCCTAAAGCTTTTTCGGCACGGGCTTTGAGTGTTTTGAGGATTTCGGCAGAAATCTCCACCGGGCTTTTCAACCCTGCGCGGGTTTTGAGTTCCAGCATGCCTTGTGAGCTGTCATTTTCAACAAAGTGGTAGGGGATATGCGCTCTATCGGTGATGTCATGCAATGCACGCCCCATAAAGCGTTTGACCGACACGATGGTATTCACCGGGTCCTGGCTTTGTGCAGCCTGCGCCTCGTGACCGACAATTACGGCGTCATTGAGGTAACGCACAACAGAAGGTAGCAATGCATGACCATGTTCGTCATGCAACACTGTACTCATGCCGCTACGCACAGTGGCGACCAGGGAGTTGGTCGTACCCAGGTCTATGCCAATGGCCAGCTTATGCTGATGGGGTGCTGGGGATTGTCCGGGTTCAGAAATCTGTAATAAGGCCATGAAACTAATCTTCCAACTGAGCGATCAGTTGATTCACATCTTCACTCACTTTATCAATAAAACGCAATTTGCGTACGGTGAGTGCAGCTAGGGTGGGCGCTGTCTCGATCTCTGTTGCGACTTGCTGCTGCAAAGTTGTGGCTTGCGCGCGCATATCCTTCAATAAGGTATCCAGTGCAGCGATATCCTTGCTGTACTTGGCATCGTCAATGGCCTCGCGCCACTCCATTTGTGCCATTAAAAAATCAGCGGGCATGGCAGTGTTGTTTTCTTCATCTGTAGTGATACCCTGGAGTTGCAACAGGTAGCGTGCACGGGCGGTGGGGTGTTTAAGCGTTTGGTAAGCTTCATTTGCCAGCGTCGCCATCTGCATTGAGTGCATGCGTTCGGCAGGTGAGGCACTCACAAATTTATCGGGATGCACTTCGGCTTGTAATTTACGGTACTGGCTATCCAGTTGAGTTAGATCTAACTCAAATTGCTGTGGCAGTTGAAACAGTGCGAAGTAGTTTTGCATATACTCAAGAAAACCGGCATGGAGGAGGGGCATTGCAGTGCCCTGGTCAGGCTTAAACGGTAAAGGATTCCCCGCAACCACACTCGTCCTTCACGTTCGGGTTGTTGAACTTGAAGCCTTCGTTCAACCCTTCCTTGGTGAAGTCCAGCTCCGTGCCATCGATATACACTAGGCTTTTTGGGTCCACAATGACTTTGATACCGTGACTTTCAAAGATGACGTCTTCCGGTAGTAACTCATCCACAAATTCCAGCGTATAGGCCATGCCTGAACAGCCAGTGGTTTTGACGCCCAGGCGCAAACCGACACCCTTGCCACGGTTGGCTAGGAATTTCTCGACACGGCTGGCTGCTGTTTCAGTCAGGGTAATCGCCATATTAATGACCTTGTTTGGATTTCAGGTCTGCAATCGCAGATTTGATTGCGTCTTCTGCCAATACGGAGCAGTGGATTTTAACAGGTGGCAGGGCCAGTTCTTCTGCAATGGCAGAGTTCTTGATCTCTTGCGCCTGGTCCAGCGTTTTCCCTTTCAGCCATTCGGTCACGAGCGAGCTGGAAGCAATCGCAGAACCGCAACCATAGGTCTTGAACTTGGCATCTTCGATCACGCCAGCGTCATTGACCTTGATTTGCAGTTTCATCACGTCACCACACGCAGGTGCGCCGACCATGCCGGTGCCCACGTTAGGGTCATTTTTGTCCAGTGAACCCACATTACGTGGATTTTCGTAGTGATCTAATACTTTATCTGAGTAAGCCATTTAACACTCCTTGAAATTAAATGCCTTAGCAACATGGCTTTGGCTTTAATTTTTTAATTAACTTTCAAACACTCGAAAATTGAAGATTTCATTGTCTGGGAAGGCGGAGGCATGTGCCGTTTAGTGCATCTAAACAAGCATTCCGACAACGCCTCCAGGCGATGAAAGATCAATTTTAATGCTCTGCCCATTCAACTTTGGACAAATCAATCCCATCCTTGAACATCTCCCATAATGGGGACAATTCACGCAATTTTCCAATCTTGCTCTTCAATAACTCAATCGTGTAATCCACATCAGCTTCGGTCGTGAAGCGGCCGATACTGAAACGGATCGAGCTGTGTGCGAGTTCATCGGAACGGCCCAGGGCACGTAATACATAGCTAGGCTCCAGGCTGGCCGATGTACAGGCAGAACCTGAAGACACCGCAATGTCTTTAATCGCCATGATCAGAGATTCGCCTTCCACAAAATTGAAGCTCACGTTCAGATTATGCGGAACGCGGTGATCAAGGTCGCCATTGACATAGGTTTCCTCTATTTGCAACAAACCATTCAACAACCGGTCACGCAACATGCGGATACGTTCGTTTTCGCTGGCCATTTCTTCACGCGCAATGCGGAAAGCTTCGCCCATACCCACGATCTGGTGGGTCGCCAGCGTACCTGAACGCATGCCACGTTCATGGCCGCCACCGTGCATTTGTGCTTCGATACGGATACGCGGCTTGCGGCGGACATACAAGGCGCCTATGCCTTTGGGGCCATAGGTTTTGTGAGCAGAAAAACTCATCAAGTCTACAGGCAACTTTTCCAGATCAATGACCACTTTGCCGGTGGCTTGCGCAGCATCCACATGGAAAATAATGTTATTGGCACGGCAGACATTGCCCAGCGCTTCGATATCCTGGATCACGCCAATTTCGTTATTGACCAGCATGATGGAAGCCAGCACGGTGTCCGGGCGAATCGCTGCCTTAAATTTTTCCAGTGAAATCAGGCCATCCGCTTCTGGTTGCAGGTAGGTGGCTTCATAACCTTCTCGCTCCAGTTCACGCACGGTATCGAGTACAGCTTTGTGCTCAGTGGCAGAGGTGATAATGTGTTTACCTTTGCTACCAGCATAAAAGTGTGCTGCACCCTTGATGGCGAGGTTGTTGGACTCGGTGGCACCTGAAGTCCACACAATTTCGCGGGGGTCGGCATTCACCAGCTTGGCCACTTCTTCGCGGGCATTTTCTACCGCTTGTTCGGCAGTCCAACCATACGGATGGCTACGCGAAGCAGGGTTGCCAAAGTCTTCGGTCAGGTATGGAATCATTTTTTGCGCAACACGCGGGTCTACCGGTGTGGTCGCAGAGTAATCCAGGTAAATCGGCTTTCTTTCAGACATGTTCATGCTCTTTCAATTAAAGTCCTATGCCGCAACGGCATTTAATCCTTTCAAACGCTGCACTTCTTGTTGCAACGCTGCTAAAAACTGTGTGATTTCTTCACTGCTATTGCTCTCACTCAAACTGACACGGACTGCACCACGCGCCAGGTCAGGCTCTATACCCATGGCCAGCAATACATGGCTAGGTTCTGTGCTGTCGCTGGAACAGGCGGAACCACTAGCCACGGCAAAGCCGACTTTATCCAATGCAGTGACCAGTGTTTCGCCGTCAATATTGGGGATAGCAAAAAAACTCGTATTGGGTAAACGTGTTGCTTGCTGAGCAAATATGACCGCGCCAAGTTTGCTGAGGCCGGCTTCGAGTTGATCACGCAATCCTTTCGCCGTAGTGCGACGGAAATTCAAGGATTGCATTGCCAATTGGCAGGCCTGTGCAAAGCCAACAATGCCAGCCACGTTTTCCGTGCCACTACGCAAACCACGCTCCTGGCCACCGCCATGCAACAGCGGCGCAATGTCCACGCGTTTATCCAGAATCAATGCACCAACGCCCACCGGACCACCAATTTTGTGGCTGGAGATCGTCATCGCCTGCACACCCAGCGTAGGCATATTCACTTCAATCTTGCCGAATGCCTGTACAGCATCCGTATGCAATATGGCACCATGGGCTTTTGCCAGTGTAGCCAATTCTGCGACGGGCTGTAAGGCCCCCGTTTCATTATTGGCGAGCATGGCCGAGACCAGGCCTGTGCGCGTTTTTAACGCTTGCTCAGCCTTTGCCAGATCAATCACGCCCTCACTATTCACACCAATCTGGGCAACGTTCCATTGATGCCAGGCCAGCGATTGCGCCGGGCGGGTCACACATGGGTGTTCAATGGCACTAATCAATAATTGCGAAGGGGGCAGGTTCGCGGTGATGCCTTTAATCGCAAAATTATTCGCTTCCGTACCGCCTGAAGTAAACACCACTTGCGAGGCTTGAACGCCAACGCAGTCAGCGATTTGCTTTCTGGCCATATCTATGGCTTCACGCGCGTTTCGACCATAGATATGGCGGCTGGTAGGGTTGCCACTGGGCTGTGTGAGCCACGGAAGCATTGCCTCCAGCACCTGGGGTTTTAACGCCGTCGTGCTGTTATGGTCAAAGAAAGCGGTTTTCATGGACATGACTGGGATTAAGCAGCAATCGTTGCTTCAGATCCACATTTTTTGGGTGAAAATACGACGGTGCCCGCGCCTTTATTGCGCTGCATGTCGACCATATCTGCCAGGCTCACGCCTGATAAATATTCAAGAATCTTGCCGTTAAGGGAGGCCCATAGTTCATGTGTCATGCAACGGCCTTCGTCATGACAGTTCTCATTGCCGCCGCATTGGGTGGCATCAATTTGCTCATCCACGGCAGTGATAATGTCGGATACCGAGATATCGTGGTGTGCTTTGGCAATACGGTAACCACCACCTGGGCCACGCACGCTGGAAACCAGGCCTTGCTTGCGTAAACGGCTAAATAACTGTTCAAGATATGACAGGGAGATACTCTGGCGCTCACTGATTCCGGCCAGTGTGACTGGTTTGTCCGCTTCATAGAGTGCAATGTCCAGCATCGCTGTCACGGCAAAACGTCCTTTTGTAGTTAATCGCATCTTGAGAAGACCCTTTAATACAGAAGTTAATTTTATAATAACCTACTGTTTTAGTCAATTATTATGGCTGAAAAGTTCTGAGGGATGTGAAATAGCTGTCAAGTGGCTTAACAGCTGGATTTGACGCGACAAATTCTCTGCCAGGATGTCAGTTTATTCTGGTTTTTTTGCAAAGGCTTCGCCCACATTGCTGTCGGTTTCGGCATCGCTGAGTTTGGCTAACTGGGTTTTGAGCTCAGCAATCTGGGCTTCCTGTTTATGTGCATGGTCAAGCAGGCTGTTGATGGCTTTGATCATGGGGTCGTTCTCGTCATTGCCGACAGCATAGGCATTGAACCCCATTTTTTGCGCAGCATCCTGGCGTTGCTTGGCTTTTTCTTCTTCGAGAATCCGGGCGGGGATACCCACCGCTGTGGCGCCCTCAGGCACATCTTTGACAACCACGGCATTTGAGCCGATTTTGGCATTTTTACCAATGGTAATCGGGCCGAGTACTTTTGCCCCGGCGCCAATGACGACGCCAGATTCCAGTGTTGGGTGACGCTTGCCCTTGTTCCAGCTGGTGCCACCTAAGGTCACCCCGTGATATAGCGTGCAGTCATCACCAATAATGGCGGTTTCACCAATGACAACGCCCATACCGTGATCGATAAAAACACGGCGGCCTATGGTGGCCCCGGGGTGAATCTCGATACCGGTAATCCAGCGCCCGAAGTGGGAAAGGGCGCGCCCCAGCCAGTATAAGCGGTGAGTCCATAGCCAGTGGCTGAAACGGTGCAGAATCAGGGCGTGAACACCAGGATAAGTGGTCAAAATCTCGAAGTGGGTACGTGCTGCCGGGTCGCGGTCAAATACAATCGAAATATCTTCTTTGATTTGATTAAACATGCGCGCATTATGCCATTAACTGACGAGGCCGTCTAAAAATCAGATTGGAAGCACTCAGGCAACTCGTTACAATAAAAGTTTTATCTGAGTGCGAGCTTCATGTCCGACGTCTGCCAATCCTGTGGTGCTTGCTGCGCCAGTTTCCGGGTTTCTTTTTATTGGGCTGAGACTGATACGCACCCCATGGGCAATGTACCGGCGCACCTGACGCGCAAGGTCAATGATACCTATGTCTGCATGCAAGGCACGGAGCAAACCCCCGTCCGCTGTATTGCATTAGAAGGCGAGGTAGGAAAGTCAGTTGGCTGCCAGATTTATGCCTTGCGTTCGAGTACCTGCCGCGAATTTGAGGCGGGCTCTGATATATGTAACCAGGCCAGGCAGAAAATAGGGCTGCCGCCCATCGTTCTTGTTTAATACTTGGTATGCTTTTTGGGGTTGACGGTCAGTGTCAAAATCCCACGCAGCAAGTTGACTTCTTCTTTTTCCAGCCTGGTCCGGCCATAAAGCCGGCGCAGCCGCTCAAACAGTTTTTTGGGCGCGCGTGGATTGATGTAGCCGATATGCTCCAGCACGTCACGCATGTGTTCGTAAAAGCGCTCCAGATCTTCCTGTGTCGCTAGTTCCACCGGTTTTTCCTGGTAGTGTAATTCGCCGGTAGTCAATGCCATGCGGGTTTCATAGCACATGATTTGTACCGCCTGTGCCAAGTTGAGTGAGGTGTATTCAGGGTTGGCGGGGATGGTGGCCAGTATATGGCAACGGTCAGCTTCGGCGTTGCTGAGTCCGCTCATTTCAGTGCCAAATACCAGTGCGACCTGGCTTGTGCCTGCTACTGCTTTCACCTCTTGGGCAGCTTCACGTACGGTCATCACCTGTTGCGACAGCGAGCGTTCTTTACCGCTGACCCCGATCACAAACTGGCAATCGGCCAGCGCTTCCTCCAGGGTTTGCGTGACGACGGCATCATCCAGCACATCTCCTGCATTGACTGCCAGTGACTTGGCTTCACCATCTGGAAAATGTTTGGGGCGTACCAGGTAAAGCCGATGCAGGCCCATGGTTTTCATGGCGCGAGCGGTCGAACCGATATTGCCAGGATGGCTGGTTTGGCAAAGCACGACGCGGATATTGTTAAAAATGCTGGATTCTAGGGTAGAGGACATGCGTAAAGTTGGTCGTTGTGTTTGTGACACAGCGCTTAAAAAGCTAAAATAGCATTTTATCAGTGTAATCAAGAATCCCACAGCATGCATCCAACCCTGAATGTCGCCATCCGCGCCGCGCGTGAAGCTGGCAAAATCATTAACCGTGCCGCCATGGATATTGGCGCCCTCAAAATTGAACAGAAAGATACCAATGACTTTGTCAGTGAAGTAGACCGTGGTGCAGAGCAGGCCATTATTACGGTATTGAAGGATGCTTACCCTAACCATGGCTTTTATGGTGAAGAGAGCGGTAAATCTAACAGCGAGTCCGACAGCATCTGGATTATTGACCCATTAGACGGCACCACCAATTTCCTGCACAACTTTCCGGCCTACTGTATCTCTATCGCCCTACAGGAAAAAGGCGTGCTGACCCAGGCCGTGATTTACGATCCGGTACGCAATGACTTGTTTACTGCGACTAAAGGTAGTGGTGCCTTTTTGAATAACCGACGTATCCGAGTCACCCAGCGTGCCAAACTACAGGAGGCGCTGATTTCTACCGGTTTTCCGTTCAAAGACTTTAGCTACTTTGAAACCTATATCAGTATTTTCCGCGATATGGCGAAGAAAACCTCAGGCCTGCGCCGCCCCGGTTCCGCTGCCCTGGACCTGGCTTATGTTGCTGCCGGGTTTGCGGATGGTTTTTTTGAAATCAACCTCTCTCCGTGGGATATTGCGGCAGGTGCCTTGCTGGTGCAGGAGGCTGGCGGCATTGTGGGTGACTTTGAGGGTAACGAAACCTGGTTGCGTACAGGCAACATTGTCGCTGCTAACCCAAAAATATTTGGCCAGATGTTGCAAGTCTGCGCGCCGCACCTGAGCGAGCGCCTGAAGTCTGCCAGCGCACAGTAAGCTTTAGGGCGCTTCTATAAATTCAAATTGCTAAGCCAGACAAGGCGCGATTAAAAAATTTGGACGCCGCATATAGTTGATATGTAAGGAGAAATTTTTGCGAGCATTCGCTTTGCGAATTGCCTGCTTAACCCACTATACGAGCAACACAGTATCGCGACGGAGTTTGGACTTATAGAAGTGCCCTTTAGTCTAATGTCACGGTCTGCAGGTATTCCGGAACCGTCACCTCCCATTGCAGCGCCTCTTTAATATGCATGCGCATGGCATCTGCCGCCACAGGCTCGCCATGCGTCACGAAAGTGTGGCTGGGGGGGCGATCAAAGCCTTTTAACCAATCTAGAATTTCCATGTAGTCAGCGTGCGCTGATAGATTGGAAATCGACTCTACCCTGGCACGCACAGGGACATACTCGCCGTGGATCTTGATGCTTTTTGCTCCATCCAGCATGGCATAACCGCGGGTGCCAGCCGCCTGAAATCCTACAAACAGGATGGTATTGCGTGGATTGGGCGCGAATTGTTTCAAATGGTGTACCACGCGCCCGCCTGAAGCCATGCCGCTGGCGGACAGGATAATCATGGGACCATCCAGGGTATTCAAGCGTTTGGATTCTTCTATGCTGTTCACCAGATGCGCCGTGCGGAACAACACTTCTGTTTGTGATTGATTCAAGCGATGCTGTGTGGGGTAATGATGGTAAATCTCTGTCGCTTCGACGGCCATGGGACTGTTCAGGTAGACGGGGATATCCTCCGGGATCATGCCTGAGGCTTTGAGCATGTGAATGTAATACAGCAATTCCTGCGCCCGCCCGACGGCAAATACCGGGACGACAATCACCCCTTTGCGCTGATAAGCATGCTGAATAATATTAGCAAGTTTTATTTTTGGGTCCTCAGGACTGTGGAGACGATTACCATAAGTGGATTCCACCACCAGAAAATCAGCGTGCGTGATGGTAGCAGGCGGGTACATCAGTACATCGTTTGGCCGCCCGATATCGCCGGAAAACACAATGGTTTTCTGTGCATGCCTGATTTGCACGAAACTTGCTCCCAGAATGTGGCCGCTTGCATAAAGCGTCAGTGTGACATCTGACCCCAACTGAATTTCCCGTTCCATCTCAATCGGCGTGAGCAATTTAATGGCTTCAGCAGCATCTTCCTGTGTGTAAAGCGGCAGTGCGGGTTTATGTTTCGAAAAGCCACGCCTGTTTGCGAATGCAGCCTCTTCTTCATGCAGGTGGGCTGAATCTGGCAGCAATATCTTGCACAAATCTGCAGTGGCATAGCTGCAGTAGATATTGCCGGAAAATCCATGCTTTACCAGTAAAGGCAGGTAGCCACTATGATCAATATGGGCGTGGGTGAGGATGATGCTATGGATATTGCTTGCATCCACAGGCAAGGGTGCCCAGTTCTTGAGTCTTAACTGTTTGAGACCTTGGAATAAGCCGCAATCAATCAAGATCTGCTGGCCTCCCGCTTCAAGCAAGTATTTGGAACCGGTGACGGTACCAGTGGCCCCCATGAACGTTAATTTCATCGACATCCCCCTGTAGCTATGTTTGTCAGCTTAAGCAATGAATCAAGTATAAATGATTGCTGCAACTACATATTGATGTAACGCATATAAAGCGCAATGGTGATGCGTGTCGCATTTGTTGTAAGATGCTAGGGTTTTGCTAAAGTCACTTTCATTATTATCAACGTTCTGAAATAGCCGCATGTCCTTCGAAAACCACACCCCTATGATGCGTCAATACCTGACGTTGAAAGCACAGTATCCCGATATGCTGCTGTTTTACCGCATGGGTGACTTTTACGAACTGTTTTTTGAGGATGCCGAAAAGGCAGCCCGTTTGTTGGGGATTACCTTAACCCGTCGTGGGGCGAGCAATGGTGAGCCGATCAAAATGGCAGGCTTGCCTTACCATGCGGCCGAAGGATATTTAGCCAAGCTCGCCAAAATGGGCGAAGCGGTTGCCATTTGTGAGCAGGTAGGTGATCCGGCAACATCCAAAGGGCCAGTGGCACGTGAGGTGACACGTATCCTGACGCCGGGCACCCTGACTGACGCTGCCTTGCTGGATGAAACCAGGGACAACACCTTGCTGTGTGTGACCAAAGGCGATGGCGTGGTTGGCCTGGCACGGCTAAACCTAGCTTCAGGCGAGTTTGTGTTAAGTGAAATTGCGCCAGGTCATTTGTCGCAAGAGCTGGAGCGTATCCATCCTGCGGAATTGGTCATCGCTGAAGATCATACTACTGATGTATTTCAACAAGCACGATGTGCCAAAAAACGGCTGGCCCCCTGGCAGTTTGACCTGGAGACAGCGCAGCGCAGCCTGACGCAGCAATTTAATACGCATGACCTGGCGGGCTTTGGCTGCGGTGAAATGCCTGCTGCGGTGACGGCTGCAGGGGCTTTGCTGGAATACGTAAAGCACACCCAGCGTACAGCGTTACCACATATTGCCGGTTTGCGTGTGGAACAAAGTAACCATTATCTGCAAATGGATGCTGCAACGCGGCGTAACCTGGAAATCGATACCACTATCCGTGGTGAAGCCAGTCCGACCTTGTATTCGCTACTGAATTCCACGCAAACCGCCATGGGCGCCCGCTTACTAAGGCATTGGTTGCACCATCCGCTGCGTAGCCAGCAGGCCATCCAGCAACGTCATTTGGCCGTGGCTGAACTGTTCGAACAGTTTCTGGATAGTGCATTACAGCAGGCCTTGCACCCGATTGGCGATATTGAGCGCATGACCGCACGTGTGGCGCTCAGATCTGCCAGGCCGCGTGACTTGTCTGGCTTGCGCGATAGTTTGTTGCAATTGCCCGCCTTGGTGATGACTTTGCCACAAGCGGAATCTGCATTGTTGCAAGGTTTGCTGGGTGAGTTAAACGCACCTTCGGAGGTGCTGCAATTACTGGTGCAGGCAATCCAGGCAGAGCCTTCAGCCATCTTGCGTGAAGGCGGGGTGATCGCGCAAGGTTATGATGCAGAGCTGGATGAGTTGCGTGCCCTGCAGACCGGTCATGGTGATTTCCTGCTGCAGTTTGAAGCCGCAGAAAAAGCCCGCACCGGGATTGCCAACCTCAAGGTGGAATACAACAGCGTGCATGGTTTTTATATTGAAATCAGCCGCCTGCAAGCCGAAAGTGCACCGCCTGAATATCGCCGTCGCCAGACATTGAAAAACGTTGAGCGTTTTATTACGCCGGAACTGAAAGCCTTTGAAGATAAAGTGCTGAGTGCCAACGAGCGTGCACTGGCACGCGAAAAAATGCTTTACGAACAGGTGCTGGATGCCTTGCTGCCGCATATCACTACCTTGCAGCGGATTGCGACCGCAGTCGCTACGCTGGACGTGCTTGCCTGTTTTGCCGAGCGCGCGCGGGCGCTCAATTATGTACAGCCCCGTTTCCGTGCCGACAGCGGACTGGATATCCAGCTTGGCCGCCATCCTGTGGTGGAAAGCATTGCCCAGCCTTATGTCGCTAATGATGTTTGCCTGAATCCCTACCGGCAGTTGCTGCTGATTACAGGCCCCAATATGGGTGGTAAATCGACTTTTATGCGGCAAACGGCCCTGATCGTCTTATTGGCTTATTGCGGTAGTTTTGTGCCCGCACAAAGCGCAGTGATTGGCGAGGTTGACCGTATTTTTACTCGTATCGGTGCCTCGGATGACCTTGCGGGTGGCCGTTCAACTTTCATGGTAGAAATGACCGAGACCGCCAATATCCTCAATAATGCGACTGCCAGCAGCCTGGTATTGCTCGATGAAATCGGCCGTGGGACCAGTACGTTTGACGGCCTTAGCCTAGCGTGGGCTGTGGCTAAGCAATTGCTAGAAAAGAATAAATCACTGACCCTGTTTGCCACCCATTATTTTGAACTGACGCGGATTGTCGACGAAGCCAAACATGCAGCCAATGTGCATTTGGATGCCGTTGAACATGGACAAGGCATCGTCTTTTTGCATAAGGTGGAAGAAGGCGCTGCGACCATGAGTTACGGGATACAGGTGGCACAGCTGGCAGGTATCCCAAAGTCAGTCGTGCAATTGGCCAAACGCAAGCTCCAGCAGTTGGAGAACCAGACCATTGCAGCGACCCCGCAAAATGATTTATTTGCGGGTAACCCTGAACCAGAGGAACCGCCATTACATCCACTGGTCGCAGAATTAGAACGTATACAACCGGACGACCTGACACCCAAGCAGGCGCTGGAATTACTCTATTCACTGAAAAAACTAATATGAGGATTTGAGCATGCAAAAACCTGCTATCACACAGCAACCCATTCATGAACTGATTGCCAATCGCTGGAGCGGCCGTGCCTATGATGCAAGCAAACCAGTCACTAAAGACCAGGTAGTCAGCCTTCTTGAAGCTGCACGCTGGGCACCCTCATGTTTTGGTGATCAGCCATGGCGGTATGTGGTCTGTCACAAGAGCGAGAATCCACAAGCCTGGCAGGCCGCCTATGATTGCCTGGTACAGGGAAACCAAAGCTGGGCGGTCAATGCGCCAGTGTTGTTGTTAATTTGTGCGGATACCCTCTTTAGCCATAATGACAAACCCAATAAATGGGCCGCTTATGATACCGGTGCCGCCACCGAGAATGTTTGTTTGCAAGCCACGGCATTGGGCCTGATGGCGCACCAGATGGGTGGTTTTGATGCAGATAAAGCCAGGGCAACTTTTAAAGTACCAGAGCGTTACCAAATTCTGGCGATGGTCACCGTCGGTTATCAGGCAGCGGTTGAAAGCCTCACGGGTGAAATCAAAGAACGTGAGACTGCTGCGCGTAGCCGTAAGCCACTCAATGAGCTGTTCTTCAATGGTAAATGGGACCAAAGCATTGTTTAAACTTTGCGCGTTTGCAGCAAAAGCGGTTAGCGTGCCTGCCATCCTCTGCTAAAATGCTGGCGATAAAAATATAATTGAACGGATTGGAGATCATATGGCAGTCGTTACGCTGACCAAAGCAAATTTTAAAGAGACCATCGAGAATAACGCATTCGTGATTGTCGATTTCTGGGCGCCATGGTGTGACCCCTGTGTTGCCTTCACACCCACCTTCGAGGCCGCAGCAGCAAAAAATCCTGACATTGTGTTTGGCATGGTCAATACCGAAACCGATCCTGAAATCTCAGATTATTTTGAGGTCAAGCAGATTCCAGGCTTGCTCGTAGTGCGTGAGCGCGCAGGCATACACGCACAAGTCGGCGAGATTGGCGCGCCAGCATTGGATGAAATTATCAAATGGGCACGTGAGTTTGATATGACGGCAGTACGCGAGTATTACAAAGCGGAAGATGCTAAAAAATAGTTTCTAAACTGTTTGATATTAACAAAAGGCCGTGCATGCATGGCCTTTTGTTTTTTTAAGCATTAATGATTAAGTCAAGGTAATTAATTGTTTGTTTTCGCCTGCAGGCGAGTTACTTGTTCTTTGCTTGCACAAAGAACAAGTAACCAGAAGAAATGCACCCTAGCTTGCGCTCGTTTCCTGCGTTGCTCAACCTAGGACTTTCGCCCGTTAACGGACTTCATGAAGGCGGCCAACGAAACTCGTCCTAACGGCTTGCATACTTCGCAAGCCACCGCGGAACTCGAACAGACGCTGGCCGACATCTCCCATGCTGATTGTGCTACTCGGCGCGTCAGATAGGTGCCCGAAAGCCATGAGCGCCACCGTTTGTGGATTAAAGAAAAGAATTTTAGTTTTTAAACGCCCCAATTTCTACGCTGTGAGTTTGGCGAGATGAGTCCCATCCCATCACGCTGAGTAGCGGAGACAAAATAAGAGGAGAGGGAGCGACTGTTCGAATCCCGCAGCAGCTCACGTTTTATGTGAGCTGCCAGGTTGAGTTTCGTGACCGAATTATTTTGTTGAGCAATGCAAGGGAGCCGAAGGCCGTGATGGCTGGGGGCCCTCTTCTTTGACTACGGCCGCCACTATGTGGCTTAACCTGAAGGTTAGCCTTCGCCGCAACACTTCGTTAGTTGTGGTTACTTTCTGTGGGGCAAGCAACAGAAAGTAACTCGCCTAAGGGCGAAAAGATAAGATAATAAAAGCAGTGCTATCTCTATCGGGGAGGCAAGTAATAGTAATAGCACTACCCACGGCTCAGTCAATCGACTGGCACTTTCGGCCTCCCAACCACATTTCTCAACACAAAACTTGTATGCACCCCGGTGACGCCTGCAATCTTGGTGATTTTATGCAGTAGCAGGTGTTGGTAGTCATCCATGTCTTTCACCACCACTTTCAATAGGTAGTCAGATTGCTGGCCAGTAATGAGCAGGCATTCCAGCACTTCGGGGATTTGCGTAATGCTGCTTTCAAAATTGGCAAAGCGCTCTGGTGTGTGTTGATCCATAGAAATGCCGATTAGGGCCATGAGGCTGAGCCCCAATTTCTTGGCATCGACCAAGGCTTGGTATCCCAGAATCAGGCCAGCTTGTTCCAATGCTTTTACCCGGCGCAAGCAAGGGGCAGGAGAGAGGCCGATACGATCGGCTAGGTCCTGGTTGCTGATATGACCTTCGGTTTGCAGGATGTTTAAAATGGCTTTGTCAAAACGGTCTAATTTCATGATTATTTCAATATAAAATTAATGTTGAAATAATATTACAAAAAATATATATAAATTAAAATAATATTCTTAATATATAGGGATTTTTAGAAAATAAGAAATTTAATTTTTCTAAAAGTCTCTATCATGTCTTCTGTCAAAAACAAATTCAGGAGCGCAGCATGCAGACACAAACCGCAGCCAAATATCAGGCTTTCCCCGCAATCAATCTTAAAGACCGCCAATGGCCGAATGCCGTGATTAGCCAACCACCGATCTGGATGAGTACCGATCTGCGCGATGGTAACCAGTCATTGTTTGAGCCTATGGATGCGGAGAAAAAACTGCGCATGTTTAATATGCTGTGCCAGATGGGCTTTAAGGAAATTGAGGTGGCTTTTCCTTCAGCCTCACAAACCGATTTTAATTTTGTACGCAGCCTGATTGAAGAAGAGCGTATTCCTGAGGATGTGACAATAGAAGTATTAACCCAGGCACGTGCGCACCTGATCCGCCGCACCATGGAATCGGTACGCGGTGCGAAGCGTGTCATCGTGCATATTTATAACGCCATTTCCCCTACATTTAGAGATGTCGTGTTCAATATGAGCAAGGCGGAAGTCAAAGCCATGGCGGTGGATGCGGTGAAGCTGGTCAAGGTGTTGGCTGCCGATATGCCTGAGACCGAGGTCATCATGCAATATAGCCCCGAAACCTTTACTGCGACCGAACTCGAGTTTTCCAAAGAGGTCTGTGATGCGGTGACAGAGGCCTGGGAAGCCACGCCTGAGCGTAAAATCATTATCAACCTGCCGGCAACGGTAGAGGTGGCAACGCCTAATGTATATGCCGACCAGATTGAATGGATGCACCGCAACCTGGCACACCGCGACAGCACTATTCTGAGTCTGCATCCCCACAATGATCGTGGTACCGCAGTCGCCGCCACCGAGCTCGGTATCATGGCGGGAGCAGACCGCGTGGAAGGCTGCCTGTTCGGACATGGGGAGCGCACTGGCAATGTAGACCTGGTCACAGTTGCACTTAATATGTATACGCAGGGCGTACATCCTGGTCTGGATTTTTACGATATCGATGCGATAGGCCGCACGGTGGAGGAGTGTACGCAGATTGAGATTCACCCGCGCCATCCGTATGCGGGTGACCTGGTATTTACGGCGTTTTCTGGCTCGCATCAGGATGCCATCAAAAAAGGATTTGCTACCCAGCAGCCAGGAGACCGTTGGAATGTGCCTTACCTGCCGATAGATCCTAAAGACCTTGGCCGAAGCTATGATTCGATTATTCGCGTCAACAGTCAATCCGGCAAGGGTGGCGTTGCCTACCTGATGGAGCACCATTATGGCGTCGTAATGCCACGGCGTATGCAAGTGGAGTTTTCTGGCGTGGTGCAGCAATACACTGACCAGCACGGCAGTGAGGTCGGGCATGCGGAGCTGTGGCAACTGTTTAACCAGCATTATGTATCTGCCGTGATGCCTATCCACTTCCAGGATTACCAGCTCGAGTCACATGCGCAAGGTCAGGCCATCCGCATGCATATTGCGGTGGACGGCGTGCCGACCATTGTCAGCGGGCACGGGAATGGGCCGGTGGATGCGGCGATTCATGCACTGCACAATATCGGCATACAAGTGCAGGTACGCAGCTTTGAAGAGCGTTCACTGGGCGCGAGTGCTTCAGCGGGAGAGGCCACGGCATGTGCTTTTGTTGAGGTCGTTTGCCGGGGCAAGGTGTGTTATGGCGTGGGCATGGATACCAATATTGTCACCGCGTCTATCAAGGCGATTGTCAGCGGGATCAACCGGTGTAATGTACAACCGCAGATGATGGCCAAGACTGCTTAGTATGGGCCAGCCCTGTCACATGAAATTGGCAGGGCGTTGGTTACCAGTGCCCAGTAGTGATGAGTTGGTAAATAAAATAAGCACCAAGCAACATCATGGCATAGACAGGCAGGTCACTGGCTGAACGCCGTTGCTGGGTGCTGATATGGGTGATGTAACGGTGAAACGCGAAAGCGACGAGTAATCCAATCGCAAGCCAGGCAGCATTTAATGGTGAGGCTGTGATCCATTGCAGCCAGTCTGTCGGGCCGTGGTCGCTGCCGAAGATGTGTATGGCGATGCCTATAAAACCACAAACCATCAACCCCAAGGTCAGCAATGCCTTCACAATCTGCCAAGGCCCGTCTGGGCGAATAGTGCGGTTCTTGCTGTAACGATTCGGATCCATACAGCGCTCCTTTCAAGCAATGGCGCCTTCCACTCGACTTGCTTAGATGAGCCCGCCAGACAACTGCGGACGTTAGGTGTTACTGTTTGCCGCCGCAGCCGGATTGGCAGGTAAATAGCTGGCCGGATCAACCGGTTTGCCTTTTTGCCGGATCTCAAAATGCAGGATAGGTGGCTTGTTATTGGTGGTCGCGGGCAGGTTGGCCAGCTTTTCCCCCTGTGTGACAAACACGCCTTCTTTCACCAGTGAATTACCTTGGTGTGCGTAAACTGAAAGCAAGTTGCTATTGTGCTTGATGATGACCAGTTTGCCATAACCACGCACATCCATGCCGCTATAAATCACTTTGCCAGCGCCTGCTGCGGTGATTGCCTGCCCAGCAGTACCGGTAATATTCAGCCCTTTATTGTTTTGCGCATCAAAGCCGGTGCTGACTTTTCCCGGCAATGGCCATTGCCATTGAATGTCGGTGTCAGCAATGGCTTCCAGGTCGATGGCAGCCGTATTCTTTCCAGCATCTGCAGTTGCAGGTGCTGTGTTATTTGGAGCCGTTGCAGGCGTAGTGGCTGTCTCCGCGGACGTGCTGAGCTCAGGGCGCGCGATGGCTGAAGTCACGACTTCTGCATCATCTGTTGCGCTGGCAGTATCGATGGGTTTGTTATTGGCAGTATTTGTACTACTTGCCTTCAGGTTCAGTACCTGGCCGACATGAATTTCATACGGTGACTGCAACTGGTTAAATTCAGCCAGTTTTGTAAATGGGATGCCAAATTTTCGGCCTATGCTGTACAGTGTATCGCCTTTTTGTACCAGGTACTGGTTCGCTCCCAGGGTCATTGGCGTGGCAGATTTTTTTTCTTGCGAGACTGTGCTGCTGGTGACCGGCGCACGTGGCATGGGTGAGTTGAGTGCGCAAGCTGCGAGCGTAAAGGCGCTGCCCCATACCGTGAGCAAAGTGCGTAATCTCATGATAATGCTGTGCCTCCCAATAGTGGAACAAACTTGACTGCTTCCAGTGCGGTGTTTTGCACACCTTGCGCAGTGCGCTCAATCAAATGCAACACTTGTTCTGTCGTGCCTACCGGAATCACCATACGGCCACCAACAGCGAGTTGTTCAACGAGTTCCTGCGGGACATGGCTGGCGGCTGCCGTGACCATGATGGCATCAAATGGGCCGTAATCCTTCAAACCCAGGCTACCATCGGCGTGATCCAGTTTCACATTGGTGCACTTGAGCGTGCGCAGGTGATTCCTGGCTTTCATGACCAGTGGCCGGATACGTTCCAGTGAATAGACTTCTGCACTGACGCGAGACAAGACTGCAGTCTGGTAACCGCAGCCAGTGCCTATTTCCAGTACTTTGTTCAGTGGCTTGCCATTGCGCAGGATTTGCGTCATTTTGGCCACAATATAAGGCTGCGAAATCGTCTGACCATAGCCTATCGGCAATGACACATCCTCATAGGCGCGAATGGATAATGCTTCGTCGACAAAAATATGACGCGGGATATCTGCCATCGCTGCAATGACGACTTCATCCTGTATGCCTTGTTCGCGCAGGCGGGCAAGCATGCGCTCCCGTGTGCGTGATGAGGTCATGCCTATGCCGGTTTTACTGGAGGTTCTTGGAATCGCCATAATACTTAACTTTTGGATTGCAGCCATTGTTGCATGGCTGCGATCTGGGAGTGCTTGGTCAGGTCTACCTGTATCGGTGAAATGGAAACGTATCCTTGCGCCACCGCATGGAAGTCAGTGCCTTCACCGCCGTCATTCGGTTGTCCGGCAGCGCCTACCCAGTAAACCGTTTCTCCACGCGGCGTTTGCAGCTGTATGACGGGCTCTGCTTTGTGCCGCTTGCCCAAACGCGTGATTTGACGGCCCTTAATCTCCTCAAACGGAACATCAGGCACATTAATATTGAGCAAGGTAGGCTCAGTGAACTCACTGTGGTTATATTGTTTGACCAGGTCAACAATAATACGGGCAGCGGTTTCGAAATGGGTGGGTTGATGTTGCGACATGGAGACCGCAAAAGACGGGATACCCAACAAGTAACCTTCGGTGGCAGCGGCCACGGTGCCTGAGTAAATGGTGTCATCCCCCATATTCGCGCCATCATTAATGCCGCTGATGACCATGTCTGGCATCTCCTGCATCAAACCAGTCAGGGCAATATGGACGCAGTCGGTGGGCGTACCGTTGACATAAAAAAAGCCATTGGCGGCCTGTTTGACGCTTAATGGCCTATCTAGGGTGAGTGAATTACTGGCGCCGCTGCGGTTACGTTCAGGGGCCACTACCGTAATATCAGCAATTTTACTTAGGTGTGAGGCTAGTAAGTTCAGTCCTGGTGCCAGGTAGCCATCATCGTTGGATAACAGAATTCTCATGCGCAATATTATATAAGGTTTACCCGGCTTGTCAGCGCCCGTGCATGAAAGAATTTATTGTAAAGGCACTCTCATCTGTCAGTTCTCAGGCAGCTCGATAACGCTGCCCGGTATATTTGGCATACACAATTACGCTGGCAAAAAATACCAGGCTGAGTAAGACTTCTGTCATCGCCAGGCCACGTGAAAGGCCGGTCTCTGACCAGCTTCTGACAGCGCCTTCCGTAAAGTAAAACAGAATCAACATGCCCGACCATTGATAGGTGTATCGCTTACCACGCAGTATGCCAAATACGGGCAGCAAAAGCGGCAGCGTTTTGAGGAACAGCAGGCTACCACCAGGCCTGAGCGGCGCCCAGAATATTTCCCACCCCAGGCATAACATAATCAAGCCGAGCAGGCTGATACTCGCCGCAATGCGGCTGCTGGATAAAAGACGCGGGATCATGATTTACAGGCTTGCGATAACGCTACCAAGGCTTTGCGGGCATCCATGGCGTTTAATACCGGGTGTTCAAACGAAAATCGCAACAGGCCCTGTGTTTCTTCTCCCTGGTGATATTGCACATCAAAGCCATCTGCATCAAGGCCGATCATTTCGGCATGGTCAGCTGTGACGCCATGCACATGCTGGCAATATTGCAGCAGGCTGTCTTTATGGTCTTCATTCATGTGGGTCACAATGCCACCCTCTTGTGCGGCCAGCATGCTATCAGTCAGTTCTTCGTTAAGCGCATTGCCTTCAAACCAGCCCATGCGGCCAAACCCGGCAATATAGCGTACATGCTCAACCTGGATACGGTAGAAATGGAAATCGTGCATATCAAAATAGCCAGCGGCTTGCGGTAGGTAGCGTAAATAGCGCGCCCGCAAGTCCTCATCCTCTTTGTCGCAATGCATGGCTTCACCCATGAGCGTCAACCGGGCATTGGCTTGCAAATCATCCGCCCCGGAAAATACCAGTAACGAAACTTTCGGGTTTTCAAGGATATTTTTGGTATGTTCGGCAATGGCACTGATGAGGATCACAGGCTCAGCTTGCTGGTTACACACAAAAGGGGCAACAGATCCAAACGGAAAGCCGGGATATTTCATCGAGTGCGTCGATAAAATGGCATGCCGGGTGGAGAACAAAAACTGGCGGGCTTCGTGGGCAAGGGCAGCAGACATACTTAAGCTTCCTAAAAACGTTATTGCAATTTGAGTGCGGTTTCGGCCAGGCGTTTCCCCAGGGCCAGGCATAATTTTTTCTCATCCTCCGAGATCGGCTGGTCATCCATGGCGCCGCCAATATGACTGGCGCCATAAGGGGTCCCACCAGTTTTGGTGGTGCCGAGCTGTGGCTCGGAATAAGGCAAGCCTACCATCAGCATGCCATGATGCATCAGTGGAATCATCATGGTCATCAAAGTCATTTCATTACCGCCGTGCAGCGAGCCACTGGAGGTGAAGACGGCGGCTGGTTTGCCAATGAGCGCACCTTTGAGCCACAAGCCGGAGGTGCCGTCGAGAAAATATTTCATGGGGGCGGCCATATTGCCAAAACGGGTAGGGCTGCCCAGCGCCAGCCCGGCGCATTCCTCAAGGTCCCGCAATGAGGCATAAGGGGCGCCAGAGGAGGGAATCTCAGCCTCAGTGGCCTCGCAATTGGCCGATACTTTAGGTACCGTGCGCAAACGGGCGTTTGTGCCTGCGATGCTTTCGACGCCACGGGCAATGAGCTGGGCCATTTCCTTGACGGCGCCACCTTGTGAATAATAGAGAATCAGGATTTCTGTCATTTTTTTCGTTTGTCTTTGATGCGTTGTTTTTGCGTATCGACCTCAAACAGTCCAATGGCTTTAATTAATTCACTGAATTTTGCATAGCCATAATTACGTGAGTCAAAAGCGGGAAAGTTCTTGGTGATTTGTTTTTTGACTTCTCCCATATGGGCAAAGCCGTCATCATCCGAAATGGCCTCCAGTGCCGAGCGCACATGACTCACCAGTCTAGTGTCAGAAGCAAGTTCCTTGTCTGTTTTTTTGATACCTGGGGTGGAAACTTGTTGGGGTGATACTGTTGAGGGAAGTGCGAGATCTCTTTCCTGATCTGCCACTGACGGGTTATCGACAAATTCTTCTTTCTGTTGCGCCAGAATCTCAACATAAATAAATTTGTTACAGGCCTTGATGAGGGAGTTAGGTGTTTTCTCCTCACCAAAACCATAGACCAGTTTACCAGCCTCGCGCAGACGGATGGCCAACCGTGTAAAGTCGCTGTCGCTTGAGATAATGCAGAAGCCGTCTAGCGGTGCTGTATAAAGCAAATCCATAGCATCAATAATCAAGGCGCTATCCGTGGCGTTTTTGCCGCGCGTATTGGCATATTGTTGTATAGGCTGGATGGCATGTTGTGGCAAGTGCTCTTTCCAGCGATTTAACCGCTGGTCAGTCCAGTCACCATAAATACGCCTGACACTGGCATCGCCATATTTAGAAATTTCCTCAAACAGTGCATCCATTTTTTCGATAATGCTGAACGTGTTGTCCGCATCAATCAGCACGGCTAGCCGAGGATTTTGAGTGTCATGATTCATGATTATCCTGAATTAGTCGAAACTAAATCCATAAAACACATCCAGCGCGTTATCAGAACCCGTTCTGGTCTCGATGGAAATGCGTTTGGTCAGTTGGTAGGTGAGTTTACCAACATTTAGCAGGCCGACAATGCTTTTTTCATAGCCAATGACGAGATTGCGGTTAATGCGTTTGCCGACACTGACTGCATAGTTGGTCGGTCCCGTGCCGCGTACGTCTATGCTATCGAGGCCAACCGCCTGTGCAATTTTGGTTTGTAGGGAGACTGAATCGCCTTGGGATAATAATGCACCTGCCGCCACCGATAGCAAGGCCATATCGCTGCTGCCAACCTGTGACATGGGTTGCCCTAGGACCAACAGCGACACCTTGTTTTCGTTACTGGTCTCAGGGGTGGAAACCAGTTTGAGTTGTGGCGTTTGCAAACTGCCATTGATTTGTATGCCGACTTTTGTAGACTCTACCTGCCTTGTCGCCAGGATATTCAGCCCAATGTTAGGTAACTTGCCACTAAAGATCAGGCGGCCGGTTTCAATGTTCAGCGATTGACCGTAAGCCAGATAAGTCCCGGTGATTTCCAGCGTACCGGCGGCGGCCAGCTCGTTGAGCAAACCATTCAATTGTAATTTCCCGCTGAGCGCGCCATTCAGTCCCTGTCCGCGCAGCATGAATTGTTCTGATTCCTTAAAGGGTAATACCAGAGGCTTGTCTCCAAAGTCCACCATAAAATCTTTGAAAAGCAGGGTGGATGGTGCTTGTGCCTGGCTGGCTTGTGGTGACTCAATCACTACGTCTTCATCTAGTGTAGGTTTATCTGCTTTGGGCAGTTCAAATAGCCCTTTGTGTATTTTGAGGCTGCCGCTAAGTGCGGTTTGTTTGCTGTTCATGCTCAGGTGGGTATTGCCACTGAGTTGGACCCAGCGGTCCACCCTGGATAGCGCTTGCAATTTATTCAGCTGAACAGAGGCATCCAGTTGCCATTGATCTGGTTGTAGGCTCAGTGTGCCGTTGCCATTTAATTCCCCACTTTTGCCTGCAAAATGGATGTGGTCGAACCGGACCTGGTCGTTTGCCATCGATGCATGGACTTGCCCCTGTTCTAGCCACACACCTTGTGATGGAATCTGGAAGGACAGGGATTTACCTTGGAGTTCGCCTTGCAATTGTGGTCGGGAAAGCGTGCCATTCGCTTGGGCTGTGACTGAAACTTGGCCTGAGGGCTGAATGTCAGGCAGCAGCTTAGTCAGCCAGCCTAATTGCGGCAGGTTGGCCTTTAGTTGCGCTGTCACAGGGGCTGCTTTTTCAATCACTAGCCCATTAAAGGTGGGTGTGACGACGGTGTTCGCTGAAAACTGCAAATCTAAAGCGCCGCTCGATTGAATGGTGCTTTGCATACTAAGACGGTTATTGTGTGAGCTGATATCAGCCACCAAGGTTTGTATCCCCAGGCCTTGCCAGGCGTTGTTTGTTTGGTCGTAAACCTGCCAGTCACCCGAATTGCGCTGTAAGTGCAGATTGCCATTGAGTTGGCTATCCAATGTCCAGTCCCACTGTGCAGAGAGTCGCAGGTGTTCGGTTGGCAATGGTTCTGTCTGCGCGGGGATGAGCCAGTGGATAAACGCTTGTACAGGAAAATTGTTCAACTGGCCACGCGTGTGTAGCTTTACTTTTTCCGCAGGCTGATGGGTCTCAACGTTGACTGGTTGTGTCGGACGATATATCCATTGGGTCAGTTGCAATTGACCACCATCGGCGTGGATGTCCAGGTCCTGCAACTGAAAGCCTGAGTCACTTTGCCAAGTCATGGAGGCTGGCTTGGTCAGCTGGAAAACTTTGGCGTCGGCATCCTGCAGTTGCGTCAGCTGGCCTTGCCAAAGCGTCTTCTGCCAAGTGCCAGTCAATGCGAGCAGCAGGTTTCTATGTAATGTGGGCTCGGAATCTCGAATGTTTAACCTCAGCTGGTGTTTCGCCAGAGTGCCAGTCAGATTTAATTCGGCATCAATCGGCGGGCTATCGATACCTTGTGCATTTTGTTGTGACAGCCCGCGTAGCTGGATGTGGTTTTCAACAGAGGAGTGTGCCTGGCTGGAAGCCTGCCCTTGCGCTTCAAAACTGGCCAGGCTAAGTGCAGTGGGCAATTGCAGCTGTTGGCCAGACACTTTATATGTTGCTGTAAAACCATCATCCGCTTGTACAATGCTGCCACTGCCTTTGACCTGTCCGGCAAAGCCAGGCATCAGCTGCGCCAACGCCTGAAGATCAGCCTGCCAGGCCAGGCTGGTATGTTGGGCAGAACTGGCAGGCGTGGTGCGCACGCTCAATGTGTTTTTATCCAGTTGTGCCAGCAGGTCGAGTTGCATTAACTGCCCACCCAGCAATGCGGCCTGGCCGCGAATCATCAGTGGCTGTGCTTGCAGGCGGCTATTGCCTGCATCTACCTTGACCATGATCTGGCCTTGCTCGGTCAGGTTGCCCTCTGCCACGATGTTTAAATCCATTTGGCCAGCTAATTGCGGATGGATATGTTTGGCTTGCAATTGCTTGAGATGAAACTGGAAATGACTGGTGCGGTGTTCATCCAGGCCGATGGATGCGCTGAGTTCAACCATATCGGTATTTTGTTGATTGGCGGGGACGATCGCAAACGGTCGAGTTTGCGGCTGGTAGTGATGATTGGCCGTCAGGTTGACCCGCGTGAAATCACCACTGAGGTTTGCGCGTAAGTGATAAGGCAATGATCCCGCTGCCTGCTGGATATCCATCCAGCCATTCAAAGCGAAGGGTGCCTTGTTCTGCATCTGGAAATGCGTACTGATCTTGCCCCACGGGCTGTCTGCGTTGCCTATACGGAATTGCATGGCGTCTGGTTCGGCATCCAGATCGAATTGTATCTGGGTAATATGTGTCGTTTCTTCGCCCTGGATAATCGTCAGCCGTTGAATGTGCCCCGACAATAAATGAAAGGGTAATGGTATGTGGATGTGCGCAGGTAATACTGGTTGCCCTGTGTTAGATTTTGGGGGGGGCACTTCTGCCGCAGGTTTAAAGCGCAGTGTGACCTGCTTGGCTGAAAACTGGGTGACATTCAGCTCGCCCTTGGGCGTCACGCCCAGCTTCATATGCGAGTCTATGCCATCCACTTTGAGGATGGCGTTGCCAAGGTCGGTTTCAAATTCCTTGAGGCTGGTAACCAGGAGTACATTGGCTGCCCAAATGATCTGCGGTGTGATGACCAGCGACAGGCAAAGCAGCATGGTCATGGCAAGCCGGCATAGATATTTGAGACGTGGCATGCGCAACATCAGAAATTCACCCCCAGGTTAAAATGCAAACGGTATTCGCCTGTTTCCTGTCCGTGGGCAATATCTACACCCACCGGCCCAATCGGGCTGCGCCAGCGCGCGCCCAACCCATATCCCAGTACCGGATCGTAATCCTTCCAGCTGTTGGCGGCGTTACCAAAGTCAACAAACATAGCCGCACCCCAGGAGGATGTCAGCCATTGCACGATCTCTGTGCTGCCCGTCAGCAACACGCGCCCGCCCACAATTGCGTCAGCCTCTTTGACCCCTAGCGATTGGAATGCATAACCACGCACTGACTGGTCGCCCCCCGCGCGAAACAGATAAGTGGCCGGGACACTACGTGCACCGGTCACGGCACCCACTTCAATGCGGCCCAGCCACTGGGTAGATTGTGTTAACGGGTAAAACGCCTGCAACCTGGCCTGAGATTGCAGGAAGCGGCCATCAGATAACTTGTCCAGCGGTGCTAACTGAAACTGGGTATTTAATATCCAGCCTTTGGTGGGGGCAAGTGGATGATCTAGTCTGCGCATATTTAACCCATAGGCCAGTGTCGCTGCTTTGTTGAATTGTGATTCTTCGCCGTCTACCGTCAGGAATTCATACAGCAGGTTCGCCCCGACATACTGTTCAAAAAGATTGGGCTGGCCCCAATAACGGCGTACGCCATTTTGTAAGGCGGTTGTGGTTTGCCCTTCAAGGTCTGTGCGGATGACGCTGTTCTGGATGCTGTCACGGAAGCCTTTTTCGTCGGTTAAAAAAGTAATGTTTGAGGTGGCGGCTTGCAGGCGTTGTTCCAGCCTGAGGCTGCTGTCCCATAGCAGGCCACGGTCAAACAGGTTGCGGTCTGTATAGTTAAATACAATGCGCGCGCCGGTGTTGGTGCTGGCACCCACACCAATACGCACCGTGTTTTGTTCCAGTTCATTCACTGTCACATCGATATCGGCTGTCTGGTCGGCATTCAAAGACTCTGTCCTGGCTGTGACGTCTACAGAGCGGAATTTGCCGCTACTCATAAAGCTGTTTTGCAAGGTGAGCAAGTCTGCCTGGCGGTAGGGAGCGCCTGTTTTCAGGGTATTCAATGGTCGAACCATAGATTCTTTGTAATGTTGCAGACCATGAATTCTGACTTGTCCAAAGCGTACTGCGGGGCCAGAATCTACGGCCAGCTGGATAAAGACTGCTTGCGTTTGCGGATTGACCAGCGCTTGCGAGCGCGTGATTTTTGCATTGGGGAATTCGGCCCGTAGCAAGGTGGCCAGTAACTCCCGCTTTGCCGAACTCCAGGCTTGTTGCGTAAACCTGCTGTTAACAGGCAACGGCCAGCTTTTTTGAGCGGCTTCCAGTGTGCTTTGATGCTCAGCTAGCTGTATCTCACCCGTGATAGCCACGTTTACCTTGTTCACTTTTGCTTGCTGGGGCAGGGTAAGGTGAAACTCTGCGAGCTGGGTAGCGGGTTGATAAACGGTGGTTTTGGTTTTGAAGTAGCCTTCTGTCGCCAGTAAATCGGCAATTTCCTGTGGTGTCTTTTGTACCAGTCGCCGCCATTCACTCTCGTTCATGCGTGGATTTTGCATTGCTTCATGAATGCTCAGGTGTTTTTGTAACAATTCCCGCAACGTCGATTGCTGGTCGGACGGAATGTCGTTGGTGAGCAAAAAACGGGTTTGATAATGGCTGCCTGGTTTGACATCAAACCAGGCACTATCTTGCGCCTGGCTATTGATTGAAAAAAATAAAAGGATGAGGAATAACAGCCAATATGTGCACGTGGCTAAGAACAAGCAGCAGGTGTTTAACGCGACTTGTTCTAAACCCGGATGTTGGTGAGAGCGTGCAAAAGAATCACTGGTCAACTGGACTTCAGTTTAAATATGTTTAACCAGTTGACTGGCCTTGCCAGTATAAGTTGCAGGTGTCAGTGCCAATAATGCCTGCTTGGCCTCAGCCGGTATCTGCAGGGTTTCAATAAAGGTATGCAGTGATTGCTTGTTGATGCCGCCTTTGCCACGCGTCAATTCTTTCAATTGCTCGTATGGGTTTTCAATGCCATAACGGCGCATCACAGTCTGGATAGGTTCTGCGAGGACTTCCCAGCTGTTGTCCAGGTCTTCGAGCAGGCGTTGTGGATTGACTTCTAGCTTGTTCAAGCCGCGCAGACATGAGTCATAACCCAGCAAGGTATAACCAAAGGCGACACCCATATTGCGCAATACCGTTGAGTCGGTGAGGTCGCGTTGCCAGCGTGAAATCGGCAATTTTTCAGCCAGGTGGCGCAACACAGCATTCGCCAGACCCAGGTTGCCCTCTGAGTTTTCAAAGTCTATCGGGTTGACCTTATGCGGCATGGTCGAGGAGCCGATTTCACCCGCTTTGACTTTCTGCTTGAAGTAGCCGACAGAAATATAACCCCAGATATCACGGTTGAGGTCGATCAAAATGGTGTTGATGCGGGCCAGTGTGTCATACAGTTCAGCCATGTAATCGTGTGGCTCAATCTGGATGGTCATGGGGTTGTAGGTCAATCCCAGTGATTCGACAAAACGTTTGGCAAAGCTTTCCCAGTCGAACTCAGGGTAGGCAGACAAGTGTGCGTTAAAGTTGCCTACTGCGCCATTGATTTTGCCTAGCACTTCATTGGCTTGCAATTGTTTGAACTGGCGTTGCAGCCGGTAGACCACATTGGCCAACTCCTTACCCATGGTGGTGGGGCTGGCTGTTTGACCGTGCGTGCGGGACAGCATAGGCTGGTCTGCCAAGGCGTTAGCCAGTTCAGTCAGTCGTCCCTGCAACGCTTGCAGGTTAGGCAGCATGACACTGTCACGCGCCGATTTAAGCATCAGCGCATGTGACAGGTTGTTAATATCTTCGGAAGTGCAGGCAAAGTGAATAAACTCACTGGCCTTTTTGATTTCAGGATTACCATCAAACTTCTCTTTGAGCCAGTATTCGAGTGCCTTGACGTCGTGATTGGTACGCGCTTCAATCGCTTTGACCTGCGTCGCGTCTGCTTCACTAAAGGCTGCAATGGCGGCGTCCAGTTCGGCGATTGTTTCTGCACTAAATGGTGCGATTTCGGCCAGTTCGGGGGCTGCACTGAGTGCTTTTAACCATGACACCTCAACCAAGGCTCTGTATTTAATCAGTGCATATTCACTGAAAAACGGACGCAAAGGGTCGAGTTTGGATTGATAACGGCCATCCAGCGGGGACAGCGCATTGAGCGTGGTGAGAGACGTCATGAGTAAAAAGCTTATTGATTCAAAAGCCGATATTTTACCCAATCCGCATCCGCTTGTCTTTGCTGAATATCGTTTGCCGTCTGTGAGAGATGGCGCAAAGCAGACGGAATTTGTCGATTAAAACCGCTTTGTTTGGTAAATTGTGCTTGATTTTGCCATGACATAATCGCTCACTGAGAATGCATTTCACATGAGACCCCACGCACATTCATCTTTGGTTCGACTGCTGACAGGCTTATGCCTGGCGTTGAGTCTGCTATGGACGCCGACCCTGGCGGATGATTATGTGCTGGCGATGCTGGAAAAAATCCGGGCACGCTATGGCGAAGAGGCCTACCAGAATGTCATGCGACTCAATGAGTTATTCGCCCAGATTTCAGGGGCCAGCGAAATGACCAAGGTCGCTATGGTGAATGACTTCACCAACCAGCACGTATTGTTTGTTGACGATTTTAACCTGTGGGGGATGGAAGATTACTGGGCCAGCCCGCTGGAAACGTTCGGTAAAGGCGCTGGGGACTGTGAGGACTTTAGTATCGCCAAATATACCCTGCTGAAGAAACTGGGTGTGTCACAAGACAAGTTGCGCTTGACCTATGTCCGTGCGCGCATGCCTAGCGGTGCTATTCGCCCTCATATGGTATTGACATACTACGCCACGCCGACGAGCGACCCACTGGTACTCGATAATCTTAATTTTGAATTATTGCCTGCTTCCAGGCGTGGGGATTTGGCTCCGGTCTTCAGTTTTAATGATAAAGGGTTGTTTGTGGCCAATAACCCGAATATGCGTGCAGGTTCTCCTTCCAATATTTCCAAATGGCGGGATGTATTGACACGTATGCGACAGGATGGGCTGGAATGATTAAAAACCTGTTAGGGCTGTGGTTATTATGGGGGCTTAGTGCTAGGCTAGTAAACAACACCTGTGCTGATGCCGGGTGGTTGGCCGGTTTACCCCAGGAAAGTAAGAGGGCTTTCAAATGTCTTTGGTAAAACAAATACGAATTGCGATTTCTGTCATTATTTTAATGGTTGCGGCGGGATGTTTGTTCTTAAGCGTGTACGACGACCACCGCTTTATGGCTGAACAGTTACAGAAGAAAAATAATGATAATGCGAATGGCCTGGCAATCACGCTTTCAAATATCCAAAAAGACAACGTGACAGTAGAGCTGATTGTCAGTGCCCAATTTGATATGGGGCACTATCGTCGTATCGCGATCATTTCTCCCGATAACAAGACCATGATTGAGCGGGTCAATCAAAATCCGCATTCTGTGGCACCACGTTGGTTCCAGTCTGTATTTTCTATCAGCATTCAGCCAGGCATCGCCAATATCCAGTCCGGCTGGCAACAGTATGGCACTTTAGTGCTAGAGAGCGAACCCTCGCTGGCTTATGACCAGTTATGGGAGACTTCGCGGCATGCTGTTTTGTGGACACTGGTCGTCGCCTTTTTAAGCTATGTGGTTTCGGGCTTGTGGCTCAAGAGAATTCTCAAACCACTGGATGATGTCATTGCGCAAGCCGAGGCATTGGGCGAACGTAAATACATCACGATTGAAGAGCCGGCAACTGAGGAGTTCCAGAAGCTGGTGCGTACCATGAATACGCTGTCCGACCGTGTCAAATCCATGGTCACGGCGGAATCCGAGCGCTTGAATACCTTTAACCAGCAAATCAACTATGATGAAGTCACTGGGTTGATGAACCAGTCGCATTTCACCAATACCGCTTCCGTTGCCCTGAAAAATGATGGTTTTGTTGAGGGCATGTTGATATTGGTTCAACTGCGTAATCTGCCTGAGATCGACAAGCAGTTGGGCTATAGTGTGACCAACCAGTTAATTAAGAAAGTAGGTGATGCCGTTCAACAGCAGATGGCGCATTACCAGGATGTAGTTTGCGGGCGTCTTTCGGGAGGGGTTTTCGGTATTTTCAGCCGTCAGCCGCTGGATGATTTTGCCGTGACAACGGAGTTAAAGCTGGTGCTGGAAAAACTGAACGCGTCACAACAGTTGTTACAGTTCCAGTTTGTGCTCGCACATACTAAAACCAAAAAAGGCGATGATTTTGTTGATGTGCATCGTGTGATGCAGTTTATTCTGGATTTGGCTGAAGACCAAGCGGCTGTGCCTATGCGCCTGATGAATGCCAACAGTATCGTCACCTCGAGGAAAAATTACCTTAATCAATGGAAAGAACAATTCCTGCTGGCGATTGAACTCAAACAGATCAAGCTGGCTTGTTTCCCGGTGATGCAGCGAGATCAGCATTTGTACCACTACGAGTGCCCATTGCGCTTGCGTATTGATGAGGGAGATCAGTGGCTGGCAGCTGGCGCATTTATTGATTGGGCCAGCCAACTCCATATGATCCAAACGCTGGATGGCCTGGCACTGGAATATGCGGTAGACATGCTGACGAAAAATAATGCCAGCCTGAGTGTCAATGTATCGGCCGCCGCCATGCGCAGCGATGAATACAAGGACAAGCTGCAAGCCTTGATTCTGACGGTGAAACAACCGTCCCGCCTGAGTTTTGAAGTGACCGAAGAAGCCGCCTTTAGTGATTTTATGAAATTCAGGGAGTTTGTCTATCTGGTGAAATCGCTGGGGTGCATGATGGGTGTGGAACATGTCGTGACCCGATTAGCACAATTGGGCGATTTGCATGAGCTTGGACTGGATTACATCAAGTTTGATGCGTCGCTGATTCGCGACATCCACTTAAGGCCGCAGCAGCAGTCCTTGATGCGTGGTTTGTGCATGATGGTACGCACCATGGGGATTGTGCCAATCGCAGAGGGCGTACAGGATCAGCAAGAGCTTGATAGTTTGAACGCGGTGGGCATAGAAGCGGTGACCGGGCCTTTTGTGCAGGAGGATCTGCAGTTCGGGGTACTGTGAGACTGTCAATTTTTGTAATTCGGGGGTGTTATGCCATATACTCGTCGTTTTGATCTTGTCTGACCATCCCTACAATCAATAGTCGGTCAATCAGAAAATGATTTTGCTCGGATAAGGATAATAACAAGTCAGCTACCATGGAAACGACGCAATTTTTTAATAAAACCGAGAAAGACACTCTGCTGGAGTGTCTGCTTTATATTTGCCGTCACAATCGCCTGGCGACGACACGGGATGCTTTGACTTCTGGCTTGCCGCTGGAAAATGGAAAACTTAACCCCGAATTATTCAAACGCTCAGCCGAACGATTGCGGCTGGATGTCAGCGTCAAACAGGAAGCCATTCCTGCATTGCTGCAGCCGCAGGCCGATATCACCCTGTTACTCAATCACAATCGAGCCTGCCAATTGCTCAAAGTGGATGATAGCCAGCATTTCGCACAAGTCGTATTTCCTGATCTGTCCCCTGAACCACTGACCATGAGCCTGGCTGATCTGGCTGCGGAATACACCGGTTATGCCTTGGTCACCAAGCAGAACTTTATTTTTGACGCACGCACGCCAGAAGTCGGCAGAGTTAAAGTCAGACACTGGTTTTGGGGGACGCTGGCCGAGAATAAAGGCATTTACCGCGACGTGATGGTTGCGGCTTTCCTGATTAACTTATTTGCGCTCGCCATGCCGCTGTTTACCATGAACGTGTATGACCGCGTGGTGCCAAACAAGGCGGTAGAGACCTTATGGGTGCTTGGGATTGGGGTTGGCCTGATCGTGCTGGGGGATTTGTTGCTGCGTTCTATGCGCGCTTATTTCCTGGATTGGGCCAGTGCCCGCATCGATGTAAAACTCAGCTCGCAGATCATGGAAAAGGTACTTGGCACGCGGTACGAAGCGAAGCCTACCTCTGTCGGATCGTTTGCTTCTAATTTGCGGTCATTTGAAAGTGTGCGAGATTTCATCACATCTGCCACGGTGGTCACACTGATTGATTTACCTTTTGGTATTATCTTTCTCATCGTGATTGCCTGGATCAGTCCTTATATGGTCTTGCCAGCTTTGGTGGGAGGGACCATCGTTCTGGTTTATTCCTTAAGCGTGCAAACCAAAATGCACGATTTATCTGAAACCATGTACCGTGCAAGTGCCCAGCGCAATGCCGCCCTGATTGAAAGCCTGGTTGGACTGGAAACCGTCAAATCGATGGGTGTCGAAGGGCAGATGCAGGGGAAATGGGAAAAGAGTGCGCTCTTCTTATCTGAAGTCGGCAGCAAACTCAAACTGTTGTCTTCTTCAATCACTAACGGTTCTTATGCCTTACAGCAAATCATCAGTGTGGCCATCATCATCCTGGGTGTCTACTTGATTTCCAATGGTGATTTGACCATGGGTGGACTGATTGCGTGCTCACAATTGACAAGCCGCGCATTGGCGCCCATCTCTCAAATTGCCAGCTTGTTTACGCAATACCATACCGCCGCCACTTCTTTAAAGTCTCTTGAAGACATTATGAGTAAGCCGGTAGAGCGTAGCAAAGAGGTCAGTTTTCTATCGAGGCCCGCATTTAAAGGCGAAATTGAGTTTAAAAATGTTTCCTTTAAATATCCCGGTTCAGATGAGCTGGCGCTAAACCGTATTTCTTTCAGGATTCGTCCTGGAGAGCATGTTGGTTTGATTGGCCGTATGGGTTCCGGTAAAACCACGATTAACAAGTTGATTTTAGGGTTGTATCAACCAACCGAAGGCGCGATCTTGATTGATGGCATCGATGCACGACAGATTGACCCGGCAGAATTGCGCCGCTGTATTGGTTATGTACAGCAGGATAATCATCTGTTTTACGGTACGCTGCGCGACAATATTACCTTGCGCCATCAGCATGCCGATGACGAGGCGGTTCTGCAAGCTGCGCAAGTGGGCGGTATTGCCGAATTTGTGAATACACATCCTAAAGGATTTGACCTGGAGGTAGGTGAGCGTGGCGATACACTCTCAGGCGGTCAGCGCCAGGGTGTTGGTATTGCCAGAGCATTTGTCACCAGACCGCAAATCGTGTTACTGGATGAACCCACCAGTGCCATGGATCACTCTGGTGAAGAAACCGTGAAACGTAACATTGCTGAAGCTGCCGCAGGCAAGACACTGATTGTCATCAGTCACCGCAATGCCATGCTGGAACTGGCGGAACGCTTGATTGTGATTGACTCTGGCCAGATTGTGGCTGACGGTAATAAAGAAGATGTGACCGCCGCATTGCGTGCAGGCAAAGTGGGTAAGGCTAGATAAGATGGCAAAAAAAATATACGATCAGATCGGACAGATTACCAAGCCAGACAGTATTTGGGTGCGCCTTGGTAAACCGGTGCATGCGCTTGTCGATAAAATAGTCAAAACCGACACGGCAGAATCGCGCACGTGGAGCGAGCAAGCGCATGATGTCATGGTGGAAGATACCATGTTGCACGCCAAGCTCATCATGTATGGCATTTTTGCCATTTTGTTGGTGTTGCTGGTTTGGGCAAGCCTGGCGCAAGTCGATGAAGTGACGCGTGGGGAAGGTCGTGTGATTCCGTCGCGTCAAGTGCAAGTCGTGCAGTCCCTGGATGGTGGTATCGTTGTCGATATTCTGGTGCAATTGGGCGCTACCGTTAAACGGGGGCAACCGCTCATTAAGATCGACGAAACCCGGGCAATTTCTTCCTTAAAAGAAAACGAAAGTCAGTATTTATCACTGAGAGCCAAAGAAGCACGATTGAAAGCACTGGCTAATGGTGGTAGCTTTAACCCGCCGACCGAGGTGCAAGAGAAAGCCCCAGATACTTATTTACAGGAGCTGCAGCTGTTTAATGCCGCACGTGATGAATTGAACTCCCAAATCAATATTGCGAGAGATCAGTTATCACAGCGCGAGCGGGAGCTGTCAGAAGTACAATTCAAAAAAGAAGTGGCGATCAAAACCTATGACTCCACTAACAAAGAGCTGGCTGCTAATCGGCCATTGTTAAGCAGTGGGGCTGTTTCCGAGATCGAAATTCTCAGGCTGGAGCGTGATGCCAACCGCGCCAAAGGCGATATAGACCAGGCTTCAGCACAAATGGCTCGACTGACTGCTGCAATTTCTGAAGCACGCCGCAAGGTGTCAGAGGCTCAACAATCATTTTTAAGTAAAGTTCGGACAGATTTGAATGAAACGACAGCTAAGATTAATAGCCTGACACAGTCAAGCCTGGCGCTTTCTGATAAGGTCAAGCAATCAACGTTGACATCTCCCGTCAACGGCAAAGTCAGTAAACTTTATTACAACACTGTAGGGGGCGTCATTCAACCAGGCAAAGAGGTCATGGAAGTGGTGCCTTCAGATGATGCGCTGGTGATTGAAGCAAAAATTCAAACCAAAGATATTGCATTTATCCGTCCGCAACAACCTGCAGTGGTGAAGTTGACGGCATATGATTACACTATTTATGGCAGTTTAGATGGATATGTGCAAGATATTGCAGCAGATTCCACCATAGACGATAAAGGAAACGCATATTATGTCGTTAAGGTAAGGACAAACAAGAATAATCTGGGCGATCATTTGCCCATTATTCCTGGCATGGTGGCACAGGTTGACATTTTGACAGGGAAGAAAACAGTGCTGTCATACTTATTGAAACCAGTGTTAAAAGCTAAATCTTACGCATTAACTGAGCGCTAATACTATGAAGCATATATTTATAACAACATTAAAAGAGTCAATAGAGTCATGGCTCAAAGCTTTTCCTCAGTCAACGACAATCTCGGAGGTGGTCTCAGCAGATATTGCCGGAGCTTCTGTGATTTGGGTACATGCCCAAATTGAACATGGCGCCCAGTGGCGGCAACATGTGCAGCAGGTACTCAACTTTCTACCCTCTGCCAAAGTGATTGTTTTATCAAACAACCCTGATCAAGCAGAAGCGATGCAAGCACTCGAAGTGGGGGCAGTAGGCTATTTGCATGCCTATGCACATCATCATGTGCTTAAAGAGGTATATAGCGTCGTTTCACAAGGTGGCGTCTGGCTGGGAAGAGATCTGCTAAAACATTTGATTACATTGACTACACGAGGTAATCGTCAGGCAAATGTGGCTGAAGAGGTCTTGGAAGGTTTGACTAAGCGTGAACGAGAAGTCGCTCTGGAAGCAGCCAAAGGCAATAGCAACAAAGAGATTGCCAGGGCGCTCTCAATCTCTGAGCGAACTGTCAAAGCGCATCTTACTTCCGTATTTGATACCTTGAAGGTACGTGATCGTTTGCATTTGGCATTAGTATTACAAGGCCAGGCAAACCAAGGGCATTTTTCGAATGAAAATGATATGAAAGAAAGTTTCTTAAATAAAGTACCGCTTAACTCTTAATTGATAAATTTTTTTATTTTATGTTTTTATTTGAAAATTAACGTTTATTTGGGGACTTTTTACTGTTTTGTGGTTTCTTACAACCGAAATTTGTGACTTTTTTCACTAAAACATTCTTTTGCCTATCCCTTTGATAGGCTATCTACGCTTGTGCCGACATAATTCCGTGGTTATACTGATTGAGGATGAATCTTTATAACTTGTTAAGAGTCTGCACATGAAACTAAAAAAAATTACCTTTGCGCTCATGTTGAGCGTGTTCTCATATTCATCAGTGACTTGGGCAGCAAGCCCCGAAAGCCTTGAAAAAATCATTGAGAAAGCGGTAGCAGAAAACCCGGAAGTACAAGCGAGCTTTCATGCTTTTAAAGCGGCAGAGCTGGATGAGGCAGCGGCCAAAGGTCGGTATCTGCCCAACCTGACGGTTGATCAAACATTTAGGAATCAGGAAAGACTGGTACCTAATGTCAACAATACCAATACACCCAACCAGCAGTCTACGCTGACCTTACGTCAAATGCTTTTTGACGGTTTGGCGACGCCTTCAGAGGTTGGCCGTTTAGATCATGTTGCCAAATCACGCTTTTACGAATTGCAAGGGCAGATGCAAGGGATTGCGCTAGATACTGCTGCTGCATACTATGATTTGATCCGATTCCGTCGTTTGGTATCTTATGCGCAAGACAATTTTGTTGTGCATAAGCAGGTTTTTGACAAAATCAAATCGCGAGTGGATGCTGGTGTAGGCAAAAAGGTGGATCTTGAACAAGCGACTGGTCGTCTGGCCCTCGCTGAGGCAAATCTGGTGACAGAAACGAATAACCTCTATGATGTTTCAGCACGTTTTCAACGCCTTGTCGGTGAATTGCCCCCTGAAAATCTCAATGAGGTGATGATGACCGGTGACGGTCTACAGCAGAGTGCCGATCAAGTACTGGAAACAGCCTACAAGCAGAACCCTAATATTCTGGCCGCCATCGAAAATATTATTGCAGTTGAGAAATCAGTGACAGGTCGTAAAGCGCCTTTCATGCCGAGATTAGATTTGCAAGGTCGTAAAATACTTGATGTCAACGATAAAAGCAGAAATAGTACTCTAGCTGCAGATACGCTTGAGGTAACCGCAAGCTGGAACATCTTTAATGGTTTTACTGACAAGTCTAATCTGGACTCCGCTGTTGAGACCTTGAATCGCTCTCATGATTTGCGCGATAAGGCATGTATTGATACGCGTCAACTGGTAGCCATTGCGTACAATAATATCAAGCAGTTAAGTGAGCAAGTAGCTTATCGCAAGCAACACCAGGATTCGATTGAAAATGCCCGTCTGGCTTATCGTAAACAATATGATATCGGTCAGCGCACCTTGCTTGACTTATTGGATACTGAAAACGAATATTTCCAGGCGCGTCGTAATTTCACTAATGCTGAAATGGATTTGAATACGGCTTATGCCAGGACTTACGCTGGACAAGGTCTTTTGCTAAGCAAGCTTGGTGTAACACGTACTGATGTTGGTGAGTATCCGCGTGAAGAATACATGGACCGTGAAAACGTCTGTAAGGCGGTAGTACCTGCACAAGTCGTGCCAGACAAGGCCGCATTGTTAGCAAACGCTAAGCCTTGGGAAGGTGAGGCATTTAAGCCCAAGACTGAAAAAGCGACAATGAAGTTTACTCCTCGTATCTTGTTCCAGGCAAACAGCGCAATCATCTTGCCAGAGTCTTATGCCGATCTGGATATTGTTTATGATGTCGTTAAAGAATGGGGTAATGACAAGGTTGAGATTGCAGGCCATACTGACAAACGTAACACTTCAAAAGAGAAGTACAATTTGCTGCTTTCAGAGAAGCGTGCCAAAGCTGTTGCTGATTATCTGGTGAAAAAAGGCATGGATGCACAGCGCCTTGTTGTCAAAGGATACGGGTTCTCACAGCCAATTGCTGAGAACGACCCCGTTAATGGTAACGATGCTAACCGTCGTGTGGAAATCATACGCTTCCAGTCGGTTGCACAGTAATCGGTAAGTATAATTATTAAAGACTTTGGTTAATCCAAAGTAAAAAAGCGGTGCCAAAAGGCGCCGCTTTTTTTATGTCTCTCTTTTATTGTTTTAAGGGAAATGGCGTGCGTGCTTCGATCAAATATTGTACTTCAGTACAATAGATTTCCGTTTTGTATTCAAGTTTAATACGACACTATCAGAATTGTCTCAACCATAAGTGAGGATAAAAATGGCTACAGTAATCGGAACTGTTACTAATATTCAGGGTATGGCTATCGTAGTAGATACCAACGGCAATCGTCATATGCTGAAAATAGGTGAAGCGCTACATGCAGGGGATAAAGTCATCACTGCTTCTGGTGCTATCGTCTCTGTGAAATTGGCAAATGGCGAGCTTGTCAATATCGCGGAAGCGCAAACAGTTAAGATTACTGACAATCTGGCGCAAGTGGATGTCTCAGATGTTACCGAAAATGCAGTAAATCAAGCGGTATTTGATGCAGTATTAACGGCATTAAATGAAGGTCGTGATATTACTGAAGTGCTTGAAGATCCTGCCGCTGGTGCTGCTGGTAGTGATGGTAATGCAACCTTTGTAAATTTGGATCGCATTCAAACTCAAGGACCTTCTTCTGCAACTTATGATGGTGGTAATGGCTTTGTTGGCGGCCCAACTCAGGGTGGTATTCCTCCAAACTTTGTTTTTCTAACGCCTGCTAGCGGAGCACCTGGTGTTTCTCTTGAGGGCGATGTCAACAATGACGGATATCTTAATAAAAATGAGCTAGCACGTTCGGGTAATCCAGGTTTCACTAATGCTCGTGTGACCTTACCGGCTGGAATGGAGCCTGGCGATGTGGTCAATTTGACACATAACACAGGGACGATTAATCGCCCGTTAACTGGTACAGATATTTCAAATGGCTTCGTAACAATTTCTGTCCCTGTGCCTGCTGAGGGTGACACTCTTGTTGTCACAGCAACCATTACTAATCAATCTGGCCAGACATCGCCTCCAAATTCCGACTCGGCGATCATTGACTCGACTCCACCAGACGCTAATGCCATTAAGGGTGAGTTGCCAGAGACTATAAAAGATGACACAGGTGTCAGCCAAACCGACAATATCACTAGCAATCGCGAACCTACTCTGATTGGGACGACAGAGAAAGTAACCGATAAAGTTGAAGTTTCAATTACGTACAATGATCCGATTACTAACAACCAAGTCACAATTGGACCATTGAATGCAACTGTAACAGCTGGCCCCAATGGGACAGGCGTATGGACAGTGGATTTAATTGGTGCAAATCTGCCGGATGGCAAATACGAACCAACTATTAAGGTAACAGATTTGGCTGGTAATGAGACAACTAAGCCAAGCGAAGAATTTACGGTTGATGGTACTGCGCCAAGTCTCAATATTACTTTAGATTCTAATATTGCAGGTGATGGTGTGGTTAACCTGATCGAATCACAGTCTTTGGGAATTCCTGTCACCGGTAAAGTGACTGGCGAGTTTAATAGTGGTGACACAGTCACAATTACTGTGAATGGCAAAGAATTTACTGGTACGGTTGGTGCTGATGGAAAGTTTTCTATCAGTGTGCCTGGTGCGGATTTAGTTGCTGATTCCGACAAAACCGTAGATGCAAAGATTACGACCACGGATACTGCGGGTAACTCCACAACTGCGACAACTAATCGAACTTATGATGTAGATATAACACCCCCAGATTTGACCAAAATTAGCGGCCAGTTACCAGAAACTATCATTGATGATACAGGTTCAAGCCAAACTGACAATCTTACAAAAAATACCCTACCAACTTTAATCGGAACTACAGAGAAAGTTACTGATAAGGTTGAAGTGACCATTGACGGTAATAAATATAGCGCGACAGTGACGGCTGGCCCAAATGGGACAGCGGTATGGAGCCTGAGTCTAAAAGACATCAATGCCGTTCCATTAAGCAGTAAGGTTTATACGCCTTTAATTACAGTGACTGACCTTGCAGGTAATGTAAGTACGAAGAACAGTGAGACCTTTACTGTAGATGCTGATGCTCCAATGGTTACGATCACTTTAGATTCTGACATTGCTGGTGATGGTGTTGTAAATATCGCAGAATCAAATTCACCAGCGATTGCTGTTAAAGGAACTGTCGCCGGCGAATTTAGAGCTGGGGATATCGTTACTTTAACAATCAATGGCAAAGAATTTACCGGCGCAGTTGCTGCTAATGGATCGTTCTCTATTAACGTGCCCGGTGCAGACTTGGCTGCTGATGCTGACCGTACTGTCGAGGCAAAAATTACCGTTGTAGACAATGCTGGCAACAATGCTACAGCCTCCGATACGCAAGCCTATGCACTAGCATTGACACCTCCCGCACTCGCAATCAGTCTGGATGCAAATGTGGCTGGTGACGGTATCGTGAACATCACTGAGTCTACAGCTGCTGCAATTCCAGTCACTGGTACTGTCAGTGGGCAATTTAAAGTAGGTGATGTGGTCACTGTGACAGTCAATGGCAAGGATTTCACGGGGACTGTTCAGGCTGGAGGTAAGTTCTCCATTAACGTGCCTGGTGCTGATCTAGCGGCTGATTCTGATAAAACAATTGATGCCAAAGTTTCAACTACTGATATCGCAGGTAATACATCTACCGCAACCGATACCCAAGACTACACTGTGAACCTGTTGCCACCAGCGCTGGCGATCAGCCTGGATGCGAACGTAGCTGGTGATGGGATTGTGAACGCTGCGGAATCTACAGCTGCTTCTATTCCTGTGACTGGTACTGTGAGTGGCCAGTTCAAGGTGGGTGACACCGTGACCCTGACGATCAATAACAAGACCTTTACAGGTAGTGTACTTGATGGAGGCAAATTCTCGATTGGCGTGCCTGGTGCTGATTTGGCAGCTGATGCTGACAGTACAGTATTTGCTAGCGTGACCACGACGAATGCGGCGGGTAACAGTGCGACTGCAACTGATACACAGACCTATACTGTGAACACCGCGCCTCCGGCAGTAGCGATCA
>NZ_KB905143.1 GCF_000378225.1 Methylophilus methylotrophus DSM 46235 = ATCC 53528
ACGACGCCAGCACCAACGGTACGACCACCTTCACGAATCGCGAAACGCAGACCGTCTTCCATCGCAATAGGAGCGATCAATGTTACTGTGATAGATACGTTATCACCTGGCATCACCATTTCGGTACCTGCTGGCAACTCAACCGCACCAGTCACGTCAGTTGTACGGAAGTAGAACTGTGGACGGTAGCCGTTGAAGAATGGAGTGTGACGACCACCTTCATCCTTACCCAACACGTAGATCTCAGCGGTGAACTTGGTGTGTGGCTTGATAGAACCGGATTTAGCCAACACTTGACCACGCTCAACTTCTTCACGCTTGGTGCCGCGCAACAGTACACCTACGTTGTCACCTGCTTGACCTTGGTCCAGCAGTTTACGGAACATTTCAACACCAGTACAGGTGGTTTTCAGTGTTGGCTTCAGGCCAACGATTTCGATTTCGTCGCCGACTTTAACGATACCACGCTCAACACGGCCGGTCACTACAGTACCACGGCCTGAGATAGAGAATACGTCCTCTACTGGCATCAGGAAGGTACCGTCGATGGCACGCTCTGGCGTCGGGATGTAGCTGTCCAGTGCATCAGCCAATGCGAAGATTGCTGGTTCGCCGATTTCTGATTGGTCGCCTTCGAGGGCCAATTTAGCAGAACCTTTGATGATTGGGGTGTCATCACCTGGGAAGTCATACTTGCTCAGCAAGTCACGCACTTCCATTTCAACCAGCTCCAGCAACTCAGCGTCGTCAACCATATCAGCTTTGTTCAGGAACACAACGATGTATGGTACACCAACCTGGCGGGCCAACAGGATGTGCTCACGTGTTTGTGGCATAGGGCCGTCAGCAGCGGAACATACCAAAATCGCGCCATCCATCTGCGCAGCACCGGTAATCATGTTTTTAACATAGTCAGCGTGGCCTGGGCAGTCAACGTGTGCGTAGTGACGTGTGGCTGTCTCGTATTCAACGTGGGCTGTGTTAATGGTAATACCACGGGCTTTTTCTTCTGGTGCCGCGTCAATTTGGTCGTAAGCTTTTGCTTCGCCGCCAAATTTCTTCGTCAACACTGTCGTAATCGCCGCTGTCAATGTTGTCTTACCGTGGTCAACGTGACCAATCGTACCAACGTTCACGTGTGGCTTGGTACGTTCAAATTTGCCTTTTGCCATGATGTTTTTCCTTTATTAGTACTAAATAAAGCCAATAATATTGTTTTCACAAATTATGCGACGCGGATGACAGCACCCTTGCACGCGACTACTTATCAAGCCCCATATGCTTACAGAGCGAATCTGGTGCCCATGGCGGGAATCGGACCCGCGACCTCTCCCTTACCAAGGGAGTGCTCTACCACTGAGCCACATGGGCGTTATGCCTTTTGTTATTGTTGGAGCGGGCGACGAGGTTCGAACTCGCGACATCTTGCTTGGAAGGCAAGTGCTCTACCAACTGAGCTACACCCGCACTATGCAGAACACCCAAGGAAGGTTCTCACCGACCCGCTTTACAGCAACACCTACAGGCAATCATTTTTGGTGGAGGGGGCTGGATTCGAACCAGCGTACTCAGAGAGAACGGATTTACAGTCCGTCGCCTTTAACCACTCGGCCACCCCTCCAAAAAATCGACCGCGATTATCGCGGTTAATACTGCCGACGTCAATGTCAACATGCATTATTTTGGTGCCGGGTATCGGAATCGAACTGATGACCTTCGCATTACAAGTGCGCTGCTCTACCAACTGAGCTAACCCGGCATTTCAGGAAGGCGCAACTATATCACTTTTTTCGGGAAGTGATCCAGTGCTTTTAAGAATTTTTTTAATTTTTTGTTGAAAATATTGTCCAATTTGACGCTCCGCCATACCACCAACAGGACATTCTTATAACGCAGGCCTATTTCACTACTTTAAGGTGCGACTTTTTGGCAGGCGACGGCTCTGGGGTTTCAATTGTCGGCAGAACATCGCGATCATTAGGTTCTGGCGCTTGCCCATCGGTCACCTCAAAGAACATGCCCTGACCATTCTCCCTGGCAAAAACACCTCCTACGCGATGGATGGGCACATAAATATGCTGTGCCACACCATTGAAGCGCGCAGAAAATACGACTGCATCGTTATCGATATGCAAGTCTTTCACTGCGGTGTAATTGACGTTGAGCACAATTTCACCATTCTTGACATAAGCCATGGGGACACGCGTATGTGCATCGACCTTGACCAGCAAATGCGGGGTTAATCCATTATCAATACACCATTCATGAATGGCACGTATCAGGTAAGCAGTGGTTGGAATCAATGAACTCATGGACATGTCCTTAAAAAAACAGCGCGAATATCATCCGCGCTGCTTGTATGCCAAGGCGTTATTTACGCATCGCCTTTTCAGAAGGCGTCATCGCTTCTGCATACATCGGGCGGGAGAATAGTCTCTCTGCGTATTTCAACAATGGCGCTGCCTGGTTTGGCAACTCAATCCCATAATGTCCCAGGCGCCATAACAATGGCGTAATTGCCACATCAAGCATGGAGTACTCATCACCCATCAGGTAACTTTGTTTACCAAAAATCGGCACCAGTTGCGTCAAGTTATCACGCACCACTTTACGCGCTTTGTCTGCAGTTTCCTCATCACTGGATTCAATATCCTTGATGTGGCTGAAGAGGTCTTTTTCAAAGTTGTAGAGGAACAGACGCGCACGTGCACGCATCACAGGATCCGCAGGCATCAATTGTGGATGCGGGAAACGCTCATCAATATACTCATTGATGATATTGGCTTCCGACAATACGAGGTCACGCTCAACCAGCACCGGCACTTCACCATATGGGTTCAAGATGGCAAGATCTTCGGTCTTATTGGTTAAGTCAACATCAATGACTTCAAAGTCCATCCCTTTTTCGAACAGTACGATACGGCAACGGTGACTGTAAGGATCTACGGTACCCGAATACAATCTCATCATAATTTATTTTCCCTATAAAAAAAGACACCAAGGCCTCACGCCTTGGTGTCGGACTTGGGTTTCAATTAGCGAATATCTTTCCAGTATTCCGCTTTAATTTTTTTAACCAAGACGAACAGCACAGACAGGAACAGCAACACCACCACGCCAATCCACAAACGGGATTGTTTGGCTGGCTCAGCCATAAACGCCAAGAAGTTGGTCAAATCACCAACAAACTGGTCATACTCTTCAGGACTTAATTTACCAGCTTTCTCCAGTTTCAGTGTATGTGTTTCATGATCTAACACCTGGATGCCTTGCAACTCATACAACACGTGCGGCATGGCTACCTTGTCAAATACCTGGTTGTTCCAGCCGGTAGGACGCGTGTCATCCTTGTAAAAACTACGCAGATAGGCATATACCCAATCGGCACCACGCGCACGCACTTCAACGCTCAGGTCAGGTGGCGCAGCACCAAACCACTTTTTGGCATCTTTAGGATTCATGCTGACGCGCATGGTTTCCCCAACCTTTTCGCCGGCAAACAGCAAGTTTTCCTTGATCTGTTTGTCGCTGAGGCCGATATCCTGCAAACGGTTATAACGCATGTAGTTTGCGCTATGGCAGTTTAAGCAGTAGTTTACGAAAATCTTAGCACCGCGCTGCAATGACGCCTTATCCGTCATTTTGATTGGCGCCTTGACGTCAATATGCACTTCGTTCGCCAAAGCAACGCCGGAGGCCAGCAATGCCAGGCTAGCAAATGCCTGAATAAACCATTTTTTCATCATTTGTATGTCACCCTTTCTGGCACTGGCTTGGTTTGGTCTTTTTTGGTGTACCAAGGCATCAACGCAAAGAATGCGAAGTACACAACGGCACAAATACGGGCAAGAACTGTCGCACGATCTGCGCGTCCCATCCACGGACCGAATTGTCCCCAGACATCACCTGGCACTGTACCCAGGTAACCCAGAATGACAAAGCTAATCACAAATGCCGTTAACCAGCGCTTGTATAACTTGCCACGGTAACGGATAGATTTCACTGGGCTCTTGTCCAGCCATGGCAAGAAAGCAAACGCCACTACTGACAAGCCCATCGCGACTACTCCAGGGAACTGTGAAATACCGATAGGCGGTACTGCACGTAAGATGGAATAGTAAGGCGTGAAATACCAGACTGGCGCAATATGCGGTGGTGTTTTCAGCGGATCCGCCGGGATAAAGTTGTTCGCCTCAAGGAAATAACCACCCATTTCCGGCATAAAGAACACGATGGCAAAGAACACCATGAGGAAGGCCACCACACCCACCATATCTTTGACAGAGTAGTAAGGGTGGAACGGAATACCATCTAATGGAATACCTGTTTCCTTGTCCTTATGCTTCTTGATTTCAACGCCATCAGGGTTGTTGGAACCCACCTCATGCAAGGCTACAATATGCACTGCCACCAGACCCAACAAAACCAACGGCAAAGCAATCACGTGGAAAGCAAAGAAACGGTTCAATGTTGCATCCGACACCAGGTAGTCACCACGTAGCCATTCAGACAGATCAGGACCGATAAATGGCACGGTAGAGAACAGGTTCACAATCACCTGAGCACCCCAGTATGACATTTGGCCCCATGGCAGCAGGTAGCCGAAGAAAGCCTCGCCCATCAATACCAGGAAAATGCCTACGCCAAACAGCCAGATCAACTCACGCGGTGTACGGTATGACCCGTAAATCAGGCCACGGAACATATGCAGGTAGACCACCACAAAGAACATGGAAGCACCGGTAGAGTGCATATAACGGATAATGTTGCCACCAAATACATCACGCATAATGTATTCGACCGAAGCAAACGCCAATTCGGCATCCGGCTTGTAGTTCATGGTCAGGAAAATGCCGGTGACAATCTGCAGCACCAGCACCAATAACGCCAACGAACCAAAGAAGTACCAGAAATTGAAGTTCTTAGGTGCGTAATACTCGGTAAGATGTCCTTTTATAGTACTGGTGAGTGGGAAACGGGAATCAATCCAGCCCAACAGACCAGTCGTTTCTATTTTTCTTGTGTCCGCCATGCTTAAGCTCCCGCTTTCTTGTCGTCGCCAACCAAAATAGTCGTTTCAGTGAGATATTGATGGGGTGGCACCACGAGATTGGTGGGCGCAGGAGATCCCTTCATGACGCGACCTGCCAAGTCAAACTTAGATCCATGACATGGACAGACAAAACCACCGTCCCAATCTGCCGTTATGGCAAAATTGTCATTCGGCGAGCAACCAAGATGGGTACAGGTCCCCAACATGATCGCAAATTCTGGTTTGATTGCCCGTGCGGGATTCTTGCAATATTCAGGCTGCTGCGGCACTTCTAGCTTAGGATCGGAAAGCTGATCATCATGCTTGGAAAGCTTGGCCAACATTTCCGGCGTGCGACGCACAATCCATACCGGCTGACCGCGCCATTCGGCAGTCATTTTCTCGCCCGGCTTCAACTTGCTGATATCAATTTCTACTGGCGCACCTGCCGCTTTGGCACGCTCACTAGGCAGCATGCTACCTACAAACGGGACCGCTACAGCAGCAACACCCACAGCACCGGTGGCAGCCGTAGCCTTCACCAAAAAGTCGCGTTTTTGCAAATCCACCTCAGATGGCTGGCAAAACGACAAACAGTTGTTGTCAATTTTGTTTTCTGACATTGGCTTCCTTAATCTACCCTTTTGAGGTAACAGTGTGATCAAAACTTCAGGCGCGATTATACATTTTTCGCATAAACAAGCCAAATATAATTCAATAAGTCATTGATATTTATCAATTAAACTGGGTTATCCACCTCCACATAAATATGCTCAATCCCATATTTCTCCGCCAGCCAATGTCCTAGCGCCTGCACTCCATAACGCTCAGTCGCGTGATGGCCTGCGCTGATATAAGCCGTATCCGTTTCACACACTGTGTGCCAGGTCTGCTCAGAGACTTCACCACTGACAAACAGATCCACGCCAGCATTGACTGCTTGTTGGATATACGACTGCGCCGCTCCTGTACACCAAGCCACTGTTTGTACCGGCTTTTGAGGATTGCCGAGTATTTGCGCTGAACGCCCAAGTTTCCGACTGACATGATCACCCACCTGGCTCAGCGCCATCGGTTGTGGGAACTCCGCTACTGGCAGCATATTTTTATCATCCAGGTAACGCACGATGGGCCACTCAAGCACTTTGCCGAGTTGTACGTTATTCCCAACTTCAGCATGCGCATCCAGCGGCAAATGGTAGGCAAGCAAGCTCAGATCATAGGTCAGCAAGCGCTTGAGACGATTGCGCTTGAGCCCAGTGACCTCAGGGGCTTCACCACGCCAGAAATAGCCATGATGCACAAGAACGGCATCCGCATCCGCCTCAATTGCCGCTTCAATCAGGGCCTGGCTGGCCGTCACACCACTGACAATGCGCCGCACTTGCGGCCGACCTTCGACTTGCAATCCATTCGGGCAATAATCCTGAAATTTTCCAACTTGTAAAAAATTGGCCAATTCCGCGACAAGAAGATTCAATTCCATCTCAGACTCTCATATATACTAGTGATTTGTTAAGACTCATTTTACTTTTGCAATTATGCGATACCTTTGGACTATCTTCTCACAAGCCGTCACCGTTTGTTTGGGCGTTTTGTTTGTCTTAAAATTATTTTATCCAAACATTCTCACCCAACCCGGTAACAAAACACTGGTCATCAAGGAAACGGCGGCCAACAATAGCACGGTAATCGCCAAAACCGGCTATCGCACCGCGGTGAGCAAAGCCATGCCTTCAGTGGTGAACATTTTCACGACAGCACGCATCAGCCAGGATCCGCATCATGCTTTGAAAAGTGACCCGTTGTTTCGCCATTTTTTTGGTGACGAGATGGAAGAGGAGGATGAGCAACCTGAAAACAGCCTGGGAAGCGGCGTGATTGTCAGCGCCGACGGTCTGATTCTGACCAACAATCACGTCATCAGCTCAGCTGACCAGATCGAAGTGGCGCTTAGCGATGGCAGTAAATCCTCTGCCACGGTGGTAGGTACCGATCCGGATACCGATTTAGCGGTGCTTAAAATAAATCGCAAAAAACTGCCAGCCATCACCTTCAGCAACAGTGACCAGATGAAGGTAGGTGATGTCGTTCTGGCGATTGGCAACCCGTTTGGTGTCGGCCAAACCGTGACTCAGGGCATCATCAGTGCATTGGGGCGCAATCACCTTGGCATCAATACTTTTGAGAACTTCATTCAAACAGATGCCTCAATCAACCCCGGCAATTCCGGTGGCGCGCTCATAGACGTCAACGGCAACCTGATCGGCATCAACAGCGCCATTTATTCACGCAATGGAGGTAGTATGGGTATAGGCTTTGCCATCCCGGTCAGCATTGCCAAACAGGTCATGGAGCAAATTACATTTAATGGTTCGGTGACACGTGGCTGGATAGGGATCGAGGCCCAAGATATTACGCCAGAGCTGGCAGAGTCCTTTAACTTGAAAACAGCGAACGGGTCCCTGATTGCCGGCGTCCTGTTGGATAGCCCGGCTGACAAGGCAGGTTTACGTCCAGGCGATATCTTGGTGGGCATTGACGACAAACCAGTGGCAGATAGTCAATCTATGCTCAATATTATTGCCATGCTTAAACCAGGCGACAAAGCAACCTTGTCCATCATACGTGCGGGCAAAAAAGTCAATATTGCACTGGTAGTTGGCAAGCGCCCACTCCCAAGCAAACTACCGCAATAGTTAGCTTGTCGTAGAATCTCTGGCTGGCGTCTGCGGCAGCCAGCGCACCACCAGCAGGCCAAGCTCGTAAAGCAACCACAGCGGTACCGCCAGCATACATTGCGACACGATATCGGGTGGCGTGAAAATCGCCCCCAAGACAAAAGCGCCGACAATCACGTAAGAGCGTGACTCCTTTAATTGGTCCAAGGTCACCCACCCCATCAGCGCCATCAGCACAACGGCAACAGGCACTTCAAACGCAAAGCCAAAGGCAACAAACAAGCCAATGACAAAATTCAGGTATTCTGCAATATCGGTCATGACAGCAACACCTTGCGGCGCACTGCCAACCAAGAAGCCGAATACGACAGGAAACACGACAAAATAGGCAAAAGCCATACCAACAAAAAACAAGACCATCGCCGCCGCCAGTAAAGGTCGGATCAGGCGTTTTTCATGCGCGTACAACCCTGGCGCAATAAAGGCCCAGCATTGGTAAATCATCCATGGTAATGCGACCAGAAAGGCCGTCAGCATGGTCACTTTCATGGGCACAAAAAAAGGCGTCGTCACTGCAGTGGCAATCATTTGTGCACCTTGGGGCAACTTACTCAATAACGGCGCTGCCATCAGGCTATAAAGTTTGTCGGCAAACGGAAACAAGGCCACAAACACTACCAGCCAACCGATGATTGCACGTAGCAAGCGGTTGCGCAATTCAATCAGGTGTGAAATAAAACTTTCGGTAGGCGTCATGATGAGCGGAATTTCGTAAACGCTTAAGCAAGCGGTTTTTGTTCAGAGTCAGAATCGGCTACATCTTCTCTTTTAACTGTTTTACGTGGTCGGCGCGGTTTCTTTTGCACAGGGATAGGTGCCGCTGAAAACAGCTCAGCTTGTGGATCACCAGACTTGGCGATTGATTGTTTGGTAGAAATGGACTCTGCTTCAGAAGACTGCTCAACAACTGAATGCGTTTCACGTTGGCGCGGTTTACGCGGCTTTTTAACCTTCACAGGGTCTGCCACAACCTCATCTGCAGCCGGTGTTGTGGGAAAAATACTTTGTTCAATTTCCGTATAACCTTGATGCAAACTGGATTGCACTTCCTGCTGCAGTGTTTGCAATTCAGCAAAACGTGCTTCGCGGTTTACTTCGTCTTTCACTTGCGAGACAAAACGTTGCAACCGGCCAAAAAAAGCGCCCGCGGTGCGGGCGACTTTTGGTAATTTTTCCGGCCCGATCACCACGAGAGCGATAAAAGCAATCACCATCAACTCTGAAAATGAAATATCAAACACGGCGCGTCAGCGTTTACTTGCTTTTGTCAGAAATCTCTTCAGGCTTGGAGGCATCCTTACCTTCATTCATTGCCTTTTTGAACTCATTAACCGCTCCGCCGACGTCGCCACCGATATTACGTAGCTTTTTGGTACCGAATACAAGTACCACAATCAGCAAGACAATCAGCCAATGCCACAAACTAAATGAACCCATTGCAATCTCCTTTATCTTGCTAGTATCAGGCGGCAGGTCCGCCACCAAACACATGCAGATGAATATGAAACACTTCCTGGCCGCCTTCGCGACCAACATTCATGACGGTCTTGTAACCCGTCAAGCCTTGCTCAGCGGCTAACTGGGCAGCAAGCAACATCATTTTCCCCAACAAAGCCTGATGTTCAGCCGTGCAGTCTTTCAGCGTTTCTATATGCGCCTTGGGCACAATTAAAAAATGCACCTTGGCTAATGGACGGATGTCGTGAAACACGATGACATCGTCATCTTCATATAACGTTTTTGACGGAATGTTACCTGCAACGATTTTGCAAAAAATACAGTCTGCACTCATTCTGTTCTGTTCGCTTTCTCTGCAATGCCAGACAAGCCTTCGCGGCGCGCCAATTCGTCAAGCACATCTTGAGCACTGAGTCCGGCATGACTCAACATCACCAGCGTATGAAACCATAAATCTGCTGTTTCATAAATGATTTCGTCGGCCTTACCACCCTTGGCAGCAATCACAGTTTCAGTGGCTTCTTCACCGATCTTTTTGAGGATACTGTCCATACCTTTGGCATACAACTTCGCAACATAGGAAGAAGATGGATCAGCGGCCTTACGCTGTTCGAGCAACTCGGATAGCCTGTTTAATACATCACTCATGATAAATCGCTTTCGGGTCTTTGAGCACAGGCTCTACCGTCACCCACTCATCGCCTTGTAATTGCTGGAAAAAGCAATTGTGCCGACCAGTATGACACGCAATACCACCCAACTGTTCGACCGTGATCATGACAACATCGTTATCACAGTCAAGGCGGATATCATGCACCATCTGCGTGTGCCCAGACTCTTCGCCTTTGTGCCACAACTTGTTTCGTGAGCGGGAGAAATAGACGGCATGCCCAGTCTCGCGTGTCAGCTGCAAAGCCTCGCGATTCATCCAGGCAAACATCAGGATTTTGCCAGTCTCTTTCTCCTGAGCAATGACGGGTACAAGGCCGTCCTCAGTCCAGGCCACTTGGTCCAGCCAGCTCATCGCATTTCCAATCCGTGTTCACGCATATAATCTTTGGCCTGCTGGACTGTGAATTCGCCATAGTGAAAGATACTGGCAGCCAATACAGCATCTGCACCACCGATAGTCACGCCATCTACCAGGTGCTGCAAGTTGCCCACCCCGCCGGAAGCGATGAGAGGTACGTCTACTGCATCGCTGATCGCTTTGTTAAGCGGATTATTGAAACCAATCTTGGTCCCATCGCGGTCCATGCTCGTCACCAGCAATTCACCAGCACCCAGACTCACCATTTTCTGCGCCCATTTGACAGCGTCCAAACCAGTGGGATTACGACCGCCATGTGTGAAAACTTCCCATTCAAATGGTTGGTTATCGACCTTTTTAGCATCAATCGCTACAACAATACATTGTGACCCGAAACGGCCAGCGGCATCCTCGACGACTTGCGGATTTAACACTGCAGTGGTGTTGATACTAACTTTGTCGGCACCAGCATTGAGCAAGCGTCGCACATCTTCAACTTTACGCACACCCCCACCGACTGTCAGTGGGATAAAAATCTGCTCGGCCACGCGTTCTATGATGTGCAGTATCAGGTCGCGGTTATCGGAGGTGGCAGTGATATCGAGAAAGGTGAGCTCGTCTGCGCCCTGATCGTTGTAACGCTGGGCAATTTCCACTGGATCGCCAGCGTCGCGCAGCTCAAGGAAATTAATGCCCTTAACAACGCGGCCATCGGTCACATCAAGGCAAGGAATAATGCGTTTAGCACACCCCATTATTGACCGCTCAGCTGGTCAGCCAGCTGTTGCGCCGCAGCAAAGTCCAGTGTCCCTTCGTAGATGGCGCGGCCGGTAATGGTACCCATAATGCCTTCATCCTGCACAGCACACAGGTTGCGCACGTCATCCAGATTGGTGACACCGCCACTGGCAATCACCGGGATGGTTAAGGCCTGCGCCAAGGCGACAGTGGCATCAATATTCACGCCGGTCAACATACCATCACGGCCAATGTCGGTATAGACAATACTCTCCACACCGTAGTCTTCAAACTTCTTGGCCAGGTCAATCACATCGTGCCCGGTCAGTTTTGACCAGCCATCCACGGCCACCTTGCCATCTTTAGCATCCAGGCCGACCATGATCTGGCCTGGGAACGCATAGCAAGCCTCGTGCAGGAAACCTGGGTTTTTCACGGCAGCTGTCCCGATAATGACATAGCTAATACCGTCATCCAGATAACGCTCTATCGTATCCAAGTCACGGATACCGCCACCCAATTGAATAGGGATATCACCACCCAGGGCCGCGACAATAGATTTGATCGCATCTTCATTGACTGGCTTTCCGGCAAAAGCACCGTTCAAATCCACCAAGTGCAAACGTTTACCGCCTTTATCTACCCAATGTCTGGCCATGGCAGCCGGATCTTCGGAAAATACTGTGGATTCTTCCATCAGGCCCTGCTTCAAACGCACACAGTGACCATCTTTCAAATCAATTGCTGGAATAATTAACATGTTGTTTTCAATGATAAATACGAGTAATGACTAAAACGACCGAAAACCCGCCTAAGGCTTCCAGTTTACAAAGTTTCGCAAAAGTTGCAAGCCTGCATTGGCACTCTTTTCCGGGTGAAACTGTACGGCAAATACGTTATCCCGCGCAATCGCACCCGTAAAATCAAATGGGTAAGCCGTCGTGGCTGCGGTCAGGCTGGCATCATCAGGGACTACATAGTAACTGTGTACATAGTAAAAACGTGCCTGGTCAGGAATCTCAGCCCACATGGCATGGACCTGGGTTTGGTGTACCTGGCTCCAGCCCATGTGTGGCACTTTCAGCTTGGCGCCATGCACATCGACCATCCGCTCGTGCGGAAAACGTTTCACTTCGCCAGGATATACGCCCAGGCCTGGCACATCACCTTCCTCAGAGTGCTCAAATAGCATCTGCAGGCCGATACAAATCCCAAAGAAAGGTTTTTGCTGTGTGGCATCCAGAACTGACTGACGCAGATGTCGCGCATCGAGTTCGCGGATGCAATCCGGCATAGCTCCTTGGCCTGGGAAGACGACACGCTCGGCTTGCGCAATCTGCTCGGCATCGCTGGTAACCGCAATAGAAATGGATGGGGCCACAGCTTTGAAAGCATTGGCCACCGATCTTAAATTACCCATGCCATAATCAACAATGGCGACTTGCAAACGACTCATGATAAGCAATCAGGCGTTATAACGCACCCTTGGTAGATGGCATCAATCCTGCCATACGTGGATCTGGGGTCGCCGCCATACGCAGCGCACGCCCGAAGGCTTTGAAGATGGTTTCTGCCTGATGGTGAGCATTATGTCCCTTGAGGTTATCAATATGCAACGTGACTAATGCATGATTGACGAAACCCTGAAAGAATTCATGAATCAGGTCCACATCAAACTCACCAATCATGGCACGCGTGAAGGTGCAATCAAATTCCAGGCCGGGACGACCGGACAAATCCAGCGCCACCCGGCTCAATGCTTCATCAAGCGGGACATAGCTATGACCATAGCGCGTCAAGCCTTTTTTGTCGCCTAATGCCTTGAAAAAAGCCTGACCCAACGTAATACCGATATCTTCCACCGTGTGGTGTCCATCAATATGCAAGTCGCCCTTGGCATGCACTTTCAAATCGATCATGCCGTGACGGGCAATTTGGTCCAGCATATGATCCAGAAAACCCAAACCGCTGTGCAACTCGGATTGGCCAGTGCCATCGAGGTTAATCGAGACAGTGATTTGTGTTTCTAACGTATTACGCGTGACTTCAGCTTGACGTGACATATGAGATGGAAGGGTATTCACAGAGAATTAGCAATAGTTTGTCCATTTTACAGCAACTCTTGCCGGACTGGCAAAAAGCCGTCATGAAAAACAAAAAAGCAGCCCGGTTGGGCTGCTTTTTAGATCAGAAAGCTATCTGCGTGAATAGCGATTGATTAGTTAGCACCTTCAGTTGCTGGCGCAGCTTCTTCAGCAGGCGCAGCTTCAGCAGGTGCAGCCTCTTCAGCCGCTGGTGCTTCTGCGGCAGGCGCAGCTTCAGCAGGTGCAGCTTCTTCAGCTGCTGGTGCCTCGGCAGCAGGAGCAGCTTCTTCAGATTTTTTACCCAACAGTGAAAATACCAATACTGCAGCAACCGCAGCGATGATCCATGGCAGCAACTTGTTGCCACCTTTAGCAGCAGCGCCAGAACCGTGAGCAATTTTGGTGATTTCGTTTGCAGCCGCCGCTGGATCAGCAGCACCGTAGATCGCTGCACCAGCAACCACGATATCAGCACCTGCATCTACCACTTGCTTGGTTGTTGCCGCTTTAACACCGCCAGCAACAGATACTTTAGCGCCTGTTTTCAAACCGGATACCAGACCCAGGTCAGCAAAAGGTGTTTGACCAGCTGCTTGTTGGTCCAAACCAGTGTGAACACCGATAATGTGTGCACCCAGTTTTACCACTTCCAGGGTACGGGCTTTTTTGTCTTTCACGTTGATCAGGTCAATTTGCGCTTCTTTGCCATATTTATTGGCAGCGTCGATCACACCTTTGATCGTACCGATATCAGCTGTACCCAACACGGTACAAATGTCAGCACCTGCTTTGTAGAATGGCTCAGCTTCGTAGAAGCCAGCATCCATGGTTTTCAGGTCAACCAAAATCTTGTTGTTAGGGAATTTGGAACGCAATGCTTTCAACAGTTCGATACCGTTGTGCTTGATACAAGGTGTACCAATTTCCAAGATATCTACGTGTGGCGCTACTTTAGCTGCCAAAGCGATCGTTGCGTCAAAATCCAATGAATCCAATGCCATCTGGGTTTGTGCCATTTTTCTTCCTCCGAGTTTGCTCTATTTTCAATCCAATGAAACTATGCGCAGCAATTATGCAAACGCAACCCTCACTGCACATTATGTACAATAGCGTGCATCATAACCGCATTTTGAAAAAAATGACAATATTGCGACGACTTTTTTTGGGTCATAATGCAATCATTTGCGGGATGTTAGCGGTTATATTGCGGCAAATAGTTCGATTTTAGCGACATCAAGCCTGAATTACTGACCGCAATGCCTGCATTAAGGCCTGGTGCTGGGCTTCATGACCTATTGTTATGCGCAAAAACTCAGCAATCCGGGCCGGTTTTTTAAAATGTCGCACGATCACCGCCTGTTCGCGCAAGCTTGTTGCCAATTGCTCACCAGAATAATTCTGATGCCGTGCAAAGATAAAATTAGCACCCGAAGGCAACACCTCAAAGCCTAATGATTGCAAACCAAGCACCAACTGGTCGCGCGCGGCGATGACTTGCTGGCGTGTTTGCTGAAAATAGGCTTCATCTTGCAGGGCAGCCACGGCACCAGCCTCCGCAAAACGGTCAATCGGGTACGAATTAAAGCTATCCTTAACGCGAATCAACGCTTCAATCAGACCTGCATCACCAACGGCATAGCCAACCCGCAATCCAGCCAAGGAGCGGGACTTGGAGTAGGTGTGGGTTACCAGCAAATTAGGGTATTGATTAACCAGCGATACCGCAGACTCAGTGCCAAAATCAACATAGGCTTCATCAATGACCACCACTGACTGGGTATTGGCTTTTAAAAGTCGTTCGATTTCACTCAAGGCCAGGGGAATGCCCGTGGGCGCATTGGGGTTAGGAAAGATAATGCCGCCATTGGGCCGCAAATAATCATCCACAGCGATTTCGAACTGCTCATTCAATGCAACCGTTTCAAAAGTGATTCCATACAGCCCGCAATATACTGGATAAAAACTATAGGTAATATCGGGAAACAGTAAGGGCTGGTCGTGTTTAAGCAAGGCCTGAAACACATGTGCGAGCACTTCGTCTGAACCATTACCGACAAATACCTGATTGGAGTTTAAACCGTGATAGTCGGCAATGGCTGCTTTCAAGCGGCTGGAATCCGGGTCAGGATATAAACGGAGGCTGTCGGCAGCCTCGGCTTGCAAGGCTGCAATCACCTTAGGACTGGGTCCATAAGGATTTTCATTGGTATTCAGCTTGACCAGATTTTGTAATTTTGGCTGCTCGCCTGGCACATAAGGCGTCAAGTGATGAACAATGTCGCTCCAGTATTGGCTCATTATCTACCTCTTACTTCAGGCGATACTCAGCACTGCGGGCATGGGCCTGCAAGCCTTCACCATAGGCCAGCGTCGCAGCAATCTTACCCAATGACTGTGCCCCGGCAGAGGAAACCATAATCAGGCTGGAACGCTTCTGGAAGTCATACACACCCAACGGCGAACTAAACCGCGCCGTACGGGAAGTCGGCAATACGTGGTTAGGGCCAGCACAGTAATCACCCAGCGCTTCACAGGTATCGCGACCCATAAAAATGGCACCGGCGTGCTTGATCTGCTTGCTGAATGTCAGCGCATCGTCCATGGATAACTCCAGGTGTTCAGGCGCAATGTAGTTACAAATCTCTGCCGCTTCAGCCAGGTCTTTTACCTGAATCAAGGCTCCACGATTTTGCAGGGAAGTGCGGATAATCTCCTGGCGCGGCATTTCGCCGACCTGGCGCTCAATACTTGCTTGTACTTGATCGAGGAATGCTGCACTCGGTGACAGCAAAATCGCTTGCGCCAATTCGTCGTGCTCGGCCTGACTGAACAAATCCATCGCCGTCCAGTCCGGGTTACTCTTGCCATCACTAATGACCAGAATCTCTGATGGACCAGCCACCATATCGATACCGACTACGCCGAAGACTCGACGTTTGGCTGCAGCCACATAAGCATTGCCCGGGCCAACGACTTTATCAACCTGTGGTACGGTTTCAGTGCCATAAGCCAGCGCGCCAACGGCTTGGGCGCCGCCGATACAGAATACGCGGTCCACGCCGCAGACTGCAGCCGCTGCTAACACCAACGGATTCTTTTCACCGTTAGGCGTAGGGACCACCATCACCAGCTCCTGCACGCCAGCCACTTTAGCCGGGATCGCATTCATGAGCACAGAGGACGGATACGCTGCTTTGCCGCCCGGCACATACAACCCAACGCGGTCCAGCGCAGTCACTTGCTGTCCCAGCAAAGTGCCGTCCGGCTCAGTATATTGCCACGATTGCATAATTTGTTTCTCGTGGTAGCTACGAACGCGCTCAGCTGCAGCTTGCAAAGCTTCGCGTTGCGCCGCTGGCAGACTATTCAATGCTGCATGCAATTCAGCATGAGGGATTTCCAATGCGGCCAGACTGTCCGCATTGGTTTTATCAAAACGGTTGGTATATTCGAGCACAGCCGCATCGCCGCGTGCCTTTACATCCTTGAGGATATTGGCGACCACTTGGTCAATGTTGTCGTCCTGCGCTGTTTCAAAAGCCAGCAAGGCTTTCAGTTCAGCCTCAAAACCTGCGTCCTGGGTATTTAAACGTTTAATCTTCATAGATCTCAGTCAATTAATCTTTATGAATTGCGGCTAGTCTTTACGGATGGCTCCGGCAAAGCTGTCAATAATTGGTTGCAGCAACGGACGGTTCACTTTATAAGACGCCTGATTAACCACCAAGCGCGAACTGATGGCACCAATTTCTTCCACTGCTTTGAGTTTGTTTGCGCGCAAAGTTCCCCCGGTACTGACCAGATCGACAATCGCATCGGCCAACCCAACCAACGGCCCCAGTTCCATCGAACCATACAGCTTGATCAGGTCTACATGCATGCCTTTGGCGGCAAAATGTTCGCGCGCCGTTTTCACATACTTGGTGACGACTTTGAGGCGTGCCCCCTGGCGTATGCTGGCTTCATAATCGAAGTCTTCCCGCACAGCCACCATCATTTTGCATCTGGCAATATTCAGGTCCAGTGGCTGGTACAAACCCTCGCCACCATGCTCATCCAACACATCCTTGCCAGCAATACCAATATCCGCTGCCCCGTATTGCACATAGGTCGGCACATCAGTGGCACGCACGATCACCAGGCGCACATCCTCACGATTCGTCGGCAGAATCAGTTTGCGTGAAGACTCGGGATCCTCCAAAGACTGAATGCCTGCCGCAGCCAGTAGCGGCGTCGTTTCCTCAAAAATGCGCCCTTTACTGAGAGCAATAGTAATCATGATTAATTCGATCTACGCACTTTGGCGCCCAGTTGATTCAATTTTTCTTCGAGTTTTTCATAGCCACGGTCCAGATGGTAGATGCGGTCTATCACCGTTTCACCATCGGCGACCAGACCAGCTAGCACCAGTCCGGCAGAAGCACGCAAATCAGTCGCCATCACACTGGCGCCTTCTAGCGCAGCAACGCCTTTGACCAGTGCCGTGTTGCCCTGGACGTCAATATTCGCACCCATGCGCTGTAGTTCCTGCACATGCATAAAGCGGTTTTCGAAAATGGTTTCAATGACCGTAGACACCCCTTCTGCAACCGTATTCATGGCCATGAACTGTGCCTGCATATCGGTAGGAAAAGCTGGATGTGGTGCTGTGCGGACATTGACTGCTTTCAACTTGCCATCACTTTTAACGGTGATGCTATTAGTGTCATGGTTGATAATGGCACCCGCCTCACGTAGCTTTTCAATCACTGCTTCCAGCAAATCGGCACGTGCGTTTTTCAAGGTCACTTCGCCACCAGTCATGGCGGCAGCCACCATATACGTTCCGGCTTCAATCCGGTCACAGACGATATGATGCTGTGCACCATTCAACCGCTCGACACCTTCAATGGTGATGGTATCGGTACCCGCACCCTTGATTCTGGCCCCCATTTTGTTGAGGCATTCGGCCAAATCAACGACCTCAGGTTCCTTGGCAGCATTTTCAAGCACAGTTGTGCCTTGCGCCAGGGCTGCGGCCATCATGAGGTTTTCAGTACCAGTCACAGTGACAAGATCCATATAATATTTGGCACCTTGCAGACGGCGATTAGGCAGATGCAAGGTACTGGCCTGAATATAACCGTGCGTGATATGCATGGCAGCACCCATCGCTTGCAAGCCTTTAATATGTAGATCTACAGGACGCGAACCGATGGCACAGCCGCCTGGCAAGGAGACTCGCGCAGTACCAAAGCGTGCAAGCAATGGTCCGAGCACCAGAATGGAGGCACGCATGGTTTTCACCATATCATAGGTCGCCTCAAACGAAGCCACATCACTGGCATCCAGGGTGACATGACCGCCCTCTTTGCTGACCTTGACGCCCATGGTGTCCAGCAATTTAAGCGTGGAAGCGACATCGCGCAATTCGGGCACGCCAGTTAGTGTCAACGGTGTTTCTGCCAACAAGCCTGCACACAAAATCGGCAAGGCAGCATTCTTGGCGCCAGACACAACAACTTCGCCATGCAGTGGCACACCACCTTCAATAATCAGTTTGTCCAAAATTATGCTTTCGCCAACAGTTCTTGCAATTCGCCACTTTGATACATGCTACGCATAATGTCGGCACCACCAATAAACTCACCGCCTACATACAGCTGTGGAATCGTCGGCCAGTTTGCATACTGTTTGATGCCTTCACGGATATCCATATCCTGTAATACGTCGACGGCAACGAACTCAGCGCCACAAGCCGTCAGAATTTGCGCAGCCACGCTGGAAAATCCACATTGTGGGAATTTCGGGCTACCTTTCATGTACAACACCACCTTGTTGTTGGTCACGGTGTCTTTAATTTGTGCTTGTGCGTCCATTTTCATTTACTCCACATATTCAGTCAAAAACGCCTCAGGCTTGCATCTGCTGCCATTGCGTCGGGGTATAGGTTTGCATAGACAGTGCGTGAATTTCGGCGCGCATACGGTCACCTAATGCGGCATACACCAATTGATGCTGTTGCACCATGCGCTTACCTTCAAACGCCGGACTGACAATCACCGCATCAAAATGCGTGCCGTCATCGCCGTTCACTTTCAGGTATTCACATTCCAGGCCATTGCGGATATAAGCCTCAAGTTGCGCTGCTGTTAACACAAAACCACCTATTCAAGAAAATGCAGGTGGAACTGGCAAGAAAATCATTCCTGCCAGTTCCGCTAACTGCGTAATTTATAACCGGATTTTAACATCTTTAAGCATAGCCACGCTAATGCCAGCAAGAAGCCACCTACGACAGCCAGGCTCAACCATGGCGAAACATCGCCCTGACCAAAGAAGCCATAACGAAATCCATCTATCATGTAGAAAAACGGATTCAACTGCGACACGGCCTGCCAGAACGGGGGCAAAGAATGGATCGAGTAAAACACGCCAGACAAAAATGTCAGCGGCATGATGACAAAGTTCTGGAATGCGGCCATCTGATCAAACTTATCGGCCCAAATCCCGGCAATGACGCCAAAAGTGCCTAGCAAGGCACTTCCACAGAGTGCAAATGTGATAATCCACCACGGATGCTGAGTAGGTACATCGACGAAAAATAAGGCAACCAGATAAATACTTAGCCCAACCAGCAGACCCCGTATCATGGACGCTGCTAAAAACGCGACAAAGAATTCCAGGATCGTCAGCGGTGTTAGCAACAGGAACACTATATTACCCATGACTTTGGACTGGATCAGACTAGATGAACTGTTGGCAAATGCATTTTGCAGCAAAGACATCATCATCAGGCCCGGTACTAGGAAAGCGGTATAACTGACCTGGTCATACACCTTGACATGCGACTCCAATACATGCGAGAAAATCAGCAGGTACAACAGTGCCGTCAAGATGGGTGAGGCAATGGTCTGGAAGGCGACACGCCAGAAACGCAACAACTCCTTTTTAAACAAGGTATACATGCCACGCCGTTGTGGGCTGACCTTGTCATCCAGCCAGAAGAAAGGATTCAGCCACTTCATGCTTGCGCCCCTTTCTGATTACCAACCAGGTTCAAAAACACATCTTCCAAATCCACCTCTTGCAATTGCATATCCTGTACCACCACATTTGCTTCACGCAGCGTGCTTAATACGGTTTCCACTTGGGACAATTCAGACAATGCCAACACGAACTCGTCACCATTCTGCTGCTTGAGTAAAGACTGCAACTGATTTGGCAGTATGCCCGCAAGCTTTAGTGACAGTTGCTTGGCAGCATGACTTTTGAGTAAGGCACGCGTAGTATCCAACGCCACAATCTTACCCTGCTTCATCATCGCCACCCGTTCGCACAAAGTTTCCGCTTCTTCCAGATAATGCGTGGTCAGGATAATCGTATGCCCTTGCTGGTTGAGCTTCTGGATGAATGTCCACAGCATTTGACGCAATTCAACATCCACGCCAGCAGTCGGTTCATCCAACACAATCACCGGCGGCTTGTGCGCCAATGCTTGTGCTATCAAGGCGCGGCGTTTCATACCGCCGGAGAGTTTGCGCATATTGGTATAGGCTTTATCAGTCAGCCCCAGGCCTTCAATGACTTCATCGACCCAGGCATCATTTTCCGGACCAAGGCCAAAATAGCCCGCCTGAAAGCGCAACATTTCACGCACATTAAAAAACGGGTCAAATACCAGCTCTTGCGGGACAACACCCAGGGCACGACGCGCTTGCTGATAGTCGGTTTGTACATCATGCCCCATGATGCGAATGCTGCCGCTAGTCGGCTGCAACAATCCTGCCAACAAATTAATCAAGGTCGACTTACCCGCCCCGTTAGGACCCAGCAAGGCAAAGAATTCGCCTTGCTCAATGTGCAAATCAATGCCCCTGAGCGCCTCGAACGTTCCGAAACATTTGGTAATCCCTGTGATCTCTATGGCTGCAGCCACGTATACCCTTTCGCTATCCCAAAAAAACGAAGCCCCACCTCGTCAGAGCTGGGGCTGTTCGACTTGATTTTCAACTAATTCAACAGAAATTCGTCAACACCATAAAGCTGCATCAGACTTCGCAGATTGTCAGGCACCCCAATCACCGACACTTGACTGGCTTGCGCCTGCTGGTGGTTTAACTGCCGCTGAATTTCCAGGATCAGGCTAACAGCTACCGTATCAACCTCATCTACCTTGGAAAAATCCAGGGACAATGGTGACTCAAGCCGTATCGATTGCAACTGATTCAGAGTTTCACTGATGTTACCAATCAGTAAATTACCACTAAAGTGCAATGTATTCTGATCTTGCTTGATTTGAGCCACGAACTTCTCCGGTGTTTTTGATGCCGCTAACATTACTTGCCGGTTGCTGCTTTGTTTTTATCGGCCAGTTTCTTGGTCAAACTGTCCAAGCCATTCTGGCGAATTTCCTGTGCAAACTGGCTACGGTAGTTCGTTACGAGACTCACACCTTCAATGACGATATCATAGACTTTCCAGTCTTCACCTTTTTTACCCAAAGTGTAATCTACGGCAATCGGGTCACCGCCTGGTTGTTGAATCGCTGTTTTCACCGTGGCAGATTCTGCACTGGCCTCCATACGGAAAGGCTTGTATTCAATTACCTGGTTTTTATATTTGGACAGCGCAGTTGCATAGGTGCGCAGCAACAATGTCTTGAACTCTGCCTGAAATGCGGTTTTTTGCTCTGGTGTCGCATTGGTCCAGTTTTTACCCAATACTAACCGGGCAACTTTTTCAAAGTCAAAGTTAGGCAGGATTTTTTCTTCTGCTAGGGCGAAAATCTTTTGCTGGTTGCCAGCCTGGATATCTTTGTCATTTTTAATGACTTCTATCACATCGTCAGCTGTTTTTTTCACCAACTGATCTGGCGTCATACCCGCCATCGCCACACTGCTTACCAGCCACATGGCAACTGCCATCCACCATTTTTTCATCACTTTCCCTTTACCAATTTGGTTAGTTATTTACCAATTTTGTCCAATGGACTGGCATCTAACGCATCAGCACCGGATTCGGTTGATGCTGTTTTACTCGATTTATCGTCACCTTCAGTCGCCTTGCTGTAAAGGAACTGGCTAATCAGTTTTTCCAGCACTACGGCATCCTGAGTTTGAGAAATCTTGTCACCATTTTTCAGGTTAGTCTCATCTCCACCAGCCTCCAGACCAATATATTGCTCACCCAACAGGCCTGCAGTATAAATATTGGCAAAGGTATCTTTTGGAAAGTTGTAACGCTTGTCTATATTCAGACTCACAACGGCCTCATAAGTTTTGGCATCAAAGCCAATATCTCCCACGCGGCCGACCACGACACCTGCACTTTTCACTGGTGCGCGAGGTTTAAGACCACCAATATTCTCAAAGTTCGCGGTGACCATATACGTGTCACCAAGATTGCTGGTAGTCAGGTTACCGACTTTCATCGCCAGCCCTAGTAAAGCGGCCAATCCCAAAGCGACAAAAATGCCCACCCATAAATCTATTGTTGTTCTTTCCATTATTAATTCCCCGTAAATTCCTGATGCTAAACCGCGATCATGAACGACGTTAATATAAAATCCAGCCCCAGCACAGCCAGCGAGGAAGTGACGACTGTGCGCGTTGTGGCACGACTCACACCTTCTGCCGTCGGTGGCGCATCATACCCTTCAAACAAGGCAATCATGGTACAGGCCACGCCAAATACCAAGCTTTTGAACACCCCATTCAAAATATCGTATTCCCAATCTACATTGGCCTGCATTTGCGACCAGAAGGCCCCGGCATCTACGCCGATCAAGGGCACTGCCACCAGGTAGCCGCCGAGTATCCCCACCATAGAGAACAAAGTAGCCAGCACGGGCATGGCAATCACCCCGGCCCAGAAACGTGGTGCAATCACACGTGCAATCGGGCTCACAGCCATCATTTCCATGGCCGACAATTGCTCGGTGGCTTTCATCAGGCCAATTTCTGCGGTAATTGCAGTACCCGCGCGGCCAGCAAACAACAGCGCAGTGACGACAGGACCCAGCTCACGCACCAGCGCCAACGCCACCAGCACGCCAATCGCTTCAGAAGAACCATATTTTTGTAGCGTATGGTAGCCCTGCAAAGCCAACACCATGCCGACAAAGAATGCTGATACAAGGATGATGATCAGTGACATTACGCCCGTGAAATATACTTCACGTATGGTTAACCGGAAGCGGCGGAAGCTTTCACCTGACGAGATCAGCGTGAGCCCAAATAAACGGGCACCCGCGCCAAGACGCCAGATTTTATTGATACAACCTGCACCCAGCCTGGAAAACAGGCGCTTGAGTTTATGCAAAACCATTAGCGTGCACCCCGCAACAAACTGGCGTGGTATTCAGGCGCAGCATAATGAAATGGAACAGGTCCGTCTTTCTCACCGTGTACAAACTGGTGTATGAAAGGTAATTCTGATTGGCGCAAGTCATCAGGCGTACCTTCTGCCGCGACCACCCCGTCAGCCACAAAGTAGACGTAGTCTGCAAACTGGAAGGTCTCTTCAACGTCATGCGTCACGATAATGGAGGTAGCGCCCAAGACATCATTCAAGCTACGGATTAAATCGCAAATCACGGCCATGGAAATGGGGTCCAGCCCAGCAAAGGGCTCGTCATACATGATAATACTGGGGTCAAGTGCAATCGCGCGCGCCAGGGCTACGCGCCTGGCCATCCCACCGGACAACTCAGTTGGCATCAAGGCATGTGCGCCGCGCAAACCGACTGCGTTCAATTTCATCAGCACCAGATCACGGATCATGCTCTCAGGCAAACTGGTATGCTCGCGCATGGGGAAGGCCACGTTTTCGTATACAGACAAATCGGTAAACAAGGCCCCATGCTGGAACAGCATCCCCATTTTACGGCGCAAGCGGTAAATACCTTCACGATCTTGCTCGTGGACGATTTCACCACAGACATTTACCCGACCCTTGTTCGGTTTAAGTTGCCCGCCTATCAGGCGCAGCAAGGTGGTTTTGCCGCTACCACTCCCCCCCATAATGGCCACTACCTTGCCTTTAGGAAAGGTCATATTGATGCCTTTATGCAACAATCGGCCCTTGTACCCGAAAGACAGGTCCTGAATTTCTACAATTGCGTTTGCCATAAGAAATGGTTGATTTAAAACGGCTCTTATTCTAAAGCAGAATGGAGTTAAATGAGTGTATGTATCTTTTATAAAACAAAAAGCCTGAGAAACCAGGCCTTTTGTTACAAATTTATGTTGTATTCTACACTAAAAACTCATGCAAACTAAGTAAGGCGTCCCCGCAACAGGCGCTGCCTCTCCCACTCCCGGCGTGCCATTGACCAATATGCGCATCGCGCCACTATTGCCTGCACCATCATCAAGCAGTGTATCAAGTTGTAGCGCATAGCGCCCTAGTATCCCGTCCGAACACATGGCGTGGGCACTATTAAATGTATTGGCCGTCACAGCAGTCAGTGCAGTGGTGCTGGTAAGCCCGAGCTGCCCCCCTTCGCTATTGCGGGGAACATATTGTGCACTAGCAACATCGGTCGCGCCTGTCGCTAAACCCGCTAAGCGCAAATGCTGCCACAACAAAAAAGATTCATCTGTATTGGTCGTAGAATTCCAATCACCTTGAACAAGACCGTTCTGAATATGATTATTAGTGGTAGCATTTGTGCCGCCTGTAAGATGTGTATTAGCTGCATGATCATCACCGGGTAACGCACGGAATCTGTCCTGATATCCATAAAAATAGGCAGGAATATTCCGGAAATCACTCGCCAGACTTTTTACTTTTGCATTCGCAATCAACTCCTGACCACGCATCACACCAGCCAACAGCAAGCCTGCAATCACCAGCACAATAGCCAATTCAATTAAACTAAATCCCAGCTCCTTTTTCATATCGAATTCCCCTTAGTATTTACGTAATAAAAATATAACTTCCGCCCCCAGCTTCCAATTCAGGCGAAAGCCGCTGAACCAGCGCAAACAATATTAACACTAATTAATAAATATTAATATTTACAAAGACGGGAAGAGGGAACGAGACGAAAAAAAACGGGCGGATACCTATGCATCCGCCCGTTCAAGGAAAATATTTTTTTGTTACTTACAAGGTGCCGTAAGAATGCAGCCCACTCAGGAACATATTCACCCCCAAGAAAGCAAAAGTGGTGACTAGCAAACCAACCAGCGCCCACCAGGCCAACACCGAACCGCGCAAGCCCTTCATTAAACGCAAATGCAACCAGGCAGCGTAGTTAAGCCACACAATCAGGGCCCAGGTTTCCTTGGGGTCCCAGGACCAGTAACCGCCCCAAGCCTCAGCCGCCCACATCGCACCCAGGATGGTTGCGATGGTAAAGAAGGCAAAGCCGATGGCAATTGCCTTATACATTAGGTCATCCAGCACATGCAACGCTGGCAGACGGCTGGCCAGCACCCCACGCTTAGCCAGCAGATAAGCCCCCGCAACCATGGCTGCCAGCGAAAATGAGCCATAGCCAATGAAATTGGCCGGTACATGTATCTTCATCCAGTAACTTTGCAGGGCAGGCACCAATGGCTGGATTTCGTTGGCGTGCCGGTCGAAGGTATACCAGAGGATAAAACCCACTGCGGCATTGATCACCACCAGGACAAACCCGCCCAACTGACGTGTATTGAACAGTTTTTCATAATGCAGGTACAACAGGGATGTGATCAGGCAAAAAAGTATAAAGACTTCGTACAGATTGCTGATAGGGATATGGCCCACATCGGGTGCAATCAGGTAAGACTCATACCAGCGCACCATCAGCCCAACAAAACCGAACAAGGTCGCGGCCCACGTCAGGGCAGAAGCCACTTTCGCAGTAAAAGCGGACTTCTGAAACAATGCTAGCCAATAAGTGAGCATCGCCAATACAAACAGTACATTCATCCACATTACTGCAGACTGACTGGCAAGCAAGAACTTAAGCAGGAAACGCTGACTACCATTGGCGAGATCCCCCTGATAGCTATATACCGCCAGCAAACTGAGTATCGCCACACCCAGCACCAATCGCGCAACCGCCGTCCAGCGCCAACCCATGTAGCTAAACAAAGCAACCGCACCAAACAGGAAGCTGACTTCATAGACGTCCATAAAGCTCGCGTACCGCTGGTAAGAGAATATCCCTCCCGCCAACAGTAACACTGCATATATCCAGTCAAACTTGCTCAATGATTGCCAAAACGATGTTGGCTTTACTGATAAAGATGTATTCATTACATTCCCCTCTTCATTCCGTCAGGCGGATGGTGTTGTTTGCAACACGCTAGCCAGTTGCTGCTGCATACGCGCAAAGTCCTGATCCAGATCCATATTCTTACGGTTAGACGACATTGCCAGCAAGACTTCCTGCTGTGCAGGTTTGATCAATAACCAGACGCGACGTTCCTTAATGTAGAACATGGCGAAGATCCCCAGCACCAGCATGACCGAACCCAAATACACCCAATTTTGCCCAGGTGAACGGGTGAGCTGGAAGCCACTAGCCTGCTTCAAAGTGTAATCCTTTAACTGAAAATAATACGGTGTGCCATAAAAAAACAAATCATTCATGGCATTGAGACTATCCTGCACAAAGGCCACCGTTGCTTCATTCTCAGGAGCCGGGGGCAGTTGACGCTGGGCACGGCTCATCTGATAGCCCTGCAAGGCTGCCCGGTTGAGTAGTTTCAGGTAGGTTTGTGCTGCTTGTTCACGCTGATCTTTTGGCACAGCGCTTTCAATAATGCGCGACAACTCACTGTAACCACCTTGCTTAAACGTCAGCAGCAAATGTTGCAGGCTTTGTTCAAACTGCGCCTTCAATGATGCATTATCACCTGGCATTTGCTTGGCTACCTGGCTGGCAATGTTGGCAATCTCCTGGTCATTCCGCAACATCTGGCGCAGGTGCATAAAACCCGTGATTTCCATTTCATCATCTGCCGGAATGCGTAGATACTTGAATTCATCTTGTACCGTCTCACGCATGCCTGAGACAAAATAGGCACGACCATCCAGTTGCAGTGGCTGCATATAATTCACATACTCACGTGCCTGACCGCTGGCATTACGCAATTTCAATGTCGTGTTAGGGCCAACATTATGTGGCTTGCCTTTACCGTCGGGAGACAGGTTCAGGATGTTAAACTGGCGGAATTCGTTAAACTCCACCGTCATTTTCTGCGCACCGTCACCCAGGGAGCCTTTTTGCAGGATCACGCCGTCAATATCAAATCCATCCGACTTAGCAGCGGATAAATCCCACAGTTTGAATTTGAGTTGCGAACCACCATCCTGAAAGTCAGACTGGTAAATGGCAATACCTTTGTAAATGTATGGATGGTTAACCCGTATCGTCGCCGCAATCGGCTTAGTCAATTCAGGATCGGTAATTTCAATATCGCTCTCAAACGACTTTGGCATCCCGGTGGCATAATGCTCAATACGAAAATCCTTGAGCGCTACGGTGAAGGGCAGGTCTTGCACCAAATAGCCATCACGCACCCGCACAAAGGCCACGTTATCCCGCTCACCTTCCGGCAAAGTCATATTGGCACGAAACGACAGGTTATTGACACCCAGACGGCTTTCAGCCGGTACTTTGCGCGAAGAAATATCGCGGGTTTCGACTTTCTTCAAGCCCAGTAGCTCCTGGACCTTGAATGGCAAATTGCCATCCAGCAAACCACCGAAACAGATCACAACAATAGCAACATGAGTAAAGATATACCCCAGGCGCTGATGGGTGCCCAGTTTTGCAGCGATCAGCATATCGCCATTGCCCTGCTGCTGGGTCTTGAAACGGTAGCGCTCTGAGGTTAAAAACGCGCCTAACTTCTCTTGCAAAATGGCAGGAGATTGCTGCGCAGGCACGCTGGCCTGATGGCTGAACAAACGCAGTGACTTTTCGGTGGCATTTTCTTTGTAGACTTGCCACTCCTTGATCATGAGCGGTGCATTACGGATCACACACAAGGTGGTCGAAATCACCAGGAACAACAAAATCACCAGGAACCAGGCCGCATGATAAACATCCAGCAAGCCCAGCATTTCAAACATCTCAAACCAGAACTGACCAAACTTGACGATGTAATTGGTATAGGGCTCGTTTTGCTTGAGCACCGTACCAATAATCGAAGCAATGCCCAACAGCGTTAACAGGCTGACTGCAAAGCGCATGGAACTCAGTAGCTCATAAACACGCTGCGACAAGGAAACGGGTGTTTTCAAAACATTCTCTTCAAAATGGATAGATAAGGTTAAACCAGTTTTTGTTAGCCTTGCATCACACTAACGCCAGGTGCGCACATGTGGACGACATCCGTAGCAAAAGGTTGCATGGCCAACCAGTAAAAAAGGTGGCCGCAGCCACCTTTTTTGCTTTCAACCGAATTAACGAAGGCCTTGAATATAGTCTGCCACTGCCTGCATTTCAGCATCACTCATTTTTGCAGCAATGGTCATCATCATCGGCGCATTGGCACGCTCACCGGTGCGGAAGATTCTTAACTGTTGCAAGGTGTAATCGCTATGCTGACCAGCCAGGCGTGGAAACTGTTTTGGCAAACCGGCACCGGTTGCGCCATGACAAGCTGCACAAGCAGGCACTTGGGTAGCTGCTATGCCACCACGGTAAATTTTCTCACCCAGCGAACCTTTACCATTACTTTTCGCCTTGGCCAGTTTGATACTCTGGCTGGAGAAATATTTCGCCAAGCCTTCCATGTCTTCCTGGCTCAAGGCACCGGCAATCCCACCCATCACGGCGTTGGCTCGGGTGCCCTCTTTAAAATTGGTCAGCTGTTTGAGCAGATACTCGGGATGCTGACCGGCAAGTTTTGGATTGGTGGTAATCACACTGTTACCGTCTGCGCCATGACAGGCCGCACAGACATTTTGCACAATCTTCTCCGGACCATTGACCACTGGCGCGGCTTCCGCTGAGGCAGCTTCCTCAGCAAATACTGGTTGCACACCCATGGCAAACAGTACAAACAATCCTGCTTTAAAACTATTCAACATCATTCTCAATGCCCCAACATTTTTATTCGGCGTCATTTTATCAAACAAACCTTGTTCGTGATAGCATGCACAGCTGAATAGTCCATAAAACCTTGAGGCAACTCAACTCCATCATGCCAGTTTTCCAAAACGCCCGCTTTCACTTATCGGCACACCACCTCAGAGATTTACCGCCAGCCAGCGGAATTGAAGTCGCATTTGCCGGACGCTCAAATGCGGGTAAATCCAGTGCGTTGAACACTTTAGCCAATCACAACCGCCTGGCATTCGTCAGTAAACAGCCCGGCCGTACACAATTGATTAACTTTTTCACGCTAGGGGATGACAGACACCTGGTGGACTTACCTGGGTATGGCTACGCAAAAGTCCCAGAAGCAATGCGCGCGCATTGGCAAACCGTGCTTTCACGCTACCTGAGTGAGCGGCAAAGCCTTGCAGGATTGGTATTGGTCATGGACAGCCGCCACCCGCTGACACCTCTGGATAGGCAGATGCTGGACTGGTTTTGCCCCTCAGGCAAACCCGTGCATGTATTGCTGACCAAAAGTGACAAGCTTTCTCGCAGCGAATCGTCCATCACCCTCGGCAAAGTGCGCAAGGAACTCCATAGCGGCTGGGGGGATAAGATCACGGTGCAACTTTTCTCCAGCCTGAAGAAACAAGGTGTGGACGAAGCAGAAAAAGTCCTAGGCGAATGGTTTTTCGGTAATGAGGCCGGGATGCCAGACGAAACCGCTCTTACCGAATAAAAAAGCAGATCGAAGTCTGCTTTTTTATTTTTCAAAGTTCGCCATCAAACCCGCTTAAACACCAAATCCCAAACACCATGACCTAACTTCAGGCCACGGTTTTCAAACTTGGTCAGTGGGCGATAGGCAGGTTTTTCAGCGTAATCTACAGCCGTATTTTGCAATTGCGGCTCACCTTGCAACACCTCCAACACCCATTCAGCATACTCCTGCCAGTCAGTTGCCACATGAATGTAAGCGCCCGCTCTCAACTTGGAGCATAACAGCTTCACAAACTCAGCCTGAATTAAGCGGCGCTTGTGATGCCGTTTTTTATGCCAAGGATCCGGGAAGAAAATATGTACGCCATCAAGCGAGGCATCTGCCAGCATATTCTGCAGCACCTCGACGGCGTCGTGCTGGATGATGCGGATATTCCTGATACCACTTTCTTGCATCAATTTAAGCAAGCTACCGACGCCTGGCGTATGCACTTCTACAGCCAAAAAATCACAGTCCGGCAAAGTCTGTGCAATCTTTGCCGTAGCATCACCCATGCCAAACCCGATTTCCAGGATTTTCTTGCTATCGCTACGGCCAAAAGCCTGATTCAAGTCCAGTGGCTGGTCAAGGTATTCGATACCGAAGCTTGGCCATGCCGTTTGCAATGCACGTTCCTGGCCTTTGGTCAATCGTCCCTGACGCAATACGAAACTGCGGATGCGTCGTTGATAAGGTGCTTCAGAAGACTCTGAGTTGATATCTATTTCTGTCATGGGGCGCATTATACTTTAAGAGCACATAATTACTGTGTATCGGGTTGGACGCAGACTTTCTATTTCGCCTCTAGGCGAGTTACTTTCTGTTGCTTGCCCCACAGAAAGTAACCACAACTAACGGAGTGTTGCGGCGTAGGCTAACCTTTAGGTTAAGCCACAAAGTGGCGGCCGTAGCCAAAGAAGAGGGCACCCAGCCATCACGGCCTAAAGGCTCCCTTGATTTCATTACTCGTCAGTCGCGATTGCAGAACTCAACCTGGCAGCTTACACAAAACCTAAGCTGCTGCGGGATTCAAACAAGCTGCAACCTTATTCCGCCTGCCAAGCAATAAAATCAAGCGTGATGGGATGGGATTTGTCTCGCCAAACTTACAGCGTGAAAGATTCGACCGTTGAAAAACACTATTCTTTTATTCATTTCTAAGATAGTTGCAGTCGCATGGTCTTCGTGGGCCCCTATCTGCCGCGCCCAGTAGCACAGGCAAAATAAGATCAAGCGAGCGGCTGTCCGAATCCCGCGGTGGCCTGCGTCTTGTGCAGGCCACTAGGATGAGTTCTGCGAGCGCTTATTTTGACGAGCAACGCAGGAAACAAGCGGAAGCTAGGGTGCACTTTCTTTTGGTTACTTTATCTTTGTGCAAGCAAAAAAAAGTGACTCGCAGAGGGGCGAAATATAAAAGTTGAGTATTACTCGCCTGGATTCCTGCCTCCGCCGGAATGACGATAGTTAGTGCACACAGTAGCGGGCCAATCCTCCGCCAACCCTCGAAAAACAAGGTACTGTAAAATCCAATCCTCCCAAGCTAGCACCGAAAACAAAGAGTGCTCTTCCACCAGTTAAAACACCAATTACAACAAATGCCGCTTATCCCCCTGCAAAAATCCAAGCAACGGCAACGTTAGCCCCTTACTCAACGCCAGCACCTTAAACAACTCCCCCATCTCTGCTGGGGATAACAACTTTTGTACTGCCGCGACCATCGGCAAGTAACGCCCACTATCCTCCGGAGAAACCTGTTGCAGTAATTGCAGAATGCCGCAGTTGATTAAAAATTGCGCCTGGTTGGTATAACCTGCACAGGTCAACCCATGTGCCAACGCCGTTTCGGCCATGGCAGTGAAATCGACATGCGCAGTAATATCCTGCAAGCCGGGATAAACAAGCGGGTCATCATGCGCATAATGCTGGTAATGGCACATCAAAGTGCCTTGCGTACGCTGGGGATGGTAGTACTCACTCGCAGCAAAACCATAGTCCAGCATCAAAATCAACCCACGCCCTAACATCACTGCAAGGCTGGCCATGAGACCTTGTGCTGCAGGACAAACTTCCGTGGTGTAGGCATCAGGTAACGGGGCGGCATCGATGGCCTGAACTAATGAGGCATCCTGTAATGGCCGTAGCTGCCAAACCAGGCCGGACTCAAAAGCAATGCCACGTTCTTGCCAAGCACCCTTCTGCCAGGTCAGCACATGTACCGGAATCGCATCCAGCACCTCATTACCAATCACCACGCCATCAAAGTTAGCTGGCAACTCATCCAGCCATTGCAGACGTGAGAACAAAAATTCAGGTAACAGTTTTCTCAAGCTATCCTGTTGCCTTTGGCGCAAGTTAGCGCTTACATCAAGAATAAAATAATGGGTTGGCAATTGCCCTAACGCTTCAAGTTGGAGCAACAGCCCTGCTGCCAACTTGCCCGTCCCTGCCCCAAGCTCCAGCACATTTCCGGCAGTTTCTTGCAACCCTTGACCAACCTGATTGGCTAGCGCTTGCGCAAACAGGGGAGAAATCTCGGGCGCAGTGACAAAATCTCCGCCACGACCGAACTTATTCGCTTCTCCACTGTAATAGCCAAGGTGCGGCGTATAAAGGGCCATTTGCATATACTCAGCAAACGAAATCCAGCCGCCCTGTTGCCTGATAGATTGTTGAATGTGGGCGAGTAACTTGTCGCTATGCTGTTGCGCTCCGGCATCCAGCGCGGGCAATCGTGTAGAAATCGGTTGAGCAGTCATTCAACCATTATAATGTGAGCTGTCTAGAATAAAGAGACTAATGTGAACGCTGATTCCTCGACCAAAGTTGTGTTGATTACCGGTGGTGCAAAACGTGTGGGCGCCTCCATTACACGCGAACTGCATCGCCAGGGTGCAAGCATCATGCTGCACTATCACACCAGCGAAACCGAAGCCCTTGCGCTACAAGCAGAACTCAACAACATCCGACCAAAAAGCGTCGCGATTACACAGTGCAATCTCCTCGAAACAGATTGTCTGCCAGCCTTGGTCACCGCCACGTTGCAGACATTCGGAAAACTGGATGCCCTGGTGAATAATGCTTCTAGCTACTACCCCACCGAGCTTGGCACCATACAACTTGAGCAATGGGAAGACCTGATGGGCAGCAATCTTAAAGCGCCCCTGTTTTTAAGCCAGGCGGCGGCGGACGCATTGCAAGCCAGTGAGGGTTGCATCGTGAACATTACGGATATGCATATCGAGCGGCCAAAAAAGAACTATATTGTGTATAGCGCGGCAAAAGCTGGCTTAGTGAGCCTGACAAAATCACTGGCTCAGGAACTGGCGCCCCAGGTGCGCGTCAATGCCGTCGCGCCAGGCCCTGTGTTATGGCCGGACAGTAATCATGAGTTTGATGCGCAATACCGCCAGCAAGTGATTAACCAGACCTTGCTTAAACGCACTGGCGAGCCTAGTGATATCGCCAAAGCGGTAAAGTTTTTAATTTACGATGCGCCGTTTATTACTGGCCACGTACTTGCTGTCGACGGCGGCCGCCATTTGAGTATTTAATGATTGGGCAAGTGAATGCAGGTACAACAAACCATTACCATTCACGCCAGCGCACCACGTAAACCTGCATTAGGCCAAGCTTGCAATGGCTGCGGCGTGTGCTGCGCGGCAGAGCCATGCCCGGTCAGCCTTGCCTTACTATGGCCGCATCAGACACCTTGCAAGGCACTGATCTGGAGTGAGACTAAGCAACGCTATCTATGTGGCATGGTTAGTAGTCCGGCGCAGTTTCTGCGCTGGCTGCCAGACCGCTTTAATGTTGCCGCAAGTCGTTTATTTAAACGCTGGATTGCAGCGGACACTGTCTGCGATGCCGATGTGGAATTATCCGAATAAAATCAATTCGAATAATCAAAGACTTAGCGTGACTTTACCTTGCTTTCCGCTATAATGCGCGCCTATGAAGATCAAACATTATCCAGATGACGTCAGTCAAAACTTCCTGAAATTGCGCAATCAGTTGATTAGCGCGACAGGCAAAGCCATTGGCGATTACAACATGATTGAAGAAGGCGACACCATACTCGTGTGCATGAGCGGCGGCAAGGATAGCCATGCCATGTTGATGATTTTGCTGGCCTTGCAAGAACGCGCACCGATCAACTTCAAATTGATCGCCATGAATCTGGACCAGAAGCAGCCCGGTTTCCCGGCTGATGTACTGCCCGCTTACCTTGAAAAACTGGGTGTGGAATACCGCATCGTGGAAGCAGACACTTATTCCATCGTCAAGGAAAAAATCCCTGAAGGTAAAACGACTTGCAGTCTGTGTTCACGCCTGCGTCGTGGCATTATTTACACCACTGCACAGCAATTGGGAGCAAACAAAATTGCACTTGGTCACCACCGTGATGACATCGTGCAAACCTTATTCCTGAATATGTTTTACGGTGCCAAGATGAAGGCTATGCCACCTAAGCTGGCAACCAATCGAGGCGAGTTTATGGTGATCCGCCCGCTGGCTTACTGTGCCGAAAAAGACATCGCTTCGTATGCCCGTGGCATGCAATTTCCTATTATTCCGTGTGACTTGTGCGGCAGCCAGGAAAACCTGCAACGCCAGAAAGTCAAAGATATGTTGAACAATTGGGAACGAGAACAGCCAGGACGGATCAATAATATTTTCCGTGCGATTGGCAACGTGGAGCCTTCGCACCTCGCTGACTTCGATTTGTATGACTTCAAGCATTTGAGCCAAGCCAAAGAGGAAGATGAAGACCCGATGTTTGACCATGAAAAATTTTCGTCTAACGACATGGCGCTCACCATTGCCACCCAAGATGACAAGCGTATTGAATTTGCGCGCAAACCCTTTCCGGTTGCAGTCACCAGTGAGGAATAACACAACGTTTTGGTGCAGAAAGACTTTAATGTCAGACTTTCCGCACCGATATATTGTCTAGTCGTGAAAACGCTTGCTATTATCTAGCCAACTCTTATACAGACCGCGCAATGTCAAAACTGCTGATCGTTGAATCTCCTTCCAAGGCCAAAACCCTCAAAAAATATTTGGGCGGTGATTTTGAGGTCCTGGCGTCTTACGGGCATGTGCGCGACTTGATCCCCAAAAACGGCGCCGTTGACCCTGCACACCAGTTTGCGATGAAGTATGACATCATCGACCGTAACAGCAAACATGTAGATGCGATCGCCAAAGCGGTTAAAAGTGCCGACAGCATTTATCTGGCAACCGACCCGGACCGCGAAGGTGAGGCCATTTCCTGGCATATTGCCGAGATTCTCAATGAGAAAAAACTGATTAAAAACAAACTGCTTAAACGCGTGGAATTTAATGAAATCACGCAGACGGCTGTAAAACAGGCCATTGAAAACCCACGGGACATCTCGATGGACTTGGTCAATGCCCAGCAAGCGCGGCGCGCACTGGATTACCTGGTGGGCTTCAACCTGTCGCCGCTGTTGTGGAAGAAAATCCGCCGTGGCCTATCCGCTGGCCGTGTGCAAAGCCCGGCCCTGCGCCTGATTGTTGAGCGCGAACTCGAAATCGAAGCCTTTACCAGCCAGGAATACTGGAGCATTCATATGAGTGCGCTCAAACATGCGCACGGCTTCGATGCCAAACTGGTCCAGCTGAATGGACAGAAAGTCGAACAATTCACGGTCACCAACCATGACCAACAAGCTGACATCGTAGGCAAGCTGTTACTGGCATCCGCTGGCAAAACCACGGTGACGCGCGTTGAGAAAAAACAACGCAGCCGTAGCCCGGCCGCACCATTTACCACTTCCACCTTGCAACAGGAGGCCGTACGAAAGTTGGGCTTCACCACCAGCCGTGCCATGCGTGTGGCCCAACAATTGTATGAAGGCATAGACGTCGGTAGTGGAACGGTGGGGTTGATTACCTATATGCGTACCGACTCTTTCAGCCTGGCCACTGAAGCGGTGATGCAGATTCGCGATTACGTGAAAAAGCATTTTGATGCAGACTACCTGCCCAAAGCGCCCATCATGTATAAAACCAAGGCGAAAAATGCCCAAGAGGCGCATGAGGCCATCCGTCCGACCGATATTACCCGTACGCCAGCCAGTGTCCGCCAGTACCTCAACGACGAACAATTTAAATTATATGAAATGATCTGGAAGCGTACCCTGGCTTGCCAGATGACACAGGCAAAATATGATGCTGTCAGTGTAGACCTGGCGGTAGGGAGTGAAGCCAACCTGTTCCGCGCCAGTGGCCAGACCTTGATATTCCCTGGCTTTATTGCCGTGTATATGGAAGGCAAGGACGACGACAAGGACGACGAGGATGCGGAAGCCAAGTTACCGCATCTGGAAACTGGTGAAGTGCTGACGGTAGAAAAGATTTTTGGCGAACAGCATTTTACCGAACCACCGCCACGCTATTCTGAAGCCAGTCTGGTGAAAGCGCTCGAAGAATACGGTATTGGCCGCCCTTCGACGTATGCCAGTATTATTTCGACCCTGCAAGACCGCGAATATGTATTGCTCGATAAAAAGCGTTTTACACCTACCGATGTCGGCCGTGTTGTCAATAAATTCCTGACCGAGCACTTTACCCAATATGTCGACTATGACTTTACGGCTAAGCTCGAGAACGAGCTGGATGAGATTGCGGAAGGCAACCTGGAATGGGTGCCGGTCATGGACAAATTCTGGCAAGGCTTTAACCAGCAGATTCAGGTTAAGGCGGATGTCGAGCGTCCCGGTAATGAACTGATAGATGAACAATGCCCTAAATGTGGCCGCCAGTTGCAGAAACAACTGAGCCGCTATGGTAGTTTTATCGGCTGTACTGGCTACAATGCGACGCCAAAATGTGATTACAAACGCAATCTGGATGGTGAAGTCAATAATGCTACTGAGCCTACCGTCATTGGCCTGGATGCGGAGACGCAGAAGGAAATCTACCTGATGAACGGCCCTTATGGCCCATATCTACAGGTCGGACAACCAGTTGAAGGTGAAAAGAAAAAGCCCAAGCGCGTCAGCATCCCGAAAGAAATTCCGCTAAGCCAGGTGAATATAGATACGGCACATATGCTGCTGAGCCTGCCACGTGACCTGGGACAACATCCGGAGACGGGCAAAAAAATTGTTGCCAATATCGGCCGTTTTGGGCCTTATGTGAATCATGATGGCAAGTTTAAATCTATCCCAAAAACCGAAAGCGTCTTTAGCATAGACCTAGAAGGTGCGGTCAAATTGCTCGCGGCTGCGAATGGTCCGGCACCACTGGCAGACCTGGGTGAGCATCCATCAGGCGAAGGGCGGATTGAAGTATTTTCAGGACGTTTTGGCCCCTACGTACAACACAATGGCATTCGCGCAACGCTGCCTAAAAGCGTGACACCAGAGGAGCTGACAGTAGAGCAGGCGCTGGAGCTCCTGGCCGAGAAAGCCGCTAAAGAGGGTGGTAAAACTGCTGGCAAAAAAACCACAGTCAAAAAATCAGTGTCCAAGAAACCAACAGCAGACAAAACAACGGCAACCAAAAGCGCTGTGAACAAACGCTCTAAAAAGACAGCGGCAGAATAATTCTCCTTAAAGAACATTTCTCTTGAAGGAAGATTACTTAAATATGGCCCCATTTAGTGGTTGGACCATAAGTGATCAATATTGCCTATCCCCCATGTTTCTACGGATTCATTTCCTACAATTTCATCCATCTGTTTTGACAAATCCAGCTCAACCACAGGAATATGGATTTTGGATTTGGTCGAAAAGAACGCTTTCACCACCGGCTTGAGCAAGCTATCCGGGTTTTGTCTGACAACCACCGCCAAACGGCCAGACTTCAGGATCACTACCGTGCCTATCGGGTAGATGCCCAGGCTTTTCACAAATGCCTTGAATACCACAGGATCAAAATGCCCCTTCCAACTCGCCATGCGCTTAAGCGCCATCCCCGGCTCCCAAGCCGGTTTGTAAGCGCGTGTGGAAGTAACTGCATCATAAACATCACAGATCGCTCCCATTTTGGCAAACAGGCTGATCTGATCTGAAGACAATTTTCCAGGATACCCGGAACCATCCATTTTTTCATGATGGTGCAAACACACATCTAATGTCACCGGGTCCGAAATATTTGCTTTTACCAGCATATCATACCCAATTTGCGGATGCTCGCGAATCACATTAAATTCATGGTCCGTCAAGGAACCTGGCTTATTCAGTATCTGCAAAGGGATGCCTGCTTTACCCATGTCGTGCATCAACCCAGCCAGCCCGGCCTGCTTGACTTCCGTTTCCGATAGCTTGAGCTCTCTGGCAAGGGCTGTCATCAGTGCACAGACGGCGACAGAATGCATATAGGTATAGTCGTCTGCCGTTTTGAGGCGCACCAAGCTAATCAAGGCATGTACATTGCGTGCGACAGAAGCAGAAATTTCCTCCACAATAGGCATCACCGCTTCGGTCTCAATCGCTTTTCCCATGCGCAAATCTTTAAACATGGAAGCAACCGCTTGACGTGATGAGGCAATGATTTTTGCAGCCTGTTCACGCTCAGCCTCAAGTGTCGCTGTTTGCAGTATTCCAGTATTTAGGGTAGGGATATCCATCGTAGAATTCTGCAATGAAGGACGATCATCGGCTGGGCCATCCAGTTCGAGCATGGCCATTTCCTTGTCTGACATCTGACTTGATTCAGTATTTTCGTCTTCAGAGCTCTCGACATCCACCCCCCAGAGGGTATCAATCACCACCTCTTTAATGGGACTGGCCAGCAGCTTCTTCAAATCTTCGGGATCTGTCAGCACAAACTTACTAGTCCAAAAGGGATGATCTATCCATGCACCTTTGAGCTCATGGATATACATCCCCATGCGTACATCTTTGATTGCGATTGTTTTTAACATACGTTTCGATGGCTAACACTGCTTAAATCTTATACTTCTATTACGGAAAAAATTTGAAAAAAAAGAGGGCTAAAAGCCCTCTTGCAAATTATTTTTACGCGAATGTTTTGACTGTAAGACAGCTTTTCTAATTACAGTCCGGCAGCCGCACGTAAAGCTGCTGCTTTGTCTGTCGCTTCCCAGCTAAACTCTGGCTCATCGCGACCAAAATGTCCATAAGCAGCCGTTTTGGTATAAATCGGGCGCAACAGGTCCAGCATCTTGACGATGCCTTTTGGACGCAGGTCGAAATGCTCACGGACCAGCTGTGTCAGACGCTCATCGGAGACCTTACCTGTACCATAGGTTTCCACCATAATGGAGGTTGGCTGCGCCACACCGATGGCATAGCTCACTTGTACCAGGCACTTGTCGGCCAAACCAGCAGCAACAATGTTTTTCGCCACATAACGGCCAGCGTACGCCGCTGAGCGATCCACTTTAGAAGGATCCTTGCCAGAGAATGCCCCACCGCCGTGAGGCGCTGCACCACCATAAGTATCCACAATAATCTTACGGCCTGTCAGGCCGCAATCCCCTTGCGGGCCACCGATCACAAAACGGCCTGTCGGGTTCACAAGGTATTTGATCTCGCCTTTAATCAGTTCGGCCGGCAAAGTCGGCTTGATGATTTCTTCGATCACGGCTTCGCGGATGGCTTCCAGCGTCATGTCAGGCGCATGCTGGGTTGAAACCAGTACAGTGTCGATTTTGAACGGCTTGCCATCGACATACTGGATAGTCACTTGGGATTTTGCATCCGGGCGCAGCCATGGCAAACGGCCATCTTTACGCAATTGTGACTGGCGTTCCATCACGCGGTGGCTCAGCCAGATCGGCAATGGCATCAATTGCGGCGTTTCATTCACGGCATAGCCAAACATCAGGCCCTGGTCACCAGCACCCTGGTCCAGAGGGTCGTCATTCGCGTTATCCACGCCCTGGGCAATGTCTGGAGACTGTTTGTCATAAGCCACCAATACCGCGCAGCCCTTGTAATCAATACCATAATCCGTATTGTCGTAACCAATGCGCTTGATCGCATCACGGGCAACCTTGATGTAATCCACATTGGCTGTTGTTGTAATTTCACCGGCCAAAACCACCAGGCCAGTATTCGCCAGGGTTTCAGCAGCCACACGTGCGGTCGGGTCTTGGGCTAAAATTGCATCCAGAATGCTGTCGGAAACCTGGTCAGCCAGTTTATCGGGATGTCCTTCGGAAACGGATTCCGAAGTAAAAAGATATTCACTCATGTTTGACGCCTTGAAAAGTAATTAAAGTTAATAAATGGCACTGACTAAAGGCTGAAGCCAGCACCCAATTTGGGGAACGAAGATTCTACCTGAGATTATTGCAACCAAGGAATAAATCTTAGTCATATGGATGCCTTCAACGGCGCGATAGAGTATCATCTTGAGCTATGAAATTACGATTTACCAAAATGCAGGGCGCAGGCAATGACTTTGTAGTGATTGATGCGACAAAAAGCCCTGTGCATCTTTCCCACGCGCAAATCCAGCACATTGCCAACCGCTACTTTGGTGTTGGTTGTGACCAGTTACTGATGGTGGAATCCACTGACACGCCCGGCGTTGATTTCCGTTACCGTATTTTTAACGCCGACGGTGGCGAAGTTGAACAATGCGGCAATGGCGCACGCTGTTTTGTACGCTTTGTGGTCGACAAAGGCCTGACTAGCAAACGTGACATCCGCGTAGAAACTGCCAGCGGCGTTATTACCCTGATGTTGCAAGATGATGGACAGGTCACCGTCAACATGGGTGCGCCTCGCTTTGCGCCGGCGCAGATCCCTTTTGAGGCTGAGCAACAAGCGACCACTTATGAATTACCGCTAGCTAGCGAAACCGTCACCGTGAGCGCAGTTTCCATGGGCAACCCGCATGCTGTGATGCTGGTGGATAACGTACACACGGCGGAAGTAGCCAGCCTGGGGCCGCAAATCGAATCCCATACACGATTCCCGCAACGCGTGAATGCGGGCTTTATGCAGGTACTTAATGAGCATGAAATCAACCTGCGTGTGTATGAGCGTGGCAGCGGAGAAACCCTGGCTTGTGGCACAGGCGCCTGCGCGGCCGCCGTCAGTGGCATCCAGTTGGGGACTTTGCAAAGCCCGGTCAAAGTACATACCCGTGGCGGCATCCTGACCATACAATGGGCAGGCGGAGACACGCCTGTCCTCATGACCGGCCCGGCAGAGATTGTATTTGACGGCGAAATTGAAATTTAATTAGAAGAATCAGCAGTATCATGGAAGAAAGCATCAACGAAAACGACATCAAGCATTACCTCAAAGCGCATCCTGACTTCTTTGAGCGTCATGCCCATCTGCTGGCAGAGCTGTTCTTGCCCAGCCCGCATGGCAAAGGTACGATTTCACTGGCTGAACGCCAGCAAATCGCCCAGCGCGACAAAATCCGCGTGCTCGAATCACGCTTTACCGAGCTGATACTGACCGCTGAAGAAAATGAAGCCACCGCAGGTAAAGTGCATGAGCTGACCTTGGGTTTATTGTATGCCAAGGATGTAGAGGCATTGCATACCCACTTGGTGGAGTTCCTCGCTGCACATTTCCAGCTGCCCAATGCGCAACTTAAATTGTGGGTGAACGAGAGTCATGCCGCAGACCACCTGTTTATTGATGCCGAAGAGTCCCTTAAAAACTGGGCCAAGGATTTAAGCCAGCCTTATTGCGGCACTTTGCCTACCATGGATATCGCTGGGTGGTTTACCGACACACCTGCCTCACTGGCAGTGATCCCCATGCGTTACCAAGAGGTCACATTTGGACTGATGGCGATCCCCAGTGAGCAGCGCAGCCGCTTTTATGCCGGCATGGGCACCCTGTTCCTCAACCAGATCGGTGAACTAGTGAGCGCTTCACTGGCCAGATATATCATATGAAAGCCCCCGCTGAGGTTTCCGCCAAGAGGGATATTCTTGCGGCAACTGTCAGCGTGAATCAAACATGGCTGCGCGGCCAAATTGCCGCGTTGCACGGTACTCGAAACCCTCATGTACTGTCATGTACATTCCGGTTCCTGCGTGCCGTGCGCCTTGCACTTCCTGCCACTCGTTCATGTTTACAATACCAAGTTTGTTGCCATGCATGAACTGCTAGCCGACTACCTCGACTTCCTCCATTTTGAGCGCGGCCTGAGCGAGCACACACGCAACAACTACCAACGGGATATTGAGCGCTTGATAAAAAGTGCGACGCAAGATTTGCAGGCCCTCACGCCGCAGGATATCCGCCGCCAGATAGCCAGCCTGCATGGTCAAGGCATGCATGGGCGTAGCATCGCACGCATGCTGTCGAGCTGGCGTGGATTCTTCCGTTACCTGGTCCTGCACAAAGGCTTTCCGTCCAATCCAGTCACAGGCTTGCGCGCGCCTAAAGCAGCCAAATCCTTGCCACATGCAATGTCGATTGAGCAAACCAACAAGCTGATTGAAATCGACAGTGATGAACCTATTGCCGTGCGTGACCGTGCGATTCTTGAGCTGTTCTATTCTTCTGGCCTGCGCCTAAGTGAGCTGGTAGGGCTGAACATAGATCGCCTGGACCTGCAAGAAGGCCTGGTGACAGTCATAGGCAAAGGGAACAAAACACGCATGGTTCCCTTGGGCAGCAAGGCAGTCATGGCAATGAAGGACTGGCTGGCTATAAGGAACTTATGGCTGCTCAGACGGCCTTCTGAAACTGCCGTGTTTATCAGCAAGCAAGGGCGCCGCATCCATGCACGCACGGTGCAAACACGTATCAACCATTGGGTCATCAAACAAGGCTTGCCTAATCACGTGCATCCGCATATGTTGCGCCACAGCTTTGCCAGCCATGTGCTGCAAAGCAGCGGGGATTTGCGCGCAGTACAGGAAATGCTGGGGCATGCCAATATCAGCACGACGCAAGTCTACACCCATCTAGACTTCCAGCACCTGAGCAAGATTTACGATGCCGCGCATCCGCGAGCACGCAAAAAATAGTTTGTTTATCTTGGCAGTCACTACCCATCATTTTGCAAGACGAAGGTTTTGCAAGACAGAAAAATATGGCAAAATAACCCGACTAAATTAGTAAACCTTTACCAGTCTCGTGACTCTAACGTCACATCGCCTACACATTAAAAATGCAGGCAATTATTTCAACAAACCAAAAAAGGAAACCTCCATGGAACACGCCTTACCAGCTTTGCCATTTGCAAAAAACGCTTTGGCCCCACACATGTCAGAAGAAACTTTCGACTATCACTATAGCAAGCACCACCAAGCTTATGTCACCAATCTAAACAACCTGATCAAAGGCACCGAGTTTGAAAACGCCCCATTGGAAGATATCATTAAAAAGTCTTCTGGCGGCATTTATAACAACTCCGCCCAAGTTTGGAACCACACCTTCTTCTGGAACTGCCTGTCACCCAACGGTGGCGGCGAACCAACAGGTGCGCTGGCTGCAGCCATCAACGCCAAATGGGGTTCTTACGAAGAGTTCAAAAAAGCCTTCCAAACCTCAGCAGTTGGCAACTTTGGCTCTGGCTGGACCTGGCTTGTTAAAAAGGCCGATGGCTCTGTTGATATCGTCAATATGGGCGCAGCCGGCACACCACTGACAACGGGTGACAAAGCGTTGCTGACCATAGACGTATGGGAACATGCCTACTACATCGATCACCGCAATGCACGTCCTAAATTCGTTGAAACTTTCCTCAATCACCTGGTTAACTGGGAATTTGCAGCGAAGAATTTTGCTTAAGTAATTTTAATATATTTTGCGTTAATTAATACGTAACTTTGATAATTAATACGTAGTTTTTATCAAACAGTGAATTAATTAATACGTAACTTTAAAAGGCCTCTAAATTAACTTTTAGAGGCCTTTTTCATATCAAAAATGGCATTATTCTTGATACTTTCTCTGAATAAAGGTATCAAAACATTCAAAATCAATGAGTTAGACGATTAAAACGAGGTGATTGACTAGAAACCGTTCTGATTTAGGATGATTTAGGTTTCTTACTATCTGACAATAGAGCGATAATAACTTATCCTGGACTCTGTTGGAGTGCTACTTGAGGTATTCTTCGGATGGTCTCCAACGCCAACTCTCTTTCCGACTACTGATTTTTTGTGATGGAGCTTGCAATGAATGCAGCGATTTGGGGATTAATTGGAACTCTAGTAGGGGAATTGCGTGATTTAACGCTGTGGTGTGAAGGCATGGTGTGGTGTTCGCCTGAACGGCATGGTGCTATGACTGGGATTATGAAATCACAGATCGATTGGATACCCTTAAGCATGGGAGCTATTCGACCGACACAAGGAAAAACACTTGCGGTGATGCAGGTGTCTGGTGGATCTCAATCATTTAACGCTGTGAACCAAATGCGGATTTTAGGACGCTGGATGCGGATGATCACTATCCCAAATCAATCATCGGTGGCTAAAGCTTTCCAAGAATTTGATGAAGTTGGTCGAATGAAGCCTTCGGCATACTATGACCGAGTCGTGGATGTCATGGAAGAATTGGTTAAATTTACACTACTCACCCGGGATGTTTCTGAATTCCTGATTAATAGATACAGTGAACGCAAGGAATCAGCCGAAGCACTTGGCAAACGTGTTAATCTAGGATCGATATAGTTGCAATTACCAAAGGTATACGTTTGCATAGTAGGATAGCTGAATAGAGCGAAGTAAGAAACACAGACAAGATAGTGTCACACCCTCAACAAAGTTGCTCAATGAAATTGTTAAATGCTCACGGAAGTAGAGATTGATTTACTACGGAAAAGTGAATGAGAGATTTCCGAACTGGTCCAAATATTTTTTAAAAAAAAGGAGCATTAGTCAGTCGCTAGCAGCTTGAAAGCCCTCAATTTAATTGAATGGATATTTCATAATTAAGAGCTTTACTGAAACCTGATGAAAGCTAGATTAACAACGTATGGCTTATTTGCAACCGCATTCAGCAGAGGTGCATCATTAGCGTACTAATGCACCTCTAGTACAAATGCAACATATTCATGAATGCCCAAAATCCAACAATCGGATCCCTTTTAAAGAACAAATCCTACGAATATGTAAGAGAAATCAATTAATGAATTCTCTTAGGGTCTCCAGGCAAGGGATGCCTTTCAGCTATATCTAATCAAGAGTTCCCACCATAGGTTTATATCCTGCATTAGACATGGCTTGGATAATATCCTCTTCAGAATGGTCTGTACGCACAGTTACAGTTTTTGTGGGCAGATTAACCTCCACATTAGCACTTTCGTCCACCCGTAGAATCGCGTTCTTGATTGCATTTACACAGCCACCACAGCTCATTTTTGGTATATTAAACGTATACATATAGCATACCCTTTCAATAGTAGAAGTATCACTTTAGATCTTACCATCATGGTAAGGTCAAGCAATTTTGATCTGAATACTTCTTGACCTTCCAAGGGTGGGAATCTTTAGGATGATCACAATGACTACACTCGGAGGCAAAAATGGACAATTCTGATCACTCTTTAGATATCGCCATCAGTGGTATGAGTTGCGCGTCCTGCGTCACAGCTGTAGAAAATGCTTTGCGCAAAATTCCTGAAATTAAATCGGCAAGCGTAAATCTAGCCACTGAAAAAGCCCATGTGGCGCTTAAAGAAGGCATGCCTTTTCAGCCGCAAACTATTTTAAAAGCTATTTTTGATGCCGGGTATGGCGCTGAATTACTGACGCACACTCACAGCCTAAAACATCATGACGACGAGTCAGCCAATGGCATCCGCATTGTGATGGCAATCTTATTAAGTGTTCCTCTCATTATTCCGATGCTAATTAGTCTGGCAGGTGGGCAATGGAATTTACCTGTATGGGTTCAGTGGCTATTGGCAACACCGGTGCAGTTTTATCTAGGTGCAGGGTTCTATACTTCCGCTTGGAAGGCCATCAAGAACAGAACCGGCAATATGGATCTGCTGGTAGCCCTCGGTACTTCAGCTGCTTATTTACTGTCGATATACATGATGTTGCAAGGTCATGAGCACCTATATTTCGAGGCTTCGAGTGTGGTGATTACACTGGTGCTGTTAGGAAAATGGCTGGAGAAGCGAGCAAAAAGACAAACGACAGAGGCCATACGTGCCTTACAGAAATTAAGACCTGAGACTGCCCGAGTAAAGCGCTTAGATGCAGAGCTTGATATTCCCCTACAGGAAGTCATGATTGATGACATGGTGATCATTCGCCCAGGCGAGCGTATACCGGTAGATGCCGTGATTATCGAGGGAAGTAGCCACGTTGATGAATCTATGATGACGGGCGAAAGCGAGCCGGTTAGTAAAGTGGCAGGTAATAAAGTGATTGGCGGCGCAGTAAATATTGATGGCATGCTGCTGGTTAAAACGATGGCGATAGGTGCTGAAAGCACGCTGTCTCGTATTATCCGTCTTGTTGAGGATGCACAAACGGCAAAGCCAGAAATTCAGCGCCTGGTTGATAAAGTAAGCGCAGTTTTTGTGCCAGTGGTTATCGTTATTGCATTCATTACGTTACTTGCTTGGGGGCTATATTCAGCCAACTGGGAACAAGCAATTTTGAACGCTGTGGCCGTTTTGGTGATTGCTTGCCCATGTGCGCTCGGCTTAGCCACGCCAACTGCCATCATGGCAGGTACAGGGGTAGCCGCCCGCTACGGGATTTTAATTAAAGATGCAAAAGCATTAGAGCTTGCGCATAGCATCACCCAAGTGGTGTTTGATAAAACGGGTACCTTAACTGAAGGTAAACCAGTGCTGATGGCTTTTAAAGCAGTAGACGGTAACGATCAATCTTTATTAGAACTAGCTGCCAGCATTGAGCAAAACAGCTTACACCCATTAGCAAAAGCAGTTGTAGATCAACTTCAGTCATTAGGAAGTAGTCCAGCTATTGCCAGCGATGTCCGAGATGTGGCCGGACGTGGCTTAAACGGAAAAGTAAATGGTACTGTGATTTATGTGGGTAATCAACGTTGGATGGACGAACTCGGCGTATCTATTAACACTTTGAATGACCTGGCTTTAGGTTATAAAAATGCAGGTAACACCATTTCTTGGGTGGCAAAAGGAAATATTGGGGCTGAACCGACGCTATTAGGTATGTTGGCTTTTGGGGATCAAATTAAAGTATCTTCTAGTAAAGCGATTTCCGCATTGCATGATAAGGGTGTCAAAACGCTATTATTAACTGGCGACAACAGCATTAGTGCAGCCCGTGTTGCGGACATGATTGGGATTGATGAAGTATTAGCAGAACAAACGCCAGAATCAAAAGCTAGCAGCATTGCATCCTTGCGTAAGAAAGATACTGTGATTGCCATGGTGGGTGATGGGATCAATGATGCACCGGCATTAGCTGCTGCCGATGTGAGTTTTGCCATGTCTTCAGGGACAGATGTAGCCATGCACACTGCTGATATCACCCTGATGCGTTCAGACCCAAGCTTGGTGGCAGATACTATTGATATTTCGCGTAGGACTTATAGCAAGATTAAACAAAACTTGTTCTGGGCATTTATCTACAATTTAATTGGCATTCCCCTGGCTGCAATGGGTTTACTAAGTCCAGTCATTGCAGGGGCTGCCATGGCGTTCAGCTCGGTCAGTGTCGTATTGAATGCCTTGATGTTAAGCAAATGGCGCCCCACAAACAAAAGATAAGGACGATACATGAACGGTGACTTATACAATATCGGACAGGCGGCAAAAGCTTCAGGAATCTCTGCAAAAATGATTCGTCATTATGAAGAGGTTGGGCTGTTGCCAGCGGCATCAAGAACGTTTTCTAACTATAGGACGTATAACCATCAAGACGTGCATATGCTGCGCTTTATCCGGCATTCACGCGATTTGGGCTTCTCGATTAAACAAATTGGCGACTTATTAAGCCTGTGGCGGGATAAGAACCGGCCAAGTAGTAAGGTTAAATCGTTGGCCGCTGATCATATTGAAATGCTCAACAAAAAAATTGAAGAATTAAATACTATGAAATCAGAATTATCGCGTTTAGTCAGTTGCTGTCACGGCGATGATCGCCCCGACTGCCCAATCCTAGATAGCTTGTCCGCAGACTGACCAAAGGCATAGAACATTCTTCTGCTCAACGCATTTGATTAATTTCAATGGATATATGCACTAACTCCTCATGTATGTTTAATTGATTTTTAAAATAGGCAGGAGCCACCTCTGTATATGTGACAAGGCTAAGAATGCAAGCATATTTCCCTTTCCCAACTCGCCAAACATGCAAGTCACTGATTTGGGCTTTTATCGGCGATTGTGCAATCACTTCGCGAATTTCTTCAACGACAGGCGCGGTCATCTCGGCGTCCAACAGCACGCGACCAGTATCGCGTAGTAGACCATAGGCCCATATAGAAATTATGGCAGCACCAACTAGACCCATCATTGGGTCCATCCAATTTGCACCCCAAAGTTTGCCACCGAATAGCGCAATAATGGCTAGGACAGATGTGGCAGCATCAGCCACAACATGGATATAGGCTGACCTTAAATTCAGGTCGTGATGCCCATGATGATCATGCTCAGTATGTTCGTGACCATGCCCGTGGTCATGATGATGTCCATCTTTAAGTAACCAAGCAGAGACCAAATTGACCACCAGGCCCACGACTGCAATGCCAATTGCTTGATTATAATGAATCGGACTAGGGGAAATTAACCGTTCAATAGATTGAAAGATCATTAGACCGGCGACCATGACTAAAAAAATAGCACTGGTATAACCACCTAATACTTCTATTTTCCAGGTACCAAATGAAAAGCGAGGGTCATGTGCGTATTTCCGGGCCCAAAAATAAGCCAATACAGATAACCCTAAAGCCACGGCATGTGAACTCATGTGCCAACCATCTGCAAGTAGTGCCATCGAGTTGTAATACCACCCCCCTGCAATCTCAACCACCATCATGACAGCAGTCAGAATGGCAACACGCAAGGTATTCTTCTCAGCTAAGGGATTACCCTCATCAAATTTGTGCGAGTGCTTGAGGCTATCTAAGGAAATTGATTGTGTCATAATGGGTTCTCTATTTACAAAATATAGTATACCCCAGTATACGTTTTACTCAAAAGAAAGGTTTTTTGATGGCTCATTTAGCACAAGATAAAAAGAAACTATTGACCCGCATTCGTCGCATTAAAGGACAAGCTGAAGCTATGGAGAAAGCTTTGAACGATGATATCGATTGTGCCGCCATTCTTCAGCAAGTTGCTTCAATTCGTGGTGCTGTGAATGGACTGATGTCAGAAATGCTTGTAAAGCACCTTCGCGAACATCTAGGGGAAAATGCGCCGCAAGAACTACGGCAGCAAGAACTAGAGCAAGTGGAGGATGTATTAAGATCTTATTTAAAATAAATACATTATTTCGATTGAAACGCTTGACCTTACCACTGTTGGAACCCTAATAATATTAACCATGCACTAACAAATTTAGTACAACAACCAACAAAAAACATAAACCAAACACGAATGAAACACTGGCTTAAATTACTGGTTTCAATAGCTCTCGCTATCAGCATCCCATTACAGGGTGTTGCTGCTGTAACCATGCCTATCTGTGAGGATGTATCAGCGCCAGCTTTGAGCATGAAAGTAGACAATGAGAGCTACGCATCGGTGATGTCTACCTCGGTAGACTGTCATACTATGAGCACCAGTAATTGCTCAGATGAAAGCAATAAAGATTGTTCAAAAATGAAATGCTCATTTTGCCATGTGAGTGTTTATCAATTACCCGAAACAAATAAGATTGCCTTAATTTACGGTTATAGAACTGCATATCCAGATTTGACCATACCGCTTTATCAACATTTTTCCCCACCTTTGTTACACCCTCCAAAGCATTCATTCTCCTAAGGCTGAGTGACTTGCGTCTGTGCTTTTAAAAACGGCTCTTACAGCTCAAATTAATTGCATTGCGCCTGCTCATTCAGCAAGTAAACATTGCGTAAAACCAAAATATTCAGGGTTAAGCAATGCTCTAACGAACGTAAAAATTGTCACCAACAAAGTGAAACCAATATTAGGAGAATTACCATGAGCAACAAAATGATGAACACAATTGTTACCACCGCATTGATTGCATGCCTAGGCTTTGCCTCGGCAAGCGCTGTGGCAGGTCGTGACTTCTTTCAAGAACAGCTAATTCAAAACCTACAAGTTACCAAGCAGAAGCTGGATAAAGCAAAAGCTTCACAAGGTGCAGAGCAGCAAAAACTACTCTCTGAACATTCACAAATGCTAAATGACAACATGGCCGCTTGCCGTGAAATGAAACCTAAAGCGGGTATGACAGAAAAGGAGCGTGATGAGTGGTTCGCAGAACATCAGAAAATTATGGATAGTTTGATGGGACAAATGATGGAAGAGCATGCAGTAAAATCATCATCCATGCCTTGCGATCATCATATGAAGTAACCAATAGCTGCTTAGCTTAGAAAGGTGATGGGCGGTGAAACCAACCGCCCATTGAATTACCACCTTAGCCATTAAACAATGGACTTAAATACCCAGATCAATCGTATGAATCCACTGACACGAATTTAGGTATATCCCTGATATTATTTCTAGTCACTCAAGGGTTGAATGACTTACTTAAATGGACTCGACATATTGGACACTGATTATGAAATCCCACCACTTAAAAATCTGTATTACCTCAGTCATTTTTACAACTTTAATAGGGGTTGTGCATGCTGATGACCATACCAGCATGAAGGGTTCTGACAGCCTGACACATTCCATGCAAGATGGTATGAAAAAAATGGATGCGATGAAAATGACCGGTGACGTCGATAAAGACTTCGCCATGATGATGAAGATGCATCATCAACAAGCATTGGACATGGCGCAAATTGAGATTGACCAAGGCAAATCACCCGAAATGAAAGCCATGGCTAAAAACATCATATCAGCGCAAAAAAAGAAATTGCTGAATTCGATAGCTGGCTTTCAAAACAGAAGTAATGACTGCTTGATTTAAGCGTACTTGGAGAAAAAAATCATGAATGAAGCCATGCACAAAGGTGCCTATCTCAAGCTTTTATACATGACTCTTTTATCATTTGCTGCCATGTATGTACTTATGTATGCCATGGTGAATCAGCTAGATAACGTGCTACCGAACATCAATCAATTCTATATGGCGGGAATGATGAGCATGCCTATGGTATTGATTGAATTAGGTGTCATGAGCGCCATGTATATGGATAAAAATAGAAACAAATGGATTTTCATTTTGTCAGCGATTGCGCTAGTTGTATTTTTCGTATTGATTCGATTTCAGGGTGGAGTATCAGACAGGCAATTTTTGAAATCGATGATTCCCCACCATGCCTCAGCTATCCTGATGTGTGAAGAAACCAAATTATCAGATCCAAATATTAAGGCTTTATGCAGCGATATCATTACCAGCCAACAACAGGAAATCGAGCAGATGAAGACTTTACTTAAAACTAACAATGCAGATTGAAATTTAATTTAATTGATATAGACTGTAACTATGCAATTTAAGCAACTACGATCATTTCGTTTATTTGTCTTTCTGCTGCTAACAATATTCTTCACAGATACTGTTTACGCTAGCGGAATGATGGTTGCTGACCAGCTTTGTGATAGTCACACTGTAAGTATTGAAATCCTTCATGATCATGATGATCATGACATGGTTCAACATGCCCATCATCAGCCCGATGAAATTCAGAAACAATCCTCAAATGACCATTGTTCCAAATGCGGTCATTGTATGGCTTGCTTCACAGTATTACCTCCAAGCCAAATAGAAAATATTCAGCTTCAGCATCAAACAGTCGAAGTCAGCCTGTTTCAACCAAGCTATAACTCGCACATTAGTGCTCAGCCTCACAGACCTCCCATTGCTTAAATAATTGTTGGATCTAACTCAGCAGCCGGTCATGCCGGTTGCTGATTCGCCACATTTATTTTTGAAATGAGATTTCGATGAAACTATTCAACGTATGGTTGTTTATTTCTCTATGTATAGGAATGTCTACGCCTGGGTGGGCCGCAGATACATCCCAAGAGACCAATACCTACCAATCATCTTTCGGTGATTACAAACCCTTATCTGAAGATAACCTGTCAGATTGGAAGTCCATCAACACACCGGCCAATAACGGCGGTCATGCCGGACATTCAATGGCGGGTATGCAACACAACATGACGCCGGAGCAAATGGCGAACATGTCTGACAAAAATATGCCCGATATGAAGGGAATGGACCATAGCAATATGGCCGGCATGGATCATAGCCAAATGAAACACGATCATGCTATGGCACCGATGGCTGAGATGGACCATTCTAAAATGGCAGGTATGGAGCATGACACTATGAAATCCATGCCTGATAAAAAGTCCACAGCGCAGCCCATGAAAAAAGAGGCCATGCAAGAGATGGATCACAACGCCATGGCTGGGCATGACCACGGTGGGTCTGATATGAAGGCGATGGATCATTCGCAAATGACTGAAGCTAAGTCAGATGAAATGCTATCAAGTGATGAAGCTGCCGAGGTAGATGAGTCCAAGCCACATGAGCACGGAACCAATCAGGCAGCAGAACATGCGGGCATGGCGATGCCATCAGCTTCCACACCACAAACTTCTCCGTGGCAGATCATTCCTAACTTTCATCCAGTCGTAGTGCATTTTCCAATAGCCTTGACCATCATCGCATTTCTGCTCAGTCTTGCAGCATATGTAAGACCAAGTCACCCCAGTGCCATGCAACTGGCTGCTGCTGGTCGCTTCACGCTCTGGATTGCCGCGATAGGCGCTGCAACTGCGGTGCTGTTTGGCTGGTTGGCTTATAACTCTGTCAATCATGATGATGCAGGCCATGCCGCGATGTTATTACATCGTTCCTGGGCAGTGCCTACTGCTATTGGCTTGATTTTACTAGCTAGCTGGGATGCATGGAGGCATCGCATCAGTCAATTAATGCCTGTCCCTATGCTATTTGTACTTTTCTTGCTTGCGCAATCAATCGCAGTTACCGCATGGTTAGGTGGAGAAGTAGTTTATAGGCACGGTATTGGTGTGTTATCACTGCCTGCCAGTGAGGGTGCCGGCCATAGTCATCATCATGGCGGCACTGAAACGACAGGTCATTCACATGTAGAAAAGGCCGCTGAGCCAGAAGCTGCTGATGGCCATCATCATGAGGCAGAAAAAGGAGAAACTCATGAACATTAACCAATTCCCTGTGCAATATCGCACAATGGCTGCCTTGGTAGGTGCCAGCTTGTTTTTAGGCGGATGCGCTACATTTTCCAAAGATGGTGGTTTTGGTAACGTGCAACAAACCACGCAACAACATATCAAGCAAGAAATAGCTTGGCCTAAGACTAAAGATGAACAACACAAAGTTAATGATCAAATAAATGCTTTGCTTCAACACAAGTTGGATGTTGAATCTGCTGTACAAATTGCCTTGCTAAATAATAAGCGGTTGCAGGCTTCTTTTTATGAGTTGGGTATTAGTGAAGCAGACGTTGTACAGGCAGGTCGTTTACCTAACCCGCGATTCTCTATGTTGTATGCCAAGAACAATGGCGAATACAAGATAGAACAAGCATTCACTTTCAACATCTTTTCTTTGATTACCATGCCTAAAGCGCTAGAAATCGAAAAACGGCGTTTTGAGCAGGTGCAAAAAGAGACGGCACTTGAAGTGTTGAAGCTGGCAAACCATACTCGTATTGCCTACTTTAATGCCGTTGCCGCGACTGAATTAGCGCGTTATAGCGAACAAGTGAAAGAAAGCGCTGAGGCCAGTGCAGAACTGGCTAGACGCATGTATAAGGCAGGTAACTGGAACAAATTAGAGCTAGCTAGAGAGCAAAGTTTTTATGCAGATGCAGCGTTAGATTATGCCAATGCTAAAAATAAGCAGGTGCGATCATACGAAGCGCTATCGAGGCTATTGAGTGTTCCTGCTGACCAGATGGTGTTAGCAGAACGGATGCCAGACCTCCCTAAAGCCGTTGAGGATCTACAGCCATTTGAAAAAGTTGCTTTTGAAAATCGTCTGGACTTACAAGCCACTCGCTTGCAAACAGAAGCTGTTGCCAAGCAATTAGGCCTTACTAAAACTACGCGTTTTATCAATGTGCTTGAAATAGGTCCTGCACGAGTGCTTGAAGGCAGAAGGAATGATCCATACAAAAAAGGCTTTGAAATTGGGTTTGAAATTCCTATTTTCGATTGGGGTACAGCCCGAGTAGCCAAGGCAGAAGCCATTTATATGCAGGCGGTCAATGAGACTGCCCAGGTAGCCATCAATGCGCAATCTGAAATCCGTGAAGCCTATAACATTTACCGTACCAACTACGATGTCACTAAGCATTTACGTGATGAAATCGTACCCATACGCAAAAAAATCTTGAGTGAAAACCAATTACGTTACAACGGTATGCTCACCAGTCCGTTTGAACTATTTGGTGACGCAAGGGCACAGGTTGCCAGCGTGAAAAACTATATTGAAGCATTACGTGAATTTTGGGTGGCTGATAGCACATTAAAAATGTCGCTGATTGGCTCTAACTCTATGGAAGGACAATAATGATGAATTTACCGAATCAAAACAGACGCGGCTTCTTTAGACTGGCAGGACTTGGACTGGCAGGTGTGGCCGCATCCTCAGTAAGTAAAGTAGCTATGGCTGCAATCCCTGAAATCGTATCGTCCGAGGCTGCCAATACTCAAGCACCCCTGCATCCCAATACTGGCAGACCGTATAACCCGGTTGTAACGCTGAATGGCTGGAGTTTACCTTGGCGCATGAATAAAGGCGTTAAAGAATTTCATTTGGTAGCCGAGCCTGTGGTCCGTGAAATCGCACCAGGTATGAAGGCTAATTTGTGGGGCTATAACGGACAAAGCCCCGGCCCAACTATTGAAGTCGTAGAGGGTGACAAAGTTAGAATCTATGTTACCAATCGACTGCCCGAGAAGACCAGTATTCACTGGCACGGTCAACGCCTACCCAGCGGCATGGACGGCGTAAGCGGCTTGAGTCAACCACCGATAGAACCGGGTAAGACCTTTATGTACGAATTTGAGGCTAAGCGACCTGGTACATTCATGTATCACCCGCATGCCGATGAAATGCTACAAATGGCAATGGGAATGATGGGTAGTTGGGTAACGCACCCCAAAAACCCAAAGTTTATGCCAGTAGACCGCGACTTTATCTTTTTGCTAAACGCCTATGATATTGACCCTGGTAGTTATACGCCTAAAGTAAATACCATGCTGGACTTTAATCTATGGACTTGGAATAGCCGTGCCTTTCCAGGAATTGATCCAATCGTAGTGCGCAAAAATGATCGCGTGCGTATCAGGATTGGCAATCTTACGATGACTAATCATCCGATTCATATACACGGGCATGAGTTTGAAATTACAGGCACAGATGGTGGATGGGTACCTGCGTCTGCGCGCTGGCCGGAAGTAACGACCGATGTTGCGGTTGGACAAATGCGTGCTCTAGAGTTTATCGCAAATGAACCTGGTGATTGGGCTTTCCATTGCCATAAAAGCCATCACACCATGAATGCTATGGGACATGATGTGCCAACTTTACTTGGTGTGAAGCAAAACGATCTTATGAAAAAAATAGGTAACCTAGTGCCGAGCTATATGCCAATGGGAGAAACAGGCATGGCAGAAATGACAGATATGGCTGAAATGATGGCTATGCCTCTACCAGATAATACGTTACCGATGATGGCAGGCAAAGATCAGTTCGGAGCCATAGAAATGGGTGGCATGTTTACTACTGTCAAAATACGCGAAGGTTTGGCACGGAATGATTATAAAGATCCTGGGTTTTACAAGCATCCAAAGGATACTGTGGCACATGAAGTGGAAAACGACTTGCCCCCAGTTAGTCGAAGAACACCGTTAAACACAGAAGAAGGCATTGAAATGACCGTCAGAAAACCAACTGGTCATGCGGGTCATTAATATAATAATGACCAACTCTTATTAAAAAACTGCCGATCATTAAATAGTTGGCAAACTTAGTGCGTTATGCCAGATATTGATCTGTTTATACATCCATAAATTCCCATCATTTATGGATGCAGAGTCGTTGAAATTCTGTGGAGAAATCTAGTAGCCCTGCACGCTGGCAATTTATCGCCAGCGTGGGGTGAGTTTTACTTTTAAATATTTTCCTGGCCTACAGATTGTGATGACTCTAATAAAATTGAATCAGGATGAAGTTCCGAGCTGGAATATATCAATAAATTTGGCGCTCCTAGATTTCCAGAGGATCTTAATAAACACCGTCTATTTGCATACTGGGGGAGAGCAGGGACACGACGCTGGTCTGACAATGCCGAATCATTGATTCGTGCAGCAGAAGATGGCGCTGGTATTTTATTATTCCCGGATTGGCAGTTAGGAGATGCATTACGAGCTGGAAAACTCATAACGCTTATGAATGACATTGAAGTGAATACAGGGGAAACTGATCAATCAATTTACCTATTGTACCCAGTAAGTAAATTTTCTTCCCTTAATACACGTACAGTAATCGATTACTTTGTAGAGAAATTCGGCAGTCCTCCATACTGGCAATATATTTCCAGCAGTGAATGATTTACCTTATTTCTTCGCATTAAACCTGTAATTCGTCCACCCATCCTGAATTGCGATTTCGATTTCTTTAAGGGTAGCTTTATATTGGGTTTTATCGCTGAGTATGCCAATAAACCCCAAAATATCAGCATTATTTATCAGTGATTGTGAAGCAATGCTGCTACCAATAGAAATTTCTCTCTGACTCATTCGTAGAAGCTCTATCTCCTCATCGTTAAGCATGCCAGGGCCTTTATCCGAAATATCCAGAGTAGAAAATGCGCTGCGTGAAGATCAAAATGCGTATCGTCAATTACTAATTGACCATAAGGAATCTGAGGCAGTTAGCTCTTCCAATTTACAGGCAAGAAAAGCTTATCTTCAGCAGTTGAAATTTGATCTTCAGACGATTGATGGAACTTTGTTGTTGCACGACATTCCCATCAACCCAGAAATAATTGGGCCATTGAAAACTCAAACCTCCCCGAGGTTACTCCAATTTGGGGAGATGACTCGCCTTATATTTAGCTGCTTAAAATTCGCCGGTGGTGAATGTCGAGCTACTTCTGAGATATTTACTTTTATCACTACTAATTGCCGCCGAAAGCTTACAGCAGATGAACGCAAGCATTTACGCTTTACTCTTGGCAAAAGACTAGTAGCACTTCATGCCAAAGGGTTTATCAGGATAACCAATCAAGCAAAGTCGAATTTTGAAGGAAGGTGGGAGTTGGCAAATTGGACGACACTCAGCACGAGGGGGCGTCCAAGAAAGAATAAACTTAATGATGAGTAAGTGTCTCCAGGCGCATACGTTGGTCGAAGCGGCCACTTTGTTCTTCCCCTTGGGGTGGGTAATTTATCCTTCCGGCTCACGGCCGAGGACGTTCAGCAGGTTATATACAAGAATAATGAAAAGACAATTGCGAGTTGAGTGGTAGATCTAGCTTGCAGTTTGCTTGACTTAAGAGTCATAGATTACACAATATTTAGCTGGAGACTCCCTTATTATCCGCCGCAACTGCATCATGGTCTAATGAGTTATGTAGATGTCTGGCAGCGTCCACATACGGCGTGCACATACTGGAGCGGAAATCATACGCTACTAACAATGAGCAGAAGACATCATCATGGCTAAGCACAGCACTTTTATGTTGCCTTAAGTGATTTTCTGGAAAGGCAGATGAGTTGCCAGTCCAAACTATCAGTGGAATTTTAGTTTGCTCTTTGGGTGCAATCATCACCGGTGCTGCATGCAGATACATCCCGTATTCTCCGAGCGACTCACCGTGGTCTGCGATATACATCATCCCAACATCATAATTTTCTTCATAGGGTTTTAAAAACTTGATGACCTCTGACAAAAAGTAATCTGTATAGAGAATTGCATTATCGTAAGAATTGTCTATTTCCTGTTTGGTGCAATCTTTTAGCTCTTTGGATTTACAAACCGGGCTAAATTTCTCAAAGGCAGCGGGGTATCTTCTGAAGTACTCAGGACCATGGTTTCCCATTTGATGCAGCACGATCAAAATGTCTTTATCACCCTTAGATTTAATGTGTTTATCAAGGCCGTCCAGCATACCAATGTCCCTGCATTCTGGATCGCAGACTGGATTCAATGTTGTGGACTGGAAATTCTGGTATTTAACCCTTAAGGCAACGCCTTTGGAGTCGGAGTTATTATCCCTCCACAATACATCGACGCCATTCCTGGCAAGTACATCAATGACATTCTCCTGCTTTAATGCTGCTTGTTTATCGTAATTTTTCTTACCAAGGGAAGAGAACATACACGGCACAGAAACGCTTGTAGACGTACCGCAGGAGGACACGTTCTCAAAACTAATCACATTGGCGCTTGCAAGGTTGGGATTAGTAATTCGCTGATATCCGTTGAGTGAGAACCTGTCAAAACGAGCCGTTTCGCCAACCACCATAATCATCAGTTTACGTTTGTTGCCTATCGAGGAGGTTTTTACTGCATCTCCAGCAATGGTTTTGAGCGCTGTATTGCGTGCTTCGTAAACCTTGGCCTCTTGATTCAGGTAATTGTAGGCAGAGTAAATGGAGTAAGTGGGGTTCGCGTAAAACCTGACGATTTTATGCTCTCTAATGAATGAAGCGTAACCTGCAGTGAATGGTGCAACGACTACGATAGCAGTTAACACAAGAGCAGAAATCGCTTTGATTCGACCTTTGATTTCTTGTTTGAAGGCCAACCCTTTGGGAAAGAATTTGATGACCAAGTAGGCTGGTATGCAGCCTAACAGAACCAATCTGCTTAAAAGCTCAATGCTTATTAATCCTTGCATTTCCTTAAGGTCAGTTTGCGCTATGTTATCCATCATGGTGTGATCGATGACCACACCAAAGCTATCCATAAAGTACGCATTGATAGAGGCAACGATCAGCAATATAGCTAATACCCACTTTGCTGTTGTTCTGCCAATACAAAGAATCTGAAAGACGATAGCAATCGTAGCAAAAAAGAAAATTATCAGAGAGGCCAGGAAAGGTAGGTTATGGAAACTTACTGGATATGTTTTCAGCAAGTTTTGGCAAAGGGAGAAGTTGCCAGTCACCATAATGAATAACGAAATTGCCAATATCCACTTGGTTTGTGTTTCCGGTACAGAAAAGTATTTTGCAATCCCTGTTTTGAAAGTACTTGAAAGCATCGTCACATCTTCTAATGATTATCATTCCTGATAAGCAATTCAGATGCCAATTCATAACCTATTGAATTTTATATGTTTAATCCAAGTTAATACTGATATTCATGCATTTTTTGCAGAGTGAGAGGTTAAATGATCTGCAAAAAATGCAGTTATAAATGATCGATCCTATTGATAGTTCACAGAAATAAAAAAGCAGATTCGAAAGTTTTATTTTGGGATTTAGGCTCTCGTACATTTAGTTACACTGAAATCATTGACTCATCAATGAGTTATTGTTAGATTTAAAAAAGGCATGTATCAAATTTTCAAAAAATTCATGGTATTTCTTGCGCTGATCTCAGTGATGAGTTCATCGGCGTGGGCCTTTTCGCCTGAAGTTTTATTTGATGATGCGGTAACGTCTCAAGCAGTCATGCAAGATGTCCATTTGATTAATAAGTCACAAATCACTTCGGTCTCAGATAATCAAACTAATCAAACTGTCCCGATGCCTGAGCAGTTTTGTGATCATGCTTGCCACATTTCTGCGCATATCACGGCTATTGAGACCAGTGAAGTTGTTAGTACACTTCCTCAATTAGATTCGATGACTTTCCAAATCGAACCTAAAAATCAGTTCACCAATCCTGTCTTGAAAAGTCTCTATAGACCTCCTGCACTCGTTTAGTCAATTTTTCTAAGATGCTGACTCGATTCGGCATCTTGATCATTGATCTAACGAGAGAGGTCTTACCGTGTTTGAATCATCTATTAGAAGATGGCTATTACTTTCAATAGCTTTCTTCATAGCCCCAGCTATACAAGCTGAACCATTAACATTGGATGTAGCTTGGAATATTGCTGCCCAGAATAACCCTGATCTGAAACGCTTGATCGCTAACCAAAGTATTCCGGCTGGCGAATTCCAGGATGCATCAGGGCCACTTTATTACAACCCAACAGTCAACCTTGAGGCGAGAACGCGTCGTATTGCTCAAACTGGCGCATCGGACCCATATCGAGGCGAATATGGCATAGGCGTTTCTCAAACCTTTGAGATTGCCGGACAGCAAGGCTTCCGTAGGCAAGCAGCTGAGGAAAGCAAAACGGCAATTAGCCAGGACATTGCTGAAGAATACCGTGTCCTGCATGCACAATTGGAAGAGCAGTTTATTACTGTGCTCGCAGTACAAAAGCGTATAGAAGTTGAGAAGCGCATTCTCAAACTCATAGAGCAAAATACCTCACTGTCTCGCAAGCGGGTAAGTGCCGGTGAAGATAGTTTGCTTGATGGCAATCTAGCCATCGTTGATGCTGAACGCGCAAGAAATCAGCTGATCTCTTTGAATGAGCAATTGCTGCGTGCCAGAACCCAACTGGCTGCCACACTACAACTTAATGCCAATGACTTTCCCGAGGTCACGGGTCAGTTAACTCCAAATCAGACGCAATATACACTGCAAGATCTTTTCAACAAATTAGATTCCCGCCCAGGCATTCAGGCACTAACCAGTAAAGAAGCTTCTGCACGCTCACGTTTGGAGCTGCAAAAAAGCATGCGTTATCCAGATTTAACGGTGAGTCTGATCAATACCACCGAAGCCAGCTTGGCTGGTAGCGACAATATCTCCTCCATCGGTGTTTCTTTGCCGTTGCCTATCTTCCGCCGAAATGCTGCGGGTGTAGGTCGTGCGGCCGCTGAGCTTACTCAATCAGAAATCAACCGCACCTCTGGTACTCGCAATGCAAAAGCGACTATAGAGGCAGCATGGTTACGTCGTGAAAATATCAAAGACCGTGTAAGACGGTTAGATAGCGAGGTATATCCGAGGTTGGAAGAAAACCTGACGCTTTCCAGGAAAGCCTTTGAAAACGGAGAAATTGGCTTACCTCAGTTGTTGATTGTGCAAAGGCAGGTTGTGGATGCGCAGCGCGACATTATTGATGCTCAAAAAGAACTGCGCCTCGTGCAGATCGAATTGGAATATATCTCTGGCTGGCTATCCCCTATAGCTGCAACTGATCAAAACTAGGAAACTAAAATGCTAAAGTTCTTCAGAAATTTATACGTGATTGCACTGGCATTTTCAGTCATCATTTTCCTCATGCTTTTAAGCGGGTGCAGTTCTGAGAACAACCAGTCTCAAGAGCCGAAAACAGAAACCTCAAGTACCCCAGCGGAGACAAAAGCTGATGAGGATTTAATTAAATTAAGTCCTGCCGAGATACAGCAAAGTGGTGTCACCGTCGCTAAGGTAACCAAGCAACCAATACAGGATCAGCTCAGTTTTACAGCGAACATTTTGGCCAATCAAAATAAACTGGCTCATGTCACGCCTCGTATTGAAGGGAAGCTGTCCAAAGTGATCGCCAATCTTGGAGATCATGTAAAAACAGGTCAAATCCTAGCTGAGATTGACAGTGTTCCGATGGGAGAGGCTCGTGCGCAATTTAGAAGCTCTAAGACCGATCTTGCGCTAGCTCAGGCGAACTTTGATCGCATATCCAAGCTGTATGAAGACAAGGTTGTGCCACAAAAGCAATTCATTGAATCTCAGTCTGCATTGGAGCGTGCTAAATCAGCGCTCTATGCAGATTCTGAAAGATTAAGAATGTATGGCGGTCTGGATCAGCAGAGTGGTTCTACCTACCTATTGAAAGCACCATTCAACGGCATCGTGATAGAGAAAAATGCAGTGATTGGTGAATTAGCCAATCCAGCAGATACTATTTTCACGATCGCGGACATGTCCACGGTGTGGATTGATGCCGATGTTCCAGAAAGGGATTTGCAATATCTGGAAGTCGGTAAAACAGCCAGCGTCACTGTCACCGCCTATCCCGATGAAGTATTTACCGGGAAAGTGAGCTACCTATCTAGCGTAGTGGATAAAACCACCCGTACGGTCAAGGCGCGTATCGAACTGCCTAATACCGAGCAAAAGCTTCGCATCGACATGTTTGCCAAGGTCGTTCTGAATCACTCTGGTACGAAGGATGTTCTGGTTGTACCTAATGCATCTGTCGTGATGGTACAAGGCATCCCCAACGTCTACGTGAGCGAAGGTGGCGGATTTAAGTCAAGAGCAGTAGAGCTAGGTGCCCGATATAACGAGTATGTCGAAATTAAAACTGGATTAACTGAAGATGAAAGTATCGTTCAGACAGGGGTATACGCTCTAAAAGCTCGACAACTCAAATCACAAATCAGTGATGAGCACTAGGAGAGCAGCATGTTGAATTGGATATTAGATGCTGCCCTCAAATACAAGCTTCTTGTCATTCTTGCATTTGTTGTCGTGGTTTTTTTCGGTGTCAAAGCATGGCAGGAAGTCCCTTTAGATGCCTTCCCAGACGTGACTCCTGTGCAGGTAAACGTGTATACGGAGTCTCCTGGACTTGCTTCTGAGGATGTTGAAAAGCTAATTACCTTTCCAGTCGAGAGTTCTTTGGCTGGCCTGAAAGGTATTGAGGAGATTCGGTCAGTTTCATTGTTTGGTTTGTCTTATGTCAGTGTTTATTTTTCTGATACTACTGACATACAACAGGCTCGCTTTTTGGTGGGTGAAAAGCTAGCTGATGCTCGCTCCAGAATGCCGGCAGGTTATGGCGAACCAACACTTGGCCCCAACACATCAGGTTTAGGTCAGGTACTTTGGTATACCTTGAAGTCCGATAAGCAAAGCACTATGGATCTTCGCACATTGCATGACTGGAATGTGCGCATGGTAATGCGTACCGTACCCGGAGTCGATGACATCACATCCTGGGGAGGCAACGAGAAACAATTTCAGGTTCAAATCGACCCTCAAAAGCTATTCAAATATGGTCTGACTTTCTCTGAAGTCATCGACAGGTTAGTGGCAAATAACCATCAGGTTGGTGGGCAATACGTCAATATTGGCCAAGAGCAGTTCTTGGTTCGCGGCTTAGGCCTGGTTAAAAATAGCCGCGATATTCAACGTATCGTCGTCTCTGAGAATCAGGGTACGCCAGTTTATGTAGAAAACATTGCCAAAGTAGTTGAAGGGGCAGGCCCCCGTTTTGGTGCTGTTACGCAAGATGGCAAGGAAGTTGTGATGGGTATGGTACTTGCCAGGATTGGTGAAAATGCCCAGCAAGTGGTTGATGCTGCCAAAGAGAAGTTGGAGCTGGTGAAAGCCACCTTACCTAAGGGTGTGACACTGGAAACTGTTTATGATCGAACCGCGATCATTGACAAGGCTATACGTATGGCAGACCGCGCCATGATTGAGGGCGCATTGCTAGTCATTGCGGTGCTGTTCATGTTGCTTGGCGAAGTGCGTTCGGCTTTAGTCGTCGTTGTAGCAATCCCAATGGGCCGTCTGATCGCTTTTATCTTCATGGAGAAATATGGCATCTCAGCTAATCTGATGTCATTGGGTGGTTTGATTATTGGCCTAGGTATGACCATTGATGGCCCACTGGTTCTTGTTGAGAACTGCTTCCGTCGTTTGGCTCACTTCGCTGGTCAAAAGGTAGATAGATCCAAAATCGTACTCGATGCTTCACGAGAGGTGATCAATCCAATCACTTTTGGTGTGTTGATCATCACCGTGGTTTTCCTGCCTATATTCTCCCTGACGGGGCTGGAAGGGAAGCTATTTAAGCCCTTGGCCATCAACATGACTTTTGCCATGATTGGCTCAATGATCCTGACGCTGACACTCATTCCAGTGTTGTGTTCTTTGGCATTGAAGCCAAAGGAAGAGAGAGACCCATGGCTGATTCGTTTAATCAAGCCTAAGTATGTATCTCTGCTGAAGTGGTGTTTGTCACATAAGAAGCTAGTTGTAGGCTCTACGGGTATTGCCTTCATTGCCGCCTTAGCGATGTTTCCATTCCTGGGCAAAGAGTTTATGCCCAACCTGCAGGAACAGGACATCCTCTTTAGGGTGACAGGCATCCCTTCTACCTCACTTGAGCAATCCATTTCAGTCTCTGATCGTGTGGCGAAGAGCCTCAAAAAAATGCCCCAAGTGCAAAGCAGCCTGGCAATGATTGGTCGTGCAGAAAAGGGTGAAACCGCTGACGTGAACTACATGGAAGTACTAGTGCATTTAAAACCAGCAGATTCATGGCCTAAAGAAATTACCTATGCCGACCTCGCGCAGCAGCTCCAGGAGCAAGTTGAAAAAGATGTCCCTGAGGCTGTTATTTCGGCTTCTCAACCTATCCAGTCTCGGGTTGAAGAGTTGATCTCGGGCGTCAGGGCAACTTTGTCTGCAAAAGTCTATGGTGAAGATCTTGCAACCATTGATCGTATCGCTAATCAGGTAAGAGCTGTGGTCTCCAAAGTTAATGGAGTTACAGATCTGGCGTTGGAAGCCAACATAGGAAAACCGCAACTCATTATCAATGTGGATCGTGAAGCGATTGCCCGTTATGGCATTAATGCTGATGATGTTTTGCAAGTTGTGCAATCAGGTATTGGTGGCAAGCCCGTCTCTACGCTGATTGACGGTGTGAAGCGATTTGCCATCCAAGTTTGGTTACAACCGGAGTACCGCAGTGATATTCGAGCAATTAACGATATCCCCATTTCAACATCTCAGGGTGCGTTGATTCCGTTGTCTCAAGTTGCTAGCGTTGATATTGAAGAGGGTTATTCATTTGTCAGACGTGAGCAATTGCAACGTTATGCAGTGATTCAAATGGACGTGCAAGGTCGAGACATTGATGGCTTTGTTAAAGAGGCTCAAGCCGCGATTGAGCAGCAAGTAAAACTTCCAAGTGGATATTGGATTCAATGGGGTGGCGCATTTGAGAACCAGCAACGAGCCATGACTAAGCTGGCAATCATCGTACCGCTTACCATTGGTCTGATATTCGTTCTTCTCTACACAGCCTTCCATTCACTACGTTATGCCGGACTGATTATTGCCAATGTGCCTTTCGCAGCAATCGGCGGCATTTTCTCTCTGGCAATTGCCGGCCAGTACCTCTCGGTGCCTGCGGCGATTGGCTTTATCGCAGTGTTCGGGGTGGCCATGCTGAACGGTATTGTCTTGGTGGAGTTTATCAATGGCTTACGCGAAGAAGGCAAGTCCGTAGATGAGGCTGTACTGGAAGGTACCACACTCAGATTAAGGCCTGTGATGATGACGGCCATGGTAGAGATCTTTGGTTTGATCCCGTTCTTACTTGCAACCGGTGTCGGTTCAGAAATCCTTAGACCACTTGCTGTCGTGGTTATTGGAGGCCTTCTCACGGCTACGGCACTTACCTTGGTTTTCCTGCCGGTTGCGTACGACTGGATGGAAACAAGGAGGGAGCTCGGCGAAGCTAAAGGCCCAAATTGATTTGGAGTTTTGGTTAATTAAGTGATCGGATCAGGTTGCATTTGTAGCAGCCTGATCATCAGCATAAATGTTTCATGATTCCATTAAGGAGAATATCGTGAATAGATCTAAGAATCATAAAAACGAAGCTAAACAATGCAGTGATTGCATTGATAAAGAACCAGTCATTACTACTGCACTTTCAGAGGGTACATTGACAGCATCTTTATCTACTCTAGAGCAAGCAAGATTTCGTATTCCATCCATGGATTGTGCTTCTGAGGAGGCTGAGATTAGACGTGCGCTTGCAAAGATTGATGCAATTAAAAGCTTAAGATTTAATTTGGGAGCACGTGAACTGATCATCGATGCAGATGCGAATAGCATCCCATTAGCTATGGAGGCAATCAAGAAATCAGGTTTTGAACCTGAATTAGTCCTTGACGAGAAAAACTCTGAAGTCATTACAGCGTCTCCAAAAGGACTTTGGAATAGTTGGGGTAAACCAATCGCCGGCTTGGTTTTGGCAGTAGCAGCCGAAGTCCTGGAGTTTGCATTTACAGGTACCCAAGAAATTCGATTTCTTGGAATGGCTTTGGCTGGTCTCTCAATCGCTTTGACAGGGTTAGATGTTTATATAAAAGGACTCAAAGCATTTAATGATGGACGTTTAAACATCAATGCATTAATGACCATTGCTGTCACCGGTGCATTTCTCATTGGTCAATGGCCTGAGGCTGCAATGGTGATGGCGCTCTATGCAATCGCAGAAGCTATCGAAGCTAAGGCTGTAGATAGGGCACGGAACGCAATTAAGAGCTTGATGGAATTAACCCCAGAAGATGCTGAGGTGTTGCAATCGGATGGTGCCTGGAAGCGTGAATTGGTCAAAGATATTCCAATTGGTGCAAAAGTGCGTATTCGACCCGGTGAACGTATCCCGCTAGATGGCATTGTGGTCTCCGGGCAGAGTGCTATAGACCAATCTCCTGTTACCGGCGAAAGCCTACCAGTGGATAAGTCTCCAAATGATCAAGTGTTTGCCGGAACTATCAACCAAGCGGCTGAATTAGAGATTCGAATCACTGCCCTTTCTTCGAACAGCACAATATCCAGAATCATTAATGCGGTTGAGCAGGCCCAAGGTTCCCGGGCGCCGACACAGAGATTCGTAGATTCCTTTGCGGCGATCTATACACCAGCGGTTTTTGTTCTTGCACTGATCGTGGCTCTCTGGATGCCATTCTTACTAGAGTGGACCTGGATGAAGTCTATTTATAAAGCACTTGTATTACTGGTGATTGCTTGCCCGTGTGCGTTGGTGATATCGACGCCTGTTACCGTAGTAAGTGGCCTTGCAGCAGCAGCGAGAAGAGGCATACTCATCAAAGGTGGAGTTTATCTTGAAGAGGCCCGTAAGATAAAAGCGGTTGCGCTAGACAAGACAGGAACGATTACTGAAGGTAAGCCCAAGCTATCTGGTTTTGCTGTATTTGATGTGCAATCTAATCCCGGTGAACTGAGAAGTATTGCTTATAGTCTGGCATCTAGGTCAGATCATCCCGTGTCAAAAGCAATTGCTGAGGGCTTATCTGGGGAAACTAAGGATGTGAAGAATTTCAAAGCTGTTGCTGGACGTGGAGTACAGGCAAAAATTGGAAACAGTACTTTTTTCTTGGGAAACCATCGCTGGATTGAGGAGATGAACCTTTGCTCCTCCGAATTGGAAATGCAATTAGCCAAGCTAGAAAATGCCGGTCGCACTGTTAGCTTACTGGCCACCTTCGAAAAAGTGCTGGCAGTTTGCTCGGTAGCGGATACGATCAAGTCCTCTTCAAAAGAAGCTGTTTCAGAGCTCATAGGACTTGGAGTCACACCTGTCATGCTAACAGGGGATAATCTGGCCACCGCTAAAACGGTAGGTATCCAAGCTGGCATCAATGAAGTCAAAGGTAATCTATTACCAGAAGATAAATTAAAGGAAATTGAATCTCTTCAGAAACAATTCGGTGTGACTGCCATGACCGGCGATGGAATCAATGATGCGCCATCACTAGCACGAGCTGATATTGGTTTTGCGATGGGAGCAGCTGGGACACACACTGCGATGGAAGCAGCAGATGTTTTGGTAATGAATGATGATCTACGTAGGTTGCCTGAAACAATTCGCCTATCAAAACAAACGCATGCCATTCTTTGGCAGAACATTGCTCTAGCCTTGGGCATCAAGTTTGTATTTTTATATCTTGCCTTATTTGACAATGCATCTATGTGGATGGCTGTCTTTGCTGATATGGGTGCCAGTTTGCTAGTGGTATTTAATGGTTTGAGATTGATTTACTTCAATCGACAATTAAGAACCTAATACAAATAAACAGCTTTTATTTTAGGAGGTCTAAATTGATACTTAAGAAATTAGATGCTGAACTTAACTTTCACCAAGCAGCACTGCGCGTACGCAACCAGCGCCAAGAATTACTAGCATCAAATATCGCCAACGCTGACACGCCCCAATACAAAGCGCGTGACATTGATTTTCAATCTGCAATGCAGTCAGCACTTCAACAAAGTGTTGGAGTTGGTCTTGTAACACAACCTGCAAGTGAAATGCAGCAAACCAATAATGCTCATATAAATGGTAATGCTGGCAATGGTTACCCCGGATCAGGTGACGTATTATTCCGATCATTGAGACAAGGATCCGTAGATGGCAATACCGTTGATATGGACGTAGAGCGAAACGCTTATGTAGATAATGGAATTCGCTACGAAGCAAGTCTCACGATGATGACTGATAAAATCAAAGAGGTGATGGCGGCTATTAACGGGCAAGATAAATAACGGTCACTATGGCATTATTCTGAGTCGAAATATTAGTTTATGACCATACACCCGGAACCTAAGCACTATTAGTTATGGCGCAATAACTTAAGAATGTTGTATTAAGCATATTACTTGCTGAAACTTAAATAAAATCAATGATTGACCAAATGATGCAAAGCGAATAACATGTTTTATAACAACTGACCCATAGTATATTGTGGCGTGACCACTCTGACCTTGGGGGGGAAGGCCAGCGAAAGCTGGTTTTTTCATTTTTAGATGTCCACACGTACGCCAAGCTCGACAACGACATCGCAACAAACAATGCTTTGGGTAAAAGTTATATTTCCGACAATCACCAAACCACTTTGCTGTTTAGCTTAACTGGCCAGGATTTACTCCCCGAAAGCATTCAATAAATCTTCTATTAATGGTAGAGGATGAGCTCATTAGATCTAGCCCATCCTCATGATTTCGAGTGGTAGTAGCTATCTATGCTAAGCCATCAATATCTCAGTATGCCTATGATGTCCTTGATGGTATCCTCGCCACCATCGGGAAAGGCCATTTTTGAATATTTTCCTAAAAATATCATCAAAACGCTCTTTTTCACTGAGTTTTCTCGTGTCTTCCCGCCAAGCAATTTCATTTGCAAGATCCATCAAATATTTTGGAGTTATACGATGACCAATTCCATACTCATACCTTCTTAAGCGGCTAAAATAGGACTCAGCCTGATTCTCGTTAACCCCGTCTTCTCTAACAAACTCTTTAGCATGCTCAACTGACTCGTGGTCATACCACTGTGAAAGTCTAGTGTATGCCGAGCTTTCGTCAGACATGATTGATGTCCCATTGCTGACATACCGCCTTATTAGTGTTTCTGCATTAATACTATTTTCCGCCATTGCAATCGATACGATGGTTCGTTTTCCACCCACTCCTCTATCTAAAGAAACCTCGCGCATCACCATCACGATACGTCTATTTTTTCGTCGTTCAATATTCTGAGGCGAAGAGGCATACCTCTCTGTATGGTTGTAATCATGAAAGTTTAGACCATGAAGATCAAAAAAAATATTCTGTCTTACTAGTAGGCTATTCGAAAATCAAGGACAGAATGATTGATGATCAATTTCTAAGTAATGTGGGTGTATCAGAATTCAAGGATGAAGGTACTGCAATTTTAGTTCTAGCTATGGGATAGCTAATCCTGTTCTGTATTCTTTTCAAAGTTACGGTATTAATGTCTCACTACATATTTGTAGAACTGGTTTGCCTATACCATGAACTTCACTAGGTTGTGAGAGACATATACCCTGCTTCTAAACCAATTCGAAAGAAAATAGCGTTTCCAGATGATCTTCCGCTGTCAACGCCAGGTTGGAAATGACTTCCAAGCTTCGCTGTATTAAGAATTGAGTCGGGTGATCTCCAGCTATCGGATTGGCATGCGAATTGCAGGACTATCACCCCGAGTAAATTACGTATTAATTAATTAGTACAATTGTTATTAAGATTACATACACATCAAAATTACGTATTTCACAAAGAAAGATTGAAATTCAGCTTGAAAATAATGTGTTAAAACCATGCACCCAAGTTACGCATTAATTAATGAGCAATATAATAGTTTCAAAAAACCTCAAGCCTTCTGCTTGAGGTTTTTTCGTAGTTAATGATTAAATGACACTATCCGAATATTGGAATATATCGGTCCTCTCGTTCCTGCACCACCAAAATGGGTACTGGTGCCTATGTGCAGATAATTGAATTTATCTACAGGCTCATACTGCAAACCTTCAAAGTGTAATACCTTGTCGTCGATCCAGGTCGTCACTTTGCCATCATGCCATTCCATCCGGAAACGATAAGTATGTTGCGGGTCAAACGGTCCATCAAAGGGCACCCATTCTTTGGCTTTACCAAACCCTCGGGCGTGATATTCGATCTTGAACTGCGCATGCGCTTTGCCTACCCTGAGTTCCCAATTGTCTGTTTCCGGCAGATTCATCCGCTCGTGATTATTAAAAAGGTTGCCCCATAACCCAAGAAAAATATTTTTATTGGCCGTCAATTGTGTTCGTGGATCAAAGTGACGGATATCGACTTCAAGCAATCCATGAGAAGACATCGGCGGGATTTTCCAGACGATCCGATCATTGTCATTGAGCAGTGTCCATCCTCCGCCATCAACAAACTGACCGCCTTGTACCTGCCCCTGGCTGTTGCCATGTAAGCTGTCAGAGAGTACCACCTCGCCAACTTCGTCCCTTAAGTGGGCTTTATAAATTGCGGTAGAACCATCCTCAAATGCCACCTGAAATGCCAAACCATCGGATGTTGCAGACTCCAGACTGAGATTAAAGCTTTTTGGGGTTTTACCGGAAAGCTTGATGTCAGGATGCACGATGGGAAAGCGGCTTCCCTTCTTCCAGGCATAGATACTCGCATGTCCCTGGGGATTTTTTCCAATAAAAAATACCCGATCCTTAAAGATATTGGGTTTGCTAAAGCTGCTGAAATTGACCGAGCCACCGGCCATTTCTGCCTTGTTATCCGCTAACGTGTAGAGTTTATTGTCTATCCATGCATACATGCCGTTTAAGGTATTGTCTTTGGATGTCGTTTTGAACGCATAGTTTTGCGTCGCAAAAGAGCGGTCTACAGTGCCGTCATTCAGGCCCTGAAAGGTTGCGTTAGGTGCATCGGGGATAGGGGTTGAAGCGTCGACCAGAGGAAGGAGCGCACCACTTTGTTTGACGTAGATCCCGGTTTTCCCAAGCTGGTCTGAAGCAGTCAACAACACGCGATCGTGGCTGACTGTCACATCATCCATTGCGCCAAAATAGAGCGACTGATGCGGGATCTTTGTCTTCCAGTCTGCAACAACACTGAGCTGCCCTGTTTGAATATCGTATTGATAAGCACCCTCATATTGGTGCGTTTCTTTCTTCTCCTTGACGTCGCCCCGGCCGACAAATACGACTGTCCTGCCATCGAAGACCGGGCGCTTGAAAGCGGTAAACCTGATTTCGCTATGGGGCATCAGGGTGTTGAGGTCAACAATCTTGCTAATCTTGCCTGCTGAATAGTGGTAAATGCCTTGTTGATGATCTGTTCCTGCTCCACGAAAAACCAGTTGATCACCCACTCCCATCGGTGCGCCTTCAAAACTAATGAATTTGCCCACGCCTCCGGGGATCTCATCCAGCGAACTGACCAGCATATCGATATTGCCCTGCCTGCTTTTAAAAATACCGGTTAATCCGTTGTCACGTGTGGCAGAAAAGAATACGGCGTCACCATCAACCACGGGCGCGGTTGCAAACTCTTTAAACTTGCCGCCTTCGCCCGAGAATATCGTGCTGGCATCGGCAATCAGCTCAAAATTAATCACAGGGACTGGGCCTTCTGCAGCGAAGACTGGATGCCAGGCCAGCATCAAAACCACAAAGAGTGTTTTACCAAACATCAAAACAGCACCTCCAAGCTCACCTTGGCATTGGCTGGCATGCCAGGGAAAATGGATTGCGCACCATTGCCGAAGTAATAGACTTTATCCGTGATATTTTCTGCGTTAAAACGCCAAATTGCTTTATGGTTATTACCCAGATTGTGTTTGTAACTGGCGCCTATATCGTAACGGGTATAACCACTTAATTTGAAGGTATTGGCCGGGTCACCAAACACCTCACTTTGGCTGAATGCGCCGCCGTAGATGGATAAATTACTGAATGGTCCGCTGGTGAAATCATAGGAAGTCCACACCTTGAATGCATTAGAAGGTGCCTGGTTCAGCGCGTTGCCCTTGTTGGTGCCCTCTTTGATTTCGGAATCAAGATAGGCATAAGAGGCCATGATATTCCAGCCATCCGCCACTTCGCCAATCGCTTCCAGTTCAAAGCCTTTGCTTTGTACCTCGCCTACCAGCGTCACGGTGTTGGCAGCGACATCGGTAAACGTTAAATTGCCGCGGGTTAACTCATACACGGCGGCATTGATGGCCAGTTTGTTATCCAGCCACATCGTTTTAATACCAGCCTCATATTGCTTGCCAGTTTGCGGATCAAGCACCTGTCCGGCATTCGCAAAGGTTGGGCCCACACGCCCATTTGGATTGAAAGCACGGCTGTAGCTGGCATATAAAGTGACTGGCTCGAAAGGCGTGTATATGAGGCCGGCACGAGGCGTAAAATCGCTGTTTCTAACAGTGTCACTTGCGGCCCCTGTTGCAGGGAATTTCGAGCCCTGGCTGAAGCGGTCATAACGCCCGCCTATCATCAAGTTAAGCTTGGAGGTCAGCCCTATAAAATCCTCAGCATATACCCCCTGAAATAAATTGTTATTTTCTTGGGTGGGTAAGGCAACCATTGGAAGAGGTCTGCGTACAAAAGTGGCAGGGTTAAAAATATTGGATGCATAGACATTGCCAGTCCCACTTTGCGAGTGGATAGTGCGTTCCAGATCTACCCGCTGATAGCCGAACACCGTTCTGTGCCGCATGCCCCACAGTGTATTGTCCCCGATCAAATCAAAGATATAAGAGCGGGCATCCACATCCTGGGTCGAGCGTTGCTCGGTCACGCTAAAATTACCCGTCACAACATTGGGCGCAGATTTGTTAGATTGATGCCGGTCAATAAAATAATCCTGATAGGTATATTGATGTTTGAGCTTCCATTGATCGTTCAACTTCCAGTCCACCTCATACCCCAATGTGGTATTGACGGAAGATTGACTGCCCCACGGCAGTTCAAAGTAACGGCTTCTTGGCACATCGTTGACAGCCCCCCGATAAAAAAACTGACCGTTATCCCAAGGCGTGTCGCGATTGACATAGTCGGCAAGCAAGGTGACTTTGAGGTCATCAGTCACTTGCGCATCCAACACCAAGCCAAGCACATCCCGGTCTAAATACACATTGTCCCTAAAGCTGTCACTGCGCTCCCTCGCTACGTTAATCCTGTAGCCAATATGCTCATAATCCGGGATGCGGCCTCCTGCATCCAACTGCATATGATCGTAGTCATAATTGCCTTTAGTCACCTTGAAAGAAGTAAACCTCTCCTGCGTGGGTCTTTTACGAATTAAATTAGCGACCCCTCCCGGCTGGGCACGGCCATATTGTATGGAGGCAGGTCCCCGCAAGAACTCCACCCGTTCTAACAGTTCAACGGGCTGATCAAGCAAACCATACAACGGCTGCCCATCGACAAAATACCCTGTTTCGTCGTCCAGCAGAAAACCTCGCGAGCGAAGTGCAGCTTGTCGTCCTGCATTAAAACTTTCCTGATTAATTGAGGCAATATTCTTAGCCACATCAGCAAGCACTCTCACTGCTTGCTGATCCATGATTTTCTTCGGTATGACCGTGACTGAAACAGGGGACTCTTTAATGTCGAGCGGGATCCTGGATGCTGTTGACGATTCCTTCTGCAAAAACTGCTGATCAGGCTCATCAATGATGAATTTATCCGTCACCTTGACTTCGGGCAAAACAGATATATTTTCTTCCGACTGTCTAACCGTTTTTTTGAGTAAAAAACTGTTGCTTTCAATTTGTATGACCGACAGACCGCTGCCTTGAAGCAAAACATCAAACCCCTGATGCAAACTGTAAGCGCCATTGAGTCCAGTTGTCTGCTTGTTTTGAGTTAACTGTGGATCAAATGAGAGCAGTACACCAGCCTGAGCAGCATACGCAGATAGCGCCGCCCCTAAAGGACCAGCACTGATTTTGTAAGACTTTTTTGTAGTTTCTGCGACGGTGTTTTCAGCGGCGATCAGTGGCGTATGCCAGGACTGAGTCAACACCAAGCTAGCGGCAACCATCAAATGCAAGCTGCGCTTTTTGCCTGGTTTTAATGGAAGAAGATTTGAATGGGTAAATAACATATTGCACTCCTGAAAATATTGTTCTCATTAGCTATGCCAATCGAAAACTCAAAAGTGACAATACATTTATAAAAATTTACTGATTCAGAGGCATGATCATTATCAAAAAACGTGTGTAGCGCTGAATCCTGACTGGAAATGTGTGGGCCAGACTGCGCAACGAAGCGTCTACATCGTCTACCGAAAATGATCCTGAAATCATTAACTGCTCAATATCTCTGTGGCATTTTATAATTCCGTAACGGTATCTTTCCATTTCTTCGGCAAAATACTTGAGCGGCATATTATCCAATTCCAGATAACCTCTCTGCCAAGAGGGGGATAAGACACTCAACCGACGCCTAAACACAACTCGATTGGAATGCATGTCAATTTCTTGCTGGGGATGGACGAAAGCGTGTTCACCGCTTTGTTGGGGGGCTAGCTTGAGCACGCCCTCAAAAAGGGATACACGCGAAAATTGATCAAATCGCCGAACATTAAATGCAGTACCCAATGGAAGAATCCGGCCATGACCGGTTTCAATCATCAGTACTTGCGTTTTTTGATGTGACTTGGAAGTCGACACCAAGACCTCACCATGATGCAATTGAACCATCATGGTGTGACGAGAAGAATGAATCGTGACCGCTGTTTTAGTGTTCAAGACAAGGTTGGTGCCATCCGTGAGGGCAATACTCTTTCGCTCTCCAACGCCAGTAAAATAGTCATAATTAAACGGTCCAAACAAAGCATCTTTGAACACATATCCGGTTGGCAATAACACAGCGGCAAGTAATCCCAGCGTTTTGATTGCTTCTCTACGCTGACGATTCACTTTACTTGGTGGTCGGCTAAGTACCTCAACGCCAAGATTGGATGGAATCCCCTCAAAGATGGAGAGCTTGCGTTTAATATCTTCCCAAGCTTGCCGATGCATATCGGATTCACGCATCCACCTATCCCATGCCTGCCGCTCTGCGTCAGTCACATGCTCGGATGAAAGCAGTACATACCAATTCACCGCTTCCGGAACGACGTCTTCATGGGAGCGCATGTTTAATTTTTATGCTGCATCAGATGTAGTAATGCTGTTGAAATATATTTCCGCACACTACTCACTGACACTTGCATTTCATTCGCAATTGCACCGTGAGCCATGCCTTCCAGTTGTGACAGCAGAAAAGCCTTCTTCACTTTTTGTTCCAGTCCATCCAGGATTAAATCAATTTGGTATAAGGTTTCTAAAATAATCGTCCGGGTTTCCACAGAATCATGAAAGTCCTCAGAATGTTGGCTTAAGAATTCCAGATACTTGGACTCAATCTCTTTCCGCCTGAAATGATTAACCATTAAGCCATGAGCAAGATTGGTTAAAAAAGCGCGCGGCTCGATAATCTTATTTATGTCGCCCTTCAAAATTAACTTCAAGAAGGTATCGTTGGTTAAATCATAAGCATCCTCGACATTTTTAAGACGCTTTTTGAGATAAGACAGAATCCAGAGATGGTGGTCAGTATACAGTTGTGATACTAAAGTATTTGACGAATGACTCATTTTCTAAATGCCCTAAGATGATGAAATATAACGAATCATGACTAGGAGCATAACTATTCAAGTGCATAAATCATTCCAAAAAGCTAATCTGTTGATTTATTACAATAAAAATTGGATAGCCATTAAAAATCGGCTGAAAGGATAAAATAAATTTCTTAGAATTGGCTGATATCAGCCCTTTTCAGCCAAGTTAATCGCTACGCACAGGATGGGAAAAGGCGGCTTAAATTAGGTATTAGTGCACGCAAAATGCTTAAATAATGTCTCATTTTCTCCGAGGGTATATTTTTAAACTTTTGATTTTCATCAGGTTTTATAGTTAAGATATTTCGGACTTTCAGACCGCAACGCGCCTGGCGAGAAGTATTCTGGATTTTTTTGGTATAACAGTGATTTTGCCAATTCTGTTTTCAGTGTTTCAATGGTGAATGGCAAATAAGTTTCGCCAGCACTGCTGAGCGAGTAATCCATGATTGGATAATCCGGGGAAGAGCGTTCATTGATGAAAAAACCTGAAATAGCTCCTAATGAAATCCAACGATTAAGTGCATTACACCGTTATCAAATGATGGATACTTCTGCGGAAGAAGTGTTCGATAATTTCACCTACCTTGCCTCCCAAATTTGTGAAACGCCCATCGCACTCATTACCCTTCTGGATGAGAAACGCCAGGGGTTTAAAAGTAAGATAGGGATTGATGCAACAGAAATGGCTCGGGAAATTTCATTTTGCGGCCACGCCATACTGCAGGAAGAATTGTTTGAGATTCCTAATGCACTGGAAGATGCAAGGTTCCACGATAATCCATTAGTCACTGGCAATTTACATCTGCGATTTTATGCTGGCATGCCATTGATTACGCATGATGGATATGGACTTGGCACATTATGTGTCATCGATAAAGTGCCGCGTAAACTCACGGAAGAACAGCGCGCCGCCCTTAAGATTCTGGCCAAACAAGTCGTCTCCCAGATTGAATCCAGGCTTCACAAATTAGAGCTGGTCACATTGAATGAAAAGCTTTCGGAAAGAACTGCATTTTTCAACTCCATTATCAGCAGTGTGGATCAATCCATTATTTCAACGGATGTAGAAGGCAGAATCACCAGCTTTAACGTGGGCGCCGAGACAATGCTTGGCTACCACAGCGCTGAAGTGGTGGGGAAAACGCTAGAAATCTTCCACAATCCCGAAGAGGTTGCCAATTACGCTACGGAACTGGGTATTGCTGTAAGTGAAAATACCCCGCCAGGGCTTGAAGTATTCACATTCAATGCAAGAAAGGGCTCTTCTGATACCAGAAAATGGAGCTATATTCGTAAAGATGGAAGCCATGTTCCGGTCCAGCTTACCATTACCACCATGCATAACAACTCGGGAGCGGTCATCGGCTTCCTCTATGTAGCGACAGATATCGCCGCCAGTGAGCAAGCCAAGGCATCTTTAGCCAGTATGGCTGATTTATTACAACGCACCGGCGAAATGGCAAAAATCGGTGGCTGGGAATTCGATCTTGTCACCAAGCAATTGCAATGGTCCAAAGAAATCTTTGCGATGCATGAAATAGACTCCGACGAGATTCCTCCTCTTGAAGAAGCCATTCATTTTTATGCCCCTGAAGCAGTACCAGTCATGACCGAGGCAATCAGTAAAGCGCTAGAAGAAGGCACGTCCTGGGATCTTGAGTTGCCCTTTATCACTGCAAAAGACAGGCATATTTGGGTACGGACGCAAGGGACAGTTGTGACCAACCAAGATAAGCCTGTGCGCCTCATCGGTGCTTTTCAGGATATTACTGAGCGCAAGAAAAACGAACTTGATCTCGCATGGGTCAATCGTGCGTTACAGATGCTTGGAAAGTGCAATGAATTACTCATTCACATCAAGAATGAGACAGTACTGATTACTGAAATTTGCCGTATTGCAGTGGTGATTGGCGGTTACCGCATGGCTTGGGTGGGGTATGCCGAAAATGATGAATACAAATCTATTATGCCTCAAGCGCATTTTGGCCAATCCTCAGTATTCCTCAATACAATCAGGCTCAGCTGGTCGGAACACGAAAGAAATGGCCTTGGTCCTGGTGGCAAAACCATACGCACTGGTCAAACAGTCGTCGTTGACGACCTGCTGCTAGATGACAGCTATCCAGCCAAAAAGGAAGCGTTGGCCCAAGGCTACCGATCCTTAGTATCTCTGCCTCTAAAAAACAAAGAAAAAACGTTTGGGCTGTTAGCGTTGTACCGTGAGGATGCGCACCGTTTTGCTCAAGATGAACTGCGTCTGCTTCAAGATCTTGCTGATAATCTGGCAGCGGGAATCATCAATATTCGTGCAGAAAGTGAACGGCAGCAGTTGCAAAATGCCATGCTTAAGGTGGCGACAGCCGTCAGTGTCAGTAGTGGCGAAACGTTTTTTTCACAGCTTGTCACCAACATGGTCAGTGCCTTGGGTGCGCAGGCAGGTTATGCCTCTCGTTTTTTATCTGAGAAACCCCTCATCGCCGAAACAATTGCTGCCGTGGTAGATGAAAAAATAATCAGTAATTTTGATTATTCGATTTCTGATGCGCTGGCAGAAGAATTATTCAATAGCAGTGATTTGCGCATTGTTGCTGAACATGCTGACAGGGACTTTCCCCATATCAGCATGATGAAATTTGCACCCTATCAGGCGTTTGCGGGATTATGCATCTACAACGCGAGTGGTAATGCAGTAGGGTTATTGTTTGTCTTTTTTCGTGACCCCATCCTGCAAAAATCACACGTTCTGATTGAATCCACTCTCAAGATTTTTGCTGCCCGTATCGCCAGTGAGCTGGACAGACAGGCCTCTGCCACCGCCGTTATCGAAAATGCAAAATTTATCAAAACCATTACAGATGCGATGCCGGCGATGGTGGCTTATTGGGATAGAAGTTTAATATGCCGCTTTGCGAACAAACCCTACATCCAGTGGTTTGGAAAGTCTACAGACGACATTATTGGGACTTCCAAGCAGGCGCTATTGGGGCAATCTCTATTTAAAGCGGATGAGCCATATATACGTGGCGCCCTCGCTGGGGAATGTCAGCAATTCGAACGTACGTTGACCAAAGCGGATGGGAGTTTGAGTTTCACCTGGACTAATTACATCCCGGATATTGACGCGCATGGCACTGTGAATGGCTTTTATGTATTGGTGACAGATGTCACTCCTATCATCAAGGCAGAGAATCAATTAAAACTTGCGACCAGTGTCTTTCAAAACACCATTGAGGGCATCATGGTCACTGATATAGATAGCGTGATTCTTTCAGTAAACCCGGCTTTCAGCGCCATTAGCGGCTATTCTGCTGAGGAAGTGCTTGGGCATACGCCACGCATTTTCAATTCAGGTTACCATCCAAAAGCGTTTTTTGATGACATGCAAGCTCACCTCAAGGAATCAAGGGTTTGGAAAGGCGAAATTTGGAACCGTCGGAAGAATGGAGAAATATACCCCGCGAACATGACGATTACGGCAGTTGCGGATAGTAACGACGAAGTCACTAATTATGTGGGCATTTTTAGCGACAATACCGAATATAAGATGCATGAAGAGCAACGTCTTGCCGATGAGTCAAATCAACGTGATGCCTTAGTGCGTGAAGTGCATCACCGTATTAAAAATAACTTGCAAAGCGTCGCCAGTTTACTAAGCAACTTTTCAACCCAGCATCCGCAACTCGCGGAGCCACTTAACACTGCTATCACGCAAGTAAAAAGTATTGCGGCCGTACATGGCTTGCAAGGGCAATTTGTAAATAGCGCCGTTGGCTTAAGAGGCCTCATTGAAGCCATATCAAACAATAACCAATTGTTATGGAATACGCAGATTGTATTGAGCATGCCGGCGGATGCGCCTGTTATTCTTGTGGAAGAAAAAGAATCCGTCCCCCTGGCACTGGTCATGAATGAATTGATTACAAACGCCATCAAGCACGGTGATCAATCACAAATAGCGATTGAGCTGGCCTATGATGCTGACGGCAATAAAGTTTCCATCGTCATCCGCAATAAAGGGAAGTTGGCAGAGACCTCAACCAACATGACGCCACACTTTGGCACCGGCTTACAACTGGCAACGGTTTTGTTACCTAAAAAGAACGCCAGCTTGTCTTGGGAGCAGGCGGGTGAGTTCGTGATCACGCGTATAGATTTAACCGCCCCCATCATCGCAATTGGATCGAGGAGCAATTAACCATGTCTTCAGAAAAATCACTACAACAAAATAAAGCCTCAATATTATTGGTCGATGACGATCGGTTGATCCTGGCAACCATGGCCACTGGCCTCATGCAAGCAGGCTACGAAGTCAACACCACTGAGTCTGTGGATGAAGCTGAAGCCTGGCTGGAAAGTAATCCAAGGCCTGATATTGCCATCATAGACATCAACATGCCGAATCGTAGTGGCTTGGAGCTGCCTGCAAGCCTGGACAGACTGGACTATATTCCATTTATTTTCCTCACCGCGCGAAGTGAGCCTGAGGTCAATACTCAAGCGAATGCACTAGGTGCGATGGCCTATCTTGTAAAACCGATTGATAGTGCTCAGTTAATACCAGCTATCCAGACCGCCCTTTCACGCGCAAAGGACTTCAAACACATGAAATCCCAACAGCAACAATTGCAAACTGCCCTGGATGGGGACCGCTCTGTGAGCATCGCAATTGGCATCATTATGGATCAATACCGCATCAGCTATGAAGAAGCGAATACGATGTTACGCAATAACGCCCGCAGCAAACGGATAAAACTGGTTGACTTTGCCACCAGCATTATTCATTCGCGTGAGAGCCTGAACCTTGAAAATGACTCCTAGCGCACTCCACTGGCCATTTATTGAACTAATCGCTCATTAGCCATTCGCCCACATCGTATGCAAATCATGGACGCCCCATACCCGAGGATCTTCGTGCCCTATCACTTCATCGTGGCCCCCGATTTTTGATAGGTGCACAATCTCAGGCTCAAGGTGCATATTGGACTTGGTAGAAAAAAATACTTTCACCACTGGCGTCAGCAAAGAGGTGGGGCACTGATCAATGACGACAGCCAATCTGCCTGATTTCAGTTTCACCAGGCTACCAATCGGATAAATACCAATACACTTAATAAAAGCGTTCAGGATATGCGCATCAAAATGTCCGGTCCACTGCGTCATCCTGTGCAGGTAATGCCCGGCTCCCAGCCTGCCCTGTATGGGCGGTGAGAAGTCAGCGCATCATAGACATCACAGACTGCGGCCATTTTTGCAAAAATGCTGATCTCACTACCATTCATTTTATGCGGGTAACCCGTACTCCACGCAAATTTACGACGCCCTTGATATAGTCTGGCGTATTGGCGATGGAGGTCACACCAACGTAACCCCGGATTTCCTGAACCTTTAGAATCTCAAGGCAGAACTCTTCTTCTCCCAACTGAAAAGACAAGAACTCATTTTTAAAGGAGTCCAACTTTGCAATTTCCGTATTCATAGCCATCACTCCTTGAGATTAGAATTGAGCCCACTCAGAATCAGTCGTGCCATTCCTGAGACCCCGTGATTGAGTTGTCGCTGTGTGCTTGGCCTGATGCGAGTGTGAGAGTTGCGTCACTTTGTTCGTAGCTCTTCCATTGCCCGAGTGCCTGTTTAACTTGAACATACTGACATTGCGCATCAATGAATCTGCCTGGTCAAGTAATGACTCTGAGGCAGCGGCAGCCTGCTCTACCAACGCCGCATTTTGCTGCGTTACTTCATCCATTTGTGCCACGGCTGAGTTTACCTGGTCAATCCCTGTGCTTTGTTCAGTTGAAGCAACCGAAATCTCTTCCATAATGCCGGTCACGCGTCCAATCGAGTTCACGATTTCATGCATGGTCTCGCCCGCCTCCTGAACCAGCTTGGTGCCAGTAGTCACGCGCTCAGCAGAGTCAGCAATGAGTTGCTTAATTTCTTTGGCAGCAGTGGCTGAGCGTTGGGCAAGATTGCGAACCTCACCGGCAACCACAGCGAAACCTCGCCCCTGCTCTCCTGCACGCGCAGCCTCGACTGCGGCATTGAGTGCCAGAATATTGGTTTGGAAAGCGATGCCGTCAATCACTGAAATGATGTCTTCAATCTTGCTGGAACTTGCACTGATATCCGACATCGTCGCAATGACCTGCTCTACAACACTGCCCCCTTTATCAGCAACACTAGACGCCTCAACGGCAAGCAGACTTGCCTGTTTGGCGTTCTGGGAGTTTTGTTTTACCGTGGAAGCGAGTTCCTCCATACTGGCGGCGGTTTCTTCTAATGAAGAGGCTTGCTCTTCGGTGCGTTGCGACAGATCATTATTGCCCGCAGATATTTCGCCAGCTGCCGTATTAATGGTCTCACTTGCCTCTTTGATTTGCGTGATGATTTCCGCCATATTGCCAATCAGCGCATTCACTCCCACACACAAGTTGGCAATCTCGCCAGTTTTACCTTCCATGGGGATAAACTTAGTCAAATCATTTTCTTTAGCCGCACTGACCACTACTTGCGTTTCGGCAACCGCCTCTGCCAGCACTCTGGAAGCATTGATTTGAGCCGTGACATCCGTTGCATATTTCACGACCTTGAACGGTTTGCCATTGAGATCAAAAATGGGGTTATAGCTGGCCTGGATCCAGACTTCACGCCCGTCTTTGGCTATACGCTTATAGACGCCCGCATCGTATTCACCACGGTTCAGCTTGGCCCAAAACGCTTTATATTCATTACTGCTGCGATAAGCAGGCTCAACGAAAGTGCTGTGATGCTGGCCTTTTGCTTCAGCCAGGCTATACCCTAATACATTCAAGAAGGTGTCGTTGGCAGTGATGACGTTTCCATCCATGGTGAACTCAATCACCCCCTGTGACTTGCCAATGGCTGCGATTTGGCCTTCAAAGTCTGCATTCTTGAGACGCTCTGCCGTCACATCAGTCGCATATTTCACCACTTTGAATGGTTTGCCATTCAAATCCAAAATGGGGTTGTAGCTGGCTTGTATCCAGACCTCACGCCCATCCTTGGCAATGCGTTTATACACACCGGCATCATGCTCGCCCCGGTTGAGTTTGGCCCAAAACGCCTGGTACTCGCCATTGGCCCGATAATCAGGCTCCACGAATGCACTGTGAGGTTGGCCTATGGCTTCAGGCAGGCTATAGCCCAACAGGTTCAGGAAGGTATCGTTGGCGGCCATCACTTTGCCATCCATCGTGAATTCGATCACTCCCTGAGATTTGCCAATCGCAGCAATCTGGCCTTCAAAATCGGCATTCTTGATACGCTCTGCAGTCACCTCAGTCGCATATTTCACTACTTTGAATGGTTTGCCATTGAGGTCCAAAATAGGGTTATAGCTGGCTTGTATCCAAATCTCGCGCCCGCCTTTACCAAGACGTTTATAAACACCCGCCTGGTATTCACCACGGTTCAACCTGGCCCAGAACTCTTTATACTCAACGCTGCTGCGGTAAGCAGGCTCAACGAAGGTACTGTGATGCTGGCCTTTCGCTTCATCCAGGCTATACCCTAATACATCCAGAAAGGTGTTGTTGGCTGTGAGCACATGGCCATCCATGGTGAATTCAATCACACCTTGTGATTTGCCAATGGCGGAAATCTGGCCTTCAAAATCCGCATTCTTGAGGCGCTCTGCCGTCACATCAGTCGCATATTTCACCACTTTGAATGGCTTGCCATTGAGATCCAGAATAGGGTTATAACTAGCCTGTATCCATACCTCGCGTCCGTCTTTACCAATACGCTTATATACGCCTGCTTCATATTCACCACGGTTCAGCTTGGCCCAAAACGCCTTAAATTCAGGACTGGTACGATAAGCAGAATCAACGAATGCGCCGTGATGCTGTCCTTTGGCTTCGGCCAGCGTATAACCCAAGATATTGAGAAAAGTTTCATTTGCCGTGATCACCGTGCCATCCATCGTGAACTCGATCACGCCTTGCGATTTACCAATGGCTTCGATTTGACCTCTTAGATTAGCAAGTTCAATATTGGATATCTTTGTGTATTGATGACCACCAAATACCTTGCGAAGACTGTTTAACATTTTTATACCCTTTCAGAAGAGGATGCATGCTTCCAAATATTGAAAGGTTGAGGCGTGTTTGTTTGTACTAATATCCGCACTGTAGTCAGTGTGTTGAGTACTTTTACACTAACAGAAATTACAAACAGAATACTGACAGGAATACCAATGACCAGAGTTGTGGATCGCAACAGAGCTGAAGTGACCAGCCACAACAAAGTGATGTAGGTACTTGAGGAAAGAGGTTGAAGCGGAACATCTATGCGATGCACTTCTAAACTCATTGATTCCTGTAACCCGAACATAGCCGCAAACTTTCAATAGTGAAAATTAAATGTTGCCTACAGCTCACAATAGCTGCTGTCTACAACAAAGGCGGGTTCTGGGCCTTGGAGAAGTCGTTAAATCAGGGCAATGATTCTCGGACTAACATCTCTTTAACGGCAATCATTTAGATAACTTTAGGAAAATTCATAAATTTTTTGAAATTTATCGATAATGCGCCGCAGATCCGCCTACAGCCTGCTTTGAGCAGGTACTACGACTGAGTGCATGCGCTTGTGAATGCAGTGTTTTTTCCGAAAGTGGCGTCTCTAATCAACAACTTGGAATAACGGATTGACACAAAAGAACAATCGTTCTACCATGAGTAGAACAATCATTCTACCTTCATTAAAGGTCAGTCTGAGCAGAGTATCCAGAGTGTTGTCACACCTATATCAACATCTTGCGTCACTATAAGGAGTATCAATGACTACCATACAAGCCAGCAGGCCACCCCTGCCACCATTTACACGAGAAACTGCCATCCAGAAAGTCAGGCTAGCCGAAGATGGCTGGAACAGCCGTGACGCAGCAAAAGTGGCCATGGCCTACTCCATAGATACCAATTGGCGCAACCGGTCTGAATTCATCAAGGGGCGTGAACAAGCGCAAAGATTCCTTGAACGCAAATGGAACAAGGAACATGAATATCGGCTGATTAAAGAGTTGTGGGCGTTTGATGGCAACCGGATTGCAGTCAGGTACGCCTACGAATGGAAGGATGATTCGGGAAACTGGTTCCGCTCCTATGGCAACGAAAACTGGGAATTTAATCCTGATGGACTCATGGTCAACCGTTATGCCTCTTTAAATGATGTACCGATTAAAGAGAGTGAGCGCTTATTTCACTGGCCGCTGGGAAGACGTCCGGATGATCATCCCGGTTTGTCTGAATTAGGGTTATAAGCAATCAGGGGCGGCACAAACCGGCCCACCATAGATGACCTTGGTGAAGTCATCATTTATCATTTTGTTTATTGCAAAAGTAAGCGCTCAGCCAACTGTTTTCCAGTTCTCGCCGCCATTTTATCCCCCATCACTTTGGCCACGGTGATTGCGCCTTCTATCAAGAGCAGTAACTCTGCGGCTATTTTTTGAGGCTCGGCGGCGCCATAAGCCGCAGCTAGCTGTTCCAAATAACATTCTAAATTGACCTTATGCTCTTTAGCGACATCAGCAATCAATTGGCTGCTGCTGCCGCATTCGCCAGCGGCGTTAATGAACGCACAGCCATTAAAATCAGGGGTGGAGAACCACGCTTCCAAAGCATCGAAACAGCCAAGAATACGGGCTCTCGGCTCTGCCGCCGTGCGCGTGGAGTCAATAAACCAGTTCATCCACCGCTGATCCCGTTGCTTCAATACCTCAGCGATCAGCGCTTCTTTGGTGGGAAAATTACGATAAATCGTTTTACGGGCTACCCCGGACTCATTGACGATGGCATCCATGCCGGTCGCGTTGATACCATTGGCATAAATCAGTTTCTCTGTCGCCAATAATAATCGTTGCAGGGGTTCATTTGTTTCCATCCCAGCATTGTAGAACAGTCATTCTACAACTGTCCACAGAAGGTCTCGGTTGATTGTTTCGTTGACCGCAATAATGAATTGCGGCCAGCCTGGATTTTCAGTGTTAAGAAATCTCTTAAATTTCAGTCACGCCGTCCACAAGACGGACCCTGCAATCACTTTAATGACTGAGAGGACTGATGATGAAAAACAAACCTTTAAAATCTATGTTGCGCATGCCAATGCTGGTGTGCGCGCTGATGGCCACTTTAGCGATGCCTGTGCTTGACGCCACAGCAGCGCCGGTTTCAAACGCGGGCACGGCGGATGAAACCAGTGTCACTTACCATACTGAAGTCGTTGACGGAGTAAAAGTCTTCTACCGTGAGGCGGGCCCGAAAAATGCACCTGCAGTATTGTTGCTTCATGGTTTTCCCACCTCATCGCACATGTTCAGGAATTTGATCCCCAAACTGGCTGACCGCTACCATGTCATCGCACCTGACTATCCAGGTTATGGTCAAAGTGATCAGCCAGCCATGGATAAATTCAATTACAGCTTTGATCACCTGGCATCTGTTGTAGACAAGTTCACCGCCCAAATCGGATTAAGCAAATATGCCATTTATGTGCAGGATTATGGTGCACCGATAGGCTATCGCCTGGCTTCTGCGCATCCGGAAAAAATCTCTGCCATCGTTGTCCAGAATGGCAATGCTTACAACGAGGGCATTGATAACTCTTTCTGGGAGCCGATCAAAGCTCTCTGGAAAAACAAAAGCGAAGCGAATGCTGCCAAGCTCCGCCCCGTACTTGAACTGAATGCGACTAAATGGCAATACACAGAAGGCTTTCGTGACCCATCACATCATGTGAGCCCCGACACCTGGATACTGGATCAGGCGTATATGGATAGGCCAGGCAATAAAGACATTCAAATCGAGCTGTTTTATAGCTATAGCACCAATCCGCCACTCTACCCAGCATGGCAAGCCTATTTCCGCAAGCAACAGCCTCCGATGCTGATTGTGTGGGGTAAAAATGACAAAATTTTCCCTGCAGAAGGTGCGACCCCTTATTTGCGAGACTTGCCAAATGCCGAGCTACACCTGCTGGATACTGGCCACTTTGCTTTAGAAGAGGATGGTGAAGAAATAGGAAACCTGATGCACAACTTCCTGGATAGAAAGGTGAAGCCTTAACCATGAATGTGCCGGAAATATTGATTTCCGGCACAGTTTGGCAAAACAGCTCTACTTCGATGACTTGGGCGGTACAGCGGTCGCTGCCGCCTCTTTCTCAATCAAGGCTTTTTTGCGTGCAATTCCCCAGCGATATCCTGACAATGAGCCATCCTGCCGTACCACACGATGGCAGGGAATCACCACAGCCAACGTGTTGGCTGCACAGGCGCTGGCAACCGCCCTCACTGCATTAGGGGCACCAATACGCTTGGCAAGCTCACTGTAAGTGGCAGTGGTGCCATACGGAATCTCACGTAAAGCCTGCCATACCTTTTGTTGAAAGACCGTACCCTGGATATCCAGTGGCAAATCCAGTGTTAGCGCAGGTGTTTCAATAAATCCAACAAGCGTGGCTACGATTGATTCAAAATTTTGGTCGCCTCCCACCAGATCTGCGCGCGGAAACCTATCCTGGAGCTCACGCAGAAGTGTTTCAGGATCATTGCCCAGGGAAATCGCGCACACTCCTTTGCTGCTGGTGGCGACGAGTAGGCTGCCTAATGTACATTCTGCAATGGCAAAATGGATCTGCGTATCCACACCTCCTTTAGCATATTGCAAAGGTTTCATACCTAGTACATCCGTTGCGGATGCGTAAAAGCGGCTATTTGAGCCGTAGCCAGTGTCATACATTGCATCGGTAATTTTCGTGTTTTCCCCCAGTGTTTGACGCAGCTTTTGTGCCCTGAAAGCCGTCGCATAGGCTCGGGGTGTGAGCCCTGTGATTGATTTGAAAATACGGTGAAAATGAAAAGGGCTCCAGCCTGCGTGTGCTGCCAATTGCGCCAAGCTGGGCAGCGTTTCTGCGTCTTCTATCAGCCGGCAAGCGGCTGCCACCCTGGCTGCATATTCATTTGCCCCGGCCTGGTTGGGCTTGCAGCGTTGGCAGGGGCGGAATCCGGCAGCTTCGGCAGCAGCAGCGGTCAAATGAAAGGTTACATTCTCCGGGCGGGCCTGGCGGGCGCCACATGAAGGGCGACAATAAATGCCCGTCGTTTTCACCGCATAGAAAAATTGGCCATCCGCTTTGGCATCACGCGCCAGTACCTGCTGCCAGCGCGGATCGCTTAATATTGTTTGGGCTGCATCCACGTCCATATTGAATTGATGTATGTGCATAAGAGACCAGAATATACAGCATCACTTGCAGCAAAAAACTCCGTTGCTTGCTTTTGAATATGGGATCGCCAAAGTTCGTTATCCAGTTACGTTGATAATTAAGAGATAATATCTCCATGGAGAGATCATCTGAAAAGAAGCGACATATGGAAAGTAAAGTGACATCCCTCGAAACGACATTTGAAAAAACCCTGTTTGAGCTGATCCCTCAAACCAGGAATTTTGGCATCCAGTTTACCGAAATAGGCGAGACTGAGTTGGTCGTGCGAGGCTCGTATGCGCTCAATAAAAACCATCTGGATATTGTATTTGGTGGCAGCATTGCCGCCATCTCGATCACCACCGCCTGGTCACTGTTGCAACACAACATTCAACGGTTAGGGTTGACAGGTAACCTGGTCATTAAACAGCAGGAGATTAAATTCCTGTTACCCGTCAACGCTGACTTTGACTGTATTGCCACCCTGCCGTCCGCGGAGGCCTGGACACAGTTTGTAGACCATTATCGTGAGCAGGGTCGCGCAAAGATCACCGTGCAGGCACGTATCGTGTGCCAATCCAGAACCACTTCCACATTCGAGGGTGTTTTTGTCCTGTACAGATAAGACTTAAGAAGGTTCCGGCAGAGTCAGGTTGATATCACCTGCGCTGTGGCTATATTTTTTGTTGACTTTAATGGCTCAACAATCCATGCCTCAAACGCATCCAGGGTTAATGGCTTGGTAAAATAATAGCCCTGGAATATCTCGCAACCCAGGTCTTTCAGCACATTTAACTGTGCTTCTGTTTCTACCCCCTCAGCCAGAATTTCCAATTGCAAACTCTGCCCCAGTGAAATAATCGCATTCACAATGCTCTCATGATCACGACCATTCAGCATATCTCTCACAAATGACTGATCGATTTTTAACTGGTCAAACGGGAAGCGCTTCAGGTAAGACAATGAAGAGTATCCCGTGCCGAAGTCGTCCAGCGAGAAGCAAATGCCAACTTCCCTGAGCGCCGCCATCTTGGCAATAATGTCTTCCACGTTATCCACCAGCATACTTTCTGTCAGTTCAAGTTTAAGGTGTTGTGGTGAAATGCCGGTCTCGACCAGCATTTGTTGTATCTCAGCGACAAAAGCGGGCTGCAGGTATTGTTTGGGACTTACATTGACCGAGAGCACCAAATGACGCAATTGCGGATGCGTAGACCAGCGCTGCAGCATTTTGCAGGCCTCTTTTAATACCCAATGGCCCAATTCTCCAATCTGGCCAGAACTTTCAGCCAGGCTGATAAATTGCCCTGGCATGATCAATCCATGTTCAGGATGCTGCCAGCGTAAGAGTGCTTCAGCACCTACAATCTCGTGGGCCTGGTTGTATTGGGGCTGGAAATGCAGCGTGAACTCTTGCTTTTCAATGGCTGCATGTAAGTCAGCTTCCAGCGCAACCCGCTGACGAAGTTCGGTTTCCATTTGCGTGTCAAAAAAGCGGAAACCGTTCCTGCCTGCCTCTTTGGCCTTGTACATTGCCAGGTCTGCCCGGCGCAGCAATTCGTCTGTTTGACTCAGGTGTTCCGGGTCAAATAACACCACACCAATACTGGGGGTGGTGTAGTGCTGGTAATGTTTGAGTTTGAATGGCTTTTTAAAAGCAGCCATAATCTTCTCGCAGACTCTCCGGGCCTGTTTTTCGGCCTGTGCTGGATCGTAATGCAAGCTATCCAGGACTACCACAAACTCATCGCCACCCAACCTGCTGACGGTGTCCAAACGGCGGACGGACTGTCTGATACGTTTGGCAACTTCTACCAGCAAGGCATCGCCGACATCATGGCCATAGGTATCATTGAGTGTCTTGAAGTTGTCGATATCAATAAATAACAAGGCACCACCTACTTGTTTGCGCATGGCTTTGCGTACGTGCGAAGACAACTTGTCTTGCAACAACAATCGATTAGGTAAGCCAGTCATGGTGTCGTAGTAGGCCAGTTGGCGGATCTGCGCATCGGCCTGCTTGCGCTCGGTAATGTCACGCAGCACAGCCACCCAGTGCGTGACCCGACCACCTTTGTCATGCAAAGGCAGTGCATCCATTTCAAGTGAAATGCCAACGCCTTCCTGGTTAATGGCTACCACCTCAGTCTTGATTGGCTGCATGTGCATAAAAGCGCTCTTGATGCGCTCCAGCTCGCGCCCCGGCGTGGCTTCTTGAAACAGCTCAAATGGTGAAATGCCTTGCAATTGCTTAACAGGCACACCGGTAATCCGTGCAAAGGCTTCGTTGAGGAATACGATTTTTTGCTGCATGGGCGAATGCATGGGCGCTTCGGTAATCATGACAATATCATTGAGTCTGGAGACACCACTTTGTAACAGATGCAATTGCTCATCCGATTGCTCACGTTCAATCGCCAATCCCAGAATCTGCGCATAACTATCGACAAAATCCAGTTCGGCCAACCTCGGAACGTGGCGCTGCTGGCGATACATGGCCAGCACACCCAGCACACGTCGACTCCGGGACAAGACAGGCATACTCCAGCATGCACGTAAACCGTGCATACTGGCGAGTTCATAGCACCGATCCCAGAGTGGGTGCTCACTGAGATCTTCAGCCACCACTCGACCTTCTGTCAATGCTGCAATGCCGCAACTGCCCAACTGTATGCGATCAATGGCTTGCGCATAGGCAGCAGGCAATCTGGCGGAGGCGGTGTGCCGCAAATGCGAGCCTTCCTGATCGAGCAATAATATGGCACAACAGGCATCCGGAAATTGATGTTCAATCAGCAACACCGCTGTATGCAAAATCTCAGATAAGGAAATATCTGCCAACATCATGGCCTGGATCCTATCCTGTCCTTCCTTGATCGCGGCCAGTTGCTTATGCGTAGTAATATCCTGCAAGGATCCTTGCAGCTTGATAATATTACCGTCATTATCACGTACAGGCTGTCCCATGGCACGCACCCAAAACCGGCGACCAGTGGCCGTGATTTTCTCTAACTCCAGATCATACGGCACCCCTGCTTCCATACATGCCTTGAGCGCACTGGCCATGATAGGTTGCGACTCGGGCACAAACATACTCATCCCCTCCTCAACGGTAGGCGAGTATCCAGGCGGCATATCGTGCAAAGCAGCCACTTCATCAGACCAATGAATAAGGTTGGTTTTCAGGTCAATGACCCAACCACCGATTTTTGCCACACTGCCCGCCACCTTTAACAAATATTCAGCCTGGGTACGCCGATCAATCTCGTTTTGCAAAGCCTGGGTACGCTGGGTGACCTGTCGCCGTATCTGCACGTTCCAGACGAAGGTAGCCCCTAGCACCAGCAGCAGGATAAAAATACCGCGAAACAGCCAGATCACGTATGGCCGCTTGACCAGCATATCATCCTGGTACAGAAATCCTTCCAAGCTATACTGTTGCGGCACCAGTCCCAGATCAGCCAGGGTCTGTGCAATGCTGTTCCAGCGCTCTTCATTCATATGCCCCAAGGGCACCAGGTCTGTGAGCACATAAGGCAGCATTACGCCAGCTTCATGTAACAACGTTTGCTTGTCGAGGCCACGCTTGGTCACTCCAGGCATGCCTGCAATCAAGTCTGCCATTTCTGCTTGATGCTTAAAAGCATACATCCAGCCTTTTTTGGTTGCCCGCCAAAAAGCCTGTACCCGCTCAGGATGCTCTGAAATTTCTTGCTCGCTGGTAAACAGCACATCGCCATAGAAATCTACGCCATAGGGCTGATTGCTGATCACAGAGGGTTCATAGCCCATTTGCTGCAACTGCCCAGGTTCATCCATGGCATAGGCAGAGACCACATCTACCTTGCCCTCGATCAGGTCTTGCAGGCGCCAGGTATGCGGCACAATGGTCATCTGGCGGATATCCAGATGCTGTTTCAACAACATGGCCTTGAATTGATATACGCCCTGCCCATTACTGGACAGCATGACACGCTTGCCTATGAGATCTTTTGGCGTTTGAATATTGTTTTGTTTCAGGCTGAGTAATACGCCAGGTGAATGTTGAAAAATGGCGGCCAGAGCAACCACCGGCTTACCCGAAATGCGCGACACCAAAATATCTGCATCACCAATACCGTAGTCAGCCTGGCCTGATAGCACTTGCTGTAACGGTGACAGGTCTTTATTCCCCTCTACGAGCCGGACATTCAACCCTTCTTCACGATAATAGCCCTGCTCAACCGCAGCATAATAACCAGCAAACTGGAACTGGTGGCGCCATTTAAGTTGTACGGTAATCGTTTCCGAAGCGATGGAGATGGCTGACCCGGCCAGCGTGACGAGTGTCAGCAGCCATCTGATCAACCTCAGGATGGGAACAGGCTTCATGCGTATTTGGGTAATATTAAGTGCAATGACTGATTGGGCAAATTGCCGACAATCATATCCAGCTTAATTTATACCGCAAAAAATGTTGAACACATTACCCAAATAAGCAGGCGTTTATAGTGGTATCAATGCATTTGAATGCGCAGACTCAATGCACCGGGGGTTTTAACTTTATGGCCAGCACCAACATCAATAAAGAAACCACCACCAGTAATTGGTATGCGCCAGTAAAGTGGCCGCTGATATCCCGCATCCACCCCATGATAAACGGCCCGGTAGCCGCAATCAGATAGCCTACGGTTAGCACAAAGGCATTCCAGCGATTTGCCCCGTCCGGGCTGTGAGTATGGTCTAGCGGCAAGGTCATTGCCAGCGTAAATGCACCGCCCAGGCCAAACGCTGCCAATGGCACCCATAGCCAGGGCGATTCCCCCGGCGTGGCGATACCAACCAGGCCTATGGTAGACAATAATGCACAGCCTGCAAGCCAGCCTCGCCTGTCGATATGTCGGCTATACATGCCCACAATCGGACTGGCGAGCATGAAACAAAAAGTGAAACTGCCCAGGACAGCACCCGCCTCGGCGGCAGACATCCCCCGCTCCTGGTACATGCTAGCGGTCCAGGTCAGAATGGAATAAAACAGGAAATTGATACAGGCAAAGAATAACGCAATCAGCCATGCCACCGGCGTACGCAATGGCAAGCGCGAGTGAAAGATTGCTGTCATAGATGGCGCTGCAGAAAGTTGCCTGGTTGTGACGGACTTCCGTATCACCAACCACCAGGCGACGATTGCAATCAGGCCAAAAATCGCCCAGACACCAGTGGCCAGCCGCCAACCTGCCGATTGCAATATCCAGCCTGTGAATCCGGCTGACAATGTACTCCCTAAAGATAGGGCTGTGGCATACACCCCCATAATGAAAGCTGCGTGATTGGCAAAACTGGCCTTGGCGATACCGGCAAACATGGCGCCCGCCACCGCAATGCCTGCACCCACGCCTACCGTTGCCGTCATCAGGACAGTACTGTTGCTTGCATAAGCTCTCACGATCATTGCAACACTCAAGATACTCAGCGCCAGCATCAGCACTCTGTTCACACCAAAGCGGCGCACCAGCCAGGGCGTAGGCAAGGCCAATGCGCCCATCAAGACATCAGGGATCGCCGTCATCATCGAGGCCATGGCATGGCTTAACTGAAACGTATTGATGATGGCAGGCAAAGCCGGCCCCATGGAGACAATCCCTGGCCGCAGGCTGATCGCCACCAATACGATGGCTACAATCAACCCCCATTCGGCCCTGGAAAAACTTGCTGTGTTGCCTGGCATGCGGTACTCCTGAATGAATCCTGTCAGGCAAGACTGTAGTGGCGATGGCAGGATTAAAAAATACGCCATTTGCCTGATATCCTGCCAAACGCAAGCACATGACTGCAGTGATGTGGCAGCACGCGCCACAGACTCATGTAAAATGCGCAGGAATCCTGGCGCGGCTAATCTTGGCAGAGATAATCCTGGGGTGGCTAATTCTGGGTCAGCTTAAGCGCCTTTAAAAAAGTTGGGGAGAATATTGTTGAAACTGGCTACCTGGAATGTCAATTCACTGACCGTACGTTTGCCGCATGTATTGGACTGGCTGGCTGCCAATCAGCCAGATGTCCTTTGCCTGCAGGAAACCAAACAGGAAGATAGCAAGTTTCCTTATGCGGCGCTTAAAGAGGCAGGTTACCACGCAGTGCATAACGGGCAAAAAACCTATAACGGAGTTGCCATCATCAGCCCACACCCAATTGAAAACGTGCATCTGGACCTGCCTGATTTTGCCGACACGCAAAAAAGGATTATTGCAGCGACAATCCAGGGCGTACGTGTGATTTGCGCCTATGTGGTCAACGGACAGTCCGTAGACTCTGACAAATATCAATACAAACTGAATTGGTTAGGTGTCTTGCATGCCTGGGTGAAAGAAGAACTCAGGCAGCACGACAAACTGGCGTTACTGGGCGACTACAACATTGCCCCAGACGACAGGGACTGCCACGACCCGGTAGCCTGGCAAGGGCAGGTGCTGGTGAGCCCGCCGGAACGGGAAGCATTTCAACAACTTCTGGCGCTGGGATTACACGACAGTTTCCGGCTATTTAATGAAGAAGCCGGCCAATTCAGCTGGTGGGATTACAGGATGGCGGCCTTTCGCCGCAACATGGGCTTGCGCATTGACCATATCCTCATCAGTGAAGCCTTGAAGCCTTTATGTCAAAGCTGCATCATCGACAAGGCACCCCGCAAACTGGAGCGTCCAAGTGACCACACCCCAGTGGTGCTGACACTGGCTGACGCTTAGCTTAAACCCAGCGTTTCGATTAGGACTTGAAATGGCAACGCAGGGCAGTTTGATGGTTTTTTTGTGGATATTTGAGGATCAATAGTCATTCTATTGACCGAAAATTTGCGCAAAAAAGACGCAATCTGAACAAGTTGACGTTCGGGTATATTGAAAATCGCCTGATGGAAAATCTGGGTTATATGGTGGGCATCACAAACTTGATGCCCTGCAAGACTTCGAGGATGCGCGATTTCAACCGTTTGTTCATCTCAGCCTCCATCTCCTGCAATTGCGTGGCGACCATGACCGCGACCTTTTCCTGTAAAGCGGCTTCAGAAGTCAACAATTCAGACTGCATGTTTTGCCTGAATTCGCTGAGTTGTGTCGCATTTAATTCGGCAAAGGCCTGCTGCAGAGACGCTTTATAGTCTGTCACCAGTTGTGTGGCGGTAGCTTCCTGACCAGCAGCCAGCGTTTGGCGGCTATTTTCTTGCAGTTGTTGCAAATGTGCATCCAGACCCCGCTCCAATTGCTCACGTAACACCTGCACACGCCCTTCTAATTGCGCTTGCTGGCGTTCAATCATGGGAGTGAGGGCATTGTCCAGCGATTGTGCCGTGGCCTGTTCCAAGACTTCTCGTAACGACTGTTCCGCTGAAGACAGTAACTGTTGTTGTGTGTCAGTTAACTGGGAGAGTTTTTCTTCAATCACCTGTAATTGCTGTTGTGACTGACTTTCCAGCGTGGTTTGAAATGTCTGCAATTGTTGTTTGCTTATATTGCCCATGGCTTCAGTGAAGGCCTGCTCAACAGATTGAATCGTGTCACCCATCTGCACTTGTGCTTTTACCGTCAACTCCTGCTGCAAGGTATTGGCATAGTCAGCCAATGACTGCTGCCCTGCCCCAAGCGCATCGGGATGCTGTCCGGCCAACTGCGCTGCAACCATCTGTGCAATTTCAGGAAGCAATGCCTCTTTAAGCTGTGTCACCAGTTCATTCATATCCGCAGCAGGCGCCGCGGCTTTTTGTACCACCTTGGTTAACACCGGAATTTCTGAAATATCCACACAACCTCCATATACAAGCTGAATTACTGCTTGCTCATATGCTGAACTTCATAACCGCGTTCGCGGTAAAACGTCCAACGTTGCCGCCCAGCCACCTTTTCCTGTTCATCCGTACCAATCAGCTCAAACATATGGCGGAATCGACTGAAAAATTTGGGCAGCGTGGCCTGGCAATTAAACAACAGGTCATCCTGTCGAATCTGCTCTGGTTGCCAGGCCAATTGCACTGGCGTCAAAGCCGCATGTTCAGCATCTGCCAATGCGTTAGGGAAAAAGTGATCAGCCGCCTGCTGCCATAAACCCTCGCTCAGTTGCAAAGCACGCTCGCGGTCAGGCACATAAATGGTCACTTGCCGTTGCCGCGATAAGGCTTGCTCAACCAGATGCTGCATCAACACCACCTGGTCAGTCACGTCAGTATAAAAACGGATCTTAGTCATGCAGACTTACCTGGCTGCCTGCTCCAGCAAATAGGTCACCAGCAAGGGGACTGGACGGCCAGTGCCGCCTTTTTCCTTGCCAGACTTCCAGGCAGTGCCTGCAATATCCAGGTGTGCCCAATCGTATTTCTTGGCAAAACGGGACAGGAAGCAAGCGGCAGTAATACTGCCTGCTGCACGTCCGCCGATATTGGCCATGTCAGCAAAATTGCTGTCGAGCTGGCCCTGGTAATCGTCCCATAGCGGCATTTGCCAGGCTCTGTCATTGGCTTGTTCGCCAGCGGCCAGCAAGGCCTTGGCCAGATCATCATTATTGGCGAACAGGCCGCTGACATGATGACCCAGCGCGATCACACACGCACCGGTCAGGGTGGCGATATCAATCACGGCAGCAGGTTCAAACCGCTCGGCATAGGTCAGCGCATCGCAGAGAATGAGGCGGCCTTCGGCATCGGTATTCAATACCTCAATCGTCTGGCCGGACATACTGGTCAGGATATCGCCAGGCTTGGTTGCGCGGCCACTCGGCATGTTTTCACAGGTCGGAATCAGGCCAACCACATTAAGTGGCAGTTTTAATTCGCCGATGGCTTTAAACACACCCAGCACTGAGGCCGCGCCGCACATGTCATATTTCATTTCATCCATGTCTGCGCCGGGTTTGAGCGAAATACCGCCGGTATCAAACGTGATGCCTTTACCCACCAACACCACCGGTTTCTGCGACTTTTTACCTTGCAAATGCTGCAGCACAATAAAACGCGGCGGCTCTTCACTGCCACGTGTCACCCCCAGAAAGGAACCCATATTGAGTTTTTCAATCGCTGCCTGGTCCAATACCTCTACCTTGAATCCATAGTCTTTGGCCAGTTTTTCTGCCTGCTTGCCCAAATAAGTCGGCGTACAGATATTGGGTGGCAGATTGCCGAGATCTTTAGCCAGGGCAACGCCTTGTCCCAGGCCGTGGCCTTGCTTGACACCGGCTTCAGCGGCAGCGACATCCGCTTTATCTGCCAGCAGCAGCACTTGCTTAAGGGGGTGCGGCTCCACAGACTTGGCCTTGATGGCATTCACTTTATAGGTGGCATCCAATGCCACTTCAGCCAATGCGGCGGCCTTTTGCTGGACTGTTATTTTTTTGAGGGTTAGGCTGGAAAAGTCAGTCGCAACATTTTCTACCCCGGTGGGCAAGGCTTTTAATGCGGCGCGGAAACTATTACGCACGCTCTTTAAAGTGACTTCATCTGTTTTACCCAGGCCAACCAGCATGACTCTTGAGGCCATGACACCTGGCAATTGACGCAACATCAGTGTACTGCCTGCCTTGCCTTCCATATCCCCTGACTTAAGGGCGGCTGAAATTGCTTTTTCACTGACGGCATCCAGTGACTTTGCGAGATCCGTCAGTTTCTTGCCTTCATAAATGCCGACTAGCAAACAATCCATACGCAATTTTTCCGGGGAGGTGCTTTTTATGCTAAATTCCATCTTTATCCTTTTTGGTTCATGCAACTAGCCTGAGTGATGGTTGTATTATCTAGTGTTTTATGCTGATTTCAAAGCGGTGCATCTAAATTGAAAATTTTCAAACGTGCATTGTCTGCAGAGTTAATGTCCTCGGCCTCTGCCATTTTCCTGATTATTCTCGGTATTGTGGTAGCCCAGCGTGCAGGTAATATCGTGCGCCAGGTGTCCAAGGGCATTTTACCCAATGACGCCATCGGCACCATCCTGACCTTCAGCCTGGTGCAATTCATGCCCATGATGCTATCGCTGGCGATCTTCCTGGCAGTACTCCTGACGCTGACGCGCTGGCACCGTGATTCGGAAATGGTGATCTGGATGAACGCCGGGCTCAGTTTACGCCAGTGGGTGATGCCCATCATGCGTTTTATTACTCCTATCGTACTCATCATCAGCCTGTTCAGCCTGGTGATCATGCCGTGGGCCAACGACAAGGCCGAAAACTATCGGGCACAACTCAAAAAGCGTGACGAACTCTCCTCCATCAGCCCAGGGACATTTAAAGAGTCCAATAACGGTGAGCGTATTTACTTTATTGAGAGCTTCGACAAACTGGGCTACGAGGTCAAGAATATCTTTGTGCAATCGCAGCAGCATGGAAAAACCGGCATTATCACCGCCAATAGAGGTAGCCGTTACAAAGCGCCCAATGGCGACAATTTCCTGCGTATGGAACATGGCAGGCGTTATGAAACCATCCCCAACACCCTGGAAGTCACCACGACTGAATTCGAACGTTACGATATTCGGGTAGAGATCAAGGAATCCACACCGCCGACCAGTACTGCGCAAACCAAGTCTACACAATCATTAATCACTGGCGCCACGACTGCTGATCAAGCAGAACTGCACTGGCGGCTAGCCATTCCCATTTCGACCATTGTCATGGTGTTACTTGCCATCCCTTTAAGCTTTGTCGACCCCCGCGCCGGGCGTTCACTCAACATTATGTTTGCCATCCTGATCTTTATCATCTACAACAACATGCTGAGTATCTTTCAAGCATGGATCACGCAGGGAAAAATCTCGATTGTCGTTGGGCTCTGGCCAGTGCATTTAAGCTTTATCCTGCTTGGCTGGTATTTATATTACCGGCGCAAATACCTCAAACCATTGATTCCCGACTGGTTCAAACGTCGGGCAAAACGTGTATAAAGCCATGACACTCGTCATCTTAAATCGTTATTTCTGGAAGGAAATCAGCTTTAGCATCATGCTGGTGCTGCTGGGCCTGCTCGCCATGTTTTCCTTCTTTGACCTGTTGCAAGAGCTGGACAGCCTGGGAAGAGGACATTACGGCATCAACAGCATGCTGATTTATGTGGGCCTCAGCATTCCCGGTCATATTTACGAAGTTGCCCCGGTCGCCGTTCTTCTGGGGATTGTCTACACACTCGGCGCCATGGCCAGCAGCTCCGAACTGATTGTGATGCGTACCAGTGGCATTTCATTGCAAACCATTGCCAAAATGCTGCTGAGCATAGGCCTGGTCTTTGCCCTAGTCACCTTCCTGATTGGTGAGGTTATTGCCCCCATCAGCGAAAAAATGGCGCAACGCATTCGTATCCAGGCCACGGACTCCGTCATTGCACAGGATTTCCAGTCTGGTCTATGGATTAAGGATGGCAGCAGCTTCGTCAATGTCAACACGGTGATGCCTGACTCCAGCCTGGTAGATATCCGTATTTATGACTTTGATCCTGAGTTCCGTTTGCGCACAATCAGTCATGCTGACAAAGGCTATTTTGAGGATGACCACTGGGTATTATCCAATGTGACACAAACCAAAATGAATACCAGCAAGGCCGTCCAGCATAATTCGGTCACCTCGCAATTTTTCAAGCAAACCAAGTGGGAGTCGCTGATCAGGCCGGAATTGCTCAATGTATTGCTGGTACTGCCAGAGAAAATGTCGGCATGGAACCTGTATAGTTTTATCCAGTATCTGCACCAGAACGGCCAGCGAAGTACCCGTTACCAGGTCGCGTTATGGTCCAAGCTGGTTTACCCCTTAGCCTGCCTGGTGATGGTCATGTTGGCCCTGCCATTTGGCTTTTTACAACAACGTGCAGGCGGCATCAGCGCCAAGATTTTTGCAGGTATTTTCCTGGGTGTGGTCTACCAGATCATGAACCGTGTGTTTGTGCACTTGGGGGTATTGAACGACTGGTCACCGCTTGTGAGCGCCATCAGTCCGACACTGATTTTTTTAGCGGCCGGTCTCGGCATGCTGTATTACGTTGAACGGCGCTAAGTCCTGGGTAATTCAATGATGCGTGATCCTAACAGGCGATCATGCAAGAACTGCTGATCGCGGTCCAGCAAGGCCCACCATAGAGTTAATCCGGCAGGTAACAACAACAGACAAGCTAGTAGATAGCGCCGCATGGCTTGCTGGTGACTCAGCAACTGTCCATGCGCATCCACCACTTTAAGTTTCCAGGTCTGGCTGGCCAGTGTTTGCCCAGTGACCACCCAGCAGCCTACAAAATAAGCACCGATGGCTGCCCACAGTAATATTTGCAGACCCAAGCGCTTCCAGCCCTGACTGGCATCGCCGATCAGCATGATATACGCCGCTGTCAACACCAGCGCCAGCGCCAGCATCAACAGCGCCTCATAAACCACGGCCAGATAGCGTTTGATCAAATACTTCATTTGGTTTCATCCACATAACAAAAACCCCGCAAGTGCGGGGTCAGGCAGAAAGGCTTGGGTTATTTCTGATCCCAGCTGTCTTCCCACATACAGTGCTTGATTTTGTGACGGTTAGCGATGATTTCATCAATGCTAGGCTCGTCGTTCAAGGCGCGTTTCAAGGCCAGCTTGATCGCTTCGTAGTTGTTTTTGTACAGGTCAGCCTTGTCCAGGTTTGCTTCTTTGGCACAGCCCGGATCAATCCACAGCAATGCAACGATGCACAGGTCATTCACCAGCTCTTTAGGGATAATGCCTTCAATCACGGCATCGGTGATGCCGTCAGCCACGCCCGCTTGTACCACGCCACCAAACAGTTCGATGTTCAGTGAGTCTTTCAAGGTGACTTTTGGCACCATCATGGTGGCAGGGCGCACCATCTGGTTGATGTCACGCACGGCAAACATGGCTGTGTGGCCTTTGGTTTGCGCCATCATGTTGGCAAAAGCAGTGCCGACTGGGCCATCTACGGAGCCGATGACGATTTCCGGCATGGCTGCAGTCACATCTTTGCCTTCGGAAAATACGGTCGCTTCACCGGCTTTCATTACGATTTTTGACATGAGAATTCCTTTTATGTCTGCAAGTTGGAGAAAAACTGAAATCGTGATTATACCAGTTCAAGCTGCATATCCACATGCAAGATATCGGCATCACTGTAGGGCTCGCTACAGACTTCAAACCCTGCCTGCTGGTAAAAGCCGATGGCATGCGTCTGTGCCGAAAGACGCGCATGCGTCACCTCAAACTGGCGGCAAATATTGATCGCCTGCATCAGCAATGCCTCACCTATGCCTTTCCCCCGCCATGCAGGCAATACTGCCATACGTCCAATATACCCTTCAGGCATGACCCTGGCACAACCTACAGCCTGACCATCAACGCTGGCCAATAAATGTATCGCCACCTCATCTGTCTCATCCCACTCCAAGTCAACAGGCACATGCTGCTCTTCGATGAAGACGCGCTGCCGGATGCGACAGCACTCTGGCCATAAAGGTTGGTGCATAGCCAAGGTGTGGATCATGAGCTTGGTGTGTTGTACGGGCATCGTCGCTCCGGCTGAAATATTGCAATTGTAACTGGCGACAGGCATCATACGTGCTTTATTAAAACAGGATTTGAGGAAAAGTGATGAGTCGTTTTCAAACTGCAGCAGCCAGAATTTTGCTGGGACTGGTATTTTTTGGCGTGGTGATTTTAAAACTGATGGCCATATTGAATACCCCGGATGGTTATCTGCAATACCAGATGATGCTCGGTCAATTTGGCTTGCCCGCTGTTTTTGCCCCGTTATTGATCCTGATTCAGTTTGTGTTTGGCTTGATGCTGATTCTTGGTTTTAAAACCCAGCTGTCAGCAAGGGTTTTGGGGGGGCTGGCAGTCTTCATGGCGCTGGTACTGGGCCAGGCCTCGCTGGATGCATTCTTCGCCTATATGGGTATCGCTGGCGGCATGTTGTTGCTGAGCGTTTACCCGCAAACCGCCTGCAGTCTGGATAACCGCAGTTTGTAAATCATGCTTGATTAAAAAGCCGGGTCACCCCGGCTTTTTTATTGCAGAAAATGCAAACACTCAACCCTTGATCTTGATCCCCAACTGTTTAAGCTTCCGGTATAGATGTGTACGTTCCAGCCCGGAAATCTCTGATAAGCGGCTCATGTTGTTTTTCACCAGCCGCATATGGTACTGGAAGTAAAAACGCTCAAACTCATCACGCGCTTCACGCAGCGGCTGGTCAAGGTTGAGCGGCATATGCTGCTCGGCGGACTCCATGGCCTGGCCCTGGAAATTAGCAAGTACACGCTGCACATCCGCCTGTGTGATAGTATCCCCCAGGCTGGTCATGAGCAGGTTTTGTACAACAGACTCCAACTCACCGAGATCCCCTGGCCAGTCGGCATTACGTAAAGCATTCAAAGCCGCCACATCAAACGCTTTATAGTCAATCTTGCTTGCTTCAACCATCAAAGTAGCCATGGCGCTCGCCAGGTCGGGAATATCCTCCTTGTGTTCATCCAGGCACGGCACCTTCACCGCAGCACCTGCCAGTGTTTGCAGCAGCGACTGCTCCAGCATGGCTTTTTCAATGAGTTGCGGCAAGCCATGTTCACTGGCACAAATCACACGGACACCATATTTTTCTGATTTGTTAATCAGCAGACTCAGGCCTTTTTGTTCAGTTTTACCCAGCCTGGTGACTTCATCGACAAACACCACCCCTTCACGCGCCTGTTCCAGGATTTCCATAGGGGCAGTCACCAGTTTTTCATATTCTGTCAGCGCAACCCAGGGTGTATTTTGCGGGCGCAAAAACTTGGCGCACAAAGGCACACTACCGCCCTTTTTGCCAATCAGGAATAGCGTATTTTTATGGCGGGCGAGTTGTTCCAGTCGTTGCTTGAGTTCCTGGATCACTGCACTTTTACCGAAACTGGACAGGTTGATTTCTGTGTGGGCCAGATGTTCGGTGTGCTTGATGGCTGCCCCTACGGTTTTGAGCAGTTTTTGCAGCGCAATCGGTTTTTCGAGGAAATCAAACGCGCCCAGGCGGGTGGCCTCAACAGCAGTATCTATCGTGCCATGCCCAGACATCATAATCACCGGCATGGTCAGCAAGCCTGCATTGGCCCACTCTTTAAGCAGGCTGATACCGTCACAATCCGGCATCCAGATATCCAGCAGGACCAGATCCGGTCGCAGTTTGAGACGTTCGTCTCGCGCAATCTGCGCGTTCTCCGCTAGTCGTACGACATGCCCTTCATCGCGCAAGATGTCGCTCAACAACTCACGGATGCCTATCTCGTCATCGACCACCAAAATATTACGTGAAGCCATGGTACTTCCTTACACGATGCGCTCAACGCGCCGACGCTGTTGTTGTTTATCTACCGGCAAGCTGATGGTGACGCTGGCGCCCCCTTGTGGCAGATTGTCTATGCGAATCTGTCCACGCTGCTCTTCTATCATTTTTTTGACAATGGCTAATCCCAACCCTGTGCCGTGAGCCTTGGTAGTCACGTAAGGTTCAAATATCCTGGCCATCACATCGGTCGGGAAACCACTACCGTTATCGGTCACTGCGAGTTTTATACGCTCGCCATCATAATCGGTCAAGATGACAATTTGCGGATCAGCGACATTGAGTAACGCATCCTGAGCATTTTGCAGCAGATTATGCAGGATTTGCCGCATCATGGTGGCATCGGCATCAATCTCCGGCAGCTGCTCATGCAAAGCCAGAACCAGCTTGACCGTAGAGGCATTGTACAGACTGCTGACATCGCGGATCAACGCATTCAAATCCAGTTTGACCAACTTTACAGCGGGAGTCCTGGCGTACTCGCTGAATTCATTGACCATGTTTTTCATGGCCTGTACTTGGTTAACAATCGTATCTGTGGCTTTCAGCAGCATCTCGGCATCTTTGTTGTCTAGCTTGTCCTGCAATTTGAACTGCAACCGCTCGGCCGACAATTGTATGGGTGTCAGCGGGTTCTTGATCTCATGTGCCAGGCGTCTCGCCACCTCTGCCCAGGCAGCATCACGCTGTGCCTGTGCCATTGCAGTGACATCATCGAACACCACTACCAGGCCATGCCCGGCACCTTCAGGCAGCCGTGTCACTCGCAACATCAGAATCTGCGTACCGTGCACGCCTTCAATTTCTATCTGGCTGGTCATGTGCCGCTCATGGCGCTCGAATTGCAAGGTTTCCTCATAGTGCTGCATGACCAATCCCGTAAAGGGACTCAAATAGGGATTTTCGGCAGCGATCTCGGTAAAAACCTTGTTCTTGAAACCAACCAGCGAAATCCCCAGGATATTGGTCGCTGCCAGGTTATACACACGCAACTCCGCACGCTCATTAATGGTCATGACGCCGGAACTCAGGTGCGACAAAATCGCCTCGAGGTAAGCACGCGCGGATTCGACATGCTGACGGCTCTGTTCGGAAGCATTTTTCGCCTCCTGCAACTGGCGCGTCATGCTGTTAAATGACTTCACCAGCACACTCAGCTCATCCTTGCCAAACGAAGGCAGTTGCTGCGAGTAATCACCCGTGGCAATCAGGCGCGTCCCTTCTGCCAGCACCGTCAGTGGTTGCGCCATGCGACGGCTCAGGGCAAAGGCAATCGTCAAGGCACCGAGCATGGACAACAGCAAGATCATGGTCAGCGTCAGCATGAAGATGTCTTTCAGTGACTGGCGGCTGTAAGACAGTGTTTGGTATTCGCGATAAACTTCCTGCACGGATTCAGCCGTATTTGACAGGGCTTTGGGCACTGGCTGCATTAATTGCAGAATGCGCATTTCCCCGGTAATCCCCAAGTTTTCGACAGGAATCAGCACCCGCATGTATAGGCCCTTGCCCGGAATGGGCTCGATTTTGCCATACACACCACTCCTGGCCTGTCGCAACTGTGGGACTGAGGGCAGCTCCGGCAGAAAGCTGCTGGGGTCGGAACTACTGACGGCCAAAATTGCCCCCTGGGGACTCAGCAATGCCGCATCCTGAATGCCCGCTTTTTCGCGCAGATCGTTAATCTGGCTGTAATGTGAGCGTGCAGGCTGCAAAGACAATGACACTGCCATGCTTTGTGCCTTTTCCTTGACATCACCCAGCATAATATCAAGTGCACGCTGCCCGAGGCTAAGCCCCCCATCCAGCGCAGATTCGACCTTGACGTTAAACCAGGACTCAATCGAACGCGACAGGAAATTCACAGACACCAGATACACAATCATGCCTGGAATCAATGCCATCAACGCAAAGGTGACCAGTAACCTGAAATTGAGTTTACTACCGACCTGCCTGGCTTTGGTAGTCAGATAAAGATGGCGCAGCTGGTAAGCAATGACACCGAGCAACAGCAAGGCTAATCCGGCATTGACATAGAGCAAGACCAGATAATAATCACCGCTGATAGCCGTATTCGCACTGGCCAGTGACAGCAGGTAAAGCAGGACTGCTGCCAGGACAATCGACGAAATCAGGACATACCGCATAAGCTAGCGCTGTGTTTCCTTTACCCACCAGGTAAATGTGGGTGTCACCAACTCCCAGTCGCTTTCACCCAATGCATCCAGCTGCAATGCTTTGGGCAGTTTGCTGGTATCCAGGTGCATTTTGAGCGCGGCCTGGTAAGACTGGTTTTTTTCCAGCGTGGCATGCGGCACAAGACGCCAGTCGTGGATGACTCCCAGCTCGCGCTTGGCCTCGCCCAGGCTGTCAAATACTTTTTGCTGCTGGGGATAATTAATCAGGTATTGCTTGGTCAGCGCATGATAATTAAGTGTGACCGCGCGTCGTTCCGTGACGACTTCATCATCAAACCAGTACTTTAGGGGTTTGACAAGTTGGAATTCATACAAAAAAGTCAGGGCCACGCCTTTATTGAGTGCCTCTTCCAGCGCGCGGCCAAACTGGATATCCATATCCGCATCCAGCGTCCACACATCATCACGCAATACCAGTTCGGCATTGCGAATGTGCGCATGATTGCCAGCTGCCACCACCATCCAGGTGGTGAGGGTCAGTAGCAATACGCCTGACCAAAGTAATCGATTAATGTTTTTGCAGTAGCGCATAAAACAATCCGTCATGTTCGGCAGTCGGCAACAACTGGCCACCAAGCGACTGACATGGCAATGTGGACACGTCAAAAACGACTGGCAATCTTGTCGCATCTGCATGCGTACTTAAAAACTGCTGAATTTGCATTTCGTTTTCTTGTTGAAATATTGAGCATGTCACGTACAGCAATTTACCGTCTTTTGTCAGCATTTGCCACAAATTCGATAAAATTTCCTGCTGCGTTCTCGCAAAAGTCGCCAGATCTTCAGCCCTGCGCAACCATTTCATGTCCACGTGGCGACGCACAATACCAGAGGCACTGCAAGGCACATCTGCCAGGATACGGTCGAATAACTGACCATCAAACCAGTCAGCTTGCGCCGCATTGCCAACCATCACCTGAGTCTGCAACCCCAAACGCTGGAGATTATCCTCTACCCGCTGCAATCGTTCTGCCTCTATATCCAGCGCTAGCAAATCCACCTCGCATGTTTCCAGGAGATGGCAGGTCTTGCCACCTGGCGCACTGCAGGCATCAAGCACACGCATACCAGGCTGCAGGTCCAGCAAGGGTGCCGCCCATTGCGCACCGGCATCCTGCACACTGACCCAGCCTGCCTCAAAATGAGGTAGCTTGTGGACAGGCAAAGGTTGCTGCAACTGGATGGCCGTCCCTCCCAAATGATGCGCTTTTATGCCGGCCTTCTCCAACCATTGCATATATGACGCCACATCCGTCTTGCGCAGGTTCACACGCAAAGTCATGGGCGGATGGCTATTACCGACATCAAGGATGGTTTGCCACTGCTGCGGGTACTGCTGCTTGAGGGTGTCTATCCACCATTGCGGATAATTAAACTTCACCTCCTCTCGCTGGGCAACCGTGGATTGCAAGGCGGTGCGCTGGCGTAAAAAATTACGCAAGACAGCATTCACCAGCGCTTTTGCCCAGCGCTGGCCGGTTTTACCGGCTGCTTCCACCGCCTGATTAACCACCGTGAAGTCATTATCTGCACCATGCAGCAATTGCGACAATGCCACCAGGAGCAAGGCGTGTACGCGATCATCTGTCACCGGCTTTGAGGTCAGGGCCTGCAGGTACGCGGCGGCCTCTGCATAAAACCGCAGGGTCAGATAACTGTAATCCTGCGCTGCCGCCTGTTGTTGTGGCGTAGCCGATTTGACCTTGCGCAAGGCTTTGGGCATGGAAACAGTCAGATTATGTCCGGCCAACACCTCGGCCACCGCATACGCGGCAATTAACTGGGCAACTTGCACAGGGAATCTCTAGGCAAAAAAACTTATTTTACTTGATGCGCCCCGATTGCACAGTGAAAACGCATGCAATAAAAAAAGGCCTTCACAAGGAAAGCCTTTTGTAACACGTTTTACCGCTTAATTAATACTGGCTTGCCAACGCCATCAAGCGGCGAATCCGCTCCTCTGTTTGCGGGTGGGTACTGAACAATCCTGCCAGGTCGGCACCAGACAAAGGATTGATAATCATCATTTGCCCGGTTTCAGGATGCTGCTCCGCAGTCATGTTCGGGATCTGGTGGGCATAGTTATGGATTTTTTCCAGTGCTGCTGCCAAGGCCTTGGGATCACGACTAATATCCGCGCCCATGCGGTCCGCTTCATATTCGCGTGACCGCGAGATCGCCATCTGGATCAATGACGCCGCCAGCGGCGCCAATATCATGATCAGGATACTAATCAACGGGTTGGGTCTGTCCTCACCCTCTCTATGGGCACCACCAAACATCATGCCAAACTGTGCAATCGATGAAATCGCACCGGCAACGGTCGCTGAAATGGTCGAAATCAGCGTATCACGGTTTTTAACGTGCGCCAGTTCATGCGCCATCACACCTCGTAACTCACGCTCACTCAAGATTTGCATAATCCCTGTGGTTGCTGCAACGGCCGCATTTTCAGGATTGCGACCGGTAGCAAACGCATTGGGCTGGCTTTCATTGATCACAAATACGCGTGGCATGGGTAATTCCGCACGCTCTGCGAGCTCTTTGACCATGTTGTAGTAATTGCGGAACTGCCCATTGCCAAAATTGTTCTCGGCATTGATTTCCACCGCGCCATACATTTTCAATACCGCCTGATCACTAAACCAATAGGCATAAAAGTTCATGCCTCCGGCCAACAACAAGGCCAGTAACATGCCGCCCTGACCGCCCAATGCCCCACCGACAGCGACAAATAATGCCGTGATTGCTGCCATCAGCACAAAGGTTTTGGTCCAGTTACCTAACATACATACTCCTTGAATACATTGAATACCACCATCCTAATATGTGGGGATGACAGGCGTTTTTCAATGGCTGATACCCATATACTTAAGGACTCAAAACTAAAGATGATCTTGAACACAGCTGACGTTCCGGATCACCATTGTTCTTAGAAAAACTGGTCACCCACCTGCACGTGCTGACCTTGTACAAACTGCTGTGCCGTTTGCCGTTTGCCGCCAGGCATTTGCAGCTCATGAATTTCCAATACGCCTTCACCACAAGCCACACGTAAAGGCTGTGTTTCAAGCACCCTCCCAGGCTGGCCTTGCCCATTTTCCGCCTGCGCAAACCATATTTTGCAGACCTGCTCTTTAAATTTGGCTGTGGCGACGGGAAACGGATTAAAGGCTCGTACCTGACGCGAAAGTTGTTGTGCTGGCTGAGTCCAATCGATGGCCGATTCCGACTTTTCCACCTTGTGGGCATAGGTCACCAGCGACTCATCCTGCACTTCAGAAGCTAATTGGCCGGTGGTTTGCAATGTGTGCATCGCCTCGACCATCAAACGCGCACCCTCACGGCTGATCGCATCATGCAGGCTCTGTGTAGTGTCAGCTTCGGTAATGGCAGTAGACCATTTGCTGACCATATTGCCCGCATCCAGCTTGGGCACCACTTCCATAATTGTGACCCCGGTCTCGGCATCGCCCGCTAGGATGGCTCTATGAATAGGCGCGGCGCCACGCCAGCGCGGTAGCAATGAGCCATGAATGTTATAACAGCCTTTGGAAGGCAAACTCAACACGGCAGTTGGAATAATCAGGCCGTACGCCGCCACGATCATCACGTCTGCCTGTGTGGCGGCGAGCTCAGCTTGCACTTCGGCTGGTTTGAGGCTTTCCGGCTGAAACACTCGCAAGCCATGCTGGAGTGCTAGTTGCTTGACCGGGCTGGCTTTGAGTTGCATACCGCGTCCGGCAGGACGATCCGGCTGCGTGAGCACCATGACAATCTCATGCCCTGCATCTATCAAGCCTTGTAAGGCAGGCACGGCAAACTCCGGGGTCCCGGCATAAATAATTCGCATATGATTTCTATGTTCCGTGCTTAGTAACTGTTGCGCTCGATTTCACGCGCATGCTTGACCATTTTGGTGCGGATACGATTCCGTTTGAGTGGGGACAGATACTCCACAAACACCTTGCCTTTGAGGTGATCCATTTCGTGCTGGATACACACACTGAGCAGGCCATCTGCATCCAGCTTGAAGGTTTTGCCATGCACGTCCTGCGCTTCAACAGTAATGAATTCAGCACGTGTGACACTCTCGTAAATGCCGGGCACGGATAAGCAGCCCTCTTCATAATCCTGGCTGCCAGACTGGGCAATGATTTTGGGATTGATCAATACCAGCAAATCGTCCTTTTCCTTGCTTAAATCAATCACAATCAGCTGGATATGACGGTCAACCTGGGTCGCCGCCAGGCCTATGCCTGGCGCATCATACATGGTCTCCGCCATATCGCTTACCAGTTGCTGCAAGGCCTCATCAAACACTTGCACGGGCTTGGCCACAGTGTGCAAGCGCGGATCCGGATATTGCAAAATTGGAAGGTGTGCCATGCTCTAGAAATCTTTCCATTCAAATAGTTTGCGGGAAAACAGGGCAAAACGCCCTTTTTTCACCTTGATCAGAACTTTAAACCCATGCTAGATTGGTCGACATTGCGCAGACGCGGCGCACCGTGAGTGCTGCCATCCTTTTCAGCTGCATAGTACAGAGACGCCCCATGACCAAAATTGTTCAAATTATAACCTCGCTTGCCCTGGCTTGTTGCAGCTTGTTGGCGCAGGCAGAAGAAATTCCACTGCGCGCGCACCATCCGGACCGCCATGTCGTGGTCAAAGGCGATACGCTATGGGATATTTCTGCCAAGTTTCTCAAAAACCCATGGCAATGGCCGCAAATCTGGCAACTTAACCGTGAACGCATTAAAAACCCACACTGGATTTACCCAGGGGATGTGATTGTGCTGGATACCAGCAGCGGCAAACCCGTGCTGAAACTGGTGCGTGAATCGGTCACGCTCGAGCCAGGCATCATCGTGACGCCGATCAAAGGCGATGCGATTCCGGCGATACAGCCCAGTACCATCCTGCCATTTTTGACCAAGCCCATGCTCATCTCGCCCGAAAACTTGAAAGCGGCGCCAAGGATAGTCGCAGCACAAGAGGAGCGAGAAATTTTAAGTCCCGGCACGCACATTTATGTACAAGGGTTACCTGAGTCAAACAGAAACGTGTGGGCGATTTACCGTGAAGGCGAACCGGTCAAGGATCCGGAAACCGGCGAACTGCTTGGCAATGAAGCACATTACCTCGGTGAAGCCAGACTGTTACGCCCTGGCCAGCCGGCAACATTAACAGTCACACAAGCCAAGGAAGAAATTGCTGTTAAGGACAAACTGATTGCGGTGGAAGATGAACTAACGCCTGCTTACATTCCGCATGCGCCTGAAACGCAGATACAGGGACAGATTGCACGTGTCAGCCAGGGCATTAATGAAACCGGTTATGGCCGTGTCGTGGTGCTCAACCGCGGCGAAGAACAGGGCCTGGAACGCGGCCATGTATTATCTGTGCTGCGCAAGGGCGTGAATATGGTGGACCCGGAATCCGACCCCAAAAAACCAGTCAACATACAGTTACCCGATGAGCCGGTCGGCCTGGTGATGGTGTTCAAGACCTTCCCCAAACTGTCTTACGCCCTGGTGATGCAGGCCTCACAGCCTATCCATACCGAAGACGTTGTACGCACCCCATAACCTGTCAGCAATCGCGTGACCTTAACAACCAATCAACTCACGCCTTGGATTGCGCTTAGCCTGGTTGACGGGCTAGGCAGCGTCACTTATTGCCAGTTGCTATTACGCTTTCAAACGCCAGAAGCGGTTTTGGCAGCGCCCTATACCGCCCTGCGCGAGATTGTTAACAAAGAGGTCGCTGATGGCATCCAGAAAGCCATGGATGATCCACATATTGCACTCACACTGGACTGGCTGACGCAAACGGATAACCACCTGATTACCCTGGGCGACCCTTATTACCCGCAGCGACTGCTGGAAACTGACCAGCCCCCGCCAGTACTATATGCCAAGGGCAACTTGCAAATGCTCAAACGTCCTGGCATGGCAATTGTCGGTAGCAGACATGCGACCCCACAGGGTGAAGCCACTGCCGAAAATTTTGCCGAGAGCTTGTGCCGTGCAGGATTTGCCGTCGTCAGCGGATTGGCCCTGGGCATCGATGGCGCCGCACACCGCGGCGCGTTGAAAGCGGATGGCGCGACGATTGCTGTGGTTGGCACCGGGCTGGATATTGTTTATCCGGCTAAACATAAGGCCTTAGCGCACCAGATTGCCAAATACGGGCTACTGCTTTCCGAATATCCGCTGGGCACCCCATCCCTCACGCACAATTTTCCGCGCCGCAACCGTATTATCAGCGGATTATCTGAAGGCTGCCTGGTGGTAGAAGCCAATATTGATAGCGGCTCATTGATTACCGCTAGGCTCGCCACCGAGCAAGGTCGGGAAGTGTTTGCCATTCCGGGCTCAATTCACTCCCCAGTGGCCAAGGGGTGCCATGCATTGATTAAGCAAGGCGCAAAACTGGTGGAATCCACCGACGATATTGTGAGCGAATTGCGTCATGTCCGCCTGCCAAACCCGGCAGTTTCGATTAGCCCGAATGGGCCATTACCCGATTGGACTAATCTACCCGCAGAAGCAAGCCCTGTATTGGCCTGCATGGGATTTGACCCTCTCTTCGCCGAGCAGATTGCGGCGCGCTCAGGCTTGACGCCCGAACAAGTTTCCACCATGCTAACACTACTTGAATTAGAAGGTGTGGTTAGCCATCTCGCCAACGGTCAATTCCAACGACTGGCTTAAACCTACCCATAAACGCTGGCAATGTCTCAGCGTATTTGAGGAGACTATATACATGTTGGAAGTATTGATATTTATTTATCAAAATTACTGGGACAAACATGATGCGTTGGAGCTGAAAGAAACAGACGAAACCATCATGGCTTACGAGCTATCCCAGGCTGGATTTAACCATCAGGATATCTTGCACGCGGTGGACTGGGTCAAAGATCTGCGCCGCTCGGTACAACAACCGCAATACCAGCAGGACCCAGCGGCAATCCGCGTTTTCTGCGATATGGAACGCAGCAAGATTAATGACGACAGCCTGAATTTCCTGGGCTTGCTGCAAAGAAGCAACATCATCTCGGCTTATGAGCGCGACCTGATTATTGACCGCGCCATGGTGCTGCCACAGGAAACACTGAGTATGGAAGATATCCGCTGGATCACGATGATGGTGTTGTGGGACGAGACCCGTAAACAGGATTACCTGTTTGTCGAAGATGCCTTGTTTAACCCGCAAGGTCTTTCACTGCAATAAGCGTATGCTTCAAAAAAACAAAAGCGCGACCATAATCAGGGCGCGCTTTTGTTTTTTATGGTTACAGTTGCCGGATAATCTGGCCAATAATGCCAGCCTGGTTCAGCGTATAGAAATGCATTTTATCCACGCCAGACGCAATCAGCTTGGCGCAAATATCGGTGACTACATCCACGCCAAAAGCACGTAATGAAGCCAAGTCATCACCATAAGCTTCCAGACGTAAACGCAACCAGCGTGGAATCTCTGCACCACATACATTGGAAAAACGCGCCAGCTGCGTGTAATTGTAGATCGGCATGATGCCGGGAATGATAGGCGCTGTAACACCCATTTTTTGCGCCGCTTCCACAAAACGGAAATACGCATCCATATTGTAAAAGTACTGCGTAATGGCAGAATCGGCACCGGCATCGATTTTACGTTTGAAGTTTTCCAGGTCTTTTTGTGCAGAACCTGCTTCCGGATGAAACTCAGGGTAAGCCGCCACTTCGAGGTGAAACCAGTCACCGGTTTCAGCACGGATAAAACTCACCAGCTCATTGGCATATTTAAAATCGCCAGCACTCACTTCGCCTGAAGGGATATCGCCGCGCAAGGTGACCAGTCGCTTGATGCCTTTGGCTTGATAAGCCTGTAATAACTCACGAATTTCTTCTTTACTAGAGGAAATACAGGAAATATGAGGTGCTGCCCCATGGCCTTCCGCCTGGATTTCCAGCACGCTTTCCATGGTACGGTCACGCGTGGAGCCACCTGCGCCAAAAGTGACCGAGAAAAATTCGGGTGAAAATGCCGCCAGCTCATTGCGCACATTGCGCAGATTGGCCATGCCTTCTACCGTCTTGGGCGGGAAGAATTCAAAACTGTAAGAGATATTATTATTCACTTGTTTAATCTTTATCTATTTGCGCTTGACGCGACGCCAGCTGGCTGAGCATTTAATCCTTGCCATCCACGACAATCGCGCTGAGCACGCCCGAAATCAGACTGTAGACCAGTGCACCAACCACGCCGATGAGGATAGAGCTGACCGAAAAACCTTCCAGGTAATTGCCCACCGCCCAAAAAAGCAGTCCGTTAATGACCAGTATAAACAGGCCCAGCGTCAATAAGGTGATGGGCAAGGTCAGAATAACCAACAGCGGTTTAATCAACACATTGACCAGGCCAATCACCAAGGCTGCCACCAATGCCGCTTTAAAGTTCGCCACATGAATGCCAGGCACCAGGTAGGTGACTGATATCAGCGCGACTGCATTCAAAACCCAGACAACTAGCAATCTAAACATGTTGACTCCTCAGGATGATGTGAGGGGAGTGTACACCGAAACCATCGCCAGGACATCTGGCGATGGCTCCAAGTGTGGATACCGCGGTTTAGTATCTGTAATGATCTGGCTTGTATGGGCCGTTTTTGTTCACGCCAATATAAGCTGCTTGTGCATCCGTCAAAGTAGTCAATTGTGCATTGAGTTTCTTCAATTGCAAGATCGCCACTTTTTCATCCAGGTGCTTAGGTAAAGTGTAAACACCTACCGGATACTTGCTGGTTTGCGTAAACAACTCGATTTGCGCAATCGTCTGGTTGGCAAAGCTTGAGCTCATGACATAGCTTGGGTGGCCAGTACCGCAACCCAAGTTGACCAGACGGCCTTTTGCCAGCAGGATAATACGCTTGCCGTCAGGGAAAATGACGTGGTCCACTTGTGGCTTGATTTCTTCCCACTGGTATTTTTCAATGCTGGCAACATCGATTTCGTTATCGAAGTGGCCAATGTTACACACAATGGCCTGGTCTTTCATTTTGGCCATATGCTCATGCGTAATGACATGGTAGTTACCGGTGGCTGTGACAAAAATATCGGCATGCTCAGCCGCATAATCCATGGTAACGACACGGTAGCCTTCCATGGCTGCCTGCAAGGCACAAATCGGGTCAATCTCAGTCACCCACACTTGGGCAGACAACGCGCGCAAAGCCTGTGCAGAACCTTTACCCACGTCACCGTAACCGGCTACGACGGCAATTTTACCGGCGATCATCACGTCAGTCGCACGCTTGATACCGTCTACTAATGATTCACGGCAGCCATACAGGTTGTCGAATTTTGACTTGGTGACAGAGTCGTTGACGTTGATCGCCGGGAAGGCCAGCTTGCCTTCTTTGTGCATTTGGTACAAACGGTGCACGCCAGTGGTGGTTTCTTCGGTCACGCCTTTGATTGCAGCCAAACGCACGGAGTACCAGTTTGGGTCTGTTTTCAGCTTGGCTTTAATCGCGTTGAACAAACAGATTTCTTCTTCAGAGGTCGGATTGGCCACCACAGATAAATCTTTTTCAGCACGAGTACCCAGGTGTAACAATAAAGTCGCATCACCACCATCATCCAGAATCATGTTGGAGTAGCCACCGTCAGTCCATTCAAAAATACGGTGAGTGTAATCCCAGTACTCCTCCAGTGATTCACCTTTGACGGCAAATACGGCAGTCCCGGTCGCAGCAATCGCAGCCGCAGCATGGTCTTGGGTAGAGAAAATATTACAGGAAGCCCAGCGCACTTCAGCACCCAAATCCTTCAGGGTTTCAATCAGTACAGCGGTCTGGATAGTCATATGCAAGGAGCCAGTGATACGGGCGCCTTTGAGCGGTTGTTGAGCAGCATATTCTTCACGAATCGCCATCAAGCCTGGCATTTCAGTCTCGGCAATCGCAATCTCCTTGCGACCCCAGCCAGCCAATGACATATCAGCAACAACGTAATCTTTGATATCAGCTACAGTATTCATGTTTCAATCCTTAAAAAATATGAAAACTGAGCAGGAAATGTTCATAAGAACCGGGGAAACGTTTGTTCACCTTTTTTCCGTGCTCGCACAGTGAAAAGTGAACGCCGTTAAGATGCTTTGCAGCAAATGCTCTGAGCCTGGGAGCCGAATGACTCTCGCAGCGTTCCTCAGAAGTTGCGGATTATACGCTAACCCTGGCATTTTACAAAAAAGCCAGCGCTGGCAAACTTTAAACAAAGGGATTATTCCCGCGTAAATAAACCGCTAAATCGGGTGTGATAAGTGAATTTATAAACTGACGTCATTCCTCCCTGTTACTCTGCAAAATCATTGTCATACACCTATGCCATGATGTCATCACAGCAACACTCAAGACAACAGATTAGGAAAGGTGGTTCGCATGACGATGTATCAAGTAATGGATGAAGAGAACCATTGCATCGCAACCTTTCATCATTTTCAGGAAGCGATATATACCGCACAAGACTTTACCTTGTGGGATGATGAACATTACTACCATGTTGAAGAACTCGACATGGCAGTGGCTTAAGCGATTGCAATATTGGATTAAATTCGCATAGATGTAATTCAAAAGTGATTTAAAGCAAAAGCGCCCGGTTGGGCGCTTTTTTATTGCTCAATACTTATACTTAGTTGACTGATTATCCCTGAGCTGATGGTCTCGTTACGAAATATTCATGGCAAGCTTTTCATGGCTACCTTAAGCTCTTCTGCCTTTTCAGTATCCAGATGGCTTAATGTATCTACTCGCGCCATTGCCTCGCCATGATTACCACTGGCTTCAGCAATCATCGCCAGGTAGTAAAAAGCCTGGCTATGCTGGTCGTTCATACTGATCACACGGTGCAGATGTTGTTCAGCAGTGGTGAAATCCTTTGTTTCATACTCTGCAGCGGCCAGGTAAAACCAGGCCTCGGTGTTTTGTGGCTCTTTCGCAGTCCATTGCTCTGCAATCACCTTGAGGCCTTTCCAGTCTTTGTGCAGGTAGGGAAAAACCACTTTCATAAAGTAAGGCCACTCGGCAGCCGGTTTGCCCCAGAATGGCAGTTCGCTCTTCACTACAATGGGTCCTGCCGGTTTGCTGATCAATGCTTGGATCCAATCGACTGACATATAGTAGTAATAGGCGTCCTTACCTGGGCTTTTAAGCGTAATCAAACCAACCAATGCGCCGCTGTCATCAAACAGGCCACCGCCACTAGCTCCCTGCCTAAAGGTACTGGTCGCACGCACGATGACAGAATCATCCATGGTAAACAGGCCCTTAACGACACCGCTGGTGCTCACTGGTGCAGGGACAAAACTTGGGTAGCCAATGGTGAATACAGGTTGCTCATATTTAAGCTCACGGCTAGATTTCATGGTCACTGGCGTCAGAGGCAAATCTTCCATTTGCAGCATGCAGACATCGTGCTCCCAATCTGGCTTGACGCCGACTGCGTGATAAGCCGCCCCGCCACTCACTACGCTGATACTGCTGGCATTCGCAACCACATGGCAGTTAGTTACTACCTGGTTTTCAGCGACCACCACGCCAGAGCCCAAACCATATTGACCGTTTTTCAGGCCAACTTGCACGCGTAACACACGACTGTTCAAATCCTGAACCAGTCCATCGGCTGGTTCCGCCATCAGCGGTACACTTAAGCACGCTAACAATAATCCGATCATTAACTTCGTCATGTTGTGCTCCAATCCGTGGCGCCCGGGGCAATGACCCAATGGGCATTAAGTAAGTTGGAAAGCTGTTCAAGCTTGTTTTAGCAAGACGTATTCCAACCATGGAGCTGGCTTTTCCGCACGTTAAAAACGCTTGGAAAAGCAATGCCAAAATAAAAAATAATCATTAATAATCAATGTGCTAAATACAAAATAACTTTATTTTCATGGATATAACGGAGTGAGCAAGAGAGTTTTCTAGCGGTGATGCAGCCCAAAATCGCACTATAAAAGTGCACTACCCTTTATGGACGCACAACCAGGAGGCATTCGAGGTTTAAAGTGGATGCGCAAAAATAGCTAACACCGAAACAGACGCAGAAATGTTGCTTTTTCAGAGCTTAAAACCGATGATGACAGGGTCTAGCCCCAGTTAGCACAAGAGATGGGATGGCGACAGTGAGCAATAGAGAATAATAACCAGTTGCACAATACCGAACACAGATGCAGACTCTGCGTGAGTGATCAGGACCCCAGACTAGCCACCGCGCATGCGCAACCAGTTCACCACATCTTGTAGTAAACGCTGATTTCCACGCAACGGCCTGGCCAGTTTGGCAATCATATCCACATGGTCATATCCTTGATAGGTAATAAGCTGGACCTGGCCGCCCTTGGTTTCAACAGCATGCGCCAGATTGATTGAATTTCTGGGCCAAACGGTGTCGTCTGCCGTGCCGGTGAGCAAAAGCAACGGCGGGTTGTGTCCATTGGCAAAATGGATGGGTTGAGAGATCCATTCTTGCTCGGCTGGGGCAAAAATGGCTTTCAAACGATTTGAAGTCAAAGGAAGAAAATCGTAAGCGCCTGCCAGCCCAATCGTTCCAGCAATCGCATCCGGCTGCAAGCCCACTGCAGCCAGGTACTCTGCATTCAGACTCAGCATCACTGCCAAGTGCGCTCCTGCAGAGTGGCCCATCATGAATACACGTTGCGGGTCGCCATGATAGTGAGCAATATGCTCCTTAACCCACTGGAATGCGAGTGCCGGGTCCTGCATCAGTTGGGGAAACTTCACTTCTGGGTAAAGACGATAATCGGCGATCACCGTGAGATATCCCTGCGCGGTGAGTGCCTCTGCCACAAACAAATAGTCATTCTTGCTCCCCGAGTCCCAGCTGCCGCCGTAAAAGAACACGACTACCGGGAGTAAGTTACCGGAAAGCAAGCGAGGTCGATAGATATCCAGTTTTTGCCGAGGCAAGCCTCCAAAAGGAATATCCGGTACGACCGCCATCTGCCCCTTGGGAATCATGGCATTCAATATTGCAACTGGCCTGCATGCCGTGACCATCATTCCCAATAAACTGGCAAGCCACCCTCCTCTTATCGCATTAATATTTTTTGCAGACATTTCCGAACAGACTAAAGCAGCAGGAAAAGATTCCCTATTTCAATCACCACACTTGATACGCATTTAAAAACTCAAGGATGTGCGATAAATACGCGGTTACGGCCTTGCTGCTTGGCTGTATAGAGTGCTACATCCGCCATTTTCATCAAATGCGCCATGCCTTGCTGCTCACCTAGCTGAGATGTAGAAACCAGGCCAAACGAAGCCGTATAATGGATTTTCTCTCCATGACCAGTCATGACACTATGGTCAATCTCGGCGCGTAAACGCTCAATCACGCGTGCCGCTTCATGCAGATCTGTCATCGGCATGAGGATGCCGAACTCTTCACCACCCAGGCGGCCGACAATATCGCTGGTACGTAAAGCGTTGACGCACTTGAGGCAAAAGTTCTGCAACACCAGGTCGCCAGCATGATGCCCGTGTTGATCGTTGATTTTTTTAAAATGGTCAATGTCTACCATTGCAAATGAGAACGGCAACTCATACCGCTGGCTGCGCCGGATTTCAGATTCAAGCTCGTGGATGAAATGCCGCCTGTTGGCAATGCCTGTCAAAAAATCGGTAAAGGCAAACTTGTCAGCCTCAATATGTAATTGATAGATACGCCAGGCAACAAAGGCTCCCACCCCAAGAAAGAGGCTCAGAAGTAAGGCGGCATAACTTAAACCACGCTTGGTATGCTGTTCCAGACGCTGCTGGCTCTCATTGACATACTCAATTGCGTGCTGATGAGCATCTTTGAGGATAATCTCGTTTAGACCTGCCACTTTGGCAAAGCGGGCGGTCCACTCGGTTTCAATCAGCTGGTTAGCCTCAGCATAACGAGCAGCGGAGAGCTTTTGCAACACCTGCTCACGAACATTTCCCAACAAGGCAAGCTGCTGTTTGAGTTGCATGACCTGTTGGGGGGCACGGGAGTAACTACGGGCAATGGTTACAATCTTCTGCTGAGCTCGTTGCTCGCATGCATCAATCAATGCCTCAGCGTTTGCCAGTTGTTGGCGGTCTGCCTGGATCAGTGTGACATACAGAAGGTGACTGCGAATCTGGTAGAGATCAGCCTCCAGTGCGAGGGCTGCGTTTCCCACTGCAAAAGGGTATTCATAGAGTTTCCGCGTGGTCTGGTGCATCTCGCGCATGCTGGAAAAGTAAATCCAGATGAATAACAATGCGCCGACAAAAGCAATCAGGAACCCGGCAATCAGGATATACAATACGGCACGTTTTCGTGGTCTATTCATGCGCTCTGTCCTGGTCACTCGTTTGCAAGTTAAGAAACGCGACTGTTTCTAGGGTCATGAACCCAGTAGCGTCGTGATGACTGCCCACTCTTTGGGATCGACGGGTGTAATCGATAAACGGTTTCCTTTTTGCAAGGTGCGCATATTAGCCAGTTCAGGGATTTCACGCATCTCTTTCAAACTTAGCAATCGCGTTTTACGCACCAGCTTGACATCCACATTCACCCAGCGCGGATTTTCTGGTGTGGATTTTGGATCAAAATACTTATGTCCTTCTACAAACTGGAACTTGTCCGGGTAAGCCAGTTGACTCACTTCGCAGATCCCCACAATGCCTGGCTCGTCACAATTAGAGTGGTAAAACAGCACACCATCGCCGACTTTCATCTGATCACGCATAAAATTACGCGCCTGGTAATTTCGTACCCCATACCAGTCCACCGTCTGGTTGGGAAACCCCGCCAAATCATCAATAGAAACATCCGAGGGCTCGGATTTCATCAACCAGTAACGCGCCATGCGTGAAAACCTTCTTATGTCTGAAAAATGCCAGTATCATAAACCAAGTTACAGTACAGCTGACAATCATGACAAAAAACGTTCTTGGCACCCTTCTAATTCCTTGCAGCATGCAACCCCTCACCGGCTTTACGCGTGATGGCTGCTGCGGATTTCACCCGGAAGATTTAGGCCGGCATACCGTGTGTGCCGAGATGACTGATGAGTTCCTCGCTTTTTCACAGGCACAAGGCAACGACCTCTCCACGCCAGTGCCAGAATATGGTTTCCCCGGGCTGAAAGCGGGGGATCGCTGGTGCCTGTGCGCAAGACGCTGGCTTGAGGCCAGTGAAGCGGGTTATGCCCCGCCTGTGATTCTGGAATCCTGCGATGAAAGTTGCCTGGAAGTGGTTAGCCTGGCCGACCTGATGTATCACGCATTGCGTTGAAAAAGAAAAGATGTGCTAAGGGGTTACCTGAGCCGTATATCCTGAACCAAAAAGTTCAGGTGGTAACAGCCTAAGGTACATTAGGTTCACACGCCAAGGGCGTCTTAAAAGACTACCCAACTTAGTGCAATCTCACAGCACCTGATGAGCCGAAACCTATAACAAAGACTAGTTCAAGGAATTTTTGACTCAGGCAACGCCTTAGCACACCGTATTTTTATGATACGTCATTTAGTAAAAATGACGATGAAAAATTTGTGAAATGAAGCGGATTACAATAACTTGTGCTGGCCGGACAACACATCATCAATCTGCTGCTGCATGTCGGTAATGCGTTTTTTCACATCACCCACATCCACGCCACCACTGCGCGTATTCAGCAACTCGTGCGTGATATTCAGTGCCGCCATAATCGCAATACGCTCAACACTGACCATTTTGCCAGCGTCGCGAATTTCACGCATTTTACCATCCAGGTAGCCGACAGCTTGCAACAAACTGTCACGCTCCTCATCGGTACAGGTCACGCTAAACGCGCGGCCCATGATTTCGATATCGATAGGATTGGAAGCCATGACTAACGACCTTCCTCAGGCAATGCCGACAGTAATCTCTCAAGCTGTACACTCGCTTGCGTCATATTCAACTTAAGTGATTGCGACTCCTGATGCAGACGTGTCACCTCCTGACGTAACTCCACGTTTTCGTCACGCAGCTGCCCACACAAAGCAACCAACTTGGTGACACGCTCTTCAAGACTTTTCAAATCGGCATCCATCAGCCCATTATCTTTTAAAAAAACGAGTGTGGTCAATAGCTAAGCGCATTTTTTCAAAGTAAATTAAGAATGTATGACTCGCTCTGCAAGACTCACTTGCTAGTCAATGAGCAGCCTTTAGACTAAAATGCCCCAAGTTGTCAGGTGCCCGCGTCTGCGTTCTTGCAGACAAAGGTGAAACTGGGAAACAGGTGCGTGAAGTCATTCACAATGCCTGTGCTGCCCCCGCAACGGTAAGCAAGTGCGGGTCTATCCACATGCCACTGAGTTCAAACTTGGGAAGGCGATAGATCAAAACTTGCAAGCCCGGAGACCGGCCTAGCAACCAAACGTATGGAAATACCGCGGGGTGACGGTGACTCTAATAATAAAAGGCACTTGAGTATGAAGTGCCATTATCCTTCTAGTCTAAAACACATCTACGGTTTCCAATTTAAGTGTTCTGCATGCGGGGTCGCATGCATTATCGGAAACAGATATGAATAAAAAAATCATTTTGGGACTCATTGCCCTATATCCTGCCATCTCTTTGGCACAAGAAGCTTTTTCTGAAAACGCATCTCATCACGCCGCACTGGCTCTAGACGAGATCAATGTTACCGCCGCAAGAATTCCGGTTTCAACAAAAACAGCGACTGGTGATATTACGGTAGTAACGCGTGAAGAAATCGACAGAATGAAAGGTAGCTCCCTGCCGGACTTACTGAGATTACAGCCTGGTCTGCAAATCTCCACGAATGGCGGCATGGGAACAGCCAGCAGTCTTTTTGTACGCGGCACCAATGCAGAACAAGTTGTTGTCTTGGTAGATGGCTTGCGTATCAACTCAGCCACGCTGGGCACGACTGCATTTGAAAACCTGCCTTTGGCGCTGATAGACAGAATCGAGATTCTGCGCGGCCCTGCCTCAAGCCTATATGGCGCTGATGCCATTGGCGGTGTCATTCAAATTTTCACTCGTCGCACAAAAACAAATACAACACTCTTTTACGGCAATATAGGCGCTGGCAGTTACGACACTTACACGGGTAGCGCAGGATTTGACAGCCGCTATCAAGCATTACAATTTGGTGCCCAAATGAGCAGTTATGACACTCGAGGTATTTCCGCCAAAAAACGTCCAACACAAGCGATTGATCGTGATCGCGATGGCTACAGCAATCTAAGTGGCACAGCTTATGCGGACCTCGAATTTGCCGAAGGCCATAACCTGGGTTTACGTTTTATGGAGTCTGATGGACAAAACCAGTTTGACAATGGCTATCGCAATTACTCCACCACCAACCAACAAGCCTATGGTGCAACACTTAAAAATCAATTGACTGAGCATTGGACGAGCACACTGAAATATGGCGTTGGTCGCGAGCGCTCATTCAGCTTAAACGGCGTGAGTAGTCGTAGCGAATTCGACTCAGAACAGACTCAGATTACCTGGCAACATGATTATACGCTGTCGTTTGGCACATTGACCTTTGCCTACGATAGACTGGAACAAGATGTCCTGACTTTTTCTAATAGCATTCAAAGTATAGATAAAACACGCAATAACGACGGCTTTATGCTGGGATTCGTTGGCAATCACGAAGCCCACAGCATTCAACTCTCAGCACGTGAAGACCACAACACTCAATATGGCAACTACGTCACCGGTGGTGTAGGTTATGGCTACACAATCTCACCCGAGTGGCAAATCACTGCTCAATATGGATCGGCATTCAGGGCCCCTACGTTTAACCAATTGTATTTTCCAAGTTTTGGCGACCCAGTTCTGAAACCAGAAAAATCAGATAACGTTGAAGCAAGCCTACGTTATCAAACCTCCTCTATTCAGGCCAAGCTGACAGTATTTGAAAACCATGTTCGCGATCTGATCCAGAATGCAGGTCCTGCGACATCAGGTTGTAGTTTTGCAGGGTTCTGTCCAACAAATTCAGGAAAGGTAGAAATTAAAGGGATCACCGCTGAAAGCAGCATCGTTTTGAACCCTCAGTGGCAATTATCAGGGAACTTAACCATCCAGTCCCCACGCAACGATGCCACAGATAATTTGCTTGTTAGAAGAAGTCAGCGGTATGGCAATCTGCAACTGCAATACAAATCTGGCGACTGGGATATTGGCACCGAGGTCTCTGCTGCTTCGCAACGCTATAACGATGCAGAAAACAACTTCAAACTAGGCGGCTATGCTCTGGTCAACGCTTCACTCGGTTATAAACTGAATAATCACTGGAAACTTCTGGCGCGAGCCAACAATATCCTAGATAAAGATTACGTGCTGGCCACTACAAAAAGTTCATTCTCACCAAATGCTCCAGATTACAACACAATGGGCACCAATATTTTTGTGAGCCTGAACTACGACATGCAATAAACCTGAACTGGTGGATTTTGCCCAAGCCTGATCGAATTGGGCTAAAATTCACCCCTTGTAATTAATCTTAATTTTGGAGTCGTTGGCATGCCAAGTAAAATTTCAACTCAATCGCTGGCAATTGCATTTGTCATTGCACTGATGGTTATCGTCACACGTGGTCATCACTTTGCTTCTATCGACTTTTTACCTAGTGCGTCTTACGCAGCGTTCTTTATTGCTGGCTATTACTTGCGCTCAACCATCCTGTTCGTGGCATTGCTGGCTTTGTGCGCTGGCCTGGATATGGCAGCGGTGACCTGGGGCGGCGTGAGCAATTTCTGTGTGACTCCAGCTTATGGCTTCCTGTTACCGGCTTATGGCACGATGTGGCTGGCGGGTCGCGGGCTGGCAGACAATACCACCTGGGCAGTCAGCAGCCTGTTTAAACTGACTGGTGTAACTGTGGTTGCATCCGCGATTGCCGAGTTGTTTTCAAGCGGTGGTTTCTACTTCTTTGGGGGCCGTTACCCTGACCCAACTTTTGCCGAGTTCTTACCTCGTCTGGTCAAATATTTCCCTAAACAATTAGAAGCGATTGCGTTCTGGGTCGTTGTGGCACTGATCGCGCATGTAGTGTTTGGCATGGCTAAGCGCTCTGTTCGCGAAAACGCCTAATGCATCATGGAAACCGATGACCGCGATAGCCGCCACAAGGCGCGCATGATCCGCAAGAAAGCAGTCATTGATGAAAAAATCGAGCAGGCCAATCAGGAAAAAGGCCTGCTACTCATCCTCACTGGTAACGGCAAAGGCAAAAGTTCTTCTGCCTTTGGCATGGTGGCACGTTCCCTGGGCCACGGCATGCGTGTCGGTGTCGCCCAATTTATCAAAGGCCGTTCGGATACTGGCGAAGAAGCTTTTTTCCGCCAGCACCCTGCCGTGACCTGGCATGTGCTGGGTGAAGGCTTTACCTGGAACACCCAGGACCGCCAGCGCGATACCGAAACCGCCATGCGCGGCTGGCAAATTGTGGCGCAGATGCTGCAAGACCCTGCCATCAATCTCATCGTGCTGGATGAACTGACTTACACCTTCAAATACGGTTACCTGGACGAGCAAATGGTGCTGGACGCGATTGCAAAGCGTCCGCCCATGCAGCACGTGGTGATTACCGGCCGCGGGGCATCTGAAGCCTTAAGAAATGCTGCCGACACCGTTTCTGAACTCATCGACGTCAAACACGCCTGGCGTGCAGGCATCAAGGCCCAGGCTGGGATAGACCTGTAATGCAATCTACTGCCGCAAGCTGCCCGGCCATGCTGATGGCCGCCCCGGCTTCAGGCCAGGGGAAAACCATGACCACCGCTGCACTCGCTCGTGCGTACCGTAACCGCGGCTTACGCGTGCAGGCGTTTAAATGCGGGCCAGATTTTATCGACGGCATGATCTTACAAGTCGCCACTGGCAATCCGGTGTATAACCTCGACCTTGGCATGTGTGGCGAAGCCGATGCGCAACGGTTATTGTATCAAGCCGCCCAAGAAAATGACGTCATTCTGCTTGAAGGTGTCATGGGCTTGTATGATGGCAAGCCTTCTTGTGCGGATATTGCCGAGCACTTTGGCATCCCGGTTGCACTGGTACTCAATGCCAAAGCCATGGCACAGACCTGTGCAGCAGTCGCCTACGGTTTGTACGGTTTCCGGCCTGCCCTGAAACGCGCAGGTGTCATTGCCAACCAGGTGGGCAGTGATGGCCACGCCAATATGATTAAAGAAGCGCTGCCAGCTGACATCCCGTGGCTGGGCGCCATGAAACATGATGCCCAACTGAGCCTGCCAGAGCGCCACCTGGGCTTGCACCTGGCACAGGAAATTGCCGATATTGACCTCCGCATAGAAGCCGCCGCGCAACTGCTGGGGCCAGACTTGCCATTGCCACCGGCAGTGGATTTCGCGGCACCAGAAAAACAAGACATCCCGCCATTGCTGCAAGGGAAAACCATAGCCGTAGCCAAAGATGCTGCCTTCTGTTTCACCTACCAGGCCAACCTCGATTTGCTGCAAGCCATGGGTGCAGATATCAGTTTTTTCTCGCCGCTGCACGATACGCAATTACCCGCCGCAGATGCCTACTGGCTGCCTGGTGGCTACCCAGAGCTGCATCTGCAACAATTAAAAGACAATACAGCCATGCGGGATGGGTTGCAGGCGGCAGCAGACACCGGCACCCCCATACTGGCAGAATGCGGCGGCATGCTCGCACTGGGTGAAACACTGAATGGTCAGCCTGTGTTCGGCCTGCTCCCCGGCAGTGCAGAAACTCAGCCCAAACTGCAAGGCCTGGGCACACAGCATGCAACGTTTCCAGCAGCGGGTGCTGATACAACCACCATAGGCGCACATACTTTTCACTATGGCCGTTTTGAAACCAACTTGCCAGTGATCACACAAGGCAAAGGTAAATACGGTGCCGGTGAGCCGGTCTATAAACAAGGAAGCATCACCGCCAGCTTTTTGCACTTTTACTTTCCATCGAACCCGGCACTGGCTGCACAATTTTTCCTGCCATGAGTTTTGCTTATTCTGAGGCTGATAAAGCGGCCATTTACAAAGTGATTGCCGAGCGGCGCGATATGCGGCATTTTCTGCCGACGCCGATTGCGTCCGAGTTACTGCAAAAATTATTGCAGGCAGCCCATCACGCGCCGAGTGTCGGTCTCATGCAGCCTTGGCGTTTTATCCGCATTAGCGATGCCACTTTGCGCCATTCCATCCACAAACTGGTCGATGAAGAGCGCAAATTTACAGCGCAAGCGATTGGTGAATTTGACGACACGGACCGCATGGCCGAGTTTATGCGGCTTAAAGTGGAAGGCATCCTCGATTGCGGCGAAGTGCTGGTCGCCACCTTGTGCGACCAGCGCGAAAAACATATTTTTGGCCGTCGTACATTACCGGAAATGGATCTTGCTTCGGTCAGCTGCGCAATTCAAAACTTGTGGCTGGCTGCACGTGCAGAAGGCATAGGCATGGGCTGGGTCAGCCTGTTTGACCCACAACAATTGGCGCAGTTATTGAATATGCCAGAAGGCGCCAAACCAGTGGCGATTTTGTGCCTGGGCTATGTGAATACGTTTTACAAATCACCCATGCTGGTCGAAGAAGGCTGGACCACAGAAAAACCGCTGGCTGACATGCTGATGGAAAACGGCTGGCAAAATAACGAGAGGCAACCATGAAACGCTGGCCTGAGCGCATTGTTTGCCTGACCACTGAAACCGTCGAAGTACTCTACCTGCTCGGTGAGCAAGACCGTATTGTGGGCATTTCTGGCTTCACCACACGGCCTGCGATTGCGCGTAAAGAAAAACCCAAAATCAGTGCCTTTACCAGTGCCAATATTGAGAAAATCCTGGCGCTGCAACCAGACCTGGTGCTGTGTTTCTCTAACTTGCAGGCTGTGATCGCGGCCTCACTAATCAAAGCCGGTTGCCAAGTGCACGTGTTTAACCAGCGCAGCCTGGATGATACCTTGCAGATGATATTGACCGTCGGCGATCTGGTCGGCGCCAGTAGCAAGGCACAGCAGTTGGTAGACACTTACCAGGCACAACTGGCAACTGCGCGGCAGCAAGCGGCCACCTGGACGCGCAAACCCAAAGTGTATTTTGAAGAATGGGATGAACCCATGATGTGCAGTATCCGCTGGGCGGCTGAATTGATCACCGCCGCCGGGGGCAAAGATTGCTTCCCCGAACTCAGCCCCTTTCATAGCGCACGTGACCGCACAGTCACGGCAGAACAAGTGCTGGCCAGACAACCGGATATCATCATAGGCTCGTGGTGTGGCAAGAAATTTCAGCCAGAAAAAGTCAAAGCACGCGAGGGCTGGCATGCCATACCTGCGGTCCGCGACGGGCATGTTTACGAAATCAAATCGGTTGATATCTTGCAGCCTGGCCCCGCGCTATTTAGCGAAGGCCTGCCGCAACTGCAAGCCATCATGCAACGCTGGCAACAGCAAAGGAGCGACACATGAGCACCCATTTGATTTTAGGCGGCGCCCGCAGTGGCAAAAGTGCCTACGCCGAGCGCCTGGCCTCTGTGCTTGAGATGCCGGTCACGTATATTGCCACCGCGCAGGTCTATGACGATGAGTTTGCCAAACGCGTGGAACATCACAAAACCCGCCGCCCGCCTTACTGGAGACTGGTAGAAGCGCCATTCAACCTGGGGCAGACCTTGCTGGATAACGACGAACCTGAAACCTGCCTGATTGTCGATTGTTTAACCCTGTGGCTGGCACAGTGCATCTGCCCAGATTGTGAAAAACCTGAACGGCTGAACTGGCAGGCGGAAAAACAGGCCTTGCTGGCCGCGCTGCCACAGCTACAGGCGCACGTATTTCTGGTGAGTAACGAGGTCGGCATGGGCATTGTCCCGCTCGGTGAAATCAACCGCCAGTTCCAGGATGAGCAAGGCCGCTTAAACCAGCATGTGGCAGCAATTTCGGATCACGTCAGCTTTGTTGCGGCAGGATTGCCGTTGAAGCTTAAATAACAAGAAAGAAATATCATGAAAAAGTTTTCCCTCGCCCTTATTGTTTTAATCACCACTCTGGCTGCCGAGGCGCATGTACCGTTTTTAAAACCTAACCAGTTCAATGTCACCCATCACCGCCTGACCATTGAATCTGCGTTTACCGAGTTCCCGTTCCAAGCCGACTTTGCCATGGACTCGCCTAACTTCACAATCACCTCACCGCAAGGCATCATCACAGCAATCAAACCTGTCGCCAAAACAAAGGCTGCTGTCTACCTGGAACCTGAACTGAAGGAAGAAGGCACCTACCGTATCAGCACCGGCCAGCGTGTAGGGCCTGTTTATAAGGCGGTGGAGACGCCTGATAAAAAACTGTATTTTGCAGCGGATATGAAGCGGGTCAGCGGTAAGCCGACCACCATGAATTACTACAGCTATGCCGATACTTATATTTTCAAAGGGCAACAAAAATACAAGCCCGTACCTTTGAATAAAGGCTTGGAGATCATCCCTCTGACCTCGCCAAATGCAGTGCAATTGGGCTGGGAACTCAGCTTACAGGTATTGGAAAATGGCAAGCCGGTGCCGAACGCCCGCATTATCGTAGTCACCGATAACGAGCACTTTAGCAAACACCGGATTGAAGACCTTTACGATGTTGAAAACGTCAGGGCGTCCAATATCCACGCCAATCAGCAAGGCGAATTTACCTTCAAACCGCATAAAGCCGGACTGAATTTCCTGTTTGTAACGGTGCATCACCAGCTCAATGAAACCCTGTGGGAAAGCCAGAATGCCTCGCTGACACTGGAAGTGAATTTACCGCCAGAAACAAACAAGCCTTAAAATGACTGTTTCAGGCATTGAAGGGAAACACCATGGCAACGACGACTTTTCAATTGAGAGGCGAATATATCGCACTCTGTGATTTGCTTAAACTGGAAGGCGTGGCCGATAGCGGTGGCCAGGGCAAGTCCATGGTGGCCGAAGGTCTGATCAAGGTAGATGGCGCCATCGAGCGCAGAAAAACCGCCAAAATCCGCGCCGGGCAAGTGGTGCAGGCGTTTGAGCAGACCATTAAGGTGGTTGCTGGTTAAGCTGGCATAAAGTCTTTGGGAAAGTAAGGGGCAAGTGCTGACCAGTTGAAGTGCTGCAGCACGCTGTCTGCCAGTTTATCCAGGCTCTGCTCGCGCAACTGGGTGTAATCGTAAGCCACTTGTTCAGGCAAACCTGCCCATTGCAACCAGGCGGCGCAAGCTTGCGGATGGTCAAACAGGCCATGGATATAACTACCTGCCACCTGACCATCTTCAGACAATGCACCTTCAGCCACCCCGTCTATCAGGTGTACGGAGTGCCGCAAAGCGGGCCCTTGGCTGATACCCATATGAATCTCATAGCCTTGCACCGCCGCCTCGGCAAAGGCTAGCTTGCCAGAAACCTGTTTGAGCTGCTTGTGCGGTTCCAGTGTGGTTTCCATGGCCAGCCAGCCCAGGCCAGCGCTACTGCCTGCCTCACCTTCAATGGCCAAGGGGTCATGTAACTGCTGGCCCAGCATCTGAAAGCCGCCGCAAATCCCCAGTACTTTGCCACCGTAACGTAAATGGCGAGCAATCAAGGGCTCCCAGCCATGTTGACGCAAGGCAGCCAGGTCACCACGCACATTTTTGCTACCGGGCAGGATGATTAAATCAGCCGCTGGCACAGGCTCGCTCAAGCGTACAAACTGAAGGTCTACTTGCGGGTGCAGGCGCAAGGCATCAAAGTCAGTGTGGTTGGCGATATGCGGCAATACAGGGACAACCACCGTCAACTGAACATCGGTTTTTTTAGCACGATTGTTTGCAACCGCATCTTCAGCCTCAAGATGCAGGTCATGCATATAAGGCAGCACACCAATCACAGGTTTCCCGGTGCGATCTTCCAGCCAATCCAGTCCTGGTTGCAGCAGGGCAATATCACCGCGGAATTTGTTAATCACAAACCCCACTACCCTGGCCTGCTCACTTTCGGATAACAAGGCCAATGTGCCGACCAGGTGTGCAAACACGCCGCCTTTATCAATATCAGCCACAAAGATCACCGGGCAATCGACCGCTTCGGCAAAGCCCATATTGGCAATATCGTTGGCGCGCAGGTTAATCTCGGCCGGGCTGCCCGCACCTTCTACCACAATGCATGCATACTGCTGCTGCAAGCGTCGGAAGGATTGCAGCACCGCCTGCATGGCTGTTTTTTTGTAGTTGTGGTAAGTACTCGCTTCCTGGTTGCCCACCACCTTTCCCTGAATAATCACCTGGCAACCGGTATCCGAGTTAGGCTTGAGCAAGACCGGGTTCATATCGGTATGTGGCGGTAATCCGCAGGCCATCGCCTGCACCGCCTGCGCGCGGCCAATCTCGCCGCCATCTTCAGTCACTGCGGCATTCAGTGCCATGTTTTGCGGCTTGAATGGCGCCACCGCCACCCCGCTGCGGTACAATACGCGGCACAATCCAGCTACCAGCGTACTTTTACCGGCATCCGACGTGGTGCCCTGAACCATTAATGTTTTCACTGCCTGTTTATCCATCATTCGATTATCTCACACTCGCCGGGCTTGCCTGTGGCGCGGTGCTGCTGGATGCCTGGCTGGGTGAACCCCGTCGCTGGCATCCACTGGTCGGGTTTGGCAACTTGGTGTCGCAGCTTGAAAAGCGCTTAAACCCTTTACCCTGGCAGCCATTACGCAGCCAATACCTTTGGGGGCTGGTTGGTGTCATCCTGCTGGTATTGCCTTTCCTCTTTATCGTTGTGTTGCTCATGCAATTATCCATCTGGCTGGCGCTCGCACTCCATATGTATTGCCTGTATTTTGCCATTGGTCACCGTAGCTTGCGCCAGCATGGCCTGGCTGTTTATCAGGCTTTGCAAGCGGGGCAATTTGCGCAGGCACAACGCGCCACCTCGTATATGGTCAGCCGCGATGTGGAGGCGATAGAACCCGTGAGCGCCACCATCGAGTCGGTGCTGGAAAACGGCAACGACAGTGTGTTTGGTGCCCTCTTCTGGTTCTTTGTGGCTGGGGGCCCCGGTGCACTCGCCTATCGTTTGGTGAATACGCTAGACGCCATGTGGGGCTATAGAACCTCACGTTATTATTATTTTGGCTGGGCCGCCGCGCGGCTGGATGATGTACTGAACTACCTCCCGGCACGGCTCACGGCCATTACCTACGCGTTGCTCGGCCAGACATCACTGGCTTGGCAATCCTGGCAAACACAAGCGCCGTTATGGGATAGCCCGAACGCAGGCCCTGTGATGTCCGCAGGGGCGGGCGCACTCAATGTGCAACTAGGCGGCGCGGCGCGCTATCTCGGTGAATGGCATGAACGGCCACGCCTCGGCACAACAGTGGCAGCAACGGCTGAAGATATTCCCAGGGCGTTGCAACTGGTGCGCAATGGCATGCTGAGCTGGCTGGTGGTTGCCGTCCTCATTGGGGCGATGACCTATGCTTGAACACGGCGGCAATTTACAGCAGGCCGCGCAGCAATACGGCAGGCCATTGGCAGACTGGCTGGATATCTCCACCGGCATTAATCCGCAACATTACCCAATTCCGGCACTGGAGCCATCACTGTTTCAACGCCTGCCGCCGGTCACTGAGTCATTGCATGCGGCAGCCCGCGCTTATTATGGCTGCCAACACGTGTTGGCCTGCGCAGGCTCACAAGCCGCCTTGCAAGTGCTGCCCACTTTACGCCCGCCCTGCCGCGTGGCCATGCCCCGCACCATGTACCAGGAACATGCCCATGCCTGGCAACGCACAGGGCATGAGATACAGTTTTTTGAACAAACACCCGACAACCATATCCTGCAACAGTCGGACGTATTGCTGGTGTGCAACCCAAACAATCCCACCGGGCATTTATATGCAACCGACACGCTTTTAGACTGGCATGCGCAATTGGCAGCGCGTGGTGGCTGGCTGGTGGTGGACGAAGCCTTTATGGACACTACGCCACAACACAGCCTGGCCAGCCATACCGGACAAGCGGGCTTATGGGTGTTACGGTCACTCGGCAAGTTTTTTGGCCTGGCCGGACTCAGGGTTGGTTTTTTACTGGGTGAGCCGACAGCCCTGGCACAAGTTGAATCAAGGCTGGGTCCGTGGTCAGTGACCGGCCCAAGCCAATATATCGCGAGTCTGGCGCTGGCCGATCATGCGTGGCAACTACACATGCGTGCTGAGTTGCCAGCGCAATCAGCGCAACTGTCCCAATTGCTCAGCCAGCATGGCCTCACTCCGACTGGAGGCACAGATTTATTTCAATATGTGCCGCATCCTCAAAGTCTGCGATTGCATCAAGTGCTGGCCAAATATGGGGTGTGGACGCGTTATTTTGCCGCACCAGCTGCCTTACGCTTCGGACTACTATCCACCCAGGATTGGGATAGACTGAATGATGCACTGACGTTGGCGATTAAGTCTTTAAGCGATTAATCGTTTCCACGATCCCTGCCATTTCGCTGGCTTGCGTGTTAGCCGTACTTTTCAAGCCATACATCACACCCTGTTGATTTTCCAGCGGCTGATTCTGGCTTACCTTCCACTTGCCGGTCAATTGTGTGATTTCGATCTCAATGCCCACTACTGACTGCATCAATTGAGCAATAAAGTCTGCAGGCGCATCGCCCAACTGCCATGCCTGCTCAAAGGGGGCCTCGTGTTGGGCAGTCAGCGCTTCAAGATGTGAACGTAACCAGTGCACATCATTGATCACACGCAATTTGCCACGCGCATGTGCCACCACATAGTTCCAGGTCGGCACCACCCTACCGGTGGCCTTGGTGGGATACCACGAAGGCGAAACATAGGCATTGGGCCCATGAAAGATCACGAGCACCTCCTGAGCGTTTGCCGCCTCTTGCCATAAAGGGTTTGCACGGGCAACGTGACCGCTTAATGTCCTGTTGCCATCCAGATATAACGGGAGATGATGTGCATTGATCCCATCGGCGGAATGGATGACCAGGGTAGCGAACGGGTATGCCCGCATTAAATCGTGCAACGCTTGATCACTGGGAGCAGAAAAATGTTTTGGCGTATACATTGATGTTCATTCGATTAGTGTGGTGGCCCATCTTTAGAACGGGGCAAGTGCAATGATTTCTTTATATGAAGCCAATTAAGCTTCTGGCATACACCTCTGATCAACTACCTATTTACAAACTCCACCTTTGGAATCGTTCCCGACAGATCCAGCCGCGTGAGGCTGGCGTAATCCACATGAAAGCGGAAAAGGCCTTTGAGTTGCATGTTCAGCACATGTGCAATCAAGGCGCGTATCATCCCGCCATGGGTCACGACCAACACATGCTGGCCATGATGGCGCGCCTGCACTTCCTGCAAAAAATCGATGCCTCGCTGCTGCAAACCTGCAAAGGTTTCACCATTGGGAGGCGCCAGTTCGGCATAGTTCTGCGCCCACACATCAAATAATTCCCGTGGAATATCGTTCCAGGATTGCATTTCCCAATCGCCAAAATGCAGTTCTTTTAGTCGCTCATCGTGCAAAATGTCATCAAAGCCGAGCGCATGTGCCAACTTGCTGCAGCGTTGGAGCGGGCTGCTATAGACCGCATCGACCTGCTCATGAATCAGTTTTTGCTTTAGTTGCGTCAGCTCACTGGCAAAGTTGATGGAAACGTCAATATCGCTTTGGCCATAACAGATGCCCTCGTTAATTTGCAAACTGGTATGCCTGACCAGTGTCAGCCTCATACGAAATGCTCCCAGGCCAGCAGGCCCAAATAAAATGCCACCTCGGTCAATTGCTGGGTTGCTCCCAGCGTATCGCCGGTGTAGCCCTGCAAGTTTCGCAAAATCAGGCGACGCCACCACCACCAGATACCCAGCACCGGCAGCGCTGTGACAAGCAGAAACCTAATCGCAGCCATTGCCGAGTGATTCACACCCAGCATCGCGGCAAAGCCCAACCAGCACAGTAAACCAAACGCACTGGCTAACCACAGATCTTGCCGTGGCAGCGTCGTTGCGAGTGGCTTGGATTTACCGGCAGACCGCACATAACTTGTAGTCGCCATGATATAAACCGCTGCCAGGCGGCTCAGGGCATGCGCAGCGATCAAGGCAAACGGCAAGATTGCAGGGGTAAGCGCGGACAAAGCTTGGAACTTGAATAGCAGCACGCCTACCAGTGCAATCGCCCCATAACTGCCTAGACGGGAATCCTGCATGACTTCCAGTTGTCTTGCGCGGTCCATACCGCCACCCAGACCATCCGCACTGTCGGCCAGGCCATCTTCATGAAAGGCCCCTGTCACATAAATAGTGGCGGCCATACTACACAATACGGCTAACGCAGGTGGCAGGACCCAACTTGCCAGCCACCAAGTCACGGCTGCCATTAAACCAACCAGCAACCCAACCAGTGGAAAATACCTGGCAGCATGATTGAGCTCAGCCTCTTGAAAATCCGGCAACGCCGGGACCGGCAGCCGCGTGAAAAAACCCACGGCCAGCAGAAAATAGCGCCATTGCAGCTTCACTGGTCCATCCTCACTGACTTGATGACCCTCACTTTATTTGCCCACTGACGCCAGCGCTGTCAAAGCTGGCCATTTCATGCAGGAAAGCGGCGGATGACTGCAGCAAGGGATAAGCGAGCACCGCGCCCGTGCCTTCGCCTAATCGCAAGGCAAGGTGCAACAAAGGTTGAGCCTTGAGATGATCCAGCATCATGCGATGCCCGCTTTCATCCGAACAATGTGCAAACACACAATAATCCACTACTTGCGGATAGAGTTTGGCTGCCACCAGCAAAGCGGAAGTTGCAATGAACCCATCAATCAGGAGTGTGGCCCTGGCCTCTGCCGCAGCCAGTAAAGCGCCTACCATCATGGCAATTTCAAAGCCGCCAAATACGGCCAGTACTTGCAAGGGATCATCACCGGAAACGTGATGATGCTGCAAGGCTGAGGTCAGGACTGACAGTTTATGTTGCAAGCCCTTGTCACTGAGCCCGGTACCGCGCCCCACACACTGGTGCATAGGCTGCCCACACAACACACTCATGAGGCAACTGGCACTGGAGGTATTGCCTATCCCCATTTCGCCCAGCGCCAGTACATTCGTGCCCTGCATCACCACATCACGCGCAATCTCGGCCCCGGTGCGAATCGCTTCTGCACATTGCGCAGTGGTCATGGCTGGCTGTTGCAAGAAGTTGGCTGTGCCCATGCCCAACTTGGCATCAATCAGCATTGGATGTGGCTGCAGTACAGCATTCACACCACTATCCACGACATGCAGATCAAATCCATGCTGCCGGGCAAACACATTGATGGCTGCGCCGCCATTTAAAAAATTGAGCACCATTTGTGCGGTGACTGCCTGCGGATAAGGACTGACGCCTTCAGCCACAATGCCATGGTCTCCGGCAAATACCAGCATGGCTGGCTGCTGCAACACAGGATGTTCAGTTTGCTGCACCAGCCCGAGCTGCATCGCCAGGCTTTCAAGGCGGCCAAGCGCACCCAAAGGTTTGGTTTTCTGGTTGATGCGTTGGACAAGCGCCGCTCGCAAGGTTTCGTTGTGGATGGGCGTAATCTGGAATGTCTGCATATTGTTATTCTACCGATCAAAACTGAAGCGTATCAAAATAATCTGCTGATTCACGCATCAGGGCGTTTCTATAAATTCAAATTGCTAAGCCAGATAAGGCACGATTAAAAATTTGCCAGCATGCGTTTCACGCATGGCCTGCTTAACACACTGTATGCGCAACGCCGTATCGCGACGAAATTTGAATTTCTAGAAGTGTCCATAAAAAAGCCCCGCGATCGCGGGGCAAGGCTCTAAGGATTACACACGCAAAAATCAGCCTATCTTGACCGGGACGTAAATCTTGCTTTCACCCCGCATCACCAGTAGTGCCACGTTCTTTCCATTTTTAGACAACTCATCCCGCAATTGCGCCACACTTTTCACCTGATCGCCATTCACCGCCAAAATCACATCGCCGGGTTGAATGCCTGCTGCGGCAGCAGGGCCTTTAGCCACTTCCTCAACCAACAAGCCCTGCTTGAGCTGTGTTTGTGCCAACTCTTGCGAAGTCAAAGGACGCACACTTACCCCTAAACTAGGTTGCTGGCTATCCGGCAATGTTGCAGGCCCAGCCTGCGCCGTTTGCATTTCGGCCACACGTACAGACAATTTTTTCAATTGCTTGTTGCGCCAAACCTCAATGTTAACCGTGCTGCCAGGTTTCACACTGGCCACCATGGGTGGCAAATCACTTGAACGGTCTATGCTTTGGCCATTGAAGCTGACAATCACATCACCAGGTTCCAGGCCCGCCTTATCTGCCGGACCATTTTTTTCGATGTTGCTGACCAGCGCACCACTCGGCGACTTCAACCCAAAGGAGGTCGCCAAATCCTGGTTGATCGCCTGCACACCGATACCCAGGCGACCACGGCTGACTTTACCTGTTTCCAATAATTGCTGCTCAATGTTCATCGCCACATCAATTGGGATGGCAAACGACAGGCCTTGATACCCTCCGCTACGGCTATAAATTTGCGAGTTAATCCCGATCACCTCGCCATTCAGGTTAAACAGCGGGCCCCCGGAATTACCGGGGTTGATGGCCACATCCGTTTGCAGGAATGGCACATAGCCTTCATCTGGCAAGGCACGTGACTTGGCCGAGATAATCCCTGCCGTGACTGTATTCTCAAAGCCAAACGGGGAGCCAATCGCCACCACCCAGTCACCAACGTTGCTATTTTTGGTACTGCCGATATTCACTGTTGGCAAATCCTTGGCATCAATCTTCAACACGGCAACATCGGTCAATTTATCTACGCCCACCACTTTGGCCTGGAACTCGCGCTTATCAGACAGTTTTACCGTGACGACATCCGCCTTATCGACGACATGGGCATTGGTCAGCACCACGCCATCAGACTTGACGATAAACCCTGAACCCAAGCCATTCATTGGTGTTTCGGTTTGCGGCAGATTAGGCTGGAAGCGGCGGAACAGTTCAAACATCGGGTCATTGGGATCAACGCCCGGAATCCCTGCCGTTTTCACCGTGCCCGTCACACTGATATTGACCACAGCCGCCCCTTGGCTATTCGCAATACTGGCGAAGTTAGGCAAGGTAATATAAGCACTGGGAGCGGTCATGGTTTTTGCTGAAACGGGCGCGGTCGCCTGCGCATTATTCACCAGCGTATCGCCCTTGACCCAATAACCGGCGCCAAACAAGGCTGCCACGGCCAGTGGAACAGTCACCCAATGGGTGATCCTGGATTGTAAAAATGCTTGCATCACAATTTCCTTTCTTGCGTATCAGTCAATGCATCCCGCTATCAAACAGCGGTTTCTGCGCATATGAGCGATAAAGTTGCCTCGAAGTTTCACTGTTTTTGTATCCTGATTGTATCGGCATCCATTGCCTGGCAGTGGCTGACGAAAACTGAATCCATTGCCTGTCGTGATACACTGCGTTTTTTGCTTTTTAGACACGCAATGGCAGATTTACCGTCTTTCCTGAAGCCTTACTGGCCTCAACGCATGACTGGCACCCTGCGCGATTATGCGCGGGCAGCCACAGGGGCGGGATTAGGGATTTTGTCTACCGGCCTGATCTCTATGGCCGCCGTCTCTGGCGATTGGCATGGGGTGGTCTTCCTGATCGCACCCATGGGCGCTTCTGCCGTGATTCTGTTCTGCTTGCCTTCCAGCCCGCTGGCGCAACCATGGGCCATCCTGGCCGGGAACACTGTTGCCGCATTAGCTGGGGTATTTTTTACGCAACTGCTAGCTGACCAATTAGTATTGGCGGCGGCATTGGCCATGCTCACAGCCATTGGACTAATGTTTGCGTTACGCTGTTTGCACCCTCCCAGTGGTGCAGTGGCATTGACCGCCGTATTGGGTGGGGATGCCATTCACCAGTTGGGCTATGACTTTGTCTGGTGGCCGGTATTGGCAAACAGTGCATTACTGGTGTTGGCGGCCTGGCTCTACCACACCTTGACCGGCTACCGTTATCCTGCCGTGCATCATGACCATACACCCAATACACCGACGCACATGCATTACCAGTTCGGCTTTAAGCAGGAGGATTTGCAAGCAGCGCTCGGGCAATTTCACGAAGTGCTGGACATCAACCCCGAACAGCTACAAAGTCTGCTGGAGAAAACCGAACTCATCGCCTACAAACGCAAACTGGAAGCCATTGAGTGCCGGCAAATCATGCGGCCGGTGACCACCACTTTCGAGTTTGGAGATGCGCTGGAAATGGCATGGCAAGTGATTCTCAAACAGACAGAGCCCGCCATCCCGGTGGTAAACAAGGCACAACTGGTAATTGGCCTGCTCAGTGTTTCCGACTTTGTACGCCATGCCAAGGCAGAAAGCTACCGCGAAGTGGCACCTGCACTCAAGCGCCTGATCCGCTGGTCACCAACCACGCACAGCGACAAACCGGAAGTCGTTGGGCAGATCATGACCACGCCCGCCCTGACCATCTCCGAAAATATGCACCTCATGCATACTATCCCGCTCATGACCAGCCATCATTTACAGCTGCTGCCTGTCGTTGACCACACCAATAAGCTGGTCGGTATCCTCACCCAGACCGACGTCATACGCGCGCTTTATCGCTAATGCCGCTCTGACTTTTCTTGCTGCTGAAAAGGCACGATCACTTCGCGCGAAGCCAGTACGATCTCACGTAAAAAGCATAGCAGGCCCAGAATAAGCGAGGCCATGGAAATAATGAAGGAAACCATCACCAGGTGCGGCAACCGCAGGCCGGTCTCCACCGAGATGAACATACTCGCAATCGATACACAAATACACAATGCCGCAAAGGTGGCCAGCCCAATCGCCCGCCGCAGCCATTTGGTCCGTCGCACAATAATCTTCAGCTCATCCTTAAAACGCTCGCGCTTCTCCTCCGGTACATCGGTCAAAAAGCGAGCACGATCTATCGAACGGCCCAGGCGGCCAATCAACACGCCGAGGATAGAGCCTATGCCGGTTAACAAAAACACTGGCGCCACCGCATCCCGAATGGCATCAGACACACTGTGAATTTCAATCATGGTATTGATCATCGAAACTGATCTCAAAAAAGGCTAAAAAGCGCTATCGCGGTTGATAAGATGACTTTGCCAGATTCCGCACTATTTTGGAGATTGATGCACCTTAAAAATGCACAGAAAAATCAATTTTGCAAAAAAGAAGGGAGTTCGCTGCCAATTCAGGGATTGATAAGCGATTTTTACGCCAGGTTAGACGCATTTATGGCCTTCATATTGCAATAAAAGCATTTTTCTTGCCATTGTTTTGCAATTTGACCTATGAAAACGGGAACCATTCTTGCTCTACGCCTTATGGTAATCACCAGCATTAACGAATTAAGTATAGAGAAGAGATAATAGATGCACCCGCAACCTTTAACTGAGGATTTAGCTAACCACTTCAAGAAGGTCAATGATTTTCGAACCCACATTTACCAACTGCAACATGCATGGGATAGCCTGGCACTGATGGCCCAGCTGTCTGGCACTGGGTCTGAGATGGAAGAAACCCGCAGCGCATTCAATTCGATTTCGAATGATGTATTACGCCACCTGTCTCAAGAAACCCTGCATAAAACCGCAGCGCAACTTTCTTCCAAAGCATTTGAGATTATTAACCTGCTCGTCCGCAACCTGTTTGAGCGGACGGCTGACATTGGCTTTTTCGCCACCGATGATGACGTACGGGAATATCTGGAGATGCAGGCTGCGGATAGCCTGGACGCAGGAGATCAGCACCGGATAGAGTTTCGCTTCCAAGAGTACCAGAAGAAATATACGGTTTACGAGAATATTGTGCTGTTTGATGCGCAAGGCCATCTTTTACATCAGCTGGATGATACGCAAACCACGTTATTCCATTACCATCCGATTGTTGAAATGGCGCAGCAATCCACAGAACCTTATGTGGAGCGCTTTTATGAAACCGAGATCAATGGCAGGATGCGTAAATCACTGGTGTATGCGCACGAAGTACGTAGCAAGGATGACAGCCGTTCTTTAGGGGTCCTTTGCCTGTGCTTTAAATTCGTCAACGAGCTGGATACTATTTTCCGCAACCTGATTTCCCCCAATGATTGGACCATAGGCGTCCTGCTTGATGAAGAGCGCAATGTGATCGCTTCCAGCGATCCGTATCAGATCCCCCCCGGGATCAATCTATGTGTAGATACTGATACCGATTGGTTTATCACCCGCTTCAGTGGCCGGGAATACCTGTGTGTCACTAAGCAGTCTGAAGGCTATCAGGGCTACCAGGGGCCGGGCTGGCTGGGCCAGGCCATGATTCCTCTAGAACATGCGTTTAACCAGAGCATACACGACACCGTCAACAACATTGATGCGGACACCCTACGCAAAGTCATGCGTAGCCCGCTGATTTTTTCCGAAAGCCTGCTCAATATCCCCAAACAGGCAGCCAACATCCAGAGCAAACTCAACCAATCCGTATGGAACGGTAATATCTGGCAAAGCAATTATGTGAATACGCAGCAGAAAAACTTCTCCAAAAGCCTGCTTTCGGAGATCAGCCATACGGGTCACAAAACGCAGAAGATCATTGAAAACATGGTGTCTGAGCTGTACCAGACGGTGGTCTCCGTCATGCTGGAGAACTCCAGTTTTTATGCGCAGCTGGCGGTAGAAATCATGGACCGCAACTTGTACGAGCGTGCCAATGATGTACGTTGGTGGGCACTCACACATGTATTCAGGGAAATACTGGCACAGAGTCACCTGGCTGATGAAGATAAAAGCAAAATGACGGCAGTCTTACGCCACATCAACAGCCTGTACACGGTTTATGACAACCTAATCATCTTTGATCGCAAGGGCGAAGTCATGGCCGTATCAAATATGCAATATGCCCATTTGGTTGGTCAGCCATTGGCCGATGAATGGGTCGGTCGAACGCGTAGCTGCAGCTCCACGCAAGATTATGTTGTTTCGCAGTTTGAACCAACCCCTCTCTACAGTGACAAACCGACCTATATTTACGCCGCCCCTATCCGCCACCTGGATGGCAACAGCATCGTTGGCGGCATCGCCATCGTCTTCGACAGCACACCCCAGTTCCAGGCCATGTTGCGGGATGTGATTCCGCGCGACAAGACAGATACGTCCGTCAAGGGCAGCTTCACCTTATTTGTGAATGAGCAGCTCAGTGTGATTGCGAGTACACACCCCGACTTCAACATCAGCGATACGTTTGAGCTGATGCCAGGCATCACCAAACTCAAAGAAGGTGACCAACTGTTTGATATTGCGGTTTACCAAAACACTTATTATGCGGTGGGTGCGCGTGCAGCTTACGGTTACCGTGAATTCAAGAGCGAACAGGACAGCTACCGCAACAAGGTCGTCGCCCTGATCTTCACACCGTTGGGCAAAGTGGATGAAATTAACCAGCGCATTCATGCCGAAGCGCAAGTAATCCATAATAAATTCAACCCGAGTCTGTTCTCACAGTCCGGACAGGAGAGCCAGGAATATGCCACCTTTTATGTAGGTGATTCCTGGTTGGGCATTGAGGCGCGGTTTGTACGCGAGGCCATCGATGAAGAACAATTACGCACATTGCCGGAGTCAGCACCTTTTATCGCCGGCATGCATACTTATCGCGACGGTGTGATCCCGGTGATTGACCTGGCCCGCATGCTTGGACATCCGCATTACTTTACCGATTACCGGCAAATTGTCGTCATAGAAGACAAAGACCATTCCCTCAAGTTCGGCGTGTTTGTATCGGCACTGGGTGAAATTCCCTATTTGACTACTCAGCAGATCCAGCCCATGAATACCTTTTTCAGAGGGGCCAGCAACAATCCTGGCGTTGCCATTGCAAATCTGGCCCAGCACAGCATGCTGACACTGATCACTGCCAGCAGCCTATGGGAAAAAGTTTTGACGGGTCGTACCCAGCCTGAAGAGCGGGTATACGCCTGATGAATAGCCAGACGACCATTCTTGGCATCATGCAAAACGAGATCCTGGAATCCTTACTGACAGCACAGCAACAGCGATTGCTGGATACCCTGCTGGACAATCTGGATGGCATGATTTACCGCTGCCTGTATGACAACAGCTGGACCATGATTTATGTCAGCAAGGGCTGCGATAGCCTGACGGGCTATCCGGCACATGACTTACTGCTCAACAAAGAAATTTCCTACGAAAATATTACGCATCCTGAAGACAGGCAGAAAGCAAGGGCTACTATTGCAGAAGCCATCAAAAAAGGGGAGCGTTTTGAACTCGAGTACCGCATTATCCGCGCAGATGGTGAAGTGATATGGGTTGCCGAACGTGGCAGTGCAGTGCTTGACCCAGCTGGGCAACCGGTGGCGCTAGAAGGCATTATTCAAGACATCAGCAGCCGTAAACGGATAGAACACGAGTTATTTAGTACCGAGCAAAAATACCGCTCCATGTTCGAAAACTCCACGCTGGGCATGTTCCAGACCACAGAGTCAGGCACCTACCTTAACGCCAATCCTGCCCTGGCCAAACTGTATGGTTATGCCTCCCCTGCTGCCCTCATCAGCGACCTCAATAACATCAGCAGCCAGTTGTATGTTTCCGAAGCACGCCGTGGTGAGTTTACTGAAGCCATCAAGACTCAAGGCCGGGTACAGAACTTTGAATCGGAGGTTTACCGTCTCGATGGCGGCGCGATCTGGATCTCGGAGAATGCACATGCTGTGTATGATGCAGACGGCAACATCCTTTATTACGAAGGCACAGTAGAAGATATTACTGAACGTAAAAACCATGAACTGCAAATCCGCCAACTGGCGGTGACAGATAATCTGACCGGTCTGCTTAACCGTCATGCTTTTAGCGGCAAGCTGGCCAGCCTGATTGCTGAAGCAGATAAAATGCAACGCAAAATTGCGATTGCCTTTATCGACCTGGACCACTTCAAACTGATTAACGATACCCTGGGACATCGTGCCGGTGACAAGCTACTGGAAAATGTGGCCCAGCGCCTGATTCAAAGCACTCGTCCCACGGATGCCATTGTGCGCTTTGGCGGCGATGAATTTGTCATGCTTTACCCGGGGCTGCGCTCTGCTGAAGATGCCGAACCTTTGCTGGAACGCGTGATGGAAGCCATTTCACAACCGATTGCAATTGGCGACTATGTTTTCAATATGACTTGTAGCGTTGGCGTTAGCATTTACCCTGACCACGCCCAAGAAATTGATAGCCTGCTCACCTGTGCCGACTCGGCCCTATACAGTGCCAAAAATGCCGGCAAAAACAAGGTACAGATGTTCAGCGGTGTGCTGGCTCAACAACTGGGCGAACGCAACGAAATTGAATATGGCCTTGGCCATGCCTTGCAACGGCAGGAGCTGATGTTGTATTACCAGCCGCAAATCAATATGCAGCACGGCAATATCAGTGCACTGGAGGCCCTGATTCGCTGGCAACACCCGGAAAAAGGCTTGATCCCGCCCGACCAGTTTATCCCGGTGGCGGAAGAAACTGGTCATATTCTTGCGATTGGTGAATGGGTTCTGCAAACCGCCTGCCAGAAAATCAAGTCCATGCAGACGGAATGGGGCTACCTGGTACCGATTGCCATCAACGTATCACCCATACAATTCTTGCGTGGCAACCTGGTAGAAACGGTGCAGCGCGTGTTGCGGCAAGAGCGTGTACCGCCACATCTGATCACACTGGAAGTCACGGAAAATGCACGCTTCAAAGATGAAGCCATGTTTACGCGCACGCTGGAGCAGTTGAAACGGCTGGGCGTATGTATTGCCATTGATGATTTCGGTATTGGCTATTCCAACATGGCCTACCTCAAAAACTACCCTATCGACGAATTAAAAATCGACAAGGCCTTTGTGCAGGATCTGGAACAAAGTGTCACCAATGGCAACATTTTGCTGGCATTGATCAACCTCGGCAAAAGCCTGCATAAATCAGTCACGGCTGAAGGCATAGAAACCGAATACCAGCATCGCTTTTTGCTACACAGTGGCTGCGATGTCGGCCAGGGATACTATTACAGCCGACCGCTATCTGAGGAAGCGCTGTCAGAATTCATGCGTGACCAGCGGCCCAAATTTGATCACTTGCAGCAGGTGACCAGGTAACGCTGGTCACTGCTGTTTTTAGCATAAGGATTCATCAGGCCATTGTGTGTTCTATTTCTGGCAAGGCTTCATGCTTGATAGCTGCCTCAAAAGCCGTTAACCGTTTATAGACCGACAACAACTCAACGATAGTGGTCCAGGAATTGACCAAATATTGAAACGAATTGCTGACCTGTGAAAACGCGGTCAGGATTTGCTGCAGGATACCAAAGGTGATTTTACCGGCGGCAATGGTTGGCACCAGGATCAGGTAAGCAAAGATATTGTCAGCCTGCAGATACAGGCTGCGCGCCACATTAAAGTACATATAGTGAAAGTACAGGCGGAAGTAATTTTTACGCACATCCGCAAACAGCGCCTTCAAGGTAGCGGGTTGCGCGCGCTCCGCATTATCCTCTCCGTAGACCAGCTCCTTGCGGTAAGCCGCTTCTACACGCTGGTTCCTGAACTCCAGTCCTGGCAACTTGATCCCTACGGCCGCGAGCAGTAACGTCCCAAACACTGACCAGGCAATGGCTGAAGTAAACAAGGGCGCAGGTACCGCACCAAAGACGGGCAACTCGCTGACGTAAGAAGACAGGCTCCATAGCACAGGCAAGAACGCAAATAGCGTCATGATCGCCTCTACCATGGAAACGCCCAAGCCTTCCATAATGGTGGCAAAACGCATGGTATCTTCCTGCACACGCTGGGAAGCACCCTCAATACGACGCACCTGCGGCCATTGGCTGGTATAAAAGTCGTTCATGGCCGTGCGCCAACGGAAAATATAGTGGCTGACAAAGAAACGGGTAATCACATAGATAAAAATCGCTACAAAAGCGATTTCTGAAAACTGCAACATCAAGGTATATAACTCAGTGGTCGTCACTTTAGAGTTGGGAGATAACGCCGCCTGTACCGCATCAAAAAAGGGTCTGCGCCAATTATTCAGTGCCACCGATACCTGCACCGAGTAATAGGTGGAGAACAAAATAAACGCCGAGCCGACAATGGACCACCACTGCCAGCGGCTAGGCTTGAACTTAAACCAGAACAGGGCGAACAAGGCGACACTCACCGCATAATAAGCATAAAACAGCTTGAATGAATCGGTGACAAAGTGGCCCAGGCCGATGACAGGGGGTTCTTCGGACATGGTAAAGCCGAATGTCGTACCCATGACGGTAGAATATTCAAACCATACAGCGCAGCAAATCACAGACCAGACGATGACTGAAGGCCAGAACCAGCGGGAATCGGGAAAAAAGGACTTGAACATAAGTTTTTCTTTATAGAATATTTTCGAATGATTGTTGCGACAAATATCCCGTGAGTGTATTGCCTCTTTCCCACACCTGCAACAAAAAAGCCTCCAGATGGAGGCTTTTGCACAGGTTTAAATGTAGTGGTTTAAATAAAGACTTAGGTGCGATTGCCGCGGAAGCAACAATCCACAGCAGAGTTTGCTGTATATGTTGCCTTAATCAACATGGATTGGGTCTTCAATCTGGAATAATGCTGCGTAGGTTTTTTATACGCGGCTGTTTTTTTCACTGACATCGGCCTGTCCACTTTGATCGCTTGCTGTGGCTCAGCCGCAGATGCAGTGACAGATGCTTGCATGAAGGCACCCTGGTCAGCAGGGACAGGTTGTTTAACCTTGGCGTTTTTCATTAAAGGCTGGTCATTCGCAGTAGTAGTGTGTTCAAAGGAGAACATCATCAATGCCAGCACGTTCAGGCAGACCAGCTTTGGGACCATATAGGATTTTGTATGTCGCATTTTTATTTCCTTTCTCCGCATATGGTAGAGGTTGGGTCTGACAGAATAAGTAGGCGAGCGCTTATTTAGCTGTCAGAAAATCTTTACAAATAGCTGCCGCATAAAACATTTACGCGCAAAGTTGGTCAGACGAGAAGTCGGGTGCATGATGCTCCCGATTTCCGCTTAATAAGGGACACTTGATGAAGCCATTACTGCTATTTCCTATCGTGTTATTCACTATTGCCGATGCCCAGGCGCAACCTACAATTGTAGATACGTTGGAGCTTGGCCACTCAATTGTCATGGTGACCACTGACCTGCCAGATGGCTCTAACGGGCGAGGTTCCGGCGTGGTTGTGAGTCCGGAATATGTCGCCACCAACTGTCATGTGATTGCCAATAGCAAAGGCGTCAATATTGCCAAGTTCAGGGATGGCTATCAGCCGATTGCCTTGAAAGCCAACTGGAAACGGGATGTCTGCCTGCTCAAGTTTGATCCCTTACCGTTCAAACCTATCCCCATGCGGGACAGCAAAAGTCTGCAATATGAGGAGGAGGTCTTTAGCATGAGTTTTCCGGCAGGGGCGCCCGTACCACAGATTTCTTATGGTGCGATCAAGGGCATTTATCCCTTTGATGGCAGCCTGATTGTGCGCTCAAATGCCTCTTTTTACATGGGGTCTAGCGGCGGCGCACTGTTTGACCAGAATTTCAACTTGATTGGCCTGACCACTTTTAAGAGTCCTGGGCATCAAGCGTTTTATTACAGCTTGCCCGTGGAGTGGATCAAGGAGCTCATGGAGGCACCAGAAGTCACTTCCCTGAAAACCAATGATGTTCCCTTCTGGGCGCTGCCATTGGAAGAGCGCCCTTACTTTATGCAAGTCGTCCTCCCCTATCAAAATGCTGACTGGCCATCACTGCAAACAATTGCGGCCAAGTGGTCTAAAAAAGAACCAGCCTCTGCCGATGCCTGGTATTTTCTCGGCCTCGCAGAAGAGGGCTTGCAACACTATGCCCAGGCCGAACAAGATTTAAAACGGGCATATGAGCTAAACCAGCGGGATTATGATGCCTTGCTGGCTTTGTCACGAGTGGCCTTCCTGCAAAAAGATCTGGCGACGCTTGAGTCACTACAGCCAGGCATCCAGGCGATAGATCCGGCAGAAGGCGAAAAAGTCGCACAACAAATCCTGACACTGCGGCAGGCCACTCCTTAAGCTGACCCGACGCTAAAATTGCAACACCAGCATCACGCACAAACAAAGCAGCACTAACATGGTGACTTGCTTACGCAACTGGTAAAACCAGCGCTCAATCACGCCCTCGGCGACCAGTCTGCGGTCAATCAGCCATAGCACAATAAAGGCTGCAATTTGCACCAGGTATTGCGTCACCGGGACCACAAAAAATAGCGTAGCCCAGGCAATCACCGCTAACAGGTTACTGCTCACCAGCAAATTCAGCCGGATTTCGTGGGCATGGCTTAAAAATAAACCCCAGTGAATGCCACATAAAAACGAGATAATGACGGCACCATATGACAGGGCAAGGTAACCGCTGTGATAATGCGCCATGCCCAGTGATTGCGCGACAACTGCGCCAATAAAGGGCAGTGCGCCCATAAAAGCCAAGGTTTTGGCTAGTTGAATATGTGCTGATCGCATGTTGATTTCTCCAGTTTGCAGCGATGTGACAATGATGAATCCTTTTGGTTTTTGACCAGTTAAAAAATGGATGCCAGTGATGTGGGAACTAAATCCCTGATAGACTGCTCAAGCAAGCTGCATATAATAATTACGGATACACACAATGACCCCATATCATGCTTATCTTCTGGCAGGTGCCTGCCTGGCCCTGACGTTACAGAGCAATACTGCCACTGCAGAATCGCGCATAGACCGTCAAACCGAAACCGCGGTGCCCAGGTCACAAAACCTGTATGGTATTGGCCTCGGTGTCCTACCAAAGACTTCCGGCTCGGACGAATACCGTGCGCTGGTGTTACCGATCATCAATGCCAACTACGGTGACCGTTTTTTTATCAACGCTTTGCAGGCAGGCGTCTGGTTGCTGGACAGTGAGGACCAGCGTTTGCGGTTTGGCTTGTCGGCCGAAGCAAAGTTTGGTTGGGATGCCAGCAAAGGCGACCGCACGCGCGGCATGGACGACAGGGACTTTTCAATTTTTGTCGGCCCACTGCTACGCTGGCAAACCGACTATGGCACATTTAATGCGCAATGGACGACTGACGCCAGCGGTAACAGCGATGGCCAGCAGTTCCAGGTGCAATATATCAAGAGCCTGATCCGCTCACCGCAACTACGCCTGAACGGGCTGGTTGGGGTAACCTGGAACAGCCAGAAATTCAATGACTACTATTTTGGTGTACGCCGCGATGAAGTTACCCCCAACCGGCCGTTTTACCGAGCAGGTTCAGGCGTTGAGTGGCAGCTTGGCATCAATGGCATGATGCCTGCCTTTAAAGATCATTCTTTGCTGTTTGGCGCATTTGTCACACGCCTCAGCAGTGAGCAAAATGACAGCCCGATTACCGAAACCAGAATCCAGCCCTTGGCCTATGTAGGTTACAGCATCCCATTTTAATTTATGGTGACTAGCGGCCCTGACCATTGAAAAACTGCCAGATGACATCATTGGCAGAAATGGCGCTGGAACCGGCCTGCCCCCCGCGAGGCTTGCTGCCGCCAGGCCAGGAATGGCCGCCGGTTTCTGTGACACATAGTTGCACAGGGGCCAGGCCGCCACGGTGAATTTCGCAGTAAGCACCTGGCACCTCCAGAATGCGTTCCGCCTGTTGGTTAGCCTGATTGATTTCCACCCACTTTTGGATAGTGGCAGGCACGGAATTAAAACTCACATCTGCCATTGATTGCTGGCCTTTACCGCCCTCGAATGGCACATGGTCATCATCTTTGGCGTGTATATGTAATACCGCCACCGGCTTGGCAGGTTGGCAACGCTGCGTATTGTCAGTGCCCGCCACCGCGGCGATGGCACTGACTGTGCCAGATAACTCGCAAGCCAAACGATAGCTCATCATGCCGCCGTTAGACATGCCATCCACGAAAATACGTTTTGCATCGACCTTGGCGCGCTGCTGCATGTCCTCAATGATGGCACGGATCACCGCCACATCATCACTTTGTTTCTTGACGGCAGGTCCACAGCAAAGGCCTGCGTTCCAGGTGGCAAACTTGCCACCTGGCAAACGGCTGTAGCCGTTGGGAAACACCACGATATAGCCGTATTTTTCTGCCGCAGACACTTGGTGGTAAAACCGCTCGCTGGCCTGTACATGCATATTGCCCAGTCCGCCATGCAAGGCCAATACCATGGGCAACGCCTGGCCCGCTTGCGATTGAGTGGGGATGTGCACCAGGTAAGGACGTTTATCCCCATTGACGTTGACGGCGAACTCATAATCTCCTGCTGCCAGATTTGCCAGCACATACGCAGGAAAACAGAGCAAACTCAGCAACAGGCTGTAATATAAACGTTTAGAAACCATCTTAGACTCTCCCGGATAAACGAATGATCAGCCTGCTTAAACGCGCCTGTGGCAGGCTTTGTTGACCAGTGATCCTGATAAAAATATGCTAGCTGCCAGCCCTGTCCCCTTATCCACCGTAGGCGTCCTGCTTGCAGGCGGCTTTTCACGCCGCTTTGGCCCCCAAAACAAGCTCACGCAACGGTTAGCCAATGGCGAAATGATAGGAATACATTCGGCAAAAACGCTGATTGCTGCCTTGCCTGTAGCGATTGCTGTGGTACGTGAGAGTGACCCCGATTTCACTGCAAGCCTGGCCGCCCTGGGTTACCATGTAGTGCTTTGCCACATGCAACATGCGGTGATGGCAGACAGCCTGAAACTGGGGATATTGACTGCACAATCTGCTTTTCCACACATGACTGGCCTGGTGATTGCGCTGGCGGACATGCCATACATTCAGGCGAAAACCATCAGGCAGGTGGCCGCCGGACTGGCCAGGGCCAGTATTGTGCAGCCAGTCATGCAGGGACAACCTGGGCATCCGGTCGCCTTTGCTTCGCGCTTGATACCTGAATTACTGGCGATTGAAGGCGACCAGGGCGCGCGTGAGGTATTACGTGCGCATCAAGCCGACATATTGCAGTTGGAATGCCAGGATCCCGGCATTTTAAAGGACATTGATACGCCTGCAGATTTTGGCTGAATCAGGCAACGGCACGCGTTGTCATTTGCGCGACACCCGCCTGTTGCAATTGCGAGCGCACCTGGATCAGTTCGGCCAGGATAGAGACCGCAATTTCAGCCGGGGTACGGCTCCCGATGCGCAACCCGACCGGCCCATGCAGGCGGTTCACTTCCTGCTCGCTGAGGTCAAAACTGCGCAAACGCTGCTTGCGCTTTTCCTGGTTTTTGACCGACCCCAGTGCACCAATATAAAAAGCCTCTGATTTCAGCGCTTCGAGCAAGGCCATATCATCCAGCTTGGGGTCATGCGTGACGGCAACAATCGCAGTGTGCGTGTCTGGCGCAATGTCCAGCACCACATCATCAGGCATGCCGGGTAGCCAGTCAGCGCCTTCCACATGCCATTCAGCACGCATTTCTTCACGCGGGTCACAAATCATGACATGAAAATCCAGCGCTTGCGCCATCGCCGCCAGCACTGAGCCCAACTGGTTGGCGCCAATAATCAGCAAGCGCCATTGCGGACCAAAGTAACTGTGAAACCAGTCATCCTCCATGTAAGGCATGCCTTCAGGCAACACCATGGTGTGACGCACCTCGCCGGTGTGCAAATGCACCGAGCGCTTTAACAAGCGGCGTTGCGTGAGGCTTTCGAGCATGGGTGCCAGTTGTGTGGCATGCGCCAGCGGCTCGGCAAAAATCTTGAGTTGCCCGCCACAAGGAATGCCAAAACGCTGTGCTTCGGCCTGGTTGATGCCATATTCCAGAATGGCAGGTTGTGTGGGCAATTGCTGATGCCTGGCTTTGTCAGCCAGATCATCTTCAATGCAGCCGCCCGACACAGAACCCACCAGATGGCCATCTTCACGTACCACAAGAATGGCCCCCGGTAACCGTGGTGCAGACCCCCAAGTCTGGATCACCGTGAACAGGTGTGCACGGTAACCCTGTTGTAGCCATTCACTGGCACGTTGCAGCACTTCCCAATCAGACGATTGCATCGCACCTAAGCCAGTTGGTCGCCAATTGGCAGGCGGCGGATACGCTTGCCAGTAGCAGCAAAGATGGCATTGGTCACCGCAGGTGCCAGAGGCGGTACGCCAGGTTCGCCAACACCGCCCATTTTTTCTGTGCTAGGCACAATATGCACCTCAACTTTGGGCATGTCTTTCATGCGTAACACCTGGTAGTCATGGAAGTTGGACTGTACGACCTGACCATCCTTGAAGCTGATTTCACTGCTCAGGGCAGCGCCCAAGGCAAAAGCCACACAAGATTCCATCTGCGCTTTCACACCATCAGGGTTGACCGCCAGGCCGCAATCAATCGCGACAACGACGCGATGCACCTTGACCTCGCCGTCTTTCACCGACACTTCGGCTACCTCCGCCACATAGCTGCCAAACGATTCATGCACAGCAATGCCGCGGGATACCCCGGCAGGCAGTGGTTTACCCCAATTGGCCTTGTCGGCAGCCAGGTTGAGCGCAGCCAGATGGCGCGGATGATCTTTGAGCAGCTGGCGTCGGTAAGTCAGTGGATCCTGCTTGCTGGCATGCGCCAGCTCATCGATCAGGCTTTCCATGACAAACCCGGAATGGCTATGCCCGACCGAACGCCACCACAACACTGGTACTTCACTTGGCACCGAATGCAGATGCACCTGGTGGTTGGCCGTGCCCTTGACGTATGGCGAATCTGCCACGCCCTCCACCGAGGTCGCATCAATGCCGTCTTTAATCATCACGCCTTCAAACGGGGTGCCCTTGATAATGGATTGCCCGACCAGCTTATGCTGCCATGCCAACGGCTTGCCTTGCTTATCTAATGCCACATTGGCGCGATGCAAAAACATCGGGCGATAAAAGCCGCCTTTGATGTCATCTTCACGACTCCATACTGTTTTCACAGGTAATCCGGCGGCTTTAGCCACCTCCACCGCTTCAGACACAAAATCCGCCCGCGGGTTGGCACGGCGACCGAAACCGCCGCCTAAGAATTGGGTATGGATGTTGACCTGTTCTGGTTTGAGACCCAGGATCTTGGCTGCAGAAGCCTGGTCTGTGGTCTGCATCTGGGTCCCGGTCCAGATATCGCAGCCGTGGTCCGAAATTTTTACCGCGCAATTCAATGGTTCCATAGGCGCATGTGACAGGTATGGCAACACATATTCTGCGCTCACCGTATGTTTGGCCTGCTTGCTGGCACCGGCAACATCACCGGCTTTGGCTGCCTGCACGCCGGGCTGTTGCGCCAGGGCCTGGTATTGTTTCAACAGGACAGCAGAATCGGGTTTGTCATGTCCTGCCAGGTCCCATTCCAACTTGAGTGCTTCGCGACCTTGTTTGGCGGCCCAGTAATGTTCAGCAATCACGGCGACCCCGGTAGGTACTTTGACCACTTTGATCACCCCTGGTACTTTGCGCGCTTCACTGTCGTCCACGCTTTTGAGCTTGGTACCGAACACAGGGGCACGCGCCACCATGGCGATTTTCAGGCCCTCAAACTGTATATCCTGACCAAACTTGGCACTGCCATTAATTTTCTCTGCACTATCCAGGCGCTTGGTGGCTTTGCCAATAAACTTCCATTGTTCGGGTTTTTTGAGGGTGACTGTGGTCGGCGTTGGCAGCTTGCTGGCAGTCTCCACCAGTTGACCATAGCTCAACTTTTTCTGGCCGTTAACCACGGCACCGTTTTCAGTGTGCAAGCTATCCACAGGGACATTCCACTGTTTGGCCGCGGCCTGCATCAATAAAGCACGTGTCAGTGCACCTGCCTGGCGGTAACGATCAAACTCTGACCAGGTGGTTGTAGAGCCACCTGTAATCTGGAGTCCATACGCGGTATGGATATACGCCGGGGCTGCTGGGGCATGCTCCACCTTCACCTTGTTCCAGTCTGCATCCAGCTCATCGGCAATCAGCATCGGCAAGGTGGTCCATACGCCCTGGCCCATTTCACTATGGGCCAGCAATACAGTGATACTATCATCCGCGCCTATACGCAAGAAAGCATTGGGTGCAGGCAGCGGCATGGCTTCTGCAGCATTGGCTACACCCATAAAACGTTTGGCTTGCGGAATACTGAATGCCACCACCAGGCCACCGGCCACCAGCGCAGTGCTTTTGATGAAGGTACGACGAGAGAGATTGATCATATCGTTCATGGTGTCTCTCCTTAAGCGAGTTTGGCAGCGGCTTCGTGAATCGCTGCCCGGATGCGTTGGTAAGTCCCACAACGGCAGATATTGCCACTCATGGCGGCATCAATATCAGCATCGCTGGGTTTAGGATTCTGTTTCAATAACGAGGTTGCTGACATGATCTGCCCAGACTGGCAGTAACCGCATTGCACGACATCAATCTGCTGCCAGGCTGCCTGCACCACCTGCCCGACCTTATCTTCCTGCATGGCTTCTATGGTAGTGATTTTCTTGCCAATGGCTGCACTGACTGGCGTCACGCAGGAGCGGATCGCCTGTCCATCCAGATGCACCGTACAGGCGCCGCACTGCGCCATGCCACAGCCAAACTTGGTGCCTGTCATGCCCGCCACATCCCGGATTGCCCACAAAATAGGCATATCATCACTCACATTGAGTTCTGTATCCTTGCCATTGATATTCAGTTTCATAGGGATTGTTCCTTGTTGAATGATTGTTGATGCAGCTGGAACCGTAGCGTCCATTTAAGATAAATATACTAACATACACTACTGTATGTATGCTTGGTGATCTGTTATTCATCAAAAGATTTAACTCTGTTAAATTTTTATCGCTGACCGGCCAGTGCACTGACAAATACATAAGACGATTGATGAGTTCCAGTACCGAAAAACCTCTCGACATGCTGGCATGCGCTGCACATTCAAGACAGGGATTGTTGCCGGTAGATGCGCGGCGATACGCCAAACTGCTGTTTGAAAGCGCGGCTAAAATGCGAAAAATCATTGAAGCCGCAGGCCAGTGCAATCTCGGAAATACTGCGGTGACGCCATGCCGGACGTGTCAGGCTTTGCGCGCTCAAGGCCAATCGTTGTTGCCAGACATACCGCATCAGCGACGTGCCCTCCAGTGCAAACAGCTGGTTAATATAGCGACTGCTGAGACCGGTCGCTGCTGCAATGATGTCGCTATTAAGCTCGCCATCCTGCACATGATCAACTATCCATTGCTTGACCTTGAGCAACGACACTGCAGCACTGCCAGATTGCGCCAACCCCGAGCCATCCAGTTCACGCAAACTTAATCCCAGCAAATCGACCACACTGGGAGCACTGGCGGCAAAGCTGTTACCGGAAAGTTGTGGCAACTGTGCAGCAACCTGACGGATCAATGGCGAGAGGACTGCGGCTAGGCCTTGCCTTCCATCCATACGCATGGCCGTTAAATGCCCGGCGGCTGGCTGTACCTGATGCATCACCGAGCGAGGAATAGAAACGATCAATTTTGAAAATGCCTGGGGACAATAAATGCGATGCGGCCGCGTGGCATCATAAAGCGTCATATCTCCTGGTTGCAGAAACACCTCCCGTCCCTGCTGTTGCAAGCTGTAAGTCCCCTCAAGCAACACTACCGCAAAATAATTATCCAGGCTGGCCTGGCTGATCTCGCGCGTACCACGCTGAATAGTAATGCCATTGGAACGGATGACGGATAACTGCAAATCCTGCCAGGGATAAAGCGTCATTTCATTGAAGAGTGGCATGTCGGCAGGCGGTATGATTTCAACCTCAGCATATTCCCTGCCGATGACTTCACATAGCCAAGCCTTGCGATGCCAGGGCTGGATATCTTCGGTACTAAACCGGCGACCACTTTCTGTCTCCCGCTGCCTGGTTTGCATACTGCCTCCTTTCCTGCCCCCAGATTAAGTCATAACTCATGGTCTAGGCAAGTGAGTAACCTCCGTTTCAGTCAAGTTTTGACTCCGGCACAATCAAGCCAGAGCAAAGCAATGTTTTATGCTTAAAAAATAAATCCAATGATGGAAAATAGGAGGCTGTATGACTGATCATAAATCCAGTGACACGGAACATCGTATGCTGCTCAGCGGCGCGGCCCTTTGGCTATTGATGGCTCTATTACTGGCATGGTGCATGGTAGGCTTGAACTTTGGCGTGACGCCACTCAAAACAATATTTGCCGGAAAATTCACCCGCTTGTTGCAGGCACATATTGATTTCCTGCTCATGACAGCGTTGATTTTAGGCATTGCTGCCTCCCGCGTGCGCTTGCCCTGGACGGTACGCTGGGCCATGGTCATCGGGGCCTTTACCAATTCCAGCCTTTTCCTGCTGATGTCCATTTTTCCGTCGCTGGACAATCCTGAATTACCTCCACCCATGCTGTTCCAGGTGTACCTGTTTGCCAGCCTGATCACAACCTCTTATGGGTTTGGCAAAGCGTCGGTATTGATTCTAAAATCTTCACTCCGGCCTTAGGTCATCATTTTGCAGCACATGGGTGTGGTGGAGTCCGGCGCCCATGCAACAAACAGGGCTGGTTGTGGGAAAAAAATTAACGGATGCGCTACTTGCGAAACAGGGAGTACACTGGGCACCAGCCAATTAGCCCGGTCGCTAAAGGCACAACACCCAGCCAGCCCCAGGCTGCCCCCTCAAAAAACAGCGTCCATAGCAACAAGCCTCCCCCAACGATCACTCTTAAATATCGCTCGAACTGATTGATGTTATCTGCCATCACTGCCTCCTTGCTGTTGATCAAAATATTCTTCTTAATGACAGGCCAGCGCTGCATAGGCCTGATACTGGCTGAGATAAATCTTGCCATTGAGCTGCTGCCTCAGTGTGGAATGTTGCAACATATCCATCACCGGCCCTTTGACCTCGGACAAATGAAAGCCAATTTTGAGGGCAGATAAATGTTGATTGATGGCTTCCAGCACTTCGAGTGCACTGCCATCCACCTCATTGACCGCTGAGCACATGAGGATCACATGCTTCACGGACGGGTTGTCTGCCACGACTTCCAACACTTTTTGTTCGAGATAGCGCGCATTGGCAAAATACAAACTCTGGTCCACGCGCAAGGTCACTACATCGGGGCAGACTTTGACCGCATGCCGAGTAACGTTTCTGAAATGTTCGGTGCCGGGCACCTGCCCCACCACGGCAATATGTGGACGACTGCTACGGTATACATGCATGGCAATCGAGATCAACACGCCCGCACTGATGCCGTGCTCCACATCCACCAGCAGCGTGATGGTGAATGTCATGAGTAAAGCAATAAAGTCACTTCGGTTGCGGCGCCAGCTATCGGCAAACATCCGCCAGTCGAACAAGCTCATGACAGCCACAATGATGGTAGCGGCCAGAATAAAGCGTGGCAGCTGACTCAGCCACCCAGCTAGAAACACGGTGGCGAGTAGCATGCCTAGCGCAGTGAACAGGCCGGCGGCTGGGGTTTCGGCACCCGCATCCCGATTGACGACCGAGCGCGAAACACCACCAGTGACTGGTTGACCGGCCGTGAAACTGGCCGCCAGATTTGCCGCGCCCAGGGCGATCAGCTCCTGGTCTGGATCTATACGCTCACGCCGTTTCATGGCCAGGCTCTGTGCCACGGAAATGGATTCAACATAGCCGACAATGGAAATAAAGATGGCAGGCATCAGCAATGATTGCCACATGGTGTATGCCCCTGCAGGTAATGTCAGTGCAGGCAAGCCTGCCGGAATGTCACCTACCGTTGCCACCCCTTGCATGCATGTACACGCCCCTTGCACGGCAAGGATGCCAACAATCACCAGCATGGCTGGCACGGAGCGGCACATTGCCTGCGCCCAAAAAGGCATTAACCCCATGGCCTGTAACAGGCGAACGCCATATTGCCTGCTTACCACCAGTATCAGGATAGTCAGGCCGGAAAGGATGGCTGTAGGCAGATGGGCTCGGCTGGCATGCTGAAGAATGCCCTGCCAGAGACTGAGCATATTGTCACCACTTCCCTTGATGCCTAGCAATGCTGGGAGCTGGCTGCTGGCAATCAGCAGGCTGGCGGCACTGATAAAACCGGCAATCACGGGATGCGACAGGAAGTTGGCCAGGAAGCCCAGCCGCAAAAAACCTGTCAGCCCCAGAAATATGCCTGACAGGCAGGCGAGGATGATGGCAGCCTGTATGCCAAGGGCCGGGTCTATGGCCGAGTAAGGGGCAATGGCACTGGCGGTCATCAACGCGGCCACTGCCACGGGCCCCACTGCCAGGGTGGGACTGGTACCCATCAGGGCATACACGGCCAGGGGCAACATGCTGGCATACAGCCCCACCTGAGGCGGCAAACCGGCAAGAATGGCGTACGCCAGGGCTTGCGGCACCAGCATCAAGGTGACGATCACAGCCGCGGTCAAATCATGCAATGCTTGTTGCGGTTTATAATCCCGCCCCCAACGCAGAACCGGAAAATACTGGGCCAGTTTCATCAGGCAGATTGCTTGACCGCAATATTGCCGCACGCCTGGTTGGCTGGCAGGGCAACATCAATCTGTTTTGGATACGCCAGCTTTAAATTCGCCATGATTTCCACAAACTCCTGACGCGACTTCTGGCCACCCAAGCGCTTGTTTTCAAGCTTTTCCTGACCGACCGTAGAGACAGTGTTGCCGTTGTAATCGTGACCGGGGTAAATCAAGGTCTCATCCGGCAAACTGAAAATCTGCTTGTGTATGCTGTCATACAACTGCCCCGCATTGCCTTGCTGAAAGTCAGTACGGCCACAGCCCCCGATCAACAAAGCATCGCCGGTAAAAATACGGTCGCCCACGTAGTAGCTGACACAGCCATTGGTATGCCCTGGGGTGTAACGCACCTCAATGTCTATGCTACCCACCTGCACATGAATGCCATCAGTCACCAGCAAATCACCACACATGGCACCTGCATCACGGTGCACCACACTTTTGCTACCCAGCCGTTTACGCAAGGTGTCCGCCGCCGTGACATGATCGGCATGCACGTGGGTCTCCAGCGTATAAACGAGGGTGAGGTCATGCTTTTGCAAGGCAGCCACATACTTCTCAACATCGCACTCCACAGTGTCAATCAGCACCGCCTGCCTGGTGTGCTCGCAACCGAGAAGATAAGTAAAAGTACTGCTATCGGGCTCAAAAAACTGCTCAAATATCATGATGGCTCTCCTTAAAACGACACTTGTCTTGAGCAAAAGGAGTGCCAATGTTTCATTAAGAATATAACTCTATTAAAATCAGATAGTTATACTCTTTTTTGCTTGCATTACCCCGAAAATAGTGTTTCAATGGAACACCGATACCACAGTGGAACGTTTCAATGCCTATAATGGAACAGACGACTCCTGATTTTTTCAGTCACCATGCAGGCCTCTCCCGTGCCCAAGGTGAATCCCTGGCCCGCATGATCTCCTTGATCATGCCGGACGCTGCCGTGTTTACCGTAGACGCACACAAGCGCATCAGCTACTGGAGTCCAGGCGCAGAGAAGTTGCTCGGCTTCAAACAGCAATCACTGCTGGGCGAAAACTGCCTGACCGCTAACCGTTGTGAGCAATGTATGCGTAGCTGCGGCTTGACCGAATCCGGCAAGGTAGAAGGCGTACCATTGTTGTTGCATCGGGTGGATGGCACCCGGCAGGCAGTGTTGAAATATGCCATGGCCTACGAGCAAGAGGGCGACGCATTTGCTGGCGGCCTGGAAATTCTGCTTCCGCAACAGCCCGACCAGGCAAAATCAGTGGAACAATCATCGCTGGGGGAAAAGTATGGTTTGATCAGTCACGCACCGGAAATGCATAAAATCTTTGACATGATACGGCGCGTGGCGGCGACGGACATTCCTGTTTTGATCCGTGGCGACTCCGGCACCGGCAAAGAATTGGTGGCACGCGCCATTCATGGCGAGAGTCCGCGTCACCGCGCACCCTTTGTCGCCATCAACTGCGCGACCCTCAATGCGGGCATGCTGGAAAGTGAATTGTTCGGGCATGTCAAAGGCGCTTTCACCGGCGCCATTCGCGATCACCAAGGCTTGTTTCGGCGCGCTGAGGGGGGCACGCTGTTTTTGGATGAAATTGCCGAGTTACCGTATGAGTTACAGGCCAAACTCTTGCGCGTACTCGAAACCGGTGAATATCTGCCAGTGGGTGGAACGCAACCCATGCAGGCCAATGTCCGCATCGTGGCCGCCACCCATAAAGCCTTGCGTGAAGAGGTCAAGGCCGGGCGCTTCCGCCAGGACCTGCTGTTCCGTTTGCGTGTGGTGCCGATTTTCTTACCCAGCTTACAGGCCCGTAAACAGGATATTCCGCTGATACTGCGTCACTTCCTGAAACAGCAATTTACCGGGGAACAATTACCTGTGGTGACCGCAGCCGCGATGCAGCAACTGCTGGCCTACGACTGGCCGGGCAATGTGCGCGAACTACGCAATGTGTTGAATTACGCACTGGTGATGTCGGATGGCAAACAATTAGACGTGGGAGACTTGCCGCCAGAATTACAAACACAGCCAGCTCCTCATCAGACGGCGGTCACGGAACCCGCAAAATCTGGACGCCAGACGCCGTCAGAAGCAGCCATCTTGCAGGCGGTGGCTGACTGCCAGGGCAACCTGACGCAAGCAGCCAAGCAGCTCGGGATTGGCCGCACCACGCTGTGGCGTTACCGTAAATTATGGCAAAAAGAATAATGCTGTCACAACCAGCCGCGACGTACTCCCAGCGTATGTAGGGCCATCCCTGCCAGCATGCTGGCGACAAATAGCCAGACAGCGACGCCTCCAGTGAAGACCGAGGTGACTGCAGGACCAGGGCAGAAACCGGCTATTCCCCAGCCGGCGCCAAACAGCACGGCACCCAATAATAACTTACGGTCAATCAGGCGGGTTCCCGGCAATTGCACCGGCACTCCCAACAGACTTACAGGTTTTCTGGCGGCGGCCCTGAAGGCAAAAAAGCCGACGGCAATAGCCCCCAGCATGACAAATGCCAGTGAGGGATCCCAATCTCCCATAATATCCAGAAAAGCCAGCACTTTAGCCGGGTTGGTCATGCCACCCACAATCAACCCCAAACCAAAAATGATGCCCGCTAATAACGCGATCAATACAATCATTTTTTGCGCCTACCCTATCAAAAATACATGTCGAACCAGCCACACTACGAGCATCGCTGTCGCCATAAAGGTCAGGGTTGCCACCAGCGAACGTAATGATAAACGCGACAGTCCACATACCCCATGCCCGCTGGTACAACCACTGCCCAGGCGGCTACCAAAGCCCACCAGCACACCAGCCAGCACTAACCAGGGGGTGCTGGCCACAATCTGCACCGCAGGCAATGGCGCAAACAGTGCATATACCAATGGGGAGACCAGTAAGCCGACCACAAAAGCGAACCGCCATGCACGGTCATTCGCAGGCGCCGACCAAAGCTGGCCGACAATGCCGCTGATGCCAGAAATCTTGCCCAGCCAGCGTATCATCAATAAGGTTGAAAAGCCGATCAGCAAACCGCCGACTAGCGACTCTAAAGGCGTAAAGTGGACCATACGTTTTCTATCTTTTTATGTTTGTTCGGCAGCTGAAGGAGGTGGAAAGTTAATCCACTTCATCTGCCCTGTCTTCATGTGGAACAGATGAATTACGGTTACATTCAAAACCAGCCTTTTCCAGCGCTACCCGATAATCACACGTCGGCAGGTGCCCTTCCAGACGGCCATTGATTTTGGTCGTTTCCTGTTTGCAAAAAGCACAACGGTAACGGTGTGCCTGGCCCTCAAAATGCTCTTGCGGATAATCGATATAAAACAGTCTTTTCATCATACGCTCCCCATATTGGCGACACTGATGCGCTTAATGCTACGCCGGCTCTTGGCAGCTGGCAATACACAAAAAACAGCTGTCAGCAAGCATTTTCAGCAAATAATTTGAGCGTACAGATTTTAATCAACCGCCATTTACAGCATTGAATCATATACTTACAGCACTCACCCACAACACAATCCAAAAGTTATCCACAAAAAATGTGGACAGCAAGACCCTCACGGCAGTGCCCATTCTATGGATCAACAAAAGACAGAATGTATAGATCAGATAATCGATCAGCATGGTGCATTTCTCAGATGCCTTCTCTCGAAGCATGCAGTGATCAATCATTTCACCAACACTTCAGGATACAATAGTGCAAACGATGGTCCTACTGTTTTTGGCGGAGGCAATTGCCGTGTTTTTACTCAAGAAATGGTTATGGTCACAATGGCAGAAACTGCGTGGTGCAGATCGCGCCTATGCAAAGTACCTGGCGCACTTTGAGCATTATCAGACAGAAGTGGTGAATAGCGAATTACAGCAATCGCTCAACATTCAACCTATGTCCAAAGAAGCATTTTTGCAAGCCTGGCAGAAACAAGGCCTCACGAGCGGCGGAAAATCGTGTGGTTGCAAGACAAAAACAGGTTGCTGTGGTTAGGCGTCTGTGATGGACATGATCCGCATCCATTCCGGCAAATTACGTGCGATAGGCTATGATGCGAGCAAACGCATACTGAGAGTGGAGCTTGAAGATGGCCGTACACTGGAGCACCTTAACGTGGGCGAAAGCCTATGGCGCAGCTTAAAGAATGCCAGTGCACAGTGGAGTTATTACCGTGACAATATTGAAGACGAATTCACTGTGAACCGTGTCTCAAACAAGGCACCCTCCGGCAAAAACCCGCTGGATGATTTGTTTGGTCCAACGTAAAGATTAACTGCAGTTTATCGCCAACTTATGTTCGACTGTATTGCGAATAGGGCGCATCCATATAGGCTTTGAAGTAACGGGTTGCACATAGGCCGAGAGCGGTATGGTGCTTGGCAGGTGATAACCAGTCAATCAGGAACTCCATCCGTTTTGGGCCTAACCCGTGCAGGTAACGCTCCAGCGATAATTGCTCTTGGTTAATATCGTCATCCGGGAGATCAAGCTCCGCCAGGCGCAGCCCGGAACGCAAATCATAGACGTTTCCGCATTGTTTCTCCCGCTGTGCCATGGGATGTTCAGCCATCCGCCATGGAGGGCCTAACCGGGCCACTCTGGGCAGAATCTCCAACACATCGCCAGCGATCCAGTCATAAATCACCTGCCGTTCATAAGCCGTAAACACGCCGAACATCGGCGCTTTTTCGGCAGCAATCACTTGCCAGAAACGGCTTTGTTCCGGATCCTGGTGTCGTTTGATCCAACCTGTTTTCTGCATGATATACAGCAATTTGGCCACCTGATCCGGGTCTGCCAACCACTCGTTCATGGTTTTGCCCTCAATCACACAGCGGTTGGAATGCATGTATCGGCCGATATCCGCCTTGTTTTGTAGCACACGTATCACTTCACCGTGCAAGTCAAAATGATTAATGATATCCAGCGTGCCCAGCCCGGCGTCATTCAATTTCACGCCAGCCATGATGCGTTCCATATAGCGGCGGGCAGAACCGAAGGTGGGCATGGCCTCAGACACCGCTTCGATTGCTGCACGTGCATGCCCGCTATGAGCATTATCAATGGTGGTGTGCAAGGTAAAGTAATAAGGGTCAATATTCAGCTCTTTGAGCTCATAAGCCGTGATCAGCAAATGCAGGGGCAATTGCTCGTAACCAAGATTGAAACCGATAACTTCAGGCACATGCGTTTCAGTATTGGCGGCCAAGGCCAGTTGTAGCGCACCTTGCGTGAAAAACTTGTCGTCCAGGTTTTTCGAGTCTTCACATTCATTGACTTTAAGCAGTTTGCGGTAGAGGACGACATGGTTCATCGCCTCCATGCCATTCCCTAACTCTTCGAGATAAATTTTAAGCAAGGAGGCAAATCGCGCATCATGCCAGTGCCGGGTAATGCCATAAAGCCAGGCACCATCTACCATTTTTGTCGGGGCGACCGCTCTCAAAAAATATAAAGCATGTGCCTTGCTACTGAAGTACCAACGCCGCCCACCTTCTTGACGAACCGCCAGGTAGTCCTGGAACTGTCGGCCAACCACTTGAGTGTGCTCATCCAGCCAGGCTTCAAGCTGTTCCGGATGTGCTGGCATATTGTTAAGGTGCTGGCTGGTTTCCTTGAGATGCGCTGTGAGGAAACCAGCACTATCTGCCCTGCCCTTGCTGAAGCCGGAGGGCGAAAGCAGTGAAAAATACATATCCCTTGCCGACCAGTCATTGACCGTTCTTTCCCGTTTTCCGACTTCATTGCTGATGACCGACATTTCTTCTGCCTCCAAAGATTAGCCTGCAGGTGTAATTGCAAGTAGAAAGCAGATACGTTACGCAGATGTGATCAAAATCCCTATCAGACAATCCATGAGCGCATTGTAGGAATACGCTTATAAGAGAAAAACCAAGGTTCTGCTAAGCTAAAAGCCGCCTTTCTTCAAGAGGTTATTTCCATGAAAAACTCTGTAAAGACACCGATCCAGCCACAAATAAATGCACCCCTGGTGAAAGTGCTGCATGCATTACAGGCCCGCGATTATCATTTTGTGACCGTCACACCGACCACGCATCGGCTGGTTAATCAGCGGCCAGAGAATCGCTGGGCACGTTCCTTGCAGGATATTTTTGGCTGGAATCGCCCATTTGCAGCCAGCACACCTGATGCAGAATTATTTGAGCTGATGCAGGCGGCTGGCATCGTGCGGCCACTTGCCCAGGGCTGGCAATCACTCATACGCGTGTCCAGCCTCAACAATACCCTGTTTGCACACTCGCCGTTTCCTACTGACGCCAGTGATGCTGTTTTTCTGGGACCGGACACTTACCGGTTTATACGCGCGATAGATCAGGCATTGCCAGATCTGCACAAGCCGATTAAGCGCTGTGTCGATATCGGCACCGGGCCTGGAACAGCTGCCATTCTACTGGCCAGCATGCTGCCTGAAACGGAAGTGTGGGGCGTGGATATCAACGAAAACGCGCTGACAATCGCAGCCAGCAACGCCGAGGCCAACGGGGTCAGCAATGTCCGCTTCCAGTACAGTAACCTGCTCAATGATATCGACGGCCATTTTGACCTCATCGTTGCCAATCCGCCTTACCTGGTTGACCCGCTGGAACGCGCTTATCGACATGGCAACGGAGCGTTAGGGGCACAACTTTCGCTCGATATTGTGGATACCGCACTGACCCGACTGGCCCCCGGTGGGACGTTAATGCTGTATACGGGCGTCGCCATGCTAGCTGGGAAGGACCCGTTTATCAATGCCATTAGCCCCAAAATTAAAAGCGCGAGCGCCACTTACAGCTATATCGAAATTGATCCCGATATTTTTAGTGAAGAACTGATGAACGAAGCCTATTATGAAGCCGAGAGAATCGCTGCTGTCTGGCTGCAAGTACAAAAACCGTAAAAAGAACTAAAGAGTTAGCGCACACTTTCAGCATTGAGCTTACCTGTGGCCAGCCATAGCAGATAGACCCGGCAATCAAATTCATATTGCATATAGTTGGGCTCCATATGCAAACACAATTGGTAAAACGCCTTGTCGTGATCGCGCTCCTTGAGATGTGCCAGCTCATGCACCACAATCATCTGCAAAAATGCCAGCGGGGCTGTCTTGAAAAATGCAGAAATACGGATTTCTTTCTTGGCCTTGAGTTTGCCACCCTGTACACGCGAGATGGCTGTATTCAAGCCTAGCGTCTGTTTTTCTATGGTCAGCCGGTTATCAAAATACACCTTGTCCAGCATGGGCGCATTTTTCAGGTAGCGGTTTTTGAGCTCCATGCAAAAGTCATACAATGCCTTGTCGCTCTGTACCTTATGTTCCTCTGGATAGCGCTGTTGCAGGTAGCGCCCGAGCTGCCCCTTTGCGTGCAAGGAAGCGATCTGGTCACGCAAATGCGCTGGGTAATGAGGTAAAAACTGTTGGATGAGCATGGCTGACATGCAGCCATTGTATATGGCTATGCCATCATGACTGCATTACATCGAAAAATCAGAAGATAAATCCATGGTATTGGGCCCGGTCTGTTCCTGGTACTGCGACTCAGGCAGACTGCCTTTCCGATCTTCAGTAGTCTGTTGCTCTGTCGAGCTCAAAGTATTCACCTGATCAGCGGAAAGCTGTTCACGCGCACGCTCATCCACAACTTGTCCGGCAACGGACTGCAAGGTGATGAGCAAAACCAGTCCCGCTACAACCATCCCGTATTTCATGCATCTTCTCACTAGTGGTGATCATCTGTTGCAAGCCTAGGCAAAGGGCTGAAGACAGACAATAGGAAAGATTCACTTTATTCAGCCATCGGATCAAGACCATGGTAAGGCTGGCAAGGAGTAAACTTAATGGCATATCATGAATCTCACCATTCAAGGTTCTGATAACGGACGCACATGTACTATCTTCTATGCGGTAGATTGACAGTAAAGTTAGAAAGGAGTCGTCATGAACGAAGACCTGAAAATAGCAACCTTGCAGGCGCATCGCCAGGCACTGGAAAAACACCAGGCATTGCTGGAAAAGCTGCACTTGAATACCAACCAGCATCTGGATGAAGTCAATGAGTCCTTGCAGACGCTGACACTCACGCTTGAAGAATACCTTAAGATCATCGGCATTCCCTAGCGAGAGAAATCTGCTATTAAACAAGGCTATTTAATGGCAGATTGCCCAGCCAGTGGCCGTTTGTTATGATGACTTATCCTTCAAAAAAGAACACCATGCCAGTGCTGGGAATACATGCAGCACGCCATGCCACATCCAAGCCTAAAAAAATAGCAACAAAGCATTCGCCAGACAGATTTTTTGCGGGAACCAAAAGGGGACTGTCATCATGAGTGAGGAAATTGGGGATATCGAACGTGCCAACCTGCCTTTCCGCCAGGTTGTAGAAGCCGCGCCCACTGCAATGGTGATGGTCAATAAAGCCGGCGTCATCGAAATGGTGAACACCCAGACCGAACTCATTTTTGGTTACTCACGTGTAGAGCTATTAGGCCAGCTGATCGACATCCTGCTTCCTGAACGCTTCCGTCACCAGCATCCGCATCACCGAGCCTCTTTTTTCTCCGATCTCAGTCCGCGCGCCATGGGGACTGGCCGCGACCTGTATGGCCGCCGCAAGGATGGCAGCGAGTTCCCGGTGGAAGTGGGCCTCAACCCGATTGAAACCGATGATGGCGTTAAAGTGCTCTCGGCGATTACCGATATTTCCGCACGCAAGCGCATGGAAGAGCGCTTTCGCCAAGTGGTAGAGGCCGCCCCGAATGCTATGGTGATGGTCAATAAGAAGGGGATCATCGAGATGGTGAATACCCAAGCAGAACGGATTTTCGGCTACTCCCGGGCCGAACTGTTAGGGCAACTGATTGATATTTTGCTGCCAGAACGCTTCCGCCACCAGCACCCCGGTCACCGTGCTTCTTTTTTTTCAGACCTCAGTCCGCGCGCCATGGGAACTGGCCGCGACCTGAAATCGCCATTACGCGGCATCTTCCAGATCTCACACTGGATAGAAGAAGACCTGACCAACGGGCAAACCGACGCGATTCCCCAACATATGAGCCTGTTACGGGGCCGTCTGCGCCGTATGGAGCGTCTATTGGATGACTTGTTGGCCTATTCACGCGCCGGACGGTTGGAAGGCAGCGTGAGCCAGGTAGAGCTTGGCAAATGGGCACAGAACATCTTCGAGATGCAAGCACCGCCTGAAGGCTTCACGCTTGAAGTGGCCGCCGACCTGCCCACCCTGACCACGCTTGCCACCCCGCTGGAGCAGGTCCTGCGCAACCTGTTTACTAATGCGATCAAGCACCATGACCGTCCTCAAGGCCGTATTCGTTTGGATTGGCGGGCTGCCAGTAAAACTTACCATGAGTTTAGTGTCACCGACGATGGCCCTGGCATTTCACCCGAGTACCAGGAACGGGTATACCTGATGTTCCAAACCTTGCGTCCGCGCGATGAAGTTGAGGGCAGTGGCATGGGGCTGGCGCTGGTGAAAAAAATTGTGGAAGCCTATGGCGGCACGACTAGCATTGTTTCTGATGGTATACGTGGGACGACCATCCGTTTTACCTGGCCAATCAATATTGAAGAAAGGCTGATCCGTGCAAATCCTGCAGAAGCAAAACTATAGGGAAACCACTTTATTCATTGTGGATGATGATGACATTGATGCCATTGCACTGGAACGTGCATTGCGCAAATTACGCCTGCTAAATACGGTGATACGGGCCAGGGATGGGCGTGAAGCATTGGAACTGCTACGCGCAGGCAAGGTGTCTTCCCCCTATATCATCCTGCTCGACCTGAATATGCCGCGCATGAATGGCCTGGAGTTTCTGGAGAGTTTGCGCACAGATCCTTTACTGACATATGCCGTCGTGTTTGTGTTGACGACCTCCAAGTCAGATGAGGATCTGGTCGCGGCCTACCGTCAACATGTCGCGGGCTATGTGTTCAAACAGCACATGGACAGGGACTTTCTGGAGGTGGTTGGTTTAATTGAGCATTACTGGCGCCTGGTAGAACTACCAATCACAAAGGAGTAAAAGATGCGATTGCTACTCGTTGATGATGACGAACTGGACAGGATGGCCGTCATCCGGGTCCTGAAAAATCCAAGCCTGGTCAAAGACATCGTGCAAGCCAATACGGCAGTGAAGGCGCTGAAGCTGTTTGATGAGAATACCTTTGATATTGTGCTGCTGGATTACCGCCTGCCGGATATGGAATGCCTGGATGTGCTCAATCAACTGACCCAGCACGCAGAGAAACAGGCCGCGGTCGTTATCCTCACCGGTATGGAGGACAACGAAATCATTGAGCGAAACTGTATCTTTGCCGGCGCCCAGGATTTTTTACTGAAAAAAGAACTCTCTGAACGCCACTTGACCAAAGCACTGCTCCACGCCCAGGCACGCCATGCGCTCAACAGCAAACTGATCGACACACACAAACGTCTCAAATACCTGGCCGAGAATGACCCTATGACCGGGTTATCTAATCGCTATTTTTTTGAAGAGCATTTGCAAAGCGCCATTCTACGGGCACAGCGACTCAACTCTCAATTAGGCTTGATCTATCTGGATATCGATAACTTCAAACTGATCAATGACAGCCTGGGTCACGACTCAGGTGACCAATTATTGCAGCAGATCGCGCAACGCTTGCTACAAGTGGTCAGAGATGGGGATGTCGTCTGCCGCTTGGGTGGGGATGAGTTTGCCATTGTCGTGCAAGACGTGGACACCCAAACCTCAGTGGGTGCACTAGCACAACGTGTCCTCGAAAGCGTGCGCGAACCGATTACACTCAACAATAACGAGCACTTTATTACCTGCAGTATCGGCATTTCAACCTATCCACGTTGTGCGCTCAATGCCGAAGACATGCTAAAACATGCCGATCTCGCCATGTATCAAGTCAAGCGCCAGGGACGTAATGGTTTTCATTTTTTTAGCGAAGACCTGCAAGACCAGATTTTGCACCGCTTCATGATGGAAGCCGAATTACGCTCGCAACGCTTACAAAACCAGCTGGTGCAATATTACCAACCAGTCATCCATGCCCAAACCCTGGAGATATGCGGCGCAGAAATGCTCATCCGCTGGAACCATCCGACGAGAGGTCTGTTACCGCCTATTGCTTTTATTGAGGTGGTGGAAGAGCTTGGCTTTATGGCTGCCATCGATACCCAAAACAGGGAGTTGGCATGCAGGCAGGTGGCCCAGTGGCACAAGGACCATCTGATCAACGAGCATTTTGTGTTGGCGGTCAATGCCAGTGAGCAACTGCTACAACAAGAGAGTATGTGCCATGACATTCAACGCGACCTGGAAAGCACAGGCCTGCCTGGTGCCTGCCTCACCATAGAGGTCACTGAAAGTGTGCTGGTATCGGATTTTGACAAGACCTCCCTATTGCTGAATCAACTGAAAACATTAGGTATCACGATTGCGCTGGATGATTTTGGCATCGGCTACTCGTCTATGTCCTATCTGAAATGGTTGCCCGCCTCTATTTTAAAAGTGGATCGATCCTTCGTCCAAAACGTGCCTGGAAGCGAAGCCGACAGCCGCATATTGAAAGCATTGATTGCCATGGCAAAGAGCCTGGATCTGGAAGTGATTGTTGAGGGGATAGAAACTCTGGAGCAAGCCAGGCTATGCCGCGAATTAGGTGCCGATATGCTGCAAGGATACCTGTTCTCCAAACCGCTCTCCGTCGATGACTTTGCGCGGTTCTTAAACGAACATAACCCGCAATCCTATTGCATGAGCTTTTCCTGAATAGTTACCAAACGACACTTTCATTCCAACCGTGTTGGTACATGCTACTTTTTCTTCTGGCCACTAGCCTTGCTCGGATTTATCTCACCCGGTGCATCGGCGTGCGACCAATCGAGTTCCGCCAGGCCGGTCTCCAGATGAAGCCGCCTTAACAGTTTGCGTGCATCAAAAGGGGCTTTCACCTTAATATCGTTATCAAAATAGCAGTACACATCGCGCGATTTACGGAGAGCAGGCGCCTGATGCGAAATCAGCTGTGGATCTTGCGGTTGCCCACCTTTGCTCCATGCCGTGATGCGTGCAGCCCAACCATCCAGCGCCTGATCACTGTAGCCACTGCTATAGAGCTCTGCATCCCCATGCAGGCGCAAGTAAGTAAAGTCTGCGGTGATATCTTCCTTATACGGCCATTTGCCTGCCGTATCCGCAATCACCAGCGCCACCTTATATTTTCGTAGCAATTGAATAAATGCAGGGTCTTCAAAGCTTTTGTTGCGGATTTCAACCGCGTGGCGCAACGGTCGCTTTTTATCCGTTCTGAGCAATTCGCGGCCATGCATGGTGGCATCACGGTGTGATGCCAGGTTGGCCGCGGTCTGCGTATCGTGTGGTAATTGCTTTAGAAAACCTTCAAACAAGTCTGCATCAAAACGAAAGCTGGGCGGAAACTGCCAGAGAATGGGGCCTAACTTTTCCTTAAGTGCCAGCAGGCCGGAAGCAAAAAAGTTTGCCATGGCGGTTTCAATATTTTCCAACCGCAAAATGTGGGTGATATAACGTGTCGCCTTGATGCTGAATACAAAATCCGCTGGCGTCTGTTCGTACCATTGTTGATAGCTGCTCGGGCGCTGCAAGGCATAAAAAGAACCATTGAGTTCTATGGTCGGCAAGGCGCGCGAGGCAAATGCGAGCTCGCGTTTCTGCGTCAAGCCTTCAGGGTAAAAGACTTTCCGCCAGGGCGCATAACGCCAGCCAGAGATGCCAATAAGGATATGAGCATGAGCCATATCGGTTTGTTTACAGGCCCGGGCAGAAGTTCAGGGCGCGGAATATTCGCTTGCAGATGAGTGTACCTGTCAGGCACTCAGCAATGATTCTCCTACAATCAAATCGGAGAGCGCTTATATTCACCCCATGGTGATATCCCGATAATCGTTTCGTACTTTCACTTCATTTTTGCGGTGCATTCTTGCACTTTATTTTCGGGAAAAACAATCATGGCAAAAGCAAAGACTCAAGTAGGGCTAGGCTCCATTTTATCGACTGTCTCCGGGCCTTCTACCCATGAGCCACCGATGTCATCCATGGAAGGCGCCGTTCCTCCAGACTTGATTGACAAGGTGGTCGGTGGTGATGTGTTGTCCCAAACGTTTCCCTACAACGAGACCAAGGCGGCGGAATACGGGGAAAAGGCCAGATGTCCCATGACAGGGATAGCCCGTGAAGCGGATGACGCTGTGGTGAGGGCCAGCACCATTACCGAGGACAATCCCAATGAAAAAACCGGCGAAGGTGCCACCGAGGGCGAAAATATGCTCAAGGGTGACCTGGACCGCGTGCGCTCCGATTCCAATTTGCAGGCATTAACCACCAACCAGGGAGTGACCGTCGGCGACAATCAGCACTCACTCAAAATAGGCCTGCGCGGCCCTACGGCATTAGAAGATTTTATCCTGCGTGAAAAGCTGACCCATTTTGACCATGAGCGTATCCCCGAGCGCGTGGTACATGCCCGAGGCTCTGCCGCGCATGGCTATTTTGAAAACTACCAACCGCTCACCGCAGTCACCAAAGCGACACCGTTCAGTGAAGCAGGTAAACAAACGCCAGTATTTGTGCGTTTTTCCACGGTAGCGGGCGAGCGTGGCTCTACCGACACTGCCCGCGACGTGCGTGGATTTGCTGTCAAGTTTTATACCGATGAAGGCAACTGGGACTTGGTCGGCAACAATATCCCGGTGTTTTTCATCCAGGATGCCATGAAGTTTCCAGACCTGGTGCATGCCGTCAAGCCGGAGCCACATCATGGCATGCCGCAGGCCTCGTCTGCACATGATACGTTCTGGGACTTTATTTCCTTAATGCCTGAATCCACGCATATGGTCATGTGGCAAATGTCAGATCGAGCCATCCCGCGCAGCTACCGCATGATGCAAGGGTTTGGTGTACACACTTTTAGGCTGGTGAATGCGCAAAACGAATCAGTGTTCTGCAAATTCCACTGGACACCCATGGCCGGCACGCATTCACTGGCTTGGGATGAAGCGGTAAAAATCAGCGGCGCCGACCCAGATTTCCACCGCCGCGATTTGTGGGAAGCCATTGAAGCCGGGGCCTATCCGGAATGGGAATTGGGTCTGCAAATTTTCACCGAGGAACAGGCAGAAGCATTTGAGTTTGATGTGCTGGACCCGACCAAAATCATCCCGGAAGAACTGGTACCGCTGACACCGGTTGGCAAACTGGTGCTTAACCGTAACCCGGATAACTTTTTTGCAGAAACCGAGCAGGTGGCTTTTTGTACGGCACATATCATCCCTGGGATAGACTTTAGCAATGATCCCCTGCTACAAGGCCGCATCCACTCTTATGTAGATACACAATTAACCCGTCTTGGCGGTCCCAACTTCCACGAGATTCCCATTAATGCGCCTTTAAAAGAAATCCATAACAACCAGCGTGATGGCATGCACAGGCAAAATATCCCGCGGGGGCGCGTGGCCTACGAACCAAATTCGCTGGGAGGTGGCTGCCCATTCCAGGCGGGCATGAATGGCTTTACCAGTTTCCCCGAACATATCAGTGAAGACAAAGTACGCGGTAAACCGGAAAAGTTTGCCGATCACTACTCACAGGCCACCCTGTTCTGGAACAGTCAGTCAGCCGCCGAAAAGCAACATATTATTAACGCATACAGGTTTGAGCTCACACGGGTGCAAACGCCAGCCATACGAGAACGCATGGTGTCACTCCTGGTCAACGTCGACGCCACCCTGGCGCAAGCCGTTGCGGATGGCCTGGGCATTCCGCTGCCAGCACCCGCGCCATTAGCCAGCGACCAGCCTTTTCCGGTGTTGCCAGCCTCCCCCGCCCTGTCAGAAACGCATTACCCGGGCGATGGTTCAATCAAAACCAGGAAAGTCGCCATCCTCGCTGCCAATGGAGTGGACGCAATCTGCGTCAATGCCCTGTACGACGCCATCCTGTCGCAAGGCGGTGTCCCCCGGCTGTTAAGCATCAAACTCGGCAAGGTGGAAACAGCGCAAGGGAGTACATTAGATGCAGAAGCGACATTGGAAACTATGCCTAACGTATTATTTGATGCCATGGTGATTGCGGACGGCGAACGCTCCATTGCCAATCTGGCGCTGGATGGCCGCACTGTGGAATTCCTGCGTGACCAATACCGTCATTGCAAACCAATCCTCGTCCCCACAGGTGCAAGTGATTTATTGCAAAAAGCCGGTATTGAGACCATGCTGCCAGACGGCAACCCAGACCCCGGGTTGATCATTGCCGAAGACAGGCTCTCTGATGAGATTGAAATGTTCCTCATGACCCTGGCCAAGCCCCGCGACCACGGTCGCGAAACAGACCCGCCATTGGTTTAGCTGACGATACATGCGCTCGCAACATGCGCATGTGTAAGAAGTCATTGCACCCCGCCAACGATGTAACGTTGGCGGTTTTTCTATGCTGGCAGCAGGAAAAAGACAAAGCCATCCTTTGAGACCGGGTGTGCAAAGTCACCGTGATCATGCCGCCGTGATACACTCGTACCAGTCCCTCAACGGCTTCCGCAATCATGATTCAATATAACCCCAAAGACTGGCTCACCTTCATTTTCCGCTTTCACGAGTCTGATACCTTCCGGCAACTGATGCCTATGATGATACTGATCGGCTGCTATGCAGGCGGTATTGCCTATCTTGAGCTGGAATACTGGAAACTAGCCGATAGTAGCCATGTGAAAAACCTCTCGTTAATTCATACCACTGTCGGTTTTGTCTTGTCATTATTACTGGCTTACCGCACCAACACCGCCTATGACCGCTGGTGGGAGGGCCGCAAAGCCTGGGGCGCATTGGTTAATAACAGCCGAAATCTGGCGATTAAATTGTCCGCTTATCTGACCAATGAATCTGACCGTGACTTTTTCAGGAAAATTATCCCGACTTATGCGGCGGTGCTATCCAAACACCTGATGAATGAGGACGTCAGTAAAATGCTGTTTGATGGCTTGGACCTGGAGATCGACCACCACGAACATCATCCCAACCAGATCGCACAGCGCATATTCCAGAAAGCCAATGAACTCTACATTGCAGGTCACATCACTGGCGACCAGTTTTTTATCATTAACGAAGAACTCAAAGCCTTCACTGATATATGCGGGGTCTGCGAACGAATCAAGAATACGCCTATCCCGTACTCCTACAGCGCATTTATCAAGAAATTCATCTTCTTTTATGTCATGACCCTGCCGTTTGGCTTTGTGTTTAACCTGGGTTATTACGTGATTCCGGTAGTGGTGTTTATCTTTTATGTGTTAGCCAGCCTGGAGTTGATTGCCGAAGAAATTGAAGACCCGTTTGGCACTGACACCAACGATTTGCCCACACCCAAAATGGCGGCTAATATCAAAAAACATGTCGCAGAATTGCTTTAGCTCAAGCGGGAAAAGTGCTGCGCACAGCATCAATGAATTTGCAGAGGATTGAACATGTTGACTGATGTACTGATATTTATTCTTTCACTGTCTTTGTTACTCTTTTCAGCCAGAGTATTCACGCAAAATGCCAGTGAAATCGGAAAATATTTACGCCTGCCTGAATTTGTCATAGGCATTTTTATTGTGGGGATAGGCACCTCGCTCCCCGAGCTCATCTCGGGCATTTTGTCGGTGAAGGCCGGAGTTTCCAGCATCGTCCCCGGTAATATCATGGGCGCCTCCATTTCCAATTTGCTTTTAGTGACAGGATTGGCTGTTGTCTTTTACCGCAAGCCCATCCAGCTTGGTAGCGCCTATATCTTTATTGACCTGCATTTCTTAGTAGGGAGTTTCTTTGCCTTCACCGTCATTGCATATGATGGTGTCATCAGATGGCCGGAAGCGATCTTTGGCATGATGATTTTTCTTATTTATAGCATTTACTTGGTGAAAGGTGGTCAACTGGAAGATGTGATGCCTGATGCAGAAGCCAACGTGTATGCGCCCCCCACTAAAGCAATCTTGTATCTCATACTGGCTTCCGTCGGTATTTATTTTGGCGCCGATTACACCGTCAGCGCTATTGCCTCAATTGCCAAAAGTTTGTCTATTCCAGAGTCCGTCATTGCCTTAACCGTACTTTCTATCGGCACTACCCTGCCGGAGTTGGCAGTGAATATCTCGGCAGTGTCTTCCGGCAAAGCAGAAATGGCGATCGGCAACGTGCTTGGTTCTTGCGTCTTCAATACCCTGGTGATTCCTTTTGTAGTCAGTCTGTATGGTCCCATTTCTGTCCCGGAAATCCTGATTTATTTTTCATTGCCTTTCATGCTGGCAGCCGGGTTACTCTTTTACCTGCTCACCCAAGACAAAAAAATATCGGTTTGGGAAGGATTGCTGATGATATGGCTATATAGCCTCTTTATTTTCAAAGTCGCTACGCAAGTGTGAGCGTGCTGTATGCTGTCATAAGAAGCGCGCACGATAAAGGTAAGCGAAAGCATCTTCATGCCGGATTTTGCATTCTGGCACTCAGCCAGTCCTCGAATGCGTCGGCTGACAAAGGTCTGGAATACCAGTAGCCCTGGATATAATCGCAACCTATCTGGGTTAATAATGCAAGTTGTGAGGCTGTTTCCACGCCCTCTGCAATGACCTTGAGTCCCAATTTGTGGGCCATCATGATGATCGCCTCAACCAAGGGGTAATCGGCAGATTCGCTGGCGAGATGTGTGATAAAAGTACGATCGATTTTGAGATAGTCCACATTGATGCGCTTGATGTAAGCCAGTGAAGAATATCCGGTGCCAAAATCATCGATGGCCACCTCCACCCCGGCTTCCTGGAAACGTAATAACTGCTCTGACGTCTTGTCCGAAGCATCTAACAACACGCCTTCTGTAATTTCGACGCATAGGCAATGTTTACTGGCTGCCGTTGACGCAAGCAAATTAAACCAGCGATCAAAGTAAGCCGTATTTTTAAACTGGACCGGGGAAAGATTGACACTGATTTGAAAGTCGGGATGAAACCGGCTACGCCACTGAAGTGCCTGTTCCAGGCATTGTATAAATACCCAGCTGCCGATTTCATGGATCAGGCCTGCATCCTCAGCCAAGGGGATGAATTCTGCCGGACTGACAATCCCCATGGTGCCATGCCGCCACCGCAGTAAGGCCTCTGCCTTGGTCACCATCCCAGACTTGGGCTCTACCACAGGCTGGTAATAAATTTCAAACTCATGATTGGCCAATGCATGCCTGAGTTCCCGTTTTTGTTCAGTGCGACGCTGCGCCAAATACTGCATTTCCTGGGTATAAAAAGAATACTGGTTACGACCGCGCTTTTTGGCTTCATACATCGCCTGGTCGGCATTTTTAATCAGGGCGGATGCATCTTCAGCATCGTCAGGGTACACCGTAATCCCGATACTGGCGGAGATGTAAGTGGCATGCGTATCAATCATGATGGGGGCTTGTAATAGGTCCAGGATAGACGTTGCCACATTGGTCGCGGCTTGTGAGTCCTGGACATCTACCAGGGTCACGGTAAATTCATCACCACCCAGACGAGAAATGCAGTCGGTAATCCTGACCACATGCGTGAGCCGCCGTGCCACTTCAATGAGCAACTGGTCTCCGCCTTGATGACCCAAGGCGTCATTGACTTCCTTGAAACCATCCAGATCCAAATACAACAAGACCACTTTAGCGCCTACGCGGTTGGCTCGAAACACCTCCTGTTGCAACCGCTCCTGGAACAAACGGCGATTCGGCAAATGGGTCAAGGCATCGTAATTCGCTTCGTACCAGATACTTTCTTCGTGTTTTTTCTTTTCGGTAATGTCAGAAAACAACACCACGCGCCTGAATGGCTGCCCTTTTTCATCATTGGTGGTATTGACCGTCACCCAGTTGATATATTCTTCACCGTTTTTTTTAACACCATAGATTTCGCCCCGCCAGGATCCTTTTTCTTCAAGATCACTGCGTATCGCGCTATAAAAATCCTGATCATGCCGGGGCGAGCCAAACGCCATCGGGTGATGCCCAATGACCTCTTCAGCACTGTAGCCGGAGATGTTGGTAAAAGCCGGGTTAGTCGCGATGATCAAACCATCAATATCCAACACTAGCATGGCTTCACTGGTGTTCTTGAAAATGGAGTCCGATAGCCGTAGCTCTTCCGCAGCGCGATGCCGCTCAATGGCGATCCTGGCCAGGTTGGAAAGATATTCCATTTGCTCAAGATCGGCTTGCGTAGGCACCTTGGGTGTTTTGTGATAAATCCCGAAGGTGCCGATCACTTCATGATGGTCGACAATAATCGGCATGGACCAACACGACGCCAACCCATATTGGGCAGCCAGCGCTTTGAAACTCTTCCACAAGGGATCTGTCTGGATGTTCTCCACAATGACTGGCTTACCTCTAAACGCAGCCGTACCGCATGAACCGACACTGGGGCCCACTTCCAGGTTTTCTATGGCCTCGCAATAACCCTTGGGCAAACTGGGCGCCACATAGTTTTTAAGCACTTGGTTGGATTTATCCAGCAGCAGAATCGAGCATAACCGCTCCGGATTTTCTTCTTCCACCCCTTGTACAAGGTAGCCGAGAATACTTTTTAAAGGTGCATTGCGGGCAACCAGATCCAACACATGATTTTTGATGTGCTCGCGTGTTTCTGCACGCTTGCGCTCTATGATGGGTCTGACGATGGCACAGTTATATTCATGGCCGTTGTATTCAATATAATTTGAATTGATTTCCACGGGCAATACACTGCCATCTTTTTTTCGATGTTGCGTTTCAAACGTTTTAGCGCCTAATGTTTTTAAACTGGCAAAATGCGCGGCCCATGATGCAGGCGAATAACTTTCATCAATCTGAAAAATATTCAACCCATAGACTTCTTCTTTGCTATAGCCCAATGCCTTGTACGCCGCCTCATTGACATAAACGAGATCACCCGCCGCATTTAGCCAGGTAATCCAATCTTGAACCTTATCAAGCGAGAAACGTGAAAATAACTCAAAATCTGTGAGACCCTCTCCTTTTGCAACTGGCATCACATCTCCTCCGCAACAATATTTATTTGATTAGCTGCACCAGAACGCACTGTTGAAAATCACCCTCTGTCTAGTAGACCTCGTTTGACAGCGGTTAGTTGTGTATAACGGCAGAAGAAGCTGCATTTATAAGTCACAATACTCTTATTTACGCTCATGTGAAATTCCGACGCTTCAATCAGACCTAGCCGGATTATTTCCTTGCTTCCTACACGTTACTTTAACGGTTTACAACACCGTTCCTGTTATCAGTTAAGGAGAAGAAATCATGAGTAAACTTATTACGCCAATTAGCGAACAAGTGATGGTGATCACCGGCGCCTCCAGTGGCATCGGGTTGGCAACAGCCTATGCTGCGGCAGAGCAAGGTGCGAGACTGGTATTGGTTGCCCGTAGTGAAGACATATTAATGAATGTGGTCGATTTGATTGTTGAGAATGGCGGTGAAGCCATGTATGTCGTGGCAGATGTCAGCCAGCGTGAAGAGTTGGAAAGAGTTGCGCAGATCGCTATTGAGCGATTTGGTAGCATAGACACCTGGGTCAATAATGCAGGCGTATCTATCTATGGCCGGCTGGATGAAGTCAGTGACGAAGACCATCGCCGACTGTTCGATATCAACTTCTGGGGTGTGGTGTATGGCTCACTGGTTGCGTTGCCACATTTGATTAAAAGTGAAGGCACGTTAATTAATCTTGGTAGTGAAGTATCTGAAGCGGTACTGCCATTACAGGGCATGTATTCTGCCACCAAGCATGCGGTGAAAGGCTTTACCGATGCCTTGCGCGTAGAAGTGCAAGAACTGGACCAGGCACCGATTTCCATCACCCTGATCCAGCCAACCGCCGTCAATACGCCTTATCCCCAGCATGCCAAAAACTACATGAACAAAGAACCCAAACTGCCTACGCCACAGATTGACCCTGCCGATGTGGCCAATGCGATTCTGGAGGCCGCCACCAGCATTACCCATCACATCAAGGTGGGCATGATGTCCAAGGTCAATACCACCCTGCAAAACCTGATGCCGACACTGGCTGAGAAAATGTCGGCCAAACAGGCTAACCGGCAACAGTATGCAGAAGCGCCCAGAGACCCCGATGGGACTTTATATGCACCCAGTGGTGACGGCCATATTCATGGTAGCGGTGGCATCGTCACGCATTAGGCTTGGATATTCTGACAAGCAAACCAGAAAATGACCGATGAATCCAGCATGAGATTGGCAGTATTCTGGAATCGTTGATACCAAGAGTTCAAGCCCACCTGGGGTTAAATCTCACAAATGGTCATCAGCACAGCGGTGGCTCCTGCGGGAGCCACCGTTTTGGTTTATTTATCAGACTGTTTGCGCTCCAGAAAATAATCTAGCGAGACCTTGCCTGCCCCACAAATCGCCAGCCAGGTGAACACGGCAAAATAGGTCGCTTCTTCAAATCCCAGCAAGGTTTCCAGCGAATCAATATCCGCCAGCTTGGCGGAAATAATGGCCACCACCATGACCACGGCCAGGCCGCCTCCGAGCACTCTGGTCATCAGCCCCAGTATCAGGCCCAGCCCGCCCAAAAACTCCCAGCCTGCCACAAAAGGCGTCAACAATTCCGGGAATGGAATACCCCAGCTTTTGAAGTTTTCTATGATGGCTGGTAAGTTATCGAGCTTGGCCCAACCGGTCAGCATAAATGTATAGCCAACCACGATACGCGCGACCAGCGGGCCAGCCCATTCAAAATGGGCGGCGATGCGTTTAGGCCAACAGATCAACAGGTTCAGTAATGCGTTCATTGGTATTTCCCCTTCAGTGTGTATGTTTACGTGTATTGATGCGATGCGAGCAAGCCGTTGCGCATCCATTTTGAAAAATATTCCGTGATCTTGTATTTCGCGTCTTCCTCAACGTCAGCCAAGGTCTCGCCTATGTTTGCGCCGCTAAATAGTTTGCTGAGCAAGCCAAATTCCTGTGCCTCCAGCTCCATGCGCCACACTACATCCTCATGTCTGAAGACAGCCAGGTAAACGGCCTCATGCAGTGGCTCATGAGGCGTTTGGTCATCCATCACGGACTGGTAATAGGCATTCACCTGCTGATCAAATTGCATCAAGGCCAGGGCCTGGCGTGGATACAGTGTCAGGTCTAACAATGTCTCGGCTGTCAGCCCATGGATATCTGCTTCATCCAGTGGCTGGGTTTCGGTAGGGTCTGTCATTTGCGCCACCGTGGTTTCCAGCTGGCACATGGCATGCGCAAAAGCATCGTCAGGCAAGGTCTGTTGAATAAAGGCTGGCAGTTTGAGTGCAAAACGGCCAATATTAAAGTGGTCCGGTAACACCTCTTCCACAAACGCCCAAATCAGGTCCGAGAATATTTTGTCGGTCAGGTAATGCCGCAATACCGGATAATCTTCAGCCACCGCATCATACAAACGGTAGCGGTAAGCGTTGGCGTAGACCGCTAACTGCTCGTGTGGCGCAAATGCGTTTTTGGCCCGTATCCACTGCACAGGCACGCTATCAAAACGGTCACCCAGCATCACCGCCTGTTGCATATGGGTTTGTGCCTTTAAGAGCGGCACGCTTTCTTCAGCCGCAACGACGCTTTCATCATGCGCAATCTGCGGCAAGGTAAATTCGGTGGCATGCCTGGAGGCTTCCCTGGCCTTATCCAGCTCTGCGGATAACACCGGAAATTCTGGGATACGGTCATCCCATTCAATCATGGTATTGGGCACACGCCCGGCCCTATGCACCACATATTTGTAGAGGTTCCACACCTCATCAATCACATGGTCATCATGAGTATCCACAATATGGTTGCCTTTATGGCTATGCCCGGAAAGATGTACCTGTATGACGCGGTCCAAAGGCAGGGCATCCAGGTAGCTTTGCGGGTCCAGCCGGTGGTTAAAGCAGGTGACATACACATTGTTCACATCCAGTAGCAAATGGCAGTCAGCCTCATTAGCCATGGCTGCAATAAACTCTGCTTCCGGCATCGTAGAGTGCTTGAACTCCAGATAAGTCGAAGGATTTTCCAGCGCAATCCTGCACCCCAGCCGATCCTGCACCTGCTGGATACGGTGGACAATATGCTTGAGCGATTCTTCGGTATAAGGCAGCGGCAACAAATCATGCGTATTTTTATGCGCCACACCGGTCCAGCACAGGTGGTCGGAAACCCATGCAGGATTCACCCAGTCCATCAGCGCTTTCAGTTTTTTAAGATAGTCAGAATTCAACGGGTCTACGCTGCCTATCGACAGGGACACCCCGTGCATGACGACCGGGTACTGTTCTTGGATACGCGCCAGATTGCGTTTGGGCTTGCCGTCGGTATCCATAAAGTTTTCGGAAATCACTTCAAACCAGTCAACCTTGGGTTGATGCTCAAAAATATAAGGGTAGTGCTGAGGTCTGAGCCCGAGTCCGAAACCGAGAGATAAATGATCTAAATCTAAGCCCATTTAAAAATTCCTTTCAAAAAAGCAGGGTGACTACCCTGCCTTTTTGAATCTGGTTGAGATAATTTCTAAATTACTTGCTACCGTCAGTGGCGCATGAACCCTTGCCCTTACACGCGTTTTTGCCATCGCCACCCTGGCCTTTGCAGGCGTTTTTACCTTTACATGCATGCTTCTCTTTGCCATCTGCCGTTTTGCAATTGGCTTTTTCCATCTTGGTATCGTCTTTGCCGTGACAGCCAGACTTGCTCTCTTCGCCTGCGAATGCCGGGGTGGCAGTCATCACGTTGGCGGTAAACAGGCCCAAAAGTGCTGCAGCAGCTAATTTGTTAGTCGTTTTCATCACATCTCCTAAAAGTAACAAATCAAAAAAATGAACCAGTCCATGAGGACTGCCACCTTTAGTCTGAGGAGATAGAAATTACTTACATGTATTTTTCAAACAGGTTGAAAATTTTTATAAACGGCTTTTCCACAACACCGGAGATCTATGAACAGATAGAAAAATTGAAACATCTGCAACAGGGATGGTCACTTTATTTAGGATTGGTCCATGCTTCAAGTTAGACTATGGACCTCTAGTAATTAGCGGATTGATGCTGACGCTAACCCAACATGAATCAATGAAAGCAATCCAAGCATGCTGAAAAAGCTCAGGAGAATCGCCTTATCCATCAAGATGACTGACCTCCATGCCTGGCTGGGCAGGTTTATCATCTGGTCCGCAGCGGCCATTACCGGGCTGGTGATTGTATTATTTGCGCGTGCCACAGAGCAGGCGATTGCCTGGTTTTATGGGATGCAATCCGCGTTCTGGTGGCTGCCTATCCTGATCATGCCCATCGTGGGCATCTTTATCGTCTGGGTGACCCGCACCTGGCTGGCCGGTGCCGCCGGTAGCGGTATCCCGCAAACCATTGCCGCCTTAAAATACGAAGAACACCAGTCCATCAGCCATTTGGTGTCGATTAAAATCGCCGTCACCAAAATGCTGTTTGTCACACTAGGGCTGGCCGCCGGATTCTCTGCAGGCAGGGAGGGCCCCTCGGTGCAGGTTGGCGCAAGCATCATGCATGGTTTCCGCAGATATTTCCCGGCTCACTTTCATGTAGATCCCAGACACCTGATTCTGGCGGGCGGCGCAGCAGGTATTTCAGCGGCATTTAACACCCCCCTGGCAGGGATTGTGTTTGCGATTGAGGAACTGAGCCGCAAGTTTGAACAAAAAACCAATGGCGTCATGATCACCGCCATTGTCTTGTCCGGCCTGGTTTCCATTTCATTACAAGGCAATTACACCTATTTCGGCAGCCTGAATGTCGGCGCCATCCACACCGAGATCCTGTTGCCCGTGCTCATCTGCGGGCTGGTTTGCGGCATGTCTGGCGGCATCTTCAGCCGGACGCTTATCGAATTCTCTGAAAACCTGCCTGGCAGAATCACGGCATTCCGCACCCGCCACCCCCTTTACTGGACAGGCTTTTGCGCATTACTCGTGGCAGGCCTGGGGATTGTCAGCCACGGTGCCGCTAACGGCTCGGGCTACTCAATGACCAAAGCCATGCTAGATGGCACCCTCAATGAAACCTGGTACTACCCTATCGTCAAATACCTCTCCACCATTTTCACTTATTTGAGTGGCATTCCGGGCGGCATCTTTGCCCCGGCATTGTCGATAGGCGCAGGCATCGGTTACGACCTGTCGACCATCTTTCACTACCACGATATCGCCATTGCATTCAGTGCCTTATGCATGGCGGGTTTTCTGGCAGGCGTCACCCAAGCACCCATTACCTCCTTTATTATTGTCATGGAAATGATAGACGGCCATGAAATGGTCATCAGCCTGATGGCCGTTTCACTCATTGCCACTGTCACCTCCAGAATCTTCAGCCGCCCGCTCTACTCGGTACTGGCTGGCCAGTTTAGCCCAGGCAGCCACACGCCAAAACAGTGACCATCCCCAAGGAGACCGCATCATGGAAGCTTCACTACACACCCTCAATAACCTGTTTGCACAACTCGGTTTGCCGAATAGCGATGCAGAGATCGACGCATTTATACAAACACATAGCCATCTGGCTGGCTATATTTCACTCGCTGAAGCACCCTACTGGACACCCGTCCAAGCCGCATTTCTGCGTGAAGAGATTTTAAAAGATGCAGACTGGGCGGAAGTGATAGATCAGTTGAATGCCAGGCTGCACAAGAAGTAAACAGGGCATGAGATTTTATGAGTGACGATTTCAACCTGCCGCCTGGCTACAATACAGTGCGGCTGCAAGACCTCAGCGTGGCCGAACAAACCCGGCTGCTACCGCAAGTGTTTGCACTCGCTAAGGAGCAATACCCTGAGTGGCCCACCGAGCAAGTGAAGAACTGGCTTGCTGCCCTGGCCAGTGGCAATGACAACGGCACCAAAATGGCTGTTTCAGTAGTGTTGGATGCACAAGCTGATGCAGCGGCCGCCAGCGCGATGGAGTTATATCGCAATGGCACGGCCATGATCAACTATAGTCTTGCCCAGAAAACGACAGCGCATGGCGCTGCCCTCATTTACGCGGCCACCAAAGATATGGCAGCAGGCATCAAAGCGTTGCAAGCCCGGGGTGAAACTATCCACTTTGTCGGCAAAGAGCACCATTTAAAAAGCCTGCGCGCCATCGCCGGTTATTACGCGGTCGGCCAGGTACCAATTGATGGCCCGACCTCACTACTCACCGCCAAAGTGAAATATTACGAAGTCGCCTATGGTGACCCGAAAGAAGTTGAAAACCAGGCCAGGATAGATCATGCCTATAGCCTGGCGGACCCGAAAGCTGGCTACAGCCAAGAAGAGGATGTACACCTCTGGCTGCTAGGCGACTTTATACCCAGCGATCCTGCCAAACCTCTGGCCGAATCCCTCAGGGCACTGGCAGAAACCTACGCCCTGGAGCACAGCATTTTCCGAGAAAAAGATATCCGTTTAGACCCCGGCTATCTGTCACTCCACCAGCTGGCTGACCATTTGCCAGCGACGGCCACCTACCAACAAGCGGTACAAGCCTCGGCACGTGGTGCCGCGCAATGGATGGGTATGGCTTGAGTAGACCTGCAGCGGCGACAAAAAACGGATGCGCTGTTAGCTAAACAGCGTTGTCTGGTGCGCTGATTCTGACATGGTTTTCAGTGTCTTCCTGATAAACACCACTTGCCCGCCATATTAATCTACCGCTACAGGTTGATTGTTTGATGAATTAATTTCGGAAATTAGGTTCAATGTGCCGGAGGTCTGAAGGAAATCATGATGCTACCAATCAACCTTTTCAAGCGCGTATTCCAGTGACGTTCATTCACTGGCTATCAACCTAGATGACTTCTCCCTTGTGGTTTTTACTCATAGGACTGTTAATGTTAACCAGGGGGTTAAGCCAAACCTGCTTGCAGAAGCTGCCTTTTACCCCGGCCATTGTGTATCTCGTCATTGGCTTTCTTCTCGGGCCATCTTTTTTCAATTTCTTTTATTTTGACCCTATCAAGCAAGCCCCCCTCCTGGAAAAGCTGACCGAGATCGCAGTCCTCATCTCGCTGTTTTCAGCCGGGGTTAAAATGCCCGTCCCGTTTAAACTCACACAGTGGCAATTACCGCTCAGGCTGGCCTCTCTCTCCATGATGTTCACCATTGCACTGATCACCGTATTCGCTGTGTTTATACTCGAGCTGCCATTAGGCGCAGGCGTACTGCTCGGAGCCTTGCTGGCACCCACCGACCCTGTGCTGGCGACGGATGCTCAGTCCCGCTACCCGGGAGACAAAGATCAACTCAGGTTCACGCTCACGTGCGAAGCCGGGATGAATGATGGCACTGCGTTTCCCTTTATCATGCTCGGCCTCGGCTTGCTCGGCCTGCACGACTTGGGTACCGCCGGTGGCCAATGGCTGATGAAAGAGATCATCTGGGCCACCGCTATCGCCGTTATCATCGGCATCGCCGGAGGTATTGCCGTCGGTAAAATGGTCTGGGAGCTGAGAGGCCAGCGAACCAGGCAAGACGTGCTGGACGATTTAGTCGGTTTGGGATTAATCGCCATTGTGTATGGCTTTAGCCTGTTATTAAATGGCTGGGGATTTTTAGCGGTATTCTTTGCCGCCGTGGCGCTTAGACATACTGAGCTCAAGCTCGCAAAAGCTGCCGGGATCAAACCCGAACAACTGGGCGCCGGCGTCGAAGAGCCCGTGGTTGAAGATGCCGACACTGCGGTGCCTTCGATTGTCAGTGCAGAAGCCCTGGTATTCAAAGAGCATCTCGAAAGACTCTCGGAACTCATGCTGGTATTGCTGGTAGGAGGCATGCTGGTGGCTGATTTCTGGAACTGGCGCACAATCAGCCTCGCTCTATTTGTCTTTGTGGTAGCACGCCCGTTAAGCGTGTTATGCGGATTGATGCTCACCAAAACACGCTGGCCCATTCAGGCAACCCTGGCGTGGTTTGGCGTGCGTGGCATAGGCTCAATTTACTACCTCATGTATGCCATTCAGCATGGCGTACCCGAGTCCATCGCCAGAGAGCTGATTCAACTCACCTTTATTGTCATTGCGCTCTCCATCGTGGTGCATGGTATCAGCGTCAAGCCTCTTCTTAATGGTTTATTCGATCGCAAGTGAGGAAACAAAGTAAAGCAGCAAAATGATTAGGCTTGGTTTGTGTTACTAAAAGTCATGACATCTCTGTCAGGAGTGCATCGGCAAGCCGACGAAACTGTGCGATAAGTTTTCACGGTTTAATTGTTAAATGACATAATAATTGTGACAGAAATATGACATTTTAAACTTTCATTTAACACTTCAACATGACCGGTGACGACATGAACAACCTCCCACGTTTAACGTGCTATTTAATATTCGCTGCATTTTTCAACCCTTCAGCGAACGCGCTGGATTTATATGTAGATAATGACACACAGCAAATTTATGCCGCCCCCGGTCATAACCGGACCAGATTAGGAACGTTTGAAAAAAAAGAAGAGATTGAAAAATTACGGGCCAGCTTAAAAGCTGAAATCGAAAAAGAGCTGCAATTAAAAGAAAAACACCCTAGCAATAACGCCTTGACAGAAAACCAAGCGGTGGCTTCTGTGCAGAATATTCTCACAGAAGAAGAAATGGCAAAAAATAGAACTGCGCCACCCAAAAACAAAGCAAACACCCCCGCTACCACCAGTTATGGCAAAAATGGTTTCGAATTCAGAACCGACAACGACAAGTTTTCGCTGGCGATTCAAAACCGGCTGCAGGCGCGCTATGCAGAACCGTTTGACAGTGACCCCCGCACCCTCGCTGACGTACAGAGAGATGAAAGCTCTTTCATGATTCGTCGCGCACGCACCAAACTCAATGGTCACGCTTATTCCCCCTGGCTCAAATATTATCTGCAATATGACTGGTCGCAACCTGTATTACGTGATGCCAATTTAACCTATGATAAGTACAAATGGGCGCAGGTGCGGGTGGGGCGAGGCAAAGTGAGCTATAACAATGAGCGTGTCACTTCCTCAGGCAGCCAGCAATTTGTGAACCGTTCCATCGTCAACGACATCTTCACGGTTGATCGCCAGCAGGGCATAGAGGTGAAGGGTAACCTTTTTCCTGGTCAGTGGTACGACTTCACTTATTATGCGGGTGTATTTACCGGCCTGGGAGTGGGCGAACGAAACAACGACGATGGCAACATGATGTATTCAGGTCGTTTGCAATGGAACGCACTGGGAGGGGAAATGAGGTTCAGCCAGTCCGATGTGGAATATCATGAACACCCGGCATTGAATATCTCGATCGCGGCAAACACTAACCGTAGTAAATGTACTGCCTTTGAAACCGATAGCCGCAGTTGCAGAAGACTGACGGATTTAAACGCTGCAGGTGGGGCGCGTTATAGAGATCCTGCCACCTCCGGCGCGGCAGGCGCCCAAAATGGGCAATATGAAATACAGCAGATGATGGAAGAAGTCCATTTTAAATGGAAAGGGTTTTCATTGTTACATGAGTTGCATGCCAAAGAGATCAAAGACACATTAAATAACGATGCACGCACCAAGTTACTGGGCGGGTTTGTGCAGGCAGGATACTTCCCGCACGCTTTTCTGGACTTCATCCCGACCGGCATCGAATTTGCAGGCCGTTATGCAGTGGTGGATATGGACACCAGCCGTGACAATGACAAACAGACTGAATTCAGTGCTGTGATCAATTACTTTTTAGAAGGCCACTTCAACAAACTGAGTCTGCAATTTAGCCGCCTGAGTGTAGAGGATCCGGTCAGGTTGCAAAAAGATGCCGAAAACAGGATGTGGGCACAGTGGGATTTTTCTTTTTAATGCTTAAGCTATGAGTGCATGCTAATAACGATTATAAGCATGTATTCTGCCGAGTTTTTATTGACATTAGCAGCCGAAATCGCGGCTGTTAATGTCTTCAAATGCTGTTCTACAAGCGCTGGATAGTTGAAGATACTTAAAGAGATCTCTACCAAGCAAACTCATTTCTCATGCTCAATTGAACCAATCACTTCATTTTTATTCAATAAACAAGCGCAAGCTGGCAGGTGATTGTTTTATTGGCCGCAGCACAGACCTGACTTCCAGCATGCATAGACACCTATAAGAGTAAAAACATACACACAACGATTAATAATATGAGCAAGCACCCTCACCGAAGCCCCTTATTAAACCATCCACAAACACCGCTGACACGCGAGCAGATACTGGCTTATTTTCATGAAACATCAGATATTTATGAATCATTGTTTGAGGTACTCACCAGTGACGAGGCGTATTACATCAAACCGATTCCACTCCGGCATCCGCTGATTTTTTACTTCGGCCATACCCATACCTTTTTTATCAATAAGCTGATTCTGGCCGGGCTCATCACAGAACGCGTGAATCCCAGGTTTGAGTCCATGTTTGCTGTCGGCGTCGATGAAATGAGCTGGGACGATGTCAACGAGGCCCACTACCAGTGGCCGACACCTGCCGAGGTCAAAGCTTACCGGGCCGGTGTGCGTGAAGTGGTGGATGACTTGATCAATCGCCTGCCGTTGGATAAAGCGATCGACTGGGAGAGCCCCTGGTGGCCGATTCTCATGGGCATAGAGCATGAGCGCATCCACCTGGAAACCAGCTCGGTGCTGATCCGCCAACACGCCTTAAAATATGTGCAACCCTCCCCCGCCTGGACGCATACTGCTGACTTGACGGCTGCCGCGCCTGAAAATACCTTGGTGACTATCCCGGCGCGTGAGATTGTGCTGAATAAGTCTGTCGAGTATTACGGCTGGGATAACGAGTACGGTCACTTTCACATGCACTGTCAGGCGTTTGAGGCGGCAAAATACCTCACCTCCAATGCCGAGTTTTTGAAGTTTGTAGAAGCAGGTGGCTACCAGAATGATGTCTACTGGCAAGAGGAAGGCCTGGCCTGGCGGCAATACGCACAAGCTGAACACCCCACCTTCTGGATCAAACACGGTAGCGGCTGGAAACTGCGTTTGATGACCGAAGAAGTCGACATGCCCTGGAGCTGGCCGGTAGAAGTGAATTACCATGAGGCCAAGGCGTTTTGCAACTGGCTGTCTGCGCAAACCGGCAAACCTGTGCGCCTGCCCACCGAGCATGAGTGGTATAGTCTGTATGAGCATGGAGGCTTGTCAGATGAGAAGATCGCCAATGGTCATCACGCCAACCTGTTTTTAGACCATGGCGCGTCATCCTGCCCGGTCAATCAGTTTGCGCATGGTGATCTCTATGATGTGGTAGGCAATGTCTGGCAATGGACAGAAACGCCGATTTTCCCGTTTGATGGGTTTAAAGTGCATCCCTTGTACGATGACTTTACGACACCGACCTACGATGGCCGCCATAACCTCATCAAAGGCGGTTCGTGGATTTCGACCGGTAACGAGGCGATTAAACACTCGCGCTATGCGTTTCGTCGCCACTTTTTTCAACATGCAGGATTCCGCTATATTGTGACTGACACCCCCGTAGAAAATAAAGCCGCGTATTACGAATCGGACAAACAACTGTCTGAGTATGCTGAATTTCATTATGGCGACAGCTATTTTGGCGTACCTAACTTTCCCAAAGCCTTGAGCGATTATGCCTTAGAGCATTTACAAGCCAAGCCCAGACGCAAAGCGCTCGATTTAGGCTGTGCCACCGGGCGCGCCACGTTTGAGCTGGCAAAAGCGTTTGAACACGTCACTGGCATCGATTTTTCTGCCCGCTTTATTGGACTGGCACTGCAGGCGGCCGAGCAAGGCGTGTTGCGTTACACCCTGGCGGACGAAGGTGAGTTAGTCAGCTACCAGGAACGCACCCTGAGCGCCCTGGGCTTAGACCAGGTAGTCGATAAAGTAGAGTTCTGGCAGGGCGATGCCTGCAACCTCAAAGCCCAATTCACGGGCTATGACTTTATTCTGGCTGCGAATTTAATTGACCGGCTGTATAGCCCGCGCCAGTTCTTAAGCAGCATTCATGAACGCCTGAATATGGGCGGCGTGCTCATGATCACCTCACCTTACACCTGGCTGGAGGAGCACACCCCACGCGAAGAATGGATAGGCGGCTACAAGCAGGATGGTGAAAATGTGACCACGCTGGATGGTTTAAAAGCCCTGTTAAGCCCGCACTTGACACTCATGCAAGCTCCGGTAGAGATTCCGTTTGTGATCCGCGAAACCCGCCACAAATTCCAGCATACGCTGTCAGAAGTGACGCTATGGGAGCGCGTGCGTTGACCAGCCGCTTTGACCAAGCCATCGCGCGTGAAGGCAGCGGCGCATTAAAATACGATGGCCGTCAGCAGACCTTCGGCACCACCGAGGTCATGCCGATGTGGGTGGCCGATATGGATTTTGCCGTGCCTGAAGCGGTGATCCAGGCGCTGCAAGCCCGGGTCGCACATCCGGTGCTAGGGTATTCCCTGGCGCCAGACAGCCTCTATCAAGCACTGATGGATTGGCTAGCGACCAAGCATCATTGGCAAGTGCCACGCGAGTGGATTGTGCTCACGCCCGGCGTGGTGCCTTCACTGAATATGGTCGTTGCAGCGCTCACTCAGCCAGACGATGGCGTAATTGTGCAACCGCCGGTGTATTTCCCGTTTTTTTCGGCGGTCACCGGGCAGCAACGGCGTTTAATTGAAAACCCGTTACGTCTGATGGATGGCGCAGGCCAGCCGCACTACCAGATAGACATGGACCACCTGGCCGTATGCGCCGAACAGGCCCGGCTGCTTTTACTATGCTCACCGCATAATCCGGTAGGTCGTGTGTGGCAAACGGCAGAATTGGAAGCCATGTTAAGCATCGCTAACCAGCACGACCTGATTGTGCTCTCCGACGAAATCCATGCCGATTTAGTCTATGCCGATGCACAACACCAGCCGTTGAGCCGCCTGGCGATGCAGGCCGAAACCGCAGAGCAAACTGCGCAGTCGCACCGAGTGATTACCGCCGTCTCGCCCAGCAAAACCTTTAATATCCCGGGGCTGGGGCTCTCTGCCTTGATTGTGCCTAACACCGCCCATAGACAAGCCATTCAACGCCATCTCAACATCCTGGGCATCTCAGTCACCAACCCCCTCAATATGGCCGCCTTTGAAGCGGCCTATCGCGGCGGCGGCAACTGGCTAAATGAGCTGATGCCTTATCTGCAAGCCACACGCGATGCAGCCGTGGCGTATATTCAAGCCGAGCTGCCCAGTATTAAAGTCATCGCGCCGCAAGCCACTTATCTGCTCTGGCTAGATTGCCGCGCACTCAAGCTGGATGACGCCGCTTTAAAACGCTTTTTTATTGATGAAGCTCAGCTCGGCCTTTCCCCTGGCCCCATGTTTGGTCATGGCGGCGAAGGCTTTATGCGCATGAACATAGGCACCACCAAAGCCAACGTACTAGAAGCACTGGCGCGATTAAAAACCGCTTTAACTCGCCATGCATAACAAACGCAGCATTCACCTTTAAGGAAAACGCATGATGCAAACAGGGAAAATGATGTTAGCTGGGCTGTTGTTATTTGCATTGTTCACAGGCATCGTGGCGCAAGCAAACACGCTGGAAGAAGCCAGACAAAAGCTCGCAGAAAAAGACTATGCCGCCGCCCACGCCATATATTTGGCCCTGGCGAACCAGAACGATGCCAAAGCCTGCTACAACCTGGGCCTGATGTATCAAGATGGCGATGGCGTGACCAAAAACATGGATGAAGCGGTCAAGTGGTACACCAAGTCAGCAGATCTGGGTTACAAAGAAGCGCAGTACCTGCTGGCCTCACTGGTGTTTCAGCGCCAGACTCAAAGCATCAGCTACCCGCAAGCCGTGACTTATTATGAGCAGGCAGCCAAGCAAGGGCATGTGAAGTCGCAACTCAACTTAGGCATGCTGTATTTGCGTGGCGATGTGATCGCACAAGACATGCCCGCCGCGGTGAAATGGATAAGCCAGGCCGCCAGCAATAACAATAGTGAAGCCCAAGGTTATCTGGCTGACCTCTACCAGCAAGGGGCCGGGGTTGAGCAAAACACGGTCAAAGCAGCCATGTGGCTATTGCTAGCCACGCAAAACGAAGACAAGCGCTTTGTGAACCGCCACACCAAAATGCTCAATTATCTTGCTGCGCAAATGAGCGAAGAACAAAAAGCCACTGCCAAACAATTGGCCGCACAATGTAACAGCCAACATTTACAAGGCTGTTAAATATTGCGTTGGTTACCAGAAGCAAGCCTTCACTGACCGCAAAAGGCTTATGTATTCTGCAGTATCGTAATAAAATGAGTGCCAATATATTATTCGGTGTCTCCAGTTCCAGTGATGTCTACCGTTTAAACGCATCAGGCAAAAATCAAAGTTAGGTTGTAACGCATGTCTATCAGCAAAAAAGCAGCGGGTATTGAAAAAGATGGGGTGATTTACGCCCCGTGGGAAAGAATCTTCACCAAAGTCATTACCCCGTTTGAACATTTTGTTCATCAACAAACCACCAGTGGCATCCTGTTAATGCTGGCGGCAGTCTTTGCACTGATCATCGCCAACAGCAATCTGGCAGAGGTTTACGAGCATTTATTGCACACACCTGTTGGCGTCATGTTCGGCGAGTGGCAAATGCAAATGAGCCTGCATCATTTCGTCAATGATGGCTTGATGGCAATCTTCTTTTTTGTCGTCGGCCTGGAGTTAAAGCGGGAGTTTCTGGTTGGCGAACTTTCAGATATTAAACAAGCCGCCTTACCCATCATTGCTGCCATCGGCGGCATGGTCATGCCAGCGTTGACGTTCCTTGCCTTTAATCATGGCACCGATGCCGTGCCGGGCTGGGGCATTCCCATGGCGACCGATATTGCGTTTGCGGTCGGCGTGCTGGCATTGCTGGCCTTCCGGGTGCCCAAAACCCTCATCACCTTTTTAGTCGCGCTTGCCATTGCAGATGACCTGGGTGCGGTATTAGTCATCGCTTTTTTCTACACGCAACATCTCTCAATTTCATGGTTACTCATTGCGGCCAGCCTGGTGCTCATCTTGATCACCTTGAATTTCTCTGGTGTGCGCAAAGTCAGCCCCTATTTTATTGTCGCGGTTTTCCTCTGGTACGCCTTATTTCAATCTGGCGTCCATGCCACATTGGCTGGGGTATTAGGGGCATTTACAGTCCCGGCCAGGTCCAGATACAACCTCGATAGATTTGCCGCAAACATTCAAGATCTGGTGACTCGATTTAACGAGAGCCGCACTGACCATGACACCGTCATGACCAATGATCGCCTCTACATGCTGGCTGAAGAAGTAGAACAAAACGCAAACAAGGTACAAACCCCTTTGCAGCGTTTAGAGCATGTGTGGCACTTGCCGGTCGCGTTTCTCATCATCCCCTTGTTTGCCATCATTAACGCAGGCATCACCATCGATGCATCTACGTTTGGCGCCACATTCTCTCACCCGGTGTTTCTGGGCGTATTCCTCGGCTTGGCGCTCGGCAAGCTGGTAGGCATTTCCGGTGCCTGCTGGATCGCGATTAAACTCAAACTGGGGCAACTGCCTACTGGCACTACGTTTTCGCAAATTATGGCCGTCTCCATTCTTGGCGGGATCGGATTCACCATGTCCATCTTTATTGCTGAGTTAGCCTTTAAAGGTAGTCCGGAATATTTACTCATGGCAAAAACCGGCGTGCTGGCAGCCTCCATCATTGCTGGCATCGTGGGTTATTCTGTCTTAAGATTTTTAGGCAGGCATATACAAAAACCTGCTGCATAAAATCGCGGCTGAATTCGGGGGCATTGAGCAAGACCTGCTCCTCAACTATCCTTGGTCAACATTGATTAAGTGGCAACGTTGTCTAACAACGCTAACCCACGCTCAACATTGTCAGCACCACGCATCGCCCTTAACCTAAAGTGCGTTTCAGCATCAAACTCCGCCAGCATTAGAGTTGTCATTTCATCCACCAGGCGATTAACTGTGGTACCGCGTGATTTTGCTAAAGCACGCAACCGCTGATGTTTGTCATCGGGTAAACGTAAGGTTAAAGCACTCATTTCAACCGCTCCTTTAACAAATCTTCTGGGCTGATAACACGCAAATTTGGAAAGCGCAACAAGCCAGGTAGCCAATTGGCTGCTCGATTCAAAAGACAGGAATTGCAATCCTATTTCAAACTTTGAAGTAGGACTTTGAGCATCGGATTTGTCGGAAACTTATCTGGAAGACGAAGAGCTGCGCGAGTAGGTTTATTCGGAGCTTCAGCGAACATGTTATTAAACGCTTGCAGGGTTTTTCTTTGTGCAATTGGTATATTAGCTACCTGAGCACTTGCTGCATTTTCATGACAGAAAGCACATTCTTTTTCCCACAAAATATTTCTCTGCACACCTAGCACAATCCATTGTTGGGTTGTACTTAGCATTCGCAGCCTCCAAAACATCTTGTAATTTGGATGTTCAATTGACAAGCTGCTTGCACCAAGATGTCCATCCAATCTTATATCATCATTAAACTGATAAGGTAACCCTAAATTATCTAGGTGCCCCCTCGGTAAGATTCCGTTCGTCATGATAGACGGAAGACTTTCAATTTTAGTGAAATGGTATAAACACTGAATATCTCTTCTTAAAACTTCTGCCTGCATACAAAAGCCTTTAAATAAACTACAAATAAAAAGGTGTGCCCTCCTACATAAGACGCAACCATTCAACTTTTAAAATCAAATAATTAATCTTCGCTCAATCAGTAGATATTGCAGCAAAATATCGCCATAAATTGCACTACTGCTGGACACATCACACATAAACTGCAATTCATTTACCGAATTCTCCTAAGGTCGATTTATTACCTAATATCAGCCAGTAAATAGTAATTCTTGTTCTGAATTAATTAAGTCGGTTGTATAATTTTTATATGGGGATTCAGCAGCCTCCCCGTTTCAAGACGATTTCCGTCCAAGGTCTGCTCAAATCTTGGGGGGAATCCCCACGAAATGAGAACTTATGGACGAAACGAATAAAAACTCTTCATCTCAAATATCCCCAATCTCTGTTAAAGAGGCATTTCTTTATTGGTTAAAGCTAGGCTTCATTAGCTTCGGTGGACCGGCAGGTCAAATTGCCATCATGCACCACGACCTGGTAGAGAAAAAACGCTGGATATCAGAAAAGCGCTTTTTGCATGCGCTCAACTATTGCATGTTGCTACCTGGTCCCGAAGCACAGCAACTTGCCACCTATATTGGCTGGTTGATGCACCGTACTTGGGGAGGGCTTGTTGCTGGAGTATTGTTTGTGCTCCCCTCATTTTTCATCTTGGTAGGACTTGCTTGGGTATATATGGCCTATGGGAGCGTGCCTGCTGTCGCTGGCGTTCTGTATGGCATCAAGCCTGCTGTCGTGGCAATTGTTTTGTTTGCAGCTTACCGAATAGGCTCCCGAACGCTCAAAAACAAAGTATTGTGGTCTATCGCTGCATTAGCCTTCATAGCTATCTTTTTACTAAAACTGCCTTTTCCTTTGATTATTCTTGCAGCCGGTATTATTGGTCATTTCGGTGGACGCAAAACGCCTCAGTTTTTTAAAGTTGGCGGAGGTCATGGAGCAGCCGATAAAAATTACGGCAAGGCATTGATAGACGACGATACCCCAACTCCTTCACATGCACTTTTCAGTTGGAATAAGTTGTGGCGAATGGCGGGTATAGGCTTGGCGATATGGTTCGCGGCAATGCTGGTCTTAGTGGGTTTGTATGGGTGGGAGGCAACACTCACTCAAATGGGTTGGTTCTTTACTAAAGCGGCCCTCATGACTTTTGGTGGCGCTTATGCGGTATTACCGTATGTATTTCAGGGCGCCGTCGAACATTACCAATGGTTAAGCCCAACACAAATGATTGACGGTCTGGCTTTAGGGGAAACCACCCCAGGCCCGCTTATTATGGTGGTCACTTTCGTTGGATTCGTTGGTGGTTGGATGACGCATGCTCTAGGCGTTGATGCCATTTTTGCGTCTGCATTTGCTGCGGCATCTGTTGTCACTTTCTTTACGTTTTTACCCAGCTTTATTTTTATTTTTATGGGCGCTCCATTTATTGAGACGACACACGGCAACTTGAAGTTTACCGCGCCACTGAGTGCTATTACCGCTGCGGTGGTAGGGGTGATTCTAAATCTGGCATTGTTCTTTGCTTATCATGTCTTTTGGCCAACTGGCTTTGAGGGCGCAGTTGACTGGCCATCTGTTTTATTGACTATCGTGGCTTCTATAGCCATTTTCAGGTTCAAGATAGGCGTGATACCGGTCATTATCACCAGTGGTGTATTAGGGATGATTTGGAAACTACTGATGTGAATTTTCAAATTAGTACAGTACGGTTGTGACCAGTCAGGTTGCACAAGTAGTCAGAGAACATTCCGGATGACTTGATGAAGCACTGAGCAAGTATTAATGCTTGTGTTGATGATGTAGATCAGGGAAATGCGGGTGGCTATGATTTAATGGCACATGTTGATGGGAGTGAGTGTGAGGCTCACTTCCGTCCCAATCGAAGGCATGTTCATGGTTGTGATGCTCGTCATGTATGTGACGATGTTGATGTTGCAGTTCCTCATGATGATGAAGGTGAACATGATGCTCACTTAAATGCAGCCAAACACCTATCATCATTAAGCCTGTTGCGATCCAAAACATAGTATTAGGCTGCTCGTGTAGCAGCACAAAAGAGCAGATCACGCCAGCAAAGGGTGCTATAGAAAAATATGCGCCGGTTCTGGCTGTGCCAATATGGCGCAAAGAAATGACAAACAATACTAGGCTTACCCCGTAACCTAATAAGCCGATACTCGCTGCACTTAAGCCCACTGATAAAGCCGGTAATTTGTAACCGAGGCTAAGTGCAATTCCTAGGTTTACAAAACCAGCTACCAACCCTTTTATACAAGCAATTTGTAGCGCATCATTGGCTGATATTTTCCGGGTGAGGTTGTTATCAATTCCCCAACATAGGCACGCGCCTGCTATAGCCAGCGCTCCCCAAGGGAACGTTACATTCAACTCGTTTGGCCATGAAAGCAGAAGGCTACCCAGTACAATGCAGATCATTCCAAGGAGTATTCGCCGATCAAAATGCTCTTTGAAAACGTACCAGGCGAGTAATGCAGTTATTACGCTTTCCAGATTGAGTTATAACGATGCTATAGAAGCAGGCGTAGATAGCAATCCCTGCATAAGTAATACTGGCCCTATCACACCTCCAAACACAGTTGCACCCGCGAGCCAGGGCAAGTCCGATGTTTGTATAGGATGGTGTCTTTGGGATTTATTTTGTAAAATTCGAGTGATGCCATAGAAGGCAAACAGACCAAGACCACTGCCTGCATACAATAAGCCTGCAAGCATTTGCGGTGAAACATCAGTGATTAATAGCTTTGCTATAGGTGTTGCCAAGCCGAAAAGAAGGGCTGCTAAAACGGCATAAAACGCTTCAGGATGTATCTTCATCAAGGCATCATATCAAACAACTGAGTTTAAACCGCTCCACCATAACTGATCGCACTTAGCATTTTCTGAACCTCAACAAATCCAGAGGGCGATTCTGCCACAACGATAGGAGCGGCTCCTAACAAAGCATGATATTGATTGAGCCAAGACTCTGCCGCTGACTCGGAACCAAAGGTATCAATAGCCAAAGATCGAATCTTTGCCAGATTTTGTGCAGGATTAGATTCAATAGTCATGAAAACCTCAGCGGTACAATGCGTAACCACTCCCCCAATACGTCTTTAAGGCAATGCTGGCAAATGTCGACTGAAATTCGATTGCCATCCCCAAAAATCGAGCAATACCCGCCCACTCGATCAATTGAGAGGAGTTCCTCAGCCTCTCCTCCATGAGCTTCGGCTTCACGGCCACAACGATCACAAACGTAGCCAGATATTTCAGGGACCACTTTTTCTCGAAACTTTTTCATCATGATGCTCCTTCAATTATTGGCCAAATCATGCTCGATTGACAGAATACTCTTGCATACTAGATTGGTTAAATCCAACCAAAGACTCTTCGATCACATATATCCCGTAATCTGTAGAGCATGCCTCAAACGCACTAGCTTTGATCAGGCTTTTAACCACCTTGGCGTCTACCCCTAAAATCTCGCCGGCATCTTCCGATGAAATCATGCCAGAGAATTTTTGTGCTAGCCTAGAAATGGCTTCATCAATTTGTGAGCGCTGAAAGAGTAAATCACCTGGCTTCTCACCTGCGATGCCAGCAGGCACAATCTCGCGAACTCTGATAGCTTCAATCAATGCCGCCTTGATCACCGACGGTCCCAGCTTCTTGAGCAGAATCTGCTTTAAACTGATGTACCGAATATCTTGTGGTGAATTGGATATAAACTCCACTCCGTCCACCAACTCACTTCTCAACCGCTCAACATCCCGCTCATGAAATAACTTCATTGGGTTGGTCATGAAGTGTGCCTGGTAATACCCTTTTTGGCGATACACATTCAAAATGGCCACTGGCAAATCCAACCGCTCCGCAGCTTCTTTAATTGTGAGGCTTTGGCCTGCGGCAAACTCAAATACTAACTGCTCAGTGACCTCAAACAGTGCCTGTCCTTTGGCATTGACTGTATGTACAGGGATCAAGCCTGCAGCCACCATTTTTCGTAATGTGGCAGGCTGCTTGCTCAATGCCTGTGCCAGTCCATAAATCCCTACGATATTTGATGTGCCACCTTGTTGGAGTTTAGGGTGGATCAATGCTTTACGCCACTGGCTTTGGCCAAACTCAACAAAGGCCTGATACATGAATGCCACTTCATCCTTGGGTAGCCCATTCTTAAACAAGGTTTCATAGATCGGCAGAAACTGCTTACGCAGCCCTGTGCTTGCCATATCGGCCTGTGGTCCCTGCGTTTCCTCCAGATATTGGTGAAAACCCCGAGGCCAGTTCGTAAAGATGCTGGCCGCCAAAGTGACTGTAGCCATTAAGTCACCATTGGGTTGCGCATCAGCTGAGCGTCCCTCCAGCCGGTATAACAAACTCAGCACTGTGTTGAGCGACAACTTAGCAATCGCCTCGACAGGAAATCCTAAGGGCTCAAGCAATGAGTTATCCAAATCCTGATTTTCCAGTTTGGCTTTGAGGATATGCATCAAACCAATCACCGTATGATTTGTTACCTCGCGAGCCTTTGCATGCTTAAAATCATAGCCGCACTGACATTTGGTGAGCCCTGGTCGAAAGACATCCAGCCCTTTACCGCAGCTTGGACATTGTTCGATGGTTTCAATCTTATGCTCAGGGCAGACAACAGCATACTTGAGCTCAGTAAAACTGGAGATATAACCCTTCTCAGCGATACAACAAGGACAGACTCTCGTATGCTTAGAGCGCAGATACAAACTCGGGATACGATGTCCTGAAAGCACCTGATAGCGACTATGCTTGGTTTTCTCAGAGAGGAAGTCAAACTCTGACAGATCACTGCCTACCAACCGCTTTAATTTTTCAGGGTCAGGCGTTGCCGAACGGATTTCGTTCTCAGTCATTCCGGCATGCCGGAGCATGCCGTGAATGGAACGATAACCGTTAGCCTCAGCCACTCTCAAAATATAGCCCTTATAGCTTTCAAAAGGCACAGGTTGAGGTGTGACCACTAATGGCTGAACGTTATCAAACATCAATTGTACAAACCTCCTTTCGGTGTCAATAATGCCCCTTTGGTATTGAGCTCGCGCATGCGTAAACTCTCCAGATCAACAGCCGAAAGACCAATCCTTGCAACCTGATCCATGAGCGCTTTGGTGGGAGTAGGATCGAATGATGAGGCAAACGGGTTATGTGCAACCGAGACGCCCTCTAGCCATATGGCCTTACTGAAAGCCTCCTCCAGGTGTCGCATGGTGATTTCTGCTCTATCATCCTCAATGGCATCCCATACCGCCTGTTTGAGAATCTTGACGACATACCCAATCAAGCCACCCGAAGCGCAAAAAAAGCGGAAGGCGATATTCTCATTACCGATCGCCGGCAGTTTGAAATCAACCAACCCAGATTCGAACCCTTTCAGAATTCTGACGAACTCATGCTGGGAGTCCTGATTCGACCAGTTGTAACGCTGCATTTTGATAGAACCCAGCATACGACCGCTCAACTGCTCGTTCTGGTTAATCACGTTAATGGAAGTTGGCAGACCAACAACGACCAGGAAAATCTTGGTTTCCTCCAGCAGGTTTTTCAGAAAATCAGACAGGTGATGCTGAACCTTATGTGAGCCACGATCATAGAAATGCTGAAACTCTTCAATCACCAGCAAAGTTGTACCAGCCTGTTTAAGTAGCAACTTTAACCGTTCTGTTTTCGTGATTTCAGTTTCCCGGCCAGTCTTGACGCGGTCACCAATGGCATACAGCATCTCGTCTACGAATCCTTTGACAGTAGGTTTAGCTGGCGTGGTGACTTTGAGAATTGGCACCCGCAATCCTTCTTCAGTACGCTCCTGACTATGATTGAGCATCAAGTTATCAATCACTCTGGACTTCCCGCTCCGAGACTCACCAACCACCGCAATTCCCAGCGGTTCAACCGCAGTGACAGAGTTATTGAAGTGCTGCTCAAGGCGTTTTGAGGCCATCTGAAAATTGAAACTTGGTATCAATAAGTTATCGATACAATTACGGATATTGGTTTGGTTCATAGTTTGTGTATTCATTTACGACGCTCCTGTACGATTGCGGAAAAACCTTCAACTTCATTTAGGGATAAAGACACCATCATGGCATCCGGCATCAACTCAGCCTCAGCTTCGCGATGCTGCTCGACGATGTCTTGGGTACGCTTTTGATCTTCAATCAGACGACCCCGTTTGGCTCGTAGTCTTGCGCTGGTCTTTTTAAAACCGACCTCCGACATCACCATTTCGTGGATGTCTTTAGAAGCACGCATCCATCCTTTTTCGTTATCCTGGCCGATTCTGTTTTTGGCATACTTGCGATAAAGCTTGTGCTGCCAAAGCGATAAGCCTTGGGCGTATGCCTGATTCAGCGCAGGCACCGCGACATAGTTACCATCCACTGGATGCTTGATATGCACTTGGCCAAGATTGCCCTCATCAACCAAGACTTCGACCGTCAATTTGTCGCCACACTGCTTACGCCAGAGGATCATTTCCTGCGAGTTGTAGAGCAGGTTATTGACCTGGATGCCCTTATGCGTGAGAGAGCACTCATCGCGTCTGCCCAACAACATGTCGATGACTTCAAGATTGGTGGCGACTGGCGTATTACTGACTGAGTCAGCATTTCGCCAAGCATCCGCCGGCTTCACCCTTTCGAGACCTGCGTGAGGCTTCTGGTGGTAATAGTCAGCAATCCACTTGAAAACGATTTCCTTGAACTTTTCATAACGAATCACGGCATGTTTCTCTGGGTCGTAATCCTCTTTCTCAAAGATGTTGCTGAACGTAGTCCCAGGGTTGCCATGACTGATACCATCGTTGATCGTTCTCATAAAACGCTCAACACTGCCCTTGTACCAGGGAGACTTACGAGGTGTATATTTGATCTCGATATCAAACTGATAGCAGGCCTTTTCAAAGCTATCGCTGTGAAACTCCATTCCGTTATCCACCACCAGTGTTTTCATCACACCAAACGCCTCCCAGGCATTTTTAATACTCGGGTATTCCGTTTGCAGAGAAAGCTTAGGTTTCAGCGCATGCTTCAAGCATCTGGCGACAGACAGATAACTAGGCGACTCGAAACCGATATAAATACCCAAGATGCAACGGGTATGCTTATCAATACAGACAGTGAGCCACGGACGCCCCAGTGGAATACCAGCGTCATCCACCACAAAGATATCCAGTTGGGTGTGATCAATCTCAGCCACCTCTAGCCGCTGATTGGTCTCGATATGGTTGAGCTTGCCGCGATACATTCTGCGCGCGACAGTCGCCCCGCGACGGGCAACATCCCTGTCAAAGGCCGGGATTTGATCAATTAAACGCTTCACCAGCCGCGCAGATGGCAGAGGTAACTTGCCACTTTGCATCGCCCATTGATTGCGCTCCTGAATATCCGCTGTGGCCAACTCTAGAATCCTTGTTTGGGTTGGGCGTGATGTGGTTAGGTAAACGTTATCGATAAAACGCTCAACCACTTCAATCACTGCATCAGGATAGCGGTTGCAACGATTACCTTTGCGTTGATGCTGTTCCAAAAGAGCTTGAATATCCCGTGCCCCTTTCAGGAACTTCAATACCCATCTTCGCACCGTGATCCAGTGGGGAATCGGCTGCTTCAAACTGTGGGTATTCCAGAACTCCTGTAAGGCGGCTTGATACATTGCCTTAGTCGCGGGTAGACCCTCTACTGCTTTCACGCATCCACGTTTGAGCTTGGCCCGATCAAATCCTGCATCAGTAGTATCAATCAGCAGTGCTTTCGCAGGGGGTGTTTTGACAAACTTGTCACGCTCCAAAATAAAAGTCAGATCCCCGGACTCAAGCGCCAATAACATCTCATCCAACTTAGAAGTCTCAAGATAGCCGGTCTGTGAATCCTCAAGCTGCCATAGGGCTTCACCTACTTCACGCTTGAGCGTAGACACGCGTCCTTTGAACGAAATTACTGCACCTTTTTGGAAATAAGCGACGCCCATGTTCCTTCTCCTTCCGCATGTTGATAATTCACCCAGGCAACCAATGTTTCAGCGGTGATGGGCTTTGTAAGGTCAACGAGGAGCAACCCCTCCATAATCAGTTGGCAGATGTACTGATTGAGGTATGGATTATCAGGAGTACTCTGCAGAGAGCGCCATGGAATACCGCCCATGCTCTGAAAAAGCCGACGAAGTTGCTCACGGGCCAACATAGGCATTTGAATCTTGCCGTTGCGCTTGATGTACCAGGCGTTACTCAAAAACACTGGGTTATCAATCAACTCAGCAATCACTACGTGGTACTGGAATCCGTGATTCGGCAACAGCTTTGTCAGCAGATCTGAGCGATCACAAATATGCTGATCCAGACCCGATAAGGTTTTAACCTCAATGAGGTGTTGACCACCATTGGTCTCAACATGGAAGTCAGGATAGTGGACATGGTCTTGCCCATTCATGACATACTGGATTTCGCAGGGCTGTGGTCTGAAGCTGATGACATGAGGGCTCATGTCCAGATACAGCATGCAGTTGCGCTCGTTTTCAGATTCGCACTGCAGACTGGTCTGCATTTTCCAACTTGGGTACTTCAAGGTCACCCGGGCATTGGACCGCTTCACAACCTTGCGGCTTAATTCCCCAGGTGGGGCAAAAGCGATGCTCGTGACTGAGCAGTCTGATGGTATTAAATAACTCATAAAAATCTCCTAGAAAAAATCTAGAGACGATCTAGTGAGCGAATTGAAGATGACATCAGCAATACTGCCTGCTGGAATCACCTTTCCAGAAGAAATGCGAGACTACCCGCGTTAAGGCTCTTGACTAGCAGCTAACGTGTCGTAGAATAGAATCATCTGGTACACAAGCAGATGTTCTTAAAAGCGACTCAAGTATTTGCCGTACTTGGGTCGTTTTGCATTTCATGTCCGCAAAAGACATTCTTGGCTATATCAACTCTTCTGAACTAGTTCCTCTCTTGTTTACAACAACCGGATGGTTGCTGACCTTTTGAGACACCCAGCATTGGTTGCATTTAATGGGGGTCTCCATTTCAAACTAACCTAGGACTTTCAATAATCAAGACTTGCCATTAGTAGCAAGTTATTCATGTAAAATATGACACTATTAGCATAAAATCCCTTTAAATTCCTCTGTGTATACTCGGAATTCGCAATGGTCGAATCAAAATCAGCAGAAAAAAAGCCTGTAGGTAGGCCCAAAACAGATAAATTACTGAAAAAATTTAGGGTACAGACATGGTTTAATGCCGTTGCGGAAGCCAGTGGAAAAACGGCTTATGAATTAGAAAAGGAATTCGCACCGTCCATTTTGGTCAGGGAAAACTTCAATAAACATCGTGCGAGACTTTGGGAGAAATACCGTCTTGGCAAGACAATGCCGTCGATTAAGGAAAAGAAAGGCGGTAGAAAAGGAATTGCTCAAATAGTTGAAGAAAAATACCCTGGTACCATCCATTGGCTGACTGATGAACGTTTTGACTTGGCCAACGTGGATAAAGAAATCACGATGAAATTTATCAGAGAGGTTTTTGAATCACTACCCCCCGAGATACGTAAATATATCGTTCGCGAAAATGCTAACGCGTCAACATTGTTTTGGCGGAAGAAATTTATTACAGAGCTGCCGTTTTACGAAAGCCTAGTTAGAAATCCCTCTCCCCTCGCATTCATAGCACTACTGGCTTTATTAAGAGAGTCTTTAATTTGTCAAAATGAAACATGTTTCAATCTCGTCAAAAAAGCGTTAATAAAAATCGAAGATGAAGGCATTCGGCATGGCCCTATTTTTTCTAGCGTTTTTACAAAGATAATTCTCACTCCGATTCTGATCATTTATTAAGTGATGGAGATAATCAAAAGCTCTCGGAGCCATGCTCTTCAGGCTAACATAGCATTTAAGTGAGTATTTATTGCTAGCCTGATCTTCATTATTTTGTTTGATGAATGGTAAGATTCAAAGGGCTCTTATGAAAGCCGCCTAAAACACCTTATGTTTTTGAGATAATCAACTAAACAATAGCAGGGAGTTAAAAGTATGGCTGGTTCAAAAGGGGGATGGCAACCGACTGTGCCGAGCAACCCATGTGAGCGCGTAAACTTTCGAGCAAACATAAACTCACCCCAACCTGCAGTACTTGGGCCACTCGGTATAACAACAGAACTTGAGGTGAAACTCCAAACGGCTCCAACGATTTCCGTAATAGTGGAATATATGGGCGATACAGCAGGATCACTAACAGGCACTCAAGTTGCAGCGCTAATTAACTGTATCCAAAACGGATATAAATACTCCGCTACCATCGTTTCAATAGACAAGGGAAATTATACGGTTCAGGTATCTATAAAATGACCACATCTCCTATAACTGTTGTCGGTGGCTCATATGGGGAAGAGTGCGCCTACCCTCGTCTTCAGCTTTACAGAGGAAGCGGTGGTCGAGCAGCAGCAATACTTGCAAGCCTTCATAGCGAGGTTACTTTTCATACTACTACAGGCCCTAAGCTGAAACCTATCTTCGAATCAATAGCATCGAATTTAGGTTATAGATTAGTTAATCATCCTAGAATAGATGATATTTGGTTTAGATATAGGTATCCTTTAGGTAAACCTACCATCCATTATTGCCTCAATATCGAAAATTCGAACATTCCTCCAATTCATGCAGACCTAGCAATTGTGTATGGGATGATAGAGGGTAGGCCTCCAATTCATGCAAAACGAGTAGTATACGATCCTCAGGATGGTATCAAATCTAAACCCTTTGACATTAACGGTTCGACTGCAGATGAGCTAGCTTTAGTTGTTTCCCACTCTGAAGGCGTGGCTTTAACAGGGGAGACTGAATGTACAAAAATTGCAGAAAAGTTATTCGAGCAACCTAACGTTTCAGTTGTGGTAGTGAAATGTGGGCCACAAGGTGCATTAGTTAAAACCTCAACAACTCATGACTGGGTGCGTCCATTTCCTACTTATCACGTTCACAAGATCGGATCAGGAGATGCTTTTTCAGCAGCTTTTGCATACGCTTGGTTGATTGAGGGACAACCACCAGTTTCTGCAGCATGGTTTGCTTCTAGAATAACTGCCGCCTACGTCGAAGGAGGGCAAGACACGATTGATTCAAATCTTCTTCCCAATTATCGAGAGGAGGCAAAATCAGCAGAACTCAATTTTTCGGGGCAAGGACAGAGGTTTATACCTAACACACAAATTTATATAGCAGCTCCTTTTTTCAATACCGCAGAACAATGGCGAGTTGATGAAGTCAGAGATGCCCTTCAGGACATGGGATTCAAAGTATTCTCTCCTATACATGATGTCGGCATAGGACCCGCAGAAGAGGTCGCGCCTGCTGACCTCTTTGGACTTGAACAGTCTGGTGTAGTCATTGCATTACTAGATGGTTTAGATCCTGGTACTGTATTTGAAGTAGGATACGCAAGAGCTAAAGACATTCCTGTAGTAATTGTAGCTGAAAGTGTTAATCCTGAATTACTAACTATGATTATAGGATCAGGTTGTGAAGTTACAACTGATCTTACTACTGGTATATATGCTGTATGCTGGTTTCTGATGGGTGATGTCTGATCTCCTGCTACTCTCTGGCGGTATTGAGTCATCTGCAATAGCCGCATGGCTGCGGCCTTCTCTATGCTTAACAATTGACTATGGGCAACTTGCATCACAAGCAGAAATCACTTCTGCGGCTCAAATATGCAAAGAATTAAAGCTTAAGCATCTGGTTAGGAAGGCCGATACAACTCAATTTGGCAGTGGTGATATGTTAAATAGAAAGGGATCCGTTCATTCGGAGAATTCAGAATTTTGGCCTTTCCGTAACCAGCTCCTCATTACTCTTGGAGCTATGATCGCAATGCAGCATGATTGTGCCCGCATTCTAATTGGTACTGTTGTAACTGATTTGAGGCATAAAGATGGTACAAAAGACTTTATAGTAGCAATGAATAAATTACTAATTATTCAGGAAGGTAAACTAAACCTCTCGGCACCAGGTATAGAATTAACAAGTATTGAACTGATCCATAAATCAAAAATATCGACAGGAACCCTTGGATGGTGTCATTCATGCCATATGAGTAATTTTGCTTGTGGTCAATGCCGAGGTTGCTTTAAGCATTCCGAGATAATGAGAACGCTGGGGTACGAACGCTAGAAACCCTTAAAAAGAAGTTGTGTTTGCCGCCTTTCAGGCTGTGTTAGTTTAGTTTGATTATTTGTTTTGCATAACTGCTTATCTCGCAATGCATTTAATGCTACCCCACCGAGACTACGCATTTGATCCCATATAAGACAGTCAAGAACAGAAGGTCTAACACCTAAAGCCTCGCTGAATTTAAGGAAACGTGTTTCCATTGCAAAATAATTTTTTTCTACTCGTTCATCCGAGCTAAAAAAACCACATAGCACGCCAGCGCGAACGATATGAATATCTAATATGGCCACCTCATCGGAATCAGAATAGTTGCGAGTAATCCAGCCAGCTGTTTTTGGACCAATACCCTGTATTTTTAACAACGAATCTCTAAGTGCTAGACCAGAGACCTTCTCTAAAGGATTCTCCTGTAAAAATCCCATAGCAGCACCAAGAAAACGTGCTTTTTGGTTCGGGTAGCGATAATGTTGCGTTTTGCCATTCAAACTTAAAGGTCGCAGAAGCACAGCACTCCAAACCTCAGGATTTGACTCCATTGTTTGTATCAGCCCTCTTTCGCAACAGGCTTCAAATGCTGCTGTTGCAAGCTCTGCAGTAATCCCAAATCCTCCGAGCAAACAAAAAACCACTTCTTCAGCAAGAGTTCCTCGAGCTTGATACGGTGAATGCTGAACTTTATCCAAGTCATTCATCCAAAATTGAGACAACCAATATGCGGGAGTAAACAATGTCCAAGGTTCGCCCCACCGAACACCGGGCATAACCTCTGCATCAGCAGCAGGAAAATGACGAACTATTTCCTCTTCATTAATCCAATAGCGTAATGTTTGAGTCATATATCAACTCGCTGTTTAACTTCATTGGATAACCAAGAATAAAGTGAGGACTTTTCTGACTCAGATAACTTGCTAATACGATCTCTGAGCCGGTCTTGTCTACGCTTGATTAGTTCGCGTTCACGAAAGTCGCTGCCCAAATAACGATCGTCGTGAAGTACACTTGGTTTTTTATAGTTAAACCATACCCATTCTTCCCGAATTCCTACGTGTGTCTTTGCTTCAAATCTATACACTGACCAATTCGCCAGATATTTCTCGTATAGTTTTGATGGATAGCCAGACAATATGACCTTGCAAGGAAGAGATGTTAAGCACTCCAATAGACGGACATGATCCTGCTCCGTGTAATCACATCGATAGACACGGGTCCGACGGCGTGTTTCTGTCATGTATGGGGGGTCTGCATATACCACCGTATCAGCATCAAGGCTCATAAACTCGAGGTGACTTACGGCATCACCATGAATAATGTCGCAATAATGGGGAAAATTCTGACTCCAAGTTTCTATTACCTTAGAATCAAGATCTATTCCTATTTGACTGATAGCTGGTCGTTTATGCCGCATTACAGCACCGCCACCTAGGTGAGTTTCTATGTACCTCCGATGAGGAGGTATGAGATTAATGATATGAGGGAAACTGACCCCTTTTCCACCGTCGTAGCGCATGACGAAATCATCGCTAAATGTGGCGATGGTGTCAAGTTGGATTATTAACACCTGAGTTTAATTACGAAGTTAATTTGTAAGCGCCGCCTTCTTCACGCCTATTAATTCATATCTAGGAGAACTGAAAATTGTCGCTCATTTTCCTTATTCATCGATTACAGCCTGGTGGGGCAGTGAACAGTACACAACAATTCAATGTCAATAATGTTGACGGTTTAATGCATATGAAAACTTTGAAGTTTTACTACCCATTTACCGTTAAATGAAAAACCTGTGACATAAACTTTACTGAATATATATTGGTTCGCATAAAAAATGCTCCGTATTTTCAAATCGCAAACAGATTCATTTCAACCGCGCGGCAGCGAAATTTGGTAGAATTCGAAAGTTTCTTTAGGGGAGTTATCATGAGCGAAGATATTAGGCCATGTAAGCTTGGTAAAGATAAAATCTTCGAGTTTAGTGAAATAGTCGCTCGAGACTTAGGTTATAAACCTGGCGATTCATTAGCTCCAATCGTCGAAAAGCTCGGCGGCAAGATTCATTATCAAAGCTTGCTTGAAATGGATTCTGCATCTGGCTCTATATCAATTAGCGATATCGGAAACTTTGAAATAAATCTTGCAGACCATACAAGTGAATCAAGGGATAGATTCACAATTTGTCATGAACTAGGCCATTATTTCCTGCATTACATTTTTCATAAAAGCAATGGGGATGAAATAGGCTCGCTCAAAGCAATGCGTTATGGCGACTCCTTCGCAGAATATGAGGCCAATTGGTTTGCTGCAGGATTCCTAATGCCAAAAGAAGAATTCACTTCAAGTTATGTGAAGTTTGCTGGAGACTTGTACTCTCTTGCTTCTCATTTTTTCGTCTCTGTTCAGGCGGCTGAAGTTAGAGCTAAATCGCTAAATCTCCTCAATTGAAATGCAGGATATCAGCTTAGCGGAACTGAATGTTCCCCAATTCCTTAAGCCTAAGCTACGATTATTTCTTAGTGTAGATATAGTTGGCTCAACCGCATTTAAACAATCCACTCCCAAAAATCTCAACTCTACAGAGGTTAGTCCTGCTTGGTTTAGGGCAACCACGAATTTTTATCGAGAGATTGATCGGCTCTTCATCCAAGAGTGGAGAGCATTGAATAAAGAAAATCAGACCGACTATAGCTGGCCAAGTGGTGACGAACCAAACCTATGGAAGAGTGCTGGTGATGAGCTCATCTACACTGTTCAAATCAAAGATTATAGACATGTAGCAGTGTATGTAATTGCGTGGAAAAGAGCTGCAGAAAAATTTAGGCCGGCCATTAAGAAGTTTTCAAAAAGCTTGGACTTAAAACTGACTGGTTGGATAGCGGGGTTTCCTGTAATTAATCATGAGCTAATCCTAAGATCAGGTCAGTCAGAGGATATGGTAGATGATGACTCAGTTGTTGCAAATTTTAGATTGCTGCAAAAATGTCGTCTGCAATTTGACTTAAGACCCAACATCAATACAAATCAAAGACTTAGTAGGAGTCATGCAAATATGAATTTCAAGCCATTTGCAACATAAGTTGAGATTTAGCATGTGTCTTGCAAATTAACTCGAAATTTAACAGAACAGTGAGTTGAAAGTCTGAGGCATTAGTCTAAAATCAGTACAACAGTTGTGCTCTGTCTCGAGATTTTTATATGTTTATCTACCACCTGATCGTAAAACAGGCACCCCCTCCAGAATGTTGACTGGCTGTCACCACACAACCTGAAAATTCAGCCAGTATTTTTACTAATGCCAAACCCAAACCACATCCTGGAATTTGTTTTTTCAAAGACTCCCTACCTCTGAAAAATCGATCAAAAATAAAGGGAAGTTCATCTTGTAGAAATCCATCGCCCGCATCTATGATATTTAACTCAATACGGCCTTGATTCCTACTGCCCTTAACAAGAATTGAGGTTCCAGCTGGACTGTATTTGACGGCATTATCGAGAATATTGCTGATGATTAAAGTCGCAAACTCTCGATGCGTTCTCACTTCAAATTCATTCTCCAGTATTATGTTAAGTAGAATCCCTTTTTCCCTGAATGCGTTTTCTTGTAGTCTCACTGCTGCATTTACTAGGCCAGTAACAGAGACTAATTCATGACGTTCTAACGTTTGTTTGGCATCTAACTCAGCCAGTAACGTCAATCCATGCACGATATTCGTAAGGTTCTCAACTTCGACTAAACATGATTGCACCGTTTGCAAATAAGTTTGGGAATCACGACTTCTTCTTAGTGTGACCTCAATATCGGTGCGCATGCGAGATAGAGGTGATCTCAATTCATGTGATGCGTGCGCGGTAAAGCTCTTTTGTATTAGAAATGACTGTTCAAGCCTGCTTAACATCTCATTCAGTGTCTCAATGAGTTTAGAGATTTCATCCTGACCATCGTCGTGAGGTAAACGCAGGTTTAAACTATCCTGACTAATTTCTTTAGCCTTGGTCACGATATGATCTATGACTTTTAGTAACCGTTTGATTGGAATAGCGCTCGCCCAAGTGATGGCAAGCGCGAGCACGATTGTCATGGAGACAAAAGTGAAAGTTGCGGAATCGAGTGTTTGGTGGATATCATCCAATGATCCCGCCACTAGGATGAAATAGCGATGATGATTTTTTTCTACAGGGTAGATGACAACTCTGAGAGGTTCATTGGCAAAATGTTTGACAGTTGCAAATTGAATATCTTTACCGAATCTAGATCGCAATTTTTGGATGGGGAGATTTGCGTTACCAAGGTTGTGGCTTTTGGCTATCGTAAATCCTTGCGGATCGACTATTTGGATGAGTCTATCAATTCTGCTAAGTGAAGGGGTTTCCTTTTCGTGCTGACTGTCATGAACTCTGATCTCTTGTTCATCATGGGCAAACATCATCATATCTGCTTCAGTTTCGGCCAAGGCCACTAAAGCTGCATCCAATTGCCCATTTATGACAATCGATAGGCGCCACCACGAAAACAAAGCCGTCGCAGTGACAATGAATATGATTGTAACAAGATGAATAAGCGTGAGTTTTTGCCGAAAGTTAAGTTTCAATTTCTCTTCTTTCTTCAAAAATAAAACCAGCGCCTCTAACGGTATGAATTAACTTGGACTGGGATGGCAAGTCTATTTTTTGTCTCAGATTTTTGATATTGACGTCAATTAAATTGTCTATCCCGATCATGTCTTGCTGCCATAGTCGTTGAGCGATTTCTTTTCTGGAGATAACGTTGCCAGCATTTCGCATCAACATTTCTAAAAGATCAAATTCCTTTGCGGTCAGAATCACCCGGTGACCATGCCTGATGACCGTTTTTGTGTAGGTTTGGATACTAATGCCAGCAATGGTGATCATTTCAACTTTGGTATATGCATTACGCCTTAATAATGAATGCATACGTGCAAGAAGCTCTTCAAATACAAATGGCTTAGGCAGGTAATCATCGGCGCCACTATTTAAACCAGTTATTTTGTCAGTCACTGTATCTCTGGCCGTTAACATCAGAATGGGGATCATCATTTTGCTTTTACGTAGTTTGATGCAAACGTCTAGGCCATCTCCATCAGGCAACATCCAGTCCAGAAGTATTAAATGATATATCCCCAGTGGAGCTGCCAATGCTTCGGCGACCGTTGAAACAATGTCGATATAAAAGCCTTCCTCCAATAGTCCTCTGGCAATTAATTTTGCAGCTTTTGCATCATCCTCTACTAAAAGTATCTTCACACGTTATTCACCTTGTCAGACAACATGACTTGTTATTCCTGCTTAAGTCACTTTCTTCATTTTAAGAAAACCCACCAACATATCGCAATCATAACCAGTATTTCTGAATAGAAATTCAGAATTTCATTTGGCCAAATGAATTAGCATGCTGCAACTTCAGGATATAACACAACAAAATTAAACAGCGTTATGGCACAAACTAATTGTCACAAACCATCTTTTGTCATAGCAAGCATATTGTTTTTATTTGCTTCACATAATGTCGCTGAGGAGATCATTAGCCCGCCTGCATTTGTGTCTGACGAACGCCCGACTCTCCTTAAAAAAAGTTCTCAAGCGCAGATTGATCGCATCGACCAACCAGCCACAACTGCCATACTTGGACTGGATGAAGTGATTCTTAAAGCTTTATATGCCGATGCACAGATACGTGGAGCAATTGAATCCATTCGACAGGCAGAGGCTGATTTGCAGACAGCCAAGCTCCCGCCGAACCCCGTGATCTCTACCAGTGGTACTTTAATGCCACTAAATCGTCCCTTTACCGCAGACAGGCAAGGAGGCCCTCCGCAGTTTGATATAGGTGTTTCCTATCCGGTTGACTGGTTTCTATTTGGTAAAAAAGCTGCTGAGGTGGCTGAGGCAGAAAAAGGCATTGATGTTGCCAGGTTCAATGTGAATGATGTGATCAGGCAGCGAATTGCGGGGGCAATTGCCTCTTTTTATGATGTCTTAGAGGCGCAGCAATTATTAAAGCTGGCCGAGGAGGACTTGAAGGACATTGTCGAACTGCAAAAAATCACTACCCAGCGTGTTGTTGTTGGTGGAGTTGGCACTATTGAGCTTGATCGCGTCAAATTATCAATAATCACTAGCAGAAGTGAAGTAAGAGCACGAGAGGCGACTTTGCAAGCGGCGCTTAGCCAATTAAAAAGCTACCTTGGTACGAGCAAGACCAGCCAGGTTCAAATTCACGGCGACTTATTGATTACACATCTGATTCCCCCGGCAGATATTCAAACATTATTAGCCGTTGCAGAAGAAAATAGACCGGATATCCAGGCAATACGTAAACAAATAGAACGCTCATCCGCCGCACTCAAAGTGGAAGAGGTTAATGCCTACCCTTCTGTCACACCCAGATTCGGTTTAACGAGACAGTTTCAGCAGAAAGCAATCGGTTACCCGGACGCTAACTCATGGGGAATTGGCATTGACATCTCGTTACCATTATTTGATCGGAATCAAGGGAATATTGCCAAGGCAAAGTCTGTAAAAACGCAATCTGAATATTTGTTGGACAGTCAATTGGTCGAACTGCGGTCAGAGATAGAGCAACTCCATCAAAACTATGCGAATGTTCATCAAGTTTTGTCTATCGACTCGGAAGCCAAACTAGAGTCAGCCCGCTTCATCAGAGACAAGATCAAAACGGCATATGCGCTTGGCGGCAACAGTTTGTTTGAGTTGCTGGATGCCCAAAGAAATTACCGAGACAGTTATCGCTCACATATCCAGAATTTATCAAGCTACTGGCATACCTTATACGCATTGAATGCAGCTGTTGGAAAGCAAATTTTAAAATGAATAGCAAAAAACACATTCACCTCAGTTATATCGCCTTATTGGTCATCGCGCTAGCACTGGTGCTCTGGTTTAACCTAAAAGAAACCAGCGGAAAGTCCCGCCCTATAAAGAGTCAAGTGCCGACACCTTCTCCGGTGACTGTATTAAATAATCATACGATCAAAATTGATCCACAATCTCCGTTGTATCGAAAAATGAGCATCCTTCAACTACAGAAAACATCTGTTTCTATCCCCATGTTGACAATGACCGGGACTGTAATTGCAAAAAGAAAAAGTGGACTATTGCCACAGGAAGATAATTTTGAATTTAATAGTCAAGAACTGTCTGCCATTTATGCTGACTGGCAGAAGTATGGAACCGACATTGCATTTTTGAAAAAACAAATACTTAAAACACAAGAATTGATAGCCACTCAATTACGCACTCAGAAAACGGAAGTTGAAAGGCTGAGGAAGCTTGTAGAGATTGGTACTGAAGCGGCACGGGACTTGAATCTTGCAGAATCGAATCTATTACAAACACAACTGGAAGGACAAAAGTCATTATTTGATTTGCAAAATGCAATGGTACAGGCGAAGCATAGTTTTGCCGATGCCGAGAGACGCTTGCTGCAAGCCGGGGTGGATGTAGAGCTACTGGCAAAACTCGGACAAACCGCTGTATTGGTGGCAGGGGATGTGCCTGAAGTCAGTATCGACAAAATTAAAGTTAACCAGCAACTTGCTGCCCGCTTTTATGGTCATCTTGATAAAGTTTTTACAGGACGTGTACAGAGCATCTCTCCCTCGCTGTCTATCGAGAAAAGAACCCTAAAAGTATTCTTTACAATATCAGATCAGAATGGTGAATTAATTCCTGGCATGTTCTCCGACATTGGTTTAGGCACTGATGCCCGAGACTCGCTCTTAATACCGTCCGATGCATTGATCCATATTCGTGATAAAGACTATGTCTTCCGAATGGTTCAAGATAATCAATGGCAAGTCACAGAAGTGAAGGTCGGTGAGCGTTTTGACGCGAATTGGGTAGAGATTTTAGATGGGCTGACTGAAGAAGAAAAAGTGATCGGTCACGGGGCCATTTTATTAAAGCCAATCGCTGAGAAAGTCGTCATGACAATAACTTCTCTATCCAAGCAGGCGGCATAGTCATGATTGCCCGCTTTATTAAATACGCTCTCCAATATCGTTGGGCGGTACTACTAATTGCATCGGCTATTTCCATAGCAGGCATATTTTTATTCACACAAATGAAAATAGACGCCTACCCGGACATATCCTCACAGATGGTACAAGTTATCACTGTGTTTCCAGGTCAGGCACCTGAGGAAGTAGAGCGACAGGTAACTGTACCGATAGAGATCGCCATGAAAAATGTTCCGCATGTCGAAACAATAAGGTCTCGCACAATTTTTGGCTTATCTGTTGTTCAACTCATCTTTAAAGAAGGCACAGAAAGTTATTGGGCAAGGCAAAGAGTACAGGAAAAATTAGCGCTGATCAGCTTACCGGCTGGTGCTGAGGCAGAAATTGGACCTCTCGCTACGGCGTATGGTGAAATGGTGCGTTATGAACTGGTATCTGATGGTCGGCAGGATTTAATCGAATTACGTACGCTCAATGATTGGGTAATCATTCCCCGCCTATTGCGTGCAGAGGGGGTTGCCGAGGTTTCAAATTTTGGCGGTTTTGAAAAGCAATATGGCATTATTCTTAATCCTTCACAGCTATTGCGTTATGGTCTTTCAGTGCAAGAGGCCATCAGTGCAATAGAATCAAACAATACCAATTCTGGTGGGAGCGTGCTGTCTAGAGGCGGGATGTCTTTCGTCATCCGCGGCACTGGTGTTTTAAAAAATGAGAAAGAGATTGGCGATGTATTCATCAAATCTGTCGATGGCCAGCCGCTATATCTGCGGGATATTTCCAGTATACAAATTTCAAAAAAAATACCTGCGGGGATCTTTAGTAAAAATAATGAAGATGCAAGTGTCGAAGGTATCGTTTTACTCCGAAAAGGCGAGAACCCTTCCGATGTATTGAACCGGGTACAGTCAGCTATCCACGAGCTCAATAAGTCAGGTTTGCCCTTGGGCGTAAAAATCGTGCCGTTTTATGATAGAAGTCAATTAATCGCCAGCACCATACACACGGTTGCACATAGTGTCACTTTTGGCGTGATGCTCGTATTGTTTATTTTACTCATGTTTTTGGGGCGGCCAGCGCTTGCTATCCTGGTTGCATTAACCATCCCATTTTCATTACTCTTTGCCATCATTCTCATGTACCTGACGGGTATCCCGATTGGCCTCCTATCCATTGGTGCAATTGACTTTGGCATTATTGTAGATGGCGCCATCATTATTGCTGAAAGCATAGCCAGAGCACTGCACGCAAACAATGAGGCGCATGCGAGCAATCCTGATGCGCCTGATAAGACTATTCAAACGATTGCTCAAGCGACGCAAGAAGTAGAACGCCCAGTCTTTTTTTCAGTTCTGATTATTGTGGGCGCCTTTTTGCCTTTGCTTACCCTCACTCATATAGAGGGCCTACTGTTTAGACCCATGGCGCAAACGATCGTCTTTGCCTTGATCGGAGCAGTCATTTTCTCCTTGTTTGTTTTACCAGTCATCGCTTCTTTTTTGTTTAAAAATGGCTTTAAGGATACAGAAAGTAAGCTGTTGCTGTACCTAAAGAAACAATATCATGCTGCGCTAACATGGTCGCTCAAGCACACGCAATCGATTGTTGTATTGTCTGCATTATTGATCGGATTACTGACGATTTTTATTTTCCCTAGAGTGGGCTCCGAGTTTTTGCCTTATATGGATGAGGGCGTCATTTGGGTCAGGGCAAACTTCCCCGAGGGTACCTCGCTAGAGCAAACATCGCTCTTCGGAAAACGCCTGAGAGAGGTTGCCATGTCCTTTCCAGACATTAAATTTGTGACCGTACAAGCTGGTCGAAATGACAGTGGTACAGACCCATATCCACCCAGCAGAGTTGAAATGATGATAGGTCCAAATGATCCGACAACCTGGACACAAGTACATAGCAAGAGCGAACTCATTACCGTGATTGGAAACGCATTCAGAACAGAGTTTCCAACCACCCGATTTAATTTCACACAGCCTATTATTGATAGTGTGACAGAAGACTCCAATGGAACTTCAGCAAACATGGCTGTTGAGTTTTCCGGCAATGATTCAACCGTATTGCTATCACTCGCAAAGCAAGCTGAAACATTGTTAAAAACAATTCCTGGCGCGGTGGATGTCAACATTGAGCAGGAAGGGCCGCAGCCACAGCTGGTTATTGAGCCAGACAGAGCCTTGTGCGCACGTTATAAAGTCAATATTATCGACTTGTCCACCTTAATAAATACCGCTATTGGTGGATCGCCAGTGGGCGTGATTTACGAAGATGAGAAAAGATTCGATATCGCTGTGAAGTTTTCTTCTGAATATATGAACTCCATGCAGTCGATACAGCGCTTACCCGTATTTAATGCTGATGGGATTCCCATTCCATTGTCTCAAGTGGCAAAAGTTAAAGTCGTGGATGGTCAAACGATGATTGCGCGGGCAGACAGTGTGCGTCGTCTTACTGTGCGCAGTGATATTCAGGGCCGTGATCAGGGTGGCTTTGTTTCTGAAGCCCAAGGGGTGTTTGCCAAGCAACTGAAGCTGCCAGAAGGCTATCGTTTAAATTGGATAGGCATGTTTGAGAATCTGGATCGAGCAGGCAAACATTTTTCCATCTTGGTACCCATCACAATTTTGATTATTTATCTATTGATCGTGGCAATCTTTAAATCACAGCGATATGCCCTGATTTTACTTTCTACAATCCCATTTGCATTTACAGGGGGATTGGTGGCGCTCTATTTGCGCGGGATGAATTTGAATGTCTCTTCAGGGGTTGGTTTTGCTGCGGTATTTGGCATATCAATCATGAGTGGTGTATTAATGATCAAGGCGATTACAACCCTTGAGAAGGATGGACTCCCGACGGACGATGCCATCATACAGGGTGCCATGGATTGTTTTAGGCCAATAGTGATCGCCTCTTTAGTGGCCATCTTGGGACTATTGCCTGCGTCTCTGGCGCATGGGCTAGGTTCTGATGTACAAAGACCATTGTCAACGGTGATCGTTTGGGGTTTAGGAGGTGCATCAATGATGACACTAATGCTATTACCATTAATATATAGGCTATTTCATACTAAATAACTTGTGTAACATTATTCAATATCCTTACCTCCAGTATTATCTGCAAATACATTTCTACACGGACAAGGATGATTATAATTAGCCGCTACAGCTTTCAAATGTCGCTAGTATTTGTGTATATGTAGCGCTTTCATATGCCTCAGCAAAACTCACAGAATCAGTAGCGTATGATTCCGATTTTTTCAATGCCGTAACTGAGCTTCTCTGGCGACGGGCACGCATATTTGCAAGTTTTTGACTATAGTCAGTCATTGTTCTTTTCTTTCCTGGTAAGTTTCATGCGCCCAAAAGTAACGCGCCCGCGATTGTTAAAGTAATTACCTTCAGCTGTTTTTAGAACTTCATCAACACAAATCTCAAATTTGGCAAAAAACCATTTTTGGTGCAACTTTGTAGGTTGAGTTATTTGTTAATCAATTGATTTTATTAAAATGACAATCTCGAGTTGAATTGCAAGAATCTCGATTTGAATCACAAACGACAAAAAATTTGAGAACGACACGAAAGGCCTTATAAAAGATTATATTGGCCCATCAATTGATAATGGCTTTCGATTAGGAAGCCATGCCACCCCCAGGAAATTTATCCTATCAATTGATTTGGCTTTACTTTTAGCAAAATGCATACAAGCTTGGCCCCAAGTTAAGTCATTAAAATCCGATGTGAAATTCTTTTATGACCAGAGGGTTTGTTTAAAGGGCGTAATGGGTGGAATTCCATATCCCCTCTTTTGGATTGATAATAATACCCAAACAAACAATCTTGAAACCCTAGAGGATAAGTTTAACAATAGGACTGATATTGCGGTATCAGATGTATTTGACTACTGCATGAGATTTATTCATGAGATGGAAAGTGAAGTTTTAATCAAGCCATATATATACGAAGAGAACGACTCTTTCTTTAATGAAATGCCTTCAGAACATAAAGAGTTCATTACTAAGTACAATGCATACTGGCAAGAGGAAGAGCAAAAAAGAAAAGTTGAGAGTGCCTCTGATAATCAACCAACTCAATACGAAAAGAAAGAGCTAGACAACCCCTCACTGGTGCTTGCGAAGAGTATCATCGAATTTATCAACAAATCAAAAAAAGAATCCTGAAATCTGCGAGATAAATCCTCTCAAGACATCAATAATCCGAAAGCGAAAAATCCCTAATTTGTATCAATACAAAAGCCCCGTTATTGGGGCTTTTCGTTTTAATAAGTTAACTTAAGTTGCATCTTTTAGGGGCAGAAGTTGCAGCTTATGAAGCCAAACTTGCAATTTATGCTGCCACTCACAAAAGGAGCCGAAGCTCCTTTCATTTAATTGTTTAACCGCACTTACTATCCCCGCAGTTCAAGCAAGTCATGCATCCATCCATCAGGATGCTTGCTTTGGTATTACACTTTTTGCAAAGCTGCGCTCCTTTTGGGAAGCCTTCATCATTTGATTCTTCACCCGATTTGGCGTGTTTTTCCAGGTATTCGGCTTTTTTCTCTTCTACCAGTTTTTGCTGGTGTTCGTCTAAACCTGGCTTTTTCAGCATACCGATTTCTTGCAGGTGTTTTTCTACCACTTCACCAATCTCGGCTACCAGGCTGGGCACAAACTTGCCGCCTTTTTTAAAGTAGCCGCCGCTAGGCTCAAACACGCTTTTGAGTTCCTCAACCAAAAAGGTGACATCGCCACCTTTGCGGAACACGGCGGACATGACGCGGGTGAGCGCGACTATCCACTGGAAGTGCTCCATGTTTTTGGAGTTGATGAAGATCTCAAACGGGCGGCGGTGTTCTTGTGGCGTGCCTTCGTTCATGATGACGTCGTTGATGGTGATGTAGAGCGCGTGCTCGGTCACCGGGGTTTTGATCTTGTAGGTGTTACCCACAAGCATATCTGGGCGGCTTAATGGTTCGCCCATTTGGATAACATTCGTGACAGGCGCTGCTGCGGCCTCGGCTGCTTTTTTGTCTTCATCGGTCACCAGTTTGTAGGCGGTGATTTTTTTGTCGATCTTAATTGCCATGTTGTTCTCCCTATTGGAGCTTAATTTTTTAATAAACTCAATCTTTTAACGTGCTCAAATTTTGATGGTTGCCACTACTTTTAATGGGCAAGTTTTTAGAGCAGCGGACTTTTAATCCGCTTGGCTCTAATTAAAACTTGCCATAATAACCTTCCTTAAAGGCGTCGAATAAGTTGGCGGCGGTGTGGATTTCTCCGTCGTACTCAATCTCTTCATTCCCTTTGGCTTCGATCTCGGTGCCATCTTCGAGCGTAAACTTGTAAGTGGTGCTCTCTAAATCCTTCTCGGTCACCAGAACCCCTTGGAATGCCTCGGGATTAAATCTAAAGGTCGTGCAACCTTTCAAGCCCTTGTCGTAAGCGTAGAGGTAGATGTCTTTGAAATCCTCAAAGTCGTAATCGGTAGGCACGTTAATGGTTTTGGAGATGGAGCTATCAATCCATTTTTGCGCCGCGGCCTGAATATCCACGTGGGCTTTTGCCATGATGGTGGATGAATCGAGGAAGTAATCCGGCAATTGTTCTTCTGGTTTGTCGCTGAACGGCATCGCGTTCGGGTTCACCAGTTCACGGTAGGCCAGCAGCTCGTAGCTGAATACGTCCACCTTCTCTTTGGACTTTTTGCCTTCACGGATCACGTTACGTGCATAGTGGTGGGCAAAGCTCGGCTCGATGCCGTTGCTGGCGTTGTTTGCCAGACTCAGTGAGATCGTGCCGGTGGGCGCAATAGAGCTGTGGTGCGTAAAGCGCACACCCTTGGTGGCGATCTGGTTACGCAAGCCTTCTGGGAACTGCTGCATATAGCGGCTGTATTTGCCCAGCAAAACTTTACCGGCCAGTTTCTGGCCAACCTTGATGCCATCAGCCGCCATTTCGGGGCGAACGCGCAGCATGTCGGCAGTGACTTCAAATTTCTCGTCCATGATCGGTGCCGGGCCTTTTTCTTCGGCCAGTTGCACACCGATTTCCCAGCCCACTTCGGCCATGATGCGGGTGACTTCTTCAGTGAATTTCACTGAATCTTCATCACCGTATTTCATTTTGAGCATGGTGAGTGTTGAGCCCAGGCCCAGGTAGCCCATACCGTGACGGCGTTTGCGGGCGATTTCCTGGCGTTGCTGCTCGAGTGGCAAACCGTTGATTTCGACCACGTTGTCGAGCATGCGGGTGAACACGGCCACCACTTCGCGGTATTCGTCCCAGTCAAAATGCGCATTGTCGGTGAATGGCTCGCGTACAAACTTGGTCAGGTTCACAGAACCCAGCAGGCAGGCGCCGTATGGCGGCAAGGGTTGCTCGCCGCATGGGTTGGTGGCGCGGATGTTTTCGCAGAACCAGTTGTTGTTCATCTCGTTGACGCGGTCGATCAGGATAAAGCCTGGCTCGGCAAAGTCGTAGGTGGAAGACATAATGACATCCCACAGACGGCGTGCCTTGATGGTTTTGTAAATGCGGCAAGCCACTTTACCGGCCTCTGGGCCTTCCAGCTTGGTGAGGTATTTGCCTTTGATTGGCCAGTCGCGCCACACCACTTGTGACTCATCGTTGACATTGAGGCCATCAATAATGGCTTCTTTTTCAGTCACCGGGAAAGCCAGGCGCCACTCGGCATCAGCTTTGACGGCTTCCATAAATTCTTTGGTGATCAGGCAGCTCAGGTTGAACTGGCGCAAACGGCCGTTTTCACGCTTCGCTTTGATAAAGTCAGTCACGTCTGGATGCGAAATATCAAAGGTTGCCATTTGTGCACCACGGCGGCCACCGGCAGATGACACGGTGAAGCACATTTTGTCGTAGATATCCATAAACGACAGCGGGCCGGAAGTATAGGCACCGGCACCGGCGACAAACGCGCCTTTTGGACGCAGGGTGGAGAACTCGTAACCGATACCGCAACCGGCTTTGAGCGTCAGACCGGCTTCGTGCACTTTGCCCAGGATATCGTCCATGCTGTCTTCGACCACGCCTGACACGGTACAGTTAATGGTAGAGGTAGCTGGCTTGTGCTCTTGTGCGCCAGCGTTGGAGGTAATACGGCCTGCCGGAATCGCGCCACGGCGCAAGGCCCACAGGAATTTTTCGTGCCATTCTTGCTTTTTTTCTTCGGTGGTTTCGACGTCCGCCAGCGCACGGGCGACTCGGCTATAAGAGTCGTCCATGTCTTTATCCACATGCTCGCCAGACTTGGTTTTGAGACGGTATTTCTTGTCCCAGATATCGAGTGAGACGGGCTGCACCGGAATCTCCACAGCAACTCCTTCTGACTGGACTTTCTTTTGTTCAACTGCTTTCAGCATCGAGTTCTCCCACCTTGGTGTTTCTTATTAAATTGATAACGCGTTGTGCACCGGAAAAAACCCCTGCGGTAAACAACGCGTTGCAACAGGACCGGCTTAAAACAAGCGTTTTCACGCTTGCATGGCCGCACGCTATGGCTTGAGGCGCGGCACCGGTCAAACACAATATCTTGTGTTGTTGGCAATAATTTATGCCTATAGCTTGTTGACGTCAATGCTTTTTTTGTGATTTTTTTTGCGGTATATGTATTGCATTTTTTTGAGCGTGAAAGAAACAGGCGCCAAAGCATAGGTGAGTCATCACTCACGTGTTTTTTGAGGTGTGTCGGCAATACAACAAGTCTCTAAACAACGACCAGAAGCACCCATTTTGGTAGCATTAATGCGAGAATAGCGCCATGCCAAAAATCGTGTATTCCCTACTCATGACACTGGTGGCGCTACTGCTGCCACTCAAGCTGCTCTGGCGTGGCCTGAAACAACCCGAATACCGCCAGCATGTGCGCGAACGCTATGGCTATTACACGCAAACCGTCAACGCCCCGCTAATTTGGGTGCATTGCGTCTCCGTCGGTGAAACGCGCGCGACACAGCCGCTGATCCATGCCTTGCTTGAACAGTATCCGCAACACCAGATACTCATCACCCACGGCACGCCTACTGGCCGTGACACCGGTCGCCAGCTGTTTAGCCAGCACATTACCCAGGGCCGTGTACTGCAAGCCTATTTACCGGTAGACACGCCGGGCGCCAGCAAACGCTTCCTTGCGCACTTCAAGCCGGTATTAGGTTTGTTAATGGAAACCGAGTTATGGTTCCATGTGATTGACCAGGCCACGCGCCAGCACATCCCGGTGGCGCTGCTGAGTGCGCGCCTCTCGGCCAAATCGGCCGCTGGCTACGCCAGACTCGGCAGCCTGACACGGCAAGGCTTGCAACAACTGGCACTGGTGGCCGCACAAACCGCCGCGGATGCCGAACGCCTGCAAGCGCTTGGGGCACCGCATCCAATCATCTGCGGCAACCTTAAATTTGACGTCACGCCTCCCACAGACAGCGCTGACAAAGGTGCGGCATTGCGCCAGCGAATCGGCCAGGACCGCACCGTATTGATGGCTGCCAGCACACGTGAAGGTGAAGAGTCACTGATCCTCGATGCCGTGCAAGGCACAGGCGTACTCACGCTGCTGGTGCCCCGCCACCCGCAACGCTTTGCCGAGGTGGAATCGCTACTGAAATCACGTGGCCTGCGTTATGTGCTGCGTACAGAACTGGTACAACCCTTAAATGCCGATGTGCAAGTGGTGCTGGGCAATAGCATGGGGGAAATGTATACCTATTACGCCGCCAGTGACTTTGCCGTGATGGGTGGCAGCCTGCAGCCGCTGGGCGGGCAAAACCTGATTGAAGCGGCGGCCATGGGCGTCCCGACGATACTAGGGCCGCATATGTTTAATTTTACGCAGGTGGCACAAGCAGCCGTGCTGGCCGATGCGGCGGTGCAGTTAAAAGAGGTGAGTGAGCTGCATGACATGATTGCAGCCTTGGCGGCGGATAAGGTGAAAGTGCGTATGATGGCGGAGGCGGCGAAAGGGTTTACGTTGCAGCATAGAGGGACAACGGAAAGACTGATGATGGCGATGGCGCCATTGTTAAAAAAGTAATTCTTTAGTGAGGTACTTAAGTCATTTCGATATTAGTTGATTGTTGTGGCGATTTATTTCGCCTTTGGGCGAGTTACTTTCTGTTGCTTGCCCCACAGAAAGTAACCAAAGAAGAGGGCACCCAGCCATCACGGCCTGCGGCTCCCTTGCGTTGCTCAACAAAGTAAGTGGTCACGAAACTCGACCTGGCAGCTCACATAAAACGTGAGCTGCTGCGGGACTCGGACAGTCGCTCCCTTCTTCCTTACTTTGTTTCCGCTACTCAGCGTGATGGAATGGGATTTGTCTCGCCAAACTCGCATCGTTGAAGTTTGGACCGTTGAAAAACACCAATTCCTTTCTTCAATCCACGGATCGTTGCGCTCATCGGGTGTTCAGGGTCCCCATCTGCCGCGCCGAGTAGCGCAGGCAAAATAAGATGAAGCGAGCGGCTGTCCGAATCCCGCAGTGGCCTGCGATTTGTGCAGGCCGCTAGGATGAGTTTCGCGAGCGCTTATTTTGGTGAGCAACGCAGGAAACAAGCGGAAGCTGGGGTGCACTTTCTTTTGGTTACTTTATCTTTGGGCAAGCAAAGAAAAGTAACTCGCCTACAGGCGAAAAGAACATCACAAACAACACACACCAATCCGCGTGGGCATACATGCCCACCCTACAACTTCTATTTTTCACCTAAGATTGAGCGGGATGCAGGGGAAAGAATCTGACCAAAGTGAAAGCGTGTGCTTTTCATGGGCCCCTATCTGACGCGCCGAGTAGCGCAGTCAGCGTGGGGGACTTCGGCCAGCGGCTGTCTGAGGTCCGCGGTGGCTTGCGAACTTTGCAAGCCGCTAGGGCGAGTTTCGCTGGACGCCTACGCTGATGAGCAACGCAGGATAAAAGCGGAAGCTAGGGTGCACTTTCTTTTGGTTACTTTATCTTTGTGCAAGCAAAGAAAAGTAACTCGCTGAAAAAGCGAAAAGCAACCTGACAAACATCCATTTAATTTACTGAGCAACGCAAGGCAGCCGAAGGCCGTGATGGCTGGGTGCCCTCTTCTTTGGCTACGGCCGCCACTTTGTGGCTTAACCTAAAGGTTAGCCTACGCCGCAACACTTCGTTAGTTGTGGTTACTTTCTGTGGGGCAAGCAACAGAAAGTAACTCGCCTAAAGGCGAAACAGAACATCACATACAACACACACCAATCCGCGTGGGCATACATGCCCACCCTACAACTTCTATTTTTCACCTAAGATTGAGCGGGATGCAGGGGAAAGAATCTGACCAAAGTGAAAGCGTGTGCTTTTCATGGGCCCCTATCTGACGCGCCGAGTAGCGCAGACAAAACAAGGGAGAAGGGAGCGACTGTTCGAGTCCCGCAGCAGCTCACGCATTTCGTGAGCTGCCAGGTCGAGTTTCGTGACCGCTTGTTTTGGTGAGCAACGCAGGAATCAAGCGGAAGCTAGGGTGCACTTTCTTTTGGTTACTTGTTCTTTGTGCAAGCAAAGAAAAGTCACTCGCCTACAGGCGAAAAAGAACATCACAAACAACACACACCAATCCGCGTGGGCATACATGCCCACCCTATAACTGGATTCTGAACGACGCCAGAATGACGACCAGATGAAATAGACTAGAGTGGGAATGATCCCAACCACATTTCAAAACCCCAAATGCGGCCGTAAATAAGTCAACACAATCGGCAATCCTATGGCGCTGATCACGCCATTCAGCCCCATGGCCATGCTGGCGTAAATCCCCGCCTCTTCATTCACACTAAACGCTCGCGTAATCCCCAGCCCATGTGCACCCACACCAATTGCCGTACCGCGTATCCACCATTGCTGCACTTTGACGGCATTGAGGATGTAAGGCGCCAGAATCGCACCCAGCATGCCTGTAATCACGGTGAACACTGCTGTCAGGGTCGGCGAAACGCTTAAGCGCTCGGCAATGCCCATGGCAATTGGGGCGGTGACCGATTTGGCATACATGCTGCCGACAATGTTATCAGTCGCCCCCATGAGTTTGGCAATGGCCACTGCACTGGCAATGGAGACAGTGCTGCCTACAGTGAGCGCTACCCAGATATGGAAGATCTTGCCCTGCATGCGTTTGAAACCGTGATAGATCGGTACGGCGAGTGCCACGGTCGCGGTGCCCAGTAAAAAGTGCACAAACTGGGCGCCTTCAAAATACTTTTCATAGGGCATGTCCAGCACGTCTATCGCCAGGCAGGTCAGGATCACGGAAATAGCGACCGGGTTGACCAATGGATTGCGCTTGGCACGCACATACAGCAGGTAACCCAGCTGGTAAGTGGCCAATGTAATGATCAGCGCAAACAGCGGGTCGCCCGAGAGGTAGACCCAGATGTCGGAAATCGGCAAACGCTTATTCATGGCGCTGCTCCCTGTGCAAGGCGTTGCCTTTGTGGCGTTTTAGTGAAAAATACCAGAACATCTTCAACACAATCGCGGTGACCGCTATGGTCAAAATCACACTGATCACCAGCGCCGTACTCACTGCCAGCGCATGGGTCTTTAATTCTGGCAAAAACAGCAAAACACCGACTGAGGCAGGCACAAACAACAGGCCCAGATGCTGGCGAAAACTGTCCGCCACCTCGGCCAGGTCTTTATCTACCTGGCCGCGCAAACATAAAAATGCCAGCAGTAGCAGCAAGCCCAGCACTGGCCCAGGAATGCCAGGTAAAAAGAACTTGCTGAGCAGTTCACCCAGTCCTTGCCATAAGAAAAGTTGTACCAAGCCTGAAATCATGTATTGATCCGTTTATATGCGGGTTTGAATGCGCCATGCGCCGTATCAGCGATATGTTAAAGACATTTGTTGAATTCGCCTATCCATGTGAGCAAGGTCGGGAGTAACCCCTAATGCCACAAGTGCTGTGGCCGACTTGCAAGGGGTGGCGTTGTCATTGTGATAAAATATTGCTTTTATTTTCAAGTTGAAACGCATGACACAGCTGCCGGTTTCTGCCACTGAGCAATGGCTACGTGAGGCCCTCTCCCAACGCATCCTGATCCTGGATGGCGCCATGGGGACCATGATTCAGCGCTACAAGCTGACAGAAGCCGATTATCGTGGCGAGCGGTTCAAGGATTTTCAGGGGCCTGCCGGTGAGCGTGAGCTGTTTGTCAAAGGCAATAACGAACTGCTGACCCTGACCCAGCCGCACGTCATCCAGGAAATCCACGAACAATACCTGGCAGCTGGGGCCGATATCATTGAAACCAATACCTTTGGGGCCACCAGCGTCGCCCAAGACGATTACCATATGGCGCATCTGGTGTACGAGATGAACGTCGAAGCGGCCAAGCTGGCCAAGGCCGCCTGCGTCAAATACAGCACGCCGGACAAGCCGCGTTTTGTGGCAGGCGCCCTGGGCCCGACACCAAAAACCGCTTCGATTTCACCCGACGTGAACGACCCCGCGGCCCGTAACGTCAGCTTTGACCAGCTGGTGACTTCTTACCTGGAGCAAATTCGCGGCCTGGTCGAAGGCGGGGCAGATATCCTCATGGTGGAAACCATTTTTGATACGCTCAACTGCAAGGCCGCGCTGTTTGCCATCGACAGTTTCTTTGAAGAACAGGGCAAGACCTGGCCGATCATGATCTCGGGCACGGTGACCGATGCGTCTGGACGTATTCTCTCAGGCCAGACCGTGACGGCCTTCTGGCATTCGGTACGCCACGCCAAACCACTGACCGTGGGCCTCAACTGTGCACTGGGTGCGACCCTGATGCGCCCGTATGCCGAAGAGCTCAGCAAAGTGGCCGATACCTTTGTCTGTATTTACCCGAATGCAGGTTTGCCCAACCCGATGTCTGATACCGGCTTTGATGAGACGCCCGACATCACCGCCAGCCTGGTCAAAGAATTTGCGCAAAGCGGCTTTATCAATATTGCCGGTGGTTGCTGCGGGACGACGCCACCGCATATCAATGCCATTTACAACGCGATTAAAGACCTGCCACCACGCCAGGTGCCAACCTTACCGGTGACGACCAAGCTGTCCGGCCTGGAACCGTTTGTGATTGATGAGCAATCGCTGTTTGTGAACGTGGGTGAGCGTACCAATGTCACCGGCTCCAAGGCGTTTGCACGCATGATCATCAACGAGCAATACGAAGAAGCGCTCAGCGTGGCGCGCCAACAGGTGGAAAACGGCGCCCAGGTCATCGACATCAACATGGATGAAGGCATGCTGGATGCGGTCAAGGCCATGACGCATTTCCTGAATCTAGTCGCTTCCGAGCCGGACATTGCCCGCGTGCCCATCATGATCGACTCCTCCAAATGGAGCGTGATTGAAGCCGGCCTCAAGTGTGTGCAGGGTAAAGCCATCGTTAACTCCATCTCGATGAAAGAAGGCGAAGCCGAATTTTTGCGCCAGGCCAAATTGTGCCGCCGCTACGGCGCTTCCGTCATCGTCATGGCCTTTGATGAAAAGGGCCAGGCTGATACTTTTGAACGCAAAATCGAAATCTGTAAACGCGCTTATGATTTGTTAGTGAGCACTGGCTTTCCGCCTGAAGATATTATTTTCGACCCGAATATCTTCGCCATTGCCACCGGCATTGAAGAACACAACAATTACGCCGTGGACTTTATCGAAGCCACACGCTGGATCAAGCAGAACCTGCCATATGCGCGTATTTCCGGCGGGGTGTCCAATGTGAGCTTCAGCTTCCGCGGCAATGAGCCTGCGCGTGAAGCCATTCATACCGTGTTCCTCTACCATGCGATTAAAGCGGGCATGACCATGGGCATCGTCAATGCGGGCATGGTCGGCGTCTATGACGATATTGATCCGGAATTGCGTGAGCGCGTCGAAGACGTCGTGCTCAACCGCGTGGTAGACCCGGCAAATCCATTAGCGGCCACTGAACGCATGATTGAGATTGCGGGCACGCTGGTCGCTGGCGGCAAAAAAGCCGAAGCGACGCTGGCCTGGCGTGGCACGCCCGAGAATCCGGTGCCTGCCACCAAGCGCCTGGAATATGCGCTGGTGCATGGGATTACCGACTTTATCGTCGCCGACACTGAAGAAGTGCGTCAGGACATCATGAGCAAGGGCGGCCGTCCTATCCACGTGATTGAAGGCCCGCTCATGGATGGCATGAATGTGGTGGGTGACTTGTTCGGCCAGGGCAAGATGTTTTTGCCGCAAGTGGTCAAATCCGCGCGCGTCATGAAATCCGCCGTGGCGCACCTGATCCCGTTTATTGAAGAAGAAAAAGCTGCCGAAGAGCGTCGCACCGGCATGGTTGCCAAGCCCAAAGGCAAAGTGGTGATCGCCACGGTGAAAGGCGATGTACACGATATCGGTAAGAATATTGTGTCGGTGGTGTTGCAGTGCAACAACTTCGAAGTGGTGAACATGGGCGTCATGGTGCCTGCGGCTGAAATTCTGGAGATGGCTAAACGCGAAAACGCTGACATTATCGGCCTGTCTGGCCTGATTACACCCTCACTGGAAGAAATGGCCTATATCGCCAAAGAGATGCAACGCGACCCACATTTTGTCGAAAACCAGACGCCTTTGCTGATTGGTGGCGCCACCACTTCACGTGCGCACACCGCCGTGAAAATTGCGCCTAACTACGAAGGCCCTGTGATTTACGTGCCGGATGCCTCGCGTTCGGTCAGCGTCATGCAAAACCTGCTAACGCCAGAAACGCGCGGTGCCTATCTGGCCGAGATTCAGGCCGACTACGAAAAAGCCCGCTCTCAGCACGCCAATAAAAAAGGCGTGCCCATGCTGAGCCTGGCCGAAGCCAGGGCCAATGCGGCAAAATTCGAATTTACAGGCGAAAATACCCCGGTGAAGCCTAAGTTTATTGGCCGTCGCGTGTTCAAAAATATCGACTTGGCATTGATCGCGCAATACATAGACTGGGGCCCGTTCTTCCAGACCTGGGACCTGGCCGGTTTTTATCCAGCGATTTTAAAAGATGAAGTCGTCGGCGAAGCGGCGACCAAGGTATTTGCCGAAGCGCAGGTCATGCTCAAGCGCATCATTGATGGCCGCTGGTTATCAGCCAATGGCGTGATTGCCCTGCTACCCGCTAATCGCGTCAATGAAGATGATATCGAAATCTACACCGACGACAGCCGCAGCCAGGTCGCGCTGACCTGGTATGGCATGCGCCAGCAAACCCAAAAGCCGGTCATCGATGGTGTCGCCAGACCCAATCAGTGTATGGCTGACTTTATTGCGCCTAAGGGTACTGACGACTATATCGGCCTGTTTGCGGTAACTGCTGGCCTGGGTATGGAAAAACGCCTGGCCGAGTTTGAAAAGAACCATGATGACTACAACGCCATCATGTTCAAGTCACTGGCCGACCGCCTGGCCGAAGCCTTTGCCGAATACATGCATGAGCGTGTGCGTAAAGACCTGTGGGGGTATGCTGCAGATGAAAGCTTGAGCAATGAAGCACTGATCAAAGAGCAATACAAAGGCATCCGCCCGGCACCAGGGTATCCTGCTTGCCCGGACCACACGGTCAAGTCGGAGATGTTTAAGGTGCTGCAAGCCAGCGAGATCGAGATGCAGCTTACCGATAGCTATGCCATGATCCCGGCGGCAGCCGTGAGTGGGTTCTACCTGGCGCATCCTGAGTCACGGTATTTCAGTGTGGATAAGATTGGCAATGACCAGCTGGAAGACATGGCGAAGAGACGGAATGTGGATAAGGCTTGGTTGGAGAGATGGTTAGCGCCGAATCTGGGCTAGTTTTGCGTTCATCAAAAAAGATGCTGCGGACGGGGGTTCAATTCCCCCAAGCAGTGAAATAAAAATGTAAATAAAAAAGCGCACTGAAAAGTGCGCTTTTTTATTTATCCGATGAGGAGAAAAGTAATTCGTTTGTTGTCATTCCGGCGTAGGCCTGGAATCCAGGCAAGGTTAACGTTAATAGGTAGGGTGGGCATGTATGCCCACGCGGAGAGTTGGTGGCTATTTGTGCTATTTATTTCGCCTGTAGGCGAGTTACTTTTCTTTGCTTGCCCAAAGATAAAGTAACCAAAAGAAAGTGCACCCTAGCTTCCGCTTGTTTCCTGCGTTGCTCACCAAAATAAGCGCTCGCGAAACTCATCCTAGCGGCCTGCACAAATCGCAGGCCACTGCGGGATTCGGACAGCCGCTCGCTTGATCTTATTTTGCCTGCGCTACTCGGCGCGGCAGATAGGGGCCCCGGAACACCATGCGACTACCACCGTTGGCGGATTGAATAAAAGAATTATTTTTTTGAACGGTCCAAACTTCTACGCTCGTAGTTTGGCGAGACAAATCCCATCCCATCACGCTGAGTAGCGCAGGCGAAGTGGGAGTTGTCGGCCATCGGCTGTTCGAGTTCCGCGGCAGCTTGCGTAGTGTGCAAGCTGCTAGGGCGAGTTTCGATGGACGCCCGCATGAAGTCCGGTAACGGACGAAAGTCCTTGGCCGAGCAACGCAAGGGAGCCGCAGGCCGTGATGGCTGGGTGCCCTCTTCTTTGGTTACTTTCTGTGGGGCAAGCAACAGAAAGTAACTCGCCTAAAGGCGAAATAGTCTGTCGCAGAATCAGTCGTAATGATGAGTGACATAGTTGAAAGATTCCCTCTCTACATCCCGCAAACCCTTCATCAATTGCAATAAATGCTTCTGAAACTGACACCCAGCTTACAAACCCCGTTTTTCTTCGAACTACGCGTTTTCGCTTATTGTCATTTGCTATGTAAAACGGTTTAATGTAAGCATTGTAAAGGTATAAAAAGTAGCGCTGATCACAGCTCTCACAGTTAACACTTTAAAGAAATTTGATTATTTCCCGTTACTCAGTCAATGCATAAACATCTGAACACCGCCGCGTTGCAAATCAGACTGTGGGTCGTCACAGTGCTGCTGGCTGTGCTCGGCTTTGCATTAGTCGCAGAATTTTCCGATCACTCAGGCTACAGTGACGACACGGTACGTGTACGTGTGGCGGAAGTGGTAGAATATACAGGGGATGGCGAGTCCCCTCTGACCTCGCTGACGCCACTCATCTCTCCTCCCGCAAGCATGACCATTGCCTGCGTGATTCCCTTTGCTTTACTGGCTCTGCCTCGCCGTCACGTCATCCCACGTCCGGCGGTTGCCCATCACCTGCATTCGCGCGCGCCACCCGCCCAGCCCCAGGTGTGATCTGCGCTTGCATGCTTGCAAGCCGCCGCTGATCACCCTCTTTTCCTGCCATACCCTCAGATTCTAAACTGCCGACCTTCAAGGGCCGCCTGGATAAATTGCGGGGTTTAGCAAGACAAATAGTGCTGACGACAGACAAATCTTTGCAGCTTCGCACCGCCACCACCTGTTTTGCAAGTTATTTTCTTCATTTTTTAAGATAAGAACACACTATGATTAAACAGAACTTAATCGTTTTAGGCTTGCTGGGTATGTTACTTGGCGCTTGTCATAAGGAAGAGGCCCACAAAGAGGCGCTACCAAAACTCGAAGTCACCTCACCGCTGCGTAAAGACTCCATCATTACCAAGGAATACGTGTGCCAGATTCACGCGATTCAGCACATTGAGATGCGGGCTCTTGAGCGCGGATATTTACAGGACATTTTTGTCGATGAAGGCCAAATGGTGAAACAGGGCCAACGCATGTTCAAAATCATGCCCAATGTGTATGAGGTCGAGTTACTCAAGGCGCAAGCTGAGGCCAAATCGGTAGAAATCGAATACCAGAACACCAAGGCGCTGGCCGAGAAAAACATCGTCTCGTCCAATGAGCTATCAATGGCCAAGGCCAAGCTGGAAAAAGCCAATGCCGAAGTTAAACTGGCACAAACCCATTTGAACTTTACCGACATCAAAGCCCCCTTCACCGGCATCATGGACCATCTGGCCGTGCGTAGAGGCAGCCTGATGGACGAAGGCGACCTGCTGACGACCCTGTCTGACAACAGCCGCATGTGGGTCTATTTTAATGTGCCTGAATCTGAGTATCTGGACTTTAGAGACCAGCATGATAAAGAAAAAGGCGTGAAGGTCAGGCTACGCATGGCTAATGGCAAAGTGTTTGACCAGGCGGGTGCCATCGAGACGATTGAAGCCGACTTTGACAACAAAACCGGCAACATTGAGTTCCGTGCCGATTTTAACAACCCTAGCCGCTTACTCAGGCACGGCGAGACCGGCACCATCCTCATGGATGTGGCCTATCCGAATGCCATGCTGATTCCACAAAAAGCCACTTTTGAGATTCTGGACAAAATCTATGTCTATGTCGTCACCAAGGACAACAAGCTGGAGCAGCGCCTGGTGAAAGTCGCAGCCGAATTACCTCACTTGTACATTATTCAGTCTGGCCTTAAAGACGGTGAGCGCGTGTTGATTGAAGGCCTGCGGCGTGTACACGGGGGTGACAAGATTGCGGTCAACTACAAGGCACCCGAAAAAGTGCTGCCAGAACTTGAACTCTACGCAGAATAAGCCCAAAGGTCACCCACTATGCTAAACGTGTTTATCAAACGTCCGGTGATGGCCATTGTGCTGTCACTGCTGATGATGTTTATGGGCTTTTTGTCGATCAAAAGCCTGCCGACATCACAATTTCCTGACATTGCACCGCCACGCGTCATTATTTCACTGGCGTATCCCGGCGCAAGTGCCGATGTATTGGTGCAATCTTCACTGATTACCATCGAGCGCGCCATTAACGGCGTACCTGGAATGAAGTACATCATTTCAGATGCGACCAGTGCCGGTGAAGCGACTATCCAGGTCATTTTTGACTTGGGCGTAGACCCTAACCAGGCCATGATTAACGTCAAAACGCGTCTTGACCAGGTGATGAGCCGCCTGCCACAACTGGTGCAACTCGAAGGCGTGGTGGTAGAGCGTGTGCAGCCGAGCATGCTGATGTATATCAACCTCTACAGTAAGGATAAAAACGCTGACGAGAAGTTTCTGTTTAACTTTGCCAACGTTAACGTCATTCCTGAAATCCAGCGTGTGAACGGCATTGCCCAGGCCAAGATTCTCGGCAGCCGACAGTATGCGATGCGTATCTGGCTAAACCCGGACCGTATGCGTGCTTATAAAGTCTCGACTGATGAAGTGATGGAAGCCATCAATAACCAGAGCATCATTGGCCGCCCCGGGCGCCTGGGGCAGAGTTCGGGCCTGAGCGCACAATCTAAGGAATATGTGCTGGTATATCAAGGCCGGTATAACAAACCTGAGCAATACGAAGACATCATCGTACGCGCCAATGCCGAAGGTGAAATCCTGCACCTTAAAGACATTGCCAAAGTCGAGTTGAGCAGTGAGTTTTACGACATTTATTCCAACAAGGACGGCTATCCGTCTGCCGCGATTGTGCTCAAGCAGAACTACGGCAGTAACGCCAGCGAAGTGATCGAGAACGTCAAGAAACGCATGGAAGAATTGAAGCCAGTGTTTCCTGAGGGCATGGATTACGAAATCAATTATGACGTCTCCAAGTTTCTGGATGCTTCTATTGAGAAAGTGTTGCACACACTGGTCGAAGCCTTTGTTCTGGTCGCGCTAGTCGTGTTTATTTTCCTCGGTGACTGGCGCTCGACGCTGATCCCGATTCTGGCGGTGCCGGTTTCATTGATTGGCGCGTTTGCGTGCATGCAGATGTTTGGCTTGTCTATTAACCTGATCACGCTGTTCGCGCTGGTGCTGGCGATTGGTATCGTGGTGGATAACGCCATTGTGGTGGTGGAGGCGGTACACGCCAAATTTGAAGAAGATGCGCACATCACACCTTACCGTGCCACGCAAAAAGTACTCGGTGAAATTGGTGGCGCCATTGTGGCCATCACCCTGGTGATGACGGCAGTGTTTGTGCCGGTGGCGTTTATGACAGGCCCCGTCGGTGTGTTCTATCGCCAGTTCTCTATCACCATGGCGTCCTCCATCGTGATTTCAGGCATTGTGGCGCTGTCACTCACGCCAGTGTTGTGTGCCATGCTGCTCAAAAACACGCACGGCCAGAAAAAGCGCAATACGCCCATCAGCCTGTTTATCCGCGGTTTTAACGTGGTGTTTGAAAAAATCACCGGCCGTTACACCGGCCTGGTCAGTTTGATTGTCACCCGTCGCATTGTGACCTTGTTAGTGATTGGCGGCTTTGTATTCGGCACTTTTATCATCAACAAAACTTTGCCTTCCGGCTTTATCCCGGGCGAAGACCAAGGCATGATTTACGCCATTATTCAGACCCCGCCCGGCTCTACACTGGAAGCCACCAACAAGGTCGCTCGCCAGTTACAAGCGGTAGCCTCCAAGGTGGAAGGTGTGCAGTCTGTGTCGTCTCTGGCAGGTTATGAAGTCCTGACCGAAGGCCGCGGCTCCAACGCGGGTACGTGTATCATCAACTTAAAAGACTGGTCCAAACGCAAGATGTCCGTGCATCAGGTGATGGAAGAACTTGAAGCGAAAACGCGTAATTTTGGTGCAATCATTGAGTTCTTTGAACCGCCACCCGTGCCAGGCTATGGTGCCGCGTCTGGATTGGCGCTGCGCTTGCTGGACAAAACAAACGGCACCGACTATCACGAGTTCGACAAGATCAACCAGGAGTTCATGGCCAACCTGGGTAAACGCAAAGAATTGACCGGCCTGTTTACCTTTTATGCTGCCAATTACCCGCAATATGAACTGGTCATTGATAACAAGCAAGCCATGCAGAAGAATGTTTCGATTGCCAAAGCAATGGACAATCTCGACATTCTGATCGGCAGTACGTTTGAGCAAGGCTTTATCCGTTTTAACAACTACTTCCGCGTCTATACCCAGGCGGGGCCTGAGTTCCGCCGCTACCCTTCTGACATCCTGAACTACTTTGTGAAAAACGAAGAAGGTGAGATGGTGCCCTACTCCGCCTTTATGAAACTGAAGAAAATGCAGGGCCCCAACGAGATTACGCGTTACAACCTGTATAACTCAGCCACTATCCGTGCCGTTCCTGCCCCGGGTTACACCTCAGCCGACGCCATCCGTGCCGTGCAGGAAGTCGCCAAGGCGACCTTGCCACGCGGCTATGATATCGGCTGGGAGGGCTTGTCTTTTGATGAAGCCAACCGTGGTAACGAAGCTGTCGTGATTTTCGTAGTAGTGCTGATCTTTGTGTACATGGTGCTGGCGGCGCAATATGAAAGCTTCCTGTTGCCACTGGCGGTGATTCTGTCGCTGCCCACCGGCGTGTTCGGTACTTTCTTTCTGCTCAAGGCACTCGGCCTGGCCAACGATATTTACGCTCAGGTTGGCCTCGTCATGCTGGTCGGCCTGCTCGGTAAAAACGCGGTGCTGATCGTGGAGTTTGCCGTGCAGAAACGCCAGCAAGGCATGTCCCTGAAAGACGCTGCGATTGAAGGCGCACGTGCGCGGTTCCGCCCTATCCTAATGACCTCGTTTGCCTTCCTGGCAGGTCTGATCCCGCTCGTCATCGCCACCGGTGCCGGTGCAGTAGGCAACCGCACTATCGGCACCTCGGCGTTTGGCGGCATGCTGTTCGGCACGATTTTTGGTGTGCTCGTGATTCCTGGCCTGTTCTACCTGTTCGCCAAAATCACCGATGGTAAAACGCTCATCAAGCATGAAGAGCTACAGCCACTAACAGAAACTTATCATTACAGTGAAGTGACCGAAGATGACGATGAATAACCACTCTCCAGCCATGATGCGTAGCCCTGGGTTCAAGCGCAAGGCGTTATCCGCAGCTGTGGCGGTTGTCACCGCCATGATGCTGCAATCATGCGCAATCCCATTGATCACCAGCAAGCAGGCCGACACCTCCTTACCTGCGCAATACCAGGAAACGGTAGCGTCCGCCAGCAATAGTGCCAGCATCAAGTGGCAGGACTTTTTTGAGGACCCTCACCTGGTCTCGCTGATAGACACCGCCGTCAACAACAACAAGGAAATTCATATGATGGCGCAACGGATTAGCGTTGCCCAGAATGAAATCCAGGCCCGCAAGGGTGAGTACTTACCGTTTGTCGGCATCGGCGCCAGCGCCGATAAAGAGAAAGTCGGCAAGTACACCCGTAACGGGGCAGTTGAAGAAAACCTGAATATCAAGGAAGGCCGTTCCAATCCGCGTTTCCTGGGCAATTACCAGTTTGGGCTGGTCGCCTCCTGGGAGCTGGACGTGTGGAAGAAGCTACGCAATGCGACCAAAGTAGCCGTGATGGAATACATGGCGACCATTGAAGGCAAGAACTTCCTGGTGACTAACCTGGTGGCTGAGGTGGCACATGCCTACTATGAATTGATCGCATTGGATAACGAGCTGACCACGCTGGACCAGAATATCCAGATCCAGCAGAACGCGCTCGAAGTGGTGAAGCAGTTGCAGCAGTATGCACGCGCCAACTCGCTGGCAGTGAAACGGTTTGAAGCTGAGGTACAGAAAAACCAGAGCCGCCAGTATGTGCTGAAGCAAAGCATTGTTGAAACCGAAAACCGCATCAACTTCCTGCTAGGTAGGACGCCACAACCCATTGCACGTGCATCGGCAAATTTCATGTCCATGCAAAACAAGGTGATGCAAACTGGCGTGCCTTCGGAGTTGCTGTCAAATCGTCCGGATGTCCGCCAGGCGGAGCTGGAGCTTTCGGCCGCCAAGCTGAATATTGATGTAGCCAAAGCCAACTTCTACCCGTCGTTCTCGATCCGGGCAGGACTGGGCTTCCAGGCGTTTGATCCGAAATACCTCCTGAATATTCCGGCTTCGGTCATGGCCGGCTTTGGTGGCGAGCTGGTGGCACCGCTGATTAACCGGAATGCCATCGAGGCACAGTACAAGAGTGCCAACGCGATGCAGATCCAGGCCGCGTATGACTACGAGCAAAAGATTATCAATGCTTATATGGAGGTCGCTAACCAGATTGCCAATATTGACAACCTGGATAAAAACTACCAGTTGAAGAACAAGCAGGTAGAAGCTTTAACACAGTCAATTGAGGTGGCCAACCAGTTGTTTAAAGCCGCACGCGCAGACTACATGGAAGTGTTGCTCACACAGCGTGACGCTTTGGATGCGAAAATGGAACTGATAGAAACCAAGCAGCAGCAAGTGGCCGCAGTAGTGGATTTATACCGCTCGCTGGGTGGCGGCTGGCAGACCGCGGAAACAACAGCAACCAAGCAATAACACAATGTCTCTCACAAGGAGAAGCGCCCAAGGCCTTCTCCTTTTTTATTTATTCCTTCTTATTTCTCACACCCTACTTTGGTGCTGATAAGTAGCGTTGCAACCAGTGCTCTATGATCACCACGATATACGCCTGCTCCTCCAGTGTCAGCGCCCGGCCTGCCGGCAGGCGATGCCATTTGGCCAAACAGCCACGGCAACACGTCGCCGTCGCATGCTGCGCCACAAATACCGGGTGACCGCGCATCGGTGTTTGTTGACCATCATTGGCAATGTCGGCAGGTGCCAACCGCTCGGCAATGAATTTTTCGGCATGATCCAGCACCACTGACAAGCCTTTTTGCTGCAGGTAGCGCCGGTCTTTGGCATTCAGGCGAAAACCTGTGCGGAATTTGGAGCGCTGCAAGGCTTGAAACAACTGATCCAGATCGCGCATGACTTTCCTTGAATTCTTAGTGCAGTGCTACTGCCACTTCAACACTCACATACTGCATCCGAGTGAAAGAGAGAGCTACCGCCTGGTTTCATCCTGGCAGTTGTGGATAAATCATTATAGGTCATCCGGTGGCTGGATCAATGCAGGTCCACGAGATGCAAATTTCTTAATTTAGGGGCTTTAAACCAAGTCACGCCGACCACCAGAAGTGTCATGCATCCGCCAAAGACCACCGAAGGCACCAAGCCCATCAGCCTGGCTGTGAGTCCGGACTCGAATGCTCCCAGCTCATTGGATGAGCCGATAAAAATGCCATTGATGGCTGAAACCCGGCCCCGCATACCATCTGGCGTGGCCAGTTGCAAAATGGTTTGCCGCAAGATCACAGACACGGCATCCATCATGCCCGAGATCGCCAGGATAAGAATGCCCAGCCAATAGGTGCGACACAAACCAAACGCAATCATGCACAGGCCAAATCCGGCGACAGCCAGCAATAACCAGCGGCCACTATGTTTGTGAATCGGATGTTTTGCCAGCCAGATACCGGTCACAATCGCACCAAAAGCAGGTGCCGCACGCAGTACGCCCAGCCCTTCCGGACCCATCTGGTAAATATCATGTACAAAGGCTGGCAGCATGGCAACCGCACCGCCAAATAGCACGGCGAACATATCCAGCAACTGGGCAGCCAACACCACTTGTGTACGGCTGACAAAGCGCAGGCCTTCGCCTATGCTGGCAAACACCTGCATGGGGGCGTGGCTGCGGTGCTCCTTAACACGCAAGCCCAGTGCAGCAATTGCCCCCCCCAAAGCCAGGATGGCTGAAATTTCATAAGTGACATACTTATCGGCAAACCCGACCAGCAGACCGCCGATGGCGGGGCCAACAATCAGGCCAACCTGGAACATGGAACTACCGATGCCAGAGGCCTTGGCAATGGACGCACGCGGAATAATCAGCGCAAACAGGGTGTTGTAGCTTGGCGAAATCAAGGCGCGTGCAAAACCGGTCAGGGCTACCGTAGCATAAATCCATGTAACAGTATGAGCGCCGGGATATTGGACAATCCATACAAGCAAACCAGCATTCATGGCCAGAAAAAGTGCAGAGACCATTGCAAATCCACGCCTAGAAAAATAGTGATCCACGGCATGTCCGGCAAATAACGCGCTACCCATATATGGAATCACTTCGGCCAGACCAATCAGGCCTAAAGACCAAGGGTCATGTGTCAGTTCATAAATATGCCAGCCGATGGCCACCATCATCATCTGGTATGACAACACCATTAAAATACGGTAAGTGAGCAGCTTGGGAAACGCATAGCCCTGATGGGCAAGAATCTGACGGATGGATAAGGACATCCACTGATTATACGCTATGCCGTTCATGGCTGAATGGTGCGGAATGACCTACAATACGGTGGCGGGTGCAGTGAATCAGGCAGTAGGCGAAAGCTGATGAGCCGTCGTTGACCTCGTGCGACTCTGCCGCTATAGATGAGGCGCACCCGCCACAGGAACATGAAATGAGCCACCCCTCAGACAGATGCATGAAGAGCCCCGGTATCAATCGCCAGTCAGCGCTTTATTCATTAGTCCCTCACATAAAGTTGCTGTCTCATCAATAGGCTGACGTGAAAATGCGTCATGGGCCTACAGCGATTTCAATGGAACCGTTTTATTGTGAGTCATCTTAGCGCATGACGACAATCAGGAGGACGATATGACGGACTCAAACGATCAAACAGGCACAACTTCAGACAAACCGAAAAAGACTCAACCGAAAACTGCTGAAGTAATTTCCGAAAACCTCCCCGCCTCAGAGTCGGAAGAAGGTCAGGAAGTCTATCAACAACAAAACGATGCGCTTGATTTGCATATTAAAACTCACCCGCACCCATTCAACGACAAGGAAATACTCGATAAAAATGCAGATGCGTAGTTCTCATTATCATAGTGCAGGTGTGTTCTTTTTTTGAAGTATCTACCCCGCACAAGATCGCGCAGGCGTTGAAGAGTTAAACGCAAATTTACACGCAACACAAATATAATGGAAAATACTGCTTTGCAATCAATGAGTCATTTTCATGAAATCCCTTTTCCTGTTTTTATTCCTGGTCTCATCAGCACTTATGGCCGCTGAAGAATACAGCATAGAAAAACATTTTCAGAACCCTGTTAAACTCCCGGCGAACATCACCTCTTACCTGACTAAAGAAGTACAAACAGGCCGTAGCGCCAGTTGCCATGAGCTGAAACCCAATGAGGTGTTTGAAGCTGAGATCGTTCACCTGAATGCCGCCTCCAAGGCTTACCTGGTTAAACCCGCGCATATGTGTGCCTGCAGCACGCATTACTGCCCAATGTGGATGTTTCCAGTGAAAGCAAAGACAGCGAAGCCTATTTGGACACACCCGGCCACGCATACCCTGGAAATTCTGGATAAGAAATTAAGCGGATACAGAAAACTCAAAGAAATGGGCGAGGAACCCACGCGCGGCCATGACTCCGTCTGGTCATGGGACAGAGACCACTACACAGAAATTGACAATACCGAGTGGACGCTGGATCCCGAAAAAGAATGCCGTTTGACCAAGCAAACCTCGCAAATGATGGATGGCAGAATGGTACAACACTTCATTAAATGCGCTCAGAATTAGCCTATGCTTGCAAAGACCGCGGACATGCTTGTAAAAATAGTGTTCACGGTCTTGATTGCTTGCCTGGCTTTACCGCTAAAGGCAGAGGAAACCATGCAGCTTTGGGTTACCGTCGATTGGGAAGGCCTGTCACTGGAGGAAGACAATCTGCAGGCCATGCGCAGTTTCAGGGAAAAATTTCCGCACATCCCCTTATTACATCTGATTAACCCGGCCTATTTTTTACAACCTGGCGCCAACCGTGCGCAAATCGGCAGCCATATCCGCAGCACGTTCCTGCCGCAGGATACCGTTGGCCTGCATCTGCATCCCATGCGCTCACTGGTGCAACACTGCGGCGTCACCTTTCAAACGGCCCCCTCCATCTCCGATGCGAAAGAGGACTGTCGCGAAGCAAGCTGTGGTTACTCAGTGAGCCTCGAATATGCTTACAGCCAACTGGAACTGACGCAACTCGTTGCTTGCAGCAGTGATCTGCTGGTCAGTAACGGCTTTCAACGCCCCCGTCACTTTCGTGCCGGGGCATGGCAATTTGGCCCCAAATTACAAGCGGCACTGGAAGCTAACCGGTTTAGCTGGGACAGTTCTTATATCGATGCTGATCTACTCACCACCCGCTGGCACAAAGACAGTCGCCTGGTCCGCCTGCTTAAACAGTTACATCCGCAGAGCAAGCCCTTTGAGCAACCATTCGCACTCAGTGTCGAACTCATGGAGTATCCGAATAATGCAAGCCTGGCAGACTATACGAACACAAAACATCTGCTAAAACTGTTTGAGCAATTATTGACCGCTCAGCAACCCGTCATGGTGCTTGGTTTTCACCAGGAAACTGCGTCGGACTATCTGGTGCATCTGGAACGCGCCATCCCGCATATGGAAAAACTTGCGCGGCAAAAGAATGTCCGTATTGAGTGGATGCACTAATCCACTTTTCTCTTCGAACGCAAGCCATGACGATGGATTTATTTACCGAACAACGCCCACACTCAATTGCAATTGCGGAAGGCGCCTGTTGGCTGCCTGGATTTGCCCTGCCAGAAATGCATGCCTTGTGGCCCTGTGTAAAACACCATCTGACCGCACACCCACCGCAACAAATGATGACCCCCATGGGCTATGTGATGTCGGTGCAAACCAGCAGTATGGGAGCATTAGGCTGGGTTAGTAACGCGCAAGGCTATGGTTACAGCCCGGTCAATCCTTCAACCAATGTATCGTGGCCTCCCCTGCCCCCAGTGATTTTGCAACTGGCGGCAGAGGCCGCCGGTAAAGCGGGCTATTCCCAGTTTGTGCCTGATAGCTGCCTGATCAATGTCTATGCCCCGGGCTGCAAAATGGGTCTGCATCAGGATAAAGACGAAAAAGACTTCACTCAGCCGATTGTCTCTGTCTCACTTGGCCTGCCGGCCACGTTTCTGTTTGGGGGCAGCAAGCGTAGTGACAAACCCGTGAAAATTCCGCTACAGCATGGCGATGTGGTGGTCTGGGGAGGTGCCAGCAGAAGGTTTTACCATGGTGTTAGCAGCGTCAAGGCAGGCACAGATTCTCTGACAGGCAACTGCCGCATCAATCTCACCTTGAGAAAGGCGGGATGACTTTGCGCACAACGGGAAACTCCACGATGGGCTTGGTAAAAAGTCTGCGCAACACCTGATTAACATCAATAAAGCACCTCACTTCCGGGTTGCATCTGTTTCTCAAAAGAGTAAACTGAAACTGTCCTCTCCATCCAATTGATAAGGCAACTGGCTCTGGAAAGGCACCATTTCTGAGAAAAGGAGTTTGTCATGAATTTACAACTTACTGGACATCATTTAGAAATCACTCCGGCATTACGCGATTACGTTTCATCCAAATTTACGCGTATCAGTAATCACTTCGACCATGTGATCGATGTCAAAGTCACCATGTCTGTTGAAAAGCTCGCCCAAAAGGTTGAAGCCACACTGCATGTTCCAGGCAACGATTTGCACGCTGCCTGCACCGATGAGAACATGTACAGTGCCATCGACATGCTTACTGACAAACTTGACCGTCAGGTATTAAAACACAAGGAAAAAAACGGTGACCACCATAAATCTGGTGGCGCAGTGAAACATCAGTTGAGTTCCTAAGTTTTGCCGTCCATTCTCTACCCGCTCGGGTAGAGAATTCAAACAACCACTTCTGTATCACTTTTACGTCGTTTCACTCCCACCACCTGCTATTCAGTTGTAAAATGAGCCTCAATCACTTGTGGACATGTTGACACCCCGTATGGCGCAAATCTCTGTCGCTGATTTGTACAAACAGATACGCAGCAAACTCAAATTGAAATGGGTGGCTGGCGAGTCTGGTGGTCAAAAAATCCTGACTTCAGGCACCGTGACTAAACCGTCGCTGGCGCTTGTCGGTCATTTGAATTTTGTGCACCCCAATCGCGTACAAGTGCTGGGCTGTGCCGAAATGGATTACCTGGGCGGTTTGAGCATACTCGCGGTGCAACAGGCGGTGAGTAATTTATTTTCAACAGATCTGGCTATGGTGGTGGTCGCCAACGGCGAAAAAGTCCCTGCCATCATGCTCGAAGCCGCACAACAAACACAAACTCCCTTGTTTACTACACCGTTGATCAGCCCGCAGCTGATGGAGTTGCTGAGCCATTACCTGGCCGTGGCCACCGCAGAAACCACCAGCATGCATGGCGTGTTTATGGAGGTACAAGGCTTTGGCGTATTGATCACCGGTAGCGCCGCGATTGGTAAGAGCGAACTGGCGCTGGAACTGATCTCGCGCGGTCACCGCCTGGTGGCCGATGATATTGTCGATTTTTACCGTATCTCGCCAGAACGCATAGAAGGCCGCTGCCCGGAATTACTGCAAGATTTTTTAGAGGTGCGTGGCCTGGGTATCCTCAATATCCGCGCACTCTACGGCGACAATGCGGTCAAACCGACTAAGCCCTTGGACATGATGATACAGCTGGAACTGGCCGATGAGATGAAACCGCAAGACCTGGACCGCCTGAGTGCAAACCGCCAAACTCAGCACGTGCTGGATGTGGAAGTCAGCAAGGTCATTATCCCCATTGCGGCTGGCCGCAACATCGCGGTACTGGTTGAAGCCGCCGTGCGCAACCATATGTTGCTGCTGCGCGGCGTGAATGCCACCAAACAGCTGACGCAACGGCAAAAACAAATCATGCTCCGGGAAAGCAAATTAAGATGAAAAGGTTGGGTACATGCAGCTGGTGATCGTGACAGGACTATCGGGCTCGGGTAAAACCATTGCTTTGCGCGTGTTTGAAGACAGCGGCTATTATTGTATTGATAACCTGCCTGCTACCCTGTTGCCTCATATCCAGAACCATGTGGCTGACCGTGACGCGGCCAAAGTCGCTGTGAGTATCGATAGCCGCAGCATTGCCATTGAATCGCTACCAGATATCCTGCAAACGCTGAAAACACAGGGAATTGCCGTTCACCTGCTGTTTCTGGATGCCAACCGAGAGACGCTGGTGAAACGTTTTTCCGAAACCCGGCGCAAGCATCCATTAAGTACGCCTGACCAGGCGCTGGACGAAAGCATCAATCACGAACGTGACCTGTTATCCGGGCTGAGTAACCTGGGCCATCATGTCGATACCAGCAACCTGTCGGCCAATGCATTGCGTCATCATACGCGTGAATGGATGCTGCAACTCGAGCAAAGCTACCAGCAAGCGCGCGCCCACTCACTGGTGCTGTCATTTATCTCATTTGGCTTTAAACATGGCATCCCGCTGGATGCTGACTTTGTGTTTGATGTGCGCAGCCTGCCTAACCCGCATTACGACCCAATTTTGCGCCCTTACAATGGCAAGGAAGCGCCTATCCAGCAATTTCTGCAAAACGAACCCATGGTGCTTGAAATGCAGCAAGACATTCAGCACTATATAGAAAAATGGCTACCAAGCTTTTATCACGATCATCGCAGCTACGTCACTGTCGGCATCGGCTGCACCGGGGGGCAACACCGTTCTGTCTATCTAGTGGAACAGCTGGGCGCCTATTTCAAGCAACAGCATCAAGTGATGACACGTCATCGTGAATTGCACGATGCACCTGTCACCGCCACCCCTTAATTACGGATTCTGAGAGCATACTTATGATTGGTGTATTGATTATTGCGCATGGCAGCCTGGGGCCCAGCCTGATTGATTGCGCGACGCATGTGATGGGCAATCGCCCGGCACAGCTGGATTTCCTGGAAATCTCCAAACATGATGACCCGGCTGATATCCTGCCCAAGGCTCAGGCACTGGTTAAAAACCTCGATAGCGGCCAAGGGGTATTGGTATTGTCAGACATTTACGGCGCAACGCCCTGCAATATTGTCACTCGCCTGCTAACGCCAGATGAAATCGAAGGCGTTGCCGGAGTGAATCTGCCCATGCTGGTCCGCGTCCTCAATTACCGCCACGAAGGCCTGCATTCCTGCATCCAGAAAGCACTGAGTGGCGGCCGTGATGGCGTCGTCCACTTCACCAAAACCACTTGTCATCACGCACAATAACTTTAAACATTTATGGCCAAACTCTCTGTAGAAATCATTAACAAACTCGGCTTGCATGCTCGCGCCTCGACCAAATTCACCCAAACGGCCAGCCAGTTCAAAAGCGAAGTCTGGGTCGAAAAAAACGGCCGTCGTGTCAACGCCAAAAGCATTATGGGCGTCATGATGCTGGCTGCAGCCAAAGGCAGCATCATCGACATTGAAGCCACGGGGCCGGACGAAGAACAGGCATTGGCGGCACTACAAGCGCTGGTAAACGACTACTTTGGTGAGGGTGAGTAATTGACCAGTTTCAGCATGCACGGCGTCGGTGTGTCCAGTGGCATCGCCATTGGACATGCCCACCTGATTTCCCATGCCTTGCTGGAGGTCGTGCACTTCAAGATTGAGGCTAGCGGTGTCGATGACGAAATCGCCCGTTTTGAACGCGCGATTGCCCTGGTCAAACACGATCTGGAGCAACTCAAGTCACAATTGCCCAAAAATGCTCCGGCTGAACTGGGTGCTTTTATCAATACGCACCTGGCCATGCTCAGTGACAAGTCGCTCTCCGAGGCACCCAAGGCCATTATCCGCGATGAGCTATGCAATGCCGAGTGGGCGCTCAAGCAGCAAATGGATGATATCGTGGCCCAGTTTGATGCCATTGAAGATGCCTATTTGCGCGAGCGCAAACAGGATGTGGTACAGGTCGTCGAGCGTGTGATCAAGGTGTTGCTGGGGCGTGACCAGCTGGCCGCCAGTGAAAAGAAACTGCTAGCCAGGCAGGAGCGTGCCATGATCCTGGTGGCACACGATGTGTCCCCGGCCGATGCCATCCAGTTCAAGCATCACCAGTTTGCGGCGTTTATCACCGATGTCGGCGGGGTCACCTCGCATACCGCGATTCTGGCGCGTAGCCTGAATATTCCATCGATTGTGGCGCTGCAACGTGCACGCGACCTCATTGACGATGGCGAACTGATGATTGTCGATGGCGCCGCCGGGGTTGTGATTGTCAATCCTGACCCGGAAGTCCTGTCCGAATACAAACTCAAGCAAAACCAGTGGCAACTGGCGCAACAAAAGCTGCAACTGATCAAAACCACTAAAGCGGTGACCGTTGATGGCGTGGCGATCGATCTGCTGGCCAATATTGAAGTCCCCGAAGATGTGATCAGTGCCAAAGCATCTGGTGCGGTGGGGGTGGGTTTGTACCGGACCGAGTTCCTGTTTATGAACCGTAGTGAAATGCCTGGCGAGCAGGAGCAGTTTGAAGCGTACAAGCACGTGGCCGAGGCCATGAAAGGCTATCCGGTGACCATACGCACGCTGGATATAGGTGCAGACAAACAACTCAATCCGGACGAAGTGGTCACTGCGACTAACCCGGCGCTAGGTCTGCGCGCCGTGCGCTATTGCCTGGCGGAGCCGCATATTTTTCACACGCAGTTCCGTGCGCTGTTAAGGGCCTCACGTTACGGACAGGTCAAAATCCTCATCCCCATGCTCTCCAACCTGGCAGAACTACGCCAGGCCAGGCTGTTACTCGAGCGGGCCAAGGAGTCACTGCGCAAGGAAAACGTCCCGTTTGACGAGCAGATTCAGATGGGCGGCATGGTAGAAGTACCGGCTGCAGCCATCAATGCGGAAGCCTTTGCCCAAGAGCTGGACTTTTTGTCCATAGGCACCAACGACCTGATCCAGTACACGCTGGCGATTGACCGTGCCGATGATGCGGTGGCGCATTTGTATAACCCGTTGCACCCCGCCGTGTTGCGCCTGATCCAGCTCACCATACAGGCCGCAGAAAAGTACCAGAAACCGGTGTCGGTCTGCGGTGAAATGGCTGGTGATATCAAGCTTACGCGCCTGCTGGTCGGCATGGGCATGCGCCAGCTGTCCATGCATCCTTCGCATATTTTGAGTGTGAAATCGCAGATTCTACAAAGCGAAGAAAGCGTGCTGGCCAAGCAAGCTAAGAAAATCCTGTCGTTCAGCGACCTGGAAAAAATTGAACCGCTGATCAAGAAATATAACGGTGAGATGCTGTAACAGGGGTCGGCCATGCCCTTGTATTTGCAAAACTCATCACCATCATCAATATATACAATCACCTACACACGAACATTTGGCTAATAATAGTCTCTATCAAGCATATTGCATTCATCAAAGGACAACGTCGTGAGCACCAACCCATTACTCGTTTTTAGTGGCCTGCCCAAATTTAATGATATCCGTCCCGAGCATGTGTCTCCGGCCATAGACAGTTTGCTGGCAGAGGGGCGCGCCCTGGTTGAACAACTGGCCACAGCAACAGAGACGCCTGACTGGCAACACTTCGTGCAGCCGATTGAGGACTTTTCGGAGAAACTGTCGCGTAGCTGGGGCCCGGTGGGACATATGAATGCCGTGGTCAACACGCCGGAATTGCGCGAAGCCTATAACGACAACCTGGCAAAACTGACCGACTTTTATAGCGACCTGTCGCAGGACGAACGCCTGTATAACAAATACAAGGCGATCCAGGCCAGTGCCGAATACGCCCAACTCAGCCGGGCACAAAAGAAAATCATCGATAACGAAGTGCGTGGTTTTAAACTCGGCGGTGCCGAGCTGCCACCCGCAGAAAAAGTACGCTTTAAAGAAATTGCCGAGCAACTGTCCAAACTGGGCAGCAAGTTTGAAGAGAATATTCTGGACAACACGAATGACTTCAAGCATGTGGTTGCAGACGCTGCTGAGTTGACCGGCCTGCCTGATGACGCGCTGCAAGCAGCTGCGGAAGCTGCAAAAGCGGACGGCCAGAGCGGTTACCTGTTTACCCTGCATTTCCCATCTTATATGCCGGTGATGCAGTATTGCGACAATCGCGCATTGCGCGAAACGCTGTACCGCGCCTATGCCACGCGTGCATCCGAGTTCAGCAAACCGGAATGGGACAACACCCATTTAATTGCCGACCTGCTCAAACTGAAGCAGGAAGAGGCGCAACTGCTGGGCTTTAAAAACTACGCAGAGCTGTCACTGGCCACCAAAATGGCCGATACACCACAACAGGTGATTGAGTTTCTGGATACACTGGCCAAGCGCGCCAAACCTTATGCCGAAAAAGATATGGCCGAGCTTAAAGCCTACGCCGAGAAACTGGGCTTTAACGATATGCAAGCCTGGGACGTGGCCTATATCAGCGAAAAACTGCGTGAAGAAAAATACGCATTCTCTGATCAGGAAGTGAAACAATACTTCCCGGAAGACAAAGTGCTGGCCGGATTATTTAAAGTGGTCGAAACCATTTTTGGCGTGCAGGTACGCAAAACCGACGCGCCCTTATGGCATAAGGATGCAAGTTTCTACGAGATCAGCGACCAGCAACGCCAACCGATTGCCTACTTCTACCTCGACTTATATGCGCGTCATGGCAAACGTGGCGGCGCCTGGATGGACGAATGTATCACACGCCGTAAAACGGCCAGCGGCATTGAGCTGCCCGTCGCTTACCTGACCTGCAACTTCTCGGCCCCGGTCGGTGACAAGCCAGCCCTGTTTACGCACGACGAAGTCATTACGCTGTTCCATGAGTTTGGCCATGGCCTGCACCATATGCTGACACAGGTCGATGAATACAGCGTCTCTGGTATCAAAGGCGTGGAATGGGATGCCGTCGAGCTGCCTAGCCAGTTTATGGAAAACTTCTGCTGGGAGTGGGATGTGCTGCGTCATATGACGGCACATGTTGATAGTGGCGAACAACTGCCACGCCCCTTGTTCGACAAAATGGTGGCCGCCAAAAACTTCCAGGCTGGCATGCAGACTGTGCGCCAGATTGAGTTCTCACTGTTTGATATGCGCCTGCACAGCAACTTTGACCCGGCGGGCAAGCAAACCGCCCTGGACGTGCTAGAGCAAGTACGTGAAGAAGTGGCCGTATTACGCCCACCGAAGTGGAACCGCTTCCCCAACAGCTTTAGCCATATTTTTGCTGGTGGTTATGCCGCAGGCTATTACAGCTACAAGTGGGCAGAAGTACTCTCTGCAGACGCCTATAGCCTGTTTGAAGAATTGGGCGTATTGTCTGAAGAAGCGGGAAGCCGCTTTAAGAATGAGGTGCTGGCACAAGGTGGTGCACGTCCGGCCATGGAATCGTTTGTGGCCTTCAGAGGCCGCGAACCGAGCATGGATGCTTTGCTCAGGCATAATGGTATGTCACAATAACCCAAGCTAGGTCGTGCAGACCTGGCTTTTATTTTTCACATACTCAAGGACCGCCCTATGTTACACACAGCTCGCTGGCTTCTGATTGCAGTATGCCTCAGTTGTTCATACAGTTTTGCCGCCCAGCCTGCAGATGATGACATACAAGCCAAAACTGTTGAAGGCGACGAAGTGATCCTGCACTCCAATGGTTATTGGGAATTCAAGGATGCCAAAAAAGCAGAAGTCGCGAAAACCAAAGTAGAACAGTTTGAGCGCAGCAATAGTTGCCCCTTGGGGATGCGGCCAAGTTTTCTGGGCATAGGCCGCTGCATTGCCTATGATGACCCTATCCTCAAACGTGGCTCACTCAGCGGTAAAGGCCGTTAAACTTTAAAAGCACTAAAACAGGGCAATCATGGTTGCCCTGTTGCTTTTCAATGCAAGCTGTTGGCGATGTCTTTATACAAACCTGCTTGCAAAGCGCTAGTGGACTGGCTTTGGCGCTGATGGCGCAGCGGGAACGTACCTTGCTTAAACGTAGCATTACCTTTAATGCTGAAGCATCATGATTAACTCTCTCGATTTTGCGCGCCACGGTGATAAACAGAACTCGGCTTTCTTTGAAGAGTATCTGCAAAAACTGCTAGAAGAACGCGACCAGATGGGCCTGACCGACATGATTCAGGAGATTGATGCGCTGATGATCACGGTGGACCCGGATCATTCGATCCAGTATATCGCCGAACTGTCTTTAATGACCTCTTACCATTACCTGGTGACACTGGAGAGTGAAAAGCACTGGACGCATATCTTGCGCATAGACCTCAACTCGCCGGATTTACTGGTGCGCGAAGTCAAGGACCCCAACCTGCGCGGCATTTTCCGCTCACTCAACGAGATTTACCCGGTGGGCGCGCGTAAGCCTAATAGCCGCTATATGGGTGAGATTATCCGTGTCACCAATATGCATGAAGTGGTCAGACTACAGGAAGAACGCGAGTTCCGCTTCTTTACGCAGGACGAAGTGCGTAAGCTGGAACTGCCAGGCAATGTCGCGATCAGCAAGCCTTCGCCCTATACGCATAATATTGTTGGCTATATGAAGCGCGAGCCAGGTGAGTTACGCGTGTATTCACTAGGCATCAGTACCATACGCCCGGATGTGCAGGCGGCTTACGAACAAGCCAAAGACCAACAGGCCAAGCTGCGGATTGACGACCTGATTTTGCCTGTGGACCATCTGGCCACGCGCGTGTATAGCCAGAACCGCGAAGTGGCGATCCTGGAATACCTGTCCTGGTCCAGCTATTTTTTCTGGGGTGCTTACAATATCTGGGACCAGAACTCATCCACCAACGTCACCAAAAGTGCACATGGGTTTGCCGAAACCAAAAGCCCGGCCAAAGTTTTTACTGCCAACAACACACCTTACTTCGTCAATCACCTGGAAAAACTGCCTTCGCCTACCGAGACCTTTGTCCGTAATTATGGCCCACGCCTGCATCATATTGCCTTATCGGTGAAAGACGGCACGCGCGATGGCAAGGAGAATATCGATTTTGTGGTGGATGCGATTGCCAGCCAGGGCAAAGGCTTTTTACTCGATGTGATTGGCTCCAAGGAAGAAGGCCTGAAACAGATATTCTCTAATGCCTCAGAACATTCGTCACTGATTATCGAATACGTACAACGCTATGACGGTTTTGATGGCTTTTTCACACGCGACAATGTGGCCAAACTGACGGAAGCCGCCGGGGTTGAAGAAGGTGTACTGGAAGCGCAAGCCAAGCTGAGCCAACTGGCAAGTAAGTAATCTTGCCAGCGCACTGCTGATCACTTGCTTTATACTTTGGTTTTCTCTTTAGTGAGCGAGTCTCTCCATGCATCATGACTTCTGGCACCAGCGCTGGCAGAACCAGCAGATAGGCTTTCACCAGGATGAAATCAACCGGTTTTTGCTGGCACATTTCCAGGCTCTGGGGTTGCAGGCGGGTCAGCGCGTCTTTGTTCCGCTGTGCGGTAAATCGCTGGATATGCATTGGTTGCTGGCGCAAGGGTATCAGGTGGTTGGCGCTGAACTGAGCCAGTTAGCGGTGGACGCTTTTTTTACAGAGCTCAAACTCGCCCCAGAGATCACCCAATCAGGCCCACTGAGACATTATCGTACCGAGCAGATAGAAATATTTCAGGGTGATTTTTTCGCGTTAACGCAAGGCCAGCTAGGCTCGGTGGATGCTGTGTATGACCGCGCAGCCCTGATTGCCTTGCCTGATGAGATGCGCAAGCAATATGTGCAGCACCTCATGAGCATCACGCAAACGGCACCACAATTATTGATCAGCTTTGAATATAACCAATCCCTGGTGCCTGGCCCACCGTTTAGTGTAAGCAAACCAGAAGTTAGCGCCCACTACGAGCCACACTATGTGCTGACAGAACTGGCCAGTACTCACCAAGAGAAAGGCATGAAGGGCCAATACCCCGCTGAAGAAACGGCCTGGTTACTGCGTCCGCGATAAATCGCATCCAACCAGGCTGTCATGGTGCTCCAGCCAGTGTTGCAAGCTTTCTACCACCTGGTGTGCGTTTGCCCGCACCTGCTCGCTGGGTTGCCTTAGGTCAGGCACCACCACCACACGCAAACCAGCCGCAATCGCCGCCTGTGCACCCAGCTCGCTGTCTTCAAATGCGATACATTCCTCTGCGGGCAGCCCCAGTTTCTCCAGTGCGAGTAAATAAATATCAGGGTGCGGTTTGCCGCGCTTAACCTCCTGGCCACTCGTCACATGGCTGAAATAATCCAGTACGCCGGTGTGCGTCAGCCGGTGTGTAATATGAGGAATGGGCGATGAAGACGCCACGCTACAAATAATCCCGTGCGACTTATAATACTGTAACAATGCTTGCACGCCATCTTTCAATGGAAAAGCATGGTCTCGCGTTTCCAGGAAGGCATTCAGCCCCTGCATGACGTGTTGAAAGTTAGCTTCACTGCCCAATTGCTGCGTCATGAGCCGGGTGGAGTCTGACCATACGCGCCCAACGAGTTCCACATACTCGGCCTGTGTGTAGGTAATCCCTATGGTAGCTGCGGCCTGTATGCAGCCTTGCATAATAATGCGCTCGGAATCGATCAGCAGACCGTCCATATCAAAAATAGCTGCTTTAATCACTTAAATAACACCCGCTACCAGACAAAACAGCATTTTATCGCGACTGCGTTGCGGTGAAACAGACACTTTCACGAATCGATCATTTATTTAAAATTTGCCCGCTTGAAATTCCTACACAACTTAACAAAGGCTGGTTAATATAAAACCACATGACACCAAGGTATTCAGGTTATGCATCACGGAACGTCATGCCATGAAGCGACCCGCCACAGGATGGGAGCAGCAGCATGTGGCGGCAGTCAACAATAGCGAAGCATATCGTTAAGGAGACACCGATGGATAAAGCAAAACTGTATACCTTGCGCTGGTCTGCCATGCAAATTGCCAGATTATCCGCCGACCCCAAAGTGGATGCGCTGGCGCTTAGCCAGATTGAAATCCTCTCGCAATTGCTCGAAGAGCCTATGCCTGAAGAATTCAGGCCGCCTGAACCACCGCGCCCCAGCTTGCATGTTGAAGAGGCAGCCCCGGCAAAAAAGCGCTACCCGCTCGGCGAAAAAAAATTGTGGTACCCCGAAGCCCTGACACGCACTGATATCAAACGTGCAGCGCAAGGAGAATACCCTAGAGGGTATCCTTATGGTGCCATCATCCACTTTACGGCCGGCCAATATTCCAAGGGCGTTGAAAATGCGGTCACCGCCATCTCAAGCAGCTCCTATTTTTTCTGCTGCATAGGCACCGACGGCAAGTTGGTACAGGCCAACCCGCTCAACCAATGGGGCTATCATGCCGGGGAAAGTGCCTGGACCATTGATGGCGCAAAACGCACTGGGGTATCCAGTTTTTTGGTGGGGATTGAAATCACTAATCCCGGTCGGCTCGAAGTACATGACGGCAAGTTTTACACCTATTGGGATACTGGCCGCAAATACCCTTTGGATGCCAAAAAAGTACGCGTGATCACGCAAAACCAGGACAATATTCTGGCCGGTGCTTACTTGCCTTATACCAAAGCGCAGGAAACCACATTGATAGAATTTTTGTTGTGGGCCAAGGCCAACAACCCGAGCGTATTTAACTTTGATTATGTGCTGGGCCATGACGAAGTGGCAGGCCCCAAAGGCATAGGACGCTGGCGAAAGAATGATCCTGGCGGTGCCTTGTCGATGACCATGACGGAGTTCAGGCAGTTGCTGAAAGACGAATATAAAAAGCGTTACGGATAAGCACCAGGCAAAAAAATGCCCCGATAGATCGGGGCGAATTGTGGACTTACCTATCTCTCAAGACATTAGATTAAACAGTGTGCCCGCATACAGGTTTGATCAATATCAAAGGTTGGCTGAAAACACAGGAAAAACCCCGTTTTTGATCGCGCTTAAGCCACCGCATATTCCAGTGGCGTCACAGTCACACTCACCGTGAGCTGCTGCGCGCCGCCTCCAAGCACCACGCCGCGCATCGGTGACACATCACCAAAGTCGCGTCCCCAGGCCACTGTAATATGTTCCTGCTGGACCAAACAATTATTCGTTGGATCAAAGTCTACCCAACCATAGACCGGGCAATACACAGACACCCAGGCGTGCGATGCGTCAGCACCGACCAGGCGCGGCTGGCCAGGGGGCGGATGGGTGAGGATATATCCGCTGACATAACGGCAAGCCAGACCAATAGAGCGTAAGGCGCCTAGCATCAGATGGGCAAAGTCCTGGCAGACGCCGCGGCGGCCTTCCAGCACCGTATCCAGTGGGGTGGAGATATCCGTGGCTTGGGGATCAAACTCAAACTCGGTATAAATTTTTTGCGTCAGCACCATGGCGGCGTCCAGCAATGGCCGCTGCGGCGTAAAACAGCTCAGGGCAAAGCTGGCCAGCGCTTCACTAAGGGTGACACGCGTGGTGGCATACACGTAGGGAGCAGCATCCAGGTGTTGGGTATCCTGATCTTTTAACAGGTGCTGCACCTGCTCCCAGGGCGGGCTTTGCACAAAATCACCCATCTGTGGCCGTGGCTGGATATCGACCTGGAACCTGGAGGTGACCTCAAGCGACTGGTGCGGCGTCAGGATGGTGAAATAGTCATTATTATTGCCAAAAAAGTCTTGCCGCCGCGACTGCTCGGCGGGTAGTGGCTCACAGGCCAGCGTAAAAGAAACGCATTGCTGAAAAGGCGTTTGCCGCGGCATGAGATGCAGCAATTGCTGTGATTGAATCACCGGCAAATCGTAGCTGTAAACAGTTTGATGTTCGACCTGGTAACGCATCGTTTGCCTTAATGCCCTGACATGACAACCGGGCTGGCATAGCTAAAAAAGCGTAGGCTGAGCCGGTCAGACAAGGTCATGGTGACATCGTAAGTGTGATTTAACCAGGCTGTCAGTGTCGCGTCGCCTGGCAGGAAGCATTGGTCAGGATCCAGTTGCAGCAAGGCTTGCCAGCAGTCCTTGAGTTCGGTGGCAATGCCGCCCGCATTGTCATGCGCGTCCATCTCTTCAAGATATTTGACCAGGCCCTTCATTTGAAACACGATGGCATTGGGGTTGTTGCCATCCATGAGCAGTAAATCCAGCACCGGCAACCACTCAGGCTGAGCCGCGTAGCGGGCTCGGTAAGTAACCAGGTTATTGGTCACTTGTAACAACCATTCCAGGTTGCTGTGCTGAGGCATTTGCAAGGCACGGCTCAACAGCACACACATGAATTGCAAGCGCTCAATCCGCCGCCCCAGCGACATAAAACGCCAGCCCAGGTCACGCGTCATCCAGTCCATGGCAAAGCCGGTCAAGGTGACAAAATGATTCACCGCCTGCTCGATATATGACATCGCATCCTGCAAGGTAGCATGCGCATGCCGGGTAATAAACTGCCGTGACAACACGTTCACGGTGCGCCAATGGTCATTGGAAATGCGTTCACGCAGGTTAAATGCCTGTTGATACAACTGCTGCACGCTGGTGGCCAGGCTACCGGACTGCTGCGAGAACACCGCCTGCACCAGCAAAGGCTCAATATCATCATCACTATACGGCTGCCATGTCGCCCACTCTTCTTCATCTTTGGGTGAAGGCAACAGGTCAAACCACTGGCAGAGTCCCTGCATGGTCGGCCACTCGCCTTCGCGCGAATCTGGCGTGTATTCGAGCAAGGCGCGCAAGGTCACGCGCAGCATCATGGCTTTTTGCAGGTTGCGTACCGAATAACGGCCATACCAGAACATGTTTTCTGCCATGCGGCTGGAGAGCGAGCGATTTTCACGCACCAGGTCCTGGCTGGAAGTGGTTTTGCGCAGCAGGCTAAAAGGCGATTGGGTAAATTCCGACAGTACCCAGGTATCTTTGCTGGTCCCGCCCCGTTGCATGGTGACCACTCGGCTATCTTTACCACTGGCGACCCGGGAAAGGCCACCCGGCATAATGGCATAGCCATTGGGTGTTGCAAAAGCATATACACGCAAACTCACGGCTAGCGAACTCATTTGCGTTTGATGGTGATGATGGCTGAGCACAGGGGCCTGCGAAATATCCACTTGCTCCTGGGCGATATAGTGGCCTGGCTGCGCGCGCAGCTTGGCAATCAGGGCCTCTTTTTGCGCCGCATTGAGATCTTCGCCAAAAATCGGCGAATATTGCACTTGCGGATAGGCGGGTTTAATCACCAAGTCATCCAGATGCTCAATCACATACTCCAGCGCTGCCGGTTCGCCACACCACCAGGTCGCTACCGAAGGCATGCGCAACGATTCCCCCAGCAAGGACTGGCACAAATTGGGCAAAAAGCCTAACAAAGCCCCGGACTGCAACAGGTTCGCCCCCAGCGCATTGGCAATCAGCACATTGCCGAGGCGGGCAGCCTGCGTCAGTCCGGCGACCCCTAAAAGCGACTCGGCATTCAGTTCCAATGGATCACAGTAATCATCGTCTATGCGGCGCAAAATGGCATGCACAGGCTTAAGCCCGGCGATGGTTTTGAGCCAGACCACCCCGTTACGCACGGTCAGGTCACTGCCTTGCACCAGCGGATAGCCTAGATACCCAGCTAAAAATGATTGCTCATGATAGGTTTCGTTATACGGTCCCGGGGTCAAGATCACCACCAGCGGTGGCTCCCCCTGGCTGAGCGGGGCAATGCCAGGGACAGTCTGTGTCTGGTTTTGTGCCACACGGTGTCCCCAATGGGCCAGGCTATCCCGCATGCTGGCAAAAAAGCCACTCAAGCGCTCAATATTGAGGTCACGGAACATCTCTGGGAACACACTGGAAATAATCGTGCGGTTTTCGAGCGCATAGCCTGCCCCGGTGGGCGACTGGGTACGGTCAGACACCACCCACCACTGCCCGTTGGGCGAACGCGCAATATCCACGGCATAGTTGTGCAAGGCAATGTTGTCGTAATGCGGAATACCGACACAAGACGGCAAAAAGCCATTATGGCCATAAATCAGCGCTGGCGGCAGTTGGCCGCTGGCAAATAACTGCTGTTCACCATAGATATCCAGTAACACCCGGTTGAGCAAGGTAGTCCGTTGTGCCACCGCGGCGGCAATCTCCTGCCACTCCTCCGACGGAATGATCAGAGGCAACACATCCAGATCCCATGGCCGCTGCACACCATGCGTATCCGCATAGACGTTATAGGTCACACCGTTATCGCGGATCTGCCGCTGCACGGCCTCCATGCGCTTACGCATGACGCCAGTCTCCTCACTTTCCAGCTGCGACACAAGAGCCTGCCAATGCGGACGTGGCTGGCCCTGGCTATCCAACAATTCATTGTAGCGGTCAGAGAGGTAAAGCTGGTTAAGCTCCGGTTGCATGCGTAGTTAAGTGATCGTTAAGGGATTATCTAACAAGACACTGAGTGTAACAGGATGTTCACACATTCGGCTGCCAACGCAGGTCGAGCGTAAACGGGAAACGCGGATTTGGTGGCTCTTTTACCACAGTCACCTTGCCGGGCGTATGGCCATGCGCCCAGAAACGGGCAAAGCGCCGCGCCTCGGCCTCGTTGGCATTGACCGGGAAGGTATTGTAATTACGGCCACCCGGATGCGAAACATGGTAAGTACATCCGCCCAGGGACTTGCCGCTCCAGGTATCCACCAGGTCAAATACCAGCGGCGCCTGCACCGGGATCGTCGGGTGCAAAGCCGACCAGGGACTCCAGGCACGGAAGCGCACCCCGGCCACATATTCCCCCGCATGGCCAGTGGCTTGCAGTGGCAAGGGGCGTCCGTTACAGGTCACCACATGGCGTCCATCGGTGAGGCCACGCACGCGCAACTGCATACGCTCCACCGAGGAATCCACATAGCGCGCCGTGCCGCCACCCGCCATCTCTTCGCCCAACACATTCCAGGGCTCAATGGCCTGACGCAACTCCAGCTCGATGCCGTGATAGGCGACGGTACCATACCGCGGAAACCTGAACTCGACAAACGGCTCAAACCAGCGCTGCTCAAAGGCGTAACCAGCCTCCCGCAAGTCAGCCACCACATCGGCAATATCCTGTGCCACAAAGTGCGGCAGCATCCAGCGGTCATGCAGCTCGGTCCCCCAATGCACGAGTTTGCCGGTATAAGGTGTTTTCCAGAAGCGGGCCACCAGCGCACGTAATAACAGGCTTTGCAGCAAGCTCATGCGTGCGTGCGGCGGCATTTCAAAAGCGCGGAATTCCACCAGGCCCAAGCGGCCGGTTGGGCCATCGGGTGAATACAGTTTGTCGATGGAAAACTCAGAGCGGTGCGTGTTGCCGGTTAAATCCACCAGCAAATTACGCAATAAGCGGTCAACCAGCCAAGGCTGCTGGCTCTCCTCGCCAACCGGCAAGGCTTGCGCCATTTGCTGGAAGGCAATCGCCAACTCATACAAATTGTCATCGCGCGCTTCATCCACACGCGGTGCCTGGCTGGTTGGGCCAATAAAGGTGCCCGAGAACAAATAAGACAGTGCCGGATGGTTCTGCCAGTAAGTAATCAGGCTACGCAGCACATCGGGACGCCGCAACATCGGGCTATCGGCAGCAGTCTCGCCTCCCAGCGTCACATGGTTGCCGCCACCGGTGCCGGTATGGCGGCCATCCAGCAGGAATTTTTCCGTCCCCAGCCGGCACAAACGCGCTTCTTCATACAGCACATGAATATTAGTGACCAGCTCCTTCCAGGTCTTGGCTGGATGAATGTTGACTTCGATCACGCCTGGGTCCGGCGTCACACTAAGCAATTTGAGGCGGCTGTCACGCGGCGGCGCATAGCCCTCCAGCCACAATTTGAGTTTTAAGTCACAGGCGGTTTGCTCAATGGCACTCAACAAATCCAGGTAGTCTTCAAGACGGTTCACAGGCGGCATAAACACATGCAACCGGCCATTGCGCACTTGCACACAGAGCGCGGTGTGCACCACCTCGCGCGCCAGCGGCTGGATGGTTTTGTGCTTGAGCCTGACTTTGGGCGTTTTCGATGCCCCCAGGCTTTCCTGGGCTGCAAATGGGTCCAGCGGAAACTCTGGCTCTATGTCCGTGGGCAGTTGCCAGGGCAATGAAGACAGCGGCAAGCGCAAGCCCATGGGGGAGTCCCCACCCAGTAGGTACAAATGCTCACGCCTTAACGGCCATTTGCTGGTCAACCACTCGCCGGCACTGCGGCTTTCATCTGGCTTGAGCGGCATGACGTAACCCACGACCTGCCCCAAGCCTTGGTTAAGCAAGCTGGCCAACCGCTTACGTTCAGCCGCATCTTTGAGGTCAGCCTTAAGCGGGTCGACGTTGGCAGGCAATTGTTGTTCCTGTTGCGCAAAGCTCATCACATCTTCATAGGCCGGAATGACACACGCCGTAGGGAAGCCCAGCATGTCCGCCAGATGCGTGGCAAACAGCTGCGCCTGCTTCACAGCATACCCATCACCGACACCCTCGGCAGAGAACAGGCTAGCGTCACGCCAGACCGGTTTGCCATCGGGCCGCCAGTACATATTAATGGCCCAGCGAGGCAACGGTTCGCCGGGATACCATTTGCCCTGGCCATAATGCAAAAAGCCGTTGGGCGCAAAATGCGCTTTCAGACGCAAGGCCAGGTCACCGGCCAATTGCCGTTTATGATCTCCCAACGCCTGGGTATTCCATTGGGCACCATCCATATCATCAATCGAGACAAAGGTCGGCTCCCCGCCTTGCGTCAGCCGCACATCTTGCTTTTTGAGCTGAGCATCCACCTTGTCTCCCAACTTGAGGATGGCTTGCCAATCTTCCTCACTATACGGCTTGGTCACGCGCGGATCTTCATGGATACGCGTCACCGTCATCTCATGGCTAAACGTCACCTCTGCCACATCGGTATACCCCGTCACCGGTGCGGCCGAAGAAGGCAGCGCCGTGCATGCCAGCGGGATATGCCCCTCGCCTGCCATCAAGCCGGACGTAGGGTCCAGCCCGACCCAGCCGGCCCCGGGGATAAACACCTCAGTCCAGGCATGCAGGTCGGTAAAATCCTTATCTGTCCCACTGGGGCCATCCAGTGCTGCGACATCGGCCATGAGCTGGATCAGGTAGCCGGAGACAAAGCGGGCAGCCAGCCCCAGATTGCGCATGATTTGCACCAGCAACCAGGCGGAATCCCGGCAAGAACCAGTCAATTTGCTCAGGGTTTCTTCTGGCGTCTGTATGCCCGGCTCCATGCGCACGGTATAGCCTATCGCCGCCTGTACATGCTGGTTGACCGCCACCAGAAAGTCGACAATGCCCATTTCCGGTTGAATCACCTTGTTCTGCAATTCTGCCATGAGCTGCTTGAGCAGGGGCTCGACCGGATCAGGCTGCAAATAGGCAGTCAGCTCAAATGACTGCTGGTCGGTATATTGAAAAGGATAGTGCTCAGCATATTTCTCGACAAAGAAATCAAACGGATTAATCACCGTCATGTCTGCCACTAAATCGACCGTAAAATCGAGCTCGCGCACCATTTCGGGGAACACGTAACGGGCAATATAATTGCCGTAAGGGTCTTGCTGCCAGTTAATAAAGTGCTTTGCCGGGTTCACGGTCAACGAATACGACAAAATCGGTGTACGCGCATGCGCAGCGGGCTTGAGGCGGACTTCGTGTGGCGAAAGGTTAACCAGGCGGTCGAATTGATAGCGGGTGCGGTGATGTAAAGCGACGCGTATAGCCACTGCTGATCCTCAAGAATATTATGATTTTAAGCAGTGTGATGCAGGAAATATGCCAGCCACGCAAAACAGACTCGCGTGGCAGCAATCTAAACAGAAAAAAACGGGGCTGGATTACTTGCCGCCACCGATCAGGTTTTTCACCGCACTCACCACATCGCCTGGCATCACGACAATTTTGCTATTGCTGGAGTCTGCCATTTTTTGCAGTGACTGAATGTAGCGATCACCCAGCAAAAATGTCGCTGAAGTATTATTTTCCTTGACCGCCTCTGCGATCATCTTGATCGCCTCGGCGGAGGCTTTAGCGCCCACCATTTGCGCTTCGGCATCTTTACGGGCGGCTTCCAGCCGGGCCTCTGCATTCAGGATCAAAGACTGCTTGGCGCCTTCAGCCTCGGTGACCACGGCCACACGCTCGCGTTCGGCCGCCGCCTGGCGCTCCATAGCATCCTGCATATTGGCTGAGGGCTTGATGTCCTGAATCTCCACACTCTTTACGGTGAGGCCCCAGTCCAGCGCTTCATCGGCAATCGCTTCTTTTAGCTCGGCCTTGATACGGTCACGCGAAGTCAGCGCATGGTTTAAATCCATGCCGCCAATAATCGAACGCAAACTGGTTTGCACCATATTGCGCATGGCCTCACGGAAATTCTCAATACCGTATACCGCACGCTCAATATTAGTCACCTTGATAAAGGCAACGGCATTGGCCAGAATCACCGCATTATCCCGTGTAATCACCTCCTGCTCGGGCACATCCAAAATGATGTCCTTGGTGGTGACTTTGTAACTGACACTACTCAGGATAGGGTTGATCACATGCAAGCCCGGCGTCAGGATGCCAGCGAACTTGCCCAATCTTTCAACCACCCATTCTTCACCTTGCGGCACAATGCGCACGCCTTTAACGATGGCAATCACCACCAGCACAATGACGATCAAACTGACTTCAGTCATGATTACTCCTTTTTCATTCGTTTACGACTCAGGACAACGGGGCAACGCGCAGACTATTCCCCTCCACCGCCACCACCCTGGCCAGTTGTTGCTCTGCAATCGCGGTATCGGCATATGCCACCCATTCGCGACTGCCCAATAGACCCTGGCTAAAACGGATTCTGCCAGGATTGGCTGGTGAAATAGCTACAATCACCACGCCTTGGCGGCCGATTTCTTCTCCCTGTGCCTGGCCCACCCGCAATGCCGGCTTACGCTTTTCCAGTTTTCGCATGACTGCCAGCGCAATCGCCGCCAGCACGGCATAATTCAGGGCTTGCAATGCCAGTGGCATTTCTGCAAACAAGGCGCACAACACCGCCATTACCAACGCAGCAATGCCCAACCATAAAAAATACAGGGTTCCCACCAGCATTTCCACACATAGCAGCACCAGGCCAAGTCCACACCACAACCATAAGGCGTTCATCTAAGTATCCTTGCCAACAACATTGCAAGCCATGGTATCACTAGTTATGTCAAAATAGTGTGCCATGAGTCATCCAGTCCGCCTCTCACTCGCAACAGACCGCCCCACCCGCATGCAACAAATTGCGGAATGCTTTCCGCATGCGCCAGGACCTGCACTGGATACAGCATGGCAAGGGGGGCGCACCATGGCGCTACAACGACTGCAGGCCGTGGACGCCGAATCATATGCCCGTAGCCGTAATCACCTGTCCGGAAGGGTCACCCGGCTTTCACCTTATTTGCGACACGGTTGCATCACCCTGCCGGAAGCGCTCGAGCATGTCCTGAAACACTCTGACAAGCGCACCAGCAAACTGGCTTCAGAGTTAAGTTACCGCGATTATTTTCGCCAGGTCTGGTACCGCTTTGGCACCCAGATCATGCAGGAAATGGAGCCGCCTAAAGTCACCCTAGGCCACAACCCCTTGCCAGACTTTATTTCACAGGGATTTACCGGGCTCATTTGCATGGATGAGATCGTGCGTTCGCTGCAGCAGCAAGGTTATGTCCACAACCATGCCCGCATGTGGCTGGCTGCCTATCTGTTACATTGGCTCGAAATTGACTGGCGCCAGGCAGCTGACTGGTTTGAGCAGCAGTTACTGGATGGTGATATCGCGTCCAATCACCTTTCATGGCAGTGGGTAGCCTCCAGCTTTAGCAACAAGCCCTATTACTTCAACAAGGAAAACATTATTCAGTTTGGTGGGGAAGCCTGGTGTCAGCAGTGCAAAATCAAATGCCCTTTCGCCAGCAGTTACGAAGCCTTACAGCAACGCCTGTTTCCCGAAAATATCCGCGACAACGGCGAGACAGATTTACAACCTCTAGCGAACACTTCGCAATCACCCTTATCCACCAGTTCACATGCCTTATCAGAGTTGGTCTGGGTACATGATGAAATGCTTTCGCCCGAGCATCCTTTACATATGCTGGATATTCCAGCCATTTTTGTGTTTGACCCGGAAATCCATGGCCATTGGCCGCTCAAACGTCTGCAATTCATGGCCGATTGCCTGGCAGAAATGCCAGGGACACAAATATGGGAAGGCAACACCAGGCAAGTCCTGACGCAGCTCTCCCAGGGACAGATATCAAGCATGGATACACCGCAACCAGTACTCAAGCAAGCGGTGGCAGGCTTGCAGGTGAGATGGCAACCAGAAAAACGCATCACTGACGTGACATTAACCGATCATCAACTGATGCGCTTCAGCCGATACTGGAAGGTGGTCGCGCCGACTCTCAACGATAGATTTTACACGGCTTGAAACAGCGGCCAGCCCCTGCCCACTGGCCCGCTGTGTTAAAATCACGCGCATGACTACTCCTACTCAAAACTCCAATCCAGCGCGTGAACTCGCTAAATCGTTTGATCCTAAATCCATCGAAAGCCAATGGTATGCCTTTTGGGAAAACAAAGGCTTTTATGCCGCAGGCCTCAATCCTGAAGTTAAAGATAACTTCTGCATTCTGCTGCCTCCTCCCAACGTCACAGGCACCTTGCATATGGGCCATGGCTTTAACCAGACCATCATGGATGCGTTGACCCGCTATCACCGCATGCGTGGCGACAACACTTTGTGGCAACCAGGCACTGATCATGCAGGGATCGCGACGCAGATTGTGGTTGAGCGTCAGCTCGATGCACAAGGCGTCAGCCGCCATGACCTTGGCCGCGAGAAATTCCTGGAAAAAGTATGGGAATGGAAAGAATATTCCGGCGGTACCATCACCAAGCAAATGCGCCGCCTGGGCACCTCGCCAGACTGGAGCCGCGAGCGCTTCACGATGGATGCTGGCCTCAACAAGGTTGTCACCGAGACTTTTGTACGCCTGTACAACGAAGGCCTGATTTACCGAGGCAAACGCCTTGTGAACTGGGATGTGAAACTGGGTACCGCTGTTTCTGACCTCGAAGTGGTGCAAGAGGAAGAAGACGGCTCCATGTGGCATATCAATTATCCGCTGGCGGATGGTTCCGGCCATCTGACTGTCGCAACAACGCGTCCGGAAACGATGCTGGGTGACGTGGCCGTCATGGTGCATCCGGAAGACGAGCGCTATGCGCACTTGATTGGCAAAAATGTTTCTCTGCCACTTTGCAACCGTGAAATCCCGGTCATTGCAGATGAATACGTGGATAAAGAGTTCGGCACCGGCGTCGTGAAAGTGACGCCCGCGCACGACTTTAACGACAATATGGTGGGCCAGCGTCAGGGCTTGGATAAGATCGTGATCCTCAACTTGCAAGGTTTTGTTCCTGCTGCGGCTGAAGTGTATGCCGCTGATGGCAGCGCCAAACCAGCCATCAACCTACCAGCCAATCTGGTTGGCCTTGAGCGGTTTGCCGCCCGTAAACAGGTGGTGGCAGACCTCGAAGCAGGTGGCTTCCTGGTTAAAGTTGAAAAACACAAACTCAAGGTCCCTCGTGGTGATCGTACCAATGTAGTCATTGAGCCCATGCTGACCGACCAGTGGTTTGTTGCCATGAGCAAGCCTGGTGAAGACGGCAAGAGCATCACGGAAAAAGCACTGGAAGTGGTGGCCAATGGCGAGATCAAGTTTTACCCGGAAAACTGGGTGAATACTTACAACCAGTGGCTCAACAACATCCAGGACTGGTGTATTTCACGTCAGTTGTGGTGGGGTCACCAAATTCCGGCGTGGTATGGCGAAAACGGTGAAGTGTTTGTCGCGCATGATGAAGCTGAAGCCAAACAAAAGGCATCAGAAGCGGGTTATACCGGCAACCTGAAACGTGATGAAGATGTATTAGACACTTGGTACTCATCCGCATTGTGGCCCTTCTCCACACTGGACTGGACCGGCGATGAAGCCATGGACGCACAGAACCAGGCTTTACAGCAATTCCTGCCCTCCTCTGTGCTGGTCACAGGCTTTGACATTATCTTTTTCTGGGTAGCGCGTATGGTGATGATGACCAAGCACATCACGGGCAAGATTCCGTTCAAACATGTCTATGTGCACGGCCTGATCCGCGATGCCGAAGGCCAGAAGATGTCGAAATCAAAAGGCAATGTGCTGGACCCTATCGACTTGATCGATGGCATTGACCTGGAATCACTGGTGAAGAAGCGCACGACCGGCTTGATGAACCCGAAAGATGCCGAAAAAATTGAGAAGCGCACACGCAAAGAATTCCCGGAAGGCATTGCTGCTTATGGCACCGATGCCCTCCGGTTTACCTTTGCCAGCCTGGCCTCACCTGGCCGTGATATCAAATTTGACCTGCAACGCTGCGAGGGTTACCGCAACTTCTGCAACAAGTTATGGAACGCCACACGTTTCGTGTTAATGAATACCGAAGGTCAGGACAATGGCTTTGGCGTAGAGAGCTGCGAAGATGGTGGCCGCAAATTCAGCCAGGCAGATCGCTGGATTGTTTCGCTGTTGCAACGGACAGAAGCTGAAGTAGAGCGCGCCTTTAACGATTACCGTTTTGACCTGGCAGCAAAAGCCATTTACGAGTTTGTCTGGGACCAATACTGCGACTGGTACCTGGAAATTGCCAAGGTACAAATTCAGGGAGGTAGTGACTCTGAACAACGCGCTACCCGCCGCACTTTACTGCGCGTACTGGAAACCGTCTTACGCCTGGCGCATCCGATTATTCCGTTTGTGACAGAAGAAATCTGGCAGACAATTGCACCAATGACTGAGCTCAAAGATAAGTCACGCGGCACCGAAAGCATCATGTTGCAGGTGTATCCTAAAGCAGACCCGGAAAAAATTGACGAGCAAGCCGAAGCTTGGGTTGCCACACTGAAAACCGCAGTGGAAGCCTGCCGTAGCCTGCGTGGCGAAATGAGTATTTCACCCGCCGCCAAAGTGCCATTAATCGCCGCAGGTGACGCCGCGCAATTAGCGGCTTACGCCCCTTATTTGAAGTCATTGGCAAAACTGGAAAACGTGGATATCGTGGCTGAACTGCCAGAAGCCGACGCGCCAGTGATGTTGGCTGGTGATTTCAAATTAATGCTCAAGGTGGAAATTGATATTGCTGCTGAAAAAGAGCGCTTAGGTAAGGAAATTGCACGCTTGCAAGGTGAAATTGCCAAGGCTAACGGCAAGCTGGGTAACGAAAGCTTCGTTGCCCGCGCACCCGCTGCTGTGGTTGAGCAGGAAAAAGCCCGTCTGGCAGACTTTACTGCCAGCCTGGAAAAACTGCAGGCTCAATTGGCTAAACTGAAATAATTTTCTAATGAAGCTTCAGACCGCCGCCCTCTCAGGCGGCGGTGCCACACTTGTGGCAAAACTTGGCAAAGGCGCTTTTGCGCGACTGGCAGGCATTGCAATAGTTGTGCAAGCAAATGCCGCAATGCGTACAGAAATCACTTTGCTCGTTCTTCAAGTCTACATTCCGCTCACAGCCAGGGCATACATTTTTTGCTAATCTTGCCAGTGCAGTGTCATAACCAAGCTCCTCCCGTCTTTGAAACTCAGGCTGCGACTCCGCCAGCTTTTGCTGTTCCAGGTAGTTCTGCAAGGCGGTAATCGCATACTTTCCGCCCACGACAGTGAATACAATACCCACGGTATAGCGCACATAGCCGCCATAATCTGGCAAATAAGGCACCAGCTCAACAAAGAAGGCCATCAGTGCAAAAATAATAAAACCCCATACAAACGGCCAATATTGGGATTGACGCTTTTTGGCAAATAACCAGGCAGCCAAAGCCAGCAAAGGTAAAGTCACTAATAAGCGATATAAAAATACACGTGTTTCCTGCGCCTCATAAGCATCGTCTAATTGTTGGCGAGCAGCGTCTTCCAATGTATCCACCTGCGCCAGCAGTTGCGTTTCATGCTGGGAAATATCCGTTTGCTGCTGCTGGATATCCTCAATCGACCTTTCAGCATCCCGTTCCAGTTTCTTGAGCATATCCAGTGTGCGTGTGCGGCTGACCAAATCATCTACTTCATCCGTCGTATCTCTGGTTTTGACCCAGTTATCGAACGTCGTGCGTGCCGCCTGGTAATCTTTTTGCCGGATAATGAGCTGTAAATTAGCTTGCTCGAGTTGATCAGCAAGCGTTTGGCGCTGCCTGGCAAGCCCTTTCAATTCTGTGCGTAATGGATCAACTTGGGTATGACTCACAAAATGCTCAGTCGTGTAATCAGTCTCCACACGCGGCAAATCACCAATAATGCTTTTACCCAGCCCGGTTAAAAACCAGGCAAAGATGATTGCTACCATCCATAGTGCACGGTTAAACCACTTTTCGGATAAACGAACGCCTTTATTCATCAGCCTGCCCTTTCAACGGTATGCATGGATGCTAACGGGGTTTAGCCCTCACAGCAATAGTGCTTAATTTGCCAGGCTGGCATCCCCCATCTATCTGCCGTTAAAATGCCAGCTTAAACTCAATATTAAAATCGTGTCCGAATGTGTGAAACCGACGAAGAAAACCCGAAAGAAGTGTTGTGCAGCTGTAGCGGCACGACGCGGGGATTGATTATCGAACTGGTCAAGCAGGGCAAGGACCTTGAGGGGATTTCCCGTTACTCGGGCGCCCTCAGCGGGTGTGGTGGTTGCGAATGGGAGATATCCGAATTGGTCAATAGACTCCAGGCCGAGAATTCAACGCCAAAAGCTTAATGACCACACACCGCGCAGGAAGCATCTTTTTTCAGGCGTATGGTGCGCCACTCCGCATTGAGTGCATCCAGCAAGAGTAAGCGGCCCTGCATGGTGTGACCAATATCCAGCAAAATCTTCAGCGCTTCGGCGGCCTGCGCCGTGCCTACCATGCCCACCAATGGCGCAAACACGCCGTTATCAGCACAACGCAATTCCTGGTCATCGCCCACATCCGGATACAAACAGTGGTAGCACGGGCTATCTTCATGACGGAAATCAAACACGCTTAACTGTCCCTCAAAACGGATCGCGGCCCCAGAGACCAAAGGGGTTTTGTGGTTGAAGCAAAGCTGGTTCAGCAAGTAGCGCGTGACAAAATTATCAGAGCAATCAATCACCACATCTGCGACTGAAACACGTCCGGCAAGCGCGTCCTCATTGAGCCGGATCGTTTCGGCATACACTTTGACTTCAGGATTCAGTTTGGCAATCGTTGCCTGGGCTGACAGGGCCTTGTTTTGCCCTACCGCTGCCGTGGTATGAATAATCTGGCGCTGCAAATTGGTGAGGTCCACCTGGTCAAAATCACAAATGGTCAAGGTGCCCACCCCTGCGGCCGCCAAGTACATGGCCACGGGCGCACCCAACCCTCCTGCACCAATAATCAGTGCATGGCTTTGCGTCAACTCTTCCTGCCCCGCATATTCAATCTGCGGCAGCATAATGTGTCTGCTGTAACGTAGCAATAAATCGTCTTGCATCTAAATTCCGTTTATTCAAGGCAGTCTTTGCGCCTGCACCATCTGCTGTATTAGCAACTTGGGTGACAGCATCACCAGGCGGTCATCAAACACAGCACCACCCGTCTGCTGTTGTGCTTTATCGACAAAAACGAGGTCGCCATCTGCGTTTTCCTGTTCGTCAGGATGTACAGGCGCCGACATGGCATAGGTTTGCCCACCAGACACCGATTGTATGCCACCCAGGCCATTTTCGCCATGCGAAAGGATGATTGCTCCAGGCCGACTAGGGATGCTGGTGACCGCCCCAGCCTCGCCAGTCACTTGAATATTACTGGCACTCTCAGCGGCGGAGATGGCAAACCACTGGGCATGATGGGTAAACGTACTATCGGCCCGATAACGAAAAAAGCGCCCCCAGGCATCGGTTGCCGCCACACCTAATTGTAGCCATGGCAGAATCCCTTCATCAATGGTGCAAGTCTGGTTTGCCAAGACGTTCTCCCAGCCATCCGGCGGCTGATCAGCATCCGGGCATGGCAGATAATGATAAATAATGGCATGCCCCAGTAATGCCTGCTGCGCCTGCGTCAGGCGCTGGTCAGTCTGCTGATATTTATGTAAACCATTCTGTACGCGCAAGGGCGTCATTAACCACCCCATCATCATACTGAGAATCACGAGCGCCAAGGCCATCTCCAGTAAACTGAAGCCATGGATAAGTTTTTGCATCCGCTGGAACTCGGGAATACGCTGGCTCATTGCTTCATCACACGCTCAAAAATGTCGTTGCTTGGCAACGTCAGTGCGGAGGCATTTTGTGCCTGCAAGGCCTGTAACGTGGATGCCTCCAGGTAGGCATTCAGATTCCCCTTATCAGTTGTACTCTCCCGGGATTGCCCCGGTAGACGCTCTCCTGCCACGATAATAGTTGTTTGCGTTGAAGCGGACTGGTAAAACACTTGCTCCCGCCAGCTATTCTGCTGGAACCAGTGGTGCTTGGCATCGCCGTCCAGCATGTGCTGCGTGGTGCCAGGCCAATGTGCATCAGCATCCACAGGCAATCTCCCTATGTTCACCGAAGTGGGGAGGCATTGTCCGGCTGTCACCGACTGGAAACCAAGGCAGCGGTCATCCTCTGCCGCAGCGGGGGATGGATAGGTGGGGCATGGAGATAGCGTGCAGCGCAGGCTGCGCTTGAGTTCGCTCAAGACGTGCTTTTGCATTTGCTGGTGCATGCTCCCCGCAGTGATGGGCCAAACCACATCATTGAAGTGAGGGCTAGATGCCGTCATGACAAAACCGTTTACTGTATTTTCGACAGGACTAGCATTATCCAAAGCATGGATATCAAGATAGTGCTTGGCTATTTCGCTGGAGGATTCTTGCCTTTGCTGTACCCAACCATCTTTCCGCACCAGTGGGTGCATGGGCGCAATGAGCACAGCTACCACGCCATTGCCCTGGGTTGCATCCCAGTGTAAGCCTTCTGTTAGTAGCAGGCTCCAGGTGCCAGGCGTGTCGAGGTTTAATGGCAAGATGCGCGGGTTGTTTTTGTAACGCTCAGACACGGCATACCACAATCGCTCCCCACTGCCATCACGCACGTCGCCAATGCCCAAGGTTTTCCATGGCAGTCGCCCCAGGCGGGCCGTATTGCTGCATGAGGTCTCAGCAATACCGTCGTTATTACGGTCAGGACATGGCAGGTCTCCAGGACGTGGGCAATTTGACTCGCACTGGGTGAGCCCCAGCGGCTGCTGGGCATAAGCCAGTAACGCCTGTTTTGCCAGCGCAAGCGAAGTGATCGTTTTATGCATGGTCAATTGCTTGGCAGGATAGGTATTGGAAAGCTTATACAGCATCCATCCGCCCGCGCCAGACAGCAATAACAGGACAACCCAGACGGCCACCCCTTTCTGCAAGATAGGCGTGGGCATCATGACGACCCCGCCATTGCTAAGACATTAGGGAAATTAAACATCGCCAGATCACATTGGACGGCAATGGACGCCGCCTGTTCTGCCAACTGCCATTGGCAACGACGCACGAGCAACATACCGTGATATTGACGCTGCAACGCCCGTAACCACTGACTCACGTCCAACTCATGATGCACCGACCAGCTGATTTGGATGGGAGTGACCGTGAAATTGAGCTCAGGAAATTGCTTAAGCGGCGATTGCTGACGACACTGGCCTCCTGGGCAAGCCATCGATGGCTGAATCTGATATGCCAAATGAGGGAGAGAAAACTGTTGCTGCAGGTTTGCCCAAACAGACCCCCACTGATCGAAATCTGGCAACTGCATCAACCCGGATGCCTGCCATTGCTCGCGATGTGCAAGGTAGTAACTCATCTCAGCCTGGTAGCTGGCATACTGCATGGCTTGTTGCTGTGAATGCTGCCATTGTTTCTCCGCTTCTGCCAGTGCCTCTTCAGCATTGCGCTGACGATACAAGACTAACGCCAGCAACATGCCCAACAAACTTAACACGGTTAACCATGCAAACATGGTGATACGTAAATCTCGCCAATAGAAACCCGCCATCACGATTGCGCCATTTTCTGAATGCGTTTTAAATACAATTTAAGTACGGTCTTTTCTGCCGAAGGCATTTGACGAGTGTCGCCCTGCCGAGATGAAGCATAGGCATCAGACGGACGGACAACTTCCACCTTTTCAATCTCTGGGAGGCTCCGCAGGCTGTTGTATAGCTGTTGCCACTCTGCTTGTGCCTGATGATTGAACTCCCTGGTTATCCATGTCGTTAGTAGTGCTTGCTGGTCATCTTTGCCGTCGTCAGGTGAATCCGTTGACCAATTCGCCTCCCATTCCAGGACGGTCAGTTGCCAGTGAGAGATATCCGCCACGGCGTTGTGCAGTAAAAGCAATGCATCACCTGGCAAGTCCACTCTAGTCTCTAAGGTTTGAACGGCCTGCGTGAACGCTCGCAGACGTGGCAACTGCGCAGGGCTCGGCTCACTGACAGGCTGGGCTGACTTTAACCCTTGTAGACGATGGTTGAGTTGTTCTGCTTGCAGCAAATCGTGTTGCGTAGCCTGCACCCCCACCCAACCCGCCAAGAACATTAAACCGGTCATGGCAGCACCTGCCCAATGTAACTGACGCTTCAAACGAGCGATGTGCCTGGGCCGCAAAGCTTCCTCAGGGGCTAAATTGGGCAATGCATCTCTTTGCAAGATAGAGTGCATGGCGGCCCAATCCATCGCGTCTAGCGCTTCTGGCGCTGGGTTGCTAGCCAAGTGGCGCGATAATTCAAATGCAGGGATATATACCCATGAATAGTGAGATGGCAAATACTTTTTTACCTCTCTCACATCAACTGGCACCTCACCCACCCAGACTATCTGTAACACATCCGATTCCTGTATCCATCGCTGCTGAGTGAGTGTCAAACGGGTTTGATTAGCCTCTTGGGCAATGCGCTCAAACCGGAGATCCAGATCAGAAAATCCCTCTCGCGGTAAAGAAATCAGACGGCTAAAGAACAAGCGCTCTTGCTGAGAATAGCTCATTCGCACCTGCTGTTGTCTACACTGGATGCATAAGCGATGCACCACGCCTTTTGGCAATGCCGGTAACCAACAGGCCAACGTCAGCGCCTGCGTATACACACCCTCGATACGAAGCGATTGCCTTTGTAACTCCGGTAGCCAAGCTGACAATGGTGGATAGAAGATTGCCGCGAACAGAAAGCGATCTTCTTTGCGCAGGGTTTGCACGCTATTCAGGCGGAATACCGTATGCAATCCTTGTGCAAAAGGCCAGGCAGCCAATTTGCGCAACAAGAACTGGCGTCCGGCGGCGCCACGTACATGGGGTAGAGTTTCGACGTGATATTGCTCATCCGCAAGATTGCTTAAAAATATAATCCTTGCCTGCGGAAACTGTTGACACCAGCGCAGCAAAGCCAGGCGACTTCCCTCGTTAGCGAGATCACATGCCCGCAACGCCAGCATCTCCTGCCCGGAAAAAAGGGCGATATGCACACCTGTTTCTTGATCAATGAGGATCACAAACCGATGCTTAGCCATCATCATTAATAGCGCAGACTTGAAAAACTGTCATACACCGGCAACATCACGGCTGCCATCAAAAACAATAACATCAGGCCTAGGCTGATAGTGAGCGCCGGCTCCAGTAACCGCAACAGTGTTTGCAGCTGTGACTGTACCTCCCTGTCGTAAAAGGTAGCCAACTGCAACAGCATACGGTCAAGCGCACCTGTCGTTTCACCGACACTGAGCATACGTAACATTAATGGTGGAAATTGCAGCGTGGCTTTGAAGCTGGATGTCAGACTCTCACCTGCCTGTACGCGCTGATGCACTTCTGCCAATGCCCGTGCCATGACACGTTGCTGCAATAGGGGCTGACACCACTCCAGCGCCTGCAATAAAGGAATCCCGGTCTGGTACATCAAGCCCAGGAAACGGCACAACCGGGCTAATACCAACTGGTGCAGGAGCCGGCCAAAGACCGGGATTTTCAATAGCCATTGATCCAGCAACAATGCCGCTTTGGGAGAATGACGTACGATCAGGATCAGCGCGCCGACCAGCAAAACCATGCCGAGTAGAAACCAGCCGCCATAGGCCATCACACCATCAGAGAGTGTTAGCAGCAACCGCGTGGACCATGGCAGCTCCTGACCGAGGCCTTGCAGAAAGCTGGCCATCTGCGGCACCAGGAATGTCAACATAACATAGGCCGCCACGGCCACCATGACACACAACACCGCAGGATAAGTCAGGCCACGACGGATTTGGGCCAGCAATTCAGCCTGCCAACTCAGCGTGCGAGTCAAATGCCCGAAGACCTCGGATAACTGACCCGTGCGTTCCCCCGCATCGACCAATTGACCGAATAAAGGCGGAAATATATTGGCTTGCGCCTGAAATGCTTGTGACAACAACCTGCCCGCCTCCAGATCGCGATATAAAATACGCAAGGCTGCCCGCAGGCCTTTATGTTCACTTTGTTCCGCCAACTCGGCGATTGCCTGCAATAGGGGCACACCCGCTTGTAGCAACTGCTCCATTTGTATGCAAAACACGATCAACACGGCGCTATTTACACGTGGCTTACGCCTGAATAAAGGTTGCCCAAGCTTGTATGTCAGTAACTCCAACTCTTGCTGCTGCAAACACTGCACAAGCGACTGCTCCGAGGGCACGTCCATACAGCCACGTTGCTGGCGACCAAGCTGGTCAATCGCAGTATATCGATAATAAGTCATATCAACCCTGTACGATTGCTGAGGACGCTTAAGTCGACCACCCGGCGCAATTCCTGCAGACTGGTTTCTCCTGCCCTGACCAGCCTTAGCCCCTCTTCTGCCAGGGTAGTATATCCATGCTGCCGCGCCTGATTTTGCAGGCATTCCATCGTCAGTGATTGCGTCAGCATTGACTCCATGTCGCTATGTATGGCCAATACTTCCATAATCACCAACCTGCCTCGATAACCACTCATACGGCAGTGCGTACATCCTACCGCCTCAAACAGGCGACTTGGTTCGGTTTGCCCAGCGGCTGTCGTTTGCTGCAACCATTCGATCAGGGCATGATCAGTCTCGATTTCCCGCTTGCAAGATAAGCACAGCTGCCTGACTAATCGTTGGGCAATCACTCCCACCAGGCATCCCGCCATCATGTGAGGACTGACACCCAGGTCTTTCAGGCGTGCGAAAGCAGAGGCAGCACTATTCGTATGCAAGGTCGTCATGACCAGATGGCCAGTCATCGCTGCACGTATGGCCATGGCAGCCGTCGACTCGTCGCGCACTTCACCGACCAGAATAATGTCTGGGTCTTGCCGCAGAATGGCGCGGATACCATTGATAAAATCCACCTTATTTGCAGCATTGACCGAGGTTTGCCGCATCAGTGGATGAGGATATTCCACGGGATCCTCAAGTGTCATGATATTGACATGCTCGTGGTTGAGATGCGCCAGCATGGAGTACAGGGTCGTTGTTTTTCCGCTACCGGTAGGTCCTGTCAAAATCAGCAAGCCTTCCGGTTTGGTGAGCATTGCCTGGACCTGCTCGAGTTGTGTGGTACGCAAGCCCATCGCATCCAATGGAATAATGGCCTTATCACGATCCAGCACGCGTAATACTATATTTTCACCATGCAATGTGGGATGGCTGGATACCCTGAAATCAATCTGCCGTCCGCATAGAAACAGATCTACTCTGCCATCCTGGGGCATACGTTGCTCGGCAATATCCATCCCGGACAATATCTTGAGCCGCACACACATTGCAGGCCAATATCGCCCATGCAGGCATCGGATTTGCCATAGCACGCCATCAATACGGTACCGAATCCGCAAGAACGCCAGCTCAGGTTCAAAATGGATATCAGAAGCTCCTTGCTTGACGGCATCAATGAGCACTGCATTGACCAGCCTGATGACAGGCCGTGATTCCTGCTGAATTGAGGGTAAGCCGGTGGCGTGCTCCTGCTCAATATCACGCAAAATGCTGTCTAGCGACAGGCTGTGTCCATAAAACTTGTCTAATGCTTGTTCCAGATGTGCCTCGGTAGCCAGGACTGGTTCAAGCGTGATGTTTCCTCCCAATAGGCGACGTAATTCCTCCAGCATCTGTGGCTGCTTTTGCCCAGAGAATGCAATGCGCATGACGCCTTTGTCTGCAGAAAAATGTAGCGGCAATACTTTATGGAGTTTGGCAAAGGCCTCTGGCACCATGGCCATCGCCTCGTGATCTGGAATGACCTGATGCAGGTCTATGCTCTCCTGCGCATGATGCTGCGCCAATGCATCCCGGATGATGGCATCTGTCACAAAATGCAACCGGACCAATTGCTGCCCTAACAGAAGATGACTTTTATGCTGTTCAATGAGTGCGATCTCCAGCTGATCAGCCGTGATCATGCCTTTTGCCAGCATCCATTCTCCCAAGCGGGCCTGACCGGTAACCGCCTGCATATTCAATCCGCCACCTGTAGCAGAAGAGGATCATCATCCGGCACATAATCTGGAATCTCCTGACGTATTCTTCTGAGATAGTCTTCGCGCTGGGAGAGATCGCCTTGTTGACCGATGACCACCAACATACCCGCCAAGGCAACGACATGATGCGGGTCTTGCTGCAGAATCTGTTCAAACGACTGGCGCGCAAGATCAAAATATCCTGACTGTAGTTGATACTTGGCATTGGCAAGTTGCTGCGTCATATTCGTTTCATGCAGGCGCGTTACCTCCAGCTGCCAAACCCGGGAATTGGCCTGTTGAGTGACTTTCGTTGAAGCTGCTATCTCTGGTTGTCGGTTCACACTTGGTGGCGCTTTGGTTTCGGCCTGCTTGAAACGAAATAGACTTTGAACCAAGTCAGATTGTCTGTCTTGCACTACCGGCAAGACGTCGGCAGGCGGCATTAGGGCGATTGATGTGATTAATTTTTGCTGAGACTTCTGCTGCTGATTCGATTGAGGTGCTTGCCTGCTTTCCTCAAAAAAGTGGTAAGTCTGCTGACAGGCGAGAGAGACACATAACACAACGCCGGTCCACAAAAATACGTGCATCAGGCTTTCAAACTCCCGTGACTCTCGGTGTATCAATGCCCCACGATATGGTTGTGGCCTGTGAAATCGCTTGATAACACTGCGGACACTCATCATTTGCCGCCCAGGATTCATGATGGCTCCTCATTAATCTCGAAATCGGACGGTAATGCTTCCGGCAGTAAGGGCTGGAATGACTGCAAGTCACCTGATTTCACATCTGCCATGCCAATCACGGTCGGCCGCAGAAAAACAATCAGCTCAGTTTTTTTCGCTGCTTGATTTTTACCGGTAAATGCCTGTCCAATCACAGGTAGCCTGGATAGGCCTGGCACTTTGTCGGTAAATTCTCGTTGATCCTCCTGCATCAAGCCACCCAGCACAGCGATATTGCCGCTAGCAATATTCAGAACGGATTCCATTTCGCGCACTTGTATTTCAGGAATACTACTGACGATGCGCGCACTGCCACTGCCAAGCTGGGGATTAGGATCTTCGATATAGCGTAACACCTTGGAGACCGTGGGCCGGACGTTTAAATTGACGCGTTGACGGCTGTTTATTTGGGCGGTGACTGCCATGACCAACCCGACAGGCACCGTGTTTGCCGTCGTTGTCACTGCCTGCAAATTGTTGCCACTATTACTGCTGCTTTGTGAAATTTGCGACTGAATGGTGAAATACACCAGGTTATCGACCACTTTGAGTATGGCAGTCTGATTATTCAACACCATCAGTTTTGGGCTGGATAACACACGGGTCTTGCCAAACTGCTCAAGTAAAGTGACGCTGGCGCCGAGGTTACCCAAACGACTCAGTGGATTAAAATACCCCAACATAAATGCGACGCTACCGTTATTTTGACCCAATGCATTTTTACTGTTATTGCTTTCCCAACTGCGATTGGCCCGATTAAATTGGGCAGCTTCGCTACCCAGCGATTGTGCAAACTGCCAGCCGCGTTGCTGGGCAGAGGCCGAGAGTCTGCTCCAGTCTATGCCCATCTGGAAGCTTTTACTGAGTTCGACTTCGACGATTGTGGCTTCGATCAACACCTGCCTGGCAGCCACCTGCATCACCGATTCAAGGTAAGAGCGCACCTGAGCCTGCTGGCTTTGCGACGCCCTGATGGTCAAAATACCGGCTTCGGGATTAGTCATCAACCGTGAAGCACGCCAGCGCACACGTGCCCGTTCCGTTTTTTCGGGATTAATAGCCTTTTCAAGCACTGGCGAACCTGGTATTGATTCTGATGGCGTACTTGCCTGATCGGCCAAATGCAGTAAGGAGGAGGTCCCTTCCATCACTTCATCACGTGCATTGCTAGCCTTATCCGTTTCATCCAGTAAGGTCTGTATATTCTCAACAATACTTTCCCACAAGTGATACCGAGATTGTGATGTCACTGCTGTTCTGGAACTATTGCTGGATCCACCCTGCACCCCAGCGACTTGTGTTGTGCTATTATTTCCGGTGCCTGTAGCTGCCCTGCCAGCACTGTTGATTTCGCTGGCGACGCCGATATAGCCAGTAGTATCCCGGCTCATATTGACACAGTTCAGCTTATAGCTGCGTATGACGGGCATGTCCGGCGTCACAGACCACACGCCATTTGTCCATTCGTAATACATGTCCAACTGTTTGGACATGCGTGACAGAATTGAGGGAACAGACTGCTGGATGGCATGGAGGGTGACCTTACCGCGCAAACTAGGATGGATATCAATATTCAACCCACTCTCTCGTGCAAGCGCCAACAAAACCTCCTGCACCGGCGCATCGTGTACAACCAGGTTAATCAGTAAGGTCGGCGTTGCCGACTTCAATGGCGGCTTGATCGAAAGCGTGGATTCAATCTCTGAAATATCCACTTCTGGATAAGTTGGCGCCAGGGGCATGCTGGCAGGGGTTGCCTCTGGCAAATGCAAGGCAGCATTGGGGATAACATCTGCAGGCTGCCTAACGCAGGCTGAGTGTGATAAACCAACCAGCAGGATGATAACAAAACGCATCCACTCCCCTCTTCAGATGTTTGATATTTTTAACATATATTAATTTTAATTGATGTAAAAAGTCAACTCATCGTGACGATGAAGAGAATAGGACTGGCAAGGATTGCCATCTTTAAAATTTAGAACAACTCGATTTCGCCTGTAATGACGCTGTCTTTCAGCAAACCCTGCTCAATCAGGGTTTCATAGTAGCAAATCTGATTTCTACCATGTTCCTTGGCGTAATAAAGTGCTTCATCCGCACGTTCCAGCACGGTATTAGGCAACACATTAAGCGCCATTTGCGAGCAACCAATACTGATGGTGACATGGCCAACTTGCGGGAAGCTATATTCTGCCAGGGCTTCTCTAAACCTTTCGAGCAAGTTCACGATATCTTGCGGTTCAGCGCAAGAAAACACACCCACAAACTCTTCACCGCCAAAGCGGAATAGTAAGTCGCCATCGCGAAAGGTTTCCTGCATCAAACGGGATAATAGGATCAATACTTCATCGCCTATGAGGTGGCCGTAGTTATCATTAATGCGTTTGAAAAAATCAATATCAAAAATCACCAGGTAGTGGTGTAGAGGAAAACGGTATTCCGGCTTGTAATCATTGAGCAGGATTTTGCTCACGCATTGGTCAAATGTTTTACGGTTGAGCAATCCGGTCAAGCCATCGCGCTCATTTTCGATAATCAGGCGGGCATAGTAATGGAACATCTGCAAACATTGCTCGATGAGCGCTATCGCTTCGTTAGCCAAGCCCTCATGCTGAATAAGCAAGATCGCATTTTTGTGGGCAATGCTTTGTTGAAGCGGAAAAATATGTAATTTACCCACCGCTGTTTCCAGGCATTGATGCTGGCGATGTTCCTGATCCAGATAATTCAGCAACATTTCATAAACTTCGACTGGGAAGGCCTCAAAAGCAGGATCAGTACTTGCATGTTGAGTATTCATGACCGAGACCAGCTGGCGCCTGGATAATACCTGCATCTTGATAGGCTGAGCTTGTGCAGCAAAAATGCCAAGCCAGTGCTGCATAAGCAACAGCAACGCGGGATCCAAAGCAAGACTTTCCCTGATTTTGGTCAGGTTTATCAGGCTTTGCATAAATTTGTTCAAATCCAGATGTGTAGTCATGTACGAGACAAATACGTTTTCGCACACTTTATCAAACATAGAATTTGGACTTAGTGACGAAGAGAGCGCACTTTAGCGACCAATTTTGGATTTAAGCCAGACTTTCCATTAGGACTTGAAATGACAACGAAGGGCAGTTTGATGGATTTTTTGTGCAAATTTGAGGGTAATAGTCATTCTATTGGCCGAAAATTTGCACAAACTAAAGACGCAAACTGAACGAGTTGGCATTCAAGTAGATTTAAAAATCGCCTAATGGAAAATCTGGATTTAAGCAGGAGAATAGGTAAATGGGGTGGCTAATCGGGCTCGAACCGACGACAACCGGAATCACAATCCGGGGCTCTACCAACTGAGCTATAGCCACCACTGGGAAAATTTTTGGCCTGCCCGACAGGAATCGAACCTGTAACCCCCAGCTTAGAAGGCTGGTGCTCTATCCAGTTGAGCTACGAGCAGATAGTAGTTACATGCCGATCAGGCAATCCAGAGAAAAACTGGTCGGCGTGGAGAGATTCGAACTCCCGACATCCTGCTCCCAAAGCAGGCGCGCTACCAGACTACGCTACACGCCGAAAGCAGAAATATAACCGATTTTACGAATTTGTGTCAATGTCGATGTGATAAAATTATCTTTTTTACGACAATTTTTTTGCTCATGAGCGCTCAAATTATTGATGGCAAACAGATTGCCAATCAACTGTTAGAAGAAATCAAAGTCAAGATTGACCAACGCCTGCAAGCAGGGAAACGTGCCCCTTGTCTTGCGGTTATTTTAGTTGGTGACGACGCCGCCTCAGCCATTTATGTACGCAACAAACGGCTAGCCTGCGAAAAGGTCGGGATTATCTCTGTCGCACACAATTTACCGAGCAGCACTTCACAAGAAGAATTGTTTGCCTTGATTAGACAATTGAATGCTGACGATGAAACCGATGGCATTCTGGTGCAATCGCCTTTGCCGCACCATATTGATGAAACAGAAATTCTTGCCCTGATTGACCCAGCCAAGGATGTGGATGGCTTTCACCCATACAATATTGGTCGCCTGGCAGTGCGTCAGCCGCTGCTGCGTTCCTGCACACCTTATGGTGTGATTAAAATGCTGCAAGCCAGCGGCATCTCCCTCAAAGGACTGGATGCGGTCGTTGTGGGCGTTTCGAACCACGTCGGGCGCCCTATGGGCCTGGAATTACTGCTGGCAGGCTGCACCGTCACCAGTTGCCATAGACATACCAAAGATCTCGCTGGACACATTGGCAGGGCAGACCTGGTTGTGGCTGCGGCAGGTAAAGCAGGCCTGATTAAAGGTGAATGGATCAAACCTGGCGCGATTGTCGTTGATATCGGCATCAATCGCTTGCCGGATGGAAAAATTACCGGTGACGTGGATTTTGCAGTGGCCAGCCAACGTGCGAGCCATATCACACCCGTCCCTGGCGGCGTAGGGCCGATGACTGTTGCCACGCTCATGGAAAACACTTTAAAAGCGCTAGAAGTTAGGGAGCAGGCTTAACTTATCGTTACAAACAGGGTTGCCACAAAAGGCGAAAGACACTTTGCAACCCTGTAAAAACTGGTGTAAACTCGCGCGATTGTTGATTGACGTAATGCAGTACACAACCCCTCACGGGCAATAACTATTCAGTAGTTTCGTTCTTTGGAACCATCATGGCAGACACCGTTAACAAATCTTTCACCCCTTACCAGCCAGCCGCCGGTGAGGAATACATGAATAAAAAACAGCAGGACCACTTCCGTAAAATCCTGAATGACTGGAAAGCAGAACTGAGTCACGATATTGACCGCACCGTGCATACCATGCAGGATGAAGTCACCAGCTTTGCAGACCCGAATGACCGTGCCAGCCAGGAATCTGACATGGCCCTTGAGTTGCGCAACCGTGACCGTGAACGTAAGCTGATCAAGAAAATTGACGAAACCCTGCGCAATATCGATAGCGGCGATTATGGTTATTGCGAAGGTTGCGGCATTGAAATTGGCCTCAAGCGGCTGGAAGCGCGTCCAACCGCCACTTTGTGCATCGATTGCAAAACGCTGGACGAAATGCGCGAAAAACAAGTCGCCAAGTAACCTGGCTCAACCGTAATCTGGCTCAAACGCGCAAATAAAAAAGGCTGCATGTGATGCAGCCTTTTTTATTACACCCACCAAGCAACTCCTCTTCTAGCTACCAGCTTTCTTCTACGGCAAACAAGCGTTTATGCTCACGAATCGCATAGCGGTCAGTCATGCCGGCAATATAATCAGCCACTGCGCGCGCCTGGTCCTGTTTAGCGGCTAACTGGAACTCATCGGGTAATAAGGCAGGGTTATCCATAAAAGCCGTGAACAGCTCTTCAATGATGCGGCGCGCTTTGGCGCTCATGCGATTGACGCGATAATGCTGGTAAAGGTGCTTACGCAAAAACTGTTTGAGTTCAAGGTTTTTTTCAGCCAGTGCTTTACTAAATCCAACCAGGTAATCAGATGCCTTGCGCACATCCTCAATGCTGGAAGGATTTAAAGCCGAGATTGCTTGGTGGCTTTGCTGGCATAAGTCCACCACCAGCACATTAATCATGCGGCGTATGGTTTCATGCACCAGACGCTTTTCTTCTATCTCACCGTACAGTTTCCTGACCTCCGCCATATTTTCAGCAAACAACTGAATGCCAGCCAATTGTTGAATCGTAATCAAGCCTGAACGCAAGCCATCATCTACATCATGGTTGTTATAGGCGATTTCATCGGCAAAATTGGTGACTTGCGCCTCAAGGCTAGGAGATTCGCCGCGCAGGAAACGTTCGCCGACATCGCCCAGCAGTTGTGCATTTTTGCGTGAGCAATGCTTGAGGATGCCTTCGCGTACTTCAAAAGTGAGATTTAAACCATCAAAACTGGCATACCGGTTTTCCAGCACGTCGACTACCCGCAACGATTGCAGGTTATGCTCAAAGCCGCCGTACTCACGCATGCAATGATTGAGCGCATCTTGGCCGGCATGACCAAAGGGGGTATGACCGAGGTCGTGCGCCAGCGCAATGGCTTCGGCCAGGTCTTCATGCAAACCCAAGGTACGCGCAATGCCTCGCGTAAGTTGCGCGACTTCAATGCTATGCGTCAAACGGGTGCGAAACAGGTCGCCTTCGTGATTCACAAAGACCTGGGTTTTGTATTCCAGTCGGCGAAAAGCGGTGGAATGGATAATACGGTCACGGTCGCGCTGGAACACATTGCGCAAAGGCGACTCTTGCTCGCTGACCTTGCGGCCACGCGTTTGTTCGGGATGTGCGGCAAAAGGGGCTAAGGTCATATTTGGCTTTCTGTGTTATGCCGCCAGTGACAGCGTCTGCTTTAACTTATCATCATCATAGTCTGCCGTGATCACTGCCTTGCCAATGTCCTGTTGCAGAATAAGGCGGATACGTCCATCAGCAACCTTCTTATCCAGTTGCATGAGCCGCAAATACTCCTCCACACCCAAATCTGGTGCTTTTATAGGTAATTTGGCTGCTTGCATAATGGTTTTAATACGTGCAATTTGCGCATCATTCAGCCAACCCATACGTTGCGACAAATCTGCGGCCATCACGGTACCGGTTGCCACAGCTTCGCCGTGCAACCAGACACCATAACCCATGGCATTTTCAATCGCATGACCAAAAGTGTGGCCTAAATTCAGCAAGGCACGCTCACCCTGTTCGTGCTCATCAGCGGCTACTACCTCTGCCTTGTTCTGACACGAGCGGTAAATGGCATAACTGGCTACTGCGGCATCCAGCGCCATCAGTGCGGACATATTGATTTCCAGCCACTCAAAAAAATCAGCATCGCGAATCAGGCCATATTTGATGACTTCGGCGATACCTGCAGACAATTCCCGTTGTGGCAGAGTTTTCAAGGTATCGATATCTGCCAACACCAGTTTAGGCTGGTAAAAGGCACCTATCATGTTCTTGCCCAGCGGGTGATTGATACCTGTTTTACCGCCCACGCTGGAATCCACCTGCGACAATAAAGTGGTGGGCACCTGAATAAACGGCACGCCGCGCAGATAAGTCGCCGCCGCATACCCAGTGAGGTCACCAATCACACCGCCGCCTAGTGCAATCAGGGTCGTGTTACGTTCACAACGGTTTTGCAGCAAATGATCGTAAATGGTTTGCAGGGTTTCGTTGTTTTTGTAAGCCTCGCCATCCGGCAGAATAATCTCAATGACACTGACACCAGCGTCGCGTAAAGGCTTTGCAATGGCCTGCATATATAAAGGAGCGACAGTGGTGTTGCTGACAATCGCCACTTGTTTACGCTTTAGATGTGGCAAAATCAGGTTGGCCTGTCCTAGCAGGTTATTGCCGATATGAATAGGATAGCTACGGTCAGCCAGGCTGACGGTCAAGGTTTGCATGATGACTCCAACGCTTTCAGGGCGTTTTCAATTTTCTGGATAATGACCGCTACCGGCTGATGCCCGGTATCCACAATGAGGTTTGCGGTTTCGGTATAAAGTGGATTGCGCGCATGGAACAATTGTTCCAGCCTGGCTTTGACATCTACATTCTGCAACAAGGGACGATTTTTATCATTGCGGGTACGCAGATACAGCTCATTCACATTTGCCCGCAGGTAAATCACATAGCCATATTTCTTGAGTATTTCCCGGTTTTCAGGAGCGATGATGGCACCACCACCCGTGGCCAGGACAATATTATCCTGCTGTGCCAGCTCTTCCAGCGTAGACGTTTCACGCTTGCGAAACCCCGCTTCGCCTTCCAGCTCAAAAATGGTCGGGATCTTGACGCCAGTCCGCTGCTCAATCACATGATCGGTATCGTAAAAGGTCTTGCCTAAATTCTTGGCGATCAATTTGCCAACGGTGGTCTTGCCCGCTCCCATCAATCCGATCAAAAAAATGTTGTTTGGTATTTGCGCACCCATAAAAAAGCCCAACCGTTTCAGTTGGGCATTTTAAGGCAAAGCCTGGCGGCTGTCAGTAACTGCACATGTTTGTCAGCGCTAAATCAGTTGAGGGCAATCGTTTCATCCATCACTTTAGGCGTGATAAAAATCAACAGTTCGGTTTTATCTTCCTGCTTGGTGTTACGCTTGAAAGCGTATCCCACCACCGGCAGATCGCCAAAGAATGGCACTTTGTCGGTACCTTTACGTGATACCTGCTCATAAATCCCGCCAAGCACAACAGTTTCCCCATTGCCGACCAAGACTTGTGTTTGCACGTTTTGGGTATTGATGGCTACCCCTCCAGGCAAAGTCTCTCCCCTACTGTCTTTACGCACATCCAAATCCATAATAATTCTTTGATCAGGTGTAATTTGTGGCGTGACCTCCAGGCTCAATTCAGCCTTTTTAAAACTGACGGCTGTCGCACCGCTGCTTGTCGCGCTTTGATAAGGAATCTCAACACCCTGTGCAATCCTGGCTTTTTGCTGGTTGGCGGTGGTCACCCGAGGACTGGAAATCACTTTGCCGCGAGAGTCCGCCTCCAGGGCAGAGAGCTCCAAGTTTAACAACAGGTTTGCAGATAATTTCAGCAGACTCAAGGCAATGCCGCCATAGGCGTTTGTCACCGGCAGGTTGGACATCAAGTCAGGCTGACCATTAGAGCTGATAGTGTAGTTATTCAAGGTCGCACTTTGGATCGTGCCGCCCTGGTTACCCAGAGTGAATGTTCCGGTACCGCCTGCAGTGGTGGGTGCAGTGAAAGCCGTGGCCTTATTACCCAGCGTCCCGCCTATGGAAAGATTGCTGTTACTCCCTGGCGTGCCGGTTTGCGAGATACCGAAACGGGCACCTAAGGCTTTCGAGAAAGTATTGGAGGCAATGACCATGCGTGATTCAATCATCACCTGCTTGACTGGCACATCAACTTTATTAATGATCGCCTGAATTTCTTCCAGTTTTTTGGGCGTGTCCTGTACAAAAATCGTATTGGTGCGCGCATCAAAGGTCACACTACCACGTGGCGAAAGAATGCGGTTCATGCGCCCGGCCGCGCTACCAGTGGAGCCCCCCGTGGACATTCCAGACGTAGCGCCGCCAGCAGTACTGGTGCCCCCCAGCAACATGTTCCTGAAGTCCATGGCTTTCTGGTACTTCAAGGAAAAGACCTCTGTACGCAATGTTTCAAGGGTTTCACGCTCTGCCTCGGCAGTCAGCTGTGCTTTTTCCTTGGCGGCAAATTCTTCAGCAGGCGCAATCGAAATCACGCTACCATTGACGCGCATATCCAGACCCTTGCTTTTCATGATGACATCCAGCGCCTGGTCCCATGGCACGTCCTTGAGGCCGATGGTCACAGTGCCGGAAACGGAGTCGCTGACTACAATATTTTTGCCAGTAAAGTCAGCAATCACTTTCAGGACATCCCGCACATCCACACGCTGAAAATTAAGTGACAGCTTTTCTCCGGCGTATCCCTGCTTGGATCCCTGGATTAATTTATTCGGGTCTTTGACCAAGGGACGGATATCCACCACCAGGCGGCGATCAGTCTGGTAAGCAGATTGCTCCCAATCCCCTTGAGGCTCAATCACAATCTGCGCCTGGTGATGATGGCGCAAGGCGTCCACATAGAGTACCGGCGTATTGAAATTCACCACGTTCAAGCGACGTTGAAACTCTTCCGGCAGCTCAGTATCGGCAAAATCCACCACCACGGTTTTACCCGCATTGCGCACATTCACGCCAACGCGGCTATCAGACAAATCCACCAAAATACGGCCTTCGCCATTTTTGCCACGGACAAAGTCTATTTTCTGGATTTTATGGGCGGCAGCGACCTCTGGTTCGGCAAAACGCTTGGCGGCTGTGGCAGCCGCAACAGGAACGTCAGCACCCTCTTGCGCCAAACCAACCAATAAAACCTGATCTTGCACCTGCAATTGATGCTGCACGGGCTTGGATAGATTCAGCACGACGCGGCTACGGTCACTGGCCTGGGCCACTTGTACTGATTTCAACACGCCCTGGTTCACAGGCAGCACATTCTTTCCAGTCGCATTCACCGCATTTGGCAGATCAAAGACGATTCTAGGTGGATTACTCAAGGTGAAACTGATCGGTGCAGTTGTTAATGGCTGCGACAATTGCAGTTGCACATTCAACCGGCCCCCGGGCAAGGCAGTCACATCAACGGCTTGCAACCGGTTTGCAGAGGCTGGCAATTCCGCTGCGATACCCCATGCTGGCGTCCCCAAGACTACCGACAAGAATGCCACGCGGGCTACAAGGTATGTTAATTTTTTCATCATTGATGTTCCTGCAATTCCAATGTTGTCATTTGCTGAGACCACTCACCGCTGACGGGGTCTTGAATCGTCTCTTTTACTTTTAATTCGTATTTCAATGTTTGACGGTTTTCTGTTAACGCCGTCACCACGCCAAATTTTTCACCCAGATGCGACCCTGGCTTCACTTGGTACACCATGTTGTCCGGCGTTTGTATGGTGGCAAAGATACTATTTTTTTTGCTCAACACACCCACAAACTTGAGGTTTTCCAGCGGATAGGCCTCTAAAGGCTCTTTGGGGCGATTCAAGTCAGGCTGGTTGGTGTTTTGCACCGTCGCTTTGCGAGGCACAAAAGGGTCATGTAATACACCATCCGCGTTGTATTGCTTAGGGGAGAATCCTTGCACTTCCGGTAAGGGTTCTACCGGGGCAACCGTGATCTGGTCTGCCTCATTCATAAACTGCGTCAAATCGCTATCCTGTGAGCCACCGCAGGCTGTCAGCAATAGCATTGGAATCAGGGGAAACAAGGACTGTTTACGCATTATTTTTTCCCTGCCTTGCTCTCTTGAGCCTTACGTGCAGCGACTTCGTCTGCATCCAGATAACGGTAGGTTTTTGCGACAGCTTCCATCACCAGCATATCCTTATGCGGTTGCTTATCCTCTTTGCCGGCGGGCTGGATTTGCAGATTATGTAGCGTCACAATACGGGATAATTTGGCGACTTCAGTCACAAACGCCCCCAGTTCATGATAGTGACCGAGCACTTTAATATTGATGGGTTTCTCGGCGTAAAACTCGGCGAATATTTCGGGCATAGGCACAAAACCTTCAAACGAAAGACCCTGGCTCAAGCCTGCCTGGTTAATATCTGTGAGCAAGCGATCCATCTCGGATTTATCCGGCAGCTGTTTTAGCAAAGTACCAAAGGTGCGCTGGATCTCCACAACCTGCTGCTCGTAAGACCTGATCCTCACCGCTTGTATTTTTTTAGCCATGTACTCATCGCGCAACCCTTGCTCTTTTTCCTTTTCGGCTTTCAGTTCCTTGAGATTAGGGCTGAGCAGAAATACATAGCCTAGCACCAGCAGCGCTGCGGCCAGAATCGAGAGCAATACCGCTTTCATTGGCATCGGCAGATTGCCGGCCGTTTTGAGATCAATATTATTAAAATCAGAAAGTTGCATACTTGGTTATCCTTTGGCTGGCAAGGACTTCTTGGCAGGGTCTTCTTCAGCGACTTCACGCTTCAAGGACACGCGCAACACAAATTCATATTCCTTAACGCCCTGGGCATTGGTATTGGCCTTGATCTCCACCAGGTTAGGGCTATACATAATGGCCGAGTCACTGAGGTTATGTACCAATGTGGCAATACGGGTGTTGGTATCTGCCACACCCTTAAGCTCAATCTCATCTTCGAGTTGCTTGACGCTTTTAAGAAATATGCCTTCTGGCAACTGCCTGGCCAGTTCATCAAGAATCAATACCGCCTGGTTACGGTCACTCTGCAAACCTTCTACAATCTGCTTGCGCTCCAGCACATGCTTGATTTGCTCTTTCAAGGTGCCAATCACTGCAATCTCTTTATCCAGACGAACCATTTCATCCTGCAAGCGCTGGTTACGTGCCTGTTGTGCCTGGATTTTGTTATGGATATAGCTCCAGCTCACAAACAGGATGGCCGCCGCCGCAATTGCTACCAATGAAGCCATTAGTCCAAATTCGCGCTGGCGCTCGGCACGTCTGATTTGCCGATGCGGCAACAGGTTGACTTTAATCATGCGTCCACCCCTCGCAGGGCCAAGCCACAGGCGATCATCAGTGCAGGTGCATCCGTTTCCAGCTGGGAGGGTTTGATTTTCTGGGCGAGTGTCATCCCCTGAAAGGTATTGGCCACCAGGGTATGTACACCAGCTTTTTGTTCGATGAGGGCGGCCAGGCCCTCGGTGGCTGCGACCCCGCCGGCCAGCAAGATATGGTCAACCTTGTTGTACTGTGTAGAGTTGGTAAAGAAAGAGACGGCACGTGATACTTCACCTGCGAGATTTTGCAAGAAAGGCTGCAGAACCTCTTGATCATAAGAATCTGGCAAGCCGCCCTGTCGTTTGGCAATTTCGCTTTCTTCATGCGAAAGCCCAAACCGGCGCTGGATTTCCTGCGACAACATTGCGCCACCAAACGCTTGCTCGCGGGAATACACAGAATGCGTACCTACCATGACATTGACGTGCGTGACGTGCGCACCGATATCAAGAATCATGGTGATGGTTTTCTTGCTATGGTTGGGCAACTGTTTCAGAATCTGGCGATAGGCTGTCTCTGTTGCATACGCTTCCACGTCCATAATGCTGACTTTCAGGCCAGCTTCTTCTGCGACAGCCACGCGGTCCTCGATTTTCTCTTTCTTGGCCGCAACAATCAGTACCTCAACTTCATCGGTACTCTTGCCCATCGGGCCCAGCACCTGAAAGTCGAGATTCATTTCTTCGAGTGGGAACGGAATATACTGGTTAGCCTCGGACTCGACTTGCAACTCCATGTCTTCTTCGCGCAAACCGGCAGGCATGATGACACGTTTGGAAATGACCGATGCCGTGGGCAAGGCCAACACGACTTGACGTGCGCGCGTTCCCAGCAATCGCCAGGCTGAGCGTAGCGTATCCGCCACCTGCGCGAGGTCATTAATATTGCCATCACTGATCACCCCTTTGGGCAGGGTCACGTTGGCATAACCATCCAGCCGGAATTGCTGCTTGCCGACAGCACTCAACTCCACCATCTTGACGGCGGTTGCACTGACATCCACACCAATAAAACTGGTTTTTTTGCGTTGTAAAAAGCCCGGACTCAACGGTATTACCCTTTTGAAGTATTTAAATCCCCGTGGGGGCATGCATCAACCATGCCAACTCACGTTTTTGAATGCTGAAACAGCAAATTCTCTAGCCACGCGACGGTCGGAAGAATGCTGATTATTTGCATGATTCCATAATTAACTGCCAATGAATCAGCAAAAAAAGATTACAATTCATGGGTAATTCTCACGATGGCAGCAAGAAGCATGAATTCAAGAAACTGGTTGCAGTCCCTTCTTTTTCTCTCCATTACCGGCAGCCTGATTGCCGCCGCCCTGCTGGTGTTAGTGATCAGTATTCTTTATCCATCATTGCCGTCACTCGATGCGCTGACGGACTACCACCCCAAACTACCGTTGCGTATTTATGATGCCCAGGGCGGGCTGATTGCCGAGTTTGGCCAGGAACGCCGCGCCTTTGTACCCATTGAACAAACCCCCAAAGTCATGAAAGAAGCCATTCTGGCGATTGAAGACCGGCGCTTTTACCAACATAACGGCATTGATACCACTGGCATCCTGCGCGCCATCCGTAACAATCTGACCGGACGCGGCCATGAAGGCGCCAGTACGATCACCATGCAAGTGGCCAAGAACTTTTTCAGCGGACCGGATGCACCGCGTAACATCTGGACCAAGATCAAAGAGGCAATGCTGGCGATCAAGATTGAAAACACCATCAGCAAGGACAAAATCCTGGAGCTTTACCTGAACCAGATTTACCTGGGCGAACGCGCCTATGGCTTTGCCACTGCCTCCAAGACGTATTTCGATAAGGACCTCAAGCAGATTAATCTGGCTGAGGCTGCCCTGCTGGCCGGCCTGCCAAAAGCACCCAGCAAATACGATCCCTATATTCATCCAGACTACGCGATCAAGCGCCAGCATGAAGTCCTGCGTGATATGCACCGCTACGGCATGATTACGGACCGCGAGCTGGAGCAGGCGATGAACACCCCATTAAAATTCCAGTCATCGAGGCAGCAGATACAAGCTCTGGGCAGCGAATACGTTGCCGAAATCGTGAGGGCTACCTTGTATAAACGCTATGGTGAAAAAGCCTATACTAGTGGTTTGCGCGTCTACACGACGATTAACAGCAAACATCAGGCGGCAGCTAATAACGCGGTGATCCAGGGCATTATCAATTTTGAATTGCGGCACGGATTTCGTGGGGCAGAGCAAGTCATTTCATTGCCAGCAGGCAAATTGAAGGCCAGTGAAGTCAGCGAATTACTGCGTGATTTTGTCACTTACAACCAGTTTGTGCCCGCCTTGGTCACCAAGGTTGAGCCCAACCTGCTCACTTTGGTCACCAAGCGTGGCACAGTCCTCAAATTGCAGGATAAAGCAATCCTGCTGGTGAAAAACCATATGCCTCCAGCCAAGCGCACACCGCTGTCATTGGTGCCGGGTGCGGTTATCCGCGTTTATCAGCAAGGTGACAACTGGATGGTGGTACAGCTACCTCAGGTCGAAAGTGGATTTATGGCCCTCAACCCGGAAACCGGGCAAGTACAGGCCTTAATTGGTGGCTTCAGTTTCCAGCGCAACAAATACAACCACGTGACCCAGGGTCGTCGCCAGCCAGGATCAAGCTTCAAGCCATTTATTTACTCGGCTGCACTTGAAAAAGGATACAGTCCAGCCAGCGTGTTTGAAGATGCGCCCATCAGCTTTTCCTCGACTGAGACCGGCAGCAACAGTACTTGGGAGCCGCGTAATTATGACGAAAAATATGCAGGCCCCATGCGCTTGCGCGAGGCATTGGCACAGTCAAAAAATACCATTTCCATCCGCTTGATGAATGCCATCGGCGCCCGTTATGCCCAGAACTATCTCCGCAGGTTCGGCTTTGACCCTAAAGATCATCCGGCTTACCTTTCCACCGCATTAGGTGCTGGCTCAACCTCCGTCTGGCAAATGGCAGCGGGATATGCGACCTTTGCCAATAGTGGCTACAGGGTACATCCTTACCTGATTGAAAAGATTGTGGATAGCCGCGGCAAGGTGATTCAAGCGGTTCAAGCCGGTAAACATGTTTCGCAAGAGCGGGTCATCGACCAGCGCAATGCCTTTATCATCACGACCATGTTGCAAGACGTGGTGCGGGACGGCACAGCCCGGGCAGCGCTTTCTTTGCGTCGGCCTGATATTGCCGGCAAGACCGGTACCACCAATGACCAGTTTGATGCGTGGTTTGCCGGGTATCACCCGAAAGAGGTCGCTGTCGCTTGGGTAGGTTATGACAATCCACGCAACCTGGGTCGCGGTGAAACTGGCGGCCGTGCTGCATTACCGATCTGGATCAGTTATATGCAGCAAACACTGCCTGGTTTGCCGGTTTACCAGTACAAGGTACCGGATGGCGTACTACAACTGAAAGTGGACGCCTATACGGGGGCACAAGTCGGCGAAGATGATACCGGCATTTATGAATATTTTTACGAAGAACACTTGCCACAATCAACCCCAGAGAATCTGCCTGGCCTGTTTGACCCAGAAGGTGAACAAGCCCCGGCGGATGATGAGCCTTCCTTCCTGGAACGGCTGATTGGTGAGCATAGTGGTGGTGGCAATGACGACAAAAAGCTGCCCTCGAATCCGGCCGCTAAATTGCTGAGCCCTAACTAAGACACTTTAAATTGCGAGTGCCACGGTATGTTTGACGAATTTCCAAGTGACCTGCGGCAAGAAATCGCGCAGTCCGCAGCCCGCCTGATGTTTGAAGAAGGCATCAGTGATTATGCCCGTGCCAAGCGCAAAGCCATCAAAGCAATGGGGATCACGCAGGATGCGCCGTTGCCGACCAACGGCGAAATTGATGCGGCTTTACGTGAGTACCATGCACTTTATGCAGACGAAACCGACGCCGCCCACCTGCTGGAGTTACGTCAGGCCGCACTACACACGATGCGTTTGCTGCAGAAATTTCAGCCTTTCCTGACAGGTGCTGTCATGGAGGGCACCGCCGGGCCACACACCGATACCGAAATCCATGTGTTTGCCGAAAGCGCCAAAGAACTGGAAATCTACCTGCTTAACCAGAATATTCCCTACCGCCTTGACGAGCAGCAGTACCGTATGTCCGACCGTCCGAGCAAACAAAAACACGAACTGCTACGCAAACGCGTACCCGTGGTGCTGGTAGAAACACGTTATGGCACGCAGCGCATCAGTATTTTCGAGACTGACGACCTGCGTACAGCACCACGCAAACATGGCGAAAAAGCGGGGATCCACCGCATGACGCTAGCGCAGGTGGAAACCCTGCTTAAACCTGGCATCACGGAATAGCTTCAGGCAGCGGTAGTACTAGCCGCAGCCTCTAAGTCAAATGGTTACAGCGCCATATTCAGGCTGCAGACACTCAGGGAATATCACTTGAGTTATACCGGTTGAAAATGCCCTACTGCATACTAATCTGCGTATACCCTAACACTGTCCCGGTGGCAAAAGTTAAATCTATCAGCGCAACCTGATAGTCATTAATGGCGCGGATTTCCTTGATTTGCGCCTCGCCCAGCCGGGTCAGCGTTTCCAGCACTTCTGTCATGGTACGCAAGCCTTCATTAAACTGCTTGAGCTCTGCTTCGTAGTTATACCCCGCGATCATCACCTGCTGGCGTGCCGCCAGGATGCGTTGCCAGTTTTGCTCCATTTTATCCAGTGCATCGTGGATCTCGCGTTTGACGGTCAGGGTTTGCAACGTTTTATTGGTCAGTCGTTGCATGCGCTGGGCAATCGCTTTATCCAGCTTGGCTTTACGCGCCTCATTGCTAACCGGCATTTCAAACTTAAGCCCGATAGACCAGTCATTGTATTGTCCATTCAGCAAGTCCTGGCCGATATTGCCCAGCCGGTTGGCCGAACTGGAAAGTGCCCCATATTGGTAATCCAGCGTGAACATGGGCAGGGTCTGGTTTTGCAGATAATCAATCTGTAATTGATCTGCGCTCAGCCTGAGTTCCTGCTCCAGCAATTCGATCCGGCTTTCCAATGCATCTTTAAGCAGTTTTTCCCGGTCAAATTCAAATTTAACCAGGTTTGGCGTCGTTGAAGGCACCCACGGCGAGTTACTTGTGCCTTGTTCCGGAAGCTCATTGAGTAAAAACTGTAACTGCCGTTGTGCCAGTTTGAGGTTGGTTTCAGCAATAATCAGCGCTTCCATGCGGTCCGCCACGCCAATTTCTGCACGATTCACTTCAATCGCGGCCGTCAAGCCTTCCTGCACGCGGCGTTTGACCATGGCCAAATTCTGGCTGGCATATTCATACTGGTTGCGGCGGACATCCAGTGCTGCCCATGCCTCGTATAAATCCCAGTAGGCTTTATCCACCAGGGTAACAATACGAATGCTCTGCAAACGTGTTCTTAGTTGCGCGCTGTCCTGGTCAAGTGCTGCAATGCGGATACTGGCCTCGTTGACCTGACGCCCGGCATTACGCAACAAAGGCTGGCTGAACGAGAAGCGCAAAGCACTACGATATTGATCGCTGGCCAGGCTACCCTTGCTCTCATAATTTTCCAGTGGCGCGCTCAGGGTGATGTTGCCACCGGTTCTCAATGGCACTTTAATCCCGGTTTCCAACTCCCAGAATTCTTTTTTTTGCTCGGCCGGATTGAGCTTGACCAGCTCACCATCGAGCGCGGTGTTGTCAGATTTGAATATCACCTTGTCACCTGACATGGCGGGTAAATCTTTCTGGCCATATTTGGCGTAAGCAAAAATCACCTGGTCAAACTTGGCTTGCTCCTCGCGCAATGATTGTGCAGCAATGGTCGGATCCATTTTGGCCACTTGCAGGTTAAGGTTGTTTTGCAAGGCTTTTTGCCTGACGTCTGCAATACTCAATTGCGCTCCCTGCTTGGGCGCATTGCTCAACATATTGACAGTTTCTGGCGATTCGAAAGGTTGCAATGCACTTTTCAAGTCTATGGTGACAGCTTTGCTACGCTGGTGTTGCTGGTGCTTGACCGCATCATGCAATGGCACACCAGCCCCTTTGGCATAAGGCTCCAGCGCTCGGCCTTCTGTATTCTGCAAGCGCTGACGGGCACGACTGTCATTGAGCGCGTCATCCGCCGAGGCAGATACCATGCCTAGGATGCCCACCAGACTACAGATGGCAAGCACGAATCTTTGGAAACTCATTTTGTCACTCCGGAACCGCCGCTGATATTAAGCGGCGTCGGCTCGGGTGGAATTCTGGGTGGGAAGCCATTTAACAACCGCCACAACTCATAACCAATGGTCACTTTCTGCAACAATACCCAGCCTTTTGCGCTAATGCCCTGGCGCAAGAATCTGGCCTCAGGCCAGGCAGGGGTGCCTTCCTGATGCACCACCATGATTCTGAAATGGCCTGTGCCATTATCCGTCGGGTCGACAAAAGCGATCTTGCCCTCAAAGGTACCCACACCGACTTGCGCCCACCCTGGCACCTGAATGGCAGGCCAGCCTTCAAACTCAAGGCGCACGGTGCTATCCCGCGTAATCAGCGGTGCATCGCGACCATCAACCCATAACTCGACGGCGCGTTGTGAGGTATGCGGCACAATAATCAGGAGCGGATCGCCTTGCTTGATGATCTGCGATTGGGAATTGACTGGCAAACGGAAAATTGTACCGTCGCGCGGGGCGATGATTTTTTGCATGTTTTGCCGCGCCAGTGAAATCTCTGAGGTATGCAGGCTATTTTCGGCATCTGAGACTTCACCTTTAATTTTGTTGATATTGGCCGTCACCGAGTCCAGGTAAGCTTGTGTATCGGCACGCACCTGGCGAATTTCCGCCTGCGCCGACTGCGCTTCGGCCATCGCGGATTCCAATTGCGCCTGAGCACTGTTCAGGTTACGGCTGGCAATAGTATGGTCGCGCTCAGCCACTTCGGTATCTCGCTTGGAAACCAGCCCATCGCCCAGCAGGCGCTGCATGCGTTTGACCTGCAGGGTAGCCGCATCCAGGGTCGCCTGCGCCGAGTTCACTGCCTCCTGTGCACTACGGATTTTCTGGTTAGCGACATCCAGCTTGTATTGGGCTGCGGTGATTTTGGCATCGCGGCCCGCTGCCAGGTTGTCGCGCTGCACAGTGTAAGCCGATAATTCGCTTTGCTTGGAAGCAAGCTTGTCTTCCAGATTATCACGCTGTGCTTGCAGGCGTTGCCGGAAATTTGGGTCTGTATCGCTGATTTCAAGCAATAAATCGCCTTGTTTGACTTGCGAACCCTCTTGTACATACCAGTGCTGAATCAGCCCGCTGACAGGTGCATCCACCGTTTGCACCCGCTCGGAGGGCGAGTAGGCAGTCACCTTACCCAAGGCGGTCACGTTTTGTTGCCAGGGCAGGGGTAAAAATGCCAACGGCAACACGACCAGCAACCAACCCATGCGCCTGATCCAGACCCTTAATCGCTCAGGCGTTTGCACATCTTCCATCAGCATGGTTTCAACTGCTTTATTCATGCTGGCCTCCCGTGTGATCGGTCAGCGTCTTGCTTTGCAGGTTCACCACCTGCTGGCAGTGCTGCGCAATGTGTTGATAACGTGTCGTGATGAGCAATATCCAATCTTGCTGTTGTCGTTTAAGCAGCATGAGCACCTGATCGAGCTCGTGCTGTGACAGCTGGTCCAGCAGGCTGTCAATGATTAATACATCCGGTTTTCCAAGCATGGCACGGGCCAGCATTAAACGTTGCAGTTGCGTATGCGTCATTGGTGCACCAAAGTCAGTCAATACCGTCTCTATGCCATTGGGCAACCTGCTGATTTCTTGCCATAACCCCAACACCTGCAGTACTTCGATCACGTCATCCAGCGCGATTCCTGGCCGTTGCAGCTTCAGGTTATCCAGAATGGAGCCATGCTGCCACTCGACTTTGTTGGCAACACCGATCCGATCACGCAAATGCGACAGGTCAAGCTGGCGCACGTCAATATCGTTGTAACTGACATGCCCCTGCACCGGCTGCCTCAAGCCTGTGATCAACTCCAGCAAAGTGGTCTTGCCGCTGCCTAGCGCACCGATCACCGCCAAGCTTTGGCCTCGGTGCAAGGTAAAGCTTATATTACTCACCAAAGCCGGTTGATCTGCATGCCTGAAAGTCAGCTGATTGACCTTAAGCGTCTTGTAGCCCTCATCGCCTGATTGATGATCGCCAGAGCGCTCTACTGGCAGGGTTTCCAGCACGCCCACCTTGTCTACGGCGGCAAGCAGGTCATAAAAATACCCCAGCTTGGTCACGAATCTCACAAACGCTGACAGCACACCAAAAATGATCAACTCTGCTGCAACAAACTGGCCCAGATTGATCTGGCCTTTAATCACCAGTGTGCCCCCCAGAATCAGCATGCCGGTACCTATCAAGGCATACAAGCTCACCGCGCCTATCAGTTGCATCATCAATACTTTAAAGTGTTTGTTCCGAACCAGCAGGTAGCCTTCAGCAAGTTGCGCCGTGTTGGCCGAATTGCGCTGTCTGGCACCATAGAATTTCGAGAGCCATTTATTCCGGGCGATGGTTTCCAGCCAAGCGGCCATTTCATACTTGGCCTTGGACTCTTTGATGGCAGTCTCTTCGGCAGGCTTACCCAAGCCAAAAACAATGCCCCACAACACGATCATCATGAGAATGACCAGAATCCCGAAATAAAGACTGTAAAAAAGCAGAACAATGCTACCAATCAAGCCTTGCAGCAAAGCGGTCAAACCTACTGTTAGCAAGGTCGCGACTGATTTCTGAACGGTTTGAATATCAAAATACCGGTTGACCAGTTCGACAGGATTGAATTGATCGTAAACTGAAATGTGGATTTGCTCGGTATTTTTTGCAATCTGCAGGCTATGCCGCACAAAAATCCGGCGCTGGATCATCTCAACCAGAAAGCTCTCAATGACATAAATTGCGCCTGACAGTGCCAGCAAACAAAACAGGATGACGCCGACCACATAGAGTGGCTGCAAGACTCCTCCCATGGTGACGATATTGACCATGGTCTGTACTGCCACGGGCGTTGCAATGCCAAGGACACCATATGCCGCTGTTAAATAAAACAGCAGAAAAATATCCTGTTTTTCAAACGAAAGTAACTTAACGACTCTTTGAAAAGGCGTGAGAGATGCTGGTTGAATGTTTGCCATGATAAGAATTGTTGTTAATTAGGCCCTGTGGATGGATAACTTGAGTTTATATTAGTTCCCCAAAAAAAAAAACGGCTCAATAAGAGCCGTTTTCTTATATCACACAAGTGTTACAAGCTGTAAGCACGCTCACCATGTTCTGTCGTGTCCAGGCCTTCACGCTCGTATTCTTCACTCACTCGCAGACCAACCACAGCATCTACGACTTTATAAAGAATCACACTCACGATACCAGTCCAGATCAATGTCACGACAACAGCGATGATTTGAGTGGTCACTTGTCCACCCATGGTCACGCCTTCGGCATAACCCACACCACCCAGGCCAGGTGCCATCAGTACACCCGTACCCACCGCACCCCAGATACCTGCCAGGCCGTGTACACCGAATACATCCAGCGAATCATCATAGCCCAAGGCTGATTTCAGTTTAGTCACACCCCACAGGCTGATAAAGCTTGCTGTAAAGCCCAGGATGATGGAACCCATAGGACCGATGAAACCACATGCAGGCGTAATCGCTACCAAACCGGCAACCGCACCGGATGCAGCACCCAGCATGCTAGGCTTGCCACGGAACAACCATTCGGCAAAGATCCAGCCCAATACTGCAGCAGCCGTTGCCAATTGTGTATTGATCAGCACCATGCCTGCTGTTGCATCTGCAGCCAATTCACTGCCCACGTTGAAACCGAACCAGCCCACCCACAGCAATGAGGCACCAATCATGGTCATCACCAGGTTGTGCGGAGGCATCGCTTCCTTACCGTAACCAATACGTTTGCCCAGCATGATGGCACCGACCAATGCTGCCACCCCTGCGTTGATATGCACGACAGTACCACCGGCAAAGTCTTTGGCACCCAACTCTGCCAGGTAACCACCGCCCCAAACCATGTGTGCGATTGGGATGTAGGCAAAAGTCACCCACAATGCCGCGAACAGCAATACGGCTGAAAATTTCATACGCTCAGCAAAACCACCCACAATCAGGCCTGGTGTAATTGCAGCAAAAGTCAACTGGAAAGTCAGGAAAACATATTCGGGAATACTGCCAGATAAACTATCTGGCGTAATGCCTGCCAGAAACGCCTTGCTCAAGCCGCCAACGATCATGTTGCCTTCGCTAAACGCCATACTGTAGCCGTAAGCCGCCCACAGAACAGAGATCATGGAAAATACGACAAAGACTTGCATCAGCACGGAAAGCATGTTTTTCTGGCGCACCAACCCACCGTAAAACAAAGCCAGGCCTGGGATGGTCATCAAAATCACCAACACGGTTGCCACAATCATAAATGCAGTATTGCCCACATCCAGTGTTGGCGCTGCTTCAGCTGCAGCCGGTGCCTCTTCAGCCGGGGCAGCAGCAGGTGCTTCAGCCGCAGGTGCCGCTTCTGGCGCGACAGTTTCTTCAACAGTGATGGTTTCTGTCACTGTTTCTTCAGCATAACTCACAGGGGTTGCCGCCAGGCCCATCAAAGCGACCAGCGATAACATGGAAAGAATTTTCTTCATAGCTGAAGCCCTTTCTTATAGCGCATCCGGACCGGTTTCGCCGGTACGTATACGGTAAACTTGTTCCAGATCGAAGACAAATACTTTGCCATCACCGATTTTGCCAGTGGCTGCCGCTTTTTCGATTGCGTCCACTACCTGATCAAGCATGTCATCCTTGATCGCCACTTCGAGCTTCACTTTAGGCAAAAAGTCCACGACATATTCCGCACCACGATATAACTCGGTATGCCCCTTTTGACGGCCAAACCCTTTAACCTCAGTGACCGTGATGCCTTGTACGCCAATGTTGGACAAAGCTTCACGCACTTCATCAAGCTTGAATGGCTTGATTATTGCGGATACAAATTTCATTTGCTTCTCCCGTTGTTAACTCTGGCAGGCAGAACGCCTGCCAGATCTAAACTTGTTACTTAGAATGTACGTGACAGTGTAAATACTGCGCGACCTTCGTTCAGGTCTTTAGTTTGTGTGCTACCGTTAAAGCTGGCGCCACCGTAACCATTCTCACCCCAGTACTCTCGGTTGCTGGCACCCACATAGTATAAACCTGCTGTCCAACCCTCCGATGCACCAATTTTAAATGGCTTGCTCAGACCAATCTTGTAGTCGATGTAATCTGGGCTAGAAGCACCAGTGATACTTGTACTAGGGCCTGCACCACCGCCAATCGCGCTGAAATCAGCTTGAGTATTGAGTTTACCGTTGACATTCAGCTGGCCAACGTGACCAATCAATGTCAGCTCCCACCATGGCAAAGGATAGGCTACGTTGAATTCCAGATAGGTAGTCCCTTTGGTACTTCCATCCCAACCAGTGTCACGTTCCGCGCCAAACCAATCGGTTAAAGTGTAAGAAAGTCTTGCACTGAAGTAGCTGTAGGACAAACCGAAGTTAACCTCTGTGGTATCCCAGCGACCACCTTTAGGTGTTTGACGGAAGCCTGCTGCGTCACCTGCCAAGTTATATTTCTTCCATGAACCACCTGGGTACAGGTAGCTGATCAAACCAGCAGTCCAACCCAAGCCTTCAATAGCAGGAATAGTTCCGTTATACCCACCATAAATATCAATTTCGGCAGTTGCATCAGGGAAGGTATTTGGTGTCACGTTTGAACCCCATGCACCGACATAAAAGCCGCTGTCATGAGTAATATCAATACCGCCTTGAACGGCAGGTTTGTGCCAGTTTTGTGAAATACCACGAGCATAGTAATCTGAAACAAATCCAACGTTTGCAGTAGCAGCCCAGGCTGATTTTTCTTCTTTAGCCTCTTCAGCTGCGTATGAAACTTGGGCAAAAGATAATGTGCTTAACACTGCTGTGAGCAATATAGATTGACGCATTATGAGTCCTCTCTCTGTGAAATCTTTGATTAAGTTGTTGTAAACGAGAATGAAACAACAACCACAAAGCAAAGCACGTGCCAAACTATAAATAACATTATAATCAATTATTTAAAATATATTTATAATCTAAAATATTAAATTAATTATTTAATAAACTGTTTTTTATTGATTTAACTCTAAAACATATGGGTGCAACCACCCTTTTTACTCACTGATAATGCTAAAATAGCCAACAAAGGAGCCTTCACCATGCTGATTTCAAATGAAAAAATTCAGGAATTATCTTTAAAAATCAAACAACTAATCGAATCAAGCCCCATTTCAGAGCTAAATAACAACTTGCATGCACTAATTCAGGGCGCACTCACCAAAATGGAACTTGTTTCGCGTGAAGAATTCGATATCCAATCTGCATTATTAGCGCGCACGCAAGAGCAATTAAAACGTCTTGAAGAAAAAATCAGCCAGCTTGAAGAAGGGCAGGCATCCAGAAAGTAAAAATTAATTTACAATTGTTAGCATTCCATTATTGAGGAGTGCGCTATGAGTCTGGCGGTGTTATACAGTCGCGCGTTAAGCGGCATGGAGGCGCCAGAAGTGGTGGTAGAAGTCCACTTGGCGAATGGACTACCCAGCTTTACCATTGTTGAAACATATTGAAACTTTAAGCCTTAGCATTTTTTCAAATATACAAATGCCCCAAGCTGGTGCATTAAGAAGAATGTAACAACTCCCTGCAGACTAGGAATAACTTCATGATTTAACGAACATCCCTGAGTTTCAAAGTCGAATCTTCTCGTGTTGCAAATTTCTACAGCTTCCTTTCTGACCCTCTTGCACCAAATTGCACTATGGCGCTAATAAATCTTCTGCTATCCAATAATGTCCAACTAACCCTTTATGGACTCTTAAAAAAGATTTAATAAATGATTAAGATGAATTCAAGGAATTTGATGCCTGGAAATATGGCAAAAGCAAAAAGGCAGCCCAGTGCTGACTTTTTTGTTTTAACATTGGCCCATATATCCAATTTCAAATAATTTAAAAATTATCGGGAGCTAATCTGTGGCTTTAAGCTGGAACGAGATAAGAAGAAAAGCTATTGAGTTTTCTAAAAGATGGGAAGACGCCTCAGATGAAAACAGTCAAGCCAAACCCTTTTTAATAGATTTTTTCGAAGTTTTTGGAATAACTAATAAGAGAGTTGCAACATTTGAGCATGCTGTGAAAAAGTTCGCCAAGGCCCATAAGGAACAATCTCGAGGATTCGTAGATTTGTTTTGGCCTGGCATTCTTCTTATTGAAATGAAAAGCAGAGGTAAAGACCTCGACAAAGCGTATGACCAGGCACTTGATTACTTTTCTGGCATTGCAGAAAGAGACTTACCCAGATACGTTTTAGTTTGCGACTTCCAGCGTTTCAGATTAACAGACCTAATAACAAAAGAGTCAGTTGAATTTCTTTTAAAGGACTTATACCAAAATGTGAGGTCTTTTGGTTTTATAGCTGGTTATCAAACTCAAGTAATCAAGCCACAAGACCCTATTAATATTAAGGCGGCTGAACGGATGGGTAAGCTTCATGACACCCTGAAGTTGGTTGGATATGAGGGACACGCTTTAGAACTTTATCTAGTGCGTTTACTTTTTTGCTTATTCGCAGAAGACACAACTATTTTTGAGAAAAGTTTATTCCAAGAATATATCGAGACAAAGACGCTAGAGGACGGCAGTGACCTTGCACATCATATCAATACACTTTTTTATGTTCTCAATACCCCAGAACAAAAAAGATTAAAGAATCTAGACGAACACCTTGCTGCATTTCCATATATCAATGGAAAACTTTTCGAGGAGCCACTTCCGCCAGCTCAGTTTGATAAAGCAATGAGAGAGGCATTGCTTGACTTGTGCTCATTAGATTGGAGCAGGATTTCACCAGCAATATTTGGAAGTTTATTCCAAAGCATTATGGATGCTAAAAAGAGAAGAAATCTTGGGGCACACTACACCAGCGAAGCAAATATTCTCAAGTTAATCAAGCCATTGTTTCTTGACGAGCTCTGGGTAGAGTTCGAGAAAGTTAAAAATAATAAAAATAAATTACTAGCGTTCCACAAAAAACTAAGAGGACTTACATTTTTCGACCCTGCATGCGGTTGCGGAAATTTTCTTGTAATCACATACCGAGAACTAAGACTTTTAGAAATTGAAGTGTTAAGAGGATTGCATAGAGGTGGTCAACAAGTTTTGGATATTGAGCATCTTATTCAGATTAACGTAGACCAGTTTTTTGGTATCGAAATAGAGGAGTTTCCCGCACAGATTGCTCAGGTTGCTCTCTGGCTTACAGACCACCAAATGAATATGAAAATTTCAGATGAGTTTGGAAACTACTTTGCCCGTATCCCACTAAAATCTACTCCTCACATTTTGAATGCTAATGCTTTACAGATTGATTGGAACGATGTTTTAGAGGCTAAAAAATGTTGCTTCATATTAGGAAATCCTCCATTTGTTGGTAAAAGTAAACAAACACCGGGACAAAAAGCGGATTTACTATCTGTTTTTGGAAATCTTAAATCCGCTTCAGACTTAGACCTAGTTGCTGCTTGGTATCCCAAAGCAGCACATTACATTCAAACAAATGCAAACATACGCTGTGCATTTGTCTCAACGAATAGTATTACTCAAGGTGAGCAAGTATCGTTGCTTTGGCCGCTTCTGCTCTCATTAGGCATAAAAATAAACTTTGCTCACAGAACTTTCAGCTGGACAAATGAGGCGTCAGGAGTAGCGGCGGTTCACTGCGTAATTATCGGATTTGGGTTGAAGGATTCAGATGAAAAAATAATCTATGAGTATGAAAGTATTAATGGAGAACCATTAGCTATTAAGGCAAAAAATATTAATCCATATTTGAGAGACGGGGTGGATGTGATTGCCTGCAAGCGTCAGCAGCCAATCTCAAAATTACCAAGCATGCGTTATGGCAACAAACCAACAGATGATGGAAATTTCCTATTTACTGACGAAGAAAAAAACCAATTTATTACAAATGAGCCATCTTCCGAAAAATACTTCAGACGGTTTGTGGGCGGGGATGAGTTCATAAACAATACAAGTCGATGGTGTTTATGGCTTGACGGTGCTGACATTTCAGAAATACGAGCGATGCCTTTGGTCTTGGCTAGGATAAAAAAAGTCCAAGAATTCAGATTAAAAAGCTCGGCCAAACCAACTCGACAAAGTGCTTCGACACCAATGAAGTTCTTTTATATATCTCAGCCGGATACGGACTATCTGTTGATACCTGAAACATCATCTGAAAACAGACAATTTATTCCAATTGGTTTTGTTGATAGAAATGTCATTTCAAGTAACGCAACGTATCATATTCCTAGTGCTGAACCTTTGATATTTGGCCTGCTTTCATCGACCATGCACAACTGCTGGATGAGAAATGTAGGAGGAAGGTTAGAAAGTCGTTATAGATATTCTGCCAGCCTGGTTTACAACACGTTTCCATGGATTCAACCCAACGAAAAACAATCGAAAGCGATAGAAGAAGCTGCATTTGCGATTTTAAAAGCTAGAAGCAATTATCCAAACGAAAGTTTAGCTGGTTTATACGACCCAAAAACAATGCCTAGTGAGCTTCTTAAAGCACATCAAAAACTTGATAAGGCTGTGGATTCTGTCTATGGATTTAAAGGACCAAACACAGAAATTGCTCGAATAGCTTTTTTGTTTGAAACATACCAAAAGATGACTTCACTCTTACCACCAGAAAAAGAAATTAAGAAATCTAAGGGCAAAAATTAATTAATGTATTTAACATTAAACCACCCTGATTTATTTCGAATAGTTCAAATGCTTCCATGTGGACTAATCGCCTTCAATCATATTAAAAAACCGACGCTAGTAATAAAAACTTCCAAAGAGGCCATATTAACCGCCAAAATTAATCGTGAATTTAAAATATATCTTTATCAAACCACATCGGCTTGTGTTCTAGTAAGTGCATTTTTTGACGATTCTGATAGTCCACTATTCATTACAACACCAATTGTTCGAGATGACCAACACTCCTTAGACTTGTTAAGATTTTTAATCAACAATGATTTTACGATTTGCTTCTTTGATGAACTGAACCGAGAATTTCTTTCCGTTAACGCAACTGGTAATTTAGTCTCTATCTTTGAGAGCATTCACTTGATGCCACTGCCGAGCCCAGAGGAAGCCCACAATGCATTGAATGAAGCGGAATTTTGGTTCAGTTTACGCTCAGCTGCTGATGATGAATCATCTATCCAGGTTTCTTTATTGGATAATCTATTTCCTGACGATTTTGTAATTTATGACCTATCCTCAAACAAAAACGATATGACATCATTGGTTAGAGAAACTAAACCAGGATACTATCAGGAAGCAGATATTGCAAAGTTACTAACAAGAGCTTTTAGTTTGGAAAGCATTTATCAGAATCCAGTGAAAACAAGCGATTCAAAAGAGTTGGCAGACGTTGTGGTATTCGGCCAAAAGGAAATTTTAATAATTCAAGCTAAAGATAGTGAAAACAATCAGAAACAAGTTTTAGAGGTTTCGTTAGACAAGAAATGCGCAAAGTCTTCAAAGAAACTTTCTGAAGCTTTGGCACAACTCACCGACACTATCTTAACAATATCCAATACACCAATAGTTGATGTTCGGGTTGGTAAGAAAAAATGCACTCTGAACTTTGAGGGAAAGCAGCTTATTGGTATCGTCGTTGTTAAAGAGCTTTTTAATGATATTTACGATAAATACAGTCAAAAAGTTTTTGAGCATGTAGAGTTGTCTAAAGCACCCATTGTCTTCTTTGACTATCCAGAATTTGCAAGAATGACATTTCATTGTAATTCTGAGGAATTATTACTTTATGCTTTGCATAGGATATTTAGTTCTGCAATAGAAAATGGAATGTATAAACGATTGAGATTTACTCAACCTATCATAACTGATGGTCATGACAGCTACTTCAGGATACAAAACAGGCCCCATTCTGATGAGGCCTATTTAATTTGCACAGAGGATGAAATGAAGCTCTCAAATAAGTTTAAAGACTAAATTTATATTTTCCTCAGTATCTTAAAAACAATATTCATTAAATTGGAAAGCCCGCAATGATTGTTGCAGTATCAATGCGGGCATCAGTATCCAGCTCTTGCAATACACGGAAGTATCAAGAAGCGAATCAGGATTCTAACCATACCTTTTTAATTGCAACAATCTAATTTCCATAACATGTGTAGCTACATCGAAAAAAAGACCTCGAAGAGGTTGCAAGAGCGTCCAGCTCGCGGCATCAAAAGACCCTAGTCTTTTGACAAGGGGGAGCCAAAAAACTGAGGTGGAGGAGCTTGCCGACGAAGCCAGGAAGCCCCAGCGTCCGGCAGATTTTTGGGGGCGAAGCCCGCATGTCCCCGAAGAGGGGGGGGCCCCACGGTGTGGCGTGGGGCCCCCCCGTCGAAGACGGGCAAGCCCAGAGGGGAAAGCCCCTAGGCTTTGAGGCGACGAATGGCGTCCAGCCAAGCGGAGGAGTCGACCCGACAAACCAATGAAAACTCGTTATCTATACGTTTTGATGTCCCTACCGCATAAACGGTAATGGGGACAGCTAAAAAACGGATTGAGAAGGAGTTTTAATTGGTTGAAACAAAAAAAACGGGCTTGAATCGTGAGATTGAAGCCCTCCGAAATATCAATGCTTTCGGTTTTCTGACAACGAAAAGCATTGCAAATTTGACAGTCGAAGTCGCAGGCGATTCGGCTCTGAAATCTGCAAAAAGAGTTGTCAGAAGACTAATAAAAAAAAAGGAAATTCTGAGACGTAAAAGCATCGAAGGAATTAATTGCTTTGTTTTGAGTGAAAAAGGAGCAAGAAGAGTTGCAGACCTTTGTTTCTTCAAAAAAGCAAAAAGGGGAGTTGAACTTGAAACAAGATTTGCAAAGCGTCAAGAAATCATCGTCAGTGCTCTTGTCAGAATCAGAAACAAAATGCAGGGAGAAATTGAAGTTCTCGGCGAGATTTGGTTGAAAAGAAATCAAGATGGATGGTTTTCTGGGTTACATGGCATTGCGTGGAACAAGAAAACAAAAAAAGGAATTGCGGTTTTTTTCATTTCTTCAGTTAGAACAGAAACAGCAGTGCATGTGCTGAACTTACGGACGAAGTGGAAAAGGCACATTGAAGAAATTCATCTAATTGCGTTTCAAGAAGAGACAACGCAAGCACTGTTGAAAAGTATCAAAAGACTTTTATGAAAGAAGCCCCGTGAGGGGCTTTTTTGTTGGTTAAAATTCTTCGTCAAATTCGTCATCGTCAGATACTCCTACCCAGTTTCTCGAGTCGACAAACTCGTCAGGCAGCTCTTCAGAAGAAAAAGCATGTGAACCTGCTAGAGGTGCAGTGTCAGCTGCTTCAGGCCACATTTCAAGCACGGAAGGAAGGTCGTCAGCATCTTCAACGACATCGAAGTGAGGAGCGTTTTGAGCGGCTTTGTCCGCTGCTTTTTGAGCGTAATTTTCACGAACAGCTTGACGGGTTGCCTCAGCTCCGGCTAAATATTCGGGTGTTCCTCGGTCGGTGGTGGGACGGGACTTCAAGCCGGCGGGTAAAGTGAGTTGATATTTGTTGGTGCGATTGACACCTGACTTTTTCGAGACAATCAGCAATCCGTGGGCTTTCAATATCTTGACCGCGTCTTTGACAGCTTCAGTGTCAGGTGTGCCTTTGGCTCTGTTTGAGAACTTGCCACGCAGCTCGGCAATATTGGCGTAAGATGGTTCAAAGCCAGGATGAATGCGACCATCTCGCAGTGCTTTACTGCTGAGAATCAGAAAGACTTCAAGTTGAACTTTCGTCAAACCGAGGGAAAGAATTTGAATAGGAAATCGTGCGAATGGCTCTTTGTTGCCGTTAGATTTGACCCAGTCTTCAAACTGGGAGGTTGTTTGATTCTTCATTGAGGCTCCACATTTATTCTTGAATTTGTTCATTTGAACTGAACGCTCAATGTGTAGTGATTAATTTTAAACTTTTTGGAAATTTGCCCCTGCGGTTGAGTGTGCCCCTCCCTCGTTGGCAAACGCGAACGAAGTGAGCTGGAAAGAGACGCTGAGTAGGCGGCCTTTCCCATGAGCAGCCCTGAGGGCTGCGAATATTTGATAAGTCTGAAGTTTGTTAATCTGTTTGTATGTTAAGGAGGGGGGATTTACCCCCCACCTTTGGAGGTGATTTACCCCCTACCTTTGGAGGTGATTTACCCCCTACCTTTGGAGGTGATTTACCCCCTACCGTTTGAAAGAGAGTTGAAAATGGGATGGCTTCAAAATCTGATGGACTGGTTCAACACTGACGGAACCCCGATGGTCGGAAATTCGGGAATTGATATTGAAGGAAAGGCGTTTGGAGAAGTGCATCATGAAATGCACTTTGAGAGCTATGACAACGGAATCGGCAGCGGTTTAAGTAGCTTTGACAGCTTCGGCAGTGGGAGCGGTGGAGGCTTTGGAGGCAATTTGTGAAATAGGGTGAAGGGGTTGTTAAGGCAACTTTTTTTACTGCTTTTTGACGGGTATCTAAAAGTCAAAATATTGGCGGATGACGGAAATTTCAAAGGTTTTGGAGTTCTTCAATGTGACTTTCAAACTGGAAAGGTCTTCGCTCAAATCAAAGCGTGAAACAATTCGTGAAATCTGATAACGCAGCAAAGAAAGCTTTTCAGAGTCTGCTGAACGAATTGCATTGACGAATGGTTCGTCAGCTTTGACCCCCCAATAAACCGCTGTGTCTTTGGTCTCGAGAAGCATTCTTTCGGCAATCTTTTGATGAACCGTTTTTTCACGTTCAAGGTCTGAAATTCGTTGCAGAATTGAAGCAGGCGTGTCTTCAGCCTTACCTGCTTGAACAAGGTTCAACAAAAGCGAAATCTGTGCGTCAATCTTCTTAATTGACTCGCGTGCACTATTCTCTGCGTCAAGAAGTTTATCTGAAAAATCATCAAGAGAAACGAGGCCAGGAGCTTCTTCTGACATAAAAAACATGACGGTGTCTTCAATTCGTCGACAATCAACTGACGGACATTTTGTAGCGTTCAAGTTGCTACGGCTGCAATAATATCTTGAATAGTCGAGGTCAAGCCTGGACTTTAATTTGCGATGCAATGAAGCTCCGCACGAACAAAAAAGCAGGCCTTGCAAAAAGTTGCGATAGGCTGAATCTCGTTTTTTTGGAAACTCTTTTGATTTGTTGTTGATTTGTTGAACTGCATTGAAGAGTGCTGTCGAGATAACAGAAGGGTAAAAATAAGGTATAGGGTCGCCATGTGGCACCCTACGACCAGATTCATTGACTTTATAGGGCTGATATTGACCGATTAAGGCAGCGTTGTTAATCAAACGATTAACAAGGGATAGGTGCCAAATGTCGCCCTTACCAGGAACGGACAACTTCAATTCATTGCACTTTCGTGCAATTGCGGTTGCTCCTAGGCCTGACTTTCTCAACTCAAATACAAATTGGATGCTACGGACTTTGTCCTGTAAAACTTCATATTTTTTACCATCTTCACTGACGCGAAGCCAGCGAGGGCATTCGCGTGTCAAAGGAGTTGCAAACTCTCTCGCATTAGTTTGTCGTCTGTCCCAATTCGCGGCACTGCGAAGTGCTTTTTTACTACTTTCGTCAAAAGCAACAAGAGTGCTGCTCATGATGCTGAGCATTGCAGCAAATTGCGTCAAAGATTTTTCGTTGTAAACCTGATTTTTTGCAGTTTCAACAATCAAAATTCCTTTTTGAAGAATAGAGCCGAACAAAGTGACCGCCGAATAAACATCAGCACGAGTCAATCGGTCAACAGTTTCAATCAAAAGATAAGAACCGGAAGCGATTTCACCTGAGTCAACGAGGGCAAGAAAAGCAGAAAGTGCACTGCCTTTTTTAATATTTGAACGACGATAAGCTGATTTTGCAAAATCAGTAAATTCACGTTCGTCCAAAAAAATCTTATTTCGTTTGCAATAATCTCGTGCGGACTCGAGCTGACGTCGGATACTGTCGCCGTCTTTTTGCTTTGAAGACGAAAATCGAACATAAGCATAAGCTCGTGGAGTCTGGTTCATTGTTTCATTATATCATGACGATGACGATTGTTGGCCTGCCAGAAACCGAGGTCAAAGAAAGCAAGGATCGGGTGCGGGCGGCCATTCAGACTGCCCAATTCGAATTCCCTGCCCGCCGTATCACTGTTAACCTTGCCCCCGCTGATTTACCGAAAGAAGGGGGGCGTTATGACTTGCCGATTGCGCTCGGTATTTTAGCTGCCTCTGGTCAGCTTCCCAAAAAAGCCCTGGCGGGTTATGTCATCGCTGGTGAGTTGGCATTGACGGGGGCGTTGCGACCCATACGCGGGGCGCTCGCCATGACCTATCAATTGCTGCAAGATCAAACAAATAAAAGAGCCGCCATCCTGCCCCAAGAAAGTGCATATGAAGCCAGTTTGGTAGAGGGCTGCACCATTTTTGCTGCGGATAGTTTGCTGGCAGTCTGCGCGCATCTTTCTGACAAACAGGCGCTTTCTGTACACCCAAAGGTGACTCCGATTGAACACGCAGCCCTTGCAGATTACGAGGAAGTAAAGGGGCAGCTGCGTGCCAAGCGTGCCTTGGAAATTGCAGCCGCAGGGCAACACAGTCTATTAATGAGTGGTCCGCCAGGCACAGGCAAAAGTATGCTGGCACAGCGATTTGTCGGCATCTTGCCAGAGATGTCAACACAAGAGGCCCTTGAAAGCGCAGCCATCCTCTCCCTGAGCGGCCAGTTTCCTGCCGCACACTGGAAAAAACGGCCATTCAGAGCGCCACATCACACGGCTTCCGCGGTCGCCCTGGTAGGAGGAGGCAGTGTGCCGCGCCCCGGAGAAATCAGCCTGGCTCATCACGGCGTGCTGTTTCTTGATGAGCTACCCGAATTTGACCGTAAGGTGTTGGAGGTACTACGCGAACCGTTAGAGAGTGGGCATATCACGATTTCCCGGGCGGCCAGGCAAGCGACTTTTCCGGCCCAATTCCAACTGATTGCTGCCATGAACCCTTGCCCTTGTGGCTATTACGGCCATTACAACCAGCGCTGCCGCTGCACACCGGAACAGATTCTTCGCTACAAAAACAAACTTTCCGGGCCGTTATTGGACCGCATTGACATGAATATAGAGGTCCCTGCGCTTAAGCCGGAAGAAATCAGCCATCCCCACCCCGGTGAAAGCAGCATGAACATGCGCTCCAGAGTAGAGCTTGCCAGGCAGCGACAGCTGCAGCGTCAGCAAAAAACGAATGCGGCACTGGGCCCATTGGAAATTTCCGCCTTTTGCCAATTGAGCGAACAGGCCAACCACCTGTTACAGACAGCCTTACAAAAGTTCTCGCTTTCGGCCCGCAGCTATCACCGCATCCTGAAAGTGGGCAGGACCATTGCCGACCTGGCTGACTCGCCGCATATTAGCGATGCACACATTGCGGAAGCGCTACAATATCGGCGTTATGACTATTGAGGAAAATACCATGCATTTATACGATGTCAGCATCGCACCGTTGATACGCAATTTGGAAAATCTCAGGCACATTTTGCAACAGGGCGAGGAGTATGCAGCGCAGAAAAAAGTTGCGCCAGAAATTCTCTTGAATAGCCGGCTGTTTGTGGACATGTATCCCCTGACCAAACAGGTACAACTTGTCAGCGATATGAGCAAAGGAGCCGGTGCCAGGTTGGCAGGCCTTGAAATTCCGCAATATGCAGACGATGAAACCAGCTTTGAAATGCTGTATGCGCGTATAGATAAAACGATAGAATTTTTAAGGCAGATTCAGCCTGTACAGCTTGAAGGCGCTGCAACCAAAGAGGTGGTATTGACGATCCGCAAAGTGGATTTAACGTTTAGCGGCCTTGATTACCTGGAGAAATGGGCAATGCCCAATGTGTATTTTCACACGACAACCGCCTACAACATCCTGCGTCATCTAGGTGTGCCACTGGGGAAAACTGATTATCTGGGTCAAAAGAGATAATGTGTTACGAACGCTTACGCCAGTAGGCAGGTAATTTCCCTTCCGACTGCAACATGGCTTCTCGACGCAACGTCTCAAAGGCCTCGCTTTCCGAGATATTTTGCTCACGCGCAATATCAGGCACGCGCTTATTTGTCTCGCTGACCCAGACAGGATTTTCCTCATAGCCTCTATCCTGCATACAACGATCCAGCACGCGTGACTGCCTGGCCGCCTTTTCCAGTTTTTGGAAAGGGAGGGCCTCTGGCAATTCTGCCGCAGCCTTAGTGGCAATCAGATCGCACTGGTTAATCGCCTGCCCCATCGCAGTTTGCTGATTACCCGTCTCCACTTCGGTCAGGGATTGCCAATACCACACTCCCCCATACCCCAACAGCAGCAATCCCAACAGCATGAGCACTCGTGAAAGTTTCATCAGCCCTCTCCTACCTTTTGTGCCATCAATGGCTTCATTAAAGCGTCACACAGACTGGTTAACATAGATTTAATCAAATCGCCACGAATAACAGAAATACATCATTTAAGAATGGAGCCAACATGACGTTAATACCATTATATCCGTTAGTGAATAAAGGAAGAATCATGAACGAATGGTCAGACGAGCCACTGCCCTACAGCGTGCCAGAATTAATGACAGCACAGGACATTATGTACTTGGCTGAGGACATTACAGCGGACAATAATATCCAGTCGATTTACAAACCAGCCGAACTTTCCCTGGAAGTAGTGTAATTGTTTACACGACACCAAGACTATTTGCGCGAGCCAGTTGCTAACCGAAACTAGACAGTCCCGCATTGTCTGCCTAAAATAAAGCTTCGACCATCATTTGACAGGAGGCAACCATGTTTTTAGGCGCGGTAGGCATCTATACTCTGATTGGCGTCGTCGTCGCAATTTGCGTCATCTTGTATGTATTTGCAAAAAAGGTGAAGTAATCTTCATGCAATGAATCCAGCAATAAAAAAGCCCCGATCGGGGCTTTTTTATTGCTACTGTATCAACTCATGCCAGCTCTGTTTGGTGCCATAGCTGCCATTATCCTTTTGTTTAAAGATGACCGTTGACTTGTTTGTGGCTGACAGCCCGAATACCTGCTCATCCAGACTGAGTTGCTGTGGGGTAGGATCATTACTGCCAGTCACCACCACATGGGGCACACCATTGCCATCGTAGACAATGTTGTAACCAACGGCCGGGGTAATCATGCGTTCGGACACAATACCGCTGGGGAGCAAGGAGCCTCCCTTTTTATAGTTAAAGAAGTTGAACCAACCATAGCCTGCGCCACTACAAGCCTCACTACTGGGCACCATGGTTGGCATCATTAGCGCACCATTCAATAACAGGGGGTCGAGGTTGACGCGCTCGCCTGCAGGGAAATCCAGCACCCAGCCATACCCGGTATCGAAGTTAACCGTGCCAGTCGAGGTCACCTGCCGATCCCCGCTGATGGTTTGCAATACCAGCTGGCTGCGGCTGATGGCTGTGGTTTGACCATTATCCTTAAAAGCATAAGCTGAGTTTAATGGCATATTGGTTAAATCGGACAGCTCCAGGAACTTACCGGTCCCCACCATCACAACGATATTACTGTTCACTTTGCCCAGCTCTGGTTGCGTGGTGACTTTTTGCGATGTACCGCCGCCATCTCGTAAGGATGCAATCTTGGTCACCGCATTGGTGTTGATATTAAAACGCCAGATATTGCCATTCAAATCTCCACCATAGACATTGAGTGCGGTATTGTTTTCAAACATTTGGTCGGCAAAGGCAGAGATTCTCGCCAAACCGCTTGGCGCCGCTGCGCTGCCCTCCCCGGTAGACAAAGTCTTGAGCAGGCTGCCGGTATTAGCATCCAGCACATACAAATAGCCACCCCCATCCCCGGCCGGGTTATTGTTCACATAAGTACCATCGCTTAGTCTTCTGGCGTAGGTTCCATTGTTATATCCCGAGGTCAGCAGTACCACCCAACGACCATCTTGCATTTTGGTGATTATGGGGTTGCCAAAGGTATAGCCTAAGCTACTGTTTGCACCGGATGGTTGTGCGTAGAACTCCCACAATAATACTGGCGACTCTGGGGTTGTCACATCAATCGCAAAATAGCCACGCCCACCACCATTCAGACCAGATACAAGGATGGTTTTCCAGACGGCGCTGGAGCCCGAACAACCGGAAACACACACATCAGCCACGACCGGGCTGCCATTAACGAAATTGGTATGGTAATTGGCGCCATATTCTTTATCAGCCAGATTGGCCAGGTTGGGAATCACTGGTGTCGGTATAAAAGCCCACATTTCAAGCCCTGTAGTGGCATTGAATGCATGCAACATACCATCATTAGCGCCTACATAGACCGCTGGAGTACGGGTTGCAGTATTTGTTTTATACGTTTTGTAATTGGCATCCAGATAACCAGCATTTGATGTTTTGAAATACGCTGGACGGGATTGCGAAATGTCTCCCAAGACCGCCTGGCGCTCACGAAACAGCCGGTTGTCCGACACTGTATTCGTACTGGTATCCTCATAGGTTTTATTTCCCTTGAGATAATCCACCAGCTTAACCACTTTGTTGGCATCCGTAATCTTAGGGTCTGTGGCCTGCAATCCCTGCATCTGGCTTAATGCCAGATATCCATTGGATAAAGCGGTAGTATGCTGCGCTGGCAAATTGCCAGCATTAAACGGTACCAACGCATTATTACCGTTAAAATAGATATTTCTAGACCCAAGCTGGCCGCGCAGTTTGCCTGTACAGCTGCTGGCAATTGGCACATAACATGAAGCCGGTTCGCTAAAATTCAATGCAGGTGAGGAACCTAGTGAACCTTTCGCCGCGGCACAGTCCGTCTGGCTAGAATTTGTGGTTTTGCAATACAAATTTCCATCCGGCCCTGAATAAGAAACTGCGGGCTTAGTACAAGATTCTGCTGCTACATTTTCCACACACCACACTGCCGTTTGAGACGTTTGCAAAGAACTCACATTGACAGTCCGCGACTCCAGATTGCCTATCCACTTCACAGACTGGTAACTGGCCACATACTGAAAATTATCCCCAGTAGTCGGTGCCAGGCTACTGGCTGCAGCTGCAGCGGCTGCGCCTTGCAGGGACTTGATCTCGGACAACCCTTTTGCCAGGGAGTCCCGTAACAGTTTGGGGTTGCTGGCACTGTAGTAGGTGCCTCCCGCATTCACGGCAGCATGCCACAAATCATCTATTCGCGTGCCGTCTTCATTGGCAGTCGGGTCAGGCCAGTTTTTTGTACCATTGGTGAGATCTTTAAAGTCCCCCAATATCTGCGTTTTGTAGTCATCGGTATAGACCAGTGTGCCATCAATACCCAACCCCAGGGTCAAGGTCACCATGTTTTGCTTGGGATAATCATTGGAGCTACCACATACTGAAGCACCCAAGGCCCCGGTACAATTTGAGAATGTGCCATCACGGATATCCGTATCGTAGTAATACATGGCCGTATCCGCTAGGGTATTGGACTTACTGCTACTGTCGAACTGCGGCCTGGGTGTCGTGCCACTATCCAGATTGCCAATCGAGCTGCCATTAATTCGAACCGGCGTGCTGGAATCATTCCAGTAGCCATCGGTGGTCAGCAATGTGAAATTGGATTGACAGGCATATTGTACAGGGTCATCAGAGCCCCATATTTTTTTCCCGGCATACTGACGTCCCACATTGGCCAATGCTGTACGCAAAGGCGTACTACCACTTGGGGAAACCGCAAACAACTTTTGGTACCAGGACTGCTTCTGGCTGCTATCAAAGGTGCCTATCGCCAGATAATTGGAACTGGCGCTATTAATGGTCACCAACCCAACTCGATAGCGCGAGTCCAATGATTTAAATGCTTGGCTGGCAGCTGTTTTCATGGATTGAATACGGGTGCGATAATACGCCCACCAGTTGGCAAAATTAGTCATTTCTTCCGTATAGGTACAGATCGTTGGACTGGCGCAATCCGCCCTGTCATTGCCTTTTACAGTTTTGCCTGGCGCGGTATAACTATCAATCGTGTTTACAATACTGACGTAAACCATGCTGCCAGGAATATCACTCGTGGTGTTAGTGGCCAGTTGCGCCGTATAGTTTCCGCCTGTCATTGTCACCTGAATGGGCGAGGCGGCATTGATCGGCTCCCCGGCAAATGTCTCGATAGTCAGTACATTTGCACTGCGGGTCACTTTATTGCTGGCTAACTTACAATTGCCACTGAGGCTGCTGCTTCTGCACATGGCTGAAAGTACATCGGAAGCCAAGTTGGAACTGTTGTCTAAAAAATTAGCCGATACAGTCCCAGATAACAGTTCAATATTGTTAATCTTGATACTTTGCACAGAGGCGTTACTGCTGGTTTTATTCAGTGTCAGCTTATAGGTCGAAACCGGCCTGCGCAAATTGGTGTAGGTATTCCCTGTGTCATTGACAGTGGTACTGGCATTACGAATTTTTTGACACTTGTATGAACCCGACACCTTCAGATCACGGGCCTTAGCTGCGTTATCGGAGTTACACCAACGGATAGGCGCAGGATAGATGTACTCGCCTGTAGCTACCTTAGAGATCACGCAACTTGTCAGTCCAGGTGTAGAGCAATACTCTCCCGGAACAAAGGCGTAATAATAAGCAGATGACCTGAGGTCAGATGAACCGTTTTTGGTTTGTCCCTGGTCATTCACCTCGTTGGCGACCGCATTAAAGGCCGTCTGGTTGGACATACTGACGCCGAGGTAATTCAGCGGGGGACTATATTGCACCTCAGGGTTGTAGTACTGTGTATTGTAGTCTGCGTTTGCGAACAGCCATACCGAGGAAGAGTTCGCCCAGTCTGGCGCATAATCCCAGGCCATGCTACCGGAGTTGTCCAGTACAAACATCAGGTTTGGCTTGACATCCGAACTTCCTGAAGTCTGCAATGGCACGGTGGCCAGGTCCAGGAATTCGGCCTGCAACGCGCCAGGCAACAATAAACATAAACAAAGAAGTTTTTTTATCCAGTGCTGAGTTGTCATCATGCCACCTGCCTAGTTGGAGACAAACGATTGCATAAACGTAAGGGTATTTTTAGGCCCGGCGATACGCAGCGTAATACGATACAAAGGCGAATCTGAGCTAGCTACACAAGGCTTGAAAAACTCAAGATTGGCGATGTTATGCGAACAGTTCTCTCCATTACTGGGAGAGCTAGCCATCATGCAACGCGTGGCATCACTCTGCGCATTCCCGCCATTGATTTCTGCATTGCTGTAGTTGCACATCCGCTCAACCACATAGCGAATTTCGTTGCCCTGACGATCAACCCCGTTGCGGATTTCATCATTGCCATCGGTCTGGTTAGGCGCCAGGCTACTATTGGCGTCGTTCCAGGTCATCGTGGTTAATTGATTGCCATCACATACCAGCGCATCAGGTTGCGTATCAAACTGGCTGCAATTGGCGTAATAACCTTGCTCCGGGTGATGACTGAGACTGTCAGCCAAGGTCACACTGTTCGCGACCCTTTGTGCGATGCCTTCCAATGCCACATTGGAAGCTGTGCTGGCAGACTGGCGGTATACCATGTTGCCAGACAATAAAGCATTGGTATCCACACTCCGAATCAATGCCACTGCAGCGATCGACATAACGGCTAAGGCCAGCAAGGCAAAAAACAATACGATGCCACGCTGGCGGTTGAAATCGGCCTGCATTTCGGCTGTGAATAAATGGCTATAACGCATCACGGTTCCAGATAATATTTCTGAGCGGGATAGTGGCTTCAAACGTGCGGTAACGGTAACGCTGCCAATTAGGTATGCTACTTAAATCCACATTCGCAGGCGTTGCGTCAGCTTGCCAGATACACACCTTGCTTACACCGACGGCTGCACCATTGCATGCTTGACTGACCACGCCCTTTTGCAAGTTTCCGTCCCTGGCAATCACGGCGATACGGATGGCACGAATACGGTTCCTATCCAACAAGGCGATGGAAGGCCCATAAGTCCCTGTCGCATCCACCCATTGGTCAACACGGTTTAAATAGGCCGCAGCTGTTGCGTTGCTTGCACTGGGGTCTATGGTATTGGTAACACCATATTGGGCCTGCAATGCCACGATATCGCTCGCCACCGGTACCGCAGTGCTATTGGGGAATGGCGCGGCACTGGAAGTTCCACCCGTCCGGGTGAGTTCCATCGCAGCATTCACGCTATATTCATATTGATTCCATGCGCCCAGACATGAGAAGCGCACTTGGTTGGCACCATTCAAAATGGATACCGGACTTGCCGTCGGTGGCGTATTAAGCTCTGACAGGGTATTGATGGTGCGGTCTGCATTCAGCTTTTGCAGTCGCCCAAGACTGCAATTGGGATTAGCCGGTGTCTGATGGAACAACACCACATCATTTTCCTGGCAACCAATGAGTCGTCCATCCAGAGTAGGCGCAATCATGGTTCCAGTTGCTCTCAGAGAAGCGCCACCGCTGGCAGGATTACCATAGCGGATACGCACAATATCATTACCCGTGCCGCCATCGACAATGCTGACAGGAGACAGATTGATGACTACACCAGCCTGGTTGATAGAAGTATCGATAGGGCATAGCAGCGGCGAGGGATCGCTGCTGTTATAGAGTGGCAAGCCATAGCCTGCATTTTGCGCATCGCGCTGCATATAATACATGGCCAGCACGCCACTGGATTGCGCATCAGCGCCACCGGCAATCATGCGCTTGCGCGCTTCAAAACCACTGAACAGGTTACTGATCGCCAATGTTGCAATCAAACCGATTAACAGGCCAACCAATAGCTCGACCAGACTTAAGCCAGTCTGAAAGCGGGCCCGTCGTATCGTTAAGAAAATGATGGCAGGCTTAGTGGTCATGGCATCACATCAAACAGATAACTTGAGGCATTGACCTGGTGGGGGTTGCCGCCGGGCACCTGCCAGCCCACCGTAACCGTCACCATGGTATTGGTCAATGCCGAAAAAGTCAGCGTGCCATTCGGCAACTGCGATTTGATTTTGTCTTTATCCACCTGGGTAATATAGTTGGCTGCATCCCCCCCATAAGCCATCATATTGGCGATATGCGTTTGTGCAATCAGTTGTGCCTCCGCACGGTAGCGGTTATCGCTGCTATTTTTGATCATGGCACTTTGCAAACCGACCAGGGCCAGAACGCCCATGCTAAAAATCACCAGCGCGACCAGGGACTCAATTAATACCGATCCGTTTTGGACGATGTTTGGTAACCTGTTTGCGTGTCTTGAACGATTTAACATGCTCTGGGATCTCCTTCAGTGGTCACAGAAGGGTCACATACTTTGACATTGCCACCGGCCGCCAGCACAACACGCAATGCTTTACGCTCCTCAGCTTTTACTTGCGTATTGGTGATATTGACCACTGACAATCCGACCGGTGTCGCTGGATCACGTGTGCCAAAACTGCTAAACACCGCCGTGTAATTATCTGCTGACACGGCAGTGTTGCTAGAGGCGCCTTCAGTCGCACTTTTCTGCGTAATCAATGCAGGGCACCCTGTTGCCTCTGTCACGCAACCAACTTGCCATGCACTATTAGTCTGCAGCGTGAATCTCACCCGGGCATTACGTTTGATGGACTCTACCCTAGCCTGCTGCAGACCATCGCGGATAGACTCAGCGACGGTACGGATTTGCGCATTGCCAATCGCCGTTTGAAAAGCGGGAATCGCAATGGTAGAAACAGCCACTAGCACCACCATAGTGACCACAAGCTCTACCAATGTGAATCCATTTTGCCGCATCCTTAACAGCTACCCGAGGAAGAAGTGAGCCAACATGTACTTCCAGTCGTACCATCAAAAGTAGAAGTTTTGGCGTTATCCTGATTCACAGTAAACGAAAAATTGCCCATATTCTGACCGGATTTACCGGTGGCTTTTAAGGTATAAGTGGTCGCTGACTGGTTCTCAATGCTGTAATCAAAAAATTTGGCATCACTGGGGACACAGGCAAATCCCACATATGTGAAGTTGTCCTGATAAAACTGTTCGGCCTGCACACGGCAATTGGCAAGATTGGCAGGCGCTTCCGCGGCATTACCGCTTTTGATGTAATCCTGATAGCCTGGTATGGCGATGCTGGCCAAGATACCCATAATGGCCACCACGACCATGACTTCTATCAGGCTGAATCCGTACTGATTTGAGGACTTCATTATCAAACCCCTTTTTAGATAGCCTTATCATGCAAACAGGCAGCTGTCATGTCCAGCATCAGCCGACCAATGGTCAGGATTACCCGACGAACGGTCAAACCACTAAAACGCCCAGTCACTGGTGCCATGAGCAACTGCAGGTTTAATGATAAAATGGCACTCAATTTACATTGGACTGTGAACATGTTTTCCTTCTATACGAGATTATTGGCGGTTGCCCTGCTATTGGCACAATTGAGTGCCTGTGGTCTCAAAGGGGACCTGTATATTCCTGAGCGCCAATACCCTCAAACGCCTCAACAAGATAAGTCTTCATCGTGACCGCTTTTTCAATCCAACAAGGCCTACTACATGCCGAGAATGTAGCCCTGCGTGACATTGCACAAACGCATCAAACGCCCACTTACGTCTATTCACGTGCCGCCTTGACGACTGCTTTCGAGCGTTTTCAGGCAGGCCTGACTGGACATGACCATTTGATCTGCTTTGCTGTCAAAGCCAACCCAAGCCTGGCCATTCTCAACCTGTTTGCGCGAATGGGAGCGGGCTTTGATATTGTGTCCGGTGGTGAGCTGGCACGCGTCTTGGCCGCAGGTGGCGACCCGAAAAAAGTGGTGTTTTCTGGTGTGGGCAAATCCCATGCGGAAATCAAAGCCGCGCTTGAAGCGGGCATTCTTTGCTTCAACGTGGAATCAGTGAATGAGCTAGACCGCATCCAGCAGGTGGCGGCCAGCCTGGGCAAAAAAGCGCCTATTTCCCTGCGCGTGAACCCCAATGTGGATGCCAAAACCCATCCCTATATTTCCACCGGCCTCAAAAACAATAAATTTGGTGTGGCATTTGAAGATGCCTTGGGCCTCTATGAAAAAGCGGCGCAACTGCCAAACATCGAGGTACACGGCGTAGATTGCCATATCGGCTCGCAAATCACTGAGCTGTCACCTTTCCTCGATGCCTTGGATAAAGTATTGGGCCTGGTAGATGCATTGGCCGCCAAAGGCATTCATATCCAGCATATAGACGTTGGCGGCGGTGTCGGTATTACTTACAGCGACGAAACGCCACCAGACTTTGCAGCCTACACTGCAGCGATTCTTAAAAAGCTGGCAGGCAGGAATGTAAAAGTGTTGTTTGAGCCCGGCCGTGCCCTGGTGGGTAACGCCGGTGTGCTGCTGACCAAGGTCGAATACCTGAAACCTGGCGAAACCAAAAACTTTGCGATTGTCGATGCCGCCATGAACGACCTCATGCGCCCGGCTTTGTATGATGCTTTCCACAACATTACGACCATTGCCACTTCTGCAGCCCCCGCACAAATCTATGAGATCGTTGGCCCGGTTTGCGAGAGTGGTGACTTTTTAGGCCATGACCGTACACTTGCGATCGAAGAAGGTGATTACCTGGCGATTCACTCCGCAGGCGCTTATGGCATGAGCATGGCCAGCAACTACAACACGCGCGCCCGTGCCGCAGAGGTATTGGTTGATGGTGACCAGGTGCATGTGATCCGTGAACGTGAACAAATTGCCGACCTGTTTAAACTGGAGCGTACGCTGCCATAACATTGACGGCAACCCCTAATAAAAAAACCGAAGCCGCCAAGCTTCGGTTTTTTATTAATAGCGCATCCTTTAATCAAAGATCACGGTCTTGTTCGCGTAGAGCAAGATTCTATGCTCAATATGCCAGCGCACGGCTTTGGAAAGCACAACACGCTCCAGGTCACGGCCTTTCTGGATCAGGTCTTCCACCTGATCGCGGTGTGAAATGCGCGCCAAGTCCTGCTCAATAATCGGCCCCTCATCCAACACCTCTGTCACATAATGACTGGTCGCACCGATCAGTTTCACGCCACGCTCAAACGCACGGTGGTAAGGACGTGCGCCGATAAATGCTGGCAGGAATGAGTGGTGAATGTTGATAATCCGCTGAGGATACCGTGCGACAAAATCTGGTGACAGAATCTGCATGTAGCGTGCCAGCACAATCAGGTCAATCTTGTGTTGATCAAACAGGGCAAACTGCTGTGCCTCTACCTCTGCCTTGGTTTCCTTGGTCATCGGTAAATAGTGAAACGGGATGCCATAAAACTGCGCCAGCTTTTCGGTGTCACGGTGATTACTGATAATCAGTGGGATCTCGCATGCCAGTTCGCCGCTATGATGACGGTGCAGCAAGTCGACCAGGCAATGGTCATATTGCGAGACCATGATGGCCATACGAGTTTTTTGCTCAGATAATTTGAGCTGCCAGGTCATGTCAAAACGTTGTGCCACCGGGCCAAACGCCTGCTCAAAATCGGCCACAGCCACGTTGAAATTGGTCAAGTCCCACTCTACACGCATCAAAAACAGATTATTTTCCGCATCCTGATGCTGGTCTGCGTGTAAAATATTGGCATTGTGCTCATACAAAAATTGCGCAATCGCCGCCACAATCCCTTTGGTATCGGGGCAGGTAATCAGCAAAGTAGCAGTATTTTTCATAACTGATGGTTATTGTTAGCGACAAAACGCAGATTATACCTGATGCCTGCCAGACCTTGTGGCTCACTGCACATAATGCAGCACTCTCCTTCACGGAATTGATTATGCAAACAAACGCTTTACCGAATATCGTATTGGCCAACCCACGCGGATTTTGCGCTGGTGTAGATCGTGCCATCATTATTGTCGAGCAGGCGCTGGAAAAATTTGGCGCACCCATTTATGTTCGCAATGAGGTTGTCCACAATAAGTTCGTCGTGGGACAACTACGCGAAAAAGGCGCCATTTTTGTCGACGAGCTGGAAAAAATTCCGGCAGGCAGCATTGTCATTTTCAGCGCGCACGGCGTCTCCAAAGCGGTACGCGCAGAGGCAGAGTCACGTGGATTGACTGCCTTTGATGCCACCTGCCCCCTGGTGACCAAGGTGCATATCGAAGTGGCCAAGATGCGCAAGGACGGCCTGGAAATCATAATGATAGGTCATAAAGGCCACCCTGAGGTAGAAGGCACCATGGGCCAATCGGAAGCTGGCGGCATGTATCTGGTGGAAACCCCGGAAGATGTCACCGCCTTGCAAGTCGCAGACCCTGAAAAACTGGCCTACGTCACGCAAACCACACTCTCCGTAGACGATGCCACCCAAGTTATCAATGCCTTGAAAGACCGCTTCCCGAATATTAAAGCCCCTAAAAGCGATGATATTTGTTATGCCACGCAAAACCGCCAGGACGCAGTCAAAATCATGGCTAAGGACTGCGATCTCGTCATTATTGTCGGCTCACCCAACAGCTCAAACTCCAACCGCCTGCGCGAAGTCGCAAAAAACCAGGGGGTGGAAGCCTATATGGTTGACAATGCCAGCCATTTGAAAGCAGAGTGGTTACAAGGCAAACAAAAAATCGGCATCTCCGCCGGGGCTTCTGCGCCAGAAGTGCTGGTTAAAGAGGTGATTGCTGCCTTGCAAACCATGGGCGCTGCACAGGTTGAAGAACTGCAAGGAGTGGTTGAAAACGTGGTGTTCCAACTGCCGAAAAACCTGGTTAACGCCGAAAAACGCAAGCAAGGCTAGCCGTTAATATTTTTGGAAAAAAAACCCAAGCTCGAGAGCTTGGGGCAAGCAATATCCTCGGGAAAGGATAATCGGGGAAAAATGCTTCTTGTTGTGGTTATATGCAGTTGCTTCAATACTTAGATACTGGAGATTGCGAGGTCGCCCGCTCTGCATGCTGAGCGACTGTTTGTTTAGCTGCATTTATCGTGCCAACTCCAGAACAAAGACAACCGATTGATTTTTAAAGGAATACTTGGAAGGCACTTAAAAGAAAATCCACTAAATGGTTGAAATAAACCACCAGATTGGTTTTTTAAAACCAGCTTACTCCTTGAACAATTGCGTTGTTTATCAGCCACAAGCGCAAGTGGCAGCAGTAAAGTGCAGAAGGATTCCCTGTGCTCTTTAGCCTCCATAGACAATATGGTGACGTTTATAGACAATATTTGTATGACACAACCATATAAGATCCCCGTCTCCGCCCTGATTTTGATCCATACGCCTGATCTGCAGGTTTTGCTACTGGAGCGTGCCGACAAAGCCGGATTCTGGCAGTCTGTGACCGGAAGCATAGAATCGGGTGAAACGCCTTATGCTGCCGCCATCCGTGAGGTCAAGGAAGAGACAGGGCTTGACGCATTAGCTTATGATTTTCAGGACTGGCATGCCAGCAATGTTTATGAAATTTACCCGCACTGGCGCTACCGTTATGCGCCAGGGGTCGCCGAAAACACCGAACACCTGTTTGGTTTGTGCCTGCCAACGACGCTCCCCGTCACGCTGGCGCCGGACGAGCATACACATTACGAGTGGGTAGACTGGCGCGTGGCTGCAAAAAAAGTATTTAGCTGGACCAATGTGGATGCCTTGAAAAAACTAGGTGAGCGCCACCATCTAACACTATGATCACCATGCATTTATCGTCTTGGATTGATTGGGATAAATCCTAATCAGCTGTAAAATATCATTTTTATGAAAGCCGGGCTGGGCCCGATGTCTGCAAAGCATGCAAACTGCCACTATCCAATTTGAGAAATTCCAAACCGCGCAAGACGACGATTGTCAGGCACGCATTCTGGCGGCCCGCAAAAAACTGGGTAAACGCCTGGTGATTCTGGGCCATCATTATCAGCACGAAAGCGTTTACCGCCATGCGGATTATTCTGGCGATTCCTTGAAATTATCCAAATACTGCGACAGTTTGGATGCCGAGTACATCGTATTCCTTGGCGTACATTTCATGGCTGAAGTAGCGGACATCCTTAGCCGTCCAGAGCAGATCGTGATCTTGCCTGATTTGGCCGCCGGTTGCTCCATGGCAGATATGGCCAACCTGGCCAAGGTTGAGCGCAGTTATCGTGAATTGAATAAAGTCCTCAACTTTGATGAGACGATCACCCCGGTCACCTATATCAACTCGGCCGCCGACTTGAAAGCATTCTGCGGCGAGCATGGCGGCATCGTCTGTACCAGTACCAATGCGCCGAAAATTCTGGAATGGGGTTTTAGCAAGCGCGAAAAAATCCTGTTCTTCCCGGATCAGCACTTGGGTCGCTGGAGTGGCCACAAGATGGGTATCCCGCTGGAACAAATGCCAGTGTGGGATCCAGACCTGCCGATGGGCGGCCTGACAGAGCAACAAATCAAGGATGCCAAGATCTTGCTTTGGAAAGGGCATTGCTCGGTGCACCAGATGTTCCGCAAACAGAACATTGATCAATTTCGTGCCCAACATCCGGATGGCAAAGTCATTTCCCACCCTGAATGCGCATTTGAAGTATGCGCAAACTCTGACTATGTGGGTTCAACAGAATATATCCTGCGTACAGTGAGCGAAGCTGCTCCCGGTACCAAATGGCTGGTAGGTACCGAACTCAACCTGGTGACTCGCCTGGCTGAAGAAATGAAACCGCAAAACAAACTGGTGCAGTTTATGAGCCACGTCGTTTGCGAATGCTCAACCATGGCACGTATTGACCCGCAACACCTGGCCTGGTGCCTGGAAAACCTGGCTGAAGGCAATGTGGTCAACCAGATCAAAGTCCCTGAACACGAAGCCAAACTGGCCAAACTGACTCTGGATAGAATGCTGGCAGTCTCATAATGAGCGATTGTCCACTTTGCGTACAAACCCCACATGATCTGTTATGGCAGGATGATTTTTGCCGCGTGGTCTTGCTGCATGACGCTGACTATCCAGCCTACTGCCGCATTGAATTGTTGGCGCATATAAAAGAAATGACCGACCTGCCCCCAGCCGACCGCGCACGCACAATGAAAGTGGTGTTTGCAGTCGAGACTGCCTTACGTGAAATCATCCAACCGGACAAAATCAACCTGGCAAGCTTGGGTAATAAAACCCCTCATATGCATTGGCATATATTACCTAGATTCGAGAGTGACAAGCACTTCCCTAATAGCCATTGGGGAGAGCCTATGCGGGATTCCGGGGTGCAGCCATTGAGTCAGGCAGTGAGAGATCAATTACAGAAAATCGTGATTGAGCGTGTGGAATGCGCGCTTAAGTCCTGATGTTTTGAAACTCTACTTCTGTTATTAACTCGACAAATTTATTTCGCCTCTCGGCGAGTTACTTTCTGGTGCTTGTCCCCCAGAAAGTAACCAAAGAGGACGACACCCAGCCATCACGGCCTTCGGCTGCCTTGCGTTGCTCAACAAAGTGGGCGTCCATCGAAACTCGCCCTAGCGGCTTGCACACTACACAAGCTGCCGCGGAACTCGAACAGCCGATGGCCGACTTCTCCCACTTCGTCTCCGCTACTCAGCGTGATGGGATGGGATTCATCTCATCAAAGTACCATCGTTGAAATTTGGAATAGTTAAAAACTCAAATTCTTTTCTTTTTAGCCCACAAACGGTGGCGCTCATTGGTTTTCGGGCCCCTATCTGCCGCGCCGAGTAGCGCAGACAAAATAAGATCAAGCGAGCGGCTGTCCGAATCCCGCGGTGGCCTGCGTATTGTGCAGGCCGCTAGGATGAGTTTCGCGAGCGCTTATTTTGATGAGCAACGCAGGGAACAAGC
>NZ_KB905144.1 GCF_000378225.1 Methylophilus methylotrophus DSM 46235 = ATCC 53528
CCAAAGAGGACGACACCCAGCCATCACGACCTTGCGGCTCCCTTGCGTTGTTGGCTACGGCCGCTGCGCTTAACATCGCTACGCGAATTAGCCTACGCCGTAACAGACTGCTTCGCAGTCTTAGTTGTCAGCAAAGTAAGCGGTCACGAAACTCGCCCTGACAAGCCACACAATTCGTGACTTGTTGCGGAGCTCAAACAATCGCTCCCTTGTTTCTTAACTTTGTCTGCGCTACTCAGCGTGATGAATGGGATTTATCTCGCCAAACTAGCGCAGTAGGAATTTGGGCGTTGAAAAAACTCAAACTCTTTTTTTAATCTACAAACGGTGGCGCTCATGGGTTTTCGGGCCCCCATCTGCCGCGCCGAGTAGCGCAGGCAGCGTGAGGGTTTTCGGCCAGCGGCTGTCCGAGTTCCGCGGTGGCTTGCGGGGTGTGCAAGCCGCTAGGGCGAGTTTCGCTGGACGCTCACACTGATGAGCAACGCAGGATAAAAGCGGAAGCTAGGGTGCATTTCTTTTGGTTACTTTATCTTTGTGCAAGCAAAGAAAAGTAACTCGCCTACAGGCGAAATAGAACTCTCCAGAAAATAAGAGCCCATCCGCCTGGGCATACATGCCCACCCTACCACTTACTTTTGCCAGAACCTGCCATTATGCCGGCGCAGAGGATGCTTTGCGAGACACCTCTTACACGCTATGGTGTCCACCTCACCCCAATCGACAACCACTGCGTCTGGCTATTGCCGTTCACCTGCTGCCCCACCGTACCATCAATCTGAAACACGTCCGGCACCAGGGAGTAGCGCAAACCAACTTGGTAAAAAGGATTTTGCGTATGATCCCCAAACACTTCGGCCACGCCCCTAAAACGCCCAGCCAGCTTAAACTCAGAACCTAAGCCCATATTCATCTTATTGCGATCCTCTTGCCGGTCCCGCAACATACCTACGTTCACATGCACAATGAGATCATCATCTCGCAGCGAGAATGACACAGGGATATAAAAGTACGTATTGCCAAATTGATTAGGCCCTGGCTGGATATCAGGATGCATCACCCGCCCTACGGCAAGCCCTACACCCCAGCCATTAGTTTCCAGTGGCTTGAACAGGGTTTTAAATTGGCCTATCCAGTCTTCGGTATGATAATGATCGTCCGTATTACGGTAACTGCCACCACCGAGCGTGATTTCAAAATTCTCACCCAGGTTACACGCTGGCAGTGCCCATAACTCCTGACCACCCTGGTAGCTACGCATCCAACTTTCAAGTTGACAGCTGCGCGCATTGGTCAGGCGTGCATCATCCGTCACCAACGGGCGGGCGGCATACGAAATCTGGGGAATCCAGAGCAAAAAAATCAGGGAAAGTAAACAGTGCATTTGGTTGTATCTTTGTTTTCTTGATCTTATTTTCAGCAGATGACGGTTTGATGAAACCATACGCAACCGGCGGCTGCAATTTCATATTAGTTTCACTGGCCTCTGCCAACATAACAATTTATACTGTTTGCAGGAATGTCTGGGGAGGCAATCATGGCAACTATTGAAGTGACTGAAACCAGTCCTAACTCGTTTTCTGTCACCGTGCATGGCTCGCATGTCACCACGCACCAGGTCAGCGTCAAGCCTGATTATGCCAGTGAGTTGATCGGGGCGACCCAAAACATTGCAGAACTCGTCAGCGCGTCTTTTAAGTTCCTGCTCGACCGCGAATCAAACACCAGTATCTTGAGAAGTTTTGATTTAAGCGTGATTGAACGCTATTTTCCTGAATACCCCAAGGCCATTAACTGCTATCTTAAGTAACCCATCCCGTATTATCGCATGTTAAAAATTACCCAAGACACCCAACTCGCTGCTGTAGATTTGGGTTCCAATAGTTTTCGCCTTGAAATCGGGCGTGTTGTCGATGGCCAGATCCTGCGGGTGGATTACCTGAAAGAAGCTGTCCGTCAAGGCGGCGACCTTGATGAAGACCGCAATTTGAAACCGCAGGCATTTGAACGCGGCCTGAAATGCCTGGCACGTTTTGGTGAGCGCCTAAAAGGCTTTCCGGTTGAGCATGTCCGTGCGGTTGCGACGCAAACCTTGCGAGAGGCCACCAATAGCGAAGACTTTATCAAGCAAGCGCAAAAAGTCTTGGGCTACCCGATAGAGATTATTTCTGGCGTGGAAGAAGCGCGCCTGATTTACCAGGGCGTGAGCCGCATGTTGCCGCAATCGGATGAAAAACGGTTGGTCATTGATATTGGTGGTCGCTCGACTGAGTTTATCCTTGGCCAACACTTCAAAGCTAATGTCACGGAATCGTTGCGCCTGGGCTCTGTCGGCTGGTCACAAAAATATTTTGCTGACGGCCAGTTTAGCGAGCGCAACTTCGAGCGTGCAGAAATTGCGGCCGAGTCTATCATAGACATGATTGCCAGCCGTTACATTGGCCAGTCAGAAGTCGCTTATGGTGCCTCGGGCACTGTGGGCGCTGTGGCTGATGTGCTGGCTAGTGCTGGGTTTGCGCCTGACCGGATTGAACGCGCCCAGCTGGAATGGCTGAAGCAGTCGCTGATCAAAGCCAAAACACCTGACCGCCTCAATATGGAAGGCCTGAAAGACGACAGGCGTGCGGTGATTGGTGGTGGGCTTGCCATTCTCACGGCGGTGTTCGACACCTTGCAAATTGACACATTGATGGTGGCAAACGGTGCCCTGCGCCACGGTGTATTGTATGACATGCTCAGTAGCGATCATGCGACTGAAGACTTGCGTACCTTGTCGATTGCCAGGTTATGCAAGCAGTTTGGTGTAGAAATGGATCATGCCAATAATGTCAGCAAGGCGGCTTTGTATTTTTATGATGCCATGCAGGCCAGTGATACACACAAACCGTTATTGCACTGGGCGGCGTTGTGCCATGAAATCGGTTGGGCCATCTCACATACCGACTGCAATAAACACGGCGCCTATATTCTGGATAACACGGAACTGATGGGGTTTGCCCAAAGTGAGCTGCACACCATCAGCCTGCTGGTCCTCGGTCACCAAGGCAAATTGCGCAAGTTACCGGCAGACTTTGATAATCAGGACCTAGTTTGCCAATTGATGGCATTAAGGTTGGCTGTGATTTTCTGCCATTCGCGCCGGATGCCTGCGTTGAAACACTTGCAGTTAGAACGCCATAAACAGCAGTTCGTCCTGATACTCTCATCGCAATGGGCGAACCAGCATCCGCAAACACATTATCTGCTCGAAGAAGAGTGCTTGCTTTGGCAAAAACTGGGCTGGCAACTTGAATTACAACTGACCTAAAACAAACACGGGCCGATTGGCCCGTGTTTGTTTTTAACCCGCTTTAATCTTTTTTCTTCTTTTCGCGTTTCTCGTCCTCTTCACGCAGTTTGGCTACTTTTTCACGCCACTCGTGCAATTGATCATCCTCAATTTCCAGTTGCAAGGCCAATGCCTCTTCCTGGGTGAGTTTTTCCTTAATAAAACGCTTAGGCAGTTTTCCGCCCATGCGGGACAAAATACGCTCAGCTTCATCAGAACTTAGCTGTTTTACTTTTTCCAGGTATTCTGGATTGACCTTGTCTTTCATTAGGACTCCCTTTGATTGTCTGTTGACGGCCTGTTACCACAGGCTTGATTTAACTGTTTTGTAAAATCCAGTCCGTGACCGGATTCCACTGGGCAATGTCGACTTCTTTTAACGTACTCGACAATTCAAAAATACTGAGACCTTCCTCGGCAGCAGTCACATAAATCTGTGAAGCGCGCAGCATGGAAAGCACGGAAAAGCCGGATTCATCCATAAATGCCAGCAAGCGTTCCGCAGACCGTGTGCGGGGCATGACTCGCATGCCGACCAAGCCAACAAACGTTTTATGTTTTCGCACCGCTTTTTCTTCAGCCAGCAACTCTAAAAAGTCTTGCGTAGCACCAATATCAAAGGCAGAAGGCGCGACCGGCACCAGCACCAAATCAGCCTCGGTCACGGCATCAGAGATTTTCTTGTCACGCAATCCGCCAGGAGAATCCGTAATCACCCAGTCAGCTTTATGCAAAGCCGATTTACCCAGGTCATCGGCATTAAAGACGGGGGCCACTTGAGGCGGTCGACGCGCTAGCCAGGCCGCAGAAGATTGCTGCCGGTCAATATCTTCTAGCACAATCTTGTGACCCAAGTGCGCCAGGTAGCCAGCAAGATTAGTGGCCAGGGTGGTTTTGCCGCAGCCACCTTTGGTATTTGCCACCAATACCCTGCGCATCTCATCTCCCCGATTAAAGGTGTTGAATTTTGTCATGAAAACTAGTCTCTATCACACCATAAAAATATGAAATTTTTATGACAATTGACGTCTCAAAAAAACGGTATAAACTGTTTTCACAACATCAACAGGAGAGATTCATGGCCAGCAAACCGGGAGCCAAACCTTTATCGGCAAACAAGACAACCACAACTGCGGTAAAAACAACCACACCGTCAAAACCAGTGGTAGCCAAACCTGCCGCGCAAAAAACAGCTGTCGCAAAACCGGCAGCCACAAAGTCGCCTGCAGCAAAAATAGTACCCAAAACCCCAGTCGTTGCAAAAAAAGTGCCTACCGCACCTGCGATCAAAGTAGTCAATAAAACGGCCACGGTAACAGAAAAAGACAAAGCTAAAACCAGCAAAGTCAAAATGGAACGTGACAGTTTCACCATGCCCAAAGAAGAGTATGCACAGATTGCCACATTGAAAAAACGCCTGGAAGTCCTGGGCAAACCAGTTAAAAAAAGCGAGCTGTTAAGAGCAGGATTGAAGCTGCTTTCTGCCATGGATGATGCTAGTTTGAAAACAACCATGGCAACGGTACCTACCATTAAAACCGGCAGGCCGAAAAAGTAATGAGCGATGTGCGTTACCCGCATGAAGAATGCTGATTGACGCATCATTCCCATTACTCAATCAAATCAGGGCTTTGCACACTATATAACTTGTAGGGCAGCCCTGATTTCGGCAAGCGCAACCACCAGACAGCACCTTTTTTGATACTGATCTGCCCATCGGGCATGCCCAGGCAGTGCGCGGCCAATTCACCTATCCAAGGCTGGTGTCCTACCAGCATGACCGACTCAAACGGACTTTGCGCGAGCAACTGTAGCAAGGGTGCCAGAGGCCTTTCCGGCGCCAAGCGGTTATCTTCCTGCCAGTCATCGCCCCAGTAAGCAATCGTTTCGCGAGTACGTACCGAGGGGCTCACCAGCACATAGGTTTGCCTGGGCAAATATTTCTTCAGCCAGCCTGCCATTTGTTTCGCCTGTTTGTGGCCTTTTTTTGTGAGCGCACGTTCCAGGTCTGATGCACCATGCATAAGCACTTCTGCTTCAGCATGACGCCATAAAATCAGGTTTCTGACAGACATAATGTGTATTACATGGAATGGTATTGTTGCAGTAACAAGCGTTGGCAAGACAGCGGCTCGGCATCGCCTGATTGCTCTGCTACTGGGATATATTGGCCGTTTTCTGTGAGTTGCCAGGCATCTTTGTTGTCCTGCAGGTATAGCTGCAGGCTTTCCTGATAAATCCGCTGCTGCATCGCAGGATCTTTAATTGGCCATGCCAGCTCTACGCGGCGCACCATATTGCGGCTCATCCAGTCTGCACTCGACAGCCACATCTGCACATGACGATCCAGCTCAAAATAAAATACTCGCGAATGCTCGAGCAAGCGGCCAACAATAGAACGCACCCGGATGCGCCCATTCGCCACCGGCGAGTCGACTGGCAGAATGCATGCACCCCGTACAATCAAATCGATCTCGACGCCGGCAGCGGCGGCTTTCATCAAGGCATTAACCAATGGCACATCTGTCAGTGCATTCATTTTGGCAATCACCCGGGCAGGCTTACCCAGCTTGGCGATGCGCTGCGCCTTGACCAATTGCCTGATCATGCTGGCTTGCAAGGTAAATGGGGCAACCAGTAAATGTTTCATGGCCGGGATAGGCAACTCACTGGTCAGGTGGCGGAAAACAGCCTCCATTTCGCGTGTCAGATTTGCGTCTGCGGTCAACATGCTCCAGTCGGTATACAAGCGGGTGGTTTTAGGATTGTAGTTACCGGTAGAAAGATGACCATAGCGGTGGATGGCTTTACCTTCACGCCGCATGATCAGCAGCATTTTGGCATGTGTTTTCAAACCCACCACACCATACACCACTTGGGCTCCCACAGACTCTAGTGCCTCGGCCCAGTTGATATTGGCCTCTTCATCAAATCGCGCCTTGAGCTCGACCACCACCAGGACTTCCTTACCTCGACGGACCGCTTCTTGTAACAAGCGCAACATACGCGGATCAGCACCTGTTCGGTAAATAGTCATGCGGATGGCTAACACCTGCTCATCCTTGACAGCTTCCTCCAGTAACTGGATGACCACCTCAAAGCTCTCATAGGGCTGGTGAATCAACAAATCTTTTTCGCGCATCTGCGCCAGTAAGGAAAGATTCTTTTTGATATGCTGTGGCCAATGCGGCTGGAAAGGAACAAACTTTAGATGATCACCCTTAGCCATGTCGGGCAGCTGGATCAAGCGCCCAAGGTTTACCGGGCCATTGACGCGGTAGAGCGCTAGTGGCGGCAAATTAAACTGTTTCAGCAGGAACTCGGCCAGCATGTCATCGCACTCTTGCGTAACCTCCAGCCGGACGGCTTCTCCATATTGGCGGTGCGCCAATTCTTCGCGCAATGCCGTACGCAGGTTGATCACATCGTCTTCATCGACTTCCAGGTCACTGTTACGTGTGACGCGGAATTGTGAAAAATGCAGGATCTTGGCACCCTGGAACAAGACTTCCAAGTTAGCGCGGATAATACTGGTCAGCGATACAAAGCACTGATCGCCCTTGCTGATAGAGGGTGGCAACTGGATCAAGCGCGGCACCACGCGCGGCGCCCGTACAATGGCAATCTTTTCTTCACCGTCCACCGCAATGCGCACAATAAAGTTAAGCGATTTGTTGGCCACTTGCGGGAAAGGATGTGATGGGTCCAGCGACACCGGCATCAAGAACGGCAGCACTTCACGTTTGAAATAGTTGGCGACCCAGGTGGTTTGCTCTGGCGTACGGACGGTGCCGGATACCAGATGCACGCGCTCTTTGGCGAGTGCCGGCATCAGGGCGTCATTGAATAACTGATATTGTTGTGAGACCAAGCCATGTGCCATTTGCGCCACCTGTTCGCAAGTGGCAGCCGTTACCGGGCCACTGGTAACGCCCTGCTGATACGCTTCCATCTGCAATGGCATGCGCACTTCAAAGAACTCATCCAGATTATTCGACACAATACATAAAAAACGCAGGCGTTCCAGTAGCGGATAGTCTTCACGTTGCGCCAGGGACAATACACGTGCGTTAAAACTGAGAATACTGAGGTCTCTATCGAGCAAGGCAGGCGTATTATTTTTCATGGCGATTATTGTATCGGCTGAACTGGCGACTATTGTGACAGTTTTGTGAATTTAGCAGATTGCACATTACAATTGATCAAGGTGCTGCAATCTTAGCGTGGCCATGTCATTGATGGCAGAACGCTCGGCTACTGAAAGATTAGCCACATGCTTGACCATGAGCCGCGTACGCTGGTTACTCGCCAAACTGGCCTCGTGCTTGATGAGGAATGCCCAATAGAGCGTGGTAAATGGGCACGCATTCTCACCTGTCTTTTGCTTGGGGTCATAACGGCAGCTTTTGCAATAATTGCTCATGCGCTGAATGTAAGCCCCGCTTGCCACGTAAGGTTTGCTGGTAAAGCGGCCACCGTTGGCATACAAGGCCATGCCCATGACATTTGGCAGTTCCACCCACTCTACGGCATCGACATACACCGCCAGGAACCAGTCAGAAACTTGCTGCGGTGACAGCTGTGCCAAGGTCGAGAACAGGCCGATGACCATCAGGCGCTGGATATGATGGGCATAGCCGGTACGCAAGGTCTGGCCGATACACTGCGACAAACACTGCATATGCGTGTCTCCCGTCCAGAACCAGCCAGGCAAATCCTGCTGATGCTGGAAATAATTTGCCGACTTAAGTGCTGGCATTTCCAGCCAATACACGCCGCGCACAAATTCACGCCACCCCAATATCTGGCGGATAAACCCTTCAGCACACCCCAGCGGCACGTGCCCGTCAAGATAAGCCTGTTCGGCTGCTACAATCACTTCTCGTGGGTTAAGCAATTTGAGGTTCATGGCAGAGGCCAGCAATGAATGCCATAAATATGGCTGATCTTGCCACATGGCGTCTTGATATGGACCAAACAGTGGTAACTTTTCCGCAATAAAGTGTTGCAGCAAATGCAACGCCTGATCGCGCGTGACTGGCCAGGCAAACATATCCAGCGCGCCCGGATGCTGTGCAAACCGCTCCTGCACCAATGCCATCACTTCTTGTGTCACTGCATCCGGGCTAAAGACAGGCGGCGGCAACAAATCCTGTGGTCCCTGCTTGCCCAAAGATTGGCGGTTATCGTGATCGTAGTTCCAGTCTCCACCTGCTGGCGCATCGCCTTCCATCAAAATATGGTGTTTTTTACGCATGCCACGGTAAAAGAACTCCATGCGCAAAGAAGAATTTTTCTCACCATATTTGGCCGCCCAACGCTGAAATTGAGCCCGGCTGCACATAAAATGCGTATCTTCCAATACCACCAAAGGCGTTGAATACTGGTCTGCCACCGCTTGCAATGCCTGCCAAACCCGCCAGTCCCCAGGCTCGCATACCCTGATCGCGGATGGACGATGCTGTTCCAACATGGCCTGCCAGACCGAAGACAGGTCTGGGTAAGCATGTTCATTGAGTTTGAAATAGGTCAGTGGCAGATGCTGCGCTTGCAATTGTGCCGCGAAATGCCGCATCGCTGAGAGGAAGAGAGTAATGCGCTGTCTATGTGTCCAGACATGCGTCGACTCCTCCTCCACTTCGGCCATGACAATATGGTCCTGGGCAGGATCAAAGCCCTCCAAGGCAGGATTATCCAGCGTGAGCTGGTCGCCGAGGATGATAATGAGGTGCCTCATGCTGTGATCATTTTGGAGGCACGGCGGCAACGTTCAGAACAATACTTCACTTGCTCCCAATTATTGGCCCATGCTTTTCGCCAGGTCATGGGCCTGCCGCATTGCTGGCAGTTTTTTGACGGTAAACTACTCTTATTGCCTTTAAATATGGATGTCATGCCTCAAATGACTGGCATGACGGGCGAGGGTTCCCTGAACGCTGTTTTTTGCATGTAGCAACGGCTGGAAATTCTGCAGATTTCAACAAAATCTTCTGCCACCAAGGCTGCGCGGCCCAGCAAACCACCATCGATATCCGGCATGCTGAGCAGGCTGTGCGCGTTTTTTGGGGTCATACTGCCACCATAGACAATACGGATGCGATCTGCAAACTCGCGGTCGCGCTCGGCAATCATCATGCGGATAAAGGCATGCATGCGTTGCGCCTGTTCCGGGCTGGCATGCTCGCCCGTACCAATGGCCCATACCGGTTCATAGGCAATCACCATATTAAATTTTTTGGCAAGGGCAAACGCTTCATCATCCAGACCGTAGACGACATTCAGCATCTGGTTGCGCACAATCAGCTCAGCCATATTGCCATCGCGTTCATCCTGCGTTTCACCGACACAGAAAATAGGCGTGAGCCCGGCATGCAGGGCATTAAGCAGGCGTTTGGTGGCGACCTGGTTACTTTCGAGCTTGAGGGCGCGACGCTCAGAATGGCCAATGATGGTATAGGTGCAGCCAAATTCGGCTACCATTTTGGCTGAAATGCAGGAGGTAAACGCACCTTCGGTGAATTGACTGACGTTTTGGGCGCCCCAGGCAATATGGGAATCTTGTAGCAGGGTTTGTGCCTGGAACAGGTATACATAGGGTAAACACACCGCGGCATCCACGCCAGGTAGATCGTGCAACTCTTGCTTGAGACGATTCAACAGGCCCTGATTTTCAAGCAGGCCGCCATGCAGCTTCCAGTTACCAATGACTAATTTTTGTCGCATGATGGAATTCCTTTACTCATGCCCCCTCAAATTATCGTTGTTTTTCAGGCTATATCAACCAGCAGTCCACCACGGGTTAGTAGATGGCTGCCATTTTTTCAAGTGGAACAACCTTTATCTTACTCGCTTGTCCGGCACTACCAAAGGCCTCGAAGCGTTCTTTACACAAATGCTGGGCTGCAATAGTAGCTTCTTTAAAATATTGTCGCGGATCAAATTGCTCTGGATACTCCGCCAAATGCGCACGGATAGCAGCGGTCATGGCCAGGCGGATATCGGTATCAATATTGACCTTACGCACGCCGTTTTTAATCCCTTCGACAATTTGCGAAACCGGAACACCGTAAGTTTCCTTGATATTGCCGCCATAGTGCCTGATTTGTTCCAGCAAGGATTGCGGCACACTCGAAGAACCATGCATCACCAAGTGCGTGTTAGGGATTTTGGCATGAATTTCCCGGATACGTTCAATCGACAGCGTATCAGCTGAAGGTGGGCGCGTGAATTTATAGGCGCCATGACTGGTGCCAATGGCAATGGCCAGTGCATCGACCTTGGTCGCTTCAACAAAAGCAGCGGCTTCGTCGGGGTCGGTCAGCAATTGGGATTCATCCAGCTTACCTTCTGCCCCTACCCCATCCTCCTCGCCTGCCATGCCAGTTTCAAGCGAGCCGAGTACACCAAGCTCGCCTTCTACCGAAACCCCCACCGCATGGGCAAACTCGACAACACGACGCGTGACATCCACATTGTAATCATAACTGGCTGGCGTTTTATGATCTTCTTTCAAAGAGCCATCCATCATCACGCTGGAAAACCCGCTGCGTATCGCCATCTGGCAAATCTTGGGCGAAGTTCCATGATCCTGGTGCATACAGACTGGAATATGCGGGTATTGCTCAATGGCAGCTTCCACCATCTTGCGCAGGAATGACTCACCAGCATAGCCTCTTGCACCAGCCGACGCCTGCAAAATCACCGCACTATCTACTTCATCAGCGGCTTTCATGATGGAGAGTATCTGCTCCATATTATTGATATTGAATGCCGGGTAACCATAACTATGTTCCGCAGCGTGGTCCAGCAACTGCCTGAGTGAGATCAATGCCATGTAACACTCCTTCTAAGGTGAGGCTTATGATGCAAATGGGTTTGCTAATGCTAATCGGCTTGCTGATGATAGTCGCGCAAGCGCTGAATTTCCTGTTTTGAGCCTAGCAACACTGGCACGCGCTGATGGCAGCTATCCGGTGCGATGGTCAGAACCTCTTGCAGCCCGTCTATACTTTCGCCGCCCGCCTGCGTCACCAGCAAGCTCATGGGGTTGGCTTCATACAACAATCTTAACCTCCCGGCTTTCACCGGTTGCTTGCTATCACGCGGATAAAGGAACACCCCTCCACGCGTCAGGATCCGATGTACATCCATCACCATACTTGCACACCAGCGCATATTAAAGTCGCGTCCACGCGGCCCTTCTAAACCTTGCAGACATTCCATAATATAGCGCTGCATGGCGGGTTGCCAATAACGCTGATTACTGGCATTGATGGCAAACTCTGTGGTTTCTTCGGGGACTTTGACTGTTTGTTGTGTCAATACAAACGCCTGGCTGCTATGGTCCAATGTAAACACATGCGTGCCCTGACCAATCGTCAGCACCAGCAAAGTCGCTGGCCCATACATGATATAAGCCGCCGCACGCTGATCCTTGCCCGGCTGTAAAAAAGCCTGCTCGCCAAGGGTTGCCAGGCCAGTATTGGGCAATACCGAGAAAATACTACCCACCACACCGTTAATCGCCAGGTTGGAAGAACCGTCCAAAGGATCCATGCTGACCAGGAAAGGCGCCTCCAATGTTTCAAACAACACAGGCTGATCCTCTTCTTCAGATAACACAGCAGCTACCACTGCAGAGGTCCGTAACTGGGCCAGCGCCACTTCGTGACTACGGATATCCAGATGCATCTGTGTTTCACCCTGCACATTGGTACTGGTCATTTTTTCGGTGACCCCCGCCAATGCGCCCTGCCTGACCAGCGCAGCAATCTCAATGCCCGCCTCGGCAATATGCCAGATCAGCGTATTAAGGGCATGATTGATAGAAACCTTTTTTAAAAACACGTCCAATTGCATGGCAATACCTTTATGGATTAAGCAAATGTGGCCACATGTCACTGTAGCCGATCGTGTAATGACTTGAACTCATGATCACAGGCTGAAAACGGCTGTATTTACCTGCAGAGACAAAGTCACGTGAGGCCTGACCTTTTTAAGGTAGACGCCATCCTGACTACATTGTTCAACCCTATGATGGCAGAAATTGGTGAAATAAAAATGTTTTTTGAAAAAAGTTGACGTTATCAAGCCGCCAATAAGTGCTGTATAGCCTGCTGTGCCGCGATGAATCCTGCGCTGGCAGTGACACAAATACTCGAACCATATCCCGCGCAATTCAAACCTGTGAGACCGGTCTGCGAGGTATCACAGGCTTCCTCAGGCCGCTCTACTGGCTCATCCGAATACACAGCCATGATGCCGAACCTGGCTGACTTTTTGTGATCGGACGCCTTGGGAAACCCGTAGTCGCGACGCAACTGGTTGCGCACCTTCGCCAGCATACGGTCGCCCTGCACCTGGGACAAATCCGCCAGGCGTAAACGCGTTGCATCCAACTTGCCACCAGCACTGCCTACCATCACCAATGGTAATTTGTGTTGCTTGCAATAAGCCGCCAGCGCAATCTTGGCCTGAGTATCATCCATGCAGTCCACCACAATATCCGGCAAGCCTGTCAGCACTTGTGGCAAATTATCCGGCGTGACGAAGTCTTCGACTTCAATCACCTCACACTGTGGATTAATTGCTGCAATCCGCTCACGCATGGCGGTGACTTTGGCCTTGCCCAGGTTTTCTTCAAGCGCATGAATCTGGCGGTTCATGTTCGACTCGGCAATATTGTCCAGATCCACCAGCGTTAGCTTGCCGACGGCATTGCGTGCCAAAGCTTCTACTGCCCACGAGCCGACGCCACCAATGCCGATCACCAATATGTGGACTTGCTGCAAACGGGCCAAGCCCTGCTCGCCATACAGGCGGCGTACGCCGGAAAAGCGTCTGCTATTGTCTAAATCAAGAGTCATGATGAGAAACGCATTGAATTGGCAGGGATCTGTGAACTAATTAAAAGATAAAGGAATCGCCAGGGTAAAAAGCATCCCCCCCGCTTGTTGTTGCCATTTTACCTGAGCTTGCAGCAGCTCTGCACGCATCTGGATATTACCGATGCCACGTCCTTTTTTTATTTGCGTGATATCAAAACCCACACCATTGTCATCAATCGAAAAAAATAAATGTGCGTCAATCACCCCACTCGAACACGTCACCCTCGTCGCCGAAGCATGTTTAAGTATATTCACAAATACCTCTTGCAAAATGCGAAGAACATTCAGGATATGAGTAGGGGTGATCCATGGTATGACTGGCATGGCATCTATTTCCCGATGAAACTCGATCCCGGCCTGCGAGAACTTTTGATGAATGCGGTAGGCATAATTCAACAGTGCTGCTTCCAGTGTATTTTCATCAGGTTCTATAGAATCAATCACCAATCTCAAGTCACTGATGCACTCTTCCAGGTAACCCTGCACTTGCTTGGGCGTAATTTGGCCACTTTTTAAAAGAATAAGTGTGGTTGACAGCGTGGATCCGAACCCATCGTGCATATCTTTCATCAAACGCTCTCGCTCCTGTAAAAGAAACTTTTGCTTCTCTTGCAGCTTCTTGCTTTCATAAACCTTGTGCAATTCCTGTTCGCGTTGTGCGAGTTTTGACTCCAAGTGTTGATTAGCAAGCTGAATATCCGTCATGGCTTGCAAGTATCGGGATCGCACGATTAACAGCAGTACAATCATTGAGCCAATTGAGGTATAAGGCAGCAAGTAAAAACTTTCGATACTCAACTGATAGTTTTGTAACATCAGATCATGGATACCAAAAGGGATATTTAAAATGAATACCCCAGTTAACCACACCCCCTCCTTAGAACTGCTTTTCCATGCAACCATCACCATCATGCATATGTACATCAGCAGGACGATAAAAATCACCAGGCTAGCCATAGACCATACCTGGCCAAAATCAGCCGCCCAAGGCAATATTGGCAACGTGAGCACACTGATCAGTAGCATCAATGTGCCTAAACACCATTGCAACTTCTTCAGTTTTAATCGATACAAATAGGAGCAAACGGCGTAGGTAAACACAATGGTCCAGCCAGAGGCATTGACCACCATCCAACTGAACCAGTCTTCAGGAATAAGGAGAGGATTCTCGCCAACGAAATACTGTAAACAGCGCAAATGTGAAAATGCTGACACTGCAAAAAAAAGCAGATACACCCATTCATCGCGTTTTCTCAGCCATATGGAGAACGCGAATAAACCAGACAACAGCAAGGCACTGCTGATGGTCTCCGGCAATCGGGTTTGCAAACTGGCCCGCACAAGATACTCAGGATATAGCTTGCGCTCCTCGTCAAAATAAATACGCGAAATAGCCATACCCGCCTGATGGCTGGCGTCTACACGAATCAGCAATTGCTTGGGGAGGGCGTTTGATTGAAAGGTTAACCAGATTGGATGATTGTAGCCATTCCAGACCGCTCCGGTTTTAGACGCATACACTAACTGATTATCGGCATAGACTTTTATCAAGCCTATGGTTTGCCAACGGGGAATATATAGCGCATAACTGTTATCAGAACCGGCTTGGGCAATGGCAGGGTTCACTCTAAAAAAATAACTGATTCGCTCATTAGCCTGATGGTTTGCTGCAATATTTCGTGGCTGATAAAAGGGCAGTTTGACCGTTTGCCACCGTAATAGCAATGACGACACGGCAAGATCATTGACAGAATCCGCACCGACGCTTTTAGTCTTTGCCAACTCAACATGATCAGGCAGCAATGCAGCATGCGCATTTACTGCCAAAAGCCATGTCAACCAAAAGCAGAAAAGAAAAAGTAATATTCGCCACTTTTTTCTTCCGAGGCTATCGGCCATATCAATGCGATGGTTGTTCATCGGATAATGTGATTAACTATAATTTGTATTGCCAACCAGATACATGCAAGATTAAATCCAAAAATTATTTTTCGCCTTTTCAATCGCCTGCAACTTTGAGTTGACTTCTAATTTTTCATAAACACGACGGAGGTAAGTTTTCACCGTATGATGCGATAGCTCCATCATTACCGAAATTTCTGACAAGCTCTTACCCTGGCTGACATGCTTTAATACTTGCGTTTCCCTGGCAGATAACAAACCTTTGGCGGCATCCACTGGCGCAAATGGATCCGACATACTCGAAAAAAAAGCCAGCATCCGTTTTGCAATGGCCGGGCTTACCGTGGCCCCTTCTTGAACATTTAATAGCGTTGTCAGCAGGTCATGATGCGTATCCTGCTTCTGAATATAGCCATGCGCCCCAGCCTGCAATGCCTTAAACAAACGGGCATCGTCCTCAAAAACACTATAAACGATGATTTTGCAGGCTGGCTGACAGGACCGTGCCTGATAGATGGCACTGACACCATCACCGTCAGGGAGACCAATATCTACTATCAAAAAGTCTAACGGCTCAGACTCTATCAACCCCAAACCGCTAGCCAATGCGTGCGTTGAAAAAACCGAATATACACGCTCATCGCTTTCCAAATGCACTTTGAGTGCCTCAGCTAGCAATGCATCATCTTCAATAATCCCTATCTTGTACCTGGTCATGTGCTTGACTGCTTTATTTTTAACGATGGCATCTTAACTTAAAAAAATGTGGCAATGTCGCACAACTGGGTGACATACAAACAATTATCGTATGTTTATTATGAGAATTAATACAAATAAAAATCTCACGTCAATCATGTTTACGCCAAAATTAAAAAGAATTTACACGTTAATTTCACTGTGCTACGCACCCATGCTCATTGCAGGGCCTACAGATGGCCAGGTAATTTCTGGTTCCGCCATCATCCAGCAACAGGGCGCACTCACGCATATTGAGCAATCTAGCCAAAACGCCATCATACAATGGCAAGGGTTCTCAATAGCGCCAGGCGAAACAACGCATTTTCAAATGCCGAGTGCGTCATCAGCCGTGTTAAACCGCGTGGTTGGCGGCAACCCGTCTGAGATTTATGGCACGCTCAGCTCTAATGGTCAAGTGTATCTCATTAACCCGAATGGGATTCTGATAGGCAACGGCGCCACTATCAACACAGCTGCCTTTATCGCCAGTACACGAGATATCAAAGACAGCGAGTTTCTGCTGGGCGGTACCTTAAACTTTTTTGGTAATTCGCTCGCCAGCATCACCAATCTTGGTTCAATCAATGCCATTAGCGGCAATGTGTTTTTAATTGCACATAATGTAAGCAACCAAGGCACCATTAAAGCAGATGCGGGCACAGTCGGCATGGCAAGCGCCACAGACTTGATGTTGATGCCCTCCAGCAATGAAAAAATTCTGATCAAACCCACTGCCCTTCAAGATATGGGCAGTGTCGACAATCAAGGGCAAATTGCTGCCGCGCAAGTCGAACTCAAAGCCGTGGGCGGTAACCCTTATGCTCTAGCTGTAAATACGGGTGGCACTATCAGTGCCATCAGCATAGATAACGTAGGCGGCAAAATCATTATCAATGCCAAATCAGGCACGGCAAGCGTGGGTGGCACACTCACTGCCAAACAAGGTGATAAAGGCGGGGAGATTCAGGTCACAGGCCAGCATGTTGCGCTGACTGAGCAAGCCAGGCTGGATACCATTGGCAAAAATGCGGGCGGCACGATTGCGGTTGGTGGGGGGTTTAAAGGCGAAAACCCAGCCCTGCAAAACGCAGAAACACTCACCGTTGCCCAAGGCGCTGTTATCAATGCGGATGCCGTCGAACAAGGCAATGGCGGCAATATTTATTTGTGGTCAGATAAAAACACACTTTACCGTGGCCACCTCAGTGCCAAAGGGGGTGAACTCAGCGGCGATGGTGGCTTTGCCGAAGTCTCAGGCAAGCAAGTGCTAAATTATCAGGGCACGGTAGACCTCTCTGCTAAAAATGGCACATTCGGCAATCTGTTGCTAGACCCTACAGACATCACCATTAATAACGATCCAGCCACAGGCTCAACTGCCGTTTCAGGCAACACCTCAGTCATCACGGCCACAGACCTCAGAAACGCCCTCGCTTTAGCTGATGTGACGATCACTACCAGCTCAGCGGGCGGCGGCAACGGTGACATCACATTTGCGGATGTCGCAGACAACACCGCTTATTTATTTGATGTAGGCAACCGCTCGCTCACACTCTTTGCCGAACGTGATATTAATGTCAACCAAGAAGTGCGTGTATTCGGCTTTGGTCCAAATTCAACTACCGCGGAGCTGAACCTCAAAGCTGGCCGCAACTTAACAGTCAATGGCGCCAATACCTATTTATGGTCAAACAATATCACTTTAGTTGCAGATAACAACAATGGCGGCACTGGCAACGGCACAATGTCATTTGCTAATGGCGTCAACTTATTTGGCGACAATATCCGCTTATTTGTCCCTTCTACCTCACAACTCACTTTACCTAGCTCAGCCAGTGTCAGCAACAATCCACCCACCTTTGGTAAATACTTTGGCGATGCAGGCACTGCGGCCGCTGGCATTTATTACAAGCAAGGTTCAGCAAGCACTGGGGGTGGTAACACTGGTAGTAATCCAGGCGTCGGCACCCCACCACAACAGTGCGTGGCGGCGGGTTGCGGGATTGTAGTTGGATCAACACCAGTCATTACTGACCCCAATGCATTACTAAGATTTCAACTAGCTCAACTGGGTTATTCTCTGGATGAAGCCGTAGCCAAAACAGGCGACACAAACTTTGCGTGGTGGCTACAAATTCTCAATGAAGCCAAACAAAAGCTGGCAAGCGACCCGAATGACGCTTCCGCAAGAAAGGTGGTTGAGCAATACGAAAAAACACTTTTGCAGGCTATGCTTAACAGGATGCCGCCCGTTGATAAAGATCATGATCAGCGCGTTGCAGACGCAAACAAATACAATGATCAAGATATTAATATGATGTTAAACAATATCAAATTACTCGAAGAGTCTATTTTTAAAAATGGGGTTAAACAGAACACACTCAAGTCTATTGCAGAATTGAAAGCAAAAATTGATTTAAAACTTGCCTCATTACAATTTAAGGAACTCGAAAACCTTGTTGGAACTGAATCGCTAGGTCAAGTGATGCTGCCTATGTTCATAAACGGTCAGCGTTTTAACGTAATAAACGACCTAATGTTATTTTCAGAAAAAGGCGGCGTAAAAGCACCATTATTGGACAGTTACGAAATAAACGGCCTTGATGGATTTTTTAATCTGAATGCATCAATATTTTTGCCTGGCGCTACCAATACGTTCGCAAACTTCGTAAACCAAGCAAAAGAAAATATGAATAGTAAAAGTGCGCAATTAACTGCAGTGAACCAAGAAATAGAATCGTTATATAAAGAATTGTATACCAGCGGTGATAAATCGGTTGCCAGGCTATGGGAGTTACCTTCAAAAGCACGCGAGAAAATTACAAGCCTTGAAGATCAACGAGATCTGTTAGCAAAACAATTGGACGTTGCAAAAAAAGAAGTGCGCGATAAGGAGAACGCTAAAGCAATTTTTGAAAATTTAGCGCCCTCAATCATCTCCCGCGTAAATGCTTTTAGATCCACTTTTAAAATTAATTGATTAACTCTCAGGCAAAGATCATGAAAAAATTTACCCATCAATTTGCGCATAAAAAAAATAAATGCCCGCAAAAAAATCAAGCGCTTTTTAAAAAAACCCATCTTTTCTTGATCACATGTTTGTTGATGAGTGCAATGGCAGTCCACGCGGAGCAGACTGATTTGGGCTTAATAAAAAAAATTAGGATTAGTTCAGGTAGTGAAAAAGTCGTATCCAGCGAAGATATAGATGTGCGTGAGTTCCCAAGTTTAAATATTAAGTTGTTAAATAAGTTTATAAATCAACCTATCAACAAAGATCGTCTTGCAGAAATGATTCAAATTATCAATTCAGAGCTATACGTCAGTGGCAAGCCTTATATGATCGCGACGTTACCTGAGCAAGATATATCTGACGGTAACATCCAAATTTTGGTCACTCAGGCGAGCGTGGGCGCTGTGAATGTGAAAAACATTGGTGAAAATGTGTTTAGTGAGGATACGCTCCGCCCCTTGTTGCGGGTAAAGCCTGGTGATGTATTAACGCAAGAAGTGCTGGATGAGGATGTGGAGTGGATTAACCGCTCTAACCCCTACCGCAATGCAAAAATTGTCACCGAGCCTGGAAAGGCGTTTGGTCAAACCGATATCAGTTTGATGGTGACCGACCGGAAGCCTTATGCGTTTTCATTAGGGTATGATAACTACGGCACCAAAACCACTGACCGCGACCGTGTGACTTTCTCTGCCGGATGGGGCAATGTGTTTGGCACTGACCAGCAAATCACCTATGCATTAAACGGTAACCCTAACTTCAATCGTTTTGAGTCGCATAGCTTGAGTTATGTGGTACCGCTACCATGGCGGCATTTATTGAGCATTAGCGGTAACGTTTCAAAAATCAACAGTGATCTGCCGCAACCGTTTGATTCACAAGGCCGAACCAGCATTTTATCCTTGCGCTATGACGCGCCGCTCAAACATTTACATGACTACACGCACGGCCTCAACGCTGGCTTTGACTATAAACGGGCGGATAACAACCTGCTCTTTAGCCAAACGCCTGTTTCAAACACACTTACAAAAATCTATCAGTTCAACCTAGGCTATAGCGGCACATTAAAAGACCGCTGGGGGCAAACCACAGGCTCACTCAACTGGGTCTATTCACCAGGAGGCTACGGCAACGAAAATGAAGATGCCGCCTTTAATGCCGCCAGATTCGGGGCTAAGTCAGATTATCAATATCAAACCTTATTCATACAGCGCGCCACCTATTTACCACATGATTGGACATGGACGATTTCAGCGAGACTGCAATGGTCTGATACAAACCTGCTGGGTACCGAGCAGTTAACGGGCGGTGGTGTGCAGTCTGTGCGTGGATTTGCCGAAGCTTATGCGTTTGGTGACGAAGGCTCTGTGATTCGTACCGAGCTTCAAAGCCCATTCTGGGAGCTTGGTAGTGGCAAAGCCACCTCTCGCCTGCAAGGCGTGTTGTTTTACGACGCGGCCCGCTTAAACAGTGTAGACAAACTGCCAGGTGAAGAAGCAAATAAACGTTTAAGTGCCTGGGGGGTAGGCTTAAGAGCAGGCCTGCCATATCAGTTCACCATGCGCGTGGATGCTGCCAAACAATTGGTGGCGGATGTGCCTGGGATTGATACGCAAAATATTGTGCACTTTAGCTTGAACAAGAGTTTTTAATCATGGATTTATTGTTAAGAGAGCATAGTGCCTAGTCCTCATATTGCAAAAACGGCTCGATGGATCATGTTAGCCACCACGTTTAGCCTTGGCGCGCTGAGCCTCAACGCGCAAGGCAAGGCTACCTCCATCACTACCAGTGATGACAGAGAACTGGTGTATAGCTCGGTGAGCGATCTGAGCTGGACCAGAGATGCCAACTTATTTGCCACTCAAGGCTTTTACATTGTGGTGGATGCCATCATTGCCGCCAGCTCCGCCAATAGCAAGACGCTTAACCGGTATAGCCCATTTGGCAACTACCCCCTCAGTGCCAGTGACTTTTCTAGTAATGACAGAACGCTTTGGTTTGTTGCCATGACCGATGTCAACCACCTCAATAAGATTCACCATGGTGGTAGCAACCAATGACGTGTGCCTACGGTTGCCAACACATCATTTGACTATAACACCGGCCCCAACGGTAACGCCAGGGGCGATGAACTGGCTGAAATTTTTATGTAGCACGGGAGCGTACTTGGGAGGCGTTATTATCAACACACCAGTTTCTGATAACGAGTAGGCTGATGCATACTGGTCTGGCTTAAGACTGGTCATTCATCCCTTGTTAGGCGTGGATATTCGATACTTTTAGTGGCTACTAAAACAGCGAGATGAAGTGCTTCCAAGTATATAAAAGGGCGGTGCCTGCGAACAAATGGTGGCAGTGCAGGCGCCTCATAGCATGGCAATATCGCTGGCTATTTTAGGCTTGGTCGGCTTAGCCGACCGCAAATGGAAACCAAGTTGCCTTTAAAGATCGTTTATCTCCGGAAGAGCTACCTAGCGTGATAAGTGTGATTTCTTTGTTTTTATTGCCTCCTGAAAGGATTGATATGCGTAGTGTGCAAACATTTTTATTAAAACCTATTTATGCAGCTTTGCTTGTTCATTCCTCAATTTATATGAGCAATACTGCGATTGCAGCTGGTCGTGTAGATTTTGTCGAAATAAGCATTCCAAAAACCAGTGAATTTTTCTCTGTCAATTTGGTTTCAAGTGCAATAAACGATTTTGGGCAAGTCTCAGGAAATGTTTCATATGTGAGAAATAACGCTAGTTTTTCCCAATTTCGTAGAGGGTTTGTGTTTAACAATACAATCACTCAATATGAGCCACTGGTACCAAGCGGCTTTGTGGGGAGTACTGCCGCAAATGGCATCAATAATGCAGGGTTTGCAACCGGCTTTTCAGATACCAGTTCAGGTATGCGGTTTGTCACATTTAAAGAGGGCGTGACGAATAATCTTGGTAGTGGTGAAGGGTTAGCAATCAACCAATCAGGTTGGATTGCAGGATGGAGTAACCTGCAAGCGTTTGTTTTTAATGGGACGTCCACCCTCTCTTTAGGAAATCTCTTAGGCGCTAGTCGGGCAAATGACATCAATGATCACGGCCAAGTAGTTGGTCGGGGTACTTTTAACGGGGCGCAACGTGCTTTTCTCTACAGTAATGGCAATGTGCTTGACCTAGGTACATTGGGTGGCGCATCAAGCACTGCAACTGCCATCAATAATCGTGGGGTCATCGTAGGGTCATCGTTAAACTCTTCAGGTGCGAATAGAGCATTCATTTACGAAAACGGTGTGATGCGCGATTTAGGCACTTTAGGGGGGAACTCATCTATTGCAAATAATTTAAACGATAGTGGCCAAATCGTAGGCTCAAGTGATAACAGTGCATTTTTGTACACAGGGTTTCAGAATAGCGCACTCATCAATTTAAATTTAATCGCGCCATCAGGTTGGACTCTGACCTCTGCACAGGATATCAATCGTTACGGTCAGATTTTGGTCAATGGGAGTCATCAGAATCAATCTAAATCACTTGTCATCACCCTCCATCCCGAGTGGCAGGGTACAAGCGGCAATTGGGACGATGCCACAAAGTGGAACTTTGGTGGTTTGGGGGCTTTAAATAATCTGACACCGGGTTTGCCCCACGACGTGATTATCAGTGGCAATAACACGAGCCTCACCGTGAATGGCAGCCAAAATGCCGAGATTAAATCTCTTTTAGTGAGTGGTGCGCAAGGCCAAGTAACGACACTTGATCTACAAAATGGTCGGATTAGCACAAAAAATGGCGCTACTTTTAATGCCAATAGCCAGCTTACAGGTAATGGTAATTTAGATGGGAACATAGTGTTAAACAGCGGCAGCCAAGTACGTGTTTCAAGTGGACAATCCATGTTGTTATCTGGTGGATTAGTCTCAAACAATGGTGCCGTGCGTGTGTTAGGAAGCAACGCCAATGCAGCGAACCTAACTGTAGCGCAAGCCTTTCAAAACCAGGCTTCAGGACAAATTAATTTGCAAAATGCGAATGTTGAGTTACTCAATACACTTGTGAACAACGGGCTTATAACTGTAAGCGCTGGTAATAGCAACCTCTTTGGAAATGTCATTAATACCAGCAACGGTCGATTATTTTTATCAGGAAATAGCAACACTACATTCTACGACACCGTTGAAATATCCTCCGGCGGAGAATTAAGAGTCTCAGCGGGTTCAACTGCAACCTTTTTTGGCGAAATGATTCAACGAACTGGCGCAATCATGTCAGGTAATGGAACAAAATTTTACGAGGGCGGGCTATCGGTAGGTAACTCTCCAGGCCTGGGTGTCGATGCAGGGAATGTGAGTTTTGGCGCATCAAATCAGTATTTAGCTGAAATCGGCGGTACTTTTATTGGTGACTCCAATGGCAATGGATTGCAATTTGACCGCTACATCGTCAATGGCACCTTAACGCTCGGTGGTACATTAAAGCTAGTTTCATGGAATAGTTTTATTGCAGAATCAGGTCAGAGCTTTGATTTGTTTGATTGGGGTAATTTAATTGGACAGTTTGATGTGATTGACACCAGCGGATTGAGCATAGCGAGCGGCGCGCAACTGGATTTATCGCGTTTGTATGTAGATGGAACAATAAGTGTAACTCCTGTGCCAGAACCCAGTGGCTACGCTTTCATGTTAGCTGGACTTGGCTTGATTGCTTATGCCTCACGCAAGCGCAAACCGATTTGAATCATAAAATCAACGCGCAAGCACGTTACCCGCATTAGCTGGTACGTGCTTTTGCTATGTATGGGGTCGAGGACCTAGCGCTAACACCCTATTCTCTCAAAATGACCCTGGCCATATCGCGAATATGCCAGACGCCAAGCTTTAGTACCCCCCCTTGACTGACGTACTGACTCAGATCAGTAAACTGCCTTTATGTCGCACCATCGGGTGACATACAAATCATCAACGAATGTTTATGATTAACAAAAAATAAATCAGCCACCTGGAACTGATATTACGCGGTCATTAGAAAAACATGCAGCCGCCTGAACGTGCGTTTTAATCATTTTTCATCCTCTAGAAAGAAAGCATGATTCCTAATCTTCAAATTGCAAAAACGGTTAAATTGATCATGTTAGCCAGCACATTAATCCTTATCGCTTTTAGCCTCAACGCGCAAGCCGCGCTTATCAGCTACTCCAATGCTGGGAAGGATTTGGTCTATAGCTCTGTAAGCAATGTCACTTGGACTAAGGATGCTAATTTATTAAAAACGATGATTGAAGCAAGAGGACTTGAGCCTCTAGTTGAGGATATTTTGGCGGTGACACCAAGCATCAGTAACACACCAAACTATCTGAGTCCAAATGGTAATTATGTGTTATCAATTTTTGATTTTAATGATGGAGATATATCAAATATTTCTGGTGTTTCAACCTGGTTTGGCGCCTTAGCCTTTGTTAATTATTTAAACCATATTAATTATGCTGGTAGCAATCAGTGGCAACTGCCATTAGGGACATATCGGACATGGTATCAACTTGTTTTTAATTTCGGTAGATCAATAGGAAATGGCACCACAGATGGTGATGAGCTCGCTGAACTTTACTATCATGAACTTGGTAGACAACAGCTAGAAGGGTTTCCTGATACAGATATTTTCGATCAAGAACAAATTAATGCAAATTACTGGTACGGTAATGAAAGTGGCTCTATGACAGGCGAGTATGCATGGGCCTTTAATTTTAGAGAAGGTGATCAAAAAATTAGAGAGAAAGGAGAGCAATATTTTTATTATGCGTGGGCAATCACGCCAGGTCGAATTTCAGCAGTACCAGAACCTGAGAGCGTGGTCATGATGTTGGTTAGTTTAGGCCTGATGGCTGGGGTGGTTCGTCGCAAGCAAAAATCATTTGGCTAAAAATAACACTTGCTGCTGTGAAGCAGACGACTTTCAAGGATGCCAGTTGACGATGGATAGTTTGGAAAATTTTACGATGAGCTTAAAAAGCAGAAGCAAATTTATATCAGCGCAGGCATTACTTTTTATGGGATTGAGTTCACCTAATGCTGGGGCCTATGTTGTTAGTGATCAAAGTTTAAATGCAGTACAACAAGCCAATGCGCAAATTTGGACATGGAGTTGGGGCGATCCCGCAACAAGCCTACCAGCTATCAAGACTTTTGGCTTTAATAGTACTGGTAGCCAAGTCGTTCCTGATAATTACTACGTTGGCGGTACCGGCGTTTCAAGAGAGACTAAATTGTCTGGACCGATCATATATTCAGATAATATCCAACGCAAACTTGAAGCCAGTGCATTATCAGTGGCGAGTGCACGGTCTGGGCAAATAATCACAAAAACCAACAGCAATAATTTTGACGGGACTCGGATTGATAAAGCAAATGGCAGTGTATCTGCATTCGCTACTGCAGCGGCAGAATTAAAGAATTACTGGAACTTCACACTAGACCCATCTAACCGGAGCACAGCAGAACTGTCAACACACCCATTAGACTTTCAACTTACCTTGGATGTGAATTCCAGATTGTTACCTACACTTAATCATGATTATGCTTTTCAGCCAGCGCATACTGGTATCAGTATTTTGACAGTTGAATTTAATTTATTCAATCTTGCTTGGCAACCAGCCAATATTTCGACGACAAGCGATGGCAGGCCAGCCGTAAAAACAATTACTTATACTTACAACATCGACGCCAACTCTCCGAATCAGCAGACTTTCACCATAAATGAAAGTATTGATAAGTTAATAGAGTATTGGTCTATTGGTGGCAGTGCAAGCGGTGGCCTTGTATTCCCCGTTGACGGAGATAATAGTGCGAAGTCTCGCACTTGTTTAGATGCTGTAGCAGGTGCATTGTCACAAATGTGTAATATTAGTCTCTCAACCCACATTAAGCTTGAAACACGAGGTGGTTTTTCAGAAGTCACTTTGAACGCAAATTGGGATGCGAGCATTAACGGAAATAAAGATGGTATTTTAGCGGTGAATACCTCCGCAGCGCGCTGGGGTGAGCCTCTTGATTCCTCACTTTTGATCCCTCCATCACAAATATCACCAGTGCCTGAACCTGGCAGCTTCATGCTGCTGTTTGCAGGTTTAGGCTTGATGACAAGCGTGGTGCGTCGCAAGCAAAACACCTCCTGCAGAAGCTAGCACTTTCAAAGATAGGTTACCGATTCTTCTTATTTTCAGTGATTGTGCAGTGACTTTTATTAAAGAGCCGGGCAGCCCCAATATTATATCGGTGGCTAGAAAAACCAGCCCAACCGAAATACCAGATCAGAATTGATTTTCAGGTCGTTATCCACCCGACTATCTTGAGAATAGCGTAATGAGAAAAAAGTGAGGGGGGTAAGCATTTTACGCGCCGCAAGAAAATAGCGTTGCTGGTTGGTTGGATTGTCAAGATCAAACGCATCGACACGTTGCGCTCCTCCCCAGTTTAATTGTACGCCACTACTGAATTCCCAGCCGGGGATAGGTTGCCAGCGCAAGTAAGTGGTGATAGCGTAAACGTCTGATTGCCTGAGCCTGTAGTTGGCAACATAATCTGTGTTGGTTGAAAATCGCTTCCATTCAGGCGTGAAGTCCCAGTAAAGGGACTCTGATAGCTTTTGCACCCACCCCAGCTGCATTGAAAGTATCCAGCGATTATCACCTGCATTAAGTGCCTGGTCATGATCATAACGGCCAGTGGGTGGTGTCACATTCGTAGAAACCGCTAAAGAATAGCCTTTATCAGGCGAGTAAATTGGCCAGAAGTTGTAGGTAAAGCGAAGGTCACTCAAGCCGACTGCGCTTTCGCCAAATCCGGGAGGCAAAGCACCCGCTGTCTGTTCTGCCTTGATGTAAGGCAAGGTGATTGACCAAGAATTGGGATGGCCTAATATTTCCCCGTATTGGGTATAGGCAAATACCAGAGCCTGCCCTCTCAGCTGACCGTCATAGGCTCGTTTGCCTCCCACATAGTAGTCTGAAAACTCACGGTGAAAATAAAATGCAGAGATTAATCGCGTCCCCGCCGGCAGCACGATGTATTCCGCAGGAAAGATTTCTGTTCCAGCAAAAGAGAATGTTACGATGAAAATATTGATTACGCTAATCAAAAATCCGATAGTTATTCTCTTTACAAACATCATAAACAATCACTCGGCCATCATCTCAAGGGTCACAAAAGCAAGTGCCAGGTTTTTTTCGTCGCTGATACTGATATGGGACTGATGAATATGGTGTAACTTGAGAAAGCTTTGTAATGTCGGAGATAATTGAAGCAGAGGCCGCCCCAAGGCATCATGCGTGACCGCGATATTGTGGAAACTCACATCGCCACGGATACCGGTGCCGATGGCCTTGGCAAAAGCTTCCTTGGCAGCAAACCGCTTGGCGAGGAATCGTGCCTTGAGTTGACTTTCCTGATAGTCAGGCCATTCCGAATGCGCCAGAATGCGTTTAGCAAAGGCATCACCGAACTGATCAAGCGAAGACTGGATCCGCTCGACCTCAACAATGTCTGTGCCGATCCCGTAAATCACTGACACTCCAAATGATTCAGTAGCTGCATCATCTTGGCGAAAACTCTTTCATGAGTGCTTTCATTTCACGCACTGCACTATCCCAACCCACAAACAAGGCGTGCGCCACGATGGCATGGCCGATATTCAATTCTTCAAAGCCATGCAGTCGGGCAATATGATGCACATTGTGATAATGCAATCCGTGACCGGCATTGACCACCAGTCCAGCGGATTTCGCATGTTGTAAAGCCGCCTGAATTTTTTCCAGCTCGTCTTGCTGTGTTTTTTCTGTTTCTGCATCAGCAAAAGTGCCCGTGTGAATTTCAATCACAGGTGCACCCATCTTAGCAGCAGCATCAATCTGTGCCAGGTCGGGCGCAATAAACAAGGAGACACGGATACCCTGCCCTGATAGCTTTTTTACGGCGTGCTCAACCTTGCTATAGTGCGTCAACACATCCAGCCCGCCCTCTGTGGTGCGTTCTTCACGGCGCTCTGGTACCAGGCACACATCCTGCGGATTAACCTGGATGGCAATATCAATCATCTCACTGGTGACCGCACATTCCAGGTTCATTTTAGTTTGCAGCAAGGGCCGCAAGGCAAAAATATCCGCATCCTGCATATGACGGCGGTCTTCACGCAAATGCAGGGTGATGCTATCTGCGCCAGCCTGCTCGGCGCGCAAAGCGGCCTGAACCACACTGGGGTATTTGGTGCCACGCGCCTGACGGATAGTGGCCACGTGATCAATGTTGACGCCTAGTTTTAACATATGAATGTGTGAATTTTAAAAAGCTTATTTTAACTGCGGTTGCCAAGAAACCAAACAGAAACCTCGCCATAGGAATGACGAGGATTTGCATGCGCTCACCGTTGACCAAAGCTGCTAACGGAGGCTTTAGCTAAAACATACCTCTGGCGCCATTGGGATTGCCAGGTTTTTCATGATGTGTGAAGACATCAAATAACAGCCTTAAACCCAATTGCAATGTCGTTTCATAGCGGCCCGTTCGGTTTAGCCTGTCATCCAGGGCAGGTTGCGCCCCCGCAATCACATCCATTTGCAAATAGTCGCTATACAAATAGCGAACTCCAAATTGAGTTGCATACCGTGGTGCATTCAGAGATAAAGGGTCACCTGAAAACAATTCAGCAACAAACCTCGTTTTTGGCGAGAAGGCTTCTATATCAACACCCGCCCCCCATAACGGCCTAGTGCGAGTGACACCCATGCGCTCTTTGTCAGTTCGAGTGCCCAGATTGATATGAATATTTAATTTGTCTTCCCATAAACGATAAGTGCTCATACCAACCAGACTTTGCACTTTCCCACGTTCCTGAAAACTGCCATGACCACTGTCAAACGTTGAGGTATAACTTAGGGCGTAGCCAGGATCACCCTGCTCTGTAGCGGCCTTCAACAATACTTTAGCTGATAATACAGGGTTACTGATCCCGGTCTGCCCTTCCCGATCAAGTCCGGTGCCTGCACCCACCAATATTTGCAACCAATCGTTCACGGTAGTACTCCCAATCGCATTCAGCGCTGGTGCAGGATCCCAATTGCCTTTCAACCTGGTCGTTTCAATCCAGCCCTCGGTTTCGATTTGACCATAATCCACAATCCTTGCATCGTCAGTCACGAATGGTCGAACTGCGTATACTGCGTTTGAAAAAGTGGCGAGACAAATCAAACACAAAAACCTAATACCATGCCTCATTCGTTACATCCTCTTTAATCATTACCCGCATGCCTATATCCGTTTAGCTAGCAAATCTGAATGACACAACACCACTGTTGCTGTCTGGCCTATCCATCATGTAAGAATGATAGTCAACCATATGAGATTGACATGCATTGAGGCTCCGGGATTGCCATATTGGCCATTATTTAACTCAAAACAAACATCAGAAATCCTGCAAATCCACCAGCAGTTGCCGCGTATGCAAGGGTTTTTCACCCAGGTAATGCTGTAGCAGGTAACGCATGAGTTGCTTGCTTTGTGATTGCGTCGTGGCGCTGCTGTAATTGCCGCGGGCCATCTCCAGTAATGTTGCCCCCTGCACCAGCAACCCATTTCTGGTTGCAGACGGGGCACATGCGCCATAGTCGGCCTCAAAGCGGTATATCTCATCGGCGTGTATCACTTCGCCATGTTCATCGTGCGTCAGTGGTACCGCGTACCCCAATTCCTGTAACATTTTGAGTTCAAACCGGCGCATGATCTCGGCCAGCTGGCCACTGCCGGCATCCTGCTGCAAGGTAGACAATAATTGAATGGTTTGGGCGTAATACTCGAATAGCTGCGTATGGGCATCATCCCGCGGCAGCAAGCGCAGCAACAGCTCGTTCATGTAAAAACCGCACATGAGCGCATCGCCCCTGAGCAATGTCAGGCCTGTCATCCACTCGAGGTCATGCAGGGTTTTGAGCTCGTTTTTGCCTGACCAGGTACCGGCCAGCTGCTGAAAAGACTGCAACATGCCACGCATGGCCGACAGGGGCCGTCGTGCACCCTTGGCAACGGCCGCAATACGTCCCAGGTCGCGACTAAACATTTCGACGACCAGGCTGGTTTCCTTAAAGGGATAGGTATGAAGAATAAAAACCGGTTGCAGGCTTTGTTTGTGGCTACCTGAATCAGATGGTTTTAGTGCCATGCGGATGACAGTAGAAAAGAAACTGCCCGGCTAGAAACCCAAGCTTTTTAACGCACGGGCATCATCTGCCCAACCACCTTTTACCTTGACCCAGGTTTCCAGGTAAACCTTGGAGCCAAACAGCTTTTCCATATCCTGGCGCGCTTCGGTGGAGATCTGCTTGAGCTTTTCGCCACCCTTGCCAATGATCATGGGTTTCTGGCTATCCTTATCGACAATGATGGCAGCAAAAATACGGCGCAGGTTTTTGACGGTTTCAAACTTTTCAATTTCTACCGTGACAGAATAAGGCACTTCATCACCTAGCAAACGGAAGACTTTCTCCCGCACCAGCTCAGCTGCCAGGAAACGCTCGTTTTTATCGGTCAACTCATCTTCGGCATACATGGCAGGTTGCTGCGGTAAGTGCTCGCGTATGGCAGACAGCAACTCATCCAGGTATAAATTCTTTTTGGCACTGACAGGGATAATGCCGGCAAAATCAAACAACAGGTCAAAGTCCTGGATCAAGGGCAACAAGTTGCCTTTGTCCCCCATCAGGTCTGCCTTGTTGACGACTAGCAATACCGGTTTGTTTTTAGGCAACAACTTGAGGACCAGCTCATCGGCTTCGCCCAGCTTCATCGGTTCAATCACAAACAACACCACGTCAACCTCGGTCAGGACCTGGGTGACGGTTTTATTGAGTGACTTGTTTAAAGCATTGAGGTGCTTTTGCTGGAACCCTGGCGTATCGACAAACAGAAACTGCGTATCTTCAGTGGTGTGTATGCCCAGCAATCGATGACGCGTGGTCTGCGCCTTGCGGGAGGTGATCGCCAGCTTAAGACCTAAGATATGATTGAGCAAAGTCGACTTGCCGACATTGGGACGACCAACGATGGCAACGGTGCCACAACGAAAATCGTCAGCAGCAGGAGTGAGTTCTGTCATGATTGAATATTATCCATGGCCAATTTGGCCGCTTGTTGCTCAGCCACACGGCGGCTGGTACCCACGCCGGTAGTGGTCAATTTGAGTTTTTTAATAAAACATTGCACAGTAAAGGTCTGTGCATGCGCTTCGCCTTCAATGGACACGACCTGATACTCAGGCAACTCCATTTTTTTGCTTTGCAGATATTCCTGCAGTTGAGATTTGGCGTCCTTGTCTATCGACTTGGGATCTATGGTGCTGAGTTTTTCTCGATACAGCAAGGCCACCACTTTTTGTGCCGCATCAAACCCACCATCGAGATAAACCGCACCCACGATGGCCTCCAGCGCATCCGCCAAAATGGAAGGCCGACGCCAACCAGCACTCTTTAATTCCCCCTCACCTAACTTAAGTGCATCACCCAAATGCAGGTCAGTGGCAATCTCAGCGAGGCTTGCCTCTTTGACCAGTTTGGCGCGCAGCCGGCTCAGGTCACCTTCGGGCAAATGTGGAAACAGATTGAACAGCTGGTGGGCAATAATAAAATTCAAGACGCTATCCCCCAGAAATTCCAGCCGCTCATTATTGCTGGCAGAAAAACTGCGGTGGGTCAGTGCCTGCTGCAGCAGCTCTGGCTGCGCGAAGCTGTAGCTGATTCTGGTTTGTAATACCGGGAGTGCATTCATTACGTTATGATCAAGGCTGCGTCACTATGGTTTGCTGGTCGCGTCAAAATCAATGAGCAGCGTCATCGTGTCTGTCAGTGGAATCTTTTTCTGGTAACGCATGGCGACCACACCACCACTGATCTCCAAATCGCGCCCCGTCACTTCGTGTATGCTGTCTACGTCCATCTGGCGGTCAAACGCCTTGCGGATATCGCTATCGTTTTGCAGCACTGGATCATGTGCGATACGGTTAACGGTAGACTGGATAGAGAAATACTCCATGTAGGCTGGGAGCGCTTTTAAGGCGACCATGCCCAAGATACCAAAGGCCGTTAATACCAGTAAAAAGCCGATCAGGCCAATACCGTGCTGGGTAGAAGTCTTTGAGAATTTCATAGGTACTCCCTCAAGATGATGCCCTGTGACACGGCGTGACCCATGCCATTAACCGATACTTTGCCCGATACGGCGCCACTGGTCAAAATTAAACCAGATGAAAAAGGCTTTGCCCACCAAATGTTTGTTAGCAACAAAGCCCCAGACACGGCTGTCTGAACTATTGTCTCGGTTATCGCCCATGGCAAAATAATGCCCCTCTGGCACGATGATGGTTTCACCCTGCATCAAACGGTCACCCAGACTACCCGGGCTGTACTGGTTCATAATGTCATGGATGAGTACATCGTGCTTTACCGTGCCTAACTGCTCATTTAAGCGGGAAGCGGTCACATCGACTGCGCGCGCACTGCCAGACTCGTCATTAACATTGAGCGCATACTGATATGGCTGCACAAAATCCAGGTTGATCACCTTGCCATTAATGGTCAACTGCTTGTCACGGTACTGAATCTGGTCGCCAGGCAAACCAATCACGCGCTTGATATAGTCAATGGTAGTATCTGGTGGGTAATGAAACACGAACACATCACCGCGCTGAGGCTGACCCACCGGGTAAAACACATTGTTAACGATAGGGACGCGCAAACCGTAGGTGTATTTGTTTACCAGGATGTAATCCCCTGCAAGCAATGTTGGCATCATAGAGCCAGATGGGATTTTGAACGGCTCAACAATAAAGGAACGCACCAAAAACACCAGCAAAATCACCGGGAAGAAACTTTTGCTGTACTCTACATACCAAGGGTCTGCCACCTCACCCAGTGCTCCCGCCTGGCGCTGTTTACGCAACACCAGGATATCCAGCAGCCAAATGGCACCAGACACCAATAAAATCACCAACATAAACATTGCAAAATACATGCTTGCTTCCTAAAGAGCGGGTGTTCCCGTTTTTATTTATCCTCAACGCGCAAAATAGCCAGGAAGGCCTCTTGTGGAATTTCCACATTACCCACCTGTTTCATACGCTTTTTACCTTCTTTTTGTTTTTCCAGCAACTTGCGCTTACGTGTGATGTCACCACCGTAGCATTTTGCCAATACGTTTTTACGCATGGCTTTCACCGTTTCACGGGCGATAATATTGGCGCCGATGGATGCCTGGATGGCAATATCAAACATCTGCCGTGGAATTAGCTCACGCATTTTGGCCACCAGTTCGCGACCACGATAAATGCTGTTGGCCCGATGCACAATCAGACTCAATGCATCCACACGCTCACCGTTTACCATGATATCCAGCTTGACCAGATCAGCCGCTCGGAACTCGAGAAACTCGTAATCCATAGAGGCATAACCACGCGAAACCGATTTGAGTTTATCAAAGAAATCGAGCACCACCTCATTCAGCGGCATTTCATAGCTCAACATCACCTGGCGGCCCATATATTGCATATTGCGCTGCACACCACGCTTGTTATTACACAAGGTCATCACAGGGCCTACATAATCTTGCGGCATAAGCAGGTTAACCACAATCATAGGCTCACGGATTTCTTCAATGCGTGAAGGCTCTGGCAATCGTGACGGGTTTTCGATTTGTATGACTTCGCCACTTTTGAGCAATAGCTCATAAATTACGGTTGGCGCAGTCGTAATCAGGTCCATATCGTACTCGCGCTCCAGGCGCTCTTGTACGATCTCCATATGTAGCAAGCCGAGGAATCCGCAACGGAAGCCAAAGCCAAGCGCAGTAGAGTTTTCCGGCTCGAACTGCAAGCTGGAGTCGTTCAGGCTTAACTTTTCCAGCGCGGTACGCAATGACTCAAACTGGTTGGACTCGACCGGGTACAAGCCCGCAAACACTTGCGGTTTGACTTCTTTAAACCCAGGCAATGGTTCAGCGGCAGACTTACCTGCTCCAGCAAGCGTCACTGTATCGCCGACCTTGGCCGCCGCCAGCTCTTTAATGCCAGCAATAATAAAACCTACCTCACCCGCATTCAATTGCTGGCGCTGTACGGACTTGGGCGTAAACACCCCTACCTGCTCACACAGGTACTCGGCGCCCGTCGCCATCAGGCGGATTTTTTCCTTGGCGCGCAGCACGCCATCTACCACACGTACCAGCATGACCACGCCCACATAGTTATCAAACCAGGCGTCGATCACCAGTGCTTTCAACGGCGCATTGACATCGCCTTTAGGGGGTGGCACTTTGGCAACCACTTCCTCCAGCACATCACGCACGCCTTCACCAGTTTTGGCTGAACAACGTACGGCATCGGTGGCATCTACACCAATGACATCTTCAATTTCCTGCGAAACGCGCATAGGGTCGGCTGACGGCAAGTCAATTTTGTTGAGTACTGGCGTCACTTCCACACCCAGGTCAATCGCCGTGTAGCAGTTGGCTACACTTTGCGCTTCCACGCCTTGGGAAGCATCTACCACCAACAATGCGCCTTCGCAGGCAGACAAAGATCGACTTACTTCATAACTGAAGTCTACATGGCCCGGGGTATCAATCAGGTTAAGGAAATAGGTTTCGCCATTGTTAGCTTTGTATTGCAAGGCGGCAGTTTGCGCTTTGATGGTAATCCCACGCTCACGCTCAATATCCATGCTATCGAGCACCTGCGCTTCCATTTCGCGCGCCTCAAGGCCACCGCACAATTGGATGATACGGTCTGCCAGTGTCGATTTGCCATGGTCAATGTGGGCAATAATCGAAAAATTACGAATATTTTTCATGTTCTGTTATGCGTTAATTACAAGCAAGAAAGGCGCTTGAAGCGCCTTTCAAATCCGTTGCATTTTACAACAAATGCATGAATATCAGTGATTTATTTTCCATGGCTGTGCATTTTGGCAGCCGCTTGATAAAACACAAAAAGACGGGTTACCCCGTCTTTTTGTGATCACTTTCAGCAAATATCAGTTACTTGATTTTAATCGGCACATACAGGGTATTTTCCCCGCGCTGCACCAAGACGGCGATGGTCTTGCCAGAAGGCACGGCATTGATTTGTTTATTAAACAAGTCAACGCTTTGACTTTCGTTATTGTTTAAGCCCAAGATCACATCACCGCGACGGATACCCGCCTGTGCTGCCGCCCCGCTGCTTTCAATCACCAGCAGGCCATTTTTGCCATTGAGTTTTTTCTTCTGCTGCGGATTTAATTCACGCAATGTCAGGCCCACTTTATTGGCTTCAGGTTTCACCGGTTCTTTACTCACCGCTGGCGCCTCACCTTGCTCGTTAGGCATTTCGCCCACACCCAATTGCAGCGTTTTATTAGCGCCTTTGCGTACAACTTCTACCGGCACGACTTTACCGGGCTTGGTAGCTGCAACCACGCGTGGCAGATCGCTCGAAGTGGTGATCGGCTTGCCATCAAACTTGAGGATAATATCGCCCGCTTCCAAACCGCCCTTGTCTGCCGGGCTGTTTTTCTCTACGCCAGCAATCAGCGCTCCGTTGGTCTGCTTCAAGCCGAAAGACTCCGCCAGTTCCTTGGTGACTTCCTGGATGCCAATCCCCAACCAGCCACGAGCAATCCGCCCATTGGCTTTGAGTTGATTGGAAATATCGATGGCAACATCAATGGGAATACTGAATGAAAGCCCCATAGAACCACCGCTTTTACTGTAAATTTGTGAGTTCACGCCGACCACTTCACCACGCAGGTTGAACAAGGGACCGCCCGAGTTACCCGGGTTAATTGCCACATCGGTTTGAATAAAAGGCACATAATTTTCTTGTGGCAAGGCACGGCCTTTGGCACTGACGATACCAGCCGTCATTGTGTTTTCGAGACCGAAGGGCGAGCCAATCGCCGCTACCCACTCACCGACCTTAAGCGCATTGGGGTCACCAATGGTGACCTTAGGTAAACCGGTGGCTTCAATTTTAATCAACGCGACATCAGTCCGTTTATCGGCCCCGATGATTTTCGCCTTGAACTCACGTTTGTCATAAAGCTTCACCAGCACTTCATCTGCTTCATTGACCACATGCGCGTTAGTCAATATATACCCATCGGCACTGATAATAAAGCCGGAGCCCAAGGATTGAGATTTGTAATCCTGCCCACCGTCCTGCCCCGGCATGCCCGGCATCCCGGGGATGCCAAAGCGGCGCAGGAACTCTTGCAGGTTCTCATCATTCGGCATTCCAGGAAAACCGATACCGGTGCCGTGCACAACTGAAGTAATACTAATATTGACCACAGCAGGGCCTTGTTTCTCAGCCAGTTCAGTAAAGTCTGGTAAGTCTTTTGCCTGCACGGTCATCACTGGCATGGTCGCGGTGATTGCACACGCTAACATCACACCAGAAATCCATCGTCTCATCATGATTATTCCTATCATTTAATGACTATTAAAATTGTACTTCTATCTATTCGGGAAAATTGAGCAACACCACTTAATCAAGCTATCCGCCCATTAAGTGGTGGCGCAGTCTGAAAATGCAAGCCCTTAAAACGGATCAACTTTTGAATAAAAACTTACCTATCCGTATACCTGCAATGACGCAAACTACTATTTCTTGAAAGTGACTTGTTGCGCAATTTGCTCAACCGTTTGCGCAGGCACCTCACCGACAACAACCAACTGGTAACCATTCAGCACATGCGCATACACATTCGTTGAGCCCATGCTTTTCTTGCCAACTCGAGGCTGCATGCCTTTGATCATCGGTTCGACAAACAACGATACCGAGGCCAGCCCATCAGAAAAAATCAATTGCCTTACCGGGGCAGTCCTGCCGGGCACTTTTAATTGTATCTGATCTACTTTTTTATATCCGGCAGGGAGATTGGGAACGACCAGGTTATCTTCTGTGTGCGTCAGGTCGGTCGTGTCATCCATAACATAAGGCTTGGTCGCATCGATTTTAGGCTGGAACCAGTCCAGGTCTTTGGTATGCAACATGGCAACCTGATTAAAGCCAATCTGCTCCAGCGTCCGGCCCTGCATATCGAGCATGCTCATTTTAAGCAGGAGCCCATATTCGGTATCAGACCAAATGCGGTACTGGTAACGCAGGTTATCGTTAGGGATCATATCGAGGACTTGCGCCAGACGACCGGCCACTCGCTCCTGGCCAACAAATTTGAGCTTGTAGTTCTGCTTGAGGGGATACAATTGGGTGGGCAGCATGGCAGGAAACAGGTTCTGTCCGCGCCGCTTTTCAATGACGACCTTGTCATTTTTGGCATTGAAGATAACAATGTCATCGCCTTCGCTAAACACTTCTCGCGGACGGCCATCGAGCACCACATTGCGCGTAAACTCGCGCCCACCTTCATAAATGTGGGTAATTTGTACTGAGCGGATCACCGCCCCATTCTGATAAACAAACAAGCCCTGGTAATTCAGCTCCCTTGCCGCAGAGGCCGTTTTCTGCATGGTGGCCCAGAGATCCTCTTCGGCAACGGCAGATTGGCTAATAATTGCGAGCAACAAGACACGCAGAAAATGTCCAGGAAAAACAAACTTGAGTGACATATACCCGTAGATAACAATAGACTTATTCGCCAGCGTTATAAGCTACATTTTGCATGTAGTATGTTGCGCTGGTAGGGGCATAATTATGATGTGCTAATACATACTGATCAGTATCGTTATCAGCAATTAGGTCAGGCGCTGCCACTTCTGGTTGATTGATCAAAAACAGACCGACAAAGAAAGCTGCTGCGACCGAGGCAGCAATTGACCATGTGTACTTATTGAAATGCGGACGGATGTGGGAAATTTTTTGGGAGGCAGCGACAGCCTGCGGCGCCACCATCGTCGGCTCATCTGCCAACTGGGCCATAATGCGGCTAGTCATGTCTGATTGTACCCAGCACTCTTCACGCAACACATCCCGGATCACATGGTAATCACGCCACGCCTGTGCAACTTCACCACTAGATTTCGCTGCGAGAAAATATGTTCACAGCGCTCAATATCGACCTCACCGTCGACCAAGGCAGATAATTGCTGCTTCATAATAACCCCAAATCAATCAATGTTTTTATGTTAGCATTTAACAAAAATTTTGTCATAACACCCATATCGTTTTTGTTGTCGAATTGCCTACCAGCGCTTGTGCTGTGGCGTATCCAACAACGGTCTCAATTTGGTCGCAATCGTTTCACGCGCCCGGAAAATACGTGAACGCACAGTCCCGATCGGACATTGCATCACGTTAGCAATGTCTTCATAACTCAATCCTTCAAGCTCGCGCAATGTAATTGCAGTACGCAACTCTTCAGGCAACGCCGCAATCGCATCATTGACCGTTTGCGCAATCTCTTTCGTCATCAGGGACGTTTCTGGGGTCTCCAGTGTGCGCATATCATCGCCTTCATCGAAGTTTTCTACATCTTCGATTTCCACGTCTTGCAGCACTTGTGGCTTGCGGCCCATGGAGACCAGGTAGTTTTTGGCAGTATTAATGCCAATACGATACAACCATGTATAAAATGCACTGTCGCCACGGAAGCTGTGCAACGCGCGATAAGCCTTGATAAAAGACTCCTGCACCACATCTTCCACTTCCGCCTGATCGCGAATCATGCGCGATAAAAGGCGTCCAAGCTTACGGTGATATTTTTCCACCAACAATCCAAAGGCACGCTTGTCGCCCTGCTGAGCACGCTCGACCAGCATCTGGTCAAACTCTTTGTTCTCTTGCTGTTTGGCGCTTGCCGCCTGAACAGTCATATCGCGATGACTCCCTTGGGTAATTTTATGATTGGGAGTAGTATACGCTTTTGTGTTATTTTCGACGAACCCGGTGCGTGTTAACGCTTCTAAATTTGCTGTGTGTAACATCGTCTCATCCCTTATTTTTTGCCTACAATGTCAAATAGCAATGTTGGCAATTGATATGTCCTGAACATCTCTTCAAAGTTCCATTGACCCCACCATCCTATGAATAAAATGTTCGATGTGCTGATTATTGGCAGTGGTCTGGCAGGCCAGTCATTGGCCTTACGCCTGGCAGATAATCATAGGGTATGCATACTGAGCAAACGTGAATTAACCATGAGTGCCAGCAACTGGGCGCAGGGGGGGATTGCTGCAGTTCTTAACAACGAGGATTCAGTAGAAGCCCATATTAAAGATACATTGGATGCCGGCGCTGGATTATGTGACAGCGAGGTCACGCGCATGGTGGTCACCAATGGCCGTGCCAGTATTGAATGGTTATTACAGCAAGGGGTTAATTTTACCCGCGAGGCTGAAGATGACCGCCTGCACCTGACGCGTGAAGGCGGCCATAGCCATCGCCGCGTGGTGCATGTCGCTGATGCCACCGGACAAGCGGTGCAGACAACCTTGACCGACCGTGTGCGCGAGCACCCGAATATCACCATCCTTGAACATCACATTGCAGTCGATCTGATCACCACGCATAAACTCTTCAAGCAGACCGCAACGGACGGCCCCAACCGTTGCCTGGGCGCCTATGTGCTCAACAACCAGTCCGGCAAGGTGATTACTCTCTCCGCACAATACACCGTGATGGCAACAGGCGGCGCAGGCAAGGTCTACTTATATACCACCAACCCAGACATCAGTACCGGTGACGGGATTGCGATGGGATGGCGGGCCGGTTGCCGGGTAGCCAACCTGGAATTTGTGCAGTTTCACCCCACCTGCCTTTACCATCCGCATGCCAAATCGTTTTTGATCTCAGAGGTGTTGCGTGGCGAAGGTGGATTGCTACTACTGCCAGATGGCACGCGTTTTATGCCTTGGCATGATGAGCGCGCTGAACTGGCCCCTCGTGATGTGGTGGCTCGCGCCATCGACTTCGAAATGAAAAAACGCGGCCTGGATTGTGTCTACCTGGATATCAGCCACAAGCCAGCCGAATTTATCCAGTCCCATTTTCCAAATATTTACCAGCGCTGTCTGCAATTAGGTATTGATATCACCAAACAGCCTATCCCGGTCGTCCCGGCTGCACATTACACCTGCGGCGGGGTCATGACTGACATGCACGGCCGGACCGACATTGATTGCCTGTATGCCATTGGTGAAACTGCCTGCACAGGGTTGCATGGCGCAAACCGCCTGGCCAGCAACTCCTTACTGGAATGCCTGGCGTTTAGCCAAAGCTGTGCGCAAGACATTGAAACTCTGGGGGCGCAACCAACCATCTCCCTACCAGACTGGGATGAAAGCCGCGTCACCGATGCTGACGAAGAAGTGTTGATTACCCATACCTGGGACGAGTTACGGCGGTTTATGTGGAACTACGTGGGCATTGTGCGCACGACTAAGCGCCTGAGCCGCGCCCTGCACCGTATCCATATGCTGAGAGATGAAGTGGGTGAGTTTTACAGCAACTTTAAAGTCAGCCACGACTTGATTGAACTGCGCAACCTGCTTCAGGTCGCAGAGCTCATCGTACGTAGCGCGATCGAACGCCACGAAAGCCGCGGCCTGCACTACAGCAAAGACTATCCTGACTTGCTACCGGAAGCGATTCCTACCGTGCTTACACCGGACAACTACACCAGCCTGCTGGATTAAGATCAGCGGGGGATGAACCAAGCCTGGCTTCTATGCTGCCTGCTCGCATACTACGCCAACTCCCATGCACAGCCTGTATTGGAAAAAGTGCTTGATGGCGACACTGTCATCATTCGCGAAGAGTCGCGATACTATCACTTGCGCTTGTTGGATATTGATGCGCCCGAGCTGCATCAAGCCTTTGGCAAACAATCCAAACGCAGCATGGCACAACTTTGCCTGAATACTTCCATCTCGGTCCAACCACAAGGACAGGACATCTATGGCAGGACGCTGGGGCATTTATCCTGCGGCAAGCAGGATGCCAGTCAATCTCAAATCGCATTGGGGATGGCCTGGTTTAACCAGCGTTATTCCAGGCGCTACGAATTGCAAGTCTTGCAAAAACAGGCCCAACAACAAGCATTAGGCTTATGGCAACAGTCGAATCCATTGCCACCGTGGCAATGGCGCAAACTGTATGGACGACATTATCATCACCAAGAATGACACCACCGCTACAATATCCTTTAGAATATTGTTTTATTAAAGAACTTTAGGATTTTATACATGCAAGTAGCAATGAATACCGTGGTCACCATGACCTACAAACTGCAAAATAGCGATGGCGACATCCTGGAAGAAAGCAAGGATCCGGTGGCTTATCTGCATGGTGGTTATGACAACATTTTCCCTAAAGTGGAAGAAGCCATGCATGGCAAAAACGTGGGCGACGTGGTAGAAGTCAGCCTGGACCCGGAAGATGCATTCGGTGAGTATGATGAGGGCCTGGTGCAAATCGAACCAGCAAGCGCCTTTCCAAGTAATGACCTCAAAGTTGGTATGCAGTTTGAGGGTGAAGACGAAACAGGCGATGTCATTTTATACACCATTACTGACGTTGCTGACGGCAAAGTCGTCGTCGACGGCAACCATCCCTGGGCTGGTCAACGCTTGCTGTTTACGGCGACCATTGCCAGCGTACGCTCAGCAAACCAGGAAGAAATTGCGCATCAACACGTACATGGCGCCGGTGGTCATCACCACTAATCTGCGACAAGCTGTATAAACGGGTTGGCGCAACTCTCCTTGCGCCAATTCCCCATTTTGGCAATCTCTGCCACTTCACTCCACACACGGCTGAGTGACAACGTCCGCAAAGCAGATGACGCAATCTCCTGCTCTAAGACTAGGCTGGTTTCTGCTACTCCAGCGGAATTTCGGTTTGGGCAAAGGCTTCAAATGGTGGCAATTCCGCCAGGGATCGTAAATTCAAGTCATCCAGAAAATGTTTGGTGGTGGCATAGAGTGAGGGTCTGCCGGGAACTTCGCGCTGGCCGACCACATCTATCCAGTCCCGCTCCTGCAATTGGCGAATCACGTTAGGATTCACCGCAACCCCACGAATCTGCTCAATATCGCCCCGTGTCACAGGTTGCCGGTAAGCAATAATTGCCAGCGTTTCCATGACCGCCCGCGAATACTTTGGTTGACGTTCAGGATTCAGGCGTGAGAGATACTCGCTATATTCAGCCTTGGCCTGGAAGCGATAACCGCTAGCCACTTGCACCAAGTCCAGAGTCTTGTCCACCCAGTCCGCCTTCAACTCATCAAGCAGCATGCGCAAGGTGGCACGCTCCATGCGCCCGGCAAACAGCTTGAGCAAATCTTCCAGCGCTAATGGCTGCGGTGAAGTCAGCAAAGCCGCTTCTAGGATGCGCTTCATTTCCTCGATACTGTCCGGCTCACGCATGGCGGATCCTAACTCGAGCTATTGGCTTGCACATAAATCGTTCCAAACGCTTCCTGCTGGGTAATGCGTATCAAGCCTTCTTTCGCAAGCTCAAGCATGGCGAGGAAGTTCACGACCAGTTTGGGGATGCCTTCGGTTTGCAGGTCAAACAGTTCATCAAATCGCAGCACTTGCATCGTACTTAACCTACGCAATAACAAACTCATATGCTCACGCACAGAAAGCTCGGCTCGCCCTAACTTATGATGCTGGTTCAATTTGGCGCGCTTGAGCACATTGCGCCAGGCTTCCACCAGATCATCCAGGCTGACTTCTGGCGGTTTCACCTGGCTGATATGCTGGTAATACGCCGCTGCGACATCAATCTCTTCCCCGACTTTGGGCATCGCATCCAGTCGCTGCGCAGCCAGCTTGATCGCTTCATATTCCATCAGGCGCTTGACGAGTTCGGCGCGGGGATCATCCTCTTCCTCGACCTCGGTCGGCTTGGGTAATAACATACGCGACTTGATCTCAATGAGCATGGCGGACATTAATAGATATTCCGCCGCTAATTCGAGCTTGATGGCCTTCATCTTTTCCACATAGGCCATATACTGCACCGTGAGGTCAGCCATGGGAATATCCAGGATATCCAGATTATGTTTGCGGATCAGGTAGAGCAACAAATCCAGGGGGCCTTCAAACGTCTCCAGGTAAACCTCGAGCGCATCTGGCGGAATATACAGGTCTTGCGGCAACTCGGAGAGTGTCTCGCCTTTGATTTTGACCTGCAGATGTGCAATGTTGTCCATGCAGGGATTGTAACGATTTGCCGCATGGGATCAAAGACTATTCTGCATAAGGATTGGCAAAACCGAGCTTGTGCAGTGCAGCCACTTCCATCGCTTCCATCAAATCGGCTTGCGCATCAATTTCGTGATCATAGCCATGCAGGTGCAAGACACCGTGCACCGTCATATGCGCATAATGTGCCAACAAGGATTTCCCCTGCTCCATAGCCTCACGTGCAACCACAGGCGCACAAATGACAATATCCCCCATCAGCAATGGCTGTTCCGTCAACGGAAAGGTCAATACATTGGTCGCGTAATCCTTGCCGCGATAACTTGCATTTAGTTGACGGCCCTCTTCCTCATCCACAATCCGGATCGCTAGACTGGTTTCCACCCGCAATGCAGCGCGTACCCAACGCCTGAATTGGCTGGCTGAAGGAATACCAGCCGCTTGCGAGGCCAGTTGCAGGGAAAAATCCAGTTGGGGCATACCGTTAAGTTTTCTGTAAAATATTCGTTATTATAGAAAGAAAACCCTTAAAGGAAACGGTGTGATGACAAATCGCTCCAAGCTGGTGGTTGCCAACCGCAAAATGCACGGCAACTTGCCAGACAATCAGCAGTTTATGCAAACGCTATTGCAACAAACCCGCCATCATAAGGCACGTTATGCGGTATGCCCGCCGCATCCGTACCTGTTCCAGGCACAGCAAGTGCTGCAAGACAGCCATATTGCCTGGGGTGGGCAAAACATGAGCCGCTATGAAAAAGGCGCCTATACGGGCTCGGTCTCACCGCTCATGCTCAAGGAGTTTGGCTGCAGCTATGTGATTATCGGTCACTCAGAACGGCGTCAACGCGGTCACGATAGTGATGAAACCTGCGGAGAACGTTTTGAAGCCGCGCTCAAGGCCGGCCTCACGCCCATTTTGTGCATCGGTGAAACCTTGGAAGAATACGAGCAAGGCGAAACTGACCTTGTCGTGGTACGGCAACTCAACCCGGTGATTGCGCATGTCGGCATCGAGGCGCTATCAAAAGGCGTGATTGCCTATGAGCCAGTGTGGGCCATAGGTACAGGCAGAGCAGCCACTCCACAGCATGCACAAGCCATTTTGTCTTTTATCCGTGGCCATATTGAATTACTGGACACAAAAGCCGCCGAGGACATTACCTTGCTGTATGGTGGCAGTATGAATCCTGGCAATGCCGCACAACTATTGAGCATGCCCGATGTAGATGGCGGCCTGATCGGCGGCGCCTCCCTGGTAGCAGACGACTTTATCCGCATCTGCCAGATTGCCAACGAATTGACCCCGCTCAAAACCGCAGCCTGATTCACTCTTCGCGGCACTGTCCGGAAAAGACCAATAAAAAAGCCGACTCACGTCGGCTTTTCTACATCTAAGTAAACTAGATTTTTACTAACAATTTAAGTAAAACCAGATTACTGTAGTCTGGATTACTTAGCTTCTTCAGCAGGAGCAGCTTCAGCAGCAGGTGCCTCAGCAGCAGGCGCTTCTTCAGCTGGTTTTTCACCACAAGCAGTCAAAGCCAAAGCCAACAATGCAGCCAACAATGCAGAACGTGTCATCTTTATTTCCTTAGTATGTATGAGCAAAAAATTATTTACGGACAATTCTCTGGATGAGAACCAGCCGAGTGAAAAAAATTGTATCAGCAATTGATTAAAAAAAGAACGCAAATCCAGTGAAAAACAAAGGATTTTTTTATGTCAGCGTCTAATCCTTGTGGTTTTCTCACAAAAAACCAGAATAAATAGTTTGTTACCAATGTAATTAACCGTTTTTTTCAGCCATATGCACATAACCGGCCTGGTACACCTCATGCAACCAGGGCATTAGCGAATCCAGCGCATCCCCCTGGCACAGGGACACGGCCAATTGCCGGCGATTGGCCAATATATTCAATAGATTAGCATCCATCTGCGGGACACTCTCACCATTGATAAAATAGTGTCCTTGCCAGTGCAACATCTGGGTTTGCAGGTCCAATACTATTCCATTTTGCGCAGCACGTTGTTTGAACTTTTCCAAGCTCAGTTTGCGATTCGGCGAAAACACCACATACGCCTTGGGTTCAGAAAAATATTTGGCGAGAAATGGTCCTAATTGCTCTACTTGCCAGGGCAATCGACGCATCATGTCGGCCACATGATTGACCATCTCCTCATTGACCGACGACGCATCTGTGACGGGTTGTAAATCAGGATCACGATAAAGCTCATCCGGCAGGTTTTCCTGTCGACAAGCCTCGAGGAACTCAATAGCCAACTCGCGTGCCGCAGGGGCACGGAAACCAATTGAATAGGTCATGCAATCATTGTCTTCTGAAATGCCCCAATGCGCGACATTAGGCGGCAGGTAAAGCATGTCACCAGGTTCCAGCACCCACTCCTGCTCACACTCGAAGTGCGACAGGATACGCAAAGGGGCATCAGGGATGAGCCGCAGATCAGTTTGCTGACTGATGCGCCATCGGCGTTTTCCTGCGCCCTGCAATAAAAAAACATCGTAACTATCAATATGCGCACCAACGCCACCCCCGGTAGGCGCATAACTGACCATGACATCATCCAGTCTGGCATTTGGGATAAAACTGAATTGCGACAACAAGGCTTGTGCTTCGGGCAAGACGTGGTTCACACCCTGCACCAGCAATGTCCAATGCTGTGCCGGAAGTGCGGCAAAGTCTTCGTCATCAAATGGCCCCTGTGTCACTTGCCAGCCACGCCCCTCCTGTTGACGTGCAGGATCAAACTGGATCAGCCTGGAAGGCACCTCGGCGTCACACGCCAGGCCTGCCAACTCACTAGGATCAAGCAGCCCCTTGAAATCCGGCATGGCGCCACGGATCAGCAGGGGTTTCTTTTGCCAGTATTCCGCCATAAATTGGGCAGGGGTCAAACCATTGAGTAGGGTCAGTGCTTGTTGCATGATTCAGTCATCTGAAAGGGAGGAAAGGAGCAGTACTGATACTTTGAGTCAGCCGCGAAATAAAGCGTTGAGACTTTTCTGCCAGTGTCAGTGCGAGCAAATCCGTACGAGCAATCAGTTTGCTGAATTCACGCTCAAAGCTGAGGTTCTGCACTTCGCCCGGCTGGCTGTTCGTCAGCAGCAATAACTCACCCTGCGCATTTCTGGCATTGGCCAGTTTCCATACTGCAATTTCGATATTCCTGGCCGCATTATACAAATTTTGCGGTTCTATGCTATCCGTCAGAAAAAAAGCTGACCTATTACCATGCGCCCGGAATAACATGGACTGCATGCCCACCACCAATGCCAGCACGCGGTCACCGCTATATTGCGGGGTTAATGCCAGCTTAATAGCGGCAGTATCCTGGGCGCCACCCAATGCATCAAACTGCCAGTGATGGACAGCAGCCTGCTCGAACACATAGTCAGCGATCTGTTCCGCCGTACCCAAGCCAGACTTGTGCGCTTCCGCCGGATTGCGCTTATACATCTTGAGCATGAGCAAACGCAAGGTACTGGCATTCTCGGCGTATTCGATATCTGCCAGACGATCGAGGTCAGTTTTGACCAGTTGGTGTAAGGTATTGCGGTCTTGCCGCGCCGGTATCGGACGTCCATTCGGCGAATCCACATAGCCAACGCTGGGTGTTGTGCTGCATCCGGCCAGCAGTAAGATAAATATACTGAGGCCGAACGGTCTCATGCAGGCAATACCCGCTGTGCAGGAAACATGATCTGGAAGCGACTACCCTCACCTGGCTTACTCTCAATGTGCAGGCTGGCCTGATGGTGATGCAGGATATGCTTGACGATGGACAAACCCAGGCCCGTACCGCCAGTATCTCGGCTGCGTCCACTATCTACGCGGTAAAAACGCTCAGTCAAGCGTGGCAAATGCTGCGCCTCTATGCCTATACCGGTATCCTGCACCGTAAACACGGCTTCTTCACCACGCAATTGCCAGTAGATATCGATCTTTCCATGTTCGGGGGTATAGCGCACGGCATTGCTGGTGAGGTTGCTTAATGCGCTTAACAGCTCATTGTAGCTGCCGCGGATATTCACTTTAGTCTCCATGTGCAATGTCACGGTGTGCTGCCCTTGACTCAGGGCTTGCGCATCTTTTTGCAACTGCCTCAGCAAGGCTGGCATGGCAATATCGGTTTCATCCTTGAGCGTGACGTTGTTTTCCAAACGAGACAACGTCAGCAAATCTTCAATAATGCGGCGCATACGCGTCGTCTGCGATTGCATCATGTCAAAATAAGGCTGGATATCGGGTGAGATTTCACCTTGCATATCGCCTATCGTTTCCAGGAAGCCGCCTATGACTGTTAATGGCGTACGCAATTCATGCGAGACGTTGGCGATAAAATCACGCCGCATGACCTCGGTTTTTTCAATGGCCGATACATCACGACAGATCAGCAGACGCTGTTTGCTAGCGAATGGAATAATCTGTAATTCCAGTGTCACATCAGGGCTACGCCAGGATTTAAGCTTGAGAGGCTCGCTGTAATCTTCCGCCTGCAAGTACTCCACAAACTCTGCCTGCCGCAATAAATAATAGATTGGCTGGTTTTCATCATGATGCCGCTTCAATCCCAGTCGCTGGATGGCAGGCTCGTTAAACCATTCGATTTCATTACGATTATTGAGTACGACAACGCCATCGGGCAAGGCACTGGTCGCATGCCGCAAGCGCTCAAGGGTACTGCTGAGCTGGCTCTGGCTACGAGAGTGGCGGCGCATTTCATGGTAAAGATTGGCAAAAATATCTTCCCAGATACCCTTACCATTAGGAATAAAGTTAAGGCTGGGCTTGAGCGCCCACTGATATAAGCGGTGAATCCAATAAACATGTGCGGCCAGGTAAGCCAATGTGCCCACTATAAACAGTAACCAGGCCGTTTCTGCACGGGTAAACCAGCCAATCATCAGGCAACAAAACGCCCAAAACAGCAGATTCCAGAATGCTTTCCAACGAATATCTTGCACGAGCCATTCTCAACACATCAATGGCGCGATTATACGACAATCCCGTTTGCACGCGATGACAGGATGATGACACCTTTAATCATCCTGTAGCTTACTCCTCTGTGAAGGGAGCACTTTTGGCATAAGGTTTGGCAAGAGGCTCCCCTATAAACAAACCTTGCATGGGCCACTTGACGCTTTTCCAGTATGCTTCCACCAGGGTTTCACCCGCCAGATAATGCCCTAATACGATTTGCGGATTGGGAAACTTCTGCCAATAATTACATGGCTCGGAAACGGTGCCATAGCTACCTGTCACGCCCGCATCCAGCCAGCGGCTAGCTGGCATCTGCGTATTGTAACTGCCCAACACCCCTCCTGCTGAAGTCAGATGATCGGCAATCGCACCCGGCAAATAGCTATTGGTCAGCATGTAATCCACCTGTTTTTGACCGGTGAAATAAAACATGACCGCAGACTGCTTTTCAATCGCTTCCTGGCTCAAGGTATGCAAAGTCAGTTTTTTGGATTTAATGGTCATGCCATCTTGCGGAAAAAAAGGTTCACGTGGCTTGGAGCGCGCCGCATCACGTGTTTTAAGAAAATAACCATCCGCCTCATTAAGGCTAAACTCACTGAGCACCCCGCGATCAATGAGAGCCTTGGCAGCCTCTACACTGGTAATCGGCAACAGCATGGACAACCGCAGATGATGGTCTGCCCATGGCCGCAATGACGCGCTGTTAAAGTAAGGGCTGTCGCGGCCTGGATCACAGGTTTTACGGCACTGATTGAGATCCAGACCTAATGTCAGGGCGCTGGTCAGGCTGTTGCATTGCACAGCAAAAGGTGTACGCCAAACCAGTAGCAACACTTGCTGGTGGGTCAGTTTGGCGTCCAGTTGCGTTTTCAGGGATTCAAATTCCGCGACGCTCAGTGCATCCTTGGCATGCCTGGGTAACTCCACCCCAATCAGGTTTTCTATCGGCACTTGCCTGGCCTGCAAATAATAGCGGGCAACTTCTTCACTCTGTGCATCGTTAATGTTGTAAATCACCGCCACATCTTCAGGCTTTAACAGGGAAGGCCTGGACAAGATTTTTTTACTGACATCCCCTGCGCCCGCCATCACCTGGGTGGCAAAACAGATCAAACCCAGCCCAATCCAGAGACCCACTTTTGCTCCGTACACTTTTGCTCCGTACTTAGCCACATCCATTCACTCAACACTCCATAGCGATTGCAAAGATATCACTCTGGCATACAAACCAGCGTAAAATTCCATCATATCCCAGATTCAACTGATTACATGAAATGAGGTGAACGATGGCAATTCAAACGACGGCAGCACAAACGATTTTAATCACTGGTGCCAATCGTGGTATCGGACTGGAATATGTAAAGCAATATGCCGAAAGTGGCAGCCAGGTATACGCCACTGTGAGAGACCCCGCCCAGGCAACATCATTGCAGCAACTGGCTGCCGAGTACTCCAACGTAGTGGTATTAACACTGGATGTGGCTGACATCACCACCATCCGCGACCTGGCCGGCCAATTGTCCGCCATTACCGTGGATATTTTAATCAGTAACGCAGGCATCTATCCTGAAAGCAGATTTGGCAAAACAGATCCACAGGCCTGGTTGCATGCGTTTCAGGTCAACACCCTGACGACCTATTACCTGGCAGAAGCCTTCTTGCCCCAACTTAGGCGCGCCAGTCAGGCCAAATTAATTGCCATGACCAGCAAGATGGGTAGCATAGAAGACAACAGCAGTGGTGGTGAATACATTTACCGCAGCAGCAAAACGGCCTTGAACATGGTTGTCAAAAGCCTGGCCCTGGACTTGAAGGAATTCAATATTGCGGTCGCAGCACTTCACCCAGGCTGGGTACGCACAGATATGGGCGGCCCGAATGGACTAATTGACACGACAACCAGTGTGCGCGGGTTGCGGCAGGTGATCGAACATCTAACTTGCGAGCAATCTGGCCAGTTTATTGCCTATGATAGCAATCTGATTCCATGGTAATGCTTGGCCGTAAAACTTAAGCGGGCGAGGACGTGACTTTATAGGGACTACGCTCTTCGAGTTCGTCCACGTAATGTTGCATCGTTCCCGCCTCGCGTGCCAGGAAACGGGCCACGCTTTGGTGAAAATCAGCATGGTTTAAATAATGGTAAGAACAGGTAGGGTAAGGCGCAAAACCACGCGCCAGTTTATGCACCCCCTGCGCACCGCCTTCAAAATAGCGGATGCCATGGCGGATACAAAACAGCTGTGGCTGGTAGTAACACAGTTCAAAATGCAGGCAGGATATCTCGCGCAGGCTACCCCAGTATCGGCCATATAATGTGTCGCTGCCTAATATACACAAGCTGGTCGCAACATCATCGCCATTTTGCGCCGCGATAAACAGCCTGAACTGTTCTGGCATGTCGCGGCTGATCTGCTCAAAAAAAGCCAGCGGCAAATAAGGACTGCTGCCATGCCGATAATAGGTATTGCAGTAGCATTGATAAAATAAGGCCAGCTCTGCCTTGCTCACGTCATGACCATTGACCTCACGGCAAGACACGCCTTGCTGGGAGACTTTATTGCGCTCCTGGCGGATTTTCTTGCGTTTGTCGCGGCTGAGTAAGGCGAGAAATGTTTCCCAATCCGGGTAACCCGCATTCTCCCAACGGAATTGCACCCCGTTACGCCGTAACCAGTTGGCGTCTGCACATTCACTGGCGGATATCGGGTCAGGGAACAATACATGCGCACCAGACAACCCATGTTCTTGGCATAAGGCCCGCATGTGCGACAACATGGCTGATCCCAGCGCTTGTGGGTTGGCATAGCGAGGATGCATCAGTAATCTCGGGCCTGTCACTGGGGAAAATGGAATGGCGGAAATCAGCTTGGGATAATATTGCCCCCCCGCTTGTTCATAGGCATCCGCCCAGGACCAGTCGAATACATACTCCCCATAAGAATGTGTTTTGAGGTAACAAGGCGCAGCAGCTAGCAATTGCTCGCCATCAAACACTGCCAAATGATAGGGAATCCAACCGGTTTGCTCGCCCACAGCAGCTGATGATTCAAAGGCAAACAAAAACCGGTAATCCAGCATGGGATGATGTCCGGCCACTGCCTGCCAGGCGACAGGTGAGATTTCCTGCAATCCGCGATACCAGACAAACGATAACTGGCTGATATCCATGCTTGCTTAGCAGAAGAGAAAAGAGGCGCCAGATGGCGGACACGCCTCAATAGCCGTTGGCATGTGGTAAAGAAGCATTCACGCTAGCTAGGATGTTTGCGTACGGCCGAAACGTCCTTGCTGCTGGAGCTTGCAGAACTATTGGCAGGAATGACTGATGAAGTGGACTTGGATTTTATTCTGGACCGCGTGTCAATGTCTGAGTCACTGACGATACTTTGCTGGGCTTCGCTTTTGGCTTCCGCTTCCCGTTGCCTTTCCACCATCTTGGCATAAGCAGTCTCAAGCTCATCCAGCGTAATCACCCCATTGTTATCGAGATCTACATAGGAAAAATGGCGGGCGACCTGCGGCAAACACAGCGTAGCCTCTTCACGGTCCAGTGAATCATCATTATCGCGGTTACATTCATTAAAACGCTGCGAAATGCTGTCATGCATAGCCTTGCGTTTTTGCAACATGAGTTGGTGGTCAGGGTCTGTATTGCGTGCGTAATCAGACAATGCCTTGCGCAAGCGTGCGCGGTCCTCCGGACTAAAATTATGCTCCAGGGTTTTGGAGAGGCCGACATCATCATTCTCTATAACGCGACTATCCGTGAGCCGGATAGGTAATTTGAGATCTGCAAATACAGGGAATGCCAGCAACATGAGTGTTGTCAGCAAAAACACATGCTTCAAATGTCTGATCGCTCTAAATATCCACATCCAAACGTAATACCTTACTGCCGTTTCACCAGGACTTCTTTTTAAACAACCGTTTTCAAAAGTGAAACTAGCATGATTAACATGGCTGATATTGCCTGAGTTTGTCTCAGGCGGCTTACCATAGCGCAAATATGGCCGCTCAATCCACTTATTTAACACAAAATAGCACTTTGTTCAAAGCGGTTTCGCGATTTTGAGCAAAGCATCATGCATCATGATTGTAACTGCAATATTTCATCGCTGACGCTATTTGTAACCAAGTTGTAACTGCTCCCACTTCATGCCCGTCAGAGCTTAGAGTATAATTATTAACAATAAGTTTACGGCCCCGCCGTTTTCCCCTGTCCAATATCAGGTCAGCCTGATAGCAATCTAGTGCGTTAACAAGCACGCCCGCTTCTGTGTAAAAAGGTACGTAATGGCAGAACAGTTAAAAAAAATCTTGATGGTCGATGATGATTTGCGTATGCGAGAGCTATTACAGCGCTACCTCACAGAACAAGGATTCAATATCAAATCGGTTTCCGATGGCAAGGAAATGGACAAGGCCATGTCTGCCGAGAGTTTTGATTTATTGATTCTCGACCTCATGCTACCGGGTGAAGATGGCCTGGCGATTTGCCGCCGCCTGCGTGGCTCTAACCATCTCACACCCATCATCATGCTCACCGCTCGCGGCGACGAAGTTGACCGTATCGTTGGTCTGGAAATGGGGGCAGATGATTACCTGCCAAAACCGTTTAACCCACGTGAACTGCTTGCCCGTATCAACGCTGTGTTACGTCGCCACGAAATCACGCCCAAGACCGCGACAGAAGAAAAGACGTCAGCCTTCCAGTTCGGCGACTTTGTGTTTGATACCAATACCCGCAGTCTCACCAAAAATGGCGCACCTATTACGATTACCAGTGGTGAATTCACCCTATTAAAAGTGTTTACCGAACACCCGCGCCAGCCACTGTCCCGTGACCGCCTGATGCAACTGGCCCGCGGGCGCGAACTGGATGTATTTGATCGAAGCATAGATGTACAAGTGTCACGCCTGCGCCGAATTATTGAGCCCGATCCAGCACACCCTCGTTATCTGCAAACCATGTGGGGCTTTGGTTATGTGTTCATCCCGGATGGCGAAGCGCCACAATAACCCTCTGTCTCCGCCCTAGCCCCAGTGCGTTTACTGCCCCGCAGACTGCTGTCCAGAATCATGTTACTGATTGCCATTTTGCTGGCCGTCAGTATTTACGCATCGCTTAAAATATTTGATTACTTTGATCGCGAACCGCGTGCTACGGCGGCAGCCCTGCAGGCCGTCACCATTGTGAACTATACCCGCGCATCGCTGATTGCCTCACATGAAAACCGTCGCCTGGCACTTCTATCAGAGCTGTCCGGGCGTGAAGGCGTACGTGTTTATGCTGCAGACTTTTTGGAAGATATTGAGCCCTTACCGGCAGATCCTTTCATTAACCTGGTGGCGCTCAAAATCCGTGAACGGCTGGGCGAAGAAACCATTATCACTGTCAACCATTACGATATCCCTGGCTTGTGGATCAGCTTTAATCTCGGCCAGGATGATTTCTGGGTCGTGATCCCAAAAATCCAGGTGGATCGCCCCTTTCCCTGGCATTGGCTGGGATGGGCCGCCGTGGTCGGCTTGCTGTCATTAGTGGGGGGGTATTTGCTGACAGCCCGCATCAACCGGCCGCTGACCATGCTGGTACATGCCGCAGAACGGCTACGTAATGGCGAGCCTGCGCCCAAACTGCCAGTAGATAGCGTGGAAGAACTACGCGAAGTGACACACACCTTTAACGAAATGGCGGAATCCCTGGCACGCCTGGATGCAGAACGTACTTTGCTGCTGGCAGGTGTATCGCACGATATCCGCACGCCGCTAGCACGCCTGCGGCTGGCAATAGAAATGCTACCGCAAGAAGCCGACTATATGAAACAGGGCATGATTGAAGACATTTCCGATATGGACAATATCATCCACCAGTTTCTGGATTTTGTGCGCGGTGTGGAAGGCGAGCCCACACGCATGATGGACATTAACGACTTGCTTAACGCCCTGGCGGAACGGCAACGTCGTGCTGGCCGTGAGCTTAAAATCTCATTAGGACCCAAATACTTTATCCCCATTCGTCCACTGGCCATGCAACGACTGCTCGACAATCTGGTTGGCAACGCCTATAACTATGGCAAAGGTAAGGTCGAGGTGCGCAGCCAGGTGATGGCCGACAAGATTGTGATCAGCGTGCTCGACAATGGACCCGGCATTCCTCCCGAACACGCAGAGCGCTTACTTCGCCCATTTGAGCGTATGGATAGCGCACGAAACAAATATGAAGGAGGCAGTGGCTTAGGATTAGCCATCTGCAACCGCATTGCCGCCTTGCATGGCGGCCAGCTGGCACTGCTTAACCGGCCTGAAGGCGGACTGGAAGCCCGACTTTCGCTACCTATTCTGCCGAATACCTGATCTTTATTCAGTCGGCGTAAACCAGTTGAGGCGTGACCTCAACTTCACCACTTCACCAATGATCGTCAGGCTAGGCGGCTTCAACCCGGCTGCCGCAACATCTGCAGCCAGATGCTGTAGCGTAGACTCCACTACCCGCTGCTTCTGCGTAGTACCCTGCTGGATCACTGCCGCCGGCATCTCTGGCGACACGCCTTGTGCAATCAGCTTGCTGCAAATCTGCTCCAGACCCACCAGCCCCATATAAATCACCACGGTTTGCTTGGGGCGTGCCATGGCTTGCCAATCGAGGTCTATGGTGCCATCTTTAAGATGGCCGGTAATAAACAAACAGGCCTGGGCATAGTCCCTGTGCGTGAGTGGAATCCCGGCATAACTCGAAACCCCATTGGCCGCCGTGATACCTGGCACCACCTGGAATGGCACACCATGCTGCATCAGCGTCTCAATCTCTTCGCCGCCCCTGCCAAAAATAAACGGGTCGCCGCCTTTTAAGCGCAACACCCGCTTGCCCTCCAGCGCCAGCTTGGCCAGTAAGGCATTAATCTCTTCTTGCGGCAAAGTGTGTTGGTCACGTGACTTGCCGACATACACCAGCTCCGCATCCCGGCGTACCAACTCCATCACCTCTTTGCTCACCAGCTTGTCATACACGCACACATCGCATTGCTGCATCAGCCGCAAGGCTCTAAAGGTTAGTAAATCGGGATCCCCCGGACCACCGCCCACCAGGTACACCTCGCCGCGCGTGGGAGCATCCTGCTGCTGACTTAACAACTCCCCCAACAATTCACGCGCCGCCTGCTCCTGCCCAGACAACACGCGCTCCACCAGCGGACCATTCAACACATCCTCCCAGAATCGGCGCCGCGCGGGCAGATTGGAAAATTTGGCTTTCACCTGGTCGCGAAACTCTCCCGCAATGGCGGCAATGCGGCCATAAGCCGCGGGCAGCATGGTTTCGATTTTGCTACGAATATGCCGCGCCAACACCGGCGCATTGCCTTCACTCGAAATCGCGATCACCACCGGACTACGGTCGATCACTGAACCCATGGTAAACGTGCATAACGCAGGCGCATCGACAACATTCACAGGGATTTTCAGGCGTTTGGCCGCTACTGACACCGCCTCATTGACCGCCTCATCATCGGTGGCAGCAATCACCAGACACGCACTGCTCAGCTGTTCGGCATGAAACTCAGCAGGCACGTAGTCAATTTCTCCCTGGGCATGCATCTCCCGCAATTCTTCGCACAACTCGGGCGAAATCACGGTGACCTGTCCTTGCGCCTTGCGTAACATGATCACCTTGCGCGTCGCGACATCGCCACCGCCGATGACGATACAAGGGCGTTGCGCAATATTGAAAAAGATCGGTAAAGCTTGCATGCAGAGAAGGCTTCGATAAGAAAAGTGTATTTTACCGCAGTCCGTTGTCTTGGCTGGGGTTTCCCCTGCAAATACGCTAAAATACTGTTTTTGTGAGAAATTTAGCGTTCAATGAAGCACGAGAGCGGAAAAAAGATATTCATTAAATCGTTTGGTTGCCAAATGAACGAATACGATGCGTCACGTATGATAGACCTGATGCGCGAGCATGAAGGCATGACGCAAACCGAGAACATGGAAGAAGCAGATGTGATCCTGCTGAATACCTGTTCAGTCCGCGAAAAAGCAGAAGACAAGGTGTTTAGCCATCTCGGCCGCATGATCCCGCTCAAAGAAAAAAATCCCAACCTGGTGATTGGGGTTGGCGGCTGCGTGGCCAGCCAGGAAGGCGAAGCCATCATTCAGCGCGCGCCCTATGTCGATGTGGTGTTCGGCCCGCAAACTCTGCACCGTCTGCCAGAGCTGATCAAAGCAAAACAGGCTGCCGACAAGCCGCAGGTAGACATTGCCTTCCCTGAGATTGAAAAGTTTGACCATTTGCCGCCCCCTCGCGTCGAAGGGGCCACCGCCTTCTTAAGCATTATGGAAGGCTGCAGCAAATATTGTAGCTTTTGCGTAGTGCCTTACACCCGTGGCGAAGAGTTCTCGCGTCCGTTTGAAGACGTCATTACCGAGGCGATTCAGTTGGCTGAGCAAGGCGTCAAAGAGATCACGCTACTCGGCCAGAACGTGAACGCCTACCGCGTGCCTTATCAAGGCATTGAAGCCGATTTGCCACTATTGATTGAAACCATCGCAGAAATCCCGCAAATCGAGCGTATCCGCTACACCACCAGCCACCCGAATGAAATGAGTGAGCGTCTGATTGCGTGCCATGCGACGGTGCCCAAGCTGTCCAACCAATTGCACCTGCCAGTACAGGCAGGCAGCGACCGCATTTTAATGGCCATGAAACGCAACTACACGGTCTTGCAATACAAAGGCCTGATCCGCAAGCTGAAAGCGGCCAATCCGGCCCTGACCATCACCAGCGACATCATTGTCGGCTTTCCTGGTGAAACCGAAAAAGACTTTCAGGCCACGCTCAAACTCATGCGCGATGTCGGTTTTGATTACAGCTTTAGCTTTTTATACAGCCCCCGCCCCGGCACCCCAGCCAGCTACCTGCCCGACGAAACACCGCAAGCAAACAAAGCGGCCTGGCTTAAGCAGCTGCAAACCGAAAACGAAGCGAATGGCGATGCGATCAGCCGCGCCATGCTGGGCACGGTGCAACGTGTGCTAATTGATGGACCATCATGGAAAGACCCTAACCTGCTGGCGGGTAAAACCGACAACGGCCGCGTGGTAGATATTGCTGCCGATGCACGTTTTATCCATCAAATGGTCCAAGTAAAAATTACCGACGTCTATAACCCCAAACGCCTGGTCGGCGAAATAGTGAATTAAGCATGGAAATTACCCTCAGCCCTGAAGACAACCTGATGCTGGCCAACCTGTGTGGTCCGCTCGATGAAAATATCCGCCAACTCGCCAATGGCCTGGATATCGACATCAACCGCCGTGGCAGCACGTTCTACCTAAGCGGCACGCAAACCAATATGCGCCTGGGCGTACAAATGCTAGAGAATTTTTATGCACGCTCAAAAAAGCCGATTGAGCTTGAAGATATTCAACTCGGTCTGGTAGAGATCGACAAACTGAAACCTGAAGAAGTCGCCAGCAGTGCCATGCCTGTACTGATGACGCGACGCGGCGACCTGCATGGTCGCACCCCGCGCCAGGTCAGCTACTTGCAACAGATACAAGACCATGACATCACTTTTGGCATCGGCCCAGCGGGTACAGGTAAAACCTATCTGGCTGTCGCCAGTGCAGTGGATGCCATGACCCGTGACCGCGTGAAAAGAATCGTATTAGTGCGCCCGGCCGTAGAAGCAGGCGAACGCCTGGGCTTCTTGCCCGGCGATTTAAATCAGAAAGTCGACCCCTACCTACGTCCGCTGTATGACGCCTTGTATGACTTGGCTGGTTATGACACCGTGAACAAAATGTTTGAACGCGGCGCGATTGAAGTCGCCCCGCTCGCTTATATGCGCGGCCGCACGCTCAACCAGAGTTTTATTATTCTGGATGAAGCGCAAAACACTACGCCAGAGCAAATGAAAATGTTCTTAACCCGCATCGGCTTTGGCACCAAAGCCGTGATTACCGGCGACGTGACACAGATTGACCTGCAACGTCACCAGAAAAGTGGCTTGGTCGAAGCGCAAAAGATTCTCAAAGAAGTGAAAGGTATCGCCTTTACCCAGTTTATGTCTCAAGACGTGGTACGGCATCCGTTGGTGCAGAAAATTATTAATGCGTATGAGAAGTTTGAGCAGCACGCAGAAAAGAGCTAATTTACCAGCAGTGTATGGTGGTGGCCATAATCACCATTTATAGAGGTGTATTGGTCTTTACACGGTTAATTTCCAACAGCCAGCTATCGATCGGTTGTGGTCTGGAAAACAAATATCCCTGTTGCACGACTTCAGCCTTTGCGTTTAACAGGATAGATTGTGCCTCTGTCTCCACGCCTTCGGCGACAACCCTCAAATCTAACTTTTGGGCGACGGCAAGGATGGCGTCAATTAACACTTCATCACTCTGATTGGTTGGCGCGTCCTGGACAAAGGTCTTATCTATTTTAAGCTCATGCACGGGTAGTTTTTTAAGGTAAGCTAAAGATGAAAATCCGGTCCCAAAATCATCTATCGAAAAATGGATACCCAGACTACTGAGCATCTTCATCTTCTGGATAACCTCTTCAACGTTATTTAACACCATGCCTTCAGTTACTTCCAGCGTAATCCTGTCTCCACTCAAACCATAGATTGAGAGCATCTGCTTTATTGAATCGGTAAACGTGTGCTGCCTGAATGTTCGTGGACTGATATTGACCGATATCCTGTATTGGAATGTTTGCAAGCGGGGAGAGACCAGTAGCTTGCATACCTCGTGCAGGACAAAATGATCAATATGCGTAATCAGGATAGAGTCTTCAGCCACAGGAATGAAAATATTGGGCGGGATAAATCCTTGCTCCGGATGTTTCCACCTCAGTAACGCTTCTGCTCCAACGATCTCGGCCGAGGCATTGACCTGAGACTGAAAATACAACTGCAGCTGTTGATTATGCAAGGCATCGTGCAAGTCACGCTCTATCTGGTAATACTTTTCAACCGCCTGCGCCATGGGAGACTCAAAAAATACGGTTTGATTACCGCCTCGCTGTTTGGCAATATGCAGTGCTGTATCTGCATTCTTTAATACCGTCAGCGCGGTATCATTATTGGCCTCTGGAAAAAGGCTCACGCCGATACTAGCTGTAATATGTAGCGGTGTACCTTGAATATTAAACGGTTGCATGATCACTTTGGAAACGTTGCCAACAATCGTGGCTGCATGATGCATCATGCTTCCTTCGTACGACAAAGGATGATGAATATGAATGGCAAACTCATCCCCACCATAACGGGCGATCATGGCGTGATCAAACTTCAAATCTATCAAGCTCTGCGCAACATTTTTCAGCAAATCGTCACCAAAGCGATGGCCACGCGCATCATTCAAATGCTTGAAATTATCAATATTGATCAGCATCAGAATGTCATTTTGCATGTGACGCTCAGAAGATAATAAATGCTGGGTTAAATGACTGATCAGCAAGTTGCGGTTCGCCAAGCCTGTGAGTGTGTCGTAATTCGCTAATCGGTAAGCCTCTTCTTCCGCTTTTCTTTGCAGAGTGATGTCCTGCTGCACAGACAGGTAATTCGTGATGTTGCCTTTGTCGTCCCGCACCGGTGCGACCACGGCCTGCTCTACATATTCAGTACCATCTTTACGAAGGTTGACAAAGCTACCGTGCCAGACCTTGCCTTGCAGCAAGCTGTCCCACAATGCCTCTATAGAGGATTTTGGAGTCTTATGCGAAGCCCTGAACCCCGGTTTTTTTCCTAACACCTCGGCTGCGGTATAACCGCTATTAATTTCAAAAGCTTTATTTACGTACTCAATGTGACCGTCTAGGTTGGTGATAATTGTATTCACGGGCGACTGTTCTATGGCCTGTGACAATTGACGCATGCGGGACTCAAGCGCTTTTCGCTCTGTAATATCCCACATAATCCCCTGCAGGTAGCTAATATGATTATGCTCATCTTCTATATAAACAGCTTCATCATGAAAGATTCGCCACTCACCATTTTTTGCTCTGAGCCTGTACTCGCATGAGAAACCCGTTTTCTTCTGATGGGCATCCTCCAAGGCCTTGATGGCCACAAGCCTGTCTTCTGGGTGGATCTTCTCCATCCAGGCCTCAGTCGAACTCAGCCATTCTTCTACAGTATATCCAAGCTCAAGTACTTTAGGACTGACATATACATTTGAACTTGCATCGTTGATATTGGCACGATAGATAATCGCCGGAACCTGCTCAGTCAGGGAGCGATAGATCGCTTCACTTGTAGACAGTTCTTCTAGAGCTTTGTGCTCTGCTGCCTGTAACACCAGCACTCTGTGCAATAGCCTCTTGACCAGCACGTACAACAAAAGGGTGGTCAGGCCTACAAACAGCCAACCTTTTAAGATACTGACCTGAGTAATTTTTTCCGGCTCTTTGAACAACAAGCTGACAAAGGAGTCTGACAGCCAGATATATAAAGCCGATACGACTGCATAGACAAAAACCACTTTAAGCACTCCTTGCTCAAAGTTGCCATGCTTAAAAAGCGCTTTTGCTTTATTAGCTAAAGACTCCATCCTATTCCCTGGTTTATCTAAATACTGCATTAAATAGTCCGCGAAAGAAGATCAGGACTATCCCTCGCTGGCGGTCATAGAGAAAACTGGCATCTTTTGCATGATTTCTGCAAATAATGGGCCTTCTAACCACCCAGCCAACCACGCTCTGAGTTGGGGATATATGCTGGTTGCAAACCACGCTGCGTCCACTGCTGCAAACTGCCTAATAAACGGGAAAATGGCGACATCCGCCATGCTGGGTTTTTCACCAAGTAAATAGCGATGCTGAACTAGTGCAGTTTCCAGCCTATGCAAAAACAGCTCTCCCTGTTCACGGTAAAAGGCTTGTGTATGTTCTGGATAATGGTCGGGATACTTGTAGCGGTCTAACGCTTTTTTAAAATCACCGTCATTGAGTGCAATCAGTTGACTCATTGCCTCAGGGTCTGCATTAAGCCAGCCTTGCGGATCGTTCTGGGCCAGTGCCCACTGCATGATATCCAGGCTTTGCTCCAGCACAGTGCCGTCTGGCAGTTGTAATACCGGCACGGTGCCTTTGGGGGAAATCTGCAATAAATGTACAGGTTTTTCGCGCAAAGAAATCTCACGTACTTCCACCTGGATATTCGCCGCCCAGATTGCCATGCGGGCGCGCATGGCGTAAGGGCAGCGACGGTAAGAGTACAAGATTGGCAGTGCCATTAGAGTAGTGCGCGTCGACAATCTTTAATCAATTGCGGACCTTTGTAGATGAGTCCGCTGTATAACTGAACCAAACTGGCACCTGCGGCGATTTTTTCTTTGGCATCGTCGCCATTCATAATACCGCCAACACCAATAATCGGCAGGCTGCCTTGCAACGATGCTGCTAAGGTCTGGATGACGCGTGTGGAGCCCGCTTTTACCGGTGCACCAGACAATCCACCCGCTTCTTCTGCATTCGGCAATCCAGCCACGGCATCGCGTGACAAGGTTGTGTTAGTAGCAATCACGCCGTCCATGCGATGCTGCATCAGCAGTTCAGCGATTTCTTGCACTTGTTCGGTGGTTAAATCTGGGGCAATTTTGAGCACAATAGGCACATATTTGCCATGCAATTGCGAGAGAATTTTTTGCTCGGCTTTGAGTGTCGCCAGGAGTTGTCCCAGCGCTTCTTTTTCTTGTAGTGCACGCAGGTTTTTGGTGTTGGGTGATGAGATATTCACCGTGATATAACTGGCATAGTTATATACTTTGCGCATGCAAGTCAGGTAGTCTTCAGCGGCGCGGTCGTTAGGGGTGTCAAAATTCTTGCCAATATTGATGCCAAGAATACCTTTGAATTTTGCAGCTTTGACATTCTGGATCAGTTGATCGACACCGAGGTTATTAAAGCCAAAACGGTTAATAATGGCTTCGGCTTGTGGCAAACGGAACAAACGTGGTTTGGGATTGCCCGGTTGTGCGCGTGGCGTGACCGTCCCTACTTCAATAAAGCCAAAACCCAGCGCGGCCATGCCATCAATCACCGCCGCATTTTTATCCAGCCCTGCAGCAAGGCCCACAGGGTTAGGGAATGTCAGTCCCATTACCTGGGTAGGTTGATCTGGCAAACGCGGAGCAACCAATTTCAGCAGGCCCATTTTTTCTGCACGCTTGAGCGATTGCAAGGTGATATCGTGTGCTTGCTCTGCATCGAGTTGAAACAGCAGAGGTTTAAGCAGGGGGTAGACATTCATACTTCAATTTCCTGAACAGGGTTTGCAACATTGCAGCCTATGCCAACGTTTGCTGCTTACATCACTTTTGCGTTACATCAAAAACCATATTGTTAATAGGGTTCAAAATAATCGTCAGATGGCTTGCAAGATTATCTGACAGGAGGAACCCAACATGAAAATTTTGATTGATTTATTATCGACTGACTATGGTTTGATGAGCTTTATTGTGATCACGGCGATTCTTATCGCGATGACTTGGGCGGGTATTTATGTCTACATTCGTGCTCGCAAGCAATAACTCATCCACCAGTCAGTAGAACAAACCCCGCTTCCGCGGGGTTGTTTATTTAAAGCAATACTTTCTCGATACCGCCGTTATTGGCTTTCTGGATGTAGTTTTCCATCCAGTTTTCACCGAGCACGTGCTTGGCCATTTCCACCACAATGTAGTCAGCCTCAATACCGGTATCATCACCGTAACGTGACAGGCCTTGCAGGCAGCTTGGGCAAGAAGTCAAGATTTTGACGGGTTGCTCAGGCGCACCCACGGTCAGGCCCATCTTGGCCATGCCTTTTTCCAGCTCTTCCTGCTTGCGGAATTTCACTTGGGTGGCAATGTCGGGACGTGCTGCCGCAAACGTACCGGACTCGCCGCAGCAACGGTCATTCAATGCAACTTCGGTGCCCATCAGCTTGTTGGTGACTTCCAGTGGTTTGTAAGTCTTCATCGGCGTGTGGCATGGGTCATGGTACATGTAGCGCGTACCGGTGACACCTTGCAGGCGCATGTCTTTTTCCATGAGGTATTCGTGGATATCGAGCAGACGGCAGCCTGGGAAAATCTTCTCAAACTCGTATTTCTGCAACTGATCCATACACGTCCCGCAAGACACGATCACGGTCTTGATATCCAGATAATTCAATGTATTGGCCACACGGTGGAACAACACACGGTTATCCGCCGTGATTTCCTGACCTTTATCATGATTACCCGCAGCCGTTTGCGGGTAGCCGCAGCACAGGTAGCCTGGTGGCAATACGGTGATCGCCCCCACTTCATACAGCATGGCTTGCGTCGCTAGGCCCACGTTGGAGAACAGGCGCTCGGAGCCACAACCCGGGAAGTAGAACACGGCTTCCGAATCCTCAGTCACTTTTTGCGGATTGCGGATGACCGGAATCATGGTGTCATCTTCCAGCCCCATCATCGCACGTGACGTCTTGGACTGCATTTTCTTGGGCATTGGCCTGTTAATGAAGTGAATCACCTGCGCCTTGATTTCTGCCCTGCCCACGGTCGCTGGTGGTGCTTTCTTGTCTTTTAGCAAACCAAATTTCTTGGCCAGGCTGTTGGCGATATTAATGGCTTTATAGCCCATTTGTATCATGGTGCCGCGCAGCAATTTGATCGTTGCCGGGTCTTTGACGTTCAGGAACATCATGCCAGCTGCGGTGCCAGGGTTGAATTTCTTTTTACCCTGTTCGCGCAGGAAATTGCGCATCTTCACAGACACATCACCGAAGTCGATATTCACCGGGCACGGCTTCTCGCAACGGTGGCAGACCGTACAATGGTCAGCGACGTCGTTGAATTCGTCAAAATGCTTGAGCGAAATACCGCGGCGTGTCTGCTCTTCGTACAAGAAGGCTTCGATCAGCAGCGATGTCCCCAGAATTTTGTTCCGTGGAGAATACAGCAGGTTGGCTCGTGGCACATGGGTGGTACACACGGGCTTGCACTTGCCGCAACGCAAGCAGTCAGAAATATCATCAGCGATCTCGCCAATGGCAGACTGTTCCATAATGATGGATTCTTGCTCCAGCAGGCCAAAGCTAGGCGTATAGGCGTTTTCCAGGCCTGAGCCCGCCATCAGTTTGCCTTTGTTAAAGCGGCCTTCAGGGTCTACCTTGGCTTTGTATTTGGCAAAGGTATCAATGGTCGCCTGGTCCAGGAACTCCATTTTGGTAATGCCAATGCCATGCTCGCCCGAGATCACACCATTGAGGCCGCGCGCCAGGTCCATCACGCGTGCCACCGCTGCGTGAGCGTCCTGCATCATGCCGTAGTCATCTGAGTTGACCGGGATATTGGTATGCACATTACCGTCACCGGCGTGCATGTGTAACGCGATAAATACGCGGCTCTTCAAGACGGTTTTCTGAATCTCGTCGAGCTTGTCTAGAATCTTCTGATATTCGCGGCCAGCAAAAATATCCGCCATCGGGCGCTTGAGCTCACGCTTCCAGGAGATACGCAGATCATAAGACTGCACCGCACGGAACACATTGTCATACTGTGCAAATGATTTACCCATTTCGCCCAGTACAGAGACAGGTTCATCCAATGTGTTGAGGATCAGACGCCATCTGGCTCTCACATCGCGCAATAATTGCAGTGCGATATTCTGTTTGGATTTCACGCCTTCAGGATCGGCATTGCCATCCTCATCTGGCTGCAAAGGCAAATCGCCAGAGACAAAGGCCTCCAGCTCGTCGACCAGCCGCAGTTTGTTATTGATGGAGAGCTCGATGTTGATGCGCTCAATACCATCTGAGTACTCACCCAGGCGCGGCAATGGAATCACCACGTCTTCGTTAATCTTGAAGGCGTTGGTATGGCGGGCAATCGCTGCAGTGCGTGAACGGTCCAGCCAGAATTTTTTACGCGCCTCAGCCGAGACAGCAATAAAGCCTTCACCATTGCGGGCGTTACACATCCGCACCACGGCAGAGGCGACTTCGCCGACGGCGTTTTCGTCATCAGAGGCAATATCGCACAACAACACCATTTTCGGGCGTTGCTGGCGGGCGGCCTTGGTGGCGTAACCCACGGCCTTCACATAGCGCTCATCCATGTGTTCCAGGCCGGCCATGATGACTGCAGGATCCTGTTTGGCGGTCGCATCCAGGTAATCCTTGATTTCCACAATCGCTGGCACAGCGTGTGAAACGTTACCAAAAAACTCCAGCGCAATGGTGCGTACATGCTTGGGCATGCGGTGCAAAATAAACGTCGCAGAGGTAATCAGGCCATCGCAACCTTCTTTTTGCACGCCAGGCAAGCCAGACAAGAACTTATCGGTCACGTCCTTGCCGAGACCCACCTTACGGAAGCTAGGGCCAGGAATTTCCAGGATTTCTGGCTCGGACAACAGATTTTTGTAATCAATGTCGTAACGGCTGATTTTAAAGCGCGCCACGTCGATATCATGAATCTTGCCCAGGTTATGGTCCAGACGCTCCACTTCCAGCCAGGTCGCGTCTGGCGTCACCATACGCCAGGAGGCCAGGTTATCCAGCGCCGTGCCCCACAAGACTGCTTTTTTACCACCGGCGTTCATGGCGACGTTACCACCAATGCAACACGCATCGGCAGAAGTTGGGTCACAGGCAAACTCCAGCCCGGCCGCAGTGGCAGCATCCATGGCACGGCGTGTCACCACACCGGCGCCGCACTCAATGGTGGCCACCTGGCGTGAAACGCCTGGCAAGGTACGCATTTGCACGCCGGTATGTTGGTCCAGTTTTTCGGTGTTAATGACGGCAGACAAAGGCGTCAAGGGTACGGCGCCACCGGTATACCCCGTACCACCGCCCCGCGGGATAATGGTTAACCCTAATTCGATACACGCACGCACCAGATAGGAAATCTCAGCCTCGGTATCCGGGTTGATTACGACGAATGGATATTCAACGCGCCAGTCAGTGGCATCGGTCACGTGTGACACACGTGCCAGGCCATCAAACTGCACATTGTCCTTGCGGGTATATTTGGTCAGCTTGGCCAGGGCTTTTTTACGCAGCTCAGCCGTTTGCTTGAAGTCATCAGCAAACTTTTCTATGGCTTTGGTTGCGGCTGACACCAGCTTCTGGACTTTGTCGTTACCACCGCTGCGTTCGTTAATAGCAGAAATACGGTGATACAACGCCTCGATCAATGCTTTGCGACGTTTGGGATTTTCCAGCAAGTCATCTTGCAGATAAGGATTACGTGACACCACCCACAGATCGCCCAATACCTCAAACAGCATGCGTGCACTACGGCCTGTTTTGCGCTCTGCGCGCAGGACATTCAGTATTTCCCAGATTTCCTCACCCAGAAACCGAATGACGATTTCACGGTCTGAGAAAGAGGTATAGTTGTACGGGATTTCACGTAAACGCGTGAGAGGAGTAGAATCGTGCTTTAACAAATCTGCGTTGACAGGTGCGTTCATTGATAATTTATCAAAAACAAAAGCCAATTATAACACGCCGCCTACGGCACAAACACGTTAAACGGTCTAGGGTTTTTGAGTAAGCAGGTTTTCGGATGTCGATATTAAATACTAAGTTCAAAAAATGGCTGGTACCACTGATTGCGCTGTTATTGTTTGTCGGCCTCGCAGTGGCCGTGATGCAAAAACCGCAGGCGCCCGAAGTGACTTTTACCACTTTGGATGGTCAAAAAATCAGTATGCAGGCCCTGCGCGGAAAAACGGTACTGGTGAATTTCTGGGCCACTGACTGCCCGGGCTGCATCAAAGAAATGCCTGAGCTGATAGACACCTACCAGCAATACAAAGACAAAAATTTCGTCGTGATTGCGGTAGCCATGCCCTATGACCCTCCGGCACAGGTTGCCAACTACACCAGGGAAAAAAACCTGCCATTTGCCGTCATGCACGATGGCTATGGCGAAATGGTCAAGGCGTTTGGTGACGTGAACCTGACCCCCACCAGCTTTATTTTTGACGCGCAAGGCCAGCGCCTGCAAAAAGTGATAGGCGAACTTAACTTCGCTGAATTGCGCAAACTACTTAACCAGAAAGCCAGCTGATGCTTTGGGTTAAGGCGCTTCACATTATCTTTGTGACAAGCTGGTTTGCAGGCTTGTTTTACCTGCCACGTATTTACGTCAACCTGGCAATGGAACAAGACCCACAAGCCCATGCCCGGCTGATCCTGATGGCCAACAAATTGTACCGCTTTATGCAGCCACTGATGTTGCTGGCACTGGCATTTGGCATTTGGTTATGGCTTGGCTACGGTTTCACAGGCGGCTGGCTACACGCCAAGCTGACACTGGTTGTGCTATTGATCGGTTACCACCATTACTGCGGCAGGCTGCTTAAACAATTCAAAGCCCAGCAAAACCGCCATAGCCATGTCTGGTTCCGCTGGTTTAACGAGATACCGGTGCTGATTTTGTTTGCCGTTGTGATCCTGGTTGTGATCAAACCATTCTGATCACATGCCAACCGCCCTGCTGCAATCCGAATGGCTGATACGCATGCTGGACAAATCCGGCAAGCAAGCCTCCCAAAAGCTCCTGGGCCTGTTTAATATTCTGGACGACCTGTTGTCCAGCCCGCTATATAGCGCAAATGCACCGCAAACGTTTGAGTCAATCCCTGAATCCGACACCCCGGAAAGGCTGCAAAACTATCTTACTACCCAGGCGCAACTGGCTGGTGCCAGGCTACCTGACATGCTGGCCAACCAGTTGTACTTTATGGCATTGAGCGCCTGCCAGGAAAAATTGCGCAACAAGCAATCCAGTGCACTGCAACATGCCAGGCACGCAGCTCAGGCGCTGATTGATGAACAAACAAAACGCGAAATCAATTGGCTGGCGATCCGCAACTACAGCATTGTCATCATGGCATTATTCAGCGGCGTCATGGGCGGTTATTATTGGCACATGCAATTGGCCATTCACCCCTCCATACAAACAGCAGAAACACCACAGCCATCGCCACACCCGCTCTCGCTTGAAGCCAGCCCCTCGGAAACTGCCGCCATTTACAGCCGCCTGGAAACCATGAAACATGGTGATTGCCGGCTGCTGGAAGCACTTCAATTGCCCGACCGCGTCAAGAGCGTCTACATCGAAAATATCATTAACGGCCACGTCACCACCAACCGCGACGAACAAATACTTGTGAATCAGCTGTTAGACCAGGTGCAATGCAATTACACGCCCAAACTGATGGCGAACTCAAAATAAAAAAGCCGTCGCGGTAACGACGGCTTTTGATTGCTGCACAGATCTACTGGAACAATGTTTTCAATTGGTTCAAGCCACCATCATAAACACCTTTGATCGTGTCTGAAGCGGCCTTTTCATCCGCGGGTGCTTTAGGCAAAAAGTGGCTTTCCCAAACCACCACTGACTTACCCTCACCATTGCTGTGCACACTCACGGTTGAGGCATACTCATTGACTGGCAACACCCCCTCTGTGATTTTATACGAATAGCTTTTAGACTTCGGGTTGTAAGCTGTCAATGTTTCATTGATCTTGCCGCCGTCTTTGAGGGTTAACACTCGCTTCGCTCCTGCGCTGTTGTTTTTCCCGGACACAATCTCTGTTTTTGCCACGGCAGGATGCCAAGCGCCCAAATCGCCAAAATCAGAAACCTTCTTCCATACGACATCCGCTGACTGATTGAGCTCTACAGACTTCACTACAAACAGTGGCTCCGCAGCAAAAGCACTGCCTGCTACTGCCAATAATGTTGCCAACACTAATGATGATACTTGACGCATAGTTTTCTCCTTATGTAATTTTTGATGCACTATCAAATATATACTATACAGTATAGTATATTTACCACAACATAAAACATCAATCAATAGGAGTTAATCCTTTTAAAAAGACTTCTTGGTATACAAGATGGTATAGAGTGCTATAATTGAGGCATGAATACGCTAAAGCAGAAGATTCTGCAGGTATCCACAGACCTGTTTCAAACGCGCGGCATCAACTCCACCGGCGTGGATACCATCGTGGCTGTCGCCGGCACCACCAAAATGACGCTTTACAAATATTTTGAAACCAAGGAAGAGCTGATACTGGCCGTATTGCAGCAAAGTCATCAGGATTTCCAGAACTGGATGAACGAGAAAATGGGCGGCCTTGGCGGTAGCCCAAATGAGAAAATCCAGAAACTGTTTGATTTTATTGAGGAATGGGTGACCTCCCCTTCTTTTACCGGCATTGCCTTTATCAAGGCTTCTGCAGAATTCCCCAATGAAGAAAACCGCATCCACCAGCTGTCTTTCCAGCAATCGCGTGAATTCCGCCAATTCATTTCCAAACTGGCACAAGACGCCAATATCAAGGATGCAGAGGGTCTGGCCCTGCAACTTTCCATCCTGTTTGAAGGTGCCGTTCAGGCCGAACAAATCAAGCGCGGTTCAGGGGCGATCAAATCGGCCAAAAAAGCGGCCAAGGCGCTGATTGACCTTGCCATTAAGCAATCCTGACCATCTTCGGGACATGCGCCTCTTGCCAGCATGCTGGCTGACAGCAATAATAGCCCTACTTTACTTAAAAACCTGACTTCATTCATGAAAATTCTTATCTGTGGCTCACTGGCCTACGACACCATCATGGTGTTTCCTGACCAATTTAAAAACCATATTCTGGCAGACAAAATTCATAAGCTAAGCGTGGCATTTCTGGTGCCGGAAATGCGCCGCGAATTTGGCGGGACCGCCGGCAATATTGCCTACAACCTGCAATTGCTGGAAGGCCAGCCACAGATCATGGCAACGGTAGGTGATGACTTTTCTCCTTACCAATCATGGCTGGAGCAAAACAACATTGACCCCCAGCATATCAAGGCAATTGCCGGGACTTACACGGCACAGGCATTTATCACCACCGATATGGACGATAACCAGATTACCGCCTTTCACCCTGGCGCCATGCAATATGCGCACGCAAATAGCGTGAATGATGCGCGTGACATTGCGCTGGCGATCATTGCACCGGATGGCCGTGATGCCATGTTCCAGCACGCCAAGGAATGCCATGATGCTGGCATCCCGTTTATGTTTGACCCTGGCCAGGGCTTACCCATGTTCAACGGCGAAGAACTCATGTATTTTATTGAGATGGCCGATTACCTGGCAGTGAACGATTACGAGTCACAAGTCATCCAAGACAAGACAGGCCTGACACTTGAACAATTAGCCGCTAAAGTAAAAGCCTTGATTGTGACCCTGGGCAGTGAGGGTTCACATATTTACGCGGATGGTCAACGCCATGACATTCCATGCGTTAAAGCAGAGCAAGTGGTTGATCCGACAGGATGTGGTGATGCATATCGTGCCGGCTTGCTGTACGGCATTGTTCGCGGCTGGGACTGGAAAGCCTGTGGCCGACTGGCATCCACCATGGGGGCGATCAAGATTGCCAGCCGGGGTGGGCAGAACCACAAACCAAGCAGAACAGAGATTGAAAACATTTACAGTCATGCGCTGGTCCAGGATGCACTGAAAGAAGATCCTACCCTGCGCCAGACTGCCAGCTGATTAACAGGAGAGAACAATGAAAACACGTGTATTGCAATGGATTGCAGTGGCATTGATCACCGGGATACTAGGCGCATGCGCCAGCTCAAATTCCGGCAGCGTTTACTCACGCGATGAAGCGCGCAAAGCCCAAACTGTCAAAACTGGCGTTGTCGAAAGCGTACGCGCAGTCAAACTGGAAGGGACGAAATCTCCAGTCGGTACCATTGCTGGCGGTGCGGTCGGCGGTATTGCAGGCAGCTCCATTGGCGGGGGTAGAGGCAGCGCCATCGCTGCTGTGATCGGCGCGGTCGCAGGTGGCCTGGCAGGCTCCGCAGCCGAAGAGGCTGTCACCCGCAAGAACGCACTGGAAATCACCGTCAAACTGGATGGCGGCGGCTTGGTAGCCATCGTGCAAGAGGCTGACGAGCAATTCAACGCCGGTGACCGTGTGCGTATTGTTGAGAATGGCGGCACTTCCCGCGTTTCACACTAAGCCGCAGACTATATATAAAAGAGCGACCAATGGTCGCTCTTTTCATTTATCTCTACCGACACTGTCACACAACTGTCACGTCAGCGTCACCAATCGTTCATGTGACACTCCTAATATCACGCTAAACCTTAATCAAGGAGCCGCGTGATGTTAGAACGCAATCTGCAAGAACATGGCTTATACCAGCCAGAGATTCAATCACCCATCAATACTGCCCGCCAGTCTTCTACCCTAAGTGTCGCGCTGGCCACCAGCGCAGAAGAAATCATGGAAGCGCAGCGATTGCGCTACCAGGTGTTTGCTGAAGAAATGGGCGCACAAATCAAGAGCCAGAATGGCCTGGATGTGGATGGCTTTGATGCCTTTTGTGATCATTTGCTGGTACGTGACGATGCCACACAGCAAGTCGTAGGCACCTACCGCATTTTAAACCCGATGCAGGCGATGCTGGCCGGTGGGTACTACTCCGCCGGGGAGTTTGACCTCAGCCGCCTGGCGCCATTGGCTGACCGTACAGTAGAAGTTGGCCGCGCTTGTGTGCATGCCGACTACCGGACCGGCGGCACTATCACCATGCTATGGGCAGGCCTGGCCAAATACATGATGGCGCGCCAGTACGAATACATGATTGGTTGCGCCAGCATCTCCATGCATGATGGCGGCCATACTGCCGCTTCGCTGTTCAACAATTTGCGTGAGGATTATTTATCCCCTGCAGAATACCGTGTGTTCCCACACCATCCTTTACCCATCGAAGCGCTGGACCAATCATTGCCGGTGACCTGCCCGCCGCTGGTCAAGGGCTATCTGCGCCTGGGTGCCTACATTTGCGGCGAACCCGCCTGGGACCCGGCTTTTAATACCGCAGATATGCTGGTATTGTTACCTTTATCCAGAATCAATCCCAGATATGCTGCGCATTTCTTGAAATAACTTGCCAAAAACAAACTTTCTTACTCGCTATTGGCGCATCGCCCGCATTTTTCTCCACACCCTGACCGGACTCACATTGGCAACACTCGTATTGCCTGTGTGTGGCCGCCGTGGCCGCGAGCAAATCATCCGCTGGTGGTGTGCAAAACTCCTGCGCTGCTTTAACTTACAGTTATCGGTGAGTGGTCAACGCCCTGCACCTCAGACACAGCATACCCTGTTTGTTGCCAACCACATTTCCTGGTCAGATATCCATGCCCTGAATAGCCTGATCCCCGTGCGTTTTGTCGCAAAACTTGAAATCAAGGATTGGCCAGTGTTTGGATACCTGGTGAAAAAATCAGGGACGATCTTTATTAACCGGACACGTCAACGCGATGCGGCACGCGTGCTTAAAGTTGTCACACAAGCGATGAAACTGGGGGACAATCTGTGCGTGTTTCCCGAAGGTACGACGACCGATGGACAGCAGGTGCTACCGTTTAAAAGCAGCCTGATCCAGGCGTCTATTGATGCTGAGGCGACTGTGATCCCGATTGCAATCCACTACCCTTTACCTGACGGCAGCCTCAATCTGGCGGCTGCTTATGCAGGGGAAACAACCATGATAGAGTCCATGCTGTCTTTTTTAAACATGCAGTCCCCACGTGTGCATTTACATTTTTGTACGCCGATAGAAGCGCGCCTGTTGGACCGGCAAACGCTAGCCAGCCAGGCAAGAAATGAAATCATTGCACACTTGCCATGGTTGACAGCCTCTGAGGTCATCAGCCAGCCATCACTACAAAGACAACAAGCGTAAAGCGATTGACGAGATTGCTGCTAAAGGTGCCTCTACAAGTAGGCCTGCCAGGCCGTCCTGATAATCAGTACAGCAACCACCAGCATAAATACACGCCTCACTAGCTGGGCACCATGCTTGAGCGCCAGCGCAGTCCCCAACAAACTGCCGGCCACATTGGCCGCCGCCATCATCAGGCCCACCTGCCACCACACATGCCCTGTTGCTGCCAGCATCACCAAGGCGGCCAGGTTAGTCGTCGCATTCAATACTTTTGCTGACGCCGAAGCATGGAGAAAATCCTGCCCCAGCCAGCGCACCAGCAAGAAAATAAAAAAACTACCGGTGCCCGGCCCAAAAAAGCCGTCATACCATCCAATCGAGGCACCAATCGCAACAGCGATCAGGAAACGTTGCCGCACGCTATGCGAAGTCGTGATGCGTGATAAACCGAATTGCGGATACCTGAGGGTATAGAACAGCACCAGCAGCAATATCCAGGGCAATAATTTGCGCAGGAATTCAGGATCCGTCCAGGTCAGCGTCCATGCCCCCAGGCCGGATCCGATGAGAGCCGCCAATGCAGCGGGCGCCAGCCACGCCCAGTCTAACCGGACATGGCGGTCATAACGCCATGCCGCCACTGCAGTTCCAAATACGCTGGAACACTTGTTAGTCCCAAGCAACAACGCTGGCGCAGTATTCGCATAAGTTGTCAGCAACGCGGGGACTGTGACCAGGCCACCGCCACCGACCATGGCATCCACGATGCCGGCCAAGAAAGCCGCCGAGATGACCAGCCATAACTCCATATCGTTTACCTTCTGCTAATCGCCTGCTAAATCTGCCGGGCGGTCACGCAAATCTAACGGCACCTGGCTGATATGTCCGGTCTCCAGCGCATACGCCGTCAACTGACGCCCCCACAGGCAACCGGTATCCAGGCCAATCACACCATGCCCTTGGTACAAACCTAAGGCAGACCAATGACCAAACAGAATTTTCTGCGTTGCGTTGGCAGATTGACGGTCAGGGGCGAGAAACCACGGCATATAACCAGCAGGGGTATCGGGCAACTCGCCTTTAAAGGAAAACTCCATGACACCTTCAGCATCCAGCAGGCGCATGCGTGTAAAGGCATTAGTAATCGCGCGCAAGCGATCTATCCCTGCCAAATCATCATGCCAGGCAGCTGGCTGATTACCGTACATCTGCTGTAAAAAGCCAAGATATCCCGGAGACTGTAAAACAGCTTCGACCTCAGCTGCCAATGTCCTGGCCTCAGCTAATGTCCATTGTGGATACAGCCCGGCATGCAGCATGGCAAAATCCTCTTCAAGCACCATCAGCGGTTGCTGTCGCAACCACTGCAGCAGCGCAGGGCCATCAGTGGCAGTTAATAGTTCAGACAAGGTATCAAAACGATGCGGCGGCTTGATATGATGCGCAACCGCGATGGCATGCAAATCGTGATTACCCAGTACGACCCTGACGTGGGATTGATGCTCAAACACCCAGCGCAGCACTGCTAGCGAACCCGTACCGCGATTGATCAGGTCACCCACCAGCCACAAGGTGTCACGGCCTGGCTGAAAATCCAGCTGCTCAAGTAAATGCATCAGGGAATGATAACAACCCTGGATATCACCAATTGCGTATCTCGCCATGGTTTCAATGTGTTCCGTAACAGATTTACCAATAAAAAAGCCGCTTGATTCAAGCGGCTTTTCGCGTGTTACTTCATTATTTCTTCAAACTGGCAGCGTCAAATTTTGCCCCCGCCTGGTTAGCCATATAAGCCACGGCATCTGCCACTTCGTGGTCGGTCAACTCGGCATTACCACCACGGGCAGGCATGCTACGAATGCCTTCAATCGCATGCTTGACCAGAGTTTCATAACCTTGGGCGATACGGGGACCCCAATCGCCAGCATCGCCAACTTTAGGCGCACCCAGAGCACCAACGCCATGGCATGCAATACACACGCCTTTGACGATTTCTTCACCGCTTTTCTCAACGTGCTCACCAGCAGCCTCAGCCACTTCAACCGTTGCCACTGGCTGGATATTGGCGACCACTTTTTGTTCTGCTGCCTCAGTGGCTTCTTTAGAAGGCTCCGCCTTTTCGCCACCCACCACGCCAAAAAGATAAGCCAGTATGGAAACCAGCAAAGTGAAACCAATAATGGCCCCTGGAATCGCAATAATTAATTCTTTAATGCTTGAACTCTGATTGTAACCCGACATATCCGTATCCCGTTGCGTTAGAAAAAATATCCACGCGATTATAGCGCAGAACGCCAGGACAGGAAACGCGCGCACGGCTTTTGTGCCGCGGTAAAAAACAAACAGCCAGGCATATGGCATGCCCGGCTACGCTTGCAAAAATAAGTGTTACTGTTGGCGACGACGCATCGCAACGATAGCTACCAGGCCTAAGCCCAGCATTGCGGCAGAACCCGGCTCAGGCACTGCGCTGATGCTGAACAGCGACGTGGTATTAGAGCCTTCGTTGGCAAACGCCAGGTAAGATTTACCACCTATTTCAAACGCCACCAAGCCTTCTGGCGCCAAGTCACCGTCAGACACAACCATGTCGATAAAACTCACCTTGGTTGGGTCTGTGATATCAAACAGGGCAATAGCACCCTTCAAGGTTCTTTCCAGACCCACCGCAGCAATGGTGCGGCCACCCAGGGTGAACAGATCAACACCTTCCGGCTCTACGCCTTTATCACGGCTGCGGCCATCATCGTAAATCCCACGTGCAAACGCCTCTTTATCAAGGATGTCGCCGCTGTCATAAACAAGATTACCATCCGCATCACGGATACTGAAAGAACGAGCACCGGCAGCGTATAAATCTCCTGCGGAGGAATCTGTATTGGAGATACGAATATTTGCCAGATCACCGGTCGCACCCAGAGAGCTCGCAGCGGAACGGTCGCCGTCATCCTCACGGAAATCACCTTCATTTGCCGTCACCAGATAAGTCTTGCCAGCCACATCATAAGTGGCAATGCCATCAGGCATATACAAACCTTTTACATTGGCATTGATGAAATTGACATTACCATTGTTGAGCGGATCAATCGTATTGCCCGGCATACTAAAGTCTTTCGCCCCCAGGCCAACAACATTGGTAAAGGTATTTGTTTGCAGGTCCAGAATACCGATGGCATTCGCTTCTTGCAGCGTGACATAAGCCTTGCTGCCATCCGCGCTTACTGCAATATATTCTGGTTCAAAATCCATACCGGTATTGGTACGGATATGAGTCCCAGACGTAGGCACACCAGCCAGCGTGGCTGTCGCCGCTACCGTACGGTTTGCCACATCAATAATCGTTACGCTACCGACTGGGTCATTCGCGGCGGAGCCATACACCCGTGGCACGCTAGTACCAATCCGTTTGCCGTATGCATCTGGCGTGCCTTCGTTAGCCACCAGAATTTTAGTGCCGTCCGGGGTAAAGGTCAGCATATCTGGCAATGCACCAACGGTAAAAGTATTGGTCCCTGAGGCCAGGCTGCGGCTGGAAGTATTATATAACTGGACAATGCCCGCATTGGTACGCGTTGTGTTTTCAATGGCAAACGCTGCCATACCATTGCTGATGCTCACGCTGTTGATACTGCCGTAAGCACTGGTATCAATATGCTGCAGAAAACTGCCTGTCGTCGCATCCAGCACATCCACCCCTTTCACGCCAGCCACCCATAAAGTATTGGTCACCGCGTCAAACGCCGGAATCTCAGCCAAATAGCCGCTACCGCTGTGCGTAAATGTCCACTCTTTGCTGATGTTGTAAGTGGTTGCGGCTTGGGCTGAGCTTATTGTGCCCAGCGCCAATGCCAACATAATAGTTAGTTTTTTCATTTTAGTATCCTCTCTCAAAAGTGCTTAGAGGATACTTAACGAATATGACACATCCTTGAAACTGGCATGTCTGCTATGTTTCAACGGACTACTAAATTGATAATCAAAGCGACTTCAATGAATCAATCATGTAAGTACACACTTCTGCTATAACCTTGCATAGGCATAATTCTGTGGATAAACCACTTTTTCGCGTGCATCGGTCCAGATAATGTCGCAATTGTCATCATCGATATGCACCATACGCCCCTTGCGGTCCACGCAATAATCTCCACACACAATGCGCTCTTCAATTTCATAGCCTTGCGCAATCCGGGTGTAATCAAACAGGATAGAGCGGATCACCGTACTGTCACGTTGAATATGACAGCCAGAGCTGATCCAAGTTGGGCCAATAATCCGGGCATTTTTATCAATACGCGACCCCGAGCCGATATACACCGGCCCCTCAATCTGCGTGTTTTCCCAATCAATATGTACATTCAACCCCACCCATACCCCCGGTTTGATTTGCTTGCCGGGAATCGGCATGGAAGGGAAAAAGCCTTGCATCATTTGCTGCATGACCAGCCAATAATCAGTCACCACGCCAATATCAATCCAGTTAAAAGGATGCTGAATCGCATAAAACGGCAAGCCTTTTTGTACCAATAAAGGAAACAAGTCTGAGCCGATATCAAACTCACTGCCTGAAGGAATCAGGTCCAGAACCTCGGGCTCAAAAATATAAATACCGGTGCTCGCCCAATTGGAGCGAGCCTCCTGCTGGCTGGGTTTCTCCTGAAAAGAAATAATCCGTCCTTCTTTATTGGTCACCACGATCCCGTAACCAGACACCTTATCCATAGGCACCTGCATCGTCACCAGGCTCGCCAGCGCACCTTTCTCTTTGTGCTCTTTCACTGCCCGGGTGATGTCCAGGTCGATAATCGCATCGCCGCACAAGACAATGGTCGTCTCTTCAAAAAAACCGCTAAAGTCCTGGATCTTGCGCATGCCACCTGCAGAACCTACAGCGTGAGGCACCACCTGCCCATCCACAATATCGCCTTCAAACGAATAACCAATATTCACGCCAAAGCGGTGACCATCTTCAAAGTAATCCTGGATTTTTTTGTGCAGATAACTCACATTAATCATGATATCGGCCACGCCATGCATGGCCAGATGCTCAATCAGGTACGCCATCACAGGTTTACCTAACACAGGGATCATAGGCTTAGGCAATTCATAAGTCAGTGGCCGAACGCGTGTGCCTTTGCCTGCAGCAAGAATCATTGCTTTCATAATGCAACACCCTTAAATAACTTAACGTTTAGCGGGTAAGCATAGTCAGCCATGATGACAAGATTATTTCACCAGAGCAGTGCAGGATAAGCTTAAGAGAAAATTGACAGCGCTTGCGTCAAGCCAGCACGGACTTATTTGCTATAATGGCAGGATTGCGCCCGTAGCTCAGCTGGATAGAGTATTGGTTTCCGAAGCCAAGGGTCGTGGGTTCGACTCCCGCCGGGCGCACCAGTAATAAAAGCAAAGCCAAGATAGTAATTACTAACTTGGCTTTTTTATGGCCCAACCATGGCCCCACTACGGCCCCATTCTGGCCCATCTTTTTGCTGTAATAATTTCATTAGCAGAAAATGACCATTGGTTTAAAACTCAATTGTTATTAGTCTCATATAAATCTCTGAAATCAAGGTTGGATGTTTTAAGCATTTTTGAATTCGCAAGTTATATTGTGCTATCTTGCTCTTTGTGAAGTTTGTGTTAATAAATCAAACCATGAATCGCCACTAATTTTGTAGACACTGTTCAGCCGATTGATTGAACTGCTTTTCAAAGTCTATCGGAGATAGCAAGTTATTGGAATTGTGTCTTCGTTTTGAGTTGTAAAAGAACTCGATGTAATCGAAGATATCCCGTTTAGCTTCATCCCGGTCGTTGTATATTTTGCGTTTAATCCTCTCCGGCTTCAGTAGTTGAAAGAAACTTTCAGCCACGGCATTGTCATGGCAGTTACCTCTGCGGCTCATGCTAGATTCAAGATTGTGTGCTTTTAGAAACAGCATCCAGTCTTCACTGGTATATTGGCTACCCTGATCCGAATGAATCAATACCTTTTGTTTAGGCTTTCTACGCCACACAGCCATTAGCAATGCATCCAATACCAGCTCTTTGGTAATACGCGACTGCATAGACCAACCCACAATGCGGCGGGAGAATAAGTCCATCACAGCAGCTAGATATAACCAACCCTCATGCGTGCGGATATAGGTAATGTCAGTCACCCATGATTGATTCGGCATCACTGGATTGAATTCACGGTTTAGCCGGTTAGGCGCTGCCACATGGGGCTTGCCACTATAATGGCGGGGCTTGCGATAGCCAACCAATGCCTTGATCCCATGCAGATGCATCAGCTTATAAACGCGGTTGATCCCAATGTGCTCAACCCAAGCGCGCAAATCGCTATGCACTTTGCGATAACCATACACACCACCAGACTCTAGCCAGCTTTGCTTGATAAGGCCAGATTGTCGTTGGTTTGTTTGGTAAGCCTTGGAATAAGGTTTCTTCACCCAAGCATAAAACCCACTCGGATGAACATTCAACACCTTGCATAGCCACCGTATCGGCCAGCAGTCCTGATGCTCTTGTATAAAGGCATACCTCAATCTGACTGCTTCGCGAAGTATGCCGCGGCTTTTTTTAAGATATCTCGCTCTTCAGTGACGCGTTTGAGTTCTTTACGCAGACGTTGCAGCTCTGCCTGCTCAGCTGTTTTTGCTTGATGCTCTGCTGCATCTGGGCCGTACTTCCTGCCCCAGACATACAGACTATCGACAGTGACTCCAATCTGCGTGCCACTTCAGAGACCGCGTATCCGCCTTCCTGGATAACGTTTACCACTCATACTGCACCTTTCTTTTATTGCCATTATTACGGCTTAAAGGTGTCTAGTAAATTAGTGGCGATTCAGTATCTGTTTCCATCTACTAGCCTCAATTCTAAAAATTCGAGTAGTGCGAAATGGTAATTTGTCTTTTATCTGACTTAGCCAGAGTTAGACATACCTAACTTTTCATCCACCCTTTGCAGCAATCTCAAGTTCATCTCACAAAGAGCTCTAAAAGAGTTAGTGATTCGAACATCCTTAGAGGCCGCCTCCCAAAACTTAATAGCCAGATTAAACGCCAAGCTCCAGGTTGGCTCTTCTTGAGGCTTAGGCAAAGAGAGTTCGAACTCCCTTAAAGGGACCTCTCCACCGGCAAGCGGCGCATAGAGCATAGGAAGCATGTCATATGCTGGCGAAAGCTTTAAAGAGGGCTCAATCATAAAGGTAAGATTCCCAAAGTGCATGTCCGTGTTGGCTATCAGCTTTCCAAACCACCACATTAAAGATATATCCTCAACCAAACCTGAAGGGATTACCCTTTCAGTGACAAGCTTTTGAGCAGCATCTATCCATGAACCGCTCCCCATTCCGACATAAGCATTATCTAAACTTGCGAGAGAAGCTGTGCCAATTCGCCCGAACTCACCGACACGATCGAATCGCTCCACCTCCAAAAAGGTACGTCCACCAGCCTGGATTATCCTACTCAAAGGCGCACACAAGCTACCCGACTGCCTAATCACATCCAAAGCCAAGTGCTCACAAACAAGCAAATCAGACCATCTCCTGACGGCTGGTGAATCATCTGCCCCAGAAAACTTTACGATCACATAAGGATTAGACGCCTCATTGAGCATACGTTTAGCTGTAAATTTAGGGAACTCCCCGCCAGCACTTGAGCCCCCTCCTCCAAATCGGGTGGCCGTTTGCGCCAACTCGATATATTGCTGGCTTAACTCATCTTCGGTTATGCTGGTTACAGGGTGAATTACGGTATGTAAAAAATCTTGGTACGCGGTATCTCCGATAATTAGATTGCCCTGATTATCGTTTCCTTTAATAGTTAATACATGAATCACATCGTCATCGGACCACTCTTCAGGATTTTCTGAGACACCAAAAGTTTTCGCTATTTGCCTAGCTAAACTACGCCCCAAAAACCCTTGCGGCCTCATATCAGTCAAAGGATATGGCAACCCATCCCACCAAGGTGACCCATCAATCGGAGCGGGCCAGCCCATTCCTTTGACATCTAAAACAGCGCCCTCTGGGTCAGCGAGATGCATGTAAGCTAATAAAGACCCTTTACCTTTTTCATCAACCTTGTATACCGGGATAGGCTCAGGGTTTCCTCGCAGGGATCGCCGAAGCGCATACCGTGCATTTTTTGTTGTTCCAATACGAATAACTTCATTGCCACGCTCTTGAATAATGCGCAAAATCGTAGGATGGCTAACACCCAAAGCCTTGGCTAAGGTGGCAGCATCTGCCAGTCTTCGCACTCGCAACTCGATATCTAGCAACGATCTAGCACTTTTGTTGGTTGGTCTCATGGGAGTTATTTAACAAGTTATGATTAGAATATTAATAAAAATATCAATTATTAGTCAATAACTTATTTAATTAATTTGCTAAACTTATGATTAGAATAATTAATAGATTTAACAGACCTACCTAGGATCACTAGTCGGTAGGTTGTAATCAGTAGACTCCTGTATACGCCGGACGAATCAGGTGATGTGTCCACTCAATTAATCCTGTTATCAGTTATCTGCAGAGGCTTATGATAATCGCCGATGTTTAACGCGGCTGAATTTAGAACAATTGACAAAGAGGATATTTGATAATTTCTGGATTATTGATATTAGCGTTCGTGCCTCTTACAGCAGGAGCATTTCGTTTAGTTCAGCTAAACAGGATTACCATACAGTTCGAGGACAGAATGCCTCGGCAGTAATCAACCGCCGTTTACACAAAATTCAGGACACCCTAAAATCTGTAACCGTCAGATAAATGTACTAAATAAATCACCTCAAATAGATTGCGTTGACGTAACAATCTATAAGAAAATTCACCTCTATAAAAACAACCTGCTGAATTTATTGCCATGGGCCTCGAACAACTCGCCGAACTGAAGAAACAGCTTGCTGAAGAAAAGAAATCTAAGCAACCAGCAAATAAAGCAAAAACCAAGAGCACAAATCCTGTCGATCCAGTGGTCTTAATCATAGGCAAGCTTCAGAGGCTTTACCCTAAGGCTTTTCCAAAGAATCCCTCTCCCAAAGTGCCTTTGAAAATTGGTATTCTTGAAGACCTCCAACTGCGATCTGAAGAGATTGGCATTTCCAACGAAGATTTACAGTTGGCAATTAAAACGTGGTGCAAAAGCTCTCGTTACTGGCAAGCATGTAAAGAAGGGGCTGATCGTTTAGATTTAGATGGCAATCCAGCTGGAGTAGTCGAAGCGACTGGTGCGGCCCACGCTAAAGGAATGGTAAGAAAACAGACAAAAGCTAAACAAAACCATCATGAGTAACTTATGCTTTAGTGCTTCGTAAACCCATCTCAGGGCCTCCCCCAATTTCAGGGACACAAGCACCTACAAATGCATTTTTCCATCTAAAGTCTAAATCTAAGGTTGAAAGAATGTCAGAAATACTTGCAGTCCCTCTTTGAAAATTTTTCTACGAGTATCTGGACACTACTAGGGATTTTAGTATGCAAATACTGATTTCAAATGTAAAAGCTAAGTGCTTACCAAGCCGTGGCTAGTCTAAGATATATGTTTTGAAATCGCTTTTCAAAAATTAATATCAACTGTGTTCCATAATGCAGGACCTAATTTAATTTCGCCACGATGGCTTCAAAATCAAATCTAAGCATTAATGACCAAGGTAATGTTTTACCGCCTGTTTTAATTGGATGAAAAAACAGAATATCGGATTTATGACCCGCTTCCACAAATGGCCTTCCTTCCCGAATTGCTTGCTTGGCTTCAGGCGTAAGATCCATGGCAGACTTTCCAACGTTTTCAATGTCAGGGTGCGTAATGTAAACGCCCGCATTTGAAATCAGGGAGTACGAGCCAATTCCGTACGGTTTATGCTTACTTAAATCTTCCTGAAACTTATCAAGCGCAAAGTCAATCGCAGATACGCCAATAAACTTTCCTGCTGACATAATCACCACCACCATAGTGGCTAACTGAACTGCCTTGCCGCTACTTAAAACATACTCGAAGGGCTCTATCATTAAATTCTTCCCTAGGCGTCTTGGCTGGTCATACCAAACATTCATCCCGGGGGTCTCATAGGCCTCCAATTTGTCACCTACGATTTTGCCACTGGCGCGGTTCCAATAGGGAATAAAGCGGCCGGTCTCATCATGCCCTGCTGTGTTGATATATTCGTTATCCAACCCATCGAAAGCATTCGGCTCGAAACAACAGGCATAGCCTAGCACATCTGCATCGGCTTTTAGATTCGCCATCAAGAGCGCATTAAGCACATCGCGCTTCGGCCTAATACGAGAAGCTAGCATCCCTTCAATCAGATTTTTTATACCGCACAGGCTAGTTTCCAGTTGCATAAAACGCATTTCAATTTGCATGGCCTGTGCAGCTACAATAAATGAAGCACTTTTTAAAAGTGAATCTTTTTCTGCACGCAACACTTCAAGAGTTGCTTTCACTGAATCATTTTTAATAGAGGAAACAATTCGACTAATTTCAGTGGCTGCTTTTGATGACTGTTCAGCCATCACTCGAACCTCATCTGCAACGACTGCAAAACCACGTCCGGCATCGCCTGCTCTTGCTGACTCGATAGCTGCATTCATTGCAATTAATGTTGTTTGCTTAGCGACCTGCTTGATAATATCAGCGACCTTACCTATTTCATTTGAACTGATCTCTAGACCTTTTACGAGATTTTTGACGAGCTCAATTGTCTGGCCTGTGCTCGCATCGTTTAGCTTGATATTCAATTACTTTACCTTTCATGCAACCAACATACTCGTAGGAGAAACGCTGCTTGTTTTATAGCTTGTTTACTACTGAACTTCACACTGTGAACTTTTCGCTTTGAGCGACTAAATGACTATTTAGATAGTCGCAAAGACCACCCATAAACAGGAAAAAAGGGGACTGATGCGCCCCCTTCCAGTTCTTACATCCTATCTATGGTATTAGATATCAGAACTTATTATTTAGCCCTTATGAGGCTAAGTGGCTGGTGAAGTACACAATCACGCCTGCAGCAACGAGCGCGAGATATGGCAATACTCCGGCTGTTGATGATTGATGACCGTCGAGATGCATGTCTTCTTGCATTTCCTTAGGCAACACGCCTTTATCGACAATATAATGTCTCCAGATAAAGATTGGGAACACCAGGCCAGCCATCACCAAACCGCTCATTAAAGTACCGGCACCCCAGATATTAGCGCCGAGGCCCATCAAAGTGACGTTTACAAAAGCGAGAAACGTGCCTAATACAATCAGAATGGTCGGTGCCTTGTAAGGGCGGTCCCAGTTCGGTCTATCCATACGGTGAATCCAGCCAGCATTCAGGTTCAAGAAGTTAAATATCACGTAACTGACATTGGCGGCAGCAAGCAAGAACATGTAATCAGACATCATCAGCAAGATGAAGTTAAAGATCATATTGGCCCACATTGCGCTTGTAGGTGCACCATGTTCGTTCACTTTGGAAAGGAATTTGGGCAGCAACCCATCTGCTGAACCTTGATACAACGTGCGTGAAGCGCCAGACATGGTTGTCATGATGGACAACAACAATGCCAAAATCAGCATCACAACAACCAGATTGGCGATAAATGCCGTATTGCCAAGAATGCCTGACAACGCTTTCGCAACGCCCATACCGCTGTAAATATCAGGTGCCAGCATACCGTCATAAACTGCGGCACTCGTGACATTACCTGCGGCGTCAGTCACTGCTGGCGTAATCATTTGGCCTAGGCCCAAATGGCCTTGAAATGCCAACGGCACTAATGTAAACACGCCAACGCAGAGCAGTCCGGAATAGAAAATTGCCTTGAAGGTATCAGTTTTAGGATCTTTAAATTCACGGGTGTAGCATACGGCGGTTTCAAAACCATAGGTTGACCAGGCGGCGATAAACAAACCGCCCGCCATTAACACCCAGCCGTCAAGATTCCATAAACCATCAATCACGTTACCTACACTATCGTAAGCCAATGGGGACAATGGGAAAAAATGCTCAGAAGGCATATCACCAGTGATCAACGGTACAAGACCAATCATAATCAGCGGGATCAAAGCCGCAACACCCAAAATCATAGTAGTTCTGGCTGAACGCAGAATGCCACCATTCTGGATGAAGTAGACGAGTAAAAGTAAGGCTGAACCAATGACAAATGTGGCGTTGATACGCAATGTTAAGCCGTCTTTCAACATCCCCAAATCCAGCAGACTCAATTGCCAGGTATTGATAGCAGCATCGGGAGCAAACATTGCCGTGAGAATGTATCCTGCTGCCAAGCCTGATCCAATAGACAGTACTGGAGTCCACGCGACCCAGTTACACCAAATTGAGAGCGGTGCAACGAACTTACTGTATCGAATCCAAGCAACGGCACCGTAAACGGATGCACCACCAGTTTTATGTGGAAACAATCCAGCTATTTCGGCATAAGTAAATGCCTGAATAAAACCAAACCCAATCGAAATCATCCATACCAGCCAAGCCGGTTTACCCACAGTGGCCGCAATGGCCCCCATGGAAAACAGCACTAACGCAGGCACCCCACTGGCAACCCAAAACGCGCCAGTCCAGCTAATTGTTCGATGTAGTGAAGCATTTCCAGCCACTACATCGTTGCTGACATCTGCGGTGATTGCATCTATCACTTCTACAGTTTTTTGCACACAAACCTCCCTTAAATTGAATCTGCCTAACCCTACTCAACCCTCGCAATTACCTCATAAGCTTTTATAGGCGACCCATCATTTAAAAATTAAGAAACATCGTTTCACGATACTGACGCCTGGAAATAAACAATTTCCTTTTATCGCATCGTCGTGAATCATAACCACGTGAAAAGTGACTTTCTATTACCACTTAGGCTTACCTCATAAGTGGTAGCTGCAAGCGAATAAACATCGGATAAACTGCTGATCAGAGTTTCGAAACAGATCTATTCCACAATCTAAAGAGATGTGGTTTCAATCAATTGAAGAGGTTTTAGAATGAAAGTCATAGCAAAAAACTTATCCGGATCAGGGCTCAAAATTGGCATTGTGTTATCAAGATTTAATAGTGCGATTGGTGAAGGCCTACTGGAGGCCTGCACGGAGAAATTACTGGCACTGGGTGTCAGTAGCGATGCTGTCACCATAGCGACAGTGCCGGGTGCTTTGGAAATTCCATTGGCTTTGCAACACATGGCGCTCAGTCAGCAATATGACGCCCTGATTGCCCTGGGAGTCATCATCCGCGGAGAGACTTACCACTTTGAAGTTGTTTCAAATGAGTCAGCACGCGGCATATCCGAAGTGCAACGAAACACCGGTATACCAGTGGCTAATGCGATCCTGACCACGGAAAATGATGACCAGGCTTTGGCTAGAATAAAAATAAAAGGTACAGAAGCGGCGGAAGTGGCCTTAGAAATGCATCACCTCATCAAAGTGACAGACAATCCTGAAACGTGAATCGATGCTCAATATTAAAATGCACTGTCAAGCAACATGGTTGATCTGAAAAGGACTGTTATGAAATGGTTATATCTTGCGCTTGCGATATGTTTTGAGCTACTTGGGACTTCGGCACTTAAAAGTACGATCGGATTCACTAAGTTAGGCCCTAGCCTTCTGACCATATTGGGATATGCTGTCGCATTTTACTTTCTATCGTTATCTCTAAAAGAAATTCCTATCGGAATCGCTTATGCTATATGGTCAGCAGTGGGCATTGTGCTGGTTGCCATAATTGGTTACTTTGTTTATGGACAAGTCTTGGACAAGCCTGCAATCTTTGGAATGGGGCTGATCATTAGTGGTGTTGTCATCATGAATACCATGTCTGAATCCATCGTGCCTTAGCCATACCAGACTCAGAAAACATCCACGTCATGGATAATCTACAAGCGGTCCTTCGTCAGAGATGAACAAACTCTGACGAATATCCGATATCTGTTAAACCACTTTCTTAGTATGCGCCCACACGGCTGCTTCCAGGCGACTTGTTAATTTAAGCTTACTTAACAAGTGCTTGATATGCACTTTCACGGTGGTGTCACTAATGCCCAAATGCCTTGCGATGGTTTTATTATTCAGGCCTTTTGCCAAGCACTCCAAAATTTCCCTTTCACGCTCTGTGAGTGAGACATCATCATCTTGTTTATTCAAAGTAGGGTTCACCAACGCATTCTTCAGAATGTCCGTGAGGCTTTCATGTAACACCGTGATACCAGACATGGCCTTTTTCAGGCTCGCACATAAATCTTCCGGCTCCATATCTTTCAACAAATAACCATCCGCGCCAGCGCGCAATGCTTCCAGCAAATCATCCTCTGCATCAGAAACCGTTAAAACGATACATTTGGTATCAAGCTTGGCTTCTTTAATTCGCGTCAGCGTTTCTATCCCGTTCATGACCTTCATATTCAGGTCAATTAATGCAAGTCCTGGCTTTAATTGTTCAACCAAAGATAACCCTTGTAATCCCGATGCAGCCTCTCCTATCACATCGAACTCAGGATCAGAAGAAATCATCTGCATGACGCCTTTACGGAACAATGCATGATCGTCAATAATTACTACTGTAGTTGCCATTTTCAAACCCCATTTTTATTGCTTTATGCCCTCATTTTTTGGTCGAAACACTAATCGAACCCGTGTTCCGCCTAACCGGCGAGGGATCACCTCAATTTCACCACCTAAACAATGGGCACGCTCGGTCATAATCGCCAACCCATAATGGTGTGGCTTAGCCTCATCAAACGCGGGACCAATACCATCATCGTCAACCATGACAATCACTTCTCCCGTAGACTGCAGCACTAATGAGACTTTGACTTTTTCTGCCCCGGAGTGCCGCACAATATTCGACAATGCCTCGCGGATGACGTGTAGCAAATGAAACTCTTCATTCACAGTCAGCCGGCAGTCCTGTAATCGGTTATCCAACACAATAGAGAGGTTAGAACGGCTGGCAAACTCACTAATCGTCTCTTCCAATACATGGTCCAACCCACGCACATCCATTTGCACTCTGAAAGTCGTTAATAACTCCCTCAACTCTTTGTAAGCATTATCCAAACCTTCACGAATATCATTTGCGATTTCTGAGGCATCCGAACTCACACCCTCCTCGTCGAAGATGCTCTGCAACCGCGCAAGCTGGAACTTCATATAAGACAGAGATTGAGCGAGTGAATCGTGCAACTCCCTGGCAATCACCGCACGCTCCTCAAGCAAAGCCACACGCCGACCTTCCTGCTCCCGAGCCTGAAATCCCATTGCCATTGCCACCATCTGGGAAGTGACTTCAATGAGCTGAATTTCCATATCCTCAAAAAAATGATTCGCATCTGTTTCAATGAGCAGAATGCCTAACCAGCCATTAGAACATGGTAATGGCACGGTAGTGTATTGGATGCATTCACTTTGTATGAGTTTGACCTCATGAGAGACCTCAAACATTTGAAGCTCGCGATCAAATATCCCTTTGTCAAAAGAGAGCGGCATGTAGCTGGAAAAAAGGGCGCGTTGAGACGAAAAACGTGAACCGATATCACTAAACATCAAGGCGACGTTTTTTGCATCCAATGTTTTTTCCATTGAGTAGAGGACCTTCTTGATAGTGATTTCATTTAGGTCCGAGTTTGCAATCAGTCTTGCCAACTTTAGCAGGAAGTCTTGAGACAGTAGCGTCTTTCTCGCCTTATCAGTGCTGATCTTATTTGTCCAGTTAGTTTCTGCCTGATAGCCCTCAATACGCGCTGACATTTCAGCAGTTAATTTCTCAAGTTTCTCAAGTTCATCACCATAATAGGTGTCTTTATCTGCATGAGTCAGATCACTTGGAATCAACTCATAAATCCGACCAAGGCGGGTAACGAGGATGCGCCAAGAAGTGAGCATGATGCATGCTCCAATGCAGATTGCCAGAAATACACATGCCAGCTGCAATATTTGAACGACCGCCTGTTTAACCTCAACATCTTCTTTTGAAGCCTCAACAAACTCATCATAAGCCTCTACGATCTGTTTGCCCTTTAACAGGGTTTGCCCTCTTGGTGTCTCATACAAGCAACATTGAACAAATTCTTGATGTAACTGGCTCAGGTTTTCGTAGGCTGTAGCCAAACGGGTATCGCTCTGCTTCCTGCTCCATGCATAGCTAGCTTTATCAAAGTTACTAATACTAAGGGATAACTTGTATGGTTCGAGTCTCTCACCATCAAGATAGCTTTCCAATTGATAAAGCTCTTGCTTCCATAGAATTTGTTCGCGATAGGCCTGGTTAATTGCCGTCAAATGGTTAGGAATGTAATCAAATAGAAACAAAGAAGTCGCTTGCATAAGGACGATGACTACCATCAAAGAGGCAACAAGAACATGCATGCTGGCATATAGCTTGTGGCCATTGATATACATCTCTAATTTTTTAAAAAACGCTAAAATTTTTCGCATATTGCAAGCAGATTTTCTTATACTCATATTTTGATGTAACTAGGCAGCGGCATATGAGCATCTTTATATTTTCTACGATGATTATCAGTATTATTTACTTAATCGTCCTTGGTTCTTGGCACAGTATTGAAGGCCCTTTTTTAGCACACTTCGCCATTCTGGTGACAATCACCATCGCTATTTTCTCAGCGGCGCTTGTTTTTATTATTCAACCCCTGTTTACTAAATCAAACTCCAACAAAAAGAGTGAGTTTACACAACAACTTTCTTGGCTGAGAGAGACTTCTAATGCCTTATCCTCCCCTGCCGTACTGCTGGATGGCCTAATTGTTAAGTTTGCCAACACTCCCTTCTTGCGTACACTCGGTTTAGTCGGACTTGAAGACCAGATCAAGGGTATGCCATTTACAAACATCATTCATCCAGCGGATCACCAGATATTCGCTGAATTGAATGCTGAAGCCGCGACGGGAACCTCTAACAATGAGTCCACCAACATTCGTCTAATTTCACTTGACGGCTCAGCTATTCCATCAAATGTCAGCCTCACTAAAATGCGCGAGGACAGGGACGCAAATCTGACACTATTTCAATTTACACCGCTTTCCGCTGAACATACACTCAGCAGCGAATTTGACCATCAGTTTAACTATCACTTCATTATCGACAAACTTGAGCAGATTGTTTTCCAGCTCAACTTTGAAGGGAAAATTATCTTTCTCAATCCCGCTTGGGAAAGCTTTCTTGAGTACGCGATCAAAGACAGTCTGAACAAAGCTATTTCTGACTTTGCACATCCAGAAGACAAGCTAATGGTTGAGTCCAGACTTGAATCCGTTGCCTACGGCAGAAAGCCAAGCTTCACGATAGATTTGCGTTTGATCTCCCTCCAAGGAGAATCTAACTGGTTCCGTTTAAGGGCCAGGTCCTCCTCCAACATTTCCGGAGAGAGAACCAGTGTTATTGGCACCATCACTAATATTCAGGATATCAAGGATGCTGAAGCGCAACATTCAGCAAACCGCCGTGCTGCAAATGCCCTGCTCAGTCATATTCCTGGAATGATTTATCGTTGCAGACATGACAGATCATGGACATTTGAGTATGTCAGCGAAGGCTGTATTGATATTACCGGTTACGATTCGCTGGATTTACTGCACGACCCAAGTCTGACCTACAATCTGATTATCCATCCAACCGATAGAGCCGCAGTATGGAAGTCGATTAATCAGCAAATCGCCGAAAATGAAACCTTCAACATCATCTACAGGATCATTACCAGAAAGGGCGAAACAAAACTTGTCCAAGAGATTGGACGGGGTGTGTTCTCAAGTACCGGTGAGCTATTGGCGCTGGAAGGATTCATCACAGCAGCACCTGACAAACCACACTATGTTTCAACGCTATCCTGATCATGCAGCCGACTTGAGCAGCTGCTTCATCGACTTTCGCTGCGCACCACATTTGTCGTATTCCAATACTCGACACCCGTTTGCAGTCAACCTAATTTAAGCTAATAACTAGAAAAGTAGCCCTTAGCTTAATTCATGCCGATGTCCCCATAACTCGCCTTGTCGGAGAGGTTCGGGAGGCAATGAATATTGCCTCCCTTACAAGTCCATTCTCGTTTGTACTGTCACTTGAGAGAGGTAAAGTACAGTGAACTTGTGCTTTCATTTTCATGCTTAAGGCGGTATGAAACAATTATTATTTGGGATTACTCCTTTAAGAGTATTGACTACATTAAAGGCAAGTAGAGTCAGGGATGGTCACAAGCTTACTTCGCTCGATATGTCAAAGAGTGACAGGCATCCACCAATCAAAATTGAATGAACACCTGTCACTAAGACAAGACACGACAGAGAGGGTCGGACAACAGCCATACAAGCGTTGACTGAAGTGTAACGTCTTAACGACCTTAAAAAACGCGTTATGGTCAAAAGCTTTACAAAATGAAGCCTTAGTAACTACGCTTGGAAATTGCGTGCAGTTTGGAGGCGTTCTGAGACTGAAGCTCATAGCCTCTGAGGGCCGCATCTTTAAGAGCTGCATCTGTCCCAACACTTGCAGGTCTAGGTTGTTGATAAGGCCGCTTGCTCAAATTTTGCATCTGTGGGGAATCTATAGCATATTTTATAAAAACGCGATCAGACGCAATTGCCTGAGACATATAACCCAAAGCCATCATTGATGACACGATCACAAAATGTGTTTTCATCATTTTCTTCCTAGATTGTTGTTTCTTGTTACGAAAACTTATTCTGGATGGGCACCATATTCCAACACCTCACCATCGTCGAACTGAGCAAGCCAGTCGATCACATAACGGTGATAGGTAGTCATGCCTTTGTATTCAATCAAATCCGGATGAAGATCTTTCTGCACTCGGTGCAGACGCTTAGCCCATCTTGGATAAGTCGCGATATCTTTAAGGCTGGCCAGGTAACATCTAATACCGAATACGATGGCATTGCTGCGAGGCAGCCTAAACAGGGTCTGCAATTCAACACGCAGGTTTACCAAATCGCCAACAGTTTCATCATTAACCTTTTTACGGTCGATCGCCCACAGCGGATAGTTCTCTGGAGAGGTATCCAGTCTTGGATTGATAGTCATCGTCCAGTTCAGTCTACGTACTGGATTTGCTACCTGTAAATTCAGCAGGTATTTCAAGGCCCTGTCCAATACTCCAAGCTCAGTGACCTTGGGTACAGGGCCATGCCATTCCTGCCATGACATTCCTGTATTGAATGCCAATGACCAGTCTGCCTGGCTTGTTACGATGCCTGCGTCGGCATACAAAGTTCCGTCCCGCTGATCCAACAAGACAAAATCCCCCTGCATTTGTCGTCCCATATATTCAAATGGCTCATACGGCAGTGTGGTGGCATCACCAAAGGTGAACGTGTCGATGATCTCTAATGGACGATTCTTCCAAGTCCATACATTACCGTTCTTGGTGAGCGTGAAATACTCAGGATAATCATTGGCCATGGCCGTCATCGCTAGTTCAAGAAAGTCCCACTGTGCAGTCATCATGTGAGGCAGAGCAGCGTAACGGCCAGGGTCTTGTTCCAGAGTGACACTCTTGTCGAGGCACTCTGAAACATAATGCTCATCAACATCAAATGTATACTCATAGACGGACCCCTTGGCCCCTTTAGCATGTGGCTCGATATTGACCGAATACATGTAATGATCTTCGGAGAAAGGGAAAGGGAAACGTTTGATGGCTTCAGGTGAGTTTTTATAACTATAGTCATCCCGGAATGACTCATCGTTGAAATTTAATTGCATGTTTTTTCGCCTTAATTCTACTTAAAAATAAATGTCGCAAAAGGGGCTCAAAGATCCACAACCAAGCGCTTTCCTTTGGTACGTGATACACAAGGCATAATGCTTCTACATGATACTTTTTCCGAGTCAGACAAATAGTGATCATGGTGCTGGATACCGCCGTCCGTTTCGAGAACAGTCAGCTCACATCGGCCACAGACTCCCCCGCGACATAGCGAATCCGCGGCGACACCCGCTTCTTCAATTGCCTCCAGCATGCTCATTTCCGCTGGCACTTCAACCTCTATGCCAGACCTGGCCAGTTGAACCTTGAACGGCTCACCGACAGGAGGAGCAGAGAACTCTTCGTGATGAATATTGTTTTCAGGCCAGCCCAGGTTTCTTGCAGTTTCCAACACGGCAACAACCATTGGAGAAGGCCCACACACATACACGTGTGTCCCCAACGGCTGATGTCTTAGCAACTCAGTCAGATCAATACGCTCGTTCTGGCTGTCTGCATAACAATACAGTTTGCCTTCACACTTTTCTTCCAATTCATTGACGAAAGCCGCCTGCTCATAAGAACGAAAGGCATAATGCAGCTCATAGTCAGCATCGACGGCTTTGAGGTCCTCGATTTGTGACATGAAAGGGGTAATTCCAATACCCCCTGCAATCAGAATATGCTTATGTGCCAGTTTGGAAAGTGAGAAAAGATTCACCGGGTGCGTAATTTTCAAACGCATACCTACCTGCACACGCTCGTGCATGAACACAGAACCGCCGCGCGAGCTTTCCTGGCGCCGGACAGAAATATGATAGGCTCTGGTATCTGAGGGAGATCCCATCAAAGAATAGGGATTTCTGTATGTTCTCCCCTCAGCATCCATCGTCACTACAATATGGCTGCCACCAGAAAAAGGGGGCAGATCTGCACCATCCTCACTTTCCAGCCGGAAGTGTTTGATTAAAGGGGTAACTTCTTCAACGGCAGCTACCTTTACGTTGATTGTACTCATGGATAAATCTCCTCAATCGCAGGCAACTCCCCAGGAGACTCTGCATCAACCATTAATCCCATATACGCACCCAAATTCCTCGAGAAATGATCGCGTACAAACAGCATGCGCTCGCAACCGTTACAACAAGTAATATTTGTGGTGACATACTTTGTAATCGTTTTGCAATGAACGCAGTAAACAGTTCGAGCAAGTGTATCGACTTGCTCTTTCATGATTTCTGATTCTTGAATACCGAAAGGTTTAGCCGCTGCCACAACGTCCCAGATAAACCCCTCAGAGCCCGCCACATATATGCGCAGTCCCATGGTGGCATCCCTAAGTAACACTTGAAGCTTCTTGAGCAAGTCTTCCTCAAACTTATAAAGATGCAGATCATCCTGGATAATCGACTTGAGGGTGTCTGAGTAATCCAGCTCAATTTGACCGTACTTGCCGTAAAGTACTGTAACCGGCTGTGTAGGATGCATTTGTTGAAATAGCTTGAGAACAGCCATACCACCAATCCCGGTGGCAAGCACGAGGTGCGAAGTTGCTTTTTCATGCCACGTTAAAGAGGTATATATAGGCTTACTTTTAATCCAATATCCACGTTCCATATTGATCTCTTTTTAATTAAAATTGATCGAATCGCCAGCGCCGAATAACCCAATCACCGCTGGCCAATGCATTAAATAGAAGACTAAAGTAATCGCCCCTTCAGGAAAATTACCTTGAAGTTGTACTTCCTAAGAGGTAGACATGTAAAAAAGATGGGCACAGAAAGTGCCCATGTGAAGGAAGATTGAGTTAGTTTGCTAAATCAATGGCGAATCATTGGACGTTCCTGTCCAGATGACATCCAAATCAAGATCCAAACACAAACCATCATACGCATTTTATAAGGGCTTTATAATCACCCAGAAGTGGTACTTCCAAAAGATAAAAATGGGCACCAAGGTGCCCAAAAAGAGAAGCTTCAACGCTTGGATCAAACCTAAGTTTAAGCAGCAAGCTGCGCTTTAAGTTCCTCTTCAATTTCGAAAATATCGGCAACAATGCCGTATTTTGCAATGGTGAAAATAGAGGCTCCAGGATCCGTATTCACAGCGACAATCGTAGGTACATGTTTCATACCGGCCATGTGCTGGATTGAACCAGAAATCCCCATGGCAACATACAGCTTGCATGAACCGACGACCTTGCCTGACTGGCCTACCTGTCTGGATTTTGGTAGCCATCCCGCATCAGCAATCGGACGTGAGCAGCAAAGGGTTGCACCCGCCTGATCTGCCAACTCGCGGAATTGCTCAACGTTTGCTTCTTCACCAATACCACGGCCAATAGACATAATAAAATCGACAGTGGTGATATCAATATCATTACCACCGCCCACCTCTATATAGTCTTTGTTTTGACTGCGAGACTGTACTGACGGTGCATTCATATTGGTCACCATCGGAGTGCCGGCACCTTCCAATGGCTTGAATACGCTAGGACGGATCGTAAGCACAACGGTCGCTTTACCAGGGAAATCCACTTCAACATTGACCTTTTGGTTATAGCCACCACGGGTTGCAACCAGGTCATCTCCTTGATACTCAACAATATAAACATCAGTGGCAAACCCATAACTGGCTTTGCTTGCTAACGATGATGCATAACCAAGTGAGTCAACAGAATGTGGAAGCAATACAACTGACGGATTATGAGCAGCAATCAAAGCAGATACTGAGGCCTCAAAAACATCCGGATCAAAATCGACACATGGTCCTTTGACAACGACAAGTTCATCTACACCATTGACGGATAATGCAGGAACAAAAGAGTCAGCCTGACTGCCAATCACCGCGACAACCACTTTATCATCTGCAGTTTTTTTCAGACTATTTGCGGCGCCAACCAACTCTAATGATACTGGACGTAGGTCGTTACGGCGATGTTCCGCAATCACCAAAATTTTGCTCATGATTATGCTCCTTTGAATTCGTTAATGATTTGAATGATTTTTGCAGCTTGTTCAGAAATAGTGCCTTCAATCATAGTGGCGCGACCTTTTTCTGGGATATACATGCGACGGACTCTGGACATTGATTTGCCTACGCCCACATCATTAGCAGAGAGGCCAATCTCTGCCAGAGAAACTTCCTCAATAGGTTTGGTTGCTGCCTGCTTGATGCCTCGCAATGAGGCGTAGCGTGGCTTGTTAATCCCGAGCTGGATGGTCAACACTGCGGGACAGTTGATTTCAACTTCTTGCAGCATGCCGCCTTCAAGTTCACGGCGAATGACGGCTTTGTTGTCGCCTGGCTTATATTGCAGGTCGGCGACCACTGCCGCATGCGGCCAATTCAAATAGGAGGCCACAGAAATACCGGTTGACGCATAAGCCTGGTCAGAGGATTGCACCCCGGCAAAGACCATATCAGGGGCTTCTTTTTTGATCACCTCTGTCAGAATGCGGCCGATTACAATTGCATCAGATCCTTCTGCAGCGTCATCCCAAACTCGAATTGCGCGGTCTGCCCCTTTAGCCAGACACTTACGCAGGCTTTCATCTACACGGTCAGGACCCACAGATACAACCACCACCTCAACGTCTGTATCACTCGATTCCTTGATTTTCATGGCCTCTTCCAACGAGAAATCATCCCATTCATTCAAGTCATACATCATGAAATCTTCATCTACGTCCAAACCATCGTCTCGAATTTCAAAATCTTCTTCTAGTGCTGCGGTCTGTTTTACTGCCACTAATATCTTCATACCTTCGTCTCCTTCATTACTTCGTTACTAGAAATGTATCGGGCATTTTCAGGCAGATGTTTGCTGCCCACCGATATACCGAAAACCTGACCTGGGAATCTGGATCATCTCGTAGACTCCACTTGTCCTGTGCCTGCAAATGAGGGTTCTGCACGAGCAACATGCGATGCAGGTAGTAGGGATCCTCTAGCAAAGGCAGCAAGGTATTGCGCGTCGCTGACTTATTTAAAATCACACCTCTTCTCACATCTGCTTCCGTTGAACGGACCAACCCTTTTAAAATCGTTTGTGGCGTATTTGGATTGTTTGCGACACCACTTAATACATCTACATCTTTGTCATCCGCCAGCTTGATCAGGATTCTTTGGGATGCATTGGCCTGGTAAGCCACCCCAGATCGCACCCAGGCGTGTTTGTCTTCTGCGAGCATGTTGAGCAAATGAACTGCGCTCATTGTGTTTCTGGCAACCGCCCTTCTGACATCAGCCACCTCATCTACCGCAAGCTTGTACAACACATCCAGTGACGTCGTCGGGTTGCGTGCAATTCTTTGCCTCACCCATGGATCAGCGTCGCTGGACAAGGCTTCAATGTGTTCTTCCGACAAATCAATTCGGGAGGCCACTTCCCGCCTCACCAATTCGCTTTTATCCCTCAACAAATGACGAAAAATGGCGACCGGCGTTAAGGCATTAGAAGCAACTCCAGCACGCACTCCGGCATCATCACAATCTGCGTATCGTTGAAGGCTTTCCTTGCTCACACGGCGATTCCGGGCGAGTACACGCATCATCAACACTTCTTCACTGGCCGCCGATTTAGCAATCAAAGAGGCAGGGCAATGTTCATGTCCAAGAATCGCTGTTTGTGTATAAACATCTGATTTATCAAAAATCCTTGCTAGCAACTCAGCAGAAGCGGATATGTTCTGGGCAATATTTTTATGAATTGCCACTGCTATATCGCTACCAGAGACGCGCTCCGATAACGCCGCGAGGACTTTTGAATTGGCTGACGTGTTTTTACTCAGCGCCAACAAACATTCAACATCGTTAGAATGAAGTGCAATCCTTTTTAAAACCTCCGTCCCACTATTTAAATGTTGAGCAATGAGTTTGGTTAATCCGGACTTGCCCTTTTTGCTTGCATCCTCATACAGGTTGGATAAAACGCCGGAAGAAGTGCCTGGATTTTTATCTAGCCGCAACTCAATGGCGTCATCGTGAATACCAGCTAATGCCGTGAGTACCGAGGCAGGCGTATGCTCCCAGCGAGCGATCGCTAATGCTGTCCGCCTTGTCCCGCAAATCAGAGCTTCCAATTCGAGTTTTGCAATTCCTGTTGCCAGCTCATGCACTGCCGCTGCAATGTAGGGATCTCTCGTTTTGATGGCTAATTGCACCAGCGTATCGGCACTCCCAAACATCATTCATCAATCTGAGGTTGTAATAACCTCTGCCTCATTCGTGATGTCCACAACGTCATATTCAATACACTCATCAATCAGCTCAATCAGTTCCCGTACGACAAACTGGCCTTCGAAACCTGACGTTTTAAGAGCATCCTCGAACATTGTCAGATCCTTAGGACATGACACGATGAACACGTCCAGGCCTTCAATCTGTCCTGCCTCACGCATACGATTCGCAGATGGTTTCTCAATACCCACTGGATCAGGAATCCAGATTCGGCCGCCACCAGCCCCACAACAGAAAGAGTTATCGCGGTTACGGCCCATCTCTACCAGCTCACAACCTAGGAGCTTGATCACGTCACGAGGAGCGTCATAGCCTTTGTTATAGCGGCCCAAATGGCAGGGGTCATGGAAAGTCACTCGGTAATCGAGTTTTTTCTTCAGCTTGATCTGACCTGACTCGATCAACTGTTTCACCAACGTCGTGTAGTGATTGATTTCAAACGCGCCACCAAAATCGGGGTACTCATTACGGATAGTGTTGAATGAGTGTGGGTCAGTGGTGACAATCGACTTGAAGTCACAGGACTGCAGCGTGCCGATATTCGAAGTCGCTAGGTGCTCGTACAACCCCTCCTCACCAACACGGCGTATATCATTCCCTGCATTCATTTCGGCTTCAAACAGTAAGCCAAAGTTAACGCCGGCCTTGTTAAGGAGTTTTGCAAATGACCGAGTCACTTTTTGGTTACGCGGATCAAATGACGCGTAGTCACCTACAAACCAGAGAATGTCGACGGGCTCAGTTCTGGCATCCTTGATTTCAAATGGCAGGCCTTTTGCCCAGGCCGCCCGCTTGCGTTTCGACTCACCAAAGGAGTTACCTGTTTTATGAATGGTTTGAAGTGTCTTCTCGAGGATAGGCTCCATCTCGCCAGCTTCCACCAGATTACGGCGCATTTGAACAATGATAGGGACATGCTCCACAGCCACCGGACAAATCTCTACACATGCCAGACAGGTACGGCAAGACCATAGTGTTTCCTGCATGACCTGGCCTGGAGATTTACCATGAATATCCAACTCGGCCTCTGCCGGCAACTCTTTGGCATTCAGCGTCTTGTTCGCAAACTCACGCAGTGACAGAATGACATCACGTGGTGAGAGCGGGGCCCCAACTGCGTTGGCAGGGCACGCTTCCTGACAACGGCCGCATTTTGTACAGGCATCCAGATGTAGCAGGTTTTTCCAGGTTAAATCAGTAATGGTTTTATATCCGGCATTTGCCTGTTCTACCGGAATAATCGGCAATCTTCTGCCCACCAACGGACTCTTGAACATAAGAGAAGCGGCTGCAGTAAAAATATGCTTAATTTTGGTATATGGAATGCAAGCAATAAACGTCAGTGACAGCAAACCATGGAACCACCACAGATAAGGGCGGAATGCGCCTGCGATCTCGGCTGTCATGCCCAAGGCCTCCATCATGTGTGCAAGCAATGCACCCACTGGCGACCAAAAACGATGATCCCACACAGAGGGCGTTTCACTGAGCCAGACTAGACGGGTCGCTTCTAGGATAAAACCGGTGATGCCAATCAGAATAAACGACCACAAGAATGCCCAGTCTTCACGACGATACTGACTGCGGTCATAATCTGGATCACCTACTTGTCTATCCACACGCTTGTAATCAAGCTTAGGTAAGTTCATCCATTTACGGCGGTACATCATGTAAAGGAGGCCGGCGATCACGCCAAAACCGGCGACATCTAGCACTAGTGAAAACAGCAGATAAAAGTTGCCGTACCAAAATCTCACACCAAACAGTGGCTCAAGAATGTCGTACTCTAGTGTAATGGTGGCGGTGCCTATGAAAAGGAGAACAAAACCAAAGAAAATCAGGCCATGCGCACGGCCTGCCTTTTTGTCACGTCTCACTAATGTACGATGTGAGGCCATGGTCTTAACCATGTCCCAAAAGCGTTTGAAGATTTGATTCCAAGATTCATCTGGTTTACCGCGGCGATATTTACGCACTTGTACGTAGCAGCCGTGAATAAAAATCGCAATCGCAAGATAACCAAATGCATAAAATAGATAGATTGCCTTCGGGTCAAAGTCCTGGAAGAGTATTCGAGTGATTTGTGTAGGATCTGTCATTGTGATCACCTGTTTTTGAATGAATGAGTTCCATTAGCCCAAGGGCAACTTGTCACTTGTATTTCGGAGTTAATGTGTTGAAGCATGGTCAGCGACACTGTGCCGCTGACCATACATTCATCAGGCGTTAGACTTTGTATTCAATTTTGAAATTACCACCTGGCATATGTGGCGTGCCCCATGCGATGGTTTCACGTTTATATGGGATAGCAATTTGTGGATTTGCTTCTTCAATTTCACGAGCCACTCGGTGACCTGTGAATGTTGCGTCTGCAATCAAGCGCGGCGCCTCTGCATCACCAATCAGGTAAATACCTTTGATGTCGTTTTCTGCCCACTCAGATTCGCGGGCCTTCAACTCATTCCAAAGCGTGCATTCAGAGTGACGGCCTGTGACTAGCACCAGTGAGTCATACTCTAACCACCGGTGAGTCTTGTTAGCATCGCGTGGAGCAACGCCAGGACCACGATAAGTACGCTTAGAACCATCGCCCCAGATGTTGTAGATTTCCATACGGCCCGGTTCGATACGTGAGCAGAAATGGTCACCCAGCTCTTCAACATGCAGCTCATGCAAGCGACGCATCATGTTTGGGTACTCAAGCGTAAAGTGCATGTAATTGGCAAGATGCACCCCAGACACAATTGTCACTTCGTGGCCAGCCGTTGCCAGCTTCTCAGCCAGGCTTGGCGCCATGAAATAGGTATCTGCGTTCAGAATTACCACACGTTTACCGATCGGCTTCTTGCCTTCCATGACCTGCTCTGGTGAGAGCTGATCTGGCAAGGAAGTGTCAGCCCCTGGGATGGGTTCATGTGTTAGGCAGTTAGTACCATCGGTATTCCAGCGCGCACCTGTCGCAATAATGACCTTGTCAGCGCCATACTGCAGCACATCATCTGCAGTCATTGGCTTTTGGCCCAATGCCAGCTGGCTTTCCTTGTTTTTCTTCAGCAGCTTGTTGATCTGGGTTTCACGATAATCGCGGTGGTAACTCCACTCACCCAAGCCAGGCAATGTAGTAATTTGATTCAAATGACCACCGATTTTTTCAGCAGTATCTGTCAAGTGAACTGTGTAACCGCTTTCCATTAGGACGCGCGCCGCTTCGGAACCAGAAGGACCTGCACCGACGATCAAAATAGAGTCTTTTGACTTGGCCTGGCGGAATTTCTCAGGATGCCAGCCGCGACGATACTCTTCGCCAGCGGTAGCGTTTTGTGTACAAATCATTGGAGGGCCACCGATTTCCCAGCGAGAGATACACACGTTACAACCGATACACACACGAATATCGTCATAACGGCCTTGCTCGATTTTTTGTGGCAAGAATGGGTCAGCAATCGACGGGCGTGCACAACCAATAATATCGGCATAGCCTTTAGTGACGATCTCAGTCATTTTCTCTGGATCAACAAAGCGGCCTACACCCAGTACCGGTTTTTTGGAGACCTGTTTTACAAACTTGGTCCAAGGAATTTGGTGGCCTTGCTGGTAGAATCTTGATGGACCTGCATCCTCACCCCACTCGGCAATGTCACCCACATCTACGTCCCACAAGTCGAGCAGCGGATCAGCCAGTTCGATGAACTTCATACCATCCACTTCGACCTCAATTTGACCTGGACCATATACAGTGTCCACTGCGAAGCGCGTAGCAATGGCACATTCAGAACCGACTGCGTGCCTGACTTTCTCCAATGTTTCCAGCCAGAAACGTGCGCGATTCTCCAATGAGCCGCCGTATTTATCGGTACGCTTGTTGTAGTAAGGGTTCAGGAATTGCAATGGCAGGTAAGAGTGTGCGCCATAGACATAAATAATATCGAAACCGGCATCACGCGAGCGCTTGGCGGCATCCACGTAGTATTGCTGCACTTGAGCGATATCGCTCAGATCCATTTCTTTACAGTAAGAAAGCGTCTCAAACTCTGACGCATACTGGCTTGGGCCACGGGGTGTTGCGCGTGACTCCATGTTAGGCGCATGTGCGCCACCGTACCACAACTCCACACCCGCCAACGCACCGTACTTGTGTACTTCGTCCGTCATGGCCTTGAGGTTACGAACATCGCCCTCATCCCAGATACGTGCAGACAAGCGATGTGTATCGTCAGACTCAGGATTGATTGAGCAATACTCAGTGTTCAAAGCAGCCCAACCGCCTTCAGCTTTCACTGAACGATGGGCAGATTGAAAGCCAGGCTTGTCAGAGCCCGCTCCAATACAATGTGGTACCTGATAGAAGCGATTTCTTAATGTTTTGGGACCAATCTGGATTGGCTCAAACAAAATGTCATGTTTCGGATCGCGTGCCATTTTATATCTGTCTCCTTGAAATTTATGGGATCAAACTATGTGTCATTTTCATAGTGATACCCTGGAGAGACAATTACACTCATGGCTTACTACTTAGGTGTTATTAAGTTGCGCTTGACTTTCAGATGTGAAGCGCGCCTGAGAGCACCCCTTGGTTTACAAGAAAGCAGGACTAAAGCTGGTCTGTATACCAGACCACAAGAATGGCAAACATGATGGTGAGGTAAGGCAGGTATTCAAAAAATTTTGTATACTTTGGCCGACTTATTTGTAGCTGCATATCGCTAATCAACTGTGTAGGGAATACCCCTTTATCTTCAAAATAATGACGGTAAATGAATAAAGGCAGAATGAGAGAAGAGAAGAAGAGTCCAGTCCTTAATGTTCCCTCACCCCAGATTTCAGTCCCCATCCCCATGATGGCCAGATTTATGTATCCAAGCAGAACTCCTGCTCCCAACAAGACATTAGGTGTTTTATAAGGCCGATCCCAGCGAGGCCTGTCCATGCGGTGAATCCACCCGGCGTTCAATGCCAAAAAATGATAGATGATATAAGCCACGTTTGAAGCTGCCAATACAAACACATAATCAGACATCATGAGCAGAATCAGGTTATAAGACAGATCCGTCCACATGGCCCTGGTCGGTGAACCGTTTTCATTCACGACAGATAAATACTTGGGCAGCAGGCCGTCCACCGAGGCTTGGTAAAGGGTCCTTGCTGAACCGGACATGGTGGTCATGATCGCCAGTAGCAAGGTAATGATGAGCATCACAACCATGATGTTGGCAATAATCGCACCGCCCCCCACAATTGAAGCCAACGCACTGGCGACACCATTTCCCTTGTAGATGTTGGCAGCAAGCATGCCGTCGTACATGGCGGGCGTGGTGACCTCTCCTGCCTCCCCGATTACGGCAGGAACTACCAGCTCTCCAAGTCCCAGATGGCTTTGAAAGGCTATCGGAACCAAGGTAAAGACTGCGATGCACAGCAAACCAGAATAGACAATCGCTTTGAAAGTATCGGCCTTGGGATCCTTGAATTCTCGGGTGTAACACAAAGCGGTTTCAAATCCGTATGTGGACCATGCTGCCACAAATAATCCACCTGCCATGAGCTTCCATCCTTCCAGATTCCAGTCTCCTTGAATCACATTGCCATTCATATCGTATGCAAGTGGTGTCAGCGGAAAAAAGTGTTCGCTAGCCAGGTCTCCCGTGACAAAGGGTACCAGACCAATCAAAAGCAGTGGAATAAGAGCAATTAATCCAAAAACCTTGGTGGTACTGACAGAACGCAAGATCCCGCCGTGTTGCACAGCAAACACCAGCAACAGAAATATCGCTCCCAGGATAAAGGTCGCATTAATCCTGAGGCTGAGACCAGCTTTGATGGCACTTAAATCAAGCAGCGTAATTTGCCAGGTATTAATCAGGGAATTGGCATCAAACAGGATACTTAATGAATAGCCAGCCGCCAATCCAGAGCCAATAGCCAGTACTGGCGACCATGCAGCCCAGTTACACCATACATTTAAGGTGGCAATAAACTTACTGTAGCGTATCCAGGCAACCGCACTATGGATGGATAGCCCCCCCGATTTATGAGGAAACAGGCCCGCAATTTCCGCATATGTAAAAGCCTGTATAAAGCCGAAGCTAATGGATATTAACCAAACTAACCAAGCCGGTTTACCAACGGTTGCAGCAACAGCACCAATCGTGAATAACACAAGCCCGGGCACTCCGCTAGCAATCCAAAAGGCTCCTTTCCACCCAATACCTCTATGCAAACCAGTTTGCGCAAGGAATCCCTGATGCCGAAGATCGCCAGCATGATCAGAAGTTGGTAAAGTCACGATTGAGCCAAGTTGCTATGATGTCGAAATCCAGATGTGTAAAGCGTTCTTAATACCGTATCCGGTCTTTTTAAGTTAATAAGAATACCTGCAGATCATACCGCTTTCCTTCAGCTATCCCTAGTCACAAAATCAGTCACGTTTAAACCAAAGCCGGACATACTGGGCATTTTGCGCGGCTCCGCCATCAACCGCATATTCAAAACTCCCAGATCTCTAAGTATTTGTGCACCAATCCCATAATCTTTGAGCGTATGCTGGTTTTTTGATGGATGACCTGCTGATTGAATTGCATTGATAACATCTCCATTTTTCTCTTCGCGCCTTAGCATCACAATCACGCCTTCACCCACCTGGCTGATTTTACGCATCGCATCAGGTAAGCTCCAGCTATGTTTCTTGCTACTCGCATCCAATAGATCCACGACCGACAATGGCTCATGCACTCTTACCAAGACACTTCTTTCCGGACTGGGCTCGCCTTTTACCAAGGCGAGATGCAATTCGTTCGCCAAAGACTCTTGATAAGCAATCAGCTGAAAAGAGCCATACGGCGTCTCTATGATGCGTTCAGCTACACGTGACACCAGGCACTCTGTTTGGCTTCTGTAGTTAATTAAGTCTGCAATCGTGCCAATCTTCAAGTCAAACTTCGCCGCGAAATCTAAAAGATCTGGCAAGCGGGCCATTTCGCCATTATCCTTGAGGATTTCACAAATAACGGCAGAAGGCTCCAGGTTTGCCAGCCGTGCAATATCACACCCGGCTTCGGTATGTCCTGCACGGACTAACACGCCACCGCTCTCGGCAATTAATGGAAACACATGACCAGGACTGACGATATCCATCGGTCTTGCATCAGCACGCACCGCTGTTTGAATGGTATGCGCCCTATCTGCTGCTGAAATACCAGTAGAAACACCTGCAGCGGCCTCAATTGAGGCGGTAAAGTTGGTACCCATCTTGGTCCCATTACGTGACACCATTGGACTCAGGTTGAGTTGCCGGCCTCGTTCAGGTGATACCGTCAAGCAAATCAGGCCTCGCCCATGCTTAGACATAAAGTTAATCGCATCAGCGGTCACATGCTCCGCTGCCATCACCAAATCTCCTTCATTTTCCCTATCTTCATCATCAAGCAAGACAACCATGCGACCTGCCTTGATCTGTTCGATAATTTCAGTGATAGGGCTGATGATTGTTTTTGTTTTTTTATAAGTGACAGGGGTCTTGACTGTAGTGGTTGGGTGCAACAAGGCGCTATCGACCGGAATATTCATGATTTACCCTTTATATATCCAGACTAGTGATACAGGCATACGCCGAATGATTGTGAATAGACTCAAAGTTTTCGCATTCCACTATAAAGTCCTTGATACGCGCTTCATTGTAAAAGACGGACGCAATATCCCGCACCATATCCTCAACAAATTTAGGGTTATCATAGGCCAGCTCGGTCACGTATTTTTCATCAGGTCTTTTGAGCAGCCCATATAACTCAGAGGAGGCCTGTAGTTCGACTAAGCGGATAATATCTTCGAGCCATATCAGCGTATTGAAAGATAAAGTAACTGTTACGTGAGACCTTTGATTATGAGCACCATAGGCAGATATTTTTTTTGAGCAGGGGCACAGGCTTGTGACGGGAATGAGAATCTTCACCTTTACGTCACACCCAGATTCTGAAATCTCTCCAATAAAGGTGACCTGATAATCGAGCAGACTCTTTACGCCTGATACTGGTGCGGCCTTGTTTACAAAATAGGGAAACTCCATTTCAATGTACCCTGATTTCGCTTCAAGTCTAAGTGCTGTTTCGTGCAGAAGCAGGTAAAAATTTTCCAGCGAAACAACGTGCTCCTGATGATTGAGAATTTCAATGAACCTGGACATGTGCGTCCCTTTGAGGTGCTGCGGTAATTGCACATACATGCTCATCGTCGCAATCGTCCCCTGGATAATCCCGGCCTTGTCTTTGATCTTAATCGGGTGACGAATCGCCTTGATGCCCACTTTATTGATTGCAAGCTGACGAACATCGGCAAGATTTTGAACATCTTCTATTGGGAAGGGGACAGGTGAATTCAAGATAATGCTCTTTTCTCAATAACGTAATTGTCTTTGACCAGGGCTGTTTTACTGTACTACCCATCTTGTAAATCAAAAAAATGGGGCGGGCCAATGCCTATTAGCCCCCCTAGCGCAAGTTCAGCTCGGAAGTGAGGGGAAATCATGCATTTCTGAACTTGTAATTGAATTTTCAAACTTGCAGTCAACCATGACAATTGCCATTAAGGATTACTCCATTAGGATTACTTGAAAGCTGATTAATATGCGAACGCAAAAACGAAACATTCCACGTAATGCAATTACGTGGAATGTGGATTAGGAGGTGAAACGCTAGAAACTATTACAGCGGCGCACGTTGACCGGTGAAGAAACCAATCGCTTTGTCTGGTGTGCTGAAAGTAACATTACTGCCGGCTGGGAAATACAATACATCGCCTACGGTTGCAGTGACTTTTTGACCTGTATCATCAGAAATGATAAAAGTACCTGCCACAACAATTTTCATTTCCTCATAGTCATATGAGTACTTTAATTCATTACCAGCATGCAGATGGAAGAAACCTGCACAGATGGTTTTATCTTTATCTTGAGACACGAATGTATCGCCCAAGAAGGCTGGAACATTCGGCACATTCATTGAAGGCTGCTCGTCTTTAATAGCTTGTTTTTTATATTGAAACGGTTTACTCATTACAGTTCTCCTTAGGGTTTACTTGAAAAGTGTTTGTATTAAATCGTTTTCAATATGAACCGACAATTACACCTAAGGGGTACTCTCAAAGAAGCATAAGTCATCACACTGGCTGAATTCTTACCTTACTAACAGATAGCCACCTCATACCTTAGGAAAGGCAGAGAAGACTGACATAAAACGAGCCTCAAAGACTGCGTGGTTAGTCAATATGGTTTTATGGCAAGCACAAAAAAAGGCCTCCTGCTGATGAGATTGGTAGCGCAGGAGGCCAGGGAAAAAGCCGTATGAACGTAAATTGTTTTGGATTAAAAAGTATGCTTTATATAACCATAGAATCTGCTTTTATCAAGATCGTCACCTGTCGCATCTACATACCAACCTTTTTTGGTAATAGAGTGAATGTAGCTGATACCAGCATTCCACCCTTTTGAACCCGCAAATTCGAAAGCTCGACTAATCCCTACCGACATATCGGTATAATTTGCAACACTATAATTTTCAACCACTTGATGTCCGATATGAATATTGTAATTGGTGTCAGTCGTGGGGATTTTGCCGGTGTAATTAATATCAACGTAGTTTGTTCCTTTTGAGTTGCCACTTCCGACTAGCTTTCCCCGGTAAGTGGTAGTGCCGAGAGAATTGGTGTTGTATCCGAACCAGTTGGTCAATGCCTGGTAATACTTCACATTCAAACCCTTGTAGTCCACTTTCAAAATCATCTCGACCACATCGGAGTTTTCTCCCGAAAACGTATACCCCTGGGGATAGGTAAAATTGAAGATCTCTCCAGTAACTGCAAGATCTTCTGTAATTGCTTTTCTATACCCAACATAATAATCCGTTTCATACGTGTTGCCGTAAACAGCATCTCTATGAACAGTGCCATAACCAAATCCGGCATAAAATCCACTGTCATGTGAATAATCAATGCTTGCATAAAACTATCCGTGCTTTGCGAATGACAAGCCTCTGAATAGATAATCGCTATAAGCACCCGCAGTCATAGACCAATGATGCGGCGAACTCTTTGCCTCACTTTGTGATCCGTTATCGCTCTGAATAGTCTCTTCAGCCAGTGCTACCGAATTTCCTCCCAAAGCTAGAAAGAAGCCGCAGATGATGATTCCTTTACTCTTTTCCATTTACTCCCTTTCAAATCGCATATCATATTTTTAATAGTTACTTATTACTGAACGAACCCTAAAAGGTGAGGCTTGTTGCCAAGATTGGTCTTTTTACATCGTTGAATACTTGTTATTTTTCAAAGCGTATTCACTTCATCTTTTATGTGACACCCCAGCTTCTTCTGTTCATCCTCAGCAAATAAATAGTGCAGTGACGCGGTTCAACAATAGCGAGGTTATTTTTTTTAATATAGAAATAACTGGCATGCAGTTCAGTTTTTGACGGCCGCAGTGATAGTGATGCCACTTTTTACTACCAGTCGCCAGTTTTTACCATTCCCACTAAGTCTTAATACCTTGGAAGTATTGTCCAGATATATTTTTAGAGATAAGTTAACCGTCCTACATACCTCAATACACATCGTCGTCAAGACAAAAATCAAAAAACTGACCACTGATAAAATTAATTAAATCAGAGGCTTAAAAAATTCACGAATATGACGGATGTTGCAAATTAGGAGCAATAGCATGGGAAATTGTGACTTTCTTGAACGGACCGACAACATGACAAGGGCAGACTTCCACTTAATCAAACGTGAAACCTCCGACGTCATGGAGCAGGCAGAAGCGCTGCCACTCTGGTCCCAAGACTATACTCAACTTGGGAAAGGTGTGTTCTCTGGATCCATAAAAAGTATTCATCACAATGGCATTCAGATTTTTAGTGAGCGCATGAACAGAGCCGTCGACCAAATTGCCAGCGCACCTAAAGATTGCTTGGTCATAGGGTTGCCTACCAGAGTGGAGGGTGACTCGACCTGGGGACTGCTACCTGTACAGCCTCTTTCGCTAATCACACTTGGGAAAAATGCCGATTTATATTTCAGAACCTCTGCCAACTCTGAAATAATTGCAGCTGTCATTCCTATCAGCAAAATTCAGGCGTTCACAGATAAAATCGAATGGCCAGAATTTGAAGACGCTCTCAGAACAATTAAACCTGTAGAAATGATACAAAATGATGTATCGCAGAGTTTATTGAGAACGCTGGCGTATGGACTTCAATCGGTCAACGAACACTCCGATCAATCGCTTTTGAGTGAAATCTGGGCAAGTTATGAAGAAGATTTACTTGCCTCGTCAGTACAAGCCTTACTGCAGGCTAGCAAAAATGCGCACCCGTTTTATGTGGATCATAGAATTCCAAGATATATCGTCAATCAGGTCAGGCACCTCACCATATCAAGAGACGGATTTCCATTAAGCATTGATGAGATATGCGACCATTTACGTATCAAGCGAAGGACATTGAATGCAGCATTTGCACGCGCGTTAGGCGTTACGCCACTAACATATATGAGGAATCTAAAACTTCATAAAGTACGTATGAACTTAATCACACCCCAGAATGATAAAACCAGCATTTGCGAAACGGCTTCACGATGGGGATTTGTTCATATGAGTCTTTTCTCGAAATACTATAAAGAGCTATTCGGAGAGTATCCAAATGAAACACTGCACAGAGAGAGAGTCAGATAATAAATATCATCATTTTAATGTATGCTGTAATTCAGTTTGAGAGTCAGGTATTCATTTTATCTTTTATAAATTTCAAGATAATCATAAAGTCCCTGAAAGCAAAAAATGGGGCCTAAGGCCCCGGAAATGGAGATCAGCCATTTTTTACAAAGCAGTAATCCACTGTACAACTTCGTTGAATTCCTCATCGGTCAATTTGCCAGCATTGGGTGGCATAGGTAATACGCCCCAATTCCCACGTCCGCCTGTTTTAATTTTTTCGACCAAGGCCGCCTGTACATCCTGGCCTTTATATTTGGCAGAAACATCTTTAAATGCCGGTCCAACTTTGCGACTTTCGACATTATGACAAGCCAGGCAACCGCCTTTATCTGCCAGCGCCGCACCATCAGCCCAAGCTGTTTGTGAGGCCATGCCCAGCGCTGCAATAAACAGTAGACTGGTGAGGGTGGACATGGATAGCCATGCGTGTTTTGATTGAATGTTCATCTTGAAATCCAGTGTATTTGATATAAGAATTCTAATGGTCAACAAGAGTGGCTTATGGCAAAAATCGGCATCACTTAGCCTCTGCGTCATCTGCTTGAAATAAGTACTGCTAGTGCCCGCCCACAACAGGAATGCCTTTAAACTTGCCCTGTTTTTTAAAGCTGAGTCGCATGGCTAAAGCACCTGTCGAACACTGATCCAAGCATGCCCCGCAGCGAGTACAATCGCCCGATGTCACAAAAGTTGCTTTCTTGGCTATCACGGGTGCCAGCACGTGTGGTTCCGGGCAGACCTTGATACATTTAGCGCATCCACCACATGCACCTACCTGAGTCGCTTTAACGCGCAAGCGTCCCTCGCGTCCCAGTTCTGAATAAAACGCACCCACCGGGCAAACATGACCGCACCAGCCACGACGCGTCACTAACACATCAAACAGGAAAATACTCGCCAGTACCGTTGCACCTGCAACTGAGCCCCACATCAGTTCGCGTTGAAACAAGGTGATTGGGTTAATCGCTTCCCATGCCAGAGTGCCAGATAGTAGCGACAGCAGAAGTGATAACATTAATATCGTCACGCGTATATTTTTTGAGAGTGTGAAATTGCTTTTAATATTTAACTTTTGCCGCACCCAATAAGATAGATCTGTCACCAGATTAATTGGGCATACCCAGCTGCAGTAAATGCGCCCGCCCAACAGCAAATAAAACACGGCAACGATAGCTACGCCAAACAGGGCAGCCTTGCCCAAAGGAGCTCCGGCCAATAGCGATTGCAGCCAGATATAAGGATCTGTCAGACCAATTCCGAACCAGACACTGGAAGACAGATTGCCTTGTGCAAGATAGCCACCAGCTGGCAACTCAACCGTAAAGGCAGCAATAATGAGCAACTGGATGATACGTCGGCTGAATAACCAGCGATTGCGAAAGAACATGGCTTGTAACTGTCGCATGTGCTTACCAGCGTCCTACCGATTGCGCACCTTCAACACCTAAACCTAATTCACGCGGCAGTACGCGAATGGCCGCCTCAGCGAGTACACAGTGCTTTTCGCAGGTACCGCAACCGGTACATTTGTTACTATCTACGGTTGGGATTTGCAACACACCGCGTTCGTTTTTGATTGGCTTTAATGAGATGGCCTCCCCAATAATCGGGCATACGCGAACACAAATACTGCAGGTGAGGCCTTTGTAGTTGAGGCAGGTTTCATGTCCTACCAACACCGCAACTCCCATATCGGCTTTTTTTATATCGGTCACCAAAGGGCTTAATGCACCTGTCGGACAGGCTCGCGCGCAGGGAATATCAGTACACATGCGACAAGGATCTTCACGGGCAACAAAATAAGGTGTGCCGGTGGGCGCTGGATCGCTCCAGCGTGCCAGATGCAAAATATCATACGGACAAGCTTCTACGCATAAACCACAGCGTATACAGGCAGCATTGAACTCAGGCTCTGGCAAGGCGCCTGGGGGTCTTAATACGCTAGCCGCGCGGGCCGGACGCGAGTCCAGTACTGCTTTACCAAACATGGTAACTACGGTCGCTACCCCTAGCTGGCGGAAAATCTTGCGAAAAACCTTACGCCGTTCAGGCTCGGCGACTTCTGCTGCTGCAGATGTTTTGTCTGCCATCGAAAATCTCCTGTCGGGTAAATCTTGGCAAGTCAGTCCTGGTAACGGAAGAGTACGTATTAGAGGAATTGATTAGCAAATTGGCGCGAATAATTGGATGTATCCAGCACTGCAGCACAAACTCGCCTTTGGCATCCCTTGGAACCTGCCAGCGAACAATGGTGTCCGGCGTTTGCACCCCCATATTCACCATAGTTCCGTCCGGATAAGTCACATAAATACTATGCGAAATATCGGAACGATTGTGGATGGTAATGATGTCCCCTGGTTGAGGCACAAAATCGACAGGCACGAACTCATGATCAGACAAGATCATGGTATGGTCTTTAGAGAGAACGTTCGCACTGCTTATTGGCGCATGATGCTTCATGCTACAGCTAGCGAGGTAGATCGCCAGCAATACCAATAAAACATACATCGCCGCCCAGGTCGATAATTTTCGCGATGCGCTCAGCAATCCAGGTAAACATGTTTTCATCTGCTTTGCCATCTTCATCACATTCCATCATTACTATTCAGGCATTGCCGGTGGCTGAATATTCAAGGCACCGCCATCCAGGCTCTGGATAAACGCAATCAGCTCGCTTTCTTCCAGTTCAGAAAGCTCGAATTTCTGCATATCCTTGGAAAGGCTATCGCGCTGGATCGCCCCACTTTTGTAATGCTTGATCACGGCCTTCAGGCCACGAAGGGAGCCATCATGCATATAAGGTCCTTCCATTGGCAGGTCGCGCAAAGAAGGTGTTTTAAAGGCATGCTGCATCAATGTCACCTGTGCAGGCACTTTGGCACCCCGTCCTAAATCCTTGCTCGGCAAGCCAATATCATGAAAGCTGTCGTCGGTAAACCGCCATGAACTATGGCACGCAACACAGTTGGCTTTGTCTTTATTGTTAAATACGGCAAAGCCTCGTTTGGCCTGTTCACTGATGGCCTGTTCATCGCCTTCTACCCAACGATCAAACGGGGCCTGGTTAGACACTAACGTGCGCTGGAAACTGGCCAATGCCTGGGTGATGCGTTGCTGGTTAATATTGTGATCGCCAAAGGCCTGGGTAAACAAAGCTCGGTAACCTTGAATTTTCTGCAATCGCTCCACCAGACTGGTGAGGTCAAAATTCATTTCATGCGCTGTGGTAATCGGCAACACAGCTTGCGCTTCTAGGGTAGCCGCACGGCCATCCCACATAAGTGCGCTTAACCAGGCACTGTTTAATACCGTCGGAGTTCGACGGGCATTGTTCACACTTTCTGCCTGTAACGGCAAGCTACGGCCATCACTCCAGCGCTGGTCTGGTGAGTGACAGGTGGCACAAGCCATCCCGCCTGACCTTGAAAGGCGCTGATCGAAAAACAGGGTTTTTCCCAGCGTTGCCTTTTCAAGCGTCAGGGGGTTAGACAGGGGTGATGGAATACTGGATGGCCGCTTAAATTTTTCCCTCGGAGGAAGATCGGCGGACCAGGCAGTATTCACCACCATCAGTGTGCTCAACATTAGAACCCATCTTCTAAACAACATACTGATTCTTAACAGAACTTATGCCATTTGGGCAATTAGCTTGCTTTACCGACGATAGGTGAAATGGTGCAGTGGTAAGTCATTGCATCATTGTCGGCACCGAAGCACCAAACGATATCGTTGTTGAACTCTGGACGGTAAACCGGTAACTCACCTTGTGTATTAACGCAGTTACAACGGCCACAAGTCTGTTTACCACAGCAGTCACGGTAGGCAATCAGGTAAGTCTGCTGGTCGCCCGGATTAAAGCAACTCGCTACCCAGGAGCTTGGAGACAAGCTACTGCCTGGAGGGCAAGAAGTTAATGAACCGCCACAGCAATCACACAGATTGCCGTCAATCGTACAATGGCGCCAGTAGTCACAAGCCTTGGGATCCTTGTCTTGAGGTTTAAAACCAGCGCGGGTCAGGTTACCTGTTGTAGCAGCCTGTACTTCGCCCCCCAGACGTGAACGACGGTCTACCGGCAACAATGGCAATAACGCAGAACCAACTAGGAACCCGCCCAAACGACCGATAAAGCTACGTCTGCCTGTTTTGCTGGCGGTAGTACGTGCCAGTTTCTCAATTTTTGAGTCAAATCCAGATTCTTTTTTCATTTCGTTAATCTCTCCGTAATCAATACACGAATCAGCAATTAATGCACTTTGTTCGCGGTTACTTGTTTAAATTTAGGCGCGGTGGAATCATCCTTGAGATAATTCTGCAAGGTAGAATGTCCGTGGCGTATAGTTTCGAAAAGGCTTTCTACATGCTCGCGTGTATTGCACAGGCCTTTCGCCAGGATTTTTCCATCTTGATCCAGCAGTACGCCGTAAGGGACTTTTGAAACCTGATAACGCATACCGATTTCAGCGGATACCACATATAGCTCACCGTCTAACGGATGATCTTTCAGAAATTGACGGTGTTCCGCCTGCGTCCCATCACTGATCAGAATTACGTCCGTCTCTTCAATCGCTGCCACTGAGCGGATAATAGGCAATAGCTTCTGGCAGATCGGGCAGGATGGGCCGGTAAACATCATCAGGCTAGGACGACCTGGTGTAATTGAACGCCCCACCAGCACAGGTTCGCCTTCGAAAGTATTCACGTTGAAAATCGGTGAGCGTTCACCAATTTCTGGACCATGATCAATCATCATGGCACCGAGTGGCGCAGAACGCTCATGTAACAACCCGATTTGACGGATCACGCCGAGCATTAATGCGGCTAACGCCAAAAATGCGCCCCATAAAAGCACATTTGATGCAATCAAAATTCCACTAGTCATTTGAATTTCCTTTATAAATCTCTAATTTGTTTTTGGCAGCAGGGAAACCGACCATCATGTCTGCCCCCATGTAAATCAATGACAGCATGATGGCCGAGGCAAGCGCAGTAAGCACGGATTCCAAGTTAATGCCTGAAATCTCCAGTGGCACTACAACGACATACAAGCTCAGGCCGGCCAGTGCTAACGCTCTCAGTACATGGAACATACCGATTCGGCTCATGCTGGTTGGGCGACGCACACAACCACAATCGATGTGGGTACGGCCGCGACCAACATTCACCGCGATGGCAAACGAGAATAGGATGAACAGTCCGGCTGCAACACTGGCCGCCATCACATGTAGTGTCGGCACCAGCAAGGCAATTGCGCATCCCAGCTCAAGCCATGGCAACACCTTCGCAAACGGCGACACCAGAAAAGCAGGCAGCAACTTGTAATTCGCTACCACGCCCAAAAATTCGTCCTGATTTCTCAGTTTTGGAATCGCCGCTGCGGCCAGAATGAGCGCCACAAACAGCGATGCAAATATCGCAACCGTAGGATCATTCACTATCCATTCCATGATGTACTCACTTATCCGCAATGAAAATCATGGAAGGAGCACGACCCAGTTCATCCAATGAACCCAATGCTTTCCCAGTCACAGCATCAAAAGTGAACAACGTTTTTGCCTCTTCAGACACGGCGTACAAATAGGGTTTTTCGTCCTGACTGACTGCAATCGAATTGATTTCATGCTTCAACTCAATTCGACGCAGGCGCTTGCCGGAAGTCGCATCTACGACGAACACATAACGACTAGGCAATTTATGTGTCCATTTTTCGCGTTGGTCTGCCAGCAAGTAGAGTTCGTTACGTGCTTTGTGGAAAGTAATAGTTTGCCAGCCGCCTGGACGCCATTTGTCTGCTTTCTCCTTATCTGTGAACACGTCAATTGGCTTCAAGAACTCTGCACCAGACTCGGATAGTTTGGCCTGGAAAATCTTGCCTTCATAGGTAGGCCAAGCCAGGTGATTATTTGAGTTGGAGTAATAAGGATTATTTAGCAAATACTCTTTTTCAGTATGAAATACCTTGGTTGGCTTCTGCTTGGTGTTGCCCTTGTTGTCGTAGCTGAACTGCATCAAAGAACCATCTCTACAATGCATGAAAAAGTTCTGATTTGCGGTTGGGAAAATATGATAACAATCAGGCACATTCATCATTTTCACAAAAGCCTTTTGTTCCAGATCGACCAACCCGACACCTGGTGATGGAGAGAATTGCTGGAACAGGAAATGCTTATCATCGGTACTCAAACCAGCAGTGCGCTCAAACACCCCGGTCAAGAAGCGACCTTCAGGAATATCAATATCAGCAATCGGCTCATGCGTTCTGCTATCTATCAACTCCAGATAATCATCGCGCTTGCCCCGCGCTACGCGGGAATACATAGTGCTCGCGATAGCCACAAACTTGCCATCAGAGGCTATCATGACGTTCGGCAATTTACCCGCATCTGTCATACCTAGTAATTTGCTCGATTTGCCATCTACCGTATAAACGGTAGAGGTCATATGGAAGTTACCTGGATCCAATACATACACACGCTTCGCATCACTGGGAGGTGCAACTGCGATAGAAGTCTCGTCCTGCAGTTTTGCGGTAATCTCAGAACCCAATTGTTTTGGCGTTGCATCTGCCATAGCCAGACTGCTGGATAGCATGAGAGCTGCCAATACCAGCCCCCCTGCTAACCCTGCCGGCTTGCTGCGACGAATCATCGATGGATGATCGAATGTTGTCATAAATCCTCCTATATTTTTTAAATGGATAGAACTAGTTTTGGTGCGGCTACCGGCTTACAACAGCACTAGCATTAAAGCGGCTGACGCAATCGCCAATAACAAGAAACCATCAATCTCAACAGCCCTTTCCTGCCAGCGGGCCAACCAGGCTTGTACTGTCTGATTCTTAACAGGAAAGAAGTTAACTGCCACTGGCAAGCATCGGCCAACATTAAATACGGCAATCACGGCAATCGCGGTTTGGATGCTGCCACTCAGCAAGGCCACCCCAGTGACGATATAAAGCATCGGGGTTTGCACGTAAGTGAGGTAATTCATGCCTAATGAGAAGCCATACAGCAGACCGATCACGGATGAACGAAAGCGAAAACGCGCATCATGTGGCACTTGTGCTCTACGTTGAGGATAAGGCATCTTGAGGAAACCGAACTGATGTAGGCCATAACCAATCGCAAGTACCGCCAGACCAATCACGGTGTATTGCAAAGGCACATTGCCAAACAATAGCCAGCCCAGCCCACCCAACATGCTCCCCAACACCACGGCACCAATGGCGTAACCGACAGCATGCGTGAAGAAGGTGGGTGTCCAACGGACGACAGAACCAAAAGAGTACCTACCAGCTGGTCTCAGCAGACTCAGACTGGAATAGCCACAAGGCGACCAGGTAGACAATAGACCACCAGCGAACGCCAGCAGAACAAACAGCGCCATTAACGCATCTTCCGTTGGGAGGACGCTATGAAAGACGCGACCGGCAATCACACCGGTCACCACACCAGTGAGCATCATGAAAAATCGCGTTTCCATGGATTGCGATTTTGAAAAATGATAGGCATCCGGGACGCAGGTCTCAGCTTTGTAGCTTTGGGACGAACGGCTGGCCACGGTTGCCCCCATATTCATACTCATATTTCCTCCTTAGGCCTTAGGGCCTTACCACGTTTTGAATGAAACATGAATATAGCGATCTTGATCCATGGGCTTTAGCAAAAATCGGCATACCCCCTCCGGGGCACGATTTAAGAAAGCATAGTCATGCCACTTTTTGCTATCGGAGACTCTTCTTTGCCTTAAAGAATATGTAAGAGATCAAAAAAGAAAGAGACTAAAAACCAGTTATGTACTCAGTACTAAGTGGCCAAATAACTTCTTTAAGGTTTTCAGGTTTATTCGTAAAGCAGCTGCCACTGGCATCAATTTGGTATCACTGACCCTACAATTCGAACCGTTTAAGCTGTCGGTGGGGAAGACGTGGCTGAAACCGATTTAGACCGAGTGAAATATTTGAAATATTAATTTTTGGCTGCTCAATGACCAACTGAAGTAAATATTTAACCGCTTTATAAGTCACTGAGCGACTTAAGTGTCAAATTTATATCAAGGCCTCTCTGCTCAGCTCGCAGTTAATGAGGCAGTTTCTGTGGGGTTACGCTTATGAAAAAATACGCTCGCGACCAGCAAACCAAGTTCATATAAGAACCATAAAGGGATAGCCAGCATAAACTGTGAAATGATATCAGGCGGCGTAAAAATGGCTCCAATCACAAACGCGCCTACGATCACATATCCGCGGCTTTCTTTCAAGGTCTTCAATTCGACCATCCCCATACAAGAAATCGCCACCACAATGATGGGCGTTTGAAAAGCCACTCCAAATGCCAATGTGATTGAAATAAGAAAATCGAGATAATTGCCTATTTCCGTCATCACAGCTACGCCCACTGGGGCACTTCCGATTATAAACTTGAACACTACTGGGATTACGACATAAAAGGCAAAAGAGGCACCCAGTATAAACAGTGACAAACTCGCCAGCACACCGATAACGCCAACAAGTTTTTCTTTTGGGTACAGGCCAGGCTGTATAAACTTCCACAACTGGTACAAAGTATTGGGCAGGCTTAAAACAAAAGCCATATACAAGGCAATCTTAAGCGGGATAAAGAAAGGTGACGTCACCGAAGTCGCGATCATTTTGCCACTGGCGGGTAGCTGACTTAGCAGAGGTGAAACAAAAAACTGATGCAGTTGATTGGCAAACGGTAGGGTGACAAGCGCTGCCAGCAGCAACCCCGCCAGGATACGGATACACCGCGTGCGCAGTTCGTAAAAATGACTGAGGGTATCGTTATATTCCATTTTGCTATTTCTGACCAGTCATTTCTACATAGACATTCTCGACAAAAGGTTTGGCTGACGAGCCTGTCTTAGAAACCTCAATTGGAAGAGCCATATCCTGAATCTCACTATGCACATCAATCAAGGTTGACTGCATAGCCAGCAATTTCTGTTGAGCATCTGCTGTGGCTTTTTTCATGGTATCCAATGCCACCTGGCGATCAATATCTTGTTTGACCCCGGAAATGTAGCGCTGAACACGACCATACATCAGGCCATAGGTTCTGGCCAGCTTAGGAAGCTTCTCCGGGCCAATCACAATCAACGCCACCACGACGATAACGATTACTTCGGAAAAACCGATCTCAAACATGTTTTGATAGGTCTTCTATCTCAGCAGGCTGCTCGTGCATCGCCTCTTTAAAGTTTTTGACAGCCCCTCCCAGATCGCTGCCAAAATTTCTCAGTCGTTTGGTCCCAAACACCAAAGTAACTATAGCCAACACAATGACCCAGTGCCAAATGCTAACACTTCCCATAAAAACTCCATGGATACTAAAAATACCCTACATATCATCGGTCATAATTCCTAATGTGGTTAGTAAAAATTGGCATAACATTTGTTATCCAATTCAATACACATCTGAGATGTAACTAAGGGGCAGCACTAGAGCTTAAAAACAAAAAGACTCAGGAGGCTATGAGTCGATACAGGTTTATTTGACATAATTACATTGAGTAGAAATGATACTCGACAGGCCTACTATCCAACATCTCAACCTTTGCATTAACGATCAATTGCATATCACCCTGCTCATATAATCCGCTAGTCGATTAAAAATCTCATTGAACTTGTCAGCTCCAAATATCAGCGGCATCTTTGCGCTTTTAGCCATGACAGAATGAGGGTCTTCAATCTCATAAATCACCGCCTCATGCCTTGCTAATGAATGAACCTTAAATCCAATTAGCCGAGGCTCTGGCTCAAGTTTAAATGAATTACACTCAAGAAATAGAAGTTCTTGAACCTCTCCATTTTGCTTTATCTTCTGACGCTTTGGTTAACATGCGAATTGAGTATTTCTCTCCAAAAATATTGATTACTATCTACCCTCTTTAAACTGACTTGCTTACGCAAGGCATCTGCCCTCTTCCTCGACCACCGAGCTACTATTGCTGAAGTGATAGCCACTGTTTTCAAACCGCGATCCATGCAGGCTCGAATACTCACATGATGTAGATGCATATAAGAGGCGTAACTGGTGATTATGGAGTTGTGCCCAAAGTCTGTCGCAAATTGATTTAAATTATTTTTGAACCCACTATCGTCCTCTGATAAAGCCTGTATCAGCACATTAGAGATGACAGTGTCCGATAGAGAGTGGAAAGAGATTTTCTGATCGCCCGTTGCTTGTTTAAGCAGCCGAGCAAGCTGACATCACTGCCAGTAATGTCCCCTAGACTTTGATAGTCTCTGGCGCTTTGCACAGGTGCTCCTGTAAAGCCTTAGCTAAAAACAATGGCAGGGGGTTTAACTAAAATTTGAGAGGCCGGAACAAAATGCTCTCCAACTAGATTAGCTGCACCAGGAGCAATGATGGGAAGTTCAAAATAAATGACCTATTCGGTAATTGACAGTGCAATCCCCCATTCCTCAGTAGCATATTAGAATAGGTATATCATTAACATAACCATTAGGCAGATTCATCATCATAGCCATTAGTGTTAGGCATGCCGCTTTGGATAACTCCGTCTCCTCAGTCATGCTTTTCAATTGCCGACATAAACTCCCGCCGGGTGCACCAGTTATTTGTTGTTTTTAATGTTTTATGTCTCAATCTTTGGTTAATGAGTTAATATCGTTTCAGTAAACTCATCTGCCGGCATAGGTTTGCCAAAAAAGTACCCTTGAAAACCTGTGCAACCCAATGAGACTAAATATTGATATTGCGCCAAAGTTTCAATTCCTTCAGCGATAATGTCCACACCAAATTTAGCTCCCATATTTGCAATCATCTCAATCATGTATGCATCCAATAAATTCTCATGTGCATTCACGATAAAACTACGATCAATTTTCAGCTGGTCAAACGGCAATTGCCTGAGATAATTCAGGGAAGAGTAGCCCGTACCAAAATCATCCATAGACAGGACAAAACCTAATTCCTTGAGTGCTGTCATTTTTGAAACAGCTTCTTCAAGATCCCCAACAATCACATTCTCAGTCAACTCCAATTTTAACTTTGTTGGTGAGACATTTTTTTCACGTACGATTTCGAGCAGGTTTTCAACGAAATCTGACTGCCTAAATTGAATAGGGCTAATATTAACGGCTATACTCAGCTGCCAATTTGAAGCACTGTTCTGCCAGCTACTTAATTGACTACATGCCGTTTCAAGAACCCAGTTTCCTATCGACAATATCATGTGGGTTTCTTCGGCTAGTGGGATGAACTGTGCTGGAAAGATTAGCCCCAACTCAGGATGGTTCCATCGAATGAGTGCTTCTACCCCGGTTACGGTTCCGGTTGCGTTCACTTGAGGTTGATAAAAAAGTATGAACTGCTTCTTGGCCATGGCATGACGTAGTGATGACTCTAGTCTGGCTCGCTCTTCCAGAGCCACCTGCATATGCGTATCAAAGAACCTATGCGTATTTTTACCCGCACGTTTTGCGGCATACATTGCGACATCAGCCTGCGTCAACAATTGCTGGTGACGGTGTACATTTCCTTGAAAAATTGTGATACCGACGCTAACAGTGACATAATATTCAAGACCATCCAGCACAAATACTTGGCTAACCGATTCAATTATTTTTTCACTCAATCGCTGTGCATGCGTCGCAGCAATATCCTGATTGACACCGATGTTTTGCAACATGATGACGAATTCGTCTCCCCCAGCTCGAGCAATCGTGACATGATCGTTTGCAAAAACTTGTAATCGCCGTGCTATTTCCTGGATGAGCATGTCACCGGAATGATGACCTTGGGTATCATTGAGTTGCTGGAAATTATCCACATCCAGTAACACTAAGGCCCCATGATGTCGACTCTTGGAACTTGCTTTTATGACCTGCTCCAGTTTCTCAATCAACATATATCTGTTGGGTAGCCCGGATAATGGGTCAAAATAAATCAGCTGATGAATTTTCTCTTCATCTTGTTTCCGAGCCGAGATATCACTTTGCGTGCCAACATAATGTGTGACCGTACCCGATGCATCTTTTACCTGTTTGATAGTCATCCATTTCGGGTAAATTTCACCAGATTTGCGTCTATCCCAGATTTCACCTTCCCAGGTACCCTTCTCCCATATCTCGCGCCACATTGCTTCGTAAAAGAGTTTGTCATGTAAGTTCGACTTTAAAATTCGCGGTGTTTGCCCCACTAGTTCTTCAGTGCTGTATCCCGATTGCTGCGTAAAGGTTGAATTGACACGCAAGATTATCGAATCTGCATCTGTAATCATTATTCCCACCTGCGCCTCAAAAGCAGTGGCGACTATACGGAGTGCGGACTCAATACGGCGGTACTCACTGATGTCTTCAATAATGGACCAAATAAAACTTTCATTCCCGATGTTAATCCTGACGCCATTAAGCCGTACAGGAACCACCGCACCACTGGCGGTAACATATTCCTTTTCATAGGGACCATACTGCGATTTTTCCGAAAGAGATTTTAATTGTGCCATCTCTTTTTTGGCATACTTATCGGGCGTAAGATGCCAGTAACTTAACTGCTGCAACTCCTCACGTTGGTAACCCACAATATCAAGAAAAGACTGATTCACTTCTAAAAAGCCTCCATCCATCCTATTCAGCGCCATCCCAAGTGGGGAAGAATCAAACATGGTTCGAAACTTCTCTTCGCTTTGAGCATGTGCCTTGCTAGAGGCTGTCACATCAGTGATATCTACAGTTGAGCACAAAAGATAAAGCGGATTTCCTTGTGAATCATAATAAGGCTTCTTAATCGTACGGCCGACTCGAGTTTGCTGCATTGAGGCATTCCAAAAGGGCCCCTCAGATTCATATTGCTGACCGATACGAAAAATCTCTCGATCAATCTCTGCAGAGTTTGTTAATTGATTAGGTGGATATGAAGTGTTGCATTCAGTACTCCCCACATCGTTAAAACTGATCCCGAGCACTTCTTCACATGCACGATTCATAAGTACGATATAACTGCTGGCATCTTTTACAAAAACTGCCTCAGGTAACAAGTCAATCAAAGCTTGTATAGCTTTTGCATCTTCAATTACTTTGGACTGCATACTTTCATCCGCTTCTATTATTTTTAGTTCTAGGAGCCCATTTAAAAGTCACCATCAATATGGTTTTTCAAACCAAATAGCCGTTAGATCTGCTTTACTTTTAATGCTGCTTTATCATTTTCTACAGTTAGCACACCCTGTTCAGAAACCTTTAAGAATTCCTGCATTCTCAATGGCTTACAATAATAATAGCCTTGAGCCATATCGCATCCGAAACCGACCAATAAATCGTGTTGTATTTTTCTTTCAACACCTTCAGCAATCACTTTTATATTCAATTTGTGAGCCATTGAAATAATAGCCTCGCAGAGTGAGTTGTCTGCATTACTCACACCCAATTCACGAACAAACGTTTGATCAATTTTTAGGTAATCAATATCCAACTTTCTTAGATAATCCAATGAAGAATAACCCGTGCCGAAATTATCAATTGCAACCTCCAAGCCTCTGTCCCTGAACAAATACATTGTATTGGTTAACAAGTCATCAATATTAAGCAAGGCGCTTTCTGTAATTTCCAATAAAATATTGGTATTGGCTAGCTCCTCATTGGCAAGTTGTTGCAGATGATTATTCTTGGCATGTAGTTGGATGGGTGAAACATTGATGCTTAACTGAATCGCAATCGTTTTTTGACAATGATTGATTTGTTGCGACTGTCTTATTACTTGCCGGAGAACCCAGTCTCCGATGTCATGAATCAACCCTGTTTCTTCGGCCAGTTTCATAAACTGCGCGGGAAGAAGTATCCCTTGCTCAGGATGATTCCACCGCAGTAGCGCCTCTGCTTTTCTGATTTGGAAAGTTTGTAGATCAACAATCGGTTGGTAATACATCTCCAGTTGATTCAGCAATATCGCAGAACGTAGATCATTCAACAATTCGTGTCGTTCCAGTGCCTCAGTGTTTAGATCAATTGCGTAATAGCTATAACAATCACGGCCACTTCTTTTTGAAAGATACATTGCTTGATCAGCATGCTTGATCAGATCAATATGATTGTTTGCGTCTCTGGGAAACAATGTAATCCCCAGACTGCATGAAATAAATGTTTCTTCATGATCGTGCAAATCCAAATCAAAAGGCATTCGCAGAGAATTTAATATTTTTTGAGCGATCTCGGAAATTTTATCTGTATTAACCAATCCAGGTAATATCACGGTAAATTCATCACCACCCAACCTACTTACAAAATCGGCTACCCTTACGCATGCAGTGATGCGTTGGGCGACTTGTTTGAGTAAATTATCGCCGTATATATGCCCGTATGTATCGTTTACTTCCTTGAACTTATCGAGGTCAAGAAACAACAATGCAAAGCCTGAGCCATGCTGCTTTGCAATTGCAATTTGCTCATTTAGTTTTGTCTGAAAGAAATTTCTATTTGGCAACTGGGTTAATTGATCATAGTTGGCAGACATCCAAATCTTCTCCTCAGTTTGCTTTTTCTCGGTAATGTCAGAAAAAATGGCAATTCTGCGATGTAAAGATCCATCTTGCTTAAAAGCTGAACTTACTCTTAGCCATTCTACGAAGAGTTCACCGTTTTTCTTTCGATTAACAATTTCCCCGTCCCAATGGCCCGTTTTTAATATTTCCTCCCACATCGCGGCATAAAAATCATGGCCATGGCTGCCAGAACTTAACAAATTGGGTGTTTTACCTAATATTTCCGAGGCTTCGTATCCCGTTAATTTTGAGAACGCAGGATTCACTGAAACAACCTTATTGTTCTCATCGCAAACCATGATTGCCTCGCTTGCGCTTACAAATACCTGCTGTGCCAACTCTAGATCGTTTTGTACTTTAATTCGGTCTTGTATATCCCTGGCTATGCTGCATGCGCTGGTGACTTTTCCAAATTTATCAAAAACGGGGGTAATGCTTACTGAAACATGAATAGTGCTGCCATCTTTTCTAATTCTGACGGCATCCACAGTTTTGACCCGTTCATTACGACTGACCAATTCAAGGATATCTCTGGATTCAATTTTTTGATCGGATGGAAACAGGATAGAAATGTTTTGGCCTATGACTTCTTCAGCTTCATAACCGAATATTCGTTTAGCGCCAGGATTCCAGCTGATGATTTTCCCGGTTAAATCTTTGATAACGATAGCGTCTTCAGACGCTTGGATGATACTTTCAAAGCGGCGGGCTTTTTCTTCATTCACTCTGGCAGAAGTGACATCATGGTAAGTAAACATATATCTGCCAAGACTCAGCGGTAAGTACTTAATTTCCAGCCACTCTCCACTAGCTTGTCTTCGTTCAATACGCATTGGAGATTTTGACTTCATCCGGATTTCACAAAAATCCAACACCTGCTGCAGCGTGTGCTCCTCACCATAATCTCCTCGCGCAAAACAGTGCGCAATAAAATCTTGGAACTTGAAGCCGAGGTTCTGGAAATTTGCAGGAAGGGAGAACAATAAATCAAATAGCTTGTTTTTAAAAATGCAATGATCGTTCTCGTCATACAAAACTATTCCCACACTAGCGTTTTGTATTACCTCTTGTAAAAGTAAGGTGTCTAATGACGAGAAAGTGTTTATCTTCACAAAAAAGTCTCAGTTCTTTATTAAGGGATCATTAATAAAAATCATTGGCTTTATAAAATTGAATCATAGGCAGGCAACGGGGCTATTACTTGCAGATCGATGCTTCTATTGGTCCCCCAAAAACTTGTGAAAAATATAACCAATAAAATAAAAATCAAACGTTTGATTAAAAATGTGAATTTACTCTTATTTTAAAACGATGAAAATAATTAATTGAACGTAGTGGAAGAAGTGAATGGAAGACAAGGGAGAGTAGATCAATTTTCCAAATTGTTTTCATCTTCAATGATTTTTACAACGGCGTCATTAAACTCTTTGGTTAAAAGACCAAACTCTTCAGAAAGATCAGTCATCCGTTTGACATATTGCTCAAAAATAACTCTGTGATCTGGTCGGCTAAGCGCTCGTAATAATAAATCCATATTTAAATCACTCTCAAATTTCGTATCAGGATCAAGAGACTCGATATTGCCTTGATTCTTTGCCTTCAAAATCTGTTGTATCTTTTTAAAATCATAAATATTGGACGACATGCTATAAAACCTTATTTTTACTTGGCTTAATATTAAACGACAATTCAAACAAACGTTTGATTTTTACCATTACACAACAATCACAATAAAATAAATTGACGGAGATCAATTTCCAAATAAGAATTATCGCGATATCTTATGAAAGGGATGAGAACAAATAAGCCTTATACCACTAGGACTTACACCACTTAATAATTTTATAAAGGGTAGTGTTTGATCGCCTTTTTTAGGCTTGTAATTATTGGTCTGTATTCAATTTAGCTCTGAGGATGACTTCCGCTTGACTCAATACCATCAGGATAATTTTTTCGGTGTCTGATTTACTTAAAGAAGTGTCGCCCATTGCCTTGTGAATGTTGTATTTGTTGGTACGATAAAACATCGACAACGCCAACAACGTATAACTAAACAAAACAACCTCTTGGTGATTCGGATCTTTTTTGAAAAGAACTGATAGCAACTTTCCGATAAGACGTTGAATAGGAAGATAAGTATTTAAATAAACTATCGGAAAAACATCTGTTGGATGGATTTGCTCTCTTAGCAGGATATTAATACCTGAGGAAAAAGCACTTTCTTTACTTAAACTGGTTTCAACAAGGGTTTGTAATAGCCGTTTTATGTAATTGATTACTTCCTCTGGTTCGAATGCTGCAAGATTAAGTCTTTCGTCAATTTCTGTTGAAAGTGCATCTAAAATACTTTTATACTCATTTGAAACATGCTGAATAATCGCCGAATATAATCCAAGCTTATCTCCATAGTGATAACTGATCGACGCAAGATTTTGACCTGATTTAAGCGAAATCTCTCTTAAAGAGGTACCCTCAATACCATTCTGTCCAATTAACTCCAAACCAACATTAAGTAATTTGGTTTTTGTATCAACATCTATTTCTTTGGTACGAGATTGTTTATTAATGTTTTTTTTCATGATCCAAACAAAATGGAATGTAACTCAATTAGCTATAGGCATTTCGAATATAACATTAAACTTTCAGCATTAAAAATAAACCCTATCTTTCAATAGTTTTAGAGATTTTATGCCTGACAGTGTGGTTGAAGATAGATCGCCCGCTCACAAATTACAATAATGACGCGCTATATATTGAAGTTCTGATTCATGTCAGAACCTCAAGGCGCTTGGAGAGCGCAAACTGGTACATACGTAAACATGATTAGACGACCGTTTTAGTATATGACCACCCAAGAACAAAATTCAGCGCACAATATACTGCCCAAATCTCTGCTTCTAAAAATGCTGCCAGCACATCGCTCAAATAATGAGCGCCCAGATACATCCGACTAAACGCAACCAGAATGACCATCGCAACCGCTATCGGCAAAATATAAATAGCCCGGTGAAGGGCAGGCTTTTGTGAAATCAGCAATGCTACCAATGTGCCATAAAAAACCGTACTGGCAACAACATGCCCGCTTGGAAAACTGTAGGTGGCAATTGTGACAAGCGGATCATCAAAGTTAGGTCGGTCTCGCTGAAATGCGTGCTTTGCCAGCAGATTCAGCAACATTGCACCTTGCACTACGAGGAAGACGGACAATGCTGCATACCAGCGTTTTTTCCAGATGTAATATACCGTGATCAACCCGGCCACCGGACTCAGGACCCAGGGATCATGCAGATGGGTGATGACCAGCAGGCATTGTGTGAGCAACGTCGTGCTATGCGCATGCAGCCATTGAGCAATATCCTGATCGACGATCGTCAACGCGCCTGCGTTAACGACATTTTCAGCAATCAACGCAAACAGCGTACCTGCACTAGCCAGTAAGATAAAACCTAATCTTCGCAGCCGCTGGTAATCACGCGATGAATATCTCTCCTCACTGTAAGTGAATAGAGGGGCATGGGAGATGACTGGTTGATAGAGGGTGATCATTCGCCACATCCAGACCAGCATTAGAATGCTTATGCCCGCAACTGCCAGGAAAATACTGCTAGCAATGAGCCAGGGGGCTGTTACCATTTAACGAGATATCCTATCTTTATGAAAGCGCCAGCACCTGGGTGTTTGCTGTGATGAAGCGCGCGGTAGCGGCATCAAAATCCAGCCGCTCAACCTGGCAGTGACGCGACGAGGCCTCTGGCTCATAGCGGATCAAGTTTACTGAATTCGGTTTGCCTTCGCGTATACGGCTGGAGATGGCCGTACCGGCGGAGAGAGTCCAGACCGAACGTGTCAGGCCATCCGTTTCTTCTGCAAGATTTCGGATATAAGCCAGATGGATATGCCCACTTAAAATCAGGTCCACCCCCGCCGCTGCCCAGGCTTTGATTGCTTGTTGGTGACCATGTAGCAGATTCTCGAGATCGCTTTCGCGTTCAACGTAAACAGGCTGGTGGACAGCCACGATACGTAACTGCTCTGGCAAAGCACCTCGTAACTGTTGCGCCACCCGTTCAATCTGTTTCGCCGAGACTTCGCCATCTGCATGGCGCCATGGCCTGGTAGCATTGACGCCAATCACCAATGCATGCTGACTGGAAAATAGCGGCTCAAGCTGTTTTCCGAATACGCGACGGTAGTTACCATAAGGATTAAAAACACGCGCGAATACATTAAACAGCGGAATATCGTGGTTACCGGGAATCACCAGCTTCACCGGGGCCGCCAATGCTTCCATAAAACTGCGCGCGGCAGCGAATTGTCCGCGTTTTGCCCGCTGGGTGATATCGCCTGACAGGATAGCGATATCAGGGCGCAACTCCTGGGCAAGCTGCAATAGCGCAGCCGTCACGTGCGGCTGTTCGGTGCCAAAATGCGGGTCGGAAAGATGCAGGATCACGCTCACTGTTCGGTCCCTGACTGTTCACTGGCTGACTTGGGCACGATCAAGCGCAAACACTGTGGACCCACGCGGAATGTTAAAGGTGGACGCATCTGGGAAACTTCGCCATCCATCGCTACTTTTACGTAAGGCTTACGCAGCCGTAGCGGTTCCACCACCAGCTGACGACAGGCAAAATGTGTCAACTCAGGCGCTTTGCGCAAAAGCCCCAGCATGCCTCTAAAGGCAAAGGCGATGCGTTTGAATATTGTCATCGGCGGTAGCGCAATAATGGCAAGCTGGCCATTTTTCACATGTTGCGATTCGGATGCCAGGCCGACATCATGCAGCTGGAGTGAGTTGTTACCGACAAATATGGTGGAAGCAGGAATGACACTTTCTCCACTCTTCTGCTCTCCGCCAGTATGCTCAATGCGTAACCGCATTTTGATATCGCGTTTTAATATGGTGACCAGTGCCGCCCATTTCGCCACCATGCGGCTACGTCCGTGCTGCTTTTTAAATACCTCGCGGTCTGCCAGCAATTGCGGATAAAGACCCAGGCTGGCATTCACCAGAAAGACCTCATCATTCAATTGCCCTACCTGCACCTGACGTTCATTGCCCTCACGCATACCTGTCATCAAGGCATCCGCCGCTTGCTCAACCTCTTGGGGCACTCCCTGGTCACGCGCAAAATAATTGAAGGTCCCCAAGGGCACGATGCCGAATGGCAGGCCGGCAGCCAGTACTGCCTGCGCGATATACCGAATCGTTCCATCTCCTCCTGCAGCAACCACCACGCCATGGCGATGGCTTGCCAGTTCGACAGCCTGCTTTGTCATGTCGGAGATATCTCCCGGCCGACGGCATAGGAACAGCTCATAAGGCTGTTTGTCCGCATAAAATATTTCAGCTAGTTTATTTGCAACTGTCTCTGCATTTTTATCGCCTGAACCCGCGTTCAGGACAATGAATAATGGCGGGGATGTTTCGCGCTCCGAGGCATGCGTCGATTGTGTCAGTGTGTCCATATAATCAATACAGAAATTTCTTCTTAGAGTTCTATAGAAACCTGATAATGAGGTGTAGCATGCCTATGAAAAGAAAACGTTCAAACTAGTTCGACTTCAACCAGATTATCGCTAAACGTATTGGAGTGGCCCATGTCTCCATACTCGGCAGAGCTGATACAGTTCACCGTCCCCTTGTTGAGTTGACGCCAATAGCCCAACGTGGCCACCACGATGCCGGGATTCACGTCTGTGGTGACACGGGCGACCGCTTCAAAAGCGCCTCTATCGTTATAGGTCTTGACCATCATGCCATCCTGAACATCCCGCGCGAGTGCATCCACCGGGTTGATCATGAGGTATTGCTCGCCTTGCACACGGAGTTTGGATTCCATATTCGCGTATGAGGAATTGATAAAGCCATGGCTTTTTGGGGAGATGATGTTTAAAGGAAACCTGGCCGCCAGCGCTGTATTAGTCTCAGCAGTCTCCCGACTGGGCACATAGGCTGGCAATGGGTCTAAATCCTCACCCGGTTGAAAACCGTCATACATCTGCCTGAAGGGGCCTGCGACAAAATTTTTGGCGCCTTCGACCATGAACATGCATTTACCGGTCGGGGTGGGGAAGTTCCCCTCGCGATGCGGGGCGCGGTCGTCTTTTGTGCCTACATTCAGTCTTGCAAACCCATGCTCACGCATGTAGTTGAGGTCTATCCCTTTGCAGGCGGGCGAATTCCAGTCTACATAATGTTCAAGGCACTCGCTGTCACTCCATTTGAAATTGTCTTCTTCGAAGCCCAAACGCTGGGCCAAGCGGCGGAATATTTCATTATTGGGTAAGGCTTCGCCGGGAGGCTCTATACATTTGGTGTTGTAGGTGAGGTATAGATGTCCCCAGGATAAGATCATGTCTTCCTGTTCCGCACCCATCGCTGCTGGCAAGACAATATCCGCATAAGACGCCGTATCTGAAATGAAATGGTCTGCCACGATGGTAAACAGGTCTTCGCGCTTCAACCCTTCGATGACTTTGTCAGTTTCGGGCGATTGGGTCACAGGGTTGGTATTCCACACCATGACAGACTTAATGGGCACTTCTAACGGCGTTTCGCCTAGCAGGGCCCTGCCTAATTGCAGAATATTGACGACTGGCGTGCCTTCAGGGATCAAATCCGGCCTGCAAATCACATCAAATTTGTATGGATGCTCCCAAACCGGGAATTGCAGCACACCACCGCCCACGTGACGCCAGGCGCCGATAAGCGCTGGCAAACAGGTCACTGCGCGTATCGCCTGGCTACCGCCATAATTGCGTTCCAGCGCGACGCCAATGCGGATGGCAGCCGGAGGCGTCGTCGCATATTCGCGGGCAAACTGGCGAATCTGGTCCGCGGGAATGCCTGTGATGTCTGCTGCCCATTCAGGTGTACAGGGTTTAGCTCTTTCCACCAGCTCGGCATAGCCCACGGTATACTTTTCAACATAATCATGGTCGACCAAATTCTCTGCAATGATCACGTGCATCATCGCCATGGCCAGCGCGCCATCGGTCCCTGGCCTGGGGGCAATATGCCAATCGGCTTCTTTTGCTGTTTTGGAAGCGAACGAATCCACCACGACGATCTTCGCGCCTCGTTTTTGCGCATCTTTAATAATATGCCAGTGATGCAGATTGGTGGAGACAGAGTTACAGGCCCAGATCACAATAAAATTGGCATGGATAAAGCTTTCGGGATCCACGCCGGCGGTCGGCCCAACGGTCAGCAACCAGGCAGTACAGGAGCCTTCACCGCAAAAGGTTCTTTCACAAACGGTGGCACCCAGCCTGTTGAAAAAGGCATCCCCACCATTGAGTCCATGCACCAGCCCCTGATTGCCCAAATAACTAACGGGTAATATGGCGCGGGGGCCGGTATCTTTGATCAATGACTGCCATCGATCCACAATGGTATCCAGGGCCTCATCCCAGGTGATGCGCTCAAACTGATTCGTGCCTTTGGGCCCTACTCGCTTCATGGGATAGAGCAGGCGGTTGGGATGATAATGGCGCTTTTCGTAATCTTTTAATTTGACGCATAACCCGCCTCGCGTCATCGGATGATCAGGGTTCCCTGATACCGAGACCAATTCGCCGTTTTTGACATGAAACTGCATTGCGCAAGTATCGGGACAATCATGCGGACAACCGCCATGAAAGGTTTGAACTACATCTGCAACATCATTCATATTTCACTCCAAGCGCACTGTTAAATGCCGTCATATTTTAAAAAGAATCAATGCAAGACAGGTCTGTCTGTTTCGAATACTATACCCCTTCCCCCGGAAATACAATGCTACTGGATAGGCTTTATTTTTGTTATATTCATTGTTTCATCTACGGTAACAAACTATGTGGAAATCTGTGATTGCAATTAGCGTGGGGGCCTCGCTCGGGGCTCTACTTCGTTGGCAATTAGGCCTCAAGCTGAACAGCCTGGTTCCTGCACTACCGCTCGGAACCCTGTCCGCCAACTTAATCGGCGCTTATATTATCGGGTTTGCCATTGCTTACTTCTCCCAAGTGCCTCAACTTTCCCCAGAAGCACGTTTATTGATTATCACTGGATTTTGTGGCGGATTAACTACTTTTTCCACCTTTTCTGCTGAAGTATTTACCCAACTGCAAAACAGCCAGATACTCTGGGCACTCAGAACCACGCTGGTGCACATCGTCGGCTCTGTATTACTGACCTTTTTGGGGTTTGTTTCTTTTCAGTTGTCACGTCACTAATTCAGTTGTCACGTATCGAATGGAGCCGTTATGCAAGGTTTTCAAATCACCTTTTTTACTCGCCTGGACCAAAAGCATGACAATCAAATGTTGAGTGAATGACTGATGCTGTCGGCAAGAGAGTTAGGCATCCGTGGTGCAACCATTTTTGCGGCGAGTGAAGGATTCGGACGGGATAAGAAAATCCATGCCGGACATTTTTTTGAACTGGGTGATCAGCCACAAGAAATTGTAGTCACGGCCAGTGAAGAACAGACCGCAAAACTATTTAGCCTGTTGAAAGCAGAAAAAGTCGATATTTCTTATATCAAGACACCGGTTGAGTTTGGTACCACTGGCGAATAATCCTCTGCCACAAAGCATCTCTTTTGCCGTGATGGACATCGAAAAAGTGAAGACGCCGGCCAAGGTTAAACGCGTCATCTAGAGACAATACAGACCGCTCCAACCCATTAAAATGCATGAAATATTGATGCGTTATAATGCATTTTTGTCTAAAAAATAAATGACATGAGTACGTCAGACCAGTCATCAAATAGCGAGAATGCCCAAAGCTCTCTTGTTCATATTTTTATCATCTTCCTCAAGCTTGGCCTGACAAGTTTTGGTGGCCCCATCGCGCACCTGGCTTACTTTCGGGAGGAGTTTGTGACTAAGCGTCTATGGCTCACTGAGCATGCTTATGCCGACCTGGTTGCTCTTTGCCAGTTTCTGCCCGGGCCAGCCTCCAGCCAGGTGGGCATTGCCATCGGATTATCTCGCGGCGGCGTCGCTGGCGCTTTTGCATCGTGGCTGGGCTTTACGTTGCCATCGTTTATCGCGTTGGTGATGTTTGCCGGATTGCTCACCCATGTCAGCGGTCTCTCCGAAGGACCATGGCTGCATGGCTTAAAAGTGGTGGCAGTGGCCGTGGTTGCGCAAGCCATCTGGGGAATGAGCAAGACGCTTTGCCCAGACGCCAGGAGAGCAGCGCTGGCTGTTATTTCAGCAATGATTGTGGCTTGTGCCCCAGGCTTGTACTCGCAATTAGGTGTAATCATCCTGTCAGGAATCGTCGGCTGCTTGTGGCTAAAACATCACCATCGCTTGCCTCATCAACCTATGCAAGTGCCCATCAGCAAGACAAACGGAATCATCATACTTTCGGTTTTTATATCATTACTGTTATTGATTCCGGTCATGAATGATGGCTATGACAGCCATCTGATCGCAATGTTTGACAGCTATTTCAGGGCCGGTTCACTGGTATTTGGTGGCGGCCATGTCGTCTTGCCACTTTTACAGGCAGAAACGGTGTCACAAGGATGGGTATCCAATGACTTATTTCTGGCAGGCTATGGTGCTGCACAGGCGGTGCCGGGCCCTTTATTCACTTTCGCTGGATACCTAGGAGCGGTGTCAAATTCGGAACCCAATGGCTTGCTAGGGGGTGCGGTTGCGTTGGCTGCTATATTCTTGCCAGCATTTTTGCTTGTCTTGGGTGCGCTGCCGCTTTGGGAATCCATTCGTCAATATCCCGCGATCCAACGTGCGATGCTGGGAATTAATGCAGCGGTGGTCGGGTTGTTGATCGCTGCCTTCTACAACCCGGTCTGGACAAGTGCAATTCTCAGCTCACAAGATTTCGGTCTGGCATTGCTAGCCTTTTTAATGTTGATGTTCTGGAAGCTTCCGCCCTGGCTGGTTGTCATCATTGGCGCCATCGCCGCTACGTTATTAGCCTCAGCTTTATAAGTGAATCGACGCTCATTTTTACGATACCGTTCAGCCCATGCAAACCGCCAACCTGCGTCAATTGATGCAACACTTTAGTCAAGCCGGACAACTGGATGTCATTTACCTGCGCCCAGAGCGTGGTCAGCCTTGTTTGTCAGCAAATCAAGTCCTGGCCCTTGCCAACCTTGGCCTGCAAGGGGATCGCGCCAGTTTGCGCGCGTCATCGCAGCCGAATGGCAGCAAACGGCAAGTGACCTTATTGCAAGCAGAGCATTTACCCGTGATTGCAGCGCTGACTGGTCACGCAGCGATTGATCCGGCATTACTCAGGCGCAACCTGATTGTCTCCGGCCTCAACCTGCTGGCGGCCAAAGCATTATTTAAAGACCAGCCCATGCACTTGGTGATAGGCGATGTCGTCATGGAAGTGACCGGGCCATGTGAGCCCTGCTCACGCATGGAGCAGGTGCTGGGTGCAGGTGGCTATAACGCCATGCGGGGACATGGCGGCGTCACGGCACGGATTGTGAGGGGTGGTATGTTGCGTGCTGGAGACACTGTACAGGTGGTGACAGGGACTACGCCTGATCACCCGCTGCAATCTTCACTCCCGCTTTAACAGCAGGAACACGCAAAATAGGCTACTAACACACTCACCAGCGACGACACTCATAGGCAGGCGTTGTATTCAAACAATCATCTGGGCACAAATATTACTCAATCGATCAAAGTGCATGCGCGTCATATAGTTAGCTGCTTTACTAAGATGCAATCCACCGTCTTATCCACAGATATTGTGGAAACGTAAGGGTGTCTTGCCAGCGCGTGAAGAGTCAGCTGTAAACTTCGTGACAAATTTACGTCACCTCATAACGACTATTTAAAGTTGCCGTGATTGGACAAGCCACCCCTAAGATCAGGGCGAGCAGATGATATAAATAAGTTGTAAAAGAAATGGTAGAGAAGGCAGGCATCAAATCTAATACGAACCCAACAAGAGGGATAAGCACTAGCCATTTTTTGGCTATCATCTCCCCTCGTATGCGACAGATTGCGAATATTCCGGTCATGGACAGAATATAGATAATGGCACCGGTGCCGATAACACCTGAATCAGCCAAGCCCAAATACGTTGGTACTAAAAGGATGAGATAAACAAACACGAATATTTTTGTATTAGAAATTGCGTGATACATGGCTCCTCCTTAAGTTCTGCATTTCTCAATTTAACCCAAGCCCTATGTTATAGATTCCAATATATAAAATTAGCCCTTTAAATCGCATTTAACTGTTTCCATTTAAGATACAATCAGGCGATGTATGATTTAAACCTGATGATCATTTTTGCGCATGTTGTGAATGAGCAAAGCTTTTCAGCTGCATCTCGGAAATTGGGGATGACCAAATCCTCCGTGAGCAAAGCCGTGGCCAAACTGGAACAATCCTTAGGGGCCAGCCTACTTAATCGCAGCACCAGACACCTCAGCTTGACCGAGATCGGCGCAAGCTTTTATGACTATTGCACCCGCATCAGTTACGAAGCTGAAGAAGCGCATCAAATGATTGAAAGTCTGAATGCGCAACCCAAGGGAGTGCTTAAAGTAGCAACGTCTGTCGCATTTGGTACTTTGCACATCGCCCCTGCCATCGGTGAATTTATGGATAGGTATCCGCAATTGGAAATCGATATGACTATCACCGACCGGTTAGTGGATTTGACCGAGGAAGGCTACGACGTTGTGATTAAGGTTACCGGGGACTTACCACCCAGCTTAATCGCTAAAAAGTTAGCGCCTATTAGGCGAAATCTGTGCGCAACCCCGAAATATTTCGAACGCAATGGCATACCCAATATTCCACAGGACTTAATTCATCATAACTGCCTGGACTATATTCACTCAGGAGACAAAGGACTGTGGCGCTTCAATGGACCTCAGGGGGAGGTCACGGTGAATGTGGCTGGCAGGCTGCGCATTAATGACGATGAAGCCTTGTCACAAGTGGTTCTGGGTGGTTTTGGCTTAGCGCTTTTACCTACCTTTATTATTGGTAAGGATTTACAGGCCAAACGGCTGAAATCTGTCTTATCTGAATATATTCCCATCGAACAACACGTCTACGCCTTGTATCTGCCCAAACGGAACCTGCCACTGAAAACCAGGGTATTTATTGACTACTTGTCTGAGCGCTTTGGCGCAGAACCGTACTGGGATAAAGAATAAAAGGTTAGATTAATGACCCTGCAAGAATTGTAGCCATTTTGGAAACAGTCATATTCACTTCAACAGGCTAATCTTTCCACTTTAAACAGATTACTCTTTCAGCTTTACGTACTGAACTCGTTGCAATGCATATGGAAGCTGAAAACCTAATATTGTCTGATAAGGACTATGCCCGCTTATCTTCTCTTATACATGATGAATTGTTGAGAGATGAATTGGACAGGGCGATTGTCGTTTCAGCAGACAAAGTGCCTAATGACGTAGTCAGAATGCACTCCAGGGTAATCTATTTGGATAAAAGCACCGGCTTGCAGAGAGAAATAGAATTATGTTTCCCTGAAGAAGCCGACCTCAAATCGGGCAAGATTTCCGTCATCTCCCCAGTCGGCTCAGCTTTAATTGGATTGAAAGTAGGGCAAGAAATCGACTGGCCTTTCCCTAATGGGGAGTCCAGGCAATTGAAAGTGGTTGATGTGATTTAAGCTTTCATGAATCCAGCTTGTATCACGCTTAAATCAATATGATCTATCACCACAGACAACAGCAGGATTGATATCACAAAGCAAACGCTTAAAGACTCAATCAAAAAAAGAGTGCTTTAAGCGTTTTTTATTGATTAATGAGATGCGCCTGGCGCTGGCTCCGCTTCAGTGGGTTGCAATGGATTATTCTCTGAAGCACCTGTATTTTGCTGATTATTTTTCATTCGTTTGTTCGAGTGATGCTTTTTCATCTGTCTATCTGACGATTTTTTAGGACTACTCTTGCTTTGATCCTGCGCTTGCGGCGTTTCATTGGTGCCTAATTCAGCACCGTCAGTTTGTTTGTCTGTATCCGCAGCGTAAGTGGTCATTGCAAAGGCAGAGAATAATAAGGTAATCAATAGTTTGTTCATGTCAGTGTTCCTAAAAGTTAAAAAAAAACGACTGGATATCATTTGTTGAACTGCCCCTGCATTAGATATCACATCAATTTTTTTCACTATCCGTAGCAATCTCATTTGCCTGTCGGAGGCCACTGAGCGGGATGTAAGGCTTTATTACTATCAACCTAAATGACCATTCTAAATCCCGGCATCCGGATTACTGATACGATTGCGGTCACGCACACCCGAATCTATTTCCTCCTTGATCAGATCATCGGGAGCAGGGTGACCAGCATCCGGTTTGATTGAGTCAGGAAGCTCCTCCGGGTCTAATCCAGGATCTGTGCCTCCTGGCGTTTCATCTTCATCTTCGGGGTTTAACCCTGGGGTGTTAATAAGCTCCGGATCAATAGGGTCAGGCACCGTTGGATCAGCCTCGAAATCATCCGAATAGGGTTCAGGTTGTGGTTCAGGTGTTTCCAATGCATGGGTGGAGGACGGGTCTAAGCTGCTTTTCAAAGAGTGACTGGTATTTTCTAAATCAGATTTCAGTTCCATAGTGAATCTCCAAATGTACTTTCAAATGAGGGATATGAGACTCAACCTTAAGGTCAACACCAGTAAGGGGTAAGTGTGAAAGGGCTGATTCTTGTGTAGGTGAATAGAGTTAGTCGCCAAGCATAAAGCCTGCTTTCCGCATGCTTATACCAGCAAACACCATGTACGGATGAGTTGGGTTGTTTTGCTAAGCAAATCTTACTTGGGATTTAATTTTGTATGACTACGCAGGCTATCGACAATATTGTCTATGAAGCTCCGGACCTTGGAAGAACCTAACTTGTCTTCCCGGTGAACGACATGCACTGGCCATGGCTCTTCTTCGTACGCTTCCAGTATTAATCGCAAAGAACCCTTCTCAACCTCGCTCCATACTTGATAGGAAAGTAAGCGCGCGATGCCTAATCCACTCACGGCGGCCGAGAGTGCCGCATCATTGCTGGTGACCGTCAATCGTGGATCCAGCCTGACCAATAAAGCTTCTTTTTCAGCATTGAATCGCCACTCGGTTTGTGGCGAAACATGGCTAGAGGAGATAATCGAATGCTGAGCCAGCTCAGCTGGGTGCTCAGGTGACCCAAACTTATCTAGATAGCCTGGCGATGCGCACAAAACCCGCCGCACGTGACCCACTTTAATGGCGCGCAAGCCGGAATCAGGCAGGTGACCAATACGGATCGCCACATCCATACCTTCATCCACCAGGTTAGTGACGCGATCGACTAAATGCGCAATCAACTTCACCTGCGGATAACGTTGCATGTAGTCAATCACACTGGGCATGACAAACATGCGCCCAAACATCACAGGCGCCGTGATCGAGAGCGTACCGCGCGGCGTCGCATTGCTTTCTGCCACGGCCTCATTGGCTTCTGCAATGCTTGTCAGGATGGCCCGCACATTTTCGTAGTATTGACGGCCTGCATCCGTAAAACGCACATTGCGCGTGGTTCTCTGCAACAGCCTGGCGCCCAATTGCTCTTCGAGCGCCACCACGGCCCGCGTCACTGCGGCTGGTGAAAGATCCAGCTTGCGTGAAGCCGCCGCAAACCCGCCTTCTTCAGCGACGCTGGCAAACACCCGCATTAAGTGAAACTGATCGATAGTATTTCTCCTGATGAAATAATGTATTGCGGCTAGCCACGATTTTCTCGCCACCATTATTGACTAAAATTTGGTCATGCGTAAACAAACCAAGGAGAAAATCATGACTGCCAGACTGGTTTCAACTTTAGTGTCACCGAGTGATGTGGTATTCACACCGTCAGTCAAAGCCAGGCAAGAGGAAAATGGCTCCAGGGCAGGTTATGCAAACTTTGAAGCCTCACGCGGCTGGGAGTCGCGTGTGACACCGATACTGGCAGAATTTATTGCCGCGCAAACCAGCTTTTACATGGCCACCGCCAATGCCCAAGGGCAGCCTTATATGCAGCATCGCGGCGGCCCGCCTGGTTTTTTGCACGTGCTGGATGAGCATACACTTGCCTTTGCCGACTATGCCGGCAACAAGCAATACATCACCGCTGGCAACCTGGATGAAAATCCCAAAGCCCAGTTATTTTTAATGGATTACGCCAATGCACAACGCGTCAAAATCTGGGGAGAAGCAAAAGTGGTGACGGACGACCCTGCGTTAACCGCCCGCGTATCCTCGCCAGACTATGCAGCAAAAGTCGAGCGCGTGATTGTGTTTACCCTCAAAGCCTGGGATGCAAATTGCCACAAGCATATTCCTCAACTGCTTAAGGCAGAGGATGTCATCCCCGCGATCAGGGAGCGTGATCAGAAGATTGCAGCGCTGGAAAGCCGGTTGAAAGAGCTGGAAGAAAAACTGATGAGTTAAGGGTTGGGCGCTAAACCCCTGAAGATTAAATGGCTGCCCTACGTGGCAGCCATTTTGATGATCGTGACGGTCTGGACATATTCATGCGCAGCTATGCATGAAAGGCAGCTTTACAGATAGCTGAATACGCCATTAGACGATTGCGCTTTGAGGCGCTCAACCAGCAACGAGGCCAATTGCGGATTATTCTTAACCTGTTGTGCTAACTGCGTATATAACTCTACATTTTCTGCCGAAGCAGAATTCCCTAGTGAAACTTTAGAACTGGCACTGCTGTTATTAATTTGTGATAACACCTGGTTAATAATCCCCGATGTATAGCTGGTGCTATTGTTAGTGGCACCAGTATCGCCCGCAGACAAATAATTAAGCAGGCTGGATAGCTTGTTGTTTACTGACACGGCGCTATTGGTATCAGCCCCAGAGGCCAGCTTGGTCAGCTGTTGCCAGGCTAGAGGCGTGGTCAGATCACTTGACCCGGTTTGCGCTGGATTCACCACCTGCCAGGCAGACTGAATATCGTCTTTTTGCAACGCCTGGCCAATCTTGAAAAGAGGACTATTACTATCGATAGTTTTTAACTGGCTTAGCTTTGAGAACGCATCTTTAGCCACCTTCAGGTCGCCTGATTTCAATGCGCTATCGAGAGAAACGATATTCTGTTTGGCTTGCTGCCAGCTGGTTGCCGTTTGAACCTGATTGGCACTGTATGCACTCACACCGTTTACCGCCATGACGCCTCCTATCTCAATTGGGCTTGATATTTGCCATCAATATAAAGCGAACGCCATGATTTTATTATTTGAATTAGCCACATGAATGCCGGCTAATTACAGAGTTAAAGCGCTGTCATTGATCCTGCGAATAAATCAGGCAAGCATAGGCACCGATGGTGATAGTTGCAGAGAAGTCATAACCGTCGCGCCCTTCTTCATTGGCTGTGATATCGCCGGAAGGAGTCTCGTCCAGCTGTTCGTTATATAGCCCGGCATCGTTATTGAAACGTAACTTCCATTCTCCGCCATGAGGCAGACCAATCACATAATTCTCTTTACGGCCTTCGGCAAAATTGAATATGACGATGACATCGTCACCGACACCACCTTCTCTCCAGCGATGCATGGCGATTAATTTATCATTGTCATTCACATGGTAAACCGCGGTATGCTGTCCAGTGAGCCCCGCTGAGCATCCTGTTTTATTCAGGCGCAAGTTAATCAGGTCACGGTACATGGTGGTGATGCTGGCATATTCTTCTGCCCTATGCCAATCTATGGGTCTGTCATCGCGGAACCACTGGTCACGCAAAAACTCCTGGCCCTGGAATAGCATGGGAATGCCTGGAGCCGTCATGACCAGGGCAGCGCCCAGGCAAGAGCGCTTGATGGCATAGCGTCCGGGCTGTTCGCTGGGGTCAATTTCCGAGACTAGTCGTTGCTTACCGTTGGCGACTTCGTCATGCGATTCGGTATAGATCACGCGCTGAAAAGCATCATGGTTATATTGGTTAAGTATGGCATCGCGCACAGCCGCCATGGAGCGGTTGGCGTCATCCATTTCGATCAGGGCTGCTCGGACAGGATGCACAAAACCGGCATCCCACTGCGTGCCGAAGTGTGCACCACCATCTTCACGTTTCAAGGTGAGTTCTGCGCTATTTTGCAGGTCTTCTGCAATGGTAATTTTGCCGGGATGACGTGCTTCGACTTCACTGTTAATCCATTGCAGCAGGCTCCAGCCTTCGGCAATCAGGTTTTGTGCGCTGGCTTCTACGCTCCGGATATAGAGCGTCATGTCATAACGCAGCCCATCGGCGTGGTAATCGTCCAGCCACATCATGGCATTATCAAAAATATATTTGCGCACTTCACCGCGGCCATAATCCGGGCGGGTATCTCCCCACGGGGTGGACGAACGCCAGTCGTTATAAAAATAAATGCCACCTTTATTATTTTCGTGCCAGCCATCAAACTGCCACAGGCTGATATCCGAAGGGCCAAAGTGGTTGTAAACCACGTCTACAATCACCGCGATGCCCATCTCATGTGCCGTGGCGACAAAGCGCTTAAATGCCTCAGGCCCACCGTAAGCGCTCTCCACTGCATAAGGATGTGCCGGGTTATAACCCCAGGAGTAATCACCAGCAAATTCAGCGATTGGCATGACCTCAACAGCATTAACGCCTAACGCTTTCAAATGTGGCAACCGCTCAATCGCTGTGTCAAATGTCCCAACATGGCCGTCTTTGGCGTTAAAGGTCCCAATATGCAACTCGTAAATCACCAACTCATTCCAGGCGGGCATTTCAAATGGGGTAAGGGGTGAATCAAAAAAATCCAGCGCAGGGATCACGCCATTCCCAACCGAATTGGTGACGATTCTGGCGTAAGGATCTATGCGTTGTAATTGCTGCTCGCCATTGACCAGGTGAAACTTGTATTCATCGCCCGGTTCGGCATTATTGATATTGATATACCAATAGCCGTTTGCTTCGCTGATACACTCATCGACCCCGGCTTGCCAATCATTAAATGAGCCAATCACAGATACTTTTTGTGCATTGGGAGCCCACACGCGGAAAGCGACCCCATCGGCATGCGGGATAGCCCCCATGCCAGGCAGAGGGTCGGTCACAGAATGGTGGAGTGGTTGTGCGCTGGCAGTGGGCATAAAGGCTTACCTCCTGGAGAGATGATTGATAGCGTGGCATCATGAAAATCGTGCAAATGCCAAGAATGTATATAAAGCGCAATCGCGAAAAAAGGTGTTTTATTCTGATATTTTTGTCAGTATTTTCTGTCAAAGCGGGTCGTATGAAAGATCATGTAAAACCAGCATGTAAAGACACTCAAAGAGCGAAAAGTCCACGCGAGAAACTCGTAAAAAAACCCTCTCGCTTTCGCAAGAGGGGCAAGGTACCTTTGGAGATCCTTCAAAGGTTCAATGCATACACTATTCCATAGCAGGTGGCGTCAGAGGATTGAAATGATTGCCTTTATCTGCTGGCCTCACTGGCTCAGCACCTTGCGTGTCATGCATCCCCCTGGAAGTATTCAAGGCCTGGATCACTCTTTCCACATGCGGCAAATCTGTGCTGACTAACGCCTGGACTTCACCTTCAGGCATGGTCAGCATCACGGCATATTTAGGTTTGGCGGCTACCCATGCCACAATGCCCAATAAAATCAAACAACCGCCAAAGGCGAATAAATCGCCTTCATCCAGCACCAGCAACACACCAATCGCCATGCATGCCATTGCAAACCAGCGATTAGGTTTCAATCGTTGATAAGTCAGGAAGGAAATCTTATTGATCTCGTAAAGTTGTCCCCTGACGATAAAGCGCGTTTTAGACACCGTCACGCCATACTGATTAAAGAAAACCTTTTTATCCATTCTTGGTAAATCCTTGGTAACCAAAGCGAAGCGAAGAATGGATGAATAACTCACAACCACTATAGCGCCCACGCATTGCGTGTTAGGCTTTAAAACTATGATGCAAAAATATGCGACGAAAGTGGAAGTGTACGCACTCAGTAGCACGGGGGGGGGTATTAAACAACTACCGGAAAAGCTTAAGGCCCGAAGACTGCAGGAGGGGTCTTTATTAAAGAATGATAAAACCCACTATACGCGTAATTACATGATATGGAACTGAATTTTCAAATGTTAAGATCTGCACACACGACTGAGTCACAGGAGACGTCTGGTTAACGCGTTATACTGCGCTTTAAGGAAGTTGAATCAATCTGTAGAAAGGACGCCCATGCATCAAAAAACATTTATCGCAAAAGATGGTCAAGCCTATTTGATCCGGATAGATGACACGGGAGAGGAAATCCTGGTTTTTAGAGAAAAAGAACCGCTTGGGGTGATAGATTTAAAGCGCCTTCAGGAGGCAAAAGGCGCGGAAAGCTTCCTGGTCAGCGTATTGGATCTTGAAAAATGCAAAAGAATTGGCATAGGTGAAGCGGCACTGCGCTATCACAAAGAGGTGTTCCATAGACCACTACGGGCTAACGGGAACGTTCGCGAAGGCAGGCAGTCCGGGGAAAACCCAATGACGCGTGACGGCATCGCTTTTATCGGCAATATGCGCAGAAAAGGCGTGATTGAGCTGATTGACTTTCATGATGCCTTCAGTGAAGATGAGTAAAATGATAGACACTCAAACGCACTGGCAACCAGTCAGCGCAATATAGAGCCTACCTCCACTGCTCTCATTCAATGAGAGGTGATACCGGTGGCAAGTGTACCAAAACGATCCTGCATATGCCTGACTGGCTCTATTCTTGATGGCGTACCCCGATTGATCATCGCAGCATCCAGCGCATACACTACCTGTGCGATGTAGTCCGCATTTTTGTCCTGCAATACCTTATGTTCACCTGTTTTAGCCCTGAGAATGACAGCGTACCGGGTCTTCGCAAACAGCCCGGCCATGATACCAAGCACAATCAGGAAACCACCAACTACAAAGAATGCCCCCTCTGTGAGCAAGAGTACCACACCTACTCCAATGCTATACATGGCTAACCAGCGCGGCGGTTTGATCACGCCTAACCTGACCGAGCTAAGGTCTGCAATGTTGTATATGTAGCCACTGGCTATAAACCGGCTGTCGCTGATGATGACTCCCCTGTCACTGAAAAACACTTTTTTATCCATGACCTGCTCCTTTGAATGGGTTGAAGCGGGCGAAAAAGGATGAAATAGTAGCCTCCAGGACGCCCTTGCTTGTTGCGTATTACGTTTTAAAACCAAACGTCTACAAACGCATGCCGCGGAAGTAAAGAACTACTCAGGAAGCACGAGAAAGTTTTGAAGCAATTACAAAGAGATGTGAAACAGCCTCATACGATCATTCAACTCAATGAGGCTGTATAAATGAATAAAAACACTATACGCTCATATCCACGTGGTGTGCATTATTTGCATATGTAAACCACTTTCATCACAAACACATCCGGCCAACTGACCAATCCCTGCAGGACGAGTTGGTCAGCGTTTGTGAAATGGGAATGAAGGCTCTAGGTCTTGATTTTACGGGCGGGACGCACGGGCTCCTGTTCAGCATACATATTAATCAAACTGTGCTGGCTGCCATCGCCGCATAGTTGAAAATGAATCAGGTAACGCTTGCCAACTTTAATAAATTGATGGGCGGCCTGGATTTCTTCCATTGACAACACAGGATTTTCACCGACATTGGTAGCAATATGAAATTTGCTTCCGCGCCAGTCGACCTCGAATTTTTCTGGGGTCAAACCGCTTTCACTGTAAAGCACTGTTTTCACCTTTGCCATCGCCACTTGTTGCTGGCAGTCCGGCAGGACTTCATCCATATTGAGTAGCGCGACCACTTTTTGCCTGGTCTCGGCTTTGTTGATGTTTTTTTGCACCGGCGTGCTGATCACTTTAGCACTATCGCTGGAAGCAAAGACTGACAACGGCATCCATAGACTGAGCGCTAATATTGATAATGGGCGCCCGAATATATGCAACCGATGATCCAACCACATAAGCCTCCTCCTTTCATAATACTTCAACGTCAAAATGAATAACCGCAGCTATATCCCCACCCAACAGTGAGTGCACACTCACATACTCACTCTGAGTCATGTTAGCCACGCTATTAAAAAACATTATTAATATACCCGCATTTCCGCGTTGGGCGTAAGGGGGCTTTGTTTTTGATCTCCTGAGTATCGATTGAATCATGGCAACAATAGACATCGCGTAGGTACATTCTGACCTCTCATCTAGTCAATATCCGATATGGCAAACCGCACCGGCCTTTTATGATGCCAACATCATCGTATTCAACGAAAGGACTCACTGATGCTTTATTATGCGCTGCTGTTTCTTGTCATTTCTTTTATCGCCGGTTTGCTGGGATTTAGAGGTATTGAGTCTGGCGCCGCCACGATTTCAAAAGTGTTTTTCTTTATTTTCCTGCTGTTAGCGATAGGCATCGCCTTGGCAGCCGTGTTGGGTATTAGCCTGTTTGTCTAAACTGACGCTGCAGTATCCGAATCTTAGTTTGATTCATTTTGTCACGCATCCTGATACCTGAGTCAGGATGCGTTTTATCTTAGGGCTCCTCTAAAAATTCAAATTGCAAGCCACACAAGGCACGAGTAAAAAATTTGCCAGCATGCGTTTCACGCATTGACTGCTTAACCCACTATATGAGCAACGCAGTATCGCAACGGAATTTGTATTTTTAGAGGTGCCCTTTACGCTGACTCGGAATCGCGGCGATAATATGGCATGGTTTCTGGTCACCGCTCTGCACAAGCTCCAACTGCTACTGATCCGCAAGCATTGTGTTTGTGGGTTGAATCTTTGCCTCAACGGTTTACTCCCAGCGAGCTGGCGCAGATTCGTGAGGCGGGAGAGCTAGCCGCACCCCTCTATGCCCAACACCATGCCATTAACAGGCAGCCTCTGTTACAACATGCACTCGGGACAGCCTCTATCCTATCTGACATGAACATGGATGCAGACAGCCTGACTGCCTGTATTTTGTATGCTGTGCCAGACCTTCTGGATGACTGGTCCGTCCACTTATCCACCCGCTTCAATCAGTCCGTTGTCAGCCTCATAGATGGCATTTCGCGCATGTCACATATCCAGGCCTTGAGTGAAATGGATTGCTTGCATCATGCGGATTCCAAGGCTGACCACAAACACAGTGACCGTGCGCAACAGTTGGAAGCGCTGCGCAAAATGCTATTAGCCATGGTGCAGGATATCCGGGTCGTGTTGATCAAGCTGGCAGAGCGCACTCAGTTGCTACGGCATTTGTCTGGCGCCAGCCCAGCGCAACAAGTGCAGATTGCGCGCGAAAACCAGAATATTTTTGCCCCGCTGGCCAACCGTCTCGGTGTATGGCAGTTGAAATGGGAGCTCGAAGATTTATCCTTACGCTACCTCGAACCGCAGCTGTATAAAGAAGTCGCGAAAATGCTGGACGAACGGCGAGTTGACCGGGAACAGTATATTGCAGAGGTAGTGAGCCAGTTACAACATGAACTGACTCAGGCTGGCATCCAGGGGGAAGTGAGCGGGCGGCCCAAGCATATTTACAGCATCGTCAAAAAGATGAAGAGCAAGCATCTGCAATTCAACCAGTTGTATGATGTGCGTGCGGTACGCATCATGGTACAAGATGTCAAGGATTGCTATACCGCGCTGGGCCTGGTGCATCACTTGTGGCAACCGATTCCGGGTGAGTTTGATGACTATATTGCCCGTCCTAAAAGTAACAACTACCGTTCACTGCACACGGCGGTCAGCGGGCCTCGTGGCCTCGCGCTGGAGGTACAGATCCGCACCTTTGAAATGCACCAGCATTCTGAGCTGGGCGTGGCAGCGCATTGGCGTTATAAGGAAGGCGGCAAGTCTGATGCAAAATTTGACGAAAAAATTGCCTGGTTGCGCCAGATACTTTCCTGGAAGGATGAAGTCGCTGATCAGGGTGACTTGCTGGAACAATTCAACAATGAGTTATTCCAGGACAAAGTGTATGTGCTGACACCTCAAGGCAAAGTCATTGATTTGCCCGCAGGCGCCACGCCCATAGACTTTGCCTATGCTTTACATACAGACCTGGGGCATCGTACCCGCGGCGCGAAAATCGACGGACATATCGTCCCCTTGCATACCAAGCTGGAGAATGGCCAGCGGGTGGAAATCCTGACCGCCAAACATGGCGCGCCCAGCCGTGACTGGCTGAACCCGTCCCTCGGCTTTTTGCAAAGTGCCAGCGCACGTGCCAAGGTGCGGCACTGGTTTAAATACCAGCATTTTGAAGAAAACGTCGCCCAAGGCCGGGCCAAGCTGGATAAAGAGTTACACCGTGCCGGTGCCAGCAGCCTGCCCCTCGAAAAAGTCGCGCAAAAGCTGCAGTTCCACAAACTGGAGGATTGCCTGGCGGCCATCGGCCGCGGCGATATCAGCGAGCACCAGATTGCCATCACCATTCAGGGGGAGTTGGCTCCAGTGACACCAGACAATGCGCCAGCGATGATCAAGCGCCCAAGCGCCTCCCAGGTGAACCATGCGGGCATCATGATTGAAGGCATAGGCAATGTGCAAACCACGATGGCCAAATGCTGCAAGCCGGTGTCACCAGAACCGATTGTCGCCTACCTGACGCGTCACCACAGCGTGACCATCCACCGCCAGGCCTGCTCGTTTATTACGCGCCTGGACAGTGCACGCCACAATCGCCTGCTCAATGCGCAATGGGGTAACAAACAATCTGGGGTATATGAAGTCGATATCGTTCTGGAAGCGAATGACCGTCAGGGATTGTTGCGTGATATCAGCGAGCTGTTTGCGCGTGAAAAAATCAATACCACAAAAGCGAACACCCTTAGCCGCAACCATGTTGCCCTCATGCACTTTACGGTCGAGCTGGTTGACCTGGACCAGCTAGAACATTTGCTAGGAAGGCTAAAGCAAGTGCCCGGGGTGATCACAGCCCAGCGGCAGACTTAAGCAGCTGGAACAATTTCAGGAGCGCGCGCACATTATGTCTTACCTTGATGATCCTCGCGTTTACTTTGCAGCCGAACGCACTTTACTGGCCTGGCAACGTTCAGCCATTGCCCTGATGGGGCTGGGGTTTGTGATTGAGCGTTTTGGCTTGTTTATACAGCTCATGGCACAGGGTCACCCAGTGTCGCAATCACAAACCACCTTGTCGCTATATATCGGGGTAGGGTTTATCCTGATTGGTGCCTGTACGGCAGTCTTTTCTGCCATACAGTTTATGGTGTTTTATCAATCACTCAGCACACAGGAAAAACCACGCGGCCACGTTTACTGGCTGCCACCGGCGGTCAACTTTTTCCTGGCCGTATCCGCTGCAGCATTAAGCTGCTGGTTAGTGCTTACTCGCTAGCTTTGCCAAGCAGGGATAGACTGCATTTGCAGGCTTGAGCGAGCTTTATTTTGCCGATGCTGCACTACTTGCAATATTGACCTGATCGCCATCGCTGACGCCATCTGGCGGATTCTCGATCACCAGGTCAGTGCCGGTCAAACCGGATTGTACTTCCAGTGTTTTTCCCAGATCACGCGCAATGGTGATCGTTTTCAAGATCACCTTATGATCCTTGCCAACGGTAGCCACCTTGAGGCCATTCTGGTCAAAAATAAGTGCGCTGGCAGGAATGCTCAGGCGCTCGACGGCATCATTGAATAGCAGATTGACATTGGCAAAGCCCCCAGGCAAAAAACGGCCCGACGCATTATCCACCAGTAACTGTACGAGGGTTGTACCAGAAGACGCATTGATCGCACCTGAAGTAGACTGTATCGTGGCCTCGAACTCGGTACCCGGTGCTTCCGGCACGGTAAACTTGGCCTTGCCACCCGGCTTGATCTGGCCAACATAATTTTGTGGCACGTTGATGTATAAGCGCAATTTGCGCGTGTTGGAGACTTCAAACAGCGGCAATACCGTCGCACTGCTGCTACCGGCATTGATCAGGGCACCTGTGTCGGTATTCCGCGCGGTCACTGAGCCATCAAATGGCGCCAGGATATGGGCAAAGCTTTTGAGCGCAAGTAGCCGGTTCACATTGGCCTCAGCCGCTTTGACTATCGCCTGTTTGCTTTGGTAATCCCCGACTTTCTCATCGACTTCCTGCCTAGCAATCGATTGGGTTTTCAACATATCCTGCCAGCGCTTGGCGGTGGTCTCAGCCAGGGCAACATTCGCCTGGGCACTGGCCAGGTCAGCCCTGGCCTGCAACAACTCCTGGTCCAGGTCAGGCGTTTCAATCTCTGCCAGCAATTGACCGCTTTTTACGCTGCCGCCAATATCCACTTTCCAACTTTTCAAATAGCCATTGACGCGGGCATAAATAGGGGCACGGGCATAAGCCTCAAACCTGCCGGGGAGAACCAAACTACCTGCTGCTGCACCATGTTCAGGCAGATCGACTCTGACTGTCGCCACCGCCTGTTTCTCTGTCCAGGCCTTGAGTTTGTCTTGATGACTGGCGCGGCTGCTAACGCCCACAATCACGATACCCATCGCTACCAGCGCAAGTAGCAAGCCGCTCAACTTGAGTCCGCGGGACATGCCCGCTTTGTCATTACGCATTTAATTCTCCGCTAGAAGTACTCTCAGGGCCAGGGTAGGTTTTACGGTGGATGGCACTGAAGACCACAGGTACAAACAATAAGGTCGCCACGGTGGCAAACAACAGCCCGCCGATCACGGCCCGGCCCAGAGGGGCATTCTGCTCTCCGCCCTCGCCTAATCCCAGGGCCATGGGGGTCATGCCGATCACCATCGCCAGCGCCGTCATCAGCACCGGACGAAAGCGAACAAAACCGGCATCGATAGCCGCAGCCGTCGCATCCTGCAACTCAACCAAACGCTCACGCGCAAAGCTGATCACCAGAACACTGTTCGCCGTCGCCACGCCCATACACATGATGGCACCGGTCAATGCAGGCACGGATAAGGGCGTATAGGTTGCAAACAGCATCCAGACAATACCGGCCAACGCGGCAGGTAACGCCGTAATAATGACAAAAGGATCGGTCCACGATTGCAGGTTGACCACAATCAGCAAATACACCAGCACAATAGCTCCCAGCAGGCCAAAGAACAGGCCAGTGAAAGCACGGTCCATGGTATAGGCCTGCCCCAGCATGACGACACTGGTCGCCTTAGGTACTTGATCCTTGGTTTCTTCGAGAATTTTGCGGATGTCTTTAGCGACGGCACCCAAGTCCCTATCTTGCGTACTGGCATGGATTTGCACCATGGGCTGGATATCATACTGGCTGACTACTGCATTACCGACATTACGCTGAAAAGTTGCCAAGCCACCCAGGGTCTGTACCAGGCCGTTACTGCCGCTAATGGGCAAATTAGCCAGCGCATTCAAGCTATTCAGATGATATTGCGGCGTTTGTAGGACGATGGAATAGGTCACCCCATTCGTCGGGTTTAGCCAATAAGTCGGTGACACCTGTGAACTGCCTGCCATGTTGATCACCATGCTGTTGGTCACATCACGCGTACTGATGCCGATTTCCTGCGCCCGGGTTTTATCCACATTGATATCAAACGCTGGCCGGCTGCGCGACTGCTGGATACGGGCATCGACCACGCCAGGCACGCTGCGCACTTTTGACAGCAAACGGTTGGCATATTCAAAGTTGTCTGCCAGCTTGCCACCGCGAATCTGGATATCAATCGGCGCCGGTGAGCCAAAGTTCAGGATCTGGCTGACGATGTCTGCCGGAGGAAATGAGAAGGTGGTATCCGGGAATTGTTTGGGCAAGAGTTCGCGCAAAGTACGCACATATTCTGCGGTCGGGGCATGATGCGGCTTGAGCGCAATCTGGATATCACCATCCTGCGAGCCCATGACCCCGGTGTTGTTATAGGTCAAGTTAATACTACTGATTGGCATGCCGATGTTATCAACAATGGTCAGGATTTCGTCAGCAGGAATCACCTTTTTGATGGCTGCCTGGATATTGGCAAAACGGCTGGCCGTCTCTTCGATACGTGTTCCCACTGGCACACGCGCATGCATGAGGATTTGCCCGCTATCCACCGCTGGGAAAAAGTTTTGCCCCAGCAGAGGCACCAGCAAGAACGACAACAGCACTACTCCCATAAAACCAGCCATGAATAGGCGGCTGTGATTAACGGCCATCGTCAGTATGTTTTTGTAACTAGCGCGGAAACGTTCAAACCGGGCCTCAAACCCCTGCTGGAAGCGCACCAGCGGATTGCGGCTCACGGTATGCTCATCCTCAACATGCGGCTTGAGGAAGTAATTAGCCATGGTAGGCACCAGCGTACGCGATAAAATAAACGAGCTGATCATGGCGAACATCACCGCTTCCGCCATGGGCACAAACAGGAAGCGTGACACGCCTTCCAGGAAGAACATGGGCACAAACACGATACAGATACACAGCAAGGAGACAAACGCCGGTGTCACAATCTGTGCGGCGCCATCAAGAATGGCCTGCTCTACCGGTTTGCCCTGCTCCAGGTGCCAGTTGATGTTTTCTATGGTCACAGTAGCTTCATCCACCAGCAAACCTACGGCGAGTGCCAGGCCGCCCAAGGTCATGATATTGAGGGTCTCACCAATCATTGAAAGGCCCATGATGGCGCCCAGCACCGAGAGCGGAATAGATGTGGCAATAATCAATGACGAGCGCCAGCTGCCCAAAAACAGCAAGATCATCAAACTGGTCAATATAGCCGCCAGTACACCCTCAAACACCACCCCTTCAATGGCTGCACGCACAAACAGCGACTGATCATTGATCGGGGTCGCCACCAATGCATCTGGCAGGCTGGGCTTGATTTCTTCGAGCTTATTCTTGATGCCCTCTACAATCGCCAGGGTAGAAATGGCCCCATTCTTCAAGATGGTCATGAGGACAGAACGGTTGCCATCCACATGGACCACATTCGTCTGCGGCGCACTGCCATCGTGCACCTGGGCGATATCCCGCATATACACCGTGGCGCCGTTGACCACCTTGATCGGGATACTGGCCAGATCATCAATCGCAGTTGCCGCGTTATTGAGGTTAAGCGTGTATTCAATACTGCCGATTTTCTGCGTGCCTACCGGCACAATCATATTATGTGCCGCCAGCGCATTGGAAATGTCCTGCGCAGACAAACCACGCGCCTGTAGTGCCCCCGGATTCAGGTCGATCTGGATTTGCCGGCTTTTGCCGCCATAGGGGAAAGGTACGCCCGCGCCGGGCACGGTGACCAGCCGCAAACGCACGGCATTGAGGCCAAGATCGGCCAGGTTTTGCTCGGTCAGGCCTTTGCCTGACAATGCAATCTGCAAAATGGGCACCGTAGACGCGTTGTAATTCAGGATCAACGGTGGTGTGGTGCCGGGCGGCATTTGCCTGGTCACCGTTTGCGAAATCGCTGACACCTGGGCATTGGCTGTCGCAATATTGACGCCTGGATGGAAGAAGATTTTAACGATGGCAAAACCGATATAGGAGTTGGCTTCGATATGCTCAATATCATTCACGGTTGTGGTCAGGCTGCGCTGGTATAGGGTCGTGATACGCCCTGCCATATCGTCTGGCGGCAGGCCGGTATATTGCCAAGCCACTGCCACAATCGGGATCCGGATTTCAGGAAAAATATCGACGGGGCTACGGAACGCAGACAAGGAGCCGACAATTAGAATCAGCAGCGCCATGACCACAAAGGTGTACGGGCGCTTGAGCGCGATGCCAACGACATTAAACATGTATTTCTCTCGCCATACGTTCTTTTTCCAGCGTCGTCACTTCAAATCCGGCGTCGCGCCAGGCATCAATCCCGCCCGTCAAGGGACGGATATTGCGATAGCCTCGGCCAATGAGGTTTTTGGCCACCTTGGCAGCCGTCACTTCATTCGGGCATGAACAATACAGCACGACCGGCGCATCTTCATCAATCTCCAGCACCAGCTGGTCTATGTCTTCCAGCGTCACAAACTGGGCGCCTGGAATCCAGCCATCGTCCACCAGGTGCTTGGCGCGTGTATCCAAGATCACCGGTGCCGCGCCGCTATTGAGCATGGTGTTTAATTCATCGACACTGATACGTGCCATGCGCAGGCTTTTGATAAAACGCTGCCGGTCCCACCATTTGGACGCAATAAATGCCGCCAGTAATACCAGCACCAGCAGCGTGCCCCATTTACCCATTTCAACCAGCGTGAGCATCAGCTCATCAATGGCTGAACTGAACAAGTTACCTAGCCATAGTGCCGATCCTGCCCATAGCAAGGCACCCAGACCATCCATCAAGGCAAACAGCCAGTAACGTGTGCCGGAAGAACCTGCCAAAGCACTGGAAATCGATGCGAAGCCTGGAATAAACTTACAGACTAATAAAGCGGGTGGGCCAAATTTCAGGTACAACGCCTCGGTTTGCCGTACGCAGGTATCAGGTGATAAAGAAATTTTGCATAGCTTGCCCATGACACGTTTGCCATATTTGCGCCCGGCTCTATACCAAACGGAATCTGCAACCAGCGCAGCAATCATGGCTACCAGCAACATGGTCTCCCAGGAGTATTGATCATTACCGATAAGCACGCCCGCCAGCAATAAGGTGGGATAAGCCGGTAAGGGCAAACCCATTTGTTCCAGAAACACGCTGGCAAAGACAATCAGCAAGCCATATTGCTGTATCAACTCAAGAACGGTATGCATACAAGGCTAATTCATTCACTCAATCAAAAACTACATGCCCAACGTAAACAGCATGGCAAACGTCATAAACACAAAATGTTGTTATGTCTTCAATCGCATTGGTTTCAATGTCATGCAAGTTGATCGTGGTAACACTCAATCGCCTGTTCAATCAATGCAATTGGTAAGACAAAGAGGATAGAAATCACCAACGATTCCGACGGGCCGATCTGCATGAATTTATCGGCTTGTGCCAATACCAGGTAAGCAAAGACAGAGATCAGCCGGGACAACAGGCTCTAGGGTGGTTTTTCTGCAAGCATGCACTTACTTTGTGATCAATGGATCATCATCTTAACAGAGACTGGGGGAAACTTCAGTCCCTGCCTCCTTTAGAACCTCTCTACGCCTTGTATCCACGAGAGGTAATCATTCTGCGGTTTTCAGCGAAGCAATATCAATCACAAAGCGATACTTCACATCACTATTGAGCATGCGTTCGTAAGCATCATTAATGTAGTTGGCATCTATCATTTCCACATCACTGACAATATTATGCTTGCCACAGAAATCAAGCATCTCCTGCGTTTCGGCGATGCCACCAATCAATGAGCCAGCCACATGACGGCGTTTGGTAATGAGGTTGGCGCCATGCACCTCGACGGGATCCAGCGGTCCCACCAGTACGATGGTTTTATCACGCTTGAGTAAACCGATGTATGGATTCAGGTCATGCGCGACCGGCACCGTATCAATAATCAGGTCAAAGCTGGCCGCATGTTTGGCCATGTCGTCGGCATTTTTGGAGATCAGTACTTCATGTGCCCCCAACCGTGTGGCATCAGCCGCTTTGCTCGCGGAGGTGGTAATCATGACGACATGTGCCCCCATGGCAGCGGCCAGCTTGACGCCCATGTGCCCGAGGCCGCCCAGGCCAATGATGCCGACTTTCTGGCCTGGCTGCACATTCCAGTGCCGCAACGGGGAGTACAGGGTAATACCGGCACACAGCAATGGGGCGACTGCTTTGGTGTCCAGGTTTTCTGGCACACTGACCACAAAGTTTTCATCTACCGTGATGCGTTCGGCATATCCGCCATAGGTCAGCCCACCATATTTGGGATCTTTGGCGTTATAGGTAAAAACAGAGTTATCGCAGTATTGCTCTTCACCCGCATGACACTCCTCGCAGTGGCGGCAGGAGTCGACCATACAGCCGACCCCAACCAATTGACCCAGCTTGAACTTGGTGACATGACTGCCGATTTTATTAACGCGCCCCACAATCTCATGCCCGGGTACCATCGGATACAATGACCCGCCACCCCACTCGTTTCTTGCCTGGTGGATATCCGAGTGGCAAATCCCGCAATATTCAATATCAATCAATACGTCGTGGGGCCCAGGCTCGCGGCGATCTATCGTCATCGGTGCAACTGGGGTGGTGGCATTTTGCACACCATAAGCGGCTGTTTTCATCGTCATCTCCATCAACTCAAATTAAAAGAGCAAGCTCTCCAGTTTAACCTTCAAAGTCTAAAATAACAGGCATGAAAAGCATTGCCTGCTTTTCTTTAAAGATTGCCTAAAGCTATGTTTTTGCATGACCGTCAAACAACACGCATCACTGTTGCACTGTCACATATTTGGCGGCAGCGTCACTCGGGTGGGTGATCAGGGCGCTACGCACGGCATTCACTTCTTCCATCGGGCTTTTGCCAAACATGCGCTTAAACTCGCGGCTAAATTGCGAGGCACTTTCATAGCCCACCTTGCTCGCCGCCAAGGTGGCATTCAAACCATCCTGCACCATCAGCAAACGCGCCTTGTGCAAGCGCGTCATCTTGAGGTACTGGATAGGCGATGTTGCGGTCACATCCCTAAACGCTGCGTGAAATGAAGGCACACTCATGGTGGATTCAGCAGCCAGCTTGTCCACATTCAGTGCCTTGTCATATTCCGCATGTATCAGCCGCAATGCCTTGCTGATCTTGCCCATATTATTGTGCGTACTGTGCGCGGCCAAAATCGCTGCCGCTTGTGACGTCTGCAGAATACGGTAATGAATCTCGCGAATAATGGCGTGGCCAAGCACGGTCGCATCTGTCTTTGACTGCAGGCATTCCAGCAGCCTGACTACGGCATTGGACAACCTGGCATCCAGCACCGTGGAAGTAATTCCGCTCCTGCCATTGATCTGCACTGGGGAGGCCTGCTCTATGCTGAGCAGCAATTCCGAGATCATGGACAGGTTGATACGGATTGAAATCGCCAGCAGCGGCTCTTCGGCTGAGGCAATGGTTTCGCTCTCGAATGGCAAAGGCACCGACAAGATCAGGAACTGCTGCGGGTTATATTGATAAACCTCGCCACCCAGATAACCGATCTTTCTACCCTGACACACAAACACGATACTAGGTTCATAAAAAACCGGGCTCCGTGGAATCGCCCTGTTCCAGCGCATCAGCTTGACCCCATCGAGCGCCGTCAGGGTAAATCCCTCTGTTGGCGTCATGGCAGATAACAAGGCAATGGTTTTGTCTCTGTCATGCGCATACCAGCATTCCTGATTGCTCATATCATCACACACCTAAAATAATTAGGCATAAATAATACATGCAATCATCCCTATCCATTGATAAAGCAATAGGATTAGGCAATCATTTAATATTTTTTAAACTTACAGCCGCTGCCCAGACTCCGTACACTAGAGATACCCACTTTGTATTGGTTTCAATATTGTTGGAGAAAAGGATATATGTGATGAAAAATCAATTAATAACAGGCCTGATCGGCTCCGTGTTCGCAACCCTGGCTGCGTCGGCCTGGGCAGATATCAACGATGTGCGCGCTAACCTGGGCAAGCTGAATGTACCGGACGGCTTTTATGTAGACGTCTATGCAGAAGTCCCCGGTGCTCGCCAAATGGCTTTGGGCACCAATGGCAATGTTTACGTCGGCACACGCGGCAACAAGGTTTATGCAGTCGTGGATAAAAACAAGGACCACAAGGCAGACCAGGTGGTCGCGATTCTGGACGACCTGAACGTAGGTAATGGTGTCGCCATGGTGGACGGACACCTCTATGTGGCAGAACAGCACCGTATCACACGTTACGCCGCCCCCGATTTTGATTTGACCCTGCCATTCAAGACCATGCGTGAAGTTGTTTATGACAAGCTGCCCGACAAAGCCCACCATGGCTGGCGTTACCTGGCCGCCGGTCCTGATAACAAGCTTTACGTCACCGTAGGTGCACCTTGCAACATTTGTGATCCGGCAGGTATAGAAGCATCGATTATCCGCATGAACACCGATGGCACTCAGGTGGAAACCTTTGCCAAGGGCGTGCGCAACTCTGTTGGCATGGACTTCCAGCCTGGCACCAATACCCTGTTTTTTACCGATAATGGTGTGGACCTTTTGGGTGCCGACGTGCCGCATGATGAGCTGAATGCCGCCCCGAAAGCCGGATTGCACTTTGGGTTCCCTTACTTTGCCGGTGGTGATGCACGTGACCCGAAATGGAAAGACAAAACGCCGCCCGCAGTGACCAAACCGGTGGCTGAATTCCAGGCGCACAGTGCTAACCTGGGTTTTAAGTTTTATACCGGCAAGCAGTTTCCGGCCGAATACCTGGGCAGCGCCGTGATTGCGCAACATGGCTCCTGGAACCGCAAAGTCCCGGTAGGCTACCAGTTAGTGCGCGTGACGTTTGACGCCCAACACCAGGTCAAGGAAACCAAGCCATTTATTGATGGCTGGCTGAGTGCAGAAGGTGAAGTCTGGGGTCGCCCAAACGATGTTCTGCAATTGCCGGATGGCTCTCTGCTGGTGTCTGACGATTACAATGGCGTCATTTACCGTGTCAGCTATGATGGCAAAGCCCAGAACGCAAAGACAAGCCCCACCGAAGCCAATACCTTAAGCGGTTTGGTAATGCCGGAATCCGTATTTGAAACGCCTGATGGAGTGACCTATGTCTCTGAAATCGGTGAGTTTGGCAAGCTGGGCGATGGTAAAATCACACGCATTGCCGCTGATGGGACACGCTCACCGTTGGCTGATGGCCTGAATGACCCTAAAGGCCTGGATGTGTTTGATGGCCAGCTCTATGTGGCGGATATAGATCGCGTAGTCCGCATTGATACCCAAAGCGGGACGCAAACCGTGTTCGCGGCAACCAGTGCTTTTCCGCAAAAACCGGTGTTCCTCAATGACATTGAAATCGACGGCCTGGGCAACGTCTATGTCTCTGACAGTGGTGATGACCATGGCAATGGCGCAGGCATCTTCAAAATTTCCTCAACAGGCAAAGTGACACAGGTACTGAAAGCCAAAGCAGGCATCCAGCGCCCGAACGGCTTACTCATGGATGGCCCTGACCGTTTGCTGGTCGCCGATTTTGGTACAGGCAAACTGTTCAGCATTCAGGTTGGCAGCAAAAAAACCACGGTCACCTTGCTTAATCAGGGCTTTAGTGGCGCCGATGGCCTGATCCGCGACGCAAATGGTTTGCTCTACGTAAGCGACTGGGCTGGTGGCAATGTCTGGCAACTGGTAGAACCTAAAGCGACGCCACAACGCATCATCCAGGGCTATCAGTCGGCGGCGGATATCAGCCTTTCAGCAGATGGAAAATCACTGCTGATTCCTGATATGAAAGCCGGCACACTGCATCGTTTTCCAATTAAATAGTCTGTTCAACAAGCCTGGGATTAACCGGGCTTTTTTATTCCCAAAAGCAGGCGGCTCTATGTCACAATGACAGCACAGGCCTGCCTGCAGGCGGCCTTAAACTCGAATAATATTTACTTTTTTGTTTGGAGACTTTCATGACTAAATTGCTGATGTCATTGTTGCTGTCCTGTGCCTGTGTATCTGCTTATGCCGGGACACAACAGGAAAAAATGAAAACCTGTAACGCAGACGCGAAAGCCAAAGCTTTGGCCGGTGATGAACGCAAAGCCTTTATGAAACAATGTTTGTCTGCCGACGGTGCGAAATCTGGCCTGACCGCGCAGCAGGAAAGAATGAAAACCTGTAATGCAGATGCTAAAACCAAAGCCTTGGCCGGTGATGAACGCAAAGCCTTTATGAAAACCTGCCTGTCTGGCAAATAAGTTTCTCGATAAAACTCAGACCTTAAAAGCCTGTTGCCCTGCAACAGGCTTTTTTATTATTTTTTTTCAACTTTCACCTAAAGTTCTTTTTTATTCTGCCGTTAATCCAGTTATCTATTTCTGCAACCACCTTTTTTTATCCCATTGATAATGGGTGCTATCGCTGAAAACCATATGTCTCACATTAAGACAGAATAGTATGAATACTCACATTAAAATAGTTGCAGGCAAACTTGTCCTGGCCCTAATAGCGCTGGGGCACCAGAGCGCTTCTGCTATCCCCAATCAGGTGCCAGTTCGCAGTGGTTTCGGCGTTAACCCTGTTGTAATTGAAACCGGCATCACGGTCATTTCACTGCTTTGCATATTGCTGCTCTACCAGTTCTGGCGTTTTTATCAACGAGCAAAAAGTCGTGAAGCTGAAATCCGTCAGCAGATCTGGCGTCAGGCGAATTATGACTACCTGACACAACTCCCCAACCGTTACCTGCTACAGAGTTGCCTGGAAGAAGCCATTCTGGAGTGCTCCCAATCCGGTCAGCAATTGGGATTATTGCTGATCGACCTCGATGGTTTCAAAGATGTGAACGATGTTGCCGGCCATGCGATTGGTGATCGTTTATTACAAAATGCCGCATTGCGTATTCAGTCTTGCGCACGCAATGGCGACACGACTGCCAAGTTGGGGGGAGACGAGTTTGTGGTGGTTGTTCCAAAATTACGCAACCTCAAGGAGCTGCATCAAATAGGGTCAAAAATCTTAGATACTATACGTTCGCCATTTCATATCGAAGATAACCAGTATTTTGTCACCGCAAGTATTGGTATTGCCACCTTTCCAGACCATAGTAATTCTGGCGAAGAGCTGATGATGTTTGCTGACCAAGCCTTGTATGCAGCAAAACGTGCAGGCAAAAACCAGTATCAATTTTTTACGCAGCTGATGCAGCGCGAAATCCGCGAACGTATTTTGTTAACGCATGACCTGCGTTCAGCGGTCGCAAATGGTGAGTTACACTTAGTCTATCAGCCCATCTTCCGCCTGCAAGACTTATGGTTGATTAAAGCAGAGGCACTGATTCGCTGGCAACACCCGACACGGGGCAATATTCCGCCTGATGTGTTCATTCCTCTGGCTGAAGAATCCGGGCTCATTATTGAGATCGGCAAATGGATTTTCGACGAAGTATTACGTGATTTTTCAGCGATTGATCTGCTACGCCTGCGCGGGACACAAATCAGCCTGAATATTTCCCCTTTGCAGTTTTCACATCCACAACACCTGCTGGCATTTATCAAGCGACTGCAACGTACCAACATCCCCTGTGAACGCTTCTGCTTCGAAATTACTGAAGGCTTGTTACTTGAACCTTCCAAAGCAATACAGGATACCTTGAAAACAGTAAGGCAAGCAGGCATCAAACTCTCAATCGACGATTTTGGTACCGGTTATTCTGCGCTGGGTTATCTCAAAAAATACCAGATTGATTTTGTCAAAATTGACAAGTCATTTATCAAAAATCTGGAAGTGGATAATTATGACTTTGTTCTCTGCCGCTCCATCATCCAAATGGCGCACGAACTGAATATCAAGCTCATTGCAGAGGGCGTAGAGAATGTAAGTCAGGAGAACATCCTCAAGGGAATGAACTGTGATTTTATCCAGGGATTCTTACATGGTAAACCGGTCATGTTTAGCTCGTTGCTAGATCAAGTCTATCAGCAAGGTAAACACAACCGCATTCATCAGTTAGTCAATAGTGAGACCAGACATTAAAACATCAAGTAACACAGATGCACAGCCTAATTAAACCAGGTAATGATCCAGCAACAAGGCCGCAAATATCAGGCTCAGGTAAATAATCGAATACTTGAATGTTGTTTTGGCCAAGATATCTGAATAGCTACGATATAGGCACACCACATAATACATAAAGATCATGTTCAGAACGGCTGCAGAAGCGAGATAGAGCCAGCCACTCATGCCCAGTCCATAAGGCATCAGGGATACCACGACGAGGATAATGGTATACAACAGGATATGTAACAGCGTGAATCTTTCGCCATGGGTCACTGGCAGCATGGGCATGCCGACTTTGGCATACTCTTCACGGCGGTATAAGGCCAGTGCCCAGAAATGGGGGGGCGTCCAGGCAAAAATAATCAGGAACATCACCAGGGACTCAGGCGACACCGTATTATTGACCGCTGCCCAACCGAGGATAGGTGGCATGGCACCAGAAGCACCGCCAATTACAATATTCATCGGTGTGGCCGGTTTGAGGAACACAGTGTAAATCACTGCATAACCGACAAATGTACCTAGAGTGAGCCACATGGTCAGTGGATTCACCCAGTAATACAGGATACTTAAACCGACACCACCCAGCACACTGGCGAACAGCAAAGTTTCCATCTGTGACAATTGCCCGGTAGGTAAAGGACGTGCCCGTGTGCGCGCCATCATGGCATCAATCTTATGCTCGATCAGGCAGTTAAACGCTGCAGCCGCGCCTGAAGCAAAAGCAATGCCCACCGTTGCAGCCAGCAATATCGAGACTGGCACCATGCCCGGTGTGGCCATCAGCATGCCGATAATGGCCGTAAAGACAATCAACGCCGTTACACGTGGTTTGCATAAGGCACAAAAGTGTCGCAGGCTCATTTTGGCCATCGACAATTGTGTCATCCAGGTTGTCTGCATCTTCTTCCCCTTACTTTTTTAATATGATGTATTCATCAGTCTGGCATTGATCGCCACCAGACAAACGCCCAACAAAGCGGCCCCTGCATTATGTAATACGGCTAATACCAATGGCAGTTGCAATAGCAGATTGCCTATCCCCACAGCGATTTGGCAAAAGACAATTGCCATTAAAGTCCAGCCCAACATTTTTGCGTTTTCACGTTGCATCAGCATCCTGGCTGCCACACTCATCCAGATCAGCACTACCAGTGCACCCAGCCTGTGCACCCACTGGATTGCCGTTAACGCATCCAGATGCAACTGCCCCCCATCACGGCTTTCGCCCAATGCACGCGTGAGATGGAAGGCGTCGCGAATATCCATATGCGGCCACCACATCCCGTGACAGGTTGGAAAATCGGTGCAGGCCAGGGCTGCATAATTACTGCTCGTCCATCCGCCCAGCAACACTTGCAGTATCCATACTAGCAAGGCCAAACGTAACCAATATTGTGAGCCCTTAGGCAAGGCAATATCCGGCGTGATGACATGGCGGAAAGCGATCCAGCTAAGCACGGCCAGTGTGGTCATTCCTCCCAGCAAGTGCAGGGTGACAATGACAGGCTTCAGCAATAAAGTGACCGTCCACATCCCCAGCAACGCCTGTAACACAATCAATACCACCAAGGCGGACGAAAGCTGCCAGGACGTCCTGATCACCTGCCGTTGACGGAAAGCCAGCACCGCCAATGCCACCACCAACAACCCCAAACTGCCTGCCAGATAGCGGTGAGCCATTTCCTTCCAGGCTTTGGCATGTTCAACCGGCTTATCCGGGTAAGCCTGCTGCGCAGACTGGATGGCTGCCTCACTCTGCGGCACTGTCAGCGTACCATAACAGCCAGGCCAATCAGGGCAACCAAGACCGGCGTCTGATAACCGCACATACGAACCCAGTACTACCACACAAAACGCCACCACTGCGGCCACTGCACTTAACGTTCTAAACATGCGCTAGCCTGCCCAAGAAGCCTTTAATAATTTCAGCAAGTCCTTGCGTATCCACTTGGCTTCCATGTCAGGTCCATACTGCATCATGATGTTGCCAAGTGGATCAATGAAATACACACGATGGGCATCCAGTGTATTTTGCCCGCCACCGCTCAACATTCTCCCTAACTCTGCGACCTGCTCTGATTGCCCATTGATGATCAGCAAATCAGGATAGCGAGCCCGGATCGGTGATGTGTCAGCTTGCTGTGTAATCAGCACCCGCTGTACACGCACCATATCCTTGTACATGGAGACATAAATCTGCCGGAGATCATATAGGCGCTGCATGCAGCCAGCATCACACTCGCGTGCAATCAGGACCATATTCCACTTATCCTGCCAGAACATAGGCAAAGATTGTTGATTGTCGTTTACCCAGTTCCTGGCATGTGCAATGGAAACTGGAGGTTGAATCAGCTGACCGTAACTCTTGCCGCTTGGCCGCCATTCAAACTTGATCATAGCCACTACTACCAGCAGCGGCACAGTAAAAAAGATCGCCAACAACAGAAATATCATGCGCCCTTTACGCTGCTGAACCGGATCAAGGGTTTGGTGTGTCTGTGCTTCGTCGTTAGTCATCATCAAGCCCGCTTTTCTATCATTTGATACACGCCGATCAGCAAACTCGCCACAGCAAAACCAAACCACTGGTAAGCGTAACCAAGGTGCTTCTCGACCTGACCGCTAGGGACATCCCAATGCCGCTGGTAGCCCTCAGGCATCGCGGGATCCAACTTGAGAATCACATCAGGGAAATGGTATGGCACATGTTCGCGCAGATAAGCAAAGTCAATCACCGGCTGGACCGCCTGCCATGCCTTGCCGGGCTTATCAAGGCGAAAGCCTTTTTTAGTTTGCTGCCAGAAGAGACCCTTAACGGTTTGTTCGCTTTGGGTTGTGCTAATAGAGGGGACTTTCTGGTGATCGTCATAACCTGCGATCCAGCCACGGTCTACCCACACGACATGCTGTTTATCATTGAGCAATAAAGGCGTGATGACATGAAAACCTGCCTGCCCTTGCTCCACTTGGTTATCCAGAAAAAAACTGAATTGAGGCAGATAGTGCCCCTTGAACTCGGCTGTCTGCAAATGCAAGGCTTCCAGCTTTGCCACATCTCTCAGATCTTGTGCCTGTACCGCAATCGCACCCGCATGACGGGTCAACGCGTGTGTGATCTCCTGCTTCTGCTCGGCTTTATGCCATTGCCATAAACCTAGCCTTACACAACTCCAAATAGCCAGTACCATTACACACACCACCATCCAGCGCACACGAACAACATAATTTCCTAAGGGTATTTGCATTTTCCTGCTTACAGCCCATAATGTCATCAACTTACAGGAGATCACACCATGTTCATTAAAATTGCCACCATTTTGATACTAATTGTCATCATTGGCAGCTTGTTCTCCGCCCTGCTTTTTCTGCTAAAAGATAAACGTGGTTCAGATCGCACCGTCAAGGCACTGACCATGCGTATCGGTTTATCCATTTTCCTGTTTATCGCATTGATCATCGCAGCCCATTTTGGCTATATTGGCCATACGCTCTAGCTGTCAGATTTATTAAAAAGGGCGCTGATTGCGCCCTTTTTAATTAGAGCATGTAGACAAAAATATACAGGCCTAACCAAACCACATCGACAAAGTGCCAGTACCAAGCCACTCCTTCGAAGCCAAAATGATGCTCGGGTGTAAAGTGACCCTTGATACTACGCAACCAAATCACAATCAGCATCAAAGTCCCAATGGTGACGTGAAAGCCGTGGAAACCTGTCAGCATGAAGAATGTGGCGCCATACGCACCAGACTTCAGCGTCAAGCCCATTTCTGTGTAGGCATGATGGTACTCAGCAGCTTGACAGCACAGAAACGTGATACCCAACGCAATCGTCAGGAAAAGCCCAATCACCAACTGCTTGCGATTGTTTTTGATCAGCCCCCAGTGCGCCCAGGTAATCGTCGCACCCGAACTCAGCAACAGCAAAGTGTTGATCAGTGGCAAACCACTCCAGGTCATTGGATGAAATGACGGGTTGGGCTTATAGGACTCACCAAGCACCGTCCCTCCAGGGCCTTGTGATGGCCAGGTACTCAGGAAGTCTTTGTAAGGCGTGATATCCGGTGCGTAAGAAGCCAGATCAGGGACTGACAACACACGCATATAAAATAAGGCGCCAAAGAAAGCTGCAAAAAAAGCCACCTCTGAACAGATGAATACAATCATGCCAATACGGAAAGACTTGTCTTCCCATTTTTTGTACTGGCCAGTGACACTCTCAGTGACCACAGCGCTCAACCACTTGAACATCATGACCAATATGATCGCCAAGCCTATATACATCATGTATTTGCCTGGTGTGGCCAGGTAAGACAGCGCCGGGTTCTTGATAGAACCATCCATGCGTGTATCAGCCCCCGTGACATTGAAAACAAAACCACTGGCCATAGACAGCAAACCGACGGAAATCAGCGCCGGGTAAATGCTGCCATGTGGGACAAAATAGTGATTTCCTGAATGACTAGCCATGCATTAACTCCCTATCCTTTAATTGTGTTGCTCATTAATTTATTGCTGACTTGCCGGAAAAAACGAATACGACAATGTCATTTCTTGTACATCTTCAGGCAATTCGGCACTGACAAAGAATCGCAGTGGCAACGCCTTCACTTCCCCAGGTTTAAGTGACTGCCTGACAAAGCAGAAACACTCAATTTTTTTCAAATGTGCTGATGCCTTGCCGGGTGTCACACTTGGAATCGCCTGCCCCGCCAATTCCACATTCGTAATATTCTTGGCCTCAAACATCACTGTCGTGACCTGGCCTGGATGCACTACCACACTGCTTTGTTTGGGGTAGAAATTCCATCCAAGACCAGGCATCACTGAAGACACAAACTGCACCGTGACTTCACGTTTCAAATCCACAACAGCTTTCGCAGCACTCTCGGCACTGTTTTTTGTTTTGCCATTCAGCCCGGTCACTGAACAAATCACGTCATACAATGGCACCAGGGCAAAGGCAAATAACAACGCGCCGACGATAATCCACACCAACTTCAACGCCAATTTTTTATTGGCGGCTACCTGATCCTGTTTTAATGCCATAGCACTGTTAGCAACCGGTTTACTTCCAAATGGTAAACATGGAAATCAGGTACCAGAGAATTGCCACCGCTGCTAACAGCCATGCAATTTTCCTGTTGTTGGACTGCTTATTACTCAAGATACTTCCACCTCAAAACAAAGCCAATCAACCACAGATACTGGATTGACTGGCTTTTTTAATATTTACTTAACCACCGGCTGTTCGGTAAAGCTATGGTAAGGCGGTGGAGAAGGCAATGTCCACTCCAACCCCTCGGCGCCTTCCCAAACCTTGTCTGTGGCTTTCTGGCCACCTTTCACACAGCTGATGATAATGTAAACGAACAGCAGTTGTGACAGGCCAAGTACGAATGCACCTATAGAAGAAATCATATTGAATTCTGCGAACTGCAATGCATAGTCTGGAATACGGCGAGGCATACCAGCCAACCCGACAAAGAACTGTGGGATAAAAGTCACATTGAATGAAATGGCTGTTAACCAGAAGTGCAATTTACCCAGCTTCTCGTTGTACATGTGACCTGTCATTTTTGGCAGCCAGTAATAGACTCCCGCCATAATACCCATGATCCCACCAGCAAACAGGGTATAGTGGAAGTGCGCTACCACAAAGTAGCTATTGTGGTATTGCGCATCCGCAGCCACATCAGCCAGTACCAAACCAGTCAGGCCACCAACACCGAACAGGATAATCCAGCCAACCGTAAACAGCATGGGTGTTTCAAAGCTCATGGAGCCTTTCCACATAGTGCGGATCCAGCAGTAAAACAACACAGCCAAGGGCAGTGAAATAGCCATGGTACTATACATAAAGTAGAGCAAGGCAGGCACTGGCATACCGGCAGTAAAGAAGTGGTGCGCCCATACTACGACAGCCAGCGCGCCAATCGCCCACAAGGAATACACTTGTGCCTTGTAGCCATACATGGGTTTGCGGCTGAATGTTTGCAGGATTTGTGGGATAAAGCCCCAGACCGGCAACAGCAGGATATACACTTCCGGGTGACCGAAGAACCAGAACAGATGCTGGAACATGATAGGGTCGCCACCACCGGCAGCGTCAAAGAAGTGTGTACCAAAGTGACGGTCTGTCAGCAACATGGTCACAGCCCCTGCCAACACCGGAATCGTGGCAATCAGCAGGAAAGCCGTGATCAGCCAACCCCAGGCAAACATCGGCATTTTCATCAAAGTCATGCCTGGCGCGCGCATGTTGTAAATGGTCACAATGATGTTAATCGAACCCAGTACAGACGAAATCCCCAGCAAGTGCACCGCAAAAATAGCGAAATCGACGCCAATGCCGCCTTGCACCGACAGTGGTGGATAGAATGTCCAGCCGGTTGCCAGTGCACCATCACCCACTCCAAACAAAGCCAGGGTGAATGGCAACGTCAGCAGAATAGCGGAAGGTGGCAAAATCCAGAACCCCCAGTTATTCAACCGTGGCAACGCCATGTCAGGCGCACCAATCTGCAATGGCAGCATCCAGTTAGCAAACCCGGTAGCTGCTGGCATCAGTGCCGCAAAAATCATGATCAGCGCATGCACACCAATCAGCTGGTTAAAAAATTCCGGGTTCATTAATTGCAAACCCGGTTTGAATAATTCGGCACGAATGCCCAGAATCATGGAGCCACCGACCAAAAACATGATCAGTGAGAATGTCAGATACATGGTCCCGATATCTTTATGGTTGGTGGTGGTTAACCAACGCATAATCCCGGTTGGGTGATCGTGATGCTCATCATGATGTGCTACGGTTGTAGTACTCATAGTGCTCTCCTAAAATCGCTTAAATATTTATTCGCGTGCAGCTTTGACTTGTGCGGGCTGCACCACTGCATCCACTGTGGCGGTATTACCAAGCGCATTACGCTCGTAGGTAATCACTGCGGCAATTTCCGTGTCGTTTAGTGTCGCTTTCCAGGCTGGCATCACGCCTTTACCATTCAGCACACGATCCATGTGACTGTCTTTCTGGTATTTACCATCTGCGCCAAAAATCGGGCCGGTAGCAACCTTGCTACCTGTCAGGGCAGGGAATGCCGGAGGCAACCCTGCACCGCTCACCTGGTGGCAAACAGCACAGTTTTTCTCGTAAACGGTTTTACCCTGGGCGATCAATTCATCCTTAGTCATTTCCTTGACATCGCTGGCCGCTTTTTGCTCATCCTGTTTTTTATTCGCCCACTGTGCAAACTCTTCTTTGGAAACCGCATTTACAACCACAGGCATATATCCGTGACCCTTGCCACAAAGCTCTTTACACTGGCCGCGATAAACGCCGGGCTTCTCCACTTGCACCCAGGTTTCGCGAATAAAACCAGGCACCGCCACACGGGAAGAGCCAAACTGAGGCACCCACCAGTTATGCAGCACATCCGAAGCAGTCATCAAAATACGCACCTTCTCACCCACTGGCAGCACCAGCGGATTATCGACTTCAAGCAGGTAATTCTCGCCCTTGTCTTCGGCATTATGCATTTGGCCATCGGTAGTAGCCAGATTGCTGACAAATTTAATACCTTTGGCATCGCCATCAAGATATTCATACTGCCAGCGCCATTGTGAGCCGGTGATCTTGATGACCATGGTCGACTGGTCGCGCGTGTCTTCCATCATGACCACGCTGTGGTAAGCAGGAATGCCCATGATGACAAAGTCGATCAGCAACAGAATGGCAAAGGGGATCAAGGTCCAGAAAATTTCAATGGCCGTTGAAGGCGCTTTATCGGCGACTGGCTTGTAACCTTTGCTGTGACGGTGGGTCACAATTGAGTAAATCATGATTGCCAAAACCACCACAAAAATCACGGCAGTAATCAGCATAAACTTGTTGTGTACGTGGAGGGTATCCAAAGCCATAGGTGTCACAGGCTCTGGAAAATTCCAGGTGAAGTCAGCACGTGCGCTTAAAGACAAGAACAATGCGAACGCACCAACCCCGAGTTTCTTCATCCCTTGCATCTAATCACTCCAAAATCCAGTTATTTAGTTTTTAAAAGCATTCGCTTGAGATGAGATGCCACTTGCTCACGCTGCACGTTGTCCATGGTATCTCGACCAAACTCAACTTCTTCATTATGGGACCCAATCCACAGTGACGTTTTACCGCCCTCACCTTCCCTGAGCGTTACCCGGGTCCAATAGCATTGAAAGCGAGCAAGCTTTATTTCCCCCAACACACTTTGCTCGATTTCAACATGGTTCTCGACGAAAGTGATTTTTTCGTAATCACCCCTGTGACGCAGAACAACGACAAACGCCAGAACCACCAACACCAATTCCAAGCCAGCAAATGGCAACACCATCCAGGCACCGATATGAAAAAACCCTATCGCTATCAGCCCTGAAAGGACCACCAGACTTAGCAACAGCTTGAGCACACTTTCTGTGGAAGCTGATGCATTCGGTTTGGTGATACATTGTGTTTCGCAAATAGATAACATGTTTGCCAACCCAGAATTTAGCTTGTAGCAACCAAATTACGTTTAGTTACAAATTTGTTACACGTTGTAAATTAGCACAAGACGCCCAGAGTGACAAGACAAAAAAATCAGGTTAAAACTGTCATAAATGTAAATTTATGACTGGTAAAAGTTAATAAAAACACCTCAAATGCTTAGCCTTTTTTAATTGGAAATAAACCCGCCAATACTTGAAAAACCTGGAGTTAGTGGTTAATTGCCTAGTGGGAAAAATGAGGAATAAGCCATTCAAAAATGAACAGAAATATCCTAATTATGTAAATTTAATGTTCCATGTTGTCACATTTTTGTGGTTGCCTAATGAGCGTTTCATGATTAAGCTAATCGAGTAGAAAAACCCATAATTCCCCGCGGCGAAAATGCGAATACCATTCCGCTCCGGTGTAAAAGCAGCGGTTTTTTGTGTTGATTGATTAGAAATGCAGCAGTGTGACCGCCATCCACAAAAGCGTATTTTTAGTGTCAAAGCGGCCCAACTGCAAACAGCAATGAATGATATCCATCATTTTATCGGGGGCCAAACACATGGGCATACAACATATTTCAGCCAACAAAATAAACGCTGACGACGACATTTTCATCCGCCAAGTCACACCCCAGGTTATTCCAGACTGGTTACACGCAGGGGTGACTGACATCCACCTTGGCGGCCGCGCCAGCTTGTTCTATGGCATTATTTTTGCGGCAGTGGGTGTCATTATTCACAGCATTTTTGCTGAAAATTACTGGTTATTGGCGGGCACAACGACTGGTTTTTTCCTGCTGGGGCCATTTTTGGCGATGGGACTTTATGACTTGAGCCGCCGCATGGAAGCAGGCGAAGCACCAGTCCTCGCTCCAACGCTCTATGCATGGTTACCCAACCTTATCAACATTACCTTGTTCACCATGTTGTTGATTCTTGTATTTTTTGCCTGGACCAGGCTTTCGATGACGATCTTTGCCCATTACTTCAATGGCGCACTGCCCACTTTTGCCGATGTAGTCATCAATGTATTTACATTTAAACAACCCACATTTCTATTCGTCTACTTTTCTGCTGGTGCCATTTTTGCGGCATTCATCTTCAGCATCAGCGTCATTGCCATGCCGCTAATGCTAGACCGTAACGCAAGCGCATGGACTGCCGCCATCACCAGCCTGCGCACATGCGCCCGAAATCCTGTCACCATGGCATTGTGGGCGTTTTGCATTGTGGTGCTGGTGGGCTTTGGCCTGGCGACCAACTTTCTTGGACTGATACTGACCATGCCAGTGGTGGGTCATGCTAGCTGGCATGTATATCGGGATTTGGTTGAAGTAAGAAATTGACAAAAAGCTCAGTGCATCCAAGCCTTTAACTGCTACGAGAGAGTCTTAACTTTGTAAAAGAATTTGGTCAGATTTTATCTGGGTATCTAAAGTTAAGGCTTAAAAAACTTAATAAGCGTTCTTTGCCCATCTATACCCATATAACCTATAAATGTTCCAAATAGAGTGCTTTCTCCACTGGTTCCAGGTTGAAATTATCAGTATTAAAATCATCGTCATTCATTCTGATCTGGTAGCAATACTCCTTGGAGTATTTTTTTGTGATCTTTTAGTAAATCGGTGATCTTGTTCTGGTCGTTTTTGATCGCCAGATAAGTATTTTAATTATCGGGTTAAGATCAGAAAGCAAAGCTACATTCGGACGCGACGCAAAAACACGGCCCCATTTCCAAAAATTGGTTCTATGTATTTCCCTGATAAAGGTGAACTTAGTTCGACAATACGCCTTGCACGCCACCTTTTATTCCCCCCTGCCCATTTCAGAAATGGAGGAGGTATTTGTATGGTGTTCTTCGTGTCCAACTCGGTGATTGCTACTTGTTTCATTATTTTTCGATTTTATTTCTGGGGCAATTAGAGTTCATTTTGGACTTTAATGACTATCTAGAGATAGAGATAGAGATAGAGATAGAGATAAGTTACTCTTTTTAAATAAGGGCATGTCAAGCAACGGAATAATATGAAAAAAGGCCTATATTTTCACCTAAGCCTTTGAAATTCATACTGTTTTGAGTCTTTTTGGTACTGCTTGAAAGTACTTCATGGTGCCGGGAGCCGGAATCGAACCGGCACGCCTTGCGGCGCTGGATTTTGAGTCCAGTGCGTCTACCAGTTCCGCCATCCCAGCATGGGATATAATGTAGGACATCAAAGACCGTTATTATAACCATAATTTTGATTTATGAGAACTCTAGATTTCGATTTTTATCTGCCGCAACACCTGATTGCACAACATCCATTACCCAACCGTTCAGAAAGCCGCTTGCTGGAAGTCAACGCAGCAACCAACACCATTCAGGATAATTATTTCCGCCAGATTGCCGACCACTTTGAAGCAGGGGATGTATTGGTCCTCAATGACACCAAAGTCATTAAGGCCAGGCTCTTCGGCCAAAAGGCCACGGGTGGCCAGATTGAGGTGATGATAGACCGTGTGCTTTCAACGCAAGAAGCCTATGCGCAGATCAAATCGTCGCGCTCACCTAAAACGGGCGGCTTGCTGCATTTGGCGGGCGATATGCAGGCTGAGGTGCTGGGCCGGGTGGCAGATATGTTTCATATCCGCTTGCTGGGCGAGCAGTCCTGGTATGACTTTTTGGAGCAATATGGTCAATTACCTTTGCCGCCGTATATTGAGCATACCGCGGACGAGACCGATGATAGCCGCTACCAGACGGTGTTTGCCAAACATGCGGGCGCCGTGGCTGCACCCACCGCAGGTTTGCATTTTGACGAGGCGTTGCTGCAATCACTGGTAGATAAAGGTGTGAATGTGCGTTATGTGACGTTGCATGTAGGCGCAGGGACGTTTCAACCGGTGAAGGTGGATAATATCGCCGAGCACCATATGCATAGCGAGGTTTACCATTTGCCGGAAGAGACCATCTCTACGATTTTAGCAGCACAGGCCGAGGGCAAGCGCGTGACTGCCGTCGGCACCACGTCATTGCGGACATTGGAAAGTGCAGCGCATGCGGGCAAGTTGTTTGCGCATCATGGTGACACGGATATTTTTATCACGCCAGGATTTGAGTTCAAGCTGGTGGATAGGCTGATCACTAATTTTCACCTGCCTAAAAGCACCCTGATGATGCTGGTATCGGCATTTGGCGGCTATGACTTGATGCGAGAAGCCTATGCCCACGCGATTGCCCAGTCTTACCGCTTTTTTAGCTATGGTGATGCCATGCTGATTACGCGCAATCAATCCGCCAAACGTTAAACTTGCAGACTAAAATAGAGTCTACTGAACACTGATAAAAACTAGGATACGGAGATATGCAATTCATCCCAAACACTTTGAGCGGCCTGGCACTGCTATGCCTGACGCTCACCACCCAGGCAGAGATTCTGCCTGAGGCAGAAATTGGCATCAAAATCCCGCTGGCCAAAAAGCCAACCACACGCCCGATGGGGGTTGCTTATTTGCCCAGCAACCAGCATTACTATATTGCTGATGGCGGCCTGGCCCCCATGGGTAGTGAGTTTGAAGCGCCGATTTCCAAATCGGAAGTACACGCTTTCACTAGCGATGGTCAATATGTCAACTCAGCAAAACCAGGCTTTGATAACCGTTCTATTTATTTTAATCCCAACACAAACAAGCTGGAAACGATTACCTATAACATCTCCAGCGCGGTGGGTTTCTCACCCAACACTGGCATTTACAGCCTGGACGTAGGAGACAAGGGTGAGGTGCTCACGACTTCGGGCGATGTCGCGCAGTTCAACCCGGCCTTTGGCGATGCTGGCACCATGCCCAGTTATGATCCAGTGAGCAAGCATTACTATGCCAAGCAGGACAGGGGCAATATCGTCTTTGTCGTCGATGCCAAACAGCGCGAAAAACTGCAGGAAATCAAGCTCGACTTTGCCAAGGCGCAAGTAGCACATGATGATATCAGTGACCATTACATTGCGTTCACAGGCGTAGCGGGTAACGAATTGGCCCTGCTGGATGTAGATCACAAAGCGGTGTTGATTTTTGACCTGAATGGTCAGTATGTGGGCAAGAGTGCTTTACCAACTACTATGAAGTTACGTTCGCAAAATCACTTCAACGGCTTGGGTTATACCAACGGTATGATGTTTATCTATCACGAGCCGGAGGGAGAGTTTGGCACGTACTACGGCTTTAAAGTGGTCAAGTAAACACCAAACCGCGTAAAAAAACCGCGCATTTGCGCGGTTTTTTATTGGGATATTGACCACGCACTACTGGCTGCTGGTCATATTCACCTTAATCACCTGTGCCGAGGGCGTGTAATGCCAGTGATTGCGCCATGCACCCACCACCAGGTTAGGATATTCCGGCTTGCCCAGGCTACCGTTATAACGTCCGAGCGCACGGTAATAATCGCCATGTTCCATATCTAGGTAATGGCGCAAAATCGTACAGCCATAGCGCAGGTTTAAACGCATATCAAACAGGTTGTGTTCGTTAGCACCTATCGACTTGACCCAGAATGGCATCACCTGCATATAGCCACGGGCGCCCACACTGGAAACGGCATATTTCTTAAAACCACTTTCCACATGAATCAAGCCCAGTACAAGCTGGGGATCGAGCCCGGCACGCGTTGCTTCATAGTGGACAGACTTGAGGAAATCTTCACGATATTGAGGGTCAGGCATGCGCTTGGCCAATCGCACGGACATTTCCTGCAACCAGGATTGCGCAGCCTGTTCGGAGTCGAATATCAGGCGTGGCGCAGCCAGGTCACTGACCGATTTCTGCATGAGCGCCTTGACGCTGTTTGCCAGAGGTTCTTCTCTCTGGTTACCCGCCATGGATGGTGCTGACCAGGCACAAAGACCAATCAATACCAGCACAAAAGAGAAAAAGAAGACTTTTTTCATCCCACCTATTGTAATCACAATATTTACGCCAGAGGCGCAAAACAAAGGGATGAAATCCCTCTAATTACTGTCAAATAAACCCAGCCTAAAAGGCTACGCGAGAAAATTGCTGCGTTGCACGGTACTCAGGGCCTCACCGTACTATTTGTACTGTCTCGGCGCTTGCGCTCCGTGCGCCTTGAACTTTATCCGCTCGCGTACTTATTCCGAGTTTAAACAAGTTTGTCACGCAAAAAGGCCACACAATCAGTCACTTGCAAGTTTTGTGCCTCAGCGTCGGTACGGCCCTTGTATTCTACCTTGCCTTCGGCCAGACCACGGTCGCCAATGACCACGCGATGTGGGATCCCCATGAGGTCACTTTCTGCAAACATGACACCAGGGCGCTCGCCACGGTCATCCAGCAGCACATCGACGCCTGCTTGTTGCAACTGGGTATAGAGGTCAAACGCGGCGTGTTTGACTGCGTCGCTCTTATCGAGACCAATCGGGCAAATCACGACTGAAAATGGCGCCATGCTTAGTGGAAAAATAATGCCTTTATCATCATTGCCCTGCTCAATCGCTGCGCCCACAATCCGTGACACGCCAATGCCATAACAGCCCATTTCCATCACTTGCGTCTGACCATTTTCGTCGAGGTAAGTCGCCTGCATGGCTTCGGAATACTTGGTACGCAACTGGAAAATATGGCCGACCTCAATCCCGCGGCACAAACTCAGCGTGCCTTTGCCATCCGGGCTGGCATCGCCTTCTACCACATTGCGGATATCCGCCACGATGGCTGGCTCTGGCAAATCGCGGCCAAAATTCACGCCTGCCAAGTGGAGTTTAGGTTTATTGGCGCCACAGACAAAATCGCTCATGAGCGCCACCGTTCTATCCGCCACCACACGCACATTGGCGTTCACCCCCACAGGGCCGATAAAGCCAGGTGGGCAGTTCAGGTTGGCACGGATTTCTTCTTCAGTTGCCAGACGGAATTCTTTCACGCCCTCCACCTTGCCAAACTTCACTTCATTGAGCTGATGATCACCGCGCAACAGGGCCAGCGTAAATACACCGTCTACTACCAACGCGACCGACTTCACGGTTTTGCTCACAGGTACGCCCAGCAACTTGGCCACATCTTCACACGTGGTCTGCTTGGGCGTATCCACTTCACGCATGCTTTCTGTGGCCGCAGCACGGCTACCCGTGGCAATGGCTTCCGCCAGTTCTACGTTAGCGGCGTAATCAGAATGTTCACAATAGGCCAGTGCATCTTCACCACTGTCTGCCAGCACGTGAAACTCCTGCGAACCATCGCCACCGATGGCGCCGGAGTCCGCTTTTACGGCGCGGAATTTGAGGCCAAGGCGCGTAAACACATTGCTATACGCCGTATGCATGGTGTTATAGGTATTCACCAGGCAATCGACGCTGGTATGGAAAGAGTAAGCATCTTTCATTAAAAATTCGCGCGCGCGCATCACGCCAAAACGAGGGCGAATCTCGTCCCGGAACTTGGTCTGGATCTGGTAAAAATTCAATGGCAACTGTTTGTAGCTGCTGATTTCCTTACGGGCGATGTCAGTAATCACTTCTTCATGCGTCGGCCCAAAACAGAAGTCACGTTCATGGCGGTCCTGAATTTTCAGCATTTGTGGGCCAAACACTGCCCAGCGGCCGGTTTCTTCCCACAATTCTTTAGGCTGTACCGCGGGCATCAGCAACTCAAGCGCACCCGCCTTGTTCATCTCGTCACGCACGATGTTTTCCACTTTGCGCAACACGCGCAACCCCAGCGGCATCCAGCTATACAAACCGCTGCCCAACTTCTTGATCAGGCCTGCACGCACCATGAGTTTGTGGCTGATCAGCTCGGCATCAGAAGGAGCTTCTTTTTGGGTGGCGATGAAAAATTGTGAGGCGCGCATAAGAATAACTTTTAATTAAAATCCGAAAGCGCGATTTTAGCCTTATTCGATGGCGGCGTCACTCGCGCCTACTCCGTTGGCGGGTCTTTTTGCTGTGGTCGCTGCACGATAGGACTATCTTCAGGGATATAGCCATCCTTCCAGACAGCCATAGGTACAATGGTTGCAGGATACCCATTATCATAAAACCAGCTATCGACAGCATACTCTGCCTGAGAGGCTTGCTCGCGGATGACAGCGGCACTATGCGGCCAGCCCGTGAAAAAGAACTTACGCGTGCGGGTATCCAGAATATCGTGCATCCGGATCAGGCCTGCCTGTTGCATCAGGCGCATGTAAGTCGTGGTATTGATGGCCTCATCGTTGCAGTCTTGCTGATGCAGGTAATCACTGTTATTGAATGTCCCGGCCCGATCCGCCGCCGTCCCTATCTTGGTGCCCACGATGTCTTCGAGTACACCGACAGCCTGGGCGATGGCTGTTCGCTCGGCCTCTGGCGTTTGCGGCATAGGTGTAAATAGGCGGGTAATATTGTCCCATTCAGCCGTGGTGAGGCTAAGGACATCAGACTGCACACATCCGCCACCCTGACAAATTTCGAAAGCATTGAGTGAAGGGGTGCTATGGTAGATACGGTAGATGTCTTTCAGGTCTGCGTAGGCTGGCAGCGCTATCCATAAGCTAAAGCACAAGCACCCTGTTAGAGAGTTCGTTGCGCGGTACGCTTTCTGGTGGAAAGTGCTTTGCCAAATGCTCACCAATCGCTTGTATGCCGTACACCACACCAGACTCAAACTGCCCACTTCTGAACATCCCTTCCATTTGCTGGCAAATCTGTTGCCAGCCGGCCTCGCCAACATGCCGATGGATGCCGCGGTCAGCGACAACTTCGACATCGTGATCTGCCAGCAGCAAATAAATCAGCACACCATTGTTATGCTCGGTATCCCAGATATTGAGATGTCCAAACAGATTGATCGCCCGTTGCCGCGGCGTCAAGCCTCGCAGGATAGCATAGCTTGGCAAGCCAGACTCAATCACCACCCTGATTTCACCAGCGTGTCGGTGCTCACTGTCGGCAATCACCTGTTCTATGTGCTTTAGTGATTTTTCCGGGAACAATGCAGCCACATGCCGTGGATGACTCCAGGCATGTCTTAACCAGCGTTTGAAAGGATGTATCGGTTTCATTGTTTTGCTTTACCAGTCACCGGAGGCTCCACCACCACCAAAGCCACCACCGCCGCCACTAAAAATATCCGGGCCACGGCTGCCACCAGAGTAACCACCAAAACCGCCAGGAATATAAGGGCTTGAACCCATGCCACGTCCGCCCATCGCCATCGTGAAAACGAATGCCGCCAAGCCGATCAACCCCATGATCAATGCCGTTGCGCCCAGCAAGCCCGCCAGGCCACCGAGCAAACCGCCTGTTACCAGGCTGCCGGGGAAATCCCCTAATATGCCTTTCAGGATTGCACCGCCAATAATAGCTGCAAACATGAGGATAGGCAGCAGGCTCATCCAGTCATTGGCATGCCCTTTGTGTGCCTGTTGTGCAGGCGCAGGTAACTGTTCACCCTGGATCAACTTGATCAGCGTATCGGTGGCGAGATCAAGGCCCTGGTAAAACTGGCCTTGCTTGAATGCCGGTGACATTTGCTCACTGACAATTCGTTTGGCAATCGCATCTGGAATCGCACCTTCCAGGCCATAGCCGACTTCTATGCGCATTTTCCTGTCGTTTTTGGCAATGATGACAATGACGCCATCATCTTGTTTTTCACGGCCAATTTTCCAGGCATCCGCTAAACGAATAGCAAACTGTGAGATTTCTTCAGGCTGGGTGCTGGGCAACAGCAACACCGCCACTTGCGAACCAGATTGCTGTGAAAACTGGGTCAGTTTTTGATTGAGGGCGGCCTGCTCTTCTACCGACAGCGTCTGCGTTAAATCCGTGACCGGACTTTGCAGGGTCGGGATATCCACCAGTCCATCTGCTGCATAGCTAGTGAGTACACTGAGCAACAAGCACCAGACCAGCAGCAGGGAGTTCCAGGGTGAAAACATGACGAACTATGACTTATAACTGATCACTTACCGTCGCCAAAATCCACCTTAGGCGGGCTGGAGATGGTTTTCTCGTTTTCGACAGTGAAGGTTGGCTTAGGCTGATAGCCAAACATCATGGCAGTGAGATTATTCGGGAAGCTACGCACAGCCACGTTATATTGTTTCACTGACTCAATATAGCGGTTACGCGCGACGGTAACACGGTTTTCAGTCCCTTCCAGTTGCGCCTGTAAATCACGGAAGCTGGCGTCAGCTTTCAGGTTAGGATAGTTCTCGGAGACGACCATCAAGCGTGACAATGCACTGGTCAACTGACCTTGCGCAGCCTGGAATCTGGCAAATGCATCCGGGTCATTCAGTAGCTCTGGAGTCACCTGCATACTACCCACTTTGGCACGTGCCTCAGTCACTTCTGTCAGCACTTTTTCTTCATGGCTGGCATAACCTTTTACGGTAGACACCAGGTTAGGTACCAAATCAGCCCGGCGCTGGTACTGGTTCAACACTTCAGACCAGTTGGCCTTGGTTTCTTCATCCAGGCTTTGAAACTGGTTATAGCCGCAACCAGATAAGCTTAAGGTCGCTGCCACTAATAAAACGTTTAATAATCGGCGCATGTCAGACTCCAGTCTAAAATTAAAACTTATTGTTGGGTTTTGTGATTGTAATAGCTCTCATGTTCGCAAATTAGATGTGGGCTATCAGCGACTTCTTCAAGCGCTTTCCATCTCTTTCTGCGCCAGTAACAGACACAGATCCTGCCAAACCTCTTTTTTCAGCTGGGGGTTTTCGAGCATGGCGCGTGGATCATGGGTGATGACATAGGCCATATTGCCCTGCGTATGCAATTGCCCGCGGACCGATAACAGTTCACGATGCTCTGCATTTAAAAACTGATTTGCAGCTTCCAGTCCAAACAACACACAAAAACGGGTTTTTACCTGATCGAGGCTAACGATTTGCTGATGCAACACCACCTCCTCAGGGGGCAACCATAAGGCACGTACGATATTTTGTAATAATTGCTGGCTTGGGGAATCTCCAGCTTGCGGGCAATACAACAACCATGGCGACTGTACCACTGGCTCAGGTGCAATGTCGGGTGGTTTTATTTCAGCAATCAATGTCGCAGCGTCTTCCTGAACTATAGGCGTCTCTGCAACAACCTCCACTGACTCTGCGCTTACCTCAACCACAGGCATGGCAACTATCTGCGTTTCAATGATGGGCCCTGTCTCAGGTACCCTTGCCGATGACAAGGTTTCGGCCAGAGGCGACCGCAACCGCCAGACGGGTAATAACTCCAGTTCACGCAGCATGTCTTCGCGCGTCAAGCTCATCGCTGCCTCCTGCTCATAAAGCCAGTCCCATTAACACCGCATCTTCACGACCAGTTTTGGTTGGATAATAATTGCGGCGTATACCCATTTCACAAAAACCCATAGACTCATACAATGCAATCGCCTTGGTATTGCTTACCCGTACTTCAAGAAACATATTGGCTGCCTGGTGGCGTTGAGAAATAGCGATCATATGTGCCAGCAATATCCGGCCCAGGCCCTGCCCCTGAAACGGTTTGACCACGCTCAGGTTGAGCAAGTGTGCCTCATCCAGCACCAACATCACCAGCGCATAGCCGACAATATCCCCCGCTATTTCCATTACCCATCCACTATACCCGGCATTGAGCGAATCTTTGAAATTTCCTAATGTCCATGGATGGCTATAAATGGTCGGCTCAATCCGGCTGATGACAGCCAGGTCATCGTAGGACATTGGCCGGAACGACACGTGTTGTTGTGGTAAGGCACTCATAGGGTCGCGCTTATAGCGTTTGTCCTTGTGCACGCTCGGCGGCCGTTAGTGCAACCCGGTTACGTACATACAAAGGCGCTGCCTGTTGGGCAGGCTGGGTGTTTCCCGCAGCAAATAATGGCTGAGCCAATACCAGCATCGCGCTGGCTTCTGGCAAGGCTTGCGGCAGGCGTCCCTGCAACTGTCCCGCATACTTCGTAGCCAATATTTCTGCAAATACCGCCCAGCCAGAGCCCGCACCCACCCAACCAGTGCCCTCAAGCACAGGGACATCCTGCGGTTTGCACACGGTAGGAGGCGAAAGCTCCTGCCAGGCACCTGCCTGTCGTACAAATGCCGCGTGATAGACCTCACCCATGCGGGCATCCAGGCAAACAATCACTTTTTCTGCCTGGGTCTTTTGCCTTGCAGTTTCAGCCACTGCCAGCACAGAACTGATACCAACCACACGCAACTCTGCGCCAAATGCCAGGCCCTGAGACACGCCCACCGCCACGCGCACGCCTGTAAAAGCACCCGGGCCCGTCCCATAAACAATGCCATCCAAATCAGCCAGCTTCACGCCGGCCTCGGTCAACAACCGCTGGATTTCCGGCAAGATACGTTGCGAAGCGGCCGGACCGGTCACTTCATCAAACGTACGCAGGCCAGCCTCGGTTTGCAAGGCAAGTGAAAGCGTTTCAGTGGAGGATTCGAGAGCCAGTAATTTCATGATGGATGCGCTGTAAAGCGCTATTTTGCCACAAGGACGCCCAGCCACACAGCGATTACTTTCGCCTCTAGGCGAGTTACTTTCTGTTACTTGCCCCACAGAAAGTAACCAAAGAAGAGGGCACCCAGCCATCACGGCCTACGGCTCCCTTGCGTTGCTCAACAAAGCAAGCGGTCACGAAACTCAACCTAGCAGCTTATAAAAATCATAAGCTGCTGCGGGATTCGGACAGCCGCTCGCTTGATCTTATTTTGCCTGCGCTACTCGGCGCGGCAGATAGGGGCCCGAAAACCCATGAGCGCCATCGGTTGTGCATCAAAGAAAAGAATTTGAATTTTTAGACGTGCCAATTTCCACACTGAGAGTTTGGCGAGATAAATCCCATCCCATCACGCTGAGTAGCGCAGACAAAGTAAGGAAAAAGGGAGCGACTGTCCGAATCCCGCGGTGGCCTGCGATATGTGCAGGCCACTAGGATGAGTTCTGCGAGCGCTTATTTTGATGAGCAACGCAGGATACAAGCGGAAGCTAGGGTGTCCTGTTCTTTGCCTTCTTTCTTATGGACAAGCTGTATAGACCGGGGACATGGTTGACAGGTGTACGAGGACATAGTTGACACTTTCGCATTGGATAAATGCGGAGAACACTATGCCCTGGGAGACAAGAGACATCATGAGTCTGCGTGAAGAATTCGTACACTTGGCCACTCAAGAAGGTGCTAACCGACGTGAGTTATGTCGGCGCTTCGGTATCAGCCCGCAAACAGCTTATAAATGGCTGCTTAGATTTAATACGCATGGCAAGGCAGGTCTAAGTGACCAGAGTCGAAGACCATTACACAGTCCTACACTCACATCACAAGCACTTCAGTCAGAGATTGTTCAACTGCG
>NZ_KB905145.1 GCF_000378225.1 Methylophilus methylotrophus DSM 46235 = ATCC 53528
CTCATGGGTTTTCGGGCCCCTATCTGCCGCGCCGAGTAGCGCAGTCGGCGTGGGAGGTGTCGGCCAGCGGCTGTCCGAGATCCGCGGTGGCTTGCGCAGTGTGCAAGCCACTAGGGCGAGTTTCGTTGGCCGCCCACGCTGACGAGCAACGCAGGAAACAAGCGGAAGTTAGGGTGCACTTTCTTTTGGTTACTTTATCTTTGGGCAAGCAAAGAAAAGTAACTCGCTGAAAAAGCGAAAAACAACCTTTCAAACTATTACTACCACTAAAAGTTACGGCAAAAACATCCCCAATAACTCATTCAAAAACCGCTGCCCTTTCAATGTCGGTGCAATCACCCCACTCCCCTGCACCAACAAACCCTGCGCTTGCGCCTCCTGCAAGGTCGACTGAATGGTCCTTAATGGTAATCCCGTCCGTTGCTGAAACAATCCTGCCTCAACGCCATCCACCAATCGCAACGCATTCATCATAAATTCAAACGCCAGGTCCTCACGCCCGATCTGCCATTCACTGTCTACCACTTGTCCTTGCTGAATAGCTTCAAGATATCGCTTAGGATGCTTATGCCGACTCTGACGGATAATCCTGTCGTGAAAACTCAGCTTGGAATGCGCACCTGCTCCTATGCCCAGGTAATCGCCAAACGTCCAGTAATTGATGTTATGCTGGCACTGCTGACCTGGCTGGGCAAAAGCTGAGGTTTCGTAATGGTGGTAACCATTCGCAGCGAGTATCTTTTCAATTTCTTCCTGCATCGTTGCGCTGGTATCGTCGTCAGGCAAGCTCGGCGGCGTTCGGTGGAACGGGGTGTTGGGTTCCAGCGTCAGGTGGTAGAACGACAGATGCGCGGGTTTGATCTGGCAGGCGGTTTCAGCATCCTGCAATGCATCCTCCAGACTTTGCTCTGGCAAGGCATACATCACATCCAGGTTCACTTTTTCAAAGGTATTTAACGCCAGCTCGGCGGCGGCTAGAGCTTGTTCGCGGTCATGGATACGGCCCAGGGCTTTCAAATATTGTGGCTGAAAACTTTGTATGCCTAAAGAAACGCGGTTCACACCGGCATCACGGTAACCCTTGAAATTGGCGATATCCACTGTGCCAGGGTTGGCTTCCAGAGTGACTTCGGCGCCGTACTCCAGCGGCGTCAACATACGCACATGGCTCAGGATTTTATCAATCGATTCGGCAGAAAAAATGCTGGGCGTGCCGCCGCCAAAAAACACGCTGCGGATTTTGCGGCCCCACACCAATGGCGTGGCCTGCTCAAGGTCGGCAATCAGCGCATCGACATAAGCAGCTTCCGGAATTTCTTGCCGCGCTTCGTGGGAGTTGAAATCGCAGTACGGACATTTGCGCACGCACCAGGGAATATGGATATACAGCGAAAGCGGCGGCGGGTTGGTCAGGCCGCTCAGCGTGACGTCGCCTTGCAAGGGCGCGTCACTTAAACTATTGGCAGGATAAATCGGGATCATGCGCGTATTTTAACCTGTATCCATCAACCCGCTGGACTTAAACGCTTTGCAACAAGGATCTCGGCGGCTGGTTAAACTGGTTGCGCGCCACCAGCCAGGCCGACAATGGCACCAGCACTATCGTTGCCAGCAAAGCCTGCACACTTAACCAGGCGTTGAACTGGTATTCCATGTCCAATACCAGCGTTGCCAGGTAGTAAGCGGCGACATTGGTGAAAATATTGGCGACGATACTGGCCAGTATGCCTATGCAGGAGAACTCCACCAGCATGGCCAGTACCACCTGTTTTCTCGAAGCGCCCAGCACCCGCATCAAGGTGCTTTCGCGCACGCGCTCTTCGCGGGTCGCCATCAGCGCGGCATACAACACGGCAAGGCCAGCCAACAAACTGAATCCGAACACGAACTCGATCGCATAACTCATTTTGCTGAGCAAGCTTTGTAGTTGCTCCATCACCGCGGAAACATTGATGATGGTCAGATTGGGGAATTTCCTGACCAGCTGGTTCAGCGCTTCTTCTTTACCCGCAGGCAGGTGGAAACTGGTGAGGTAGTTGGCGGCATAGTTATCCAGCACTTTCGGCGGCGTTACCGCGAAAAAGTTAACGTGCATGCTGTTCCACTCCACCTTGCGCAAGCTGGTGATGGTGAGGTCAAGCTGGGTGCCGGCCACATCATAAGTCAGTTTATCGCCCAGCTTTAGATTGAGCGTTTCTGCCAGACCCTGCTCTAAAGACAATAGCTGTTTGCCGGCATCTTCAGCCTTCCACCACTGCCCTGCTACCAATTCATTATCGGCCTGCATTTGCGCTGCCCACGATAAATTGAATTCACGCTCGGCCAGCCGCTTGGCGCGGTCATCTTTGTATTGCTCAATATTCAGGGGCTTGCCGTTCACCGAGATCAGCCTTGCGCGCACCATGGGGAAAATATCGGCATGCTGGATAGCATGAGAAGTTAATAATGCATTGATGCCGGGAATCTGGTCAGCCTGGATATTGATGACAAAGCGGTTAGGCGCATGTGCCGGTAGCGAGGTTTGCCAGTTTTTTAGCAGGTCGTTACGCACAAACGCCAGCAGCAATATCGCCATCAGGCCCATGCTCAAGCCGACCACTTGGGCGATGGTCAATATCGGGCGGCGTCTTAAGCCCATCAAACCCAGCTTAACAACGCCAAAATTTTGCACACTGAACGATTGCACGACGCGCATCCCGGCATAAGCCAGAAAACCTGCCACTACTACCAAAGCCACCAATGCAGCGAATACAATCCCGGCCAGCTTGATATCCCCGGCATGCCAGAACACCAATCCTGCCAATACCAGCAATGCAGGTAGAAACACAATGCCATTGCTGCGCACATTACCTTCCAGATCCTGGCGCAAAATACGTAAGGCTGGCACCGCACGCAAACGCATTAGTTGCGGCCACACCACGGTGAGCAAGGTGGCGAATCCGGTCACTAATCCCAACAAAACCGGCATCCAGCCAGGGGCAGGCAAGGTTTCCAGAAACAGGCGGCCAGCGAGAATCGCCAAGCCATATTGCGCGGCAAAGCCCAGTACACAACCAATCACACTACCCACCAAGGCCAGCAACAAAGTCTGGTAAAGCAGAATCTGCGTGATCAGTTTCTTGGTTGCGCCAAAACAGCGCATCAAGGCATAGGCATCCAGACTTTTTTGCACATAGGGGATACTCGCCAGCAACATCGCCACCATGGCCAGAATCACACCTACCATAGAGGCAATGCCGAGGAATTGTTGCGCTTTGTTCAGCGCATTGCGCATTTCAGGGCGGGCGCTGCGGATATCGTCTACGCGCTCACCACGAGCCAATTGCGGCTTAAGCCATTCGGCATAACCTTCCATCGCCTGGTTTGCAGCGACGCCATCATTTGTACTCGCCACCAGCAACTGGTATTTCACACGGCTACCAAATTGCACCAAACCGGTAGCTTCCACATCAGTACTATTCATCAGCAGCCGTGGCGCGATACTGAACATATCGCCGCCACGGGAAGGCTCTTGCAGCAAAAATGCCGCTACCTTGAACTGGCTTTCACCGACGCTCACCTCGTCGCCTATTTTCAATGCGAGTTTTTGCGCAAGTCTCGGCTCCATCCATACCGTTCCGCGCGCAGGGATATCTACTGAAGATGACTCTTTTGCTGTGGTTGCTGACTGCTTGCTGATGGTCAAATGACCTCTTAATGGAAAACCAGCTTCCACCGCCTTGATCTCCGCCAGCTCACTACTCTCGCCTTTGAGCACCATGCTGGAAAACTCCAGCGCCTGCGTGGTCTGGTATTGGCGCTTTCGTGCTTCCGCCAGATAAGCGGCGGGGATAGCATGATCTGAATTCACCACCAGATCCGCCCCCAGCAACACATTGCCCTGGGTTTGCATGCTGGACTTGATACGGTCAGTAAAAAAACTGACGGAGGTGGTCGCCGTCACCGCCAAAATCAGGGCAAACAGCAATACACGTATTTCACCTGATGACCACAGGCTACGGCACTGGCGCCAGGCAATGGATAACGCCAGCATTAATGCACTCCCGAACTATCGGCCACAGGACGTTCATTGAGCACGATTTCCTTCAACTGGCCGTTCTGCAAATTCAGCACGCGCTGGCAACGCCGCGCCAGGTTCATATCATGTGTGACCAGCACCAGCGTAGTGCCGCTCTGCGCATTTAAATCAAACAACAATTTAATGATCGCCTCGCCAGTCGCCACATCCAGGTTACCAGTCGGCTCATCGGCAAATAAAATCGAAGGCTTGGCGGCAAATGCCCGGGCGATCGCCACCCGCTGCTGCTCACCGCCCGATAACTGCTTTGGGTAATGCGTGGCGCGCGAGGCAAGCCCTACACTCTCTAGCGCTGCGATCGCAATCGCCTGTGCATCACGCTGGCCCGCCAGCTGCATAGGCAGCATTACATTTTCCAAAGCGGTCAGCGAACCCAGCAACTGGAAGGATTGAAACACAAAGCCCATATGCTCGGCACGCACAGCCGCACGGCCATCTTCATCCATCTGGCCAATCTCTTGACCGGCAATCACCACTTTTCCACTACTCGCGATATCCAAGCCTGCCAGCAACCCCAACAAGGTAGATTTACCTGAACCGGAACTCCCAATGATCGCCAGCCTCTCACCCTTGGGTACGGCAAGATTCAAATTGGTCAGAATGGGGATCGTTGTATCATTACTCACAACGGATTTACTTAAAGACAGCGCTTCAACAGCATAAGGGCTTTGCATTAATGATGTTCCGATTTTTAAAAATATTGATCGTGTTACCTGGTTTATTGTTTACTCACTTAGTTATGGCAGATAACGCACCCAAACAAACGATACTGGTATTTGGAGACAGCTTATCCGCCGCCTATGGCATCCCAAAAGAGCAAGGCTGGGTAAATCTCGTCGCACAACGTTTAAAAGACAACCAATTTCCTTACGAAGTTGCCAACGCCAGTGTCAGCGGTGAAACCACCGCCGGCGGACTCAGCCGATTACCTGCGGCACTCCAGCAGTTTAAACCCAGTATCGTCGTGATAGAACTAGGCGCAAACGACGGCCTGCGCGGCTTACCGCTGGATGCGATGAAGAATAATTTGGAAAAAATGATTCAGGCCAGCAAGCAGATCAAAGCGCAGGTGGTTTTATTAGGCATGTTTATTCCACCGAATTACGGCCCGAAATACACCAATGGTTTTAAGGCGGTTTACCTGGATTTGTCAGAAAAATACAAAACGCCGTTTATCCCGTTTTTCCTGGATGGTATTAGTGGGCATAGTGATCTGGTGATTGAGGATGGGTTGCATCCAAATGTGACTGCACAGCCTAAGATCTTAGAGAATGTTTGGCCTACCTTGAAGCCATTACTGACAGGTTATACAAAATAGTCCATTAATGGGTACCTATGCATCACTGGGTCTCCGTTGAATGCCTAAGAATGTCGCTTTCGAAATCGCTACTCACTCTCTGCTGCATCCTCTGTGGGTTCAGGTACAACTAGATCAATCCCTTTTCTGATAGCGCGCAGTTTTGTCAGCACTTGGTCTCCATAAGGCGTGAGCGTCCAGAATGCTCTAGAATCTTTAACACTTCTTGGCTTCTCACTCTTAGAGATAAGGCCCAATGCTATCAGTTGAATTTTAATAGTCTGAAAATCATGCTCAGAGATTTCAAATGTACTTGAGAGTGCAGTGTGTCCTTTTAGCGATTTATCTAAGCTCCTTTTTGTTCTTGAACGCTCTCTAACTGTGCGATTAAGTCCAGCTAAAACTTGACTATCTGAAGCTTCATTAAGCATCAAAGGCCCAATATCATAGAAAATCTCATTCCATGTAATGTTTATTTCGTAATCCCATCCCCAGCTATCTCTATTAGAGTCTCGTGTGTCAAATTTGAAATCAATTGAAACAGTATCATTCTCTTGTGCGAGTTGCTCACTACCTTGAGGTCCAGTAAGCCGTGCCTTTTGTAGTTGTGATTGAAGATCCTCAATAGTTTTCTTAAGCTTAAGAATCTCAATAGCAGCGACTGAATCTATAGCTTGATTTGCTCTTATCCAACCTGTAGTTGGTGTAGTTTTGATCAAGCGTACCAGACTTCGGCTTACAACAGAGCCTAGTTCCGATGGACTAGTCCAAAACTTACACATTTTCTTTTGTACTAAATCACGTAATTCCAGCAGTTTTTTCTTACCTTCATCAGTTTGCTCGCAACGAGCAACTGACAGTTGTGCAGGATCCTTGTGAAGAAAACCTATTATTGGCTTACCAATTTCCAGAGCATATCGGTACTCCATTTCCGTATAACTTAGACCCGACGATCCAATAGATCCATAACGTCCGCCAGAGATAAGAAGATAATAATCACACTCAGAAATTACTTTTTGGATCAACGTCCATTGGTCCTCATCAGCAGCCGGGAATAATTCCATACCTGAAGGAATGCAATCAAGCTCAAGTAATGCATGCATTACTTCTTGCCTCTCTTCACGAAGATCCTCATAGGTTGAACTTACAAAGACTTGATATCGTTTGTCCAAAATTTCCCCCTAAGTATTTATTGCTATCTTTGATTCGTTACTATTTTCTCGATTTTTTTAGACGTGAACTAATTATTAGTTAATTGATTACTTATCAACCAAAATATCTACACCATTAAAGTATGGAATAATAATTTTTGTCATTCCAATCATGTCTGTTATAAAGATAATCTCAAACAAAATCATGATGAGTGGAACTATATAAGCTGAAAAGCGAGAACTGTAAGCGAGAATATAATTCGACATTCTTGGCAATCCCGTTATGTAGTAATCTCTTGTCATTTCAAGCATTGCCAATCTGTAATCACTGCGAATATGATTTTCAGTATCAGTAACAATATCGGAATATCTTTCTTGATATTTCGCAAGCTGTGGTTCACCAATTTTGTTATTTGCTTCTCTATCTTTATCTATCTCGCGAATAAGCTCTTTTAATTTATCTCCACACTCAGTGAGATTTTCTGCTCGCAGCTCATATCTAGCTGTGCCTATTACAACTGAATAAACAAGCACTGCTACAGCAAGAAAAATCACCATCATATTTAAGACACTTGCTTTAAATGCGAGAGGTATACCTGAGTTTTGCATCAATGGAATAAAAATCAATCCCAAAGATAGTGATGTAGTTGTGAAAAAAGCAAACTTACCTTGACTTTGTAATCTGCCAGCAGCGTTATATCGACACTTTGCAGTAGTTCGCATACTCATTTGAAGTTTTTCTGATGCATCTTTTACGGCTCTTTCACGTTCATTTAACGACAAAAGCCAATACCAACATTGTTTAATCATTTGCTTATCCATTAATTATTAAATGCTAAATTCAACTAAGCAATTATCTTGTACTGGAATACTAAATCAAAATTTTAAATCATGCTTTCTAACACATCTAAAAACTCATCCCCATATTTCTGCAATTTTGCCTGCCCTATCCCACTGATCTGGCCCATTTCATCTAAAGTCTGCGGCTTACGATTATGGATTTCCAGCAAGGTACTATCGTGAAAAATCACATACGGTGGTACGCCTTGCTCTCTTGCCAGTTCCAGCCGTTTGGCTTTCAGCGCTTGCCAGAGTGGATCATCATTCGCCCCTTCAAAGGCTTCTTTGGCGCGGGCGCTGCGTTCGGCTTTACTCATGCGTTTTTCCGGTTCGGCATCGCGGCGTAGCCAGACTTCTTGTTCGCCTTTTAATACTGGTCTGGCAGCTTCAGTGAGTTTTAGGCCGCCGTAGGCAGCCATGTCTGCTTCCAGTAATCCCGCAGCGATGAGTTGGCGATAGACACCGCTCCACTGGTTTTGATTGAGGGTTTTACCTATGCCGAAGGTGCTGACTTTGTCGTGATTAAAGCGCTCGACTTGTGCGGTGACTTTGCCGGTGAGTACATCGATTAAATGGCCGACGCCGAATCGTTGGCCGGTGCGGTAGACGCAGGAAAGTGCCATCTGCGCGACCTGGGTGGCTTGCCAGGTTTCGACCGGATGCAGGCAGTTATCGCACTGCCCGCAGGCGCCGGGATGGCTTTCGCCGAAGTAGCGCAAAATGCTCTGGTGGCGGCAGGCGGTGGATTCGCAGTAGCCGAGCAAGGCGTCCAGTTTCAGGCGTTCCAGCCGTTTGCGTTCTTCTGAGGCTTCGCCGCTATCGAGCATTTGCCGCATGGAGACGACGTCGCCCATGCCGTAGACCATCCAGGCATTGGCTTGCAGGCCATCTCGCCCGGCACGGCCGGTTTCCTGGTAATAGCCTTCCATGCTTTTTGGCAGATCCAGATGCGCGACAAAGCGCACGTTGGGTTTATCGATGCCCATGCCGAATGCGATGGTTGCCACCATGATGATGCCTTCTTCACGCAGGAAGCGGCGCTGGTGATGTTCGCGTAATTGCGCGGGCAAACCCGCATGATAGGCTAAGGCAGACCAGCCTTTTTCAGCCAGCCAGGCGGCAGTTTCTTCAACCTTTTTGCGGGACAGGCAATAGATAATGCCGGCGTCGTTAGGGTGTTCGCGCTCAAGAAATGCCTGCAATTGCTGGCGGGCATTGTTTTTAATGCCGACGTGGTAGCGGATATTAGGGCGGTCAAAACTGGAGACAAACTGGCGGGCATTTTCCAGGTTTAGCTGGCTGCTGATTTCGGCACGGGTCGGTGCATCTGCAGTCGCAGTAAGCGCAATACGTGGTACATCGGGAAAGCGGTTGTGCAATATCGTCAGCTGACGATATTCCGGCCGGAAATCATGCCCCCATTGCGAGACACAATGCGCTTCATCAATCGCAAACAGGGCCAGGCCGACATGTTGCTGGACTTCATCTAGCAGTGCTAAAAAACTGCCAGCCATCAGGCGCTCGGGCGCTACATACAATAATTTGATTTCGCCACTGACCACCTGGCGCGTGATACGGTTATTGCCTTCTGCACTTAAACTGGAGTTTAAAAAGGCGGCGTTGACACCTAATTGTTGCAGTGCCTCGACTTGGTCTTGCATCAAGGCAATCAATGGCGAAACGACAATCGCCAGGCCTTCGCGGGCCAATGCGGGAATCTGGTAACACAGAGATTTGCCGCCGCCCGTAGGCATCAGCACCAGCGCATCCTGCCCGGCAATCACATGTTCAACGATGGCTTGTTGCTGGTGGCGGAACTGGTTGTAACCAAAGACTTCTTGGAGGATTTGTTGTGGTGATGGGCTCGCCATTTAAATAGCAAGCCTAGATTTTGTTATATGGATTGATCAGTTGGTCTACGAGTTCGTGTAAGGCTTTACGCATCTGCTCTTCACTGACTTCCATCAGCAAGCCATCTTCCAGCGCATCTTGTGCAATCTGTTTCAGTTCATCAAAATTTTCGGCCATGACTTTGACCTTTTCGGTGCAAGAAACCACCGAACCGTCATCGCGTACCCATTTTGGCCATTCGTTACTCATCTACTTATTTACTCACTTAATGTTTTCAGTTGTTGCAGCAATTTGGCCATCGCCTGGCCGCGGTGACTGCGCTGACTTTTAATCTCAAGCGGTAATTCTGCCACGGTTTTGCCTGTCTGCGTATCCAGAAACAGTGGATCGTAACCAAAGCCTTCGGTGCCGCGGAACTCGCGCAGGATTTCGCCTCGCCACATGCCATCAGCAATGATGGGCTGCGGATCTTGCGGATCGCGCACCAGCACGACCACGCTATAGAAATAGGCACGTCTATCGGCCAGACGTTCCATGACCGTCAACAATTTATCGTTATTGCGTTCGTCTTGCGTAAACAGGCTTTTGGCTGGCTGTGGCCCGGCGTAGCGCGCCGAGATCACGCCGGGTGCACCTTGTAAGGCATCCACGCACAGGCCGGAATCATCGGCCAGCGCAGGTAACCCCGTATGCTGGCTGGCATGGCGGGCCTTGGCCAGGGCGTTTTCAATAAACGTGCCATGCGGCTCGGGGCACTCTGGTACATTAAACTCGGATTGCGGCAGCACCTCGATATTCAAAGGCGCCAGCAAATGTGCAATTTCGCGGATTTTGCCTTTGTTGCCAGAGGCAATGACCAGTTTTTCAAACGGCAAGGCCATCTTACTTCTCCGTGATTATTTTGCCAGCGCCTGTGCTTGTAGCTGGGCCAATTCAGTAATACCTTTGGCAGCGAGGTCCAACATCTGGTGCATGGTTTCGCGGGCAAAAGGCTCTCCTTCGGCGGTGCCTTGAATCTCCACAAAGCCACCTTTCCCCGTCATCACCACGTTCATGTCGGTATCACAATCTGAGTCTTCGATGTAATCCAGGTCCAACACTGGCGCGCCTTGATACACACCAACAGAAATAGCAGCGACGGAATCCTTGATTGGGCTTTCAGTCAGCAGGCCTTTATGCAGCAAGGTAGACACGGCATCGACCATGGCGACATAGGCACCTGTAATGCTGGCGGTGCGCGTGCCGCCATCGGCCTGGATCACGTCACAGTCAAAATGGATGGTGCGCTCACCCAGTTTTTCGAGGTCGATCACCGCGCGCAGGCTGCGGCCGATAAGGCGCTGGATTTCCTGTGTGCGGCCACTTTGCTTGCCGCGAGCCGCTTCGCGGTCCATGCGCGAACCGGTTGACCGTGGCAGCATACCGTATTCTGCCGTCACCCAGCCCTGGCCTTTACCCTTTAAAAAACCGGGCACTTTTTCTTCTACACTGGCCGTGCAGATGACATGAGTATCGCCAAACTTCACCAGCACAGAGCCTTCGGCGTGCTTGGTGTAATGACGGATGATTTCAATGGCGCGCAACTGATCGTTGGCGCGCTGGCTAGGTCTGCTCATGGTTTAACACTTTCTGTTATTTAATATGTTGCTGGGCTCTGCCCAGCGCTTCTTGTATTTCGGCAATGGCTTTTTCAATTTCCTCATCGGTGAGGTCCAATCCATACGGGCTGGACGAGGCCGGAATTTCATTCATCATGGTGGTGGTGACATCGACTGGTAAATCCAGCGTTGAAATCGTTAACGGGCTCACCACACGCTGCCCCCACTGCAAGGCAATGGCGCTCATATTGTCTCCCACCGTGATACTGGCCGCATCGGCATCATCCAGCAGGCGGCTCACGCCATCATTAATATCCGCAGCCAGCATATGCTGTGCCATATGGATTTCAGGCACCGTGTTCCATACACCATCAGAGCAAAGCATGATGACATCGCCTTCGCGCAGCGGGATAGGCGGGGTCAACTCGACCTTGGGTGGTCGCTCACCACCCAGGCAATTATAAATTTTATTGCGGTGCGGATGATGATCTACCTCAGCTGCGGTGATTTTTCCTTCACGCAATAGCGACTGCACCACCGAGTGGTCTTCTGTCTGGTGCTCCACCAGGCCGTTGCGATAGTGATAGAGTCGGGAATCACCCACATGGGCGCAAAACAACTTATTGTGCTGGATCAGCGCGACCACGATAGTGGTGCGGGGAGACTCCATCAGGCGTTTTTGCAAACGCACATTTTCAATCACTTCATGTGCCTGGACAATCTGCGTGCGTAAAAACTCCGCTGGCTGGGAAATTAATGGTTTGGATTCGCGCTGAAACGCTTCTACCATGGTTTTGACTGCGACCTCGGCCGCGACATCACCGTGCTGGTGTCCGCCCATGCCATCAGCCAATACCATGAGGATGGCATGCCTATGGTAAGAATAGGCCAGCCTGTCCTGGTTGTAGGGCCGCGGCCCCTGGCGACTCCCCTGTGCAATGGTGAATTTCATAGCGGTTTGTTCAGTACCTTGATGATTTTATCGACCAGCGATGCCCGTGGATCTGCTGCCACGTGGATGCCGATCATTTTTTTCTGTAGTGAGAACACACTTTGCGGCCGCGACAAATAGTCGAGTTGCATACATTCATCAATGATGGCCAGCAATTTTTCGGAGTATATCTGTTTGCCGAGCTCGATCGCCGGTACCAGTGTATCTTCTTTCAGGCGCTGGTTGGCCGAGACAGGAGACGCCCGCTGCAGACAGGCATACATGCTGGCGCCTATGCTGTAAATATCGCTCCATGGGCCCAAATGCTTGCGGTCTATATACTGTTCTGGCGGCGCAAAGCCCGGTGTGTAGGTCGGCGCCAGCGTCACTTCAGACAACGCCTGGCGCGCCGATCCAAAGTCCAGCAGCATAGGCGAACCATCAAGACGGATATAAATGTTGGCCGGTTTGATATCGAGATGCAGTAACTTGCGCGTATGCACTTCGCGCAAGCCATTGAGCAATTCAATAAACATGCGGATGAGAAAGCTCTCTGGTACCGGCTGCGACAAGGCCATGATGTAGTCTTGCAGCGATTTGCCGCGCTCATATTTCATGACCATGTAAACCGTATTGTTGGCACGGAAGAAGTTTTTCACGCGGACGATATTCTTGTGCTCGATGTTGGCCAGCGCCAGGCCTTCTTCAAAAAAGCATTTCATGCCATGTTTGTAGGCGGCCTCATTCTTGCCATTCGATCGGATATGCGTATGTTCGTCGCGCTCGGCCAGCGTCACTGGCATATATTCCTTGATGGCGACGGTATTTTTTTGCGGATCTTGCGCCAGATAGACGAAACTGAACCCGCCCAGACTCAACACCTTGGTAATGGTGTAGTCATGCAGCGCAGTGCCTACCGGCAAGGCAAAATCAAATTTATTAGAGAGCTTCACTAGCGCTTTAACGTCACCATCATGGCTTTTATTAAGGGAAAGCCCGCATTGTGTGACCTGAATCACGGGTTTTCTTTTATGGGCACTTCTATAAATTCAACTTCCGTCGCGATACTGCGTTGCTCATAAAAAACTTCTCCTTACATATCAACTTATATGCAGCGTCCAAATTTTTTACTCACGCCTTGTCTGACTTAGTAATTTGAATTTATAAAAGCACCCTTATCTTTTTGCTATTTTCGCATATCGATAGCGCATTTGATACAATCCCCCCGTTTGCTCTCCAGCCCAAGACGATGAACATGACAGCCAAAAAATCCGCCAACGATCAACCTATTTTAAGCATGACCGGCTTTGCCGCAGCGGAGTCACGCTTCCCTGGCGGCCTGCTGCTGATTGAGTTACGCGCGGTGAATCATCGCTACCTCGAACTCAATGTCAAAATTGAGGATAGCTTGCGCCAGTATGAAGCGCACATCCGCGAGCAGTTGCAAAACCGCCTCGGCCGCGGCAAGGTGGAATGCCGGATTAGCCTCAAAAGCGATAGCGCTGCGACCAACCTGGCATTAAACCCGGCCATGGTGGCGCAAATTTCGCAAACGCTTGGCGAATTACAGCAACATTTCCCACAGGCGCAACCTGTTAACCTGGTCGAGGTGTTCAAGCTGCCAGGGGTGTTGCAAAGCGAAGCGGTCGATGCGGAAACTTTGGCTCAAAGTGTACAGAGTGGTTTGTCACAAGCGATAGACGAACTCATTGCCGCCCGCCAGCGTGAAGGCGAAAAACTCAAGCAAGTACTGCTGGACCGCCTACAAGGCGTGCGTGAGCAGATCAGCATCGTCAAACCGCTACTGCCAGCGCTGGTGAGCCAGTACCAGGAAAAACTGACCGCCAAATTACGCGAGGCTATGCAGGCAGATGACGACCGCGTACGCCAGGAAATCGTGCTGTATGCACAACGGATTGATGTTGATGAAGAATTGGCGCGATTGAACTCCCATATTACCGAAATGGACCGCATCCTGACTGCAGGCGGTGCCGTGGGTAAAAAACTTGATTTCCTGATGCAGGAAATGAACCGCGAAGCAAATACACTAGGCTCAAAATCGGTCGCGATTGAAACCACGCAGGTGTCCATGCAGCTCAAAGTACTGATTGAGCAAATGCGCGAGCAAATCCAGAATATTGAATAAATCCAACACTTCAAAACACTGTGGGGCCTTTACCAACAGTGAATTGGCGCTTTATTGAACGCATAGTGGTATAGTGGACTGAACGGCGTCATAGTAGGCCAAGACTCATGCATCTTCTACGCTATGCTTTTTTCTCCTTACTGATGCCACTAGCGGCAATGGCTGAAACCACTACCCTGGCGATTCCTGATCAAGGCTGGGCTATCACCTTTGATGCCCCGCCACTTCGGCCAGTACGTGAAGCGGATTCCAATGACCACTACATGTATTCGGCCAATAACAATCACTTTGCTATCACATTGTACGTAGATACGCCCGCTTGCAATGGGGATGACTCTCACGAAGCAGTGCTAAATTGCCTTTGGTTTAAAGCCAGCAAAGATCCGCTGATCAATCAGGCCAGTGTGGCCAAGAGTTGCAACCAGCAATACTGCAAAATCAGTTACGATGTTGAAAACACCTTCCAAGGTGCGCCTATCAGGCAAACACATATTCACTTGCTGTTTACGTATCGTGATAGATGGTCCAATCTTCACGCGGCTGTTTCCAATCCCGCCGACAATGATTTGAAACTGCTCGAGACATTTACGCACTCTTTTAGCTATCAATAGCCTCTTGCGCATTTTTACGCTGAACGTTGCACCACAATCGGCATGAATAAGCGCACCTTTATGGTGCATTTTGCCATTTCACGCTCAACAAAATTTAAATAAACCATTGATTTAAATCACTATTATTAGCTGGCACACGGCTTGCTCTTATTTAATTGATTTTTACAAGCAAGACAAAGGTCCAGCATCATGACGCAATCAGCCAAACAGTTTTTTGATGAAATGCAGGGCTATGGGGGCAACGTACGGGCCATTTACCAGGCATACAAGCATTGGTTAAGTGATGTGCCTACGCAACAACTGGCCGCCAAGCGTGCCGAAGCTGAAGTTTTGTTCCGCCGTGTCGGGATTACCTTTAACGTGTATGGCGAAGAGGATGGCGCCGAGCGTCTAATTCCGTTCGATGTCATTCCTCGCATGATTTCTGCCAGTGAATGGGCGCACCTGTCCAAAGGCGCCGTCCAGCGCGTCCGCGCGCTTAATATGTTCCTGCATGATATTTACCATGATCAGGAAATCATCAAAGCCGGCATCGTGCCGAACAACATTTTAAGTAATGCGCAATACCGGCCAGAGATGGTGGGTGTGAATGTGCCTAACCAGGTGTATGCACATGTGGCTGGCATTGACCTGGTCCGCACCAGTGAATCCCAGTTTTATGTGCTCGAAGACAATCTGCGTACACCGTCTGGCGTGTCTTACATGCTGGAAGACCGCAAGATGATGATGCGGCTGTTCCCTGATTTATTTAAGAAATATCCGATTGCGCCCGTGGAGCATTACCCACATGTGTTGCTGAATAACCTGCGCTCGGTGGCACAAACCGGTGTCAACGACCCGACCGTCGTGCTGCTTTCACCGGGGGCTTATAACAGCGCCTACTTTGAACATGCCTTCCTCGCCCAGCAAATGGGCATAGAACTGGTGGAAGGCCAGGATTTGTTTGTCCGTAATAACGCCGTCTACATGCGCACCACGCAAGGCCCGCAAAGGGTCGACGTGATTTACCGCCGCATCGACGACGACTTCCTTGACCCTCTGGTGTTCAAGCCCGATTCCCTGTTGGGCGTGCCAGGTCTGCTCTCCGTTTACCGCAATGGTGGCGTCACATTGGCTAACGCTGTAGGCACCGGCGTGGCCGATGACAAGGCGACGTATATCTACGTGCCGGAGATGATCAAGTTCTATCTGGGTGAATCTCCCATCCTGCAGAACGTGCCTACGTATCAACTCAGCAAGGAAGATGATCTGGCCTATGTGCTGGATCATCTGCCCGAGCTGGTCGTGAAAGAAGTACAAGGCTCCGGCGGCTACGGCATGCTGGTTGGCCCGACTGCCAGTAAGCAGGAAATTGAAGAGTTCCGCTTGCGTATTGTTTCCAAACCATCGAACTACATTGCACAGCCCACCCTGGCACTTTCCACCTGCCCGACATTGGTCGATCAGGGCATTGCGCCACGCCATGTTGACCTGCGCCCATTTGTACTGTCAGGCAAAACCGTCAGTGTGGTACCGGGCGGCCTGTCACGCGTGGCACTTAAGGAAGGCTCCCTCGTCGTCAACTCCTCACAAGGGGGTGGTACCAAAGATACCTGGGTGCTGGAACGTGATGATGTCTGTGCCGAAACCCTGCAACCACAAATGGCTGCACAACAAATGAATCAAGAGGCCGTCATATGTTAAGCCGTACCGCAGACCACTTATACTGGATGGCACGCTATATTGAGCGCACCGAAAATGTCGCGCGCGTGCTGGATGTCACCTACAACATGTCATTGCTGCCTTCTGACAGTAGCAATGAAGAAGAGCTATGGGATACGGTACTAGAAATTGCCGGTATCCGCGATATTTACGACGCGACCTATAAAGAGCTCAACGCGACCAATGTGATCAAGCATCTGGTCATGGACAGCAACAACCCATCCAGCATTTACAGCTCCCTGCGTAGCGCACGTGAAAATGCACGGGCCGTGCGCGTCGCCATGACCACCGAAACCTGGGAGAACATGAACACGTTATGGCTGGAATTCGGCCAGTACATCAAGCAGGACCTGACAAAAACTGGCTTGAGTGAGTTTTGTGAGTGGGTGAAAAGCCGTTCTCACCTGTTCCGCGGCGTGTGCTTTGGCACCATGTTGCGCGATGAAGCCTTCAGTTTTGTCCGGCTGGGCACGTTTATGGAGCGCGCCGATAATACGGCACGCCTGCTGGATGTGAAATATGAATTTTTAATCCCCATGCAGGAAGCCAATGATGGCGCGGTCGATTACTATGAATGGAGCGCCGTGTTACGCTCAGTCTCGGCCTTCCAGGCTTACCAGAAGGTGTACCGTGATGCGATTGAGCCGATGAAAGTGTCTGAATTGCTGATTTTGCGCGAAGACATGCCGCGCTCACTGCATGCTTGTTATGCCGAAATCATGCCGATTTTGCGCCAGGTGGCCGGAAGCCGCCAGACAGAGGCTGAGCGTTTAGCCGGGCAAATGCACGCGAAACTGCATTATGGCCGCATGCTGGATATCGTCAGGGATGGGGTACACCATTTTCTGGATGACTTTATTCTTGCCAACCGCAGACTGGGTGAAGAAATACAACGTAATTTTTTAAATGCGACGGCGTGATGCGAGAAGCGTACACATGATTTCGCCATAGATTGCCATGAGCCCCTCGTGCGCAGACTGTTATAAAACAGCGCTGCGCTTTTTACTTTAACCAGACCACATCATGCTGCTCAATATTGAACACCAGACCCAGTATGTTTTCAGTGACATGGTGCAATACACCATACAGCAGTTACGCCTGACACCGCGCGACGGTTATGGGCAACAGGTCAAGCATTGGCAGATCAAGGTCACTGGACAATTAACGCCGTTTGAAGATGCCTTTGGTAATCTCTCCCACACCCTGGTCATGGACCAACCCCATGACTCATTGCTGATTACCGTTTCTGGTGCAGTAGAAACTGGGCTGGAGACAGAACAACCTGAACAAGCCCTGCCACCAGCGATTTACCTGCGGGATACACCCCTGACGCAGGCAGATGCCGCCATGGCCGAATTTGCCAGACCGTTTGCGAATGCACCCTTAACTGACTTGATGCACGCTTTGCGTGAGCGCATGCAATACATTAAAGGCGCAACGCAGGTGGATACCCCTGCGTCTGAAGCTTTCCGGCTAGGCAAAGGTGTCTGCCAGGACCATGCCCATGCTTTCATCGGCTGCTGCCGTAGCCTGGGGTTACCTGCGCGTTACGTGAGTGGTTATTTGTTTACCGCGGACGGCAGCCTCATGCAAACCCATGCCTGGGCCGATGTCTGGCAGCAAGAGCAATGGCTATGCCTGGATGTCTCTAATGGCACATTGGTCAACGAAACCCATGTCAGGCTGGCGCATGGACTGGATTACCGCAGCGCCAGCCCGGTCACCGGCTCACGCATGGGCGGTGGCATAGAAGGCATGGCCAGTGTGGTCAGCGTGAACCAGCAAGCAAGCCGGGCCAGCCCGCAAGACCGTGAGCGCTTGCTGCAACAGGCACAAAGTGCACAGCAATAGCTGGCGGGTGCGTGCTATGATGACTTTCTGATTTCATTTTTTTACCGCTGACTGTTTATGACTTACTGCGTAGGTATTTTGCTGGAACAAGGCCTGGTCCTGGCGTCTGACACCCGCACCAATGCCGGTGTTGACCAGGTAGCCATTGCGCCCAAGATGCATGTGTTTGAAGTGCCGGGTGAACGCGTGATCGTGCTGCTCACGGCTGGCAACCTGGCCATTACTCAATCAGTGGTCAACCTGTGCCGTGAACAACTCAAGTCAGCCGAACCGCATGCGCACCTGCATAATGTGCAGTCACTCTTTGAAGCTGCCAGCGTGGTTGGCGCAGCCATGCGCACTGTGCACCAGCGCGACGGCAAGGCCCTCAAGGAACACAGCATAGACTTTAGCGCCAGTATCCTGGTGGCGGGGCAAATCAAGGGCGAAAAACCGCGCCTGTTTAATGTTTATGCAGCCGGTAACTTTATTGAGGCCACGCCAGACACGCCTTATCTACAAATCGGCGAGACCAAATATGGCAAACCCATCATAGACCGTGTCATCAAACATCAAACCAGTGTCACAGATGCGGTAAAATGCGTGCTGATTTCGTTTGACTCTACGATTCGCAGCAATATTTCTGTGGCATTACCGATTGATTTGATGATATACCGCACTGACAGTTTAAACGCCGATTGCCGGCACCGCCTGATGGAAGATGACCCTTATTACGCCAGCATCCGCAAGGGCTGGGGTGAAGGGTTGAAAGCCGTTTTTTCTTCTCTGCCTAACCCGGCATGGAGTGCCTCATGAGCCAAGGCCATTTGTTTGTGATCTCTGCTGCCTCTGGCGCAGGCAAAACCAGCCTGGTGCGTGCCATGCTGGCGCAAGACCCGATCCTTAAACTGTCTGTTTCACACACCACACGGGCACCCCGCCCCGGTGAAGAAGATGGCATTCATTACCACTTTGTCTCTGAGCCTGCATTTCTCGACATCCTCGACAATGGCGGTTTTCTTGAAAGCGCGCATGTGCATAGTGCCCGTTATGGCACGGCGCAAAGTGAGGTTGAAAATGCCCTGGCAGAAGGCCGCGACGTGATCCTCGAAATTGACTGGCAAGGCGCGCAACAGATACGCACCTTGTTCCCACAGGTCACTTCTATATTTATCTTGCCACCCTCCATTGAGGCGCTGGCGCACCGCCTGAACAGCCGCGGTCAGGACAGTGATGCCGTCATCGCGCAACGCCTGGCAGCTGCACGCGAGGAGATGCGTCACGTGCATGAGTTTGATTATGTTACAATTAATGATAATTTTGACGTGGCTTTGCAGGACCTGATGGCAATTGTGCGTGCCCAGCGCTTGCAATTAAACCGCCAGGTTGCCTGCCACGCGTCATTGATTCAATCACTCACCTGACCAGCGCATCAGCGGGACGCTTAGTCTCAAAAGGTTAGGTTCAAATTTTAAGAGGTTTATATGGCACGTATTACTGTCGATGATTGCTTGGACAATATCCCTAACCGTTTTCAATTGACCCTGGTCGCGGCTTACCGTGCACGACAGCTGGCTAATGGTTCTGACCCGTTGGTAAGCGGTTACTCACAAAAAGATAAAGCCACCGTGCTTGCCTTGCGCGAAATCGCAGCTGGCAAAATCGGTGTTGAGCTGCTAGAGAAAAAGGGCCAAGCATAAGTAGCTATGCCCCACACCCAAGGCGATTCTGCCCATCGCAAGTCCAGGCCTCCCATGGAGGAGGTCGATTTGCTCCCAGCTGACCGTGAGGACTCTCCCCTTACCCAGCTGATCCGCAAGTATCTCAATGAAGAAGAAGTGCAACTGGTTTGGCAAGCGTACCGCTATGCTGACCAGGCGCATGCCGGCCAAACGCGGAAAACCGGCGAACCCTATATCACCCACCCCATTTCCGTAGCCTGCATCCTGGCCAGGATGCACCTGGATTTACCCACCCTCTTGGCAGCCTTGCTGCACGATGTGGTGGAAGATACCGAAGTGGACAGTGCCGCCATTACCGAACGCTTTGGCAAACAGGTCGCGGACCTGGTCGACGGCCTGACCAAGCTCGACAAGGTAGAGCTGCAAACCGCCACCCAGGCACAGGCTGAAAACTTCCGCAAAATGCTGCTAGCCATGAGCCAGGACGTACGCGTGATCCTGGTCAAGCTGGCAGACCGTTTGCACAATATGCAGACCCTGGATGCGATGCGGAGCGAGAAACAAAAGCGCATTGCCCGTGAAACACTGGACATCTACGCGCCGATTGCCAACCGCCTGGGCCTGAACCCGATTTACCATGAGCTGGAAGACCTCAGCTTCAAATATCTCTACCCTAACCGCTACCGCGTGATTGACAAGGCCATCCGCACGGCACGCGGCCACCGCAAGGAAGTGGTCAGCAAAATTCAGGAAGCTATCCAGAACCAGCTGACCCAGTACCAGATTGAATATGACGTAGAAGGCCGCGAAAAGCACTTGTACAGCATTTACAAGAAAATGTCGGAAAAAGCGATGAAATTATCGCAAATTGGCGACATTTATGGCTTCAGAGTGATTGTGAAGGATACTGCTGCGTGCTACCTCGCACTTGGTGCCTTGCACGCTTTATATAAACCGATTCCTGGCCGTTTTAAAGACTATATTGCCATTCCCAAGGCCAACGGCTACCAGTCTTTGCACACAACCCTGTTCGGCCCGTTTGGAACGCCGATTGAAGTACAGATCCGCAGCCAGGAAATGCACAATATTGCCGATGCAGGCGTGGCTGCGCACTGGTTATACAAAACCACCGATGCACACCTGACCAAGCTACAGCAGCAAACACATCAATGGTTGCAACGGCTGGTGGAAATCCAGACCGAAAGTGATGACAGCCACGAATTCCTTGAGAACTTCAAGGTGGACCTGTTTCCCGACGAGGTCTATGTGTTCACGCCCAAAGGCAATATCATGGCTTTACCGCGGGGCTCAACGGCGGTTGACTTTGCCTATGCCGTGCACTCAGATGTCGGCAATAGCTGTGTCGCGGTTAAAATCAATAACGAACTGGCGCCTTTGCGTACCGAAATGCGTAATGGCGACCATGTGGAAATCATTACCGCGCCATTGGCCAAACCCAATCCGGCCTGGCTCAATTATGTGGTCACAGGCAAGGCACGTTCGCATATCCGGCATTACCTGAAAACTGTGAAGGTGGAAGAATCCGCGCAATTGGGCGAGCGCATGCTGAATGTGGCATTACGCGCCATGCATATCGAACCGGCGGCCCTGACAGACAAGCAATGGCAAAAAGTCATGAATGACTACGGCGTCAAAACACGCCAGGCTATTTTGACCGATATCGGCCTGGGTAAACGCAACAGCCTGATGGTGGCGCACCAGTTGGTAGCCCATCCGGCGGAGGCGGAAGAAAAATCTGCCAAAGTGCTGGACACCATCACCATCCGCGGTTCGGAAGGCATGGCCGTCCAGTTTGCCCAATGCTGCCGACCGATTCCTGGCGATCCTATCCTGGGCTTTATCAATAAAGATAAAGGCCTGGTCATTCATACGCATGATTGCCCGGCTATCCGCAAATTCAAGCTGGATCCGGAAAAATGGCTAGATGTGGAATGGGATGCCGATCCGAAGAAACTCTTCAGCGTCAACTTGCGCGTCACCGTGGTGGACGAGCGCGGCATGCTGGCCAAGATTGCCGCCACCATTTCCAATGCGGATGCCAACATTGATAACGTTAGCGTTGAAACCAGCGATGGCAGCCAGTACTCCAACGTCAATTTCACCGTGCAGGTGCATAACCGTGTGCACCTGGCAACCCTGATCCGCAACCTGCGCAAGATCCAGCAAATCGTACGGATCAACCGGGTCAAAGGCAACCAGCTGGAACAGCGCATCCAGTAACCGTCCCTGCCCGCATGCGTCCCTTGAGCGACATCAAAGGTTTTACGCCTGCCCTGTGCAGCCAGCTGGATAAACTGGGTATCCGCAGTGTGGAAGCGCTACTACTGCACCTGCCCCTGCGTTACCTCGACGAAACCCGTATCACCGCCATCCGCGATTTACGGCTTGGTGAGCAAAGCCAAATTGAAGGCGTGGTGGTGCATAACGAGGTGAGCTACAAGCCGCGCAAAATGCTCAATGTGCGGGTACAGGACGACACTGGCGTCCTCAACCTGCGTTTCCTGCACTTTTACCCCAGCCAAGTCTCCGCCATGCAAACAGGCCAGCGCCTGCGCGTATTTGGGGAAGTCCGTCCCGGATTTTTTGGCTATGAAATGGTGCACCCCACCCAGCGCAAAGTGAACGAGGATACCCCCGTCAACAATGCATTGACCCCAGTCTACCCAACCACCGCCGGCTTAAGTCAATCCGCCATCCGCAAAGCGGTGAAGCTGGTGTTGCATAGTGAGCACTTGTATGAAACCCTGCCAGACTGGGTATACCAGGCCATGCAGTTGCCAGATTTTGCCTGCAGCCTGCGGCTATTGCACCAACCTGGTCCAGAGACAGCCCTTAACACACTGGAAGACCGCACGCACCCGGCCTGGCAGAGACTGGCCTACGATGAACTACTCGCGCAACAGCTCTCCATGCGCCAGCATTATGCGCGACGTAAACAATCGCAGGCGCCCGCCATTCCCGGCTCACAACACCTGGTCGCCCGCTTGCTTGCCAGCCTGCCGTTCGCCCTGACGGCAGCCCAACAAAATGTTGTCCATGAAATCCAGCAAGACCTGGCACGCCCCCATCCCATGCAGCGTTTGCTGCAGGGTGACGTCGGTAGCGGAAAAACCATTGTCGCCTGCGTGGCGGCTTTACAGCTGATGGAGCATGGCTGGCAAGTGGCCATGATGGCTCCCACAGAAATTCTGGCCGAGCAACATTACAAAAAACTATGCAGCTGGTTACAGCCATTGGGGATCACGGTCGCTTGGCTCACCGGTAGCCAACCTAAAAAAGAACGTGAGCAATCACTCTCACTCATCGCAAATGGTAGCGCCATGCTGGCTGTGGGCACCCACGCCCTGTTCCAGGACGATGTGCAGTTCAAGCAACTGGGGTTAGCGATTGTCGATGAACAACACCGCTTTGGTGTGGGACAACGCCTGGCACTGCGCAAAAAGGGGACTGGAAAAAAGGACACTGTATCAAGTTGGGAACCGCACCAGTTAATGATGTCTGCGACGCCCATTCCGCGCACCTTATCCATGAGTTATTACGCCGACCTCGATGTATCGGTCATTGACGAATTACCTCCTGGCCGCACACCGGTCATCACCAAACTGGTGGCGGATGACAGACGGGATGAGATATTGCAGCGGGTACATGATGCCTGTGCCCAGGGCCACCAAGCTTACTGGGTATGCCCGCTGATCGAGGAGTCGGAAGCTCTGCAACTGCAAACCGCCAATGACACCTATGCCTATATGCAACAGGCGTTCCCGGAATTGCGCGTGGGGCTGGTGCATGGCCGCATGAAGCCCGCCGAGAAGCAGTCCGTGATGCAGGCGTTTGCCGCCAACGAAATTCATTTGCTGGTGGCCACCACCGTGATTGAAGTCGGCGTCGATGTACCGAATGCGAGTTTAATGGTCATTGAACATGCCGAACGCATGGGCCTCAGCCAGTTGCACCAGTTACGCGGGCGGGTCGGCCGCGGCGCGGCCAAGAGTACTTGTATTTTGCTGTACAGCAAACAGCAATGCTCACAGATTGGCCGCCAGCGGCTCAAAGTCATTTTTGAAAGTAACGACGGTTTCCAAATTGCCCAAGCGGATTTGCATATCCGTGGACCAGGAGAGTTGCTGGGTACCCGCCAGAGCGGGGTGCCCATGCTCAAAATTGCTGACCTGGAACGCGATGCAGACTTGTTGCAAATCGCCAAAACCAAGGCTGATCAATTACTGCAACGCGACCCTGCGGCGGTAGCTGCCCATTTACAGCGCTGGCTGAGTCAGGCAGAAGAGTGGGTCAAGGTTTGAATATTCCATTAACAGGCCCCAAACAGCATCAAGCCTTGCCAGGCAATGCCTGTGTCTGTTGCAGATGAGAAGGTTTGGACAGGGGTTGCGTGGCGGAGAGCAGGCTGCCTTCAAACGCTGGCAACGGGAGTGGTCGGCTGAACAGATAACCCTGGAAGCAATGGCAACCCATGTCTTGCAACAGTGTCACTTGCTGCTGCATTTCCACGCCTTCGGCAATCACGCTGTGTCCAAGATTCTTACCCATATTGATAATGGTCTGCACAATAAATGCATCGTAGCTGTTATACACAATATCCTTGATAAAGCTGCGGTCTATCTTCAACTCATCCAGCGGCAGGCGTTTCAATACCAACAGCGAAGATTGGCCGATGCCAAAATCATCCAGCGAAAAACTGATCCCCAGTGCTTTTAAGGCATCAATTTTCTCTATCACCTCATCCAGGTTTTTTACAATCAGGCTCTCGGTCAATTCCAGGCACAAGCGCCTGGGGTCACAGCCACTGGCCTGCACGGTCTCTGTCACGATCTGCACAAAATCCGGCTGGCTGAACTGGATCGCACTGACATTGACCGATAATTGCAATGACGCTGTCGCTGCAGAGTCTGACCAGCACTTGAGTTGCTGACAGGCCTGGGCCAGCACCCATTGCCCAATCGCCACAATTTCACCGGTCGCCTCGGCAATCGGGATAAACTGGTCTGGCGGGATCATGCCCAGCGTCGGATGTTGCCAGCGCAATAACAGTTCCGCACCAATGGGCTGTTGCTGGGCATCCACCTGCACCTGGTAATACAGCAGGAACTGGTTGGCCTGTAAGGCAAATGCCAACTCATTTTCCAACGTTGCCCGCATTTCTATGGCCGGATGCGTGGCTTCGTCATACATCTGTATGCTATTCAGGTTATCGGATTTTTTGGCCTGGTACATGGCAATATCAGCGCGCATTAACACGTCAGCCTGGCTGCAGTGATCGCCCAGGAACAGGCAGATCCCTATACTGGGGGCGGTGCGGTACCTGGTGTTTTGCAACTGAAACGGCTGTGAGAACACCGACATCATTTTTGCAGCCGCGGCCTGTGCGGCAGCAGCCGCCTCAGCCTTGTCAGTCGATAACTCATCCAGTACGGCGATAAATTCATCGCCGCCCATACGCGCAATGGTATCTTTTTTTCGTAAGCAGTCTTGCAGCCGCATGGCTACCTGCTGCAGTAACTCATCCCCGGCCTGGTGGCCTTTACTGTCATTGAGGCCTTTAAAATTATTCAGGTCCAGTGACAACACCGCGCCGTAGCTTTGGTTTCGCGCACAGCGCGCGAAAGCCTGGTTCAGGCGGTCTGCCAGTAGTCGCCGATTGGGTAAACCGGTCAGGAAATCATAATAAGCCAGCTGGTGGACTTTCTGATTATCCAGGTTGGAAGCAATGCGCAAGGAAATATTTTCGCGCAGGCTCAGCGCAAGGCTGCGACCAGCCACGGTGACATAAATGACATAGACGATAAACAACACCGCTAGCGCCAGAGACACCGAGTTGCCATGCATAATGAAGCGCGGAATCATGAACAACACAATACCGCCACTAAACAGGTTACTGGTGAGGGTATCTATCGAATAAATGATAATCGCGGCGCCAGACACGCCCACCAGCGCAAAAATCAGGAAAGCCTGGTGCGCGGTATCGGTCTCTGGAAACAGCAGAATGCCCGCCAGACCCCAGGCAATGCCGCAAAAGCCGGTGCTGGCGCGAAACCACTGCAACCAACGCCCACTATGCAAGGCATGCTGCTGGTCTTTTTCGTATTGGCGGGTCAGAAAGGCGCGCGCACCATAGGCAGTGAGAAAAACACCCGTCCAGACGCCGAGAATCGTATGATTGATCAACGGTTGCTGTACCAGCAAGAGCGCAACCATGACCACAATGGCGGCCATCAGCGACCTGCGATTGTTTGCGTACAGCATGTCCACAATTTCTGCGCGCAAAGCGGATGATTCCGCGACCGTGTTCAACGCATCTACCCCCTGCAGTTATTGTCATATGTCAACAACGGGTCATTCAGGCATAGACTTTAGTCTATGCGGGTATCATGCGCTCAAACGTAGAAAAAAACACTATTCCTGGCGGCGTTTTTCATCCAAACATCGCAAAAAAACTCTAAGAAATGTCAGCGGTGCAACCAGTGTCGTACGAGCTTGACGTACCGTGGCATCACCACATACACCATGAGTGCCACCACCACGGCAGTCACAAAAAAGGTATGTGCCACATGGTTTTGTGGCAGGCCAGCGGCATCCAGTAAAGGCACCACCAGCAATGGCGCCACACTTACCAGCGGAAAAATCGCCGACCAGGTCAGCAGAAACTGCTTCCAGCGCACGGGCGGTTTGGTGGACGCAGCATTAGGCTGCATAAACAGGAAGTCCAAGCCACTGCTAACCTGATATTCTTCCTGCCCAGCCAGTAAGTGGGCCGCTTTGGCAATCAGCGCTTGCCGTTCGGGAGAGTCCAGCCATTGCGTGAGGTGCCGCTCGGTTTCATAGCGAATCATCACCGAGTAGGTATCGGTATAGCCGGCAATGGGTCGGATAATATGCCAGTCGAGCAGGCCTGCCGATGACCGGCATACCGGGCCGATCTCCTGTAACCAGGTTTCATATTCGGCCTGCAATGCCGGATTCACATGATGCGTAATCACCACGCTGGCACCTTTTGTTTCCGGGGTTAAAGAGGCATTGTTTGTCATGCAAAGGCTCCTCGCCTGAAAAAGAATGTGTTTTTTAGGAATTTAGTAGAGGCTTTAAACTAGCCACTGCCAGGTCAATAAAACCACGTAATTTGGGTGGCATAAAGCGCTGTTTAGGGTACACCAGGTGCACCGCATCTGCCTGCCCACGCCACTCAGGCAATATTCTTTGTAACCCGCCAGTCTGGACACTCGGCTGGCAAATAAAGGTGGGCAATAAGGCAACCCCCTGCCCGCTTTCGGCCATGGCCCGCACGACGCCTATACTATTGACCAGCGTACGTGCCGCCAAAGGCACGCGGATTGCCGTGGTGCCGCGTTGCAAATCCCAATGATGACGGCCCATGGGCGTGAACTGCACACATTGATGTTGACCCAGGTCTGTTGGCGACGCAATTGCGCCAGCCTCATGCAGATATTGCGGACTGGCAAACAATGCCCATTGTATGGTGCCTAGTGATTTGGCAATCAGGCTGGAATCTCGCAGTTCGCCCGTACGTATCGCCACATCCACGCCTTCTGCCACCAGGTCCACATAACGCTCGGTCAGCATCAGTTCCAGTGACAAAGCCGGATAAGTCAGCTGCGTCTGTGCGACCAGGCCGCCGAGCAAGGCATCACCCAAGTCGGCGGGGGCAGTGACTTTTAAAACCCCTTGCGGCTGTTGTCGTGCTTCATCCAGTGCAGCCTCAGCCTCCAGCAAATACCCCAGCCCGGTAGAGGCATGCTCAAAATACAGCGTCCCTGCCTCGGTCAGGTTGAGCTTGCGCGTGGTCCGTTGCAGCAAGGTCACCCCCAGCCGTTTTTCTAACCGGGCCACCCGTGTGCTGATGGTTGAAGTGGGCAACCCTAGTTGCCGGGCTGCAGCGCTAAAGCTGCCCGCCTGTACCACTCTCACAAATACCGCGGCTTCGTTAAAGTCCATGGCCTATTGTTCATTTAATTGAAAAGTTATTTCACATTTAACCATCTAGTGTATTAAAAGTCATCTATTTATAGTGTGAACCATGCAATCACGAAACAACGAATCAACAAATTTTTTGAAAGGAAACACCATGAAAAAACTGTCTTTTATCAAACGTAGCAATGGTAATCACTGGGTGGGTGACGGCTTTCCGGTACAGAGCATTTTTTCATACCGTGATATCGCCGAACAGATTTCACCTTTCCTGCTGATGGATTACGCCGGTCCTGCCAGCTTTGAGCCCACCACTCAACGCCGTGGCGTCGGCCAGCACCCGCACCGTGGATTTGAAACCGTCACCATCGTCTATGACGGTCAGGTTTCCCACCATGACTCCACCAATGCCGGTGGCACCATAGGCCCCGGTGAAGTGCAGTGGATGACCGCTGGCAAAGGCATTATCCATGAGGAATACCATGGCGATGACTATGCACGTAGCGGTGGTCGGTTTGAGATGATCCAGTTGTGGGTCAACCTGCCGGCCAAGGACAAAATGACGGCACCAGGTTATCAAGGCATCACGCGTGAGCAGATACCAGAGATCGCCTTGCCCGGTGAAGCAGGCAAGGTACGTGTGATCGCCGGTGAATATGCAGGCCAAAACGGCCCAGCCAACACCTTCAGCCCCATGAATGTGTGGGATGTGCGCCTCAATGCCGGCACACGCACCACCTTCACCCTGCCGGAAGGCCATACCACCGCCATTTTTGTGCTGCATGGCGCGGTGAAAACCGGTGAGGTGCATACCATACGGCCTGCCGAGCTGGCCGTGATGCAGCGCGAAGGCAACGAACTGGTATTGCAGGCACAGCAAGACACCGTGTTGCTGCTACTTAACGGTGAACCGCTGAATGAGCCTGTCGTCGGTCATGGTCCGTTTGTCATGAATAGCTGGGAAGAAATTGACCAGGCCATTAATGACTACAACCAGGGCCGTTTTGCTACCGCTTAACTTTAAAACATTCAACCACTTTTAAAACCGGAGACTCAGCCGCCAGTACTTTTAGCATGACCGCTGGCGGCGGTGATCTCCAAACAACGACACTTAATCTTGAGAGGATATTTATCATGAACAACAAACCTTACGTACGCCTGGACCGTGACAATGCAGTAGTATTGCTGGTAGACCATCAAGCCGGCCTGCTTTCACTGGTACGCGATATCGAGCCAGACCGTTTCAAAAACAACGTGCTGGCCCTAGCCGATGCTGCCAAGTTTTTTAACTTGCCTACCATTTTGACCACCAGCTTTGAAACCGGCCCTAACGGCCCGCTGATGCCGGAACTTAAAGCCTTGTTCCCTGATGCGCCTTATATCGCCCGCCCCGGCCAGATCAATGCCTGGGATAATGAAGACTTTGTCAAAGCCATCAAGGCCACCGGTAAAAAGCAATTGATTATCGCTGGCGTAGTGACTGAGGTCTGCGTCGCTTTCCCTGCACTTGCTGCGATTGAAGAAGGCTTTGAAGTGTTTGTGGTGACCGATGCCTCAGGCACTTTTAACGAAATCACCCGCGATGCTGCCTGGGACCGTATGTCGTCTGCGGGTGCTCAACTCATGAGCTGGTTTGGGGTCGCCTGCGAACTGCACCGGGACTGGCGCCGTGATATCGAAGGTTTAGGCACTTTATGCGCCAACCATATTCCTGATTACCGCAACCTGATGACCGCTTTTAATGCCCTGCAAGCCAAATAGCAAAAAACTTGCAATGGCGTGAATCTTTTAACAATACTTTTGTCTAAATGTATCCATTGCAAGTATTTGTTCATAAAGCGTTTCCTACATCACAATAGGATTTCTGCTTATTAAGTATTCAGGCCTATCAGCGTAATCTGCAATTGTCGCGTTTGTAAGTTCATGTCGAAATATTTTCGAATTGAACTTCACAACAAGACAAACACGGCAGCCTTAACGGCTGCCGTTTGTACTCAACTCAGAAGGAGTATGCAAATGCCTAGAGGATCCAGCCCCAAGCGCGAACACGAATACGACAAACTCAAAACCGAGTTTAAAAAAGAGCACCGCTACCCCGGCCGCGAAGAAGAAGTGGCCGCCCGCATCGTCAACAAGCAACGCAAAAAGGCCGGCGAAACCAAAGACACTTGAACGCATAGGCACAACAAACACGTGACCAAATTTTCAATAAATAATTACCCAGGTTTGCGATCTTAATCATGGCAATAAGTGACCGGCAAACTGGTTCAAACAAGTGGGGGTTGTCATGGAACAGACTAGTCATATCGGAATTTCCCCCCTCAAATACCAACCGGGGTTTGAGGTGCTGGAAGAGAGCGAAACGCAGAGTCGCGATAACCTGCAATACACCTTACGTAAAATCTCAGAAATCAGTTATGGGCAGTCAACCTATAGTGCACGTAGCGTGCATGTGAAAAGCCATGGCCTGATTTCCGCCGAAATGGAAATTTACGATAACCTGCCCGCCCCCTTTGCGCAGGGCATCTTTGCCAAACCTAAAACCTTACCACTGGTCATGCGTTTTTCCACCGTGCCGGGTGATATCCTGCATGACAAAACCTGCACACCACGCAGCCTGGCCATCAAGGTGCTCGGTGTAGAGGGCGAAAGACTCCCCGGGAGCGAAGAAGCCATCACCCAGGACTTTTTATTTGTGAATGGCGCCAGCTTTATGTCATCCAGCGTACAAGTGTTCCTTTCCAACCTCAAGCACATCGCTTGCACACCAGATACCAGCACTGAGTTCCGCCACTTTTTATCGCAAATATTCCGCTCCACTGCCAAATTGATAGACTCCCTGCGGAATGGTCAGCAATTACTGATCAAAAACCTGCACCAAGCCCAGGAGACCAATATCCTCGGTGAAACCTACTTTAGCCAAGACCCGATCATGTACGGCAATTACATGGCTAAAATTGCTTTTGTCCCCATTGCGCCAGAGCTGATTGCCCTCACCAATAAACCCATAGACCTGTTTGCCTCAGACGGACTCAGAAAATCGATTGTCGATTTCTTTGTGTCGCGGACTGCCGTCTGGGAAATGCGCGTACAACTATGCACAGATATCCACAAAATGCCGATTGAAGACTCCACCGTGATCTGGTCAGAAGACAGTTCGCCTTACGTGCCAGTGGCACGGATAACCGCCAAACCACAAATTGCCTGGAGCCCTTATCGTTCGCATGTGGTAGATGAAGGCATGCTGTTCTCACCCTGGCATGGCATTACCTCTCACCGCCCACTGGGATCCGTCATGCGGCTCCGGAAAATGAGCTATGAAATGGCTAAAAAAATGCGGGCAGAAAAAGAAGATGCTCGCATCTGCGAACCGACTAGTCTGGATGATTTGTGCTGATTCACCCTGCTGACACAAAGGCTCCACATGGAGCCTTTTTTATTGGCGTGACAAACATGGTTGAAGAATTGACTTGCGTGGCAACATATTGATATTTAAGAAAAATTAAATATGACCGAAAACAATTTAAGGATACAACTTGTGGAAAGATGGGAATAAATCAATATTTAGAATATTCATTCATTTTATGAAAAAAATTAAAAATCAACCTATTGAAAGTGATCAATATATCCAGACCCTGATTGATAACTTTCCTTTCATGGTCTGGCTCAAGGATGAGGATAGCCGCATCCTGGTGGCGAATACTGCCTATGCCAACATGGTAGGGGTCAAATCAAGTGCCGAGCTGATAGGAAAAACCGATTTTGATTTTTTTCCGCCCGATTTAGCCCAGGAATATGTCGATGGCGATCAAAAAGCCATGGCTAGCACCTCCCCCAGTGCCGTGACTGTGCCCATTAAAAACGCTGATGGTGAGTATTACTGGATAGAGTCTTATAAATCAGCCGTGGTGGTAGATGGCAAAGTGGTCGGCTCGCTGGGTTACGCCAGGGATGTGACGGAAAATATCCAAAAAGAAAACGAATACAAATCCATCGTAGAAAACTCTTCCAACTGCATTGCCAAATACAATCGCGACTGTGAGCGTATCTTTCTCAATAAAGCCAATTCCCTGTTCTATGAAGTGGATTCCGCCAGCCTGATCGGCAAATCCCCCTCGCAATATCCTGGTGGGGCCTCTGCCAAAGCGCTGGAAAAAAGTATACGTGAGGTTTTCCAAAGCGGCCAAAACCAGCATGTTGCCTTCCGGCTGACCACCCAACATGGCAAGCACAAAATCATGGATACGGTGCTGACGCCCGAATTTAATGCCATCAACGAAGTCATTGCCGTCATCGCCATCGGGCAAGATATGACGCAGTCCTATGAAAACCTGGACCGCATTCATCACCTGGCTTATTTTGACTCCATCACCCGCCTACCCAACCGCATTTCATTGCTCGAAGTGCTAGATCACTGCATTAAAAAAACGCAGCGCGCAGCGTCCTCATTTGCATTTCTGATGCTGGACCTGGATGGCTTTAAAGCGGTGAATGATTTGCTCGGCCACGCTGAAGGCGACCTGCTGCTTTATGAAATGGCCAGGCGGATTGAGCGTTCAGTGAGACCTACCGATACCGTTGCCCGCCTGGGCGGCGACGAATTTGCCATCGTGCTCTCAGACGTGCAAGACCCTAAAAATGCCGGGCTGGTTGCAAAAAAAGTGCTTGAGTCCATCAAGCAACCCATCCTGATCCGTGGCACTGAACTATTTATTTCTGCCAGCATAGGCATCGTGATCTGCCCAGACCATAGCAGCGATGCCAGCGATATTGTGAAGTACTCCGATATCGCCATGTACAAGGCCAAAAAACAAGGTCGAAACAACTACCAGTTTTACTCCCCCGACCTCTCGCAAACCACCATAGAACGCATAGACATTGAGCGCTCACTACGCACCGCCCTCCAAAACGATGAGTTTTTGCTGCACTACCAGCCACAGGTAAATTTAGAGACAGACAAAATTGTCGGCGTAGAAGCGCTGTTAAGGTGGCACCGCAATCACAACGAAATGATTCCCCCCAACCGGTTTATCGGCATTGCAGAAGATTCAGGATTCATTATTGAGATCGGTGAGTGGATCATGCAAACCGCATTCAAAGATGCCGTCAGGTGGAACACCGGCCGCACAGACCCCATTACCGTCGCCATCAACTTATCCAGCCGCCAGTTTATTCATAACAACCTGCTCAACTCCATCCGGCACCTGTTAAAGAAAACCCATTGCAACCCGGCCTGGATCACATTAGAAATTACTGAAAGCCTACTCCTGAGCGACAGCGCACATATCCGCAAAACCCTAAAAGCGCTGGATAGCCTGGGCTTCAGAATCTCGCTAGACGACTTTGGCACCGGCTACTCCGCCCTCAGTTATTTAAACAAATTCCCCGTCAGTGAAATCAAAATTGACCAGTCGTTTGTGCAAGGCATTGCAGACAACAACGACCACAGGCTGATTGTGCAGGCGATTATTTCCATGGCAAAAAGCCTGGGTAAAGAACTGGTGGCAGAAGGCGTGGAAACTGCCGCCCAAGCCAAATATTTACAAAGCTACGACTGCAAAGTGGTACAAGGCTATTTTTTTAGTAAACCCAAACCCTTTGATGAAATTGACATGCAAGCCTCCTGGGGCCTCATGTTCAAGAAACCTATACTACCCACCCGCCTGCTGCGCTGAAATCAACGCCAACCCCGATTTCAACTCCCCGGCGTCAATCTCCCTCACCAAGCGCTTAAGCTCAACACCATCTTTCATCAAAATCAGCGTCGGCCATAACTTCACCTGAAACGACCTGCCCAGCCTGCGGCCTTTGCCATCTTCAATTTTAATGTGGCGGATGTTAGGGAAATGACTTAACTCAGAGGTAATCGTGACCTGCGCGGCCTTGCAATAGCCGCACCAACTGGCGCCAAACTCAAGAACGGTGGCACCTGTGAGAGCATTAATTTCTTCGCGGGTGGGTTCTAATTGTGTCATCGACTAAAATATTGTCCGATCTCAATAGGCGCTCTATCCCGCTACTGACCCTGTAATATCTGATTCAGCGCTACGTTAATATAATAATTACTACGTCCGATTTTATGCTTTTGTACAAAACCTGCTTCATCCAAAGCATCCATATACTTGGTTGCAGTCAATCGAGAAACTTTTAGGTCTTGCTGTACAAACTCAATTTTGGTGTAAGGATGATTAAACAGATTGTTAATCAAGTCCTGGCTATAAAACTTAAACTCTGCGCGAATACGGTGTTTATAATCGAACAACGCCGTTTTGATGGCATGAATCGTGGTAATGGTTTGCCCTGCTGTTTGCTCAACCGCCTGTAACATATAAAGCACCCAATCTTCCCAGGCATCACTATCCCGCACAGCCTGCAGCAAACGATAATAATCTGACTTGGTGCGAACAATATGGCTGCTTAAATACAATACTGGCACGTCCAGCAAACCCTCTTTAACCAAATACAACACATTGAGGATTCTCCCCGTCCGACCATTACCATCATAAAAAGGATGGATACTCTCAAACTGATGATGAATTAACGCCATTTTAATTAATGGATCTAATGGACATATATCTGCATCATTGATGAATTTTTCTAGATCAGTCATCAATCCAATAATTTCTGCTGGGTCTTGCGGCGGCATATAAACCACATCGCCCCGCGCATTTTTGAGTGATGTTCCCGGCAACTTGCGAAACCCTGCATTGGTACGCTCTAGCTCAGCTTGCATTGCCACAATTTGATTACTCGTAATTAAGCCATTTTGAGTAACACTCTCAAAACCTAATCGCAACGCCTGTCTATATCGCAATACCTCTTTGGCAGCGGGATTTGCCAAAGCCTCTGGTAGCACTGCATCTCTAAACAACTCATCATGTGTGGTGACTATGTTTTCAATTTCAGAGCTATCTTTCGCCTCTTGCAAACCCAGCGTGTTGATTAAAATACCTTGGTTAGGAATAGAAGCGGCCACGCCTTTCAGCTCCGCCAACTTTCGACTAGTAATGGCAAGCTGCTTAAGGATTAATGGATGATCAAATCGGCTGAAATCTAATTGGTTTAATGAAGCAAGTAACATCATTTCACGCATCGCCTATATGTATAGAGATTCTTAATTTTTTATGCACTTTATCATTGATGTGTATAAAAATCTCAATTTTCTATACATATGAAAGTGGATGTGTATAGATTTAAGCAAAGATGCACTATTCAGTTTTAATCTCGCACCACTGGTGCGAGTTTTGGCATTTGTGCAAGGCTACTTCTATAGTAAACCCAAACCCTTTGATGAAATTGAGATGCAAACCTCATGGGGCCTGATGTTCAAGAAGCCAGTGCTACCCACCCGCCTGCTGCGCTGAAATCAACGCTAATCCAGATTTCAACTCCCCCGCGTCAATCTCCCTCACCAAGCGCTTAAGCTCAACACCATCTTTCATCAAAATCAGCGTCGGCCATAACTTCACCTGAAACGTCCTGCCCAACCTGCGGCCTTTGCCATCTTCAATTTTAATGTGGCGGATATTGGGGAAATTAGCCAGTTCAGAAGTAATCGTAGGTTGCGCAGCCTTGCAATAGCCGCACCAGCTGGCGCCAAACTCAAGAACGGTGGCGCCGGTGAGAGCATTTACTTCTTCGCGGGTGGGTTCTGCGTTTTCCATTTGATCACTATCGTAGTCGCATCGCTGATGCTTAGTTGCCCGTGCGGTTTTTGATTCTTTTTTCTAAATCACTCAATTCAGCCTCATCTTGCAGATCTGCTGCCTGCGCCTCATCAAGCTTGCGGCGCTCATCATAGCCAGCAAATAACTCACCAACCCTAGACTCCATACGTGCATGGTTCACAGAGCCAGCACCACTCAGCAGCGGAAAGCCGTTGCTGGTAATAATCTGCCCAACATTCTCCTGCCAAAAAGCCATAGTCGTTATTGTTTGGCGCTTGGCGCGTAACTCAGCCGTTTCCAAAAAGATCACCACCAAACGGTTGAGCGTATCAATTTCGTCTTCGGTCAGGTAGTTTTTCGCCACAACGATATCCTGCTTGCGCACTTGCGAACCTTTCCAGGTCAACAAACCAAAATGGGCATCATCAGGGTTTGCACGGGCAAGAATGATCTCAGCAGCGGTGTGTTGTGTGACGGCATATAGCAACACATTTTGCACAGTGGCAAAAAACTGCTGCGTGGCTTGGTCCGTTTTATCATAGTCACTGGCTAACGAAAACAGGTCTCGCACTTTCTGGTAAAAACGCTTTTCCGAGGCACGAATATCCCGGATGCGCTCCAGCATTTCATCAAAATAATCCGGGCGGCCATCAGGATTTTTCAGGCGCTCGTCATCCATGACAAAGCCCTTGCGCAAGTACTCTGCCAACACAGTGCTGGCCCAGCGGCGAAACTGCACACCCCTCGGTGAGCGCACGCGATAACCTACGGCCAAGATGGCATCGAGATTGTAGAGGGTAACGTGTCGACGCACTTCACGACCACCCTCAATTTGAACTACCGAGGATTCCTCGGTAGTTGCCTCTAACTGTAACTCGCTATCTTCGTAAATATTCTTTAGATGTAGGCTTATGTTATCTGTGGAAACATTAAATAACTCTGCCATTTGCCGCTGAGTAAGCCAGACCGTACCCCGATCAGCTCTAAGTTGCACTTGGGCTTGACCGTCTTCACTGGTATAAAGAATTAGCTGCGTCATATTAAACTTTGGGTTAGAGAATAAGAATAATTACCTCTTGCCCTCATAAGCATCAACAATCAAAGCTTTTGCCTTTTCTAAATCATCAAAGGTGGAAAGACTCAGCTCTAAATCACCAGTTCCCCAATGTCCAATTTGGCTTGCATCCCTGGCATTCTCTGGTAGTAATGGGTAAGCCGAAGGATTCAGGTGCAAGAACAATAGCAGTTTGTTTTTTTGCAAAACCACTGTGGCAAAGTTTTTAATCCGCTTAAATGCTGAATAGAGCTTGAGTTCTTTCTTTTGAATATCATCGCCCAAAGAAAAAATGTACTCCTCTAAGGATGCCAATAACTGCAGTAATTCCGGTGACAGATCACCCAACCATTCAGCATAGGTTTTATCACCTGTTTTACCTGGTTTTGATTTATCTAAGGGTTTGACAGATTTTGTAGCGGCAGTAGTTGAATTCACCAATTCAAATAGCAATAAATCACCTTCAAACAAGCGGTAACGAATCAGCTGTATATCACGCTGCATTTGCTGCACTGCATGCGCATCGTATTTGGTGAAATCTGCTGCGATACAGATCAAGCGGGGTTGTGACCAATCAATAGTATCAGAGACATGCTGACCATACTTTTTGAGCACCAACAGTTCAAATTCCGCTTTATGGTCCATTAACCAATCTAGATAAAACAACCCTTGGTTAATTACGTTTTCGCCACTAGAGCGTTTGTATTCCAAAATTACCGGGCTGCCATTTTCATCAATACCTAAACTATCAATGCGCCCAGCATGAACCTTTCCAGTATAGTATTCGCTCGCAAGAAATCGAACGCCTAGAATTTGCTCAAGATTGTTTTCAATTAATGTTTGAAGTCGTTTTTCTAAGTCGAATGAAGTGCTCTTTAACTCTACAGCTTTACCAGCTTGCAATTTATATAAATTAATTTCGCTCATTTTGATTTCGATCCAAGCTCCAAGGAGTGAAGTTCCAATTTCGCCGTTTCTACGTCATATCTGTAGTTACTTAAAGTCCCATCTTTTATTTTTTCTACCATTTCATCAATGATAAAAAGTGGTACCAGAAACCATTCTCGAGGGTATATAGGATTCCCGAATCGATCCTTGATGTGAATTTCTAACCTGGCTGAATTTAAAAAACGATGTATCAAATTTTCCAGCTTAATTCTATTGATGTTATACAACTCATATGTAGCCACAACCTCAACATCAGCCATTAAAAAGGTTGGATCTAACTTTGCATTAGCGATACGAGTTGTAATATTGCCCCCAGTTACTCCAATTTTATGCAGTACGCTTGATCGAGAAGCAATTTCCGGATGATCAGATTTGCTTCTAAGCACATAAATAGTGCCGCTTTCGATGTCATCTTCGTTGGTTATGGAGTCAAATAACGGCCCTGCATTGGGGTCAGAGACTCTGCGTCCAGCCTCATCTTTGTACAATGCTCTTTGCAGAGAACGTCGCAAAATATTACTTTCAGTTTGGTTATCATAAATAACACGGAGACGAGCATCTGCCTCGCCATTCGGTGCTTTAATAGGCTCTCCACTTTCCGCAACATATGCCAACTGTCCATTCAGGATAAAAAACTCTCCCTGATTAATGCTGGCATCCTCTTTAAAAAGCATAGTTTTACGTACACCGGCCTTAATTTCAGCCTGCACTTGATCAAACAAAGACTTAAAGTGCTCAAAATCTTCACAATATGAACGCTGAGCTACTTCTTCTGCAGCTTTTCTTTCAGCACGAGATTTCACATACTTAAGCTGCCTAATGTCATTGGCGGTAGGTTCAGAAACACCAAGTTCAGCAAGTAACGCATCATCATCTAAAGCATCCAAATCTGTATTAGTGACGTTTGGATTATTAGTAAACAACCCATGTTTGTCCATGCTTTCTAAAAGAGCTTTGCACTCTGCAGATGCCCGTATTTGATCCAATCTGACAGCATACAGACGTTCAAAAATATCGTTGCTTTCTCCGTGTTGAGGCAATCTTCCATTAATTTCAACAAACCGCTCAATTTCTTCAAAGCCAGCAATAATCCGCTCTTCACGAGGTGTGTGACTATTTTTCCCCTTAACCTCTACCTCTACACCCAATTCGGCGAGTAAAGCATCATCTTCATCCGTAAAATCAGACTTAGCCACGACCTGCCTCTGCTTTCATTCGCGCGAGGTAAGCCACACCTTCGGCCATTTTCTTTTCCCAAGGATCAGCAGCGGTAAGTGAAGGCAAACGCCCATGTTCATTTTTAAAAGTAACAGCTCGCCTTGCCAAATCACGCGCCTCTTCAGCTGACATAGTTAATTTTTTACCGGTAATAATTGCCTGTACCTGTTTCAAACTTTCCTCGGTCATCGCTTTAGATAAAATGGCATACGCCTCACTAAACGGATTAATACGATCAATTAAATCAATATCTAAATCCGTTACATCGGTTACATACCTTCTCACCCCTTGAATAAACGCTGTACTACCTAGACGCCCATTTTCAGTGGCATCTGGATGCTCATTGATGAATTGTTTAGCTTGTTGAGTCATATTCATCGCAGCAATCGCATGTTGGCGAACAGCCTCTTGATCGCCATCATCCAACTCGGGATATCTATCACGCACGATTTTACCCATGCGGATTTGTGTTAATTCTTCAGGAATGATTTCATCATCAAACAAACCACGTTCAATGCTGGTTTTGTCTTGAACAAAAGCTGTAATTACCTCGTTCAAATCTTCCTGACAAATTCGTTTTGCATCTTTGCTTTTTGGTTCAACCAACCCTTTTATCTCAATATGAAACTGGCCTGTATTTTCATTAAAGCCCACGTTGTTGCCGCCAGGTTGATAACCATTTTCACCATAATCAAAACCTTCCATCGGCGCGGCTTGTGGATTTTTAGGAGTGAAGTTGAATTTGGGCGTTAATACTTGCTCCATTAGCAAACTTGCAGCAATTGCTTTGAGAGTATCGTTGACTGCGTCGGTTACCTTATCCTGCGAAGCATCTGGTTCTGCTATTAAGTTGGTAAATCGTGAGTGTGTTTTACCTTTTGCGTCACGTGTTGCACGACCAATAATCTGAATAATTTCAGTCAAGCTTGAACGATAACCAATTGTTAATGCATGCTCGCACCATATCCAGTCAAAACCTTCTTTTGCCATACCTAAGGCAATAATCACATCTACATGGTCACGATTGTTCTTCTGGGTAGGGTCTTTTAATGCTGTAAGCACTTTGGCATGCCTGTCAGGGCCATCATCCACCAAATCCGCTACTTTTAAAGTGCGATTATCCGCGGTCACTACAATATCAAATCCTGTTAAAGGGTCTTTGCCTTTCCACTCTCCCATGACACCCAGAATTTCGCTTACTTCTGTAGTTTTCCCTCGCTGGGTACTTTCACGAGAGTTTACGTTAGGGATATGAATAATCGTCTTAAGTCTTGTGTCCAATACCTCACTAATTTCATCAATATAGGAGCCTGAATAAAAGTAATACCCTAAATCTAGGGTTTTAAGATACTCATATCCGTTTAACTGCTCATAATAAGTGTAGGTGACTGTTTCAAACTTACCCTCATCCTGTGGAGATAACACCGCTTCGGCATCTCCTCGAAAATAAGAGCCCGTCATTGCCACAATATGAACTCTATCTCGCTTAATAAACTCGCCCAGATGCAACCCTAGCTTGTTATCTGGGTTAGCACTTACATGGTGAAACTCATCCACAGCAATTAAGCAATCATCAAACAGTTCAACTCCAAATTTATCTACTGCGAATCGAAATGTAGCATGTGTACACACCAGGGTTTTGTCGTAACTTTCTAAAAATGCCTTTACAGAATTAACCTTGCCACCATCTTCGCCAGGTGAGTTACATAAATTCCATTTTGGTTGTACTACCCAGTCCCAGTAAAACCCATATTCTGTTAAAGGCTCATTGTTGAAGCTGGCTCCGATAGACTTTTCCGGGACTACAATAATCGCCTTTTTAATGCCTTGATTGTTTAACTTATCAAGTGCAATAAACATTAACGCTCTGCTCTTACCGGAGGCCGGGGGAGATTTAATCAGTAAATATTGTTCCCCACGTTTTTCGTATGCTCGCTCCTGCATGACGCGCATACCTAACTCATTGGCTTTAGTGGATTTTCCATTAGATGAATAATTGACTGAAACAGACGGAATTGCCCTGAAAGCATCTTTTACTGATGCAACGACATCCTCTCCTGGTTTACCTAGGATAGCTCTTTTAAAAAACTCATCTCCAAGTTCATCGATATCGGACATATCAATTCCACTCATTTGCCTAATCTCAATTAATCGTTTTTTTGATGTGGGCATAATATGCTTCTCTTTCTTTTTGACTGGCTTTCCTTACACTAATGACGCGTATATTTCCTTTACGCTCTGTCCATACTAAAACTGCAGTACTTTGATCATCTAATGCGCCAATTGTTACAAATCGTCGTTCTTTAATCTCTTGATTATGCTTACTTTCAGCAGTTAAGGTAAGACCATCAAAAATTCTACAACCTTCTGTAAATCGCAAACCATGTTTAACCAAGTTGGATCTTGCCTTTGTTTTGTCACACTCAAATTTATTTACAGATACCATCTAGATATATCCTTATTATTTTTTCATTTTTGTGTACAGCTCAAAAAGCTTTTCTAGTCGCTCAGTGTCGTTTTTAAAACGGCGGCCGATGTAGATGCGTTCTAGCACTTCGTCGTTACGGTCGTGGGCGCGGCGTAGGTTTTCGGGCATGTTGTCGGGGTCGTACAAATCGGCAATGGTGGCGGGGAAATGCGCTTCTCTTGCCAGCAGAATATCCTCAGCGCAACGAGTGAGGTCTTGTTTGTTTTTTTCGGTGAGTTTGGGGACGGGGAAGGTGTTCCAGCCCATCTTATTTGAGTAACTGAATCGTGTTTCTAATTTACCGCATACTGTAGAAATCCAGACAAGATGAAGCCTTGACGCTATTACTGCCAGACAAAATATCGGTGCGTCGTACATTGCATAAGATAAATTTGTTATGGTCGTCTTGTTATCAAGTAATGCTACCGGCAAATACTCACGACTCTCTGAACTACGAATTGGAACAGCGATTGAACATTTCTTGCCAATGTTCATTTCACAAAACTGGTGAGGTCTAGCGGCCATAGCAACAGTGCCTTTGCGGGCACTTTGAAGTCTCCACGATTTTACACTTTTGACGCGCTCATTAATGCAATCAATCGTCAATGCATCATTAAGATTTTGATCTTCAATCCATATGCAATATCTCTCTAAACCGTTAATTACTTCATTTGAACCAACGACTTTACGAATAAATTTATCTTTTACTTCATGATTTAACTGCATCGCACTTAACTCTTCAGAAGTGAGAAATAAATAGCCTCCTTCGTAAGGCTGATTCCCAAGAACCATTTCTGGCAGACCGCTAATTGATTTGGAAACTTTATCTACAATAACATCTTTGGAAGGTACCAAGTAGGCATTGATAAAATCTACAACCCTGATTTCTTGGTCACTGTAAATAGCTCTCTTACCGTTAATCTCGGCAGATATTCCTACGATAATTACAGTAACTCCAGCATTGTTTGATGCTAAATTTGCCCATTTGAATGATGTATGAGCAAAAGATATTTTAAGTCCAAGCCTAAATATCATGTTCCATAAGACAGGTACTTGATTGCCTTGGCAAATCGAATTAGTTGCCACAAAAGCCGCGCCTGCTTTTGTCCTAAGGCAAAATAAAGCCGCTTTAAGGTACCAACCAGCTACATAGTCCAATACTTTCCAACTGTCCGAGTGTTTTTCAAATACAGTTTCTAAATCATTCTTTTGTTCTAAGGATTGATTTTTTGTACCTTTATATGGTGGATTTCCACAAATATAAGTTTCCCCACCCTCATTCTCAAAATCAATTTCCGCTTGGTCTAGCGACGAACTAAACAAGTCATCAGCAACAAGTTTTACCCCTGTGCCAGTAGGTGGGCAAATCGTTAGCCAATCTAGCCTAAGCGCATTTCCGCAAGTAATCCAGTTTTGCGAATCCAGTGGCAGAAAGGCCTGCAAGGCTTCTTTCTGACCTATATAGACGACATCGCATTGATACTCAGCAATAATCAATGCCAGCCGAGCGATTTCTGCGGAAAAATCTCTTAGCTCTATGCCTCTAAAATTGGTGAGTGGGATTTCTGTTTTGAGGTGTAACTCGCCACGGCGTTTGTTAATTTCCGCCTCTATCTCCCGCATTTGTTTGTAGGCAATCACCAAAAAGTTACCACTGCCACAGGCTGGGTCAAACACGCGGATATGCGCCATGCGTTTGCGCAGGTTGATTAATTTTCTGGGGTTATCGCCTGCGGCTTCTAATTCATTTCTCAGGTCGTCTAAAAACAGCGGGTTGAGCACTTTGAGTATATTGGGCACGCTAGTGTAGTGCATGCCGAGTGCGCCGCGTTCTTCGTCATCGGCCACCGCTTGAATCATGCTACCGAAAATATCGGGGTTGATTTTGGTCCAATCCAAACTGCCGACATGCAGTAAATAGCTACGGGCGATTTTGGTGAATTTGGGTGTTTCGGTGCTATCGCTAAACAGGCCACCGTTTACATAAGGAAAAGCATCCGCCCAAGGTCTAAAGTTACTTGTTGCACGCGCATGGATTGGCGTGTTCATGGCTCTAAAAATCTCGCGAATCACCCAATCAATATCTGAGGCGTCTTTTGCGCTCATTTGCTCGATGGTGGCGGTGAACAGGTTGTTGCCGTTGAAGATATCAGTGTCTTCTGCAAAAAAACAAAAGATTAAGCGCGCCATAAAGTGGTTCATGTCATGGCGACGCTCAGCAGTGCTCCAATCGGGATTGTTTTTGAGTAGCTCCACATATAGCCGATTTAAACGGCTGGTGGCGCGTATATCAAACGAGCTTTCGCGGATTTGCTTGACGGTGGAAATGCCTGCAAGGGCGAGAAAAAACCCAAAATGGTTGGGAAAGTCGGCATAACGGCAAGCCAATGTTTCACCTGTGGTGAGGTCTTCGGCTTCAAAGTCTGTGCCATCCGTGGCTAAGATAAATTTTGCTTTAAACTTTTCAGTGGCTGGGCTGATGCGAAGTTTATCCAATGTGGCATTCGTTTCACCACTGCTACATACTGCTATGTGGATATTGTTTCGTTGAAGAACTCCAAATGTTGTTTCGCCAACAAGATCTGATTTGTTCTCTCCGCCTGTTTTGAGGCGCTTAATAGTAGTTTCTTTATTACCAAACGACTCTAAAAAAGCATATGGGAATTCCGCTGCATCAAACGGCTGCTCCGCGAGCTTACTAACAGCTTCTTCAATTTCTACTGCGTTCAAGATTATTAATCCGACAAATTTTGTGATATTTATAAAGGTGTGATTTTATGCGGTATAAGATTTAATAACAAAAAAATTACTCCGAATACATCGCCCTGTATTCATTACTACAAAACATTCATCACTTAACCAGCTTTTTGCAACAAGCTACATTCCGCAAACAACTCCGCCACCCATTCAATAAACGCCCTTACTTTCGATGATAAATGCCTGTTTTGCGGATACAGCGCATTAATCGGCAAACTCCCTACCCCATAATCTTCCAGTACTTTTTCTAACTTACCCTCAGTTAAATAGCCTTGCACCATAAACGTAGGCAGTTGGCAGATGCCTATGCCTGCCAGCGCGGCGGCGACAATGGCGTCACCGTTATTAATGGCGAGTTTGCGTATAGTGGGGATTTCTTGTTCTGCGCCATCTTGCTGAAGGATGAAGTTGCGCACTTTGCCGGTTTTGGATGAAAAAAGTGTACGGCCTGGTGGCGTTGCAGGTCTTCCGAGAGGTGTGGGGGTGCCGTAGGTTTTAAATAATCTGGCGAGGCGACGACCAGATTTCACGCATTATTTGTCGGCTGTTTAAACAACCTTAAGCCACTGGGACTATACAGATAAGCCCTTAATTCGGGCAAGGCATCCCCAGGCTACCAGCTTATCGTCAGCAAAATGAGAGATGAGTTTTTGTCCATCCTTGCCGCCATTACGCTTGGGGTCTTTGAGGACCATGCATAACTCTCTGGGCGAGAGGTCTATAAACACCATTTTGTTTTCCGGAGGTGGCAGCTGCCAATGCGGTGCACCTGGCGGAGCGTGGTCACCCATCACGGGTGGCGAATTTTTCTGCTGGTGGCAAGAGGTGCATTCCATGGCGGGCATGCCTATGCCGGCACGGCCACGCTTCACCAGCATGGCATGTGGTTTGCCTTCGTCGAATTGTAATGGCTGGTCACCGGGGATATGGCAGTTTTGGCAACGGGGGTGCTGCGGCACGGAGCGGATGGGTTCAAACAATTGCTGCGGTTCTGTAGCGAGCGCGAGCCCCGCCTGCCAACCCACGAGGGCTATCAGCCAATATTTGATTTGCTTGAGATATTTCATGCTGTCATCTCCCGGCAATTTAAAAGCGGATACCTTAGTGGGTTACCTGCGCTAGATCCCTAGGTGAAGGGCAAATCAGGTAAACGAGAGCTCGCCCCAGATGGAGGTATCTGTGGCGACCACAGGCTCATCAAAGTCATTTTGGTGAGCGCGGACGATTTCACCTTCTACAGACATTGTTAATTCAAACTTACTGACCCCTGGCAAGGTGCGGAACGGCCCAGAGGGGTCGAATGAGCGGTAATTGAGGCTAATGAATGTGGCGGGTGCGATAAACAGATCAAACCGCTGTGCGTAAGCAAAGGCCGTAGAGACATCGCGTTGGGTGAAGCCAAAGGCCAAAGCGTCACGGCTGACGGTAGACCAATGCTGCTCGGTACACGCCAGGTCTATGGAAAACCTTAATACATCAAAAATCTGATCTGCATATTCATTTGGAGGCAACATGGAAGGCAACCTGTGATTCACGTTATTGTTGGAGGGTTAATTAAAGCGTTAACGCAGTGTAGGAGGAATTACCCACCTACAACACGGGTAAAACTCTGATTTTCTTGTCAGATTCATCCGGCAAACGGCTGTTAATCATGGTTACATGCCGCCATGCCAATACTCGACCTGCCCGCAGCGATATGTTACTTTCTGCTTCAAACAGCTCTGGCTTTAGCCTCAACAAGCCAGACGCCAGAAAACACCTCAGTTCTCATTAAAAGGCATCCATGAATCACTCCGACTTTCTTGTACAGGCAGCCATCTACCTTGCTTCGGCCATTATTCTGGTACCCATCTTTAAAAAGCTGGGCCTGGGATCGGTGCTGGGTTATTTGATTGCAGGGATCCTGATTGGCCCTTTTGCGTTAAAACTGATTGCTGACCCTGAACATGTGTTGCACTTTGCCGAGTTTGGCGTGGTGCTGATGCTGTTTCTCATCGGCCTGGAACTGGAGTCGCAAAAGGTATGGGAGCTACGCAAACTGCTATTTGGCCTGGGTGGCATGCAGGTCACCGTTACAATTGCACTGGTCACCGTCATCGCTCATCTATTGCATTTTTCATGGCCTGAAGCGCTGATTATTGGCATGGGGGTCGCCATGTCTTCTACAGCCATTGGCCTGACGGCGCTGATTGAAAAAAAGCTATTACACACGCAAGGCGGCCAGGCTGCATTTGCTACCTTGCTGTTCCAGGATTTGTCCGTGATTCCGCTATTTATGGTGCTGGCGTTTATTGCGCCGCATAAAACCGCATCCGGATTTGACCTGTGGGCGGTCACGCAGTCTATCGCGGTGATTGCAGCCATTGTGCTGGCGAGCAAAACCGTGTTGCGGCCGATTATGCGCATGGTGGCACAAACGGGGATGCGTGAAGTGTTTGTCGCTTTTTCGCTATTGCTGGTGATTGGCGTTTCGCTGGCCATGGCCTCCGTAGGTCTTTCGATGGCATTAGGTACTTTTCTGGCCGGGGTACTGCTGGCCGACTCTGAATACCGCTATGAGCTCAGGCTGGATATTGAGCCGGTGAAAGGCCTGCTGCTGGGCTTGTTCTTTATTTCGGTGGGGATGACGGTCGACCTGGCACTGGTAGCCAGCCAACCCATGCTGATTTTTGGCTTTGCGCTACTGATTGTCGCCACCAAGCTAGCGATACTCATGGGATTGGGGCAAATGTTTAAATACCCGCTGCGCGACAAACTGTTATTCGGTGCCGCCATTTCTCAGATTGGCGAATTTGCGTTTGTGATTTTTGGCGTGGCCTTGACGCAGGACTCTATCTCGCGTGAAACCTACAATATCCTCAATGCCATTGTCGCCGTCTCCATGCTGGTCACGCCTATCCTGCTATTACTATATGACCGGTTCCTGAATTTACAATGTGGAGAGCGCCCCCAAGACGCGATCCCGGAAAATAACAGTGTCATCATTGCCGGCTTTGGACGCTTTGGGCAAATTGTTGGCCGGGTATTAATTGCCAAAGGCATTACGCCCACCCTGATTGATAATGACCCTAACCAGGTCGACTTGACCCGCCAGTTTGGCTGGCGTTGTTATTATGGGGATGCCTCCCGGCTGGATATACTCGAAGAAGCCGGGATTGCCGAAGCGAAACTATTGGTGATTGCTGTCAATGATGTCGAGGCCACGTTGGAGATGGCTAAACTGGTGAAGGAGCGCTGGCCACAGGTGAAAATTGTGGTGAGGGCAAGGAGCCGAACCGATGCGTTCGATTTACGTGAGCTGGATTTGCAGCCGATACGTGAAACCTTTTATTCTTCACTTGAAGCTGCCAAACAGTCCTTGATCATCATAGGCGAAACCGCCACAGCGGCTGGCAGGATCATCAAGCAATTTGAAAAGCATGATATGGAGCAGCTGGAAGCCACCCTGAAAATCAGGCATGACCGCAAAGCGTTATCCAGCCAGATGGAACAAGGACGGCAGGATTTGAAAACCTTGCTGGAAATGGAAAGTAACTCTCCGGAGACGTAAAGATACTCCTACAAATTATCGCGCATTTGCCCTATAAATTTACCCATTTTTTGCCGTTAATCTATTCATAAGCGGGCTTGAGGAAATTACCCATGAAAGTCTAAGGGTGAATCATGCTGCAAACGAGGTGGCTTCTGCGGAAGCCACGCTTTATGTTAAGAGACTGACTAAGGCAATATTCATGAAAATAGAATTCAAAAAATCAGAACCGCACGCCAACCTGGATGTTGTCACGATCAATGAAGCCATCGTCGGTGAGTTTATTACCGACGTGAGTAATCAATCCTTTCTGTTTGTGCCTGCCAAAGGTGACCGCATACTGCTTTCCCGCGTGACTTACGATGAGGCATGCAAACTGTTGCGTGATGAACTCTCGCAGCTGTATGCGCATCGTTGCGCGATAGCCGCTTAACCTTTTTCAAGCGCCAGCTGCGTGGCCGCTTTTGCGGCCAGGGCCAGGTCTTTCACCAGCTGTTCGTAACGCAACTGTTTTGTTGCCTGATCTCGTATGCTCAAGATCACTGCAGGCTGAATGGTTACTACTAGCTGCCGACCACCCGGCAGCGGTAATAGCTTGCTACCATGCGCAGCTATCTCCATCCCCTTGCCGTAAAGCGCACGCGCCGCAATCGGACCGAAAGCGACGATCACTGATGGTTGCACAATCTCAATCTCGGCCCGCAACCAGGGCAAATAGGTCTGGATATCCCTATCATCAAGCGCTAAAGGGATGCGTCGCCTCCCCTGTAGCTTGAATTTATAGTGTTTAAGCAGATTAGTAGCGTAAACATCAGACCGCCCTATTCCTGCCGCATTGAGGGCTTGATCAAGCAATGTGCCAGCCTGGCCGGTAAAGGGCTGGCCAGCCAGGTCATCTTGCTCTTGCGGTTGTTCGCCTAGCAACAGGACGGTGGCGGGTGCAACCCCCTGGCCCAATACCGCTTGCGTGGCATGCACTGCGAGCGGAAAGTCTGCTGAGGACAGCATCGTGTCGTTGAGTTCACGCAATGCCTTTATCACCCCTCCTGCGTCTGCAGGCAGTCGTCTGCTCTCCTCTTTCGCAACATATTTCACGATTTTGCGCTGAGGTTCAGTGGGCTTTGCAACGATCATGCCATGCATGCGTGGCGACGAATCTGCAATCAACTTGGCAATCAGTGGCGCTTCGGGCAGGTTGCGCCAGTATTTTTTGGGCATTTGCGCCAGCATGGCCGGGACTTTAAGCCGCGCCGGGTTGAAAATGCTACGGTAATAAGACCGCCATAATTCTTCACCGGCATCCTGGGCCGGTGCATCGGCCTTGCTGGCACCCGTGGTGTAATTCAGCCTGTGGCCATCCCAGTGCATGCAGATTTCCGGCGTGAGGATGGACCAGCGCATATTGGTAAAACGCCCGGTGAAAAAGGGTGCGGAGGCTTCCACAATATGATGGCTGGGCTCAAACCAGGCAACAAACTCGGATTCGCCATTTTCCATCTCAATCTCTCTAAAGCGCACGAATGCCTTCATTTTGTGCAGATCGCGACGGACGGCTTTGACCATGGCTTGCGCCTTTGCCACATCAGGATCCACTGACAGCTGTAGCAGTTTAGGTTGCGCTTTCAAACGCCATAGCAGGCGGTAAAGCAAGGCAAAACGCGATGGATCCCTATGCAGGATGACCTGGCGGCAAAGCTCGATAAACTCGCGTGGGACTTTGAATTGATGGGTTGGACGTTGATTCACCCGCTGGCTTGGTGCCATCTCATCTTCCGGCAAATCAAATAAGCCATGTGTTTGCTGTCCGACACGCCACTGGATATGCTCAGGCGCGATCTCTTGCAAAAGTAAGGCGCGGGCGGCATTGCGCCAACCTTCAATATCAGTTTCACTGGTCAGGCGGACGGTCTGCATAAAAGAATGACACGACTAAGGCGGATGAATGGTTAAAACAGGCCAAACTGTTGCACTGGCACAGGCTGCTGCAGGCGTTGTTTCAGATGGTTATCGTCTAGGCTGCGCCCGGGATGGTAATCGGGCAGCACGACGAACGGTAACACTTTTTTCAGAGACAGTCGCAGGCGCGTCAGGTCATCATAACGTATGGCGCGTACTTTGCGCGCAGCTAAAATGCGCGCGACGCTGGTGACACCCAGCCCGGGCACCCGCAACAGCATGGCTTTAGGTGCGCGGTTGAGATCCACCGGAAACTGTTCGCGGTGTTGCAGCGCCCAGGCTGTCTTAGGGTCTACATCCAGGTCCAGCATGCCATCCTCACCGGTGATGATTTCTTCGGCATCAAAACCGTAAAAGCGCAACAGCCAGTCGGCCTGGTATAAACGGTGCTCGCGCACCAGCGGCGGTGCCTTGAGCGGCAACATTTTGCTGGCATCGGGAATCGGACTAAAGGCAGAATAATAGACACGACGCAAACGGTAAGCGCCATACAAGTGAGCGCTGGTATCCAGGATAGCTCGGTCATCCGTGCTATCCGCCCCGACAATCATCTGCGTGCTCTGGCCGCCAGGAGAAAACCGTGGTGGCCGTTTGCCAGTCAGTGTCTTCTCCTTGCTTTCTTCTATCTTGAGTCGTAATTGCCCCATGGAACGGCGGATAGCCTTGCCATCCTTTTCTGGCGCCAGCGTATGCAGACTGGCAATGGTTGGCAGTTCAACATTGATGCTTAGGCGGTCGGCATAAAGGCCAGCACGTGCCATCAGTTCTGCGCTGGCGTCGGGAATGGTCTTGAGATGAATGTAGCCACGGAAGTCGTGCACTTCTCGCAGTACGCGTGCCACTTCTACCACCTGCTCCATGGTGTAGTCCGGGTTGCGGATAATGCCTGAACTCAGGAATAGCCCTTCAATGTAATTGCGGCGATAGAAGCTCAACGTAAGATTGACCACCTCATCCACACTGAACCGCGCACGTGGCACATTGCTACTGACGCGGTTGACGCAATAGATACAGTCATACACGCAGAAATTAGTCAGCAATATTTTCAGCAGGGAAATACAGCGTCCGTCAGGGGCGTAGCTATGGCATATGCCCATACCCGTGGTAGAACCTATCCCCTTACCATTGGCGGAAGTGCGTTTGTCTGTGCCGCTCGATGCGCATGAAGCATCGTATTTTGCGGCATCTGCCAGGATTTCGAGTTTTTGCTTGAGCTCCATGTGAGTGATCTGAACCAAACAGCTATAAAAAATTAAATTCAAAAAAATAATAGAAATCTTTATATTATTTCTGTTACGATAATAACATTATTTTTGTTACAGAAATAAAATGAGCGAAGAAATAAAAAAAGACCGTATCCGGCAACCTGGTGGCGGGCGCAAATCCGGAACTGGATTGTACAAAGAAGACACTAGCGTGATCCGTGTGCCTAACAGCCAAAAACCTGTCATTACAAGTTTTCTGGAGGCCTATGCCAAGAAGCAGCGGCTCAGTGAGCTGAAAGACAACCTGGATAGTATCGAAGAGTTCACGCAGCTATCGGATGATCTGGAAAACCTGAGCTTGCCGCTGTTTGAATCAAAAGTACCAGCCGGCTTGCCCTCCCCCGCTGATGACCATGTTGAGTCACGCATGGACCCCAATGAATACCTGATCAATAAAGCCGACAAAACTTTTTTTGTCACCATTCAGGGCGAGTCCATGATTGAGGTTGGGCTGATGCCGGGTGATAAAGCGGTGGTCGAAAAAGACAAGGTGCCTGCCGTTGGCAATATTGTGCTGGCGATGATTGATGGTGAGTTTACTGTCAAAACCCTGGCCAAGCAAAAAGATGGTATGCCCAAATTGTTGCCCGCCAACTCCTCAGGAAGATATTCGCCCATCCTGATCTCAAAACAAATGCAGTTTGAAATTTGGGGCGTCGTTACCGGTTCATTTAGAAAGTTTTAATCATGGCACGTCAAAACACACCTTCTACCCACTGGACGGATGGCATTTGCAGGGCAAATGGCATCAATATTCATTATCTTAGAACGGGTGGTAATAAACCCACCCTCATTGCCTTGCATGGGCTGGCCGGAAATGGTGCCTGCTGGTCACCAATGGCAAGAGCGCTTGAAGAACACTATGACATCATCATGCCAGATGCCCGGGGGCATGGGCTCTCGAGTGCACCCTTACATGGATATACCTACCAGGAGCATGCCAATGATGTCATCGAGCTAATTAGAACCCTGGGCATTAAATCCCCCTACCTGCTTGGCCATTCAATGGGAGGCATGACCGCCACGGTGGTCGCCAACCGCTTGGGTAGCGCTGTCAGCGGTCTCATCCTGGCTGACCCTACCTTTATCAGTCCTGAATGGCAAAATGAGGTTTACAAGCAGGCAGCGGTGGAGCAGCATCGACAAATGTTGAAATCCACCAAGGAAGTACTGTTTAAAGAAGCTAAAGCCAAACATCGCTATCGTGCCTCAGTGATTATTGAACACCTGATTGAAGCCAGGCTGCAAACCAGTGTGAATGCCTTTGACGTGCTCATTCCTCCAAATCCCGAATTTGATGAGCTGATTCGAAACATTTATGTCCCGACTTTATTGGTATTAGGTAGCGAAGGGATGGTGTCTACTGAGACTGCACGCCAGTTGCATGCACTTAACCCTGATCTGGAATACAAAATGATCCCTGATGTTGGGCATGGACTGCCTTATGATGAACCCGCGCGCCTGGCAATGACTGTGGATGCATTCTTGAAGCGGAAATCTATGGCTCATCAGCGTGAGAGAAGCAGATCAAGTACACGCTCTTCGCCCTATCAAATAACCGGTCTGAGTGTTTAATAACTACCATCAAGCAAGGGGAAAAAACATGCAAGCAGAAGAACTGGAGTATGTGGGATTTTGGCCTCGCGTAGGCGCAGCGATCATCGATACGATTTTGATTCTGATGATCATAGGGCCACTGCTGACAGCGTTCTATGGCGAGGAATATTGGTCAAACCAAGGGCTGACAGGACCAATGGATGTGTTGCTCTCCTATCTTTTTCCTGCAGTGGCCACTATTGTGTTTTGGGTGACCAGACAGGCCACACCGGGAAAGATGGCGATATCCGCAAAAGTAGTGGATGCAAGCACCGGCCACCCCATGACGACCAGTCAATCTATCGGCAGGTATTTTGCCTATTTTGTTGCAATGCTCCCCCTCATGCTTGGCATCCTCTGGGTGGCATTTGATAGACGCAAGCAAGGCTGGCATGACAAACTTGCAGGAACCGTGGTCGTAAGGAATAAGAAAAAACATTCGGGCACCCCCGTTGTTTTTGAAAACCAGTAAGACCGAGTCATACTTAAGACCAATTCACTTAAGATAAGCGAAACAAAAAAGCCCCGGGTCTCCGGGGCTTTTTATTTTGAGAACAGACACCTACATCATTACACATCCAGGGAGCTGACGCTCAGTGCATTGCTTTCAATAAAGGCACGCCTTGGTTCAACATTATCGCCCATGAGTGTAGTGAAGATTTCATCAGCACCGATCGCGTCTTCAATTTGCACTTTAAGCAGGCGGCGCACAGTAGGATCCATGGTCGTTTCCCACAACTGCTCCGGGTTCATCTCGCCCAAACCCTTATAACGCTGAATATTCAGGTTATGTTTGGCTTCGCTGAGCAGCCAGTCCAATGCCTGTTTAAAGGTACTGACTTTTTGTTCTTTTTCGCCACGCTTGATCATTGCGCCTTCACCCAACAGGTTATTCACCATTTGAGAGGTGCGGTTGATCTGGCGGTAATCACCACTGCTCAGGAACTCAGCATCAATGACGCAGCTTTGCAGGTTGCCATGCACATATTTGTTCACTTCAAGGCGGTAAGCGCTGGTCTCGGTATCCTGTGCCACGATGACTTCGGAACCCACAGCCCCAAGGATAGGACGCAATTTTTCTGCCACACTATTGGCAGCGGCTTCCGTACTCAACTCGATATCGCCCAAATCCTGGATAGCACGCAACACGCTTTCATCATACAGGTTAGCGATACGGCGGATGACGGCTTCAGTCAGCACCATTTGTTTGGCGATGCTGTTGAGGGCGTCATCCTTGAGGATTTCGCCACCTTCTTTGGTGACCAGAATGGCATCGCGTAACGCGGAATTGAGCAGGTATTCATCCAGCTCATGCTCATCTTTGAGGTAACGCTCGTCGCGGCCCTGTTTCACTTTGTACAAAGGTGGCTGCGCAATATAGATATGGCCGTTTTCGACCAGCTCTGGCATCTGGCGGTAGAAGAACGTCAGCAACAAGGTACGGATATGCGCGCCGTCAACGTCCGCATCGGTCATGATGATGATGCGGTGGTAACGCAGTTTTTCCAGATTGAAATCATCCTTGCCGATGCCGGTACCCATGGCAGTGATCAACGTCGCAATTTCAGCCGACCCAAGCAGTTTGTCAAAACGGGCTTTTTCTACGTTAAGAATCTTACCCTTTAGCGGCAAAATGGCCTGAAACTTACGATCACGGCCTTGCTTGGCTGAACCACCCGCAGAGTCACCCTCGACCAGGTAGAGTTCGCTCATGGCTGGGTCTTTTTCCTGGCAATCGGCCAGCTTGCCTGGCAAGCCCATGGTATCCATCACGCCTTTACGACGGGTGATTTCGCGTGCCTTACGCGCAGCTTCACGAGCACGGGCCGCTTCTACAATCTTGCCGCAGACGATTTTTGCATCGTTGGGGTTCTCTTCAAGGAATTCGGCCAATTTTGCTGCCACGATTTCAGACACTACCGGTTGCACTTCGCTGGATACCAGCTTGTCCTTGGTTTGTGAGCTAAATTTAGGATCCGGTACTTTGACTGACAATACGCAGGTAATCCCTTCACGCATATCGTCGCCTGTGGTTTCTACCTTGGCTTTTTTGGCAAACTCGTTTTGCTCAATATATTGATTGAGCGTACGCGTCATTGCGGTACGTAAGCCAGTCAGATGCGTGCCGCCATCGCGTTGTGGAATGTTGTTGGTGAAACATTGCACGGTTTCTGAGTAGCTGTCGTTCCACTGCATGGCCACTTCTACGGTGATATTGTCTTTTTCACCAATCGCGTAAAACACTTTTGGATGCAACACAGTCTTGGTACGGTTCATGTACTCGACAAAGCCTTTAACGCCACCGCTAAAAGCAAAATTTTCAGACTTACCGGTACGCTGGTCTATCAGTTCAATTTTGACACCATTGTTGAGGAACGAGAGTTCACGAATCCTTTTCGCAAGAATTTCAAAGTGGTATTCAACCAGCACAAAAGTATCTACAGACGCCAGGAAGTGTACTTCTGTCCCGGTTTTATCGGTTGTGCCTGTCACTGCCAAAGGCGCTTGTGGCACACCACGATGAAATTCCATCTGGTGTACTTTGCCTTTGCGGTAAATTTTGAGTTTTAGCCAGTCAGAAAGGGCATTCACCACAGACACACCCACGCCGTGCAAACCGCCAGAAACTTTGTAGGAGTTCTGGTCAAACTTACCCCCGGCATGCAATTCGGTCATCACAATTTCAGCGGCAGAACGCTTGGGTTCGTGCTTATCATCGTCTTTGATATCGGTAGGAATCCCACGGCCGTTATCAGAAATACTGATGGAATTATCCGGATGGATGATGACTTTAATATCATCACAATGCCCAGCCAACGCTTCATCAATGGCGTTATCCAGCACTTCGAATACCATGTGGTGCAAACCAGAACCATCTGAAGTGTCACCGATATACATGCCTGGACGTTTGCGGACGGCGTCCAAACCTTCCAAAATCTTGATACTGTCTGAGTTATATTCTTGTGGCTGTGCCATAAAAAGCTTCTTTAATTGAGATTAAAAAACATGAATAATCAATGCCTTGCATGTTTCACGTGAAACATGCAAGCATGCATTATATGCGCATTGGCATCACTACGTATTTATAATTGGCATCACTGGCGGCAGTGATGAGGCAGCTACTGTTGGCATCAGCAAACGCAAATTCAATCTGTTCATCACTCAGATTGTTGAGTACATCAATCAGGTAAGTGACATTGAAACCGATATCCAGTGCCACTTTGCTGTAATCAATTTCCAGTTCTTCTTCCGCTTCTTCCTGCTCAGTGTTAGTACTGATCAGCTTGAGTAGGCCATTGGTGATAACCATGCGAATACTGCGATATTTTTCGTTGGACAAAATAGAAGCACGTTGCAACGCACTCAAAATCGCCAAACGATTCACGATAAATGTATTCTGATGTCCGGTAGGAATCACGCGGTTGTAATCCGGGAACTTGCCGTCAATCACTTTGCTGATAAGCTGGATATCACCAAACTCAAAGCTGACCTGGCCATTCAGCAGATCAATCACCACGGGGCTATCTGATTGCTCATCAAGTAATTTGGTCAATTCCAATACCGTTTTACGTGGCAGGATCACTTCGGTTTTTTCAAAGTCCTGGTCCAGTGTGGTATTGGTGTAGCTCAAGCGATGTCCGTCAGTGCCTACAACGTGTAACTGGTTGCCATTCACTTCGAGTAACAGGCCATTCAGGTAGTAACGGATATCCTGTTGTGCCATGGCGAACTCGACTTGTTTGAGCAAGCGCTTGAGTTCCGATTGACCCAGACTGAAACTGATATTTTGCCCGCTGGCTTTGCTCATCAATGGATAATCTGCTGCTGGCAAAGTTTGCAGGTTAAACCGGCTTTTGCCCGCTTTGAGTGTGATGCGGTTATCCTGATTATTCATTTCTATGGTCGTACTATCAGGCAATGAGCGGCAGATATCCAGCAATTTCTTGGCTGAAATGGTCGTACTCAATTCACCTTCTATCCCACCATGAACTTTCAGCGAAATCTGCATTTCCAGATCGGTCGCTGTCAGATGCATTTCCTGTTGTTTGATGTTCACCAACAGATTAGAAAGGATAGGCAGTGTGTGTCTGCGTTCTACGATACCAGTCACATTGTTGAGGGGTTTGAGCAAAACCTCACGGTTGATTTTGATTTGCATGGCCTGACCTGATTAATAACTTTATTTCAATATATAAAAGATAAGACTAATAGTAATGTGTCACTTTTTTGTGGGTAACTCTAAAAATCAATGTTATTCAAACACTTACAGACAGATTAGCTTGTGTATAAATTGCGGTTTAAACATGCATCTTTTGTGCCCAATATTGTAAACCGAATTTATCTTGTCTATACGCAATATTTAAACACACCTCATTCTCAACTTATCCACAGCTTTTCTAGGTAAACCTTTTTCTTTAATCACGGATGACTTGCGTCAATAACCCAATATCCCGCGCCAGAGTTTGATCATTCAATCGTAATTGTTCGATTTCCTCACAGGCATGCATGACCGTGGTGTGATGACGACCACCAAAGGCTTCCCCGATTTCCGGGAAGCTGTGATTGGTCAGTTCACGGGCCAAAGACATTGCCACCTGGCGTGGTCTGGCGACATTACGTGAACGCTTTTTGCTAAACATATCGCTGACTTTAATCTTGTAATAATCGGCGACTGTCTTCTGTATATTTTCGATGGTGATTTGTCGGCCACGCACGGCAATCAGGTCACGCAGGGCATCCTTGGCCAGGTGCACGTCAATGGCATGGCCGGTAAAGTTGGCCATGGCAATAATGCGGTTAAGGGCACCTTCCAGCTCACGCACGCTGGAGCGGATCTGTTTAGCAACAAAGAAAGCCACATCTTCGTGCAGATCAATATTCAGGTTTTCTGCTTTTTTGCGCAGAATCGCGACACGCATTTCCAGTTCGGGAGGTTCTACTGCTACCGTCAAACCCCAGCTGAAGCGAGTACGCAAGCGCTCGTCCATATCTGCAATTTCCTTTGGATAGGTATCGCAGGTAATGACGATCTGTTTTTTCTCTTCGATCAGCGTGTTAAACGCATAGAAAAACTCTTCCTGAGTACGGGTTTTTTTGGCAAAGAACTGGATATCATCAATCAGCAATAAATCCAGTGAGTGATATTGCTGTTTAAACTCATCAAATGCCTTGTTTTCGTAAGCCTTTACCACATCAGAAACATAACGTTCAGCATGCAGGTAACGAATATTTGCTTCTGGTTTGATTTTTTTCAGCTCGTTACCAATCGCTTGTAACAGATGTGTTTTACCCAAGCCGACACCGCCGTAAATAAACAATGGGTTATATGCCTGGCCGGGATTGCCGGCCACCTGAATGGCAGCTGCCCGTGCCAGCTGGTTAGCACGGCCTGTGACGTAATTATCAAACAGGAAACTATCGTTGAGACCACTGTTTTTTTCGTTTTTAAGATGTTTGGCGGGCGCACGGCTACTGACGGGCTTTTTGTCTATCACACGGCTGCTTGTTTTTTGTGTGGCAGCTGCAGTGATAGCGCTCTCAACAGTTGATTCAGCAAGCGGTTGCGATTTTGCATGAGTTTGGCCGTTGACAGTCGCAGCCTGCTCGCTGCTATCTACAATCAGCTCGACGATGGCAGAGGGGGATAATTCATTGGCAATGGTGGCAATACGATTAAAAAATTTGCTCTTGACCCATTGCATGACAAATTTGTTGGGCGCAACAATTTGCACAGCTTCGCCATTAACGCGTGCCTTAAGCGGTTTAATCCAGGTATTGTATTGTTGTGCAGACAGTTCCTGTTCGAACTTGAGCAAACAATAAGCCCAAAAATTTTCCATTGCTCCAGTGCTTTTTTAAAAAGTCAGCAATAAACATCCTGCTTCTGTGTTTCAGGTGTTTTGCGTTTATTTAGTTATAATTGCCGGGAAGAGTGGCAGGGAAATGGTCTTGTGGCGAATGTCACCATGACCTGATGTAGACATTCTAAACGTTTTAGTCTGAGTTATCCACAGCCATAGACTACAAAAAAATAAAAAAAATCATTGACATAAAGTCTCTACTTGCTGTTTAATTAAGGGTTTTTGAAATCGGCAAATTTCAGCGGTTAAATCAGCACTGCCGGATTAGAATTTAATTGCCATTTTGGCAGGAGTTTAATAATGAAACGTACCTATCAACCATCCAAAACCCGTCGTGCACGTACCCATGGCTTTCTGGTACGCATGAAAACCAAAGGTGGCCGTGCAGTGATTGCTGCCCGCCGCGCTAAAGGTCGTAAACGTCTGGGTCTGTAATCCCGGCGATGCATTGCTGAAACTCAATGCATGACATTGTATAAGCTAAAAAAAACGGATGAATTTTCATCCGTTTTTAGTTTCAGGAAACGGTTTTATGGTGAATGGCTATTCGCCAACATCATGCCTAACCAGCAAAACCATCACCGTTATGGATTGGTGGTATCAAAAAAAGTGGCCAAACTGGCTGTCAGGCGTAATTATATGAAGCGTGTATTACGTGAATTGTTGCGGACACAAGCGTCTGTCACAGTAAACGGGTATGATGTCGTTCTTCAGGTACGTAAAGCTTTTCGCCATAATGATTTTCAGGCTGTTCAGCGTGATTTAACATTATTGCTGACCAGGCTGAAAAAAGCCTCACCTGTTTCCTGATGTTTCTGATGAAAACGTTACTGATTTTTTTAGTGAAATGTTACCAGTGGGGCTTAAGCCCATGGCTGGGACGGCAGTGTCGTTTTCATCCAACTTGTTCACACTATGCTATTGAGGCTTTACAGCGCTATGGCGCCTGGCATGGCAGTTTGTTAGCCTTGCGCCGTATCGGCCGTTGCCATCCATGGCATCCAGGTGGTGTGGATCCCCTTCCCTGACTTTTAAAAACGAAATCTTATGGATACTCGCCGTTTAATTCTGTTTGTGATCTTTTCATTTTCAATCATGATGCTTTGGGACGCCTGGCAGCAACAGCAGGCACCAGAACAAGCCACAGTCACACAGAATGAAGCCAACCAGGCTGCGCCTGCAGACAAACCGCAAGAAAATGGTTTTGCGCTCACCAAAGGAACCCGTATTGCGGTTAAAACAGACCGTTATGCAGCAGTGATTGATACTGTGGGCGGCGATTTGCGCGAATTGTCTTTATTGGAGCATAAGGCTGATGATAACTCAGGCCCTTATGAACTCATGAGTGATGACCGTGGCGATAAATTATATGTGGCACAAACGGGTCTGAAAGGCGATGGCTTGCCCACGCACTATGTGAATTTTACTGCCGCTGAAAGCAGTTATAGCTTGCAAGAGGGTCAGGAGTCATTAGATGTGCGCTTGTCTGCGCCTGACACCAATGGCGTGGCCGTGGACAAAATTTACCGCTTTCACCGTGGTCAGTATGTGATTGATGTCCTGTATGAAATTAAGAACAATAGTGATAAAGCGATTTCGCCTTCAGTGTATTACCAGATCATTCATGATAATGAGTCTAACCAAGGCTCAAAAATGATGCCGACCTTTACTGGCGGTGCTTATTACACCGAGGCCGATAAATACAACAAGATCAAGTTTGACGAAATGGCGAAGAAGGACGTTTCAATCAACGCCAAGGATGGCTGGATTGGCCTGGTGCAGCATTATTTCGTCAGCGCCTGGGTGCCGCAATCCACAGCCGAACGCAAGTTTTACACTACCAAGTTGAGCGAACATGATTTTTCAATTGGCACTATTTTGCCTGTTGGTGACATTGCCCCTGGCAGCAGTAAAACAGTCTCTGCCAAGTTATTCAGTGGCCCGCAGGAGCAAGATTCGTTAGAAGCCGCAGCACCTGGCCTGGAATACGTGGTGGATTACGGTATCCTCACGGTGATTGCCAAGCCGTTAATGTGGCTGCTGACGCATATTCACGATCTCGTGAAAAACTGGGGCATTGCCATTATCGTCTTGACGATACTGATCAAAGCCGCGTTCTTTAAGCTGTCTGCTTCCGGTTATCGTAATATGGCACATTTGCGTGAAATTGCTCCCCGCATGCAAGCGCTGAAAGACAAATTTGGCGATGACAAGCAAAAACTGCAACAAGCCATGATGGAGATGTATCGTACTGAGAAAATCAATCCTATGGGTGGCTGCCTGCCTATCCTGGTGCAGATTCCGGTATTTATTTCCTTGTATTGGGTGTTGCTGGGTTCGGTAGAGTTGCGTCATGCCCCTTTCTTTGGCTGGATTCAGGATTTGTCTGCGACGGATCCGTATTTTGTGTTACCTATCCTGATGGGTGCCACCATGATTATCCAAACCTATTTGAATCCACCACCGACAGACCCGATTCAGGCCAAAGTCATGAAAATCATGCCTGTCCTGTTTAGTGTCTTCTTCTTCTTCTTCCCCGCCGGTCTTGTTCTGTACTGGCTGGTGAACAATGTTCTTTCCATTTGGCAGCAATGGGCGATCAACCGTATGATTCATGCGGAAGCATTGGCCAAAAAAGGAAATGGCAAGTAATCAACCAGTCGTGTTCAATACAGACACCATTGCCGCCGTTGCCACCGCGCCTGGCGCGGGTGGCATTGGTGTAGTCCGTGTGTCTGGCCCCCTGTCGGTAGAGATTGCCAAACATATACTAGGCCACTGCCCTCCTCCACGCCATGCAGCTTATCTGCCTTTTTTTCAGGCAGATGGCGCACTGATAGATCGCGGTATTGCCCTCTATTTTCCAAACCCGCATTCTTATACTGGTGAAGATGTCCTTGAGCTGCAGGCCCATGGCGGGACTGCGCTTATGCAAATATTGCTGGCGCGGTGCATTGAGTGCGGCGCACGGCATGCTCAGGCCGGTGAATTCACGCAGCGCGCATACTTAAATGACAAGCTTGATCTGGCACAAGCTGAAGCAGTAGCCGACCTCATTAATGCAGCCACGATAGAAGCTGCCCGTAGCGCAGTGCGCTCACTGTCGGGCGAGTTTTCTCAGGCGATTCAACGCTTGTTGCAGCAATTAATCGATTTACGCATGTATGTAGAGGCTTGCCTGGATTTTCCTGAAGAGGAAATTGATTTTATTACTCAAGGTCGGGTACTGGAAAAGCTCCAAGCCAACCAGGCTGCTTTGCGTATCATTTTCGAGCAAGCCAAACAGGGATCACTATTACGTGAAGGCATCAATGTGGTTCTCATTGGCCAGCCTAATGTAGGTAAGTCCAGCCTGCTCAATGCGCTTTCTGGTGAAGAGGTGGCGATCGTAACGCCAATCGCAGGAACGACACGCGATACGATCAAGAGTGTGATCCAGATTGAAGGCGTGCCTTTACATATCATTGATACGGCTGGTTTACGTGACACGGATGATGCTGTAGAACAAGTGGGCATTGCCCGCACTTGGAAAGCCATAGAAACAGCCCATGTGGCTTTGTTATTGGTGGATAGCCAGCACGGTATCGGTCCGCTTGAAACGACTATTCTGCAAAAACTCCCTGACCAGGTTAAGAAAATATGGGTCCATAACAAAATTGATGTTTCACGTGAAACATCCCGGGTAGATCTCATCGAAAATAACCAACACGTATTTTTATCTGCCAAAACAGGGGATGGTATTGGCCACCTAAAAAAAACGCTTCTGGAAATTGTTGGTTATCAGCTTGGAGGTGAAGGTGTGTTTATGGCGCGAGCACGTCATTTACAAGCGCTGACCGACGTAGAACAGCATCTGGAGTTGGCATTGCATCAAATGCATGCCGCTGAACTCGTCGCCGAAGAATTGCGTTGCGCACAGGAGGCCCTCGGAAGTATCACAGGAGAATTCACCCCGGATGATTTACTGGGTGAAATATTTAGCCGTTTTTGTATTGGCAAATAGACAATAAAGAAAACCCGCTAGCGGGGTTTTTTTCTGGGAAAGGGTGTGTTTCGTTGGTCAAATCGCTCATCAATGCTACAAACGCGTTTGCAGCCGGTAATCATGGCCCAAATCAGATTGTCATGATTAATGATGCTTTCAAAAATCACGCCCAATACATGCACAACGACCACCCCTAGCCAGGTCCAGGTCACATAATGATGCAATACTTTACTCATCTCATCATCAATAAATCCCCAGCCGCTGTTGTACACAATACAGCCAGAACCTACAGCGACAATGCCCAGGCCCAGCATGGCATAAATGGCGATCGAACCGGTTGGGTTGTGGCCTATGTAGTGTCTGGCGGTGCCTTTTAAGAGTTTAAATAAGTGTTTGACTGCCCAGACCGGGTTCAGCGGAAAGCTGCGGAAACTTGCGTAACCGGTGGCAACTAGACCCCAAATAATACGGGCGACGATGAGTGTGCCTGCCACATAGCCAGCATATGCGTGGTGTAGTCTATCCCACATGGAGGCGTGAGTATAAAAAGCATATCCAAACGCCACCACCAGGGACCAATGAAAGATCCGTATGAACGGATCCCAGACATAACGTAACATCTATTATTTGGTAGGCTTGGTTTCTGTCAACAAATAAGCAATGAAGTTAGCTTTTTCTGAAGGTGAGCAATCTGCACCCAGAATATCATTACAGTGTTTGGTGAATTCGTCTTCTACTTTGTCGATATCTGTGAAGCGTTTGGTATTGACGCGTGGTGCCAGTGGTGGGATTTCTTTGCCGGTAACAATGTTTTTACCTACATTAGCCGGGTTATTGGTGTGACAAGATGCACACGCCGCTTCTTTGCCGCTTGGTGTTTTGAATTTGCGGTTGAAGAAAATTTTGCCATCAGTAATTGAAGGCGCTTCATACATTGGATTGGCGGAGTGAGCGATATTGGTATATTTGTACACCAACTTTTCAGCGTTAGTCACGTCAGCCAATGCATGAGCAGAAAATAAGACCCCGAATACGGCAATGATTGTTTTGATTTTCATGGTAAAGCTCCTTGGTTGTTTTGAAAATATTCTATTGTTTTTATGTTAAGTAAATATGGCCTGCTTGTTATTGATTTGTATTAAACGGTAAACACATTGTATTAAATCACAGAATAGATGTAACAAATCAGTGAATTAAATGACCATTTGATTAGTTTACGCTAAAATCATAAATCTTTTTAAATCAAACAGTTCAAGATTCTTTATGATGGACTTTCCTGATCGTTTCGATGTCATTGTGGTGGGTGGCGGCCATGCAGGCACTGAGGCCGCACTGGCGGCTGCTCGCATGGGTCAAAAAACCCTGCTGCTCAGCCATAACATTGAAACGCTGGGGCAAATGTCCTGTAATCCTTCTATTGGCGGGATCGGCAAGGGGCATTTGGTAAAGGAGGTGGATGCGCTTGGTGGCGCCATGGCAGCGGCTACAGATGAAGGTGGTATCCAATTCCGTATCTTGAACTCCAGTAAAGGCCCGGCTGTGCGTGCGACCCGCGCACAGGCTGACCGTATCCTTTACAAAGCGGCTATCCGCCACCGACTCGAAAACCAACCTAATTTATGGCTGTTCCAGCAGGCAGTCGACGATATTATCCTTGAGGGCGATAGAGCTGCTGGGGTGGTTACCCAAATTGGGCTGCGCTTTTATGCTAAATCTGTGGTGTTGACAGCGGGCACGTTCCTTGGCGGGTTGGTACATGTTGGATTGCAAAATTACAGCGCGGGACGCGCCGGAGATCCGCCAGCAATCTCACTGGCTGCGCGCTTGCGTGAAATTGGTCTCCCGGCTGGTCGCCTCAAAACGGGTACGCCGCCACGTATTGATGGACGCTCAATTGATTACAGTGTGATGACTGAGCAGCCTGGTGATACGCCGGTGCCAGTATTTTCGTTTTTGGGTCATGTAGCCCAGCATCCACAACAGTTGCCTTGTTGGATCACTCACACCAATCAGCAAACGCATGAAATTATTCGTAGCGGCCTGGATCGTTCTCCTATGTATACGGGTGTGATTGAGGGTGTGGGGCCGCGCTACTGCCCTTCGGTAGAAGACAAGATACATCGCTTTGCCGACAAAGAGTCGCACCAGGTCTTTCTGGAGCCTGAAGGTTTAACCACTCACGAAATTTATCCTAATGGAATATCGACCAGTCTGCCATTTGATATCCAGTTAGCGCTGGTACGTTCTATCCGTGGTTTGGAGAATGCACATATCTTGCGCCCCGGATATGCTATTGAATACGACTACTACGACCCAAGAGGCCTAAAGTCGACTCTAGAAACAAAGACGATTCGCGGGCTGTTTTTTGCTGGCCAAATAAACGGTACGACGGGTTATGAAGAGGCTGCAGCACAAGGTTTATTAGCGGGGGCAAATGCTGCTTTGTATGCGCAAGATAAAGACGGTTGGTGCCCCTCCCGTGAACAAGCTTACCTAGGTGTGTTGGTTGATGACCTGATTACCACGGGGGTTAATGAACCGTACCGTATGTTCACTAGCCGTGCCGAATACCGGTTGCAGTTACGTGAAGACAATGCTGATATGCGTCTTACCGAAAAAGGCCGTGAGTTGGGTTTGGTGGATGATATCCGTTGGGAAGCTTTTTGCAAAAAGCAGGAAGCGGTTGCGCGTGAGCAAGCCAGGTTAAAACGCACCTTCTTGCAGCCAGATAACGGCCAGCCTGCGGGTCAAAATAAAATTGTTTCACGTGAAACACAGGAAGCGACTTTTGGTAAGGTGCTTGAGCATGAGTATTCCCTGTTTGAATTATTGCGTCGCCCTGAAGTCACGTATCAATCACTGCTGACTATTGTCCCCTCCCCCGAATTATTGGCTGAGGATGTGTTGGAACAGGTTGAGATTGCTGCCAAATACCAAGGTTATATTGATCGCCAGAATGAAGAGATCGCCCGTCAGAAAAATAGCGAGCACATCAAACTGGGGGAGGCGATTGATTATAATGATGTGCATGGCCTAAGTAATGAGGCGCGGCAAAAGTTGCTGTCACAAAAACCTGAAACCATTGGGCAGGCAAGTCGGATACAGGGTATTACACCCGCCACCATTTCACTATTGCTGGTGTATCTCAAGCGCAAACAGAAAAAACAGAGCCAGTCGGGCGATATTGCTGCAGCATAATGGATTATTTGGCCTCACAATTGGCTTCTGGAGTAGAGGCTTTGAATTTGCACTCTGTAGTGACGGCAGAGATGCAAGCACAATGCCTGGCCTACCTTACGTTGTTGCAAAAATGGAATAAAGTTTATAACCTGACCGCGGTGCGTGACCCACAGGAAATGCTAGTGTTGCATTTGCTAGATAGTCTCAGTGTTTTACCTTATATTGAAGCGGGAAACTTGCTGGATGTGGGTAGTGGCGGCGGTTTGCCTGGATTGGTCATCGCCATCACCCGTCCTGATGTACAGGTCACAACGATAGACACCGTTCAGAAAAAAGCCATATTTATGCGACAGGTTAAAGCGGAGCTTGGCTTGTCCAATGCGCAAGTAGTGCATGGACGGGTGGAGGCTTTTATGCCAGTCTCACCTTTTAAGCAGGTGATTTCGCGGGCTTTTTCGGATATTGCCTTGTTTAAGCAATTGACGGCACATTTAATGGCTCCACATGGGCGTTGGTTGGCGATGAAGGGTTTGGTGCCAACCGAGGAGTTGCAGTTGGCTGGAGTCCAGCCCAAAGAGGTCATTCGTTTGCAAGTGCCTAACTTGCAGGCGGAAAGACATTTAATTGTGTTTGAGAATACATAATGAAAATAATAGCAATCACCAACCAAAAAGGGGGCGTCGGTAAAACGACCACTTGTGTTAACTTGGCAGCAAGTTTGGCTGAACACGGCAAAAAAGTATTGTTGGTTGATTTGGATCCGCAAGGGAATGCCAGTACTGGGAGTGGCATTGATAAAGCGCACTTGAAGGATAGTATTTATCAGGTGCTGATTGGCAACAAGACGCTGCCGGAAGTGGTCATTCATGCAGAAGCAGCAAAATTTGATGTTGCACCCTCTAACCGCGATCTGGCGGGTGCGGAGGTGGAGTTGGTTAATGAGATGGCGCGTGAAACGCGGTTGAAAAATGCGATTCTCAAACTGGGTGACCAGGCATACGATTTTGTATTGCTGGATTGTCCGCCTTCTTTAAATCTGGTAACGGTGAATGCCTTGACCGCGGCACATTCAGTCATGATCCCCATGCAGTGTGAGTATTATGCGCTGGAAGGTTTGTCTGATTTGGTCAATACGGTCAAGAAAGTGCGCGCTCACTTGAATCCAGTGCTGGAGATTGAAGGTTTGTTACGCACCATGTTTGATAACCGCAACATGCTGGCGCAGCAAGTTTCCGCGCAATTGGTGAACCATTTTGGTAAGAAAGTCTACCAGACGATTATCCCGCGCAATGTCAGATTGGCAGAGGCACCCAGTTATGGTATGCCAGTATTGTTATATGACCGCTCTTCCAAGGGCGCGCAAGCCTATCTTGAGCTTGCACAAGAAATTATTCAAAAAAACTAAAGCAGATATTTTGACACTCATGACAAGGAAGCAGCAGTATGGTGAAGCCTAAGGGACTTGGACGCGGACTCGACGCATTGTTATCGGGGGATACAGAAACCATTGCCCAGTCGGACATGTTGCGCACCCTGCCCGTTAGCCAGTTGCAACCAGGTAAATACCAGCCCCGTTCCTACATGAATGAGGAGGCCTTGCAAACGCTGGCGGATTCGATTGCAGCGCAAGGCATCATGCAGCCTATCCTGGTGAGGGAAATCGGGCCGGAAAAATTTGAAATCATTGCCGGTGAACGCCGCTGGCGTGCTTCACAAAAAGCTGGTCTCACAGAAGTGCCAGTACTGGTACGGGAAATTGCGGATGAAGCAGCCCTGGCGATGGCGCTCATTGAAAACATTCAGCGTGAAGATTTAAATCCGTTAGAAGAAGCGATGGGTATCAAGCGATTGATTGATGAGTTTGACATGACGCATGAAAAAGCCGCAGAAGCGGTTGGTCGCTCCCGTGTGGCAGTCTCCAACCTGCTGCGTTTGTTAACGCTGACGCCTATGGTGCAGGACATGTTGCTGGATAACCAGATTGACATGGGTCACGCTCGCGCCCTGGTGGGCATTGAACCCGCCCAGCAGATTCTGTTGGCAAATAAAGTAGTTCAGGATGGATTGTCAGTACGCGAGATAGAGCGCTTAATTCAAACCGAGCCGGTTAGTGGTAAAAAGGCCAAGACTGCGGTACATCCTGATGTGGCTACCTTGCAAAATCAATTGAGCGAACAGCTGGGCGCAGAGGTTGCGATCAGCAGCAAGGCGAATGGCGCTGGCATCCTGAAGTTGAGTTTTTCAAACCTTGATCAATTAGATGATTGGATAGCAAAACTGACTGGTAATAGCCTGAAATCGTGAGTGAAATCACGTATAGAGTACCAAGCCATAGATTTTTGTAGCACATTCAGACAGTTAACGCCTGTTTGGTGCTTGACTTCGGCCTGTGAATAATTCAAAATCTCGCGTCTTTGTAGTATTTTGCCTTGAAATTTAGCGGTCAAACCCCATGAGCGGTCAAGAAAACCCAGCGGCTGGCGTGTCGCTTTATCGCAACATGCTGCGCTGGCAAGTCATGGCGACCATGGCTGTCACGTTGCTTGCGTATGCTGCGGCTGGTTTGCCGGCAGCACTGTCAGCTTTCATGGGTGGTGTTTCTGTGGTGGTTGGAGCATGGTTTGCGACAAAAATTGCAGAAAAAGGCCGGTCAAAAACAGACCCGACGGCGGTTTTACTCAATTTACTCAAGGCTGAAGCAGTAAAAATTTTAATCATCGCGATTATCCTGTTTGTGGTTTTCAAGCTGTATCAGGCACTGGTTCCCTTTGCACTGATTGCAGGCCTGGCAGCTGCAGCGCTTTTTTCTGGCGCGGCGCTGGCAAAATCACAAGCGAATGTGTAGACCAGTTAACTTAAAAATAGTTTGAAAATATGACAACCGAACACGCACAACACGCAGAACTGACCCCTTCTGAATATATCGCGCACCATTTGAGCTTTAATGCCCAGGGTGTCAACGGTAATGCAACTTCTGAAGGTTTTTGGGTGCTGCACTACGATACTTTGTTGACGTCCGTTGTGCTGGGCTTGCTGGTAATGGGCCTGATCTGGTGGGTGGCGCGTGGCGCAACCGCCGGTGTGCCAACCAAGCGTCAGGCGTTTGTTGAATTGTTATTCGGTTTTGTCGATGACCAGGTTAAAAACATTTTCCACGGTAACCGTCATTCCTTTATTGCGCCGGCTGCACTGACCGTGTTTGTTTGGGTGCTGGTCATGAATGCGATGGACTTCCTGCCGGTAGACCACGTAGCAAATGTTGCATCAGCAATTGGTGGCGAGCATACCAAATGGCGTATCGTACCTACTTCTGACATTAACACCACGTTTGCTTTGGCATTGGCGGTGTGGTTCCTGATGATTTTCTTCTCTATCAAAGCCAAAGGCCTGGGTGGCTGGATTCACGAATTGTTCTGTGCGCCATTTGGTAGCAATCCTTTGGTGTGGCCTGCCAACTTCCTGTTCAATCTGATTGAATACGTTTCAAAATCACTTTCTCACTCATTGCGTCTGTTTGGTAACATGTACGCCGGTGAAATCATCTTCTTGCTGTTGGGTATGTGGGCTGCCACTGGCCTGACTGGTACCGTTGCCGGTGCTGTACTGGGTGCTGGATGGTCTATCTTCCACATCCTGATTGTGGCCTTGCAAGCGTTTATTTTCATGATGCTGACTGTGGTCTACCTGGCCATGGCGCATGAATCGCACTAATTTTTAACTTTGTCGTTGTTTTAATTCTTTATAAGAGAGGGTATTAAATGGAAGCATTAGCATTGATTCAAGCCTACACAGGCGTTGGTATTGGTTTGATCATTGGTTTGGGTGCCGCTGGCGCTTGTATCGGTATTGGTATCATGTGTGCAAGTTTCCTGGAAGGCGCAGCTCGTCAACCAGAAATGATCCCTGCCCTGCAAGGTAAAGTGTTCCTGCTGTTGGGTCTGATCGACGCTTCTTTCATTATCGGTGTTGGTCTGGCAATGATGTTTGCTTTCGCAAACCCATTGTTGAGCGTTGTTGCCAAGTAATTTTTACTCGGTTATCTCCGCCCGGTAGGGTTTAAGGTCTGCTTAAACCTTTCAACCAATCAGTATGATGGATCCAAAATGAATATTAATTTCACACTCATCGCGCAAGCTATCGCATTTGCAGTGTTGATCTGGTTCACGGTGAAATTCGTTTGGCCACCGCTGTTAAAAGCGATTGAAACACGCCAAAAGGAAATCGCAGATGGTTTGGCTGCTGCCCAAGAAGGCAAAAGTGCCCTGGAAGTGGCTGCCAAAAAATCTGAAACCACATTGAACGAGGCCAAACAAAAGGCAAGTGAGATCATTGGGCAAGCCGAAAAACGTGCCGCTCAAATCATTGATGAAGCCAAGGCGAATGCCAAAGCTGAAGGTGATCGCATTATTGCCGGTGCCAAAGCTGAAATCGATCAGGAAGTAAACCGTGCCAAAGAAGGTCTGCGTGCACAGGTTTCAACACTGGCTGTGGCTGGTGCAGAAAAAATCCTGCGTAAAGAGATTGACGCTAAAGCACACAGCGAAATGTTGGCTAAACTCGCTGCGGAACTTTAAGGTAAAAGGGATAAAACATGGCTGAACTCTCAACCATTGCAAGGCCTTACGCTGTGGCTTGCTACAAGCTCGGCAAAGAAAAAAAGGCATTGGTAAAATGGTCTGAAATGTTGGCGTTGGCCGCGGCTGTCGCAGCAAATGACCAAATGAAAACCCTGATTGATGACCCCAAGCTGAATGCCGCTGATATTGAAGCCGCATTCCTTAAAGTCTGTGGCGACAATCTTAACGAGCATGGTCAAAATTTGATCAAGACCTTGGTTGAATATGGCCGTTTATCCTTATTGCCTGCCATTGCTGAAGCTTTTGAGGCTTTGAAAGCGCAAGATGAAGGCACCTTGGACGCACAAATCATTGCCGCTGCCAAAATCACGGCAACGCAAACCAAAGATTTGGTAAAACGTCTGGAAGCCAAGTTCGGCAAGAAAATTGAAGCAAGCGTTTCCGTTGATCCGGAAATCATCGGCGGCATCAAAATTATTGTTGGCGACACCGTTATCGACGCGTCTGTCCAAGGTCAGTTACAAAATTTAGCCTATACGCTCACAGCATAAGGCATAGGAGAATTAAATGCAGTTATCTACATCAGAGATTAGCGAGCTTATTAAGAGCCGTTTGGAAAACTTCTCTACTTCTGCGGAAGCCCGTACTCAGGGTACCGTGATTTCCGTGACAGATGGCATTGTGCGTATTCATGGTCTGTCCAACGTGATGTCTGGCGAGATGATTGAGTTTCCAGGCAACACATTCGGTCTGGCATTGAACCTGGAGCGCGATTCCGTGGGTGCGGTGGTGCTGGGTGATTATGAGCACATTACAGAAGGCGATACATGTAAATGTACAGGCCGTATTCTTGAAGTGCCAGTCGGTCCAGAGCTGATTGGTCGCGTGGTGAACGCTTTGGGTCAGCCTATTGATGGCAAAGGTCCAGTCAACGCCAAGCTGACAGACAAAATTGAAAAAATTGCGCCAGGCGTGATTGCACGTAAATCCGTGTCACAGCCAGTGCAAACCGGTTTGAAGTCTATTGACTCCATGGTGCCGGTTGGTCGTGGTCAGCGTGAGTTGATCATTGGTGACCGCCAGACTGGTAAAACAGCGGTTGCGGTCGATGCCATCATCAACCAAAAAGGTCAGAATATGACTTGTATCTACGTTGCGGTTGGCCAGAAGGCTTCTACCATTGCCAACGTAGTACGTAAACTGGAAGAGCACGGCGCGATGGCTTACACCATCGTGGTAGCAGCTTCAGCTTCCGACTCTGCAGCCCTGCAATTCCTGGCACCTTATGCGGGTTGTACGATGGGTGAATACTTCCGTGACCGTGGCCAAGATGCATTGATCGTATACGATGACTTGTCCAAACAAGCGGTTGCATACCGTCAGATTTCCTTGTTGCTACGTCGTCCACCAGGCCGTGAAGCTTACCCAGGTGACGTGTTCTACATCCACTCACGTCTGCTGGAGCGTGCTGCTCGCGTGAACGAAGAGTATGTTGAAAATTTCACTAACGGTGAAGTTAAAGGTAAAACTGGTTCATTGACAGCATTGCCAGTGATTGAAACACAAGCTGGTGACGTATCTGCATTCGTTCCAACCAACGTGATTTCGATTACCGATGGCCAGATCTTCCTGGAAACTGACTTGTTCAACGCGGGTGTTCGTCCTGCTATCAACGCCGGTATCTCTGTATCCCGCGTGGGTGGTGCAGCGCAAACCAAAATCATCAAAAAACTGGGTGGTGGTGTTCGCCTGGCATTGGCGCAGTATCGTGAACTGGCTGCGTTTGCGCAGTTTGCTTCTGACCTGGATGAGGCGACCCGTAAACAACTGGATCGCGGTCGCATGTTTACCGAATTGATGAAGCAGGCTCAATATGCACCATTGAACGTGGCAAACATGGGCGTGAGCTTGTTTGCAGCTAACAAAGGTTACTTCGATGACGTACCAACCAACAAGGTACTGGCTTTCGAAAGTGCATTGCATGGTTTCTTGAACTCTAAGTACAAGAACATCATGGATGCCATCGAATCGAGCAAAGATCTGAGCGGTGACAACGAGAAGGCATTGGAAGCTGCGATTCAAGATTTCAAAGCAACTAACGCTTATTAATCTCTGACACTTCGACTTAGGAACCTAATATGGCAGGTAGTAAAGAGATTAGAACCAAGATCAAGAGTGTAGAAAATACACGCAAGATCACTAAGGCGATGGAGATGGTAGCCGCTTCTAAAATGCGCAAGGCGCAGGACAGAATGCGCGCTTCCCGTCCTTATGCGGAAAAGATCCGTAACGTGGCGGCCCACCTCTCTTTTGCACAATCCGAGTATAGGCATCCGTTTTTGATTAAACGCGACGCCGTGAAAAATGTGGGCCTGATTGTGGTCAGCTCAGATAAAGGCTTGTGCGGAGGTTTGAATACCAACGTGCTGCGTTTGTCTGTCAACCAGATGAAAACCTGGGAAGCTGAAGGCAAAGGCATCAGCGTCAGCGCCATCGGTAACAAAGGCTACGGCTTTATGAACCGTGTCGGTGCGCAGGTGAAATCTCACATCACAGGTTTGGGCGATACACCGCATCTGGAAAAACTGATCGGTACCATCAAGGTCATGTTGGATGCGTACATTGCCGGTGAAATTGATCAGCTTTACATCTGCTATACCAAATTCATCAACACCATGAAGCAGGAACCGACCATGCAGCAACTGCTGCCATTGTCAGGTGAGCAACTGGGCAGCCCGAGCGGCCATTGGGATTACATCTATGAGCCTGAAGCCAAACCAGTGGTGGACGAGTTGATGGTGCGTTACATCGAGTCCCTGATTTATAACGCGGTGGCTGAAAATATGGCGTCCGAGCAATCTGCCCGGATGGTGGCGATGAAGTCAGCATCCGACAACGCGAAGAGCGTCATTGGCGAACTGAAACTGGTTTACAACAAGGCCCGTCAGGCTGCGATTACCAAAGAGATTTCAGAAATCGTCGGCGGGGCGGCAGCGGTTTCGTCCTAAGGCGTCCGTTTTAAGTCGTGTAGTGAAAGAATTCAATTAGATCTGACTCATACAGTTAGGAAAAGAAAATGGCAAAGGCAAATCAAGCAGTAACAGGTAAAGTAGTGCAGTGTATCGGCGCTGTGGTTGACGTGGAATTTCCACGTGATCAAATGCCTAAAGTATTCGATGCATTGATCATTGATGACAAAAACTCCAGCGCAGAAGCTGGTTTGACACTGGAAGTGCAACAACAGCTGGGTGATGGCGTGGTGCGTACCATTGCCATGGGTTCCTCTGACGGTTTGGCACGCGGTACAGCATTCAAAAACACTGGCGCGGCGATTTCTGTGCCAGTTGGTGAAGGCACCTTGGGTCGTATCATGGACGTATTGGGCCGCCCAATTGACGAAGTCGGTCCTATCGACTCCAAAGAATTCCGTTCTATCCACCAGAAAGCACCGTCATTCGAAGAGCTGTCCCCTTCTGTTGATCTGTTAGAAACAGGCATCAAGGTGATTGACCTGGTTTGTCCATTTGCTAAAGGCGGTAAAGTGGGTCTGTTCGGTGGTGCGGGTGTAGGTAAAACCGTGAACATGCTGGAACTGATTAACAACATTGCTAAACAACACTCTGGTTTGTCCGTATTTGCCGGTGTAGGTGAGCGTACCCGTGAAGGTAACGACTTCTACCACGAGATGGCAGAAGCTGGTGTGATCAAGCTGGACAACATGAAAGAATCCAAAGTGGCGATGGTGTTCGGTCAGATGAACGAGCCTCCTGGTAACCGTTTGCGCGTCGCGTTGTCTGGTTTGACCATGGCTGAAAAATTCCGTGACGAAGGCCGTGACGTGCTGTTCTTCGTAGACAACATTTACCGTTACACATTGGCAGGTACTGAGGTTTCTGCGTTGCTGGGCCGTATGCCATCTGCGGTAGGTTACCAACCTACCCTGGCTGATGAAATGGGCCGTCTGCAAGAGCGTATTACTTCAACCAAAGTTGGTTCTATTACATCTATCCAGGCCGTTTACGTACCTGCGGATGACTTGACTGACCCATCTCCAGCGACCACGTTCCAGCATTTGGACTCTACCGTTGTGTTGTCACGTGACATCGCTTCCCTGGGTATCTACCCAGCGGTTGACCCGCTGGATTCAACCTCACGTCAGCTGGACCCACAAATCGTGGGTGAAGAGCACTACTCAGTTGCCCGTTCAGTGCAACAAACACTGCAACGCTACAAAGAACTGCGTGACATTATCGCGATTCTGGGTATGGACGAACTGTCTCCAGAAGACAAACTGGTCGTAGGCCGTGCACGTAAGATCCAACGTTTCCTGTCCCAGCCTTTCCACGTGGCCGAAGTGTTTACCGGTGCACCTGGTAAATACGTACCACTGAAAGAAACCATCAAAGGCTTTAAAGCCATTGTTGCTGGTGAATATGACCACCTGCCAGAGCAAGCTTTCTACATGGTAGGCGGCATTGAAGAGGCTGTTGAAAAGGCTAAAACACTGAACTAATCATTGTGAGCGCAAGCAGGTGCTTGGCGCCTGCCCGTTTAACAAATTTTCAGTGATATAGAAAAGAGAACATTATGGCAAATACTGTGCATATTGATGTTGTGAGTGCCGAAGAGTCCATCTTCTCTGGTGAAGCAGAGTTTGTGGTTGCACCGGCTGGCGCAGGTGAAGTCGGTATCTATCCACACCACGCACCACTGATTACGACCATCAAGCCAGGTGCATTGCGTATCAAACAGACAGCTGAAAAAGAAGAAACCGTGATTTATATTTCCGGTGGCATGCTGGAAGTTCAGCCAGGTCTGGTGACCGTGTTGGCAGATACTGCAATTCGTGGCCAGGATCTGGATGAAGCAAAAGCGATTGCAGCAAAAGAAGCGGCTGAAGAAGCACTGAAAAATCGTAGTGCTGAGATTGACTATGCTAAAGCCCAGGCTGAGCTGGCTGAAGCGGTGGCACAAATCCAGGCTATTCAGAAATTGCGCAAATCTGTGCACTAAGCAACAAACAAAACAAGGCGGCAGGCGGCTCTTTAGCCGCCTTTTTTGTTTCCATGCTAAAGCACCGCTTTTTGTTTCTGGGATAAAATAACGGCATGAGTGATTTGAACATTGTAATTCTCGCGGCGGGCAAGGGCACCCGCATGCGATCAGACTTGCCTAAAGTGCTGCATGCAGTAGGTGGCAAGCCCATTTTGCATCATGTGATTACTGCAGCGCGACAATTGAATCCAAGAACCATCACTGTCGTTTATGGGTTTGGCGGCGAGCAGGTTCAACAACAGACGCCAGGCGACGACTTGCAATGGGTCTTGCAATCGGAGCAATTAGGCACAGGGCATGCAGTACAACAAGCCCTGCCCTACTTACCTGATCAAGGCAAAACACTCATTCTATTAGGCGATGTGCCATTGGTGGATGTCGCGGCCTGTCGCGATATGCTGGCACAAGCCGATCAGCATTTAGTAGTGCAAACCTTTATCAAAGATGATCCGACCGGTTATGGTCGTATTGTGCGTAATGATCATCATGAAGTGCTCGCCATCGTTGAACACAAAGATGCCACTGACGCGCAGCGTGCATTAAAAGAGGTGAATACCGGCATCATGGCCATGCCGAATGCGCAGCTGAAATCATGGTTGGGCAAGATTACCAACCACAATGCGCAACAGGAATACTATTTAACCGATATCATTGCCCTATCAGTCAATGAAGGCCGTGCTGTATTACCGCATGTAGTAGCAGATGCCTGGTCAGTGACGGGCATTAACTCCAAGCTCGATTTACAATTGATTGAACGTGAGTATCAACACCGCCAGGCAACAGCATTAATGGCAGAAGGTGTGACTGTGCTTGATGCGCATCGTATTGATATTCGCGGTGAGTTAAATTGCGGCCGCGATGTATTGATTGATGTAAATTGCGTGTTTGAAGGCCAGGTCACCCTGGAAGATGGCGTAGAAATTGGCCCTCACTGTGTAATAAAAAATGCAGTGATCGCCAAGAATACAAAATTGGCGGCATTTACGCATATTGATGATGCTTGCATAGGCGAAAATAGTAAAATCGGACCGTTCGCACGCTTGCGGCCAGGCACAACGCTGGCGGCAGAAACACATGTTGGAAACTTTGTGGAAATAAAAAATGCGACGGTAGGTGTTGGTAGCAAGGTTAATCATTTGACCTATGTCGGCGACGCCAGTGTAGGGGCTAATGTGAATATTGGTGCGGGCACCATCACCTGTAATTATGATGGTGCAAACAAACATAAAACCATTATCGAAGATGATGTATTTGTCGGCTCGGATACGCAGTTAGTCGCACCGGTGACTGTGGGGCGCGGCGCCACCATTGCTGCAGGGTCCACCATTACCAAAGATGTACCAGCAGATTCATTAACGTTATGCCGTGCACGCGAGCAACGGTCAATTCAGGGATGGAAACGTCCACAAAAGGTGAAAAAATAAGCGTATGTGTGGCATCGTCGGTGCGGTTTCAAACAGAAATATCGTTCCACTACTGATTGAAGGGTTAAGCCGACTCGAATATCGTGGCTATGACTCAGCGGGCATTGCGATTCTCAATCAAGCGATTGAGCGTGTGCGTGCGGTCGGCCGTGTTTCAGAGTTACAGCAAAAAGCGCAAAGCATGTATAGCCAGATTGGCATCGGCCACACGCGCTGGGCTACCCATGGTGGCGTCACCGAACAAAATGCGCACCCACATGTTTCTCCAGCCCAAGATCATGCACAGATTGCGGTTGTACATAACGGGATTATCGAAAACCATGACGAACAACGTGATCGCTTGAAAGGCTTGGGTTACGAGTTTTATTCGCAAACCGACACCGAGGTGATTGCCCACCTTGTCCATTACTATTACCAGCAAAGCCAGGATTTGTTGATTGCCGTCAAACAGGCCATTACTGAGTTGACAGGTGCGTACGCCATCAGCGTGATTGCGCTGGATAATCCACAGCAGATGGTGGTTGCCAGGCTCGGTTGTCCCTTGTTGATTGGCCTGGGAGAAGGTGAAAATTTTGTTGCCTCAGATGTGTCTGCCGTTTTATCTGCAACACGCAAAGTCATTTACCTCGAAGATGGCGATGTGGCGACCTTGCAAACAGATACTGTCGTCATTATCGACAAGCAGGGCGAGATCGTGCAACGCAAGGTGCATATGAGTGATGTGTCATTGGCCTCGCTGGAGCTGGGCCCATACAGTCATTTCATGCAAAAGGAAATTCACGAACAGCCACGTGCCATCAGCGACACGATAGAAGCCCTGATAGATGATGGCGAATTCCGTAGCGAGTTGTTTGGTGAGACAGCAGCCGATATTTTCAAAGAGATTGATAGCGTGCTGATCCTGGCGGCTGGAACCAGCTATTACGCAGGACTCACCGCGAAATATTGGTTAGAGAGCATCGCCAAAATCCCAACCTCAGTCGAAATCGCCAGCGAATACCGTTACCGGGAATCAGTGCCTAACCCCAAGCAATTGATTGTGACTATTTCACAGTCTGGTGAAACGCTGGATACCATGGAAGCCCTTAAACATGCGCAGAAACTGGGGCATGTGCATAGCCTGGCGATCTGTAATGTGCAGGAAAGCGCGATTCCGCGCGCGTCTTCGCTCATTTTCTATACACGTGCCGGCGCAGAGATTGGGGTGGCGAGTACCAAGGCTTTTACTACCCAGTTGATCGCCTTATTCGTGCTAGCGGTGACCTTAAGCAAGGCACGCGGATTGCTGAGCCAAGCGCAAGAGCAGCAATATCTGGCTGATTTGCGCCAACTGACAGGCAGTGTGCAAATTGCCTTAAACTTGGAGCCGCAAATCCGTGAATGGGCTGCGCGATTTGGGGACAAAGAACATGCGCTGTTCCTGGGCCGGGGCATACACTTCCCAATCGCGATGGAAGGCGCGCTCAAGCTCAAGGAAATTTCCTACATCCATGCTGAAGCCTATCCGGCAGGAGAGCTCAAGCATGGTCCGTTAGCATTGGTCGACAGTAATATGCCTGTCGTGGTGATCGCACCTAATGATGCCCTGCTGGAGAAAGTCAAATCCAATATGCAGGAGGTGAAGGCGCGTGGCGGTGAGTTGTTTGTATTTGCCGATGCTGATAGCCACTTTAATGCTTCGGAAGGTGTGCATGTCATCCGTACCCCAAGACATGTCGGTGTGCTCTCACCCATTTTGCATGTCATTCCGGTACAGTTACTGGCTTATCATGCCGCCTTGCTTAAAGGCACGGATGTGGACAAACCACGAAACCTGGCCAAGAGCGTAACTGTAGAATAAGCCATAAATGGCTGAAAAAGCCTGGTGATTCGAGGCCTTTTTACAATAAAAAAATAATCAATTTCCCTTATACTGATACCGGTGCTCATCAGGAAGGTAGCCATGTCCACGTCACAACACAGTTTTATTGGTCGTCAGCCGATTGTTAACAGTCAGCAAGAAATTATTGGCTACGAATTTTTCTTCAAAAATGAGGCTACTGATAGTCATACGCCATTTGAAGAGGATATCCAGACCTGTGCAAAAATTCTCTCTACCACAATCGATGAAATGCATGAAAGCTGGCTGCTCGGGCAGCAACTGGCGTTTATCAGTGTGGATAATGTTATGCTAAACAGTGAGTTTCTAGAGTTAATGCCCGCAGAAAAAACGGTGCTGGAAATCGTGCATACCGTAGAAGTCACCCCTGAAGCAGTGGCCCGTTGCATCGCACTCAAACAAAGCAAATTCAAGCTCGCGCTGGACAACCCGCAACAGTACCCGCAGCTAGAAGCATTGATTCCCTATGCAGATTACGTGAAGCTCGATATGCGTGATATGGATCCAACGCAAGCAAAGCTGCTACTGCAAAAGTATCAAACCTCTGCTTGCAAAGCGATTGCAGAAAAAGTAGAAAAAAATGCCCAGTTCAATAGTCTGCTCGAAGCGGGTTATCAACAGTTTCAAGGCTATTTTTACGCCAAACCTGAGAATTTCACCAGCAAAGTGATCAACCCCAGCTTTGACGGCGTGCTGCATCTGCTAAATCTTGTGAGTCAGGAAGCAGATAATAAAACGATAGAAAATGGCTTTAAACGCGACACGACCTTGAGTTATAAGCTGCTGCGTTACATTAACTCGGTGGGTTTCGGCTTGTCATGTGAAGTGCAGTCGATTGGGCATGCCTTGACCATTCTGGGCCGTAACCAGCTGTATCGCTGGCTGACATTACTGATGGTCACCGCAGGCAACAATAGTAGCTCCCCTGCCCTCATGAAAACCTCCATTACGCGCGGCCGCTTGACCGAGCTGCTGGGAGAGCCATTTTTTGATAAACGTGACCGCGATAATTTGTTTGTTGTAGGTGTGTTTTCATTGCTCGACGTCATGCTCAAGGTGCCTATGGACCAGGCGCTGGAAAAGCTGCAGCTTCCAGAACCGATTGTCGAAGCATTGACCAAACGCGAAGGTATTTTCGGCCCGTTTCTCAAGCTCACCGAAGCTTGTGAAGATGCTAACAATGCTGAAATCCTGCAATTGGCAGCCTTGCTCCACTTGAATCAGGAAAAAGTAAACCAGTGCCATATGGAGGCCTTAGCCTGGACTGAAGCATTAGGCATTTAAAACGCAAAAAGGACTCTTGAAAAAATATAGCGAATTCCCATATTGAAAATACAGATGCTTGCAGTTCGAGGTCTGTCAATCATGTTAATCGCTTAATTTTTGAAAGGATCAACGTATGCGTTATGACTTAACCCCTTTTTATAGAACCGCCATTGGTTTTGACCGTTTGGCCAAGCTGCTGAATGAAAGCCAACGCAGCGAAAACGATATCAGCTATCCTCCTTATAACATCGAACTGGTTGACGAGAATGCCTATAAAATCGTCATGGCTGTGGCTGGTTTCCAGCAGGATGAGTTAGAGATTGAAACCGAACACCAGGCATTGCGAGTCACCGGCCGCAAAGCAAAAAAAGAAAAGGAAACCACCTTTTTGCACCGTGGCATCGCCACACGTGATTTTGAACACAAATTCCAATTGGCAGACCATGTGAAAGTCACCGGTGCCAATCTCGAGAATGGTTTGCTTACTATTGCCTTATTGCGCGAAGTGCCAGAAGCACTGAAGCCACGCAAAATCCAGATCGGTACCCAAGCCGGGGCAAACACTACCTTGATTGAACAGAAAGCGGCGGCTTAATTGCCTCGCAACCAAAAAAGGGCCGCAAGGCCCTTTTTTCATGACCAGCATTTTCTCTGCAAGCGGATTCTCTCAACGCGTATTAAAATACACGTTTTCAATCACAATTCTCGGAATTCTTCATGGCGCAATATGTGATGTCCATGCTCCGCGTGAGCAAAATCGTGCCGCCCAAGCGGCAAATCATCAAAAACATTTCCCTGTCATTTTTCCCGGGTGCCAAAATTGGCCTGCTCGGCCTCAATGGTTCAGGTAAGTCCACCGTGCTCCGCATCATGGCGGGTGCTGACAAAGAATACGAGGGCGAAGTACAGTGGCAGCCCAATTTGTCCATAGGCTACCTGCCGCAAGAACCACAGCTGGATCCCGATAAAACCGTGCGCCAGGAAGTGGAAGCTGGCTTGGGCGCGATTATGGAAGCCAAGCAAAAGCTGGAAGAAATATACGCGGCGTATGCCGAACCAGATGCCGACTTTGACAAGCTGGCTGAAGAACAGGCCAAATACGAGAACATTCTGGCAGCCAGCGGCAGTGATGTGGAACAGCAGCTGGAAATTGCTGCTGACGCATTGCGCTTGCCACCCTGGGATGCCTTGATCGGGCCTCTGTCCGGCGGTGAAAAGCGCCGTGTGGCTTTGTGTAAATTGTTGCTGTCCAAACCGGATATGCTGTTGCTGGACGAGCCAACCAACCACCTGGATGCCGAATCTGTCGAATGGCTGGAGCAGTTCCTGGTGCGCTTCCCGGGCACCGTGGTAGCGGTAACGCACGACCGCTACTTCCTCGATAATGCCGCCGAATGGATCCTGGAACTGGACCGTGGTGAAGGTATTCCGTGGAAAGGCAATTACTCTAGCTGGCTGGAGCAAAAAGAAGATCGCCTGGCGCTGGAGCAGAAACAGGAAGATGCCCACCGCAAAGCCATGAAGCAAGAGCTGGAATGGGTGCGCCAAGGTGCGAAAGCCCGCCAGAGCAAGAGCAAGGCCAGGTTGGCCCGTTATGAAGAGATGTCCAGCGTGGAATACCAGCGCCGTAACGAAACCCAGGAGATTTTTATTCCACCGGGCGACCGTTTGGGTAACCAGGTCATTGAGTTCAACAATGTCTCCAAAGGGTTTGGTGACCGCCTGCTAATCGATAACCTGTCATTCAGTATCCCACCCGGCGCCATCGTCGGTGTCATTGGCCCTAACGGTGCCGGTAAATCGACGCTGTTCCGCATGTTGCAAGGTAAAGAGCAGCCAGACAGCGGTGAAATCATCACCGGCCCTACCGTCAAGCTGGCTGCGGTAGACCAGACCCGTGACGGTCTGGATAACGATAAAACCGTATTCGAAGCGATTTCCGGTGGGCTGGATGTACTCAGCGTGGGTAAGTTTGAAATGCCTAGCCGTGCCTATATTGGCCGCTTTAACTTTAAGGGCGGCGACCAGCAGAAAATTGTTGGCCAGCTCTCAGGCGGTGAACGGGGACGTTTACATTTGGCCAAGACCCTGATTTCTGGCGCGAACGTCTTGCTGCTGGATGAGCCGTCCAACGATCTCGATGTGGAAACCCTGCGAGCGCTTGAAGATGCCTTGCTGGAGTTTTCCGGCTGTGTGTTAGTGACTTCGCATGACCGCTGGTTCCTTGACCGGATCGCCACGCATATCCTTGCAGCTGAGGGCGATTCACAATGGACGTTTTTTAACGGTAATTACCAGGAATACGAGGCGGACAAAAAGAAACGCCTGGGTGAAGAAGGTGCCAAGCCCAAGCGTATCCGGTACAAACCAATTGCCCGCTAAGAGACAAAGCCCGCTCATTAGAGTGGGCTTTTTTACTTTGAAAAAGAGATGAGCGACATGCAAGCTGACAACTTTAACCTGCAAGATTACTTCGCCCGTATTGGCTATCAGGGCCAGCCATCGGCAGATATTGCCACGCTCAACGCGTTGATGCGCTGCCAGTTATTTAGCGTACCGTTCGAAAATCTGGATGTACAGGTAGGGAAAGTAGTTTCCATGGTGCCAGAGGAGATTGTTGAAAAGATCGTTTACCAGTGGCGTGGCGGATATTGCTACGAGGTCAATGGGGTGTTTGCCATGGCTTTGCAAGCCTTGGGCTTTGATTACCAGATGGTGGCGGCGAGGCCGATGTTTTACCCGGTACGGCGGCCAAAAACGCACATGGCCATTGTGGTCAATATTGGCCAACAAGCCTGGTTATGTGATCTGGGCTTTGGCAGCTACGGGTTACGTGCACCAATGTCACTGAGTATGCTGGATAAAGAAGTCATTCAGGATCACGATCGCTTTATGTTGACTACCACCGACTCAGGTTCCTTTGTACTTGAGGCCAAAGTGGAAGGAAATTGGCAACAGCAATTTGCCTTTGATTTGACCCCATGGGAATTTATAGATTTTTATCCGGCCAATTATATGAATTCCAAGCATCCGGAGTCTATTTTTGTGCAAAAGCTGTTGGTGGTATTACATACTCCCACCGGCAGGCATATTCTGTTTGGTAATACCCTGAAAACCATTACGGATGGCGTGGTAGAAAAACGAATCTTGTCAGCAGAAGAGCGTTCCGGTGCCCTCAAAACGGTGTTTGGCCTGACCATAGTCGACCAGGACTAGTGCCTGAATGATTTTGATGGAGTTATTGTTTGTTCACTAGCTTGCGTATCAGGCGATTGGCATTAATCGCTGCCAGCGTTGCACCAAACTCATAGTCATCAAAACGTGAGGCTTCAATATAAGGCAGGGCAATCAGTTTTCCATTGACCATACAAATGCGGCATTGATCTCGCCAGACTTCATGTATTTGTGGCTGCAGGGGGTGTTCGCCGGGGTGGGTATTGTCCATTACTTCTCAATAAAACAAGGTGGGTTTGTTTGATTATCTCCCACTGAAATATTGGCTCAATAGCCTGTTTGGGCTATTTGTCTTTTAAAGATGAAGTACAGCAGAATGCGTTATCAGTGATGATCGGGAAGCCTCGCTTTATGCGGTGCTTTTTTCATGATCCAGTCCCACACGCCGGCAGGTATCAAACGCATCAGGCGCGCTACGATACCCATTTGCCACGGAATAATGGTAAAACGCCGTTTGGCTGCAATGGCGCGTATTGCTTTATGGGAAAACACATCCGCATCCATTAAAAACGGCATGGGATAGGTATTGATAGCGGTCATGGGCGTGCGGATATAACCAGGTGCGATCGTGGTTACGTGGATGCCGTGTAGTTGCATTTCCACACGCAGGCTTTCCAGATAGGTGATAGCTGCGGCTTTGCTAGCACTGTAAGCCCCTGAACCAGGCAAGCCCCGGATGCCGGCGACGCTGGCAACGCCGACCACTTGCGCTTGTTTCCCTTGCGCTGCAGCTTTTTTCATGGCCGTCAAAAAGGGCTGGAAGGTGTGCACTAAGCCCATCACATTGGTATCAAAGACCGCCTGAAAAGCCTGTATATCTTCTGACAACTCGGTCAATGTGCCGCGGCTAACGCCTGCATTTCCGATAACGATGTGCGGGCAACCCACATGGTTTAAAAAGTGGGCTGCCATAGACTGCATGGCAGGGGCATCGCGCACATCTACGCTATATACAACACAATGGCTTTGGTAGCTGGTATGTAAATGGTCGGCCAGCGCCTGTAAGGCGGAGGCATTTCTACCACATAAACCGAGCTGCAGAGTTGCGCAGTATTGTTTGGCGTAGGCGGTTGCCATGGCGCTGCCCAGGCCGCTGGAGGCGCCGGTAATCAATACACGTAACGGGCTGGCAGAGGTTTGTGTCATAAAAAACATCAGGGTAAACGATTTTTAATCAGGTAGAATGCCATAAAACCAATACGGGGGGAAACCTAATGAATCTGGAAAAGGTGATCTTTGGCTTTTTTATTATTTTGGCCATGACGCTCAACTTCGGTTTTTTTGTCGGTGAAATTGATAATCCGCAACACCATTTGCACTATGAGTTATATATTGCCATTGTGGTGAACCTGATCGCTACGGTTTTGAAGTTTGGTGACCGTACGCAAATCGGCGCCATTCACCTCGCTACCAGTCTGGTGGCAGATTTGCAGTTGATTACTGCCGCAATCATCTGGATAGTAGCAGGCAGCAAAGGCACAAGTCCTGAAGTGATTGTAGGGATCGTTTCCCTGTCTGGCGGGGCTTTTCTGGCCAATATCACCTCGGTCATCATCCTGATCTACGAAACTGTGACCTTACGTCGTTAAGGTAGGTCGAGACCAGCACTCATGAGTCTCAACCAGATTATCTTTCTGATTCTGCGGCGTATGCGTGCGCCGCTGTTGATGGTCATCATCAGCTATGCGATTGCACTGATCGGTTTTGTGTTGATCCCGGGCGTGGATGATCACGGGCGCCCTTACCATCTGAGTTTTTTTGATGGTTTTTATATCCTGAGTTATACCGCCACCACGATAGGCTTTGGAGAGGTGCCCTACCCGTTCACCATTCATCAGCGTTTGTGGATGACATTCTCCATCTACATGACCGTGATTTCCTGGTTTTATGCCATCGGGGCCATTATTGCGCTATTTCAGGAGTCAGCCTTAAAGCAAGCCCTGAAAACAGCGATCTTTCAGCGCGATGTACGTAACCTGATGGAGCCGTTCTACCTGATTTGCGGGTATGGTGAAACGGGCGGCGAGCTGGTACGTGCTCTGGATAGGAACGAGTTACGTGTCGTGGTGCTGGAGATTGCGCCAGAACGTATTAATGAACTGGAAATGACGGATTACCAGTTTAATATCCCGCACTTGTGTGCGGATGCCAAACTCTCAGAAGTGCTGCTGTTTGCCGGTATCAAAAACCCCATGTGCCGTGGCGTGGCTGCCCTGACAGATGACGATCATGCGAATTTAGCCATTTCAGTGGCTGTGAAACTGATCAAGCCGGATTTACCAGTATTGTCACGTGTGCAGGACGATGTTGTCGCTGCCAATATGGCCTCGTTTGGTACCAACCGCATCATCAATCCTTACCATATTTTTGGTGAACACCTGGCGATGCGACTCAATGCACTGGGGACTTATTTGTTGCACGAATGGCTAACCAGGGCGCCGGGTGATGCCATTGCCACACCTGCAGCGATTCCACAAGGGCATTGGATTGCCTGTGGTTATGGCCGTTTTGGCAAATCCGTCGTCAGCAGCCTGCAAAATGAAAATATGCAAGTGACCATCATTGAGGCTGATCCTGAAGGCACACAATGTGATGATTGTATTATCGGCAGCGGAGTGGAAGCGCATGTTTTGCAACAAGCCGGTGTAGAGCATGCGGTCGGGATTGTGGCTGGTACCGATAATGACATTAATAACCTGTCTATTGTCATGACTGCGCTGGAATTGAATCCGGATCTGTTTGTCATTATCCGCAAAAACAAACGGCACAATGACCCGTTGTTCCAGCACTTTAATGCGGATATTACTATGCAGCCAAGTGATGTCATTGCCCATACTTGTCTGGCGTATATGGTTTCGCCGATGCTGGCGGAATTTTTAACCATCGCCAGGCATAAAGGTAACCAATGGGCAAACGCAGTCATTGCACAGCTGGTGTCCAAGCTGGGCGAACAGGTGCCGGATACCTGGGATATCGCCATCGCAGATGAGATGGCGATTGCAGTGTGCGCAATGATGGAGCAAGGCTTGCAACCTGCACTCAAGCATTTGATGATGAGTCCTGCCGGGCAACAGCGCCGAGAAATGCCTGTCGTCCCATTGATGCTGGTCCGGGGCAATCAGGAGATGCTGTTACCAGAATTGTCCACGCCGTTGCAAATTGGTGACCGCATCCTGTGTTGCGGGTTAGACCAAGCCAAGTCTGTCCAGCGCTTTATCATGCATGATGTGAAAACCATGCATTATTTGGTCACTGGTACCGAAATGCCCGAGACCTGGATAGGCCGCTGGCTCAAGCAATAAAAAAGCCCTGCTCTTGCAGGGCTTTTTCTGTAGTGCGTTTACTTTTTCCCGGCCGCTTTGTCTTTACGCACATTCTGGATAATAAAATCTGCTGTTTGCAATGCAGCTTCGTTACCGCCGGCCATAGAGCTACCGGTGATGTATTTGCCATCAATAATCAGGGCGGGCACACCAGTAGCGCCTGAGGAGCGGAACACTTGCATCGCTTTGTTCATTTGCATATTGGTGGCGAATGATTTGAACGCTTTTTCGACCTTGATTTTATCCAGGCCGCCTTGTTTGGTCACCCAGTCAATCGCTGCGGCTTCATCCGCCGGATTCAGCGATTTAGCTTTGTGAATCGCATCAAATAACTGGCTATGCAATTTTTCCAGTACCCCTAATTCCTGCATGGCAAAATAAGCTTTTGCCATTGGCGCCCAGCTTGCGTTTGGTAAGGCTGGCATGCGTTTAAAGTACACATCGGCCGGTTGCTTCTTTACCCAGGCTTGTAATGGCTGTTCCATGTGGTAGCAATGCGGACAACCATACCAGAACAATTCCATGACCTCGATCTTGGCTGGTTGGTCAGTCGAAATTTGCTGCGCAACCTGGTCAAACTGTTCTCCCATTTGCGGGTCTGCCCAAGCTGTGCTCGCGGTGAAACCAGCCCACAGCATCAAACTCAACAACATATTTTTCATAAAGTCAGTTTCCTAGTTTTGTGGAAAGTAGTGATTTAACGTGGCAGCTGTCGATACGATGACAGCCTTAGGGCACTTCTATAAATTCAAATTCCGTCGCGATACTGCGTTGCTCATAAAAAAATTTCTCCTGACATATCAACTATATGCGGCGTCAAAATTTTTTACTCGCGCCTTGTCTGGCTTAGCAATTTGAATGTATAGAAGCGCCCCTTAGTGTGCTGATGACTCGATATTGACCTTGATCAGATTGGCCTGGAAGCCGTTGGTTTCCAGATCGTGGCTGATTTTGCTGATTTTTGCCAGATCATTCAAGGGGCCAATCCGCACACGGTGCATGGTGCCCTTGTTAGGGATTTCTGCAGTCTGTACAAAAGCCTCAAAACCAACTAGAGCCAACCTGGTTTTGAGGTTATTGGCGTCATCTTCCTTGGCAAAAGCACCGACCTGAATAAAGTAGCTTTCCTGCTTGATGGTCGGGTTCTTTTTCACCTGTTCTTCACTGATCTTGCTCTCGGTATCCGGCAATATGGTGTAAAAATCAAACTTGTTCGGGTCTTCAATGGCGGCATTCCCTGGCTTGACCTCTTCTTCAGTCACGGTGCTTTTAATGGGGATTTCCTGTGAGCCTTCGTCTTTTTTAAACGCACTGGAGAAAGGGCTGTGGTCGCCCTTGATGTAGATAATGAGCGCGACTGTCATGGCGACGCCCAGAAACAGGCCGACCAGTAGTCCGTTAAAAAAAGTGCTGCCGCTGCTTTTTGTTTTCGCTTTGGCTTGTGAGGGTTTGTAATCGCGGCTCATGTATTAATTTACCAATCAGTTCAGGCAGTCATTAAAAGGCTTACATTTTTTCTGGGGCGCTGACGCCCAGTAAAGCCAGGCCATTGCGCAGCACAGTACGGGTTGCCGTGATCAGCGCCAAGCGTGCCAATTTGATTTGTGATTCATCAACCAAAAATTTGGTGTCATTGTAATAACTATGCAAGGCACTGGCTAGCTCCTTGAGATAGTTGGCAATCATATGCGGTGCGAGAGCCTGGCAGGCGGTAGAGACGACTTCCGGGTACTGGCTCAAAGTTTGCATCAATGAAGTTTCTGCGGCACTTTGCAACGGCGACAATTCAGCTTCAGCCAGGCTTGTGCTGTCACCTCCCCATTGATTGAGTACGCTGCAAATACGTGCGTGAGCATACTGGATGTAGTAGACCGGGTTATCGTTGGTTTGTGCACGTGCCAGGTCAATATCAAACACCAGTTGCGAGTCCGGGCTGCGGGCTGCCAGGAAGTAACGCGTGGCATCACAGCCTACTTCTTCGATCAAGTCGCGCAGCGTGACATAGCTACCGGCACGTTTCGAGAGTTTGACCTCTTCGCCGCCGCGCATCACGGTGACCATCTGGTGCAGTACATATTCCGGCCAACCTTTTGGAATGCCGACATCCAGTGCTTGCAAGCCAGCACGTACACGCGTAATCGTGCTGTGGTGGTCTGCCCCCTGCTCGTTAATCACACGTTTGAAACCACGGTTCCATTTTTCACGGTGGTAAGCCACATCCGGGACAAAATAAGTGTAACCGCCCTCTTTCTTGCGCATGACGCGGTCTTTGTCATCCGCAAAGTCCGTGGTGCGTAACCACAATGCATCATCCTGCTCATAAGTATGGCCACTGGCGATCAGTGCCTGCACCGTGTTTTCAACTTTACCTTCACTATACAGTGCGCTTTCCAGTGAAAATACATCAAACTTGATCTGGAAAGCCTGCAAATCCAGGTCTTGTTCATGTCGTAAATAGGCCACGGCAAACTTGCGGATAGATTCAGCATCATTGATATCGCCGCTGGCGGTCACGGCCATATCATCTGCAGTGACAGTCTCCTTCGCCAGGTAAGCTTTAGCGATATCGACAATATATTCGCCACGGTAGCCATCTTCAGGGAAAGCCGCATCATCAGGTGAAATGCCTTGGGCGCGGGCCAGCACTGATTTAGTCAAGTTATCAATCTGCGCACCGGCATCGTTGTAATAAAACTCGCGCGTGACATCCCAGCCATTGGCATCCAGCAAGCGGCACAGGCAATCACCGACAGCGGCGCCACGGCCGTGGCCGACGTGCAACGGCCCAGTCGGGTTGGCGGAAACAAATTCCACCTGCACTTTTTCCTGCTGGCCGGAGGTATTACGACCAAAGGCTTCACCAGCCGCAAAAATACTTTTGACAATGCCTTGTTTGCTCTCAGAAGAGAGAAAGAAATTAATAAAGCCAGCGCCGGCAATTTCTACCTTGCTGATCACATTATTCGCGGGCAGGCCATCAATAATGCTTTGCGCAATGGCACGCGGATTCTGCTTTAACGGTTTGGCCAGCTGCATGGCAATATTGGTCGCAAAGTCACCGTGGTCGGCAGATTTTGGCCGTTCAAGGATGATATTCAGGCTGGAGGTGTCTTCTATCAGCGGTTTGACCGCCTGCAGAATCAATTCTGTGATCGTTTGTTTCAAGGTTAAAATGGCAATGATTAGTCAAACCGCCATTTTAACCCAATAAAGCATTTTCACCCATGTGTCCTGATGTTTCACTCCCTGCAGCCGATCCCACAGCCAGCATTGTGCGCGTGGTGTTGGACGTGCCGCTGGACCGTTGGTTTGATTATGTGAACCCAGGCTTGCCAGTCCGGGAAGGCAACCGCGTCGTCGTACCTTTTGCCGGGAGGCAATTGGTAGGGATTGTCATGGCGCTGGCGACTGAGAGCGATGTACCAGAACACAAACTAAAAGCGGTGTTGCAGGTATTTGACGATGTGCCGTTTGATACAGCGACCTTGAAATTACTGCGATTCTGCGCTGATTATTATCACTATCCTTTTGGCCAGACCGTATTGGCCAGCCTGCCGCTACGGTTACGTCAGATTAAGCCCGCCGTCTCGCGCAAAATGTGGGTGTATCAATTGGCACAACCAATTCCTGTAGATTTTGTTGGCAAAAGACAGCAGGTCTTGAGCCGGCTGATTGCCCTGTTACAGCAGCATGGTGAATGTAATGAAGCAATGCTCGCAAAGACTTCTGCTAGCTGGCGCAAAGCGATGCAGGGCTTGCTTGATGGGGGCTATGTCAGCCGGCGCGAAGTCATTGCTACCCGCCCATCGATGCCCGCCTCTGATCTGGCGCCGACACTTAATGACGAACAGGCGCATGCGGTGAATGCGATTTTAGACAACTTGCATGGTTTCCAGCCCTGGCTGTTGTTTGGCGTCACTGGCTCGGGCAAAACCGAAGTATATATCCGCTTGTTAGAAAAGGTCCTCACCGAGCCGCAGGCACAAGCGTTGATCATGGTGCCCGAGATCAACCTCACGCCACAGTTGGAAAGCCGTTTTCGTAGCCGACTAAGCCAGTTTGCGCTGGTGACATTACATAGTCACTTAAGTGAGAGTGAGCGCTTGCAAAATTGGCAAGCCGCACAGTCTGGAACGGCACGGATAGTGATAGGCACGCGACTGAGTATCTTTACACCCATGCCGCACCTCAAGCTGATGATTCTGGATGAAGAGCATGATACTTCTTACAAGCAGCAGGATGGTATGCGTTACCACGCGCGCGATGTGGCGCTGGTACGTGCCAAGCAAGCCAATATCCCGGTAGTGTTGGGCAGTGCCACCCCATCGCTGGAGAGTTGGTACAACGCTATTGGGGACCGTGGACAGTCTGGACGTGCAGCCAGAAAACCCAGCTATCGGTTGCTTACCTTAAGCAGGCGCGCCGCCGCACAGGCACAATTACCACGCATTTTTTGTATTGATACCACGCACAGCCCCCCAGAGGCCGGTTTAACACCGCAGCTAAAGCACGCCATAGAACTGCGGTTGCAACGTGGAGAACAAAGCCTGCTGTTTATTAACCGGCGCGGTTATGCGCCAGTGTTGCATTGTTCAGCTTGCCAGTGGCTGGCCGATTGCAGGCGTTGTTCTGCCAAAGCGGTCTTGCATTTGCGACAACGTGTGTTGCGTTGTCACCATTGTGGCGATGAGCAGCCAATCCCGGTGCAATGCCCTAGCTGCGGCAACCCTGATTTACGCCCTGTCGGCCAGGCAACGCAGCGCATTGAAGAAACTTTACAACAACTGTTCCCGCAGGCGCGTGTGGCGCGGGTAGATAGGGACACCATACAAGCCAAAGACGCATTAACGGAGCTGCTCTCCGCCGTGCATGCGGGTAAAGTGGATATCCTGATCGGGACGCAAATGCTGGCTAAGGGCCATGATTTTGCCAATTTAACTTTGGTGGGTGTGCTGGATACCGACAGCGCGCTTTATAGTCCGGATTACCGTGCCAGTGAGCGGCTGTTTGCGCAGTTGATGCAAGTAGCTGGCCGCGCAGGACGCGGAGACAAACCGGGCGAAGTATTGATACAAACGGCTTTCCCGCAGCATGCCTTATTCGCGGCTTTGCGTGAACAAAACTATGCTGCATTTGCGGATGATTTATTGCAAGAACGCATAGCCATGCAATTCCCGCCGGCGACTTACATTGCGGTGATGAAGGCGGAAGCAACTGATTACAGCTTGGTGGAACGGTTCTTAACCGATTTTAGCCAGGCCGCCCGGCAGTATGTGACCGAGCATGCTGTCACTCTGGTCGATCAGCCCCTGATTTATGATCCGGTACGTCCCGGCATCGCCAGGCTTAATCGTATGGAGCGAGGATATGTGATGTTGCAGTCTGCGCATCGGGGAGCCTTGCAGCAGCTACTTCAGGTAGCTGTGGAGTGGTCAAATGCACATCCGCTACAGGCAAAAATCAGATGGATCATCGATGTGGATGCGCTTGAGTACTAGCAAAAGTCACATTTATACTAATACAAACAAATTTTTTGTAAAAAAACGTTAGTATTTGCTTGTTTTTTAACGTAATTTTCGGTCTTGTTATACTATTTAATAGATTATAGATTTAAAAGTTTTGGGGAGTTATCTTGAATAGAAAATTAAAGCGCATCGGCCTGCTCAACTTGTTGGCGCTGGGCTACACCTCTCAGGTATTGGCGGGCGGGGTTTCTTTGCCAGATATTCAGAATATCCAGCAGAATTTGCCTAGACCGACTTTGCCGCAGCCAAACCCAATTATCCAAGTCCCTGAAGAAACACCTGCACCGGAGAGAAAGCAGAAGAAATCCAGCCTCAAAATTGTGGTGAAAGCATTCAAATTTTCAGGCAACAAGCAATTTTCAGATGAAGTGTTGGCTGCACAGATTGCATACCTCACCGGTCATGAAATCGGCATGCGTGAACTGAATGAGGCGGTGGGTACCATCCGTAATTATTACCGCCAACGAGGTTATTTGCTGACACAAGTCTACCTGCCAACGCAAGACTTGCAGAAAACGACTGAGACAGAGGCAATCGTTGAGCTTTCCATTCTGGAAGGTACTTTGGGTGAGGTGAAAGCTGAAGTGGGCCAAGGTCTGGACCAAGCTTATTTCCAATCCCTGTCGGAATATGGCTTGAACAAGGGTGATGTGGTTAATGAACGCAATCTTGTACGTAACCTGATGGTCATGAACGGCTTGCCAGGCATACAGGTGACTTCGCAGCTTAACCCGGGTGAGGCTGTGGGTAGTTCTGATATCGCGGTAGCTGTCGAACCGAGAACGAAATACAGTGGTTTTGTCAGTGCCAATAATTATGGTAACCGTTTTACAAATCGTGAAACCTTAGGTTTTGGCCTGGCGGTCAATAATCTCAATGGCCGTGGCGATCAGCTGGCTGTGGTGGGCAAAACATCTCGTGACGAGGGTCAGCGATCTCTTAGTAGCTTGTATTTTACGCCTGTTGGCAGTGCAGGCACGATTATGAACCTTGCTTACAGCTATGTCGATTACAAGCTCGGTGGGGACTTCAAGCAGTTTGATGCCTCTGGCGACGCGCATTACTTTTACGGATCTTTAGAGCATCCATTGTTACGCGAAACTAAAAAAGGAATTGCGTTTAAAGTGGGCACTAACTATAAAATCCTGGATGACGATGTCGATGCATTCGGTTTGAACAATCGTCGTGACATTAGCAACTTGGAAATAGGCCTGGTGGGTGACTGGATCAACGAGATTGGTAGTGTCGCTTATCAATGGAGTTTCTTGGTCACTCAGGGTAATGTGAATTTCAAAGACTCTGTTGCAAAAACCAGTGACAGATCACAGCTTGATACACAAGGCAGTTTTATCAAGTGGAACTGGACCTCCAGTCGTACACAGATATTTGAAAATGGCGTGAACTGGATTGTGCGTGCTGATTATCAGGGGGCGGGAGATAATCTGGATATTGCAGAGCGTTTCGGGATCGGTGCGATCAACCGCTGGCGCCAGTTCTCTGAAATTCCAAGCCAGGCTGACCAGGGCTGGATGGTGGGGACAGATGTGCGTAGAACGTTTGTGACTACTGGTGCCGATGTCACGCCTTATATTCAATCTGTGACGCCATTTGCCTTTTATGATGTAGGCCGCGGCAAGCTGAATCACGACCCCGTTGGTAGCAGCGCATATGTCAGGTCTAACATGGTTGGCGTAGGTACAGACATCCAGTTCCCTGGACAATGGATTTTAACCACCACCTACACTCAGCAAAAACGGGATCTTGACGGTGCGGAAAGTAATACCGAGTACCAACTCTGGGCCCAATTAAGAAAAAATTTCTAGTTTTAAATCTGTAGCAAGCAATGATCTGGGTAGAAGCCTGGACATATAAAAAAGTAGTCTGCGTGGGTGAGGCTTAATCCAATTGGAGTTGGATTAAGCCTAGGTGGTATTAGTCATAGTGGGCTACATACAAAAATAATTTCCTGAAGCAAAATCACATACATATTCAGGAATAGAGAGAAGTGATGGTAACCCACTGGTCTTGGACGATCAGTGGCGTTTATTAATCTAAAGGAGAAGTGTCATGAAAGCAGCATCCTTAAACCATGTTTATCGTCTGGTCTGGAGCAAGCTCCAGGAGGCTTGGGTACCCGTTGCAGAAACGACCACTGCACATGGTAAATCGAGTGTTAACGGCCAAGTGAGTGAAATAAAAAATCCAGTGGCAAGTGGTATTTTGGATGCTTCTCTTACATCCTCGACCAAATGGCGCTTTGTTGTTGCAAGTGCATTTGCGGCTGCAATCATGCCATTCTCTTCAATGGCCGACAACAATGTCGTTGCGGGAGTGGTTGCAGGTGATCTGACAGTTAAAGACATCAGCGATACTCACACGCAATATATCCATACAGCCAACGTCAATATTGTGGATTTCTACAAGTTTGGCGTCATGAAAGGTCATCAGCTAGATGTGGTCATGCCTGATGCCGCCAGAGCCCTTTACCGCGTGATTGGTAACAGTCAGTCAGAAATTATGGGGACTCTGAATTCCAACGGTAGCCTGTTCCTGATTAACCAGAACGGTATCCTGTTTGGCCAAGGTTCTGAAGTGAACGTTGGTAATATTGTGGCTTCATCTTTGAATATTTCTAATGAAGCATTTTTGCAAGGAAATTATCAATTCACAGCAGGCAACTTGGTTGGCAATATCGAAAACCGTGGTGTGATTAAAACTCAAAATGAAGGCTATATTGTCCTATTGGGTAACACGGTTGATAACAGTGGCACACTTGTTGCCAGCAATGGCAGTGTGGTGCTTGGTTCTGCACAAACAGCAACCCTGGACTTTTTTGGTAACGGTTTGGTAAAAGCCAAATTGTCTGGCGATGCACTCGAAGCGACCATTAAAAACAGCGGCAATATTTATGCAGATGGTGGCGTTGTACAAATGGCGACCAACGCACGTGCGGCTGCCATTAACATTTCCGGCATTGTTGAAGCTAATCAGCTGGTTGAACGTGACGGCATGATCCGTCTCGAAGGTGGCGATAACGCTAAGGTGCAAGTCACTGGCCAGCTGATTGCAAAAGGTGAGAACACGACAGGCGGTACGATTGAGGTGACTGGTGAACAAGTTGCTCTTCTGGATGGCGCAGTGCTGGATGCTTCCGGCGACACAGGCGGCGGTAAGGTGCTGGTGGGTGGTGATTACCAAGGTAAAAACGACGCTGTCTATAACTCCAGAACTACCTATATTGCTCAGGGCGCTACCATCAAGGCTGATGCCTTACAACAAGGTGATGGCGGTAAAGTGATCGTTTGGGCAGATGATCTGACCCGTTACTACGGCAGCATTTCTGCACAAGGGGGCGTCGCTGGCGGAAATGGTGGTTTTGTTGAAGTTTCAGGTAAAGAGTATTTGGACTTCTACGGAAAGGTTAATCTAACAGCTGCAAATGGTTTAGGGGGGACTCTCCTCCTTGATCCAACAAATATTATTTTAGGCAATACGTCGTCTATGATCCCAAGTGATGTTGCTGGGCCTGATGTGGCATTTGCTGATAATACAGGCGGCGCAACCACTCGGATAAATGTTAATGACGTACAAGGGTTTAATGAACTGTTCTTACAGGCAGAAAATGACATCACTGTCGAGAGTGCGATTTCAATGACTAAAGCGTTTGGCAGCATCCGATTTGTTGCCAAAAATGATATTAATGTCAATGCCAATATCAAATCTGGATTCTTTGGCTATGTTGATTTGCAAGCAGATTCAGATAATTCAGGCGCGGGCAATATCAATATCAAAGCAAATACAAATATTACCGGCGGTTCAGGCGGGGTTGCCCTCTCAGCTGTGAATATCACTCAGACTTCAGGTAGCATCAATACCAACCAATTGTATGGGGGTGCAGTGAAAATAGATGCCAAGGGTGATGTCAATCTTGGAGCAACTAATATTAATACTAACGGTAAGGCGCTTGGCCCGATTGCTGGCGTGACTGGTGGTGATGTTGAGATCAATGCAAAAAGCTTAACTATGACGGGCAGTATTAATACCGTTGGTAGTGCCTCAAATCTTACTAGCGAAAGCGGTGGTCGAGGCGGTAATGTGACGATTACCACGAAGGATGGCGACATGGTTGTCGGTAACATTACAACAGGGGCAGGCGATGCTGGCTTGACTTCGACTAGCGACCAGGTATCAGGCAGCGTGAATTTGACTAGTGCTAAAGGTAGCATCAACACCGGTAATGTGAACACGAATGGCGGTTTTAATAGTTTTGGTGGCAAAGTTGCAATGAATGCTGCGGGCGAAATTAAAACTGGAGACATCAACACCAGTGCGGGTACAGTCAGAAGCAATACGGATGGGAAGACTGCAGGGGATATAAACATTAAAGCTGGTGGTAGCTTAACTGTCGGTACGTTGACTGCAAAAGGCGCTGATGGTCGTGGTGCTAACCAGTTTGGTGGTGATGCTGGTGCTGTTACCTTACTGGCAGAAACCGGTGATGTTACGGTTGGCGCAGTCGACAACAGAGGAGGGGCTAAAACCGGTAATAGGACTGAAGGAAGTGCAGCGGTTGTATTTATTCGAGCTGGTAATGATGTGATTCAAAAAGGTAATATCGTGACGTCCAGCAAATCTCATGATGCAGTTACATTAGTTGCGGGCCGTGGATACAAAAATACTGGTAATTTTGGTATCACGACTGGTACTGGTGGTCGCTGGCTCATCTACTCAGCCTCTCCTGATTTTGGTACTCGTGGAGCAGCCATTTTCAATGGTTACAACTTCAAACAGTATGGTGTGACTTATGACGGTGTAAAAAATGGTACTGAGCAAATAAACCTGGCTGCAACTGGTAATGGTTTGATTTATTCAGAGAAGGTTGAAATCACACCAAGACTGACTGGCGATGCAACCAAAGTTTATGACACTACAACAGTTGCCGATATTTCTGGTTTAGGTTTGGTGACTGAAGGTCGCGATGGAGATATCATCACCTACACTAAGATTGTCAGCGCGTCATATGATGACAAGAATGTGGGTGTAGATAAGCTGGTTACTACTAATCCGTTATCTATTGTCAGTGTTTCAAATACAGGCAGAGCTGTGTATGGGTATACGCTCAAAACCGAGCAAGCAACTGGTAATGTTGGTGTAATTACGCCTGCTAATATTTTTGCTGTGACGGGTATTACGGCTAATGACAAGCTATTTGATGGCAATGTACTTGCCACGTTAAATACAGGTGCTGCAACATTTAATGGTCGTTTAGGCACGGATCAGCTGACGGTTGCGACAGCAAATGGCCAGTTCCTGGATAGCGCTGTTGGTAATGATAAACCGGTATTTATTTCTGATATCACTTTAGGAGGTGCTGATGCTGGTAATTACCAATTACTGAGTAATACCGGAGAAACAACAGCAAGTATTTTGCCATTGCCGACTACGCCAACAACAGGATTAGCATCGCCGCGTGATGATGCCGGCTTGGGTGGCTTGATTCCAAACAACCCCGTATTGAATACGATGTTAATCGTTTCTCTGAACCCTGCTGCTGGTGATGAGGAAGATCTGGATGCGGTGGCTTGCCCAACGCCTGAAGATCGGTTGGGTGCGACACCAATCTTGAGTTCTGGCGTGAAGTTGCCAGATGGCGTGAACTCAAATTGTATTTAATTTCCTGAACGAAACAAAAGCCGGACAGTTGTCCGGCTTTTGTTTTTTTAACGAATAATGTTTTGTATTCGCCAGCACACCAAGTAAAATAATGGTGATTCGTTTGCGGCTGTAGTTCAATGGTAGAACGCCAGCTTCCCAAGCTTGATACGCGGGTTCGATTCCCGTCAGCCGCTCCAAAGGATTTTCATGGCCAATACTCCTCCAACCGTTCTTACATTTGCAGCAACAGACCCTAGTACAGGTGCAGGTGTTCAAGCAGATATCATGGCCCTCTCCAGTATTGGGTGTTATCCGCTTTCAGTGATCACCGGCATCACCGTGCAAGATACCGTAGGTGTGGAAAGCGTAATGCCGCTGGATGCCGACTGGATCAATGAACAGGCCAGGACAATCCTGGAAGATGTTTCAGTCAGCGCATTCAAACTGGGATTGCTCGGCAGTGTAGAAAATGTGGCTGTAATTGCAGAAATCGTGGCTGATTACCCTGATGTGCCTTTGATCATAGATCCGATATTGGCTTCAGGGCGCGGAGACGAGCTCTCTAACGAAGAAATGCAGGCAGCCATGTGTGAGTTGCTGTTTCCGCAGGCCACACTCATCACACCCAACAGCTTGGAAGCGCGCCGTCTGGCTTATTATGATGAAAGCGATGAAGTGAAGCACAGTTCGCTTGAAGAATGCGCTTTGCGTTTGCTAGGCATGGGCTCAGAGTATGTGATGATTACCGGTACCCATGAGCGCTCAAATGACGTGGTGAATAGTCTCTATGGTTTGCAAAATGGTACGCCAGGACTGATCAAGGATTATCACTGGGAACGTTTGCCAGGCAGTTATCATGGCTCTGGCTGTACGCTGACCAGTGCGATTACCGCTTGCCTGGCACATGGATTGACTATGGAAGAAGCCGTGCACGAGGCGCAAGAGTTCACCTGGCAAACCTTGCGTCACGCCTTCCGCCCTGGTATGGGTCAATTTATTCCAGACCGGTTCTTCTGGGCACGCGAATCAGACGTGCAGGAAAAAGCCAGTGAGCTTCAGCATTAACGGTTTATACCTGGTCACGCCCGATTGTGACGACACTGAACTGCTTTGCGCAAAAATAACCCAAGCCTTACAAGGCGGTGTATCTCTGGTGCAATATCGGCATAAAACTGCCAATGACGCCTTACGACTGAAGCAGGCAGCAGCCCTCCTTGCGATTTGCCGCTCTGCCAATGTCCCATTGCTGATCAATGATCATGTCGCGCTGGCAGCCGAAATCGATGCAGATGGTGTGCATGTCGGCCAGCATGATAGTGCCATTGCGGACGCGCGTGCCCTGCTTGGTGAACAAAAAATGATTGGCGCCTCATGCTATAACCGCTTCGAACTGGCCGAGCAAGCGCAAGCTGCCGGTGCAGATTATGTCGCTTTTGGTGCCTGTTACCCGTCCCCCACCAAACCGAATGCACCGAGAGCAACGCCTGACTTGTTTACACTTGCCATGCAGTCACTCTCTGTGCCAGTGGTGGGCATTGGCGGCATCACTCTGGAAAACGCGCGTCCATTAATCACCGCAGGTGCCCATGCGCTGGCCGTAATTACCGATATTTTCCAGGCCGGTGATGTCGCTGCACGTTGCCGCCAGTATCAATCTTTATTTGCCCAAAATTGAGCCGTCATTCCTGCCGCTCTACCAGGCGTTGTTTGGTAAAATGCCTGCGTTAATCTGATTTGGTAAAGTTTATGCATATTCACATCCTAGGTATTTGTGGCACTTTTATGGGCGGCATCGCCGTCCTGGCCAAAGCGGCTGGACATCGTGTCACCGGCTGTGATGCTAACGTTTACCCGCCCATGAGTACTCAGCTAGAGGCACAGGGCATAGAGCTCATTGAAGGTTTTGATCCTTCGCAGACCAGTCTGAATCCTGATATCTACGTCATAGGCAATGTGGTGACACGTGGCAATCCGCTCATGGAAGAAATCCTCAACCAGGGTTTGCCTTATATTTCTGGTCCGCAATGGCTGGCCGAGAATGTGCTGAAAGGCAAATGGGTGCTGGCTGTGGCAGGTACGCACGGCAAGACGACGACTGCCTCCATGTTGGCGTGGGTACTCGAATATGCAGGCCTGGCACCAGGATTCCTGATTGGGGGCGTCCCGGAAAACTTTGGTGTTTCTGCCCGTTTACCGCAAACGCCCAGGCAGGATCCCAAATCAGTTTCACCATTTTTTGTGATCGAAGCAGACGAATACGATACGGCTTTCTTCGACAAGCGTTCCAAGTTTGTGCATTACCGCCCACGCACGGCCGTACTCAATAACCTCGAATTCGACCACGCCGATATTTTTGAAGACCTGGCAGCGATTGAAAAACAGTTCCACCACCTGGTGCGCACTGTGCCTCAACAAGGGCTTGTGGTTGCCAACCAGCAGGATAGCCTGGATCGCGTGATTGCGCGTGGGTGCTGGAGTGGCTTGGAACGCATAGATACTGCCAGTGGCTGGCAGGTGCAAAATGTGGATGCACAAGGCCGATTTGATGTGTATTTTAATGGCGAACGCCAGGGTAACGTGAGCTGGGAATTGCTCGGTGAGCATAACCGCAGCAATGCACTGGCCGTGATTGCCGCCGCACGTCATGTCGGTGTTGCGCCATGTATTGCTATCGAGGCGTTAAGTGAGTTCAAAAACGTCAAACGCCGCATGGAAATCAAGGGTGTTGCCAAAGAGGTGACGGTGTATGACGATTTCGCTCATCACCCGACAGCGATTGCCACGACTGTGGCTGGTTTGCGTGCCAAAGTCGGCACGGCTAGAATCCTGGCCGTGCTCGAGCCGCGGTCTAACACCATGAAACTGGGTGTGATGAAAGACGCCCTGCCCGACAGTCTCAAAGATGCCGATGCTGTATTTTGTTATGCAAACAACTTGGGCTGGGATGCCGCCGCTGCTTTGGCGCCCATCCAGCATAAGGCAAAAACATTTGATGACTTGGGACAGCTGGTGGCGGCCGTCACTGCCATGGCGACACCGGGTGATCATGTGCTGGTGATGAGTAATGGCGGTTTTGGCGGAGTACACCAGAAACTGTTGCTGGCCTTGCAGGAATAAGCAGGCAGGCCAGCGATGGGTTTCCGCGATGGATTCCGTAAACGTTCACCCCTGGTATGGGCGCTGTGGTTTTCGCTGCTAACACATGCGGTGTTGCTGACGCTACATTTTCAACCTGAGCTAAAAGCATTAAAAGACCAGATTCCGTCATTGGAAGTGTTGCTTGTCAACAGCAAAACCCGCAGTGCCCCTGAAAAAGCAGATGCCTTGGCACAAGCCAATCTTGACCGAGGCGGCAATACCGATGAAAAACGGCAGATGAAAAGTCCGCTGCCCAGCGTGCAACAGATGCAGGCCTCCATACCGCATGCTGCGCAAGCCACCCTGCCCTCCACAACCACTGCTGCCAGCCCCCATGAAGCCGAGCTGATGCTTGAAAAACAGCGCGTGGCTCAGCTCGAACAGGAGGCGCAAGCACTGCTCACACAATTAAAAGCTAGTCAGTCGGTCACCAGTTTACAAACGCCGCCGTTGTCACAGCCTCATCCGGCGAGCAAGCAGCAACCGCCTTCGCAGCATGTACCGGTAACACCTCAGTCGCAAACCGCCGCCACGCAAGAGATGGCTAAATTGGAAGCATTGATTGCCAAGCAGCAGGAAGAATATGAAATGCGGCCCAAACGCCAGTTTATTGGTGCGCGAACGCGGGAATACCGTTTTGCCAATTATGTCGAACAGTGGCGGCAAAAAATCGAGCGCGTGGGTAACTTGAATTACCCGCAGACTGCCCGCATACAAAAATTGTATGGCAAATTGCAAATGACTGTTTCGGTGAAGGCCGATGGTAGTATAGAGAGTATCCGTATCCACCAGAGCTCCGGGCATAGATTGCTGGATGAATCCGCACGGCGCATTGTCCAGTTGGCTGCCCCCTTCCCAACATTCCCGGAAGATATCCGCCAGGATACCGATGTGCTGAGCATTACCCGTACCTGGACCTTTACACGTGAAGACCAGCTCTCTACTGAATAAATCAGGGGGCAGTTATAAAAAGGTAAACAATATGACGCAGAGTCACTTTCAATATCATGTATTTTTTTGTCTTAACCAACGCGAACCAGGTGAGGATTGTTGCATGAACAAAGGCGCCGAAGCCGCCTTTGACTATATGAAAAAAAAGGTCAAGCAGCAGGGCCTGGCCGGTGCTGGCAAAGTCCGAGTGAATCGCGCCGGATGCCTGGACCGGTGTGAAGTGGGGCCAGTGATGGTGGTGTACCCCGATGCAGTCTGGTATACCTTTGTCGATCTTGAAGATATAGATGAGATCGTCGAGAGCCATTTGCAGCACGGCAAAGTCGTGGAGCGGTTACTGGTTTAGGCAAGTCATGGCGGGAGTCTGGCTTAAAAGAATTGCACTTACGCTACTAGCTGGCATATTGGTAGCGCTGCTGGCATTGGCTGGCTGGGTCTGGCAACCGTATGACACAGAAGCATGGCGTGTCAGGTTGCCTGTGGCTGGCGGTGTGGAAGTGCGGGTGGTGCCACTGCTGATGATGGCGACTTCTGCACCTGGGCGCTGGGTGCTCGACAGGCAAGCGTTCAGTTTAAATCATGGCGATATTCAGTTGCATGACGAAGACGGCTTGCGTGTGCGCTGCCGGCATTGCTGGATAGAGGCCAAATCGGTAAGTGACCAGCCCATCGTGATCCCTATGCTGGAGCTGTGGCTACAAATGGACCAGCAGCATATCCATGGTTACCTTTCGGTAGGCGACACCCGGCCACTGTTTAAAGTAGATTTTAACGGCAAGGTCAGCATGCGCAGTTTGAAACTGACCTGGCAGTTGCCGAGTACACCATTACAGGCATTGCTCAAACCGCTGCAGCCACATTCTGCTGTTATAAGCGAAGCCATCGTTTCCGGCACGTTGACGGCGTCGGGAACGCTGCGCTGGCCAAAGAAAGAGTGGAGTGCACAACCGCAACTGAATGCCATGGCTGTCTCCGGCCTGAATATCAGGGCCGCCACCACGCTACCCATACAGTATGATTGCCCATTACTGGATGAGCATAAATATCCCGAAAAGATGCAATGGGTGCCTTACGAAAATCTGGGTCGCTGGTTGCCGGTGGCTGCCATCATCGCCGAAGATGCCGAATTCAAGCATCACCCCGGTTATGTCATGGCACAAATGCAGCATTTGCTAGGCAAAGAAAGTACAGATAAACAGGTAGGAGGCAGTACCATCACCCAGCAACTGGCGAAATACATGTTCACCAACGGCGAGCGCACCTGGAAGCGCAAAGTCGAAGAACTGCTTTATGCCGTGCAACTGGAGTCAGCGCTGACGAAAACCGATATCCTGGAGCTTTACCTGAATACGGTGGACTTAGGCCCCAGCCTTTGCGGTGCCCACGCGGCCTCCCGCTACTATTTCGATCTGACCCCGGATAAATTGAATCCGATACAAGCGGCATGGCTGGCTGGCATTATCAGTAACCCGCACCGCGCCTGGAAAAAACAATATATCCAGCAGCAGCCGGATTTAACCCGGGCTGAAAGCATTCTGCATTTTATGCCGCGCAGCGCACGTAAAGCGCCGGGAAGTTTGAATTTTAGGCCGGTAAAGCAACCGGATAATTTACAATAGCAGTTTATGCACCGGGATATTCGTCACCCGAGCAACCTTAAGTCGAGACCGCTATTTTGAGTACCATCAAACTGAATAAACCATCTGCAGGCGATGAGCAGCCGAAACGCAGCAAACCCGTGCGTCGTGGCCCTGCAACCCTGCGTGACCGTACCCAGCCACCGCCGAAAGTAGCGCCAAAACGGGCAGAGGCAGAAGCGCCTGTTGCCAAACAAAAAAAACATACAGAAAAACCTGCACGCCAGGAGCGCAGCAGGCGTGACAATAAAGCGGGCGATAAGCCACACGCGCGCAAGGAATCATACAAAGAGTCGCGGCACAGATCTGAGTATCCCGATAAATGGTCAGAACAGCGTACAGATAACCGCGAACGTCGCCCAACCGCTCCTTCAAGACTGGTGCATACACCAGACCCAGATGCCCAGCCGCGATTATCCAAAGTCATGGCCGACCGTGGGCTATGTTCACGTCGTGAAGCCGATGACTGGATCGTCAATGGCTGGGTCAAGGTCAACGGTGAAATTGTGGAAACCCTGGGCACACGCATAGACCCAGATGCCGAAATCATCATCAGTGCCTATGCCAAAGAGCACCAGGCAGAAACCGTCACTATTCTATTGCACAAGCCCGTCGGTTATGTGAGTGGTCAGGCAGAGGATGGCTATGAGCCAGCGGTGGTGTTATGCAATCCCGACAATCAGTGGTCAGAAGATGCGAGTGGAATTAGTTTCAAGCGCGGGCATTTACGCGGCTTGGCCCCAGCTGGGCGCCTGGATATTGACTCCACCGGATTGCTGGTGCTCACTCAGGATGGCCGCGTCGCACGCAAGCTGATTGGTGATGACTCCAACGTAGAAAAAGAATATCTGGTGCGTGTAGAAGGCCAGCTCAGTGCCAATGGTTTGGCATTGCTCAATCATGGCCTCAGTCTGGATGGCGTTCAGCTAAGACCAGCTAAAGTCTCCTGGCAAAACGAGGACCAGCTACGCTTTGTGTTGCGTGAAGGACGTAAACGGCAGATCCGCCGGATGTGTGAATTAGTCGGATTGCATGTCGTTGGGTTGAAGCGGATTCGGATTGGCAGTATCAACCTGGGTAAATTACCGCCGGGGCAATGGCGGTATTTGGGGGCACATGAGCGGTTCTGAGAGGCGGATTTCTGGGTTAAATGGGGAACGCCTATGTTTGGTGATAGCAGTAAAGCGGATCGGTTGCCGCTGAATATCCGTCATTCCGGCGTAGGCCGGAATCCAGGCAAGGTTAACATTAAGTGGTAGGGTGGACATATATGCCCACGCGTTAGTGTTGTTTGTCAGTTTGCTTTTCGCTTTTTCAGCGAGTTACTTTTCTTTGCTTGCACAAAGAATAAGTAACCAAAAGAAATGCACCCTAGCTTCCGCTTGTTTCCTGCGTTGCTCACCAAAATAAGCGCTCGCGAAACTCATCCTAGTTGCCTGCACAAGACGCAGTCCACTGCGGGATTCGGACAGCCGCTCGCTTGATCTTATTTTGCCTGCGCTACTCGGCGCGTCAGATAGGGGCCCGAAACACCATGCGAGCGCTACCGTAGTTCGACTGAATAACAGAAATTGAGTTTTTCAACGTCCCAATCTTCTACGCTGTGAGTTTGGCGAGATAAATCCCATCCCATCACGCTGAGTAGCGGAGACAAAATAAGAGTAGAGTGAGCGACTGTCCGAATCCCGCAGCAGCTCACGGAGTTTGTGAGCTGCCAGGTCGAGTTTCGTGACTGCTTGTTTTGGCGAGCAACGCAGGATAAAAGCGGAAGCTAGGGTGTCTTGTTCTTTGCCTTCTTTCTTATGGACAAGCATAAGAAAGAATGGTCGCCTAAAGGCGAAATAAAAAGACTCAGTACAACTTAGTTAAAACATGCTTACAAAAAAAGTAACTCGCCTAAAGGCGAAAAGAATTTCTAAAGAACCAATTAATTAGGAGCTCTCATAATGGGATTATTCGATAGCGTCGCCGGTGCGATGATGAACAAGGTCATGGGTGACAAAGGCCCTCTGGCAAAACTGGCCATGGAGCTGTTTCAGCAATATGGTGGTTTACCGGGTATTTTACAAACCCTGAAAAATGGCGGTTTATCTGAACAGGTCGATTCCTGGGTGGGTAAAGGCGCCAATATTGGCGTCAATGCAGAGCAAATCGGTTCCGCGCTAGGCAGTTCTGTCCTGGCCGGGATGGCGGCCAAACTGAATATGACTACTGAGGAACTAGGTGGCAAAATTGCCGAGTATTTGCCCGATGTGGTGAATCAGCTAACGCCAAACGGTGTGGTAGAAAATAACCCGGCATTGATCATGTCCCGCTTAATGGGCATGCTCAAATAAATAAAGCGAGCATTTGCTCGCTTTTATTGCTTGGCTTAACGCCCTATCGCACGCAATATTGTCCGCGATAGGCTTCAATGGCCGGGAAGTATTGCGCCAGTTTTTCGTTGCCTTGCAAATAGGCAAACAGGTCAGCCAGCTTGGCAATGCTGACTACCGGCATCTGGTTGGTTTGTTCCACTTCTTGTACTGCTGATAACTCCCCCAAGCCTTTTTCCTGGCGGTCCAAGGCGATGCTGACTGCGCAAGGCGTGGCTCCGGCGTGACGGATCAGGTCTACCGATTCACGGATAGAGGTTCCGGCAGAAATCACGTCATCAATAATCAGTACGCGGCCTTTGAGTGCTGCGCCTACGAGCGTGCCACCTTCGCCGTGGTCTTTAGCTTCTTTGCGGTTATAGGCATAAGGGTAGTTTTTCCCCATGCGCGCAAAAGCGATGCTGATGGCAGTCACCAGCGGAATGCCTTTATAAGCTGGGCCAAACAGCATGTCGAATTGCAAGCCAGACTGTAGAATGCTGTTGGCGTAGAATTCACCCAGTTTGAGCATGCTTTCGCCATCATCAAACAGGCCAGCATTAAAAAAATACGGGCTCAAGCGGCCGGCTTTGGTTTTAAATTCACCAAAGCGTAATACCTGTTTCTGGATGGAAAAAGCAATAAAATCGGCACTGAGTGTGTTGGCAGTCATTTTAAAAAAGCAGAAAGAATTTGAACAATGCGTATTATAACCTTGAACCTCAATGGCATACGGTCAGCCTGCAACAAAGGCTTTTTGCCATGGCTGGCGAATAGTGGCGGCGATATTGTCTGTTTGCAGGAGCTTAAAGCCCAAGTAGGTGATATGCAGCCTGAGATGTTGCAGCCGCCTGGTTACCACGGCTATTTTCATTATGCCGAGAAAAAAGGGTACAGCGGTGTGGGTATTTACAGTAAGCAGCCTGCAGACAAGGTGATTATTGGTCTGGGCCATGCCGAAATCGACGCTGAGGGGCGCTATCTGGAATGTCAGTACGGCAATCTAAGCGTCGTGTCTTTATATTTGCCGAGCGGCTCTAGCGGCGAAGAGCGTCAGCAATTCAAGTTTGCGGTCATGGCGAAATTTCTGCCGCATCTGGAACAGCTGATTGCCTGTGGTCGTGAGGTCGTGATTTGCGGCGACTGGAATATCGCGCATCAGGAGATTGACCTTAAAAACTTTAAAGGCAACCGCAAGAACTCGGGTTTTTTGCCCGAAGAGCGTGCCTGGATGACGGATGTGCTTGGTCGGGTAGGCTGGGTGGATACCTATCGTGGCTTATACCCGGACACCACAGATGACTGTTACACCTGGTGGAGTAATCGAGGGCAGGCATGGGCCAAGAATGTGGGATGGCGGATTGATTATCAGCTGGCAACGCCAGCATTAGGTGCAAAAGTAATCGCTGCCAGTGTGTATAAGGCGGAGCGTTTTAGTGACCATGCGCCGTTGATTGTGGATTATGCGGATTGATTGATCGAGCATCACCTCGAGCGAGAAAATACTGTTTCACGATGAAAAGATGGTTAAAGGATTAACCCTTTAACCATCTCGCGATATCCATCGCATAATAAGTCAACACTCCATCCGCCCCGGCGCGCTTAAACCCTAACATCGCCTCCAGCACACAGGCTTTTTCATCCAGCCAGCCATTCTGCGCCGCTGCTTTGAGCATGGCGTATTCACCGCTGACATGATACGCATAGGTGGGCACGCCGAACTCGTCTTTGACGCGACGCACAATATCCAGATACGGCATCCCAGGCTTCACCATCACCATATCTGCGCCTTCTTCCAGATCCAGCGCGACTTCTTTGAGCGCTTCATCTGAATTGGCAGGATCCATCTGGTAATTGTATTTATTGCCTTTGCCAAGGTTACCAGCTGAGCCAACTGCATCGCGGAAAGGGCCATAAAACGCGGAGGCATATTTGGCAGAGTAAGCGAGGATGCGGGTGTAGATGTAACCATTTTCTTCCAGCGCGTCGCGGATCGCACCAATGCGGCCATCCATCATGTCAGATGGGGCGACCACATCTGCGCCTGCTTGTGCGTGGCATAAGGCCTGCTTGACCAGCACTTCAACAGTTTCGTCATTGAGCACATAGCCGGTATCGTCGATCAGGCCATCTTGGCCGTGCGTGGTGTAAGGATCAAGCGCGACATCGGTGATCACTCCCAGTGCCGGGAAGGCTTTTTTCAACGCGCGTACGGTACGTGGCACTAGGCCTTCTGCGTTGTAAGCTTCTTTGGCATCCAGGCTCTTGAATTCCTGTGGGACCACCGGGAACAGCGCTAAGGCAGGAATACCCAGTTTCACGCATTCTTCAGCCGTTTTCAGCAAAATATCCAGGCTTTGACGCTGTACACCAGGCATGGATTTTACGTCTTCTACCTTACCTTCACCTTCGAGCACAAACACCGGGTAAATCAGATCATTAGTTGTCAGTACATTCTCACGCACCAAGCGGCGTGAAAATTCGTCTTTACGCATACGGCGTGGGCGGATGGCTAAAAACTGGTTACTCATAACATCCTCAACTTTGTTCAACGATGGCGACGCAACCGCCTATTTACTAGAATCAGGCAAATACCTTGGCCAGCTCGGCACCCGGGTTGTCCTGACGCATGAATGCCTCACCGACCAGGAAAGTATGCACGGCATGGTCGCGCATGAGTTTGACATCATCGGCTGTGAAAATACCGCTTTCGGTGACCACAATTTTATCGCCGGAGATTTTTTCCAGCAGGCCTAATGTGGTATCCAGCGTGACTTCAAACGTGCGCAGGTTACGGTTATTAATGCCTAGTAATGGCGTGGTCAGCTGAATAGCTTGCGCCAGTTCTTCACCGTTGTGCACTTCTACCAATACTGCCATGCCCAGACTGTGTGCAACACTTTCCAGTTGCTGCATTTGGGCCAACGTAAGCGCAGCAGCAATCAGCAGAATACAATCCGCACCCATGGCACGTGCTTCATAGACCTGGTATTCATCTATCATAAAATCTTTGCGTAACACGGGCAGGCTGCACACGGCCCGCGCTTGTTTGAGGTAATCGGCCGAACCCTGGAAGTATTGCTCGTCGGTTAGCACAGACAAGCATGCTGCGCCGCCTAGTTCATAGCTGGCAGCAATTTCTGCAGGTTTAAAGTCGGCACGGATCACACCTTTGGAAGGACTGGCTTTTTTAATTTCGGCAATCACGGCGGCTTTGCCTGCGGCAATCTTGCTGCGAATCGCACCGACAAAATCACGCGCAGGCGCTTGTCGAGTTGCGAGCGCCTGCACCTCGGCCAATGGCAGCTTGGCTTGTGCTGTCGCGATCTCTTCGGCTTTTGTCGCCAGGATTTTATTTAAAATATCACTCATAAGTCTGTCCGTTAACTTTAATCCAACCGCCTTGCTTTCCGTTCGGATCATGATGTGTCCAGTGCATGATGCCGCCCTTGGGGTTGTAAATATATTCGCCTTTAAACTGTACCTGATCACCCACGTTGACGTCAGCACGTTGCGCCAAATCAATATTGTGCGCAAAAAGTAATGTTTGCTCAGGCGCAATCGTAACCAGAAACCGCTGATGCTTTGCACCTTTGGTATCGTCTGGCAGCAGTTTCTTCACAATGCCATTGCCCTCTAGCCAGACGTGGCTCTGCTTTTGCGCAAAGGCCTGTTTAAGTGCCGCATTGTCTTCCTTTGCCAACCCGGAAGAAAGCGGTTGCAGACTCAGCGTCTGAACCTGCGATTTCACTTCAACCGTTGACTGTGGCTGATTGCTTACACCCTGCTGTTGCGGTTGCTGACATGCGACCAGCAAACTGCATAGCGCAATCAATGCATAGCGGCGCCTCATGTGGCCTGACTTAAAGCTTTCAGTTGCTGCAACTTATTCAAAGCCGCACCTGAATCAATCGATTGCGCCGCTTGTGCAATGCCAGAAGTTAAATCATTTACCAGCCCAGAGACGTAAATCGCAGCGCCTGCGTTTAGCAATACGATATCTCTTGCAGGGCCTTTTTCACCAGATAGCAAACCGAGGATAATCTCGCTGGAATGTTGTGCACTTTCAACACGGATACTGTTGATATCATGTAACGGCATGCCAAATTGTGCAGGATTCAGGATATATTCATTGATGTTGCCATTTTTCAATTCGGCCACATAGGTGTCCGCAGAAAAAGAGATTTCATCCATTTCATCAGCACTATGCACCACCATCACGTGCTCGCTACCCAATTTTTGCAGGGTTTGCGCCAGCAATGGCACTAAATCGCGGTGAAACACGCCCATCACCTGGCGTTTGGCCCCGGCCGGATTCGTCATCGGCCCTAACAGGTTAAACATGGTGCGTACACCCAGTTCGCGGCGCACGGGCGCTGCGTATTTCATGGCCGCGTGGTGATTAGGCGCAAACATAAAGCCAATACCGGCCTCGTTGACGCAACGTACCACTTGTTCAGGCGTTAACACAATATTGACACCCAACGCTTCCAGCACATCGGCAGAGCCGCTTTTTGAAGAAGCTGCGCGGCCACCATGCTTGGCGATTTTTGCACCTGCGCCTGCGGCGACAAAGGCTGACGCGGTGGAGACGTTAAATACCTTGTTCGGCGCACCGCCAGTGCCACAGGTATCAATCAGGTGGCGGGTATCGGTGATCTCTACCTTGCTGGAAAGCTCGCGCATCACCTGCGCAGCGGCGGCAATTTCGGTCACGGTTTCGCCCTTGACGCGCAAGGCTGACAAAAAGCCGGCAATCTGGATCTGCGTGAATTCACCACTCATGATCTGCTGCATGATTTCCAGCATTTCATCATGCGTGAAATCGGTGTGGTCAATCAGGCGCTGTAAGGCGATTTTAGGCGTGATGGCCATCAATAGCCTTTCAGGAAGTTGTCCAGCAGCTCATGCCCATATTCAGTCAAGATAGACTCGGGGTGAAACTGTACGCCTTCCACGGCTAGTGTTTTATGCTTGACGCCCATGATCTCGCCATCTTCAGTCCAGGCCGTGATCTCCAGGCAATCCGGGATGGTTTCACGCTCAATCACCAATGAGTGGTAACGCGTTGCCGTATAGGGATTAGGCAGGTTTCTGAACACGCCGGTATTGGTATGGTGAATCAATGAGGTTTTACCGTGCATCAGCGTTTTGGCCTTGATGATGTTGCCACCAAAAGCCTGGCCTATGCTCTGATGACCCAAGCACACGCCCAGCAAAGGAATTTTGCCAGCAAACTCGTGAATCAGGGGCACGGAAATCCCGGCTTCGTTTGGTGTGCACGGTCCGGGAGAAATCACGATTTTTTCCGGCGCCATCGCTTTGATCTGTTCTAGCGTGATTTCGTCATTGCGGTGCACATGCACATCTTGCCCGAGCTCGCCAAAATACTGCACGAGGTTATAGGTAAAAGAGTCGTAGTTATCAATCATCAACAACATATCAGGCTCCTTTTCCTGCATGGGTTTGAACATTAGCGGCCTGGCTATCCAGACCTGCCTGCACCAGTTCAGCGGCGCGGATGACGGCTTTGGCCTTGTTTTGGGTTTCTTCCCATTCGCTTTGCGGCACCGAATCGGCCACAATGCCCGCGCCCGCCTGCACATAGAGTTTTTTGTTTTTGATCACAGCCGTACGGATCGCAATCGCGACATCCATGTCGCCATTAAAGCCTAAATAGCCGACGGCACCAGCATAAATGCCACGTTTGGAAGGCTCCAGTTCTTCAATGATTTCCATGGCGCGCACTTTAGGGGCACCAGACACCGTCCCGGCAGGGAAAGTCGCTTTGAGCACATCAATCGCATCCAAGCCTGGCTTGAGCTGGCCTTCGACGTTGCTGACAATATGCATGACATGTGAATAGCGCTCAATGGTCATATTGTCAGTGACTTTGACCGTACCAGTCAGTGCGACACGGCCGACGTCGTTGCGGCCCAGATCCATCAGTTGCACATGCTCGGCACGTTCTTTCGGATCGGCCAGCAACTCTGCTTCAAGCGCCAGGTCATGGTCACGGTTTTTACCACGTGGACGTGTCCCGGCAATCGGCCGTGAGGTCACGGTGGTCTCTTCCAGACGCACCAGGATTTCTGGTGAAGCTCCGACCACATGGTGATCATCCATATCGTAATAGAACATATATGGGGAAGGGTTGAGGCTACGCAAAGCGCGGTACAAGCTCAATGGCGAGGCATCAAAATCTTGCGACATCCGCTGGCTCAATACCACCTGCATGATGTCGCCTTCTAGAATATATTGCTGTGCCTTTTTGACTGCCGCCTTGAAGTTATCCTCACCAAACTCAGACACCGCCTGTGTTTTATGGGTGGCTAATGCGTCAGGAATGTCAACCTGAGTGCGTAATCTAGCCAATAAATCATGCATACGGGCACAAGCCGTTTCGTAGGCATCTGCCTTTGCGGGTTCTGCGTATACAATAAAATAGAGCTTGCCCGAGAGGTTATCTACCACGGCAATCTCTTCAGACACCATGAGCAGGATATCGGGTACACCTATCGCGTCAGGTTTTTTCTGTTTGCCGAGACGTTTTTCGATGTATTGAATGGTCTCGTAGCCAAAATAACCGGCCAAGCCGCCGGTAAAGCGCGGTAAACCATCATAAGGCGGCGTTTTAAAGCGCGCCTGATACGCCTTGATAAAGTCCAGCGGGTTTTGATCGGAATGTGATTCTATGACCTGATGATCCTGAATCACCTGCAATTGCTGGTCTCGCACCACGATGCGGGTAGTGGCAGGCAGGCCTATAATCGAATAACGGCCAAAGCGCTCGCCGCCTTGTACGCTTTCGAGCAGGTAGGAATAAGGTTGATTGGCCAGTTTGAGATACAGTGATAAGGGTGTATCCAGATCGGCAAAGGTTTCTAGCACCAGCGGAATACGGTTGTAGCCTTGCGCCGCCAGCGCGTCGAATTCGGTCTTGCTTAATGTGCTTAACATGATGCTTTTTTCCAGTTTGATTCGTAGAGTGCCGTGCAAACAATCACAGCAGTTCGGTGCAAATGGCGCGCACCTGCGCGTGTGGCAGGACTAGCCCCGCCACGAACGACGCCAGCTTAATACTGGCCAACTGGAAGAATGATGAGCACAAAACATCATGATAATAAGGTCTGTTTTTTATGATCCCTGCTTTAAGAGAGCAGGTAACTCCAGCAAATCCACCACATCGGTGAGTTGCTGTATGGTGGCATCCACCATCGCGGCATCAATTGCGCGACCCTGATTATACCCATAAGGCACGGTCACGACAAAGCATCCGGCAGCATGCGCGGCCTGAATGTCTGTCTCTGAATCCCCTACCAGCACCGCTTCAGCAGGCAGCACGCCTAACTTTTGGCAAATATGCAACAACGGCAAGGGGTCAGGTTTCTTTTTAGGCAAACTGTCGCCAGAAATAATGACCTCAAAAAAATCAGCCAATCCGGCTTCCTGCAGCAAAGGCAAGGTGAATTTTTCGGGTTTATTGGTCACGCACGCCAGGTGATAGCCCAGCTTTTTTAATTGTTGTAATGCAGGCAAAACGCCAGCAAACGCCTGGCTTTCGGTGGCATTGGCTTCATAAAACCCATGGTAAAGCGGTTGTGCCCTGGCAAATTCTTCTGCCGCGGGCTCAGTATGCACGCTCCCGGTGAGGCAGCGCTTGATCAGGTTTTGCACGCCTTCGCCAATATAACTGGCGATTTGTGCTTGTGGCAACATGGGTTTGCCTAAAGCCACCAACATGCGGTTGGCAGCTTCGGCAATTTGTGGTGCGGTATCCAGCAGGGTGCCGTCCAGGTCGAACATGACCAACTTGACTTGAAACCGCATCACAACAGACTTTTTGAATTAAACAGTGGCTAAGGAAGCACGCATCGCCGCCACAACTGTATCGTAACGGTTAGGATCGGTGTCTTTAGGTGAACCGAAAATCGCACTACCTGCGACGAAGGTATCAGCCCCGGCTTTTGCGATCTCTGCAATGTTGTTTGCGTTGACGCCACCATCTACTTCCAGCCAGATCTGGCGGCCAGTTTTTTCGTAATAAGCGTCAATGCGGGCACGGGCCTGTTTCAGTTTATCCAAGGTGGATGGAATGAATTTCTGGCCACCAAACCCCGGGTTCACCGACATCAGCAAAATCATGTCCACTTTATCCATTACGTAATCCAGGTAATGCAACGGTGTGGCTGGGTTAAATACCAGGCCAGACTTGCAACCGCTATCGCGGATCAAGGCCAGGCTACGGTCAATGTGGTCAGAGGCTTCCGGGTGGAATGTGATGATGTCAGCACCCGCTTTGGCAAAGTCAGGAATGATGCGGTCTACTGGTTTGACCATCAGGTGCACATCAATCAGGGCGCCTACATTGTGTGACAGATCACGAATCGCATCACAGACCAATGGGCCGATAGTCAGGTTAGGCACATAGTGATTATCCATGACGTCAAAGTGAACGATGTCTGTGCCAGATTTAATGACGTTTTCGATTTCCTGGCCTAGTTTGGCAAAGTTGGCAGAAAGAATACTTGGGGCAATGCGAAAAGTTTTGTCCATGCTGGTGTTCCGTATCTTGAGTTCCGTGAATGAATCTAATAAAAATTTAGCAAAACCAATATTTTAACGTCATTTTATGTCAAATTAACAGGATTCTTGCTTGTGGCGCGTGAATATAAGAAAATGTCGGCACTTTAGATATGGATTTCCATCCAAACGCCCATGAACTGCCTGCAAGCGCCGATTTGTTTATCTTTTGACCCTGTCCCACAGGTAAAATAGCGCCATGCAGCTGTATACCATTGGTGTTAACCACACCACCGCCCCCATTGCCATCCGCGAGAATGTTGCGTTTAACAACGAAACCTTGCCGCATGCGCTGGCGGATCTGGCACGTCACAACGTGGCAGAGGTGGCGATCTTGTCCACCTGCAACCGCACCGAAATTTATGTGCAATCGATCCGGCCAGAAGTCGTGATTGACTGGTTAGCAGCTTATCACCGCCTCGAAGCAGACAAACTCCTGCCCTACACTTACACCTTGAGCAGCCACGAGGCGGTCAAGCACGCCTTCCGCGTCGCCAGCGGGCTGGATAGCATGGTGCTGGGCGAGGCGCAGATTCTGGGGCAGTTCAAGCAGTCAGTCAAAATTGCGCAGGACACTGGTACGTTGGGCACCATGTTACACAAATTGTTCCAGCGTACATTTGAAGTCGCCAAAGAAGTGCGTACCAATACCGATATTGGTGGCAGTTCGATTTCCATGGCCGCCGCCGCGGTCAAGCTGGCACAGCGTATTTTTGGGGATTTAAGTACACAAAGCGTGCTGTTTATCGGTGCCGGTGAAATGATAGAGCTGTGTGCCGACCACTTTGCGGCCCAAAAGCCCAAGAAAATCACCGTTGCCAACCGCACGCTGGAGCGCGGCGAGCAACTGGCAGAAAAAATCCGTGGCCAGGGCCTGAATGTGCAGGCTATCTTGCTCAACGACCTGCCAGAACGCTTTCACGAATTTGATATCGTCATCACCAGTACTGCCAGCCAATTGCCGATTGTCGGCTTGGGCATGGTAGAGCGCGCCATTAAAGCACGTAAGCACCGGCCGATGTTTATGGTCGACCTCGCTGTGCCGCGCGATATCGAGCCTGAAGTCTCGGCACTGGACGATGTGTTTTTGTATACCGTAGACGACCTCGCGCAAGTGGTATCAGAAGGCTTAGGCAATCGCCAGGAGGCTGCTGTAAACGCAGAACTCATCGTCAATTCGCGCGTAGAGCACTTTATGCAATGGCTCAAGCAGCGCGAAGCAGTGCCGACGATTAAAGCATTGCGAGACCAGGTAGATGCCGTGCGCAAGGCCGAGCTGGAAAAAGCACTAAAATTGCTGCAAAAAGGTGAGCCTCCGGAAAAAGCGCTTGAAGCCCTGAGCAATGCACTCACCAATAAATTTTTGCATGGTCCCAGCCATGCTCTGAATAACAGCCAGGGCGATGCGCACGCGCACATGGAGCACTTGGTAAAACAACTCTTTCAAATTAAAGAATGATTTTTTCAACTTGCGGCATCGCCCAAGGTGTGAATATTTAGGTAACTAAAACGATGAAACCAAGCATGTTACAAAAGCTCGCCAACCTGAGCGAGCGACTGGAAGAACTCAACCGCCTGCTCAGCAGCGAAGGCGTCACTGACAATATGGATAAGTACCGTAAAATCATGCAAGAACATACGGAAATCACGCCGATTGTTGAGCAATACCATGTGTACGTGCAAACGGAGGCTGACCTCAAAGAGGCGCACAACATGCTCTCTGACCCGGAGATGAAAGAGTTCGCGCAGGAAGAAATCGAGAGCGGCAAAAAACGCCTCGAAGAGGTTGAACTCACCCTGCAAAAACTGCTGCTGCCCAAAGATCCCAACGACGACAAGAATATCTTCCTCGAAATCCGCGCCGGTACCGGCGGTGACGAATCCGGCCTGTTCGCTGGCGACCTGTTCCGCATGTATTCACGTTATGCCGACCGCCAGGGCTGGAAGGTGGAAGTGGTTTCTGCCAATGAAGGCGAAGTCGGCGGCTATAAAGAAATTATTGCCAAAATCATCGGCTACGGGGCTTATTCAAAACTCAAATTCGAGTCTGGCGGCCACCGCGTACAGCGTGTCCCCGATACCGAAACCCAAGGCCGTATTCATACCTCTGCCTGTACGGTGGCGATTTTGCCCGAAGTGGAAGAGGTGGGTGATGTAGAAATCAACCCGGCCGATATTCGCATCGACACTTTCCGCGCCTCGGGTGCCGGTGGTCAGCACATTAACAAAACCGACTCTGCCGTGCGCATTACCCACGCCCCCACAGGGATTGTGGTCGAATGCCAGGACGGCCGCAGCCAGCATGCCAACAAGGCGCAAGCCATGCAAGTGTTGGCCGCGCGTATCAAGGCCAAACAGGTCGATGAACAACAAAGCAAAATCGCCTCCGAGCGCCGCAACCTGATTGGTTCGGGTGATCGCTCAGAGCGCATCCGCACCTACAACTACCCGCAAGGCCGGATTACCGATCACCGCATCAACCTGACGCTGTATAAAATTGAAGCAATTACCGAAGGCGATATGGATGAGCTGATTAATGCGCTGGCGACTGAATATCAGGCGGATTTGCTGGCGAGTTTAGGTGAAGAAGGTTAACGCACTGTGCATGCCTTCCGGACGCCTGTTGCGCCTAGCAGCATCCAGAAAGACAATCCAATCAAGTTTTTGCTGGATGCTGAAGCCATTGATTGCCTGGCACATAATATCGCCTTAGTGCATTCCCACTTTGATGCAAAAGTATTCAAAACCTTGGCAATCACCAACATTGCGGCGTTAGGGATTATGGACCGTTCGGCACACATTGCCGCGGCTTTAAAAGCGACATTGCCAGCCAAATTCTCAGATGCCACTGACATCCTACTCAAAACGCTCACCCCACCCAATGTGCATACCGAACGCCTGGGGCTCAGCGTGTTTTTTTATCTGCCCCATACCCGCTTTGTCGCGGAATACGGGCGTAACCCACAACATAATGGTGGCGAAGATCCGTTTGAAGTGGCCATGCGTGCACAGTATGAATTGACGCGCCGCTTTACTGCCGAGTTTTCCATTCGTCCGTTTTTAATGCATGATTTTGAGCGCACGCTGAATCAACTTACCTTATGGCTCAATGACCCAGACCCGCATGTGCGCCGTCTATGCACTGAGGGCTGCCGTCCACGGCTACCTTGGGGTGCTCGCATTCCCCAGCTGATTAAAGACCCCAGGCCGACGCTGCCGATACTCGAGGCACTGAAAAATGACCCCAGCCTGTATGTGCGCCGCAGTGTTGCGAATCATCTGGGTGATATTGCCAAAGACCATCCGGAATTGGCGTTTGACATATGTGAGCGCTGGCTCACAAATGCTGACAAAGACCTGAAATGGGTGATCCGCCATGCCGTGCGTCATCCGGCCAAACAGGGTCATGCCACTGCGATTGCCTTACGTAAAGCAGCAGGGGGCAGGTAGTGCCAAAGACCGTGCAACAATGGTTGCAATCGGCACGGCAACAACTGGCTCAGTTTGTGCTGCCTGATGAAGCGGCGATCGAAGCCCAGTTACTGTTGATGCATGTGCTCAATGTGAATCGCGCCTGGCTGATTGCGCATGCCACTGACCTGCTGCAAGCCGTTGCGGCCAATAATTTTGAAAAGCTGGTTCAGCGCCGCCTGCAAGGGGAGCCTGTTGCGCATATCTTAGGCTCTCGGGAGTTTTTTGGGCTCACCCTCAAAGTCACACCGGATACGCTGATTCCCCGCCCGGATACCGAAACGCTGGTTGAAGCCGCGCTGCAAAAAATCAATGGGCCTATGCATATTCTGGATTTGGGCACTGGGACTGGTGCCATTGCCCTGGCGATTGCCAGACATGCTCCGCAATGTGAGGTCATTGCCGTGGATGTGTCAGCTGCTGCACTTGCGGTTGCCAAAGAAAATGCAGCAGCATTGCAACTCGGCAACCTGCAATGCGTAGCCAGCAATTGGTTCGCGGCCCTGCCTGAGTGCAAATTTGACCTCATCGTCAGCAACCCGCCTTATATCGAAGGCAATGACCCACACTTGCAACAAGGCGATTTGCGCTTCGAACCTTTATCAGCCCTGGCATCCGGTGCTGATGGTCTGCAAGATATCCGCCAGATCATTGCCCAGGCACCCGCCTACTTAAATGAAGGGGGCTGGTTGATGCTGGAACATGGTTACAACCAAGCTCCAGCAGTCCAAAAATTATTGAACGCACATGGTTTTCAAGACATCCAAACCATCAAGGATCTGGGCGATAATCCTCGCGTCACCCTTGGACAAATAGGCAGCACCAACCCAGTATGATTTTTGCTTGAGTAAAGATACGTTAGTCTCAAGTATCATTTTCTGGAAAAAACATTATGCAATCTATCCCACATATCAAAGCCGTTTTATTTGACCTGGATGGCGTGCTCTACATCGGCAAACAGCTGATTCCCGGCGCATTGTCCGCTGTGGCACAGTTGCGCAAAGCAGGGATTGCCGTGCGCTTTGTCACCAATACCAGCACACTTTCCCTAAACTCACTCCAGCAAAAGCTGAACGACCTCGGCTTCAATACGGTGCCCGAAGAAATCATGAGTGCACCACAAGCGACCATCCAGTATTTAAAAAAGCAATCCAATCCGGTTTGCAAACTATTGCTGGCAGAGGACGTTAAAAAGGACTTTGCCTGCTTTGACCAGTCTGCAACCGCAGCCAATTATGTGGTGATTGGTGATATCGGTGACCAGTGGTCTTATGAGTTATTGAATGAAGTGTTTCATTGCCTGGTGAATGGTGCTCAGTTAATCGCGATTCATAAAAACCGTTTCTGGCAAACCGAAACTGGCTTGCAAATGGATATTGGTGCCTTTGTTACCGGCCTGGAATATGCCAGCAACACCCAGGCCATGCTCATGGGTAAACCTTCCCGCCATTTTTTCAATCAGGTGGTGGATACATTACGGATGAAGCCTTCTGATATCGTGATGGTGGGTGACGATATTGATGCCGATGTGGGTGGCGCGCAGGATGCTGGACTGCATGGCATTCTGGTGAAAACCGGCAAGTACCGCGAAACCTATACCCGCCTTTCAGCGATTGAGCCAGATGCGATTATCCAATCCGTCGCAGACCTTCCCACGTTGCTGGGTTGTTTATCGATTCAGACCCATTAAACGCAACTTAGCCTGTCTCGCCGTTTCGGCATGCTGCATAGTATAATCGCGGCATGTCTGAATCGAATTCTGTTGGTATCGTTAAAGCGCAGGTTGCGCACTTCACCCAGCCGCTGACCCTTAAAAGCGGCGCTGTGTTGCCACAATACCATCTTGCTTATGAAACCTATGGTGAACTCAACGCGGCCAAAACCAATGCGGTATTGATTTGTCACGCCTTGTCCGGCAATCATCATGTCGCTGGTCGCTATTCGCCGGAAGATAAATATCCTGGCTGGTGGGATAACCTTGTTGGCCCCGGTAAGCCACTGGATACCAACAAGTTTTTTGTGATTGGCCTCAACAATCTGGGCGGCTGTCACGGTAGTAGCGGCCCTTCCAGCGTAAATCCACTCACTGACCGGCCTTACAGTGCAACGTTCCCAGTCGTGACGGTAGAAGACTGGGTGGAATCTCAGGCGCGCCTGTTGGATTATCTTGGAATTGACCAACTGGCAGCCGTGATTGGTGGCAGCCTGGGAGGCATGCAAGCGCTGCACTGGAATATTGTCTACCCCGAGCGTGTACGGCATGCCTTTGTCATTGCCTCTGCGCCCAACCTGACCGCACAGAACATGGCCTTTAACGAAGTGGCACGCCAGGCGATTATTACCGACCCCGAGTTTTTTGACGGCGATTATTATAATCATGGCACCGTCCCCCGCCGCGGCTTGCGTATTGCCCGTATGCTGGGGCATATCACCTACTTGTCAGATGACGCCATGGGTGAAAAATTTGGCCGCAAATTGCGCCATGGCGATGTGAAGTACAGCTTTGATGTCGAATTTGAAATGGAATCTTACTTGCGCTATCAGGGCGACAAGTTTGCCGGGGAATTTGATGCCAACACCTATTTGCGCATGACACGCGCACTGGACTATTTTGACCCGGCCCTCGATTATGACGGCAATTTAAGCAAGGCGCTCAGCCGTGCCAAGGCCAAGTTTGTCGTCATCTCGTTTACCACTGACTGGCGCTTTTCGCCTGCCCGCTCACGCGAAATTGTCCAGGCCTTGCTGGATAACGCCTTGCCCGTCAAATATGCCGAGGTAACTTCTGCCCATGGCCATGACGCTTTCTTGATGCCGGATGCGCATTACCACGCCATCATGCGCGCCTACCTGGAGCAAATCAAAGTATGACGAATGCAAATATTACCAATATTCGCCCAGACTTTGCATTAATTACAAACTGGGTGCAAGCAAAAGCCAAAGTGCTGGATCTCGGTTGTGGCGATGGCACACTGCTCACGCATTTACATGAAACCCTGAGCACCACCGGCTATGGCATCGAAAAAGATGATGGTAACTGGCTGGCAGCCTTAAAAAACGGGGTGGACGTGATTCAAATGAACCTTGAAGAAGGCCTGTCCGGCTTTGAAGACCAGTCATTCGACACGGTCATCCTGTCGCAGACTTTGCAAGCCATGCACAATACTGAGAGCATCGTGCACGAAATGCTGCGTGTTGGCCGCGAAATCATCGTGACTTTCCCCAATTTTGGCTATTGGCGCAACCGCCTGCAAATCACGCTGGGGAATATGCCGGTCTCCAAAAGCCTGCCATATCAATGGTATGACACGCCCAACGTGCATTTATGCACCATCCACGACTTTGACCACTTTTGCCGCCAGCACAACATTCAAGTCATTGAACGTAAAGTGATTACCGATGGCCAGGATATTCATTTTTTGCCTAACCTGCTGGGCAATCTCGCAATGTACCGGTTGAAACGCGCCGCCTAATCCCGACAAGAGACCAAAGGGTGCCCTTAAGAAAGATTGAGCGCTTTCAGGCGCCGGTAAAGCGTATTTCGGCTTAACCCCAACTGACGGGAAACGGCCGAAATATTGCCGCCATGCTGCAGCATGGCCTGCCGGATGGCTTCATCGTTTTGGGCTTTCAAGTTGCCGGCTGCTAACGCTGGCCGTGCAGAACCGACGGGTGTAGAAGGTTCGCTGATGGGGTACATTTCATCGAGAAAGTCCTGCATCAAATGCTGGCGGCCAATCACGCCGCCATCTGCCAAGGCCACGGCCGTGCGCAACACATTATGCAACTGGCGTACATTGCCCGGCCAAGGATGCGCATTAAACAGTGCCATGACCTCATCACTTAAGCTGGCTTGTGGCGCCTGTTCGATTTGCAGAATCACCTGAATCAGCCTTGCCATATCCAGCCGCTCGCGTAGCGCAGGTAACTGCACACTCAAGCCATTGATGCGGTAATATAGATCACTGCGAAACTCGCCCGCTGCCACTTTGTCTTTTAACTTCTGATTCGTCGCGCTCAGCAGCATAAAGTTGACCGGAATCGCCTTGCTGCCTCCCAACGGGGTGACACTGCGCTCTTGCAGCACGCGTAACAAGCGTGCTTGTAGCGACAGCGGCATATCGCCAATCTCATCCAAGAACAAGGTGCCGCCATCCGCTTGCTGAATCTTGCCAATATTGCCTTTGCGTTTCGCCCCGGTGTACGCGCCCTCCTCATAGCCAAACAGTTCGGCTTCAATCAGCCCTTCTGGCAAGGCCGCACAGTTGACGGCAATAAACGGCTTGTTGCGGCGCGCACTGGCGTCATGAATGGCACGGGAAAATAATTCTTTACCCGCGCCGGTTTCGCCGAGAATCAGCACCGGAATGTCCTTATCCAGCACTTGTTTGACCTGGGTGATCGCCAATTTAAATTGGGGGTCACCACTATCGAGCAGCTCCAGGCTGGCCGCAGATTCGCGTGGCGTCATCGCCACTGGCTTTTTGGCGATAGTGGCTGGCTGGCTGGTCGATGCACGCGCAAACAAACGGGCGCCATTGCGCAGATGCAAGGGAAATAGGACATCAGCATTTAAACCGCGCTGCTTGAACGAGGCCCATGACTCGTCAAAAATGTCTTCAAAAGCAATACGGCGCGCAGACAGACTATCCTGGTCCAGCGGCAAACCAAACTGGAACTGGCCGCTACGGTTAATGGCCTGCAACTGGCCAGTGGCATCAAACAAGGCAACCCCTTCCCATAAAGTGCCAATAAACTCTGGCCGCACATGAAAGTGCACACCAATCTCGCCCTCTGCAGAGGCATGGAACAGCCTGTTTTCTACCATTTGTGCGGCCATTTTCACCAGGGCCAAGGTATGTTGCTGTGGTGCATTGAGGTCGTTGGAGACATCCAGCGTGGCGACCAAATGATTATTGGCGGCAAAGATTGGCACGGCGGAACAGCTGAGTGAATGGTGGTAGGCCATAAAATGCTCGGCGCCCTGCACACTGATTGGCAGGCGTTCGACCAATGCTGTCCCAATCGCATTGGTGCCGCGGTGCTCCTCGCTCCAAGAAGCGCCAGGCAATAGGGACGCCCTGACCTGGTTTTCATCCACGCCTTCACCCATGGTGCGCAAAATCACGCCTTCGTTATCGGTCAAAATCACCAGGCTGCGCGTATGGGCAATTTGCTCACTCAAGGTGATCATTTCTGGCTCGGCATGGGTGAGCAACAGGCGGTTTTTCTCCAGGCGCTGCGCCAGCTCTTGCGCGGTGATCACTTGGTCTTCAGCTGTCGCCTGCTCATCCACGCCCTTAACCATGCAACGCCGCCATGAGCGGGCAATCGCCTCGGCAATGGCGCGTTGATCGTCACGCAAACCCAATGTTGGCTGTGTTGTAGATGAAGGGGAATACTTGTTGGGCATGGAAAACTGAGCACCTGTCACATCAGATTGAACAACTGTACCAGTATGACACAGTCGTGAACAGCGCACACAATCTTGCACACGCTCGCGGACAGTTAACATATCTGAATAACTCACTGATTTTAATATATTTTTTAAAAATTTCCAAAAAAATGTTGCGCTTGGCACACGCATTGCAATGAGTGATCAAGCCGTTACAAAAGAAGCGTTTGTTACCGGCGTGTTAAACAATTCATCCAGCTTCAAAGCAACCATTTTGGAGGTTATTTATGCAACAACGTATCAAGCTTGCCGTCAGCGCATTACTGTTAGGCAGCATCAGCACCAGCGCATGGGCAAATGCCGAACTGGACGCTTTAATGAAAGACGACAACCAATGGGCCATGGCGCGTAAAGATTACGCTAACCAGGGCTATAGCCGTCTGTCGCAAATCAATAAAAGCAACGTTAAAAAAATGAAACTCGCCTGGTCATTTGCCACCGGCGTTAACCGTGGTCATGAGGGCGCACCGCTGGTCATCGGCAATACTATGTATATCCATACTGCATTTCCAAACAACGTGTATGCGCTGGACCTAGATGACAACCAGAAAATTCGCTGGTCCTATTTCCCGAAACAGGATCCAGATGTGCAATCCGTACTGTGCTGTGACAACGTGAACAAAGGACTGGGCTACGGTGACGGCAAGATTTTCCTGCAACAGAACAATGGCGTATTGGTTGCACTGGACGCTAAAACAGGTGCCAAGCTGTGGGATGTAAAAGTTAACGATCCTAAAACTGGCTCTGCCAACACCAATGTACCGCATGTATTTAAAGACAAAGTAGTGACCGGCTGCTCAGGCGGTGAATTTGGCGTACGCTGCCACATCAGCGCGTACAACATCAAAGATGGCAGCCTGGCTTGGAAAGCCTATAGCACGGGTTCTGATAGCGAAGTGATGATCGGTGCCGACTTTAACAAGGAGAACCCGCACTACAGCGCGTTATCAGTGTACGAAGATGTCAACGGCGGCAACAAAATGGGTGGTTCTTTCAAGAGCTTGGACAAATCCCAACTGAAATTCCCTGAAGCCAACCTGGGTGTACGCACCTGGCTGAAACCACAACAGCAAAAAGACGGCTGGCAAAATGGCGGCGGCCCAACATGGGGTTGGTACTCCTATGACCCTAAACTAAACCTGATGTACTACGGTACAGGCAACCCAGGCACCTGGAACCCGGACGTGCGTCCTGGTGATAACAAATGGTCCATGACCATTTTTGCCCGTGATCTCGATACAGGCATGGCACGCTGGGGTTACCAAATGACCCCGCATGACGAGTGGGATTATGATGGCATGAACGAAATCATTCTATGGGAAGCCAACGGGAAGCAACTGGCCTCACACTTTGACCGTAATGGGTTTGGCTACACATTTGACCGCACCAATGGCACGTTACTGGTCGCTGAAAAAATGCACCCCTTCGTTAACTGGGCAACCAAGATTGACCTGAAAACAGGCATTCCGGTGAAGGATCCCAAGTACTCCACGCACCAGGATTACAACGCTAAAGGTGTTTGTCCTTCTGCGCTGGGCGTGAAGGATGAGCAGCCCGCTGCATATTCACCTAAAAACAAGACTTTCTACGTGCCTTTGAACCATGTATGTATGACCTATGAACCGGTTGAATCCAAATATGTGGCTGGTCAACCATGGGTAGGCGCAACCCTGACCATGTTTGCTGGCCCGGACGGCGTGATGGGCGGCTTTATGGCCTGGGACGGTTTAAAAGGTAAAGCCCAGTGGTATAACAAGGAGAAATTCTCTGCTTGGGGTGGTGCGTTGGTGACTGCCACTGACCTAGTGTTTTACGGTACCTTGGACCGCTGGGTAAAAGCACTGGATGCCAAAACCGGCAAAGAGATGTGGAAATTCCAGGTAGGCTCTGGCGTGGTCGGTAACATGATCACTTATGGTCACAAAGGCAAGCAATACGTAGGTGTATTGTCCGGCATTGGTGGTTGGGCGGGAGTAGCGATGAACCTCGGCCTGACCAACGATACCGATGGCCTAGGCGCAGCCGGCGGTTACAAAGAGCTAACCAAATACAATGCTGCCCCTGGTGGTGGTGCAATGAATGTATTCAGTTTGTAAGGAAGGAAATCAGATGCAATTATTTAACAAAACCTTGCTGGCAACGGCATTGTTAGTGGCCACTGCCTCAGCCATTGCGGGTAGCGGCGCTGAAGCTCTGGCACAGAAAAGCGGTTGTTTGCTGTGCCACGGCGTAGACAAAAAAGTACTAGGCCCAGCCTATAAAGAAGTGGCCGCCAAGTACAAAGGCGATAAATCTGTTGAAGCCAAGCTGATCCAGAAGGTAAAAGCTGGCGGTGCAGGCGTATGGGGTGATATGCCCATGCCGCCTAACAGCCCGCAGGTAAAGGATGAGGATATCAAGACCCTTGTCCAGTGGGTGTTGAGTTTGTAGTTACCCTGTGAAATATGGCGGCAGTGGCATGTTCCGCATGACCAAGGACTGATCTGCTGGCGCCAAATTTCCAAAGTTTGACCATTGATCTCCGAGTGTGCCAACCCGCAAGGGTTGGCTTTTTTTTGTTCGCATATTAGCCGCCTTGTAAAAGCGTTTACAATGCGGGCATGACCCTCTCGCAAACCCTGTTTACCCGCCGCATGCTGATGTGTGTGGCCTTCGGCTTCAGTTCCGGCCTCCCCTTATACCTTTTGCTGCAACTTCTGCCGGCCTGGTTGCGCAGTGAAGGCCTTAACCTCAAAACCATTGCTGCGTTTGCCTTCATGCAGTTGCCTTACACCTGGAAGTTTTTGTGGTCACCGCTGATGGATCGCTACACCTTATTACAAACCTTGGGCAGACGGCGCAGCTGGATTTTAGTCACCCAACTGGCGCTGTTCGCCAGTATTGTCGGCTTGGGTATGTGCCAGCCACAACTGAACATCGCCATGGTTGCGCTACTTGCCACGCTGGTCGCCTTGTTCTCTGCCAGCCAGGATATTGTCATTGATGCCTACCGCCGCGAAACCCTCAGTGATGAAGAGTTGGGCTTAGGTAACAGCTTGTACGTCAACGCTTACCGGATTGCTGGTTTGGTGCCTGGCTCACTCGCACTTATACTTGCCGACCATATGGCCTGGTCACAAGTGTTCCTGGTCGTGGGTCTATTTATGCTGCCTGGCATAGGATTTACGCTCTGGGCGCGAGAGCCTGTGATTGTCAGCGCACCTAAAACATTGCTAGCTTCAGTGGTGGAGCCTTTCAAAGAGTTTATACATCGGAGCGGCTGGCAGCATGCGCTATGGGTGTTACTGTTTATCTTGCTCTACAAACTGGGCGATAGCATGGCCACCGCCCTGGCCACGCCGTTTTATATCGACATGGGCTTTAGCAAAACAGATATCGGGGCGATTGCCAAAGGCAGCGGTCTCGTCATGCAAATTGCGGGCGCCTTTGTCGGCGGCCTATGGATGCTAAAACTGGGCATCAATCGTGGTTTATGGGTATTCGGCGTGGTACAAGCCTTATCCATCCTCGGCTTCGCCTGGCTGGCAACCAGTGGTCCATTTACCGAGATCGGCGCAGCTGAACGTGGCATGCTGGCGATTGTGATAGGTTTTGAAGCCTTTGGTGTTGGCCTGGGGACGGCCGCTTATGTGGCCTACATGGCACGTGAAACCAACCCGGCCTATACCGCCACCCAACTTGCATTGTTTACCAGCCTGTCAGCCGTACCGCGCTCTGTCTTCAACGCACTCACTGGCGGCATGGTGGAGACTTTGGGGTGGCAGCAGTTTTTTTATGTATGCACGTTGTTGGCGATTCCAGGGATGTTATTGTTGTTTAAGGTAGCGCCTTGGCGGGATCGTTAGGCAAGTCGCTGAGTCTCATCTTGCGATAAGTGAATGAAAACAAATCTTTTGTTTGACGATGTTCGACGTTCAATCCGCATTTACCTTCGCCTAAAGGCAAAAAAGGCGTGTCATTACCAGCCAGGTCGGCTCAATGAGGGCTAAATATAATTTGCGCTTTTTGTAAGTAAGGATACATGGAATTAAGTGAGCGAGCTTTGGCAACATTGCCGTTTACTTAGGCGCAAATGTAAACGCATCACTGTAAAATTCTTCTTCCGGTAACCCTTGCTTCACAAATGTTTCTTTAGCAATGTCCACCATGCCCGGTGCACCACAGACATAAGCTTCAAACCCACTCAAATCGGCATGATCTTCAAGCACCGCCTGATGCACCAGGCCACGGCGGCCATCCCAACCATCTTCTTCATTGCCATCTGAGATCACAGGAATATACTGGATGTTAGGTATAAACTGTGTCCAACGCTGGCAAAGCTCTTCCATATACAAATCATTCACCTGGCGCGCTCCGCGGTAGAGGTACACTGGTCGTTGGATCTGGTTAAAAATCATGTGTTCTATCATGCCTTTAACCGGCGCAAAGCCGGTTCCGCCAGCAACCATGATGATGGGTTTGTCATTTTGCTCGCGCAGGAAAAAACTGCCCAGAGGGGCTTCAATGCGTAGAATGGTTTTTAAAGGCATCTCGTTAAACACCTGTTCGGTGAAATGCCCGCCTGCAATTTTGCGGATATGCAACTCAAGGAAACCTTTTTCATGAGGCGCATTGGCAATGGAGAACGCACGACGACGCCCATCTTTGAGCAGGAATTCAATGTATTGCCCGGCCATAAAGGTCAATTGTTCAGTAGCGGGTAATTGCAGATGCAATACCATGACATCATCGCCAAGCAGTTCTTTATGCTGTACCCGCACGGGCAGGATGCGAGGCTTGATACCTTGCACCATGTCGATCTGCCGGCATTCAATCACTAGATCTTCGAGTGGTCTGGCGCAGCAAAACAACGCCATGCCTGCAGCGAGTTCATCGTCTGTTAAGGCATTGCCCTGGTAGTCATCATGCATGACCTTGCCGGTGAGTACTTTGCCCTTGCACGCACCACAGGCGCCATTGCGGCAGCCATAGGGCATATTAATACCGGCTTCAATGGCTGCCTCCAGTACGGTCTGGCTCGGACGTACATCAAACGTATGGCCGCTGTTCTCAATCAATACGTGGTTCATGATTTTTGTGTTCTATGGGTTAATCTTTGCGTGGCAAATGAACAACATTATCCGCCGGTTTTGCTTCTTCCACTTCGGTAAATTCACCTTCAATCACTTCATCATTGGCACTGGCGCGGTACTGCGCGCTGCTTTTTTGGCCCGCTTGACCCAAACCTGGATTGTTCGCAGGGATTAGCAACAAAATGACGGCAATGACATCACTGATCACGCCAGGGATGAGTAACAATACACCGGCCAACATATTGCGGGCGGTGGAAAACATGGCAGAGACAGGATTGCCCCCCGCCCCCATCTGCTGGAACATACGGGCGGCGATCAGGTCTTTTTCGCTGCGGATCAGTCGCAGGCCGAGGTAGCCGATAGTCAGCAGATAAACTAACACCCACCAGCCATAGTGCTGACTAAGCTCAATCAGGACGGCTATCTCCAGGAACGGAAAAGCCAGTAAAATAGCAAAGATGAGAAAACGCATGTCAGAATCCTGTCTGTGAGTCAGCGCCCATGACGCCAAAAGAGGAAATTATAATCGTGTTTACGCACGTGCCGAACAGGACATGTGCAGAGCATATCGCGCAGACGCTCGTTACAGAGAAGTTGGCGGCATGTGTGAATATTTCAAGTCCTGTCACTTCTATCTATCGCTGGCAAGGGCAAGTGGAGCGCGCAGAAGAGATTGGCCTGGTCATTAAAACCAGTTGTAAGAAATATGCTGCTTGCGAAACTAAGCTACGGATGCTGCATCCTTATGAACTTCCGGAGATTGTAGGTATCCATGTGAACGAGGGTTTGCCGGAATATCTGGCTTGGGTGGTGGCAGAAACAATGGGGCGGGAGTCAATCGTTGATTAAAATGTGGAAGAGGTGCTGGATCATTCTGGCGATGCTGCTGCTGAGTACTTTGCCAGTGCACGCAGCGTCACAGTTTTCCAAGCTGTTTACTGACGGTGAGTCAGAAGAATTTCTGCCGGTCGATCAGGCGTTTAAAGTCGAGGCTGGCCTCATTGATGCCAGCCATGCCCAACTCAAATTTGTGATCGCACCTGGTCATTATTTGTATCGCGAGCGTATACAGCTGATGTCTGCAGGGGAGACGGCGAAAATCACATTGCCTGCCGGCGAAACCAAAAATGATCCTAATTTTGGTGAGCAACAGGTATTTCACCATGATACTTTAGCTGAAGTGACGTTTGTTGGTACTGCGCCTTCGAGCTTGCAGGTACGTTACCAGGGGTGTAGCGAAAAGGGTCTGTGTTACCCACCGCAAACTAAATTGCTGACATTGAGCAATTCCGCTTTAGCCTCGCCTGGTTATCCACTTTCAATGTCGCCAGCAAGGACAGGCAATGAGGGCGACGATGAATTGTCTGGCAAGCTGCTGTCGTCTGGTCACTGGTGGCAAATTGTGGCGGGTTTCTTTGGTGCTGGCTTGTTACTGGCATTCACACCTTGCATGTTTCCCATGATTCCCATTTTGTCGGGGATTATTGTCGGCAAAAATGCGCATGTGTCTCGCGGCAAAGCTTTTACCCTGTCACTAGCCTATACCTTGGGGATGAGCCTGACTTACACGCTAGCGGGTGTGGCCGCGGGTCTTTCTGGCCAGTTGTTAAGCAATGCATTGCAAACGCCTGCCGCTTTAATTGTTGGCGCCTTGATTTTTGTTGTGCTGTCTTTTTCCATGTTCGGCTTTTATGAACTCAAATTGCCAAGCGCAATAGAAAATTACTTTTTTAACTGGAGCAACCGCTTTAAGGGCGGGCATTTGCTTAGTGATTTTCTGATGGGCGCGATTTCAGCACTGATTATTAGCCCCTGTGTGGCAGCCCCGCTGGCGGGTGCCTTGCTTTATATCAGCCAAACCCACGATGTGACGCTGGGGGCGGTAGCATTGTTCTCATTGTCCTTGGGCATGGGCGTCCCATTGCTGCTGATTGGCGCATCCGCCGGGACTATTTTGCCCAAAGCGGGCGAATGGATGAATGCGGTTCGCCGCCTGTTCGGTGTGCTCATGTTGGGGGTGGCAATCTGGGTCGTGAGTCCAATCCTGCCTGTGGCTCTACAGTTGCTGTTATGGGCTGCGCTATGCATCGTGCCGGCCATTTATTTGCGTGCCATTGATCCTTTACCGGCAACTGCTAGCAATGTGCAACGTGTGTTCAAAGGTTTTGCAGTTATTGTGCTGCTGTATGGCATAGCGTTACTCTTCGGAGCCTGGTCTGGGGCACGCTCCCCTCTGCAACCGTTACAGAACTTGACGATGGCATCTACCCAAAATCTTCAACCGTTAGCTTTTCAGCGGATACACAGCTTGCAGGAGCTGCAACAAGCGGTAAATACAGCCAATGGTAAACCGGTCATGCTGGATTTTTATGCGGACTGGTGTGTATCGTGCAAAGAATATGAGCAGTTTGTGTTTACCGACCCGCAAGTGCAAGCCGCGTTAAAAGGCGTGGTGCTATTACAGGCAGATGTCACGGATAATCTCGAGCAGGATGCGGTGTTGTTGAAGCAGTTTTCGTTATTTGGCCCACCTGGGATTGTCTTCTTCAACGCGCAAGGGCAAGCGCTCCAACCTGTGATTAAAGGTTACCAGGATGCGTCCAGATTTCTGAATACGGTGCGTGCGCTAAAACTGCAGCCAACTGAGGATGCCTCAGATGCGTAATGTCGCACGTGTGGTGATGACGGTATTGCTGATCGTTGTTTTAGGCAGTGGTTTCCGCTGGCTTTATCTCAACCGCGACCAGTTTATGAATACAGAGTCTGCGTTGCCTGCGGCTACTGAAATTGCGTCTTTGTGGGAAACCACTTTAGCCGATCATGCCGGTAAAACCTATACCTTGTCGCAATTTAAAGGCAAGCCACTGATTTTAAATTTCTGGGCAACCTGGTGTGAGCCCTGTCGTGACGAAATGCCGGAAATTTCTGAATTGGCCAGCCAGCATCCCGAGATTGCTGTGCTTGGCTTGGCGATCGATGAAGCGGCGGCTGTGCATGAGTTTGTTGAAAGCACCCCCGTCAGCTACCCCCTGCTGATTGCAGAAAATGAAGGTATGCCTTTAGCTGAGGTATTGGGTAATAATAAAGGTGTATTGCCTTATACAGTAATCATTTCAGCCCAGGGTGAAGTGACGCAGATCTTCTTCGGTCGTGTAAACCGCCAAATGCTGCAAAAAGCACTCAATTTGTAACTCATCCGCCAAGGCTGCAGCCACTTTGGCTATGGCTTATAGCCTGCATGTTCGCGGCAAAACCCCCTCACTTAACTTCTCATTTGGCGACTTTCAATTTTCTTTAAATTGCGAATTCTGCTGGACAAAATGCGATAACTTCGGCAAACTTCGACGCCATGAAGGTTGTATTTTTCTCCATGAGAGGCATGTGACATGGGCACCAAATCCATCCTGGTGATTCACGGACCCAATTTAAATATGCTGGGCACCCGAGAGCCGCAGCATTATGGCAGCCAAACGCTTGCAGACATCGACCAACGTTTGCAAGCCTTGGCTCGTGCTGATCAAGTGCGTCTGGAAACATTCCAGAGTAATGCCGAAGCTGAGATCATCGAGAAAATACATGCATTGTCCGTGAATCGTGTGGATTACATCATTATTAATCCTGCGGCGTTCACGCACACTTCTATCGCTATCCGCGATGCCATTTCTGCAGTCAAGGTGCCGTTTATTGAAGTGCATCTCTCCAATGTGCATGCACGAGAGTCATTCCGGCACCATTCTTATTTCAGCGATATTGCTACCGCAGTCATTTGCGGTTTGGGCGCAGAGGGATATTTCGCCGCTTATCGCTATATCCAACAACTCTAATAACACTTAAAACATTTATACATTCGAGGCTTTTATGGATTTACGCAAACTCAAAAAACTGATTGATCTGGTAGAGGAGTCGGGGATTTCTGAACTGGAACTGACCGAGGGTGAGGAAAAAGTACGTATCAGTCGCGCCATGGCGCCAGGTGCTGCGCCGGTGACACAATACGTGGCGGCACCTGCTCCAGCCCCGGTGGCTGCAGGTGCCACTGCCCCAGCAGCGGCCCCCGCCACTGCACCAGCTGAGGCGCTGGATGGCAAAGTTGTGAAATCACCGATGGTGGGTACGTTCTATCGCGCGTCTTCACCTGATGCCAAGTCTTTTGTTGATGTGGGTAGCAGTGTGAATACCGGTGATACTCTGTGTATTATCGAAGCGATGAAGCTGCTCAACGAAATTGAGAGCGAATTTTCCGGCACGATTAAAAAGATTTTTGTTGAAAACGGTCAGCCTGTCGAATATGGCGAGCCACTGTTCCTGATTGGTTAAACCGCTATGTTTGAGAAAATTCTGATTGCCAACCGCGGCGAGATCGCCCTGCGCGTACAGCGTGCGTGCCGTGAGTTGGGGATTAAAACAGTTGCTGTCCACTCTGAAGCTGACCGTGATGCCAAATACGTCAAACTCGCTGATGAGTCTGTCTGTATCGGCCCAGCTCCTTCTGCCAAAAGTTACCTCAATATTCCGACGGTCATCAGTGCTGCCGAAGTGACAGATGCGCAGGCCATTCACCCTGGCTATGGTTTCCTGTCTGAGAATGCCGATTTTGCCGAGCGTGTTGAGCAGAGCGGGTTTGTCTTTATTGGTCCACGTGCTGAGACTATCCGTTTAATGGGCGATAAGGTTTCTGCCAAAGACGCCATGAAAAAAGCCGGTGTGCCTTGTGTGCCAGGGTCTGATGGCGCGCTGACGGACGACCCGGCCGAAATCATCAAAACAGCCAAGCGCGTTGGATACCCCGTCATTATTAAAGCAGCAGGTGGCGGTGGTGGCCGTGGCATGCGTGTGGTGCATACAGAAGCTGCCTTATTGAACGCGGTCAACATGACCAAAGCCGAAGCACAAAGTGCGTTTGGCAACCCAATGGTTTACATGGAGAAATTCCTTGAAAACCCTCGCCATATCGAGATTCAGATTCTGGCTGATCAGCATGGAAATGCGGTATTTCTCGGTGACCGCGACTGCTCTATGCAGCGTCGTCACCAGAAAATCATTGAAGAAGCGCCTTCTCCATTGTTGCCGGCAAGATTGCGCGACAAAATTGGTGAACGCTGCGCAGAGGCTTGCCGCAAGATTGGTTACCGCGGTGCGGGTACATTTGAGTTTCTGTACGAAAATGGGGAGTTCTACTTTATTGAGATGAACACCCGCTTGCAGGTTGAGCATACCGTCACTGAAATGATTACCGGGATAGACTTGGTACAACAGCAAATTTTTGTTGCAGCAGGTGAAAAATTACCGTTCCGCCAGCGTGATATCGTACTCAATGGCCATGCGATTGAATGCCGTATTAACGCAGAAGATCCGTACACTTTTGTACCTTCTCCTGGCTTTATCAATCGTTTCCATATGCCGGGCGGCCCGGGTGTGCGCATGGATACCCATGTGTATGGTGGTTACACCGTGCCACCACACTATGACTCCATGATAGGCAAGCTGATCACGCATGGCGCAACACGTGAACAGGCGATTGCCAGGATGCGTGTCGCGTTGTCCGAGATGTATGTGGAAGGCATTAAGACCAATACGCCCTTGCATGCCGATTTGATGGCTGATCTGGCATTCCAGCAAGGCGGCACCAGCATTCACTATCTGGAGCAGAAGCTGGGTATCAGCTCGAAATAATCTTGCACTGGCTGTTACTTAAAATTCAATCGACCGAACCACAGGCCGAAACGCTCAGTGATGCGCTTATGGAAAACGGTGCCTTGTCGGTTAGCATCGAAGATGCGCATGCGGACACCATGGCCGAGCAGGCCATTTTCGGCGAGCCGGGTGATCCGCCGCCTGGTATCTGGCAGCAAAACGTAGTGACAGCCATGCTCAATGCCGACGCCGATGTGCAGGCCTTACTGGCAAATGTACAAGCTGAATTGCAACTGGATGGATTGAAATACCAGGTTGAGCAGATTGAGGAGCAGGACTGGGTACGCGCGACGCAAGCCCAATTTGATCCTATTCGTGTCACCGATGATTTATGGATTGTGCCTTCGTGGCATGAGGCTCCCAATCCAGCAGCGATCAACATTGTGCTTGATCCTGGCCTGGCGTTTGGTACCGGTAGCCATCCGACCACGCATTTATGCCTGAGCTGGTTGGCACAACTGCCCAAACCATTGTTGGCACAGGCGAATGTGCTGGATTACGGCTGTGGCTCAGGTATTTTGGCGATTGCAGCCAAAAAGCTGGGTGCGAAAACGGCTACAGGCGTGGATATTGATCCGCAAGCAGTGATTGCCAGCCGTGATAATGCGGTCAATAACCAGGTAGATGCGATTTTTTACGATTCTGCAGATTACCTGCACGAGCCATTTGATATCGTGGTGGCCAATATTCTTTCCAGTGCCTTGATGGTGTTGGCCCCCGTGATTGCCAAATCTTGCAAAAATGGCGGCAAAGTTGCATTATCGGGCATATTGGATAGCCAGCAGGAGATGCTGCTGGCGCATTACTCACAGTGGTTTGAAATGGATGCCCCCATCCAGCAAGATGGATGGGTCTTGCTGACGGGAACCAGACAATGTCCTTGATTACGGCCTGCCCGGCCTGCCAAACACAATTCGAAGTCACCGACGAACAACTGCAGGCTTATGCAGGTAAGGTACGTTGTGGGGAATGCAACCATGTGTTTGATGCCCGTTCGCATCTAGTGGCCACTGGGGCATCCCCTCAGTCTGAATCTGACGTTGTAGCAACAGCCAGTGATGCCGAAGTCTATTTCAAGGTGAGTGCTGCAGCCGCACAGATTGATACCCTGGCTGAAACGACTGATATCTCTTTGAAACCTGACATAGCGCTGGAAGAACCTACACCTACCTGGAATGTGCGTGTGGATGAAGTGGAGCATGCAGAACCTGAAGTCCCTGCATTCTTGCGTAATGTTTCCCTGGCAGATGAACGGCCAGCGCCCGTTGAGAGCCCAGCCAGTCAATGGCTATTCGTCACGCTCTCCGGCATGTTGCTACTATTGTTATTGTTGCAATTCGTCTATTTCTCGCGCACCAGCCTGGCTGCCAATTATCCGCAAACCAAACCTTTTTTACAGGCATTCTGCCAGCAACTCCATTGTGATGTGAGTTTGCCTCAAGATATCACCCAGTTAACCATAGATGACGCTGATATTCAGGAGCATAAAGAGCGCCAGGGCGTGTTGGCTTTTTCCAGCGTGCTCATGAATCATGGCTCAGTTCCTCAAGCTTACCCAAAGGTGGAGTTGACCTTGACCAATACCGCAGATGAGGCAGTGTTGCGCAAAATACTGAAACCAGCGGATTATCTGCCCGCGTCGGTTAACCACAGCTTAGGACTGGCTCCGCAGCAAGAGCAGTCAGTGAAAGTGTTACTGGGTGTAGACGAAAAATTGGTGACGGGTTTCCGCGTGGCTATCGCCTACTAGGGCCTGTTAACGCTATTTCAGTTGCGGCTGCTGGAGAGCATTTATTCGTTACGCAAGGCGGAAAGAGTCGCAGGAATAGATTTGGTGTAGCTGGCTACATAAGCGATAGACAACGTAGCGAAGCGAATCAATGAATCCAGCCCGCAGGGTTACCTCTGTCATCAGCGCTCTCCGCGTTGTTCGGCGCTTGTTGGGAATCACCAAACTGCGCTTCTCACGCCTTGATAGCACTGATGACAGAGGCAACATCGACAATTGAAATAGCGTTAACAGACCCTAGATGTTTGTCACAGGCGTGCTATTTGCGCCTGCCCTTCACCAACTTCTGCCATGACTTTTTCGAGTACCTCAATCGCGGCCGTACGCACAAAGCTTTTGCGCCAGGCCAGTGCAATGCGACGACTGGGTGCAGGTTTGCTGAATGGGATCACGCGTATCAGCGGATTCTGGTAGCGTGCCGCTGTTGCCATGGCTGGTAATACTGTAATCCCCAAGTTTGAAGCGACCATATTACGGATGGTTTCCAAAGAATTGCCCTGTAATACCTCCCCTTTACGGCTTAGCTCCGGGCAGGCCTGTGTGACCTGGTTACTAAAGCAGTGGCCGGTATTGAGTAATAATACTTTTTCGCTACTTAACTCATCAGCATCAATCGTCTTGCGTTTCGCCCACGGGTGATTCACAGGCACCACTACATTAAAATCTTCATCGTAAAGCGGTATTGTTTCAATGCCTGGCACATCAAAAGGCAAGGCAATCACAGCGGCATCAATGACGCCATTTTTTAACTGTTGCTCCAGCGTGGCAGTAATATTTTCTTCCACTTCCAGTGGCATATGCGGTGCAGTTTTAATCAGTGGCGGAATAATCTCTGGCAGCAAGTACGGGCCCACTGAGTGAATCATGCCCAGCTTAAATGGCCCATTTAACGGATCATTGCCCTGTTTGGCCATTTCCTTGATTTTTGCAGCCTGTTCCAGAACCACGTTTGCCTGCGCAATAATCTGCTCACCTATTTCGGTTGGAGTCACTTCGTTCCGGTTGCGTTCAAACAATGAAACGCCCAATTCTTCTTCCAGTTTTTTAATCCCCAAACTTAACGCAGGTTGCGTCACAAAGCATTTTTCTGCAGCACGGCGAAAGTTACGCTCTTGCGCCACGGCTAACACAAACTTCAATTCAATCAGGGTCATGGTGATCTCTCAAGGTGTTTTCTACAGTCTAATGCGATTAATTTTATTAATCAATAACATCAAAACATACAATTATGCAAATTCAACAGCGAGGCCTAGAATGCCATCCATGCACTCACCACACAGGAAGTCTTTTGGAGAAAATATGTTCGCCTGGCTAACTCAAGAATCATCCCTTGTACAAGAAATGTTGGCTGCTTATGCGGCAAGCGCATGAATCCAATTGTTTACACAGTGAATTATTATCGCAATATTTAACAAGTAGTATATTTATCATCTGTACATCTTGGTTTGATGAACAGTAATCAAAAGGAGCTCAACATGGAGAATAAACAAAATACAGCTGGTCAATGTCCTTTTGGACATGGGGCAATGACAGCATCAGGCAAAACCAATACCAATTGGTGGCCAAATGCACTCAACCTGGATATCTTGCATCAGCATGACCGCAAAACAAATCCACTGGGGGAGGCTTTTGATTATCGTAAGGAAGTCGCCACACTGGATGTCGCTGCAGTTAAAAAAGATTTGCATGCCCTCATGACCGATAGCCAGGAATGGTGGCCAGCAGATTGGGGACATTATGGCGGGTTGATGATCCGCCTGACTTGGCATGCAGCCGGGACCTATCGTGTTGCGGATGGCCGTGGTGGTGCAGGGACTGGCAGCCAGAGATTTGCCCCGCTCAATAGTTGGCCGGATAACGGTAACCTCGACAAGGCACGCCGCCTGCTTTGGCCAATCAAGAAAAAATACGGTAATAAACTGTCGTGGGCTGATTTGATTGCGCTTGCCGGGACCATTGCTTATGAATCCATGGGCCTTAAAACGTTTGGTTTCGCTTTTGGCCGTGAAGATATCTGGCATCCGGAAAAGGATATTTACTGGGGCAACGAAACAGAATGGCTGGCAAAAACTGGCAGCCAGGGCAGCCGTTACTCCGGTGAGCGTGACCTTGAAAATCCGTTGGCTGCTGTGATGATGGGCTTGATTTATGTGAACCCGGAAGGGGTGGATGGTAATCCTGATCCATTAAAAACGGCGCAGGATATGCGTGTCACTTTTGCGCGTATGGCTATGAATGATGAAGAGACCGTGGCATTGACGGCAGGTGGCCACACCGTCGGTAAAGCCCACGGCAATGGTCAGGCTGGTAATCTGGGTCCAAATCCCGAAGCTGCTGATGTGCACGAGCAAGGACTCGGCTGGAACAATCATGTCGGTCGTGGCGTGGGGCGAGATGCGGTCACCAGCGGGATTGAAGGTGCCTGGACCACACATCCTACCAAGTGGGATAACGGTTATTTCGGCATGCTGTTTAATCATGAGTGGGCGCTGCAAAAGAGCCCGGCAGGTGCCTGGCAGTGGGAGCCCGTCACCATCAAAGAAGAAGACAAGCCAGTGGATGTGGAGGACCCGTCGATACGCTATAACCCTATTATGACCGATGCGGATATGGCCCTGATCAAGGATCCGGTTTACCGGAAAATTTCTGAGCGCTTCCGCGATGACCAAGCCTATTTCTCGGAAGTATTTGCACGAGCCTGGTTCAAGCTCACACACCGAGATATGGGGCCGAAAGCCCGCTATATCGGCCCGGATGTGCCGCCAGAAGACCTGATCTGGCAAGACCCGGTGCCTGCAGGTAATGCAGCCCTGAACGATGCCGATATTGCTGCCTTGAAAGCGCAAATTCTGGGCAGTGGCCTCACAACAGCGGAACTGGTTGCCACCGCCTGGGACAGCGCACGGACATTCCGTGGTTCTGATTACCGGGGAGGGGCCAATGGTGCACGTATCCGGTTGGCACCGCAAAAAGACTGGGAAGGCAATGAGCCGGCCAGGTTACAAAAAGTACTGGCCGTATTAGAAAATATCCAGAAGCATTTTGCCAAGCCTGTCAGTATCGCTGACTTGATCGTGCTGGGCGGATCGGCTGCGATTGAACAAGCTGCCAATGCAGCTGGTGTGGCAGTGACAGTCCCCTTTGCTGCTGGTCGCGGTGACGCTAAGGCTGAACAGACAGATGTTGAGTCGTTTGAGGTGCTGGAACCAGTGCATGATGGCTATCGTAACTGGCTCAAGGGCGACTTTGTGCCGACACCGGAAGAAATGCTGCTGGACCGCACGCAACTGCTGGGGCTGACTGCATCGGAAATGACAGTACTGATTGGCGGTCTGCGTGTACTCGATACCAACCATGGCGGCAGCAAGCATGGCGTATTCACTGACAGGCCAGGTGTGCTTAGTAACGACTTTTTTGTCAACCTGACTGATATGCGTTACACCTGGGTGCCCACCGGTAAAAACCTGTATGAAGTCCGTGATCGCCGCTCGGGCGCAGTGAAATGGACCGCCACACGCGTCGACCTCGTGTTTGGCTCTAATTCAATACTGCGCAGTTATGCGGAGTTATATGCACAAGATGATGCCAAGCAGAAATTTGTAGAGGACTTTGTCGCTACCTGGACAAAAGTCATGAATGCAGACCGTTTTGACCTGAAGTAATTATTCTTGGCCGCAAACAGGCGCCTTGTATCAACAGGGCGCCTGTTGTTTTATGTAAATATTGAATCATCGCACTGTCGCATTGCTCTGCTAGAATACAGGCATGGATATTTATTTGATGCTGAAGGCCGTGATCATGGGCCTGGTCGAAGGCGCGACCGAGTTTATTCCTGTAAGCAGTACTGGACATCTGATCATTACCGGGGAGTGGCTGGATTTTCTCTCTAAAGATAAACGCGATGTATTTGAAATCATCATCCAACTGGGCGCTATTCTTGCTGTCTGTGTCGAATATCGGCAACGCTTGTGGCATACCGTGCAGCGCATTCAAACCGATACCAATGCCCAGCATTTTGTCCGCAACCTCATCATTGCATTTCTGCCTGCCGCCCTGATTGGCCTCGCCTTTCACCACCAAATTAAAGAATATTTGTTTTCCTCGTTCACTGTGGGCATTGCGCTGGTGGTCGGTGGCGTGTTGATTTTAGTCATTGAAAAATTCGTGCCCGCAGGTAAAACCACAGATGTCGACCAGATTACCGCCAAGCAGGCCTTGCAGATTGGTTTCGCGCAATCTCTTGCCTTGTTTCCTGGCATGTCCCGTTCCGGTGCCACCATCATGGGTGGCATGTGTTTTGGCCTGAGCCGGCAAACAGCGACCGAATTTTCATTCTTTTTGGCCTTGCCTATCATGTTTGCCGCGACAGGCCTCGATTTGTATCAGGCACGTGATTTGTTATCTGCCGATGATGCATTGATCTTTTTGGTGGGCTTTGTGGTCTCATTCTTGTCGGCACTTGTCGTCATCCGCGCCTTGATCCGTTTTGTGGCCCAGCACTCATTTGCAGTCTTTGCCTGGTACCGCATAGTGTTCGGGATTCTGGTGTTAGTGTTTTTTGCACATTAACTAGCTTGGGTGTGAGTCATGAATCGTACGCTGTTTAAAAAAATCGCGATTGGGGTTGCTGCGCTACTGGCAGTGTTGCTGTTGCTGGTCGTGTACCTGGCGGTGACCTTTAACCCAAATGATTACAAGCCAACCGTGATTCAGTTGGTCAAAGACAAAAAACAGCGCACGCTAGACATTAAGGGCGATATCAGACTGAGTTTCTGGCCCAAGATCGGGGCCGATTTAGGTGAAATCACTTTATCAGAGCATCAGTCTGACCAACAGTTCGCTGCCATTAAAAGTGCCAAGGTTGCATTGGCCGTGTTGCCCCTGCTGAAAAAGGAAATTGTCGTAGATACAGTGTACCTGGATGGTGCGCAGGTAAATGTCATTCAACATGCAGATGGCAGTTTTAACTTTGATGATTTGCTGAGTAAAGAAGAGGAAGAATCACAGCAGATCAATTTTGATGTGCAAGGTATCAAGGTCACTCATACCCAAGCCAGTTTTACCAATGAAAAAAGCGGGGCCAAATATACAGTAGACCAGTTTAACCTGACCACCGGCCAGGTGGCGCTCAAAAAACCGTTTGATATTGCGACCGATTTCCACCTGGTGGCAAATCAGCCCGCCGTCGATGCCAAAGCAGTGATCAAAGCCAATGTGATGGCTGATCCTGAAGGCAAACATTTTGTAGTGAAAGACCTGGATGCGCACCTTAAAGGTGCCCTGCTGGATGGCCAGGATGTAATCGTGACCGCCACTGGCGCGGTAGATGTCGATGCCGCGAAAACAGCTCTGGATGTTTCTGGGCTCAAGCTGGTAATGCAGGGTAACTTCAAAGGGGTTGAGCGTGAACTCAGTTTGCAAGCACCCGCCCTGGCTGTGAATCCGCAACTGATCAGCAGTGAAAAGGTTGTACTGGCGCTCAGGCAAAAAGATGCCAATGGTGATCTGGGCGTCGACGTGACACTGGCAGAATTAAAAGGCAATCAGCAAGCGGTAGAAAGCAAGGGTTTGACGGCAGATGTGAATGTGAATGCCGGTGCGCGCAAGGTAGAAGGGCATTTTGCTTCTCCCGTGAAGGCCAACCTGGCCGATATGATCTTTGAAGTGCCATCGCTCGCTGGCAAGTTTGACATTAAAGACCCAGCCTTGCCCAATGGTGCCATGCAGGGCCAGTTCAAGCTGGCGGCGCTTGCCAACGTGAAGCAGGAGCAAGTCAAAAGCACATTTGATTTAACCCTGGCCGAAACTAAGCTCAATGGCGATGTCAGCGTCGCCGGTTTCAGCACACCGCATATCGGTTTTAAAGTACATGCCGATACGCTGAATTTAAATGCCTTGCTTGGCAATACAGGCAGCAAAAAAGAAGCGGCTGCGGGCAGCAGTAATAAAGCTGGTGGAAAATCAGACAAGCCAGCAGATCTAAGCGCTTTAAAAACCTTATTCCTTGATGGCAGTATCAATATCGGCAAGATTTTGTATAGCCCATATACGCTGACCGGCCTTAATGTCGGCATCAAGGCCGATGGGCAGAAGCTCGCCTTGCAAGGTCTGGACGTCAAGCTTGATGACAGCCATATCCGGGGCAATGTGGGCATCAGCCAGTTTAGCAAGCCGTTGTATACATTTGACCTGAATATCGACAAGTTGGACCTGAACCGTTACTTGCCCGCTGCCGAAGCGAAAGCCGCTGAAACCAAAACCGCTGAAAAAACTGCAAACAGCCCCGAGCAACCTATTGATTTATCCGCATTAAAAGCCTTGAATGCCCAAGGCAATATACGAATTGGCTGGCTGAAATATGGCAAAACCGAAGCCAAAAACCTCAATATTGGTTTAAAAGCACAAGACGGTCTGGCCAGCCTGGACCCACTTAATCTGGATGTTTATCAGGGTACGATGCGCGGTTCGGTCAAGCTTGATGCTCGCGCTACCCCTGCGGTAGCCATTCAGCAAAACCTGCAAAACATCGCGGTAGGGCCAATGTTAGTCGATACCATTAATAATGATATGTTGTCAGGTAACGGTAATTTGAACCTGAATGTGACGGCACAAGGCACTACGGTGACTGCGCTAAAAAAGTCGCTGGGCGGCTCGGTTGATTTGCGTATGGCCGATGGCGCTGTAAAAGGCTTTGACTTGGCCGGAACGATACGCGATGCCAAAGGAAAACTGAACCTGCTCAAAGGGCAGTCTAATGCCAATGCTGACAACAGTAAGAAAACCGACTTTAGTGAGCTAACCGCGACCTTTAATATCAAGAATGGTGTCGCCCACAATGATGACCTTGCTATGAAGGCTCCGGTTTTTCGTTTGACCAAAGGTGAAAGCAAGGGCGATATCGATATTGGTAAAGAGCAGATTAACTATGTAGCCAAGCCAACACTGGTCAATTCGCTCAAAGGCCAGGGTGGTAAGGATGCCGAACAACTTGGGAGCATAGGGGTGCCAGTTAAAATCACAGGCACTTTTGCTGCCCCCAAATTTGCTATCGATATGGCTGCGCTTGGACAGGCATTGGCCAAGTCTGCGGCACTGGATGCACTCACCGAGAAGCTTGGCGGTAGTAAGGCCGATACTTTAAAAGGATTGCTAAATGGTAAAACATCCAGCGAGAGCACCAATGGCGATGCCGCTAAATCCGAAAGCGGGACGGCAACGGAACCTGCTGACCAGCTCAAACAAAAGGCTTTGAAAAAGCTGTTGAATTTTTAGTTGTGAGTGCGTTTGCTGAAAAATTAATCGCCTGGCAACAGGCGCATGGCCGTCATGATTTACCCTGGCAACAGACGCGAGATCCTTACGCGGTGTGGGTTTCTGAAATCATGTTGCAGCAAACCCAAGTGTCTGCCGTGATTGGCTACTATGACCGTTTTATGCAGCGCTTCCCTACGATTGCCAGTCTCGCCGAGGCAGAGCAAGATGAAGTCATGCGGTACTGGAGTGGTTTGGGCTATTACTCACGTGCCCGTAATCTGCATCATGCCGCACAAACCATTATGCGAGAGCATAGCGGTACTTTTCCAACAGATTTCAATACCATTCAAACACTTAAAGGCATAGGCCGATCCACAGCGGCTGCGATTAGCGTGTTTGCCTTTAATCAACGACAGACCATTCTTGATGGCAATGTTAAACGTGTGCTGGCCAGGTTGTATGCCATTGATGGATGGCCTGGATTACCAGACGTTGAAAAGCGGCTTTGGCAACTTGCCGAAACTTTGTTACCTGAGCAAGGCTTACCCGCTTATGTGCAAGGCTTGATGGATTTTGGCGCAACGCTGTGTACCCGGAGTAAGCCGCGCTGTACCGATTGCCCAATGCAAAGTCAGTGTCTCGCCTATCAGCAACATCAGGTTGCTCGACTGCCTGCTTCCAAACCGCGTAAAGCATTGCCAGAAAAGCAGGTCACCATGCTAATGATACTGGACGCGGGTGAAATTCTGCTTGAAAGACGGCCCAACCAAGGGATATGGGGAGGCTTGTGGAGTTTGCCAGAGTTATCGCCTGAGCAAATTGCTGTGCTGCATGTGCAACAAACATTGGGCATGGAGGTTGAAGCATTGGAAGTATTGCCAGTCTTATGGCACACCTTCACGCATTTTAAACTTGAAATTACACCGCAACCTTTGCAGCTAACCGGGCGGCGATCTTCACTCCCCCCTAATATGCAGTGGCTTGCCCTCCCCGATGCTATTACAGCGGCTTTGCCAACTCCGGTACGTACCTTAATTAAAACACTCCAACACTCGAGTATTTAAATTTTATAGATTGGCCAGCCGGAACACATGACTAGCCAGCTCAGCTTGATTGATTTTGAGGTGTTGCAATAAAGAATGTCCATTATCAGGTTTTACCAACGCTTTGGTATAAATGATTGGCAACTCGAAAATGGCAATTTCACGCTCAACAATATTCAAGTTATGATGTGCCGATCCCTGAATCACATCCAGCAGCTTGTCATAAACATTGTCACTTACCCGTGTATATGGGAACAAGATCCAGAAGTCAGTCCCTTCCCGGCCTACCAAATCCGAACGCCTGAAAGAGTTTTGTAAGTCATGTGTCAATGACGACAATTGGCGCAACGCCTCAGGCGCACCATAAGTTTCACCAAGGCTGTTATCGTCACCATATGCAATTCTGACCAAAGCAACATGAAAGTCATCGGAGTGTCTGATCAGCACTTGGCAAATCCAGTCTAATGTATCAATAAAACGACTACATAACTGAATGTCAGAAATCATGTTGAACCCCGGCTAATAGTTAAAGTAAAAAGGAAGCGGATGGTTAAGACTAGTGTAAAGCATTGCTATGCTAGCAGAAACTTTTAGGTAAATTTAATTTGAATAGCCTTGCAAAACCGTTCCTTTTCATCATCTCGTACGTTGTGTAAAGTGGCCATATTGTTGCAAATCCGCAACAAACCAAACTTGCACTAAGCAATTTGACGTATTCACTTGCGCGCTGAGTGCCGCATTTGCAAAAATTGCACTGACCTTCTTGGAAATGCTTGGAGCGGTTCCGAGGGAGTTCTGAAGGTTGAGCGTTTTGAGCGCTCATCCAAGCAAGCAATATCCTTACACAAGTTGTGAAAACAACATTTTTGGAGATTCGTATGAATACAAAATTGAACGTTGCAGTTGCAGCAGCTCTGTTCGCTGCCGCTACTGGCGCACAAGCTGGCATCACTATCCCAGCTGGTGACTGGACTCTGGACATCGGTGGCGTTGTTAACGCTTACTACACAAACACCAAATTTGGTGGTGATACTGGTGCTGGTACAGCTGCTTTGGGTTTGGGCGCTGGCGATGCTAGTTCACAAAGCAACATCACTACTGGTTTGCTGCCAAACTACCTGAGCGTTTCTGGTAAAACACGTCAGAACGACCTGGATGTTGGTTTCACTATCAGCATCAACCCAGGTTCATCATCAAATAATTCTGGTATTCAAGACAACGACCGCGCTAATGGCGGCGGTGCTGAAAACCGTCAAGCATTCTTGACATTCGGTGATGCTTCATGGGGCTCTATGAAATTGGGTAAAGATCTGGGCATCTACGGTTCAGACGCTATCTTGAATGATATGACATTGTTGGGCGTTGGTGGTGGTGCTGGTTCACTGTCAGGTAACACAACAACTTTGGGCCGTATCGGTTCAGGCTTCATGTATGCTGACTGGAAATCTCAAGTTGCTTACACATCACCAAACTGGAACGGTTTCCAATTCACCGTTGGTTTGACACAAGGCTGGAACGCTACTAACACAGGTATTCCAACTGTAGCTCAAGGCGCAACATCTACAGACCGTTCAGCTGCAAGCACTGGTTACGAAGGTAAAGCTTCCTACGAGTGGACAGGCGATGTTGCTGGTAAAGTATGGGCATCTGCTATTAGTCAAAAAATTGCTGGTGTAACAGGTGCTGGTGGTAGCGAAAATGCTTACTCATGGGACGTTGGTACAACAGTTAATGTTGCTGGTTTCGGCCTGACAGGTTACTACTACGATGGTAAAGGTATCGGTCAAACATTCCAATTTGCGGGTGGTTTAGATGCTGCTGGTAACCGTCGTGATTCTAACGGTTACTATGTACAAGGTACATACACACTGCCTGGTGTTGGTACAAAACTGGGCGTGAGCTGGGGCCAATCAAAATTGGAAGGCAACAGTGCTGATGTAGCTTTGGATGAGATCAAAGATAGCATGTGGGTAGTTGGTGCTTACCACCCATTGACCAAGCACTTGAACTTGGTTGCTGAGTTCTCTAAATCAGAGCGTGAATTTGATAACCGTACAACAACTGTTGAAGGTGACGCAAAAACCATCTCTCTGGGTGCGATCTTGTTCTTCTAATTTAATTTAATAGCAGAGTATTCTGCATAAATTAAAAGTCAAAAACGGCAACTTCGGTTGCCGTTTTTTTACGTAAAACATGGTTCAAACTTCAGAGATTACCCCCCCCCAATCTACTTAGCGGCTAGTCCCAACGATGTGAAGTCTTAAGCATCTATTGTGTCAAAATTTAACGCACATGAGATGAATTTCATCGCAATTCTGGCACTACCAGCAAACACATACTTAATCAATGAGGATGATTAATCATCAATCCCCAATTCCTGAATCTTACGTGTGAGCGTATTGCGCCCCATCCCCAGCTGATTGGCTGCTTCAATACGTCGGCCATCGGTATGCGCGAGGGCGCGGGTGATAAGAATACGTTCAAACTCTTTGGTTTTGGTATCCAGAATATTGGTTTCACCACGATTGAGTGAGTCGGTGACTTCTTGGGCCAATGCTTCTTGCCAGGAGCCGCCTGTACTATGTTTACCGGTATCTTCTTTTAACTCTGGGGGTAGATCATTGACGTCCACATTTTGGCCGGGCGCCATAACGGTGAGCCAATGACATACATTTTCCAGTTGGCGGACATTACCGCTCCAGTTCACGGACATCAGGTATTTGATGGCGGCTTGGGATAATTGTTTAGGCTCTACGCCTAGCTGTTGAGCGCTGTGGGCGAGAAAATGTTTGGTGAGCAAGGGGATGTCTTCCCTGCGCTCGCGCAAGGGTGGTAGGCGCAGGCGGATGACGTTCAAACGGTGAAACAGGTCTTCTCGGAACAAGCCTTGTTTGACACGCTCTTCAAGGTCCTGGTGGGTGGCTGCAATCACGCGTACATTCACTTTGATTGGTTGATGCCCACCCACGCGGTAAAACTGGCCGTCGGATAAGACACGCAATAATCTTGTTTGCAAGTCGGCAGGCATGTCACCGATTTCGTCCAGAAACAGTGTGCCGTTATCTGCCTGTTCAAAGCGCCCTCTTCTTGCTGCCGCTGCGCCAGTAAATGCACCCCGTTCATGACCAAATAATTCGGATTCCAATAGATCTTTGGGAATCGCTGCCGTATTGATGGCAATAAACGGTTTGTCTGCACGTGGGCTATGTTTATGCAATGCGCTGGCTACCAATTCTTTACCGCTACCAGACTCACCGTTAATCAATACGGTAGAATGCGAGCGACTCAAGCGGCCAATAGCACGAAATACTTCCTGCATGGCAGGAGCCTGGCCGATGATTTCCGGCGAAGGCCCAGTGTCTTCAACGGCCTCAACAGATTGGCGCATGCTCTCTTCAACCGCACGTTTGATAATCTCAATCGCCTGGTCGACGTCGAATGGTTTAGCCAGATATTCAAACGCCCCACCCTGGAAAGCGGCAACCGCACTTTCCAAGTCAGAGTAGGCTGTCATAATGATGACAGGAATTTCGGGGTAGCGTTGTTTGACCTCTGACAGGAAGTCCAGCCCTGAACCGTTGGGCATGCGGATGTCGCTGACGATGACCTGAGGTTGCTCACGGTTTAAGGCATTCAGGGCCTCTGCCGGAGAAGAAAAGGTTTTGAAATCAAAGTCGGTCCGGGCCAAGGCTTTTTCAAACACCCAGCGGATTGATTTGTCGTCGTCTAAGATCCAGATTGGCTTCATAGCTATTCTCGTATTATTGTGCTGATTTTAATTGCGTACTCTCAATGGGTAGCAATATATGGAAAGTTGTTTTGCCTGGCTGTGAGTCACAATCGATCATGCCATGGTGTTGGGTAATAAAAGTTTGTGCCAGCGCAAGACCCAAGCCAGTGCCACCTTCGCGGCCAGAAACGAGCGGATAGAAAATACGCTCTTTGATACCGGCTGGAATGCCTGGGCCATTATCGATAATTTCAAGGTGGATACCGACGCGATAGCGCTTCCTCGCGAGCGTGATTTGACGCTCTGCTCGTGTCCTAAAGGTAATACTCGCATTTTCAGTCTGGTTTTGTTGCATGGCCTGTGCGGCATTGCGCGCAATATTGAGTACGGCTTGGATCAGTTTTTCGCGGTCACCAATGATTTCGGGCAGGCTGGTGTCGTAATCACGAATCACGCGAATATAGTTGGGCGATTCGGCCAGAAGCAGGCTACGCACGCGCTCAAGTACTTCATGAATGTTGGTAGGTTCGTATTTGGGTACACGATGCGGAGCCAGTAACCTGTCCATGAGGCTGTGGAGCCGGTCAGCTTCTTTGATAATGACTTGGGTATATTCTTTCAAGCCTGGTTGCGGCAGTTCAAATTCGAGCAACTGCGCGGCACCACGTAAGCCTCCCAAGGGGTTGCGGATTTCATGAGCCAGGTTACGTAATAACTCTGAATTCGCCTGTTGCTGAATCAGCATGCGCTCTTCGCGCGCAATACGCAATTGCTGGTCCATTTGTACAAACTCCAGAATCAGCATGTCTTCAGCTGTCTGGTTAAACGTGGTAGAGATTGGTGTGACGGTACATGTCACGGCAGTGGTATGGCCACGTTGAGTGGTCAGTGTGAATTCATGCTCACGAAAAGGACCTTGTGTTTGGATGGCATTGGTCACAGCCATTTGCAAAATCTCGCAATTCACAAATACATCGTGAATATGTAAACCCTGGATTTGATTGGCGCTAAAGGCGAACAGTATCTCCGCACTCGAGTTGGCATAGGTGACTTCCAGCTGGTTGTTGAGCAGGATCACTGCTGTCGCAATGTGCTCTAAACCGCTAAACCCTTGGGGAGATTTTTGAACCATATCCTAAGTTTGTTAAAAAGAGTGAATCACGCCCTGTTTTAAAGCAAAACCCAAGCCAATTCTAACTTACTTAGCAAAGAAGGTTTAAAACATCCCAAAAATGGTGCGTGTTAAAGATTGAGTTCTTTATTCAGTAATTCGATATTCCGTTCATGTGCTTGGATTTCTGCCTCAATCACGCGTAGTTTCTCTTCATATTTGGCGACATTCCTGAATGTTTTGCCATTGGCACCTCTGTAAACTTCTGGTGTATTCTGGGCCTCTTCATAGAGGAGTCGCGCATTCTCAAGTGCTTGTTTTTCTTGAGCTAATTCATTCATTAGCAGCTCGCGGCGCTTCTGGTCACGCTGATTTTGTGTCTGGTTATCCACCTTAGGAAAGTTAGCCGGGGCAGGCGTTTTGGTGGCTGGTTTTTTTTCACGAATTGCCGGCGGCATCTCTGTAGTTTTTGGGCCGCTAATAATTAATTCAGCTTTCCTTTTACCTTCTGGCTTAATGTTGGTGTAGGTCGTGACCCCGTTACTGTCGGTATATTTGTAAATATCTGCCCAGCTTTGGTTGCACATGAGCGCGAAGGTGAAAATGTAAAAAAGTCTTTTCATGGCAATAGTTTAGAGTAGATCGTTAAGGGTATCAACGTCCGCTCGCCTAAAAACGTTGACGGAACAGCGGGCACATAAAAAAACAGGGCAGCCTGGGCTGCCCTGTTTTAGTGCGTACTCTTGCGATTAGCAGGAGTAGTACAGACCGAACTCGACTGGGTGAGGTGTCATACGCAGTTTAGTCACTTCGTCCATCTTCAACGCGATGTATGCATCGATGAAGTCGTCAGAGAATACACCGCCGCGTGTCAGGAACTCACGGTCTTTGTCCAAGTGCTCCAGCGCTTGATCCAGTGATGAACACACGGTTGGGATCAATGCATCTTCTTCTGGTGGCAGATGGTACAAGTCTTTAGTCGCTGGTTCACCTGGGTGAATCTTGTTCTGAACGCCGTCCAGACCCGCCATCATCAAGGCAGCGAATGCCAGGTATGGGTTAGCGGTAGGATCTGGGAAACGCGCTTCGATACGGCGTGCTTTATCGCTGTGTACGAATGGTACGCGGATAGAAGCAGAACGGTTTTTCGCAGAGTAGGCCAGTTTCACTGGCGCTTCAAAGCCTGGAACCAGGCGCTTGTAAGAGTTGGTACCTGGGTTGGTAATCGCGTTCAAGGCACGTGCGTGCTTGATGATACCGCCAATGTAGTACAGTGCGAAGTCGCTCAGGCCAGCATAGCCGTTACCAGCGAACAGGTTTTTGCCGTCTTTCCAGATGGATTGGTGAACGTGCATGCCTGAACCGTTGTCGCCAACGATTGGTTTTGGCATGAATGTCGCTGTTTTGCCGTAAGCGTGAGCTGTGTTCAATACGACGTATTTCAGGATTTGTGTCCAGTCGGCACGTTGCACCAGGGTACTAAATTTAGTACCGATTTCGCACTGGCCAGCAGTCGCCACTTCGTGGTGGTGCACTTCAACAGGCACTCCCAACTCTTCCAAAGTCATGACCATCGCAGAACGGATGTCTTGGAATGAGTCGACTGGTGGCACTGGGAAGTAACCGCCTTTTACTGCAGGACGGTGGCCAGTGTTGCCGCCTTCAAATTTGTCGCCAGAAGCCCAAGCGCCTTCTTCGGAGTTGATTTTAACGGAACAGCCTTGCATGCCAGCATTCCACTCAACGCTATCAAAAATGAAGAATTCTGGTTCTGGACCGAAGAATGCTGTATCGCCCAAGCCGCTGGACTTCAGGTAGGCTTCAGCGCGTTTTGCCAGCGAGCGTGGGTCACGGTCGTAGCCTTTGCCATCAGTTGGATCAACCACGTCACATGTGAGAACCAGTGTTGGCTCGTCAAAGAATGGGTCGATAAATGCAGTCGTTGGGTCAGGCATCAATTGCATGTCGGATGCTTGAATGCCCTTCCAGCCAGCAATAGAAGAACCGTCAAACGCATGGCCTTCAGTAAATTTATCTTCGTCGAAGTGAGAAACAGGCACAGACACGTGTTGTTCTTTACCTCTGGTGTCGGTAAAACGGAAATCAACAAATTTGATGTCGTTTTCCGCAACCAATTTCATTACGTTTGCAACGGACATTACATTCTCCTCAGTGATCAAGGTCTAAAATGATTCAAATTGCTCACGCAAAAAACGGGGCATGTTGCGGATGTCCCGAAACGTGAGCAAGTACAAATGGATTTTGGTGAGTCTGGATTCTGGAAATCCGGAATTACATTAAATCTTAGTGTGTAATATTAGCAGGAAGCATGCCACGCAAACATATGCATTTGTGGTGGTTTCTGTGGAACGTGCATAAAATATTAAAAACCATAAGCACTATTTGTGTGCATTGCAACAAATTAAGCACTTAAATGGTGCATTGCCTGTTGTAGGAATTTCAAAGGTATACTCGCTATTTTATAGTTTGATTCAGAAGAAGGTCGAGTTTGGATAAGTTACAAAAAATATTGAACGAGGCAAATGCCAGAGGGGCAGAAAATAAGTTGCCGTACGCTGGTGCCCTGACGCCGACAGAAGTGTTTGAAGCCATCAGTCAAGACAGTGCCATCAAGCTTGTGGATGTGCGATCACGTGCAGAGCTCGAGTTAGTGGGGCGTGTACCGCTGGCGATGCATATTGAGTGGGCTTTTTATCCTGGGATGGTGGCAAATCCTGAATTCAGCGATCAATTACAAAAGCAGGTGGACAAAGATAGCACCGTGATCTTTATGTGCCGCACCGGTGGCCGTAGCCACAATGCCGCATTATTGGCTCAAAAACTGGGTTATAACAAAGTTTATAATATGTTGGAAGGCTTTGAAGGTGAGGCAAACGAGCACAAACAACGCACTTTGATCAATGGCTGGAAACATGCCGGCTTGCCCTGGACTAATTGATTTCATATTGTATGGCCGTTGAAAAATACGCAGTGATTGGCAATCCGATTGAACACAGCAAATCGCCGTTGATTCACCAGGCTTTTGCTAAACAGTTCAATAAAGTGATTGGTTATGAAAAGGTTTTGGCACCGCTGGATGGATTCGAGGTGACGCTACAAAGGTTGCGTGCGGAAGGTTATTTGGGTGCCAATGTGACCGTGCCTTTTAAGTTTGAGGCTTTTAATGCCTGCCAGGAATTGTCTGCACGTGCGCAGGCAGCTGGTGCAGTCAATACCTTAAGCTTTAATAAGCAGTATATCGCCGGTGATAATACCGATGGCTGTGGGCTAGTGAACGACATTCTCCAGCATCAGCATACCCTATTAGCTGGAAAAAAAGTGTTATTGCTTGGGGCTGGCGGTGCGGCCCAAGGCGTGATGCTGCCTCTGCTTCAACAAAAGCCGTCACATTTGACCGTGGCCAACCGTAGTGTCGACAAGGCACAAGCGATGGTGGACAAATTTTCCAGTCACGCTGTCTCCAGTGAGACAATATTGCAAGTGAAGACTTTCGTGGATTTATCCCTAGCATATGACATCGTCATTAATGCGACCTCGGCCGGATTAACGGATAGCTCGTTACAACTCCCGGTGGACATATTTCAGGCCAATACACTGGCTTACGACATGATGTATGGGCGCGAAACGCCATTTATGCAGCAGGCACGTGCAGCGGGAGCACACGTGGCTGATGGTTTGGGTATGCTGGTGGAACAAGCGGCTGAAGCATTTTATCTTTGGCATGGTTTGCGTCCGGAGACCGCCCCGGTGATTCAGTATTTCCGCCAGTCTTAATCTTTTAATGAAACAAGCCATTAAACTTTTCTTTGGCATCTTGTTGCTATGGGTGCTTATGTACCAGGTCTGGCTACTACTGCACATTTTGTGGTGGGTAGATCATAACCCTGAGTCCACGGCATTTATGGAAGCGCGGCTTGAAGTCATCCAGGAGCGCCGTCCCAACGCAAAATTGCAACGGCAATGGGTGCCTTATGCGCGCATCAGCAACCATTTGAAGCGGGCCGTGATCGCCTCTGAAGACAGCAAATTTGTCGATCATGAAGGTTTTGACTGGGTGGGGATAGAAACTGCGTTTGAAAAAAACCTCAAGAAAGGCAAAATTGTCGCTGGCGGTTCTACCATTAGCCAGCAACTGGCGAAGAATTTGTTTTTATCCGGACATAGAACCCCTTGGCGTAAAGCGCAAGAGGCGGTGATCACATTTATGCTCGAAAAACTCATGAGTAAACGCCGTATCCTCGAGATTTACCTGAATGTGATTGAGTGGGGTGAAGGCGTGTTTGGCGCTGAAGCGGCTGCGCGCCATTACTTTCATGGCAATGCACGGGCACTTGGGCCAGCGCAGGCCGCACGGTTAGCTGCGATGATCCCCAATCCGCGCTTTTATGATGTACATCGCAGTACACGCTATTTGAATCGTCATGCGGCCACGATACAGGCACGCATGCGATTGGTTAAAATACCCTGATTTTAAGCGCTTGTTTAAGTAATTGAACCCAAATCGGGCCACATACAATGTTTGATATAAATATATGTGTGTGGCTTAACCACATCCGTATTGGATGCACTGATTAAAGTGCATCTGGGGGCCGGTTGCATGTTGACCTTAGCCCTTTACAGCGAGATGTTTCAACAAGGGTGTGAGGTAACGGCCAGTATAACTGGCCGTATTTTTTGCCAGTTCCTCTGGTGAACCTACGCCGACCACTGTTCCGCCGCCGTCACCGCCCTCTGGGCCCATATCAATCAGCCAGTCTGCGGTTTTAATCACATCCAGGTTATGCTCGATAATCACCACTGTATTGCCAGCATCACGTAAGCGATGAATCACATCAAGCAGCAGCTGGATATCCGCAAAATGCAGGCCGGTCGTCGGTTCATCCAGAATATAGAGCGTGCGTCCTGTATCCCGCTTGCTGAGTTCTAGCGACAGTTTAACGCGCTGTGCTTCCCCCCCGGACAGTGTAGTTGCCGATTGGCCCAGGGTGATGTAACCGAGGCCAACATCAAGCAGGGTTTTCAGTTTGCGTTCAATCACGGGTTGCGCATTGAAAAACTGATGCGCTTGCTCTACTGTCATCTCCAGTACTTCGTGGATGTTTTTGCCCTTGAATTGGATTTCCAGCGTTTCGCGGTTGTAGCGCTGGCCTTTGCATACATCACAAGGCACATACACATCAGGCAAGAAATGCATTTCAACCCGGATCACGCCATCGCCTTGACAGGCTTCGCAGCGGCCGCCCTTGACGTTGAATGAGTAACGGCCAGGGCCGTAACCGCGAGCGCGGCTTTCTGGCACGCTTGCAAACAGGTCGCGAATGGGCGTGAACAAGCCTGTATAGGTCGCCGGGTTAGAGCGTGGCGTACGGCCAATCGGACTTTGGTCCACATCCACGACCTTATCAAAAAATTCCAGACCCTCAATGCTGTCGTGTGGCGCCGCTTCGGTGGTGCTGCCGTATAAATGCGTGGCAACCACGCGGTATAAGGTATCGTTAATGAGAGTAGATTTGCCGCTACCGGAAACGCCGGTGACGCAGGTCAGCAAGCCCACCGGGATTTCAACACTCACGTTTTTCAGGTTATTACCCGTTGCGCCATGCAGTTTCATCATACGCTTGGGGTCTGGTTTTGTACGCGGCAGCTTGAAGGTAATCTGTTTTTTACCGCTGATATATTGCCCGGTTAGTGAGTTCGGGTCAGCTTCAATTTGTGCTGGGGTGCCAAACGACACAATATTGCCACCATGCTCACCAGCACCAGGACCAATATCAACAATAAAATCGGCCAGCTGGATCGCGTCCTGGTCGTGCTCGACCACAATCACACTGTTGCCAAGGTCGCGCAGGCGTTTCAGTGTATCAAGCAGACGGTCATTGTCGCGCTGATGCAGACCAATCGAAGGTTCATCCAGCACGTACATGACACCAGTCAGGCCGCTGCCGATTTGCGAAGCCAGGCGTATACGCTGTGCTTCACCACCAGAGAGAGTTTCGGCTGAGCGTGACAGCGATAAATAATCCAAACCCACATTAGTCAGAAACTTCAAGCGGCTTTCAATCTCTTTGACGATTTTGTCGGCAATCGCCAGCTTCTGGCCACTCAGTTGCAATGTTTCAAAAAAATGCAGTGCTTGTTTGAGCGGCACTTCGCAGATCTGGTGAATGTTGCGGTCACCGACCTTGACGTGACGTGCTTCCTTGCGCAAACGCGTACCGGCACATTCCGGGCAGGCGGTGGCATTGATATATTTAGCCAGTTCGTCGCGCACGGCGGTTGAGTCGCTTTCACGATAGCGGCGTTGCAAGTTATTGATAATGCCTTCAAAGGTATGCGACTTGCTGAAGAATGTGCCGCGCTCATTGAGGTATTTAAATGTAATTTGTTCGCGGCCAGAGCCGAATAACAAGATTTGCTGAACGTCTTCCGGCAAGTTCTCGAAAGGCGCTTCCAAATCAAAGTTGTAATGCTGGCTCAGGCTGGCCAGCATTTGGAAATAGAACTGGTTACGCTTGTCCCAGCCTTTGATGGCGCCACTTGCTAGCGATAAGTGCGGGAAAGCAACGACACGTTTAGGATCAAAGAAGGTGACATTGCCCAGGCCATCACACTTGGGGCAGGCGCCCATGGGGTTGTTAAAGCTGAATAAACGCGGCTCTAACTCTGCCAGTGAGTAGTCACATACCGGACAGGAAAACTTGGCCGAGAACAAATGTTCTTTTTCGCAATCCATTTCTAGCGCAATGGCTTTACCGTCAGCCAAACGTAGCGCGGTTTCAAATGATTCTGCAATACGCTGCTTCATGTCTTCACGCACTTTTAGGCGGTCTACCACTACGTCTACACTGTGCTTGGTGGTTTTGGCTAACTGCGGTAGTTCGTCTATTTCATAGACTTTGCCGTCTATGCGCAGACGAACAAAACCTTGTGCCTTTAGCGTATCAAACAAATCCAGCTGCTCGCCTTTACGGTTAGAGACCACTGGCGCCAGAATCATCAACTTGGTGTCTTCCGGCAACTTGAGGACACTGTCCACCATCTGGCTGACAGTTTGTGCTTCGAGCTTGATGCCATGATCCGGGCACTCGGGATCGCCAGCACGCGCATACAGAAGGCGCAGATAGTCGTGGATTTCAGTTACCGTGCCAACGGTGGAGCGTGGGTTGTGAGAGGTGGATTTTTGCTCAATGGAAATCGCGGGCGACAAGCCTTCAATCAGGTCGACGTCAGGCTTGTCCATGCGCGCCAAAAACTGGCGCGCATAGGCTGATAAACTTTCGACATAACGGCGCTGCCCTTCTGCATACAAGGTATCAAAAGCCAGTGAAGATTTTCCGGAGCCTGACAGGCCGGTGACCACAACCAGTTGGTTGCGTGGAATATCCAGATTGATGTTCTTGAGGTTATGGGTGCGCGCCCCGCGAATTTTGATAAATTCCATGATACTTTCACGAACAGACAGCCAACCTGATAATATACGCAATTATTCAAAATTAAGCCAAGTTTTCTTAAAAGATTCATGCAGTTCTCCGAAAAAATGACCCAGATAGAAACTCGCGCGACTGCTGCCCTTGCTTCTATCTATGGGCTACGTATGCTGGGCATGTTTTTGATTCTGCCTATTTTTGCGATTTATGCCGAAACATTACAGGGCGGCGATAACCATGCCTTGATCGGGCTGGCATTGGGTGCTTATGGGTTTATGCAGGTGATTTTCCAGTTGCCGTTTGGCATGGCGTCTGACCGTTTTGGCCGCAAAAAACTCATTTACCTGGGGTTGATTATGTTTGCGGTGGGCAGCGTGTTTGCTGCCACCGCCCAAGATATTTATATGGTGATTGTCGGCCGTGCCATTCAGGGTGCAGGTGCCATTTCTGCGGTGGTCACCGCATTGGTGGCGGACTCTACGCGCGAAGAGCACCGCACACAGGCCATGGCCATGATAGGCGCCACCATCGGCGTGACGTTTGCAGTGTCACTGGTGGCGGGTCCGATTTTAAACCAATGGATAGGCGTGTCGGGAATTTTCTGGCTGACCGCTGTGTTGTCGATCGCAGCGATTGCCGTAGTGAAGTTTGCCGTGCCAGAGCCATTGCATGCGCATTTTCACTCCGATGCGCAGGCCGCCCCGGCCAAAATTCGTGAAGTGTTGCGAGACACCCAATTATTGCGCCTGAATTTTGGTACCTTTTGCCTGCATGGTGCGCAAATGGCCATGTTCATGGTGGTGCCATTTGCCATCAAAAATAGCACTGGCATGAACGAAAACACGCACTGGCAAATTTACCTGCCGGTGTTGGTATTGTCGTTTATCCTCATGGTGCCTGCGATTATTTATGCCGAGAAAAAGGCCAAACTGAAACCAGTGTTTGTTACCGCAGTCGGCCTGATGTTGCTGACGCAAATTGCCTTTATGTTTAGCCTGACCAGTTTATGGGGCATTGTGGCAACGCTCTTTTCTTATTTTGTGGCGTTTAATATCCTCGAGGCTTCTTTGCCTTCGCTGATTTCAAAGATGGCCCCAGTGGCCGCCAAAGGCACGGCCATGGGTGTTCATAATACCGCCCAATCTTTTGGCATGTTCTTGGGGGCTGCGCTTGGTGGCTGGCTATCACACAGTTATGGCAGTCCCACTGTATTTGTCTTCTGTGCTGCTTTGATGGTGGTGTGGTTTGGCCTGGCGCTTGGCATGCAGGCACCCCCCAGTGTCAAAACCAAAATGTTCCACATACAAGGGTATAATGATGAGCAAGCCGCCATCCTGGTGCAGGATATCCGCGCAATGGACGGCGTGTATGAAGTGGTCGCCATTCCTTCAGAAACCATGCTTATGGTGAAGTTGGAAAATCAGCGCAGCAAAGAATTTCAGGCGGCATTGTCGCAAGCAATCATGAATCGAATAGGGGAGTAGTGACACCATGGCATCAGTCAACAAAGTGATTTTGATGGGTAATCTGGGGCGTGACCCGGAAGTGCGCTATATGCCAAACGGTGAGGCAGTGGCTAACTTCAGCATCGCCACCACCGAAAACTGGAAAGACAAATCCGGCGTGCGCCAGGAAAAAACCGAATGGCATAACATTGTCATGTATCGCCGCTTGGCAGAGATCGCTGGCGAATACCTGAAAAAAGGCCGTCCGGTATATATTGAAGGCCGTTTGCAAACCCGCAAATGGGAAAAAGATGGCGTCACCCGCTACAGCACCGAAATCGTCGCAGACCAAATGCAAATGTTAGGCACTGGCCGTGAAGGTGGAAGTACAGCATTTGATGGTGGCGACATGGACCAGGGTGGTGGCATGGATGATTACAACCAGGCCCCTCCACGCCAGCAGCCAGCGATGGGTGGTGGCAATGCCGGTGCTAACCGGAATGCTTTCCAGCCAGCCGCGAGTAAGCCGGCCGGTAATTTTGATGATTTTGACGACGATATTCCATTTTGAGTCTGACAATAATTAAAATTGTAGATTTTAAATTTACAAAGCCCTGTTTTTACAGGGCTTTTTTATTTTTAGCAGCGAAAAAAATGTTTATAAAAAACGGGATGTGATTTTGTAAACTACTGCCATGTTTTTTGTTTATTTAAGATCAAACAAATGAAAACTTTAGTTCAAAATTTATAAAAATAATCTTCTCGCATTTAACTGAGTGCTTTCCCAACCCAGGTGCCGGTAATATCCTATTGCAGGTTCATTTTCAACATCGACCAATAGCTGGGCACGAGTCGCTCCTTTTTCTTTTGCCCAATCTAATGCTGACTGTAGTAGTTTTTTACCAATTCCTTGCTGTCTAAATTCTGCATGAACGATCATGTCCTCTACCCAAGCAGAGAGTGCTCCTTGTGCCGTGGAGATGACAAGTTGCGCGCTAACCATCCCAATCAGTTTCCCGTCTTCTGTAAATGCCGCCTTGATTACCCCATGTTCTGGTTGTGATATCAGCATACTTAAACCGGCTTTTTGTTTCTCCATGTCCGGTTTGAAATCGGCTTCTATACTAAATAGCGCATGTAGAAGGTTGGCTAGTTGAGCGGCATCTTTTTGTTGTGCATCTCGAATACTTATGACTGCGTCCACTCACTGCCTCCTGAATGATCAACTGGGTCGTGATGAATAATGGCCAGGAAACGGATTGGAACTTCTATTAGATTGGCTGGCTGATGCGGCTGGTCCCCTCTAAAAGTCAGTGAGTCGCCTGGCTCAAGTAAGAAAGTCTCCAAGCCTACCTTGTACTCTAATACCCCCTCCAACATATGAATAAATTCAGTCCCTCCATGTTCAAAAGGGGGGAATTCTTCCGCCTGATCTTCCAGCGTGATCAAAAACGGCTCAAAAGTCTTTTGAGGTCCTTGGTCATAGGCTAATAAATGATATGTGTGGCCGAGTTTTGTACCGCGGCGTACCACTTCCATACCATGCCCTTTTTTAACGAATTGTGCATTTCCTGATGGAGCGTTGTAGTCGCGGAACAGTCTTGAAAGCGTTACGCCAAGCGCGTTAGCTACTTGTTCCAATGTTTCAAGACTGGTCGATACATGACCATTCTCAATTTTACTGAACATTCCAACACTAATATTCGCTCTCTCAGCGACATCAGCAATCGTCAGGCCATGTTGTTTTCTGACCTCTTTGATGACATTCCCCAAGTGTTTACCCAAAGGTTTGGATTCTGTTTCAGTAATAGGGACAACATTTTTTTTCAAATCAGAAGTCATTGGCGGCTAAAACTCCCATATCCATTCTTCTCGTTCAATTATCACAGGCACAGTAAATCAAGTTCCTGCTGGAAAATTAATTAACTAACCATTTCCTGGTCATTAACCCATCCTCAGCCATATTCACATGCTCTAAATGTGTTCATCAGACCAAATTATGCACCAAATCATTGCAAAATAGGTAAATTTATTCCTGGCAGGAAAAAAATATTCATAAAGCCGTTGACAGTGGTTTTTGCAATGCGTATAAATGGAATTGTTGTTTCCTGCTGGGAATAAAATTTTCATGTCGAGATTGATGTTGGATAGTTGCGGAGCGTTGAATGCCTCTAAGATTGCTTAAATATGCGTTGAGTAAAGAGTACAAAGAGACTCGGTTTTTTAGGGAGAATGTGACCCCTAAGAAAAGTTACGACGCAGTCATTATTGGTGGAGGCGGACACGGTTTGGCTGCTGCCTACTATCTGGCTAAAGACCATGGCATGACTGATATTGCCGTGCTTGAAAAGGGTTATTTGGGTGGAGGCAACACTGGCCGCAATACCACCATTGTCAGGTCTAATTACCTGACCCCAGAGGGCGTGAACTTCTATGATGCCAGCGTCAAAATATATGAAGGTTTGTCCGAAGAGTTAGATATCAATCTATTCTATTCAACGCGCGGCCATTTCACATTGGCACATACAGAATCAGCGATGCGGACAATGCGTTGGCGCGCTGAGGTCAATAAACATGTGGGCGTGGACAGTTATGTCGTTGGTCCGGATGAGATCTCAAAAGCCTGTCCTCAGTTAGACATCAGCTGTAGTGGCCATGCGCCCATTTTAGGGGCTTTGTATCATGGGCCAGGTTCTGTGGCTCGGCATGATGCTGTCGCTTGGGGTTACGCCCGCGGCGCCGATAGGTTAGGTGTCGATATATTTCAGAGTACAGAAGTGACTGGCATCGATATCAAGGGCGGTAAGGTTCAAGGGGTACAAACGAGCCGAGGCTATATCTCTACCCCCAGAGTGCTTTCAGCGGTGGCAGGGTTCACTCCCCGCATCTGCAAAATGGCTGGCATTGATACGCCTATTGTCATTCATCCATTGCAAGCCTGTGTGACTGAGCCAATGAAACCCTGGCTGGATTCAATCCTGGTTTCCGGTAGCTTGCATGTCTACGTCAGTCAATCTTCCCGTGGCGAATTGGTCATGGGGTCTTCGTTGGATCCCTATGAGGTTCATTCGACCAGGTCTTCTTTAGACTTTGTGGAGGGACTGACGTCTCACATGTTAGACATGTTCCCATTCCTCTCCAATGTGAAGATCGTCAGGCAGTGGGGCGGGATGGCAGACATGACCCCTGACTTCTCTCCCATTATGGGCAAGACACCGGTGGAAGGCTTTTACCTCGATGCCGGGTGGGGAACATGGGGATTCAAGGCCACACCGATCAGTGGGAAAACGATGGCTGCCACGATTGCTAACGATATGGCGCCAGATCTCATCAAGCCTTTCAGGCTTTCAAGATTTGAAGAGTACGAATTGACTGGCGAAAAAGGTGCGGCTTCGGTCGGTCATTAAGCATCAGGAAGATTAGAAATGAAATTACTTACTTGCCCGATTAATGGCGTGAGACCACTAAGCGAATTTGTCTTTGGTGGCGAACTTCGTGATATGCCCGAGGCTGAATGCAGCGACAAAGAGTGGGCCGATTATGTTTATAACCGCAATGGCGCGCCAGGGCTAAAAAAAGAATGGTGGTATCACTCTCCAAGCGGAACCTGGTTTGTTGCAGAAAGAGACACCTTAACAGACAACGTAGCACGTACCTATTTATACGAACAGGAAGCTGCTAAATGAGCATGAGGTTACAAAATACTTCCGGTGAGTGGATCAATCGGAACAACAAAATTAAATTCTCATTTGAAGGTAAAGATTATGAGGGTTTTGAAGGCGATACGATTAGCAGCGCCTTGTGGGCTGCGGGCGAGAAAGTATTAGGGCGTAGTTTTAAATACCATCGCCCCAGAGGCATTTTTACCCTGGCAAATCATGACGTCAATATCATGGTGACGGATGGTGTCGATACCAATATCCGAGCCGATGTTGTTCAGGTTAAAGCGGGGATGAAACTCCAAGTAGTGAATGTTGACGGCGGGGTGATGGCGGATAAGAAGCGCTTTCTTGATTCGATATCGGCGCTCTTACCAGTGGGCTTTTATTACAAAGCATTTCATACCCCACGCAGTTTGTTTCCATTTTGGGAGCGCATCATTCGCAACGCAGCTGGTTTGGGCGTGGTGAACTTTAACTATCCGCGGATCTTAAAAAAGAAACACTATGCGCATTACGATCTCCTGGTAATTGGCGCTGGCCCTGCAGGGTTATCTGCAGCTTTGACTGCGGCCCGTGAAGGCTTAGAGGTTCTGTTGGTGGATGAAAATGCCAAGCCCGGCGGAAGTTTTGCTTACGACAATGCTGGCAATTCAGCGCATCACGCACAGTTAGCAAACATGTTGAGTGAAGCACAAAGCCTGCCTAATTTAACAGTGAAAACTAACGCTTATGCAGCCGGATATTATGCTGATCATCTGGTCCCGATCGTAGACGAATCTGGAATCACAAAAGTACGTGCTAAAGCAGTGATTGTTGCCAGTGGTGCCTTTGAGCAACCTCCCGTGTTCAGAAACAATGATCTACCGGGTGTCATGCTTGGTTCGGCCGCACAACGTCTCATCGCACGATATGCCGTTAAGCCATTCTTGAAGGGCGTAGTCGTCACCGCTAATAGCTATGGCTACCGGGTGGCGCTTGATCTGATTGCATCTGGCGTAGAGGTCGCGGCGATTGTTGATATGCGGGCGGGTGGAGAGACGGATGCCATTGCCAGTGTGGTCGCAAATAAAGGCATAAAAATCCATAACGGTGCCTGCATCTATGAAGCTGTGCCGGTATCCGGCAAGTTAGGTGTTAAAGGCGCGATTGTCGCGGATTACGATGAAGCCTCTGCGCAGGCCGATACTCAGAAATCCATACAGATTGACTGTGACGGTATCGTCATGTGTGCAGGCTGGGCGCCTGCTGCTGCATTGCTTTATCAGGCTGGCACCGGCATGCGTTATGACGATCAAATACACCAATTCGTACCGTCAAGACTGCCCAATGGCATTTTCGCGGCAGGTAAGGTCAACGGTGTTTTTGGCTTGAATCAACGCCTCCAGGATGGCGCCCGTGCTGCCTCTGATGCCCTCAAGTATTTGGGCTATGTTGGAAACGACACCACCGTAGAAAGTTTTGCCGGTTCATCGCCTAGCCATCCTTATCCGATTGTGATGCATCCCAAAGGTAAAAACTTTGTGGATTTCGACGAGGATATCAGCGTAAAAGATTTCATCCATGCGGCTCAGGAAGGCTTCGATAACATCGAATTAATGAAGCGTTTCACGACAGTTGGCATGGGACCTAGTCAGGGCAAGCATTCAAATATGAATGCGATTCGTATTCTGGCGCGTATCAGAAGTCTTCCAGTCAATAAAATTGGCACGACGACAGCACGGCCCTTCTTTCATCCAACACCAATAGGTCATTTGGCAGGCAGGGGGTTGCATCCTCATCGAGATACCCCTCTGCATCAGTGGCACGCAGAACACGGTGCAGTGTTCACGGATGTCGGCGCATGGAAACGTCCAGCCTACTACAAAGTGGATGGGCAAACCAAAGAGCAGTCTATACAGAACGAAGCAAAAGCCGTCAGAAGTGCAGCGGGCATCATTGATGTCAGCACCTTGGGCAAGATAGAGATTCATGGCGCTAATGCCGCTGAATTTTTAGAACGTTTCTACACGGGTAATTTTAAAGATCAAAGGGTTGGGCGCTCCCGATATGCCTTAATGCTGGACGAATCAGGGGTGATGGTAGATGACGGTGTCGCTTGCCGGATCGCAGAAAATTTCTTCTATGTGACCGCAAGTACCAGCAATGCCGCCGCGGTTTACCGTGAGATGCAGCGGTGGAATCAGATTTGGGGCCTGAATGTGACCTTCATCAATGTCACGGGCGCATATGGCGCGGTGAACATTGCCGGGCCATTGGCCAGAAAGGTGCTGCAGAAAATCACCCTATTGGATATTTCTGAAGACCAGTTTCTATTAGGTGCAGTAGCCGATACGTCCATAGGAGAAATAAAGGCTCGTGTGATTCGCGTTGGATTTGTCTCTAACCAGGCCTATGAGATTCATGTGCCTGCCTCATCTGTTCTTAAGTTGTGGAATTTGCTGCTAGACAGTGGAAGCGTTGATGGACGTGTTAAACCATTTGGTACAGAGGCACAAAGATTGCTTCGATTGGAAATGGGCCACCCATTAATGGGGCATGATACCGATGGTCTTACAAACCCCTTTGAGCTTGGTGCTGACTGGGCCATCAACCTCAATAAACCTTTCTTTATCGGTAAACGCAGTTTGCAAATTATCCGCAAACGTCCTCTGCTAAAAAAACTAGTGGCTTTTTCGTTTAAGCCATATTTCCAGGGACCTGTGCCATGTGAATGTAATTTAGTGATCAGCAAAAGTGGCCAGATTGAGGGCAGGGTCACCAGTCTATCGTTGAGTCCTACGCTGCAAAGATTCATAGGGTTTGCATATGTATCCCCAGTGAATACAAAGTTGGGTGACGTCTTGAGTATTAGAACTGACAGCGGCCAGATGGTGGAGGCCTATGTTGTCCAGTCACCATTTATTGAAGGGGATTAAATATGGAAATGGTATTTGACCGACTATCCCCCGTCAGTTTTGCGCAGACAGGGTTAACGATGAAGAAAGCAATCTTGAACGGGATGGAAATCGTTCTAAGTTATGAAAATACGGATATCGAGATGCAACGGATGAAGAAGCTCGGTATTTGTGATGTGAGCGCATTTTCCAGAGTAGGCATTAAAGGAGCAAAGGCCGTTGAGTGGCTTGAATCCCGAGGCTTTACCGTACCAAAAGCACCCAATACATGGCGTCAAGATCACGCTGGAGGATTGGTGTTAAGACTTGGGCGGAGTGAATTTTTATTGGAAGGTTTCCACCAGGGGCAGATTGCAATCAATGCAAATGATGCACCAGAGAATCTTTATGTAGTGGCGCGTTATGACGCTTCGTTCATTCTGAGCGGCGTGCATTTCCACAGTGCATTCAGTGAAATTTGTGCATTAGACCTGAGTGAAAGTGCATTTGCTGCTGACGCTGTGTTGATGACCAGTGTGGCTGGCGTGTCTGTGACTTTAATTCGCCAATTGCTGAATGGGGAGCTGGTCTACCGGTTATGGTGCGATGGTAGCTATGGTAACTACATGTGGAGCACGCTCACTGAAATCGCCGGGGAGTTCGGCGGCGGCGCTATTGGCCTGGATGTTCACTTCAAACAGATGATAACTGGTTCTTGATCGTTTCGAATTTTAATTAATAAATTTTAGGTGAGGCACTCAATGAAGTCATTGCAGGAAGCACAAAAGTTTTTGCAGGAAAACAAGGTCAAGTACGTCCTTGCTCAATTCGTCGATATTCATGGGGTAGCCAAGGTCAAGTCAGTGCCGGCTGAGCATCTCAACGATATCCTGACGAAAGGCGCAGGTTTTGCTGGTGGGGCAATTTGGGGGACAGGCATTGCACCCAATGGCCCTGATTACATGGCGGTTGGTGAGCTGAGCACCATCGGCTTGGTACCTTGGCAACCTGGTTATGCGCGACTGGTGTGCGATGGACATGTCAACAATCAACCGCATGAATATGATGCACGCGTCGTTCTTAAGAAGCAGATTGCCCGGTTATCCAAACGTGGATGGACTTTCTACACAGGATTAGAGCCAGAGTTCTCATTACTGCGTCGTGACGAACAGGGTCAGATTCTGCCGTTTGATGAAACTGATACTTTGCAAAAACCATGTTACGACTATAAAGGGATTACAAGACACGCTGAGTATCTGGGTAAGTTAACTGAGTCGCTGATTGCGGCAGGGATGGATGTTTATCAAATTGATCATGAGGATGCGAATGGTCAGTTTGAAATTAACTACACCTACTCCGAATGCCTCAAAAGTGCAGACGATTACATTTTATTCAAGATGGCTGCGAGTGAGATCGCCAATGAGATGGGCATGATCTGCTCGTTCATGCCTAAGCCATTTAGCAATCGGCCTGGCAATGGTATGCACATGCATATGTCCATAGGGGATGGAGAAAAAAGCCTGTTCCAAGACGACAATGATCCCTCTGGTCTGGGGTTGTCTAGCCTGGCCTACCATTTCCTGGGCGGGATCCTCGCGCATGCCCCGGCACTGACCGCCTTATGCAATCCGACCGTAAATTCGTACAAAAGACTGGTCGTTGGGCGCTCATTAACCGGTTCAACTTGGGCGCCAGCGTATATCAGTTACGGTAACAATAACCGTTCGACATTGGTGCGTATTCCTTATGGCCGCTTAGAACTGCGGCTCCCTGACGGCAGCTGTAATCCATATCTTGCCACCGCAGCCGTGATCGCAGCGGGCTTGGATGGCGTTGCCCGTCAGTTAAACCCAGGCAAGGGACATGATGAGAATCTCTACGATTACAGCCCCGAGCAACTTCAAGCATTGAAGATTGGCATACTTCCCCAGAATCTGGGTGAGGCATTGGATGCGCTTGAGAGTGATGAGGTCATCATGGATGCGCTGGGGGCAAATCTTGCCCAAGAGTTTTTAAAGATCAAACGCATGGAGTGGATTGATTATCAACGGCATGTCTCCCAGTGGGAAATTGATAGGTATGTTGAGTTCTTTTAATTGTTTGATGTGAGTGACGCATTGGTCATCGAACATGAAGTATTGATAGGAGAAAATGATGTGTGGGATTGTAGGATTACTGGTTAAAAACCAGAGTATGCGCGCAAATATCGGTCAATTGATGATGCCGATGCTGATTGGGATGACAGAGCGAGGACCGGATTCTGCTGGCATGGCTGTGTTTACGTCGCCAGTGGATGCAAATGCGTTGAAATATAGCCTGTATGCACCGACGGCAGATTTTAGCTGGAAGGCATTGGAGCAAGCGTTTAATTCAGAGCACTCAGACCAGGTCACTCTCGCGGTGAAGGGTAATCATGCGATTCTCACCTCCGCAGTTGACACCGTGAAAGTAAAAAGCTGGATCAAGCAAGCCTATCCGCAGATTCATATCCTTTCGGTGGGTCAATCGATCGACGTGTACAAAGATACCGGCCTGCCTGCCGATGTGGCTGCGCGTTATGATTTGCCAGCATTGAGTGGCACGCATTTGGTTGGGCATACACGGATGGCGACTGAATCTGCCATTACCCCAGCGCATGCGCATCCTTTTACAGCAGGCACAGATTGGTGCCTGGTGCACAATGGATCCCTTTCTAACCCCAACAGCCTCCGTCGCAAGCTGCAACATGAAGGTATCAATTTTGAAACCGACAATGACACTGAAGCAGCCTGCCGCTTCCTTGAGTGGCGTATGCGTGAAGGTGATGATTTGAAAACCGCCCTGGAACATGGTTTCGACGAGCTGGATGGATTCTATACATTGCTGATGGGGACCAAAGATCAATTGGCCTTGGTGAGGGATCCATTTGCGTGTAAGCCTGCAGTGGTCGCCGAGCATGATGATTATGTCGCGATCGCTTCAGAGTTCCGCTCTTTAGCCCACCTTCCTGATGTGAAGAATGCTCACGTTTTTGAACCTTCACCAAAGGAGATGTACGTATGGAAAGTCTAAAATTTGACTTGGAAAATACCGAGTTGAGAACCGTGAATCAATATCTGCATCGCCCTGCAGCAGAGTTGAGTGGTAAAAACGTGGTCATTAGCAACCCCAATGGGGCTCACAACATCGCAGTCGGTCTGAATGCTGAGGTGAATGTCACGATCGATGGTCACGCAGGATATTACGCCGCAGGCATGAACCAACTGGCGACAGTCACTGTGACCGGCAGTGCCTCCACTGGCGTGGCGGAGAATATGATGTCCGGCGTGGTGCATGTGAAAGGCTTCGCTTCTAATGCTGCTGGCGCAACGGCGCAAGGTGGTTTGTTAATTATTGACGGTGACGCCGGGCTCCGGTGCGGCATCTCGCTTAAAGGGGCTGATATTGTGGTTGGCGGTTCTGTGGGAAGCTTTTCTGCATTCATGGCACAAGCTGGCAATCTGGTGGTGCTTGGAGACGCAGGTGAGGCATTAGGCGACTCATTATACGAAGCTCGGCTCTTTGTGCGCGGTAACGTCAAGAGCCTGGGTGCCGATTGTGAAGAGAAGGAGATGGATCAGGAGTCACGCAATATTTTAGTGGATCTTCTGGCCAAATCCGGGCACGCAGAGGTGGATCCGGATAGCTTCAAATTATTTGGCTCTGCACGCACTCTCTATAACTTCCATGTTGATAACGCAGGAGCATATTAATCATGAGCGATACCTCTAAAAAAACTCCGCAAACAGAACCGCGTTTTTCTGCGACGTTCGATCCGGGAACGATGTCAGAAATTCGCCGTGCAGCAGCCACCGGCATTTATGATATTCGTGGCGCGGGTGCTAAACGAAAATTGCCACATTTCGATGACCTATTATTCTTGGGGGCTTCTGTCAGTAGATATCCACTTGAAGGTTATCGTGAGAAATGTGGCACAGATGTGGTCCTCGGAACACGGTATGCCAAAAAACCTATTCATCTCAAGACCCCGGTAACGATTGCGGGCATGAGCTTTGGTGCGCTGTCTGGGCCAGCAAAAGAGGCGCTGGGCCGTGGGGCAAGCGCAGTCGGTACCAGTACAACCACTGGGGATGGCGGTATGACGCCTGAGGAGCGTGGTCAGTCTTCGATTCTGGTCTATCAATACTTGCCTTCTCGGTATGGCATGAATCCAGATGATCTGCGGAAAGCGGATGCCATTGAAGTGGTGATTGGCCAAGGCGCGAAGCCTGGTGGCGGGGGGATGTTGCTGGGCCAGAAAATTAGTGACCGTGTCGCGAAAATGCGTTGCTTGCCTAAAGGCGTCGATCAACGTTCTGCATGTCGCCATCCGGACTGGACTGGTCCAGATGACTTGGAAATTAAGATTGCTGAACTGCGTGAGATCACAGATTGGGAAAAACCAATTTATGTGAAGGTTGGTGCGACGCGTCCATATTTTGATGTCACACTCGCTGTTAAAGCGGGCGCCGATGTTGTGGTACTCGATGGTATGCAAGGTGGGACCGCTGCCACACAAGAGGTGTTTATTGAACATGTGGGCATCCCTATTCTTGCGGCAATTCGACCAGCTGTCCAGGCGCTGCAAGATATGGGTATGCACCGTAAAGTTCAGCTGATTGTTTCGGGTGGTATCAGAAATGGTGCTGATGTCGCTAAAGCCTTGGCGTTGGGCGCAGACGCTGTCGCTATCGGCACCGCTGCATTAATTGCGTTGGGTGATAACGATCCACATCTGGAAGAGGAATACCAAAAACTTGGGACCACTGCCGGCGCTTATGATGATTGGCATGAAGGTAAGGATCCTGCAGGGATTACTACACAAGATCCAGAATTGATGAAGCGTTTAGATCCGGTGAAAGCTGGCCGTCGTCTTGCTAACTATCTCTCTGTGCTGACGATGGAAGCTCAGGTGATCGCGAGAGCATGCGGTAAATCTCACTTGCATAATTTGGAACCTGAGGATTTGGTGGCACTCACGATTGAATCCGCTGCGATGGCCAAGGTTCCGCTCGCAGGCACTACCTGGATTCCAGGAACGTCTTCGTTCTGACATAAAACGACTAATCAATGCTGCAAAGGGGCAAGGCTAAGAAATCTTGCCCCTTGACGTTTAGATTTAGATAAGTAGCTGCTATTTGGTTTTTAGATTGCACTAGAGTCAAGCAATAATATTGATATTGCCGCCTTTACAGGGCTTTTGCATAGGTGATTAACGCGCTCCAAAAATAGATATTTGAATCGCCAATTGCCAGCTAATATCCCATGCCAGCATACTTGCGGCGACCGATCCACAGAAAAGAACAATCAATATGCTACTGTTTTTACCGCGGTAAACATGGCGCAATTCTTCACAGGTAAGATCGTGTGGATTGAACTCTAAGGCCTTGATAGCACTTTCTCTTGTTTTGTTAACCAAACTCGATCCTGTCCCAATGCGGTCATGTAATGTGCTAGCCAACCCATGGGTTGCGGCGCGTAAGAGAATCTTAATTATGCTGTATTTTGGCGTTGAATTGATATCGGGATGATTAAAAGGAGGTTTTCTGTAAATTAAAGCTCCATGAATGTGGGGTGCTTGCTAATCGGAAGGAGATGCGTTTAGAAATATGACTAGTAAATAGACAGACTTTATTGCATCAAATTTGAAGCCCTCCTATAATCCACAGGATTGTTAATAAATATTATTAAATTTAACCTATTGTAATCACCGCTTCCGGCCTACTCTCATGGCAAATCTTCCTCTTTTCCGTCATGCAGCACTTAATGCGCAAAAAAACCACTGGCTGGGCACGATTCTGCTCATTCGCCCCATGAGTTATCTTTTTTTGACGCTGATGGCCTTGCTGTTTGCCGGGATAGTCGTGGCTTTCATGGTATGGGGAACATATACCAAACGCAGCACAGTGGTCGGTCAGCTGGTACCGGAAACTGGCTTGGTAAAGGTCTATGCGCCACAATTTGGCATTGTGGTCGAAAAGCGGGTGCAAGAGGGGCAGCCAGTCAAACAGAATGACATCCTTTTTATTCTTTCCAGTGAGCGTTATTCGGATGCGCAAGGCTCCATTCAGGCTTCTATTAGTGCCCAACACAAGCAGCAGCGACAGTCATTAGAAAATGAAATTGTAAAAACAAAATTACAGCAGCGAGATGAGCAGCAAGCCTTGCAATCACGTATTGAGGGAATCAAGGATGAGCTTCATCGGCTGGATACGCAATATCAGTCACAGCAGACGCGTGTACAGCTCAGTGAAGAAGCGCATAAGCGCTATTTGGGCTTGCTGGAAAACAACTATATTTCCCGTGAACAGACCCAGCAAAAACAGGAGGACTGGATAGAGCAATCCTCCCGCCTTGAATCGCTGGCACGCGAGCAGGTACGCATGCAGCGCGAATTGGTCGCCAGGCAAGATGAGTTATCCAGTTTACGGGCCAAGCATCAAAACCAGATCGCCCAGCTTGAGCGCAGTATTTCAGGTGTCAACCAGCAGCTTACCGAGAGTGAGGCTAAGCGCAGGCTGGTGATTCGAGCACCAGAATCTGGCACTGCAACTGCAGTGGTCGCCAACCTTGGTACAGCGGTAGAAGGTAGCCGTCCCTTGGTAAGCATTGTGCCAAGCGGCGCAATGCTGCAAGCGCATTTGTTTGCACCCAGCCGCGCAGTGGGTTTTGTGCGTGAAGGCGTGCCGGTGAGGTTGCGCTACCAAGCCTACCCTTACCAGAAATTTGGCCAGGCAAGTGGGCGGGTACAGTCTGTGTCAAGAACGGCACTGCCCGCAGGGGAAATCTTTACCATGGGCAATGTGTCTGCCAACAACCAGCATAGCGAACCTTTTTACCGCATCACGGTAGCACTCGATCACCAATCCATGGTGGCTTATGGCAAGCAGCAGCCGTTGCAGGCCGGTATGTTACTGGATGCCGACATTATGCTGGAGCGTCGACACTTGTATGAGTGGGTGCTAGAGCCCTTGTTCAGTTTGACAGGGAAGCTGTAATCCATCCGCATGAAAGAAGGTCATGTCATTTCTTAATCAACTGTCATTCGGTTTTGGGCGCAAGCTGCCGATTATTTTACAGACCGAGGCCAGCGAATGTGGGTTGGCTTGCCTGGCGATGGTTTCCAACTATCACGGCTTTCGTACAGATTTATCAACCCTGCGGCGTTTATTCCTGATCTCAATTAAGGGTACAACGCTGAATTACCTGATGGCGATGGCACAGGCTGTAGGGTTTACCACCCGCCCAGTCAAGTTGGAACTGGAAGACCTTCGCGATTTGCGGCGTCCTTGTATCCTCCATTGGAACTTTAATCATTTTGTGGTGTTGAAGGAGGTTGGCACCCGGCATGTGGTCATCCACGACCCGGCTATGGGATTGCGCAAAGTCCCATTTGAAGAGGTTTCTGCTGCGTTTACCGGTGTCGCCCTTGAATTGTGGCCTAACCCCGGATTCAAGCGCGTGACTTTTAAGCAAAGTATCAAGTTGCGCGACATGATGGGTCATGTCACGGGTCTTTACCGCTCACTGGGGCAAATCCTGTTGCTAGCCTTAGCGCTGGAAGTCTTTGCGCTGGTGTCACCGTTGTATATGCAATGGGTAGTCGACCATGCCATTGTTGCCGCAGATTATGATTTGCTGACTACCCTGGCGATTGGCTTTGGCATCTTAATGTTGATGCAACAAGCCATTACCACCGTGCGAGCCTGGGTCATTATGCATATGGCCACCACGCTCAATGTGCAATGGCGTGCCAATATCTTTGCCCACCTGATCCGTCTGCCGGTAGACTTTTTCGAAAAGCGTCACCTGGGGGATGTCGTCTCCAGATTTGGCGCAATCGACCAAATCCAGCATACATTGACCAGCACTTTTGTCGAAGCCATGTTGGATGGCGTACTGACAATTGTCACTCTGGTCATGATGTTCTTGTACAGCCCATCGATGGCCTGGATTGCCATTGGAGCCATGGCGCTGTATGCCTTGGGTCGCTGGGTGTGGTTCCGCCCTTTGCGTAATGCGACCGAAGAGCAAATTGTCCACGCCGCCAAACAGCAAACCCATTTTATTGAAACCGTACGCGGTGTGCGTGCGCTTAAGTTGTTCCAGCGCCTGGACGAACGCAGAACCAGCTGGTTGGGTTTGTTTGTAGAGCAAGTGAACGCTGACTTACGTACACAAAAGCTGAATGTTTTATACCGTTTGATGAATGGGCTGTTGTTTGGGGCGGAGCGCGTGTTAATTATCTGGCTGGGCGCCCGGCTGGTCATCGCGGGCGATTTCACCGTGGGTGCCCTCCTCGCTTTTATTGCCTATAAAGACCAGTTTGTGTCGCGTGTCAGTGGTCTGATTGATCGCCTGGTTGAAATCCGCATGTTGCATTTGCAGGGAGAGCGGCTGGCGGATATTGCCCTCGCCGAGCAGGAGCAAACTTCTGTAGAGGGGTTGAATCGGCAAGAGCTGGCTCGCTTACCTGCCACTATCGACATTAAAGGTTTGCGTTATCGATATGCAGATGGTGAACCTTGGGTGCTGGATGGGGTTGACTTGCATGTGCGTGAAGGCGAGTCAGTGGCGATCGTCGGCCCTTCTGGTTGCGGCAAGTCCACCCTCCTGAGCGTGATGCTTGGTATCCGTATAGCCAATGAGGGAGAAGTTCTGATTGGGGGGCAGCCTTTGGCAAAATTAGGGCTTGAACAGTTGCGGTCCATGATAGGTGTTGTCATGCAAGATGATGTGCTGTTTGCCGGCTCGATTACAGACAATATTGCTTTCTTTGATCAGCAAGTCGATCATGGCTGGGTCGAAGAGTGTGCCCATAAAGCGGCAGTATATGAAGAGATCATTGCCATGCCCATGGGCTTTAATACCTTGATCGGCGATATGGGCGCTGCGTTGTCAGGCGGGCAAAAACAGCGAATTCTGCTCGCACGCGCTTTGTACAAGCGACCTCGGCTCTTATTCCTTGATGAGGCGACCAGCCACCTGGATGTCATCCGAGAAACCATGGTCAATCAGGAAATACAGGCGTTGAATATGACGCGCATCATTATTGCCCATCGACCTGAAACGATTGCGTCGGCTGATCGCGTGATTACATTAGAAGCCGGTAGAGTGAAAGCCGCTAATGAGGGCGTCGCCTAATGAGCAGGCCGGGCATACTCAAGCTATGCTTCATCGCCCTGTTTTGCAGTTTGAGCTATCCTGCCTGCGCCCTCAAGCTCACTGATTTTATGGAGTTTCAGCAACACATGCAGGGTGGCCCGGCAAAAAATATGTTGGTCACTCAACCGGATGCAGCCAGCGCAGCTTGTGCGGATACTTTGCCAGATTGGCCACTGGCTCTGCTTGATGTGGTTGAGCAAGCGCTTTGCAATAACCCAAAAACCTCCGAAGTATGGGCCAGTGCACGTGCGCAGGCAGAGCAAGTCGGCGTACAGCGGGCCGACTATTTGCCTAAGGTCAATCTGGTCTCTGGCATCTCTAAAATCCATAACGAAGTCACCAATTCCCGCTTTTCATTTTTAGACCAGGATAACCGCATCCTGAGCCGCGCACACAGCTTGCGCTTGACCTGGCTGGTTGCCGATTTCGGGCAACGTTCTGCCAAGATGAGCCAGGCGGAAGCTTTGCTGGATGCCGCAAATGCGCTACATGATGCCGCGTTGCAAGAAGTCTTTATCAGTGCAGCACAAGCATATTTTGACCATTTATCCACCCAGGCGATGTTAGGTGCGTTTGAGGAATCAGAAAAAGTGGCCAAGGAAAGCCTGGCGGCTGCTACCGCCAAATTTAAGGCAGGTGTAGGGTTGCTGACAGACCAGTTGCAAGCCCAGACGGCATACGCGCAAGCCAGACTGGAGCGAACAAAAGCCGAAGGGGATGTGAATAATGCCCATGGCACATTGGCCTCCGCCATGGGGGTGGTGGCTAACACCCGATTTACTGTGAAAAGCCGTAGTGATCAATTAGAGAAAACGGATTTTGTTACCACGGCAGACCAAATGATCCAAGAGGCAATCGAGTCTCATCCGTCCATTATTGCGGCAAAAGCCAAGCTGCGGGCGTCAAAAGAAAATATTCAAGCCGTGAGTGCTGAAGGGCTGCCTACCTTGAGTTTCAATGCCGAAATCAGCCGCACCGACCAGTTGGGTCAGTCGCAGCTGGCAGGTATTCCCGCTTCTGATGTGTACACAGATAATTCTTCGGTTGGTTTGCAAGTGAATGTGCCTTTATTTGAAGGATTTGCCCGTAAGCATCAAGTGCAATCGGCAGAAGCTGAGTCGCAAGTGCGGGCTGCCGAATTAAAGCGGGTCACGCAGCAAGTCACGCTGGATGTGTGGAAAAGCTATCATGCATTAATCTCCGAGCGTGAAAGTTTGCGTGCAGCAGAGGAGTTGGTTGCCAACTCCAAGGAGGCGTTTGCGGTAGCGCAGGGCAGGTATAACGCGGGTGTGGGCAATATTATCGAGCTCTTGAATGCCCAGAATGCCTGGTCCAATGCCAAACAACAAAATATCAAGTCACTGTCTGCGTGGCGAACTGCCCGACTTAAACTCGCAGCAAGCATGGGCCGTGTTGGGTTGTGGGCAATTGCCGAACCCTAATAAAACATTTTTTTGGTGGCCTGCGTGTATAGATGCAGGCTGACCCAATTATCTCATTGTAGATAATGCGTCTTTCGTCACTCTATGATGAGTTTTTAAAAATTTAAAATCTGGAAAAAGTTATGGCAATTCAAGAATTGAACAAAACTGAAGTTGAAGCTGTTTCTGGTGGCGCAGCATTGAACCTGACAAGTCTTGTAAGTGATCTGCCACTGGTTGGCGGTTTGCTTGGAGGTCTATTGGGTACTGTAGGTGGGTTGCTGAATACCGTTTCCGGGTTGCTGACTGGTTTGCCAGTAGTTGGTCCACTGGTCGAGACGGTATTGGGCCTGGTAGGCGGCATCGTGACTGTTTAATTCACATACCATCAGAAACAGAAAACCCCGCCAAGGCGGGGTTTTTGCATTAAAGTGTTGCTATTTGGACGGGGCGGCTTTGCAGTTCTTCAGGTGCAAATGGTCGCTATCATCCAGCGTAGTTTGTTCACCATTCAACCGCAAATCCATGGTGCCATAATGATAAAGCTGCTTATCATTTGCATCCCTGGTCAGCCCGACCTCATGGTCTGGCAACATCACCCAGGCTTCTTCGCCATTTTCTGATAGCTTGAGTCCGAAGGATTGATAATTCTCACATTGATAATGAATGGCTTCTTTACCATAGCGTGGAATTTCCTTGGTGCCTTTATCAAATACGCTTGGTATTTCAAAGGTTTTGCAACCGAATAATAAAGCCGAGAGCGCGGCGACCATCAAAAGTTGAGAGGCGTTTTTCATTGTGAATAATCTTGTTCTAATCAAGCACTAATATAATAGAGATACATTATATTGTGCCAGTCATATATGGCAGACTCAATCGTTTTGGGTGTGAGGATGGTAAGTGGCACGTTGTAAACGATCCCTGAGGGCATCCCAGGCAATGTCCGCTGGGGGGGATTCTATCAGGATGATTTCAGCCTGCGCAGCGTCCAGGGTGTGCAGCGCTGCATATAAATGTTCTGCGGCCAAGGCTACGTCATTTGGCAAAACAAAGTCTTTGTCTGTCACAGATTTGCCTTCCCCAAACAGTAAAGCTGCTGCCGCAGTTTTATTGCAAGCATAATTCAGCATTGCCTGGCGAGACTCAAATAACAGGCAAGGTGTGCGTGGTGAGTAATGCAGGAGATGTTGTCCAGGTACTTTAGGCAGATGTGTTATTGCTTGCTGCATTGCTGGTTTCCCAGTAATCGCTGTAATGTCTGAGGCATCTATCATTCCTGGCCGCAATAACTGCCATTCATCACCATGTACGCTGACAATCGTCGACTCTATCCCTACCTGGCAAGCGCCGCCGTCAAGAACAGGAACTTCTGCGCCCAGGCCTGCTTCTACATGCGCCGCCGTGGTTGGACTCAATTGGGTATATTTATTGGCAGACGGGGCAGCTAATCCCAAGCCGCTATCATTCAGCAGGGTAAGAGCGACGGGATGCGACGGGACTCTCAGCGCTACCGTAGGTTCGCCAGCCCTTACGCTAGCAGAAACTTCTTTGCGTGCTGGTAATACTAAGGTGAAAGGACCAGGCCAGAATGCTTGCGTCAACTTTTGCGCCAGTGGCGGAAATTCACTTGCCCAATCGAGCACCTGCGCGGCACTGGCAATATGTACAATTAGCGGATTGTTAGCCGGACGTTGTTTGGTCGCGTAAATTTTGGAAATGGCTTCTTCATTGCGGGCATCGGCTGCCAGGCCGTACACTGTCTCGGTAGGAATGGCGACGACTTCACCCTGCTTCAATAATTCTATCGCCTTTGCCTGGCTAATACGCATCATGCACCCTGAGTCATTTTGGAAAAAGTATTTTACTCTGTAAAAGCCTGACTACTAAAGCATGTAAAATGCGCACTTTCGATTTAAGGAGTCCAGCATGCAAATTCAAGTTCAGCACAATCCTGCCGAAACACAACTAAAGGACTTAGGTGTATCCAAATGGCCTACCTGGAAAAAAGAGGTGTCGACCTTTGATTGGGTATTTCATGAGAAAGAGCAGGCATATATATTAGAAGGTCAATGTGTGGTGACGCCTGTTGGCGGATCGCCGGTCAGTTTTGGTAAAGGTGACTTTGTCGTTTTTCCGGCGGGCCTGAAAGTCAGCTGGGAGGTCAAACAGCCTTTACATAAGCATTACCATCTGGATGGTAACGTCTTGACCCAAACCTGGTTGAGAATCAAGGCAGCTTTCAAGAAATAATCATCAATTTGTAACAAAACTGTAAAAACGCAAAAATAGGGGTTGACCGCAAAGCTCAGCCCTATATAATGCGCACCTCGTTACGCAACAACGGTAACGAAAGCAGCGAAAAGCTGATGTTCTTTAAAAATTAGGATGACTGATAAGTGTGGGTGTTTGTAGGTTGTGTGAAGCGCATTTGATGCGTAGAAACTCAGAAAATACAAATGCTTTACACTTAGATTTATGACAAGTATGTACAGTGTAGTTTACACACATACCTTGAAATGAATTTGAGAAGTAAGCGAAACGAATACCGCCTCTGTAAAGAGGTAAAAAGTAATAGTTAGGAATTAAACTGAAGAGTTTGATCCTGGCTCAGATTGAACGCTGGCGGAATGCTTTACACATGCAAGTCGAACGATGA
>NZ_KB905146.1 GCF_000378225.1 Methylophilus methylotrophus DSM 46235 = ATCC 53528
CATTTGATGATTGGCGTAGCGTATATAACCACGAGCGCCCACACGAAGCGATTGCACTGGATACGCCTGTCAGTCGTTATCGCCCCAGCCCGAGAGGGTTTCCGTCCAGGCTACCTGAGATTGAGTATGGACCGGATGATGCGGTGGTCACAGTGAAATGGAATGGTGAGTTGCGATACAAGGGAAAGAGATTCAAGGTATCCAGCGCCTTACACAGGCATGAAGTGGCAATTCGCCCTCGCCATGATGAGGATGGCGTCTATGATGTGTTTTATGCGCACCATCATTGCGAAACCATCTACTTTACACACTCATGAAAAACACATTAATGTGTCAACCATGTCCTCGTACATGTGTCACCTATGTCCTCGGTCTATACAGGGCAAGCAAAGAAAAGTAACTCGCCTAGAGGCGAAAAAACGTAAACTTATTCGCCAAAGAAAATTAGGTCTCTAAGTAAGGCGTCATTCAAAAGTGACCATTTCTGCCACATTTCCATGGCATAGTTCTTGCACTGTAAGCTGGTACCCCAGCCCTTATGTGTCATGAATAGTCCAGCCCCTTTTTCAATACCAAAATCTTTAGACAGCCTGCGCTTGGGTGATTTATTGCGCATGCTGGTATCAGATGGCCGTATTGACAAGGCATGGGCAGAAAAGCTGCATCAGGACCGCAAGCGCGATAGCTCTAAAATACACCCGATTATCATTGTGGCCGAGCAAAAGTGGCCTGATCAACGACAACCTTCACAATTACTCACGGTAGATAGCCTCAGCCGATATGTCGCCGACAAGGCTAAAGTCGCTTACTACCAGATTGATCCGCTGAAATTAGATTTCAGCGCCGCGGCACAAATCGTCTCCCAGGCTTATGCTGAGCGGTTGCGCATCATGCCGATTACTGTGAAAGACGGTGTTGCCACCATTGCCACTGCCGATCCTTTCCATCAGGAATGGCTGCATGACCTGGAACGCATGCTCAAATTGCGCATAGAAGTGGTCATGGTCAATCCGCTGGATTTACAGCGTTATTTACCCGAGGTGTACCAACTGTCTGCGGCGATTCAATCAGCCAATGCAGCCAAGGCCGGGCAAATTGTCGGCGTACAAAACTTTGAACAACTGATTGAACTGGGCAAAGACCGCCAGCTGGATGCCAATGAACAGCATGTCGTGAACATCGTTGACTGGTTGTTTAAATATGCGTTTGAACAACGTGCCAGTGATATTCACCTGGAGCCCCGCCGTCAAATGGGACTGATGCGCTTCCGCATTGACGGCGTGTTGCATCAGGTTTACCAGTTACCCAGCAACATCATGAACGCCATTACCAGTCGCATCAAGCTGCTGGGCCGCATGGACATGGTAGAGAAGCGCCGTCCGCAGGATGGCCGCGTCAAAACCGTCGGGACTGATGGCAAGGAAATCGAACTGCGCTTATCGACCATGCCGACCGCCTTTGGCGAAAAACTGGTCATGCGGATTTTTAAACCGGATATTCTGGTACAGGATTTCCAGTTACTCGGTTTTTCCAAACGCCAAAGCGAGCAATGGGCGCAATGGACGCATCAGCCCAACGGCATCATTCTGGTCACGGGGCCCACCGGCTCGGGTAAAACCACCACCTTGTACACCACACTCAAGCAACTGGCTACCGATGAAGTGAATGTATGTACGGTGGAAGACCCGATTGAGATGATAGAACCGGCATTTAACCAGATGCAGGTCACCCAGAATATCGGCTTAGGCTTTGCCGAAGGCATACGCACATTGATGCGGCAAGACCCAGACATTATCATGGTTGGCGAAATCCGCGACCAGGAAACCGCAGATATGGCGATACAGGCGGCATTGACCGGGCATCTGGTGCTTTCCACACTGCATACCAATGACGCACCTTCAGCCGTGACACGCTTACTGGACCTGGGGGTGCCTGCCTACCTGATACACTCCAGTTTGCTTGGCATCATGGCGCAGCGCCTGGTACGCACTTTGTGCCCACATTGCAAAACGGAGGACGAGATTTCAGACGAGCAATGGGCCAGCGTGACACAGCCGTTTAAAGCCAAAAAACCGGCAAAAACCATGAAGGCAGTCGGCTGCAAGGAATGCCGCCAGACCGGGTATCGCGGCCGGACGGGCATTTATGAAATGCTGACACTCACGCCCGCGCTACGCAAACTGATCACGCCAGAAACGGATTTACTGCAGTTACGCCAAGCTGCGACAAAAGCTGGCATGCAACCTTTGATGCTGAATGGGGCAGAGAAGATTGCGGCCGGGTTGACCACGGTAGAAGAAGTTCTTAAAGTGGCGCCGCCAATTGAGATGGACTAACCTGCAAAAGACCTGCGTTTATTGATAGCGCAAGGCCTCTATGGGATTTAAACGTGCGGCTTTCCTGGCCGGATAAAAGCCGAAAAAGACACCAATACTTGCCGCCACACTAAAGGCGATCAAGACCGAGGCACTCGAGATAATCACTTCAGCCTGGGTGAACACGCTGACCAATATCGCGCCGCTGACGCCGATCAAAATCCCAATCAGGCAACCGACGATCGAAATCATGATGGCCTCCAGCAAAAATTGCAGCAGGATATCCCGCTCACGTGCCCCTATCGCCATGCGGATACCGATTTCACGTGTCCGCTCGGTTACCGACACCAGCATGATATTCATAATGCCGATGCCACCTACGAGCAAAGATACCGAGGCAATGGCCCCCAATAACAAAGACATGGTACGCGCGGTTTCAGCGGCAGAATTTGCAATAGCTGTCAGGTTGCGTACTGAAAAATCACTGTCTGCGCCTTCACGGATATTGTGACGCTGGTTGAGTAGGCTGTTCAGTGCCTCTTCGACCATCCCCATGACACTATCCGACTCAGCCTGTACCATAATCTGCCGCACCGTACCCGGTAACTGGTTTCCAAACAGTTTGCGCTGCGCAGTTGTCAGCGGCACGATAATGGTGTCATCTTGATCGCGTCCATCCAACGTTTGCCCTTTGCTCTCCAGCACGCCCAGCACCACAAACGGTCGCTGGTTAATGCGTATAGTCTTGCCTACAGCATCAATATCCGCGTCTTCACCAAACAGGTTTTGCACGACGGTTTTACCAAGCAAAGCCACACGTGTGGCAGAGCGTGTATCTGAGGATGAAAACGGATACCCGGCAGACAGTCTCCAGCCGCGGATATCCATATATTCTGGCGTGGTGCCGATGATATCCGTATTCCAGTTATTGCTGGCATACACGATCTGGCCCTTGCCCATGGTCACGGGAGCGACACCGACCACGCCATAGAGCTCGCTCATGGCATTGGCATCACGCACATTCAGTGAAGGTGCGTTACCGGTAGCAGTGCGCGCGCCGCCCATTCTGGGAGGGCCGGAGAGTACGACAAACAAATGACTGCCCATGGCACTGATAGAGCGTTTGACCGAAGCCTCAGCCCCTTGCCCGATGGCCATCATCAATACCACGGCACTCACACCAATGACCATGCCCAGCATGGTCAGAAACGTGCGTAAGCGGTTGGCACCCATGGCGTGCCAGGCTTCCCCCAACATGGCGCTAAACATTGGCGTTCTCCGCACTTGAGGCGCTAGCCCCGGTGTCCTGCACAATCTTGCCGTCCAGGAAACGCACTTGCCGTTTGGCATGTTCGGCAATATCGGTTTCATGCGTGACCAGCACAATGGTAATGCCTTCCTGATTCAGGCAATCAAAAATGGCCATGATCTCTTCACTGGTCGTGCTATCCAGGTTACCGGTGGGTTCATCCGCCAAAATCAGCCGCGGTTGGTTGACCAATGCTCGCGCAATGGCGACACGCTGCTGCTGGCCACCAGAAATCTGGTTGGGATGCGAATGCATATGCTTGTTCAAACCTACCTTTTCGAGCAACACCCTGGCACGCGCATGCCGCTCCTCTTTGCTAACGCCAGCATAGACCAACGGTAAGGCAACATTATCAAGCAGGCTGGCGCGCGCCAGCAGGTTAAACCCCTGGAAAACAAAACCTATGGTCTGGTTACGCACCTTTGCCACCTGGTCCGCGGGCATGGTGGCGACCGCATATCCATCCAGCACATAGCTGCCTGCGGTTGGCATATCCAAGCAGCCCAGGATATTCATAAAGGTAGATTTGCCGGAGCCGGATGGCCCCATGATGGCGACGTAATCCCCTCTCAGCACCTGCAAGTTGACATCTTTTAATACGGGGAAATCACCCGCAGACGTCCGATAGGCTTTGTAAAGATGCTTTACAGAGATGACTGGTTGCTGCATCTTTTTAGAACATTCTCGGGCCGCGTGGGCCGTTATTATTGCCAGGCCTATTGTTAGCTGAATTATCGCTTTGCAACTCGCCCACAATCACTTTATCCCCAGCTGCCAGTCCATTGCCAGTCACTGCAGTTGAGCGCCCATCGGTAATGCCAGCATACACACGCACCATCACTGGTTTTCCAGCCCTCAATACGTAAATTGTGCCCGTTGTGCTACCAGCAGCAGGCACCCCACGTCGCTCACCTTTGCCTTCATGCCTACGCCAAGCACGTTTACCATCACCATCACCTTCTCTGGGAAGCGGTTGTTTACTGACAATATCTGCCAATTTTGGTTTATAGCGTAACGCCGCATTAGGCACCAGCAATGCATGCCGCGCACGGTCGACAATAATGTTCACATAAGCGGTCATACCCGGCAGCAAGGTCAGGTCCTGGTTATCCACTGACACCACCACGTTATAAGTCACCACATTGGAAGTATTGGTTGAATTTAAACGCAACTGTTTCACCACGCCTTCAAAGCTGCGGTCCGGGAAGGCATCCACATTAAAATTGACCCTTTGTCCCTCTTTGATTTTGCCGATATCGGCCTCAGCAAAACTGGTGTCTATCTGCATTTTGGAAAGGTCTTGCGCGATCTGGATCAAGGTCGGCGTCTGAAAACTGGCTGCCACCGTCTGGCCGACATCGACCACGCGGTTCACCACTACGCCAGCCACGGGCGAGCGGATAATACTTAAATTCAGGTTGGTCACATCACGCGCCAATGCACCGCGCGCGGTTTCCAATTGTGCCCTGGCGGACTTTAATACCTGCACTGCCGTATCCAGCTCCTGCCTGGAAACATACTCTTGTGCATATAACTGCCGCATGCGTTTTTCATTAGCAATTGCCAACTCCACCGCTGCCTCGTTATTTCTCACGTTACCCTGTGACTGTGCAATCTGCGCATTAAACAAGCGGCTATCCAGTTCCATCAGCACCTGGTCTTTTTTGACCACATCATTAAAGTCCACATACATCTTTTTGACGATACCGGATACCTGCGTACCGACACTGATCAGGCTGACCGGATTAAGCGTGCCATTCGCAGAAACCGTTTGCTCAATATGCCCCTGCGTCACTTCATCCAGCCGGTAGAGATCTTCGGGGTTAATCTGCTGTGTCTGCTTGTAATACCAATAGCTTGCACCCACCAAGGCAATCAGCACGCTTAATATCAATGTATGTTTGATACGTTTCATCGTTAAATCCGTTTATTGAGCTGGCGCCGCGGCGCTGGGTAAATCAGGAGAAACTGCACCGGGTAATGACTGGATCATGGCATGATCAAGCACACCGATGGCTTGGGCTAAAGTCGCACGCGCAATATTGGAGTTAAGACTGGCCTGGATATTTTGCTGACGGGCACTGGCCAGCGCACTTTGCGCATTGAGCGTATCAATAATATTGCCTACCCCTGCGGTATACCGGCCAAAAGCGACACGGTAAGACTGTTCGGCACTTTCGAGCAGGGTTTGGCTGGCAGTCACCGACTGCAAGGCGGTACGCAGATTCTGGTAAGCGCTCCACACATCCAGTGAAATCTGTAAACGCAGACTATCACGCTGTGCCAGCCGCAAGTCAGCACTCGCTTCTGCCGCGCGTATACGGTAGGTCGGGGCATACCCTGCAAAAATCGGGATAGACACCGTAAAGCCCAGCGTGGTCGCACTATTGGCGGCATACTGCGAACCATCCTGAAGATTATTGGAGACACCCACGCTGATGGTTGGCTTGCTTGCTGCCTTGCTGGCAGCAATGCTGGCTTCTGCCGCCCGCACCTGCGCCTCGCTGGCTAATAAATCAGGGCGGCGCTGGCCCGCTTGTTGTATCAGTGTACTCACATCATCAAGAATGCCGGAGGGTGTTTGATTGGCGCTTGGAGCCAAAGTCATTGAGCGGTTGGCTGGCCACCCCATCAGGTTGGCAAGGCTGCCATAAGCAACGCGAAGGTTACCCTCAATGGTAATGCGCTGTAAGGTCAGTTGCGCGTAGGCAGTTTGCGCCTGCAACTTATCCGCAGGCGTTGCCACCCCTGCCTGGTAACGGGCATTGGCCGCCTTGAAACTTTCCTCAGCGGCCCGCTCGGCTTGCTGCGCTGCCGAAACCGCAGCAATATTGGCCTGCACCTGGTAATAAACGGCAATGGTATTGAGCAAAATACTTTGTACCGTACTGCTTTGCGTCGCACTGGCGGCCAGTAATAACTGGCGCGCACTCTCGATATTGGCTTTGCGGTTACCAAAGTCATACAGCAAGTAGCTCGCCACCAGGCTGTTTGAAAGATTGAGATTGGGATTGCCACGCGTGGCCGATTCAGGATTCAGTACGCCCATGTTGCTGGAGACGGTGTCGGTGACCGTCGGTAAATAGGCTGACTTGGCCACACCTAACTGCGCGGCTTGCACGCGGGCATTGGCCCACATTTCACGGGTTTGCGGGTTATGGCACAAGCTGATATTAGCCACATCGGCCAGTGTCAGTGGCTGCTGCCAATTCACCTCATCACAACCGGCGTCACCTCCCCAATATTGCCCGGGTATTCTAGGCAAAGTTTGCACTTGCGTGTCCAGGGGGTCACCATCGTTATAAAATAGTGACTCCTGTGCCTCGAGTGACACACAAGAGCAAAGCATCATTAAGCACACACACTGGCGCATGCCACTCCACTTAATCAACAAAACAGCACAACCTCGTAGATATACATCTTTTCCTCATCGCGCAGCCATCTTAAATGAAGCGTGAGTGCGACTAAAGAGAACGATACATTTTGATACTTTTAAGAAGGATGAGATTGAGTGGCCCCGGACGGATATCAAATGTCCAGAGCCCTGCTGCTAGCGGCATTTAGTCCGATGTATGTTTTAAAGATTGTGCGTGCCCATGTATCATTTGTGATAACAAATGCTGGCCCGACAAGCGCGATACAACAATCACTGCCAGCACGTGCACAACAATAAGCGCCAGCAAACCCAGGCTAAGCGCGGCATGCAGCTCAACCGGCCAATCCTCGCCCCACAAGGCATCGGTACGACTCAACCAGCCGGTCAGCGCCAGTGCTGCGATGAATAGCCAGATCAGATAAACCGCCCATTGCCCTAGCGGATTGTGTCCTCTGTGCGGCGTCATACGCTTTTGCCTGATCTTACTGAGATGGGTGCAAATTGCACGCCAACCTGGCAGGTAAAAACGTGCGCACTCTGCTGTGGTCAGGCAACCGCACACAATACGCATTGCCACCACGGCAAGGACAGCGTACCCGACCAACCGATGCCACCAGTCGGTTTCATACCAGACATAACTCATCAGCCAGAGTGCGATCACTCCAGCAGCTACCAGCCAGTGACTCACCCGCACCCACCAGGGCCACAGCAGCTCGTTACGCGTTGGCATGCGCTTACTAGTCTTTCAAACCAATAGCTTTGACGATCGCCAGGGTTTTCATATCGAAATAAATCTCGACTTTTTTACCCTCTTTGTTACGACCATAAATCTCGTAACAATTACCGTCAATTTTAAATTTTTTGATGGTGTACCCTTCGGCCTCCAGCGCCTCTTTCAGCGTATCTTCCGACGCCCACTCCTCTTTGGGATAAGACTTGCAATCGGCCGCCGCAAAGGCTGCCTGTGAGCCCAACAAGCCTTGGCTTAACAAACCCAGTGCCAACAACATTCTAAAAGTCATTTTTTTCATCTGTATTTCCTTTTGTTATGCATACAATTCCACCTTGCGTATCTCAGCCAGGTTAGACACTCCTGTGAGTGCCATGGTCATTTCCAGCTCATCCCGCAGCGTGCGTATGACTTTTGCCACGCCCATCGCGCCTTCCGCCGCCAAGCCCCAGACATACGGACGACCGATACAGACTGCATCAGCACCCATGGCCAGGGCTTTAAACACATCTTGCCCGGAACGGATGCCGCTATCGACCAGGATTTTGCATTGCCCGCCTACCGCCGCCACGATCCCTGGCAACACCGCAGCGACTGACGGCGTGCTATCCAGTACGCGACCACCATGGTTAGAGACAACAACCCCCTCACAACCAATTGCCAACGTGCGTTTGGCATCATCCACATGCATCAAGCCTTTGATCAATAACGGAACCTTAAGCTGTTGCCGCAACCACGCCACATCGTCCCACGTCGGTGCCTGGGTCATCCAGCCGTCAAAGACAGGACTTTGCCCAGCACTGATAGGCTGCATGCTCAATGGCCTGGCTAAATTAACAGCCACTATACCAGCAGGCAAATCAATCAGTGCCTGCTTCACCGGCGCATCCACAGTAAAAACAATCGCGCTTGCTCCAGCGGCCAACACCTTGTTTAACAACACTGCAGTGGCTTCACGGCTGCCTTGCCAGTAAAGCTGGAACCACAGCGGTTGTTGAGCCTGATTAATTATCTCTTCCACCGGCTGGCTGGCCAGGCTACTCACCATCATCTGCCCTTGCTGGGCATTGCAAGCGACAGCCGTGCCAATTTCACCATCTGCATGAAACAGTTTCTGGTATGCCACAGGCGCCAGCATAATGGGATGTGCCCACTGCTCACCAAACAACTCACATTGCGTGCTGGGATGATGCAAAACCTGTAAAGGACGTGGCAGCAGCTTTTTGGCTTGCCACCCGGCTTCATTGGTTTGCAGTTGCGCGCCATGGCCTGCATCGGATTGCAGGTAGTGCCAGATATTGGCAGGGAGCTTGGTTTGCGCCTGCTGCGCAAAGTAGGGTAATAACGGTAAGGATTGCATGAGCTTAGAGCGCCCACTGGCGTAACAGGTTATGGTAGATGCCGGTTAACTGCACCACTTCCGGAGTTTCCCCATGTTGTTGGCGCAACCTGACCAAAGCCATGTCCATATCAAACAACATGCGCCGGTGTGCCGCATCGCGCACCATGCTCTGAATAAACATAAAGCTGGCCAGCCGTTCACCACGTGTCACAGGCGTGACCGCATGCACAGAGCTGGAAGGATAAATGACGATAGAACCAGCTTTAAGCTTGATGCGCTGGTCACCAAACACATCCTGAACCACCAGCTCACCGCCTTCATACTCATCAGGATCGTTAAAAAACAAAGTGGCTGAAACATCCGCGCGCACCCGCGCACTGCCATCCGGCATGCTGCGCATGGCACTATCCACATGAAACCCGTAATGATTGGTTTCGCCGGAATAACGGTTCACAAACGGCGGCAAAATTTTGTCTGGCAGGGCAGCAGAAAAAAATAAAGGATCGCGATGCAATGCCTGCAACACGATCCTGCGAATTTCATCCAGCAACGGATACTGTTCGGCCAGTTGCTGGTTATTTTTGACTTGTGCTGCCTGCGTACCGGCGGTACTGCGGCCATCTACCCATTGCGCCTGTTTAAGCAGGCCTCGGATAGTCGTTAACTCTTCTTTGAGCAATACATCCGGTAACGTCAGCAGCAAATCAACTCCTAGAACTTATACTCAGTGGTCACAATCGCTTGACGACGGTTACCTGGTGTCACCAAACCACCGTTGTCATACACTGCGTCATAATACTCTTTATCCAGCAGGTTTTTCACGTTGAGACGTACTGCCCATTTGGGTTGCTCATACGATGCCATCAGGTCGACACGGGCGTAGCCTGGGGCGGAGTTGGGGTTGAAATGACCGCCAACAAACGATCCGCTTAAGTTAGCCGAACCAGGTTGATAGGCATACCGCTCGCCTTTGGCCTCTACACCGCCACCAATCTTCCACGCATCTGTTAATGCGTATGTCGTCCAAATATTTAAGGTCCCAATAGGGGTATTACGCGCACGTTGCCCCTCTACACGCTCATCTGCATAGCTATAAACGTTACCGGCAGCGACGTTTTGAGCGGCTTTGATTACGCGCGCATCCAATAATGCAATGCCTGCAAACACATCCCAACGGTCAGTGACTTTACCAGTGACTTCTATTTCAACACCATTCGTCCGACGTTTTCTAGTAAGAATTGCTGACGTTGCCTCAAGGTCAGTGTTACGCTCCCAATATTTGGTGGTAGTAAACAAAGCGGTGCGAACTGCTAAATCACCGTCCATGAAAAGCCATTTTGAACCGACTTCAAATGTCTTGCTACGCTCTGGATCTTGTGGCACCACAGTCAACTGGTAAAGATCAGCGGTCGGGCTGAAGGAATCACTCCAGGTAGCGTAATAGTGTCTGTCTGGATTAGGCTGCCATGACAACCCGGTACGGTAACTGTTTTCGCCGTAGCTGAGTTTTGGTGAGGTTGCGCTGGAGTATTTCGAATGTAGCTCATCGCGCCGCACCCCTGCTAACGCAGTCCAGTTAGGGACGAATTCAACACTATCCTGAACATAAAGCGCGTAGTTATCGGCATTGAAAGAATTTTGTAAGTTTCCTTTTGCATGACGGTCAAATAATGCACCTGTTGTCGGATCGAGATCAGTCAATTGGCGACGGACTGAATCCTCCTTCAAGTATTCCACACCCGTTAATAGCGCATGTTTCATACCGGCCAATTCAAACTTGGTACTGAAATCTGACTGCAAATTTAAGGTTTCATAATTCAAATAGCGCGCAACGTTACCGCCGGCACTACCGCTAAATGTTGGCATTGCGGGAGTTGCGCCTTTGGGTGGTGTTTTAGCCCAAAATGCTCTGTTGTATGTGCCACTTCTCAGTTGTGTTCTCAACTGCGTATCTTCAGAAAACTTATGCGTAAAAATTGCAGTTGTGACACGTGTATCACTGTCGTCAAAGTTACGGTTATCACCCCAGAAGGTTTTATCACTGGCGCCTGTTGAGGAACTATTAAGTGGGTGTGTACCCGAGAAACGAACACCAAAATCTGGCACATCCCGTGTCTGTGTATAAATATGGTTCAGGAAGAATTCGTTTTCAGTCCCAATACCAGCGCCAAAACTGATAGCCACCCCTTTACGGTCAAAAGATGGACGGTCACCTGTGGTCGGGTTTTTACGGTAGGTTTCTTCGTACCTATCCATCACGTTGACGCGAATCGCCGCCGTCTCTGTTAACTGCTTGTTAAAGTCACCCGTAAACTGGTGATAATCGTACTCGCCCAGGCTACCAGTCACGACATTTTTATCACGCAACTCAGCCATCTTGCTGACCTGGTTAATCACACCACCGGCCTGACCGCGACCGAACAGCATGGCGGCTGAACCACGCAATACATCGACCTGTTCAAGGTTAAATGTTTCACGGTTGTACTGCGCCGTATCGCGCATATTATCCAGGTAAATATCTCCAAAGGTATAAAAACCACGCAGGTTGAAGTTGTCCCCAGCACGCCCACCTTCGGCCGCATTCACTGACAAACCCACCACGTTACGCAAGGCTTCGCGCAATGAGCCCACTTGTTGATCATGCAGCAATTCGCGCGTCAGGGTAGTGACTGCTTGCGGCACGTCTTGTGGATCCTGATAAGTTTTACCTACCCGGGTTTTGGTCGCTTGGTAACCTTTGTTTGGTTTATCTTGAATGCGCTCCGACTTGACCTTAACCTCAGTCATAGTCTGGGTAGCATCTGCTGTTTTCTCTTCTTCTGCGGCGGATGAAATTGCTGGTAGCGCCATCAAAAGCGCCAATGTGATTGTTTTACGATGAAGGCCTGTAGGCATATTGTCTCCTGTAAGTTTCAAATATTAAGATATTAAATGACAACAATTCTCATTGTTATAATCAATGAAAGATATTGTGTGAATTGTTTGATATCAATGACTTTCTTTAAGGGACATAGGATGGATATAAAACGAAAGTTTCCACATCTACGACCAGGCAGACAAAGGTAGCAGCTGAATTGTTTTTTCAAGCTTTGTAAGTGAAAATGCCTGGGCAATTAATCGGCACAACATGCTTATCGAATAGATTGATAAACATGTGTGTTTAAAAAGCTTGTAGGACTAAAGTGGCTTTACATTGAGCGATTTAAAATGTAATTCCATTTAGTTTTTCAAGACAAGCCCTGGCAAGCTCGCAGCCCTGATTAACATCTCACTTAATTGAAGCTGCGCTCTACTAGGCGATCATGAGCAGTGCCCTGTTGCTGAAGAATAGTGAAAGATACCTTACGGGCTCTGCGCTTTTTTAGCCACAGATATACACCAGTCACTGACAGCATTGCGACCACCAAGCCCATCACAGAGATCAGGATTCGTCCGGGCATACCTAGAATGCGCCCTGAATGCAATGGGAACTGTGCCTGCACGACCACATCTCCTAAGGTGCCTTGCCAAGGAATACGTCTACCGACGTAATGTCCATCCAGTCCATCGTAATATAAACGCTTATGGCCTGCGCCAGCCACCCCATGATCGGCATCCGGGTAATAAAAGTCCACATTAAACAGCTGATAAGCCGCGCTGTATGAGATGCGCCCGGCAGGCTCCTGCCAGCCTTGGGCACGCGCATCCTCCACAGCCACATTGAGAATCTGCTCATAGGCCATTTTTGGTGGCAATTGTTGCGGCACAGGTAAGCGTGGACGCAAATCGGATGGTGTGGGCGTCAGCGTAAATGCAGATTGCATGACCGGCATAAACACCTCGCGACGCAGATTCAGGGCAAAAGCTGAAAATGCCAGTATAATCAGCAATATCCAAGTCCACAAACCAAAGGCACGATGCATATCAAAATAGCGTTTGTGCTGGCTGCTGTTCCAACGCATTTTCCATGCTGGCCACCAACGCTGCCAAAATGTGGCCTGATTACTCGCCTGTATGGATGGCGCTTTATGCAACTTTGTTTGTGTTCTTCTGGTGGACTTGGGAAATGTCAGGTAAAAACCGACAAAGCTATCAATCAGCCAAATGATTGCCACGCCACCCATCAGCCAGATTCCCCAGCGATCTATTCCCCACATTTCTGGCAAATGCAAACTGTAGTGCAGCTTGTAGAGGAAAGAAACGGCATTGGTGCGATCTATAGGCCAAACGGCTCCCCATTCGCGCTTTCCAAGCTCCTCGCCGGTGACAGGGTCGATAAACACCTGATTAAACTTGACAGGTTGCATACCATCCGGTGGATTGGGTAATGGCCTAACGCCAATGGCCAGCGTATGTCCCTCTTCAACATGGAGCGGAATCGAGCTCACCTGGACTTCTGGATAGCGTTCTGCTACCTGTTTTGCAAGCACCAACGTCGATTGATGCGCGCCACCGGATTCGCTATGCATCCAGGCTGGATTCAGTAGATCATCCAGCTCGTGATCCCAGGAAATGATGGCACCAGTGAGACCCGTGAGCAATAGAAATAAAGCACTAGCCAAGCCCAACCAACGATGCACCAATAATAAGGACGAACGCAAATCAATTTACCTCATATTAAAAATCGAGCTGGGCACTGATTGTAACAGTGCGAGGGGCACCCATGACCAGATAGCCATTATTCGGAAATCCGCCGCTGGAGGCCCAGTAATCCCGATCTGCCACGTTATCAATCCGACCACGTACAGTGAGCAGTTTACCTTTGATGTCTGTGACGTATCTTGCACCAAGGTCAAAGCGTGTCCAGCCTGGAACCTGAAGTGAGTTGCTTGCATTAGCGTACATACTGTCTGTAGAAATCACGCGTGCATCCAGCGTCAGTCCAGACAGTCCAATGACATCCCACTCAACACCGAAATTCGCTTGCTTATCAGGCACGCCAATCGTCTGCTTACCTTCTGTAGCAGCATTGTTGGTGTCTTTCTGCTCAGTATGCAACCAGGTCAGTCCACCAAGTACGCGCAGACCTGGCATCACTTCACCGTAGGTCATCAATTCTATGCCCTGGTGATCCTCGCTCCCAGAGTTTGTAAACTGCTGGGCTGCATTTGTGATACCTCGTGGTTTCTCTGTAGTGAAATAGGCCGTTGTGAGTCTTACCTTGCCAAAATCAAATTTGGCACCGACCTCTTTTTGTTTAGAGACAAACGGGGCAAGCACCTGCCCTGCATTTGCTACGGGTAATCCGTTTGCGGTCGCTGGAGCAGTGTCACCTTGTGCCAGAGCTTCAATGTAATTGGCATATAAAGAAACGCCATCCCACGGCTTGACCACCACGCCAAAGATCGGACTGACTTTGGTTTCGTCATATTGACTGGTGACAAGCCCGGTTGCGCCTTTATTCAGATATTTTAAATTCTGGTGCCGCAGGCCTGCAGTCACCAATAATTTTTTATCAAAGAATGAGAGCGTATCGCCAATTGCCGTACTTTGCAGGTTTGCCTCATAACTCACATAGAGATCAAAGGGAGCAGCATTTGCACCTGTGAATGCAGGTTGCGCATAATAAACAGGGTTATAAAGATTGGTATTCAATGTATTTTGAAAAGCAAAATCTATCTTTCGCAATGTGGAATAGCTGGTGGTAGAAAGTACCCAGTCATGTTCGACCGAACCAGTTTGGAACACGCCTTTCAAGCCGGCCTCACCGGTGAGCACTGACTCTTCTCTAATGTTATCAAATCTGGTTTGAGTACCCGCCCCTGTCATGGAGTTTGTCAGCGTGAGATTGGCAAGTGAGTTTGCCTCATGCGTATGTCGCGCACCCAATGCCGCAAAAGCGGTCACTTTACGATTAATATCCCATTCGCCACGTATGGTGCCGAACACATCACGCTCATTGGAATATGACCATGGCTGTGCCCAGTTTTTATCGCTGGAAGGCGCATCTGGTACAGCGGTGATATTCGCACTTGTCGCACTCAGGGTCACGTTGGTTCTTGTTTGCTTAAGCTTGTTATCCTGATAACCTGCATCAGCAGACAAACGTACGTCATCTCCACGCCAGTCAAACGCCACAGAGACCAGGTCAAGCTCGGCATCCTCCTTATCAATTGCAGTGCCGCCATCACGCCTGGAAACATTCAACCTAACACCCGCACGGTCATCTGGACCAAACCGTCTGGCCACATCCGCCGAGAAGAACTGCTGATTACCTGAGCTCCACCCTGCTGAAACAAGATTTAATGGGTCATTGGGGGCACGCTTGGGCAATAATGAAATAGAACCACCAATGCCATCACCATTTGGGCTTGCGCCATTTAAAAATGCTGATGCCCCACGCAGAACTTCGACGCGCTCAAACAGTTCGGCAGCAATATACTGTCGTGGCAGAATGCCGTATAAACCGTTATAAGCCACACTGTCCGAGTTCAAAATGTAGCCGCGAATAAAGTATGATTCCTGAAAGTTACCAAACCCGCGCGCCACACGTACCGAAGGATCATTCAATAGCACATCGCCGACACTTCTTGCCTGCTGATTCTGGATTAACTCATTGGTATAGGCATTGATCGAGAAGGGTGTATCCATGGCATCCTTGTTGCCAAGCACCCCAACACGTCCACCTTTTGCAACCTGGCCGCCTGCAAAAGGTTTCATCAAGCCTTTGGCGTTAGCATCAGCTGATGCATTCACCTTGATCTCATCCAAGGTTTCAATCTGGGAATCAGCTTTTTGCAGATCCTCTGCGAACGCATGGCTCAACGAAAAGTGATAGAGCAAAGCAAGTGTTAGCTTTCTGGGATTGAATTTCATCACAAATCCTTAGAAGGGAAAAAGCCAGGACAACTGAAAAAGTTACCTGGCTTGTAATTAAGTAAAAATACTAGAACTTGTAATTAGCGGAAAGTACGGCGTTTTGTCGCTCGCCAAAGCCACAATCGTTGGTACCACCACGACACCAGGAGACAAACTCCTTATCAGCGATATTTCGAACAGTTGCACGGAGATCCCAAGGGCCATAGGAGTAGCCAACCATGGCATCAAACAAAGTCACGGCATCTACCACCGGCGTACCACCGCTACCCACATTGTTGCCGATATGACGTGCACCTGCGCCAATCCGCCAATGATCATTGATACGATATTGCGCCCAGGCAGAGGCAAGCTTTTCAGCTACATATGGCAAGCGAACTTTGGTCGTATCATTAAAGGCATTCATATGAGTGTAATTTCCAAGCAACTCCAAATCACCTATGCGATGTTTGGCCTCCAGCTCCCACCCTCGGCTGAGTGCACCCGCCTGTTGCAGACCACCGGGAGTATTGCCCTGTAGCACACGATTCTGCTGTTCGATTTCAAACCAGGCAAAAGCCATAGAGGTATTGTTGTCAGGCGAAAGGAATTTAACCCCGGCTTCACGCTGTTCACCTTCGGTGGGTTTCAACACGCCGCCAGCACCATCAGTGCCAAGGTTGGGGACAAAGGCCTCTGAGTAGTTCACATAAGGAGATATCCCGTTTTCAAACCGGTACATCAGACCCAAGCGGCCAGTCGTTGCAGAATTACGGGAATCGACATCCGCCAGTGCATCGTTAAAACGTAACAGGGTGTTTGTTGCATGATCCCGGCGAAGTGCACCGGAGATCACCCACGGCCCCCACTCCATATGTTCTGTCAGGTAAAAACCGGTTTGTACGATTTTGTTGTTGTCACGCTCTTCCCCTCTCAATGCGGCATAGTCCACGTTGCCATAGACAGGGTTATAGACATTGATACCAAAAGCTGAAGCCCTAGAGGTGTAGTTGCTTTCAGTCCACAAGGCATCCTGATAATCCATCCCCAATGAAACCAGGTGAGTGGTTGGTCCCAAGATAAAATTTCCCTGCAACCTGACATCGCTTGAAAACACATTAGTGCTACGATCTGCTGCGTGAATGGTTCGACCTATAAAACCGGTTGCGTCAGGAGTACCTCCTATAGCAGTCCAGTGCTCACGTGTGATGCTGTTGGTGTTTGATTTGCGCAAATTGGCAACCAATTTGATATTGCTGGTCAGCGCTTGATCAACAAAAAGAGATACTTCGTCTTTTTTTGTATTGTAGCGATCCCAGCCAGGCTCACCGACAAATGTGCTACTGGATATCTTGCCCTGCGATCCCGGCAGTAGCGTGCCAAAAGTTGGCAAGAATTGGGCTGAAACCGTACTATCCACTTCTTGATGCACGTACTGCATGGTAATACTGGTTTTGTCACTGGGCTGCCAGGTCACTGATGGCATAAACACTAATGAGTCATCATTCACATGATCAACCTGGGTACCGCTATCACGTTTTAAGGCTACCAGGCGATATAACCATTCCCCATCTTCGGTAATGGGTCCGGTAAAATCAATGCCAATCTGTTTGCGGTCATACATACCATACTGCACATTGATCTCGCGCGATGCTTCTTTTTTGGGCCGCTTGGTCACTGCATTGATAATTCCCCCAAGGTCGGACTGTCCAAACAATGAAGAAGAAGGACCCTTCAAGACCTCAATACGCTCAAGCGTGTAAATATCCGTGCGGGTATTGTTATATGAGCCGTAAAGGCTACGCAGGCCATCCAAAAACATGGATGGATTCAATCCACGCACAGATGAGGAATCAATGCGTGTATCAAAACCAAAGTTGCCTGCATAGACACCGGCACTATAAGTTAGCGCATCCTGGATATTGAGGGCACCCATTTCACGCGCCTGGTCAACATCCACCACAGTGACAGACTGCGGCATATCTTGAACCGAGACAGGGCTTTTACCCACAGATGTCGCACGGTCTTGCGTGATAAATTTATCTTTCTTGCTATTTTTCTTAGCACTGACAGAAACCTCCGGCAAGGTATCTGTTTCAGTTTTAGCGGATTGTTCCGCGGCGATAGACACGGATGGGAAAGCCAGCATCAACGCCAGCGGTATCGCAGGAATACGAAACGAGTACATACAAAAGCTCCAGTAAATAGCTGTTGCTGGCTACAGGAGTCATGGCTCGTTGGCTTGCAATAAAAGTATTGAATGATAACAATTATCATTTGAAATTTCAAGCCAATGTGGGTAGAGGATAGGAATTACGTCTTAATAATCAAGACATGAATTGGATAGCATTTGTTGCTTCAAGCTGGGCGCAACAATCATTTCGCCTTCCTCAGTCATGGCGCTAGCTAGCCTTACCTCGTACAGTGCTTCCAGTAAAGGAAGCGTGACATGTGACGTTTGATAGTCCCCTACCAACGTACCATGCTTGATCAATATCAATCGCTCAAAGCCTTGCAGTGCCTGGTTAATATCATGCAGGATTGCCAGAATCGAGTGGCCTCGCTTGGAGGCAAAGCTACAAATGGCGTCCATGAGTTCAAACTGCAAGCCTGGGTCCAGCGCGGCCAATGGTTCATCTACCAGCAGCAGCCCCTGCTCCACATCCCACAGCTGGGCAAAGACTCGGGCCATTTGCACGCGGGCTTTTTCACCGCCAGACAAGGTGTCAAAACGCCGTTCAAGCAGATGCGCTGCACAGGCGTGCGCAGCGGCCTGTTGCACAATACTGTTTAAATACGGGTCATGCGCACGTGCAACGCGCCCGAGACCAATGACCAAATCGACAGGCAACCCGAAGGCCACCTCATGTGATTGCGGCAAAATCGCCCGGCGGCGGCTCAACTCAGCCAGCGACCAATCAGTCAGAAGACGTTGATCAAAATGTGCTTGCCCGGTCGCGGGGTTTAGCTCACGGGCCAGCAGTTTGAGCAAGGTAGATTTACCGGCCCCACTCGGCCCCAGAATCGCTACCTGTTCACCGGGCCGGATAGAGAGCGTGAAAGGACCAAATTGACGTTTGCCGAGCATTACTGTGACATGGTCAAGCGCCAGCAGTCCGGAAGTGGCATGCAAGGCAGTCATGATTAAACACCTTTACGCATTCTGGCCAGCAATACTAGGAAAAATGGCGCACCCAGCAAGGCAGTAAAAATACCCACCGGGATTTCGGCAGGAATCGCCACCGTCCTGGCAGCAGTATCTGCCAGTAGCAGCAAAATAGCCCCCACCAGCATGGCCAGGGGTGCCAAACGGCGTTGGTCCGGCCCTACCAGCAGACGCACGATGTGCGGCGCCACCAAGCCAATAAACCCTATCATGCCGCACCACGCAACCGCGAAACCGCACAGTACTGCGACCAGCATAATCACACGCATGCGCAGTGCACGCACATTCACGCCGACATGTGCGGCAGCCGCTTCGCCCAGGGCCAGGGCATTCATGGCATGTGTGAGCTGGCGTAGTGCCCACAATGCCAGCACGAGTGTGATCAGCAACACACCAGCCAATGCCCAATTGGCACCAGCCAGTGATCCCAGTGTCCAGAACGACAAAGTCCGCAATTGTTCGTCCGTCGCCAGGTAGGTACATAAGCCTATCACGGCAGCAGCCAGTGCATTGAGTGCGATGCCGGTGAGTAACAAGCCGGCAATAGAGTCCGCCGTGAGCCAGCGCGCGACGCTATCGAGAATAAAGCAGACAGTGACCGCGCCACAAAAAGCAGTCGCTGGCAACAGCCAGTAACGTAAAGCAGCCGGGACTTCTATGCCACTGCTGGCAAGCAGCACGATGGTGAGGGCGGCCGCACAGGCGGCGCCACTGGTCACGCCGAGCAATCCGGGGTCGGCCAGCGGGTTGCGGAACAGGCCTTGTGCCAGCGCACCTGACAGCGCCAATGCCGCACCAATCAATACTGCAAACAAAATGCGCGGCAGGCGCAAATGCCACAAGACATACGCCCCACCCGATAGCGGCTCATCACTATTTTTCAGCACGGCCAGCCAATCCTGCCAGGTGACGGGCACTGCCCCCATGGTGGCCGCAGCCCATACGCCTGCTATCAGTATCAGCGATAGTAGCCATGCAGGCTTGCTGGCAAACCATTGTGGCAATCCCCAGACGGTGCTGGTTGTACGTGATGACTGCGAGATGAATGATGTCATATCTACCTACCCTGCCGAGAAACGTGGCTGGGCTGCTAGCCTTGCATGGCCTTGGTGAGTAACTGATCCAGTGCTGACAAGGCTTGCGGCAAGCGCGGGCCAAACCCCAGCATAAACATGGCTTCCAATGCCACAATACGGCGTTTTTGCCCGGCTGGCGTCTGCGCCAGGCCAGGTAATTTCAATGCACCATCAACCCCGCCGACCACACCCATGCCCTGCTCGGTGAACAGTACAATGTCTGGCTGTGCAGCAATCACGGCTTCTGGGGTTAATGGTTTAAAGCCGTCAAAGCCGTCCACGGCATTGCGCGCACCTGCATAGGCAATCATGGCGTCGGCACTGGTTTTTCTCCCACCGACCATGATTTGCGCCGGACTATGCGACAAAATAAACAACACTCGTGGTGCAGATGTTTTGCGTGCGAGGATAGGCGCACGTGCACGCTGCCAGTCTTGCCTTAACTGCGACTCCAACTGGCTGGCCTGTGCCGCTCGTTCTATCAGGCTCCCTACATGCTGAATGCGCTCTATCACCCCTTCAAATTTGTCGTTGGCAGACAATATAGACACGGGCACGCCTGCCGTGCCTACCTGCCGCAGGACTGCCGGGGGGCCTGCGTCCTCCGTGGCAAGCACCAGTGTTGGGCTCAAAGCCAGAATGCCTTCGCTGGAGAGCGCCCTGGCATAGCCTACACTGGGCAACTTTGTCGCTGCCTCCGGATAGAGCGATGTGGTATCTACCCCCACCAGTTCTTTTTCAGCGCCCAGGGCATAAATAATTTCCGTGAGTCCACCACCGACGCTTACAATGCGGCGTGCCGTTTTTTTGCCTGCTTCATTGCCAAGGGCAAGTTGCGGTAAACACACCGCTGCCACCGCGGCCCCCAGCTGACTTAAAAAAATACGACGTGCGTGCGGCATGCCCTCTTTGGGATTGTTAAATACGTGAGACATACGGATTAAACCTTAGGTAAACGGTCAATCAAGTCGGCCCAGGCGTTTTCAGATTCTCCAGCCACATTGGCAGATGCAAACAAAGCGATGAGTGCGCCAGCCCCGTCCAATAACACCAGCGCTGAAAACATGCCATGCAAGCCGGATTGCACAACCATCCAGGCAGACGCAATATGATCTTCGCGCAAATGCAAATTAAACCCTGGGTCCAGTACATTCAGCCATGGCCCCATGACAACAACTTTATCCACCGGTCCACTGTGCGCCTGTGTCGCCCCCGCGTTTCCGGTCAAAATCAAAGGCGCAATGGCTTCGTTAGCGGCAGTTTCCAGTAGCGCTCTCGCGGCATGCACAGGCACTTGCCTTGCCGTTTCCGCAGCCAGCTGTTGCACATAGGACAAGCAGGCCCCTTCGCATTGCGCAAGCAAGGTATATAAATCACGGGCATCGTGCACCCTGTCCCAGGCCATTAAAAAAGATGGGAAATCTTGAACAACCGCGATAGTAACAGGGGGCAGCACAGCGATTCCAGGCAGCTGATTTTCATCAGAAAACTGCGCAACCAGGGCCAGGTAAGCCGCAATGTCACTTTGCGGACACAAAAACACTTTGTGTACCGCCACCCCCGCCTTGTCATAAAACTGCAGACTGCGCTGCACGCCCTTTTCACCAGACTCTGCGACAGCAAATCCATGCTGCCAATGTTCAAGATGGCACTGCAAATCGATCTGCTCCCCGCCTACGGTGATGACGTTATCCTGCGCAGTCACCAACTCGTAAACGCCCTCTTTTTCATGCACGCATGCGGCATTACGCGTGAGCGCCATGACGTGCTTGAGGGAAGCAAAAGCCACCAGCAGCCCATGCCACTCTGGCCGCAAACGCGTCACCCGCATCAACCCATCAGCAGGTGCGCCTATGTTTGCCGCAATCAACTCGCCTTCAGAGATATGCAGCTTTTCGGCGATCTCTCGATGGCGGGCGCGACCTGCCTGGCGCTCCAATTCGAACTGCCGCCTGATCTCTGCTAACAGCGGATTCTTTAGAGGCAGATTCATGTTTATGCCAGCTGATCCAGTTTCTGCTGAGTCGCTTTATCAGGTGCCGTATGCCCCTGGTCATTCCTGTGGGTGATCTGCATCAGGTCTTGCCCATTCAAATGATAGGCTTTGGCAAAACCGGATACATAGCTGCCCTGAGCAGGTGTTAACTCCATCAAGTGGAAGTCAGTCAGTTTGCTGATCACATCCATAAACTTGCCAAATTTTTCAAAAAATAAAATCATGATGGTTTCGAACTTGGCACTGTCCCGGTTTACTTCCTGCGCAGCACATTGAAACACCAGTCGCTTTCTTGCAAAGAGATGGGCTGCATCTTTCTCAGCTTCGATAAACATCAAGGAACACCGTCCGGTATCGCGCAGATTGGCACAATGCGTGGCCAGCTCGCTGACATAAATATAAAATTGATGGTCATGCTCCACATAGGCAGCATAACTGGCTTCAGGCAAGCCTTGTGTATTGGTGGTAGCCAGTTGGAGCGACTGAAACTGGCTTTTGAATGCCATGGCTTCCGCCCCAATAGATTGCAACTTCTCCTCGTTCATATCATTATTCTCCAGGTTAAACACCTCACCCATGTAAGATGAAGTTATTTATTAATTGATATTCTACATGATAATCGTTTTCATTTACAAAATGACACTTTACCGCGTTCTTAATATTATTTTTCTCGTATCAATCAGGCCTTGGTGAGTCAGAAAACAACATCAGGCCAGTCTGCCCGCTCGAACAGGCAGGCAGACTGGCCTGGTGATATCCCCAGATTTAAGCACACTAAAAATCAGTGGCACCGCAGGATAAAAGGGCGTAACAAGTGTTCGCTGTTATCCTGCTTGTGCTCTGGTGACGGTGAGGCTTAGATGAGTTTGAGGGTACCCTTCATCATTGATGCATGTCCTGGAAAGGAACAGAAAAAGACGTAGCTACCCGCGGCATCCAATTGCGATGGATTAAATGAAGTGCTTGCACTCTCACCACCGCCAATCACAGTGGTCGCAGCCACTACACGGGCGTCCTGCGGTTTGACAAATGACTTGCTGACGCCGGCTTTGCTGCCATCCTGCAACACACCCTGTTCATCTGCCTGTTTGCTCACAACCAGGTTATGGCCCATGATGTTTTTGCTCATGGTGCCGGTATGTTTCAGGTTGATGGTAAAGGACTTGCAGCTTTTAGGAATAGCAATTTCTTTGGTATTAAAAGTCATTGCATCGGTGGCTTCCACAGTCACATCGCAACTTGCAGCGGCTTGCGCCTGCTGTTGCAGCAAACATGCCGCTCCCATAGTAACCAGTAATTGCGCGCATTGCTTCATTGTAAATCGCATGATGTTCTCCATTGCATCCATATTGAAAAATTGGCTGGCTACTGGAGAGAAGCTCGTTGGCTGGCTGGGGTTAAAACTATCTTGTGGCGTTTTGCTCGCGGTATTTTTTCTTGATCACGGACCCGCTTTTGCGTTGTGCGGCTGGCTTGAGCCAATAATGATACCCGGCAATCAATATCGGCAATGCCACCGCAGTATCCGACACCAGTTCGCGCACGTCATCATAGAGCAAGGCTGCAATCAGTCCGATACAGGAAAGGACTGCAATCACCGTAGGCCATAAAAAAATTTGTTGTAATGTTTTCGCTTGCATAAAAGGTGCGTCACCATGATTTGTTCGCCCGTTGAAATTGATCAATACGCCTCTCTCAGCAAGATGCGCGTATTCACATCAGGCACATATTGATGACGCTTGCGCCACCATAATTTAAGTCCTGTCCACAGTACAATAATGCTCAATATATCCAGCACGGCCCATATCCATTTGAGTGTGGTGCCGCCATAGTCACCAAAATGGAGTGGCTGTGAAACCAGCAACGCCACCAGGTACCATGGCAACGGGCGGCTATCGGTCAGTGTGGCATGTTGTGCATCGACCAGCACGGGCTTGAACAAGCGCTTGGTGAGTGGCGTATCGCCACGCATGAAAATACCGTAGTGATGCTTGCTGGTATAAGCCGTACCGGGAAAGGCGATGAAACCAAGTTGCATCTCGGGTTCGGTTTTCTGGGCCACATCCAGTGATTCTTGCAGTGAAGCAAAATGTCTAGGAGGCGGCAGGTTTTTGTAAGGCGCGATCATTTGCGACATCTGGTCAAATTGCCAGTACTTCACCAGCAGGTCTGACCAGGCGTTGATGACACCGGTGGCACCGACGACGAAAAACCAGCTGAGCGTCACAATACCGAGCAAGTTATGAATATCCAGACGCTTGAGCTTTTCACCTCGCTCATGTCGAACTTCGCCAAAAGGCAGCTTGCGCATAAAAGGCGCATAAAGCACCACGCCTGAAATGATGGCGATGACCAGCAAGAATCCCATCAAGCCCAGGAACAACATGCCAGGCAAACCGGCGAACAGATCCACGTGCAACTTGAACATCACATACATAAAGCCTTGCTCACTGGGTGGCTCGCCTAGTACTTGCGCTGTGCGCGCATCCACCACCACATGTTTGAAACCGCTATCTGCCATCGTGGTTTTCGCCAATCTGACGACCCACTGCAGCGGCTCATCCTCCTCGCGGTACATATACAACGGCACCATGCCGGGCTGCCTGGCTTTGGCAGCTGCCAGTACCGCATCCATACTGGCCATCGGCCCCTGATGTGCGATCTCAGGAGTCGCGATATGATCGTCCAGCCAGTCACCAATTTCATGATGAAAAATCAGCGGTAAACCCGTGAGGCACAGCAACAACATGAACACCGTGCACACCAGGCTGGACCATTTATGCACCCAGGCCCAGCGACGGATAGAGGAATGAGACAGCATGAATAAAACCTATGGCAATTGCTTGATGACTTACGGTTGCGGCTGGCTCACGAAGCCAACTTTTTTCATGCCAGCGGTTTGCGCTTTAGCCAGCACCTCTGCCAGTACCTGGTAACGCGTATTTTTGTCAGCGCGGATTTGCAATTCTGGCTGCTGTTGCTTGACAGCCTCGTCTGACATACGTGTCGCGAGGTCGGCCACCTGGATTTCGCTGTCATTCCAGAAAATCTTGCCCTCGGCATCCACGGCCAGGTCAATCACTTCCGGTTTTTCCTCCAGTGGTTGTGAGGTGGCTTGCGGCAAATCAATCTTGACCGCATGCGTCAGCAGTGGCGCCGTGATGATAAAAATCACCAGCAACACCAGCATGACGTCAACCAGCGGTGTGGTGTTGATTTCACTCATGGGTTGCGTGTGCTCAGCCGCACTGAATGGATTTTGGCCCATCATACATTGCCACCTTTGCTGGCTACTTTGGCGTGCAGTTCTGTCACGTTTGCGGGTTTGTTACCCGCCTTGATCACCAGTGGTGCACCGGTGGTCAGCAGGGTATGCAGATCCTGTGCAAAACTCTCAAGTTCCGCCATGATGCCGCGGTTGGCCTTTATAAACGCGTTATATGCCAGCACGGCAGGAATCGCCACAGCCAGACCAATGGCCGTCATGATCAGGGCTTCACCAACCGGGCCAGCGACCTTATCAATGGTTGCCACACCAGATTGGCCAATGGCAGTCAGCGCATGGTAAATGCCCCATACCGTACCGAACAAGCCCACGAAAGGCGCCACACTGCCTACGGAGGCCAGCACAGACAAACCGCTTTCGAGTACAGCCTGCTCTTGTGACAGCGTACGACGCAACTGGCGCGCGATAAACTCATCCTGACTGCAGGCCGCAGCCAGTGACTGGCTGGCGTATTGCTGATGATGCTGGGTAGACTCCACCGCAGTCAGTGCCAGGCGGAATGCCGGTGATTGCAATTGTGCTTCCTGTAGCGCTTCTTGCAAGGTGGCCTTACGCCAGAATTGGCGTACATAAGCAGACACATCACGCTTGCGCTTGAACACCTGCCAGGACTTCACAAGAATAAAGTACCAACTCAGTACCGACATCGTCAGTAAGATCAGTGCCACCAACACCGAAACCACACCACCTTCGGTGATAAAAGCCAAACCACTTGTTGATTGCATTAAAAATTCCCTTTCACTGAAAACTTGCTCACTATTTCAAACTTGCCTAATTCTGCGTCAGCGAGAATGACAACGGTACATTCACATAGGCACTCAACGCTTTTCCACCCTTGCGCGCAGGCTCAAAACGCCATTGCTTGACCGCATTGACGGCTGCCTTGTCCAGGCGCTCAAAACCACTGCTACTAATCACGTCTACCGTTTCTGGCCGACCTTCAGCGGACACTAGCACCTTCATCAGCACCCTACCCTCTTCACCGGCACGCTGTGACAAACGCGGATACTCTGGCGGCGGATTATTCAGGTAAGCAACACCAAATTTTGGGGGCTCGACTTTCTCTTCCACTACCTCCTGCTTGGGAGGTGCTGCTGGCGGCGCTGGTTTGCTAGGCGCACTAGCGACAGGCGCTTCCAACGGTGGCGCGGATGGCTGCGTGCTGGCTTCAAATTTTGGTTGCTCTGGCGTGGTTTCTACAATACGCTCCACCACCGGCGCAGGCCGCTCTACAGGCTTAGGCGTTTCTTTAGGCTTGATCACCGGTTTAACCACTGGCTGCTTTTTGATAATCGGCACCACTTCCGGTGCAGGCGCCTCTTCTTTCTTGGCGGGCAGCGTAATCAGCGAAACCGTCATCGGCTCAGGCTTGGGCTCAACAATGACGGGTTCTTCATGCATCAACAACCAGGCAATGACCGCAGCATGCAATGCCACCACAGCCAGCATACCCAGCCCATGCCAGCCCTGACGGCTATCGCGGGACAACCAGTCTTCGGTGGCCAACACCGACCAACGAAAAATCCCGGCCAACTCTCCGAGCTGACGACGATGCAAACTCAACTCAGGTACACGAGAGGCGAGCGCACGCTGAGGCTTTAACGACAACCCATGCAAAGACTCACGTTGCAGCATTAGCGCACTCCCCTGATAAAATCACAAAAGGCAACGCCAGGGTTGCCATCATTACACACACATTTCACGCAAAAACCTCTATTGATTTTGCTGAGCCAGTCCTGTCGTTACCAACGCCTGGCACTTGGTCAAAAGTAATTTGTTTTGCTTGGTGCGCGTCAACTGATAAGTCTCGCCACCATGCACAATCGCCAGCACGCCTGCGTCACCCAACAACTCTTGAGCGTCTATCGTAGGCATCCACTGAAACGAAACGCCGGTCGCATTTTTCACCTCATCCAGTGATGATTGCAAGCGGTTAGTCATTTGAATCCATTCTAAAAAAAGGCCGACTTACTTGCGCGAGCAATGCGGCATCAGATTTCAAGGAACACCCTTACCAGGGATGATTTGGCGCATGAACAATCACGCCTATTTGAGCAATGACATGTTGGGGTTAGGAGCATTGCTCAAATGCTTTACCAGCCAAACCCGATTCAGAGCCTGGCCAGCTAAAATTAAACACGGTTGGAGTAATATTCAACCACCTGCTGCACATCAATCGGGAACGGCACATCTTCAATAGAAGGCAAATGCCCAATTTTTGCGCTTGCAGAGGCCGCTTCAACCGACAACCACTCTGGAATTGTCAGGCTAGGCGTCGCCATCGCATCCATTACCATAGGGATCTTGCGGCTTTTCTCTTTTACGCTAACCACATCGCCCACTTGCAAACGAATAGACGCAATGTTGGCTGACTTACCATTGAGCAATACGTGGCCATGATTCACCAACTGGCGTGCAGCAATCCCTGTAGGGGCAAAACCGGCACGAAACACCACGTTATCCAGGCGCCGCTCCAGCAATGACATCAACTTTTCGCCAGTAGGCTCGGTGCCTTTACGTGCTTCGAGGATTAAACGGCGCATTTGCTTTTCACTCACGCCGTAGTTAAAGCGAATCTTTTGCTTTTCCACCAGTTTGACAGCAAAGTCTGAACGGCGGCGGCGTGATGCCTGTTGACCGTGCTGACCTGGCGGGTTAGGACGGTTTTCAATCGATTTGCGGGACAAGCCGGGCAACTCTACGCCCAATGCGCGCATAATCTTGAGCCTGGGTCCTGTGGTACGTGCCATGAATCTATTACCTTTCGTTGTTTATCTTTAAATTGCTCTATTGATACATCTCAGCGGCTACTGCAACGTGGAAGACTGCGCCACAAAATCAGTCACCGCCTGCTGCATGGCAAATTCCTGATGCGCCTGCAACAATGCCTGCCACTCTTGCAACAGCTGCTTGGCAGCAGACTTGATCAAGCCACTTTCCGCATACTCTGGCGCAGTGAGTGTCTGCGCCAGACTGCAACCCAATAAAGCCAGGTCTTCAGAAGGATTCGCGGCGTAACGCGTTGCCACGCAACTCAGCGAAACCAGCACGGCGCTGGCAGTGGGCAAGTCCGGATCAAAAAAACCATTGGCTTCAGCTGCGTAATCAATCTGCATTGCGGGATGACTTTCGTTCAATCGTTTATGGAAATGATAATGTTTCTCATTTAGGATGTCAACCTTTGTTTGTAACTTGCCGCAACTCTTTTGCAGATCGCAGCAAACCGCTTCGCACACAGGCAACAATCTTGACCAAATTAGCAAAGCAAGTTAATGTATAGGGTTCAACATTAATTAGCCAAAAAATCAAGGTTTTATGGACGCTTCTGCCCACTCCGCCACAGACACCCACGCCAAATCCATGACAGGTGCGGACATTGTTGTCTCTTGCCTGAATGAGGAAAAAGTCAAATTCGTCTTTGGCTATCCAGGTGGCGCGGTCTTGCACATTTACGACGCGCTCTATAAGCAGAATGGTTTCAAACATATTCTGGTGCGCCACGAACAGGCAGCCGTGCATGCAGCCGACGCCTATTCACGTGCAACTGGTGATGTCGGTGTTGCCTTGGTCACCAGCGGCCCAGGTGCGACCAATGCGGTAACCGGCATTGCCACTGCCTATATGGATTCGATTCCACTGGTGGTCATTAGCGGCCAGGTGCCGGTTCCAGCCATTGGCCTCGATGCGTTCCAGGAAGTGGACATGGTTGGCGTCACCCGCCCTTGCGTAAAACATAATTTCTTGGTCAAGCATGTCAAAGACATTGCGCCAACGATCAAGAAAGCGTTCTTTATTGCCAAGACAGGCCGTCCAGGTCCGGTAGTTGTAGATATTCCTAAAGATATCACGGCACACGTGGCTGACTTCATCTACCCGAAAACGGTAGAGATGCGTTCTTACAATCCGATTCTCAAAGGCCACAGTGGCCAGATCAAGAAAGCGGTCAAGCTGCTGCTGGGCGCTAAACGTCCGATGATCTACACCGGCGGTGGCCTGGTATTGGGTAATGGCGCCGCTGAACTGGTCAAGCTGGCAAAAGCACTCAATTTCCCGGTGACCAATACCTTGATGGGGTTGGGTGGTTATCCAGCCACGGACAAACAGTTTGTCGGCATGTTGGGCATGCACGGCACTTATGAAGCCAACATGGCCATGCAACACTGTGATGTGTTGCTGGCGGTGGGCGCGCGCTTTGATGACCGAGTGATTGGCAATCCCAAACATTTTGGCGGCCAGAAACGTACCATCATTCATATTGATGTCGACCCCTCAAGCATCTCCAAACGCGTGAAGGTCGACGTGCCTATCGTGGGCGACGTACAGTCCGTGCTGGCGGACATGAATGAAATCCTGGCGCAGGAAGAAAACCAATCGACGGATACCGCTGACTGGTGGTCACAGATTAATGAATGGCGTGGCATCCAGTCCCTGGATTACACCTACTCAGACAGCGTCATCAAACCGCAATACGTGGTGCAGAAACTGTGGGAAGTCACCAAAGGCGAAGCCTATGTGACCTCAGACGTGGGCCAGCACCAGATGTGGGCCGCGCAATACTACAAATTCGACAAACCACGTCGCTGGATCAACTCTGGCGGCCTGGGCACCATGGGCGTTGGCTTGCCATACGCCATGGGCTGTCAGTTTGCAGACAAACATGCGCAAGTCGCCTGTATTACCGGTGAAGGCAGTATCCAGATGAACATTCAGGAGCTATCCACCTGTGCGCAATATGGCCTGCCGATCAAGGTCATTCTGTTGAACAACCGCTACTTGGGCATGGTGCGTCAGTGGCAGGAGTTCTTCTACGAGAACCGTTACTCCGAGTCGTACATGGACAGCCTGCCGGACTTCGTCAAACTGGCTGAATCGTATGGTCACGTCGGCATGCGCATTACCAACCCGGCAGATGTAGAAGGCGCCCTCAAAGAAGCGTTTGATAGAAAAGACAAATTTGTATTTATGGACTTTTTAACCGACCAAACAGAAAACGTCTTCCCTATGGTTGAAAACGGCAAGGGCTTGTCAGAAATGGTATTGAGCCCAAGCACGGCCAGCCGCCTGAAAGGGGAAGAATAATGCGTCATATCATCTCGCTACTGATGGAAAACGAAGCAGGCGCGCTGTCACGCGTGGCGGGCCTGTTTTCTGCGCGCGGTTACAACATTGAATCACTCACGGTCGCGGTCACCGAAGACCCCACCCTGTCTCGCATGACGATTGTGACCACGGGCTCCGATGATGTGATTGAACAAATTATCAAGCAACTCAACAAGTTGATTGACGTGGTCAAGGTGCTGGACCTCAACGATGGCAAGCACATTGAGCGCGAACTGATGCTGGTTAAGGTGAAAGCCACCGGCGTCCACAAAGACGAAATGAAGCGTATGTGCGACATTTTCCGCGGCCGTATTATCGATGTGGCCGACAATAGCTACACCATTGAGCTTACCGGCTCTTGCAGCAAACTGGATGCATTTATTGAAGCCATAGACCGCAGCGCGATTCTTGAAACCGTGCGCACCGGAGCGTCCGGCATTGGTCGTGGCGACCGCATCCTCAAGGTTTAATCGACATTATTTTTACAGACAAAAGCATTTGTATTGAAAGGCAAAAGCAGAGATGAACGTTTATTACGACAAGGACGCCGACTTAAGCATTATCAAGGGCAAAAAAGTAACTATCGTGGGTTATGGTTCCCAAGGTCATGCGCACGCAGCTAACCTGCGCGACAGCGGCGTTAACGTCACTATCGGTTTGCGTAAAGGCGGCGGCTCCTGGGCCAAAGCTGAAGGCGCTGGCCACACCACTTTAGAGATCGCAGCAGCAGTGAAAGAAGCTGATGTAGTGATGGTATTGCTGCCAGATGAAACCATGGCAGAAATCTTCAATGCAGAAATCGCGCCTAACCTGAAAAAAGGTGCAGCATTGGCATTCGCACACGGCTTCAACATCCATTACAACCAGATCGTGCCACGCGCTGACCTGGACGTGATCATGATCGCGCCTAAAGGCCCAGGCCACACTGTGCGTTCCGAATACCTCAAAGGTGGCGGCGTTCCTTCATTGATCGCTGTGTACCAAAACACATCCGGCAAAGCCAAAGACATCGCCTTGTCTTACGCGGCAGCTAACGGCGGCACCAAAGGTGGCGTGATTGAAACTGACTTCCGTGAAGAAACAGAAACTGACTTGTTCGGCGAACAGGCAGTGCTGTGCGGTGGCGCGGTTGAACTGGTAAAAGCCGGTTTTGAAACGCTGGTTGAAGCTGGTTACGCGCCAGAAATGGCCTACTTCGAGTGCTTGCACGAACTGAAACTGATCGTTGACCTGATGTACGAAGGCGGTATCGCCAACATGAACTACTCCATCTCCAACAACGCGGAGTACGGTGAATACGTGACAGGCCCACAAGTGATCAACAGCCAGTCTAAAGAAGCCATGCGTCAGTGCCTGGCTAACATCCAGAACGGTAACTACGCTAAACAGTTCATCCTGGAAGGCCGTACTAACTACCCAGAAATGACTGCACGCCGTCGTTTGAACGCTGCTCACCCAATCGAGCAAGTGGGTAATAAACTGCGCGCCATGATGCCTTGGATCGCGAAAAACAAATTAGTAGATCAGTCTAAAAACTGATCGACGTCTAAAGGATCAATCTAAAAATTAATTTTAGAAAATTGATCAAGCTGACCGGTAACGTTTAAAACTCATTAAATCTACCATAGGCAAAAAGCACAGGCCGATGTAATATCGCCTGTGCTTTTTTTATCACTAAATCATTGAATTTATAAGACGTTACTCCCATCTGCGTGAGTGATGACCAGGCCATGACAAAGGGCCAGACCAGAAAAGGATATAGGAATTGAAACTCTCGATTCTGCTGCAATACATCGCACCGAAACAATTAGTGACTGCCGCCGCTGGGAAACTGGCCCACTGGCAAGCGGGCCGCCTGACCACCGCTTTTATCGGCTGGTTTGTGCGCAGATACCATGTGAATATGGAGGAAGCAGTCAATGGCGACATAGGTAGTTATCGCAGCTTTAACGAGTTTTTCACCCGCCCTTTAAAACCCGGCGTCAGGCCATTGGCAGACAATGCTTTCGTGTGCCCAGTGGATGGCTGTATCAGCCAGTTCGGCAAAATCGAACAAGGTCAGATCTTCCAGGCCAAAGGCCATCATTACACGGCGCAGGCGTTAGTCGGTGGCGATGCAAACTTGGCGGCTAATTTTGACAGTGGCAGCTTTGCCTGCCTGTATCTAAGCCCGAAAGACTATCACCGCATCCATATGCCATGCGATGGCAAGTTGCTGAGCATGACCTATGTACCTGGGGATTTATTCTCAGTGAACCCACTCACAGCCGCCAATGTGCCCGGCTTGTTTGCGCGTAACGAGCGCGTAGTCTGTACGTTTGAATCCGTCCAGCATGGCAAGTTTGTGCTGGTTTTGGTCGGTGCGACGATTGTCGGCAGCATGGCTACCGTTTGGCACGATACCAAAGACCACATTATCAACCCGCCACGTCCGGGCAAAGTGGTCCATTGGGATTACAGCGACCAAAACATCACCTTGAAACAAGGCGAAGAAATGGGTCGTTTCCTGTTAGGTTCTACCGTGGTGATGTTATTCGAAAAAGACGTGCTGGAGTTTAATGCCAGCTGGCACCCAGGCAAACCGATACGCCTGGGCGAAGCCATGGGGAAATAGTGCGAGTAAACCATTAAAAAAGCGGAGCTTAAACTCCGCTTTTTTATTATCCATTCAAACTCTTGCTCACCACCTCAAACACATCGCCAGAGAGATTAGGCGTTGCCAGAATCGCTTCCAGCGCTGCTTTCATCTGCGCCTGTAACGCAGGCGTATAGCGCTTCCACTCACGCAATGGTGTGACCATACGCGCGGCAATCTGCGGGTTAATGGTATTGAGCTCAATAATCGCATCACGCAGGAAAGCATAGCCTTTGCCACTAGGGTCGTGGAACTTGACTGGGTTGTTAATGGCAAATGCGCTATACAGCGAGCGCACACGGTTAGGATTCTTGATATTGAAATCCGGATGTTTGCGCAACATGGTCAGGTCATCAAAAATCTGCTCGCGGTTGGCAATCGCTTGCAGCGAGAACCATTTATCCACCACCAGCGGGTAGTTTTCAAATGCCTGGTAAAAATCCGCAAACACTTCGGCGCGTTGCGGTTGGCTACTATCTGCCAGGCAAGCCAGCGCCGCCACGCGGTCGGTCATATTATCGGCTGCATCGTAATGCGCTTTTGCACGGGCAGCGCAACCGGTGCCATTGGTCACGGTGAGGATTTCCAGCACGGCATTTTGCAATGCACGGCGGCCCATGGCCTCGGGTGTGACCGAGAATGTGCCGGTATTGCGGTTTGCGTCATACAACGCCGCCAGCGCATCTTTATGAGCGCGTTTAATCTGCGTCAGGATGCTGGTACGCGCTGCATCAATCGCAGCCGGATCTATCTCGGGCAGATACTGGCCAATCACGCCTATCATCGGCAATGCCAGTGCGCGCGCCAGCAGCGCCTTGTCGCCCTGCGCGTTCAGGCCCTGCGCAATCAGAATACCCACATCGCCAATAAACTGGCTGATATCGGCTTGCGGGTCCGCCATCACACGCTGGATAGTCCGCAGCCCCAATGTCTGGCCCGCTTCCCATTTATTAAAGCCATCGGTGTCATGCACTTGCAACAAGCGCAAATCATCGTCGCTTAAATCGGTTTCCAGCTTCACAGGTGCCGAAAACCCACGCAGGATAGAAGGCACAGGCTTGCCAGGCAAATCAACGAAAGTGAATGTTTGCTCACGTGCGGTGACTTCCAGCACGCGGGTCGGCAAAATTTCCTTGCCTTGCGCATCCAGCAAACCAAGCGCTACCGGGATATGCAACGGCAGCTTGTCAGTCTGCCCAGGCGTATCCGGTTGTGACTGCCTGAATGTCAGCGTATAACTTTTCTGCGCTGCATCATATTGGCTGCTGACTTGCAAGGTTGGTGTGCCCGCCTGTTTATACCAGCGGAAGAACTGCGACATATCACGGCCAGACGCATCCGCCATACATTGCACAAAATCATCGCAAGTCACGGCATGACCGTCATAGCGCTTAAAGTACAAATCTGTCGCTTTGCGGAAAGTCTCCGCGCCCAGCAACGTATGCTGCATGCGGATTAACTCAGCACCCTTGTCGTAAATGGTTTTAGTGTAAAAGTTACTGATCTCGATAAACTGGTCAGGCTGCACCGAATGTGCCAGCGGGCTGCCATCTTCAGGAAACTGCAAACGGCGCAAACCGTTCACATCGTCAATGCGCTGTACCGCACGCGAATTCATATCCGCACTAAACTCTTGGTCGCGGAACACGGTAAAACCCTCTTTGAGTGAGAGCTGAAACCAGTCACGGCAAGTCACGCGGTTACCTGTCCAGTTATGGAAATACTCATGGCCGATCACGCCTTCCACACTCATAAAATCGCTGTCGGTCGCGGTTTCCTGATGCGCCAGCACCAGCGCCGTGTTGAAAATATTGAGCGAGGTGTTTTCCATCGCGCCCATATTAAAATCACTCACCGCCACAATATTGAACAAGTCGAGCTGGTACTCACGACCATACACTTCCTCATCCCACTTCATGGACCTTTTCAGTGACTCCATGGCATGGCCGCACTGCTTCTCATCGCCGGCACGCACATAAATATGCAAGTCCACCTTGCGGCCAGACATGGTCGTAAACGTATCCGCCACACGCACCAAATCACCCGCCACCAGCGCAAACAGGTAACAAGGTTTAGGGAAAGGGTCATGCCACACGCGGTAATGTCTGCCATCCGGCAAACTACCTTTATCCTGCAAATTACCGTTTGAGAGCAACACCGGATACAACCTGGCATCCGCCTCAATGCGCACGGTAAACACACTCAGCACATCAGGCCTGTCCTGGTAGTAAGTAATGCGCCTGAAACCTTCCGCCTCACACTGCGTGCAATAGTTGCCTTGTGACTGATACAAGCCTTCAAGCGCCGTATTCGCTTCCGGATTGATTTCGCTGACGATAGTCAATGTAAAGTCATCGCCCGGGTTCACTATCGTCATCTGCCCATCCGCCACGGTGTAGCCATCAAACGGCTGGCCATTCAAAGCGACGGAAACGATGATTTGATCCTCGCCATCCAGCACCAAATCATGAGAAGCACCCGCCGGGTTTTTCACATACCTCACATCAGAGGTAACAATCGTTTTGCCCGGCAAGAGGTTAAAACTCAAATTCACCTGCTGCGCCAGATACGGCGCTGGTGTGTAGTCTTTAAGGTAGATGGTTTTTGGTGCAACAGCGTTTTCGGTTCGCATGGATTTACCTGAGAGTTTTTAGAGTTAAGTAATGATTATATTTGAGAGTAGGCATTGTAGGATTGGTTTAATAATTGTTTAACTACATAGCCCTATCACATGTTAAATTAATTGATTTAACTCGTAGGTTGATGCGAAAAATAATTAAACATGCCAACCCAATTTAGTAAAAACCCACTGATATTGGAATTGCCAGATGCGGCGGAAGAGGTACTTATAAACGCAGGAATTGCCGCAGACCCAGACACTTTTGAGGTTAGCGAGGCACAATTCAGAAAAATGCGTATTAAAACTAACTCGTTTAATGAGAGGGTAATCATTGCGGATGAAAAAACAAATGAACCAGATGCATAATCCACCCCATCCGGGTGAAACACCACGTGACGATATATTGCCCGCACTCGGCCTATCTGTAACCGAAGCCGCCGAGCAATTAGGAGTAGCCCGCCCGACCTTATCCAAAGTGTTAAATGGTCGCGCTGCCATTTCCCCGGAAATGGCCATACGCCTCGAAAAATGGCTGGGGGTTGAGAACGGCGGACGTGCAGATATTTGGTTAGCTGAGCAAACAGCCTATGACCTCTGGCAAGCAAGAGAAAAGGTCAGTGTTCAGGTAAAGCCGCTGAAGGACTTTTCACTCACAAAATAAAGAATTCTGTGGGTTTTGAAAGTGTTCACCAAATCTAGTTAGCTATGGACAAGAAGCTATGTCGTAATTTCCAGCTCATCCACAACGCCATTGTTCACCACAAATTCAGACACAGGATGGCCACTCTCATACAGTAAAGCTGCATTACCCTCAGTTGCTGGCACAGTGATGCGGGAGTTATTAATCATAAAAACGGTGAAGTACTTATTCGCGTTTTTATCGAAATGCTCCCACACCGAAAAAACATCCTCAAGATAGAGGCCATTAATCTCCAACCCATCCAACTTCAAATCAGTTTTATTAAAATTGTTCATTGCATCTACTTCGCAAATTTATCAACAGTAGCTAGATTGAATAGCTGAGAGCCTGCTTAGTTCCGGGAAATATCCTTGGTTCTGGTATGTGACACTGCCTTTAATATGCCGATACCGGTGAGTATCACAGAAGCAATCGCGATGTATAAATGCGGTACACCAGCCTCCACCAACGCCCATGCAATCCCGCCAATTAAAATTGCAAAGCCGATGAGATATATAACGAACGATGACATACAGCCTCCTCATTTAATTTAAATTTTTAGTACTTAAATGATAGTTTTTGAGAAAGATAGTGGTATCAGAAATGCACTGAAAACTGTGTAGGAAAAGTGGAAAATACCTGAATGAATATTTGAGGTTGAGGTTTGGTTTAATCCAGATAAGAACGGAGTTTATACAGTGTTTATAGTGATACGTGCTCGCCACAATCTGCAAAACCGATTCCGTCACCTGATAAACCAATCGATTCACATCATCAATCCGTCGTGACCAAAAGCCAATTAAATTCCCCTTAAGTGACTCTTGGCTGCAATACCAGTGAACTGTTCACGGGCGGATGCTTCAATCAGCATATTGATCCGCTTAAGCGTCTTCTATCCTGCGAGCATTTCGGCTTTTACCCGCTCTAAGCTGGGCGATAGATTCGGCCAGATGTGCGGCGTTGGCTGGGCGTTGTAGCAGGTCATATGACCTCCTGCTTGTTCAAGCAATTTTGCAAGCATATGCTGATTTCATGCTGTTTTCAAACAACAGAATCAAGTGTGAAAAAAGCCGCTCTGGTTGAGCGGCTTTTAATTAAATTCAGCTTGGTGAATCAAGCCTTCTTCACAAACTCCGACTTTAACTTCATCGCACCAAAACCATCAATTTTGCAGTCGATATCATGGTCACCATCGACCAGGCGGATGTTTTTTACTTTAGTGCCCACTTTCACCACTGACGAAGAACCTTTCACTTTGAGGTCTTTGATCACAGTGATGGTGTCGCCATCTTGCAGCACGTTGCCGTTGGCATCGCGTACCACTTTCACTTCTTCTGAATCTGTTGCGGCTACCTTGCTCCACTCATGCGCACATTCCGGGCAAATGTAGTTGTCACCATCTTCATAGGTGTATTCAGATTGGCATTTTGGGCAGGCAGGTAATGTGGACATGAGGACTTTCTTGGAGCAAACAATAAAACCGTATATTTTACAGGGTTATTATTGAAAGGGCTTGTTATTATTAACCCAATCAAAGAGCACTCATCTTGTAGGCATAACGCCGACTTTTTTATTTATCAGTTTCGGCTACACTACATAGCGTCCTCATCTCGGTTTACAGGCTTTATTAAAGCCGCCCAATGCGGTCTGCATGTAGAAATATTAGTGCCCAGTTTACCGACTCTACACTCGCACTGCTGATGCAACGCTCCAGAGACAGCCTGCTGGACAAACTGAAGCAGCAATCGAACACGGATGTTTGAAGGTTTTTTATGAAAAACCCTCCGCACCGTACGCTTTTTTAATACTGGCAGCAGGCTTTTTAACAGATTCAGAGGTTAGTTTCATCGCACAAAAACCGTCGACTTTGCAGTGGGTCTCCTGATCACTCGTGACAAGTCGGATGTTTTCAATTTTTCATGGTGATTGAATATCTGGTTATTCAATCACTTTTGCCCTGTCATTTGCAAAGCGGTCTAGGATGGATTTGCTTGCACCACTTAAGGATTGCGCATGTGGCTACGTACGGAATGTGATATCAGCTTTAATGTCAGCACCCCCACACCGTTTATTTTGATGCTACGTCCGCGTAACAGCTTGCATCAATGGGTCGCAAGGCAGACTTATATGCTTAAACCCCATGTGCCAGTGGAGGAATATACCGACACTTATGGCAATCTTTGCCAGCGCTTAATGGCGCCTATGGGTGCATTTTGTATTAGCACTTCGGCAGATGTTTTGACTGCTGACAACATTGATATTGCGCCAGGGGGCCCGTTTGAAGAAATACAGCATCTGCCGCCCCATGTGCTGACCTATTTATTGCCTTCGCGCTATTGCGAGTCAGACAAATTCATTGATCTCAGCAAGGAAATTGTTGCGCATGTACAGCCTGGGTATGATCAGGTGAGCGCCATTGAGCAATGGATACGCCAGAATATTCGTTTTAATCCGGATTCTCCACATTTTCAGCTATCGGCGGTCGAGGTGAATCAGCAACGCGAAGGCGTTTGTCGCGAGCTGGCGCATTTGGGTATTGCCTTGTGCAGAGGGCTTTGCATCCCGGCACGCATGGTGGTGGGTTATTTGCACGGTTTACAACCGATGGATTTTCATGCCTGGTTTGAAGCGTATGTGAATGGGAGATGGTATACGTTTGACCCGAGCCAGTCAGAATCCGTTGGCGGACGCATTACTGTGGCCTATGGCCGCGATGCTGCGGATGTTGCCATTTTTAATCAGTTTGGCCCGGCGTTGTACCCGGAGGTAATGCAGGTACGCGTCACGCAACTCGCTGCCGCACCAGTTTAAAAGGCGAAAAAATAGCCCATGAAACGTATAAAAATCCAGCATCTTACTGAATACCTCTTCTCGAGCACAGTCACACTGCAGCAGCATTATTTATTGCTGCGGCCACGGGAAGGACATGATTTACGCATTGAGTCTTCTATCCTTAACATTACGCCGGCTTATCAGATCAAATGGTATCGAGATATATTTGATAACTCGCTGGCTGCTGTCACCTTTTTACAGTCGAGTAACAAGCTGACGATTGCCAGCGAAGTGGTGATTCAACACTATGAAGAGGCTCCACTGGATTTTTGTATTGACGACTATGCGGTGAATTATCCGTTTGCTTATGCGCAAACTGACTGGGAAGATCTGGCAGCTTTTCAGCAACCAATGTTTGCCAATGACCAACATGCCATTAATCACTGGCTAACAAAACTGGGGCTGAAAAACGTTAACATCAACACTTTTGAACTGCTGACTCGCTTGAATCAAGCGATTAACACCCAGTTTCGCTACCAGATTCGCGAAGAGCCCGGCGTACAAACGCCGGCAACCACCCTGACCAAGCTGAGTGGCTCTTGCCGTGATTATGCTACATTGTTTATTGAAGCGTGCCGCCACCTGGGACTGGCCAGCCGTTTTGTCAGTGGTTACTTGCATGCACCCGCCACAGAAGCGGGTAACGCCACCACCCATGCTTGGGCAGAAGTGTATTTGCCGGGCACCGGCTGGAAAGGCTTCGACCCCACCGCAGGCAAGGTGACCGGCACACAGCATATTGCAGTAGCTGTTTCACGTAACCCGGAAACCATCCCGCCAGTGTCTGGCAGCTTTATCGGCCCCAATATTCAGCCTCAATTGATTGTGAATGTACAGGTAAACCTACTCACAGGCTAATAAAAGCAAGACCACCCTTGCTAAGGGGAATGGATTGTTTCACAGGTATACAGGCGTAAAAAAACCGCTTCACTAGGAAGCGGTTTTTTATGCAGCGATTGTTCTAAATGACAGAACAGATTTCACTGTGTTCACAACATTTTAGCTACGGCATAACCTAAAGGTTAGCCTTCACTGAAACTGCGTCAACAATTACAGTACGGATTTAACTGTGTTGACTACGTTTTCAACTGTGAAGCCGAAGTGTTTGAACAGTGCGCCGCCTGGTGCGGATTCGCCGAAGGTATCGATACCAACAACTGCACCTTCCAGACCAACATACTTACGCCAGAAATCTGGGTGAGCAGCTTCAACAGCCACGCGTTTAACGCCTGGAGTCAATACGCTGTCTTTGTAAGCCTGGTCTTGACGGTCGAATACGTTGGTGGATGGCATGGAAACCACACGCACTTTAGTACCCGCAGCGTTCAATTCAGCAGCCGCTTGAATCGCCAGATCCAACTCGGAACCGTTAGCAATGATGATCACATCCGCTTTACCTGCAGCGTCTGAGAATACATAACCACCCTTGCGGATCAGTTCAAAGTCTTTAGCATCGTGCTTGATGCCTGGCACAGCTTGACGGCTCAATACCAAGCTGGTTGGGCCTTCAGTGCGCTCTACTGCAGCAACCCATGCAACGGTTGTTTCTGTAGAGTCAGCTGGACGCCATACATCCATACGAGGAATCATACGCAGACCAGCAGTGTTTTCAACTGGTTGGTGTGTAGGACCATCTTCACCTTGACCGATAGAGTCATGGGTCAGCACGTAGATCACACGTTGATGCATCAACGCAGACATACGCATGCCGTTTTTCATGTAGTCAGAGAACATGTGGAAGGTACCGCCGTAAGGCAACAAGCCACCGTGCAATGCCATACCGTTCATGATTGCAGCCATACCGAACTCACGTACACCGTAAGAGATGTAGTTGCCTGGCTCTTTACCACTCACGTGTTTGAAGTCTTTAGAGGATGTCAGGTTAGAACCTGTCAAGTCAGCTGAACCGCCCAGGAATTCTGGCAAGATTGGCGCCAACGCTGTAATTGCTTTTTGTGAAGCTTGACGAGTAGCCAATTTCTCAGCTTTTTCGTTGGTTTCAGCGATGATTGCGTCAGTCAGTGACTTCCAGTTAGCTGGCAATTCACCGGCCATACGGCGTTTGAATTCTGCAGCTTCTGCTGGGTAGGCTTTAGCGTAAGCGTCAAACTTCGCGTTCCAGTCAGCTTCGCGTTTTGCACCTTTGTCTTTTTGGTTCCAGCCTTCGTATACGTCAGCAGGAATTTCAAAAGGTGCGTGTGGCCAGCCGATGGCTTCACGGGTTGCAGCAACTTCAGCTTCGCCTAATGCGGAACCGTGGCAGTCGTGTGAACCGCACTTGTTTGGTGAACCTTTACCAATGATGGTTTTGCAGCAGATCAGTGATGGTTTGTCAGTCACTGATTTAGCTTCGTCGATAGCTTTCTGAATCGCAGCCTGGTCGTGACCATCTACTGAAACAACGTGCCAGCCGTAAGCTTTGAAGCGGCCTGCGGTGTCGTCTGTGTACCAGCCTTCGATGTGGCCGTCGATAGAAATACCGTTGTCATCCCAGAAAGCGATCAGTTTGCCCAGGCCCCATGTACCAGCAAGTGCACAAGCTTCGTGAGAAACGCCTTCCATCATACAGCCGTCGCCCAGGAACACGTATGTGTAGTGGTCAACGATGTCGTGGCCTGGCTTGTTGAATTGGCTAGCCAGCAGTTTTTCTGCCATGGCAAAACCAACGCCGTTCGCAATACCTTGGCCCAACGGACCCGTGGTTGTTTCAACGCCAGGTGCGTAGCCGTACTCTGGGTGACCAGCGCAACGGGAGTGCAGTTGACGGAATGACTTGATGTCGTCCATGGTCACATCGTAACCAGTCAGGTGCAGCAAGGAGTAAATCAGCATGGAGCCATGGCCGTTGGACAATACGAAACGATCACGGTTAGCCCATTGTGGGTTGTTTGGGTTGTGGCTCAGATTGTGGTTCCACAATACTTCAGCAATTTCAGCCATGCCCATAGGTGCGCCTGGGTGGCCGGAGTTTGCTTTTTGTACAGCGTCCATGCTCAGAGCACGGATGGCGTTGCACAAGTCGACACGAGTTGCCATTGTTTTCTCCCTAGAGTGAAAGTGAGCGGTCTTACACAAAAAGCTGCAAAACCTTGATTGAATTCTTTAAAAAGGCCGAAAAACCCGCCTTTTACGGAAAGGCTAGATTATTCACTAGAACCCGGTTTTCTTCAAGCGTTAATCCGCTTTTTCTGGTGATGGTTTTGCGATGGCTGACCTATAAAAAAGGGCATTCTGGTGCCCGCAAGGGTAGCTTTCAGCAAGGGTTTCCCCTACCATGTAAAAACATTGATAGCAAAGGAAGTAATCATGTCTGACGATAGAATCATTATGCGTGTGGGTGAAGCCCTGGTGGCTGGCGGCCCTCCCGGTACAGCCGCTGAACCCGAAGTCGCAATTGGCGAAATGAACGGCCCGATGGGCACCGCATTTGCCAACTTGCTGGGTGACCAGGTGAAAGGCCATACCCGTGTACTGGCGATTATGAACACCGATATCATGGTGCGCCCTGCCACATTGATGGTGAGCAAGGTGACGGTGAAAGACCCACGTTATACCAATATCTTGATGGGCACGGTGCAAGGGGCGATTGCCAACGGCGTGCTCGATGCCGTGCGTAGCGGCGATATCCCGAAAGAAAAAGCCAATGACTTGGGCATTATTGTGTCAGTTTGGCTGAGCCCGGCGATTCTGGAACAAGAGAAGATTGACCACAAAGCACTGTTTGATATTCACCGTGAGGCGACTTTCAAGGCGATTCAAAAAGCCTTGCGCAATGAGCCTAGCATAGACTGGCTGCTGGAAAACCAGGAGAAGATTGTGCATAAGTATTACCAGATGGGCCTTGATGGGAAGATTTAAGGTTCGGGAAAATTTAAGGCACGGAAAAAATTAGCCGTCAATGATGGCTTTGATGTAAATAAAAAAGGATGCCTGAGCATCCTTTTTTATTTATGGCCACGTTATCGTTTCAATGCCGAAATCACGGCTTCAATCGCCTTGCAGTTGCCACGTGCATCATCAAACGTGAGTAAAGGGGCCTTGCCATAAAGTACGCAATCACTAAAGTGCTCAATCTCCCGATTGAAGTGATTGGCTTTAGGCAGCACAATCGTTTCAGACTTACCACCTGCCTCCCAGCTAATGACAGGATCATCGCCAGGATATGCCCACATATTGTGGCATTTGATCCAGCCTTTATCGCCAATGAGTTCATACTCGGCTTTGCGGCCACGCTCAAAACTCACGTCAAAATGGCCTAAACGCGCGCGACCTTGGGCATCTGGGCCAAAATCAAGCACGCCACTGGCTACGACATCGGCACCGTGCTCATTCAGCTTGCCATAAGCTACTACATTAACCGGCTCAGCAGGGGCATCACCGCCACCAAAACACCAACGCAAAGCATGAATGGCATAAGGGCCAATATCCCACATGGCCCCGCCACCATGCGCCATATCACGGGTAATACGGTACATACGCGCAGGCGCCATCAGGAAAGAGAAACTGGCACGGCAAGACAGCACATCACCTATCAGGCCACTGTCTACCAGCTCCTTGACTTTGGCATGCTGAGGATGAAAGCGGTACATAAAACCTTCCATCACGGTTACGCCTTTGGTTTTAGCGGCTGATTCAATGGTATCAATATCAGCCAGGCGCGTGGTCATGGGCTTTTCAATCAGCACATGCTTACCAGCCTGGATCGCCTTGAGCGCCCATTCTGCATGCTCTTCATTGGCCATGGGGCAATAGACGGCTTCGACATTGCTGTCTGTGAGCAGGCTGTCCATGTCGTCATAACAGCTGACACCACTCGCGTTTGGTGCATACTTTTCCAGCGTGGCTTTGGCAGCGCCCGGCCGGCGGCTGGCGATGGCGACCAGTTGCGCGTTGGATGCCTCCACAATCGCAGGTAACAGGCGCTCATTCACCCGCGCAGCCCCAAGAATGCCCCATTTGAGTTGTTTTTGCATGTGTGTCCTTTCCTGCGCGATTCCAAAGAATGCCATTTTAACGCCAGTTTAAGCATGATGTCGTGTTTACGTGTGCAAACTAACCAGCCTGGTTCAGACTTTCCGGCCCGAATACTTCACGATGGATTTGCTGCGCCGGGATACCCAAGGCCAGCAATGCCTGCCATTGTTCTATCATGAAAGGCAGGGGACCACACAGATAATACTGGGCATTTAAAGCTGCATTGAATGGCCACTCGGCCAGGCGCATACGCCCATTGTGCACAGAGACTGCTGTTTCAACGACCGGCTGATCCTCTAGGTATAAAGCCAGATTTAACTGCGGCAATGATTGCTGACTTGCGCCTAACTCCTCCAGATGCGGCACATATTGCAGGCTACGGCCTGCGTGTAAAAACCAGATACCCCGTGTTGACTGGCGCTGAACCAGCGTTTTCAGCATTGCCAACATTGGCGTGATGCCAACCCCCGCTGAGATCAGCACCAGCGGTTCGCTGTTATTTAAATCAGGTGTAAATTCCCCATAAGGATGGCTGACCAACAATTGCCCGCCGACATTGGCATATTGGTGCAACCAGTTCGACACCGTTCCTTGAGGCATTTGCGTACCCCCCGCTTCGCGTTTAACGCTGATGCGGTAAGTGGTTTTTTGTTCGGCATCTGACAGGCTATATTGCCTGATCTGACGAGAGCCATCCGGCAAAGTAACGGCAACGCTGATATATTGCCCGGCTTTGAACGCAGGCAGGGTCTCACCCTCCGCAGCTGCCAGCACAATAGATAGAACCCCTTCTGCTACCGTAGCAGTTTCAACAATACGGGTTTCAATCCACTGGTCTGCTGCATAACCAGTGGATTGATACAACCGGGATTCAGCCGCAATAAATTCACCCGCCAATAACCAGTAAGCCTCATCCCAGGCCGCGATCAATGGCGGCGTGGCAGCTTCACCCAGCACTTCGGCAATCGCGCCCAGCAAATGACGGCCCACAATCGGGTAATGCGCCGGTTTGATGCCGACCGCAGCATGTTTATGCACAATGCGGTCAATCACAGGCTGCAACGCTTGCGCGTTATCAATATTGGCCGCATAGGCAAAGACAGCCGCCGCCAGGGATTGCTGCTGGCTGCCATTGGCCTGGTTGCCCATATTAAACAGGTTTTTGAGCTCAGGATGTGCATTAAACATGTTTTTGTAAAATGTGGTGGTAATCGCCAGGCCATGTGCTTGCAACACAGGCACACTGGCTTCGATGTAAGGGCGGGCAGCAGTGGATAACATATAAACCCCTTAAAATAGCATTTAAATGAAACATTTAAATTAAAAAAACAGCCCATGCAAATGGGCATAGCGGTAAATCACGCTTGGCTTAAGCGGCACGTGCTTTATGCATGGAAATAATTTTCTCCCTAGTATTGTTATTCACAATATCAATCAAACGATGTTGGTTCATGTGCGCATAAAAGGACTCCAAGCCAGTTTGCAATGCCCCTTTGAGCAGGCAGTGACCGTGAAACTGGCACAACGGTTTCTCGCAATTAATCAGCTCCGCTGTATTCTCAAGCTCACGCAAAATATCGCCTATGCGCAATTGCAATGACGCCTGGTTGAGCTCCAAGCCACCATTCCTTCCACGGGTTGCCCTGATCCACCCCAGCTTATTTAAGCGTGTAATCACTTTAATCAGGTGATTGCGTGGCAAATCAAACGTGGTAGCGATCTCGTCTATGGTCACTTGCTGGTCTACACGCGGCTGTGACAAATACATGAGGACGCGCAAACCGATATCGGTAAATTTATTTAATTGCATGCCAAGCATTCTAATATATGTTTCATTTACAATGCAACTTTAAATTGTTATGCTGTTATCCATCGCCAGCCTCTCAGGAGCCTCCAGATGCAGCCACTGATTCAAATCTCCCCGCCTAGCCGCAAACGACCTGCACAAGCATTCGCATTATTGAACCTAGGCTTTAGGCCCTTTTTCCTGGTAGCTGCCTGCTTTGCGGCACTCTCGATTGGCCTCTGGGTATGGAAATATATAACCCAATCTGCGCCAGCGTTAAATACCGTTTCCGCATCACAGTGGCATGCACACGAAATGCTATATGGCTTTGCTTTTGCGGTGATTGCTGGTTTTTTGCTGACGGCAGTCAAAAACTGGACCGGGATACAAACCCTGCACGGTCGCCCACTCATGGGGCTAGTCGCATGCTGGACGGTGGCACGAGTCGTGATGCAGTTTGCCCCCTCGCAGGTCGCGCTGGCTGCACTGTTTGATGGCGTGTTTAACTTGTGGCTGCTGATTGCGGTGGCCTGGCCCATTATTCGGGTTAAACAGTGGCGTCAACTCGGTGTGCTATCAAAAATCGCGCTGCTCACCCTGGGTAATATGGCCTTTTATGCCCAGGCGACTGGCTGGACCACCCAGGGTGCACATGTGGCCATCTGGACGGGACTGTTGCTGAATATCAGCCTGATCCTGGTCATCAGCCGCCGCATTTTGCCGATGTTTATTGAGCGGGGTGTCAAAGAAGAAGTGACGCTTAAAAACTCACTCTGGATCGATCGCCTGCTGATGGTGTGCCTGGCCGCATTATTAATCAACATACTGACTGTCAACAATCAAACACTTAACCTGGTGTTAGGGCTCACTATCAGCCTGAGTGCCGGTTTCAGATTAATGCGCTGGCATACACCTGGCATATGGCAAGTGCCTTTGCTATGGAGTTTTTATTGTGGCTTGTGGCTGATTAACCTGGGCTTTTTACTCTACGCAATGAGTTTTGTTGTCCCTGATATCTCTGTCATTTTAGCGATCCATTGCTGGGCCATTGGCGGCATCGGCGTGATTACGCTGGCGATGATGGCGCGGGTCTCACTAGGACATACTGGCCGCAATATCCATCAACCACCGCGTAGCGTGGTCTGGATATTTAGCCTGGTCATTTTTGCCACCCTGAGTCGAGTGTTATTGCCTATCAATTTTCCCGAGTTGTACCGTTTGTCAGTCATGCTGGCTGCGGGCGGCTGGATCGCCGCATTCACATTATTTACGATTATCTATTGGCCGATACTGTTTAAACCGCGCATTGATGGCTCGCCTGGTTAGGACTCACTCTTTCCATTTAATGGAACAACCGATACTGGCGATTTGTTCTTTTGGTCCCTGACCGGTTTCGGCCACCTGCTTCATGGCTTTGAATAATTCACGGGTACTTTCCGGTGCAGTTTCCTTGCGGCTTTCGTCAAAGCGGCCGCGGTATTGCAGCTCAAAGTGTTTGTTAAAGCCAAAGAAATCAGGTGTGCACACTGCATCATAGGCTTTGGCAATTTGCTGGGTTTCATCTAGCAGATAGGGGAACGGAAACGCCATCTCGGTAGCGATTTTTTTCATATTCTCCGGGCTGTCTTCCGGGTAATCTGAAGGGTCATTAGACATGATCGCCACCGTATTCACACCCATTGCCTTGAGCTCTTTTATGTCAGCGATCAGGCGTGGCAAAATCGCCTTGACATAAGGGCAATGGTTACAAATAAACATCACCAGCAGCCCATTCGGGCCCATGCTACTTTCAAGATCGACCAAACGGCCATCCACATTGGGCAAATTGAATGCCGGGGCTTTCCAGCCAAAGTCACATACGGGGGGGCTAATGCTTGCCATCAGAGTTGCTCCTGCCATTAAATTCAAACCAGTATGGTACGTGATTAAGACGCCAAGGTGAATCTTGTGACCACCGTGCCAGCACAGAGGCATTTTGGTTACAATGCCAGTCATGAGTAATTTACGATTTCATAGCCCGACTGCATTGACTGTGGGCCAATCAGTCCCGCTCAGTGATAACGCCATGGCGCATGCAGTGAGAGTCATGCGACTTAAAGTGGGCGATACGCTGACGTTGTTTTGTGGCGATGGCTTTGACTACCAGTGTGCGCTGACTAGCATAGAGAAAAAATCCGCCCGGGTTGAGGTGCTTAGCCGCACACAGGTCAGCAATGAATCTCCCCTGAGCATCCGCCTGCTTCAGGGTATTTCCAGCGGTGACCGCATGGATTACACCATCCAGAAAGCGGTGGAGCTTGGCGTGACGGAGATTTATCCGCTCAGCACCGAGCGTTGCGTCACCAAACTCAGCGGTGACCGTGCCGAGAAACGCACAGAACACTGGCAAGGCGTGGCAATTGCCGCCTGTGAGCAAAGTGGCCGCGCAGTCATTCCTCACGTGCATGTCCCACTCGCTCTGCCACAATGGCTGAGCCAATATGCCACCCCAGACTGCCTCAACCTGTTGCTTAATCCGGTCGGGGCCAACCGCTTGGCAGTATTGAGCAAGCCGGATCACCCCATTCATTTGCTGATAGGCCCAGAAGGCGGCTTAAGTCCTGCCGAAATTGAACTCGCCACCCAGCACCACTTCCAATCTATCGTACTCGGCCCCAGGATTTTACGTACTGAAACAGCCGCACTGACCGCTATTGCCTGCATGCAGTCACTGTGGGGAGACTTTTAGTTACCCATGTTTGAAGTCATGTTACAAATGGCTTTACTGATTAGTGCCGGCATTGCCTGGCAGCGGTTTGCGCCTGACCATATCTCGGCTATCTCTCACAGGCGCGCACTGACAGATATCGTTTTTTATATTCTGCTACCAGCACTCGTGATTGACGTGTTGTGGCAAGCGCCGCTGGACGCGGATACCTTCAGCATCCAACTGACAGCCATTTCCAGGTTATCCGTAGCGGCATTACTGATGCGGCTATGCTTACAGGTACTCAAAAGATTCTCGGATGTGCCCCGCGCTCAGCAGGGCGCGTTGATGCTGGCAGCGACATTTCCTAACGCCACTTATCTTGGCTTACCCGTGACCAGCGAAGTGCTGGGAGATTGGGCGCATGAGATGGTGCTCAAATTTGACCTGTTTGCGTGCACGCCAATTCTGCTATCGCTGGGAATGTTAATGGCACAACACTATGGTGAAGCCAACACAAAAAGCAATCCGTTCAAAGAGCTGATCCGCGTGCCACCTTTGTGGGCATTGGCGATTGCCTGCGCATTGAATTTGTTGCATGTCCCTCAACCGGAAATGATCGCACATGGCCTGCATACGCTGGCCGGTGGCGTGATTCCGCTCATGCTGATTGCTTTGGGGATGAGCATCCGTTGGGATACTTTTAAACCTAAACTGATTCCACTGCTGTTGCCAGTGTGTGTGATTGGCTTATTGCTGGCCCCATTGGCTGCAAAACAGGCTGCCCTTGCGCTAGGGCTGCAAGGGCAGCAGCTGACTGCATGCGTCCTGCTCGCTGCCATGCCAACCATGGTCTTTGGCATTGTGATTTGTGAGCGCTATCGTCTCGATGGCGCCCTGTATGCCGCAGCCGTATTTATCAGCACTTTGCTCAGTATTGCCAGCCTGCCGCTGTGGTTTGTCATCCTGCAGCCATAAACACTCCATATTATTTTGTCCTTTAACTCATGAAATCACGCATGCCGGTTGAATTTTTATGAGGCACGCTGTCATACGTCATATGACGAGTAGTCAAGAGGCCAGGCTGTTTCTAAGATAGCGGTAAAACAGTCATTCTTTCGTTTTGTGTATTTGGGATTATCAGAAGATCATGCCGAAAACCACGACCAACCAATATATTGCTCACCAACCTACTCCGCCAGCGACGCTGGTCAGCTTGCTAGCTGAAACTGGCGTGACCATCAATGGCAATGCGCCCTGGGATATCCAGGTGTATGAAGAAAGCGTTTACCGAGATGTATTGACCAAAGGCACGTTGGGTCTGGGGCAGGCATTTATTGAAGGTCGCTGGGACTGCAAGCGGCTGGATGAGTTTTTCCATCGTGTGATGCGTGCAGACATTGATGAAAAAATGGGTGGCATGGCAAAACTGAAGCTGCTGGGCGAAGTGATAAGACACTCTTTTTTCAACCTGCAGACGCCTGACCGCGCCTACCAGGTGGCACAACAGCATTATGATATTGGTAACGATGTGTTTGAAGCCATGCTGGACAGCAGCATGAGCTACTCATGCGCCTACTGGGAGCATGCAAGCACGCTGGAAGAAGCGCAATTCAACAAGCTGGACATGATTTGCCGCAAGCTGGACCTGCAACCTGGAGACCGCGTGCTGGAAATTGGTTGTGGCTGGGGCGGCTTGGCAAGGCATATGGCCAAGTATTATGGCGCGCAAGTGGTCGGCATCACGGTTTCCGTTGAGCAACAGGCATTAGCCAAAGAGCGTTGCGCTGGCCTGGAAGTGGATATCCAGCTCAAGGACTACCGTGAGCTACATGGCCAATTCGACAAAATTGTCTCCGTGGGTATGTTTGAGCACGTCGGCCCCAAGAATTACGAGATTTATTTCGCGACTGCGCAACGCCTGCTCAAGGATAACGGCCTGTTCTTGCTGCACACCATAGGCAACCATAAAACCGCCCTGCATACCGACGCTTGGATAGACCGCTACATTTTCCCTAATGGGAAATTACCTTCAGCCAGCGAAATTACCGATGCGATTGAGCAAAAATTCCTGATTGAAGACTGGCATAACTTTGGTACTGATTATGACCGCACCCTGATGGCGTGGTGGGACAAATTTAACCGGGCTTGGCCGGAACTACAGTTTAAATATGATGAAAGTTTTTACCGCATGTGGAAATACTACCTGATGTGTTGTGCAGGCTATTTCCGCTCGCGGCAAGGGCAACTCTGGCAACTGGTCCTGAGCAAACGGCAGAGCAACCGTATCTATCGTTCAGTGCGCCCGCTGCCAGCCAGTTGATGTTGACGTAGTCTCTCTGTGTTCTTGACCTTATATGACGGCCTTGGCCGTCATTTTTTTCGGGCCAAGCGTGCTTCAAAAATGGCAAAAAAAATTCTAATCGCTGATGGACGGGATCAACCCTTAAAAAAATAATTTCTTCGCGAACTGCTCACTTTAATTCCTATCTAGTAAGTGATAGCCCCATCTTTGCTATATTGGCGTTTATCACGCTCATCGGCGGTCACAGGTTTTTTCCTGCCGTATTATTTGCAATAAAAACCATTTTTATTTACTATTTTGCATAATAGTCTTAAATTAAACCGAAATGCTTGGATCAAACATTAGAGATTTGCGTAAATCGCAAAATTTAACCCTACAACAATTGGCCGCCCGTGTAGGGACTGATGCCAGCAATTTGTCACGCATAGAACGGGGCGAAATCGGCATTTCAGAAGCTTTGTTACGCGCCACCGCCCAGGCATTGAATACCACCCCCGGGCGCTTGTATGACGCCAACCTGACCCCTGTGTCACTGACCAATACACCACCGGCCATTTTGTCGAATGCCAATAGCAAAGACTTTGTGCACTGGTTCCGCTCGGCGGCGCCTTATATTCACGCCTTTGGCGGCAGTACGTTTGTGATTGCCTTTGGGGGAGAGGTGGTGAGCGAACAGCAGTTCGTGGCCTTGTCACATGACCTCAACCTGCTGGCTAGCCTGGAAGTCAGGCTGGTGCTGGTGCATGGCGCACGGCCACAAATTGAGCAGCGACTCAAGCGCGACAACCTGACGCCCAAACTGCATAACGGCCGCCGTATTACTGACGACGCCGCCATGGAGGCGGTCAAAGAAGCCAATGGCGCCATCCGCGTGGAAATCGAATCCTTGCTTTCCATGGGCATTGCCAACTCGCCGATGGCCGGCAGCGATATCCGCGTGGCCAGCGGCAACTTTGTCACGGCCAAGCCACTGGGGGTCCGCGACGGTGTAGACCTGCAACATACTGGCGAAGTGCGCAAAATTGATGCCACCGGTATTCAGAAACGGCTGGACGACGGCGAACTGGTGCTGTTATCACCCATGGGTTATTCCCCCACTGGCGAAACCTTCAACCTGACACTGGAAGATGTGGCAGTGAGTGCCGCCATTGCGCTGGATGCGGAAAAACTGATTTTCCTCATGGACTCTGAAGGCGTTCAGAACCTGCGCGGCGAGTTGTTGCGTGAAATGACCTCGGCCAAAGCCAAAAACCTGTTGCGTAATGTGCAGGAGAGCGACGAGCCGATTCATTACTCAGAAGACGTGAATTACTACCTGCCGGCGGCAGTGCGTGCCTGCGAACATGGTGTGGCCAGGACGCACCTGATCTCGCGTCATATTGATGGCGCCATTATCCAGGAGCTGTTTACGCGGCAAGGCATAGGCACCATGGTTACCGAACTGCCGCTGGAAACCATGCGCCAGGCTAATATTGACGATGTAGGTGGCATCCTGATGCTGATTGAGCCGCTGGAAAATGAGGGCATTCTGGTGCGGCGCGGCCGCGAGCGCATAGAAATGGAAATCAACTATTTTTATGTGATGGAGCACGATAACCGGGTCATAGGCTGCGCAGCCCTGTATCCATTCCCACAAGAAAAAATGGTGGAATTTGCCTGCCTGGCCATCGATCCAGCTTACCGTGGGGGAGGCCGTGGCGACAAATTGTTTAATTTTTGCCAGCAGCAGGCCAGTCAAAAAGGCTTTAAACAGCTTTTTTGCCTGACGACGCGCACCGAGCACTGGTTCCTGGAGCGCGGCTTTAGGGAACTGGAGATAGACCAATTGCCGCAGGAAAAGCAAAAACTCTACAATTTTCAGAGAAAATCCAAAGTTTTCATCAAATCGTTATGAGTTTTTAGCTAAAATTCAGCCTGTACCCGATTGATCGCAATCGCCTGATGATTGAATGAAAGTTTGACCTATGCAAACCTCCACCGCCAGCCAAAAAGCGCAAACCCTGTCTGAAGCCTTACCTTACATCAAGCGCTTTTTTGACAAAACCATTGTCATCAAATACGGTGGCAACGCCATGACAGACAACCGCCTCAAAGAGTGCTTTGCGCAAGATGTCGTGTTGCTCAAGCTGGTTGGCATGAACCCAGTCGTGGTGCACGGCGGTGGCCCGCAGATCAATGAAATGCTGGACAAACTGGGCAAAAAAGGCGAGTTTATCCAGGGCATGCGCGTTACGGATGAAGAAACCATGGATGTGGTGGAAATGGTTCTCGGTGGCCAGGTCAACAAAGAGATTGTGAACCTCATCAACCGTCATGGTGGCAAGGCTGTCGGCTTGACCGGCCAGGATGGCAATTTTATCCATGCGCACAAACTGCTCATGGAAGATCTCAAGGATCCAACCAAAATGATAGACGTAGGCCAGGTTGGTGAAATTTCGGGCATAGACCCCAGCATCATCACGTTTCTGGACAGTGGTGACTTTATTCCTGTGGTTGCCCCGATTGGCGTTGGCAAAGATGGCGAAACCTATAACATTAATGCCGATGTGGTGGCTGGCAAGCTGGCAGAGATCCTCAATGCCGAGAAATTGATTTTGCTGACCAATACCCCGGGTGTGCTGGACAAAAGCGGCCAGTTGCTGACTGGCCTCACCCCGAAACAGATTGACGACCTGGTAGAAGATGGCACACTGAGTGGTGGCATGCTACCAAAAATTGGCTCCGCACTGGATGCCGCCCGCAGTGGCGTCAAGTCTGTGCACATCATTGATGGTCGCGTTGAGCATGCCTTGTTGCTGGAAGTGTTGACCGACGAAGGCGTAGGCACCCTGATTAAAGCCAAATAAGCCCCCCCCTCCACCGCTGACAACCCGTTAACCATGGCCGAGATTGTTTTATACAGCAACAAACTGTCGCGTGGCCGTGCCGTGCATTGGCTGCTTGAGGAGATGGCGCTGGACTATGAAGTGGTGTGGCTGGATTTTGGCCAGCCCATGAAAGAGGCAGAATATCTGGCGATCAACCCCATGGGCAAGGTGCCTGCCCTCAAACATGGAGAAGCAGTTGTCACTGAAACGGCAGCCATCTTGACCTACCTCGCGGATACCTTTCCCGAAAAAGGCCTGATGCCCGCCACTGGCTCTCCCGAAAGGGCAGCATTTTACCGCTGGATGTTTTTTATCACAGGCCCACTGGAAGCGGCGACTACGGCTGAGTTTCTTGGCTGGAAAACACCGGAAAAAACCCCATTGGGCACGCCCTGCCAAGCTTTTCTTGGTTTTGGCTCCATGGCATTGACACTTAACACACTTGAGTCGCATTTAAACCAGCATGCTTATGTAGTCGGTGACCAGTTCACGGCAGCAGACGTCTATCTGGCAACCCACCTTAACTTTGGCATGCGTTACACCAAGGCTTATCAGCCACGCCAGGTGTTTGAGGAGTATGTAAACCGCATGCTGCAACGCCCTGCCAAGTTGCGTGCAGACGCCCTTTAACCGGATCAATACGCGATGTCACGCCGGGTGTGGATTTTTGATCTGGATGACACCTTGCACAACGCTTCCGCACATATTTTTCCAGTCATGAACCAGTGCATGACACACTACATCATGCAGACACTGGAGATGGAAGAAGCGGCAGCACAACAATTACGCCAGCATTACTGGCGAATCTATGGCGCGACCCTGAAAGGACTGATGCGCCATCACGGCGTCAATCCGCATCACTTCCTGGCCGAAACGCACGCCTTTTTAACCGATGACATGGTACAAACCACACGCAATCTAAGGCAATTACTCAACAGCCTGCCAGGGCGCAAATGCGTATTCACCAATGCCCCACGCGTCTATGCCATGCGCGTCCTGCAAGTGCTCGGTATTGCGGATTGTTTTTCACTGGTATTTAGCGTCGAATCCAGCCGCTTTCATGCCAAACCCAGCGTACGTGGATTCCAGCTATTGTTACGCCAGTTACGCTGCCGGGCCACCGACTGTACCTTGTTTGAAGACAGCCTGCCAGCATTGATGACCGCAAAACGATTAGGCATGCGTACCGTGTGGATCAGCCGCCGTTTGCATAAACCAAACTTTGTGCAATATAGGTTGCCGCATGTGTTGGCACTCACTCACTGTACACTGAAAAAAGCACCACATCCATTCCCGTGCTGAGCGAATACAGTTAAAATACCAGCCAAAATAACAACTTCAATAGGGTCAACAGGGCCTGGTCACGGAAATCATTATGGCAACGATCAATAAAGAAGCACGCGCAAACCGCAAGCAGCAGATTCTGGAAACACTGGCAGGCATGCTGCAAACCCCACGTGGCGAAAAAATCACGACGGCGGCCCTGGCGGCCAAACTGGATGTCTCCGAAGCGGCGTTATACCGCCACTTTGCCAACAAGGCCAAAATGTTTGAAGGCCTGATTGAGTTTATCGAAAGCGCATTGTTTGGTGTCATGAATAAAATTACCAGCGATGAAACGGATGGACTGAAGCAGGTGCAACTGATGCTGCAAACCATGCTCAAATTTGCCGAACGCAACCCTGGCATGTCGCGTGTATTGATAGGTGACGCACTGGTCAATGAAGATGAAGCTTTGCAAGCGCGCATTAACCAACTACTGGACCGCCTGGAAGCCAGCCTCAAACAATCACTGCGCATTGCCGAAGCACAAGGCAATAAAGTCGCCGATGCCGGTATCGCCGCAAATACCATGATCAGCTTTGTGCTGGGGCGCTGGCATGCATTTGCCAAAAGCGGCTTCAAGCGCAAACCCAGTGACAACCTTGAACAGCATGTGACCCAACTGATTACCGGCTGTTTGCAATAAGTGAAGTAGAAAGTTTTAATAGATGGAAACCACCGTTTTTGGCATGAATGAAGCCCAGCTGACCGAGTTTGGCATGAGCTGGGGCCTCGCTGGCCTGATCCTGTTCATCGTATTCATAGTCGGCAACCTGGCCTGGAAGTCTAAGGCTGGCAAAACCGGGACATTTGCCTTGTTTCTCGCCCTGACATTAGGGATGGTGGGGTTCGTAGCCAAACTGCTTATACAGCACTACCTGAATATTCATTAATGATTGCCCAAGCGGCAGCAGTGGCAACAATTAAAGGCCCGCTTGCGCCAAAGTTCAATGGCAGAAGATAAATGAAAAAGCTTGGCAGACGCTTATCAAACCAAGAGCCATTCACTGTGCTGCACTTTTTGAAGTGCCGCAGACACCAGTGAAATCGATGCTGTACATCTGGATGCACCACACAATTTATCCTGGGAAAAGCAATTACCAGCCGGTTAAATAGTTTAATAACGTAAATGACGGGTACAAGCTATTGCAATGTCAGCAGCAGTCCGTTACCTTAAAGTGATCTGTAGCGACGACCACTTGTGCAACATGGACAATTCCCCTCCCAACGATAGCGACACCTACAAAACACTCCTAGAATCCACCAAGGCTATTCCGTGGAAAATAGACTGGGCCAGCAAGCAATTCACCTATATCGGCCCTCAGATTGAACCTTTATTAGGCTGGGCGCCAGAGAGCTGGCAATCTGTTGAAGACTGGGTCGCGCGCATTCATGAAGAAGACCGTGAGCGTGTATTTAATTTCTGTGTGCAGCAGTCCCTCCAGGGTTTAGACCATGAAGCAGACTACAAGGCACTGGCGGCCGATGGCAGTTATGTGTGGATCCGCGACGTGGTGCATGTCATACGCACGCCAGGTGGCGAACCGGAAGCCCTGATCGGTTTCATGTTTGATATCAGCGAACGCAAAAAAACCGAAGAGCAGCTGCTGAACATGCAAAAACAGCTGGAAGAACTTTCGTACAAAGATGGCCTCACCGGGGTTGCCAATCGCCGAATGTTTGATACCGTGCTTGAACGCGAATGGCTGGAAGCCAGGCAGCATCAACAACCGCTGTCACTGATCATGATAGATATCGACTACTTCAAGCAGTACAACGACTTTTACGGGCACTTGCAGGGGGATGAAGTGCTAAAGCAGGTGGCGAAAACCCTGTCTCACGCCGGTGTACGGGCCAGGGATTTTTTTGCGCGATTTGGCGGTGAGGAATTTGCACTGATCTTACCTGAGACCAATGCGCTTTCAGCAAGCAAAATTGCCGAGCGCTGCCGCAACCTGGTGTTTAAGGCGCAGATTCCGCATGCCAAATCTGAAATCAGCCAGATACTGACGATTAGTGCCGGTGCTGGCAGTATGACGCCCGGGCCCACCGATGACCTTAAAGCATTTGTTGAGTCGGTAGATGCGCTGATGTATCAGGCCAAACACGACGGCCGCAACCGTATCGTGGTGAAAAGCACCTGACCCAAGTTTGCTGGGCACTTAATGCGTTAAGCGAAGTGCAGACTGTATCGCGTGTATACGGGCTTCTGCAACAGACTGTTTGATATGTGCCGGGGAATGGCATGTCTTTGCAATGGCGCCTGCATCTACCGTCCCCGCCGCTTGCAAGGCGGCTGACAGGTGCTGGGCATCGTCTAAAGGACAATTTTGCAGTCCCAGGCGGCCACGGCTATCGCATTCGCATGCCAGTAAAAAGTCCTCGAAGCGCCCACGCTGGCGAAACGCATCCAGTTCTTCCAGAAACTGCAGCAAGGTGCTGGCTTTCATTTGCCGGGCGGCATGTAGTTTGCCATGGTATTTGGCCACCACCAGGGCCAAGTCCTTACAATCATTTGGCACACGCAGGCGGGCAACCACCTCACGTATCAGGCCCACACTGCGCAATTCATGGCCGATATGGCGCGGCAGTACATCAGCGGGCGTCGTGCCCTTGCCCAAGTCGTGCGTGAGTGCGGCAAAGCGTACTGGCAAGCTGTAGCCTTGTGTCGCAGCATAATCAATCACCATCATGACATGAATGCCGGTATCAATTTCGGGATGGTAAGTGGCGGTTTGTGGCACGCCCCACAAGCGATTAAGTTCAGGCAATATCACCTGTAACGCGCCACACTCTCGCAGCATTTCAAACATGCGGCTAGGTTGCTTTTCCATCAGCCCTTTGGCAATCTCCTGCCAGACCCGTTCAGGAACTAGCGCATCCACTTCACCAGCAGCAACCATGCTGCGCATCAGCGCCAGGGTTTCAGGTGCCACTGAAAAATCTGTGAACCGTGCAAGAAAACGGCCTGCGCGCAATATGCGTACAGGATCTTCACTAAAGGCCTCGGTCACATGGCGTAATGTTTTTTTCTGAATATCAGCCTGACCGTGAAATGGATCGATCAGGCTGCCATCTTCAGCCTGGGCAATCGCATTGATGGTGAAATCGCGGCGGGCAAGGTCTTCTTCCAACGTGACCTGGGGATCGGCATACACGCTAAACCCTTTATAGCCTTTCGCGGTTTTGCGCTCGGTACGGGCAAGTGCGTATTCCTGCTGGGTGTGTGGGTGCAGAAACACTGGGAAATCCTTACCTACAGGCCGGTAACCGGCTGCTACCATCTGATCCGGCGTGGCACCGACAACCACATAATCCCGATCCTTGACCGGCAGGCCAAGCAGGCTATCGCGTACAGCGCCTCCTACCTGATAAATCTGCATGGCGGAACGAGTGGCGCTTAGCGCCTGGCGTTAATGACTCGGCCAGCTGCGGCACGGAAATGGTCGTAGGCACCGCGAGGATTGTTTTTGACCAGATAGCCGGAAATGACCGCAAACATATCGGTGGGTACCACGCATAGTTCATTGGCCATCGGTTGCTGGCAGACATTATCTACCTGCATGGATTTGACGTTATCGCGGGAAATCAGCTTGATCGGCAGCAACTGCATAAAGCTGCCTTGCAATAGAGACATCCTGAGGCTCAGGCCGATGATGGGTCGCTGGACATGAATGGTTTTCATGACCGCTTCCATGATTTGCTGCAAGGTCATGATCGCTGGCCCACCCAGTTCATAGATTCTTCCGTAGGTCGCTGGTTCATCCACCGCATTCACCATGGCTGCAGCCACATCTTCTACCCAGATCGGCTGGAATTTGGCTTGTGGCATGGCCAATACCAGCACAGGAATCCACTGGATCAGTTTGGCAAACAGGTTGATAAAGCGGTCACGCGTACCAAAAATCACCGATGGCCTGAAAATCGTGACATTGAGTTTCTTGCTGTACTCCATCACTGCCTGGTCACCTGCCGCCTTGCTACGCAGGTACTCACTGGGCGCGCTGGCCGAGGCTTGCAATGCACTCATGTGTAACAAGCGTGAGATGCCCAATTCTTCACACAGCTGTGCCACGCGGCGCGGAAACTGGTGATGCATTTGCTCAAAGCCGTTATCACGTGTTTGATGCAGGATACCGATCAAGTTGATGACAACATCGCTGCCTTGTAATTGCGTTTTCAAGGCGGCATGGTCATGGATATCACATTCGACCACTTGCACCTTGGGCAACAGGATCAGGTGTTTGGCCTGCTCACGCCTGCGCGTCAGCACCTTGACTTTGTAGCCGGCCTGGTCCAGCCTGGCAACCACACTACTGCCTACAAAACCGCTACCACCTAATACAGTCACTGTCTTCATCATGCTTATTCCTGATACGTCTTGCAATGGTTTCTATTGTACCAAAATACCGAGAAGGCTCTTCTATAAACTCAACTTCCGTCGCGATACAGGGTTGCTCAGCTAGTGGGTTAGGCAGGCAATGCGTGAAACACATGCTCGCCAATTTTTTAATCGCGCCTTGTCTGCCTTGCCTTAGCCACTTGAATTCATAGAAGCTACTCTTGCTCCGAAATAACGATGGTCGTCGTCACATTTTCCACCTCAGCGACCGCACGGGCGGGAATAACCCCCAGCCGCTTTTTAAGTGTCAGCATGGGCAGTCCCAGCCTTGGTGCATACATATGTGCATTGGCTAGTACTTTTTTGACATAATTGCGTGTTTCACTGAACGGGATGGTTTCGGCATAAATGGCACCTTCGAGCGGGGTATTAGCGGCCCAACGACGCGCACGGCTGGGTCCCGCATTGTAGGCAGCGGTGGCCATGACTTCCTGGCCGTTAAAAGTATCCAGCGTATAGCGCATGTAATACGTCCCCAGGTTCACGTTAGTATCAATATCATGCAGCATGCCATCATGATAGCCATTCAACCCGAGTTTTTTGGCAATCCATTTGGCTGTGGCTGGCATCACCTGCATGAGGCCCCCAGCACCAACGGAAGATTTGGCATAATGCATGAACCGGCTTTCCTGGCGGATAATGCCATAAACCCAGGCCTCATCAATCGCGCGGCTGCGTGAAGCCTTTTGCAGGTAATCGCGGTATGGCGTGGGGTAACGCAATTCAAAATTATGTGTACGGCTGGTTTTGTCGGCGGCCAGCACGGCCAGGTCATACCAGCCTTTGAGCAAGGCATATTGTGCCGCGACAATACGCGTAGGATCGTCCAGCGCCTCTAGCAAATACATCCACTCCAGCCGGGCTTCATAGCGCGCATCTGCATCAAATAGCGCTTCCATACGCTTGATGACAGGCTGCCTGGCAAACTGGCGCACATCTTCATCTGCAGGCTGGTAAGTCACCATAGGCTCCCCTGCCACCGGCCCCAAGTCTTCAGCCGCCAGCCAGCCATAAAAATGCCGCTCTTGTGACAACTTGGCCAGTATCTGGTTGGCATCCGCCATCTGTCCTTTGGCAATCAGCGCACGGGCTTTCCAGTAACGCCAGGCAGCCTCTTCGGCCAATACGGCAGGCATGTCATTAATGACTTTAAGTAAGCGCTCCCAATCCTGCTGGCGCAAGGCGCTGCGAGCATACCATTCCCACTGCTCGCTGCTGAGTATGGATGCATTCACGCGGTTAAACCCTTGCAAGGCTTCTGGTTCGTGTTTGCGTGCCGCTTCTAGCGCGATATACGCCTGGGCGAGTTGCTTTTCTTCGTTATCCAGCAAGACGCTATACTTCTGGTAACTGGCCTTTGCCACATTGATATCTGCTTTGGCCTGGCGATGTATGGCATATAAATACAGTGCACGGCTATAGGCAGAGCGTTGCTGGATATTTCCCTTCTTAAGAGCCAGTGCCGGATTCTGCGCCATCTCATCAATTTGTTTGAATATGCCAGCATCGGTTTTGCTGCTACGCTTGGCCAGCACCTTGGCCAGGCCGGTTTTATTACTAAACAAAGCATCTCTGTAAAGGGTAAGCAACAGTTTTTCGTCGAGCACGCCCACCTGCTGCAAGGCCTCCATCATGCCCTGGCAATCCGCTGGTAAATCCTTGCCGTCCAGCAGCAATTTTTTGCCATCTTCATAGGCATTGGGATCATCCAGCGCGATCCCTGCCTGCACCTGATAGCACTGGTTACCTAAATCATTGAAGCTGTAATACATCGGGATTTGCGCCCGCACTTCCACAAACTGGTCCCAAAACTGCACACGTCCCAGGCGCTTCAGCCACAGCTCCCGCACACGTTGCGAGAGCAGGGATTCGTTGTTTTCCTGTAAAAAAGCCTGTACCTGGTCATAAGAAAGCTGATCCAGGGTCAGAATCATTTGCCAGTATTGCAGATAAGGTAATAGCGGGGAACGACGTTGCCTGAGCGTTTCGGTGGCTTCAACCAGTTGCGGCAGGTTTCTACTCTGATAAGCCTGCTTTGCCTGCACGTAGACTTCGCTATCTCCAGCAAACACTGACCTGGTCATCGCCAGCAGGCAAGCAGCAAGAACGAGGAGGGAATTGAGTTTAGTCTTCATGCGCCAACAACCACGTGCATCACGTGAGGACAATCAAATTCTGGCCAAGCGACTCAGAAAGAAAAACAGCAACAGCAGTAGGATAACCACAAAACCGCCACGCCAGACCATTTTAAGCCAGCGCCAGTAACGTGGCTGGCCTGTTTGCCACCCCAATAGCCCCAACACCAGGGTGCTGATCACTAAGACTGCAAATAAAATACGTATCCACCACATAGACGCAATCTACCCGGGCTTACACTGGCAACAAGGGTGCCGGGTTAAAGTATTCGCGCTGCTTAAGGAAGCCCACCGGCGCTTGGGCATCATTATCAAACGTGCAATATTCCCAGGCAGAATCATCGGCCAGCAGTGCACGCAACAACTGGTTATTCAGTGCATGTCCGGACTTGAAAGCCGTAAACTGGCCAATAATGGGATATCCAAGGATATAAAGATCGCCAATGGCATCTAATACTTTATGTTTGGCAAACTCGTCGTCGTAACGCAAGCCACCGCCATTCAATACTTTGTATTCATCGAGCACAATCGCATTGTCCAGGCTACCACCTTTAGCCAAGCCATTCGCACGGAGGTATTCCACCTCGTGCATAAAACCAAAGGTACGGGCACGACTGATCTCATCAACATAGCTCTGGCTATCGTAATCAATGGTCACAGTTTTGCCTGAAAACTCGAATACAGGGTGTGCAAAATCAATGGTAAATTCGGCTTTAAAGCCATGATGCGGTGTAAATTTTGCCCATTTATCACCGTCTTGTACTTCTACCGGCTTGAGGATGCGCACAAACTTCTTGGGCGCGTCCAATTCTGCCAGTCCGGCCGTTTGTAACAGATAAATAAACGGCCCCGAACTGCCATCCATGATAGGCACTTCAGCAGCCGTCAGCTCTATCAGTACATTGTCTACCCCCAGACCGGCGAGGGCAGACATTAAATGCTCCACGGTAGCAACGCGCGCCCCTGAAAACTCTAGGGCGGAGCTCAGGCGGGTATCGTTCACTGCCGTCGGGGCGACCCGCATGGCAGGCGTGTCGGGCAAATCGACACGCTGGAACACGACACCATGATCGGCGGGCGCAGGCTTGAGCGTCAGCGTGACCTTTTCACCGCTGTGCAGCCCAACGCCGGTGGCGCTGATCGTTTGTTTAAGCGTGCGTTGCTTTAACATGGTTTTCTCTGTATTAACTGATTGGCTCCATTATAAGCCAATCTCTTTAGTTACTAATCATTCACTGGCCAATCAAGGCCGGTGAATTAATCAGCCTGTTTACGCAAAAACGCTGGGATATCATATTCTTCAATCCCGGAGTTTTTCATGGCTTCTACCTGCGCGCGACGGCTGTTGCTGGTAAATACGGCTGGCTCATCTTCTTCTACTGCACTGAAGATAGGCTGGTTAGTCGTACCATCACGCAATGTTGTCATCACTTTCAGCTCAGGTTTAGCCTGGCGTTTACCCAGTGAGCCGTTCAAACCAGTGGCTACCATGGTCACGCGCAGGTTGTCACCCATGCTTTCATCCATCACATTACCTACGATCACGGTCGCATCTTCTGCGGTGAACTCTTTAATGGTGTTCATCACATCATAGTACTCACGCATCTTGAAGCTGCCGCTGGCACTGATGTTGACCAGCACGCCACGCGCGTTCGCCAGGTTCACATCTTCCAGCAATGGGCTGGCAACCGCTTGTTCGGCTGCGATACGTGCACGGTTAGGACCACTGGCTTCAGCGGATCCCATCATCGCCATGCCCATTTCAGACATCACAGTACGTACGTCGGCAAAGTCGACGTTGACCAGGCCTGGGCAGTTGATGATCTCGGCAATGCCGGACACGGCATTATGCAATACATCGTTGGCGGCACGGTAAGCTTCTACCACGGTCACATCTTCACCCAATACGTCCATCAGCTTCTCGTTAGGGATAACGATAAGAGAGTCCACATATTGTGAAAGTTCTTCCAAGCCTTCCTGTGCAACCTTGGCGCGCTTGCCTTCGAATGAGAATGGCTTGGTCACCACTGCCACGGTCAGGATGCCCATTTCACGCGCGACTTCAGCAATGATCGGTGCGGCACCGGTACCGGTACCACCACCCATGCCTGCCGTAATAAACAGCATGTCAGCACCGTCTATGGTTTCAGCAATGCTGTCACGGTCTTCCAAAGCAGCTTCGCGGCCGATTTCAGGCTTGGCACCAGCGCCCAGGCCTTTGGTAATATCAGAACCAATTTGCAGCACCACCTTGGCATGACTCTTCTTCAAAGCCTGCATGTCGGTGTTGGCGCAAATAAACTCTACGCCAGTCACGCTCTTGGTCATCATGTGCTCAACGGCGTTACCACCGCAACCACCGACGCCAATGACCTTGATCACGGCGCCGTCATTCTCTTTGTCAAAAATCTCAATCATACTAACCCTCCATTGCCTAATATTTGAGTGATTGGTTTGCCCCGCACACTCGCCCTAAAACACATAAAAAACGACTAATTAAAAATTGCCGGTAAACCAGCTCTTCATCCTTTCCAGCAGTCTGCCAACTGACCCAGACTGCAAATTACCCACCATTTGTTTTTCTACCTGTTGCTTGGCCATCAGCAACAAGCCTATGCCGGTGGCATAACGTGGATTGCCCACGACCTCGGACAATCCTTCCACGCCCCTGGGCACGCCCAGGCGTACCGGGGTGTGGAAAATTTCTTCGCCCAGCTCAACCATGCCACGCATCTGTGCCGCGCCACCGGTAATCACAATGCCTGAGGCAATCATGGATTCCATGCCGCTACGACGTAGCTCTTGCTGTACAAACTCGTAAATCTCCTCCACGCGGTCTTCAATCACCTCGGTCAAGGCCTGGCATGAAAGCTGGCGTGGCTCGCGGCCATCGACGGCCGGCACTTCCACTACTTCACGCGGGTCTGCCAGCTGGCGCAAGGCGCAACCATGCTTGACCTTGATCTCTTCAGCCGATTGCGTCGGTGTACGCAAGGCCACCGCAATATCATTGGTGATCTGGTCACCGGCAATCGGGATCACTGCGGTATGGCGGATGGCACCATTCTTGAACACAGCCAGGTCAGTCGTTCCGCCACCGATATCCACCAGGCAGACGCCCAGTTCTTTTTCATCGTCGGTGAGTACGGATTCACTTGACGCCAGTGGTTGCAAAATGAGGTCACTCACTTCGAGGCCACAACGTTTGATACACTTGATGATGTTCTGTGCAGCTGCAATGGCCCCTGTCACGATATGCACGCGTACTTCAAGACGGATGCCGCTCATACCGAGTGGCTCACGCACATCTTCCTGGCCGTCGATAATGAACTCCTGGGTCAGGATGTGCAGTATCTGCTGGTCGGCCGGCAAGGCGATCGCGCGTGCAGTTTCCACCACCCGGTCTATATCCATCTGTGAGACTTCGCTCTCCTTGATTTTCACCATGCCATGCGAATTCAGGCTCTTGACGTGGCTGCCAGCAATGCCTGAGTACACCGTGTTGATCTTGCAGTCGGCCATGAGCTCGACTTCTTCAATCGCACGCTGGATCGCCTGCATGGTTGAATCAATATTCACCACCACGCCTTTCTTCAAGCCACGGGAAGCATGCTGACCGACACCGATCACCTTCAACGTGCCTTCCGGCAGTATCTCAGCCGCAATGGCCACGACTTTGGAGGTGCCTATATCCAGGCCGACAATTAAATTTTTATCTTCTCTGACTCTACTCATGTTTCTTCCTTGACCTTATTTCTGGCAGTCTTATTTTCAGGCACCACCACGTGGCATGCGCAATGCAAAACCATTCGGGTAGCGCAAATCGGCATAACGCCAGTCACTTTCTGCGATACTTGCCTGCTGGCGGTAAGCCGCTACAAACTGCTGTAATCGCTGCTTGGCCGCTTCACGGCCCAGCATCATTTGTCGGCCATCTGCTGTTCTAATCTCCCAGGCGCGGCGTGAAGACAGGCTCAGCTGCTGGATTTCCAGCGGTGTCCCTGACAGCATTTGGGCAAAACTGGCGTAGCCCTGTGCCACTTCCTTGACGGCATCTCCTGGACCATAAAATGTCGGCAACTGCGAATCAGACGCGGCCTGGAACAACTCGCCGTGGCGGTTGACCAGGGCAACCCCACCCCAGCGTCCCAGTGCCTGATGTTCCTCAATCTGCACCACTATCGTGTCCGGCCATTGGCGACGTACACTCACCTTGCGTGCCCACGGCAATTTCTCAAACGCAATGCGCGTACGTTGCAAGTCCAGCGTATAAAAATTACCTTTGAGGTACTTGCTGACGATCAACTGGATCTGTTCGTGATTGACGTGATCCAGGTTACCTTCCACCTGCACCTGCTTGACCGGGAAGATAGGCAGGTGCAACACCACAAACAATAAGGCGTAGAGCAGCATCACCACTGCCAGTGAAAACAGCAGGTTGGCAATCCAGTTCAGCAATGTTGGCCTATCCCACATAGCTTCAATCGTCCTCTTTAAACGTTACCCAGTGTTTGTTGCAAAATCCGGATGACCAGGGCATCAAAATCCATGCCGGCCGTTTTAGCGGCCATCGGCACCAGGCTGTGGTCTGTCATACCCGGGCTGGTATTCACTTCCAGGAAGTAATGCTTACCCGCGTCATCCATCAAAAAGTCCACACGTCCCCAGCCTTTACAGCCCAAAACCTTGAAAGCTTGCAAAGCCTCGGACTGAATCAGTCTTTCCTGCTCGGCAGACAGGCCACATGGGCACAAATACTCGGTGTCATCGCGCAGGTACTTGGCTTCGTAATCGTAATATTCGTTTTTAGGCACAATGCGCACGATAGGCAACGCAATTTCACCCAGAATGCCGACCGTATATTCGCCACCGCCAACAAACTGCTCGGCAATCACCAACGGGTCAGACTGCTTTGCCAGGTTGTAGGCGGCCATCAAATCGCCTGCCTGCTTGACCTTGCTCACGCCTATACTCGAGCCCTCGTTGGCCGGTTTCACAAACAAGGGTAAACCCAGTGCCGTCACCACATTCTCGGCGTGTGTGCTGACATCCATGAGGACGTAGTTAGGGGTAGTCACGCCCGCGGCCGTCCACAACAGCTTGGTGCGCCATTTGTCCATCCCCAACGCAGACGCCATCACGCCACTACCGGTGTAAGGGATGTCCATCAGCTCCAGTGCGCCCTGGATGGTGCCGTCTTCACCATAGCGGCCATGCAAGGCGATAAAGGCGCGGTCGTAGGCTTTCAACGCAGACAAATCCTGCGTGGCCGGGTCAAATGCATGCGCATCCACGCCCTGGCGCTGCAATGCCGCCAGCACGGCAGAACCGCTTTTGAGCGACACTTCCCGCTCGCCGGAGCGACCACCAAACAACACCGCTACCTTGCCAAATTGAAACTGACTTGCACTCATGCTTGTAAAACACCTTCCCCGATCACTTTGACTTCCTGTACCAATGCCACGCCTTGTTTGGCAAGCACTGTGCTTTTCACCTGGTTTATCAAGGCTTCAATATCTGCCGCGCTGGCATGCCCCAAATTCACAATAAAATTGGCATGCTTTTCCGACACCTGCGCACCACCAATGGTGAGTCCCTTCAAGCCTGAGGCTTCAATCAGGCGGGCGGCGAAATCGCCTTCAGGATTCCTGAAGGTGGAACCGGCGCTCGGCATATTCAGCGGCTGGCTCGCCAGGCGTTTTGCCAGCAACTGTTTAATCTGCTCGGCAGAGGCTTTGCCATCCCCGGCAGGCACTGCAAACCAGCCGCCCAAAAACCACTCATCAGCTGCCGGATGGGTCACATGCCGATAACTGGGTTGGTATTCTGCTTTCATGCGCGTTTGCACTACGCCTGCACGGTTAATCGTTTTCACTTCACTGACCCACTGCCAGGTTTCGCCACCATAACAACCGGCATTCATGGCCAACGCGCCACCCACGGTGCCGGGAATGCCGGCCATAAATTCAGCCCCGGCGCGGTTTTGGCTGGCAGCAAACCTTGCCAGCTTGGCGCAGGTCACGCCGGCATCGGCATATATACGTTCTCCTTGCATTTCCAGTGCCTGCAAGGCCTGGTGCATCACGACCACTGTTCCGCGCACTCCACCATCACGCACCAGCAAATTGCTGCCCAGGCCAATAAACGTCAGCGGTTCACTGGCAGATAATTGCTCTAGAAATTGCTGCAAATGTTCTACGCTATCGGCCAGTACCAGGCGATCGGCCGGGCCACCCACGCGCCAGCTGGTATACCGGGCCAACGGTTCGTTATTCAGCACTTGCAAGCCTGTCATTTTTAATCCTGAAGCATTCATGTACTGGCCAGCTCCCTGGTTTTAGCCGCTACACTACCGATATTGCCGGCCCCCATCACCACAACGACATCACCAGGCTGTACGCTGTCCAGAATGGTGGCGGGCAATTCATCTGTGGTTTCCACAAAGCGCGGCTCAATCTTGCCGTTGACGCGGATGGCGCGGATCAGGCTGCGCGTATCTGCCGCCACAATCGGCGCTTCGCCAGCGGCGTAGACTTCCGTCAGCAACAAGGCATCCACGGTGGAGAGCACTTTGACGAAGTCTTCAAAGCAGTCACGCGTGCGGGTATAGCGGTGTGGCTGGAAAGCCAGCACCAGGCGGCGACCTGGAAATGCTCCGCGCGCTGCCGCAATCACCGCCTGCATTTCAATCGGGTGGTGGCCATAATCATCCACCAGCGTGAAGTGGCCGCCATTGACCGGGATTTCACCATAGCGCTCAAAACGGCGGCCTACGCCCCTGAATTCAGCCAGGGCCTTGAGGATGGCTGCATCCGGCACATTGAGTTCGGTGGCAATCGCAATCGCAGCCAGGGCATTCAACACATAGTGATGGCCAGGCAGATTCAGGGTGATGTCATTACGCAGGGTTTTGCCGTTTTTACGCACCAGCGTGAAATGCATCTTGCCGTGATCGGCCACGATATTTTCTGCCCGGATTGCGGCCTCTTCATGCGTACCGTAAGTGGTCACCGGGCGGGTCACACGTGGCAGAATCTCGCGCACATTGGCATCGTCTATGCATAGCACGGCCATTCCCCAGAATGGGATCTGCTGCAAGAACTCCACAAACGCTGTTTTGAGCTTGTCAAAACTATGCTCATAGGTGTCCATGTGGTCTTGGTCAATATTGGTCACCACGGCCAGGATGGGTGTCAGGTGCAAGAAAGAAGCATCTGATTCGTCGGCTTCCACCACGATCCATTCACCGGTGCCCAAACGTGCATTAGCACTGGCGGCTTCCAGCTTGCCGCCAATCACAAAAGTCGGGTCCATGTCTGCCTCGGCCAGAATGCTGGCGATCAGGCTGGTCGTGGTCGTTTTGCCGTGCGTCCCAGCCACGGCAATCCCCTGTTTGAAGCGCATGAGTTCAGCCAGCATCACAGCGCGCGGGATGACCGGCACCTTACGTGCACGGGCAGCCATAATTTCCGGGTTTTCTTCATTAATGGCACTGGAAACCACCACCACATCTGCGTCACTCAAATACTCGGTCGCGTGCCCTTGGTAAACGGTGGCACCAAAGCCTTGCAGGCGTTTGGTGGTTGCATTGCTGGCAAGATCAGACCCACTCACCTCAAAACCGAGGTTAAGTAACACTTCGGCAATGCCGCTCATGCCTGAGCCGCCTATGCCGATAAAGTGGATTTTTTTGACTTTATGTTTCATGCTACTTTTCCTATCGCCAGCTGCTGGCAAATCTCTGCGACCTGTTGCGTGGCTTGCGGCCTGGCCAAGGCGCGCGCTTTCTTTGCCATCTCCAGGCATGTGCTGCGATCTATTGCTTTTAAGGTATTTGCCAGTTGGGTCACGTCCAGGTCACGCTGCTGGATCAGCAACGCCGCTCCTGCCTGCTGCAAATATGCCGCATTGGTCGTCTGGTGGTCGTCCACCGCAAACGGGAACGGCACCAGGATGCTGGCAGCACCTACATTGGCCAGTTCTGCCACCGTCAAGGCGCCCGCGCGGCAGATCACCAGATCCGCCCATGCATAGACTTCTGCCATGTCATGGATAAAAGCACGGCAATCCGCCGCCACGCCCGCCTCTGCATAATTCTTTTTAAGCGCTTCAATCTGCTTCTCACCGGCTTGGTGAATAATGTGCGGACGCGTATTCACTGGCAATTGCGCAAATGCCTGTGGCAACAAGGTATTCAATGCCACTGCACCCAGGCTGCCACCGACCACCAATACCCTAAACACGCCATGATGCTCAGCAAAACGCTGTTCAGGTGCTGGCAAGGTGGTGATGGCTTCACGCACCGGATTGCCCACCATTTCGCCTTTTGCCCCGAGGGCATCAGGAAAACCTGTCAACACCCGGTGAGCAATTTTTGCCAGCACTTTATTGGTCAGTCCAGCAATCGAATTCTGTTCATGAATCACCAGCGGCACCCCTGCCAGTTTGGCCATCACGCCACCTGGAAACGCCGCAAAACCACCCATGCCTAATACCACATGCGGTTGATACTGCTTGATCGCCGTCCGTGCTTGAGAAAATGCACGCGCCAGTTTGACTGGCAATGTCACCCAGCCTATGAAGCCTTTACCGCGCACGCCTTGCATAGTCATCATGGCTTTTTCATAGGGCTTTTCGGCAATCAGGCGGTTTTCCATGCCGCCCTCGGTCGCTAGCCAGATGATCTGCCAACCCTGCGCATGCAAAGCATCAGCCACCGCAATGGCAGGATACACATGGCCACCGGTGCCGCCCGCCATCACCATCAATGTGTACTGGCGGCTCATGTCTGCAAACCTTTTTGGAGCCGTCTATTTTCAAAATCAATACGCAATAGCACTGAAAGTGCAATGCAATTAGCGAGAATACCGCTGCCGCCATAAGACAGCAGTGGCAGGGTCAAGCCTTTGGTCGGCAGCAAACCCATATTCACGCCCATATTGATAAAACCCTGCACCCCCATCCACACACCAATGCCCTGGGCCAGTAAGGCAGAGTAATAACGCTCATTGGCGACGGCCTCTTTGGCAATGCTGAACGCGCGGATCACCAGCCAGGCGAATAACAGTACGACGACTAGCACGCCGACATACCCCAGCTCTTCGGCCACCACCGCCAGCAGGAAGTCGGTATGTGCTTCCGGCAGGTACAGTAGTTTTTCTACGCTGCCACCCAGACCCACACCCCAGAATTCGCCCCGGCCAAACGCGATCAAGGCATGCGACAACTGGTAACCGGTATCAAATGGGTCATCAAACGGGTTCAGGAACCCTTTCATACGTTCCAGGCGGTAGGGCTCCATCACGACCAGGCCAATCACTGCCAATGGCAGGGCGGCCAGCATGGCCAGGAATACTTTGAGGTTCACGCCACCCAGCCACATAATGGAAAACGCAATGGAGGCGGTCACGGCAAAAGCACCAAAATCCGGCTCTTTAAGCAGCAAGACACCGACAAACACCATGACGCCAAGCATGGGCAAAAAGCCTTTTTTAAAGCTGTGCATATTGCTGGCCTTGCGGACGGCGTAATCTGAGGCATACATGGCAATAAACAGCTTCATGAGTTCTGAAGGTTGCAGATTCATGACCAATAGCGAAATCCAGCGGCGACTGCCGTTCACCACCTTGCCAATGCCAGGGATCAGCACCAGGATGAGCAGCACAATGCCCATGATGAACAGGTAAGGCGACATCTTTTGCCACCAGGCCATGGGGATCTGGAACACAATCACAGCCGCGACCAGGCCCACCACGATATACAAGGCCTGGCGCACCAGGAAGTAAGTGCTGTTATGACCGAACATCTTGCTGGAATCAGCATAGGCAATTGATGCCGAATACACCATGACCATGCCGAACGCCAGCAGGGACAACACCACCCATAGCAACGACACATCGTAGCTGGGTGAGTTATAGCGCTCGCGGTTCATCATTAGCGGCCCAAGCATGCAGCCTCCAGTGCTTTCACAGCCTCAACAAACACCTGCGCCCGGTGTTCGTAATTGCGGAACATATCAAAACTGGCGCAGGCCGGTGATAACAATACGGCATCCCCTGCTTCCGCCAGGGTGTTGGCAATATGCACGGCGGCCGTTAAATCTACTGCATCCACCACCGGCACTTGCACGTGATGCAATATCTGCTGGATTTTCGGTCCATCGCGGCCAATGAGCACCACCGCCCTGGCGTGGTTCAACACCGCTTCACGCAACGGGCTAAAATCCTGGCCCTTGCCGTCACCGCCAGCAATCAGCACCACTTTTTGCGGTTTGCCCTGCTTGAGCATACCGCTGATGGCGGCACAGGTGGCACCGACATTGGTGCCTTTTGAGTCATCGTAAAAATCCACATCATCAATATTGGCCACCCATTCCACGCGGTGCGGCAAACCGGCAAAAGACTGCACCGTATGCAGGATAGAGACTTTGTCGATGCCGATGGCTTGTGTGAGTGCAATTGCCGCCAGCGCGTTGGCAATATTATGTTTGCCTCGGATTTGCAGGCTATCAGCTTCAATATAGTGCCGGTTGCCAGCACATAACCAGCCAGAATCATTGAGTCCGTAATCGTTGATGGTTGGCGAAGGGTTCACGCCAAAGGAGACTTGCGGCATCTGACCAGCCAGTACTGCACTTGCTGAATCATCACGATTCACGATGGCAATACGGGCATTCTGGTAAATGCGCGCCTTGGCTTGCCCGTAATCGTGCATGCCGTCATACCTGTCCATATGATCTTCTGACAGATTAAGGATAGTCGCAGCATCGACCTGTAAATTGTGGGTGGTTTCAAGCTGGAAGCTGGAGAGCTCAAGCACATACACATCAGGCGCCGTCATTTGCAAGGTGTCCAGCACCGGGAGGCCGATATTACCAGCGACAATCGTATTCAGGCCTGCCTGTTTGCAGATTTCGCCAACTAATGAGGTCACCGTCGTTTTTCCATTGGAGCCGGTAATGGCAATCACCTTGGCATACGGTGCGCGGAAGCGTGCAAACAATTCCACATCACCCACGACACTCTTGCCCTGTGCCATCAACTCGACAATGACAGGCTCTTTTAACGACACCCCCGGGCTAGCCACAATCAGGTCCATCACCGCCAATAAAGAGGGATTGAACGGACCAAGATGGTATTCCACATCTGGAAACTCTTCATGCAAGCGATCAAGGTTCGATGGATGCAGGCGCGAATCAAACATGACCACTTGCGCACCCATCTGGCGCAGCCAGCGCAACGCTGAGAAGCCGGTGTCACCCAGTCCCAGTACGGCTATACGCTGTTGTTCAAAGTGCTTTTTCATGTGTTGACCCAACGAATGATCCCGTGTGTTATCTCAGTTTCAGGGTGGATAAGCCCACCAGTACCAGCATCATGGTGATAATCCAGAAACGCACAACGACTTGTGTCTCTTTCCAGCCTTTTTGTTCATAGTGATGGTGCAATGGCGCCATCAGGAAAATGCGCTTGCCGGTACCGGTCATTTTTTTGGTGTACTTGAAATACAGCACCTGGGCAGCGACCGAGAAGGTTTCTACCACAAAGACGCCACCCATGATGAACAGCACGATTTCCTGGCGCACAATCACGGCCACCACGCCCAACGCAGCCCCTAATGCCAGGGCACCCACGTCTCCCATAAATACTTCTGCCGGATAGGCGTTAAACCAAAGGAAGCCAAGGCCTGCACCCGCCATGGCCGCACAAAATACCATCAACTCACTGGCACCAGCCACATATGGGATACCCAGATATTTGGAAAAAACTGCGTGACCGGCCACATAGGAGAAAATCGCCAGAGCACTCCCTACAAGCACCGTTGGTAGTGTCGCCAGGCCGTCCAGGCCATCGGTCAGGTTGACGGCATTGCTACTGCCCACAATCACCAGGTAGGTCAATACGATGAAACCCACGGCACCCAGTGGGAAGACCAGATGTTTGAAAAAGGGCACGATCAGCGTGGTTTCAACCGGCGTAGTGGCGGTGGCGTAGAGAAAACCGGCTACACCGAAACCGATCAGGCTTTGCCAGAAATATTTTTCCTTGGCAGACAAACCCTTAGGATTTTTGTAAACGACCTTACGGTAATCATCGACCCAACCCACCGCACCAAAACCCAATGTAGTAACCAGTACGACCCAGACAAAACGGTTATGCAGATTGCCCCACAACAAGGTAGAAATAGCGATAGCCACCAAGATCAGTGCGCCCCCCATGGTCGGCGTCCCAGCCTTGACCAAATGTGTCTGCGGTCCATCATCGCGCACGGACTGACCAACCTTGTATTCCGTCAGCTTGCGTATCATGCCAGGCCCGACCAGGAATGAAATTGCCAGTGCAGTCAGTGTCGCCAGGACGGCACGCAAGGTGATGTAATTGAATACATGAAATCCATGGATATCTACTGCCAGCCATTTCGCCAGTTCAAGTAACATAAGCCTCCCTATTTCCCCACTGATTCAGTGGTTTGTGACCCAACCAAGGCATTGACCACACGCTCCATTTGCATAAAGCGTGAGCCCTTCACCAACACCACGTCATTTGTTGTTATTTCTGCCTGCAAGGCAGCCACCAGATCCTCTACGGAGGCAAAGTGTCGCGCTGATCCGCCAAAGGCTTGCACCGCTGCCTGCGTCAAATTACCCAAGGCATACATCCTGCCTATGCCACTGTCTTTGGCATAACGGCCAATTTGCGCATGCATGGCCTCGGCATCTGTGCCCAACTCACCCATATCACCCATAACAAACACCGTGTTTGCGCCTGCGTTTTTCAATACATCCAACGCCGCTTTCATGGAGTCCGGATTCGCGTTGTAAGTGTCGTCTATCAGTGTTGCTCCAGTAGCGGCTGTTTTCTGCTGCAATCGCCCCTTCACGCCGCCAAATCCCTGCAAGCCCTGCGTCACTTCAGCCAGGCTAGCGCCAGCAGCCAGGCTGGCTGCTGCGGCTGCCAACGCATTCATGATGTTATGTGTGCCAGGCACAGCCAGCGTCAATTTCGCCTCTTCACCCTGGTAATGCAGTTTGAAAGTTGACGCCACATCCAATACTTCACCTCGCACATCAGCAGCAGGGTGCAAGCCAAATGTCAGCACCTTGCGCCCGGCATTCAATCCACGCCAGTAGTCAGCAAACTCGCTATCAGCATTGATTACCGCAACACCGTCATGACCCAAGCCGGCAAAAATCTCACCTTTGGCCTTGGCGATATTTTCACGTGAGCCAAGCTCACCAATATGCGCCGTTCCGGCATTGTTAATCACCGCGACATCTGGCCGCGCCAGACGCGTCAGGTAATCAATCTCGCCCAGGTGGTTCATGCCCATTTCGATCACGGCACAACGGTGCGCCGGGCGTAAACGCAACAAGGTCAGTGGCATGCCGATGTCGTTATTAAAATTACCGGCAGTGGCTAGTACATTGTCCGCACCACCGACATGCACCTGCATAATGGCGCTGATCATTTCCTTGGTGGTGGTTTTACCATTACTCCCAGTCACAGCAATCAGCGGCAATGCGCGTTGCTGACGCCACCAGCTGGATAATTGGCCCAATGCCAGACGCGTATCTTTCACCAGCACGGTCGGTAAATCAGTTTCAACAGGCTTGCTCACCAGCGCAGCCACCGCACCCTGCACAGCGACCTGCGGCAGGAAATCGTGACCATCAAACTTTTCGCCAGGCAAGGCAACAAATAGCTGTCCCGGTTGCACGCGGCGGCTATCGGTGTCGACCGAAGTCACAACGACGTCACCTCCCTGCAGGATGCCTTGCAATACCTCAGCGATTGTCTGTAGCGAGATCATGCTGACACCTTCTGACTGAATGTATTCTGATTCAATGCACTTTTTTTCAATGCGTTTTGCACCCACTCGGCATCACTGAACGGATAGCGAATCCCCTGGATTTCCTGATAGTCCTCGTGGCCTTTACCAGCAACCAACACCACATCTCCTTTTGCTGCCTGGCTGATGGCAAGTGCAATCGCTTTGGCCCTGTCTGTTTCTATTTCCATATCCCGCGTCATGCCCTCTGCAATGGCGGCAATAATCGCGTAGGGATTCTCAGAGCGCGGATTGTCGTTGGTTACAATCACGGTATCAGCCAGTTCGTCGGCAATACGGCCCATTTCACTGCGTTTGCCCGCATCGCGGTCACCGCCACAACCGAATACGCAGAGCAATCTGCCACGTGCCTGGATACGCAAAGTGTGTAAAGCCTTTTCCAATGCGTCTGGCGTGTGTGCATAATCGACCACTACCAGCGGTAAATCCCCCCCACCAAACATCTGCATACGACCAGCGACTGGGACCAGGCCAGAGACTGCCTGCAACGCCGCTGGCAAAGCCACATCATGCGCAAGCAGGCTGGTCAGCACTGCCAGCGCGTTATACACATTGAACTGCCCCAGGGCATGCAACTGGATATCGCCACGGCCTTGCGCCGTGCGCACCTGGATTTCAAAACCCGTGGCATGCATGGTAACGGCAGTAGCACAGACATCAGCTTCCTGGTGCAAGCCGTAACTCAACACTTTTTTGCCCTGCTTGCGCAGCGCATCTATCAAGCTCAGGCCAAAGGTATCGTCCGCATTAACGACAGAAGCAGAGAGGGTTTGCCAGTCAAACAGTTTGCGTTTGGCTGCTTGGTATGCCTCCATTGTCTGGTGGTAATCAAGGTGGTCACGCGTCAGGTTAGTGAACACTGCCACATCAAAAGCAACGCCATTGACTCGCCCCTGATCCAAGCCATGTGAAGACACCTCCATCGCCACCATGCGTACTTCATCCAGTACGAAGGTGGCCAGCAACTTTTGTAATTCCACCGGCCCTGGCGTGGTGTTCTGGGTTGGCTGCAAGTCATCCAGTGCTCCGTTACCCAACGTGCCAATCACGGCCGATTTCTGCTGAAGGAAGCGGTAGGCTTGCGCCAACCAGTGGGTGACTGTTGTTTTACCGTTAGTGCCCGTGACGCCCACGCACCACAGCTGTTCGGAAGGATCCTTATAAAACTGGCTGGCAATATGCCCAACTTGCGACTTGAGGTCAGGGATGGCGATATTGTGCACCGTCCATTCCGGGTTCCAGTCAAACCCCTGGCTGTCCCAGATCACGGTATTCACCCCTTTGGCGATGGCGTCTTCAATATAGTCACGGCCATCGCTGTGCTGGCCCGGGTAGGCCAGGAACAAGCCATGCTTTTCCACCTGGCGGCTATCTGCCGTAATGCCGTGCACGGGCGCTGGAATAATGTATTTACTCACATCGCCTCCTTCACTTCGGCCGCATCGGCAGGGGTTGCGATTGGCAATGCATTGCCATCCTGCGGAATCACCAGCATACGCAACACATCGTTCATGACCGCACTAAACACCGGCGCAGCCACGCTGCCGCCGTAATATTCGCCATTGCTAGGCTCATCTATCATCACCGCCATGATCAGGCGTGGATTGGAAGCCGGCACCATACCGACAAAGGAACCCACGTATTTATCATGCTCATATCCACTCGCACCCAACTTGTGCGCTGTTCCTGTCTTACCTGCCACGCGATAACCTGTGACTTGCGCTTTCAGTGCGGTACCACCCGGTTGCACCACGAGTTCCAGCATATCCTTGACTGCGTTGGCAACCTTGGCTGAGAACACCTGGCGCCCCACTGGCGGCTCAGGCAGCTTGGTCAGCGTGACGGGCAATAGCTCACCCTCATTGGCAAACACGGTGTAGGCGCGCGCCAATTGCAGCAAGGTCACGCTGATACCGTGGCCGTAAGACATGGTGGCCTGCTCAATCGGGCGCCAGGTTTTGTAATCGCGCACCTTGCCAGAAGCCTCTCCCGGGAAGCCAATTTTGGTGGGTGTGCCAAAACCCAGTTGTACATAGGTATTCCACAACTGCTCGCGATTCAGGTCGAGCGCCATTTTGGCCGAACCGACGTTGGATGACTTTTGAATCACTTGCGACACGCTTAACACCTGATTCGGGTGTGCGTCGTGTATGGTCGCCGAGCCTATGCGCAGGTAACCTGGTGCCGTCTGGATCTTGGTATCCGGCTGGTAAGGGCCGAACTCCATGGCCGCTGCTGCGGTCACCGGCTTCATGGTCGAGCCTGGCTCAAAAATATTGACGATGGCAGAGTTGCGCAATTTGCTAGCAACATTGACTGGATTGTTCGGGTTGTAAGTAGGTATATTGACCAAGGCCAAGACTTCGCCCGTTTTGGCATCAAGCACCACGGCAGCACCTGCCTTGGCCTTGTGCTTTTCAACTGCGCGGGACAATTCACGGTGGACCACATATTGCACGGTCCGGTCTATGCTCAATACCAGGTCCTGGCCATCATGCGGTAGTTTCACCGCAACCAGGTCTTCCACGACATGCCCCTTGCGGTCACGCACAAAGTCGCGTTTGCCTGGCGTGCCAGACAGCACATTGTTGCGGTACAGCTCCATGCCTTCCACGCCTGTGTCATCGACACCCGTGAAACCGACGATATGCGCCGCCACTTCTGCCGCAGGGTAGAAGCGTTTGTATTCTTTCTGACTGAATACGCCGGGCACTTTCATTGCCATCACCTGTTTTGCCACATCGGGCGCCACTCTCCGTTTGATATACACAAATTCTTTTTTCTTTTGCTGCACTTTTTGCTGCAGCTCCTTTGCTGGCATGTCCAGCAATTTAGCCATCTGTTTCAGTTGAACCGGCGATATTTGCACGTCGGTCGGGTTCACCCATAACGACTCCACCGGCAGGCTGATGGCCAATGGCTTGAAGTGTCGGTCATAAATCTTGCCTCTATGCGGCATCAGCACTACTTTGCGCCGCGAAAACGCTTCACCCTTTTTAATCAGGTAATCCTTATGCAGGGTTTGCAGGTAGAACCCGCGCCCCAGCAACAGGCCAAAACTCAACAACAGCAACACCAGCAGCGTCCTGCGACGCCAGGCTGGCAGCTTGACCAGCTTGTGTTGACTCTCTTTAAGCAGCATGACCATTTCAGTGCAACAACTTCCACCTACGGTGCAGACGGAACATCCACCATAATCACCTGCGTTTGCTGCATGCTTGGGCTATGCATATGCAAACGCGTGGTGGCGAACTCTTCCAGCCGCGAATGCATGGCCCAGGTACTTTGCTCAATCTGCAGTTGGTCGTATTCGGTCATGTACTGCTTGGTCAACATTTCCTGTCTGTCCAGCTCAAAATACAATTTGCGCGCCTTGTATTGCGCTGTGACCACCCCCAGTGCCATGGCGATGGTCAATGCAAACAAGATCAAATTCAGGCGCAACATGCATGCCCCCTATTGCACACTGGTGCGCTCAGCTACACGCAGCACCGCGCTACGCGAACGCACATTGGCCGTCACTTCTGCCTTGCCGGGCTTGATGGCTTTGCCTACAGCAATCAAACGCGGCTGTGGCAAATCCTTGGCGCGCACGGGCAACCCGGCTGGCAGGTTGTCCCTATCCGCCTCAGACTGGATAAAGCGTTTGACGATACGGTCTTCCAGCGAATGGAAACTGATCACCGCCAAGCGGCCTTGCGGACGCAGTAAACGCAAACAATCCGGCAGCACTAGCGAGAGTTCCTCAAGCTCTTGATTGACGAAAATCCGTAGAGCCTGAAATGTGCGCGTTGCAGGGTTCTGGCCCGGCTCAACCTTTGGGATGGCGCTTGCCACGACCTTGGCAAGTTGTCCCGTCGTGGTGACGGCACGCCCATCTTCGCGCTCCTTAACAATCGCCCTTGCAACCTGCTTAGCAAACCGTTCTTCACCATAATCCTTAATTACCTCCACCAATTTTTTTTCTGGCATTTCAACCAACCACTCCGCCGCAGTCTTACCCCGGCTTTGATCCATACGCATATCCAGCGGCCCGTCAAAACGGAAACTGAACCCACGCTCACCTTCATCAATCTGCGGCGACGAAATGCCCAAATCTAGCAAAATGCCATCCACCGCCTGCACACCCTGCTCAGCCAAGACCGTGGTCATGGACGAAAAATGCGCGTGCACCATGCTAAAACGCGCATCTGCAATCGCTTGCCCATGCGCCACCGCCGCCAGGTCGCGATCCAGCGCGATCAAACGGCCCTGACTACCCAACCTGGAAAGTATGAGGCGGCTGTGTCCACCCCGGCCAAAGGTACCATCGACATACACACCATCCGCTTTCACATTCAAGGCTTCCACGGCCTCATGCAACAACACGGTGATATGACTGGCGGCGACTGGTGACACTGACGTTTCCGTCAAGGACGCGGGCGCTGGCTTCGCGCCCCGCGTCATAGCGAGAATCCTTCTAGCTCTTGCGGGATCTGTAATTGATCAGCCGCCATCAGGCTTTCTAATTGCTGATCCCATGCAGCAACATCCCATAACTCAAAATGACTACCTTGCCCGACCATCATCACATCCTTGTCGAGCTTGGCAAACTTGCGCAGTACGGCATTCACCAGCAAACGACCGGCAGAGTCCAGATGCATCACATCTGCCTGACCCACGATCATGCGTTGAATACCACTGGTTTGAGGATTAAAACTGGACAAACTGGTCAGCTTGGTTTCAATCGGCTCCCAAGCCGCTTGTGGATACAGAATCAGGCAACGATGCGGGTGTGCAGTTAGCACCACCTCTCCTTGGCCACCTGCGGTCAGGGCGTCCCTATGCTTGGCCGGTACACTGAGCCGCCCTTTCGCATCCAAACTTAACTGTACCGCCCCGCGAAACATGATTTATTGTTCCTACCCACCTGTTTTTGAGAAAAATGGTATAAATTTCCCACAAATCAACACAAAACCACCCTTTTGCACACTATAGTTAAAAAAAAAGTGCTTGGCAAGCACTTTGGTGAAAAAATCCCTTTTAAAGACAATGACTTATGCTGTTTTAACAAAGCAATTTAAATCAACACATTGGCGCAACCAATACACAAAGTTGTTTAATAAAAATAGCTATCCCATTGAAAATATTGAATAATTAAAAAACGTTACTTTTTGATGATTTTTCCGGCATCAAACAAGTGCTATTCGGTCAAATCTTTTACCATTTTCATAAGTAGCCATACACAAATCCATATGTCCCGCAGATTGAAATTTTTACTGGCTGGCACCATCATTCTGATTACCATGGAGTGGCGAACCTTGCTTTATTACGTATTACCGCCACCAGACTTCAGCCAGGGCAAAGTGGTGCTGTATGCCACCGACTGGTGCCCTTATTGCGAAAAAACCAGAACCCTCCTTGAACAGCGGCACATTCCTTACAAGGAATACAATATAGAATCGTCAGAGGAGGGCCGCCATCAATACAAGCAGCTCGCGGGAAAGGGTGTTCCGGTGCTATTGGTTGATGGTGAAGTGGTGCGTGGATATCACGAGAAAAGAATGGTTGCAGTGCTGAATCAGTGGCAAGCCAGACAACACAACAAAACAGTCAAAGAGAAATAAGCGAACCGGCAAGAGGATGATGGAGACAATCGGGTAGCCATAGCCATTCATCCATGACAGGCATTACTTACGCACCCTTGCTGGCAGCCAACTGAATCTCACAATGGCATCAGGTATTGATATCCGAAGAGACCACTTAAACAGCTCATTTATTTGGAAAACGCCGAAGCGGATCACGGCGTTTTCCTTCGTATGCATTCAGCAAGCTAAAATAGGCACAGCAGCATTACTGCCCTGTACCACTTTTAAGAAGATCGGTATTAAAACCGAACACCTTACCCGCCCAGATAAACACCACCCACACCAGCACGCCAAAGGGCAAAAGTGGCATTTCAGCATATATATGAGTCACATTCACATAAGGGATATCGTATATCCAGTAATTCGGGTTGGTCACAGGCAATGCTGGATGTGCACCATCATAGTTCCAAACCTCCCAGAAAAATCCGTTGAACAATGAGCTGAGCGCCATCAGCAGGACAGGACTCCAATTGCCATTAGCGAGATCAGTAAACGGTGTCCAGATACCCCGCATCATCAATATATCAGCGATGCCTATCAGTGGCGCGATCCACATGGCCCAGAACAAAGGATAAGGCCAGAACGGTACGGCGGCAAACAACACAAAACTCAAATACAACATTGGCTTTGCCGGGAGCGCAAGTGCGGGGCCTGTAAATAACGACCTGCGATCTTAGGGAAAGTATTGAGCAAGGTATACCACTCAACAATAAAACATCCCCATGATAAAACTCACCGCTTTTTTATTAATCAATAAGCAAACTATACAAGAAAGTCACCCCATCCCCCAGTTTAACCAATCATCGCCCCTCCAATCTGAACGACCCAGATTTTCAAAGCGGCAGGCTTATCGGAAGTCAACCAATGGCAAAAACAGGCAACATTGCATGGTCTGATTGAGATTAAGAAGAGTCTTATAAAAAGATTGTAAGATGAGAGAAAACAAAGCCAACCGGTAAGCCGGGTTCTGTAACTACTTGCGTAGCTGACAGTCATTCCTCTAGGCGTGCAATTACTCACACGCTCAAGCTATCTACCCGCTGGCAGCGCGAGCCACGCCTTATGTCTTGCGACAAATGCCAGCCTATTTGATATTGCTGCAGATGGAGGTTACCGCGTTTCACCGTAACTTAATACGCTCGTCTCTGTGGCCCTATTCCTCGCCTTATACTGTTACCAGCTTTCAGCGTACGGCCGTTAGCCGTCATCCCGCTCTGTGCAGCCCGGACTTTCCTCCCCCTGCTTGCACAGGCGGCGACTGTCTGGTTGGCTTCAAGCGGCATTTTAACACGAAGCAAAAAAGACTTGCCCGAGCATTCCCTAACGAATTAAACTCGACCGGGCGCTTCTATGAATTCAAATTGCTAAGCTAGCCTTGGCGTGATTAAAAAATTTAGACACCGCATATAGCTGATATGGCAGAAGAAGTTTTTTTATGAGCAAGGCCGTATTGCGACGGAATCTGAATTTATAGAAGTGCCTATCTCTATGTTTTACATGGATATATTTAAACAACTCGCGCTTGCGTTAACCACGCCCGTCATCGCAGGCGTCACGATTGATATTTTACTGTTTCCTGCCGTCGACTTTTTTGAAATGCAGCAACGCGCAGTTCACTTCATGATCGATGAGACGGATATTCCCGTGGCGTCTATTGATGACCTGATATCGCTCAAAGAAGCCGGGGGCAGAGCGATCGATTTAAGCGACATTGAGCATTTGAAACGTTTAAAAGGGTATCGTCGTGAAAGACACATTCAAGCGGGAAGACAGAACATCCTATGTTAGCGATGAGCGCCTGGCTGCATTTAAGGCATTGACACCAGCACAACGCCTGGCCTGGGTCGAACAGATGGCCGCTTTCTTGCGCAAAGCGGCCATCGCCAGATCACATCAGCAATTGGCTCAACCTACTCATATAAAAACCACATGATGACACAAGAAAAACCCGGCCAACTTGACCCTTCCTGGCAAGCCGTACTCGGCGCAGAATTTGATAAGCCTTATATGCAGTCGCTCAAGGCATTTTTGCAGCAGGAGAAGGCCGCGGGCAAAACCATCTTTCCACCAGGTCCGTTGATTTTCAATGCCTTTAATCACACGCCTTTCAATCAAGTACGCGTGGTGATTATAGGCCAGGACCCTTACCACGGCCCTGGTCAGGCACATGGCCTGAGTTTCTCTGTCCAGGCTGGGGTTGCATTACCACCCTCTCTGGTCAATATTTTTAAAGAGATTCAATCAGATTTAGGCATACGCATGAGTGGTAACGGCGATTTAACATCTTGGGCAGATCAGGGCGTATTGCTACTCAATGCCACGTTAACGGTGCAGATGGCTAACGCTGGTTCACACCAGAATCGCGGCTGGGAGACCTTTACTGATGCGGCGATTGCCGCCCTCAATGCGCAACGCGAGGGCTTGGTATTTGTGCTATGGGGCAGCTATGCACAAAAAAAAGGGGCCATGATAGACCCCAGCAAACATCTGATTTTAAAGTCGGTGCACCCTTCACCACTCTCCGCGCACCGAGGTTTCTTTGGTACGCGACAGTTTTCAAAAATCAATGAATATTTGGTTTCGCATGGGCAAACACCTATCAACTGGCAACTTTAAACCAGCTTCCACGCCACTGTTTGCCCTGCGCGCAATGGCACCAGTACATCGCCTGCAAACGGAATACTTTCAGCCACTAGCCAGTTTTCCTTACGTAAGGTGATTTTGTCAGTATTGCGTGGCAAGTTGTAAAAGTCTGGACCATAGAAACTGGCAAAGCCTTCGAGCTTATCCAGTGCGCCAGCTTCTTCAAATGCCTCGGCATACAATTCGATCGCCGCATGCGCCGTATACATGCCCGCACAACCACAGCTGGCTTCCTTGGCAGACTTAGGATGAGGCGCACTGTCCGTGCCTAAAAAGAATTTACCGGAATCTGAAGTTGCGGCTTTCAACAGCGCCTGCCTATGGATTTCGCGCTTGAGTACTGGCAAACAATAGTGGTGCGGCCGGATACCACCTGTAAACATCGCATTGCGGTTCATGAGCAAATGATGGGCAGTGATGGTTGCCGCCAAATTTGCCGGCCCGGCGGCCACAAATTCGGCCGCATCCTGTGTGGTAATGTGTTCAAACACCACCTTGAGCCCAGGAAAGTCTTTTAACAGCGGCTGCAAATGACGCTCGATAAATACCTTTTCGCGGTCAAACACATCCACATCACCATCAGTCACTTCACCATGAATCAGTAGCGGCATGCCTTGCTTTTCCATCTCTGCCAGCGCACTAGCGCATTTATGCAAACTGGTCACACCAGAATCGCTATTGGTGGTCGCACCGGCAGGATACAGTTTGACCGCATGTACGATACCGCTGGCGCGGGCTGCCGTAATCTCCTGTGCTGGCGTGTTGTCAGTCAAATATAAAGTCATGAGTGGCTCAAAAACCAGCCCTACTGGCAACGCCTGCTGGATGCGCTGGTAATAGGCAAGCGCAGCTTCGGCAGTAGTCACGGGCGGACGTAAATTGGGCATCACAATGGCACGCGCAAACTGTCTGGCCGTATCCGGCAATACAGCCTTCAGGCCGTCACCATCGCGCAGGTGCAAGTGCCAGTCATCGGGGCGGATCAGGGTTAATTCAGTGGTCATTCATCGCTACCTTTTTGTGAGTTTTCAGCCTTGTGCGCAAGGGCTGCTTCATATAATTCGTTTTTTTTGTGACCGGTGATATCGGTTGCCAACGCTACAGCCTGTTTAAGTGGAAGCTCTTGCAACAGTCGACGCAAAATCCTGACCGTCTCATCATCCAAGCCTTGAGCCTTTTCCTGGGTATCAGGATGTACCAACAGCACAAACTCCCCACGCTGCTGGTTGGGGTCGGACTTCAACCAATCTAGCGCGTCAGTCAACAGGCAGGTGTGTATGGTTTCAAAGGTTTTGGTCAGCTCACGTGCCAGTGTCAGCTGCCGTGCGCCACCCAGCACATCATGCAAGTCTTGCACACACTCCACAATTCGGTGAGGTGCCTCATAAAAAACCAGGGTTGCCGGCATCGGCTTCAGCGTTTGCAACCGCTTGCGCCGCTGCGAACCACTGGCTGGCAAAAACCCCTCAAAATAAAAACCAGGCTGTGTGATCCCTGCTGCAGACAACGCAGTAATCACTGCACTTGCACCCGGCACTGGCACTACCTTGATTCCCGCCTGCCGCACCGCCTGCACCACCACTGCCCCTGGGTCGCTTACTGCGGGCGTTCCCGCATCCGTCACCAGCGCGATGGACTCACCAGCCAGCAAGCGCTTGATCAAACCCTGTGCCGATTGCTGCTCATTGTGCTCATGTACCGCCAGCAAAGGTTTGCTGATACCGAAATGCCGCAACAGGCCCACGCTGTGGCGCGTATCTTCGGCGGCAATCGCATCCACTTGCTGCAAGGTAGCGAGGGCGCGCTGGGTCACGTCGCCCAGATTGCCGATGGGCGTTGCCACTACATATAATATGCCTGCTTCATTCATTTCATTATTTTAAGGCATCGTGCTGGTTTCGCTAAGTAATAAAATAACTCCGGCAAACTCAAGACCATGAAACTTAACCAGAATAACCAGGGGTTGGCGGCAGAAAAGGCGGCGGCATTATTTCTGCAGCAGCAAGGCTTGTCTTTACTTGCGCAAAACTATAGTTGTCGTTATGGGGAGATAGACCTGATTATGCGAGAAAGCAAAACGCTGGTCTTTGTAGAAGTCCGCTTACGTACTCATCGCGGATTTACCAGCGCGGCCGACAGCATAGACCAGCGCAAACAACAAAAACTGATCCGGGTTGCGCAATTTTATTTACAAAGCCACGACCTGAATATGCCATGCCGCTTTGATGCCATCCTGTTTGATAACAGCGAATACCAGTCTCCAAACTGGATTCGTAATGCAATAGACACATAAAAAGCGTAGAATTTTATTTATTACCTGCTGTCACACCCAACATCTTTACTTTTTCTCACAGATCTAGGAAGTTTCATGACCCAAAAAAAATTCACTGGTAAAATCTCCGCTATCGCCTTGTTACTGATCAGCACCCAATTGAGCGGTTGCTTTCCAGCCGTCGTTGGTGGCGCGGCAGCTGGAGGTGCAATGGCAGCAGACCGCCGCACTTCAGGCATTTATGTAGAAGATGAAAACATTGAATTAAAAACATTGAAACGCCTGTCGCAATATATGGATAAGGCCTCGCATATCAATGTAACCAGCTATAACCGCATTGTTTTATTGACAGGCGAGGTGCCTAACGAGGGTCAGCGTACGCAGGCGGAAACACTGACAAAGGAAATCTCCAGTGTCCGCAACATCCATAACGGCCTAACCATAGGCCCGGCTTCTTCCATCGGCGATCGCAGTAATGATACCTACCTGACCACCAAGGTAAAAGCTCGCTTTGTCAGTGAAAACCTGTTCCCGGCCAATGTGGTAAAAGTGGTGACCGAAGCCAGCGTGGTATACCTCATGGGCATCGTGTCTGGAAAAGAGGCCAATGACGCGGTGGAAATCGCCAGAACGACAGAAGGCGTGAGCAAAGTCGTCAAGGTATTTGAATACACCAATTAACTATCAACTACATTCTCAAGGAATTTGAATGGAAAATCAGGAAATCATCATCCAGGGCATTACACTGGCTGGCAAGCCTTTCCGCCCTAGCGACTGGGTGGACCGTATGTGCAGCACTTACGCTTCATTTGGCGATGACAAGAAATTGCGCTACTCGCCTTACCTCAAGCCCAAACTGGTGAATAACGTACGCAGCCTGTCCGTGGACATGAAATTAAAGGATGTTAATCCGGCTGGTTTTGAGCAATTAATGCAATTTGCCAAAGAAAACCAGCTCAGCGTGATTAATCCGGCTGGTGAAGCCGTCACCATTTAGTTTCAGCATCATTTGGACGCTGACGCGGCCTCCTTGAGCAAGGTTTCCAACCACTCTCTACTCAAGGCGCCGCGTTTTACTTTATAAAGCGAGCCATCTGGGGCATAAATATAGGTCGTCGGCAACACCTCAGGGTGCAATAGTGCGCTTTTTTGAGCATCCCCCAGGATGATGGGATAAGAAATGAGCATATCGTCGACATAATCACGCACCGACCGCTCCGTTTTATATTGCACTGCCACGCCAAGAACGATGGCATCATGCCTGGCATGCGCATCATGAAATGTTACCAGGTCAGGCATCTCTTGCAGGCAGGGCGGACACCACGGTGCCCAATAATTCAAGATCACCCATCGCCCCTTGTACTGGGATAGCTGGTGGGTATGACCAGCCATATCCTGCATGACCCAGCTCAGGCCCGCCGCTAAGCACGGATTGGGCCGTAACAAGCAGGCAACTAGCGCCAACGTGCCAAATAGGCATAAGAGCTGGCAGCTCCTCTTGTTTTTATCCAAAATATTCCCCATATTGAATAACGTAGACGGAAAAAACTTGATTATGCTGGAAAACTGTTGCTATACTAGCCTTATCCCGTTTGGTAATTTCACCTTTCAGCAAATTACTCATCCAAACAAAAATTAGCCACACATTCAGAATTTTTCTGTTTAAATCCAGTCTACATTTGATTTAAATCCTTTACCTCTCTTAAGAGGCAATAATGAGCGACAACATTACCCATTTAAGCGACGCCAGCTTTGAACAAGAAGTATTGCAATCCACGATTCCGGTACTGGTTGATTACTGGGCTGAATGGTGCGGACCTTGTAAAATGATTGCGCCTATTCTGGACGACATCAGCAAAGAATACGCTGGCCGCCTGAAGGTCGCCAAATTGAATATTGATGACAACCAGAACACCCCGCCAAAATATGGTATTCGTGGCATTCCAACCCTGATGTTGTTTAAAAACGGTAATGTTGAAGCCACCAAAGTTGGCGCATTGTCCAAGTCTCAACTCAGCGCGTTTATTGATAGCAACATTTAATTCTCTTGCCCGGTTTCCAGTCTGCGAAACCGGGTTTTCTTTTCAATCTCTCCGGCGTTTCTCAGTCTAGCGAGTTACTCATGCACTTATCCGACCTCAAACATCTTCCCGTGACCGAACTGGTCGAAATGGCAATTGCCAATGACATTGAAAATGCCAGCCGCATGCGCAAGCAGGATCTTATTTTTGCGATCCTCAAAAACAAGGCAAAAAAAGGTGACAGCATTTTTGGTGATGGCACACTGGAGGTGTTACCGGACGGATTTGGCTTCCTGCGATCCCCGGACACTTCTTACCTGGCGGGTCCAGACGACATTTACGTGTCACCTTCGCAGATTCGCCGCTTTAACCTGCATACCGGTGACAGTATCCAGGGCGAGATTCGCACCCCTAAGGATGGTGAGCGTTATTTCGCACTGGTAAAAGTCGATAGCGTTAACGGCGAAGCACCTGAAAACACTAAGCATAAAATTCTGTTTGAGAACCTGACGCCGCTGTTCCCTACCGTGCCGCTGACACTGGAACGTGACATCCGCGGGGAGGAAAACATCACCAGCCGGGTCATTGACATGATTGCGCCGATTGGTCGAGGCCAGCGTGCCTTACTGGTCGCCAGCCCCAAAAGCGGTAAAACGGTTATGTTGCAAAATATTGCACATGCGATTACCGCCAACCATCCCGACTGTGTCCTGATCGTATTGCTGATTGACGAACGTCCGGAAGAAGTGACAGAAATGACACGCTCCGTACGTGGCGAAGTGGTGGCATCTACGTTTGACGAACCGGCAACCCGTCACGTGCAAGTGGCTGAAATGGTGCTGGAAAAGGCCAAGCGCCTGGTGGAGCACAAAAAAGATGTGGTGATCCTGCTTGACTCCATTACCCGTCTGGCCCGTGCTTACAACACGGTGATTCCATCTTCCGGCAAGGTCCTGACCGGCGGTGTGGATGCCAATGCACTGCAGAAACCAAAACGTTTCTTCGGTGCGGCACGTAACGTGGAAGAAGGTGGTTCATTAACCATTATTGCCACGGCCCTGGTGGATACCGGCTCACGGATGGATGACGTGATCTACGAAGAATTCAAGGGTACCGGCAACATGGAAATCCACCTGGATAGACGCATGGCCGAGAAACGGATTTACCCAGCCATCAACGTCAACAAGTCAGGCACCCGCCGCGAAGAGTTGTTGCTGGACAAAGATGTACTGCAAAAAATATGGGTTCTGCGCAAATTGCTTTACCCCATGGACGACCTCGAAGCGATGGAGTTCTTGCTCGACAAGATCAAAGGCACCAAGAGCAACAACGATTTCTTTGACAGCATGCGTCGGGGCTAAACCGCAGACGGCTGCAATTATTTATCGCTTTACTATTGATAAATCTATCAAAATCATAGATAATCGCGCGTTTACTGCAACTGCTTAAGATTAGAGAGAAAGCATGAAAGCTGATATTCACCCAAATTACCCGGAAATCAACGTCACATGTAGCTGTGGCAACAAATTCAAAACCCGCTCTACAAACGGTAAAGACCTGAACATTGAAGTATGTTCACAGTGCCACCCGTTCTACACCGGCAAACAAAAGATCGTCGATACTGCTGGTCGCGTTGAGAAATTCCGCCAAAAATACGGCATGTAATTTCGGCACAGTATGTACAGAAAGGCAGCATGGCTGCCTTTTTTGTTTTATCTGCAGCTGTTCGCTCTGGGCGCATACGCTTTGCGCTAATATATAACAACCGTATCATGCGTTTTATTCTGCGACTCGAATTCAAACATGCAGTTTTATATTGATCACGACTGGCAAGAAAACATGGCCACTCCCCGCGCGAAGGTGGGTGAGCGAGCAAAAACACATTTATTGATTTTGCTATGTGCCATCTGGCTTTGTGTGGGCCTGGTCGGCCATTCACCCTGGAAACCTTTCGAGTCCCAGTCAGCCAGCATCATTCAAAATCTGATCAACCACCCTTTTTTATCTCTTGATAGCTGGACTAATGGCTATTGGATTGCCCCAACTTCTGCCGGGCATCCGTTTCTGGAAACACCCCCATTATTTTATTGGGCAGCAACCGGCTTTGCTCATCTGCTCTCTCCGCTGCTTCCCACCCACGATGCAGCGCGTCTCAGCGTAGGCCTGTGGATGCTTTTGACACTGATCATGACCGGACTCAGTGGACGTGAGTTATGGAATCTGGGGGTAGGCCGCCAGACCAATTTTATTTTTATCGGCTGCCTGGGATTGGTAGTCAGCGCACACACCATGATGCCAGCTGTCGCTGCATTGAGTGGCATCACCATGGCGTTTTATGCGCTGGCGCTGGCCATGCGCAAGCCTATGCGGGCCATGTGGTTATTGTGCACCGGATTATTAGTCGCCTTTCTCTCCGGTGGCGTTGTGCCAACACTGATGATTGTGTTGTCCGTCAGCTGCCTTCTATTACTGCCCTCCATTCGCCAGCAAAAAACTGCATCCCGGGCTATGATCATTGGCACCATTCTGGCCTTACCAGGCATCTACTTATGGTGCTGGCTCTGCCAGCAATGGGCGCCTGGACTGTGGCACGCCTGGTGGGAAACACAATGGCAGGTTCAGTGGCCCAGCAATCATGGCTATTTTCTGAGAACACTGGCGTGGTATGCGTGGCCAGCGCTGCCATTTGCCATGTGGGGCATATGGCGCTTCAGGCATTCTGTGCTGAGCACTTACCGCTTCCAGCTGGGGCTAATTTTTTTTGGGATTGCCTTTATCCTGATTGGTTTTTTAAGTGATCGCAGCGAAGTCAGTGCTTTACCGTTACTGGTTCCCTTGACGGTGTTGGCAGCAGGCAGCATAGAAACACTTAAACGTGGCGCAGCTGGCGCATTGAACTGGTTCGGACTCATCCTGTTTGGCATCCTGATCGCCATCGCCTGGATTGGCTGGTGGGCGATGCTCAACGGCACACCGGTCAGGTTTTACCAACGTTTAAGCTACCTATCTGGTCTGCAAACTATCCCTTTCAGCCTCCTATATGGAGCGATTGCCGTTGCAGTGACGCTGATCTGGCTCTCCATTGTCTTGCGTTCCAAGCACTCCAACCGGTCCAGTGCCACCAATTGGGCCATCGGCATGACTTGCGCATGGACGGTGTTCATGAGTTTATGGCTGCCGATGATAGAAGCCGCACGTACCTACCAGCCATTGTTTGAAGACCTGCGCAAACACTTGCCTGCGCATTACAATTGTATCCACGCCCAAAACATTGGCGCTTCACAGGCGGACCTGCTGCACTATCATGCCGGCATAAGATTGAATTACCATATACCGAACAACCCCACGCACTGCAATTTGTACCTGATTGAAGATCAGCCCGGGAAACGCCACGCATTACCCGGTGAAGGTTGGCAAGTAATCTGGGAAGGTGAGCAAACCCGTCAAAACAAGGAATCTTTCAGGCTGCTTCAACACCGCTAACAGATTATGAATGCTAGAAGTGATTAAGGCTGTATGTAGCTAGGTAATAACAGCCTTGCTGCGATAATTGCTTATTGTTAACGCCAATTCAGAGATGCAAATGTTGCTGAATCGCAGCAATCACTTTGGGATGCAAACCCTGCCCCTGCTGTTGCTGCACATGCGCCACCAGAGTTTTAATCATGATCGAATTCCAAAACTTCTTCAGGTGACTGGCAATTTCCCGCTTTGCCTCTTCAACATCTGGATTTGCCTCAAAAAAATCGCCAATCTGGTTGGCCATTTTGATTAACTTTTCCACTTCCATACTTGCTTACTCTTTCTAGCGACTTTCAACGCTTACGATGGTCACGCAATTCCCCGCTATACACGACACATTGCGTGGCTCTAGCAAATCCAACCAGCAAAAAATCATATTCATTTGCCAAACTGACAGCAAGCGCTGTCGGGGCTGACAATGCAACCAATGCCCTTCCGCCACAGACAGCCACTTTCTGAACCATTTCGTAACTTGCACGGCTGGTGGTTAATACCCAATGCGTCGCCCAGAATACGGAAAAATCATGGCCTTGACGCAACAAGCCACCTATCAGTTTATCAAGCGCATTGTGGCGGCCAACATCTTCCCGCACGCATACCACTTGCCCGTGTGCATCTGCGATAGCGCTCGCATGCGTAGCACCCGTCAGCAGCTGTAGCGGCTGACGGGTCTTCAATCCATCCAATGCGGCCTCTAGCGCGGTTAATGACAGTGACACCAGAGGGCCACTGGCTGGCATGGGTTGTTTAAAAACCTGCTGCAAACTCTCGGCACCACACAACCCACATCCGGTGCGACCGGTTAAATTGCGCCGCTGTGCCTTGAGCGCGACAAATTGCTCTGTCGCCAGGTCAATATGCAGTTCTATTCCTTGCAATTGACCATCTGCCTGCGTCAATGCTCTGGCTTCTACGCCATAGATTTGGCCGCGTTCAGTGATAATGCCTTCAGTAAATGAAAAACCATAAGCAAAATCCTCAAGATCCGCCGGTGTTGCCAGCATCACTACATACGAAATACCGTTATATATCAGCGCAACAGGTACTTCCTGCGCCAACGCATCTGCCACAGTGGTGGATTGATCTTCACGCCATCGCGTGACGATCACCGTAGCCGCTGCCTGCTCTGCAAGAATAGGCTGCCATTCTTGACTGTCAGGCAGCGCACAATCCTGCTCGTTTAAGACTTCCACTGCCATCAAGAAACAACCGTTTGCGGATCCATCCCTGACAGTTCAATTTGTGTATCACTAAACGAACGGTACTGCTTCTGCCAATCAGACAGCTGGTTGACTTTGGACACCTGCACGGCAGTCACTTTGTATTCAGGGCAATTGGTCGCCCAGTCGGAGTTGTCTGTAGTAATTACATTGGCACCAGACTCAGGATGGTGGAAAGTGGTATACACCACGCCTGGCTGCACGCGATCGGTAATCTTGGCCCGTAATACCGTCTGCCCGGCACGGCTGGTAATGCCCACCCAATCGCCTTCAGCAATGCCCCGGTCTTCGGCGTCATGCGGATGAATTTCAATCAAATCCTCATGGTGCCATGCCACGTTATGCGTACGGCGGGTTTGCGCACCCACGTTATATTGCGACAGGATACGGCCGGTGGTCAGGATCAGGGGGTATTTCTGGTTGACGCGCTCAGTGGTGGGCACATACTGGGTAATAAAGAACTTGCCTTTACCACGTACAAACTCATCCACATGCATGGTTGGCGTCCCCGTAGGGGCTTCGTCATTACATGGCCACTGGATACTGCCCAGTTCATCCAGTTTTTTGAAGCTGACACCGGTAAAGGTCGGCGTCAGAGCGGCAATCTCATCCATGATTTCACTGGCATGTGCGTAATGCATGGGGTAACCCAAGGCCTCTGAGAATTTAGCAGTAATCTCCCAGTCTTCCATGCCATTTTTTGGCGTCATCACTTTGCGCACAGGTGAAATACGGCGCTCGGCATTGGTGAATGTGCCGTTTTTCTCAAGGAAAGAGGCGCCTGGGAAAAAAACGTGGGCGAACTTGGCAGTTTCGTTCAGGAACAAATCCTGCACAATGACGCACTCCATGTTTTCCAGCGCATGTGTCACGTGCTGGGTATCAGGATCAGATTGTGCAATATCTTCGCCTACACAATAAACCGCTTTAAAGCTACCTTCCACAGCCAGGTCCAGCATATTGGGGATACGCAAACCAGGGTCAGCACTCAGTGTCACGCCCCACGCTTGTTCAAACTGGGCGCGTGTTGCATCGTCAGAAACATGACGGTAGCCAGGAAACTCATGCGGCATGGAGCCCATGTCACAAGACCCTTGTACATTGTTTTGACCACGCAATGGATTCACCCCTACGCCTTCGCGGCCAATATTCGCGGTTGCCATCGCCAAGTTGGCAATCCCCATCACAGTGGTGGAGCCCTGGCTATGTTCGGTGACACCCAGGCCATAATAAATGGCAGCATTACCGCCTGTTGCATATAAACGTGCCGCTTCGCGTACATCATTTGCTGGCACGCCTAATTCTTTTTCCAGCGCTTCCGGGGAGTTTTCCGGCTTGGCAGCAAAGTCACGCCAGGCAACGTAAGAGTCCCACTCGCAACGGGCTTTCACAAACTCTTCCTGTACCAGGCCTTCAGTCACAATCACATGTGAAATCGCAGAAATCATGGCCACGTTGGTGCCAGGACGCAATTTGAGGTGATAATCAGCACGCACATGCGGGGAATTATCCACCAGGTCAATTTCACGTGGATCAACCACAATCAGCTTGGCCCCTTCACGCAAGCGGCGCTTCATGATAGAAGCAAATACCGGGTGGCCATCAGTGGGGTTGGCGCCCATGACAAAAATCACGTCAGACTTCATGACAGAATCAAACGTTTGTGTCCCGGCTGATTCGCCCAGGGTCTGCTTGAGGCCATAGCCAGTCGGGCTATGGCAAACACGCGCACAGGTATCCACATTATTCACCCCAAACACGGCACGGATCAGCTTTTGTGTCACATACACTTCTTCATTGGTGCAACGGCTGGAAGTGATCCCACCGACGGCCTCCTTGCCATATTGAGCCTGAATGCGCTTGATTTCGCTGGCAGCGTAATTAATTGCCTCATCCCAACCGACTTTTTGCCAGGGGTCATGAATGCTTTTGCGTATCATAGGCGTGGTAATGCGGTCAGCGTGGGTCGCATAGCCCCAAGCAAAACGGCCTTTTACACAGCTATGACCATGGTTGGCACCACCCTCTTTGCTAGGCGTCATGCGCACGACCTGCTCACCTTTCATTTCGGCATCAAAGCTGCAACCAACGCCGCAATAAGCACAGGTGGTGGTGATTTTGTGTTCTGGCGTACCGGCCTCAATCACGGTTTTTTCCATCAGGGTGGCCGTAGGGCATGCCTGTACGCAGGCACCGCAAGAGACACATTCCGAGTCGAGGAAATCCTTATTACCGGCAGAGACCTTGCTTTCAAAACCGCGCCCCTGGATCGTGAGCGCAAAAGTCCCCTGAGTTTCTTCACAGGCACGCACACAGCGTGAGCAGACGATACATTTAGAGGGGTCAAACGTGAAATAAGGATTGGACTCATCCTTGGCCTGGCCAATGTGATTTTCACCTTCATAGCCATAACGCACTTCGCGCAAACCGACAGCGCCAGCCATGTCCTGCAATTCGCAGTCGCCATTGGCAGCGCAGGTCAGACAGTCCAGCGGATGGTCAGAGATATACAATTCCATGACGCCGCGACGAACATCTGCCAGTTTGGGCGTCTGGGTTTTGACTTTAAGCCCGGGGGCAACAGGCGTGGTACAAGAAGCCGGGTAGCCGCGCCGGCCTTCGATCTCGACCAGGCATAAACGGCAGGAACCGAAAGGCTCTAAAGAGTCAGTGGCACACAACTTGGGAACGGTGACACCTCCCAGTTGGGCTGCGTGCATGATGGAAGTCCCGTCTGGCACTGTCACATCCACGCCGTCAATGTTCAGGGTCACCATGGTGGCACTGTCAGACTTCGGTGTGCCGTAATCCTTATCAGGATCATACTTCGGCATCTGTGGCTGGGAAGATGAGTATTTGATGTCGTCCATAATGTCTTCCTTTGCTACCCTCAGGCAGCAGCTTCTTTATTGCTTAGACCAAAATCTTCAGGGAAATGATTCAAGGCACTCAGCACCGGATACGGCGTCATGCCACCTAGTGCACACAACGAACCATTGAGCATGGTATCGGACAAATCGCGCAGCAATTGCACATTTTGCGGATGGTTTTTGCCAAGCACTATCTTGTCCATGACTTCAACGCCGCGCGTAGAACCTATGCGGCACGGCGTACATTTGCCACAACTTTCTTCAGCACAAAACTCGAAGGCATAGCGCGCCATTTTGGCCATATCCACGCTATCATCAAAGGCGACAATACCGCCATGGCCCAGCACCGCCCATATCTTGGTAAACTCTTCGTAGTCCAGCGGCGTATCAAACTGGCTCTCAGGCAAGTAAGCACCTAACGGCCCACCGACTTGTACTGCTCGGATAGGCCGACCGGAGGCGGAACCACCGCCAAATTCATACAGCAACTCGCGCAAGGTAGCACCAAAAGCCAGCTCAACCAGGCCAGTTTGCTTGAGATTGCCTGCCAACTGGATAGGCAAGGTACCGCGCGAACGGCCCATGCCATAATCGGCATAATATTGCGCGCCCTTATCTAAAATAATCGGCACCGTAGCCAGTGAAATCACATTATTGACAATGGTGGGCTTACCAAACAAACCTTCTATCGCAGGGAGCGGTGGTTTGAAACGCACCAGGCCACGCTTACCTTCCAGGCTTTCGAGCAAGGAGGTTTCTTCGCCACAGACATAGGCACCAGCCGCCCTACGCACCTCAAGATGGAAACTATGGCCAGAACCGAGAATATTTTCGCCTAAATACCCTTGCAGATTGGCTTTGCGGATGGCTTCATTGAGCGTTTTCAGCGCATGCGGATATTCGCTGCGCAGATAGATATAGCCTTGTGTGGCACCCACTGCAATACCGGCAATAGTCATGCCTTCAATCAAGACAAAAGGATCGTCTTCCATGATCATGCGGTCTGAATAAGTCCCTGAATCACCCTCGTCGGCATTACAGACCACATACTTTTGCTCTGCTGGCGCATTGAGCACAGTATTCCATTTGATCCCTGTCGGGAAAGCTGCGCCGCCACGGCCGCGCAAGCCTGAATCTGTCACCGCTTTAACAATGTCGGCACCCGTCATGGCAAGCGCATTTTTAAGGCCTTGATAGCCATCATGCGCAAGATAGTCTTCCAGGGATAACGGATCGATAATACCCACACGCGCAAAGGTCAAACGCTGTTGCTTTTTGAGCCAGGCTATTTCATCTGTCAGACCCAAATATAAAGGATGCGCCCTGGCACTATCAGACAACGCGTCAGTGAAAGCGGCAACGAACAAGCTGGCCACATCTTTGGGTTGCACCGGACCGAAAGCCACTCGACCTTGTGCAGTCTCTACTTCAACCAGCGGCTCGAGCCAGAACAAGCCTCGCGAACCGTTGCGAACCAATTCAACCTGTATTCCACGCGTTTGCGCTTCCTGAACGATTCTTTTTGCAGTGCGCTCAGCACCCAAAGAAAGCGCCGCCGAATCAATGGGCACATAGACCTTAACCATGGCACACCTCTGCAATCAACTCGGTCACTTTTTCTGTATTCATGCGCCCATAGACTTCATCGTCGAGCATCACGGCTGGCGAACAGCCACAGTTCCCCAGGCAATAGACAGGTAATAGAGTCACACTACCGTCAGCAGTGGTCTGATGGTAATCCACACCGAGTTTTGCTTTGAGTTCAGCCTCCATTTTTTCGGAACCCATGGACTGGCAGGACTCCGCACGGCAAACCTGCAAAACATGTTTACCGATGGGGTGGGTACGGAAATGATGGTAAAAAGTGACGACGCCATGGACCTCTGCCACTGACAGGGCCAGCGCTTTGGCAATCTCGGGATACACCAGCTCAGGGACATAGCCAATATCGTCCTGAATCGCATGTAACAAAGGCATTAACCCGCCTGGCACATGCTGGTGTGCTTGAATATGCGCTTGTATTTGCGCGTGTTGCTCATTGCTTAATGTGTTATCCAAACCGACCTCACATCCAACCATTTACAATTCAGTTACATTCTACCTTCCTCGAATCATATCCTCTATTTATGCCTTGTGAAAGCACAAAAAGGGCATAAAATACGAATTACTTTAGACGTTCACCAGTCACACCAACAATGACCAACATTCCTTCACAATTGATAGACCAGTTTGGCCGACGTGTGGATTATATCCGCCTGTCGATCACAGATCGTTGTGATTTCCGCTGCCAATATTGCATGGCAGAAGACATGACTTTTTTGCCACGCGAGCAAGTCCTGTCACTCGAAGAATGTGCACGCCTTGTTAAACTCTTTGTCCGTATGGGCGTACGCAAAGTTCGCATTACCGGAGGCGAACCCCTGGTACGCAAAAACGCCATGTGGCTGTTTGAAGAAATCGGCCATTTACCAGGACTGGACGAGTGTGTTCTTACCACCAATGGCAGCCAATTAGATAGGTACGCTGTTAACTTAAAAAATGCCGGCGTCAAACGCATTAATATTTCCATTGATAGCCTGCAAGACGCGCGTTTTAAAAACATCACACGCGTAGGTGAACTACCAAAAGTATTGAGTGGTCTGGACGCCGCCATCGCAGCTGGTTTTGACAATATCAAGATTAATACAGTCTTAATGCGCGGCATCAATGACGACGAAGCAGAATCATTGGTGAGCTTTGCCATTCACAAACAGGTGGACATCAGTTTTATTGAAGAAATGCCTTTGGGCGAAGTGAATCATGACCGTGAACAAAGCTGCGTCAGTAATTCAGACACCCTGGCCCTATTAAAAAGTAAGTTCTCACTCACACCTAGCACGCACCGTACAGGTGGCCCGGCCCGTTATTGGCAAGTCAATGGTCATGCCACCAAAATTGGGTTTATTTCCCCGCATAGCCATAACTTCTGCGAAAGTTGCAACCGTGTGCGTATCACTTGCCAAGGAGAGCTTTTCCTGTGCTTGGGGCAAGATCACCAGGTGAATCTGATGCCCTTGCTGCGCGACCATCCTGATGACGACCAGCCATTAGTTGATGCCATATTGCATGGCATGCGTATCAAACCACAAGGGCATGACTTTGATTTGCGCCGAGCAGCGCCTGCGGTTGTACGTTTTATGTCTCATACAGGTGGTTGATGCAGATTACCGCAGTGATTCTGGCCGGTGGCCGCGGTATGCGTATGGGGGGCATGGATAAAGGGCTGGTAGATTATCAAGGCCAGCCCATGATTGAACATGTACTATCCCGCATTACGCCTCAAGTCGATCAAGTCATGATTAACGCCAATCGAAACCTGGACCGCTATGAACAATATGGTGTTCCCGTGATCACCGATGAGACCGACCAGTTTGATGGCCCGCTGGCTGGCATGCAGGCTGGCATGCGCCATGCAAAGCATGACTGGATACTCAGTGTGCCTTGTGATTCGCCTTTACTGCCCTCGGACCTGGCAAATCGGCTGAGGCAGGCCATACAAACCATGCAAACCCTCACCCATCCGCCCTCCATGCTAGCCATTGCCCGAAGTGCCACCGGCACGCATCCCGTGTTTTGCCTCATGCCACGTCAATTGGGCAATGATCTGGATGTTTTTCTGCAAAGCGGCCAGCGCCGTGTCAGTGCATGGCAAGACAGGCATCCGCATGTATTTGTGGACTTCAGGGATGAGCAAGCGTTTACTAACATCAACCAGCTTCAACAGGCGTGAGTATGAATAATCAAGATCTTTTACAGCAGCTGGCTAGCAACCCTTCTTGCGCGGACGACTATGACCCAAATGCCATGTCAGTGACGCAAGCGCGCCAGTATATCCAGCAATTTCTGTCTCCCGTGCAGGAAATCGAGACCATTGCGATCAAGCAGTCTTTGGGCCGTACGCTCGCCGCCCCCATTACTTCTGCCATCAATGTACCAGGGCACAACAATTCCGCAATGGATGGTTTTGCCTTCAGGCATGCCGAGGCGGCACAGCCCTTGAAAATAGCTGGCACAGCGCTGGCTGGCAGTCCATTTACCGGTTCACTACCTGCAGGTGGTTGCATCAAAATCATGACAGGTGCTGTGATTCCTGCTGGCGTAGATACCGTGGTCATGCAGGAACATACTTCCATACAAGACGACCTGGTGATGCTGAGCAAGGCCCCACCGCTGGGTGCAAATATCCGCCTGGCTGGAGAAGATATCGCCATCGGGCAAACGGTGCTATGCCGCGGCCATCAAGTGCATGCGGCCGACATGGGCCTACTGGCCTCGCTGGGTATCGCAGAGATTCAAGTTTATCGCCAACTAAAAGTCGCTTTTTTCAGCACTGGCGATGAATTGGTCAGTGTCGGCAAGCCCTTGCAAACAGGCCAGATTTACGACAGCAACCGCTACAGCTTATGGGGCATGTTGCAGGCACTGGGGGTAGATGTGCATGATTTGGGAAATGTAGCCGACGACCCAGATGCATTAGAAAAAACACTGCTACAGGCAGCGGCGGAACATGATGTGGTTATCACCAGTGGCGGCGTCTCTGTCGGTGAGGCAGACTTCATGAAGCAACTGTTGGCCAAACACGGGCAAGTCCTGTTCTGGAAAATCAATATGAAACCGGGCCGCCCGCTCGCTTATGGCAAAATTGGCCAGTCTCATTATTTTGGTTTGCCAGGCAATCCGGTATCTACCATGGTGACGTTTTACCAGTTTGTACAGGAAGCGCTGAAATGTTTGATGGGATCCAGCAGTACCCTCGTTCCTTCATTCAAGGTGGAGTGTGTGACTGCCATCAAAAAAGCCCCAGGGCGCACTGAGTTTCAACGCGGCATCCTCTTCAAGGAAGGATCTGACTGGAAGGTAAAAACGACGGGCGAACAAGGTTCAGGCATATTAAGCAGCATGAGCCAGGCCAATTGCTTTATTGTGCTGGATGAACAATCAGGCACGATAAAGGCTGGCTCGCAGGTCGAGGTTCAACCCTTTTACGGTATTTGCTAAACCACTTTCTAAACCTGGATTCGCTGCTCACGCTGGCAACAACTATCAAAAATAGCTTATAGTTATGGGTCGCGGTGGGGGTTAATGATTAAGGATAGTGGCGTGCAAGCCGTTTTAAAAGAGTCAAAACAGTTCAATCATTTATTAGAGTGGTGCCTGGTTGCTTCCCTTCTGATACACGCATTGTTCATGTTTACGCTGAACAAGCCAGACTATGACCTACCGCCACCAAAAAAGCAGGAACTCCGTATTGAGCTGGTGAAAGAGCAGCCGCCAGTGCCTGTGCAGCCCGCGGCCGAGCCTGAGCCTACACCACCCAAGCCGCTCCCAGAGCCTCCCAAGCCGAAGCCCACACCGGTGAAGCAAGAGCCCAAACCGACTAAACAAGAGCCGGTACCGCAAAAACCCACACCAGTCCCCGAGCCTGTCGTGGAAACACCTCGCCCGGCTGTTGAGTCCCCCACACCACCAGTGATTGCCGCCAAACCGACCGTCAGCGAAGCAAGACCGGAAGTGGTCGTTCCGCCCCCGGCTCCGCCAGCACCCCCACCTGAACCCGTCAAAGCAGGCCCTAGTGAAGGTGATATTGAAGCGGCACGCAATGCCTTCAGAAATGCAGCCCATAGAGAGCTCAAGAAAAACCAGCGCTACCCCAGAATCGCCCAAGACAGGGGTATTGAGGGAGACGTAAAGTTAAGCATCAACATTGATGACCACGGCAATATCACTGGCATCGAAATCGTGGAGTCCAGTGGTAACAAAGCCATTGATGATGCAGCAATGACAGCTGCGCAAAAGTCTCAGTTAAAGCCGCATTTCAACGAAATACTGCGTGGCAAAATCAATAATATTATTGTCACGGTCAGCTTCAAATTGACCAGTTAACTCCTGTCATGTTTTTTCAGCGTACATCTTCATCAGCTCACGGTGCTCACGACAAGCCGCTCCGGTACCTGCTATTATTTCATGACTTGTATTTCATTGCCCTTATCATTCTGGCCGTCGCCAGTGGCGGCTATGGTATTTACCTATGGGACAAAGCATCCGCGCAATCACAGCGCATTAATTTCGTGATTCAGGAAATTTACCTGGTGCGTGGTGACCTTTACCGGCAAACCAAGGAATTATTCGACGCTTTTTTCTTGCAGGAAGAAAATGCCTTGCATGAATACAACCAATACACCACATCCATCCTTGCGCATCTGGAACGTCTCCAAAACATTGCAATTGATCAGCAGGAGCGCGAAGCACTCATGGAAATCGAGCGCAAATACCGCAGCCTGGTGAACGAAGCGCCCGCTCTGTTCTATCGCTATCAAAACAATCCTAACCGCAAAGCACAAAAGTCTATTTACCAGGATATTGAAACCGGGATATTCCGGCATTACGAGGAGGTTTCCAAGCGGGCAGAATACCTGCTCATGGTCAAACAGGAGGAAATCAAACACAGGCTGGATGATGCCAGAAGCAACTCAATTGCCGTACTCTCCATGCCATTGATACTTGGCTGCATCCTGATTGTCTATTCCCGTCGGATTTTGAAAAACTCTATTGTCAGGCCGATTAATGACATCATGCAAGCTACCAATGCCATCAGTGCTGGCAATCTTAGCCACCAGGTGCCGGAAGCTGGCGCAGAAGAACTGGCAGTCCTTTCCCGGGAAATCAATAAAATGGCTGAAGACCTGGCCGCCAGCCGCGACGCACTGGTTAAAAGTGAAAAACAGGCCGCGCTTGGCTTACTGGTCCCCATGCTCGCCCACAACATCCGCAATCCACTGGCTAGCATCCGTGCCACGGCACAAGTGATTGATGACCCGCTGCTGGATAAAGATACGCAGGAGTCCATCCAAGGGATTATGCACACGGTAGATCGCCTGGAGCGGTGGACTGGCAGCCTGCTGTCTTACCTGCATCCGATCAAACCCATGCTCAACCAGTTGCTACTGTCTTCTATTGTGCAGGGAGCCGTTTCGACCTTGCAACCCAAACTCGACGAAAAGCAGATCGCAATCATAGAAGACAGTGCAAACGTCAAACAGCTGATCCTCACCGACGAGCACTTGCTGGAACAAATGCTCTATAACCTGCTTCTCAATGCAGCTGAAGCATCGCCCAAAGGCGCTGAAATCAAGATTTTGTGCAGCCTGGCGAATAATCTTTTAACGCTGGTGATGATTGACCAGGGGCCGGGCATGCCGTTTAAACCAGATCCACATGCCCTCACCCCAGGACCAACAACCAAACGATTCGGTACCGGCCTGGGCATTCCGTTTGCGTTCAAGGTCTGCGAAGAACTGGGGGGCGCCATGTCCTTTGAAAGCGATGCGGGTAGAGGCACTCGCATTACCATTACATTGCCACAGTAATATGCCTACCAACCACTGCAATGAAATTTGCGTTTTGTGCTTGCTTAATTTTGTATTTTTATCAACAATGTGATTAAGTGATTGTCATGACTACTATGTTGAATTCACCTGTTCCAGAACTCTCCTTACCGGCTACCTCCAGCCTGCAATTTAATAGCAAAGACTATTCGGGTAAGTTTCTTGTTCTCTATTTTTACCCCAAAGATGCAACGCCCGGCTGTACCACACAGGGCATGCAGTTCCGCGATATGCATGATCAGTTTGCCGCAGCCAATGCTGTCATCTTTGGCATTTCACGCGACAGCCTGAAATCCCATGAAAATTTCAAGGCCAAGTACAGTTTTCCTTTCGAATTGATTTCTGACAGCGAAGAAACCGCTTGCCAGGCGTTCAATGTGATCAAAATGAAAAACATGTACGGTAAACAGGTACGTGGCATTGAGCGCAGTACATTTCTTGTTAACCCACAAGGCATCATCGTCCGCGAGTGGCGGGGTGTCAAAGTGGATGGTCATGCCGCTGAGGTATATGCCAGCATCCAGTCTTCCCACTCATAAAGTGATTTTCTATGGCACGTGCTCCACACACCAAGCTGTTTGTTCTTGATACTAATGTCCTGATGCACGACCCATCGTCGTTATTCAGGTTTGAAGAGCATGACGTTTATTTGCCAATGGTGACATTGGAAGAACTAGACAACAATAAAAAGGGATTAACCGAAGTCGCCCGCAACGCGCGCCAGGCCAGCCGCTTTCTGGAAGAAATCATCGGCAGTATAGAGACAGATAAACTGGAAGAAGGTTGTCCTCTCGGCATCCAGGGTAACCGCCATCTCACTGGCAAGCTGTTCTTCCAGATGGAACATGTACCGACAGACCTGCCAGGCCTCGCAGGCAGCAAGGCGGATAACCAGATTATCGGTGTCGCTCTGGCACTGAAAAAACAGCACTCTAAACGCAGTGTGATCCTTGTCAGCAAGGATATCAATATCCGGATTAAAGCCCGTGCCATGGGCGTGCCGTCTGAAGATTACTTCAATGACAAGGTGCTGGAAGACAGCGACATGCTGTATACCGGCTTACGCGAGTTGCCAGAAGACTTCTGGGAATCCCACAGCAAGGATATGCATTCCTGGCAAGAGTCCGGCCGCATGTTCTATAAAATCAGCGGGCCTATCGTCAAGTCGCTGCTAGTCAATGAGTTTGTGTTTTACGAATACAACAAACCGTTCCATGCCATCGTACGCAAAATTGAAGACAACTCTGCCGTGTTGGAAGTGATACAGGATCACCAGAATCCTAAACACAGCGTTTGGGGGATCACCGCCCGCAATCGTGAGCAGAATTTCGCCCTGAATTTGCTAATGGATCCTGAGATTGATTTTGTCACCTTGCTGGGTCAGGCCGGTACCGGTAAAACCCTGCTGACACTGGCAGCTGCGCTGACGCAAACACTGGACAAGAAACGCTACTCCGAAATCATTATGACTCGCGTCACCGTTCCGGTCGGCGAAGATATCGGTTTCTTGCCAGGCACGGAAGAAGAAAAAATGGCACCATGGATGGGAGCGCTCGAAGACAACCTCGACGTGCTGAACAAAACGGATGAAGATGTTGGTGAATGGGGTCGCGCGGCGACACAAGACCTGATCCGTACACGCATAAAAATCAAGTCACTGAATTTCATGCGTGGCCGCACCTTCCTTAACAAGTTTCTGATTATCGACGAAGCGCAGAACCTCACCCCCAAGCAGATGAAAACACTGATTACGCGTGCGGGCCCGGGTACTAAAGTCGTTTGTTTAGGTAACATTGCCCAAATTGATACGCCTTACCTCACCGAAGGCAGCTCTGGCCTGACTTATGTGGTGGACCGCTTCAAGAACTGGTCGCATAACGGCCACATTACGCTGGTTAGAGGTGAGCGCTCACGCCTGGCAGACTTTGCGGCAGAGGTCTTGTAGACACTCGTCTGCTCGTTTGTCATGGTTAAAGGCTTTTATACCTTACTGATTGCCCAATTCCTATCGGCAATCGCAGACAATGCGCTCCTGTTTGCAGCGATTGCCTTGCTGGCCAAACTCAATGCGCCTAGCTGGCACGAACCGTTGCTGCGGGAGTTCTTTGTCATCTCCTACATCCTGCTGGCGCCTTTTGTCGGCCCATTTGCCGATGCCCTGCCCAAAGGACGCGTCATGTTCCTGAGCAATGGCCTGAAGTTTATTGGCTGTTTCATGGCACTGATAGGCGTACCACCTCTGTATGCCTATGCTATGGTTGGTGTTGGTGCGGCAGCTTACTCCCCTGCCAAATACGGCATCCTCACGGAGATGCTGCCCTCCCACTTGCTGATCAAGGCTAATGCATGGATGGAAGGCACGACTGTGACCGCCATTATCTTGGGGCCAGTGCTTGGATCCACCCTTTCAGCCAACAACCCCTACATCGGCATCGCATTCATCATGCTGCTGTATTTACTTGCGGCCGGGTTTAATTATTACATTCCCAAAGTACCTATCGACCATCAGGTTGAACAAAAGACCTTGCGGTTTTTACTCAAAGACTTCTGGCACGCGTTTATTACACTCTGGAAAGATCCACAAGGCCAAGTTTCGCTGGCAGTGACAACATTATTTTGGGGCGCAGGCGCCACATTACAATTTGTAGTATTGCAGTGGGCAGATATCAGGCTAGGCTTTTCACAGCAGCAAGCCACTTATCTGATTGCCATTCTGGCAGTCGGTATCGCAGTTGGCTCGGTGGTTGCGTCGCGTTATGTCCAATTGGAAAACGCGGTCAAGGTCCTGCCTGCCGGTATTTATATGGGAATATTGGTCATGAGCATGATAGTCATCCACAGCCCCATACTTGCAGGACTGCTACTCTTCGTTATCGGCATCCTGTCAGGTTACTTCCTGGTACCGCTGAACTCCCTTTTACAGCATAGAGGACATCATTTGCTGGGTGCCGGGCATTCAATAGCTGTGCAAAACTTCAACGAAAACATAGGCATACTGTTACTATTGGGCGCTTATACCTGGATGGTGGGGGCCAAACTTGACATCAATACCATCGTAGCTATCTTCGGCGTATTTATCATAATAAGCATGTCCCTCATTACAGTGGTCTACCGAAAACAGATTAAACATTGAGATTAACAAGGAACTGCTAATAAATAAAAGGGCGCTCAAAGCGCCCTTTTATTTAGCCTAGTTTTAGTGCAGTTTTACATGCGGTTCAGTACGTCTTGAAATGATACGGCCTATGGTATGTACAATCACTGCAAGAATGCCATGCAAAGCCATCAAGTGCATTTTGTATAACGAGCGATACATCACACGCGCAAACAGCCCTTGAATATACATGCTGCCACCAGCCACAGCCCCCATCAGGCTACCAACCGTTGAGTATTTACCCAGGTTCACCAATGAACCATAATCATGGTAATGGAACTCAGGCAATTGCGATTTACCAGCGACACGTGCCTTCACTGTTTTTACCAGCAAGGAAGACTGCTGATGTGCGGCCTGCGCACGTGGCGGGACCGTCGTATCATGACCCAACCATGGACAAGCAGCACAATCACCAAACGCAAAAATATTTTCATCACGTGTCGTTTGCAGGTTTTGGTTTACAACCAACTGATTAATTCTGTTAGTTTCCAGACCATCAATATCCTTCAAAAAGTCAGGTGCTTTAATCCCCGCGGCCCATACCACCAGTTCGGCCGGAATTGTACGGCCACTGTGCGTTGTGATGCCTTTGGGTGAGACCTCAGTGACACGCTCACCGGTAAAAACGTTGACGCGCAACTTACGCAATTCGACATCTACCGCATAAGATAATTTTGGCGGCAAAGCAGGCAAGATTCGGTCGCTAGCTTCAATTAGTGAGATCTTAACATCACGGTCTGCATCAATTTTGTCCAGCCCATAAGCGGCCAGCTCACGAGTAGTGTTATGCAGCTCAGCAGCCAGCTCAACGCCGGTAGCTCCGGCACCTACAATCGCAACTTCCAGCTGACCGGGTTTCAACGGCTCTGGCTGTGTCTGGGCACGCAATAAGGCATTATGCAGATATCGATGGAATTTCTGCGCTTGTTCCTGGGTATCTAAGGCCATCGAATACTCACGCGCGCCTTTGATTCCAAAATCATTGGTCGTACTACCCACTGCAATAATCAATGTATCGTATTTAAATGAACGGCGCGCAATAATCTCATTACCATCTTCGTCATGAACTGGTGCCAAGAATACTTCGCGAGTGCTACGATCCAGCCCATCCATACGCCCCAGACGGAATTTAAAATGATGCCAGTGTGCCTGAGCCAAATACTCCAGCTCATGCCGATCCGGGTCCATGCTGCCAGCTGCGATTTCATGCAGCAATGGCTTCCAAACATGGGTCCTGGTGGCATCTATCAGCGTAATACGGGCTTTTTTCTTTTTGCCCAGTGAATCACCCAGTTTGGTCGCTAACTCCAGGCCACCAGCACCGCCACCAACAATGATGACATGGTGTAAATCATTTTCGTCTGTTACGCTCACGCTTCGATCCTTCAATAAAAAAGCGCGCCTGCCGTACTGCCAAGCGCGCACAACACTTCAAAATACCGTTATTCGTTACCAGTAATTTTGGCATGGCTACGGATAAAGGCGATGACTTTCAATACATCATCTGGCTTCAATCCATCATCGGGTGCCATCAGGCCAAATCCTTTCGCGCCCATCCCACCATTGGTGCCATGCCAAATGGTTTCAAACATACCTTTATTGGTTGCATTTTTAGCGTAGCGGAAATTCTCACCTATCAAGCCAGGACCCACTGCGCCCTCACCGTGTCCGCCATGGCAAGCCACACACGAAAACAGGTTAAACTTTTTCTTCCCTTCTTTGATGGCCTCTTCGTTGCCAATATAAGGGTTTTTACCAGTAGCCAAAAATTCCTTGGCGGCCGGTGTATCAAACATTTTTTGATCAATTTCCAGAGGCTGACCATCCTGCGTTGCCACAAACTGGATAGCCTTCACATCGCCACCTGTATTCGCAGCTGCACCAGATGACTGGCCATCCTTACTACATGCCACCACCAATGTCGCCAGCAATGCCGTTAAAAGCATATTTCTCATCTTTACCCCCATCTTTCCATGTATCCAAATGTTCTTTGAAATAAAACGGTTTTTAATTGTTTTTTATAATCAAACCGACTGCATTTATTGTGCCACAAAAACAAAAAACGGTCACCTCAGTGACCGTTTTATTCGCAACGAATTTACTCGTTACCTGTCATGCCTACGTTGCTGTTGCTACGAATGTAAGCAATCACCTTCAGCAATTCATCAGGTTTGATGCCGTCATCTGGAGCCATCAGGCCAAAGCCTTTAGCACCCATACCACCGTTGGTACCGTGCCAGATTGTTTCAAACATCCCTTTGTTCGTTGCGTTTTTTGCATAACGGAAGTTTGCACCAATCAAGCCTGGGCCTACAGCACCTTCACCTTTACCACCGTGGCAGGCCACGCAAGAGTACATATTGAAAATTTTCTTGCCTTTTTTAATAGCCTCTTCGTTACCGATGTATGGGTTTTTACCAGTCGCCAAGAATTCTTTAGCAGCGTCTGTATCAAACATTGCTTTGTCGATGTTGATGGTTGAGCCGTCTTGAGTAGCTGAAAATGTAATATCAGCCATTGCACCCGTGGCAAATGCCATCAAGGAAATCAACAATGCTGATTTAAAAGTGTTGCCTAACATGTTTTCTCCTAATCCTAAACAAAATGAGCGACGTTAACATCCATCCCAACCAAAATATTAACGTATGCTCATTTAACGAATCGTTCCAGAAACGGTTGACGAATATTTCCGAATCTCTGTACAGAAACTTTCACTCAGCCATCTCAAAACAAGCCAATGATTCTACTGTGTTTTTTTTAGATTGTCATCAGTGACTGCCTGTTTTTGAAACTTTTCCGCCATGCATGTTACTTTTTATACACACTATCACCTTCAACTACTGGCACTGTTGGAATGCCGTAATCTTTCAGGATCGCATCAATCTTGTCCTTATTACGCTCGAGCGCTTCGTTGATCATCTTGATACGATCCTTGTCCTTCATACGCACTGCGACCGAAATGTTCCAGTATTCCTTACCCTTGAGGTTCACCTTGTTGTATTCAGGAATCAGGCGCACCTCTAAAGGCACTTTGGATTGCTTGGCAAAATAACCTGCAATCGGCCCCCACATAACGGCAACATCAATATCACCCTTGACCAAGTCATCGATAATAAAGCTGGTTGGCAAATTCAGGTCACGTTGCAAACGATATGGGCGTGCATTCGTCATCAAGCCATAATCATTCAACGGAATGGTTGCTGGACTCTTGTCAACAATACCGATGATGCCCTTTTTCAGATCTGGGGAATCCCAGTTATTAATGTCGTAGTTACTGTCTTTACGCCAGACAAACACATGGCCGGAACGATAGTAAGGCTTGGAGGTTCTCAAGCCATCAAAGTCAGAGGTCATACCAATAATCACATCACATCGCATCGCATTGATGGTATTACGCAAAAAGCCTTGGCGATTGTATGCATATTGAAAGGTCAATTTCTTACCGAGATCATCAGCCAGCACTTTCGCAATCTTGTCTTCAAAGCCTTCGAGCTTTAAATTGGAGTAAGGCATATTATCTGGGTCCGAACAGACCTTGAACTCTGACTCATCCGCGACACGACGTATTTCACCGATACGGCCTTCGTCCGGATTAATGGACGGGATGTCAATTTCTTCGGCAAACACCACACTTTGTGTGGCAAACATCATCGCAAACGCACCCACAATATTCCATGTAATTCTCATTTTGACTTCATCCTTTTTTGTGATTGTTTCCTGTCGTTTTTGGAGCCTGGTCTCACTCAAAAGTTCTACCAATCAACGACAAAGTGAATCATCTTATCGTGAATGCGTTTTCATTTGTAGCCAAAACACATTTAATTTTATTCCTCTTGTTTTGAATCATGATATTCATGAAAAAAAACACCCTGCCGAAGCAGGGTGTTAAGGAGTCAACGTATTACTACGTGTAACTTAAGACTAGCTCAAATTACAGTGAGAAAACGTTCAGTGCACCGCCGCCAGGAGCAGCGTTGTACTTGGTCAACTCTTTGTAGCCACCAGCAGCACCCAGCGCGTCGGTGTCGTTGGTCATACCCAGGTTCATCGCAACACCAGCCCAACCGCCGATACCGGACAGCACGCCAACGTATTGTTTACCCTTGTTGCCGTATGTGAATGCGTTACCAATCACGCCAGAACCAACTTGGAATTTCCACAGTTCTTTACCGTTTTGTGCATCAACAGCTTTGAACCAACGATCCAGAGTACCGTAGAACACGATGTTAGAAGCTGTAGTCAGAGCACCGCCCCAAGCAGAGAACTTCTCTTTGTTGTACCAAACTTTTTTGTTGGTCATTGGGTCGTAAGCACCGAAACCACCCATCACGCCGTCTGGACCAGCAAACATGGTCAATGTCGCACCAACCCATGGTTGACCAGCAACGTATTTGGATTCAACTGGCTCGTATGTCATACATACGTGGTTCAATGGTGTGTACATCAGACCAGTTTTTGGAGAGTAAGCAGCTGGCTGTTGGTCTTTAGTACCCAGAGCAGCTGGGCAAACACCCTTAGCGTTGTAGTCTTGGTGAGTAGAAGCAGATGCCAGTTTGTTAGGCACACCTGTTTTCAGGTCAATATCAGTTGCCCAGTTAACGAATGGGTGTACTTTTTCAGCAGCTACCAATGTGCCGTTACCAGCTTGCCATGTGTAGATGAAACCGTTACGGTCATGGTGCCATGCGTATGTTTTGCCACCTTTGTCGAACAGGATCACTTCGTTAATACCGTCGTAGTCCCACTCATCGTGTGGAGTCATTTGCATGCCCCATTTAGCCACGCCAGTATCCAAATCACGAGCAAAAATTGTCATGGACCATTTGTTGTCGCCTGGACGTACATCTGGGTTCCATACGGATGGGTTACCAGTACCGTAGTAAACCAGGTTTGTACGTGCATCATATGGCCACCAGCCCCATACGGAACCGCCACCATGCTGCCAGCCGTCTTTCACAGCTTGTGGTTTCAACCAAGTACGTGTACCTAGTTCTTTTTCACCAATTTTCAGGCTGTCGTTAGCCAATTTTTTGAAAGAACCACCTTGCTTGTTACCGCCGTTTACATCTTCGTAAACTGACAGAGCATTGTAAGATGGGTTTTCTTTGTTGAAGTCAGCACCGATCAATACTTCGCTGTCTGGGCCTGTAGAGTAAGCTTTCCATGCCAGGGAACCGTCTTTGATGTTGTATGCAGCGATAAAGCAACGTACGCCGAATTCAGCACCTGAACAACCGGTCAATACTTTGTCTTTGATCACGTGTGGCGCGTTGGTGTTAGTTGCACCGACTTTTGGATCAGTGTTTTTAACATCCCATACTTTAGCACCAGTTTTTGCATCTAAAGCAACCAACATACCGTCGTTTTGTTGCAGGTAGATTTTACCGTCGCCGTAGCCCAGACCACGAGAAACGTTGTCACAGCACAGAACTGCTTGAACGCTTGGGTCTTGTTTAGGGAAATAAGACCAAACGATTTTTTGGTTATCGTTCAAGTCCAAAGCATATACGTTGTTTGGGAAAGCAGTGTGAACATACATCATGTTGCCCACAACCACTGGAGAACCTTCGTGACCACGGTTTACACCAGTCGCGAATGTCCAAGCAGCTTTCAGGTTTTTAACGTTGCCTTTGTTGATTTGAGCCAAGGCGCTGTAACCGTTGTTGTTATGTTGTCCACGTGGGTGAACCCAGTTATTTGAATCTTTCATTGCAGCTTCTTGGTCTGCAGCTGCGAAAGCAACCATTGGCAATGCTGCCACCAGACCCAAGGCCAGTTTGATTTTGTTAACTTGCATATTGATCTCCAAAGTTAGTACTAAGGGTTTAATATAAGTACACATTTAATTTCGCCAACACTAGGATCAGCCCAATTAAATTTTTACGCATACTTTACACATTGATGGTTAGGGAAAAACTCCTGACTGATCGTGGAATTTATCACTTCCCGCATGTGAGGATTGCAATATAGAACAATTTGTTTTCAATTGCAACAGTTTGGTTACAAATTGGTTACAATTTTTTCTAATTATTTTTTGTTAGTTTTTTGCCACCTTTTTTATTCATTTTTTCTCAATAAAAATCATATAGTTAAGAAAATAAACCATGACAACATCCTCTCTGTACCCCGAATGCCTGCCTTATAACCAAACTGTCATTCCTGTTACAACCACACACTCTATTTATGTAGAAGAATGTGGCAATCCGCATGGCATGCCTGTCATTTTCTTGCATGGTGGTCCCGGCAGTGGATGCAATCCGGCTCAAAGGCGCTTTTTCGATCCGGACCATTATCGGATTATCCTGTTTGATCAGCGCGGTTGTGGCCGTAGCCAGCCCGCTGGCGAAACGAAAGAGAACAACACCCAGGCCCTGGTTGCAGATATTGAAACCATACGAAATTACCTGGAGATAGAACGTTGGCATGTATTTGGTGGGTCGTGGGGCAGTACACTCGCGCTGGCATATGCCAACACCCACCCCTCGCCGGTGGTTAGCCTGACGTTAAGAGGCATATTTCTTAGCAGGCCACATGAAATCCGCTGGTTTCTCGGGCAGGTGGCTCTATTTTTCCCGGAGGCCTGGCAGACCTTGCTGGCACCCGTCCCCACCAGCCAGCGGGAAAATATCCTGGATTACTACGCGAGCCTGGTGTTTGATGAAGATATCTCCATCAGCATTCCGGCAGCCATAAGCTGGAATGCTTTTGAAGCGAGCATCATGAGCCTGATTCCAAAGATGGACAGTGCTGAGGTGAATGGCGCAATTGAATTGGCACGCGCAAGGGTGCAAATCCACTACATACAACATTTATGTTTCGTCGATGGTGATGAGATGTTACAGACTGCAGCCAAGCAGCTAGCTGACATCCCGACTACCATTGTACAGGGCCGTTATGACATGGTATGCCCACCACAGACTGCCTGGGAGCTCGCAAAGGCCTTACCGCATGCAACTTTGGTCATGGTACCCGATGCCGGACATTCGGCAATGGAACCTGGCACCTGCCAGGCTTTAATGGCAGCGACCGAGCAATATAAACGGTTGGCTGCATAATCGATCGCAAAGTGGAACGGACTTTATGCAATCTGCGTCATGGAAACTGTTGCTGCAGCAATGGCTAAGTGCAAAACAGCGTCTATTGTCTTATCGCTACTGCACGCCGCTATTTGTCATTCATACTACCTTGCAAGGGGTCACCAGGCACCGCTTGATGGGGCTGGCTGCCGCACTCTCCTTCTATGCGTTGTTTGCCCTGATTCCGCTGATCGTGCTGATTTTCTTTTTAATCAGCCACCTAGTGTATTCATCTGATTACGCCATTGTAAAACTGGCCATACTCACCAGTAATCTGCTGCCTGAATTCAGCCAGCGCATCATGGTCGAGGTTTATCACAATACACGCACCAAGGCAGGCTGGGGAGTGATTGGTTTCCTGATCTTGTTATGGACGATTACGCCCCTCGCAGCCTATATGCGATCAAGCTTTCACCTGATTGCGAGCCGCAATGATGCCAACTCGTTCTGGTATAAGAAATTTCATGATGTGCTGGCCGTGCTGGGTGTTCTACTCGTCTTTTTTTTATTTACTGCTGCGGGCTTTGTGCTGGAAAGCATGATTGTTTTTTTAGCCAACCACCTCCCGGCAACATTCATTAACCATGTCGGCTCCATCCTCTCACTCACCTTGACGACATTGCTGATTGCTGGCTTCTATCATGCGTTTTCCCCGCTCCAGGTACACTGGCGCCACCTCTTGCTTTCAGCCTTTCTAACTGCAAGTCTATGGATGCTCATGCGGCCGGCTTTTGGCTTGTTTTTGAGTTTGAACAAGAACTTCGGGGCTGTATTTGGCAGCATGAAAGCCATGTTTATCTCCATCAGTTGGCTATATCTGAATTTTGCCGTATTTTTAATTGGCATTGAATTGATGGTGACTCTCAAGCAAAAAGACGTTTTGCTATTGAAAGGCCTGTTCGACGACATTCCCAATCAGCAGCATTATTTGCAGGCGCTAATGCAGACCTATGGCCAGACTTATACAGAGGGTCATTATGTGTTTAAAGAAGGTGATGCGAACCACCATTACTACATGGTGATAGATGGCACACTACATTTAAACCAGCAGCAAGCAGATGGCACCGATAAAACATTGCGCATTCTGCAGTATGGTGATTTTTTTGGCGATATTGCTTTATTTTCATCCATGCCAGTGACCGCCAGCGCAGTGGTTGTTTCGCCCCAAGCCTCCGTGATAGAGATTGAGGCCGACGTCATGGAGAACCTGCTCATTGAAGATCCGAAAATTGCAGTGCGTCTGCTAAAACAACTGTCTCATCATGCGCAAGTGAAGCCAGCGATGCCTATATAACCGTTGTGCTAACGATATTTGCGCCAAATCAATGCAGACAAACATTGCGAAATTGTAAGATGTGTTACAAAATTGTAACCATCTTTGGAATTTTCGAATCATGGCTGCTCCCCTTTCACAAGAGATCAATACACTGATACAACAATTGAATCACGGGCAATTTGAAACCGTGATTCAGCGCGCACGTCCTTTGGCTGCACAATATCCACGAGAATTTATTCTGCACCACCTGCTGGCATTAGCACTCGACCAAACCCAGCAATACGTGCTGGCTGCCCAGGCCTATGAAAAAGCGTTGCAACTCAACCCCAAAGCAGCAGAGCTTTGGTTCAACTATGCCATCGTCCAAACACAATTGGATGCGTTGCCAGCGGCCGAGCAGGCCTATCGCAAGGCGATTGCATTGAATCCGCAGTTCTTTGAGGCACATGGCAATCTGGGGACGGTCTTGCAAAAACAGGGGCGCCTGGATGAGGCCATGGCAAGTTACCAACAGGGATTGCGTATCCAGCCGCAAGACGCGCGAGGTCACTTCAACCTGGGGACAGTATTGCGTGATAAAGGACAGCTGTCGGCAGCTGTGCAGAGCTACGAGCGTGCGATTATGCTGTTCCCCAATTACACCGATGCCTATAACAACTTAGGTGAAACCTGGCGCGACCAAGGCGATATGTCCAAGGCGGTGCAATACTATCAAGAGGCCCTGCAGCGCAATCCACAACATCCGGGGGCCAATTACAACATGGGCGAGTTTTTATATCTGGCCAAGCGCTTTGAAGAAGCGATCCCACATTTCCAGGCTTCTCAGCTGGATGACTGGCAAGCCCGCGTGCTTTATTGCTTATACCGGGCCGAAAAATTCGCCGCCTTCAAGCAACTACGTGACGACATTATCAAGCAAGCCCCGCATACCGCACCATTTATTGCAACATTATCCACCCATTACAGCCTTAATCATGGCGAACCAGACCCCTACCAGTTTTGTCCTGATGGACTCTCGTTTGTTTATCACCGCAGCTTGCCAGAACTAGCGCCTGGCAGCCCGCTATTAGCAGCACTCCTGGAAAGCATTGCGCAAGCAGACATCGCAGAACGCAAGCAAGCACGCCTAACCAATGGCAAACAGTCCGCTGGCAATTTGTTCAAACGCCCCGAAGAAGCCTTCAGAACATTGGGCGAATTGGTAAAGCGGGAATTCCGTCAATATCGTGACCAATTCCAACATGCAGAGTGCGCCCTGATCACTCATTTTCCGGACACACTGGAATTTACCAGTTCATGGTATGTAAAAATGCAAAAAGGGGGGCACCTGGATGCGCATATTCATGAAATCGGCTGGATCAGTGGCGCTGTTTACCTGGCGATGCCACAAACATTGGATCCACGAGAAGGCGCCTTTGAATATGGTACCCATGGCGATCATTATCCCCAGTTGCATAACAACTTTCCCACGCGCTTTATCAAACCCAATATAGGGGATATCGTACTTTTTCCCTCGTCCCTGTTTCACAGAACCATCCCATTTAATGCGGATGCGGAACGCATTTGCGTCGCGTTTGATTTAAAACCGGCAGTACATCTGGTAAGCGCAAGAAACCAGTACTAGACCACTTGGTGAATATACCAATCATTCCCCCGATTAACCTGAAGGCAAACCGCCTTATCAAACCGATACAGAAATTATCAGTTTTGCGGATTGTGGATTCCATGGCGCAAGGTATGATGCTTTATGGGTATAGTGCGGCCCAGGCATCATAACCGCAGTTCCCCCATTCGCGCGATTAACAACCTTAAGGGAGTCCGATCAATATGAGCTCAGTTCGCCGGACATGTGTATTATTATTCCTGCTCAGCATGGGCATCATTCATATGGCTCAAGCGCAAACGGAAGACTTGCGCGCAACCAAGAGTGAATTGATCTTCAATTTAGCGCTGCTGAGCCAGGCACCGAACCGACCGCAACAGGATACATACGTCATTTGCGCCTTTGAAGAAGACATTGCTCATCTAAAAGCCACCACACTGGAATCACAAAAGCTTCAAAACCTGCAAATTTTTCTGGTCACAGTAAAATCCCTTGCGGATGTTAAACGTTGCAATCTGTTATTTATTCAAGACTATGTCGTACAAAAAACGCTAGAATTGCAACAGATCATTCAAAAAGATTCTGTACTAACCGTGGTCCATCGAAGTAATCAATTTTCCGAATACAGCCATGTCGAAATCAGTGAGCAGGACAAACACTATCAGTTCGCACTGCACCTCACCTCAGCAAAAGTGGCAGGCCTCGTCTTTGACACACGGCTGATCAAACTGGCGACTAATATCATCAATTAATGTTCTTATGATTAGACTGCTACCTCATCTCAAAATCGCACACAAGCTACTGCTCACCGAGCTGGTGATGACATTGAGTATGTTGCTGGTATTTATTGTGTTTGCATTTGGCAGTCACTACCATAGCTTGCGCACGCACCTGATTCGAGACATTCTGGTACAAATGAATGTGGTGGCCAACTCGATTGGTCCGGCAGTCATGTTTGGAGAAGTGAGTTCCGCAGTCAAAACGCTGGAACCGCTCACCGACAACCAGAATATCCGCAGCATTGTCATTCTTAACCAGCAACAGCAGCCACTACAAAGCCTGCATCCAGAACATCCAAGAACTGCGGCCGTCTGGCAATGGCTATATCCCTTTTTTGGCGACCTGGAAGTATCGACGCCGATCATCGTCAACGAAAAAAACGTCGGTAGCTTGCAAGCGACTATCAAACAGGAACAGATTGTGGATGTGCTGATCGGCTTTGCCTGGTCAAACGCCATTGCTGTCCTGGCGGCAGCATTGACTGGCTGCCTGATCATGTGGCGACTGAATCGTAATATTGTTGACCCCATCCATGCCTTGCAAACTTTTGTCAGCAATATCACGCGCAATCATCATTACGATCAGCGCGTCAAAATCACCAGCGCAGATGAGATAGGCATGCTGGGCCACGACATTAACAACATGCTGGAAAGTATTCGCCAGCGTGACTCACAACTGCAAAAAGAACTGGAACACCGCAAGATCATTGAAGAAAAACTGCAGTTTTTAGCGCATTACGATAAAAACACTCAGTTACTTAACCGTCACGCGTTTGAAGAAGCAATTACCCGCAAAATCACTGCCACGCCGGATGACCGCAAACATGTCTACCTGCTATTACTTGATCTGGACCGCTTCAAGATTGTTAACGATGCTTTTGGCCACGGGACCGGAGATAAATTGCTGCAACAAGTGGCCCATCGCCTGCGCGGCAACCTGTCACAAAAGGATGCCATTTTTCGCCTGGGCGGCGACGAGTTCGCCATTTTGCTGGATGCCTCCGGACGCACGACCATAGAACAGGTCTGCAAACGCATTATCCAAACCATTTCTGCCCAGTTTATTGTCGATGACCATGAAATCCATATCGGGGTCAGTATTGGCATTGCGCTACTCAGGCCGGGCTTTGACTCAAAAACAGAGGTCATGAAAAACGCGGATGTCGCGCTTTACCAGGCCAAGGATGCTGGTCGCAATACATTTCGTTTTTACAGTGACGAAGATGAGGCTAGCACCTCTGAATTACGCACCCTGCGCGAGGAATTGCATTTTGCGTTGCAGAACCAGGAGCTGGAGCTGTATTACCAACCGATTATTCATACCCAGCAATTGAAAACTATCGGCTTTGAAGCCCTGTTGAGATGGCGTCATCCAAGCAAAGGAGTGCTGGCACCGGACCAGTTCATCAGTCTGGCTGAAGGCTCAGGACTCATTATCAGCATCGGTGCCTGGGTGATTCACCAGTCACTCAAGCAACTGGCGATGTGGCAGGAGATGTTTGACCGCGACCTGTTCATGAATGTGAATATCTCCTCACGGCAGCTTGATGACGACAGCCTATCGAATACCATACGTCATGCACTGGACTTCTACCATATTGCGCCTCGCACATTAAACCTCGAGATCACGGAATCCATGGTCATGCGGAATATTGAATCGGCCAAGCAAATTCTTTACTCCCTGAAACAACTGGGGATAGGTATTGCCATCGATGACTTTGGCATCGGCCATTCGTCGATGAACTACCTGAAACAATTGCCGGTGGATATCCTTAAAATTGACAAGCAATTTACAGCAGGCATCCCACAAGACAAGGTGGATATCGCGATTGTCGATGCCTTGGTGGCGCTCGCGGTTAGTCTGAACCTCAAAGTGGTTGCCGAAGGCGTGGAAAGCGCCATCCAGTTTGAATACTTGCAATACAAGCTGTGCCATCATGTGCAAGGTTATTTATTCAGTGCCGCCCTGTCTGCCAGCCAAACCACCACATTTATGGCCGAGTTTCCCGAGAGTATTCCGGCCATGTTTCGTAAAGTTGCGGGCTCTACAGGTTCTTAAGTAAACGCGTTTTAAAAATAAGCAAGTAACAAAAAATATGTCTGGGGGAATACATGTTGCGATTTAAATCATCTTCTCTATGGCTGGGGTTGATATTCTCAACTTATCAGTTAAGCAGCTATGCTGCAGGATTTGCCTTGTCAGAACAAGGCGCAAGTGGCTTAGGAAACGCCTATGCTGGCGCTGCGGCCATCGCAGAAGATGCCAGTACGATTTTTTTTAATCCTGCAGGGATGACTTACTTACAAGGCAGCCAAATTGTCGGTGCCTTGCACTTGATTAAAACCAACGGTGATTTTGACAATAAAAATAGCGTGCCTGTAGCAGCGTATGCGGCAGGTGGAGAAGGTGGCAATTTAGGCAGCCTGGCTGTCATCCCTAATTTTTTCTACAAACAGGATATTAATGAGCAACTCAAGTTCGGCTTAGGGATAAGCACACCCTTCGGCCTTAAAACAGAGTATGACAAGAATTGGCTTGGCCGCTTTCAAGCCATTAAGTCTGAACTCAAGACCATAAATATAAATCCATCACTTGCCTGGAAACTCAATGATCAATGGTCATTTGGTTTTGGTGTTTCTGCCATGTGGGCGCAAGCAGAGTTGACTAGTGCGGTAAATCTTTCAGCCTTAAACTTACCAGAGTCTTCAGCAAAAAACAAAGGAGATGACTGGGGGTTTGGCTATAATCTAGGTGCCATTTACCAAGTAACTCCTGACACCCGGTTAGGCTTGGCGTTCCGCTCAAAAGTCGAACAACACTTAAAAGGCAATGTATCCTCCCCCTTTACGTTAGCCAACGGTAATCCACTCCAGACCTTAAATACGGATATCACAGCCGACTTAACTCTTCCTGAAACCCTTTCCATAAGTAGCTTCAGTCATTTGAATGACCGCTGGGATTTACTGGCGGACGTGACTTGGACTCGCTGGACTCAGTTTAAAACACTAACCATCTTGCGTGACAATGGATCGAATACTGCCGTTGGCACAACGCAAGAACACTGGAACAACACTCTACGTTATTCTGTCGGCTTGAACTATCGATATTCAGACAGCATTAAATTGCGTACTGGCGTCGCCTATGACCAAGAGGCGATTGATAATGATCGCAGAACGTCACGTATTCCTGGCAACGATCGACTCTGGCTCTCATTTGGTGCCAGCTGGCAATATAGTCCGCAGACTAGATTAGACGCTGGTTATGCACATCTTTTTATCAAAGAGGCCAGCATTTACGATGATCAGCGCACCCCCGCCCCCAGCAAAGGGCTGATTGACGGCAAATATGATGGCAGCGCAGATATCCTCAGCCTGCAATTCACGCACCAGTTCTAAGCTTTATCACATCAGAAAATACTACAAACAGCCAAACGTTTTAAAAACTGCCTGGCTGTTTGTTTATGATTGATATACATTTTTTTATCCGTAAGTTTCATGTAAGCCGCCTGTCATCCAACATTCACACACAAACTCGAAAATCCCTGTTCTGAAATCACCAGCAAAACCGTTTTCAAGGATAGAGGATGGACATCAAGCATTTTTTCAAACTGGCAATCCTGCCGTTAATCATCAACCAAGCATTTGCAGCCCAAACACAAAGCACGACAGATACATCCATTACCACCACAAAAGAATCACCTTCTCTTGTCTCCCGTTTTATGAATGATGATAATCCGTTCCGTATTAATTTCGATCTGGGCGATCACCCTTCTTATTTCCAGGTTTACGGCTTGGTGGATATTGGCCTGTCCCATATCAATCACTCTCTGCCCGAGAACTACGAGTTAGCCAATAACTTTTACCCTTACGCAGGCGCAAAAAAAACCAGCAGGGTCACATCCCGTACTAACTGGGTAAACGGTGGTTGGCAAGGATCACGGCTGGGATTTAAAGGTGAAGTGGCCAAACTGCAGGCCTGGGACCATGATTTTAAATTCATCTATCAGTTTGAAGCTGGTTTTAACACGCTGGACATGAAGTTACATGATGCCGCACAAACACTGGCGGACAACTCTGGCACCAATGCCAACTCCAGCGTCAGCGCCAACTCTTCCATGAACGGCGAGTTGTTTACCCGGCAAGCCTGGGCGGGTGTTGATGGTGGCTCATTAGGGAAGTTGACCTATGGCACCCAATACAACCCGTTCTTTGAAATCACTGTGACCTATGATCCTAACGGCAAAGCCGATAGTTTTTCACCGCTGGGTGAGAGTGGTACTGTTGGCGGCGGCGGTGGCGTGTCAGAAAACTCCCGTATGAAAAACTCACTGAAGTATGCCAATGTGTACGAAACTGAGGATCATGACAAAATCAATTATGCCATCATCAACCAGTTCGGTAACTCCGCCGGCACTGCTCACGGGAATGGCTATACCACGCAATTGGGCTATGAAAGCAGTGCATTCGGCATTCAGTTGGCCTATGACAGATTCTTTGACTCCGTGAAATCAAACTCTGCTGCGCCTGGCAACCCGTTAGCGAATGACACAATCGCAGTCTCGCTGTATAACACCCAAGCCGTGCTGCTCACAGGCCGATGGATGCCAACGAAAGACCTGAAATTAATTGGCGGGATGGAGTGGTATCAATTACAACCGTCATCATCGCCTTCTATCAGTTATCACAACATCTATGATCAAACCGTGTTTGGCGGTGTGGCCACTTCGGCATTAAAACCGGGTTTCAAGCAAGATAACTATGTGTATTACCTGGGAGCCAACTTTGACTTTGCGCAACGCGTGCCTGCCCTGACCGGACTGACAACATCCATTGGTTACTACCTGACCAAGGCAGATGCGATTGAAGGCCCCACTGTTTCAACCAACTCGCAGGGTAAAATTGATACCTGGACGGCGATGGTGGACTATAAAATCAATAAGCGTTTCGATACTTACCTCGCCTATACCACCAACCACTTTTCGGGCGACAAATATCCACGCGCGACGAACTATACGAATGTGACCAGCTACGGTGCCGGCTTACGTATGAAGTTCTAACCATTAGCCTAAGGCAATCTTTTTAATTGCTTGTTGCTATAAAAAAGACTCAAGTAGCACTTGAGTCTTTTATTTGGTGATGCTTCCGTTTCACAAAACTGCCTACCTGGCTGAGGCAATCTCGCGAGACTGCAGTACAAGCATTTGTTCAAAAGCCTCGGCCGGGACAGGGGGGGAATAGAAAAAACCTTGCGCGTAATCGCAATGAATGTCTATCAGCAAATCTCGTTGCAGGGCGGTCTCCACCCCTTCAGCAATGACTTTGAGGCCCAGTTTGTGCGCCATCACAATAATTGCCTCGCACAATACATAACTTTCGTTACCGGCATTCAGATTTCGCGTGAAGGACTGGTCAATCTTCAGGTAATCAATATCGAATTTGCTGAGGTAAGAAAGCGAGGAATATCCGGTGCCAAAATCATCAATGGCTACCTGGATGCCCATGTCTCTGAACTGCAACAAACGTTGCTCAACGATAGGGTCCGGATTAAGGAGCAACCCTTCAGTAATTTCCACCACAATCCGCTTACCTTCCAGCCCCATGCTGCGTAAAGCGTGCACCCAGTCATTTTTTGTATCCATCTGTTCTACAAACTGGACCGGTGATTTATTGACACTGATGGCAAAGGCATCATCACTCACCAGTGACTGCCATTGCATCGCATGTTGTGCTGCCTGATTTAGAATCCAGTCACCCATGGCAACAATATCGCCGGTTTCTTCTGCCACTGGAATAAACAAACTTGGACTGATCAATCCACGTTGCGGATGTTGCCAGCGCATCAACGCTTCTGCTTTCGCAATTTTGCCTGTTGCAAGGTCAACGATGGGTTGGTAATAATCGCGCAATTCGCCATTTTCAAGCGCCACGCGCAAATCACGCGCTAAACTGACACGTTGCGACAGGGCCTCTTTAATCGCCAGTGAGAAAAAACGCAGGTTGTTACGGCCACGGTTTTTCGCCTCATACATGGCTTGGTCTGCATGCTGTATCATTTCTTCAGCGTTGACCGCATCTTCAGGATATTGGCTGATGCCGATACTGACTGTGACATAGACCCGTTCGCCTCCCAGAATCATCGCTTTGGAGATTTCCTGCAGCAACTGCTGGCCAAAGGCTTGTACATCCGCACAGGCTGGTTCTGGCAAAACAATGGCAAACTCATCGCCTCCCAAGCGGGCTACCAGCATTTGATCAGACAAGCACTGCCGGATGCGATGACCGATTTCCATGAGCAATTCGTCGCCACTACGGTGACCCAGCGTATCATTGACCTCTTTAAAACGATCCAGATCCAGCAATAACAGCCCGAGTTTTTGCTGATGCTCGGCGGCCGTGGTAATTGCCTCATGCAAGTGACTATTGAAATAATGCCGGTTGGGCAATTGCGTCAGGCTGTCGTAATTAGCCTGTTGCCAAATCACTGCATCCGCCTTTTTCTTGTCAGTGATATCAATATGGGTACCACGCATGATCCATGGCTCACCACTACTGGTACGTGAAATCAACCGTCCCCGATCAGCCACCCACACCCAGTGTCCGTCGTGATGACGCATACGGATATCGCACTCATAAAAATCAATTTCCCCCTTGAGATGCCGCTCAACTACCGCAAGCGCAGTTTGCCAGTCATCAGGATGCGTTAATGATTTGACCTTGTCTGCATTGAGCGGGGCCAGCGCTTCAAGCGTATAACCCAGCATTTCTGTCCAGCGATGATTCACCTGGCATACACCAGTTTGTATATCCCATTCCCAGGTCCCGGCCCGTGTAGCATCAATAATGTCGATCAACCGCAAACGTTCAAGCTCAAGCTCCTCACGTTTACTTTCTATTTCAGCGGTTTTTCTTTTCACAGCAAGGCGCAGCATGAACACCAGCAAGACCAAACTCACGGCAACAGTCAACGCCGCAGCCAACGCCCACAAAGCTTGGCCAGAATAGAGATGTTTCTGCAAAGGTCGGCCCTTCCATTTTGCCTCAATCGCCGCCATTTCGGCAGGCGTGATCGCCGCCATGCCTTTTGCAATCAAACTAAGTGTTTGCTCATTCCCTTTTTTCACTGCCCGGTGAAATTCACCCTGGTAAAGGGTAAAGGCTCGCAATATTGTTTGGTCTGCGTGGGCGCGATAGAGATAATAAGTGGCCGGATAATCATCCATACACAGGATTTTGATCTCACCTTTGAGTGTGGCCGTGATCATTTCTTCGTAGTTGTTATACAGCCTGAATGATTGAACCCCTGCTTGCTTGAGGTGAAAAATACAGCCATCGCCCTTTTGTACACCCACAGTAAAGCCACTTAAGTGGTTGGAAGTAGCAAGACCGCCTATGCTTTCATGGGCATAGATCCCGACAGGCAAGGTGGCATAGGGCGCACTGAAACTGAATCGTTTTTCACGCTCGGGATCCTGATAAATCATTTCAATGACATCGGCATGCCCACTCAGCAGTTGCTGGAGCGCCTGCTCCCAGACAATCGCCAGCAACGTCACCTTGACCCCTGTCTTTTGTTCCCACAATTTCCAGGTGTCAGCCACAATACCCACGGTATTACCGTTAGTATCTTTGAATAAATACGGGGGATAGTTATCGTCGCTGATCACCGTGATGGATTCTGCAGCTCTCACATTTGCCGCGATGCTCAGACACAGCATGACCAGGCTGCAGAGAGGGCAGAGTCGTGACATTTTGCCGTCAACAAAAGCACGTAAGAACCTGGCAACACACTTATTCATGGTTGATTAGATGTGGTCCTGCGATTGGTCGAAAAAGGCTAACCGCGCCATTATGAGCTGCATCATACAAACATTTACGGAAATTGTCCCTTCCACCTTTAACACCAGCCGTCATTTACGTTAAAAATACGGACTCCCATCATCAAGCAAACAATAAAAAAGCGCCAGGATCACCTTGCGCCTTCATAAAATAGCTGTGTTGATGGCTAAACGTCCGGGGCCCCGGCCTTGATTTTCGCAATCCAGTCTTCCACTTGGATAAAACCGGCCTCTTGCGCCTTTTTCGCGTCCGCCTCGGAAATCACATCTTGCACAAACTCCAGGCGCTTCCATTCAGCCAACGGCGTCTGGCATTGGGCAGTTGGCACATAGCGTGAATTGCTCTCTCGGGCATAGCGATGAATGTAGCGTGGGCAGTTTTGCCACAATTCGGACAGTGTGACCTTCACCACGAACTCGGCTTCCTGGTAAAGAGCCAACAGAGCCGGCTCCCTGGAAACCTGGCTGACGCCTTGCAATCGGATACGATGCGGGCGCTCGAATGAAATAAACAACATACCGATCTCCGCATTGCCAACCATATTGCCCACGGAAAGCTGCATGCCATTGCCGTTGTAAATTGGAAAGGTCAGCGTCTTGTCATCAATCACTCGCACAAAACCGGGGAAGCCACCTTTATAGGAAACAGTGGGCCGGCCATTGTGATCGACAGTAGACAGGAAAAACATATCCAATGACTCAATAAAACCTTTGGCATCCTCATCAATCTCAGTTTTACAGGCAATTTCCTCAATGCGGTCTGCCAGCTTTCTTGTGCCTTGTTCATCCTGCACCTTGCGGTGCGTTTCTCCAAATAAACGACTCATCATTCCCCCATTCATTGACTAATTGGTATCACATAGCATCCTACCCGCGGATTCTGGCATTTGATCGGGACGGTACGATTGCCGGGTATCCGATCAGGGATGCCATTCATTAAAACACACGGATAAAACGGAAACTCCATAGCCGTTCTGTTTTATCGGCCTGATCCAGCGTAGACCATGCAGTACCCAGCTGCAAGGTGTAATATTGGCTGACATCATAATGCAACTGCGGGGTCAGCCGATAGCGCCAACTGCCTCGATGGCTGACCTCCTGGTTGAGCTCCATGCCCAGGGTCAACCGGGGGGACACGTCATAAAAAACCGTATTATTCAGCAGATAATCGACTTGAGCGCTACGATTGATATTGTGGATACGCAGCCCCAGCATACTCAAGCTTGACCATTGTTCTGCTAACTTCAGGCCATAAATGTAAGTGGCATCCGCCGAAAGCGCACGCATATGTTTGTTCACATCCACAAACGCCTGCCAACCATGTGCCATCCCCTGACTGGCATCCATGCCCAAGGTTTGCTGCACGGCCAATTTATAGCGTTCATGGCTTGCATTCTGGAAAGGTAATTCGACTTCGATCGCCAGGCCATCCGCCATGCCATATTCCAGTTCAGGGGCCCAGTCGATATCACCCGTAAATGGGTTGTAGTCGCCTAATGCATTGATTTCGAGCTCCCCCTGCTTGACTCCCAGTGGACGCACCAAGTCATAGACCATGGGCTCGGGAATTCTCAGGGAATGATCGCTATGGGCTGCATCCGGCTCGATGAATACCGGTTCGGGGAGCCTTTCTGAAGCGAGCACGGAAAGGGGTGCTGCCAGAATCGCGAGCCAGCCGAGCAGCGGGTAAAAACACTTCATCAATAAATTTATATCAATAAAATGCTATGTTAGCACATTCAATAAAGGATTTTTTTACATGCATCCTGCGACTAGTTAAGGCTAATACGGCAACGTTACTAATGGCAAACACGCCAGTACTTTTAAGCAACCTATTTCCACAGACTATAGGTATTTCGACCTCTATGTTTTGCCTGGTAAAGCGCCATATCCGCCTGCTTTAGCAGCTGTTTCAACGTGACCTCAGTGTCCGGGTCAAACAAGGTCAGGCCTATACTGATATGCACAAGGATTTCCCTGTGATTGATAAGCAGAGGCGTATTAAAAATGTCCAGCAGCTTAACGGCAATCTGTATCAATGCATGTTCCGACTGCTGATCTTTGACCACAATGACAAATTCGTCGCCCCCCAGGCGGCTGACCGTATCCAGATCGCGAATATTTGATTTCAGCCTGGCTGCCACAGCTTTGATCACCTCATCGCCGACATCATGGCCATACTGGTCATTGATTGCTTTGAAATGATCGATATCCAACGCCATCAAGCCAAATCTTTTGCGGTCACGCTTGGCCTCGGAATGCGCGTAATTGAGGCGACTTTCGAGTAATCTACGATTAGCCAACCCTGTCAGACTGTCCATCAAGGCACCTTCTGATAAATAATAACGTTCCTGGGCAAAAAAATATGCCAGACCGCCTATTAACACGCTTAATAACGCACTTAAAACAATACCCAGTCTGCGACTTGGCAACGATTGCATACTTTTGTTTTCAATCGCCCACTCCCATTTACCGTTAGGTACCCTGCTGCGCATGATGAAAATATTCTTTTGCTTGAATAGCGTTGCATCTCCGTGAAAGACCTGTTTATTATCTTGCGTCCTGATAGCAAAGGCAAACTGCGGGTTATGAACGCCCTTAAACGCTGACTGCATAAAACTGTTGGTATCAATCACTGTCGACATAATGCCCCAATAGTGATCATCCACAAAAATCGGGAAGCGGTATATCATGCCATTCCCGCCCTGAATCAGTTCGAGGGGGCCATCCAATACTCCTTGCCGGGAATCAATCGCCAATTTAATCTTGGGCCACTGGGAAGGCACATCACGATAATCGATGCCCAGGATTTTCTCATTGCCTTTTTCAGGGTAAACATAGGTGACTTTATAGTTAACGGCAACAGCGAAATTTTTGACATAGCGGGCATTGGACCAGAGGTCAGTCAATATGGCCTGCATTTTTTCCTGCTGGAGCTCATGACGGTAAACTTTAATAAAACTCGAAAGTCCATTGGAAATAAACAACAGCGAATTTAACTCTCGATCGAGTTCTACACGGAGTAGGCTGCCATAAGTAGCAGCTTCAATATAGGCTTCAGTTTCAGCTTTTTGGCGCTGGTAATCGAGCAGGAAATGCCAGAATAAAAAGGCTAACGCCGCCGCCAACACAGCGATAACCTGGCTTTTTAGTGTCTGACTTAACTGTTGAGGCACAATACGTTTAAGGTAAAGGAGAGTTCATGAACGAACCTGCTTACGATTTTACCTCAAGAAAACTGTTATCTTTACAATAAACAGCCACGTAATAACTATCTATTTCGAAAATGATTGCCGCGAAAAATGATTTCTCGTAAATTCCAGATCTGGTACGGCTATCAATGGTTACAAATCAATAAACCCTATCGTAAACGCCAGAACAAGTAATATCGCCAACAATACACCTACTGCTCGGGCAGGATCAATGCTCCAATGAACGGAGGCCAGACTTACTCGGCAGGCGTGTGCGACCATGAGGACAAACAGCACAAGGAGTAGCATACTGAACATATCTTTCTCCCGCTCAAAAGTAATCACTAGAGAATTTGCAACGCTAAGAATTTTGCAATGCTAAAAACTTTGCAAGTTAGATAAGCGCCATCATGCATTCATCAACAAACAATTTCGAGTCTATGAAGACTGAATTTTCTGTAGGAAAGATCGGACAGGATGCAATGAGCCTTTTACAGGCTCATTGCACGCGGAAAGATGAATATTAAGACAAGATGAATGTTAAATAAGACCCGATTCACCTGGTTGGGAAATCGAATTCAAGGCTGCGCCAGCACTCTGTTGTTCACTTAAAGCGAGGTCGCCAAGTGACACAATCCCCACCAGGCGGTGATCACGATCAACCACGGGCAATCGACGGACTTGCAACTCACTCATATAACGGGCAGCTTCTTCAACCGGATAGTCATCAAAAATATATTCTACTTCCGAGGTCATCACCTGTTGCACCTCGGTTTCCATAGGAGACAAACCTTCAGCAACCGCGCGAATGGTAATGTCACGGTCAGTCAGCATACCGATTAACCTGTCTTCTTTTTCGACTGGTAACAAACCAAAATCATTTTCCCGCATCAGCAGCGCCGCACTCTGCAAACTATCAGTGGGGGAAACCACTCTGACATCCGGAGTCATTACTTGGCTGATATTCATACTGCTCTCCTTTCTCTCATCTGGACTTTTAAGTCTAGCCTGACGAGGCCATCCTTGATTGTCAGGTATGGGATGAAAGTTGCGTAGGAAATACGAGGCTTTCAGCACCGCCCAAGGAATTCTGACAGGCATATCAGGGAAGCACCTATAAAAACACTGTCGCAGTCAACGTATTGTTAACAATCCATTTTAAGGAGATTAAAAATGCATATTGCGAACTTGGCCACTGACAGCCTGGGAGATGAAAATACCCATCCGGTGTTTCCCGATGAGAGCCATAAGCCCATCAAGCCAGATCCGGACACCCCCTACCAACCCACGGAACCGGCAGAGCCCGATATCCAGCCGGAAATCATAGGAGATCAATAGCGTTGGCGGCTTTCCCTCAAGATACCGCCTTTGACAGTACCTTATCGCTGATACGCAAGGGTTACCGGTTTATTTCGGACAAATGTCGTGCGCTGGATACTGACGTATTTGAAACACGGTTATTATTCAGAAGCGTGATTTGCATGCGAGGTGCAGAAGCCGCCCGGATTTTCTACGATCCTGATAAATTTCTTCGTCATGGTGCCATGCCCACGCGCGCTCAAAAGACTTTGGTCGGCGTAGGCGGGGTGCAAAGCCTGGATGGTGCTGCCCATAGACACAGAAAGCACCTCTTTATCAGCCATTTGATGAATCATGAACGCATCAACGCGCTGGCAGAGCTTCATCGCATGCACTGGCATTCAACATTGGCTTTATGGCCAATTCACGAGGAGATGGTGTTATTTGACCATGCGCAAAACACCTTATGCCGATCTGTATGTGCTTGGGCGGGGGTGCCATTGCCACCCAGTGAGTGTAGCCGACGCGCAAAAGAGTTTGGACTAATGATTGATAGTGGGGCGCGTATTGGATGGCATCACTTACGTGGCCGCATGGCAAGAAGTTCAAGCGAAAAATGGCTCATGGCCGAGATTGAAAAAATCAGGTCAAGCAAACAGGAAGCAGCAACGAGCATTTTGCAAGCTTTTGCCTGGCACAAAGACGAACACGGTGACTTGCTCCCCTCCCACACCGCCGCTGTCGAGTTGATTAATGTGTTGCGTCCCACCGTGGCCATCGCGCAACTCGTGGCATTCAGTGCGCTTGCTATCCACCAATATCCACACGTGCGGGAAAAATTACTCAACCAAAAGTCAGAATACCTTGACTGGTTTATTCTGGAGGTGCGCCGGTTTTATCCTTTCTTTCCGTTTCTTGCGGCGTATGCTCGCCAGGATTTCAACTGGAAAGGATGGCGCTTCAAAAAAGGCACCTTGACCCTGCTGGACATTTACGGAACCAATCATGACGGCCGAGAGTGGGAGCAGCCAGATATGTTCAACCCGGAACGCTTTAAAAATTGGTCTCAAGACGAATACACTTTCATTGCCAGTGGCGGCGCAACCTATGCCCAGCACCACCGCTGTCCAGGCGAATGGATTACCAACCGCTTAATGAAAGTGGCGCTTAAACTCCTGGTAGAAAACTTGCGCTATACCGTGCCCAAGCAAGATTTAAGTGTCTCGCTGGCGCGCATCCCCACTTTACCCAAGAGCGGGATGATTATTGCGCCACTCAGTTACTCTGCTTCATGACCGACCTGGTACCCGGCCTCAGTCAATGTGAAGGCTTCATCCACTGAGTAAATCCATCGCTTTGCCTTGGCATATTCCAGCCCTTCGACAAGATCGCTTTGTCCTTTGTGTTTTTCGTACCAGGCACCACTGAGCTTCACCGCTGTGAGGGTTTCCCCTGCAAACAGCCCGAAGTGATGCACGAAAATAACCGCGATCAAGCGCGCATTCTGCTCTGGAGAGCGGATGGTATCCTCCGCAGTCTCCTGATTAGGCAGCGCCTGATCCATCCCGCTTTCAGTTTCTTTAGTGACCATGAATTTATTTTCCCGTCAATGCCAGCACCAGCAAAATAATGAGGATCAGCCCCAGCCCGCCACTGGGGTAATATCCCCAATTAGTGCTGTAAGGCCAAGTTGGCAAGGCACCGATTAAAGCAAGGATCAGAACTACCCAAAGTACTGTACTCAGCATCACCGTCTCCTATGATTATGTGAAGGTTTATCATGCCGGGAGATAAAGCCATGCGCCATGCACATTCAACTGAAATGATTGTAGGAATCAGCGGACACACTTTTTAAATCAGCCCTTTCCTACAGAGAATTCCGTTTTATCTGATAAGTCCGCGGGCCACGGTTTTATAGCATGCGTTTATCTGAGTGATAAAAGGTTGATCCATGGATAGCTCTACATTTCATTTATCCGTCCCGCTGGTCGAAATTATCTTGCGCGGCTCTGTTGTTTTTTGGTTTCTTTTTCTTATTTTCAGGTTGATTCTCAGACGCGATATGGGCAATGTCGGTGTGGGGGATTTTTTATTTGTCGTGATTGTGGCTGATGCTTCACAGAACGCCATGACTGGCGAGGCAAAATCAATTGCCGATGGCCTGGTTTTAATTTCGGTATTGGTATTCTGGAATGTATTAATTGATTGGCTCGGCTACCATTACAGATGGATCAAGAAACTGGTAGAACCTCCTCCGCTCATCCTCGTGCGCAAAGGCGTACTGCAAACACGCGCCATGAGAAAAGAGTTTATTAGCCGCGACGAGATTGAGGCCAAACTACGTGAAGAAGGTATTGAGCATCTTTCACAAGTGAAGCAACTGCAACTAGAGGCAGATGGTCAGCTCAGTATTATTCAATACGATAAGTGAATTCCTTCACAGTAACTGTTATGCTGTGCCCATTAAAATAAAAAAAATTAACATTAAATCACCACACCTAGATCAATATTCGGATAATCCCTAAGAAAAATGATGCTGGCTACTTTTGCAGTTTGTTCCTACTCGCTCATTTCCAGACTACCTAAGCGCATTCCATGATCACCATCGGCCAGTGACTGAGGTCCTAGTCCTGGCTGCTCTGTGTTTGGAATCACGCGATAGACTCACTTCTGGAAGGATGGATCCCATGGATTATGTTTTAAAGCCGGGTTGGCGAAGCAAGAAAATACTTGTCGGCCTGACTGTCATGGCCATTGTGGTGGCCGTATTGGTCTCCATTTACCTGGCCCTCATGATTGCGCATAACCAGGCCATTTCAAAAGAAACCAAACGCCTGCGCGAGATGACAAATGGTGTCTTGATACGCATGAGTGCTGCTCGAGACCAGTTCTCACATATTGTGGACTACTTTTCATCGGTGCCAGAAGAGAAGGCTTGTTTACCTGAACACATCAAGAAGATGCAGGAGTTTAATGTCACAGGCTTTTTCCTGCAGGCCGTGGCCCATATTCAAGGCAATCGCATTATATGCTCCTCCATCTCCGAGGTGTTTGACGGCCTGGAGCTGGGGCCACCCTTCCGCGTAGAACCCGATGGAACCAGAGTATGGACCAATCTCAAGATTACCGACTGGCAAGACCATCATTTAATCATGCTGGAAAGGTCAGGATGGGCGGTCATGCTTGTGCCCTCTCACGCCATTGAAGCATTGAGCGATTCGGAAATATCCGTAGGTGTATTTGGCATTTCATCCCATAGGATATACACGTCAAAAGGCGAGATAGATCCGCAATGGCTCAAGAGATACAAAGGTAAGCAAGCACTTACTTTTATTGATAAAGAGCGCCAAATGTTGGTGTACATTGCGCCTAACAAACGGAACTTTACTGCCGTTGTCGCAGCTCTGCCGCTCAAGGATATCAATGACGATATTGTGACCTTTCTCGAAATCCTGATTCCGCTGGGTATGGTCATAGGGTTAGCGCTGGCCGGGTTATTTATTTACATGCAAAAAACCAGATACTCCACCAAATCAGCCATTTTGCGGGCATTGGCCAACGATGAATTTTACCTGGAATATCAACCCATCATTCATCTGCCTCTGAACGCCTGCGTAGGGGCAGAGGCCTTGATTCGATGGCGAACACCGGACGATACCTTTATCAGCCCGGAGACCTTTATTCCCGCAGCAGAAGCGGCTGGAGTAATCTGCCAAATCACTCAACGCGTGTTTGAAATCGTGGCGAAGGACATGCGTAATGTATTTGCAATGCATCCGGACTTTCATGTGGGCATCAATATCTCTTCTCATGATATTCGGTCAGGCGCGTTATTAGAATTGATTAAAAACCTGAAAAACTCAACGGGGGCCCAAGGCAAACAGATTTTGATTGAAGTTACCGAACGTGGCTTTCTTGATGACGAAGAAGCACTGACAACGATCAGGAATATCCGCGACTGCGGTGTACGCGTGGCGATTGATGACTTTGGCACAGGCTACTCCAGTTTGTCCTACCTGACCAAGTTTCAGTTGGATTACCTGAAAATTGACAAGACGTTTGTTGACTCTGTCGGCACCGATGCTGTGACAAGTCACGTCGCATTTCACATTATTGAAATGGCCAAGACACTTAAACTGGATATGGTAGCTGAGGGGGTAGAAACAGCCACGCAGGCGCACATCCTGCAGTCACGCGGTGTCCATCATGTACAAGGCTGGTTGTACTCAAAATCGCTCACGCGCAAAGATTTTTATGCTTACTTGGAGAAGCATCGCCCCCCCGTTGATGTGTAGGCTGGAACGCCTAATGCTTCGCCTGCCTGATTTCACTCAGTGTCTGAGTAATCTGCAATTTTAATTTTTCATCGTTTCCCGCAATTACCAGCCCTCTCTCGGCAACCACTTCCGCCTGTGCAATCTGCTGCTGAGCAAGCAATACAGTGGCTAGATTATTGTAGGCCGCTGCTGAATCGGGATGCACTTCCGTCATATGCCTAAACGTCACAGCAGCCAAAGGCAAGTCATTTGCAGCATAGGCAGCATTGCCCAAGCCCATCAGCAATACCTGGTGGTCAGGCCATTTATTCACTGCTGCCTGGTAAGCCGTTTTTGCCATCGTGGCGGATACATTTTTTTCGTAGGCAACCAAGGCTTTTGCAACTTCATCAGCGCTGGCACTGGCTGGCAATTTGCCAGGCGGCAATGCAACGAAGGCCCAATGCCCGCTACGCGCCCAGGTGCGCTGGAAGGCGTTCAAAGACATTTCAAAGCGTTCAAATGTCCCTGAGCGCAGCCAGACCAATTCTTTATCCAGGTCGTAACCCACTACTACCGCATAGTGCCACGAAGGTACCCATGAAAATCCCAGATTCTGCATGACCACGACGACGTTGCCAGCCGAAACCTCTTGTATCACCGCTTCCAGCTGCGGCGGAATTTGCACTGCCAGGGCACCATGGCGTCTTGCGGCGGCGAGCATTTCAATCTGTAGACTACCTTGCCTGCTTGGCACATACACTTCTGGCGTCAATTGATCAGGCGTGACTGGTATATCAACTGCGGTTAAAGCAGTCGCCAACGCGGCTGGACCACACTGGTATTCTGCTTGCGGGAAGAAAGGGGTACTTGTGAGCTCGGCATGGCGTGGAAACTGTGTATTCTGTGTCGTCTCACGCACACCGTTGGCCGCACATGCGGTTAGCAGGCAGAAAAAAGCCAGTATGCAAATACGTAACACGCTGGCTTTGATCATGCGCCTGTCAACCAACCTCGCGTAGAGATTGTCGGCAAAAAATAGCATTAGCGCACTGAGCGAGTGAAGGGGAAGATTTTTGTAAAGCCCAGGATATCAGTCAACAGCAATACCAGGAATACCAGCACAATCGCGCCAATAATACCGCCGCCAGCTGGCGCTTTATCCATTTGTGAAGCGAGGTTGCTAGCTTCTTCATCTGTCAGTGCAGCCACGCGAGATTTAGCCTCTACCGGATCGATGCCACGCTTCACCAATTCGGTCTGCACCTCATCCCTAGACAGCATACTGACAATTTTTGCCCTGTCCTGCTCTCCTTTTGCCGAGATGGTGGATTGTGCGACCTGTTCAGTACTGATCATAGCCGCCTGGACAGCCTGCATTGTGCCGGTAAATAACATTGATGCTACCAAAAAGGCGCTTAATAAACGTTTAGCCATCATCATGATTGGGGTTCCTTTGTATTGAGAGTGAATGGACAAGTTGAGCATTACAGCCTGCCGGTGAGCGCAAGTATGAGCAATATTAATACGATTAAACCGAGACCACCACTTGGATAATAACCCCAGCCGGCACTATATGGCCAAGTGGGCAATGCACCGATTAATGCCAATATTAGAATTAGCAGCAATATCGTCCTCATAACAATGGTCTCCTAACGCAACATATTGCCGCTTACGCTGGCAATGGTTTTGTAATGTGTGAGACCTAATCATGCAGGGACGCAAAACCAGACACCATGCCAGTATTGCTGAATCTCGTGTAGGAATACTCTGATTTTTTATTGAACACCTTGAAACCACGCCATGACGCGCAGAAATACTTCAATTGCAGACTGTTATTTTTCGCAGGGACTTACCGGGCACACCCGCCGATGCTGCGCGATGGATGACAGGGCTGGAGGGAAAGAGAAAATTCGAGGGGTTATCTGGGATTTCAGATGGATTACCAGAGGAAAAACACAGTGAATGCATTAACCATGTGCACTTAACTTATCAAGTTCAATATTATTTTCCGTGGCGTGACATTCCAGAATGTCTACATCCCTTTTGTTAAAGCTTAGCTTTTCCGCCGTATTGATGTTACTGGCAAATTTATTATCCAGCTCACCACATTTGCGGGAACGCTGAACGACAAAACTCAGATAGTCCTTTTTTCTGGCCTCTATTTGGGAAGGCGACAGTGCACTGTCGTTCATAAAAGTGGTATAAGCACTCCTTAAGCGCAGCTCGGACACGCTCCAGATATTAAACACAAGCATGTTTGTGGAAGCGCTTTCGTGAGAAACAGGCTCTGATGAGATGTTGGCATGACCGGCTTTGTCCTGACCGGTGGATGCCGGACCGGTACGCACACTCACCACCGGACCTGAGTCCACCACTGGTGAGACTTCGACTTTTTTGGGCTGCTTGTCACTTGTTTTGGATGTCACTTTTGGTAGGACGGGTGTCTCCACTTCAGGAATATTACTTTCCTGAAATGCCCCTGGCGCCTCAATGTCAGCTTCCGGAGCTTCCGCTTGCACTATCTGCGACTGCAGACGTGGCGCGGCGTGAGAAAATGCCGCCGTTGGCTCTTCCTTGGCAATCAGTGTAAACAATATCACCACAATCAGGCCAATCAGAATGAGGTTGATTTTTCCAATCGCAATCGCGCCACGCTGACGACTAAATGACCTGGTTACAGATTTTTCACCTGAAGGCAACCAGGGCGACTTAAAGGCGGCCTCTATATCTTTGAAATGAAGCATATTTCTCATAACCTCAATCGATTATGTTTTGATACCAATTTTTACTCTATGTCGAACAATGCCTCAAATCTGGCCAAGATTCAATCATCTGGCCCAATTCAATGATGTATGCAATCACTGAAGGCGACTGAAAGCGCTATTGTATTCTTTTAAATGGGGATGTGTAACGCAGAAAAAAGGGGGAATTGCCTAGATTTGAATGAGATGGGTGTGATTCGGTGATACGCTTGTGTTTGAGATGGCATAAACACGTGCAGGCCTGTAAGATGACTGGGGATGACAATCAGAGAAATTAGATGAATGCCTGTTGCCGTCATTGCGTAACAAGGCATCCACGAAATAGCCTTTCCTGGCCTGTGTTTTTTGATGATCAGTCATATTTTTGCTGCCAGCCACAAGCGCGACGGTCATTGCGGGTCTCTCCTGGTGCAGGCTGGCAGTCAATTGCGAATTGCCACCTAAAGACATCATGGTCAAAAACAATCCGACAAACATGATGAACAATGCCACAGAAACTGTGCCCGCTGTGATGGCAATCAAGGAAAGCACACTGGTGGTGGCAACTGAATTTCTGCTTGGATGCGTACTTGCATGTGTTTTTTGCATGATGGAGTCCTCCCCTGTTTTGGCTTTTGGTCAGGTCACCATCTTGCGGCATCAATCGCCCATTCCCTATCCCATTCCGGCTGAATCTCCTGTAGGAATTTGCTGACTTAATGGCAAAATGATTGCAATCTTTCTCACGTTATAATGAAAAATGCGTTAAGGAATCATCATGGACTTCAATGTTTTTTCTGCGTTTTATTTAGTACCCCTGGTCATCTCAGCGATAGGTAGTCTCATTGAATTCAGGAATTGTGAATTTGCTACAGCCAGGCATGCCTTTAGCAAAGCCTTTTTTCTCGCGTTCCGCAGTATGGTGCCCGTACTGAATATCTTTTCGGCCATTTTGTACCTGATCACCTGTGGCACCTACACCTGGAAAAAATTCCCATTGTCTAAAAAGTGATCATCATATTGCTTGTCAGCCAGTAAACAGCTTGATTATTTTGTGGCTCAACTTTTGCTGGAGAGTAAGGTAATCTTGCCAGGGGTCAGATTCAAGCTCCGTTAGGCGTTGCCCAATATTGCTGATTGTAAACGTATTGGAATGAATATCCGGCCCTACCTCCTGCCAATGCAATGGAGTGGCTACGGGGGCGCCTAGCTTGGCACGGGTGGAGTATGGCACCACGGCTGTGGCACCTGTGCCGTTACGGAGATAATCAATAAAAATACGCCCTTCACGTTTTTTCTTGGACAAATTCGAGGTGAAACGGTCAGGAATCTGCGTTTCGATATACTGGGCCACGCCATGGCTAAACGCCTTTATGACCTCCCAAGGGTGCTCCGGCTTGATAGGCACTTCCACATGCAAGCCTTTGCCACCTGTCGTTTTAACAAAGCTTGTTAATTTCAATTCTTCAAATAATCCCCGCAAAAGCAGTGCTGCTTCGGTGACCCTTTCCGAGGGGACATCCGGTGCCGGGTCCAAATCAAAAATCAGCCTGTCCGCCAGGCCCGTCTTGGGGTAACACGCGCCCCAGGCATGCAATTCAAGCACGCCCAGCTGCACAAGCTCAATCACGGCGGGCAGGGAATTGGCAATAAAGTATTCAGGCTGTTTGCCAGCCGCATCCAGTTGCACGGACTGCACATGTTCATGGCTGCCCTTGGTGACATGTTTTTGGAAAAAACAATTGTGCTGATAGCCATCCGGGCAACGTACGATAGATAGTGGCCTGTTCTTTAAATAAGGCAATATCCACTGTGCAAGCGCTTCGTAATGGTGTGCGATATCCAGTTTAGTGTATCCATCCTCGGCAAACAGTACTTTGGCAGGCTTACTTAATGGCACGCCAGCCACTTTAGTCACAGATGTGTTTGCAATGGATTGCCGACCGAGTTCTTCAGCCGATTGCGCTATTTCATGAGTGATCTCTTTGGCAGGTTTATCGCTGCGTAAACCGACAAAGCTGGCATGGCGGACAATACCTTCATCTGTCCATTGCGCAAATTTAATCTCAGCCACTAGACTAGGTTTTAACCAGTGTACCCCACGGGCGTCCTGCCCGCGCGGTGGGTTGATAAAAGCAGTCTTTTCGGTGCGCAAGGAGGCAAAGTGTTTGGCAACGAGTTTCAAGGTATCCTGTTTGAACCCGGTACCCACACGACCGGCATAACGCAAGCTACCTTTCTCGTCATAGTTACCCAGTAACAACGCACCAAACAGCTCGCGGCTACCAGCCGGCTCGGTATACCCGCCAATCACAAATTCCTGGCGCTGGCCACATTTCACTTTCAGCCAGTCACGCGAGCGCTGTTGCTGATAGGGGCTGTCGGCATGCTTGACGATAATTCCCTCTAGACCGTGCAGGCAAGCATGGTTGAATGCTTCCTGTGCGTGCCCGGCCATATGGTCACTGTAGTGCAAAGGATTGTCTTTCGAAGCGGTGAGCTGACCGAGCAAGGCTTGCAACAATTCCTTACGCTGCCTTAAAGGCAAGTGCGTGACATCATGTCCGTCAAGATAGAGAAGATCGAAGATGAAATAGGCCAGGTTGGCTTCTTTACCCAGGCGGACTGCGTTTTGTAGCGCCTGGAAACTAATACTCCCATCGGCCTGGATAGCAACCACCTCTCCGTCTAACCATGCAGATCCGGCAGGCACTGCAGACAGCGCCTTCACTAGCGCAGGCCATTTTGCAGACCAATCATGCCCATTACGCGAGAACATCTTCACTTTGCCTTGATGGATTTGTGTCAACGCGCGGTAACCATCATATTTGAGCTCAGATAACCATTGTTCACCTTCAGGCGCATGCGTCACCAGCGTAGCCAGTTGCGGTTGATAGGCGGTGGGCATGCGCGTTTTAGCCATGCTCTTGAGAGCCTTTTTAAGATTAGCGCTTACGCTAATATCTTTGACGTTGGCGCCCCGGTCTTGGACTACCCGCTTGGATACATGACTATCATCAGAAGTCTCTCTCAAATGGCGTACAGATTCAGCTTGAGTCTCGGTAATGTTGGCTTCACGCCCATTTCGGGCTTCATCATCTTGCTCCTTGATCAGCAGCCAATTGGCTTGTTTTTCCTGATTACCGTGACGGCCTTTCATCCTCACCAATGCCCATTTGCCATGTAGTTTGTGGCCATGCAATTGAAATTTAAGTGAGCCATCTTTGTATCCTTGCACAGGGTCGCCTATGGCTTCCCAAGTCCCTTTGTCCCACAGCATGACATGGCCGGCCCCATATTGACCGGCCGGGATATCCCCCTCAAAGCTGCCATAGGCAAGCGGATGGTCTTCGACTTCGACGGCCAGTCTCTTGTCGTGAGGATCCAGGCTGGGTCCTTTTGGCACAGCCCAGCTTTTCAGGGTGCCTTGCAACTCCAGCCTGAAATCGTAGTGTAAGCGCCGCGCATGATGCTTTTGGATAAAAAACTTCAGTTGCTGGCCGGAAGCCTCCACCTTGCCGCGCGGCTCCTGAGTGACATTGAAATCACGTTTTTTCCAATATTGTTGGAGCCCCATGATTACTTCCCCTTACGCCGAACGCCTGCGCACAGGTTTGGTGGTTGAGGATTTAGAGGCCTTTGTTGTGGTTGTTCGTGTCGGTTTACTGCCTATGCTGGCTTTAAGCAATTGCATCAGGTCAACCACATTGCTGGATTTTTTAGTGGCGGCTTCATCCAGGTCTGTATCAGGCGCCGTGAGTACGTGCGTCTGTTTGGCTTTCACTTTCTTTTTGACCAGTGACAAGATATCTTGACGAAACGTATCCTGGTATTGCTCCGGTTGCCACTTTTCCGTCATGTCTTTGACCAGCGAAAGCGCCATCTCCACCTCCTTGGCGGAAACCTGGCTTTGTTTGCCAGGTTTGGGCTCAGGAATTTCCGGCAGCTCACGGATTTCTTCCTGGTATCGCAATAAATTAAGAACGATTACCTGTTTGAACGGCATTAAAGCAGCGAGATGCTGCTTGGTGCGGATCACCACCTGTCCCAACGCAAGCTTGCCAGAACGCTCCAATGTTTTGCGTAACAAGGCATATACTTTTTCACCACCCTTGGTTGGCACCAGGTAATAGGGTTGATCAAAGAAAATAACCGGAATATCCCGTGCATCTATAAATGACAGGATATCGATGGTTTGAGTACTTTCCGGATTTGCCTTGCGCAGGTCGGCGTCTGTCAGCACGACATACTCATCTTTTTTGTAGGCATAGCCTTTCACAATATCCTGTTGTGTCACTGTTTTACCGGTGACCTTGTTATAGCGACGGTAGCCGACAGGCGCAAAATCCCGTTTATCCAACAAATCCAGATCGATGGCAGCAGGTGCACTCGCGGCATGCAACTCCACAGGAATATGCACCAAGCCAAAACTGATAGCGCCTTTCCAAATTGGGCGAGACATTCCATCCTCCAGAGATGATGGTCAATCACCGTACAAATAAAGCAATCAGAATAATTAATGGAATAGGTACACCTAGAAAATAAAGTAGTAATGAACGCATATCGCCTCCAAAATGAACAATGGGATTAAGGTTTTTTACGCATCTCGGCAACGACCGCCCCAAGTCGCTGCCAGGCTGGCTGAAAACGCACCAACCAATAAAGACACAAACAGCCACAGGGTGATATAGATCGAAACCTTGCGTGCTTTATCAGCAGCTGCTTTGGCTTTTGTTTCAGCATCCTTGGCTTTCGCCTGCAACTCGTGCACACGTTGCTCGGCTTCCTGCTCTGTCAAACCGGTATTTTTTGCCACAAGCTGAGACAGGTAGCGGACATCTTCCGGAGGCAACGACTCCCATGAGCCGGCATGGGCCAGCATCCGGCTCACTTCTGCTATCGGGGCGGAAGATCCCCTATCGCTCGTACCCTCTTCAGCATTTTTGCGGAATAAAGCGTCAACGAAGTAAGTGTTTTCACCTGGTTGATGCGCCCCATGACCATGCTTACCGGCCATTGCGATCGCCCCTGTCTGGGCGGCGCCTCCTGCTACATGGGTGGCAGCCTGCATACCACCGCTGACAATTGCACCTATGGTAGTGGTCAGGAGTGCAGCGGTGGCAAGCGTGGCCACCGACCAAGCCAGGAATCCGTGCGCAGTATCGCGGAAGTACACTTCATCCGCCGGCGTATCGGGCCATTTAACCCGTAGCCGGCCTGTTAAATAGCCACCCATGCCCGCTGCCAGGATTTGGGTCACCGTGATCCAGATAATGGCTGCGACTCCAAATGCGGGCGCATCTATCCCCTGTCGGGACCAAGGGGATATAGAAGACAAACCTAATCCGCTGCCCAATAGAAACAGGATTAATGAAAGGGCGGCTGCCACAACAGCGCCAGCCACGACAGCTCCCCAGGAAACTGCGCTAGCCGATTCACTGAAAACACTTGATTGCGCCATGATGATCTCCTATTTGAATTGTTAATTACAATGCGCCAGTGACTGAAAAAATGAGCAAAAGGATGAGGATTAAACTCAACCACGTACTTGGGTAATAGCCCCATCTACTGCTATAAGGCCATGTCGGTAACGAACCAATTAAAGCAAATACCACTATTAGAAGAAGGATGTTCAACATGATGTTCTCCACGCATCAATACATTTATTATTGGTAATTGAATGGAGACTCCATGATGCAATCTTGCCAGCAAGCACTCCATACACATCACACTGAAATCCCTGTAGGAATGCTCGGACGAAGCGTGCGATGAAGATGAGGCTGCCGTGGTACAAATAAGAACGGTGGCTCTTTCGGGAGCCACCGCATGTTGATGACCACTTTGGAGATTTAACCCGAGGTGGGTTTGAGCTCTGGTACCAACGATTGCAGCTTACGCAGATTCTGGAAATTTCTATGTCAGGCAATCCCTGATTGAGATGTAGGACTTTAATATCGTCGACTGAAGATGGCTAACAGCTTGTCTGACATGGCTATCAGCACGCGTCCTCTAGCGGCCCATCAGGGGTAAAACTACCATGACCATTCACTGCTTGAATGCATCAATCTCTCAAGCATTTACGTTAACCTAAGTAATGAAGGAGAATCGTGATGGAGTTAAATACACCCTCGTCTAGAGACCACAGAGACCTGGAGCCGCCATCCCAGCACCAGGATCATCAACCTGGCACTGAAGCCGAGATGGAACCCCGCCCACAATATATAGACCCCAATTACAAAGCAGCCCGCAAGCTTGAAGGCAAGGTGGGATTGATCACCGGGGGTGATAGCGGGATTGGCCGGGCGGTAGCGGTTCATTTTGCTGCCGAAGGAGCCAATGTGGTGATCAACTACCTGAGTGAGCAGGAAAAACAGGATGCCGAAAAAACCATTTCATTGATCACGTCTAACGGCGGCCAAGGTCTGGCTGTCCAGGGGGATATCAGTGATGCGTCCTTTTGCCAGTCACTGGTGGACAAAACCATAGAGACCTTTGGGCAACTGGATGTGGTGGTCAACAATGCTGCCCAGCAATATCCGCAGAGCAGTATTGAGGATATTGACCAGGCCCAACTGGAAAAAACCTTTAAGACCAATTTGTTCTCTATGTTTTACCTGGTGAAGTCAGCGCTCAAGCATCTCAAGGAAGGCGCGCGCATCATCAACACCGCCTCGGTGACAGCATACAAAGGCAATAAAATGCTGGTTGATTACTCTGCCACCAAGGGAGCGATCGTGTCATTTACCCGCTCACTGGCACAACAACTGGCGGATCGGCATATTTATGTGAATGCGGTGGCACCAGGGCCAATCTGGACGCCTTTGATTCCTGCGAGTTTTTCACCAGAAAAAGTGGAAGATTTTGGTACAGACGTCTTGCTCAAGCGTCCTGGACAACCCAGCGAGGTCGCGCCAGTCTATGTTTTCCTGGCGTCTAATGATTCGTCCTATATCACCGGGCAAGTCATCCATCCTAATGGTGGTACGGTAGTCAATGGGTAACTGATGGGCAACAAAAAAAAACCGGGTGATGTCACCCGGTTTTTTTGATCTCGACTTTATAAATTTGACTTGCTTCTATCAGTCATCTTTATTGACGCGCGCATCTATCCGTTTAGCTTCTTCCAAATGCTTTTTCAACACTGGCAAGGTATCAGCAGCGAATTTCTTGATATCCGCATTTTGCGCATCTTCTGCTGCATCTTCAAATAATTTTACGGCCTGCTCATGTGCTGAAACGCCTATATGGTTGGCATAGCTTTTATCAAATTTCACGCCATCCCTCGTTTCCAGATATTTGAGTTTAGCCTGTTGTAAAAGACTTGGCTCCTTGGGCAATTCTACGCCACGCCGCGTCGCCAGATCCTTGAGCTTCATGGCAGCCTGGGAATGATCTTCAGTCATCATTTTGGCAAAGCGTATGATGTCTGGGTCTTGCGATTTTTTAAGGGCTAATTTACTGCCTTCCACTTCAAAATGTCCTGCTTCTGCGGCATTCTTTAAGAAACGCTTGTCTGCCATGGAAATATCCGCGGCAGTAGAACAAAGACTGACAGAAAGCAGTCCTAACACAGCGGTACACATCATCACATGTTTTAATCGAATCATTTTGGCCTCCTTACATTTAACAAGTGATTACTGTAGAGGAGCCTTGCATAGACCTATAGAGGGAATGTTCTGATTGTTGTGTCAGAAACCCAATGGATGCCGCAGATTTTGGAGAGATTTTGAAATACTGGCTATTTTTATTTGCAGCGATTATCAGTGAAGTCACCGCCACCTCATCGCTCAAAGCCAGTGACGGCTTTATCAAATTGCTGCCTTCCATCATCGTCGTGGTCGGCTATGCATTGTCTTTTTACTTTTTATCCCTGGTATTGAAAGTGATTCCGATTGGTATTGTACGCTGTCTGGGCAGGGTTGGGGATTGTCTTGCTGGCGTTGGTGGGCTGGCTGGTATTTGAACAGCCTTTAGACACCCCTGCCTTGTGGGGGATGGTGCTGATTTTAACTGGGGTGATCGTCATGAACGTATTCTCAAAAACGGTCGCCCACTAAAATAGAACGCTCAGGTGTAAGCATCTGTCAGAAAACACTGATACACCGGTGAGGAGGAGTTGTCTATGATAAGCGCATTTCTGATGTACCAAGATTTACTCTGGGCAAGAACATGACAGGCGCGAGGAACGCATGTATCAACCACAGCCAACCACACAACGCGATGCGATCAACCTACTTTTAGGGCTGTTTTTTATCGGGCTCCAGCTATTCCAGCTCTTTGCGCTACCCACCTGGCTTTTACCCCAAAACCCGGCCTGGGGCTGGTGGCTGCTATTCCCAGCGGTGCTCACCACCTCATGGTGGGCTTTTATTCACGAGTCCATTCATGGCAGCCTTTTTTCCAACAGGCAACTCAACCGGATGGCTGGTCGTATTAACGCCACTTTATTTGGCTCACCTTATGATTTGTTGCGCTGGGGCCACCTGCTGCACCACGCTTATAGCAGGACAGAGCGGGAGCGGCCGGAAGTATATATGCCAGGTTCCGTTTCCATGGCCTGGTGCAAACTCACTTATTACTTCCGGCTGTTAGGTGGATTGTATCTGTTTGAGGTATTGGGTGGCATGCTGCTGGTTCTGCCCAAGCCCCTGCTGAAAATCGCTATTCACACGATTAGCCGCCCAGACAATGTGGTGGAATTACTTTCAGACAAAATCCTGTTACCCCGCACACTTGCGATAGCAAGAATAGAGGCAATTTGTATCCTGCTGGTATACGGTGTTGCTTTCAACCTATACGGGGAATTTGCATGGATGTTAATTATTGCGCTGCTGGCCAGGGGTGGCCTGATTAGCTTGGTGGATAACGTATTTCATTATGCAACGCCGCTGGAACAGGGGCGCTATGCGCATAACCTATACTTGCCTGTATGGTGGTCGCGCTTTATTTTGCATTTTAACCTGCATGGCATTCATCACTTACACCCCAATGTTTCTTGCTGGCAGTTACCAAACTTACATGCCGAATCCGGTCATCAGTATCAGGGTCGCTGGATGCAGGCAATGGCCGCGCAATTCAAGGGTCCAGTTGCTTTCGATCATTTCAAAGAGGACTGATCGCATCCTTGGCTTGAGCGCTACTCTGTTGCCGTGGATTTCCCACCCCTCATGATTGCCCTTAGTGATTAATCAGTGATTTCCTGAGCCAGGACTCATGAAAGAAGGCAGCCTGGTTTTGCTCCTCATCCGCAAAAATGTCAATAAGTATACAGAACTGTATACTCCAACTATTGTGAGAGGTTAACGGTGAAAAAACTATCCATCTATGTGGCTACCATAATTTTTTCCATGAGTGCATCCGCATTTGCACAAGACAGCATCGAACGCATGCATGCAGAGGTCATGCAGTCATTCACGCCCGAAACCATTCAATGGAAAGAGGAGCACATCCTGCCCAAAGGCGCCAAGAGTGCCATCGTGGTAGGTGACCCGAGCAAGAAAGGTGTGTTTATTGCCTGGCTAAAATTCCCGGCCAACTATCCTATCCCACCACATACACACCCATTTACAGAGGTGGTCACCGTATTGAGCGGGAAGTTGGGCAACGGTATGGGAAAAGTGCTTGATAAGACCAAAGGCGAAATGTTAAACGCAGGCTCCAGTTTTGTATTGCCTACTGGGCATACGCATTATGTTTGGACGACAGATGAAGAAACCATCGTGGAATTAATTGCCACAGGACCATGGGATATCACATACACCAATCCAAACGACGATCCGCGTAAAAAATAAGGCGAAGAAATAAGCCATACTTCGCCAAACAGCAAGCTTACATTTCTCAAAAACGCTACAGCCCTATTCATCCATAATTCCTGTGCTGGTAATCTGGCCAGGAATTTCTCATTCATTAATGCGCACATCCGTTGAGGTAAGAATCTGAGATGAATCATTAATGAATTCCTACAAAAAAATGCTGAAATGGCTGATGCAGCTCCTTTCCATATCTCCCTTAAGCTTAAAGCACTAGTTTAAGTAAAAGCATTTAGGAGCAGTCAATGAGCTGGGCACCTTTTCAAATCCATATCGGCAAATCCCATGAAGCCTCAGGCAGCGGTCATTCAATGACCGCTTTACCAGATCCTTCCAAACCTACCTTGCTGTGCTTATCACATTTGCGATGGAATTTTGTTTACCAACGTCCCCAACACTTAATGAGTCGGTGCTCCAAATTATTCCAAGTACTCTTTTTTGAAGAACCTGTCCCTAGTGAAGGTAGCCATGCATGGCTTGAAGTTAAATTGGCAGAAAAAGATGTGCGTTTATTAATCCCGCATATTCCAGCGTCTTTGATCAACACTCACAAGGGTGCAGAACTCCTTAGAGGGTTATTGGATCGTTACCTATTAATTTCTGATGCTGACCCCATATTCTGGTATTACACGCCCATGAGTTTGTCTTTTACGGATCATCTGGATGCACCACTGGTGATTTACGACTGCATGGACGAGCTTTCAGCTTTTTTAGGCGCGCCTACCCAATTAATAGACTACGAACGGGCACTATTTAAAAAAGCTGACATTGTTTTCACAGGTGGTTATAGCCTGTATGAATCCAAACGTAAACAACATCGCAACGCCTACCCATTCCCTAGCAGTGTCGATATTAAACATTTTGGGAAAGCCCGGCAAAGTGAGGAAGAACCGGCGGATCAGGCAGCTATCCCTGGTCCAAAAATGGGATTTTATGGTGTCATAGACGAACGGCTTGACGTAGAACTGATTCGGGACATCGCCATCGCCCGCCCTGAATGGCAGATCATCATGATTGGACCGATTGTCAAAATCGATCCAAGAACGCTGCCACAACACCCCAATATTCATTACCTGGGGCCAAAAACCTATGATGAACTCCCGGCCTACCTCAGTGGCTGGGATGTAGCCTTGATGCCGTTTGCAATTAATCAATCGACCCGATTTATCAGTCCTACTAAAACCCCTGAATATCTGGCGGGGGGTCGGCCTGTTGTTTCCACTCCGATTCACGATGTTGTACGTACGTATGGCGGCAGCGAGTTGGTCTTTATAGCCAACGATAGCCAGGCATTTATCCAGTCTATCGATCATGCCCTAAAAGCCATGGAAAAGCCGTCATTTGTCTGCACACAAGCTGACGCCATTTTGAACGGAATGTCATGGGAAAAAACATGGGATGACATGTATGCCTTGATCGATGAAAGATTACGGTTCAGTCAAGCCTCCGATTACCTGCCCGTGGTCGCGAGAACTCGCCGTCTGCCTTCAAGGAGATAAAATCATGGCCGACGAAAGTTATGACTACTTGATTGTAGGGGCTGGTTTTGCGGGCAGCGTATTGGCTGAAAGGCTGGCCGCAGATGCCAATAAGCGGGTACTACTCATTGACCGCCGGTCGCATATCGGTGGTAACGCCTATGATTATTACAACGACGACGGCATTCTGATCCACCAGTATGGCCCACATATTTTTCATACCAATGCAAAAAGGATTATCGATTACCTGTCGAAATTTACTGAGTGGCGGCCATATGAACATCGCGTGTTAGCCCACGTAGATGGCCAGCTCGTTCCTATTCCAATTAATTTATCCACGCTTAACCAGCTTTACCAGCTAGAAATGACGCCTGAAGAAGCCGAACAGTTTCTGGTAGCGAGGGCAGAACCGGTGGCGGAGATTAAAACTTCGGAAGATGTGGTGATTAACCAGGTTGGCCGGGAATTATATGAAAAATTCTTTCGCGGCTATACCACCAAGCAGTGGGGGCTGGATCCTTCTCAGCTAGATAAGTCTGTCACTTCGCGAGTGCCTACAAGAACCAATGACGATGACCGTTATTTTATCGATGAGTATCAGCAGATGCCCTTACACGGCTACACTGCCATGTTCAACAAAATGCTGGACCATCCTAATATCGACATCATGCTGAATGTGGATTACAGGGAAATCAGGGACTCCATCAAACACGGTCATTTGATTTTTACCGGACCAGTTGACGAGTACTTTGATTATTGTTTTGGCAAGCTACCTTACCGTTCACTGGAGTTCCGTCACCTCACCATAGACCAACCGCAATTCCAGCCGGTAGCAGTGGTCAATTATCCAGACCAGCAGGTAGAGCATACGCGGATTACTGAATATAAATACCTCACAGGGCAAACACATCCTAAAACGGCGATTACTTACGAAATCCCCCAGGCAGAAGGAGATCCTTACTATCCGGTCCCTCGTCCGGAAAATACCGAGTTATACAGGCGCTACCAGGCACTGGCAGAGAACACACCTAACGTAACATTCGTGGGTCGGCTAGCCACTTATAAATATTACAATATGGATCAGGTTGTAGGACAGGCCCTTGCCACCTATCAACGCTTGATGGAAGCAAAAAACAGCCCCACATTGATAGCCGAGATGCACTGAAAGGACCAGAATTGCAGCCATCTAACCATTTTAAAAGTTTTATGATGGGCGGGTTTGAGTGTTCTACCCACCGTCGCGCAGACGGGCGTCGGCTGGACCTGATTGCCTCTACTCACCATGACAAATGGGTGCTCGAAGATTATAGGGTATTAAAAGCCCATGGCCTCAAAACTGTGCGTGATGGCGTTCGCTGGCATTTGATCGAGGAAAAGGCGGGGCAGTACAACTGGTCCAGCCTTTTGCCCATGGTCAAAGCTGCTAAGCAAGTCCAGACACAAGTCATTTGGGACCTTTGCCATTATGGTCTGCCTGACGATGTGAATATCTGGCGGCCGGAATTCGTGACCCGGTTTGCCAAATTTGCCGCCGAAACAGCGCGCCTGCTTCACAACGAAACTGATGAAATCCCCATATTCTGCCCAATCAATGAAATGTCATTCTGGGCCTGGGCCGGCGGAGACAAAGCCATGTTTAATCCCATGGCAAAAGGCCGCGGGCTGGAGCTTAAGCAGCAATTAGTACGCGCCACCATTGCAGCGATTGAAGCCATACGCAATGTCGATCCGCGTGCCCGTTTCATCACGGCGGAACCACTCATTAATGTGCTACCAAGAAATGGACGTCCAAGAGACAAAGGGCCTGCCGAAGCCTATCGCCAGGCACAATTTGAAGCCTTCGATATGCTAATCGGGGAAATATGGCCTGGTTTGGGCGGAGACCCCCAATATTTAGACATGGTAGGGCTGAATTACTACAGTAATAACCAGTGGTACCTCGGTGGTGAAACAATTCCGCCACACTCCCCCTCATACCGTCCCTTACATGACATGTTAGCCGAAGTTTATTTGCGCTATGGGCGCCCCATGTTATTGGCTGAAACAGGCGCTGAAGGTGAAGGCAGGCCTGCCTGGGTAGGGCATGTCTATGAAGAAGTCGCACGTGCCAGAAAATCGGGGATCCCTATGGAAGGAGTATGCCTGTATCCTGTCACTGATTATCCTGGGTGGGAGAATAACCGCCACTGTCCTACCGGTTTGCTGGGATTTGCGGACCAGCATGGGCAACGCCCCATTTATGCGCCTTTGGCTGGAGTATTGCGGCAGTGGCAATCCTATTGTGACCAAGAAAGTCAGCATAACCCCTCCGAATCCGTATCTGCTTAATTTAGTGCTGCTTATATTAAAGTGACAATTCAACATATCCCTAATAGCGCCATCCCCTTTTTGTTTTTTTATATAAAGCGCCGTCCCTGGCTGTTTGGTACGGTTTTCCTTGTGATCATGGGTGCGGCTGGGAGCGCAGTCGGTGTGCAATATGCGATGAAGCTGCTGGTCGATGCGATGGACAGTTCGCTCCGCGCAACTGCCAATGTCTGGGGTCCGCTATACCTGTTTTTAGGATTGATTACTCTCGAAAATATCTTATGGCGCCTAGGAGGATGGCAAGGCTCCCGGGCCATTGTCGCTAGTGGCGTAGATATCCGGCTGGATTTGTTTGTCCATCTTACCGGTCATTCCATGCGGTATTTCAATCAGCACTTTTCTGGCGCTCTTGGCAACAGGATCACGTCTACCGCCGCCGCGACCGGCGAACTCTTTAGCACTATATTCTGGCGTATCCTGCCACCCATCACCGATTTCCTGGGAGCCATTATTGTGCTCACTACCATCAGGTGGGAGATGAGTTTAGGGTTAATGTTCTCCGTACTGGTGGTGGCTGGTTTACTGATTATTTTCGGTATCCGTGGCCGCAGGATCCATGATAATTATGCCGAGCGCGCCTCTAGTGCCAGCGGCAAAATGATAGATGTCGTCAGCAATGTATGGACTGTGAAAGCATTTTCAGCAAGCCGTCGGGAAAAAAGAAGACTGGCAAAAGAACTAAATAAAGAAGCCACTGCTCATCGGCAAAGCTGGATGTATATCGAGCTGGCCAGAGTGATACATGACCTCTGCCTGGTGGTCACTGCGGGGGGAATGTTACTGTGGGCAATATTGCTATGGCGAGCAAGTAGCATCAGCACGGGCGACGTGGTCATTGTGAGTGCCCTTACCTTCAGGATCCTGCATGGCTCCCGTGACCTGGCACTTGCCCTGGTGGGTACGGCACAGCAATTTGGCATCATCAATGAAACCCTCAAGGTCATTGCCAAACCGCACTCCGTCCAGGATCCCAACAAACCGTCCCAGCTCAAAGTGGAAAACGGCAATATCAAATTTGAAAATGTTTCTTATGCTTATCCTGATGGACATAAAGTATTCGATCAGTTGTCGTTTGAAATTCACCCGGGGGAAAGAGTGGGGTTGGTGGGTGCGTCAGGCGCCGGAAAATCAACATTAATCAGCTTGATTCAGCGCCTGGATGATGTTCAATCTGGCCAGATACTGATCGATGGTCAGCAGATTGACAAGGTCTCACAAGATAGCCTGCGTGCAAAAATAGCAGTGGTTCCGCAGGATATTGCCTTGTTTCACCGCTCAGTCCTTGAAAACGTGCGATATGGGCGTCCGGATGCCAGCAGACAAGAAGTTTATGCAGCTGCTCGTAATGCCTATTGCGATGACTTCATACGTATGCTGCCTAAGGGCTATCGTACAGTTGTGGGGGAAAGAGGTGTCAGGTTGTCTGGCGGCCAACGACAGCGGTTAGGCATTGCCAGGGCATTTTTGAAGGATGCCCCTATCTTGATCCTGGATGAAGCCACCTCTGCCTTGGACTCAAAGTCAGAAAAAGAAATCCAGTCCGCCTTGGCTTCCTTGATGCAAGGCCGTACAGTGTTAGCCATTGCCCATCGGCTGTCTACGCTTTCTTCTTTCGATAGAATCATTGTATTGAAAGATGGCGTCATCGTCGAAGATGGTCCACCCGATGTGTTGCGTGCCAGTGGTGGCCTGTTTGCAGAAACCTGGGAGTTACAGGCACACACTTTTGATGAATTGGAAACGACCTGAAGCGTTAGCAGAGGCCATTGCACCCTTTATCTCAACGCTGCTCTTTTTTGAGCGAACTGGGCGCATTAGGTGAAGCATGTTCATGCACCCCAACCCCCAATTTTGAGACTAGTTCCCCACCTAGCCACGCCGTTATCAGCGCCAACACCAGCCCAAGAAACGAGCAGGCCAACGCTGATGCCGAAGGGGCGGAATGCTGCTCCCGCATTATCCAGCTCAAAACAAATAGAACGGACACTACGCCATTGCCAAAGCCATGCATCAATCCTATACGTTTTGCGCGTGTGCCAGCCGGGATAATGGTGTAATCGATGATGCCAAACGGGATAGCTGCGGCTGCGCCTACTATCCCGGCTGCAAGCATCCAGTAGGCCACCAGCGCAATACTTTGCAAATGGGTCACCAGGTAGATGAGGTCAAACACCACAGCCGTTCCAAGCAAGCCCAGGGGGAACACAATGAGCATCTGATGAATCGGATGGCCTAGAAATCGCGCTCTTGCTTTCATAGCATCACCTTTATTGTGGTTAATGCTTGCATGATGGGCACGGTCAGGACAACTGTCTGTCGGTGGAGGCTGAATGTTCCGTAAGAAATTAAGCGGACTTCCGCCAGGTTGCTGCTAAACCAAAGTGCGGTAATTCCATCTTATTTTTTGCTGGAATGCATACGTTTTTGCCTGATAGCATGCACACCCCAGGCAAGCCCAATTGCAAAGGATGCATATACCAAGAGCAATGAAGGTTTTGAAAGCCGCATTTCGAACCCGGGCTGCAACCGATGCGGGGTCAACTTGTAATCTGTAAAGCAGGCTATGGCTGCGGTGGCGCCCGCGGCTTCCAATATCCTGGCGTGGTTACTTTTATCCAAGGCCTGTCCATAATATCTTTCAAGCAGCACCGCCCAGAATACAGCGCTGGCATGATGAATCACATAGCCCGGAATCGTATATTTCGATTGGAACCCATTTTTACTCGCGGCAACGTCACCCCAAATCCAGTGGCTGATGGCATTGGTGGGCGCGTGTACATCTCCCGCCTCCATTTTGCCCAGCACAGACAAGGCAGCTGTCGACAATACACTGGCGGCTGCACCAGACATCAATCCATGATGGATGGCCTCTGGCCAGGTTTTTGTTTCCATTGTAAAACTCCTTTTCCTTTTCGTACTCGAATCACATAGCCCTCACCTTATGATAGTCATGATGGACGGGCTTTAGGAGCGACATGCACATTTTTCTGACCGGATCCAGCGGCTTTATTGGCCGTCATTTACTGGCAGCATTCATTGCAAAAGGGCATTCAGTCACTTGCGCAGTGCGCGCCTTACCTGAAATCAAACGACAGGGTGTTCGCTATGTCATTGCAGACTTTTCGCTGCATATCGACCCACAAGACTGGTTAAGCAAGCTAGACGACATTGATATCGTGGTCAACGCCGTTGGTATCATCCGCCAGAATGGTAACCAGACCTTTGAAACGCTACATACCAAGGCACCGATTGCTTTATTTGCCGCCAGCCAGCAAAAAGGGGTGAAGCTGGTGTTGCAGATTTCTGCCCTGGGAGCAGATGAAAATGCCACCAGCCATTACCATCTGAGCAAGAAAGCTGCCGATGACTACTTGAAAAATTCCACTCTGCCCGCCATCATTTTGCAGCCTTCATTGGTCTATGGTCCTGGGGGCAAGAGCGCTTCATTGTTTAACACGCTTGCCAGCCTGCCGGTCCTGGTAAAGTTGGGACATGGCCAGCAAATGGTACAGCCTGTGCACATTGACGACCTGATTGAGACGGTCATCAGGCTATTGAGCCACCGTCCACATGTGAGCCAGACAATCGCGGTTGTCGGCCCCATTGCACTGTCTTTTACTGAATTCATCCGCACCTTGCGGCAAGCGATGAAGCTGCCTGCGCCATTGATCGCCACTATTCCCTTACCGGTTGCACGCCCGCTCATTACGCTCTTTGACCATGTGAAACATGCCCCGCTGGATCGCGAAATGTTTGAGATGCTGGAACGCGGAAACACTGCCGATGCGAGCGCGATCACTGCCTTATTAGGCAGGCTGCCACGCCAGGTAAGCGAGTTTTTCGCCCCAGCGCAAATTGCTACGGTACGCAGACTCGCCCTCCTGAACTGGTTACTGCCAATATTGCGGGCCAGTCTTGCCATCGTTTGGCTGGTGACAGGCGTCATCTCATTCGGCGTTTACCCTGTGAGTGATAGCTACGAACTGCTAGCCCGGGTAGGAGTCAGTGCAGGGTTGGCCCCCTGGATGCTGTATGGGGCCGCCAGCCTTGACCTTGCTATTGGTGTCGCCATTCTATGCATTCACCGGAAATGGATCTGGCATCTCCAACTGATGGTGATCATTGCTTATAGCCTCATCATCGCCTGGAAGCTTCCCGAGTTCCTGGTGCATCCATATGGTCCTGTCCTCAAAAACCTGCCCATGCTGGCTGCGATCTGGTTAATGTCTGCATTAGAGGAAAGTTAATGGAATACATCGTCGTCAAATGGGTACATATCCTTTCCTCAACCCTACTGTTTGGTACCGGGATTGGATCAGCATTTTATTTACTCTTCGCAAGTTTAAGCCGCGATACTCGCACCATCGCTTTTGTCACCAGGTATGTGGTCATCGCAGATTGGCTTTTTACTGCCACAACGGTAGTCATACAACCGTTCACCGGTATTTATATGCTGCACCAGGTCGGGATACCTATGACTAGCCGCTGGATTTTTTGGTCACTGGTACTGTACACCATCGCCATCGCTTGCTGGCTTCCGGTCGCATGGCTACAAGTCCAGATGCGCAACCTTGCACAACGCGCATCCACCGAAAATAGCACCATGCCAGCGTTATATTGGCGCTATTTCAAACTATGGGTGGCTCTAGGTTTCCCAGCATTTTTTGCATTTGTGACCATCTTTTACTTTATGGTTGCCAAACCGGGGTAGGCAACATTCTTAGATGGCAGACTAGAAGTGGTAATGCCAATACAAGCTAAGCACTTCCACCCCTGGGTTTTCTTTATCCAGATCAGCATTGGATAAGTGACTGACAGCCAAACCCAGGCTATTTTGCGCATTGATTTCCTTTGCCAGTTCGAGTTGTGAGCGGAATTCAATAGGATGTCCTAAATCCAGGTCACTGCTGCCACGGCTGTAATAACCCACGCCCAGCCCTGGTTTCAAATGCCAAGTTTCTGCAAATTGCCAATCATATAACAGCCCACCTCCAAGCCATAGCGAGCCATCGGTGGTTGCCTCGGCGCCTAGCCATGGTTTAAGGTCCTGCAACCAGACAGAAGTATCATATTCATAATCCAGGCGGAAGTCTGCTGCGCTATGGGAGCCGTCAACATCGTAGCTGCCTAGCCCAATACCCAGAGTATCTGCATGCGTAGTTAAAGTGGTTGAAACAAGTGTGGCGACAATCAGGGTTATTTTTTTCATATTTGTGATGGTGAGTGAACAAAAAATCTTTGTAATATCCCGTGCCCTATTTCCTGTGGATGGAGTCAGGATTGGTCACGACTGGCCTGTATGACTCTGTGGGCGTTTTCTCGGCGTTATCCGCTTCGTCAGCCGGGTCAGTATTCGCCGGATCAACTGAGTCCGGGTTGGCCGGATCAAGCCGATCAGGATCTAATTCATGTATGCTCTGCGGTTTGCCGGGCTGGCTCAGTGACCTGTTGTGTTGCGGCATCGCCTTCTCCTTTACTCAGCCTTGGTTGGCTAATGCAGTGGTTGCTTACGCGAAGTAAAACTCAGGTTGGGCCATTGATAGGCCTCTAGGTGTTTTGTCGCTTCCACATGGCTTGCCAGTATGGCCTGCAGGTTACCCGCCATCAGCAAATCATCCACTGAAACGATACCGACCAATTGATAGTCCCTGTCGAGTACAAGTAGTCTGCGTAGCTGCTGCTCAATCATCAAACGGGCGACCTCTTCTGCTGGCTGGTCAGTAAAGACGTATGCGGTTTCAAATGTCATGAATTCCGAGATCTTGGACTCGGCAAGAGACAATCCCTTAGCCACGGCTTTCATGGCAATATCTCTTACGGTAAGCATGCCAATGACGCGATGATTGTCGCAAATAGGCAAAGCATCAAAATCGTTTTCCTCCATGATTTTGGCTGCGGATTTAAGCGACTGCATGGGAGAAGCAGTCACCACGCAAGTGGTCATCAAGTGGCCAATCATCATTTTCAGTTCCTCCCGTACGAAATCAAAGCATTGCAACATACAGTCGGTGGCCTCTGCCCGAGACCACCGTCATGTCAATGATCAAAACGGGAAACCTATATCGCGTCCACGCTTGACATCAACGCTAGCAGATTAATAAATCAGGTGTACAAGGTTTATCAGGCAATGGCTGGAATTTATGTAGGATTTATCGTACCACCTCAACTCCAGGATCGAAGCCAATGACATCACATCACCTATTTCTAGAGAAGCTTCACCTTCACTCCACATATAAAAAGACCCGGGAATTCCCGAGTCTACATGTGTACGACAGTTCATCTACTAATGCGTTGGCGTTTCACTCCAATCCTTCATCGCCTGTTCCCCGGGGCGATCCACCATCACCTTGCCATTCTCAATATTGGTGACCCAGCTGGTAGGAATATAGTGATGCTGGCCGTTTTGATCTTTATTCAACTTAATGTAGTTTTCGCCTTCCAAGTGATCCACTGTAGCGAATTGACCACCTTGTGAACACACGACAGGCATTTCTGAAACAATTTGATTAGTATTCATGCTTTTCTCCTATCACACACCGGGGAAACCGGCATCTGTATAGCATAATGAGGACTGGGTGATTTGCTTATAAGTGGTTTCTGATCTTGCTGTAGGAGTTCTCACCCATAACGGATGACTTTCTCGTAAAATCTCAATAGCGTGCAGCGATCGCAGATTCCACCCACCCCTCAAGATGTTGGCTGATATAGGAATACACCTCCACACTTGAAACGCCCAATGGTTCATAAGTGGGTGCAACGGACGATAACTTTTGACCGCCAGGCAGCATGATAGACTCGAATGGATTTGGACCCGCTATAGTCGTTTGCTGATTTTGGTCCATCAACTGATGGATACGTATGCCCAGCAAACCCTTCCTGCTTTCCATTGAACGTTGGATTTCATAGCGCACCCAGCGACAGGAAGCAGTCTTGGCACCGATCAGGACGATGGTGCAGCTGCGATGGCGAAGTTGTGCATCAATCCAGCGTTTGATCGCATCATCCTCTCCGCGGTTGACCTGCTCCCAGTGGTTATCGCAAACTGGCCGTCTGCGATGAATCGCGCCAATATTACGCACCATGGCAGCGCGCCAACAATCGTTTTGATAATCAAAGCTATAGAATACTCTACGGGCCATTCTCTCCCCTATTACAGACAAAGGTTTAGGACAGTTTTTTATTGATCTCGGCGAAATGGCTATGAAAGAGCCGCGCGAAGTCGATATCCTCAAAATCTGAATTCGAGCCATAGCCATGATCTAGCGCCAGGTTAAGGGCAGCACCACCCGGTGACGGCACGGGCAGTATCCTGGCATCGGGATGATAGTGCCTGAATATTTCATGCTCTTGTTCCACGCCCTCCATCCCGCCGATAAATACTGCCCCCACCAAATCTGGTCGCGATAGCATTTCTTTTCTCATGCGAAGTAGGCTGGCTTCGCGATTGCCATACACCGCATTGGTAAAAATGATATTTTTAAAGCGGCGATTCTCCTCTGGAAAATAATCCTCAAAAAAGCGGCTCTGGTACAAAATCACTGCCTCGGAGTAGTCAATATTCAGGTCTTCGCAAATACTCCATATCATCGGCGTAATTGCCGGATGGCCACCCCAAACGATTTTATGTTGTTGGAGAGCCACAATGACCAATTCACGTACCGCACATTGAATCAGGAAAGGGTTGGCCGTTTCATGGTAGGTACCGCGCGTCGTCAGCGGCACACTCGCAGAAAGAAAGATGGCACTCATACCCCCTCCTGTTCATATGCAAAATGCAACTCAGCCTCATTTATCCTGATCCACGGATAAGCTTGATCATCTACCAGCCCGGCTTGTGACAACCATGTTGAATGCAAGCCAATAGGGTCATAAATCAAGGCGTCGGATTGTCGCAAAGAAGAATTATTATCCTGCTTGTTTAGCGGGACACCAAAGGTCATCTCTGCCTTCAAACACTTGCCACTGGCTAGCTGAATATAAGCCATATTGTGTGATCCCACGCCCATAAACCTTCCGCCACTGGCCTCCACCGCAATACGCACCTTGCTCGTGAAGTTCACCAGCCGCACGGCATAACTCTGGCTGCGCACTTCTTCGAGTTTCATACAAAGACGCTGCATGGCACTCTCTTCAAACTGTTTCGAAAACGAGTTAAATTCATTACCGGAAAGTTGTAGCAAGCTGGCCGTAGAGACTCTTGCGGAAGAGGTTGAATCTGGCCAACCCACCCTCAGGACACTGATCCCTTTAGCCAGGGCCCGTCCAAATTCTGCATTGGTCCACCGTCGTTCAAAATAAGTGGGCGTGTCCAGCATCAGCAATACGTCTGCATCACATAACCTATGCCATAACTGGTGACTAAACTTTCGGTCCACCGTATTATCATCGTGATCAAGGAATACTTCGAACTGCCGCGCAGACAGTATTTCAAATAATTGAGTCGCCGTCTCACTGAGCTCTTCCCGGCAATAACTTAAAAATACCTTACGCTGCTGGGCGAGCAGCCCGACACTTTGCAAAAGAGCAACGGCAACAGATTGCGCACCACAAACAGCATAATCAACATAGTCCAAAGGAGCTAATAAAGGAGGAAGTTCGACAGGCGCGTGTTTGGCCCGAGAAACCACAGGCACAACGGGAATGCCACGCACCAGCAACTCTTTCAAATTAGAAAGGTGTGCATTTTCACCACCAAAAAAAACCACGGCAGAAGGTTGTAACTGATGAGGCCTGAACTCGGCAGGAGAAATCTCCCAACCCACCTCATTTCCTAAGCGTAAATTAAAAGCTTCCAGAGCACTCTTTAAAGATTTTTCTAATGCATGTATTTGAGCTTTGCTTGGCGCACCCAACACAGCCAGTTGATAAAGAGCCGCCATTTTTACCCCCCAAAATACATCATTAAATTCAATAAGCCCATCACCGAAATGTCTTTAATTTTTTATCGTAAACAGCATACAAATCACAAATTCGTGATAGCTATATTGTCTTACACGCATTTCATTCTCCCTATCAGAGACACACTGAAATCCGTGTAGGAAACGGGTGACAAGAACGCGAGCAACCCCTCAAACAAAAAGACTCAAGGAGTGTAGCCTTGAGTCTTTTTGTTTGGCAATATTGCTTTGCTACCTTGCCATGACAGATTGAATTAATTTTTTATTTTCTGGCGGCACTTCGAGAAACTCAAGGTTTGTCCTGAACCCCCTCATGCCGCACAGCGAGGAAAAAACAACTCGGCAATCAAATCTGTAGTGCCTAAGCCCAGAGCCGACAAACACCGGCACCTCCACATTACATAACTGGCCCGATTTGTATTGCTTATCAGCAAAAAGGCTCATTCCTGTCATGGAAATGTCGTGGGTGAATACCGTATATTTTCTGCCCGTATTATCCACCAGCTGGGATTTTTTGTGCCATGAACGACGATTTTGATCTACGGAGGTATGTTGGAAACTACTGTAAGACATGGAAAACGCACTGTTCACTCAACGAGTGTCACATTATATGATGAGTTGCGGTTTTTAACGCGTAAGACACGCGCTGGATAGGTAAATAGCCTTTAAGAAACGGCTGCCTATCCAGCACTGGCAAACAAGGCGACGTAAGAATCGAACCCCTAAAAGTAAAAAGACACCTCAATCGAGATGCCTTTTTAGCACGGTACCAATATGCAAATTAGTGTATGCGGATAGGGAATGTTTGCCCCGCTTAAAATAAGTCACCCCACTTCAAACGGTCCTAGTGGCAACTCACGCCCTGGATAGAATCATGCTGGAAACCAACGGTATTTGATATGGGAGAAATTCCCGTATTTTCCAGGATTCCATAATGCAATCACTTGCAAGCTCAACTTACCAGACTATGAACCATAAACCTTGTTTAGTCGAATTACCGCTCAGATATCTAGTAAATGAGTGGCGATTCGCTCTATGAGCATGGTTGAGATGCACAAATGCATAAGTTTCGAACAAAAAGTTGAGTCGTTACGACCTGACAAAACTGACGCTGACCACTGCGCCATGCCGCTCATCAATTGACGCCTATTCGTCGGGAGGCTTTAATTTCCACCACTATTATGCCCATATTCAGCCTCTTATCTTAAAACCATTGCATTATTTCTATAATTATGGAAATATAGAATATATGGACATTAAATCGGCAGTGACCCAACTCTCATCAATCGCTCAAGAGGCACGCCTGGAGATATTCCGCTTGCTTGTTCAAGCAGGGATTGAAGGGCTACCAGCGGGAAGTATCGGGGAACAACTCAAGATACCGCCAAGCACGCTCTCTTTCCACCTTAAAGAGCTGAGCCATGCCGGACTGATTAACTCACGACAGGTTAGTAGGTTCATTTATTACACAGCTAACTATGCTGCGATGAATGGGTTGCTTGCTTATCTTACTGAGAATTGCTGTGCTGGCGTATCTAAATGCTGTCCAGAGGCAACAAGCTGTCATCCAGAGAAAGGTAACAAATCATGAAACGTATGCATTTGCATGTCTCCGTCGAGGACATCACTCAAAGTATCGGCTTTTATAGCCACCTCTTTGGCGCTTCTCCGACGGTCTCTAAGCCTGACTATGCGAAGTGGATGCTCGATGACCCGCTAGTAAATTTCGCTATTAGCAAGCGAGGTGGTAAAGCTGGTCTGGATCACATTGGCATTCAGGTCGAGCATGAGTCAGAGCTTGAGGAGATCAGACATCGTTTAGAAAAAGCCGAACTTAGCTTGGTGACTGAAGAAGGGACGACCTGCTGCTATGCAAAGTCAGACAAGCACTGGGTGCAAGACCCATCGGGGATTGCATGGGAAACTTATCGCACATTAGACAGTGCCCCCACATTCAACGGTCAAGAATCAACCGAAGCTAACGCAGCCTGCTGTGTTCCTGCCACTCAAAAGATTGAATTCACTACAAGAAAGAAGAGCTGCTAAATGAATGCTACCGCTCAACCCAGCCTGATCAGCAGCTTTGAACGTAACCTGACATGGTGGGTGCTTGGCTGCATTGTGGTCGGCATTGCATTAGGTCAAGTGTTTCCCGGCTTCTTTCAAGCAGTAGGTGGCTTGAAGGTGGCAGAAGTAAATCTGCCTGTCGCAGTCCTGATATGGTTAATGATTATCCCGATGCTGCTAAAGATTGACTTCAAGACCATGGGCGATGTGCTGGCGCATAGTAAAGGCATAGGTGTCACCTTATTCATCAACTGGATAGTCAAGCCTTTTTCTATGGCCTTGCTGGCTTGGGTATTTATTCGTCACTTATTCGGTGACTTGCTGCCCGCAGACCAGATTGACAGCTATATAGCAGGCCTGATTCTGTTAGCTGCTGCGCCATGTACTGCCATGGTGTTTGTCTGGAGTGGCCTCTGTGGTGGTGAGCCTAAGTTCACGCTCTCACAAGTTGCATTGAATGATGCCATTATGCTGTTTGCCTTTGCGCCGCTGGTAGCGTTGTTATTGGGGCTGTCTAGCATTGTCGTTCCATGGGACACGCTTCTGACATCTCTGGTGCTATTTATCGTGGTCCCTGTTGTCATCAGTCAATTTGTGCGTGAAGTTGTACTGGCAGGACGTCAGAAATCACTGGATGCATTACTTAAGCGTATTCAACCAGTTTCCCTGACGGCACTGCTTGCCACACTGGTATTGCTGTTTGGTTTTCAAGGTCAGCAGATCATTGCACAGCCCTTTGTTATTGCATTGTTAGCAGTGCCTATCATCATCCAGGTGTATTTCAACTCAATGCTGGCTTACTGGCTGAATAAAAAGCTGAAAGTGGCTCATTGTGTCGCAGCACCATCCGCCCTGATTGGTGCTTCAAACTTCTTTGAGCTGGCTGTCGCAACAGCGATCGCACTATTTGGCTTTCACTCTGGTGCAGCGCTAGCCACCGTTGTCGGCGTACTCATTGAGGTGCCCGTCATGCTGTCTGTCGTCGCCATCGTTAATCGTAGCCGCCATTGGTACGAGAACACCTAACAATCGAAAGCTATCCATGAATATTCTATTTTTATGTACAGGTAATTCCTGCCGCTCAATCCTCGCTGAAGCCACATTCAATGCGCTAGCGCCAAAAGGCATGAAAGCAATGAGTGCGGGCAGCAAGCCTACCGGTGAAGTGCATCCCCGCTCTATCGCGTTGCTTAAGCGTGAAGGCATCGCTACTGAGGGTTATTACAGCAAGTCATGGGATAACCTACCAGTGACACCAGATATCGTGATTACAGTATGCAGCAATGCAGCGGGGGAGACCTGTCCAGCTTATCTTGGTAATGTGATAAGGGCTCATTGGGGAGTAGATGACCCAGCCAAAGCAATAGGCACGGATGCTGAAATTGATGCCTCATTCATCCAGGCATACTCAATACTTCGCAAGCGTATTGAAGCATTCTTAAGTTTAAGTCCTGAATCGCTGGGTGACAAAGAGAAGCTAAAGCATGAGCTACAACGTATTGGTGAGATTGAATCTACATAACAGTGTCATTCGACATTTTAAAAAACGGCTTAAGTGAAATTCACCTAAGCCGTTGATTCTAAATGGTGGCCCCTCTATGAGTCGAACACAACACAAACGAATTATTCATTCACGCCTGGGCAAATCCAAACTCCCACGCCAAGCCAACATAACCGCCAATAATCGCCACCGGGATTACCGTCGTATCACCAACCACTGATTGCTTGGCTATGGCACAAGGCGTGAGACTGTGGGCTGGGCTGGGGGCCTCGAATGCGTGTGATTTGGGTGTATGCTGAGTTTGCAAATTGACGACTTGACGAATCCGACGCTGCCCACTCAGCAAAAAAGACCCATTATCCAATGATGGTTGGCACAATGCACTAGCAAAAGCCAATATTCAGGACTTCCGCTTTCATGATTTGCGCCACACATGGGCTTCTTGGCATCGTCAGGCAGGTACTAGCACCGACGAACTCAATGACTTAGGCGGATGGAAAACACGCAGTATGGTGGATCGCTATGCAAAGTTTGACTCAGAGAATTTGAGGTTTGCCGCCTCAAGGATAGAACAGCGCGATGGCAACAACGTTATACCGTTGTCACGTTCAGGTCACGTTGAAAGAAAACGGCTTAAGTGAAATTCACTTAAGCCGTTGATTTTAAATGGTGGCCCCTCTGTGAGTCGAACACAGCACCAACGGATTATGAGTCCGCTGCTCTAACCAAGCATGAGCTAAGGGGCCGGAAAGCGTGGGATTATAAACTAATCCTGACCGTTTTCTAAGAAGCTGCGCAGGCGTTCCGAGCGGGTCGGGTGACGCAGTTTACGCAGGGCCTTAGCTTCAATCTGGCGGATACGTTCACGGGTGACGTCAAATTGTTTGCCAACTTCTTCCAGCGTGTGGTCGGTGTTCATTTCGATACCAAAGCGCATGCGCAGCACTTTGGCTTCACGTGGGGTCAGTGATTCCAGCACTTCACTGGTGGCGTCACGCAGGCTGGCGTAAACAGCTGCGTCCATCGGTGCCAGTGTGGTGTTGTCTTCAATAAAGTCGCCCAAGTGGCTGTCTTCATCGTCACCAATCGGCGTTTCCATTGAGATCGGCTCTTTGCTGATTTTGAGGATTTTGCGGATTTTTTCTTCCGGCATATCCATTTTTTCAGCCAGAGTAGCCGGATCAGGTTCCAGGCCAGTTTCTTGCAAGATCTGGCGGCTGATACGGTTCATCTTGTTGATGGTTTCGATCATGTGGACCGGGATACGGATGGTACGTGCCTGGTCTGCGATTGAACGGGTAATCGCCTGGCGAATCCACCATGTCGCATAGGTAGAAAATTTGTAACCACGGCGGTATTCAAACTTATCCACGGCTTTCATCAAGCCGATGTTGCCCTCTTGGATCAAGTCGAGGAACTGCAAACCACGATTGGTGTATTTTTTTGCAATGGAGATCACCAGACGCAGGTTGGCCTCGATCATTTCGCGCTTGGCGCGTCGTGCACGAGCTTCGCCAGTGGTCATTTGCTTGTTGATTTCACGCAGCTCTTTGATTGGCAATCCCACGCGGTTCTGCAGGTTTTGTAAACGCTCTTGCTGGTCTAGGATAGAGTGCCTGAAACGTTCTAAACGCTCACCATAGGCAGGTTTGCCTGCCAGCTCGTCATCGAGCCAGTTAAGGTTGATTTCGTTACCGACAAAGCTCTTGATGAATTGCTGACGCGGCATATTGGCCTTGTCTACACAAAACTCCATGATCTTGCGTTCGTGCGTACGCACCTCTTCCACCATGTTACGCACCTGGTCGCACAAGGCCTCAACCTGTTTGGCAGAGAAACGGAAGGCGGTCAGCTCATCCAGTACTTGCTGATGCAAAGTTTTATATTCTGCATCGCTGGTGCCTTTATCCTCACGGATGGTGTTCATTTTTGCGTTGGCAGCACGGATGACGGCAAAGCGTGACAAGACTTCATCCTTGAGTTTGGCCAGCGCTTCGGCAGACATGGCAGACGCTTTGGCATCACCATCTTCTTCATCATCTTCATCTTCTTCGTCGTCGGCTTCTTCTTCCTCAACATCTGCGGCCGCCAGCGCGTCATCCAGACCCAAATCACTATCGATCAAACCGTCTACCAGTTCATCAACGCTCATTTCGTCTTTTTCAACCTTGTCGACCATCTCCAGCAACTGGGCGATGGTCGTTGGACAGGCTGCAATCGCCTGCACCATGTGCTTGAGGCCATCCTCAATGCGTTTGGCGATCTCGATTTCGCCCTCACGCGTCAACAGGTCAACAGTCCCCATTTCGCGCATGTACATACGTACTGGGTCAGTCGTGCGACCAAATTCAGAGTCCACGGTTGCCAAGGCCTGCTCAGCCTCTTCTGCCGCATCATCATCAGTCACAGCTGGTGGCGCATCAGACATCAACAACACTTCGGCATCCGGCGCTTCTTCATAGACCTGGATACCCATGTCATTGATCATGCCGATAATGCTCTCGATCTGCTCGGAGTCTTGCACATCGTCCGGCAGGTGGTCATTGATTTCGGCGTAGGTCAGGTAGCCACGCTCTTTACCCAGGACAATCAGGGTTTTCAGGCGGGTACGGCGTGCCTCGGCATCCAGTGCCTGGGTAGCGGGATCTTTAGGGGTTTCGACTTCGTTGATTCCGAGTTCTTTATCTAAACTTTTATCTGCTTTGGGTCTGGCCATGGCCGATTCCACCTCTAAAATGGTTGTTGTCGAATGCTCATCAACACTGCTAGACAGATCATTCGATATAACATTACGGGAAACCCTTTATTTTACCAGATTTATGCACGTTTTTTAAGCACACTCTCACGGTTTTTCGGGTGACATCAGGTTAGCGTTTACTGGTTAATTGCCGCAAGGCCTCACGCTCAGCCTCAGACAGCGCAGAAAAAGGCTTTTCAGTGAGCTGCCCCAGTAGGGATTTTTCTCGCGCCATCAGCGCCATGTCTGATAATTGGGTGCATGCGCCCTCAAATTCAAGCGTAAAGTCCAGTGTCTCGTCCAATAAAGACAATTCGCAGTGCAATTGGTGTCGCAAACCCTCTGAAATATACGGCGTGATCATTTGCAGCAAGACCACGGGCCGGGATTCAGGCTTGGCCATGGCGGCTTTCACCATCACGCGCAACATCTGTTCCTCGTCACTTTCGCCTGTGATTTTATCCAGCAACTCCAGCCTCGCCCATTGCGGCCGCATGAGCAACATCAAAGCCAGCCTTACGTGAAGAGACAGGGGCATACGCGCACGCTGACGCAAGGCTTTCTGCTGCGTTTTAGCCGGGTTTGGCAACTTGAGCATACGCTGCATTTCACCGCCAGCCAACCCCGTCATTTCGGCCACTTTTTTGCGCAGCAGCATCGCATAACGCGGCGCCTTGATCTGCTTGAGGATAGGCTCGGCATCATTTAAAAACTGCACTTTATCCTCTTGCGAAGCCAGTGGGTTATGTTCGCTTAAGTGCTGGATAATATATTGCGATAGCGGCATGGCTTTATCCATTTCCGCCTCGAACGCCTCTTTGCCAAACTCACGTACAAAGCTATCCGGGTCATGCTCTGCAGGTAAAAATAAAAAGCGCAATTTCACACCATCTTTAATCGCTGGCAAAGCGTTCATGACTGCGCGCCAGGCCGCCGTACGTCCGGCCTTGTCGCCGTCAAAACTGAATACAATCTCGTCCGTTTGACGCATCAGCTTGGCAATATGAAACGGCGTGGTTGCTGTACCTAACGCGGCGACCGCATATTCGATACCATATTGCGCGAGCGCCACGACATCCATATAGCCTTCAACCACCAATACGCGGCCAGCATCACGGATGGCACGCCGCGCCATAAACAGGCCATACAATTCATGGCCCTTTTGAAACACCGGCGTTTCTGGCGAGTTGTAATACTTGGGGCTATCTTCAGGGTTAATCACGCGCCCGCCAAACCCGATCACTTCGCCTTTCTGGTTGTGAATGGGGAACATGATGCGGTCACGGAAGCGGTCGTAACGGCGGCCTTGCTCGTTTTGCACCACCAGGCCCGCCGTTTCCAACGGTTCTGCGTCATAATGAGGGAAGACTGTTTGCAAGTTTTGCCAACCGGCCGGGGCATAGCCGATCTGGAATTTGGCAGCCACCTGCCCACTCAAGCCACGCGCTTTCAAGTAATCAATCGCCCGCGGTGATTTCTTTAATTCAGCTTTGTAGTAATTGGCCGCTTGTTGCAAGGTCTCCTGCAAGCTAAGCAACACGGCTTTAGAGGCAGGCGCAGGCTGGTTTGGGTCGCGCTGTTCTTGCGGCACAATCATGCCGACCTGCCTGGCCAGGTCGTGAATCGCCTCCACAAAACTCAGGCCGTTATACTCCATGAGAAAGCTCAAAGCCGAGCCATGCGCACCACAGCCAAAACAATGGTAAAACTGCTTGGTCGGGCTCACGGTAAAACTAGGTGATTTTTCGTTGTGAAAAGGGCAACAGGCCGAGTAATTCGCTCCGGCTTTTTTCAGTGGCACTGCCTTGTCGATGACTTCGACAATATCTACGCGGTTAAGCAGTTCTTGAATAAAACTTTCCGGGATCATAAATGCAAGTATCGCTTATGCTCGTCAAAAAACAAAGGGCGCCAACTGCGCCCTCTTGCTTCGTGCCCGCGTGAGCAGATTATCCCAACGCCGCCTTGATCAGGCCTGACACTTTTGCCATATCGGCCTTGCCCGCAACCAATGGCTTCACTGCACCCACCACCTTGCCCATATCCTTGGCCCCTGCGGCACCAGTCTCAGCTAGTACCTTGGCAATGATGGCGTTGATTTCTTCTTCGCTCAATTGTGCTGGCAAATAAGCCTGCAACACTGCCACTTCAAATTTTTCCTGGTCAGCCAAATCCATGCGATTCGCACCTTCAAACGCAGCGATCGAATCACGGCGCTGCTTGAGCATTTTTTCGACCACACCCACTACCGCAGCATCATCCAGCTCAATACGCTCATCTACTTCGCGCTGCTTGATGGCAGCTTGCAGCAAACGAATCACACCCAGTTTAGGCATGTCTTTTGCGCGCATGGCAGTTTTCATGTCTTCGGAGATTTGTGCTTTCAGGCTCATATCGTGTCTTGGTCCGGATAAATGTGGGCTGTATAAATAGCTAAAGGTTGCGGAAACCCACAACCTTTGCATCATCGGTTAACTATAATGCAGTTAACCGTTCACTTCCACTAAAAATTAGTAGAGTTTTGTTGGCAACTGCTGGTTGCGCAGACGGCGGTATTGACGCTTAACCGCGGCAGCCGCTTTACGCTTACGCTCCCAAGTTGGCTTCTCGTAGAACTCGCGAGCACGCAAGTCGTTCAACAAACCGGTTTTCTCAATCAAACGCTTGAAACGGCGCATTGCAACGTCAAACGGTTCGTTCTCTTTCACACGAATAGCGGTCATGTAAATCCCTATCCTTCAAATATTGGTTAGACAATGGTGCTTGCGGATTGATGCAGCACTGAAAACCGCGTATTCTATCGCGCTTATTTGGATTTATCAATCTTTTCTGCAAAAAATCGTATGTTAGTGCTAGGGATAGAATCTTCTTGTGACGAAACCGGGGTGGCGTTATACGACACGCGCCGCGGATTGCTGGCGCACGCCCTGCACTCACAAATTGACATGCATGCAGCCTATGGCGGCGTCGTGCCAGAACTGGCCTCACGTGACCACATACGCCGCGCACTCCCACTCACACAGCAAGTACTGTCGCAAGCGGATAAATCTCTACAAGACATCGAAGGCATCGCTTACACGCAGGGCCCCGGACTGGCGGGCGCTTTGCTGGTGGGCACCAGTATTGCGCAATCGCTCGCTATGGCCCTTAACGTGCCTTCTGTCGGTGTGCATCACCTCGAAGGCCACCTGCTGGCGCCCATGCTCGAAGAAAATCCCCCAGCGTTCCCGTTTGTTGCCTTGCTGGTCTCGGGTGGTCATAGCCAACTCATGCGGGTCGATGGCATTGGCCAATACGAGTTACTGGGCGACACGCTGGACGATGCTGCCGGTGAAGCGTTTGATAAGACCGCCAAACTGTTGGGCCTTGGCTATCCCGGCGGCCCCGCAGTCTCAAAACTGGCTGATCAAGGTAAGCCACACTTTCAATTGCCCCGCCCCATGCTAAACAGCAAAGATTTAAATTTCAGCTTTAGCGGCCTCAAAACAGCAGTGCTGACCTTGGTAAACAATCAGCCAGAACTAGATGATGAAACAGTTAAAGATATTGCCTGGGAATTTCAGGAGTCAGTCACCGAGATATTGGTGCATAAATGCATAAAGGCGCTCAAACAAACCAAACTTAAACGTCTGGTGGTTTCGGGTGGCGTGGGTGCCAACAAACGGCTGCGGACCAGATTAAATGAAGCCGCTGCCAAACGTGGCTTCAATGTGAGCTATCCCAGATTGGAATTCTGCACTGATAACGGCGCCATGATTGCCTTTGCCGGTGCCATGCGCCTGCACGCCATGCAGCCAGGCAAGCAGGATTACAGCTTTAGTATCCGTCCGCGCTGGGACTTGGCTGAGCTCAAAGCGCCTGCTTAAATCTTAGCCTGATTATTTCTTGCCAAATCGGCTTTCAGTGCCGGCCAACAATTTTTCAATATTGGACTGATGGCGAATTATCAAAAACGCAGACATCACCACCACAACGGCCACATATACCGGGTAAGGTGACAAGAACTGCCAGGCAATCACAGGCGCCAATACAGCAGCGACCAGGGCAGACAAGGAAGAAATACGGCTGGTTAAAAACACCGCCAGCCAGACGGCAACCACACTCAACGCCAGCCAACCCGAAAAGGCAATCATTACACCCAGAGCCGTCGCCACCCCTTTACCCCCTTTAAACTTATGGTAAATCGGGTACAAGTGGCCAATAAACACCGCCAACCCCACCAGCGCGACCACATCCATCAACATTCCCGCTTGCAGTGCCAGCCATGTTGGCAACCAGCCTTTAAACGCATCGCCCAGCAAGGTCAAAATCGCAGCAGATTTTTTACCACTACGCGCCACATTGGTCGCGCCGATATTGCCACTCCCCACGGTGCGTGGATCTGGCAGGCGGTACAGCTTGCTGATAATAATGCCAAAGGCAATCGAGCCTATCAGGTAGGCCGCAACTATCCAGACCAATGCTTCAATATCAAAACCAATTTCGTTCATGCGTTTAATTCCACTGAAGTACAGCCGCTTATGCCAGCCACTGCACGATGTTGTATGATGCCGAATCATACTGGATTCCGGCCTGCGCGGAAATAAAAGGACACTGATTCATGGACACAATTTTTCTGGAACAAGTCAAGGTGCAAACCAAACTGGGGGTGCCTGAATGGGAACGCGCCGTGCCGCAAACCGTGATTCTGGATATTGAAATTGGCTATGACTTTAATAAAGCCTGCCTGAGTGATGCAATTGAAGATACGATTGATTACGGCCTGGTAGTCGCGCGCATACGGGAGACATTAGCCGAGCATAGTTTCAAACTGGTTGAGGCATTAGGCGAGCATGTTTGCCAATTGGTCTTGCAGGAATTTAAAGCGCAGAGTGTGAAGTTGAAAGTGAGTAAGCCGGGGATATTGCCGGGGTTGAAAGCGCTGGGGATTGTGATTTCCCGGACTGCTTAAAACAGTCATTTATTACCTAAATCAGATTCTTTTTGCCTTTCGGTGACGGTTTTTGTAATGCTTGTTCTTAAGAAGTCGGTATAAAAGGCATTTATATTTAAGCGGATGATTAAGTATTAAATGTGTTCTCTCGCCTCTAGGCGACCATTCTTTCTTATGCTTGTCCTGTATAGACCGGGGACATGGTTGACACTTTCGCATTGGATAAATGCGGAGAACACTATGCCCTGGGAGACAAGAGACATCATGAGTCTGCGTGAAGAATTCGTACACTTGGCCACTCAAGAAGGCGCTAACCGACGTGAGTTATGTCGGCGCTTCGGTATCAGCCCGCAAACGGCTTATAAATGGCTGCGTAGATTTAATACGCATGGCAAGGCAGGTCTAAGTGACCAGAGTCGAAGACCATTACACAGCCCAACACTCACATCACAAGCACTTCAGTCAGAGATTGTTCAACTGCGGCATAAGCATCCGGCGTGGGGTGGGCGCAAGATCAGTCGGCGGTTAGAGGACTTAGGCTTAGGCGCTGTGGCACCCAGCACTGTCAGTACCGTGTTACATCGGCACGGCCTTATTGATGTGGGCGTCGAATACCGGCAGGCTTGGCAGCGATTTGAGCATGAGTTGCCCAATGCGTTGTGGCAGGCCGACTTTAAAGGCTACTTTGAAACGCTCTCAGGACGTTGCATGCCACTGACGGTGCTTGATGACCACTCCCGGTTTAATCTGGTTCTGCATGCTTGTGACAATGCCAGGGCTGAGACC
>NZ_KB905147.1 GCF_000378225.1 Methylophilus methylotrophus DSM 46235 = ATCC 53528
GGTTCAAACCGCATTTGATGATTGGCGTAGCGTATATAACCACGAGCGCCCACACGAAGCGATTGCACTGGATACGCCTGTCAGTCGTTATCGCCCCAGCCCGAGAGGGTTTCCGTCCAGGCTACCTGAGATTGAGTATGGACCGGATGATGCGGTGGTCACAGTGAAATGGAATGGTGAGTTGCGATACAAGGGAAAGAGATTCAAGGTATCCAGCGCCTTACACAGGCATGAAGTGGCAATTCGCCCTCGCCATGATGAGGATGGCGTCTATGATGTGTTTTATGCGCATCATCATTGCGAAACCATCTACTTTACACACACATGAAAAACACATTAATGTGTCAACCATGTCCTCGTACATGTATCACCTATGTCCTCGGTCTATACAGCTTGTCCATAAGAAAGAAGGCAAAGAACAAGACCCCCTAGCTTCCGCTTGTTCCCTGCGTTGCTCGCCAAAATAAGCGGTCACGAAACTCGACCTGGCAGCTCACAAAATACGTGAACTGCTGCGGGACTCGAACAGTCGCTCCCTTCTCTCTTGTTTTGGCTGCGCTACTCGGCGCGTCAGATAGGGGCCTGTTTAAACCCACCACGATGAAGCATTCGTAGGCCATGTTAAATTCAGGGCGCTAGATAAAATTTCACTTCAAAGCTGAAGCCAACAACAATTTGTTTTTCATGGTGATCGCGCGGTACGCAATGCAAAAAATCTCACCAGAGGGCAAGCGTGTGGTTTTGTGGGCCCCTATCTGACGCGCCGAGTAGCGCAATCAGCGTGGGGGCATTCGGCCAGCGGCTGTCCGAGCTCCGCGGTGGCTTGCGCACTGTGCAAGCCGCTAGGACGAGTTTCGCTGGACGCCCACGATGATGAGCAACGCAGGGAACAAGCGAAAGCTAGGGTGCATTTCTTTTGGTTACTTATTCTTTGGGCAAGCAAAGAAAAGTAACTCGCCTACAGGCGAAAAAAAACATGACATAAAACAACCACCAATCCGTGTGAGCATACATGCGCCCTTTAAACCAAAGAACAACCTTTTATTGCAATTCCACTAGTTCTGGATTCCGGCCTCCGCCAGAATGACGATACCGAAAAATCATCCTCTCGGATGATGCACCTTATGCAGCTGCTGCAACCGCTCCCTCGCCACATGCGTATAAATCTGCGTCGTCGAAATATCCGCATGCCCTAATAGCATCTGCACCACGCGTAAATCGGCGCCATGATTTAACAAATGTGTCGCAAACGCATGGCGTAACACATGCGGGCTGATATGTTGTGAAATCCCCGCCTGTAAAGCATAGCGCTGGATAATGTGCCAGAACGCATGCCGTGTCATGGCATCGCCACGTGTGGTGACAAATACCGCGTCACTCAGACTGCCTTTTAAAATCTCGGGGCGCGCAATCGCCAGATAACGGTCTATCCATTCAGCAGCTTCCTGCCCCATAGGCACCAGCCTGGTTTTACTGCCCTTGCCTGTCACGCGCACCACACCATCCTGCGTGCTGACTTCAGCAATACTCACGTTCACCAGTTCCGATACGCGCAGCCCACTGGCATAGAGCAACTCCAGCATCGCCCGGTCACGCATTCCGAGCGGCGTATTCACGTCGGGCGCATGCAATAAATCTTCCACCTGCGATTCGCTCAAAGTTTTAGGCAGCTGCTTGGGCATTTTTGGCGCTTCTATATGCAATGTCGGGTCTTGCTTGATGAGATTTGCCGACAGTGCATAGCGGTAAAAACGCCTGAGGGTGGCAATCAGGCGGTTAATGCTGCGCACTTTAACCAAGGGGAAACGGTATGCCAGATATTCCTGCACATGATGTGACTGCACATCCCACAAGCCATGGGCATGCTGCCTGCACCACTCGGCAAATCCTTTTAGGTCATTGCGGTAGCTGGATAAGGTATTGAGCGACAATCCATCTTCGAGCCAGAGCTGGTCGATAAAACTATCGATTTCGGGAAAGGATGCCGCTCCTGCCAAAGAATGCTTTTTCTGCCGCATCTGTTTTTTATTTTCTACGCTGCTCATGCGCCAGCAACCAGCGTTTGATTTCCAACCCGCCTTCTATGCCTTGCATAAAACCGCCCAGGCCATTGCTAGCTACGATGCGGTGGCAAGGATTAAACAAGGGTAACGGGTTTGCACCGCAGGCGTTAGCCACGGCACGCGGACCTGAGCCCACAGCCGCCGCTAACTGGCTATAACTCCAGGTTTCACCGACGGGTATCGTGCGCATGGCCTGCCAGACACGCTGTTGGAAAGGCGTACCTCGACTGGATTGAATGGGCTGCCAAGTCATATGCGGATTTTCAAGATAAGCAGCGACTTGATCGGCAACTGCTTGTGCACGCGGATTGGGGCTGGCTTTGACGGGCAAGGCATGCAGCAGGAATTGAAGTACCTCGCCGGTTGCATCGCTGCGCACACCGACAAAGCCGAATGGCGCCGGGATTAAAGCATCGAGTTCATCATCAAGACTTTTCATGCATGTATTTAACTGTAATCCCGCACATGTTGCAACTGACAGTCGCAATCCGTTATACCTTTGCAAATGGCAATAAAAAAGCCCTTCAACTGAAGGGCTTTTTTGTGCAACGCTTGAATTAAGAGTTGTCTGCTGCGATTTCTTTTTCGCGTGCAACCAGTTTCTCTTTAATACGTGCAGATTTACCTGAACGCTCACGCAAGTAGTACAGTTTAGCGCGACGCACGTCACCACGGCGTTTCACTTCGATAGAAGCGATTTGTGGGGAGTAAGTCTGGAATGTACGCTCAACACCTTCACCGGAAGAAATTTTACGCACGATGAAGGATGAGTTCAGACCTTTGTTACGCTTGGCGATCACCACGCCTTCGTAAGCCTGTACACGTTTACGGTTACCTTCAACCACGTTTACACCTACAACAACAGTATCACCTGGGGCGAAGTCAGGGATGGTTTTGTTCAAGCGAGCAATTTCTTCTTGCTCTAACATTTTGATAATGTCTGCCATGTCAGTTCCTTTTAATTGTAAAGTGGCTCGTTCCTACTCCCAAGTCACTGATTCAAACTGCACGTGTTATCTACTGCGTTGCGCGGTGCTCAACATCCTCATGTACTGCATGTACACTCCGGTGTCTGCGCGCAGTGCGCCTCGTATCTAATCCCGCTCGTACTTGACTCAGTCGCCTTGGTACTCCTTGAGTAGCCTAGCCTCTTCTTTCGTCAACGGCCTTTCAGCCAATAAATCCGGGCGTTTAGCCCTTGTTAGCAGCAGCGATTGCTGTAATCGCCATTGTCTAATCTTTTCGTGGTGCCCTGACAGTAACACATCAGGCACCTTCAATCCTGCAAATTCTTCCGGCCTGGTGTAGTGCGGGTAATCCAGCAGGCCGTTCACAAACGAATCTTCCTGCGCGGAATCAGCATCACCTAATGCACCTGGTAACTGGCGAATCATCGCATCCAGTAACACCATGGCCGGTAACTCACCACCACTTAACACGTAATCCCCGATGGAGATTTCTTCATCCACCAGGGTATCCAGCACACGCTGGTCTACACCTTCATAGCGACTGGCTAACAACACTAGTCCCGGTAATTCTTTGAGCTGCAACACTTTTTCGTGTGTCAGCGGCTTGCCTCGCGGTGATAAATGGATCACCCTGGGCGTGACTCCTTGCGACTGTAACCGCGCTTTCGCATCACGAATGGCATTTGCCAGCGGTTCCGCCAGCATCACCATACCAGGACCACCACCATAAGGCCTGTCATCCACTGTGTGATGCACATCCTGCGTGTATTGACGCGGATTGGTCAGGGTTAAGTGATACAAGCCACGCTGCCTGGCACGACTGGTAATGCCATGCTCCGTCAGTGCTGCAAACATCTCAGGAAACAAACTGATGACTTCAATCTGCATCATGAGGCTCTAGTTTGCATAAAATGGCCTTTATTAAAAATCTGCGTCCCAATCTACCAGCACGGTACCCGCCTGAATATCGACCTCAGGCACTGCTTCACTGGTAAATGGAATCAAACGCTCGCGATATTCTACGCGCACTTTGCCATCTTTACCTTTAACGCTGGTTGGCTGCTCTTCACGCACCACAAGCACATCATTGGCACCGGTTTCAAACACCTGCTTAATCTTGCCAAATGCCACGCCCTGCGTATTAGTGACGCTCAAGCCAATCAGGTCAGACCAGTAATACTCACCTTCTTCGGTTTCCGGCAATGCTTCTCGTGGCACGGCAATCTGCTGACCCTTGAGGCTAAACGCTACATCGCGGTCCGCCACACCCGTCAGCTTGATCAGCAATACATCATTGTGGATCTTGGCCTGTTCTACCGTGACTTCACGCCAATTGGGCGCTTTGCCTATCCACCAACGATCATAGTCGAGCAATCCGTCGAGGTACTCCGTGTCCGGGACAACTTTCACCCAGCCATAAACGCCATATGGGGCGACAATGCGCCCCATCACAACCATATTCTCAAACGCCATTTAAATTCAGGCGTAGAAACAATTACTCAGCTGCTGGTGTTTCAGCGGCAGCGGCTTCTGCGGCGGCAGCGTCAGCTTTAGCCTTAGCGGCAGCTTCTGCAGCAGCGGCATCAGCTTCAGCCTTTAACTTTGCAGCAGCTTCAGCAATGGCTTTCTCTTTGGCAGCTTCAGCTTTGGCAGTTTCTTTAGCTTTAACTGCAGCCATGCCTTCGGCACCTTTAGCGTGGAATTTAACCAGACGCGCAACGGTGTCGGACAGTTGTGCACCGTTCTCAACCCAGTATTGTGTACGTGCTTCATCGATACGCAGGCCTTCAGCGCCAGCGCGTGCAGATGGATTGTAGAAACCAACGCGCTCGATAAAACGACCGTCACGACGGTTGCGGGAATCTGCCACAACTACGCTGTAAAACGGGTTCTTTTTAGAGCCACCACGTGATAAACGAATAACGACCATAATCTTGTTCTCTTAAAATGAATTTCTTTGCAGAAAGGCGCGGATTATACTTGATTTTTTAAGCCGGTGGCAAGTCTTTTTCACTTGCCGGAATGCGTGTTTCTGTATGGCGTTGGATCGACCACGCCCGCTTGTGCAAATCCAGCTTTGCGGAAACGGCAGGAATCACAGACACCGCAAGCTGCGCCCTGATCATCTGCCTGGTAGCAGGAAACTGTGAGCCCGTAATCCACACCTAACGCATGCCCCGTCCGGATAATATCGGCCTTGGTCATATCAATGAGCGGCGCATGCACGGTAATGGTTTGCCCCTCAACCGCAGCCTTGGTAGCCAGATTGGCCATCTGCTGGAAAGCCTTGACATACTCACCACGGCAATCTGGATAACCGGAATAATCCAGGGCGTTTACCCCAATAAAAATATCACGTGCCTGTAACACCTCTGCCCAGGCCAGGGACAAGGAAAGCATAATGGTATTGCGAGCCGGGACATAGGTGACAGGAATGCCTTGCGTTTCCTGCTCGGGCACGGCGATATTGTTGTCAGTCAGGGCCGAGCCGCCAAACAGCGATAAATCGAGCTGCACCGTTTTGTGCTCTGTTGCGCCCAACGCCTTTGCCACACGTTGCGCCGCCAGCAACTCTACATTGTGCCGCTGATGGTAATCCAGGCTCAGGCAATAGCAGTCATACCCTTGTGATTTAGCAATCGCCAGGACGGTGCTGGAATCCAGCCCGCCAGACAGTAAAATGACGGCTTTGGGTTGTTGAGATGCTGCCAAAGTTATACTCCTTGTTTCTCGCCCCAGAGGATTTTATGCAACTGCAGCTGCATGCGCACCTTGAGATGATCCTGCAGAATCCAGCTGGCCAATGTTTCGCCACTGACATCATGAAAACTGGGAGAGAATAACTGGTCACAATGGGCCGGGAATGGACGGGTTTGCAGCATCCGCTTAGCCCAGTCATAATCATCACGGCTGCAAACCACCCACTTCACCTCGTCTCCGGCTTTCAGTAGGGGTAGATTTTCCCAGCGGTTTTTTTCCACTTCGCCAGAACCGGGGGTTTTGATATCCATAATGATTTTTACCCGTGAATCTACATCTGCGATATCCATTGCACCACTGGTTTCCAGTGACACCTGGTAACCAGCATCACTCAAACGAGTCAATAATTCGATACATGGCTTCTGCGCCAATGGCTCGCCCCCTGTCACGCAGACATAACGCGTGTCATAAGCGGCAATCTGCTGCATGATTTCATCCAGCGTCATATTACTGCCGCCCTTGAATGCGTATTCGGTATCACAATAACCACAACGCAAAGGGCAACCGGTCAGGCGGATAAAAATCGTTGGCAGGCCAACACGCGAGCTCTCGCCCTGCAATGAATAGAAAATCTCGAAAATTCTGAGTGTAGTCATGAGGATATGAAAATAAAACGGGCAGATATTGCTATCTGCCCGCTATTATCGCCGAAATAAGCTAATTTCAATAACGAAAATCTGCTATTTGATACTTTCCAGCACCTTGAGGCGCTTCTGCGCACTGGGCGTCACTTCTGCCGATGGGTATGCCGCAATCAACTCTTTCAGGGTTTTTTTGGCGGCTGGGATCTGCCCCAGCTGAATCTGGCTATTGGCCAGGTTCAGCATGGCATTAGGCGCCAGCGAATGCGATGCATAACTATCCAGGAATTTCTGCTGGGTAGCTGCCGAAGATTTGTAACTCTTGAGCGCAAACTGCACATAACCCATCCCGTACAGCGCATCAGGGGTTAACTTGCTTCCTGAGTAGTTTTTCAAAAAAGCATCATAGGCATTAAACGCTTCTTTGTACTTGCCTGCTTGGTTCAGTGACTCAGCTTCGGCAAACGCACTCAACTCTTGCTGTGGAACGTCCGTCTTGGTATTACCGTTACCACCATTTCCAACATTGGCGCCAGGCGTTGCCGCTTGGCCACTGGTGACTGACTGGGCAAGCGTTTCCAGATTGCGCACGCGTGTATCCAAATCAGTATAAGCCGCATTCTGCTTGGTACGCATGTCTTCCAACTGGTGCGTCACCACTTCCAGGTCACCCTTGAGCTGTGCAACATCCTGACGGATTTGCTCTAGTTGGTTTTGCATGTCAAGCAAGCCCTTGCCATTGACTAATGCTTCCAGGCTTTGCACACGCTTGTCTAGAGACTGCTGTGTACGCGTCAGATCTGTAATGGCCTTTTGCTGGGCATCATGATCGGACGTTTGCTTGTTTTCCAGCTCGAGGATGCGTTTTCTGGCTTCTGTATCATCAAATAACGCCGCATGGCTGGCTGTTGTAACAGCCAGCCCCAAGGCGATCAACGTCGCAGATAATCGCAAATTACTGACCTGCATAAACGATGTCTACGCGACGATCTTGCTGGAAGCAACCGTCATCCGCGCAGTTTGCTTTGGCACGCTCTTCACCGTAGCTCACAGTTTCAATCTGGCTATCGTTTACACCCAATACATTCAGCGCATTTTTCACCGCCACAGAACGACGCTGACCCAATGCCAAGTTGTACTCGTGCGTGCCACGCTCGTCAGTGTTGCCTTGCAGAACGACTTTAGTTTGTGGGTGAGCCACCAGATATTTGGCATGGTTAGCAATCAAAGATTTGTACTCTTCGCGGATTGCATCGCTGTCGTAATCAAAAAACACCTGGCGTTTTGCCAACTCTGCAGCACTCAATTCATCCTTGCTGGTATCCACATCGACTGTTTTGATGTTGATTTTGTCAGTGTTGGCAGAGCTGTCAGCGTTAGAATCCTTAGCATTTGCCATTGGGCGAGTCACGCTGGAATCTTCTACTTTGGCAGGGTTCATCGGGGTGCTTTTACAAGCAGTCAACACTAACGCCAGTGCTGCAATTGTCCAAATACTCTTGTTCATACTTTCTCCTTAAAATGAGTGACTAAAATTGACCACGGATAAACTACTTGGGTGCCGCTTGCGCAGGTCCCCAAGCAGGTTCACGAATATCTCCGCCCGCTTCTGACAGGCGTTGCCTTACTAAACCGTCCACAGTCACCGTCGCCAGGGTGCCCTTTCCACCTGCGCGCGTTGCGTACATGATGGTACGTGCGTTAGGTGCAAAAGTGGGTGACTCGTCCAACGAACCATTACTGAGCAATTTTACATCACCCGTGCCAAGATCCTGAACGGCAACCTTAAAGGAACCACCATCATTGCGGATATAGGTCAAATACTTGCCATCCGGTGAAAAACGCGGACTCACATTATAGCCCCCCTCAAACGTGACACGGGAAGCCGAGCCACCTGAAGCTGGAACTTTGTAAATCTGCGGGCGACCACCACGGTCTGAGCTGAAATAAATATACTGGCCATCAGGTGAGAACGCTGGCTCGGTATCAATAGAGCTACTTTTAGTCACTTGCTGCAAATTGGAACCGTCCGCAGAAATTGTATAAATCTGCGAGTTAGCACCGTAAGTCAGCACCACCGCAAGCTTGCTACCATCAGGCGACCAGGCAGGGGCACTGTTATTGCCTTTAAAATTGGCAACGACTTTGCGCTCCCCGGTGTATAGGGACTGCACAAAGACAATCGGTTTCTTTTTCTCAAACGAGACATAGGCCATCTTAGTGCCATCAGGCGACCAGGCAGGAGAAATAATAGGCTCATTGGATGACACCAGTGTCTGGGCGTTAAAGCCATCGTAATCTGCAATCTGCAAGGTAAAGCGTTTGCCTACTTTGGTCACATAGGCAATACGGGTGGCAAACGCCCCTGGTTGACCTGTGAATTTTTCGTAAATCTGGTCTGCGATCAAATGTGCAACGTGGCGGTATTGGCTGGGCGAGACGGTATAGGTCAATTGCAACAAGGCCGTCTGGCGCAGTACATCCATCACCTGCACAGACACCTTCAAATTGCCGCCCACCTGTTGCACTTCACCTAAACTCAGACCTTGCGCTTTCAGCGCTGTCCAGTCCGTATATTTGATCTGTGACGCATTGGTTGGCAAGGCTGGCATGCCACTGGTATTGATGATACGGAACATGCCACTACCGCGAAGATCGTTGCTGATAATTTCATGCAACCGGCTCTTCTGTGAATTAGCCGGTTCGGCCATAGGCAGAATCGCGATAGGTATCTGGATAGCACTACCACCACTGATTTCGATTTCCAAAGCAGCGTTGGCAGATGTAGCAAACATGCAGGCGAGCAGGCCAGCCAAAAAAATGCGCCATACAGCGTATGTCAAATGACTGTAGACAGTTTTCATGGTTTCAGTTTTATTCATTTGTTTTATATACAATAATTATAACGAAAAGCCCAGGTAGGTCATAGTTTAGCCTTTGGGCTTTAATTTCAAACGGATCTGATCCAGCAATTTTCTACGCTCTGCAGGATGATCTTCACCCGGTAAATCAAACGGCTTGGCTGACAACACGGCTCGTATTACCGCATCATCACACACAGCATCACCCGATCCTTTGGCCAGCTTGGGCATTCCAGAAATATCGCCGGTGGCGGTCAACTGCATGTCCACCGCCAACTCCGGGTTGGATACCGGGCATAAGCTAGGATTCACATTGCTGCGGATTTTGCGCTTCATTAATTCCGCGTAATAGCCTAACACAGATGGATCTACTGCCGCGGCGGCTGCGGCTTGTTGCGACTCCATATCCTGCTGACGCAGTGCTTCCTGGATTTTCTTAAGCTTATCCTCTTCCTCTTGTTTACGCAGGGCTTCCTGTATTTTCTTCAGTTTTTCTTCCTGTTTTTTCTGCTCAAGTTCTTTCTTTTTCTGTTCTTCTAGCTGCTTTTTTTTCTCATCTTCCTGCTTTTTGAGTGCAATTTGCGCTTCTTGTTCCGCTTGCTTGACTTGAGGGTCAGGTTTAGGCTGTGGTGGAGGTGGTTCTGGCTCCGGCGGTTTAGGCTCTGGCTTGGGTTCCGGCTCAGGCGGTGGCGGCGTCGGTTCCACGGGTTTGGTGACCGGTTTGGCCGGTTGCTTACTGGGCAGACTGTCCCATAATGTGGCTTCCATGACACTGGGATTAACGTGCACTGCTTTCCAGTCAACCATGAAAATCATGCCCAGAAACAACAATACATGCATCAGTACAGAAAGTACTGCCGCGCGTTTGCGTATTGCCTGATCTTGTGGGGACAAATCGATTTTCATCTGGATAGGGTCGTTAAAGGATTACCACGTAGTTTGAGTCATTGGTTGCTTACTTTTCGTTCTGGAACAGCAAGCCAACCTTATCGACCTGTGCCTGCTTGAGCAAATCCATCACCGAGACCACCTCACCATAAGGAGTATTTTTATCAGCCGAAACCACGACCGGCTTTTCGGCTTCTGACAGCCGTTGACGAATCAAAGCCAGCATATCATCGCGCCCCATCTCCTTACCATCCATCATGACAGTGCCCTCTTTCTTGACTGTGACCACAATTGGATCGCCGCTTTGCTTGAGCGCTTGCCCAACTTTAGGCAACTCAACCATGCCAGGGTTCGTCATTGGAGCGGTGACCATAAAAATCACAAGCAATACCAGCGTGACGTCGATATAAGGCACGACGTTAATCTGGTTCATCATGCGCCGTTTACGCGTTCTGCTCATGCGGGCTCCGATCAGGCTCTACGTTGTAAAATGTTGGTAAATTCTTCGATAAAACTCTCGTAACGCACAGAGAGGCGATCAACGCCAGCGGCGAAACGGTTATAGGCAATGACAGCTGGAATCGCCGCGAATAAACCAATGGCCGTCGCCACCAAGGCCTCAGCAATACCAGGCGCCACTTGACTCAGGGTAGCCTGTGCCACATTAGACAGACCTCGGAAGGCATTCATAATGCCCCAGACAGTGCCAAACAAACCAATGTATGGACTGACAGAACCGACAGAGGCCAGGAATGGCAAATGGGAATCCAGGTAGTCGAGCTCACGGTTATAGGCTGCACGCATGGCTCGACGCGTCGCTTCCATCACATCACTGACTTCTGCATCTTTTTGCTGCTTGTAGCGGATAAACTCCTTTAACCCAGCCTGAAAAATGCTGGCCATGCCTTGGGGCGTTTTCCTGCCAGCAGTGATGCGTTCATACAGCTCGTTCAGGTCGCCGCCAGACCAAAACTGTGCTTCAAACTGATCTACATTTTCATTTGCCGCCTTCAATGAAAACACTTTAATGAAGATATACCACCAGGAGACCAGTGAGGTCAGCAGCAAGATCAGCATCACCAGCTGAACTGGCAAACTGGCCCCGCTCACCAGGGTAAAAATCGACATATCGTTCGTTACATTCATGAAGACTCCAGTGCAATTTTGATACGGGCCGGAATACCCGTGGGTTTAAATGAATCTGCATCCACACAGGCCACCTTGACCTGTGCCTCAATTAAAACGGTTTCACCACGCATGATTTGTTGGCGGCAACTGAAACTGCCACGGCCCATTTCCATCAATTGTGAAAACACTTCTAACTCTTCATCCAGCCGCGCTGGTTTTTTAAACTGTAGTTGCATGCTATGCACAACAAACAACACCTGCTCTTGTTGCTTTAAAGCACCCTGGGCAAAACCAGATGCCCGCAACCATTCAGTCCGTGCGCGCTCCATAAAATTCAGGTAGCGGCTGTGATATACCACACCACCGGCATCGGTATCCTCGTAATACACACGAACCGGGAACACGAACATATTATTGCCCATCTTGCCACAATTCACCTGACACCATACTTGCAGGCGCCTTCAGGCCGAAGTGCTGATAGGTTAACATGGTCGCGACGCGTCCACGCGGCGTACGCATCAGGTAGCCTTGCTGGATCAGGTAAGGCTCCAGCACATCCTCTATCGTATCGCGCTCTTCGCCAATGGCTGCAGCCAGATTATCCAGGCCAACCGGCCCACCACCAAACTTTTCAACCACGGCCTGCAACAGTTTGCGGTCCATCACATCTAACCCCTGCTGATCCACATCCAGCATTTTCAGGGCAGCATCTGCAATCAGATCAGTGACGACCCCATCCGATTTGACCTGGGCATAATCACGCACGCGGCGTAGCAAGCGGTTGGCAATACGGGGGGTGCCACGCGCACGGCGTGCAATTTCATAGGCGCCCGCCTGCTGCATGTCAACTTCGAGCAAACTGGCTGAGCGGCTCACGATCCTGGCAAGTTCGTCATGGGAGTAAAATTCCAGGCGGGCGACGATGCCAAAACGGTCACGCAAAGGATTGGTCAACATGCCTGCGCGCGTAGTGGCCCCCACCAGCGTAAACGGCGGCAAATCCAGGCGTACACTGCGTGCGGCGGGACCTTCACCAATCATGATATCCAGCCGGTAATCTTCCATGGCTGGATACAAAATCTCTTCCACCACCGGGCTTAAACGGTGAATTTCATCAATAAACAGCACATCATTAGGTTCAAGATTGGTCAGCAAGGCAGCGAGGTCGCCGGCTCGCTCCAATACAGGGCCAGAAGTCATGCGTAAATTGACTCCCATCTCTTTAGCCACGATATGGGCCAAGGTGGTTTTGCCGAGACCAGGCGGGCCAAATAGCAACACATGGTCCAGCGCTTCCTGGCGGCCACGGGCGGCATTGATGAAAATTTCGAGCTGACCGCGCGCTTTTTCCTGCCCGACATATTCGTCCAGCAGTTTAGGTCGCAGTGCACGCTCCAGCGCTTCTTCCTGAACGCTGGCACTGGCAGGCGCTACAAGTCTATCGGTTTCTATCATGAGTGATCGGCGATGAAGTGCAGTACAACACTAAACAATATAGGGCCTCATGCCGCTGTTGAAGAAGGTTATTTTTTCGTCATCATACCATGCAGCGTGTGACTATTACAGACCATGACAGTCCGCCAATGGTTGCACCTTACTCGCCATTACTTGGCAAGGTACTTAAGTGCCTGGCGAATACCGTCACTGACACTGATGCCAGGCTCCAGCATCTTGATGGTCGCCTGGGCTTCTCGCTCATGGTAACCTAGGGCCACCAGTGCATTGAGGATGTCATCCGTGGCGGCTTTCGCTGCAGGTTGCGCGGAAGTTGATCCACTAACCACAAACTTGTCTTTGAGCTCCAGCAGCAAACGCTCAGCGGTTTTTTTTCCTATGCCAGGAATACGGGTCAGCATGGAAACCTCTTGCTGGCTGACGGCCAACATCAAGTCATTGACACTGACCCCACTTAAAATCGACAGTGCAGACTTGGCACCTATGCCATTGACTTTGAGGAGTTGCTTGAAGGTATTTTTTTCCTGCTCGCTGCCAAAGCCATAGAGCAATTGCGCGTCTTCCCGCACCACCATGTGCGTTAATACCTGCACCGACTGACCCAGCTCAGGCAGGTTGTAAAAGGTGCTCATGGGGACTTCGACCTCGTAACCGACACCATTGCAATCGATGACAATCAACGGTGGGGATTTTTCCAGCAATCGGCCATTCAGACGCGCAATCATATCAATCTTCCATTTCTCACCCTGAACCCGGCGGTCGCCAATGCCCCCAGCCCTTGCCCGCCATGCGCATGACAGATGGCACACGCCAATGCATCGGCTGAATCGGGACTAGGATTCGCGGGCAGTTTTAACAGACGCTTCACCATTTCCTGCACTTGCTCTTTTTGGGCATGGCCATTGCCAACTACGGATTGCTTGACTTGCAAGGCGGTGTATTCGGCAACAGACAACTGGCGGATGACCGCCGCCGAAATGGCTGCCCCACGCGCCTGTCCTAATAAAAGCGTAGATTGAGGATTCACGTTAACGAACACCTTTTCAATCGCCACCTGCGTCGGCTGGTAAGTGTCAATGACTTCAAACAAGCCATCCAAGATCACTTTCAAGCGCTCGGGCAATGCTTCTTTTTCTGACTCGCCATCCTCGCTTTTTTTGGCCGCGGCAGTTTTGATCAGGCCACTGGTGACATAAGACAGCTTGCCATCTACAGCCTCAATGACACCAAAACCGGTAATCCTGAGCCCGGGATCTATCCCCAAGATGCGTTGCGAGGCCATTAAAAATGACTCCCCCAGCCAGCGAAGAATATCACTGGTTACTCTTCGATCACGGCAGAAGTGTAGACGTCCTGCACGTCATCCAGGTCTTCCAGCATATCGAGGATTTTTTGCATTTTGACGGCATCATCGCCAGTAAAGACCACCTCATTCAAAGGCTTCATGGTCACTTGTGCCATGACAGCCTTGAGGCCCGCAGCTTCCAGCGCTTCTTTGACAGTCACAAAGTCGCCGGGCGCAGTAATTACTTCAATGCTGCCGTCTTCATCGGTAATCACGTCTTCGGCACCAGCTTCGAGCGCCGCTTCCATCACGGCATCTTCAGAAACTCCTGGCTCAAATACCAGTTGGCCACAGTGTTTGAACATAAAAGCCACGCTGCCATCAGTCCCCAGGTTACCACCGTGTTTGGTCAAGGCATGACGTACATCCATTACCGCGCGCTGACGGTTATCGGTCAGACAATCAATAATAATGGCCGCACCATTAATGCCATAACCTTCATAACGGATTTCTTCATAGTTCACACCTTCCAATTCACCCGTGCCTTTTTTAATGGCACGCGTAATATTGTCTGAGGGCATGTTTTCTTCTTTGGCCGCTGCCACTGCTGCGCGCAAACGTGGGTTCATGGCCGTATCGCCACCCCCCATACGGGCAGAAACCGTGATTTCCTTGATCAGCTTGGTGAAGATTTTGCCGCGCTTGGCATCCTGACGGCCTTTACGGTGTTGAATATTGGCCCATTTACTATGTCCAGCCATAGTGCTTCCTTGTATTTTTTAACAACGTTGTTGAGATCATTGAACTCACCAATTTTACCACAGCCACCTGAACGCCAAGCGACCGTCGCGCACAACAAAAAAGCCTGACATGGTCAGGCCTTTTATGAAAGACTAGCGCTGCACTACTGACTCTTGCCGTAAGCAGGCTGCATCATGAGAAAGGAAATCAGGCTCAGTGAAAAGATAATCAAACCCATCCCCGTCATTTCCATATGATCCGGCACTTCATTTAACTGTATCCATGCCGCAATCACACCAATCACTGGTGCCAGCATGGATGCCATACTGGCGACACCCGCCGGCAACCGCTGCAAGGCGAACAACCACAGCAACCAGGCCAATGCACCACACAACACCACATTAAACAAAACAGCACCGATCAAGTAGGTAGACCAATCAATCGCCGGCGCAGGCACCAGCCAGGCAATCAGCACCATGGGCAGCGACCCCAGCAACATCGGCCATGCCGTCAGATTAATCAAGTCGAGCGTGGGATGGCGCTGATGCAACTGCTTGGTCATGATGGCAGACAATGCCCATGACACGCCAGACAATACTGCCAGCAACATGCTAAAACTGTCGGCACGGATATGCAGCGGATCAAAAATAAACAACATCCCCAGCACTGCCGCAATCACCGCCAGCCATTGCCACCCGTGCACACGCTCACCCAGCATGGGCCAAGCGAACAGCAAGGTCCAGAACGGCATGGTGTAGGTCAGCACTGCCGTTTTACCAGCGCCGCCTGCTACCAGTGCCCACATCAACACGCCAGTGAAGCCCACATTCTGCAAAATGCCCAACAGCAACATCGTAGGAAACTCTGTAAGCCCCATTGGACGGCGCGTCACATACAACACAACAAACAGCACCAACGCCCCAAAAAACGTTCGCATGGCAGCAAACTGGAACGGCCCTGCATATTGCAGTGCGCTCTTCATCACTACCCAGTTATACCCCCAGATGATAGTGAGTATCAGCAGCGCAGTCATCGCTTGCGAACGTTGTTTGATCAATTGATCCATAAACCTTGTTCCACGGGAGATGTGAGGTATGTATTAATTCCAGATGTGCGTCACGGCCAACCACTGACCATCTGCCTGCTTTTGGAAAACAACTTGTACATTGCCGCCAAACTGCTGTTTGACACCATCTTCGCCCACCATGGCTGCTGCCCAATTCCCGGTTTGAGTCGCCATCGTATCGCTCACCACGGCCTCTTTCATAGTGAGTGCATGTTCAATGACACCTGCCTGAATCAAACCACCAAAAAAGTCAGCCACAGCCTGGCGGCCTTTAACCACCTGGCCAGCAGGTGCCGGCATCACGATTGCGTCGTTGGCGTACAAGGCCGCAATCGCCTGTGTATTTTTGCTGTTAAACGCAGCGTCAAATTGCTGGTTCAATGTAGTTAATGTGTCTACAACAGTTGCCATGGTGAAACTCCTTCATTGAAAAATCGAATTTACTGATTAAAATCCCAAGCTGACATCCCGCGGTCTATCACCCCTAAAATTGCTTGTAAATCATTACGTTGCTGCTCATTTAAGCCCTGCATGCACAACCGCAATCGCGTGTAGTAATCCGGCATCACTGCATCCAGCTTGGCTTGCCCAGCGGGCGTGAGCTGGATCTTCACGCTGCGCCTGTCTTGCGGCACAGAGATACGCTGCACTAATCCGCCTTGCTCCAACCCATCAAGCAGGCCAGTCATGCTGGCACGCGTCACGCCCAGCTTTTCAGCTAATACCGAAGGTGTAGAGGTCAGGTCGGTTTCACGCATGAGTAAAATCAGCACCCACCAGCGTCCTTGCAGCAAGTCATGCTTGCTCAGGCAAGCATCCAGTGCGACCGACAAATCAGTCGCTACCCGCAATAACATCAGGAAGCTGGCAATGGCTGTGACATCCGCTTCTGGATAGCGTTGCGCAAACCGGCGTAATACTTCTTGAGTAGGGAGATCTCTGAGCTGCAACATAATTAGCCTCATTATAGTTAGGTGGCTAATTATGTCAAGTGTAATTTTTGTTTTTCTTATGCAATCATCGGTGTATATTCTTTGTTCGTGCCCTATGAAAGGAGGAAGTCATGAAGACGCTTCAACAAGTACTCTCTCATAAAACTCACCAAGGCATTATCAGTATTTCGCCTAACCGACCGGTTTATGATGCACTGGTTATCCTGGCAGAATACAAAATCGGTGCACTGGCCGTGATCAAGGATGGCGAACTGGTGGGCATTTTCTCCGAGCGTGACTATGCGCGTGAGATCATTCTCAAGGGTCGCTCGTCCAAAACAACGCCTGTCAGTGACGTCATGACGGAAAAGGTCATTATCGGCAAAGCGTCAGACCTGGTGGAGTCAGCCATGAGCACCATGCTGGAAAAGCGCATTCGCCACCTGCCTGTGGTCGACAACGGAAAAATGCTGGGGATGCTGTCTATCGGCGATGTCCTGAAGGAAACTATTAGCTACCAGCAGGAACTGATCAAGCAGCTGGAAAGCTATATACACAGTTAACAGGCTGGGTTGGTTCAATAAAAAAGGGGGCAGGCTCCCCTTTTAAATATATCAGCCCTATACGCTTAAAGGTGCTGATGCGCTGGGACTTGCCTTACAAATATTTGGCAACCATGGCATTATCCAAAGCACTCGCGACAATCGGCAATTTTACAAAATGCCCGCTGCCCGCCGCCTGTTGCACCGGATCGCCGCGCTTATCGAACAATTGCTCGACCACCAGGTCGCGATTGCCGCTAGGGTGAATCAGTTGCAACTTGTCGCCGATCGCAAATTTGTTACGCGCCTGGATAGACGCAAGGCCACGTTCAGCATCGTAATCCACCACATCTCCCACATATAAACTGCGGTTAGCGCTGGAATGACCTTGTACGTAATTCTGGTGTTCGGCCGTGTGATGCCGCTGGTAAAAACCGTCGGTATAGCCACGGTTGGCCAGATTCTCAAGCTCTCCCAGTAACCGCCAGTCAAACGGCCTACCTGCGACCGCATCATCAATCGCCTGTCGGTAATTCTGGCTGGTACGCGCGACGTAGTACCGTGATTTGGTGCGCCCCTCAATCTTGAGCGAATCCACGCCAATGGCAATCAGCTTCTCCACATGCTCAATCGCGCGCAAGTCCTTGCTGTTCATAATATAGGTGCCATGCTCGTCTTCCATGATGGGCAGCAGCTCGCCTGGGCGGCCTTTTTCCTCTATCAGGTAAACATTATCTGCGGCCGGATGGCGTGGCAGCGAACCGCATGAAGACAAATTGGATTTTTCCATTTCCGCCTGGAAATCGAATTCTTTCAGCCTGATGACGCCTGCTGCATCTGGCTGCGCCTCGTGTACCTTGTAATCCCAGCGGCAGCTGTTGGTACAGGTGCCCTGGTTGGGGTCACGCGAGTTGAAATAGCCCGACAGCAGGCAGCGCCCTGAGTAGGCAATGCATAACGCGCCGTGGATAAAAACTTCTAGTTCCATCTCCGGGCATTCCTGGCGGATTTCAGAAATTTCATCTAGGGAGAGTTCACGCGACAGGATGACGCGCGTCAGTCCCATGCGTTGCCAGAATTTGACGGAAGCATAATTAACCGCATTGGCCTGCACAGACAAATGGATAGGCATCTCCGGCCATTGCTCACGTACCATCATAATCAGACCAGGATCGGCCATAATCAGTGCATCCGGCCGCATTTCAATGACTGGCGCCATGTCACGCATATAGGTTTTCACCTTGGCGTTATGCGGGGAAATATTGCTAGCAACAAAGAATTTCTTGCCGCGCGCATGCGCCTCCTGGATACCAATGGCCAGATTCTGCATGGAAAAATCATTTTCACGCACGCGCAAGCTGTATCTGGGCTGCCCGGCATAGACGGCATCTGCCCCGTAATCAAATGCTGTACGCATGCGGTCAAGGTCACCCGCAGGCGCTAATAATTCAGGAGACTTCATACGCATTTATTCACCGATAATTTTCACCAGCACACGTTTATTGCGGCGGCCATCAAATTCGCCATAAAAAATTTGTTCCCAAGGGCCAAAATCCAGTTGGCCGTCGGTAATCGCCACCACCACTTCACGGCCCATGATCTGGCGCTTGATATGCGCATCCGCATTGTCCTCGCCGGTATCGTTATGACGGTAACCGCTCACAGGTTCATGCGGCGCCAATTTTTCCAGCCATATCTTGTAATCGTGATGCAGGCCACGCTCGTCATCATTGATAAATACGCTGGCGGAGATATGCATGGCATTGATCAGCACCAAGCCTTCTTTCACGCCGCTTTCGCGTACGCAAGCGATGACGTCATGAGTAATGTTCTTGAAATCCATACGCGCTGGAATGTTGAACCACAATTCTTTACGAAAACTTTTCATCTGATCCCCTTTCCGAAAGCGGATATTTTAGCACCGTGACGGAAAACGCATTTGCCATAAAACAAAAAAGGCCTCCAAAGAGGCCTTGTGTGCAACACTCATTAGCTATTGACGTCCAGACTTTGCGTAAAGGTTTTTCCTTCATTATCAGTCGCGACGACTTCCAGTTTGCCTGGCGCATCTGGAATAAAGCTGAATTTCATATAGGGATCTTCACTGGTGCCTACGCCCACATCTACAGTCATGACTTCCTTGCCATTATAGGTAAAGGTCGCTTTATTGATGTAAAAAGCGGGCACATAGCCTTGAGAAACCAGGTCACGCTGCAAACCGGTACGCATCACATGTTTGATATTAAACGTGGCTGTTGCTGGCTCACCAAACTTGGGCGCGTCCACATTCATTTTAATTTTACCTGCAGCAGCGCGCACCTCGGATTCATTATTGTCCACGGTACCGCCACAGCCACCTGCCGCACGGATTTCACGCTTGGCCATATACAGCTTGCCGTCTGCCGTTTCGCCAATCAACCGAACAAAAGAATCCGTTTCCTGGCGGATACGCGTAGACATCTGAAAACCATTCATCATCTCGGTCAAGTGATAGGTCGATGCCAGCTGAATTGGGTTAGCATCTACAATGACGTATAACTTTTTCAATGCAACGCCATTGGCGGCGGCTTTGTCATATATCAACGTGACCGGTACTTGCGCACCGCTCTCCGCACGCCGCGGCCCTTCAACCTTGAGAAAATCCACCTCCTGGATATCACGTTTTGGGAAAAAAGCTTCTTTCACCACTGCCCATAATTTAGGATCGGCTTCGGCATGTACTGTTGCGCTTATGCTCAAAGCCATGACCCCCAACATCATCATCCATATTTTTTTCATGATCTTCCCCATCATTCAATTTTAATCTTCGTGAAACCATTGTCTAACGAACACTCACAACGATATGTGATGCGTATCACAGATGGCATTAAGCTAGCTTACTGGGATCCCCCGAAGGCCGCATTTCATAATTGGGATCAGCATACTCGGCAAAATTAAGCTCAACACCATTTCCTGCCGGATCGCGCAGATTGATCTGGCGGATGCCATTGGCGAGGATACGCGTGGTATAAGCGATGCCGAGTTTTTGCAGGTGCGCTTCCATCCCAGGCATGTCATCGCAGTTAAACGACACATGGTCATAGGTGCCATGTACATGTAATTGGGGTGGCTCGGCTGTTTTGTATTCAGCCAAATGTACAACGGCCTGTTGACCAATATATAACCAGTAGCCATAAGTGGTGCTGGCTACGCGCTTGCCCACGGTTAATCCCAGTACATCGCAATAAAAATCGCGTAACTGGTGCATGGTTTCGCGGTCAGTGCGAAAGTTAACGTGGTCAATTCCTGTTAATGGCATGATCTTCCAATCTAATAAGTGCCGTATTAAACGTGTGTGCAAAATATCTGCGCAATATAGTACAAAAACTAATGCCCCTCAAATTGACACAGGGCAAATGTTTGGACGCCACAACTTTGCAATTGTTGCATGCCGCCCAGGTCGGGCAGGTCGATGACAAACGCGGCATGCTCCACCACCCCGCCCAGCCGACGGATCAAAGCTACCGCGGCCTGAGCCGTGCCACCCGTTGCAATCAGGTCATCGACCAACAACACCTGGCCGCCAGGACTGATGGCGTCCGTATGCAGCTCAAGCGCATCTTCACCATATTCCAGCGCATACGCTTGAGCAATCGCTTTTGCCGGTAACTTTCCGGGTTTGCGCACCGGCACAAAGCCCACGCTTAATTTGCTGGCGAGGGCGGCACCAATAATAAAGCCGCGTGATTCTATGCCCACTATGGCATCTACAGGCTGATCGGCATAATGTAATGCCAGTGCGTCAATGGCGGCATTAAAGGCAGCAGCATCCTTGAGCAGGGTAGTGATATCACGAAACTGGATACCTGCTTTCGGGTAATCAGCAATCGTTCTAATGTAAGCGCGAATATCCATCATGCACACTCTCCTAAATCACAATAAAAAACGCGCCCACCCAAGGTAGACGCGTTTTGATGCTTGGCAAGGGCCTGTGTCACAAGCCTGGCTGGCCTAGCTACCAGCCACGTTTTGCTGACGCACACGGATATGCAGTTCGCGTAATTGCTTCTCGTCGACCTCGTTAGGCGCATTCGTCATCAGACATTGTGCACGCTGGGTTTTCGGGAAAGCGATCACGTCACGAATGGATTCTGCACCGGCCATCAACGTCACCAGACGATCCAGACCAAACGCCAGCCCACCGTGCGGAGGTGCACCGTATTGCAATGCATCCAGCAAGAAGCCGAATTTCTCCTGCGCTTCTTCCTTGCTGATCTTCAATGCATCAAACACTTTAGATTGCACATCCTGTTTATGGATACGCACGGAACCGCCACCGACTTCCCAGCCGTTGAGTACCATGTCGTAAGCTTTTGACAAACAGGCTCCTGGATTGCTGACCAGAAGGTCTTCGTGACCATCTTTGGGGGAAGTGAACGGGTGATGCAGCGCCACCCAACGGTCAGCCTCTTCATCATGTTCAAACATGGGGAAATCCACCACCCACAATGGCGCCCACTGACGGCCATCGACATGACCTTTTTCGTGACCGACCTTGGTACGCAAGGCACCCAGGGCTTCATTCACAATCTTCGCCTTGTCAGCACCAAAAAACACGATATCCCCGTTTTGTGCACCGGTGCGCTCAATGATGGCTTGCAGAGCGTTCACGTGAATATTCTTCACAATCGGACTTTGCAGGCCTTCTTCGTTCAGCTTGGTAATATCGTTGACCTTGATATAAGCCAGGCCTTTGGCGCCGTAGATTTTGACGAACTCAGTGTAGGCGTCAATCTCCGAACGGCTAATGGCCGCACCATTTGGTACGCGAATGGCAGCCACGCGGCCACCGGCCATATTGGCAGCGCCAGAGAACACTTTAAAATCCACATCTTTCATCACATCGCTGAGTTCAGTGATTTCCAGTGTCACGCGCATGTCCGGCTTGTCTGAGCCGTAACGGTTCATGGCTTCAGAGAATGGCATGCGCGGGAATTTGGCTGGCAAGTCAACGTTTTGCACTTTTTTCAGCATCTGGCGGATCATCTCTTCGACGATATCCATGATGTCGTTTTCTTCCAGAAAGGAAGTCTCGATATCCACCTGGGTGAATTCTGGCTGGCGGTCTGCGCGCAGGTCTTCGTCGCGGAAGCACTTGGTGATCTGGAAGTAGCGGTCAAACCCGGACACCATGAGCAATTGTTTAAACAGCTGTGGTGATTGTGGCAACGCGAAGAACATGCCGTGATGGACACGAGATGGCACCAGGTAGTCACGCGCACCTTCAGGGGTGGAACGGGTCAGCATCGGGGTTTCCACCTCGATAAAACCGTTTTCGTCCAGGTAGTCGCGCAGGTTTTTTGCGACCTTATAGCGCAGCATAAGGTTTTTCTGCATGGCTGGACGGCGCAAATCGATGTATCTATGCTCCAGACGTACAGTCTCAGTCAGATTATCGTCATCCAGCATAAAAGGTGGCGTCAAGGAAGCGTTCAGCACTTCGATCTCGGTCGCCAGCATTTCCACTTCACCCGTCGGCAAGTTAGGGTTGACCGTACCTTCAGGGCGTGCACGCACTTTACAGACCACGCGCAACACGAACTCGTTACGTACGGTTTCAGCAATGGCAAATGCGTCTTTGGTATCCGGGTCAATGACAATTTGCGCCAGGCCTTCGCGATCACGCAAATCAATGAAAATCACGCCCCCGTGGTCGCGACGACGGTGAGCCCAGCCACACAGAGTCACGGTTTGTCCAATGTGTTCGCGGTTCAGGTGACCGCAATAATGTGTACGCATCATAATAGTTTTATAAAATTAAAGTGGTGTTGCGGTTAATGGTGTTTAGGCAAGGGCGCCACTGTACCCATGCTGATGATGTATTTCAAGGCCTGATCCACACTCATGTCGAGCTCAATCACATCAGACTTTGGCAACATGAGAAAAAAACCCGAAGTTGGGTTAGGCGTGGTGGGCACATAGACACTGACGTACTCACCTGGCAAATGATTGACTACATCTCCTCCAGGGGTCCCAGTCAAAAAGGCAATGGTCCATACGCCCTGACGTGGATACTGGATCAACAGCGCCTGGCGGAAAGCATTACCTGAATCAGAAAACAAGGTATCAGACACTTGCTTGACGCTTGAATAAATGGATTTCACGACAGGCAAGCGGATAAGCAGGCCTTCCCACAATTCAATCAATTGCTGACCAAAAATATTGGTGGCTACCAACCCCGTCGCCAACACGATGCCTACAGTCAGGATCACACCGAAGCCCGGAATATCAATCCCAAGCCATGCTTCAGGACGCCAGGCCGCGGGGAGCAGTAGCAGGCTCTGATCCAGCGTTTGCACTAAAGTTTTGAGTACCCACACCGTAATAAATAATGGGACCAGTACCAGCAAGCCTGTAATGAAATATTTTTTCATGGGGTTCGTTTTTTAGTGGCAGGCACATCCCGGATTGCACTTGGCGGAGTCGCCCGTGCTGGCAGACTCTGCTGGCTTGTTACTTGTCGCCTGGTTATTTTTGAAATCGGTGGCATACCAGCCGCTACCGCTCAATTGAAAACTGGGAGCAGAAACTTGTTTGCTAAAGGTCTGCTGCTGGCATTTAGGGCAAGCCTCAACAGACGGCGCAGATACCTTGCGCATCAGTTCTTGCTGATAACCACACGCTGTACATTGGAAATCGTAGATAGGCATTTGTTAACACAACCCGAAGAACAACTTGCTGAAAATTTTTGGTAAAAGCAAATTATACCTGATTCGCGTTACAAATCATAAAAACGGCCGCGATGTATTTGAATTAAAAAGACTTTAAGGAGTACACCATGCAACAACTCTCGCTCAGAATCTCTTTCATGCTGACTGCATTACTTTTTCTGGGATTCGCCAGTCGCGACCTGGATATACATCACACACGCCTGTCACTTGATAAACATAGCCAAACAGGCAAGGCTGTTCCATTGCAGCTTGCGGATATTCTCTATGCAGAACCGACACTTAAAATCAAAAAAGTGAAATAGTCTGCGCGCTTTATCCGGCACTGCCAACCTTACTCAAAGCTGGGCGTCATAAGCAGCCTGATCCAGCAATGCGTCTGCGCCACTAGCATCGGCCGCCAGTTTGAATATCCAGGTGTTATAGGGCTGATCATTAATCTTTTCCGGCGAGGTCAGCGCGTCTTCATTAATGGTTTGCACCACCCCTGACAGCGGAGCGTAAATGTCGGAACCCGTCTTCACCGACTCAATCAAGCCGCAAACTGTGAATTGCGCGACCGATTGGCCCACCTTGGGCGGATCCACAAACACCACATCACCAAGCATATTCTGCGCGTAATCAGTGATGCCCACCATCCATAATCCATCATCGGACTGTGCCGCCCAGGTATGGTCCTTGGAAAAGAAGTATTTCAAGCCTGCTGACATATGATTTAAAAATCAAAAGTTTAGTAGATAATTATTGTGCCACAGTCTGTGAAACGCACCAAAACTTATTGCGCGGAGCCGCTAAATAGGGTTAATTTTTTACACTAAAAAATTGCGATAAGTGATTGACTCTGAATAATAACTGGGCAATAATGAAACGGGTTTTTGGAAGGTGAATTATGAGTTTTTACAAGCATTGTCTTAAAGTGTTGCTAATGTGTTCCATCGCTTTTGCACCTGCGGGCCAAGCCATCGCTAAGTCACCTGCTAAAAAGCACACCGTTTCAACAAGCAAACAAAAACGGGTTTCCTCACAATACCGCGTCAACCCAGCCAAAACCAAATCGATGCGTCCGGTCAAGCTGCATTCGCATGCCAGAAAATCTGCCAGACCCGCCATAGATGCAGAAATGTTTGATTCGTTTGAGGGCAAGTCGGGCAGCCATGGCAATCTTGCCATCGCTTCTACCAAAGCGCTGGTCATGAACCAGAATACGCACGAGATCATTTACTCCAAAAATCTGGATATGCCGACACCGATTGCCTCGGTCACCAAACTGATGACTGCCATGGTAGTCCTTGATGCCAAGCTCAATCTGAATGAGCAGGTGTCTATTACCGAAATGGATGTGGATTACCTTAAAGGCACGTCTTCACGCCTGCCAGTCGGCACAACCATGACACGCGAGGATATGCTGAACCTGGCATTGATTGCCTCAGAAAACCGTGCCGCCTCTGCACTGGCCACTAATTACCCCGGCGGCAAGGCCCGCTTTATTCAGGACATGAATGCGAAGGCTGCCAGCCTGGGCATGATGAATACCCATTTTGAGGATTCCACCGGCCTGACCAGCAACAATGTCTCTACGGCGGCAGACCTGGCCAAAATGGTCCATGCTGCATACCAATATCCGCTGATTCGCCAGATTACCACCACCTCTGATTATGATTTGAGCGTGGGCAACAGGCGCCAACCACTGCACTTCCATAATACCAATGCTTTAGTACGTGAGAGTGCCAATAGCAGTTGGGAAATCGGATTATCGAAAACCGGCTACATCAGCGAAGCCGGGCGCTGCCTGGTGATGCAAGCCACCATTGCCGGCGAACCCCTGATCCTGGTATTGCTGGATTCAGTTGGCAAACTTACCCGTATTGGTGATGCAAGACGCATCAAAAAATGGATGGAGCGCAACTACAATACACTATCGTCGAACGTTGGCGCTGATGGCGAAATTGTTTTGACTGGGTTATCCATGAGCAAATCACTGAGCGAAGACTCAAACTAGAGCAGTTTATTTGGTAAAAACAAAACCCGCGTTACCGCGGGTTTTGTTTTTTAATTCTCTGTTACATCTCCAGATCGCTAATGTTCGGCACCATCAAATTCAGGATCATAGCCTTCAGTAATAGCCGATTTCTGTTTGCGCTCTTTCCATTGCTTGCGCAGCATTTCTTTTTTTTCTGGACTCAAGTTCTGGAACTGTTGATAACGCTTGCGTGCATTCTCACGCTCATAAGGCGTCATACGGCTCCACTTCACCAATTGATGCTGGATACGCTGCTGCTTTTGCGCATCCATTTTTGGATACTCCTTAGCAATGTCCAGCATCTTTTCACGCTGCCACGGACGTAAGGCATCCCACTCACCTGCCAAAGGCGATAACACCGACCGCTGCTGCTCTGTCAGTTGCGCCCACGTGACATTGGCCGCCGGATCTGTCGGAGACAGATCGCTTTTAATAGCTCCAATATCCGCCATCGCAACCCAGCGCTGCCCCGCCGCATCATCCAAGGTTCCCGCAAGGGCTGACGCGCCGCTACCCGCCAAAACCGACCAAATGACCCACCCTAATAATGAATGATTTTGCATCATTTCTCATTGTTCCAAAGACTGATTCTTCTGTTAATCACTATTGCCACTGAATACCGATCAAATATTTTCGGAATATTGCCAGGGCTCAAATCCGTTATCGACAAACGCCTCTACAGGCAAATCATCACTCAGCAGCATGGCATCGTCATTGTGACTGGCGGTCAGGACAAACAGCCCAACGGCAAAAAATACTGACAATACTGCCATGCCTGCCGTAAAAGGATGACCAAAAGATGCCCATGACAGAACATCCGCCCAGGCATGTCCTGCTTGCGAAGTTTCTGCAAACCGCTTCAACGCTGCCTGCCGCCCCTCTGCCAAGCGAGACTCAATCTTAGCAGGCAATGGTCTATCATCTTGCTTCAGCCACTCAACACCTTCGCGCAGAGAGGCAGGCAAGTCGTCCATCTGATGACGTTGTTTCCTCATAGCTCTACTCCTTTTTTGGTAACCGACGGGCGCCAATCCCGGCCTGTTCTAATAATAGGGATAACGCACTGACCGCTCTCGAGCAGTGCGTTTTGACACTTCCTTCAGAACATCCCATGACTGATGCCGTTTCTGCAACATCCAACTCCTCCCAGTAACGCAGCACAAATGCTTCGCGTTGACGCGCTGGTAACTTTGTTAACGCTTTTTCGATCAATGCCATGATTTGTGAGTGTTCCAGCTGGTCGGCGGGATCACCATCGGCGCTGTCTACCTTTATGGTTTCCAGCGGGTCATAGTCTTCGTCTTCCTGCGTGCCAAAAGCGGAAAAGAGGGTGGTCCAGAGGTTACGTACCTTCTGCCGACGCCAGAAATCTCGCATGGTATTCTGCAGAATACGCTGGAACAGCATGGGATACTCCTCTATCGGTTTACTGGCATATTTATCTGCCAGTTTCAGCATCGCATCCTGCACAATATCCAGCGCAACATGGTCGTCACGCACTGCGTAAGCAGTTTGCCTGAACGCCCGTTTTTCAACCTGACGTAAAAAATCTGATATTTCTTGCGCACTCGCCACTACTTCATTCCCATCCTCGAGACGATCAATGCTTTAAACTGATGCTCGTGCCATTTCCTCGACACTTTTTTGAGGTTGATGTGCCTTCAAAGAAATATGCATTGTTTTTATCTCCCTGTTGCCTGCGAGTATATATCAGTTTTAATTTTATTTACTGTTAGAATAAGCCCAGAGCAGTGAAAGCACGGCCAACCATTATGACGATTAAAATAACACACATCCTCCTAATTCATCAGCCACCGTTAACTCTCTTCTGGGCAAACGCCAGCGTGTGCATGGAGCTTTTTTAATGACGGCCATGGTCTCCACTAGAGAAAGAGTGCCGGACAGTCAGCATTTGCGTCTTTATAGCCTGTTTCGCCTTGGGGCTTCAGGCATGCTGTTTGGCAGTCAGCTCTGGCCATATTTCAGGAACGCCCCTACTGAACCTTCAGTATCATTCTGGCTATTGCTGATATTCTTTTTATACGCAATCGCAGTCAGCGTCAGTTTTGAATCCCTGCAGGCCGAACGCGGCCTGGTATTAAAAGCGCAAACCAGCCTGGATATTGTATTTTTAGTGCTGATGATGCATTTTCTGCCAGGTAACCAGAGTGGGATTGGCTTACTACTGATCATTAATATTATTTTTGCCGGCCTTATCAGCGAAGGCCGTTTTGCCCTGTTCTATGCCGCCATTGCCACCATAGGTATTCTGCTCGAAAACACTTTCCAGGTCATACACCGCAACCTGCCTATTAATGATTACAGCAATGCCGTGTTGCTGTCCTTGAGCTGTTTTGCCACCGCCTGGCTAGCACAAACACTGACTGCACGCATGCAAAGCAGCGAAAATCTGGCTACCCAGCGCGGCCAGGACATTGAGCACCTGGCCAAAACGAATGCCCTGATTACGCGGGAAATGCCTAATGGCGTGCTTGTCATAGACCAGTATCAACAACTGAAACACTATAACCAGCAGGCCTGCAAATTGCTGGGGCTTGAAGAAACGATGCTACAAGCAGCCGTACAATTGCACACCCCTCTGGAACGCCTGATGCCTGCTATCATGCAGCTATTACAGACCGCACCGGCAAGTAACGCCACGTCAGACGCAGTGAAGCTCACAATCAACAACCGGGATTTAGGCATACGTTTTCACGCCATTTCTGAAAACATTGAGAATGGGGTGGTGATTTTTATTGAGGACTGGTCGCAAATTCAAACCCAAGCACACCAGGTCAAACTGGCGGCATTGGGTAGGTTGACGGCCAATATTGCCCATGAAATCCGCAATCCGCTCAGCGCCATCAGCCACGCCACCCAGCTATTGCAGGAAGATGAATTGCAACCAGGCACAGGGCGTATGCTGCAAATCATCTCGGACAATGTGCAGCGACTGGACCAGATCATCAAGGACGTGTTGGAACTGAACCGGCGTGACCGCACCAATCAGGACCAGTTCAATATCAATATGTTTGTGCAGGAGTTTTACCAGCAATTTTGCGCGGTCGAAAAGATTGACCTGGCGAACTTTACGCTAGACCTGCCAACCAAAGAGAGTACCATTGTTTTTGACCGCAGGCATATCAATCAGATTTTGTGGAATTTATGCAAGAATGGTTGGCGACATAGCCAGCAGCAAGTCCAGAGCCTGCAGCTCAAAGTGGTCAGTGACAAAAGTGGCCAATTCATCCACATCACAATCAAGGATGATGGTGGCGGTATAGATCCTAACATCCAGCCGCACTTGTTCGAACCATTTATGACCACGGAAAAAACCGGCACGGGCCTGGGATTATTTATTGCACGAGAGCTTGCCGAAGCCAATGGCGCAAAATTAAACTATTCCAGTAGCTCTAATGGCACCCAATTTTCACTGACAGTTAAGAAGGCAATCGTTTAAATGGCAAATTCCTATCGTTGTCTGGTGGTTGATGACGAAACCGATATTCGCGAACTGGTAGTACTGACACTGGAGCGCATGGGCATACAGGCAGAGAGTGCCAGTTCGGTCACCGATGCAAAACACATGCTGAATTCGTTCAGCTACGACTTGTGCCTCACTGATATGCGCCTGCCGGATGGGCTGGGGCTGGAGCTGGTACAACATATCAATGCGCAATTTCCCGGATTACCGGTGGCGGTCATCACCGCTTATGGCAGTGCCGAGAATGCAGTGTCAGCACTCAAGGCTGGCGCTTATGACTACATTACCAAGCCAATTTCACTCAAACAATTGCGGCCCCTGGTAGAGTCCGCGCTTAAACTGTCGTCACAAAAAGAAGCGCAAGGGGCCAATACAGTCGATCTGATTGGTGCGTCACCGGTCATGAGCTATGTGCGCACCATGATTGCAAAACTGGCGCGCAGCCAGGCGCCTGTGTATATCAGCGGTGAATCAGGCAGTGGCAAGGAATTGGCGGCCAGACTCATCCACCTCAACAGCTCACGCAAAGAGCAGTCTTTTATTGCCGTGAACTGCGGCGCCATCCCGGAAAACCTGATGGAAAGCGAGTTCTTTGGCTATAAGAAAGGGGCATTTACGGGCGCCATCCAGGATACCCTCGGCTTGTTCCAGGCAGCCAATGGCGGCACCTTGTTTCTGGATGAAGTCGCCGACCTCCCACTGGCCATGCAGGTCAAGTTGCTGCGTGCCATCCAGGAGAAAAAAGTACGCGTGGTCGGCAGTACCAGTGAAGAAGCTGTGGATGTGCGTATTATTTCCGCCACGCACAAGAACCTCAATGCCATGATGGAAAAAGGCGAGTTCCGGCAAGATTTGTATTACCGTCTAAATGTGATTCAACTCAAAATGCCGTCTTTGCGTGAACGGCCTGAAGACATTCCAGAACTGACTGAGCGCCTGCTCGCCAAGCTGTGCCAGGCACAGGGCATTGCTATTCCCGCTATCTCCGATGAAGCCAAGGTCTATATCCAGCAGCTACCTTTCCACGGCAATGTGCGTGAACTGGAAAATATGCTGGAACGTGCCCTAGCCTTGTGTGACGGCGTCAGCATTACGGTTGAAGACCTGTCGCTCGATGAAATACCTATAAATTTAGGTGACAAGCCGGTATTGCCATGGAATGCACCTGTCACCGAGCCATCGGTCATGACCAGCACAATTAGCGAACCTGCCATTCAGGACGCCAGGCCGCCAGCACCAACCACAGCCAACCCATCTAACGGCAGCACCATGTTGCCCATGGATATCAGTCTATCTGATTACCTGGAAGATATTGAAAAGCGCACGATCTTGCAGGCGCTGGAAAAAACCAATAATAACAAGACCGCTGCGGCAAAACTGTTAGGTATTAGCTTCCGTACTTTGCGTTACCGTTTGTCTAAGTTAGGCTTATCCAAAGAGCAGGACCCTGATCTCGAAGAGAGTGATGGGGATGAAGAATAAAAAAGGGCGACATAGTCGCCCTTTTTTATAGTTGCCAATATCAATTCAAAACAATCGCCAGATAACTGAGGTAGAACAAGCCGTTCACCAGCAGATGCCAGACAAGCAACCCACCCTTGGCGATGCAATAACGCACCCAAATCGCAGCCACCAAGGTGATTAAAATACCCAAAGCCACTTCCTGCCTGGGCGACCAGTCCGTCAACATGATACCGATGGCTGGCAGGAGTGTGCCCTGAAACACCATGGCACCGGTTATATTACCAAACGCCAGCGTATCCTTGCCTTTGCGTATCCATAAAATACTGTTCACTTTTTCGGGCAACTCTGTCGCAATCGGAATAATCAGCAGCGATAGCAATAAAGCCGACACGCCTAAAATGGCCGCTGCGGTCTCCACCTCGTTGATAAACCCTTTGGCGCCTGCAATCAGCAAACTCAGGCCAATCAACAATTGCAGCAGGATGGTGACCATATTGGTTGGCAAGCCTAAGCGGGACAACATCATGACATCTTCGGCCTCGGTGGCATGACCTTCTTCCACCAGGCCTTTGGAAGCTTTAATCGTCATCAGCACATACACAAAATAAATCAGGATCATGAGGATGCTGATGCCGTAACGGACGAGGGCCTGGCTATGCGGGATAAACATGGCGATAGTGGCAAACGCAAAAGCCAGGATAAAGAAGTTAAGGTCACGGATCAGGCCAGTACGCTCTGGACGAATGTGGCCTTTTGCACCGCGTCGCTTCAGTACGGATAGGGCCATTAAGCTGATGGACAGCGTTGCCAGCATCAGGGGCGCACCTAAAATAGCACCCACACCAATATCATGCCCAGCATGACTATCGCCAGTGGATGACGTATAGGAAAAAATCGCCAGCAACGGCACCAATGTCTCTGGTAATGCTGTCCCAACCGCTGCAAAAATAGAGCCGGTCACACCTTCGGAAATACCTAGCCGCTCACCCAGATGCTCAAGCGCATTGGTAAAGACCTCAGCCGCCACCAAAATCAGCAGCAACATTAGCAATAATTGTAAAAAAACCATGACTGTTCCTGTCTGGCGGCAATCAACCTTGTATGTGCCCACCGCCTGGCACATATGTGCATGACAAAAGTGTACATGCGGGCGGAATCATAACGCAATTCGCGCAAATTCACCTACAATGTTGATATGTCTTTTGCCACTGTTCCAACCATTGAAATTGACCCTTATGGCTTTGCCAATGCCGCCCAGCTGATACTGTCACCCAATCAGGACGCGCGGCCACCCGCTACCGAAGTGGATATGATTGTCATCCATAATATCAGCCTGCCGCCTCATCACTACGGTGGCCAGGGCATTATGCAATTATTCACCAACCAGCTGGATCCGCAAGCGCATCCCTATTACGCAGAGATTGCCCAGCTCAAAGTCTCGTCACATTTCCTGATTCGCCGCACTGGCGAGCTCATACAATTTGTCAGCTGCGAGCAACGTGCCTGGCATGCCGGGGTGTCACAATGGCAGGGCCGCGAACGCTGTAATGACTTCTCAATCGGCATAGAGCTGGAAGGCAGCGATATCGAAGCATTCGAAGCAGAGCAATATATCATCTTGCAAATGTTGATCAAGGCACTACAAAAACGCTATCCAATCAGGCATATTGTCGGTCATTCGGACATTGCACCCGGTCGCAAGACTGATCCTGGTCCTTTTTTTGATTGGCAAAGAATCTCATGATAACAATCGACTGGCTAAGTGCCATCCACTGGCGCAGAATCGCGCAAAGCGGCTTCTATGGCATGATACTGGCACTCACGGCGTGCCAGGAATCGTCAACAGAAGCGCAAGAGCGGAAAAAACCATTACCTATGGTGACTGTTCATCAAGCCCAGGCAAAGACTGTTTCATTGACACAGGAAAGCGTAGGAACCCTGGAGAGCATTATTGACCCGACCATTGCCGCCGAAATTGCCGGCCGGGTCATGCAAGTGTTGGTCCATCCGGGCCAGAGAGTCAAACAAGGACAAGTCATTGCTATCCTGGACGCCACCGATGTGCGCTTGCAGTTACAAGAAGCCGACACTGAAGTCGCCCGCATTGAAGCGTTGATCCGCAACCAGCAGAAAATGGTGGAACGCAATCAGGCGCTGGTCGATAAAAATTTTATTTCCAAAAATGCGCTGGATGATACGACTACTCAGCTTGACGCCCTCAAACAGCAGCTATCAGGGGCAAAATCCCGCGTGGCCGCCATCAGCCATAATGGTAGCAAGCACAGAGTTCTCGCACCGACAGATGGTGTGATTGAAACACAGATTGTTTCAAATGGGGACTTTGTCAAAATTGGTGACCCGGTGGTTAAGCTCATTAACAATTCGCGTTTAAGGGCACATTTACCTTTCCCTGAAAGCATTGCGAAAACGCTTAAACCTGGTCTGCCATTAGTCTTGACCACGCCAACGGCCAGCAATACGGTCAAAACAGTGATTCGTGACATTCAGCCGCAAATAGATATCAACAGCCGCGCCGTGGATGTCACGGCCGATATTGTTGGCCAAGCCGACTGGCAACCCGGTGCCAGTGTCACCGGTAAAGTCATCACCGGTGAGCGTGACCGTACTGTGCTCGTGCCGGAACAAAGCGTGGTCCTGCGCCCTGCCGGGGAGGTAGTTTACACACTTACGCAAACTAACGGTGAGGCCCGTACACGACAGAGAGTTGTGAAAACCGGGATATCCAGTGATGGGCAAATCGAGATTCTGCAAGGGCTGCAAGCAGGGGAATGGGTGGTTGTCGATGGTGCCGGATTCCTCACTGACGACACGCAAGTGCAGATACAAGAATCACAAACAAACACCAAGACTGAACACACACCGTCATGACCCTGCCAGAACTCTCCGTCAAACGTCACGTGTTGGCCTGGATGCTCTCCGGCGTCATGGTTCTATTCGGCTTGATTGCTTACCAGCGCATTGCGCTGGACCGTTTTCCGGCCATTGAATTTCCTGTCATCTCCATCACGACCACCTTAAAAGGGGCCAATCCGGATGTGGTGGACACCAGTATCACCAGCATTCTGGAGTCCGCAGTCAACACCATGCCCGGTCTGGAGCACGTTCAATCAGCCTCGTCGCCAGGGGTTTCGGTCATCACGCTCACTTTCAAGCTGGAAAAAAACATAGATCAGGCCTACACCGAAGTACAGTCCAAGGTAAACCAGGCGGTGCGCCGTCTGCCCCAAGAGACCGACCCCCCCGTATTGCGTAAGGCAGAAACAAACGACTCCCCCATTTACTGGTTGGCCTTGCATGGCGACCGCACGGTACAACAACTGAACTTGTACGCGCTCAATGTGCTAAAAAAGAAACTTGAAACCATAGACGGTGTAGGTGAGGTCTTGCTGGGTGGCCGTCGGGACCGCACGATAAGAGTTGAATTTAATACTGAACGGATGGCGGCCTATGGCTTGACCGTCAACGATCTGTTGCAGGCTTTTTCGCGCGAGCACGTACAAGTGCCGGGCGGTTTCCTGGTGCAGGCACAATCAGAAAAAATGCTCAAACTGGACATGGAATTTCACCGTGTCAATGAGCTGGAAAGCCTGATTGTCGCCAATCGCAAAGGCGCACTAATCAAACTGCGTGATGTAGCCGCCATTAAAGATGACTTGTCCGACTTCAGGCAAATTGCCCGCTATAACGGCAAACCGGCAGTCGGGCTCGGCATGATTAAAGTGCCCAATGCCAATACAGTAGAAATCGTGCATGAAATTGAACGGCGTTTGGCAGCCGATATCCGGCCTAACCTGCCACCAGGCATGTATTTAAGCGAGTCATACAATGAGGCGCCTTTTATTGAGAAAATGGTCGCCGCTCTCAAGGAGCATTTACTTGAAGGAACCCTGTTAGCCGCATTGATCGTCTTTCTGTTTATGCGTTCTGTGAGCTCTACCCTCATGATTTGCCTGGAAATACCGGTCTCTCTGTTGGGCGCGATTGCTGCCATGTATTTTGCCGGATACAGCTTTAACAGCATGACGCTGCTGGCATTGTTACTATTGATAGGCGTGGTGGTGGACGATGCGATTGTCATGCGCGAAAGCATTTTGCGCCATCTTGAGCAAATCCGTGAGCAAGGTAGCCTGCACTTGCAACAATTTATAGAGCTACGCAACCGGGCCACCCTGGAAGGTAGCCGTGAGGTGACCTTTGCCGTGATTGCCGCTTCATTCTCACTGGTATGTATTTTTGCCCCGGTGATTTTCATGGATGGCGTCATAGGCAAGTTTTTTAAAGCATTTGGCCTGGTGATGACAGTGGGTGTGCTGGCCTCGCTGTTTGTTTCACTCACATTAACGCCCATGTTAAGTGCTCGCTACCTCAAATCCGAGAATCACCGTGGTCGTTTTTACGATGCATTGGATAAGGTATTCTCCACGATGGACCGCCAGTATCGTAGCCTGATTACATGGAGCCTTCATCATCGATGGAAAGTCATGCTGGTCACTGCAGTGACCGTGCTTTCCAGTGTGTACTTTATCCAGGCAGTTGATAAAGAGTTTGCGCCCGAAGCGGATGAAAGCCGGTTTACCATCAGCTTCAAAACACCGCTCGGGTCCAGCTTGTCTTACACCCTGACCAGGTTGGATGCGATTGAGCAAATACTAGCCAAGCATTCTGAGGATATTGCCAGCTACTTCAGTGTCATCGGCAGCGGGCAGCGCGGACAAGTCAACGAAGGTCGTATCAGCATCCGCATGCATGACAGGCAACACCGTCCTCACAGCCAGCACTTTGTAGTCAATGCGTTAAAAAAAGAGCTTGCCTCCCTCCCCGGCGTGCGGGCATTTCCGGTCCCTTCGTCTATGATACGCGGCCAGCGTTCGGAAATACTCCAATTCCTCATTAGCGGACCTAACATTCAAAACGTGGGGCTTTACGCTAAACAAATCCAGCAACAACTGACGGACATTGATGGATTTGGCAAAATTGACATGGATTTGCAGCTGGACTTACCTCAATTGGAAATGCATGTGGACCGTGACCGTGCAGCGCAATTGGGCATCAGTGCCAATGACATCGCCAGCGCAGTGAATACATACGTAGGCGGGATGGATATTGCCAGCTATAACGACGTTGATGGCGATGGGCAACGGTATGATATCCGCCTAAAGGCAAATGAAAACGATATTCGCAGCCCCGACCACCTGCAAAGAATCTTCCTGCGCAGTGCGCAAGGCCAACTGGTCAGGCTGGATACGCTGGCCAAATTTAGCGCCAAGCTCGGCCCTGCTGTGATCGGGCGCTATGACCTGCAATACGCTGCCAACTTATATGCCAGTCCCAGCATGCCGCTGGCCGAAGCCATCTCTCATGTGGAGAAAGTGACAGGGGCCATCCTCCCGGCAGATTACCAATTCAAGTTATCCGGGCAGGCGGAAGAGTTTTCCAAAACATTTAAGAATGTCGGCTTTATTTTTGGCCTGGCGATGATTCTGCTATATATGGTATTAGCCAGCCAGTTCAATTCCTTTCTGCAACCTGTACTGGTCATGGTGGCGCAACCGTTGGCCATGGTCGGCGGCCTGTTTGCGCTTTGGCTTACCGGCCAAACACTCAATATCTATTCCATGATAGGGCTGGTGCTATTAATCGGCCTGGTCGCCAAAAATTCTATCCTGCTGATAGACCTTACCAACCAGTATCGTGAACAGGGCATGAGTACCAATGAGGCATTGCTTGCTGCCTGCCCCGTCAGGTTACGTCCGGTACTCATGACCTCACTGACGATTATTCTGGCCTTGCTGCCAGCCGCTTTGGGGCTCAGTGCAGGCGATGAAACGAATAAACCATTATCCATCGCCGTCATCGGCGGCATGATCTCGTCGACCTTATTGACACTGGTGGTGGTGCCGGCTTTTTACTCACTGGTCTTTTCCAGAAAAGCAGCTGCCACTTAAACATCTGCCTCAGTCACCTTTGATGGTGTGGTGGCATCCATACCCACCGCGACCACCCCCATCATCACCAGCACCGTTCCGGCACCTTGTATCCACGATAGCTGTTCACCTAAAAAGAGATAAGCAAGTAAGATCGTTGATACAGGACCAATCGCGCTGATGAGGGATGCCTTGCGGCTACCCAGTTGATGTATCCCAACATTCATTAATATCGCCGGCAAGACAGTCGCCACAATCGCCATCAGCATGGCCAATGCATACACCTGATGAGGCAAAGCCATGATTTCTTTGGTAGAACCACTGATTCCGAACTGGCATGCACTCGCAAAGGCAGCTATGCCCATCGTCAAAGCCGTAAAGCGGGTGGCTCCCAGCTTTGGGATGAACTGCCCACAACCCAGCAGATATCCCGCATACACCACCGCACTTAACAACACCAGCCACGCCCCATACATCGTCTCGCTGGAATGCAGGCCGGACAGCTCAATGTCATGCCAGACCACCAACACCACGCCTGCATAGCTCACCGTCATGGCAAACCATTCGCGGCGGGTGATATGATGCTTTAGAAAGATCGCACTCATGACGACAACCAGGGTGGGGTAAAGAAATAAAATGACTCTCTCCAGCCCTGCCGACACAAAACGCAATCCTTCAAAATTGAGCCACATAGACCCATAGCCACCAATCACGGCCAATATCACCAGCCATGACCAGTCCTTGATGGTTAACGTCGCAGGGGATCCCTGGCGTGCTGCCCACCAACCTAAAGCCACAAAAAACGGCAGCGCAAACGCCATACGTAATGCAATCAAATTCCCCGCGTCCACGTGATAAACGTAAGCGAGTTTCACCATAATTGCCTTGGACGAAAAAACAATGGATGACAACAGCACCAGCGTGGCACCGTAATACGGGTGGGTAGAGTCTTTCATATGAGCCCTGAATCAGTGGGGCTCGCCGGGAAGGGACAACAGATCAACCGCGGAGAGCCCGCGGTTGCAAAAGATTTACGACAAGCAGCAACCGCGGCAAGTGGTGGCGACCAGCCACAATGCCTTTCGGTTCATCATCACAACAGTAGGTTGATTGAATTGCTTGTGCATAAGCGTTCGAATGTACGCGGGTTTTGCAGAATGGTCAAGTTGCAAAATGCGAGGATAAGCTTTTTTGCAATGTGATGAGTTGCATATTTTCTACTTGCGGCTGCCACATGTCAGGCTGGTGCGGAAAAGGCAGTGTCTCCCCCGTAGGCTGGTAGCCTAACCGCCTATAAAATGCGATTAACTCCTCGCGTAAACTGATCACCATCATTTGCGCTCTTTGCATACCCCATTGAGATACCGCCAGTTTTTCGGCGGCGAGTATCATGGCCTTGCCGTAACCGCGGTTCTGCAACAGCGGTGAAACGGCAATCATGCCTAATTTGACGGTGCCAGTCTCCTCAGGATGCTGCTCAAGACAAAGACTGGCAGCCATCACGCCACTTGCATCTTCCCCAATCAAAATACACGCATCTTCACGTGCCAATAAAGCTTGTATCGTCCGTTCACTGGTTCGCACGCCGGTCAACAAATCAGCTTCCGTGGTCCATCCAGCGCGACTGGTCTCTCCCCTGTAAGCCGCATTTACCAGGGCACATAACACGGGGACATCTGATTCTTGGGCAAGACGTTGTATCAGCATAACGATCACACTTAAACGCGAGGACCAACAGCAGTCATATGCTGCACCACCAGGCTGCCCACGATGTCTCCCTCAACATTGACAGTGGTGCGTAACGTATCCAGCAACCGGTCTATGGGCAACAAAATGGCAATGGCTTCGGCGGGCAGCCCCACACTCTGCAGCACCATCACCATGGTGACCATGCCCGCGCTGGGGATACCAGGTGCCCCCATGCCAGCAATCATCGCGGTCAAACAAACCACCAGTTGCTGGGCCAGATTCAAATCCACACCCGCCAGCTGCGCAATAAACAAAGCCGCAGCAGCTTCATAGAGCGCCGTCCCATCCATATTCATGGTCGCCCCCAGCGGGATCACAAATCCGGCAATTTCTGGCTTCACATGCAAATGCTGCGTCACACAACGCAAAGTCACCGGCAATGTGGCACTGCTGGAGCTGGTAGCAAATGCCGTGACCAGCGCCTCGCGCGCGCCGCGCCAAAGCCACAAGGGCGAGCGGCGGGTAAACAGCCACAATACCAACGGCAACACTAGCAGACCATGCAACAAGGTAGAACCCACTACCACTGCTGCAAACCGCGCCAGCACCTGCAATATCGCCACATCCTGTTGCGCCACCAGTTTAAACAACAACGCCGCTACGCCCAGCGGCGCCAGCTGCATGATCCAACCCACCAGCCGCATACACAAAGCCAAGCCCTGCTCAAACAAACCGCGCAAATCATCAAATTGCGCACCGCCCATCACCAGCGCAATGCCGCTTAGCAAGGCAAACATCACCACCGCCAGAATCTGGCCTTCGGCCAGCGCCTTAAATGGGTTCATGAACAGGCCATGCAAAAAACCGGCAAAAAAATCCGGCAGTGACATAGACTTTGCCTCAAACTGCTGAATCGCCCCCTCAAACATAGCCAAATGCAAGCCTGCCCCAGGCTTAAACAGATTGCTTGCAGTCAAACCAATCACAATCGCCACCAGCATACTGCTGATAAAAAACAGCAAAGTATAGCGCCATACCCTGTGCATCTGCTGATGCTGGCGCAAATTGGCAATGCCCACCACAATGCTGCAAAACACCAGCGGCACCAGCACCATTTTAAGTAAATCGATAAATAGCGTGCCTACGAGACTAGCGGCATACAACGCAGTGTCATGTTTCCCTCCATGCGCGAGCCATCCAAACAAAACACCAACAACAGCAGCGATTAATATTTGGGCATTTAGGCTGGGAAGTTTCATTCTGTGGATTTTTCAGGGTGAAAGGGTTAAGGAAATGATACTTTAACTTGCGAGGCAAAAGGCAAGGAATTTAGCAGTGCTGGCCTGAATGATGGATATTTGAATACAAATACTGCTAAGGGAAAATATCGATTTTTGGTAACTTTCAAACGCAGGTGAGTTACACAAAACGATTGCACGAAATGAAAAAGAAACGCATTAGAGTTGGGAGCGAATCAAACTTAAATAAAATTTGCGTGACAAAGATTCGGTTAAACCCTGACCCCTCTTAGGTGATGGCACATCGGACGGAGCCATCAGCCAACAAAAAACCCGACTCTCGGTCGGGTTTCTGTCATTTCAGCCTGAGCTAAAATTATTTATTCATCACGTACATAGTTACTTCAAAGCCAAAACGCATTTCGGTAGCAGCTGGTTTAGTCCACATGGTGTTTCTCCTTAAAGGGTTAACAATCGATCAAATGTGTGCACAGTATGCGCTTGGCCTTTACTTCTGTTGAGTGCTGTTTTACTTGAATGATGCTCATGATTTTCCGCAGTTGCTGATAAGCATTCAGGTATTAAACCGCTTTTTCAAACACCGCAGCAAAAAATCCATCCGTACCATGCAGATGTGGCAACAACTTCAGATACTCGCCGGTATCCAGCACAATGTTTTGCTGAGCGAGTACTTCATTTGCAGGAACCAGTTTAAAGTCTGGATGCGCTTGTAGAAATGCTTCGGCAATCGCCTCATTTTCGTCGCGTAACAAACTGCAAGTCGCATAGACCACACGGCCGCCCGCTTTACATAGCTTGGCTGCACGGGCGAGGATATTGGTTTGTTTAACATTGAGTTCGGCCACATCCTGCTCGGTTTGACGCCATTTCAAATCGGGATTTCTTCTTAACGTCCCCAGGCCGCTACACGGCGCATCCACCAGCACCCGGTCAAACTTGCCGTTGAGACGTTTGAGTTTGAGGTCGTTTTCGTTGTTGATGAGTTGTGCTTGCAGGTTGGATAATCCGCTACGCTTGAGGCGTTGACCTAGGTTATTCAGGCGTTTTTCCGAGACATCAAACGCATATAAGCGGCCGGTGTTTTTCATGAGTGCACCTAATGCCAGCGTTTTACCGCCAGCGCCAGCACACAGATCTGCGACCATCTGGCCACGCTTGGGGGCGACCAGGTAACTGAGTAATTGGCTACCTTCATCCTGCACTTCAATTTTGCCTTCAGTAAACAAAATGTGTTTACCTATATTCAACCGGGCACCCATGCGGATACCAACAGGCGAGTGTGGCGTTGGCGTGATAACGTTATCTTTCACCGTGTTTTCTGCCAGCATGCGTGACAATACTTCTTCGCGGTTGGCCTTGATGGTGTTGACGCGCAAATCCAGGCTGGCCTGTTCGAACATACTGCGGCAGATGGTCATCGCCTCGGCTTCGCCATACTGGGCGACCAGCTTTTCCCAGAACCAGTCGCGTACATCGGCTAATACGGCAGGGGCAAAGCCTTCACTGTTTTTGGCTTTGATGGTGACCGCCCACTCCTTCTGGCGCTCATCTAGCAGGTCCTCAAGGTCGCGTATGCTTTTGCCTTCTACCTTGAGCAGCCAGGCAATGATTAATTTGCGCGTATCTTCGTGGTCATCTGGACCCTCCAGCGTCAGCGTGCTCAGGTAGCGGTAGCGGCGGAGTACACCGTAAGCAGTTTCAGCCACCCAGGCGCGGTCTTTGGTGCCCAACTCGCGGTGCTGGCGGAAAAATTCGCCTAGCCGGGCATCCGCGGGGCTTTCAAATTTGAGCAGGTCATTTAACAGCATCGCCGTCTGGCGCATCAGGGTTTGATTCATCAGGTTCTTTCAATACTTGCATTATTCGGCGATCAACCGCGTGGCAACTTGTTCAATTACCATGCCGTTTTTCTCCAGTTTTTTGATTTTGACCGGCACAAAGCGGTAATCGCTGGCCAGCCATAAGTCTACTTTTTCATCAGTATCGCCACGCGTATGGGCAATATGCACGGTCTGGATGGTCTGGTCGGCAATGACAAGGGGTTCTTCACCTTCAAACATATATTCGTACTCTCCCAGCCGGCGGCCGTTTGTCAGCGTGACATGCATTTCCTGCAACGGCGGCACAAACATAAACTGGTACATAAAACTCAGCAAGTCTTGCGTATTGCCACGCAAATCCAGCCGCTGCTCGCCCTTACTCGTTTTCAGGGTAATGATATTGGTTTCCCAGTCAAACGTGGCCTCATACGTTTTACTGGCGCGGCTACCAAACGCATAGCGATAAAAATGCGGCTTTAATCCGCGCGGGCTGATTTCACCCTGACTTTGCTGCTCCAGCGAAGGATACAGCAATTTTAGTAGCCCTTTGCCTTCTACCAGCCAGCGCAGCTTGTAACTGCCTGACTCTTCTCGCACATACTCAATGTTTGCAGTACCTGCTGGACGCTCATCTCCATTGACGAATACGGAAAAGTCAGTACTTACATGCTGGTAAGGCACAGGTTTAGCGTCTTCCGCCCCGTTCTCTGGATGATCCATTTCATGCCAAGCGGTGATTTCTGCCAACCTTGCCTGCTTTTCTTCTTCACTGATAGCAGATTGCGGCTCAGTGACGTCTGTGTCAGGGACCTGCTCATTCACTGCTGACGCTTCAACCGGCGACGCAGGGCTGGAGGGAGGTGGCTCTGGCTTGGCTGCCCTCTGCCTGGCTGATTTTGGCGTAACCGTTGGGACAGCTAACGCTGCAACCGGCGATGATGGTGGCAGTAAACGTGCCTGTAATACCGCTGGAGCCGGCTTCTCATTTACAAACCAGCTACGCCAATCAACCTCGCTAAAGAAGAACACATGTAGCAATAACGAAAGGCATAACGCCAGCGCCAATGGCCAGGAAACATGCTGTTGAATCCAGTGTCGCAGGCCGGATGATTGCATCACGCGCTTCCCGATGGGAAAACCCCGTTATTGACCGGTGATACTGGTGATCACCTGCTCCATATGTTTACCATCATCCTTCACTACCAGCTTGACCGGCAGATATCCTTTATCCTTTGCCAGATAGAGGGTCTTCTCACCTTCAGCATCGGTCAGTTTAACGACTTTAAATGTACCAGCTTCAGTTTCCAGGGGGGTACTTTCCTCAGTGACCACAAACGCATGCGGAGAAAGTTTTTTACCGTTTGCAACGGCTAGATTAACCCCTTTTCCCTTCGGCGGTTGCCACATCCAGCAATACATTACACTTAATAAATCCTGGCTACCTTTGGCCAATTTTTCGGTTTCCTGGGCATCTTTAATCTGCATCTTGAGCACTTTTTTGGCCCAGTCAAACTCGCTGATCAAGGTTTTATTGGGATGCTTGGACTGTCGCGACTCAAAACGATCAGGACGCAAAGCATTACTGATAATAAGGCCCCGACTTGAAAGTGTGCGCTCACCCATGAGCTTGTAAATGCCTTTTCCCTCTGCCAGGGAGTCGATCTGGTAACGGTTGCCCGTGACATTGAGCTGGTCTTCAACGGTAGCGATGCTGACGCCTTGTTGCAATAAGTCATATTTGAGCGTGAGCTGCTTGGGTGCCGCCGATAACAATGGCGACACCAGCAGCACGATAATCGCCAATACACTGGCGATGTAATGACGATAGCATTGCCGACGAAAAAGCAGCATTACACCACCACAGTAGGCGCTTCACCCGCCTGCTGCGCACGAATGTGGCCAATGCGGTAAACCGTTTCACCGGCCTCGGCCAATACCGCCTGAGCCTGCTCAGCATGCTCGGCCGCAACAATCACCGCCATCCCGATACCGCAGTTAAAGGTACGGTACATTTCCAGCGGCTCGATATTGCCTTGTGTCTGCAACCACTGGAACAGTGGTGGCAAGGTCCAGCTAGATTTCTGCACTTCTGCCGTCAGGCCTTGGGGCAATACACGAGGAATGTTCTCGGTAATGCCGCCGCCGGTAATATGCGCCATGCCCTTCACGGGCAAGGTTTCCAGCAACTTGAGGATAGACTTTACATATAATTTGGTTGGTGCCATGACCACATCTTTGAACTTGCGGCCATGAAAATCTGATTCCATATCAATGCCTGATTTTTCAATCAGTTTACGGATCAGGGAGTAGCCGTTGGAGTGTGCGCCGCTGGACGCCAGGCCTAATACGACGTCCCCTGCCTTGATCGTAGAGCCATCAATAATGTTTGCTTTGTCGACACAACCGACAGCAAAGCCAGCCAGATCATATTCACCCGCTGGGTACATGCCAGGCATTTCGGCAGTTTCACCACCCACCAGCGCACAGCCAGACTCTTCACAGCCTTGCGCAATGCCCTTGATCACCGCTGCCGCAGTTCCCACTTCGAGTTTGCCACAGGCAAAATAATCGAGAAAAAACAGCGGTTCGGCACCTTGCACCAGGATATCGTTGACACTCATTGCGACCAGGTCTATACCCACGGTATCGTGTTTGTTCAACTGGAAAGCCAGTTTGAGTTTGGTACCCACGCCATCAGTCCCGGAAACCAGCACTGGCTCCTTGAATTTTTTGGGCATGGCAAACAGCGAACCAAAACCGCCGATACCGCCCATGACTTCAGGACGTAGCGTGCGTTTGGCAAACGGTTTGATTTGCTCGACCAAGGCATCACCCGCCTCGATATCGACACCGGCATCACGGTAGGTGATAGAAGTTTTATCAGAAGAAGTCGTCAAAGTACTCTCGTTTCTTTCAATGCGATTAATCAGGTGAACGGCTGTAAACAGCGCCGATGTTTGCAACAAAGCGCGATACAGCGTTGAAATTCAGTATAATTTTAAAATAATCATTATTTTAACGCATCTTGCCACTTCGACCTATGCCGGATTGCGGATGTGTGTGACAGGTGCCCATGTCTGACCAAGAACATCAGAAGTCTATTGCAACGCAGTTTGTCAGTGACCATCGCTGGTGGATCGTGACCGCTGTCGTCATCTACCTGTTTTACTTACTTGAACCTATCCTGACCCCTTTTCTGGCGGCGGCTGTCATTGCCTACATGCTGGACCCATTGGTCGACAAATTAAGCGAAGTGGGCTACGGCAACCGGCAAGTCGGTCGCACCCTGGCAACCTTACTGGTCATGACTGGCGTGATCCTGGTCGTCACTGGCTTACTGCTGATCATCATCCCCCTATTGCAACAACAATCCACGCTGATTGCCCAACGCCTGCCACTGTTATTGGATCACTTTCACCAGCAAGTCGAGCCCTGGCTGTTGCAACAGTTCGGTATTCGCCTAAATATTGACCGCACCGACATACAGAAACTGATTAGCGAGCACTGGCAAACAGCTGGCGGCATGATAGGCAATGTGCTGCTGAGTGCCGGGCAAAAAGGATTGAGCCTGATCGGCATGCTTGCCAACATATTGTTGCTGCCTGTGGTCCTGTTTTACTTCCTGCGCGACTGGGATGCCATGATGGCCGAAATCGGTGACCTGATTCCGCGTGACTGGATAGGCCGGTTACAGACGCTCTGCCGGGACATCGACAGTGTGGTGGCTGAATTCTTACGCGGGCAGTTATCAGTCATGCTCTCGTTATGCGTGTTTTACAGTATTGGCTTGTGGCTGGTGGGCCTCGACATGGCCCTTTCCATAGGCATGATTGCCGGGCTACTCAGTTTTGTGCCCTACCTCGGTTTTGCACTGGCTTTTATCATGGCTGTATTGCTGGCGTTGCTGCAATTCGCCTCTCTACCCGAAGTGATTCCTGTGTTGCTGGTATTTGGGGTGGGGCAATTCGTCGAAAGTTTTTTCCTGACGCCTATCCTGGTCGGTGACCGTATCGGTTTACATCCTGTGTTGGTAATTCTGGCTTTAATGGCTGGCGGGCAACTGTTTGGGTTTGCCGGCGTATTGCTGGCACTACCGGTCAGCGCTGCCATTGCTGTTGGCGTTCGCCGCACCAAACAAAGCTATTTGCGTAGCGAGGCATATTTAAGCAGCCAACCACAAATCATCCAAACGCTGGATGAATGACTGCCTGAAGACTAGAAATTAACGCTGTGAAACAACTGTTACTGAATATCCAACCGCCTGCTGCACCAGGCTTCGATAACTTTATCCCCGGCCAGAACCAGGAGGCGCTAGCAAGCTTGCAAGACGTACTATCCGGCGTGGCCACCACACGCTTTATTTACCTGTGGGGCGAGCCTGGCAGTGGCAAAAGTCACTTGCTGCTTGCCGCCCAGGCCATGGGGGCGCATATTGCAGATGATGTGCATACACTGGATGAAGAGTCACAAATCATCCTGTTTGATACGTACAACCAGATCAAGGCCGAAGGCGGCATGTTGGTCACGGCTGGCAGCCATGCGCCCACTCAAATGGACTTGCGTGACGACCTGGCTACCCGGCTGGCGTGGGGACTGGTTTACCAATTACATCCCTTGAGTGACGATGAAAAAGCCCATGCCCTACGTGCCCACGCCCGCGAGCGCGGCATGAAATTGCCAGATGAAGTGATTGCTTACTGCCTGCGGTATTTACGCCGGGATTTGCCCACCTTGATGGCAGTGCTGGAGGCGCTCGATGAATGGTCACTGACAACCAAGAAAGCAATCACACTGCAATCTCTGAGGAAAATGCTGCAAGACTCCTTATAAAGGCTTGCGTTTATTCCGCGCCAAAGCTGTAGCGGTTCTTGCCATTCTTTTTCGACTCATACATGGCTTTATCTGCCACATGCAGCAACTGTTTGACGTTCTTGCCATGATGCGGGAATTCGGCAATCCCAATGCTGACACCAATCTCCAGCGGAATGCCATTGACTATCACCGGCTGTGCAAATAACTGTATGAGGCGATGCGCCAACTGCGTCAACTCCAGGCGATGCAAATAACTGCTGACGACCAACACAAATTCGTCTCCCCCTTGGCGCGCCAGAAAGTCAGACTGCCTGAGTATTTTTTTAAACCTGTTTGCCACCTCTATCAGCAAGGCATCGCCCAGCTCATGGCCATAGGCATCATTCACTTGCTTGAACCCATCCAGGTCCATAAAAAAGACCGCGAACTGTTTGGAGCCTATCCTGGCTAAATCGTAAGTATTTTCCAGATAAACATTCACACTACGGCGATTGGGCAAACCAGTCAGCAAATCATGATCAGCCTGATGACTAAGCTGTTTCGCCACGGCCTGATTTTCGATGACTTGCCCCAGCAAGTTGGTGGTGTTGATATAAGAAAACACCAAGACGCTGATAATCACAATACCCAATATAATTGCCACCGTGACTGACACCACAATGCGATTGCGAATAGCTTGCTCAAACCCCTGCCGTTGCATGATCAACTGCTCATCAATCTGCGCTACATACCCATCAATCAGTTTCATCAACTCTCGTCCGCGATCCCTACTCAATGAGAGATGCGGGACATATTCGCCTGCATGGATCTGCACCTGCACACTTTTATCCATAATATTAAATTTCTGCTGAACCAGGTGCTTGATTTTTGTAAGCAATGATCTCGTGGCCGAATCAATAGCCCAACCATTTTCGAGCTGGGCAATGGCTTGCGAAGCCTCATCACGTCCTCGTTCAAGTGTGTCCAGAAATAAGACATGTCCCGTCAGCAAATATCCACGCTGCCCATTCTCAGCATTTGTCATGGCCTTGCTTAGTGCCACCAGCTGATAGCGCTGTCTATCGACCAGATCCTTTTTCTCTGAATAATCCACAAGCTGATACATGGCAACAAAAAGCCCCATCATTGAGACGCACAATAATGCGGAAGCAATGATTAACTGGATAAGTATTCGTCGCTTGTAGTTAAACATACGGATTTATATCGTCATTTTTTTGCGCAGATTAAATCAAAGCAGAATAAATCCATGATACGACCAGTCTGAATATAATAAAATATAGTTTTGATAGATAACCACTATCCACCATGCTCAGAATTACTGAAATCAAACTGCCGATTGAGCTTGCCGACACGCTCAAACATCAAGACGACCAAATCAAGGCCGCCATCCTCAAACGCCTGGAAATTCCTGAAACGGATTTAATCCGCTTTGAGATTTTCAAGCGCGGCGTGGATGCACGTAAATCCCATGCTATTCTTTATGTGTACAACCTTGATGTAGAGGTTAAAAACGAAGCCAAGCTATTGGCACGCTTTAAAAAAGATCCGCACATCAAACCAGCACCCGATACCCGCTATCATTTTGTCGCGCGTCTACCAGCGATCAAATCCCACAGACCCGTCGTGATTGGCTTTGGACCGGCCGGTATTTTTGCTGCGCTCATTCTTGCTCAGGCCGGATTCAATCCCATTGTGCTTGAACGTGGCAAGGAAGTACGCAAACGTACCAAAGACACCTGGGGGCTCTGGCGCAAACGCACGCTAAACCCTGAATCCAATGTGCAATTTGGCGAAGGCGGTGCAGGCACTTTTTCGGATGGCAAACTCTACAGTCAGATCAAAGACCCCAAGCATTACGGCCGCAAAGTCTTGCAGGAATTCGTCAAGGCGGGAGCGCCAGAAGAAATTCTTTACGTCAGCCATCCACATATTGGTACATTCCGTTTGGTCGGCATGGTCGAAGAAATGCGCAACACCATTATCAGCCTGGGCGGTGAGATTCGCTTTGAAAGCCGGGTGACCGACATTGCCATCGAAAACAACCAGGTGCAGGGCGTCACGCTACATAGCGGTGAATTTATCCCGACCAATCATGTGGTACTCGCGGTAGGCCATAGCGCGCGCGATACCTTTGAAATGGTGCATGAAAAAGGCATTTATGTGGAAGCCAAACCATTCTCGATAGGCTTCAGGATTGAGCACCCGCAAAGCCTGATAGACCGTGCCCGCTATGGTAAAAGTTACAGCGATGACATTCTTAAAAAACTGGGCGCGGCGGATTACAGGCTGGTGCATCACGCACAAAATGGCCGCAGTGTGTATAGCTTTTGCATGTGCCCAGGCGGCACCGTGGTCGCCGCCACCTCTGAGCCAAACCGTGTGGTTACCAATGGCATGAGCCAATATAGCCGCAACGAGCGCAACGCCAATGCCGGGATTGTGGTCGGCATCACACCAGAGGTGGACTACCCAGGCCACCCACTGGCGGGCGTCGAGTTCCAGCGCCAGCTGGAAAGCCAGGCCTATGTGCTGGGAGGCAGCGACTATTCCGCCCCCGGCCAATTGATTGGCGACTTTCTCGCCAACCGGCCATCTACACAATTCGGCGAAGTACAACCTTCATATACCCCAGGCGTCCATTTAACCAATCTGGATACCGCACTGCCAGAATTCGCCATTACCGCCATGCGCGAAGCGATTCCAGCCTTTGCCAAACAGGTGCCAGGATTCGACCTCTCAGATGGCGTATTGACCGGCGTAGAAACCCGCACCTCCAGCCCGATCCGTATCAAACGCGATGACGATACCCTGCAAAGCATCAACACCAAAGGCCTGTTCCCCTGCGGTGAGGGCGCTGGCTATGCCGGGGGCATTCTGTCAGCCGCGGTGGATGGCATTAAAGTGGCGGAAGCTGTTTCGCTATCACTCACTTCCTGATTAGGACTCCGAAATAGTCCCCATAAAAAAACCTGCCTAGGCAGGTTTTTTTATGGGGATGCCATCTATTGACGAATCAGGTAATCAAACGCCCCCAGTGCTGCATTTGACCCTTCCCCCATCGCAATGATGATCTGCTTGTAGGGAATCGTAGTCACATCCCCTGCCGCAAATACGCCCGGTAACGAGGTGGCATTGTGGTGGTTAATTTCAATTTCACCATATTTACTCAGGTCCAGGGTGCCTTTCAACCAGTCACTGTTGGGTACCAGGCCAATCTGGATAAACACGCCTTCCAGTGCCAGATGCTTGTTCTCGCCACTGACGCGGTCGGTGTAGGTCAAGCCATTCACACGTGTGCCGTCACCAGTGATTTCTGTGGTTTGGGCGCTGGTCAAGATCGTCACGTTTTCCAGTGAACGCAATTTGCGTTGCAATACCGCATCTGCTTTCAGCTCAGTATCAAACTGCAGCAAGGTGACATGCCCAACGACACCAGCGAGGTCAATTGCGGCTTCCACACCGGAGTTACCACCGCCAATCACTGCGACATGCTTGCCTTTAAACAACGGACCGTCACAGTGCGGGCAGTATGCCACACCTTTGTTTTTATACTCGCTCTCACCAGGGACGTTAAGGTTTTTCCAACGCGCGCCTGTCGCCAGAATCACTGACTTACTACGCAGGGTCGCACCGCTTTCAAGTTTCACCTCGATCAACCCGGCATGCTTGTTGTCGGTTTTAGCGGGCTCAGCCAGACCTACCGCGCGCTGTAAAGGCATGATATCGACATCATAGGTTTTGACGTGCTCTTCCAAAGCAGCCACCAGTTTTGGCCCGTCAGTTTCTTTGACAGAAATAAAGTTTTCAATCGCCAGGGTATCGTTGACCTGACCACCAAAACGTTCCGCCACAATCCCGGTACGTATGCCTTTACGCGCTGCGTAAATCGCAGCAGAAGCTCCTGCAGGACCGCCACCCACTACCAGCACATCAAATGGCTCCCTGGCATTGAGTTTTTCGGCCTCTTTTGCCACTGCCCCAGTATCCACTTTGGCCAGAATTTCTTCGACCAACATACGGCCGGAAGCGAACATCTCGCCATTAAGGAAAGTGGCTGGTACCGCCATGATGTTGCGCTCATTGACTTCGTCCTGAAACAGCGCGCCGTCAATCACGGTGGTCTGGATGCGTGGGTTGAACACGGTCATCAGCGTGGTTGCCTGCACGACATCCGGGCAGTTATGGCAAGACAAGCTCATATAGACTTCAAAATTCAAATCGCTATCCAGCGCCTTGATCTGGTCAAGCACATCCTGCTCCACTTTTGGTGGATGGCCGCCGGTCCACAACAACGCCAGTACCAATGAGGTGAACTCATGGCCTAACGGAATCGCCGCGAAACGCACACCATGGGTTTCGCCTTCTTTGGCAATCACGAATGACGGTCTGCGTGCATCATCGCCAGTCTCGTCCAGGCTAACCTTGTCGGACAACGCGGCAATTTCTTGCAACAGTTCACGCATTTCTGCCGCACGCTCACTATTATCCAGCGAAGCAATCAAACGGATAGGCTGGCGCAACATGCCTAGGTAGGTTTGTAACTGGGCCTTTAAGGTATCATCTAACATATTCATTCTCCAAAATCACGGCTGGTGCATTTCTTCAGGCAACAACAAGCCGTGGCCATCATGCATGGCAATCAAAAATGGTTGGGGGAAACTCGCTCAGGAAAAACCACAGTGACAACTCATCCACTCAGTGACTTTTCCTGAGCGCCCTGCCTGCGCAGGGCGTTGCTCATACCAATCTCAACGAGATTAGATCTTGCCTACCAAGTCCAAAGATGGAGTCAAGGTTTTTGCACCTTCGTTCCACTTGGCTGGGCACACCTGGCCTGGGTTAGCAGCGGTGTATTGCGCAGCCTTCAATTTGCGCAAGGTTTCTTTTACATCACGGGCAATTTCGTTGCTGTGTACTTCAACAGTCTTGATCACGCCGTCTGGGTTGATCACGAAGGTACCGCGTAATGCCAAACCTTCTTCATCAATATGCACGTCAAAAGCACGTGTCAATTGGTGAGTTGGATCACCCACCAGTGGGAATTTTGCCTTGCCTACTGCAGGTGAAGTCTCGTGCCAAACCTTGTGGGAGAAGTGGGTATCGGTGGTCACGATGTACACTTCAGCACCAGCCTTCTGGAATTCTGCGTAGTTGTCAGCCGCATCTTCAACTTCTGTTGGGCAGTTGAAAGTGAACGCTGCCGGCATGAAAATCAACACTGACCATTTGCCTTTTAAAGACTCGTCAGTCACTTCGATAAATTTACCGTTGTGGAATGCTTGCGCCTTGAATGGTTGTACTTGTGTGTTAATCAATGACATGTAGTTCTCCTTTATGATTTATAAAACACGGGTTAATTAAAGATTTGCTGTGTTTCCACAGCGAATGGATGCATTTTAAGCATACACATATTATATGTAAAATTGATTGTTTTAATTTTATTGATAAATATTATTAATCAATAAAGCCATCCGTTAAAATCAGGCCGAGACCGTCACCTGCCCATGACCTTCATAGCCCAGATTATCCTGCCAGTTTACCGCAATCACATCACCAGCCTTGGCATCCTTGAGGTAAAAGGTGAAATACGGGTTGCGAGAAATACCGGTGCCGGTTTGCGCATCCACAACCACCTGCCCGTTGAGTACCACCTGCATGAGTTGCATAAAATGTGCGGGCATGCGTTGACCATCATCGTTTTTACTACGGCCAGTACGCATGGGATGCAGAATAATGATCTTTAGTTCAGTGATGTTTTTGCCCAAGGAGCCGTCTTCCAATATGCGCGCTCGCATTTTCATACTGGTGGCAAACGGTTCTTCACGTTCGCTACCGGCGCAGCCATCTTCCAGCACAACCACCTGTCGGCGCTGTTGCTGAAACTGGCCATTGACCTGTTGCAACAAGGCAATCACTTCGCCTGATTGCGCCAGTTTGACACGTGTCACCACTTTGGGCAGCACCTGTTTACCCAACTCAAAACTGGCAATCAGCGGGGTTGGATTTGCGTCCGCCAGCAAGCGCAAACTGCGCACACTGCCTGCTGGCTGATAACTGGTCAGCTCGACTTGTACTACTGCCCCATTTTCCGCCTTTTGCGGTGCTTCGATCTGCAAATCAGCTGAAACAGGCACTGCTGTCGCTTCGAGCGCCGCCATCACCTGATCAGTTTGCTTGGCCTCAAAGGCTTGCGCAAACCAAGTTGCAGCCTCCAGCTTACGCGAGACCAGCCAGAATGGCATGGCTGCCAACGCCAAACCAGCCTTTAACCAGATCCGCCGTTGCCCCCATGGCCTGAGATCATCATCCATTTTTATCATCGCCTTGCTCCAGCTTGAGTTGCTGCCTGAGTGTTTTCAGCCGAGCTTCTACCTTGGATTGCAGATAGAAATCACCATCTTTTGCTTTACTGGCAATCTCAAACTGGTCGATCGCCCGCGGCAAATCATATTTGCGCACATAGCTTTCACCCAGTGCCTGGTGGCGCAGCATTTGTTTGCCTTGCCCCTGATAGGCTGCTGCCAGCCAATCCCAAAGTTTGGGGTCATCAGGAAAAGCTTCCAGTTGCTTTTGAATAAACGTCACCGCTTGCGGCCACTGGTTGCTGCGGATCAGCAGCTCAGCCTCCCCCTGGGCAAGAATGCGGTGTTTGGGATATTGCTGCAACCCTTGTACAAATTGTGTCTGCGCTTGTGCCACCTGACCCAATTTGGCCAACGTCAGTCCTTTCAGCGTCACCAGATAAGGGTTATTCATGCCATGTTGCACCAGCCAGTCCACTTCCACCTGCGCATTTTTAGCCTGATTTGACCGCAGAAAGGCATAAGCCAACCCGTAATGCTCAGCGATTTCATTCTGAAAACGCCCTTCACTAATGTTGTTTTGGAACTCTTCCACCATTTGCGATGGCGCCCCTTGGAAAGCGCGTATTTTTGCCCGCATCAGGAAAAACGTCAGACTCTCATTGATCTGTTTGTAAGGCAGGTTTTGCACACGGTTACCGATATCCGCAATCCGCTCACTGGTTAATGGGTGGGTGCGTAAATAACTGGGCATATTACCGCCATCTGAAAAGCGGGTTGCGCGTTGCATGGTGGTAAAAAAGGCAGGCATGGCACGCACATCAAAACCAGCGTCCTGCAATATGGTCAAGCCGACCCGGTCTGCCTCACGTTCATGTTCACGCGTGTAATCCAACTGCTTTTGAATCCCCGCCGCCGAGGCGGCAGTCATGGCACCCATCCCTACCTGCGGATTGGAGCGGGCAATCAACAGCGCCAGCGCCGTGGCTGCAATATTTTTGAACATATCGTATTTTTGCGACGCCAGCATACGCGCCAAATGGTGCTGGGTCACATGGCCGATTTCATGGCCGAGCACACTGGCCAGCTCTGACTCACTGTTGGCCGCCATAAACAAACCCGTATGTACGCCAATCACGCCGCCTGGCATGGCAAACGCGTTAATACTTTTATCCTGCACCACAAAAAAGTAAAACTTTTGCTGTTTGTCGGGGCTGCTTTCGCCCAATCGCGTACCCAAGGCCTGTAAATAATCCGTGACTTCGGCGTCATCCAACACATCTTGACTCGTTGCCACTTGTTTGAGAATCTGATTGGCAATCTTTTCCTCATCCCGCAGTGACAACACTGTTTGTGAGGCATCACCCAGCTCCGGCAACTGGTTGGAAGAGTCTGCGGGTAAATTCAAGTCCAAATCCGGCTCGTAAGGCTTACCGGAAAACACACCTGTGGCATTATTGGCCAGCAACCCCTGAGAGGGCGTCAGCAACAAGCCGCACACAAGCAACCCGCGCATAACGTAGCGAGCACCTGATGGATAAGCATGTTTAATCTCATTAAAAACCATGAAGTTCAGCGTTTACAATTGGTGGCCTGGTGACAGACCTAACACAGTGACCCAAACTTGTTATGATAACGGCTTAATCGCTTGAGTTCATCCTTTTAAAGCAACCCTTATGACAAAACAAACTTCAGGCCTGACCCATTTCAACGCCCAAGGCCAAGCACACATGGTCGATATCGGCGACAAAGCACACACCAAACGTGTCGCTATCGCCGAAGGCCTCATCACCATGCAAGCAGCCACCTTGCAAACCATCCTCCAAGGCAATGCCAAAAAAGGCGACGTGCTGGGCATTGCCCGCATTGCCGCCATCCAGGCCAGCAAAAAAACCAGCGACCTCATACCGCTCTGCCACCCGCTTAGCCTAAGCCGCGTCGATGTCAGTTTTATGGCAAATGAAACGCAACACAGTATTACTTGCCGCGTGCAATGTGAAACTACCGGGCAAACCGGAGTAGAAATGGAAGCCCTTACCGCGGTGCAGGTGGGCTTGTTGACGATTTATGATATGTGCAAGTCGATTGATCGCGGCATGACGATGTCTGACATCAGACTACTGGAGAAGCATGGTGGGAAGAGTGGGGATTGGGTGGCAGATTAAACAACACAATCTACCCCATAAAAACATCATTTTTAAAAAGCAGATTTTATATTGAGGTATTCCTTTCACCTCTCGGCGAGTTACTTTCTGTTGCTTGCCCCACAGAAAGTAACCAAAGAGGAGGGCACCCAGCCATCACGGCCTTTGGCTCCCTTGCGTTGCTCAACAAAATAAGCCGGTCACGAAACTCAACCTGGCAGCTTATAAAAATCATAAGCTGCTGCGGGATTCGGACAGTCGCTCCCTCTACTCTTATTTTGTCTCCGCTACTCAGCGTGATGGGATGGGATTTATCTCGCTAAACTTACATCGTGAAAGATTGGACGTTTTGAAACTCCAATTCTTTTTTAATTCATGAAAGCTTGCATTCGCATGGTTTTTTGAGCCCCCATCTGACGCGCCGAGCAACGCAGGGTTGGCGGGAGTACTCGACCATCGGCTGTCCGAGCTCCGCAGTGGCTTGCGTCTTGTGCATGCCGCTAGGATGAGTTCTGCGAGCGCTTATGCCTAAGTCCGGCAAAGCAACGAACCAAAGTCCTAAACCGAGCAACGCAGGATAAAAGCGGAAGCTAGGGGTGCACTTTCTTTTGGTTACTTATTCTTTGTGCAAGCAAAGAAAAGTAACTCGCCGAAGGGCGAAAAAGAACATCACAGAGAACAAGAAACCATCCGCGTGAGCATACATTCCCACCCTACAACTTCCCAAAGAAAGATTTATAGAGAGTAGCAAGTGCAACACTCGCTCTGATGTTTTAGCAAGGTTAGCATTAACCTCGCCGAGATTCCCGCCTCAGCCGGAATGACAACATTACAAGTGCGCAACTCCACAAAATCACGGAGACAGGCGGAGTAGTGCCTGAAAATAAAAGAATAACCTTCTCGACTTAAGCCAACAACACTGCAATCCGCCGCGCGCATTCTGGTGCCATGGTCACGCCATAGCGAAAATGTCCTGTATTCAAATACAGATTCTCAATCTGAGGGTGTCTACCAATCGTAGGAATATTATGCGGCGTTCCTGGCCGCAACCCGCTCCAGTGTTTGACAATGGGCTGCCCTTTCAACTCAGGCAACATGGCTTCGGCTTTTTGCAGCATTTCCTCCCGCATACTGTCCGTCACCCCGGTATCAAACCCGACGTCTTCCAAACTACTGCCAGCCAACAAATGGCCATCTCGCCGCTGCAGCATATAGAACCCATCGCGGTACAGGATGTGCGGTAGTAAACCCGGTAGCATTTGGTACAACAGCATTTGTCCTCGCATAGGCTTAATGTCCAGGCTAAGCGCTGTTTGCTTGAGCAGCTCAAAACTCCACGCACCCGAAGTCACCACAAATACATCCGCAGATAAGATTTCGCCACTGGTCGTTTGCCAATGCTTGATAGAGGACGCCCCTTCTTGTAGAGGCATCAGCTGCGTCTGTTCGCGTAGCGTCACACCATGTTTGATCAGCCAGGCCTTGAGCGATTGCAATAAGCGTGGATTACGGATTTGTACTACTTCTGGAATCAATAGGTCTTGCCCTTGCTGGATCACTTCCAGACCAAAACGGTGGCACCACGCTATGGCCTGCTGGCGGTCGAATGGGGGCCGGATCAGCATGCCACTACGGGTACATTCGGGATCTATACCGGTTTCAGCAAAGAGTTCGGCACTCACCGCCGGATAAGCACGTGCCCCGGCAAGGGCCAGTTCGTTGACCACATCCTGGTAAAACCAGGGCAAGAGCGGGAAAGCAATGCCTGCACCTGCCCAGGAGGATTCGCCTGAGGTTTGGGCCGCGACGATATTGCGTTCTACCAGTGTGACCGTGTGGCCTTGTTTGCGTAATTGCATGGCGGTGAGGCATCCGACGATACCCCCACCAACCACAATGACTGATTTGTTAGCCATACCTGTTTTCTGAAAGGATTGAGCGCCTGGCAGAAAAGCTCTGCCAGAAGCTAAGGGGCGTATTGTCTTACGGTTTACGGCCAGAAATCAAATAGACTTCCATGGCGATGAGGGCAGCATTGCTGCCAAGTAATACCAGGATATCCCCTTCAGTAAGTACGATATCACCGCGTGGAGCGATTGGTTCTGGCATATTGAGGCGGCGCAGTTGTTTGACCTCGACGGCAAAATCTTCAAACGGGATATGATCCAGCCGGAGGCCATGTGCATAAAAGTTTTTATACATTTCCACCGAGTGCAATTGTGGCAGAGCCGCAGTGGTGGTATCCGCGTCACTGACCCCACGGAAGTAGCCTTTGAACATCTTGTAACGCTCTTCGCGGAACATACGGATACGTTTGACCACACGATTGAGCGGGATGCCAAGCGTTACTAACGCATGCGAAGCCAGCATGAGGCTACCCTCCAGAATTTCTGGCACCACCTCGGCTGCACCGGCATCACGTAATACATCCATTTCACTGTCATCATGCGTTCGCACAATCACCGGCAGGCTGGGATTTTTCTCTTGAATCACATGCAAGACTTTCATAGTGGCCCGGGTTTCGGCATAACTGACAATCACGGCTTTAGCGCGACCCAGCCCCGCGGCCTCCAGCACAGAGCGCCGGCCAGCATCCCCATAAATCACGTTTTCCCCCGCAGCAGCCGCTTCCTGCACACGGCTGGCATCCATATCCAACGCCACATAAGGGATATTTTCTTCACGCAAAAAGCGTCCCAGGTACTGCCCGCTACGACCATAGCCGCAAATAATGACGTGGTCACGCAGGTCCTGGCTATGCTCCTGTATCTGATCGACCACCTTGATGCTGTTGCGGGTGTAGCTCTTGACCAGTGCGCGCGCGATACGCCCGTTGTTTTGAATAAGAAAGGGGGCCACCAGCATGGACAGCACCGCGACCGACAATACCAGTTGCAATGCATTTCCATCAATCAACTTGGTTTGCAACCCCAATGCCAGCACGACAAAACTAAACTCACCCGCCTGACCGAGAATGATGCCGGTACGCACGCCTACGCCCATTTCAAAACCATAAAACCTGGTCAGAAAAGCGATCAGGCCTATCTTGAATAGCAGGAAAAAGATGAGTAGAAAGACGATCAATGCAACATGGTCAACGAGCACTGACACATCAAGCAACATGCCGACACTGATAAAGAATAAGCCTAATAAAATATCGCGGAATGGTGCGATATCTGACTCCACTTGATAACGGTATTTGGTCTCCGAGATCAGCATGCCTGCCACAAACGCACCCAGCGCATAAGACAGGCCCACAAAATTGGTCGCAGCGGCCATCAGCAATGTCACCATCAGCACATTGAGCACGAACAACTCGCGTGAGCGTTGCTTGGCGACTAGTTCAAACCAGAAATTCAGGGCATTTTTACCGAACCTGAATAACAAAAACAGCAATACCGAGGATTTAAACAGGGTCAGTCCCAGCACATCCAGCCAGTTGTCACTGTGTGATCCCAGTGTCTGGATCAAGACTAGAATTGGAATCACCGCCAGGTCCTGGAACAGCAACACACCAATACTCAAACGACCGTGGCGGGAGTTGAGGTCTACACGTTCCATCAGGATTTTTGACACAATTGCAGTCGAAGACATGGTGATAGCAGCACCAATAATGAAAGCAGAAGTCAGGCTGAGGCCAGCCAGCTTGCCTAGTACCAGACTGGCCAGCAACGTCAGGACAACCTGGCCCCCACCCAAGCCGAACAGGGTTTTGCGCATGGCATACAATTTGGGCAGGCTAAACTCAAGACCAATACTGAACATGAGGAACACAATGCCAAACTCGGCCACTTGGCGGCCACTCTCTTCATCTTCCAGCAAGCCCAATGCGTGCGGCCCGAGCACGATCCCAATCATGAAGTAAGCCAGCATGGCTGGTAAGCCGAGGATACGGAACAGGCCGACGGCAAATACCGAACTGGTGAGTAGCAATAGTAAATGGATCAGGGAATCAAACATGCAATTGTTCTAAGCACTTATGTCAGGCCACAAACACATGCCAGCCTGTAAATCATTGATAGAGGTAGTCAAGGATATATTCTGAAACAGACTTGTTTCAAGTGGATGCATCCTGCCACAAAACACTATTTTATGCAAAAAATGTGCCTGGCAACAAAAAAACCGTAAAAAAATGGCCTTTTGCTTTCTTGCCAAGGGACTCACTTGTTATACTAACCCGCCATGAACACAGCAAACGATGGTGTCCACCTTGTGAAAAGCGCTGACATCGTGACACGTGCACGAGGCATACTGTTACACGAAGCCGATGAAATACGCCAACTGGCAGACCGCCTGGGCAGCGCGTTTGAAGCCGCAGTGCATATGATCCTTGATTGCCGCGGCCGCGTGGTAGTGACAGGCATGGGAAAGTCCGGTCATATTGGCGGCAAAATTGCTGCCACACTGGCGAGTACCGGCACACCTGCTTTTTTCATGCATCCGGCCGAGGCGAGTCATGGTGACTTGGGCATGATTACATCTGAGGATGTCGTCATTGCCTTGTCGAACTCCGGCGAAAGCGACGAAATTATCAACATTCTTCCAGCCATCCGTCGCATAGGTGCTCGCATTCTGAGCATTACTGGTAGCGAAAGCTCTACCTTGTCGCGCGAATCCGAGGTGCATTTAAGTGCTGCTGTCAGCCATGAAGCCTGCCCACTCGGCCTCGCACCGACAGCGAGCACCACCGCAGCATTGGCGTTAGGTGACGCGCTTGCACTCTGTGTACTTGATTTGCGTGAATTCACTGCCGAGGACTTTGCACGCTCACACCCTGGTGGAAGCCTGGGTCGTAGACTACTGGTCAGAATTAAAGATGTAATGCGCACCGGTAATGCTGTTCCCTGGGTGAACGAACAAGCCACAGTGCAGGATGCCATTACGCAAATCTCCAGCAAAGGCATGGGATTTACTGCTATTGTGGATCACCAGCATCATCCGATCGGCATTTTTACGGATGGGGATTTACGCCGCTTGTTTATGCAAGGCAAGAGCCATACCCTGACTGCCATTACTTCAGTCATGAATACACACCCCCGCTTACTAGGGACGCAACAAATGGCAGTGGATGCAGTTAATCTGATGGAGCAATATAAAATTAACGGTTTTTTGGCAGTGGACGAGCAACAACAATTGATAGGTGCGTTTAATATGCACGATTTACTGAAGGCGAAAGTCGTTTAGGCCAGCTGGTCTCCTGGAATTCACGCATGCTTAAACACCCAATTCTATTGCCAATTGCGTTAATGCTGTTTTTAGCGCTTCTGACATTCTGGATCAATCAGACTGTCCAGGAGCAGGGCCTCAGCATTAGCCGCTTGAACCGTCATGACCCAGACTATATGCTGCATAACTTTGTCAGCACACGAACCAATGCGACCGGCAATACCAAATATGTGCTGGCGGCGATAGAAATGCGTCACTTTCCGGACAATGATTACACAGAACTGAAACGCCCGCGTTTCACCCAGTTCGGCTTGGACAAGCCATACACACAAATTTATGGTCAGCGTGGAAAGATTTCCGCCAATGGTAAACTGGTAGAGTTTAACAAGCAGGTGAAATTGATCCGTCAAGGCACAGCCGAAAAGGGTGAAATGCAGCTCCACACTGAACAGTTAACCATGGAACCCGATACTGAAGTCGCTTATACCGACTTACCGGTCAAGATTTACCAAAAACCGGCAACCGTCGTTACCGGTACCGGCCTACGCTTTGACAACAAGGCACAGACCACGCAATTATTTAACCGGGTTCACGTGCATTATGAGCGCGCACCGGATGCAGCCAAAGCTGCAACCCCGGCAAAACCTGCCGAAAAAACAGGTAATCGGAAAGAAATAGTAAACCGTAAGGGTCGTTGATTCTGGAGAAATGAGTTGAATACGCACAAGCCATTATTTTATGTCAGCTGTTTGGCCTTATGGACATTGCTACATTGGTCAACCAGCGTATTGGCTGAAGAATCGGACCGTGACCAGCCTATTGAGCTGGAGGCTGACACGGTGACTGTGAATGACGCCAAGAAAATCAGTGTGTACACAGGCAATGTCATCCTCAACCAGGGCACCTTGCAGATCAAGGCTGACAAAATGATTGTGCGCGAAGACCAGGATGGTTTCCAGCATAGCACCTGCACGGGCAACCCTACCACCTTCAAGCAAAAGCGCACGGGCAAGGATGAGTGGATGCAAGGCAGTGGCCAGCGTATTGAATACAACGCCCGCATGGACAAGGTACAACTTTATACCAATGCCTGGGTCAAACGCGGTGAAGATATCGTAACTGGCGACTACATCAGCTATGACGCCAATGCTGAATATGCTGAAGTGATCGGTGGCACCAAAGCCAACCCGAATGGCACCGCAGGCAGTCGCGTGAAGGCGACCATCCAGCCGAAAAACAAAACCACCCCGCCAGTGATTGATAACAAACCCAATTCGCAGCAAGGCCTGCGCATGAACCGTTCACTGCAACTCAAAGTTGAGCCGGTGCCCAGCGATGCTGGCAGCGAACCTAAGAAAGAGCAACAGTAAAGACCTGGCCCATGCAGACAAGCGCTTTATCAGAACATAATCATTTACACGTCAGTCACCTGAAAAAAGCCTATCAGGGCCGCACAGTGGTGAAAAACACGACGTTGGAGCTTCACAGCGGCGAAGTCATTGGTTTGCTGGGCCCTAATGGCGCTGGTAAAACCACCAGTTTTTACATGATTGTCGGACTTGTAGCCCTGGACGACGGTGAAATCAGCCTGAATGGCGCTGATGTCAGCCACGCGCCCATGCATGAGCGCGCACGCATGGGCCTCGCTTACCTACCGCAAGAGGCTTCCATCTTCCGTAAAATGTCGGTCACCGACAATATTATGTCCATTCTGGAAACGCGTCCCTATAACGACGAAGAGCGTGAGGCAAGGCTGGAATCATTACTGGATCAGCTGCATATCCAGCATATCCGCAACAGCCAGGCCATGAGCTTGTCTGGCGGTGAGCGCCGTCGTGTGGAAATCGCACGATGCCTGGCCACGGACCCGAAATTCATCCTGCTGGACGAGCCCTTTGCCGGGATTGACCCAATTGCAGTGATTGAGATCCAGAAAATCATCCGCTACCTGAGCAGCCAGAATATTGGCATCTTGATCACTGACCACAATGTACGCGAAACTCTGGACATTTGTGATCGCGCATATATCGTCAATGAAGGCGCCGTGTTTGCGGCTGGCACACCCGACGAAATCATCCAGAATGAAGGTGTTCGTGAAGTTTACCTGGGTAAGAACTTTAGGTTGTAATTTGTTATGAAGCAAAACCTGCAATTACGCATTTCACAAAACCTGGCACTGACTCCGCAGCTACAACAGTCTATCCGTCTGTTACAGTTATCCACATTGGAGCTCAGCCAGGAGCTGGAAACCATTCTTCAGGAAAACCCGTTGCTGGAGATGGCCGATGGAGAAGAAGGCGAGTTTGAGGACAATTCAGCAACCCCTACCGAAACTATAGAATCAGTCCATGCAGACGATGCCAACTCGTTTGACCTGGCCACCCAGCAAGAAATTACTGCACCTGCCGAGACGCTGCGCGAAGACTTACATGATGAACTTGGCAGCAATGAAGGCGAACTGGCTAATCTTAGCGAAGAATTCAATCCTCCCGAATTTGAAGATAATTACGAGGAGTTTGGCAGCACCAGCAACTGGGATGAGGCAGGCCGCAACAACCTTGATGATGAGGATAGTGATTTTTCGCGTCAGGATGCCAGCAATATCAGCCTGCGCGAGCACTTGCTGGATCAGATTCAACTGGCGCATTTGTCACAGCGGGACATGACGCTGGTCAAGTTACTGCTCGACAGCATTAATGACGACGGCTACCTTGAGCAAGACTTGCAGGAAATTGTTGAACACCTGCCGATTGAGCTCGAAGTCGAGCTGCTAGAACTTGAGACCGCACTCAAACTGATACAGAATCTTGATCCGGTAGGTGTCGGCGCCCGTGACTTGCGGGAATGCCTGTTATTGCAACTGCAACACTTGCCGGCAGAGACGCCTTATTTACGTACGGCCATGGCACTCGCAAAAGATCACTTGGCCCTCCTGGCCAACAAAGACTTTGTCAAACTGCGCAAACTGCTCAGTTGCGATGAAACCGCACTTAAAGGTGCGCAACAACTGATACGCCAGCAAAACCCCAAACCTGGCAGCGAATTTGCCACCTTTAGTCACGACCACTTTATCCAGCATGATGTGGTGGTCAAAAAAATCAAAGGTATCTGGGTCGCATCGCTCAACGATGGCGTGATTCCCAAACTGCGGATCAACCAGCTGTATGCTGACATCCTCAAACGCAACCGCGAAAGCTCAGGCCAGTATCTGCAAAGCCAGATGCAGGAAGCGAAATGGATGATCAAAAATATCCAGCAGCGCTTCTCCACCATTCTGCGCGTGTCGCAAGCGATTGTAGACCGTCAGCGCAATTTCTTTGAGCATGGCGACATTGCCATGCGGCCATTGGTGCTTCGTGAAATTGCCGAAGAGCTAGATTTGCATGAAAGTACTGTTTCACGGGTCACCACGCATAAATATATGCTCACACCACGTGGCGTTTACGAGCTCAAATATTTCTTTGGCAGTTCGGTGGCGACTGATGCGGGGGGCTCTTGCTCAGCGACGGCCATCCGCGCCTTGATCAAGCAAATGGTGGCCGAAGAAAATCCGAAAAAACCGCTTTCGGATAACCAGATCACAGATACATTGGCTCAACAAGGCATTGTGGTCGCGCGCCGCACCATTGCCAAATACCGTGAGTCTTTAAATATTCCGCCCGCCAATTTACGCAAATCGCTTTAAACAAAAAGGCCGCAGATGCGGCCTTTTTTTATTGCTCGAGCGTCTTTATTTAATCGTGATTTTCGCAAACTTGCGCTTGCCCACTTGGGCGACTACCGTCACGCCTTTAGACAATGGTAGATTCTTGTCTTCAACCTTGACGCTATCCAGCTTGACGCCGCCCTGCTGTACTGCACGCATTGCTTCACTGGTGCTTTCTACCAGCCCCGCCTGCTTCAATAACTGGCTAATGCCTATACTGTCACTCTCGATAATGATTTCTACCGCTGGCACGTCATCTGGGATACCACCTTTGGCACGTGTCTGAAAATCCTGCAAGGCTTTTTCAGCTGCAGCCTGACCATGAAAACGCGCCACGACTTCCTGTGCAAACCCCACCTTGATATTGCGTGGATTTTCGCCAGCCGCTACTTGGGCCTTCCATTGTGCAATGGTTTCCAATGATGCGAAAGACAACAAATCGATATAACGCCACATCAACTCATCCGAAATGGACATGATCTTGGCAAAAATCGTTTCCGGGGCTTCACTAATGCCGATATAGTTACCCAGTGATTTGGACATCTTGTTGACGCCATCCAACCCTTCGAGCAGGGGCATCATGAGGACACATTGCTGTGACTGACCAGCCTGCTTCTGCAACTCACGCCCCATCAGCAGGTTGAATTTCTGGTCGGTGCCACCTAACTCCAAATCTGCCTGCAATGCGACAGAGTCATAGCCTTGCAATAAGGGATACAAGAACTCATGAATCGCAATCGGCTGATTACCTTTAAAGCGCTTGGAGAAGTCATCACGCTCCAGCATGCGCGCCACGGTATGGCTGGCTGCCAGCTTGATCATGCCAGCTGCGCCCAGTTCGTTTAACCATTTGGAATTGAATACGATCTCGGTCTTGGCCGGATCCAGGATTTTAAATACCTGTTCGGCATAGGTATCGGCATTGGTCTTGACCTGCTCAATCGTTAACGGTGGACGCGTGGCGCTTTTGCCAGTGGGGTCACCAATCATGCCCGTGAAGTCACCAATCAGGAATAAAATCTGGTGCCCCAGATCCTGCAACTGGCGCAATTTGTTAATCAGCACCGTATGCCCCAAATGCAAGTCTGGTGCGGTCGGGTCAAAACCTGCCTTCACGCGGAGTGGCTTGCCTGTTTTCAGTTTTTCCACCAGCTCTTGTTCGATCAGCAGCTCGTCTGCCCCGCGCTTGATAATCGCCAGCGCTTGCACGATTTCCGGACTTAAAACTTCGGCGGCTGAGGATTGGGTTACGTCTGTCATAAAGATTTTCTGCAACGTGCTCGAGGCACGCTTTGATATCAAGTTAAAGCGGCTATTTTAACGTAATCCCGCGCTTTTCTGTATGCCAGGCAACGGCAGTGTTAAACTTATGTCTATGAATCCTCCTGCATTACCCACTTCCCCCCGTCTGTTTATTGGCCTGATGTCCGGCACCAGCCTGGATGGGGTAGATGCGGTTGTCGTCTCGCAGCAGGGTGAACTTGTGAGGCAACAAGGACAATATTTCGTGCCCTATCCGGCGGACCTCAAGCAATCATTGCTTGATTTGCATACGCCAGCACAACATGAATTACACCAGGCTGCGGTCATCGCCAACCGCCTCGCTGATCTTTACGCACAAGCGGTCAATGGCTTATTGTCTGCATCCAACCTGACAGCCGGCGAAATTACTGCAATTGGCTGCCACGGACAAACCGTACGTCACTGCCCTGATTTAACAGCAGGACAAGCCTATACATTGCAGCTGGGCAACCATGCCCGTCTGGCCGAATTGACCGGGATTACGGTCGTAGGTGATTTCCGTAGCCGTGACATTGCTGCAGGCGGTCAAGGCGCGCCGCTGGTCCCCGCATTTCACCAGGCCATCTTTGCTGCACCTGATAAACACCGCATGATTGTCAATATAGGCGGCATCGCTAACCTCAGTGATTTACCGGTGAATGGCAAAGTGACTGGCTTTGACTCCGGCCCGGGCAACCTGCTGATGGATGCCTGGACATTACAGCATACCGGTAACAGTTATGATGCCAGTGGCGCATGGGCAGTGAGAGGGGAACTCAATCCAAGCCTGCTACACTCCCTGTTGTCAGACCCTTATTTTGCACAATCCATCCCAAAAAGTACGGGGCGTGACTTGTTTAACCAAAAATGGCTGGCGCAACATCTGGCCATGCACTCTGACACCCCCCAAAATATCGCACGCACCTTGTTGGAGCTCACTGCCGTGACCATTGCGCAGGCCTTGCAGCAATATTGCCCCGGCGCAGAAGAAGTGTACGTTTGTGGTGGGGGCGCACATAATCTGGCCTTGATAGACAGGTTACAAGCACTGTGTGGCCTTTCGATACAGCGCACCGATGTGTTGGGTGTGGATGCAGACTGGGTGGAAGCCGTTGCCTTTGCATGGCTGGCGCAACGTTGCATAGATCACTTGCCTGGTAATCTGCCAGCGGTCACCGGTGCGGCAGGGCCACGCATATTAGGGGCTGTTTACCCCGGATAGACCTTACACACTAAAGCAGTGCAAGTGCACTCACTGTTTGATTTAAACTGGTGCAGGATTCAAGGCGATTTTTTAACTTTTCCCGGCTATTTCCCGCACTAACACCCATATTCAAAAACGATTGCGTATAATTTATACAACCTTGACTGAAACAGAGTACCTTATGGCTACCAAAGCGACCATTACCTTTGACAACAACAGCACCTCGATTGAGTTACCGGTATTAAAAGGCACCCTGGGGACGGATGTCATCGACATCCGCAGCCTGGGAAAACACGGTTATTTCACGTTCGACCCCGGGTTTATGTCTACCGCCTCCTGTAATTCTGGCATTACCTTCATTGATGGTGAGCAAGGCCTGCTTTACTACCGCGGCTATCCAATTGAACAATTAGCAGAAAATTGTGACTTTCTGGAAGTTTCACATTTGCTTTTGCATGGGGAATTGCCCACCTTGCAACAACGTGAAGAGTTTGTCGGCACTGTCCGCAAGCACACCATGTTGCATGACCAGATGAGCAATGTATTCCGAGGTTTCCGCCGTGATGCGCACCCCATGGCCGTCATGATTGCCGTGGTGGGCGCCATGGCAGCGTTTTACCCGGACAATAACAATGTCACAGACCCGGAATCACGCAAAATTGCCGCCAAGCGCCTGTTGGCCAAGGTGCCTACCATCGCCGCCTGGAGTTACAAATACAATATCGGCGAACCATTCATGTATCCAAAAAACGACTTGGGTTACGCCGAAAACTTTATGCATATGATGTTCGCCACGCCCTGTGAAGACTATGTGCCTAACCCGATTCTGGCCCGTGCGTTTGAGCGCATTCTGATTCTGCATGCAGACCATGAACAAAATGCATCCACCTCCACGGTGCGACTGGTAGGTTCCAGCGGTGCAAACCCGTTCGCCTGTATCGCTGCGGGGATTGCTTCGCTGTGGGGCCCCTCACATGGTGGTGCCAACGAAGCCACCCTCAATATGCTGGAAGAAATCGGCGACATCAGCCGCATTGGTGAATTTATCAATCGCGCCAAAGACAAAACTGACAGCTTCCGCCTCATGGGCTTTGGTCACCGCGTTTACCGTAATATGGACCCACGTGCCTCTATCATGCGCAAGACCTGCCATGAGGTGCTCAACGAACTAGGTTTGCATGATGATCCGATGTTCAAACTAGCGATGGAACTGGAAAAAATTGCGCTCGAAGATGAGTATTTCGTCTCACGCAAACTGTATCCAAATGTGGACTTCTACAGCGGCATCGTCATGCGCGCGATGGGCATTCCTAACTCGATGTTTACTGCCATTTTCGCCCTCGCCCGCACCGCAGGCTGGATCTCCCAATGGTGTGAAATGAACGCCGATCCTGACCAGAAAATTGGTCGACCACGCCAATTGTATGTGGGCTCAGAGCGTCGGGAGTTTGTACCTTTACATCAGCGCTAGAGCTAATACATCATAAAAAACGCCGAAGTTATCCGGCGTTTTTTTATTGCTTTATTCAACCTATACCGAGAAGGAACTGCCGCAACCACAGGTAGTGGTGGCATTCGGGTTGCGAATCACAAACTGTGAGCCTTGCAAACTATCGGTATAGTCGATTTCAGCGCCCATGAGGTATTGCAGGCTCATCGGGTCAATCAACAGCGTCACGCCATCTTTGTCTACTTGCGTGTCATCGTCGTTCACTTCTTCTTCAAAGGTGAACCCATACTGAAAACCGGAGCAACCACCACCGCTGACAAATACGCGTAATTTCAAATCGGGGCTGCCTTCTTCATCAATCAGTTCTTTGACCTTTTTAGCGGCATTATCAGTAAATACCAAAGGACTAGGCATTTCAAGGGTGGCTTCTGCGGTCATCATAGACTCCTATTAAATTCTCAATAACAATATGGCGACGATCTCTTTAATTTCAAGTCGCTTCTTCTGGAGTAACAACTTCTGGCTGCTCCCCCAGGTAAATCAATTTTCCTTCAATCACTGCGCCCGTATGCATTTCGAGTGACTTGTAGTACAAGTCACCCACAATCCTCGCCTTACTCTGTAGCTCAATAAAGACTGAAGATCTGACCGGACCACGTATCATGCCGTTCAAGACAATTTTGGAAGCCTCAACTGCCCCAGTCACAGCACCGTTTTCGCTGATAATCAAGGTACTGGGGTGCTCGCGTTTTTCGATGACATTCCCAGCAATCAAACCATCCACCCTTAAACCACCGGCAAATTGCATATTGCCATTGATCTGTGTTTCGTGCCCGATCAAGGTATCAATGTGGCTATCGATTTGAACGCTTTTCTTGAAAAACATGCGACTTCCTGTTCCGAATTAACTTCAATGGCTATGCGTATTCTCGAGCAGTCATATCATGCAGCCTGCTAACGCTTGGTCATGTTCTTGTAAAAGACCAACTCTTCCTTCAGTTTAATGGTTTCGTCCTGCTGTGCGGTTAATGTTTTAGCCAGATTATTACTGGTCGCCAGCTCGACTTGCAATTCACGTTGTGAGGCAATCAGTTTTTTTTGCAATTCAATATTTTCTGCAGTGACTTGCTGTAACCGATGACGTATGTTTTCAGTGTCATCATCATGTAACGCCCAATAAGCCAACGCAAAGCCCACAAGCACATAAATGACCGCCAGCATGCTCTGAAAATACCAAGGCCTATGCGAGCGCACCGCGACCTGTTTGGCAGTCAGGCCGAAGTGGTTTCTGAGTCGTCTGCGTATCGGCCTGATCATTACGGCAACAACGGCAGCACTTGCAAACCTGCGTCTTGCGCCAGGTTAAACATCAAATTCATATTCTGCACGGCCTGGCCGGATGCGCCTTTAACCAGATTGTCCTGTACAACAATGATTGTGACATAATCGCCGGCCTGTGGGTATAGTGCGATCCGCAAGAAGTTGGAACCACGTACCGAGCGTGTTTCAGGCAGTGCACCAGCAGGCATCACATCCACAAAGGTTGATGTCTGGTAACGCTGTTCATATACTTGCTGCAAACTCTGGTGCTTGCCTTGTGCATTGAGTTTCACGTGCAGAGTGGTCAGCATGCCACGGATCATAGGAATCAGGTGCGGCACGAATATCAGGTTGACTGCTTGATTGCCTGACAGTTTCTTTAACTGGGCCAGGATTTCCGGATGGTGCCTGTGACCGGCAACGCCATACGCCTTGAGGTTATCACTTGCTTCGGAAAACAAAGTCCCTACTTCGGCCTTCCTGCCCGCGCCAGACACACCAGACTTGGCATCGGCAATGATAGGCACGGAGAAATCAATCCAGCCATTTTCCAGCAATGGTGCCAGGCCCAGCAATACGGTGGTCGGATAGCAGCCAGGGTTACCAATCACCTGGGCCTGCTGTACATCCGTGGCATACAGCTCAGGCAAGCCATATACCGCACTCTTCAAGATATCTGTGCAGCCATGTGGCAGTTTGTACCACTTCTCAAATTCGGCTGCATCCTGCAGGCGGAAATCCGCGGCCAGATCAATGACTTTGACGCCCGCAGCCACCAGCGCAGGGGCTTGTGCCATAGCAACGCCATGCGGGGTCGCAAAAAACACCACATCACATTGCGTCAGGTCTACAGTGGCAGGATCGCTGAAAGCGAGATCCACCACGCCACGCAAACTGGGGAACATATCTGACACCGGCAACCCAGCCTCGCCACGAGAAGTAATCACTTGCAATTGCACATTTGGGTGCCTTGCCAGCAGACGCAGCAACTCAACGCCGGTATAGCCCGTGCCACCTACAATGCCAACCTTGATTTTTTCCATAACCTTAAACCAGATGCAAGATCAATGAAGACCACCGCATAAAAAGTTAAACAATATAAATGAAAAAGGTCGCCAATGCGACCTTTTTGCACAACAGGTTTGTAACAAACGCTGAAAATTAACGCTTGGAGAACTGTTTGCGACGACGCGCTTTGCGCAGGCCGACCTTCTTACGTTCAACTTCACGTGCATCGCGTGTCACAAAACCAGCGTGAGACAATGCGCTCTTCAAAGCTGCATCGTAGTCAATCAAAGCACGGGTAATGCCGTGACGCACTGCACCAGCCTGACCGGACTCACCACCACCGTGCACATTGACCAAAATGTCAAAAGTTGCAGTGTTGTTAGTCAATTCCAATGGTTGACGCAAAATCATGCGAGAAGTTTCGCGTGAGAAGTAAACGTCAGCTGGCTTGTCGTTAACAACGATATTGCCACTACCGGACTTAATGAACACACGTGCCACTGAACTCTTGCGGCGGCCTGTGCCGTAGTTGTATTTACCGATCATGTTTTATCCTAATCGTCTTAAATTAGATGGTTAATGGTTGCGGTTGTTGCGCAGAATGCTCGTGCTTGTCGCCAGCATACACTTTCATTTTCTTGATCATGGCATAGCCCAAAGGACCTTTTGGCAACATGCCTTTGACCGCTTTTTCCAACGCACGGCCTGGGAAACGGTCTTGCATTTTGGAGAATGAAGTGGTGGTGATACCGCCTGGATAACCGGAGTGACGGTGGTACAGTTTGTCGCCAGCCTTGTTACCGGTTACTTTAATTTTGTCCGCATTGACTACGATAATGTAGTCGCCTGTATCTACGTGCGGTGTGTAAATAGCTTTATGCTTACCACGCAGACGATGAGCGATTGCGCTGGCCAAACGACCCAATACCAAGTCAGTGGCGTCAATCACGAACCAGTCACGTTGTACTTCATGCGATTTTGCTGAAAAAGTTTTCATTTTATAACTACCGAGTTATAGCGTATAAATTAAGAGGGCGGATTATATGCTAGCTTGAGAAAGGTTGTCAACGGATTATTCTAAAATAATCAAATGCTGATTAGAAGATCCGCTCTCTCGGTAGGGCGCTAGAAAAATGGCGCAGCTTTGTGGCGTTTTTGCCATCATTTTTTTTGAAAAACTCAAATAAAACATGCTTTTACAGCAAATATTGAATGTTTTTTTGAGGATAATTGCAAACCAGTGCTATATTAGCTCAGGTTTTTACTTTCTGCATAAGCCATATATTAAAATAATTTGCATGCTTTCAGGGATATTCAAGGTTAAAAAACAGCCGTTTTTTCTTGCCGCATGGTGGCCATGGGTATTTGCTTCCCTGTTATTTGGATCCACTACGATTTCGCAAGCGGCCGAACTGAATAGCATCAGCATTGAATCCGGCCCAGGCCAGCCATTACTGGCACAGCTATCCCTTAACCATGTCACTCCAGACACCGATATCAGTTGCTTCAGCCTCAAGCAATCTCCCACTGATGCACAAGTAAATTTGGAATACACCACGCTGGGCAACCAGCAAGCATCATTGATTCTGTGGTCTGAAAGCGTTATCGCCAGCGTGCAATCGCTCACCCTCATCGATCGCTGCCAGCACACCCAGCAGACATTGACCATACACGCTGACAATACAGTTACAGTCTCTAATGCTACCCCACCCAAGGAATCCATACCGCCCGCCACTCAGGGGGTAACAGCTGTCACGGAAGAAATACCTTCTGAACCGGTACCAACGATCCCGGTTGAAGCCTATACGGCACTGCAGGCGCAAATTAACGAGTTGCAGGACGGCTTTAAGCAACTACAAACGAAGTCGGATATGTTATACGCCAGCAACTTGGCGCAAGCCAATATATTGGCCTCCTTGAAAACCCAACTCACGCAGTTGCAAAACGAAAACCACTTATTGCGTACTCTTGTGATGGCATTGGGATTTGGCCTGATTGCCAGTGGATTTTTCTTCGCAGACTGGTTACGCAGAAACTCAGCCTCTCCCAAAGTGATCAAGTCACGTAAACTTCAGAATAGTGAATCGTCCAGTAGAACTGACACTGCCGCCGGGCCCACGACTCGGCCAGGTCAACATTTCACCCCCACCATGCACCCAGAAAATAATCAGGCAACCAATCCGGCCACGCAACCACCGTCCCAGGGCAAGTCTACCAGCCGCCTCAAGTCGGTACCCATGCATGCGAATGATGACACTGTCGCGCCATACCTGGTTCCGCAAAAACTCAGCTCACAGCAAAGTACACAAGCAGTGATGCAGGATGCATCGCGTTTGTTTACGCATGGACGTGTGAACCAGGCGATAGAGCACTTGCAGCAACACCTCACTCAGCACCCCAAATGCTCCCCCTGGATGTGGCTGTATCTGTTGGATTTGCTATCCAAGGAAGGCAAGCAACAAGAGTTTGATATCGTTGCCGGCGAGTGCCGCAAACATTTCAATTTGAATGTGGAACGCTCGCCAGACCTGAAACAACAAGGGATTGAATCTTTTCCACGGGTCATGAAGGCTCTGCAGCAGGCCTGGGGAACACCACAAGTGATTGCCCTGATTGACGATCTGGTTTATAACACACGCCTGGTGCCCCGCATGGGCTTTGAACGCAGCGTGTTTGAAGACTTGATGCTATTAAAGGAAATTGCCTGCCAGACACAAAACTTGCCGGCTGTCCCTCCGGCACCAAAATCTGCTCATCCAGGGGAAGAGCCTCTCAGCGGCAATTTGCGTGAGTTGCAAAAACTATCAGAAGACATCTATATTCTGGCGCCAGCCGAACATACCCCTTTCCAGTATTGGACAGATTTCACATTCGAGCTTGATGAGGCCTCTACCTTACGTAAATCAGCCTAACCAATAGGCAGCAGCAATACCGGCTGTGAGCGCCGCGCCAATCCAGACATTTTCCAGGAATGCTTTAAAACACTCCCTAGGCTCGCGATGCCGGATAAGCGTATACTGCCGCACCACTTGAACGGCAGCAGCGGCCCAGCCCAGCCAGAAAGGCCATCCTAGGGCCATCTCACGCGCCACCCCCGCAAGTATCAGCAGCATGGCAACAAAACACGCCATCACGGCCAGCACATCAAAACGGCCAAACGTAATCGCCGAAGAGCGAATACCTATCTTGAGGTCGTCTGCCCGGTCTACCATGGCATAAGCGGTATCATAAGCTACCGACCAGAACACATTGGCCAGTAACACCCACCAGGCAATGGCAGGCACCATCCCCTGCAAAGCCACAAAAGACATCGGGATACCAAAACCAAAAGCAATGCCAAGATAAGCTTGCGGAATTGCAAAGAAGCGTTTGGTATAAGGATAGCTTACTGCCAGAAACAAGGCCGGGACAGACCATACCACCACGTGCCAGCCCAGCGTACATACCAGCAAAAATGCGAATAGGGTGAGGCCAAGCGCCACACCATAAGCTTCTTTTACTGAAATCTCATCAGTTGCCAGCGGCCGCAATTTTGTCCGCGCCACAGCACCATCCCAATGCCGGTCAGCAATATCATTGAGCGCACAGCCTGCCGAACGCATTAGTATTGTCCCCAGTACAAACACCGTAACCACCCACGGCTGGGGTGACCCTTGTCCTGCAATCAGCAGGCCCCACAAAGTGGGCCAGAGTAACAGCCATATGCCGATCGGTTTATCAAGGCGCGTCAGCCGGTAATAAGCATGCCATTTAGCGGGCAATTGCATAGACACCTGTTTCTGATGAGTAATACTGACTGGGCTGATGGACACAAGCTGGCAAAAAGACTTCTGTCACCAGCAAACGATAATGCCGCAAACTGAATAATGAACGCCTGGCCCATAACATTTGTGGTCGAGCTGATGGAAAATAGCAGCAAAGGGCTTGGCGTAGCGGATGCTTGACGGGTAACTTACGATAATGCAAACGACCTCGGCTTACCTTGGCATCAGCAAACAGCGAGGCGCCCAAAGGCACACGGCCAATACTACGCAACCCGTGCCAGGCACCTCGCAAATCCTTGCGCGAGATCACGCTATGCGCAAACACCTGCGGCCGCCCCTCTCCCATGAGCATGACCTCACGCACCCAGGCACGAGTGGCTGCTGGCAAATGCAATAATGCCTGCTCATCCATATTTGGCTTACGCCAAGCTTGAGAAAGTACCTTCACTGAGAAGTCCGGATAGTTCCGTTTGAGCCTTGCCGTTAAAGAACCTCTTTCCTGTAACCAGGGGCGCAATGCCAGCTGGCCAACGATACGAGGTTGCCACCTGGAATCATAGCGAAATTGCATTCTGTGCATAGACTAGTGCGGCAATGGGAAGGTTTTAGGCAACCACACCCACAACTGGCCTTGCTGGCGCATGGCGCCTGCCAGCTTGCCAGCGGCTTCGCCTTCCCCCCAATACACATCCGCGCGCACGCCACCTTTAATGGCACCTCCGGTATCCTGCGCCAGCATCAACTGCTGTAAGGGTTCCTGTGTATTTGGATAAGAACTGGCAAGAAAAACAGGTGCACCGAGTGGAATATAAAATGGGTCTACCGCGATACTACGCGAAGCTGTCAAAGGCACACCAAGCGCGCCCAACGGGCCAGATAGTCCTGCAGGTAATAATTTAAAAAACACGTAACTGGGATTCGCGTCCAGCAAAGCGCGTAACTGGTCAGGATGCTGTTGTCCCCAATTCTTGATGCCCTGCATGGAAGCCTCGCTCGCCACCATCTCGCCGCGTTCGACCAACAGCTTGCCTATCGACTGGTAAGGATGACCGTTCTGGTCAGCGTAACCCACAGGCAAGCGTTCACCGCTTTCCAGTTCAACGATGCCCGAACCCTGCACTTGCAGGAAAAAGGCTTCTACGGCATCGTTCACCCACAATAATTCATTTCCCGCCAGCGGTGACTGGCTCTGTTCAATTTCTGAACGTGTGTAATACGGCACAAGCGACTGCCCTTGCACACGGCCACGTACACGCTTGTATTTAAGCTCAGGGAACAATGCCGATAAATTGACCGTTATCAGGTCTGCAGGGACTTTATACAGCGGTACCGGATAACGGGAACTCGGATTGCGTGCACCTTTCAACACTGGCTGGTAATAGCCTGTGATCAACCCTTGTTGTCCACCATCAACCTGCTGCGTTTGGTAAACATTGAAATATTGTTGCCAGTAAGCCTGGATGGCAACCGGGTCTTCAGCCCTGACAGTGAGGGCGGTCTGGCACACGGCTTGCCAGTCCGTTTTATTCTTCAACCCCTGGCAGCTTTGCAACCATGCCTGCCAGCTGGCCGCCCAATCTTCGTTTGCCAGACCCGGCACATCAGTCCAGCTGGCATTTTTGAGCAGTGCATACGGTTGTGCGGGTGGTGCAACTGTGGCCGCAGCCGGCTTTTCAGGTGCTGGCGCTTTGCCAGGCACAGAGGGCTGGCGCGTGGAGGGCACGCTTTGACAACCAGCCAGCCATAATGCAGCTAGCAGTACCAAGCATTGACGGAGATTGAAAAAGTGATTGATGCGTATCAATTGAAGTGATTTCATTAAAAGAATTTGGTAGGCATAGCATCAATGCAGGCCAGCCGCCTGATGCAGCCAAAACGTCGGGATATCCACCTCAAACCAGTGACCGTCCACAGCCACCATTTGGTATGTGCCATACATTTCGCCACTCGGTGTACTGAACATGACACTGCTGGTATAGCTGTACTCAGCACCAGGCGACAGCAACGGCTGTTCGCCGACAACGCCTAATCCTTTTACCTCGCGCACCTGTTGCAGTGCATCAGTAATCACCCAGTGGCGGCTGATGAGTTGTGACGAAATTTTGCCAACATTACGGATCGTGATGGTATAAGCATACACATACTGCGCTGCCTCAGGTGAAGATTGCGCCTCAAGGTACTCGGTCACTACCGACACTTCACATGCGTATATGCCCTGGTCTGTCACGATTAACCTATCATACCTGTGGTGGGGGAACTGGGGCTGGCTGAATAGAGTTTTTTCGCCATACGCCCAGCCAGGAACGACTCTCTCCCAGCCTCAATCGCTTTTTTCATAGCACTGGCCATCAGCACAGGATCACGTGCGGCGGCAATCGCTGTATTCATCAACACCCCGGCACACCCGAGTTCCATGGCAATCGCAGCATCCGACGCGCAACCCACGCCCGCATCTACCAGTACAGGAATTTTGGCGTTTTCAATAATAATCTGCAGGTTCCACGGGTTTAAAATCCCCATGCCGGAACCAATCAATGATGCCAGTGGCATCACGGCCACACAGCCAATGTCTTCCAATTGTTTCGCGATAATCGGGTCATCCGAGGTATACACCATCACCTCAAAACCCTCCTTGACCAGGGTTTTGGCTGCTGCAATGGTTTCTGTCACATTGGGGTATAGCGTATTCGGATCACCTAGCACTTCCAGCTTGACCAATTTATGATCATCCAGCAACTCGCGCGCAAGGCGCAAGGTTCTTACAGCCTCCTCTGCGCTGTAACACCCGGCCGTATTCGGCAAATAAGTAAATTCACTGGGCGGCAAATAATCCAGCAAGGAAGCTTCGTTGGCGTTCTGGCCAATATTCGTCCGGCGGATAGCCACTGTGATAATTTCAGCACCACTGGCGTCAATCGCAGCACGCGTCTGCGTAAAATCCTTATATTTACCGGTACCCACCAACAGGCGGGATTGATAACTCTTACCTGCGATTACCAAAGCGTCACTCATATTCAAAACTCTCTATTCACTCTTTTCAGCCGCAATCACCTTGCACCGCAACTAACCGCCACCAACGGCACCCACAATTTCCAATTTATCATCCGCCTGCAATTGCACTTGTGCGAACTGGCTGCGCGGCACGATATCGCCGTTACGTTCAATGGCAATGCGTTTGCCAGTCAACTGCATATGCTCAACCAGTGCCATGACACTCATGGCTTCTGTCGGCAGCGGCATGGCTTTACCGTTGACAAAAATTTGCATACTGCGTTTTATTCACGATTAATCAAACCGGTATTTTACGAAAATTCAGTGGTTTTGGCTTTAATGTTTTTAGTATGCGCCTTTATTTCGCACCTGAGGCAAAACCTTGTCATCCAAACCTAATTTTCATGCGTTGAAATTATCAAACATGGCACCATGTTTGCTTGTATGTTGCAGCAATACAAATATGTCGTACGAAATTGACAAGTTTGGTCATTACGGCAGATTACGCATTGCTGGGCAAGGAACTTTTTGTTAATTTGGGCGCCACATGCACGACGAACACAATTCGTCGACTTGACCCCGAAATATTGAAATCCCAAAAGGAAGATTGAAATGCAGATTGTAGAGTCATACCAACCAGCTTCGTCCCAGCATTTTTTAGTGGACGAAATTTATGCACCAAGCTTGAAACCCACTGCTCCAAACCTGGCTACCTCCAAGGCAGCTGCTCAAGCGCAACAACACCTGAAAGCGATCACTGAGTTACACCGTTTTCTGGAATCCAGCTGCGACTGCGTTTAATTACGCACTTCAAGTTGGCGCAAGACCCGATATCGGGTCACGCTTTTTAACTTAACGCATTAGCTAATTGCGTTAATCAGAATAATCCGCACACAGAAGAATTATCTCTGTGATTAAGGCATTATTCCCTCATCAGGCCGTGTAGCCTAACAAAAAAGATGGCGACCAGCGCCATCTTTTTGTTTTTTTCTGCCTCCAGGCACCCGATAGGATGCCCACTACCACACTATTCAATCGTCAATTGCGGACGACCTGCTTCTGGCCAATCGAGGTGGAAGAACTGGCCACGTGGCTGGTCTTTACGCTCATAAGTATGTGCGCCAAAGTAGTCACGCTGGCCTTGCAGTAAGTTAGCTGGCAAATCAGCGCTTCTGTAACCATCGTAGTAAGCCAGCGCCGCAGCAAAACCTTGCGCGGGGATACCATTGGTCACTGCCAGCGCAATCACTTTACGCCAGCCAGCCTGACCTTCGTTCATGGCATTTGTGAAATAAGGGTCCAGCATCAGATTTTTCAAACGTGAGTTCAATGCGTAAGCATCAGTGATTTTTTGCAGGAAGCGGGCTCGGATGATACAACCACCACGCCAGATCTGGGCAATCTCACCGAAGTTGAGTTTCCAGTTGTAAGCCACCTGCGCTTTGTCGATGAGCTGGAAGCCTTGTGCGTAAGCGCAGATTTTGGAGCAATACAAAGCATTTCTGATCGCCTCAATAATACCTGCCTTGTCTTTTTCTTGCACAATGGCTGGCCCCTTGAGGATCTTGCTCGCTTCTACACGCTCCTCTTTCAAGCTGGACAAGGCACGCGCATACACCGCCGCTGCAATCGCGTTAGCAGGTGCGCCCAGTTCAAGCGCGTTGGCGGCCGTCCACTGGCCGGTACCCTTCTGGCCTGCTGTATCCAGAATATTGTCGACCAGGAAACCTTTGCCTGATGGGTCTTTCTGTTGCAGGATATCTGCCGTGATTTCAATCAGGAAGCTGGACAGCTCGCCCTTGTTCCACTCGGCAAATACTTTACCAATTTCGTCTGCTGGCATGCCGAGCAGGTTTTTCATGAGCCAGTAGGCTTCGCAGATCAATTGCATATCGATGTATTCGATACCGTTGTGCACCATTTTCACATAGTGACCTGCGCCATCCGGGCCGATATATTCAGCACAGGAAAAGCCGCCTTCTACCGGTTTGCCGGGAGCGCCGCCTTCTAATGGCGTACCGGTGACAGGATCCACCTTGGCAGCAATATCACGCCAGATGGGCTCCAGGCTTGCCCAGGCCTTGCGCGTGCCTGAAGGCATCAGCGATGGGCCGAAACGGGCACCGGTTTCGCCACCGGAAACACCTGAGCCAATAAACTCAATGCCTTTGGCGGCCAGCTCTTTTTCACGGCGGATGGTGTCAGTCCACAGCGCATTACCGCCATCAATAATAATGTCGCCCTGCTCCAGGAAAGGCAGCAAGGCGTTAATCGTCACATCGGTCGCGCTACCGGCTTTTACCAGCAACACAATCTTGCGAGGACGCTTGATGCTCAATACAAAAGACGCCAGATCGGCATGACCCACCACACGCTCGTGGGAAGGCTCGTTCTTTTTGCACTCCTCGATGAAGTTCAGCATTTTTTTCGGATCACGGTTATAGACCGCGATGGTATAGCCGTGATCAGCAATGTTAAGCGCCAGGTTTTGGCCCATCACTGCCAATCCTACCAATCCAATATCCGCATTTTTTGTAGTCATAGTTATCTCTAATAAATGGTTAATTTAGTTGAAAAAAAGCACAGGCTTTTGGCCTGTGCTTGGACTAGGGTATGTATTGAACATTCCATGCGAGCTGCGCTAAGAGTCGCAACAGGCATAAGACATTCAGCACCATAGTTTTCTTTACCTCAAGTGATTGAGTCTTCGCTTACTTGAGTACGTTACCGAACATTTGCAAGGTCAATTGATATCCAATGTTGACCAACTGCGCATCGTAACGTTCACCTTCATCGCGCATAAAGGCGTGTTGCCCGTTGAACTCATGCCAGGTGTAGTGCAGTCCAGGTACTGCCGCAAAGCGGTTGTACAGTTCGGCGCGCTTGTCCCCAGGGATATGTGGATCCTGCTTGCCCCAGATCATGAGCAACTCGCCCTTGATCTCGTTGATGCGATCCATACTGTGCTGGCCTGGCTTGTTAGGAATAATGTTGGTGTGCAAATCGGTGGCATAGAAACAGGCCGTCGCCTTCACTTCTGGCTGCAATGCAGCACGGAAAGCCAGGTGACCACCAATGCAGAAGCCAGCAGCCCCCAGGTTGCCGTCATACCAGGATTGCGCATTCAGGTAATCAATCATCGCGCGGTTGTCCGTGTCGTAAGCTTGTACGTCCTTGGCCATTTTATCGGCATTGCCTTTGTCACGGCCAGCATCGTCATAGCCCAATACCGTGCCGATCGGATTTAACTCATGAAACACTTCCGGCACCAGCACTGCGTAGCCATGGCCGGCCAAAAAGCGCGCAGCGCGCTCAATCGGGCCAGTCTGCTGGAAGATCTCGGAATAAAACAAAACCGCAGGCACTTTGCCATCGTGTTTTGGACGATGAACATACGTACGCATCACCCCGGTTGGAGTGTTCAAATCGACGATTTCGCTTGTAATCAGCATGGTAAATCCTTAGACAATCAAAAATATCGGCTATTCTAGCGCTGTTTGCATGGCATTTCACGGGTAATATGGCCTTGAATGTGAATTTTTTGCATTTTTTGGGCTGAAAATGAATCACACTCATTGAGTGACAATGCGATATCTGGAGTGCGTATGCGCCATTCATCTTATATATATTTGCTATCAGTATGCTTACTACTTGCACGCACCGCGCTTGCTGAACCAGATCACGAACTGGTTTACCGCCTCAAAGCCTCTGTGGTCAAAGTCCATGCCATGACCGCCAGTGGCGGGCACGGCGTCGGCAGTGGTGTGGTGGTGGATAAAGATACCGTGGCCACCAACTGCCATGTACTAGCCAACAGTAGTGGCATCAGCATTTCCAAATTTGGCGATAGCATCAGTCCGACAGGCATGATTGCCGACTGGCGACATGATATCTGCCTGCTTAAATTCCAGTATCTTGAATTACCTGCCGTCAAAATGACTTCTGCGGCATCATTACATTACGGCGATGAAGTCTTTTCCATCGGCTTTCCTGGTGGCCCACCCAAACCGCAAACCATTAGCGGCAAGGTGCGCGCCTTATACCCTTATGATGACAGTCTGATTGTACGTACGGACGCCGCGTTTGTCATGGGCTCGAGTGGCAGCCCCACCTTTAACCAGGCGGGCGAACTCGTTTCTTTAAGCACGTTTAAAAGCCCGGGCAAACAGGCTTATTTTTACAGTGTGCCTGTCGAATGGATAGGAGCACTCATTCATAAAGAGGCGGCAACCACTACCGTACCTGCTGAACCTCCTTTCTGGGATTCGCCTCTGGAAGCCAGGCCTTACTGGATGCAAGTGGTCCAGCCTTACCAAAGTGGCGACTGGTCATCGCTAGAAAAGATTTCCCGTTTATGGCTCACCCAACAACCCACCTCATCAGAAGCCTTTTTTTACCTCGCCAGCGCATTGCATGGGCAGGGCAAACTGAGTGAAGCACAACAGGCCTATGAACGCGCGACCACCTTGCAGCCTGCGCACATTGATGCCTGGAGCGGCCTTGCCCTGCTGGCGCAACAAACACAGCAGCCTGCCCTCCTGGCCAGCGCCGAGCAACATATCCAGCTGCTGGACAGCCAAGCCTGGCCGGATGTACAGCAGCGCCTGCAAGAGGTGCGCTAGCATCATCAAGCGCGGCGGCTCTGATAGAATACGGTTTTTTGATGTTTACCAGATTGCATACTTATGACCTCTCGCAACCAGCAACTGTTTGAAAAATCCCAGCAACTGATTCCCGGTGGCGTCAACTCACCGGTTAGGGCTTTCCGTAGCGTAGGAGGCACGCCTATTTTTTTCAAAAAAGGACTGGGCTCCAGGTTGTGGGATGCAGATGGCAAGGAATACATTGATTACATCAACTCCTGGGGACCGATGATTTTAGGCCATGCGCATCCTGAAGTGATCGCCGCCGTGCAACAAGCAGCCGCCAACAGCCTGAGTTTCGGCGCGCCGACTGGCCTCGAACTCGAAATGGCCGAGCTGATTAACAAACTGGTGCCCAGCATGGAGCAGGTCCGCCTGGTCAGTAGCGGCACCGAAGCCACCATGAGCGCCATCCGCGTGGCGCGTGGCTTTACCAAACGCAACAAAATCATCAAATTTGAAGGCTGTTACCACGGCCACGCCGATGCTCTGCTGGTGAAAGCCGGTTCCGGCCTACTAACGTTTGGCGAGCCGAGTTCCGCTGGCGTGCCGCCAGAAGTGGCCGCTCATACGCTGACACTGGATTACAACAATACGCAAATGCTGAAAGACACCTTTTCCAGCATTGGTGATGAAATTGCCTGTGTGATTCTCGAGCCTGTGGTTGGCAATATGAACCTGATTGTCCCCCACCAGGAGTTCCTGCAAACCTTGCGTGAACTTTGTACAAAACACGGCACGGTATTGATTTTCGATGAAGTCATGACTGGTTTCCGCGTGGCACTGGGCGGCGCACAAGCCTTGTATGGCATCACACCAGACATGACCACCTTGGGCAAAGTGATCGGTGGCGGTTTGCCTGTTGGTGCCTTTGGTGGTCGCAAAGACATCATGAGCGTGCTGGCACCCTTGGGGCCGGTCTATCAGGCGGGCACACTGTCTGGCAACCCGGTGGCAGTGACTGCAGGCCTGACTACGCTGAAACTGATCCAGGCGCCAGGTTTTTACGATCAACTAACCGCGCAAACAGCCAAACTCATGGATGGCTTGAAACAAGCGGCACAAAAAGCAGGCGTGACGTTCAGCGCCCAAAGCGTGGGTGGCATGTTTGGCCTCTATTTCAGTGCAAGCAACCCGACCAGTTATGCCGAAATGATGCAGGCTGACAAAACGGCCTTTAACAAATTTTTCCATAGCATGCTGGATAGCGGCATTTATTTGGGCCCATCGGCGTTTGAAGCTGGCTTTGTGTCGGCCGCGCATACGGACGCCGATATTGAACAAACTGTACAGGCGGCAACCTCCGCATTTGCTGGCTTGTAAGACAAGCCTTATCAAATCAGGCAATGATGAATGCCTGCCACACCATTCAAGAGGCTGTGGCAGGCATCTGTGTCAACTCTTTGTAGCGGCCAGCCCCCCATCTTTCAGACGAAAGAAAATACTTGCCTATAATACGTCGACATTTTCTTACAACCAACCCTTCCGCCTCACTTCCTCTACCCCAATTACCACCAAACACACCCGCAGAATCTTCACTACAGTACACTCAGTCACGTTTTAAATTGGTAAATAAAAACCATTCTCAATTGAAATGCAAAAAAAGTTTTATGCGCCATTTAACGCATGCTAAACAATTGAAATTGCTAAACTTTAACGGTATCATTGAAGGTTCCTCCAAATGTTTTGTAAGTGAAGAATCTGGCAATGGACATGCAGTCTGACAACAACGTGATGAGTGCTTCTCAAGATACCGCAACCGCTCTGGACGACCAGCTTGGTTTAGCTCCGCAATCCCAGGGTTTATATGACAGACGCCACGAGAAAGATAGCTGTGGCGTAGGTTTTGTCGCCCATATTAAAGGCCAGAAAAGCCATGATATCGTCGCCAAGGGCCTGCAGCTGCTGGATAACCTGACCCATCGCGGCGCGACCGGTTACGACCCCAAACTGGGTGACGGTGCAGGTTTGCTGATGCAAATGCCTGACACCTTCATGCGTGAAGAAGCCGCTAAACTGGGCATGACATTGCCAGCTGCCGGTCAATATGCGGTTGGCCAGGCCTTCTTGCCACAAAATGCAGCCAATCGCGCCAAATGCGAAGCCATTTTTGCGCAGATCATCGCTGAAGAAAACCAGACATTGCTGGGCTGGCGTGATGTGCCTGTCGACAACAGCAATATTGCGGATGCTGCACGCGCGGTTGAGCCTACGATGCGCCAGGTATTTATTGCCAGCACGGTTGCCGACAACAATGCCTTTGAGCGTAAATGTTTTGTGATCCGCAAGCGGATCGAGCATGCAATTCGTGCGCTGAACCTGCAAGACAAAGCCCAGTTCTACATGCCCTCTTTCTCTTCCCGCACCATTGTCTACAAGGGCATGCTGCTGGCTAACGAAGTCGGTGTGTACTATAAAGATCTCAAAGACGAGCGCGTGGTCTCCGCATTAGCGCTGGTACACCAACGTTTTTCTACCAACACCTTCCCGGCCTGGGATCTGGCACATCCATTCCGCATGATTGCGCACAACGGTGAAATCAACACCGTACAGGGCAACGTCAACTGGATGACGGCCCGTCACGAAACAATCAAGTCTGCCGTGTTGGGTGAAGACCTGGAAAAATTGTGGCCACTGATTGTAGAAGGCCAGTCCGACTCTGCCTGTTTCGACAACTGTTTGGAATTGCTGGTGGCTGGCGGCTATAGCCTGCCTCACGCCATGATGATGCTGATTCCGGAAGCCTGGAACAACAACCCACTGATGGATGAAGACCGCCGCGCGTTTTACGAGTACCACGCTGCGATTATGGAACCATGGGATGGCCCAGCTGCCGTTGCGTTTACTGACGGCAAGATGATTGGTGCCACGCTTGATCGTAACGGTTTGCGTCCAGCACGTTACCTGGTGACTGAAGATGACATCGTCATGATGGCGTCTGAAATGGGTGTCATTACCTTCCCACAAGAAAAAATCGTCAAGAAATGGCGTTTGCAGCCAGGCAAAATGTTGTTGATCGACATGGAGCAGGGCCGCATCATCGACGATGAAGAAGTTAAAACCGAATTGGCCAAGGCGAAACCTTACCGCCAATGGATTGAGCAAACACGTTTCCACCTGGCTGAACTACCAAGCGTAGGCGCGGGCGAAATCAGCCTGAAGGCTGATTTGCTGGATACGCAGCAAGCGTTTGGCTACTCACAGGAAGACCTGAAGTTTGTATTGCAGCCGATGATAGACAACGGCGAAGAAGGCTCTGGCTCTATGGGTAACGACGCGGCATTGCCCGTGTTGTCCAACAAAGCCAAAACCTTGTATAACTACTTCAAGCAGTTGTTTGCCCAGGTGACCAACCCGCCAATTGACCCGATTCGTGAAGAGCTGGTCATGTCTTTGGTAACATTTATTGGCCCTAAACCTAACCTGTTGGCAGTGGATGAAACCAACCCGCCATTACGTTTGGAGAGTAGCCAACCAGTATTGAGCCTGGATGGACTGGAAAAACTCAAACAAATCGAAACGCTGACCAAAGGCCAGTTCAAGTCTATCGTACTCGACCTGACTTACGATGCGGCCAACGGCAAAGACGGCATGAAGCAAGCGCTGGACATCTTGCATGACCAGGCAGAAAAAGCCGTTCACGACGGTTACAACGTATTAATCCTGTCTGACCGTGCCGTGTCGGCCAGCCGAATCGCGATTCCAGCCTTGCTGGCCTGTTCCGCGACGCATGAATTCCTGGTTAAAGCTGGACTGCGTACCAGCACAGGTCTGGTCATTGATACCGGTTCTGCACGTGAAGTGCATCACTTTGCCCTGCTGGCCGGTTACGGCGCTGAAGCCGTCTGCCCATGGCTGGTCTATGAAACCATGAAGACATTGACCAGCGACGTTGAAAAAGCTGGCAAGAACTTCGTTAAGGCGATCGGCAAAGGCTTATACAAAGTCATGTCCAAAATGGGCATTTCGACTTACCAGTCTTACTGTGGCGCACAGATTTTTGAAGCCATTGGCTTGAATAGCCAGTTTGTAAACGACTACTTCACTGGCACTGTCAGCCAGATTGAAGGCATAGGCCTGGAGCAAGTTGCCGAGGAAACTGTGCGCATGCATCAACAGGCTTTCGGTAATGATCCTGTGCTGTCCAACGCACTGGAAGCAGGTGGCGAGTACGCCTTCCGCGTGCGTGGTGAAGAACACTTGTGGACACCGATGTCCATCAGCAAATTGCAAAATGCGACCCGCACTGGCAAATACGAAACCTACAAAGAATATGCTGCACTGATTAACGACCAGACCCGCCGTCATATGACATTGCGCGGCCTGTTCGAAATTAAATCCGCTGGTAAAGCGATTCCACTGGATCAAGTGGAGTCCGCCAAGGAAATCGTCAAACGCTTTGCGACGGGCGCCATGTCCTTGGGTTCTATTTCCACTGAAGCGCACGCCACGTTGGCAATCGCCATGAACCGTATTGGTGGTAAATCCAACACTGGCGAAGGCGGTGAAGACGTTAAACGCTTCATTCCGGTACAAGTAGATTCCAGCATTGCCAAAGTGTTGGGTTCTGACCTGATCGAGGCCGATGTGGCCCTAAAAGCAGGCGACTCCCTGCGTTCACGCATCAAGCAAGTGGCTTCCGGCCGCTTTGGCGTCACCGCAGAGTACCTGTCTAGCGCTGACCAGATCCAGATCAAAATGGCGCAAGGTGCCAAGCCTGGTGAAGGTGGTCAGTTACCTGGTCACAAGGTTTCACCATACATTGCGAAATTGCGTTTCTCTGTGCCTGGCGTGGGCTTGATTTCACCACCGCCACACCATGACATTTACTCCATTGAAGATCTGGCACAGTTGATTCACGATTTGAAAAACGCCAATCCTAAAGCGTCTATCTCTGTCAAACTGGTGTCTGAAACCGGGATTGGTACAGTCGCTGCAGGTGTTGCCAAAGCCAAGTCCGATCACATTGTGGTCGCAGGCCACGACGGTGGTACGGGTGCTTCACCGATTTCATCCATCAAGCATGCTGGTACGCCATGGGAATTAGGTTTGGCCGAAACCCAGCAAACCCTGGTCTTGAACCAGTTGCGTGGCCGCGTGGTGGTACAGGTGGATGGCCAGATGAAAACTGGCCGCGACGTGCTGATTGGCGCCCTGCTGGGTGCCGATGAGTTCGGTTTTGCCACCGCGCCGCTAGTGGTTGAAGGCTGTATCATGATGCGTAAGTGTCACCTGAACACCTGTCCGGTTGGCGTCGCGACACAAGATCCCGAGTTACGCAAGAAATTTACCGGCCAGCCTGAGCATGTGGTGAACTACTTCTTCTTTGTAGCTGAAGAAGTGCGCGAACTGATGGCCAGCATTGGGATTGCCAAGTTTGATGACCTGATTGGCCGTGCCGACTTGCTGGACATGAAAGCGGGTATTGAGCACTGGAAAATCAATGGCCTGGACTTCAGCAAGGTATTCCACTTGCCAGACATGCCAGCCAGCGTCTCACGTAAGAACAATGACGTGCAGGACCATGGTCTGGTTAAGGCGCTGGACAACAAATTGATTGAGCTGGCTAAACCAGCCCTGGAAAAAGGCGAAAAGGTCAGCATTGACCTGCCTATCGTAAATACCAACCGTACCGTAGGTACCATGCTGTCTCATGAAGTGGCGAGCCGGTATGGTCATGATGGTTTGCCAGATGGCACCATCAGCGTTAAGTTTACTGGTACCTCCGGCCAGAGTTTCGCCGCATTCCTGGCCAAAGGTATTACCTTTGAACTAACGGGCGAAGGTAATGACTACGTAGGTAAAGGCCTGTGTGGTGGCCGCATCATTATCAAACCACCAGCAACCTTCCGCGGCTTGTCATACGAGAACATTATTGTCGGCAACACTGTCATGTATGGTGCAACTACTGGCCAAAGCTTCTTCAGTGGCGTGGCTGGCGAGCGCTTCTGTGTACGTAACTCAGGCGCAACTGCCGTGGTCGAAGGCGTGGGCAACCATGGCTGTGAATACATGACTGGCGGTACCGTGCTGGTGCTAGGTCAAACCGGCCAGAACTTCGCAGCCGGCATGAGTGGTGGCATCGCTTACGTCTATGACATCGACGGCCAGTTCGCCCAGCGCTGCAACATGAGCATGGTGTCACTGGAAAAGGTCGAAGCTGCCGAAGCCGATGTAGGCAAAGTGCAGCATCTGGGTCAGCCTGATGAAGTCATTCTGAAAGGCCTGATTGAGCAGCATTTGGCACTGACAGGCAGTCCACGTGCCAAAGAGCTGCTGGCTGACTGGCCGATTTCACGTGCGAAATTCGTGAAAGTATTCCCTAACGAATACAAACGCGCACTGACCGAAATGGCTGCAGCTTCTGCCAAACAAGCCGCTTAATCGTTTTTGTTAATTGAATGCCCCGCCAAAAGCGGGGCCTTGTTAAGGTTGCGCGTGAACGACGCAACAGGGAAGAGATGATTTCACATGGGTAAAGTCACAGGTTTTATGGAATTTGACCGTCTGGCAGAAGAAAATCTGCCAGTGAAAGAGCGCGTCAAAAACTACAAAGAGTTCGTCCTGCATTTGACAGACGACCAGGCCAAACAGCAAGGTGCCCGCTGCATGGATTGCGGCATCCCTTTCTGTACCACTGGCTGTCCGATCAACAACATCATTCCGGACTGGAATGACCTGGTATATCACCAGGACTGGCGCACCGCGATTGATGTGTTGCACTCCACCAACAACTTCCCTGATTTTACCGGCCGTATTTGCCCGGCACCATGTGAGGCGGCCTGTACGCTCAACATTAACAACGATGCCGTCGGAATCAAATCCATCGAGCACGCGATTATCGACAAAGCCTGGGAAAACGGTTGGGTCACTCCACAGATCAACCCAAACAAAACCGGCAAGAAAATTGCAATTGTAGGCTCAGGCCCGGCAGGCCTGGCAGCCGCCCAACAATTAGCACGTGCAGGTCATGAAGTTACCGTGTTTGAGAAAAATGACCGTATCGGTGGCTTGCTGCGCTACGGCATCCCAGACTTTAAACTGGACAAATCCAATATTGACCGCCGCATCGCTCAAATGGAAGCCGAAGGCGTGACCTTCAAGGTCAACCAGAATGTAGGCGAAAACGTGAGTGCCGCTGATCTGGAACGCGATTTTGATGCGGTCATCCTCGCAGGTGGTGCTGAATTACCTCGCGACCTGCCTGTGCCAGGCCGTGAACTGGATGGCGTACATTTCGCCATGGATTTCCTGACACCAAACAACAAGATGGTGGCAGGTGACAATGTGCCCAACCAGATCAAGGCGACAGGCAAGCACGTGGTGGTGATTGGTGGCGGTGACACCGGTTCTGACTGCGTGGGCACTTCCAACCGCCACGGCGCAGCCAGCATCACGCAATTCGAGTTGATGCCACAACCGCCAGAAAAAGAAAATAAATCCCTGGTATGGCCAAACTGGCCACTCAAAATGCGGACTTCCAGCTCACACGAAGAAGGGGCAGCGCGTGACTGGTCGATCACCACCAAAGAGCTGATCGGCGAGAACGGAAAATTGACCGCACTCAAAGGCGCACGTGTAGAGTGGAAAGACGGCAAAATGGTTGAAGTGCCTGGTTCTGAATTCACCATTAAGGCTGATCTGGTATTCCTGGCCATGGGCTTTGTTTCACCAGTACAAAAAGTGCTGGACGCCTTTGGTGTGGAAAAAGATAATCGTGGCAATGCCAAAGCGACTACTGAAGGTGAAGGCTGCTACAAAACCAGCAAGGCCAAAGTGTTTGCTGCGGGCGATATTCGCCGTGGTCAATCCCTGGTAGTGTGGGCTATCCGTGAAGGCCGTCAGTGCGCACGTGAAGTCGATGCGTTCCTAATGGGCAGCTCTACCCTGCCACGTTAATACAGCGACACCGCAACATGCCTAAAACGCCGATGCCTGTCATCGGCGTTTTTATTTGTCATATCGCAAAAAAACCGCATTCTTTCAGATAAAACAACAGCTTGGCCTTTATAATCATGTTTTTAGATGTTGTTGGCATGAACACAACAACCCACGCAACCGAAACCAGAGCAAATGACCACTCTCCAAAACGACACCTTCTTGCGCGCCCTGTTACGCCAACCTACTGAATACACGCCAGTCTGGATGATGCGTCAGGCTGGGCGTTACCTGCCGGAATACCGTGAAAGCCGTAAAACCGCGGGCAGTTTTATGCAATTATGCCAAAGCCCGGCATTTGCGACCGAAGTGACTCTGCAACCGTTGGACCGTTATCCACAACTAGATGCTGCCATCTTGTTTAGCGACATCCTAACCGTGCCAGACGCCATGGGCTTGGGCTTGTATTTTGAAGAAGGCGAGGGCCCTAAATTTGAGCGGACTTTGCAAGCTGAGGAAGATATCCTCAAACTTGAAGTGCCTGACATGGCCAAGCTGCAATATGTGTTTGACGCTGTCAGTAGCATCCGTAAGGCATTAAATGGCCGCGTGCCCTTGATCGGTTTCTCCGGCAGCCCATGGACTCTGGCGACCTATATGGTAGAAGGCAAAGGTGGCACGGACTTCCTGGCTACAAAAAAAATGGGATATGCCAGACCAGAGCTGCTGCATCGCATTCTGGACATCACTGCACAAACGGTGACTCAGTATCTCAACGCGCAAATTGCTGCGGGTGCCCAAGCCGTGATGATTTTCGACTCCTGGGGCGGCGCACTTTCGCATGATGCTTATACCGAGTTTTCACTCAACTATATGCAAAAAATTGTCTCTGGCCTGACCAAGACAGCCGAAGGCAAAACAGTGCCTAGCATCGTCTTTACCAAAGGGGGCGGTTTGTGGCTGGAAGCACAAGCGGCCATCGGCGCAGATGCCCTTGGGCTGGACTGGACAGTAGACCTTGGTCAAGCGCGCCAGCGCGTGGGTAACAAAGTGGCGCTGCAAGGCAATATGGATCCGGCCATTCTACTGAGCTCACCAGCAGCGATTGAAAAAGAAGTGGCCCGTATACTGGCTAGCTACGGAAACGGTCACGGGCATATCTTTAATCTTGGCCATGGCATCACGCAGTGGACACCGCCAGAGCATGCCGCCTGCATGCTGGAAACCCTGCGCAAACTGAGTCCGACATATCATCAATCACTTAGAGCCTGTTAACACAGCAATCACAAAAAAGCCCCTCCATGTGACGGGGCTTTTTAATAACCAGTAAAGTGTGACTACTTCAGAGACATTCTGGACATGGTCTCATCCTTGTCAATGAATTTGTGCTTGAGCGCACCCAACACATGCACAATCAGCAACACAACCAACAGATTAGCACCAAACTCATGTAACTCCTCATAAGTATGACGCATCGCTTTATCATCCACACCATCAAGAACATGCAATCCAAACCAGTTGATTCCAAACTTGCTATTCAGTGACATCAGCAATCCCGTCAGCGGAATCGCAATCATGAGCAAGTAAAACAAGTGATGCGTACCCGTCGCCAACTTTCGCTCCCAAACACGATAGCTACTCAGCATCACAGGTGGCTTATGGGTAATTCGCCAATACAGTCTTAACAATACCAGCGCAAACAGTGTGAGACCGACAGATTTGTGAAGATTAAAATAAAACATGCGTGGACTGCCTGGCTCGGAGAGTTGCCAGGTATAAAGTCCCCAGTCAAACAAGTCGAATGCGATTTGCTTGGGGCCATCTTTTGGTAAGTCAGTCATATACCAACCCAATCCAATCATGAAGAAAATGGCAAGGGCAATCAGCCAGTGCAAAATAATCGCCACTTTGGTGTAACGCTGGGTTGAACTCATTGAATCTCCTTTGTTGGTTGAGGTGACCAGCCTGTGACAGTGGTCACTTTGATGCCACGCATGAATTGTTTATGATGCATGAATCATTCATGGGTGAGCCGTCATGTTATCAAAAATCAACCGTTTTGGTGTGTGTCTTGCATACCTATTTGTAACACTGTGTAGCCAAGCCTGGGCCCAAGACTTTGAATTTAAACAGGTTGCGGACGGCATCTATGTGCACCACGGCAAACATCTCGATATTGATGAAGGCTATCAGGGGGATATCTGTAACCTCGGCGTCATTATCGGCCACGAAGCGATTGCTGTGATTGACAGTGGCGGCAGCAAACATACCGGCGAACAGTTACTCGCCGCCATTCGCCGCATCAGCCCTTTGCCCATCCGATATGTCATCAACACCCATGTTCACCCTGACCATACCTATGGTAACGCTGCTTTTCAAAATGGGACCACCCACTTTGTGGGACACGAAAAATTAGGGACCAACATGCTGCTGCGTAAGGAACAATATGAAAAGCTAAACACTCGGCTACTCGGGGCTGACGGCGCGGCCAGCAGCACCATCCCCCCGGACACACTGGTGCATGCCGAACAAACACTAGACCTAGGCAATCGCGTTTTGCAGTTACAAGCACGCAAGGTGGCGCATACGCATACCGACCTGACAATCTTGGACATACAAAGCAACACCCTGTTTGCCGGTGACCTGCTGTTTGCACAACGGACGCCGGTGGTTGAAGGCGATCTCAAAGGCTTGATTGCAGTGCTTGAACAGATCAATCAGCAACAATACTCCCTCATCGTACCAGGTCATGGGCTTGAGAGCACTGATCAGAAGACCATCATCGGTAACGAGTTACGCTACCTGAACTTGTTATTGACAGATATCCGTAACAACATTAAAAAAGGCATCAGTATGGAGCAAACCATGGACACCGCAGCGGCGGCTGAGCGCGACAAATGGCAATTATTCGATGTTGCCAACCGACGAAATGTCAATGTGATTTACCCGCAACTGGAGTGGGAATAATGCTAGCCTTTATCGCTGATCATTTAGAAAATGATACAGCCATCAGGTTTTAAGACATAACGGCAATACGCTTCATCCATAGTTTGTAAGATTAGCCTCTACATATGGATATCTTACGTCCTCCAGTGTCTTCAGTATGGACTCAAAAATCAATTTTGTTATATTCTGGTCTCTGGGCAGTGATTAACGTGAGTACGCTTTGGTTAATATCAGTAGCGAGGGCAACAAAACCATATTTGCCATAACGGCAAACAACAAACCACTGACAACAACCAAAGCCAACGGGTACTCAATTTCATATCCTGAAATTGGACCCTTAAATATGATCGGCATTAAAGCCATCGTTGTTGCTAAACTTGTCATAGCGATTGCTCTAGTTCGGTTTGATATCGCAGATATTAGAATTTCCTTTGTTATCGCGGAGTTCTGTGACTGTTGCTGAACATTTGAAATAATCAAAATACCGTTTCTTGCTGCAATCCCAATCACGGCAATGAGTCCGATCATGGCACCCAAAGAAGTGACTCCGCCGGAAAACCATATTCCCAGAACGCCTCCCGCAATTGCAAACGGTAGCATTGCAAACAACATCAGTGTCAATCGCACTGATTTAAACGACATTTTAATCAATATAAAAACCACGATAAGCGCCAAGCATGTATATGCGATGAGCGTTTGAGTTGCAGACCGCTGCTCAGTGAATTCGCCCATGAATTTAATGTAATAACCTGCTGGCAACTGGATGTGTGAGACCTTGTTTTCAATTAATGTTGCAACGCTACCTATGTCTTTTCCTGAAACATTGGCAGAGATGTCAATTTTCCGTGAAGCGGACTCTCTTTTTACCTCGTTTGGTGTGGGTTGCACATACACATCTGCCACGTCTGAGAGCTGTAACATGGCACCTGTTGGGCTAACTAGTTGCAACTTTCTTAGCGACATCAAGTTATCACGTACTGGATGATTGCTGATAAGACGCACATTAAAGCGCGACTGACCCATCAGTATTTCGCCCTGTACTTTGCCTTGTGACATCAAAGCGAGTGCCTGTTTAATGTCAGCCTCATTGATCCCATATTGAGCAGCCTGGGCATGTTTGATACGCACATGAATTTGTGGCACCAGACCCTGTGCCTCTACCTTGAGATCTATCACCCCATCTAAAGAGGCCATTGCTTGGCGTATTTCTTCGGCTTTGTTTCTGAGCGTGTCCAGATCATCGCCAAACAATCTGATCACAATGCTCGCACTGTTACCAGACATGACCTCCTTGGTGCGCTCCTTCAGATAGGTTTGTACATCCGTAAAAATGCCGGTGTATCCAGAGATTGTTTGATTGATTTTTTGTACCGTTTCTTCGTAAGGGACATTTGGCGCAATGCTAACCCAGAGTTCACCAAAATTCGGACCAACCACTTCATCGGCGACCTCAGTGCGGCCGATATGTGCCCCTAGGTTTCTCACGCCATCAATTTGCATCAATTCCTCACTGGCGCGAACAGTCATTTTCTTCATCTGTTCAACAGATGTCGTTGGGCGCGAAACAAAGTGCATTAAAAAATCGCGCTCTTTAAACGCCGGAATAAATTCCGACCCCAGAAATGGCACACTAGCCATGAGCAAACACAATGCAATTAGCGAACCAAACACAATTTTTTTGGGTTGCTCCAGCATACGAGCCAACCATTTGCTTAAAAGGTCAAACTGTGGAGAAGCCGCATGAGAAATATGGCGCCCACTCTTTAACAGGCAATAGGCTAGCGCAGGGGTTAATATCAGGGCTACCAGCAGTGAGGCTGAGATCGCAAATAAGTAGCCATAGGCCAGTGGTTTAAAGAATGCTCCAGCAATGCCTTCCAGGAAAAACACAGGGATGAACACTGACATGACAATCAGCGTGGCATAGATCACTGCGCCTCTGACTTCATAAGAGGCTTGAACTATCACCTTCAGTAGTGATTTCGGGTGTTGGCTGCTCTGATTCGTTTCTACTGCGCGCAGTATATTCTCCATATCAATAATTGAGTCATCAACGACTTCGCCCAATGCAATCACCAGCCCTGCCAAGACCATGGTATTGATCGAGATGCCTAGCCAGGTAAGCATCAAGATAGCGGTCACCAAAGATATAGGAATAGCAATCAGACTAATCAGTGCTGGCCCAGGTCTGCGTAAAAACCAGAATAAAAGAATTGCAACTAACGCAATGCCAACCATTATGGCCTGTTTCAAGTGATCGATGGCCTGCTCAATAAAGGAGGCTGGTCTAAATATGGATGCATCCAAAGTCATCTCTTTTAAACCGGGTTTTAATTCTGCAAGTGCCCGATCAATCTCTGCAGTCACTTTCAGCGTGTTGGCATCTGGCTGTTTTTCAACAATCAACAATAAGCCGTCCCCGCGATTTATCACTGCATCACCAATAGGCATCGCATGATGCCACTCAACCTCAGCAACTTGTCCAAGTGTAATGGGAATTCCATGATTGATGCCCACGATCATGTCTTTGAATGCTTCTTTTGAGGTTGTGGGCCGGTCATAAGTGACAGCCAGTCTTTGCTGATCTGTATCCAGATAACCGGATCCTTCTGAATTGATTGCAGACGTCACTTGTTGACTGACCTGGGAAACTGTGAGTTGACACTCTGCAAGTTTGACTGGATCAAATTGAATATGCAGTTCAGGCTCGCGCAATCCCCAGATCGCCACATTGGCCACACCTGGAACAGACATCAAGCGAGGTCGTATTGTCCACAATGCTTCAGTGCTGAGTTCTTGGATGGATAAACGATCTGAAGTTAAGCCAATTTTTAATACCCGAGAGAGTGAAGATAATGAGGGCAGCATCACAGGGGGTTTCGCTGTTACGGGCAAGCGTTGGCTGACTAACAATAGTCGCTCTTGTACTGCCTGTCTGGCCTGATCAATCCGTGTATTGGCTTCAAATAACATGACCACAGAGGAGAGGCCAAGCACTGACTTTGAACGTAATGTTTTCAGATGCGGGATGCCATTCATGGCATGCTCAATCGGAATGGAAATAAGTTGCTCTGTTTCCAGGCTAGATAGCCCCGGTGCTTCTGTTTGAATCTCCACTTTGACTGGAGAAAACTCCGGGAAGACATCCATAGGCGTTTCTGGAATACACCGCAATCCAACCAGAATAAGTATGACTGCCAGGGTAATAACAAGATGGCGTAATTGAATTGCACGCAATGTCAGTTTTTTCAACATATTCAATCCACCCCTAGTGCGTATAGCCGGTTTCCAGCGCAAATAACTCTTGCGCGCCGTGAGACACTACAACTCTTCCTTGAATATCCGGTTTATTCACCACACATGTGTTTGAGGTATTGTCAGAGACGAAGACACGTTCACGGCGAAAATGTGTTTCATCCTCTTTGAGATAAATCCATTCACCGCCATACATATCGACCACAATCGCCGAACAGGGTAAGCTCAATGCCATCCGTGTTGGTTCTCGCTCAAGGATGTTGACACTGATTTTTTGCATGGCGGCGAGCTCCCCCATGTGGGAGGCTGCATATATGACCTTGCGCATCCCTGTTTGCAGATCGGCTTCTAGGGGCAGCGAGATTTTCTTTAAAGGGATTTCATTATCGCTAATGCCACGGTCTGCAATCCAGGCATCGTTTAATTGCAGGTTTTTAATCTGCGCTTGTGGAACGAACACAGTAACTAGCAATTGATTGGTACTGACAATATCCATTAATTGACTGCCTGCACCCAAGAGTTGGCCTGAAGTAAAATTAAGCTGACTGATGACACCTTCTTTAGCCGCTTTGATCACATATACGCCGCTCGCTCCATCTGCTACGGCTTGTTTAAGCAGTGCCTGTTTCTGTTGGATGGTATTGAGGTTGGTTTCCGCAATCGCTAAATTAGCCTGTGCATCATCGACACTCTTTTGACTGCCTACGTGTTGCAAAAATAACTGCCTGGCTCTGTTAAATACCAAACGGTTGGCTTCTACTTGTTCATGCGAAGATTTGAGCTGCCCCTCCGTATCTGAAAGATTGGTGAGCAAACTTAGTCTGGTTTCCGGGGTAACCACAGGTTTGATTTTGAACAATGTCTGCCCGGCTGTGACCTTATCTCCCAAATGCAATTTAGCATTCAACTCGACATACCCACTAAATGGCGTGATGTAGTGAGTGAGTGCTTGAGGCGCATATCCGATTTGTGCTGGATATAACTTTGAAGAAAGCGCTTTTGCCAAGCGTATTTCTTTAGTTTCCAATCCCAATTTCTTGATAGCGATGTTTGATAACGCGACCTGATTGAACTGATTTTCGTTGGCACTGATGGTTTCGGATATACCAAATACCGGGCATAGCATTAATATGCCTATGAGGCATGTGATGAAGTGATGTGACTTAATGACTATCATGTGGTGATTGATCGACATGATGATTCTTTCAATGATGATTAATCGTGAGATTTTGGGGAATACTGGTACTGCGCATGAGGTCCGACCAGCTCAGGATCATGTCGGCTTTCAGTTGGGTCTCACGCAGTCGAAGATTTAGGTATTTTCTGCTGCTCTCGAGCACACCTAAATAGGCAATCTCACCATGCTGATAGGCAGTTTCAGCGTCATGGATGACTTTTAATGAATTAGGAAGCAACGCTGTCTGCAACTGTTGCCACTCTTGGCAATCACGCTGGTACTTTAGGTGGCTGACTTGAATATCCATGGAGGCCTTCAGCTTGGTCGCCTCAGCCTCGTGCAAGGCTTTTACTAGTTCCACATCGACGCGTTCGACCTGTCCCTGATTTTGATTGAAAATGGGCAAATAGAATCTGATGGCTGGCGCCAGCACATGACCATTGGTCTGGCCGCTGGTCGCATCAGCAATGGCTGCAGGCGCTAACCAGTTTAATTCATTCAAACGGCGCTTCTCTTTCACCGCCTCAATCGCAGCATCAGCAGCCAACACATCCGCTCTGCTAGCGATGGCGGCACTTTTCAATTGGCTAATATCTTCGGCAGAGCAGGAAGGCAAGAGTGCGTCGCTGAGTGATAGTTTACGTTTGTCATCTACGTGATTAAGCATATGCATGAGCTGTGTATGGGCGATGCCTGCTTCAATCTTTGCAGATTGCAAGTCCCGCTCGATGAGTAACAGTTCATTTTCTGCAATCAGCGAGTCCTGAGCGCTGCTATCACCTAGCTGCTCACGCGTTTTGGCTAATCTGGCGATCGTGTTGTTCACGCGTAACGCCTCATCCAGTCTGATGACTTTTTCCTGGCTGACAACGGCTTGTGCGTAAGCAGCGCGTGTGTCGCGAACGAGGGAGAATCCCGTTTGCATCAACTGCAGTTGCGTCTGTGTGGATTGCGATTGCATCTGTTTGAGCCTTAATGGCCTGAGAAATAGCGCCTCCAGTGGGAACTCAATGGCATACCGATAAGGTTTGTTGGCGATGCCAAATGCATAAAACACGGAAGGATTGCTGATCTGATTGGCGAGTTGCAAGTCTGCCTGAGCTATATCTAGTTCTGTTAATTGCGCTTGAAAGGCAGGATTCTGATGCAACGCCAGCATCACCGCCGCATACTCAGAAAGAAAGTCATCTGTTTCATTACCTTGCTGAGTTTGCCTGCCACGCAATGATTGGTCTTGTTCAACGATATTGGCGACAAGCGCTTGGGGTTTGATAGACTGAGGACTTTGACAGGCCGCAAGCCCGGTCAGCATTAGCAACAACGCACGCTTGAGAAAGCTGATTCGATTCATAACACATGGAAAATGGATAATGTGAGGCTGCATATTGCAGTGATTTTCTTAAGGCAACCTTAAGATTCAATGTTTAATCTGCTCGCATATGTCATGGAGAGAGGCAAAGTGAAACTTCTGCTAGTAGAAGACGATGAGATGATAGGCGAAGGACTGCAACAGGCCATGCGTACACACGCCGTATACTGGGTGAAGAATGCGATGCAGGCGGAACAAGCCATCATGCAGGAGGTGTTCGATGCTATTTTGCTAGACATCGGATTGCCCAAAAAAAACGGGATTGAATGGCTCACTGAGTTCAGAAAGGGCGGCAATCAAACGCCAGTGATCGTGATTACAGCCAGAGATGCCATCGAACAACGCATTGAGGGCTTGGATGCAGGCGCAGATGACTATGTGCTGAAGCCATTTGCCATCGAAGAGTTGGAAGCAAGATTGAGGGCTATTTTCAGGCGCAAAGAAGAACGTCTCACCAATCAGCTTGAAGTCAATGGCGTCATCTTGAATACGGCCAATTATATGTTATCGGCGGGGGCTGTCAGTCAACGGCTTTCCGCTAAAGCATTTGCGATTATGTATCACCTGATGTCGCAGCCAGGCATGATTTTTTCCAAATCACAATTGGAAGAAAAGCTCTACGGCTGGGGTGAAGAGATAGACAGCAATGCGGTTGAAGTGCATGTACACCACATACGCAAGAAATTTGGACAGGACATCATTCAGACCGTTCGAGGCATAGGTTATGCCTTTCCTGACAAAAAGGAAAAGTAAATGCGTTCTATTAAGTTTGAACTGACTATTTATCTTTCTTTGGGTATCGTCTTCATTATTGGGCTGCTTTCTTTTTTATCCTATCACTCCGTAGAAGACGAGTTAGGCGAGCTATATGACGCGAATATGGAGCATTTAGCATCGGCTATGATTGAGAATTTTGCTGGAAATGCGGCACCCGAGCAGAACTTCATTTCTGGACTCAGAAAATCCAAGCTGCATGGAGAGCAAGATTATCTTATCCAGATTAAACAAAATAACCAGATTATTTACCAATCGCATCGAGGCGTCTTTGCAGCCAAAACCGACAAATCTGGTCTATTTACAGAATGGATAGATCACAAACGCTGGCGCATGTTTATCTTAAGCCAAGAGGGTCTGACTTGCGTAGTAGCTCAGGACTATAAATTACGCCAACGAACCATTCGAGATGTAGCCATCAAGCTGATTATTCCCCAATTGCTGGTGGTGCCCTTTTTAATTATTGTGACGTTGTTAATCATTCAAAAAACATTTAAGCCGCTGACTGTGATGTCAGAAGAAATGGCCAAAAGAAATGTGGATGAGCTGAATCTATTTAATGAAAATAAACAGCCAAAGGAGTTGATTCCAATCATTCGATCTTTAAATGTTTGGATGAAAAATGCGAATGCATTTATTACGCTCAGAAAAAGATTTACCAGCGATGCAGCCCATGAACTCAGAACACCAGTCACCGCTTTGAGGCTACAGCTCTCGTCATTAAATCATGCCAACCAAAAAGAACTGCAAGATCGACTACCGCGTGTTTTTGACAGTCTTAGTCGAATGGAACGTTTAGTAGAACAATTGTTGACCTTATCAAAGGTCGAACCTGATGCGCGACCAGGATCAGTTAGCAAAGTAGACTTGAATGCGCTTATCGTCAGGGTATTAAATGATCTTCGGTCTATCTACATGGCAAAAAGACTGGATGTTGGCATGACCTACGCTGATGATGTCCATATTTTTGGAGTAGCTGATGAAATTGAGATTCTATTCAATAATCTTTTAGTGAACGCAATCAACTATTCCCCCGAAGATGGATTGATAAATATTCAAATCAGATCACAGCATCATGCGATTGAAATAGAAATTGAAGATTCAGGACCAGGTATTCATCCAGAGGATATTCACAAAGTGTTTGAGCGATTCTATCGCGCTCAGAGTAACAAACCATCAGGGTCTGGGCTAGGTCTTTCAATCGCTCAAGAGATCGCTCACAAGCATCATGCTGAAATATTATTAATCAATAAACAACCTGAATCGGCAGGGCTTATTGTTAAAGTGATTTTTAACACAGTCTTCAAAGAGTCATAAAACGCAGAGGCTTTACCAACAGCCGTAGAAACTGGCGCTTCTATAAATTGAAATTGCTAAGTGAGCCAAGGCGCGAACAGAAGTTTTTGGCGGCGTATATTTTTGATTGCTCAAAGAAGAAATTTTTATGAGCACCGTCGTATTGCGATGGAAGTAGAGTTGATAGAGGTACCTAAATATTTGTTTGATACAAAACGCCATGGCATCACTTATTTATTTATCTATGACCGACTGCGCAGACAACTTTTTAACCTGATCAATTAAACCATGCTCAGCTTCTACAAAAACCGCTTTGCCAGCCTCGCTTGTTGCTTCAAGCCCAGATTCACCAGCCTGGGCGCCAGCCCGTTCAGCCAGGCAAAAAAACTTTGTGGCTGGCCAATAAACAATTCCTGCTGATTTTTTTGCAGTGCTCGCACAATCTTATCTGCGACCTGCTGGGGATCATCAACCGCCTGTCCTGAAGCCTGCCACATGGCATTGGTACGATCATCATTCATTGGCGTCGCAATGGCACGCGGTGCAATGTAGGTGATGCCGATATTGCTATCGACCAACTCACGTCGCAACGCCTGGCTAAAGCCATGCAACGCGAACTTGCTGGCGCAATAGGTGGCAAAATGTGGAAAACCCAATGAACCAAAGATGGAACCGATAAACGCCAGGTGCCCACGCCCGCGCTTAAGAAAATAGTCAACAAAGACCTTGCTCAAAACCAGCGTCACTGTAACATTGGTGTGGATCATATTATCGATACTCACTTCAGTTTGCCGGGCAAACTCAGTGAATTCAATCACGCCGGCATTATTAATCAATAAATCGACATGCCCCATTTCATGCAACGATTGCTTTAATACCTGGGCAGCCATATTCGGCTGCGCCAGATCGGCCACCACAATATGTGACTGACCGCCTTGCGCACTCACCTTTTGCTGCAAAGCATGCAATTTAACGGCATCACGTCCGACCAGGCAGACGATGGCCCCTTTCGCACTCAATGCAAGCGATAAAGCGGCACCTAAACCACCGGTGGCCCCCGTGATCACCACATGCAGATCTTTTAATTCCATTGTTTATTACCCCTGACCAGCTGGTTAATCTTGGCTCAATGCAACGTGTTTAAAGATATCACCATACAACCGGTAAAAGCGTTTGGCCGCATATATGATCATTTGCTGATCCTCTGCCTTGGTGACCTGGTTCATCAGGCTTTCATAAAATGAGACATGACTGATATCCAGCGAACCATGTGAAAACAGGTAGCTAAATGCTTTCTTTGGCAAGTTTAATGCCTGCATGATTTTCTCGCCCGCTTGTGTGGCGACTGCGGTACTGGTGCCTTCCAGCACTAATACCATGCCAAAGAATCCGAGTGGATTCACCCGGTAAATCATATCGTAGGCGTAGGCCACCATCACCTCCGTAGCATGGCAGGCCGCATCGGCATCGGTTGCACTGTTGCGCACTGCCTCTTTGTCACCGCCACACGCTTCGATATCATTGAGTACCCATTCCTGGTGCCCCATCTCTTCTTCAATATATTCACCAATCGCCGTACGCAGCCATTCATACTCACCGCTCAACCGCCCACCACAAGCCATCAGCAATGGCGTCGTATGTTTGACGTGATGATAGGCTTGTGTCAAAAAAGCCTTGTAGGTATTCAAGCTGATATTGCCTTGTGCGCCTTGTACTATCAGCGGCAAGCTCATTAATGCCTGACGCTCAGCTTCAGTTTCATTTAATAATATCTGATAAAAACTCATTCATATTCCTTCATAGATCGCATGAATGTCGGCTGCATAAGCTTGAACAATCATATCGCGTTTTAACCGGCCATTTGCCGTGAGTTGTCCGTTATGTGGGGTGAAAGGTTGACGGGCAAATACCAGATCGCCTATCTGCGCATAATCCGGCAACTCGAGGTTAGCCCGTGCCACCGCCTGGGCCACCTGCTCGGTGCTGAATTGCGGTTGCGCCACCACCACCGCCACATTAAACGGCCTCGCTTCTCCAATCACACAAGCCTGTAACAATCCGGCCTGGTGTATTAATGTACTTTCTACCCACTCAGGCGAAACATTGCGGCCAAAGGAGGTAATAAACATATTTTTCTTTCTACCCGAGAGATACCAGTAACCATCAGCATCCTGGTAAGCCAAATCTCCGGTCGCCAGATACCCTTCTTCGTCGAGCACAGGAGCAATATCACCACCAGCCTGGTGGTAGCCCTGATAAATCGCGCCCTTCACCCAGAGCTCGCCGCCGTGGTCAACCCGCAACTGCACATGCGGCAAAGGCATGCCGATACTGCCAGGTTTGTGCGATTGTGGTGTATTCAGCGTCACCACAGAGGCGCACTCAGACAAGCCATACCCTTCATACACAGGTAAACCAAGCTGATGTGCCTGCTGAATCAGCGCCGCTGCGACCTTGGCACCACCAACTGCGACGAAGCGCAGATGCGTCAATGGCGGATGTCCCGCCTGCAAATAGGCCACCAGCGCACGTAATAGCTCCGGAATCAGGATAGCCGTTGTTGCCTGGCTGTTTGCCAGGCCTTGGTACAAACGGCTGATCTCAAACTGGCTGCCACTGAAACCCACCTGCTGGCAGGGATAAACAATGACCGTCGCACCGGAAATCAGGCTGGCATACACCCCTGCAACATTCTCAAGCAAGGTCGCCAGCGGCAGCACACAAAAATGGCGATCTGCATGATCAGGCTGCGTTAATAACCGGATCGAATCCGCCACCTGCCACATACTTTGCGCCGTCAGGCTCACACCTTTGGGCGCACCAGTGGTCCCTGAGGTATACGTGATCTTTTGCGCACTTGAGGCACGGTCCTGTGAGTTGAGGCGCATCACTGACACAGCTTTGCCCGCAACGGTCCAACTAGCCAGCGACTCACTTGCCGGATAGAGTTGCAGCCAGGCATCCGATGCATCCGTCAATAGCAGGCTGACGCCTGCATCCTGTATGGCATGTTGCTTTTGGCTTGCTGAAAAAAAAGCCGGGATAGGCACATTGGTCCAGCCTGCGGCCAGCACGGCCAGATCCAGCACAATCCAGGCCGGGCTGTTATCCATTGCCAACGCAATGCTCGCCGGCTCTGCCAATGTGGTCAATGCAGTAGTCAGTGCAGACACTTCAGACATCAGTTCACCATAAGTCAACAGACCGGCCATGCCTTGCAAAGCCAACCGACCAGGATCCCGCTCCGCTTGCAGGGTGATTTCCTGCAGTAGCATTGTTGAAGATTGCTCCATTACAGCGGGTCCGCCACGCCGCGAATGGCAACAATCTGTGGCGTGTGTTTATAGTAACTGCCCCATTTGGCACGCTCTTCTGTACTTAACCGTTCCGGGTTAGCCATGGCCAGTGGAAACAAATCAACCCCGCCTTTAATCAGGCCATTCTGCAAACTGTGGTGCGCAGTCGCAACGCCCCAGGGTAAATCCATACTCAGGCTATGTTGTATAACGTGTGCAATCAGCACACCGGCATTGCGCGGATTAGCCACTGCCAGATTACCAATACAAGTGATTTCTTCGCGGCGTATGTTTCTTTGCAGTTGACGCGACATCAATTGCTCAATCGGCTCATCGACATACTGTTCCAGAAACAAAGGCTCTTGTGCAGCATTACGCAAGCCAAATGCCGCCATCAGAATTCCGCTGGCATCGCGCAACGCAACTAGTTGCGGCATAAAGTTACTCACCTCGGCACCATAGACCTGCTTGAATACCGCAGCAATAAATGCCTCCACCTCCCGACGGCAGGGTGCATCACGCTCCACCAGATGACTGGTGATTTCATTGACCTGGTACCGTTTTGACTGGGCAAACTGCCTGGACTCATAGGCAGAAGACGCATAATAAAAAGTACTGTCAGACTGCGTTTGCAACATTGGGGTTTCCTTGCCAGATTTGGACTTGCCTAGCCAATTGCAAACCCTGTGCCAGTCATATTTTTCATATATAAATCAATCATCTAACACTTAATCCTCATACAGAATCCTGCACTTTTTGCAGATTGAGACGACTCAGTCTTCGATAAAATCCTGCATTTTTTGCAGAAACATAGTCATCCTTTTCTGGCTTCGCTCTTAACCATCATTCCAAAAAGTCTATGCAGATCAATATATTAGCGTGCAAACCTGTGTTCTTTTGAGCCAGTGGCACGCGCTTTGCAAAGTGATTTGCGTTTTCAATAAAAATAAGGGAAGTCGTTTTGAAGCATCCATTCCTGCGCGCCTACGGGCTGTTCTTATTATTAGGCGGGCTGACACAAGCTTTACTCTGGTTATTCGGCGCCGCCTCTCTCGAAGGATTCAAGGATGCCATGCTGGTGACAAGCTTATGGTTAATTCCGCTGTGGTGGCAACCGCAACGCTTGCGTACATTGAGCGCTTTGATTGCACTGATGCTGGGGGTATCCGCGCTGCCTGGTTTGGCTTACTTCCTGGTGTACCGTCAAGAGCTGACGCAGAGCCTGATGATGATTTTGTTTGAGTCCAACCAAAGTGAATCCAAGGAATACCTGCACAATTATTTTTCCTGGTGGATTTTATTAGCCCTGCTGTCCTTTATTACCATCACCATAGCTTACTGGCGCACGCTGCAACCTGCCACGCTCTCTAAAACCAAGGCATCCGTCTACACATTTCTGGTACTGCTGGTCGCTTTTGCCTCACCGTTAAAACATATTGTTCACGGCCAGTGGTTTTACGCCTACAAAAGTTTTAACAAACACTTTAGCGGTGTTCCTCCGTTCCAACTGGCGTTGGGATACATGAATTATCAGCAGCAACTGGAGGAGGTGAACCAGACTCTGCTGACCATGAACCGGATTCCGCCGCTATCGCAATTATCAGAGCAAGCCAAACCCGGGCCAACCACCGTGGTATTGGTGATAGGCGAATCCACCTCGCGCTTGCATATGAGTTTGTATGGGTATGGCCGGGATACCAATCCCGAGTTGAGTAAAATCCGCCACGAGCTGACGGTATTCGACAATGTCTACTCACCTCGTCCAAACACCATTGAAAGCTTGCAACAGGTGTTGACCTTTGCCGACCAACAGCATCCTGACGACTACAAGACCAAACCTTCACTGGTGGCCATGATGAAACAGGCTGGTTACCACACCACCTGGATAACCAATCAGCAAACCCTGACCGGGCGTAACACCATGCTGACCACGTTCGCCAAACAGGCTGACAAGCAATACTTCCTGAATAACGAACGCCGACAAAACGCTTACAGCTTTGATGAAAAGGTATTGGACCCGTTTGCTGAAAGCCTCAACGACCCGCATCCGAAGAAGCTGATCATCGTGCATTTGTTAGGCACGCATATGAAGTACAGCTACCGTTATCCGGAAAAGTTTGATGTGTTTAAAACCGCTCAAGGGTTGTTAACAAAGGGGATGGATGAAGAAAAAATCGCATTGATTAACAGTTATGACAACGCCATCCGCTACAACGACTGGATCATGGCCCAGCTGATCTCAATGCTGAAAGCCAAACAACAGCACAGCTTGCTGGTGTACTTTTCTGACCATGGTGAAGATGTGTATGACACTGCCCCACACGACTTCCAGGGCCGTAATGAAGCTGCACCGACGTTGCCTATGTACAGCATACCGCTCATCGTCTGGCATTCGGACAACTGGTTTAATGCCAGGACGATGTTAGCCAATGTGGATACACATGGGCAATACGACAATGCCGATTTGATTTATACCCTGGCTGACCTGGTAGGGCTGTCATTTGATGGCTTCCGCCCGGATGAGAGCATCGTCAATGCGCAATTCTTGCCGGACAGCATCCTGGTGGGTGACCCTCATATCGGCAAATTGCAAACCTTGCCAGGCACAAAGCATTTTCCTGACAGTGAGGTCGCCACGTGGAACGCTGGCTTACCAACACGCGACTAGTCTGGCTATGGTTGTGGCTGGTGCTCAGTGCACTGGCGATCATCGTCCTCGCCAATGACACCACCCTGGATTTAACACTGGCGGATGCCATGTTCGATGTCCGCCGCGGCCAGTTTACCTACCGGCACGCATTCTTTTACGACACGGTCATGCACGGCTATGCCAAAAACCTGCTATCCACCTTCTGGCTAGCACTATTGGTGCTGGCTTGGCTACCCTGGCATTTACGACCCACCTGGCTCTCATGGGAGCAGCAATACCGGTTCCGCTGGGTCACTGCCCTGGCTGTGATGCATAGCGGCCTGGTGTCTTGGCTCAAGCATCAGATGCCGCACCCCTGTCCGTGGGATATTGACCGTTACGGCGGCACTTTACCCTGGTTTCCCGCTTTTTCAGCGCATGCTCCAGGGATGGCAGGACATTGTTTCCCGGCCGGGCACGCCAGCAGTGGCTTATGGCTTTCAGCGCTGTGCCTGTGCTGGTTACCGCAACACCCGCGCAAAGCACTCAAGGCAGCGTTTGCCGGGCTGGCGATCGGCTTTCTACTCGGCTGGTGCCAGCAACTACGTGGCGCCCACTTTCTCTCGCACACGCTGACCTCTCTGTGGCTGATGTGTGCCTTGCTGTTATGCGTCCTGTCATTTACCAGCACCGGCCTTGCCCATCATCCCTATCCAAAAACCATTTTTCACGATTCAAAGAAGCGCACCGCATGAAAAAACTTTCCCTATCCGTGATCTTCAGCCACCTTTTCACACCACAGATACTGTTGATCTGGGGCGTGACGCTGTGGTTGATGCTATTCGACAATGCTGCCCTGGTTTCGCATCTGACCCAGCTCTACCCGCCACTCGCAGGGCAAAGCGGATTGCTGATCAGCCTGCTGCTCTTTTTCACGCTGGTGACGGCACTCTGGCTACTGTTGATCAGCCATGGACGAAATGCGCGCTGGCTACTGGCATTGGTCTTATTCAGCAGCGCGTTTGCTGGCTTCTATATGCAGGAGTTTGGCATCATTATTGATACAGTGATGCTCGATAACCTTTTTCAGACCGACAGCAAGGAAGCATTTGGCCTGTTGTCATGGCAGATGATCGTTTTTGTCACAGTGTTCGGTGTGTTGCCTGCGTTATGGCTGTTGTTTAAAGCGCCAGACGGCTGGTTTAAGCGCGACAGCCTGCGCATCCGTGCTGCGCATTTGGGACTATTGCTTGTGCTGATGGTCACTTGCGTATGGCCCTACTCTGCCGGCTATGCCAGTTTTATCCGTGAACATAAACTGGCACGCATGTATGCCAACCCAAGCTTTATGCATTACTCACTCATTAAGTGGACTAACCAGCATCTCAGTATTCCCGAAAGCCAGGCGCTGGAACAGGTCGCCACTGACACGCAAAGGGTAGGGGGTAACAGCAAACACGAACTGGTGATCATGGTGGTTGGTGAAACGGCACGCTACGACCGCTTTTCGCTGAACGGTTACCATAAACTGACTAACCCGCGCTTGCAGCAGGAAGATGTGGTCAGCTTTAAACAAGTGACTTCCTGCGGCACATCTACCGGCGTATCGGTGCCTTGCATGTTCTCGATGCTAGGCAGGCAGCAATATTCGGCGAAAAAAGCCAAACACATGGAAAATGCGCTGGATGTCTTGAAAGAGCATCATGTGAGCGTGTTGTGGCGCGACAACAATTCCGACTCCAAAGGCGTGGCCACGCGTATGGCTTACCAGGATTTTCAATCGCCTACTCAGAATACTGTCTGTGATACCGAATGCAGGGATGTAGGCATGCTAAATGGCCTGGACCAGTACATTCAGGCGCACCACGGGCAAGACATCATGATCGTATTGCACCAGATGGGCAACCATGGGCCAGAATATTACCGTCGTTACCCCAAGGCATTTGAAAAATTCACCCCGGTGTGCCGCAACAGCGACTTATCCAAATGCAGCCAGCAGGAAATCGATAACGCTTACGACAACGCCATTTTATATACCGATTACTTCCTGAGTGAAGTCATTCAACTACTGAAAAAATACGATAACAGTCATGAAACCGCCATGTTGTATGTGTCTGATCATGGCGAATCGCTCGGGGAACACGGTCTTTACCTGCATGCGGCGCCTTATATGATCGCACCTAAGGAGCAGACGCATGTCCCGGCTATTTTGTGGCTGGGCAAACAGTTTGACTATTCGATTGACCAGGTCAAGCCCTACGAGAATTACCCGCTGAGTCATGATGACGTGTTCTGCACACTATTGACGGCGTATGAGCTCAAATCCAGCACTTGCAACTCGCATTACAACTGGCTGGTGGCAAACCCGGAAGTGCGTGCTGAACTCAAGCTGCCGCCGCTACCATTCAAGCCAGAGCGACCACTGTCACCGGCTGATATCGTTAGCCATGTCCGGCCAGGCCAGAATCTACACACAGAACGAGATCAACCACCAGCGATGGATCCGGCAGGCAGAATAGAGGCGATAAAAAATGCCGCATTAAGGCGTAGCAGCGCTGCAACGTAAACTAGGCGGCTCACCCAAAATTTTATTGGCGGTGATCCATATCACCGGTTTCACCCGCTCATCAACCTTGCACGCGTCAATATAACCAATTGCGCTCTCGGTGTAAGCAACATAGCGAATCATCGCCTCTTGTGATTCCACGGTATACGGCGGCTGGATGCCATGGAAATACTGCTCATTCCAGTAACCGACTTGCGACCTGGGATTACTATGCAATACCTGTTGTGAGAAGCGCAGGCGCAGGGGGTGATCGCTGGACAAGTTGGCCGGATGTAATGGCTTACCCTGGTTGTCATACAGCTTCTTGCGCCAGTAAACGGATGCCAGATCACTGGTGGCCACCGAAACCGTGTAGGCAGGCTGCGCTGATACAATCACGGCAATCACCGGCTCCTCCGCGCTGGCCATGCAAGAGCAGAGGAACAGTATCCAGGCTAAGGATGATATCAACAGCTTACGCATTAAAACATCACCGCAAAAGAGGTGGCAAAACCACGCGGCACATCTTCATACTCGCCGCTACCGCCCACCATTTCAAACTTGAGCAACTGGTTAGGCTTGAGTCGCTTGGTCAAGCCTATCATCCAGCGCTCAGCATTGGGACGATCCGGCATATGCAGGTTTTCCAGGCGATTAATCAGGTACCACTCGTCCTTGAGCAAATAGGCACTCTGCAAATAACCGCCGCTACCAGCATCCTTGCCCTGGGCTGTATTTCGGCTATACATCTCGCCTGTAATTTCCCAGCGATCAAACTCAAGCAAAAAGTCGAGGCCAATCAAGCGATAACTGGGAGAGCCAGTGAAGCGCTCCTGAAAAGAAGAAACATTGAGGCCTATCGTATTCAGGCCTGCATTTTCACTGGTGAAATTGAACAGATTATTGATGGCCAGCCGCCCGCCATTCACATCCCTATAGGTGGTCTCATCGCGCTCCTTGCGGTCACTTTTCACGCCTTCGGCATACAGCTGGTATTCCAGAGAACGAGACTCAAACGGGATATTGCCGAACACCATCAAGCCGTTCAACGCATAGGGAAACAGTTCTGTCGTCGCCAGTGGCCGACTGGTGGTCCATACCAAAGGAGGGGCATGCAGCTGGTTCCAGCGTCCGATTGGCGTCAGAAAGCGGCCAGCACGTACATTGGTTTTAGCGTTCAAGTTGTAATCAAAATAGAAACGCTCAAAGTGAATATAGCTTTCTTTGCTGTGCAAGCCCTGGTGACGGTTGTAACTCAGTGGGTTTTCCAGTTCAAGCTCACTGAAAAACTTGAGTCGCGTGCCCTGATCCCAGGTCACGATCATGCTCAACTCATTCCATTTCAGCTGCGTTGTTTCAGTCCTGGGAATACGCAGATCGATACTGGAATATCCACCGACTCGAAACCCTTGCCAGAAAGATGCGTCCTCTTCTGCCATCAGCGACTTGCACAGCAGACACAGGCTGATTACACTGAGTACACAACGCAGTAAAATGTTAGCCATACATACTTTCCGGTTAAATAAGAAACTTACATAAGTAAAGCCTGCATTTTCTCATATTCCATGCCCCAACACGCACCTTTATCCATACGGAAAATGCTACTGATTGCATTTTTACTGTCAGGACTGTTACCCGCATTGCTGGTCAGTGTGTTGAGTTTCTACCAGGCACGGATTGCCTTGCGAACAGAAATCAAGCATGACCTGCAAACCACCGGAAAAGCGGTGGCAGAGCACATAGATCGCATATTGTACGAACGTGTGCAAAACGTGAGAAGCTGGAGTCAACTGGCCATCATGCAGGATATGTTGATTGGCGATATCGACAAGCGCCTGTCTGTTTTCCTCCATGAAACCCGTAATAGTTATGCCGCTCAATATATTGCTATCGATGTCATCGATCTACAGTCGGTGATTGTGGCTTCCAGCAACCCTCCGCGTATCAGTCAGCGCCTGACCAGCCCTACGGTCTGGTTTTCGTTTACTGATAACGGGCAGCCGATAACGGTGTACCACCTGCAAAATGATCAACTCATGATCTCCGCTCCCATCATCTCCAGCATTACCTTGCAACCCATAGGCCACCTGGTAGCGACCTTTAATTGGTCCGTGATTCGAGACTTGCTCAACCACGCTTCGCAACATGCCACCGAACTGGCACTGGTAGATGAAAATAAACGTTTGCTGGCACAGTCAAATAATTGGTCTGAATCCCGACCCAGCCTGCATACCCATGTGCCGCTTGAAAATGCATTTCTGGTGCATGACTGGGAGGTAAAGCTGAACAAGGAACATGATGTCGCCGTTGCGCCCGTGCATCGCTTAGGGATCATTTTCCTGAGCCTGCTGGTACTGATGCTGATACTTTCTATGGTGTTGGTCAGGCCGATTGCCAAGCGCATTACCCAGCCGCTGGAAGCACTGACTCAGTTCGTCAAGAAACTGAGGCAGCCTGATGTAGTGCCGCCGCCGCTTAGTGGCCCCTCTGAAGTGCAATCCCTGCACCAGGCCTTTACTCAAATGGCAGCAGAGCTGGAAGCTTCAGAGCAGCAATTGACGCGGGCAGCCAAACTGGCCGTGGTCGGTGAAATGGCTGCGGCCATGAGCCATGAGGTACGCACACCGTTAGGCATCATGCGTTCGTCCGCGGATGTATTGAAGCGTGAGCCCGCGCTGAGTGAAGATGGCCGCGAAGTGCTGGGATTCATTATTTCCGAGACCGAGCGCCTGAACAAACTGGTCACGACATTGATTGATTCGGCCAGGCCGCGGCCACCAAGCAAAACACCTCTCGAGCTGCAATCACACTTGCAACATGTATGCGATATGCTGCAAAAGCAGGCACAGGATAAACACATACAGCTGTCATTGGACGCGCCGGCCCCCGTCACTATCGCCGTAGATCAGGACCAGATGACACAGGTAATGGTCAACCTGGTGATCAATGCCATCCAGATACTACCCGAGTATGGCCAGGTGGTCATTTCCCTGACGCGAGATGCGCATTATGCCTATCTGTCTGTGGCAGATAATGGCCCCGGTGTGCCGCCCGCACAGCAGGGGCATTTATTTGAAGCCTTTTTCACCCAACGCGCAGGCGGTGTCGGGCTGGGGTTGGCGGTGGTCAAACAAATCGTCGAAGCCCATGGTGGTACAATCTCTTATAGTAGTAGCCCATGGCAAGGCGCCCAATTCAACCTTGCCTTTCCATTTGAGAGTGCCTAGCATCCGAGCCTAATACCATGTCAGCCCCCATTACTATCCTTGCCGTTGATGATGAGCCCAATATGCGGCGACTGCTGGAAATCAGCTTGCGCCAGGCGGGTTACCGCGCCCTGTCAGCCAGCCATGGTCGTGAAGCGCTGGAGATGATCCAGCAGCAGCAAATAGACCTGGTCGTCAGTGACTTGCACATGCCGGGCATGAACGGTCTGCAATTGCTGGAAACCCTGCGCAAGGAATATGAACACCTGCCGTTCATCATGGTCACGGCGCAAGGGGAGATCAAAACGGCAGTAGAGGCCATGAAACTGGGGGCCAGCGATTATATTTTGCGCCCGTTTGAACTGGAAACGCTGGAGGTGGCGATTGATAAAGCCCTTACCCTCAAACGTATCACCCAGGAAAACACTTTTTTCAAGGAAACCCAGCAACCCGATGTCACCAGCCTGGTGGGCAATAGCCCGCCTATGCAATCATTAAAACAGATGATTCAGCAAGTAGCGCCTGAGCGGGCTACCGTATTCATTGTCGGTGAAACCGGAACAGGTAAAGAGCTGGTTGCCAAAGCACTGCATGAGGCTTCCACACGCAAGTCAGCATTGTTTGTCGCCGTCAACTGCGCGGCGATTCCGGCGGACATTCTGGAGTCCGAACTGTTCGGTCATGAAAAGGGGGCTTTTACCGGTGCCGTCAAAGAGCGTGTTGGGAAATTCGAACTCGCTAATGGCGGCACATTGTTCCTGGACGAAATCACTGAAATGCCCATTCAGTTGCAATCCAAATTGCTGCGCGTGTTACAGGAAAATGTCGTTGAAAAACTGGGTGGCAACCGGCAGATTACGCTGGATGTACGTGTGGTGGCCGCGACCAACCGTGACCCCATGCAAGCGGTCAAGGAAGGCAAGTTACGTGAAGACCTCTACTACCGTCTCAATGTCATACAGCTTCAGGTGCCGCCACTGCGTGAGCGCGGGCAGGACGTGAGCTTGCTGGCCGACTATTTTCTTGTGAAGCGTCAAACCAAACTCAGTGAGAGTGCGCGTGTATGCCTGCAAGAATATCGCTGGCCAGGGAATGTGCGGGAACTGGAGAATATTCTGGAACGGGCTGCCATCCTGGCTGGCAATCAAGCCATACAGCCACAACATTTGCCCGCAGATATTTCTCAGCAAATTGCGACCCCTGGCCCAGACAAGAGCAGTGACGACACTGGTAGTCATGACTTATCTATCCCGCGTGCCACAGAAGCGATTGAGCGCCGCCTGATTCTAAAGGCACTGGACGCCTGCCAGGGTAATAAAACCAAGGCGGCCAAGCTGCTGGAAATCAGCGAGCGCTCACTGTGGAACAAATTAAACCAGTACGATTTACGCTAGGCCCAACCAACCCTATCATGCCGCCCACAAATAAGCATCCATGGCCAGGATGCCGTAGGTGCTTTCTGGGGTAAACCGCACGACCGTCCCCTTGCCGCTACCTGCAGCCACAAATAAGGGCATCAAATGATCTTCGGTTGGGTGCGCCTGCCTCCCCTGTGGGCACTCCATGCGGTAGTTGAGCAGGCTTTGCCATTGTTGCGCTTGAATGCGCGCTGCTATCCAGTCCGCAAATGCGGTGACATACGATAATGGTTCCGCATCGCGGTCGCCGGTAAAAAAGTCTGCCAAATTATGCGTGATCGCCCCAGACGCCAGTATCAACACGTTTTGCGCATGTAACGTTTGCAGGGCCTGTCCCAGGGCAAACTGCTGGGCGGGCGTATTGCGGCTCTGGATCGACAGTTGCGTGACCGGGATATCCGCCTCTGGATACATTAGCATCAGTGGCACCCATGCCCCATGATCCAGCCCGCGCTGCGGATGTATTTGCACACGGATTTCATGCGACTGCAATAATGCAGCCACCTGCTGCGCCAGCTGCGGCGCGCCGGGGGCTGGATATTGTTGCGCATACAAGGCCGGAGGAAATCCGGCAAAATCATGGATGGTTTCCGGCTGGCTGGCCAAACTCACAGTCGGCACCCGCGTATCCCAATGCGCTGACACCACCAGGATAGCATCGGGCTGCGGAAAGCTGGCAGCGATGTCCGCCAGCACACGCCCGGTATTCCCGGGCTCCAGAGCCAGCGTAGGGGCGCCATGCGAGACAAACAGGGTCGTCATTCCCGGCAAATCCAATTAACGGCGACGGTTATCCACGCTGAACGCACCCGCGCCAAACGCAACGACCATCAATAGACCACCGGCAATGGTGAAATTTTTCAGGAACATGATTTGTTGCATTTGATCAGCCATATTGTTGTGGAACAAAAACGCTGTTGCAATGGTAAACACGGCAATGCCAGCGGCAGCCCAGCGGGCTTTAAACCCGACCAATAGGGCGATCCCCAGCACCAGCTCGACAAATACGGCAATGGCATAAGCGACTTCTGGCAATGGCGCGCCTACGCTCTGGATATAACCAATGGTACCTGCAGGGTTAGCGATCTTACCCAGGCCACTGATAATAAAAATCAGTGATAACAGAATACGACCAGCGACGCTGGCGGCGGATTGAAATGCGTTCATGATGATTGCTCCTTATGTGTGATTGTGAGATGCCCTATCAGCCTGGCATCCAAATTCCCTGAGACAGTTCAGCTGATGAGGCATTGTATTACTAAAACAAAAGAATGATAATCATGCCGATAATGGTAAAACTGTCTCATATAGGTTGACAATCAATGGCTTCCATCGAAGAAATGCATTTCTTTGTAGAGGTGGTAAAGCATGGTAACTTCACCAGTGCCGCCCATGCGTTGGGAATCTCCAAACAGCTGGTGAGCCGCCGTATTATCGCGTTGGAAGCGCGCCTTGGGGCACGGTTACTTTTGCGGACAACCCGCAAACTGTCCCCTACCGAAACAGGTAAGATATTTTTCCAGCGTGCACAACAGATATTACAAGCCATTCATGATGCAGAACTGGAAATCAGCAACCGCTCGGATGAGTTACGCGGCTTACTCAAACTATCTGTCCCGCTCTCTTACGCCAACCTGAGGCTAGCCCCAGCCCTGACGGCGTTTATGCAGCAACACCCGCATGTCGATATCTGGCTCGATGCAGACAACCGGCATGTGGACATGATCAGTGAAAGTTATGACATGGTCATTCGTGTGACTGATCAACCTGAAGAAGGCATGGTGGCGCGCAAACTCGAAGATGCCGCTATCCGCTTTTGTTGCAGCCCGGAATACATTGCACGCAATGGCATACCGGAATCTCCCCGGGCACTTGCAAAGCATGCTTGCCTGACACACCGCGCCAGCGAATGGGTATTTAGCGATCACGACCAGATACACCGCATTCCGATTCATGCCAAGTTAAGATCCAACCACGGCGAGGTATTGCGCGAGGCTGCCCTGGCTGGCCTGGGCATTACAGGATTACCTGCTTTTTATGTGCTGGATGATTTGCACAGCGGGCGCCTAGTAGAAGTATTGGCAGAGTTCGGCATTCAGCAGGGAGGGATTTACGCCATGTATCCCTATCATAAGCAGGTGTCCGCCAACACCCTGGCGCTGATCGAGCACCTGCGACACTGGTTCCAGCCTGCGCAGCCCTGAAGAGCCGACTGTGATTCCACCGTGTTATTCAACCAGTAATACCCGTTTACCACCATCCAGGCTGTAACCGCCGGGACCAAACGCAATCACGACCAGCAGGCCGCCGATGATAGTGATGTTTTTGAGGAACATAATGACCTGGACCGGATCAGCCATATTGCTATGAAACATTAATGCAGTCACAAAGGTAAATAACGAGATTCCAGCGGCAGCCAGTTGTGCCTTGAAGCCGACCAGCAGCGCCAGACCCAGCCCAAGCTCTACGATGAGTGCAACCACATAAGCCACCTGCGGTAACGGCAAGTGCGCACTTTCGATATAGGCGATGGTCCCAGCAGGATCCATGACCTTGGCAATGCCGCTAATAATGAAAATCAGGGATAACAAAACACGCCCCAGAAAACTGACCCAACGCTGCCGTACATTCATACTGATCGCTCCTTGTCGTTATTGAACGCGCTGTCTCTCACCTCACGGGCGAGAAAATCTCGGTATGATGCATGCCGGTGACAGATTCATGCCGTTTTCACTTACCCAGCAACTCAGCCCCAATTCTGACCACCGGTGTATCACATTTGTTACTCTGCACCATTCTGTGAAGAAATGCCAGCAGGATTTGACATTTAAAAATAACAGTGTTAACTTAACTACGTTATTTAAATCAATGATGGTGTTGAATGCCCCCAAAGGTCAAATCCGAAATTGAAAAACAAGCTGTGCGCACCGCCATTATGGACGCGGCCAGGGAGCTTTTTATTCATCAAGGGGTAGAAGCCGTGACCATGCGTGCCGTGGCTCAGCGTGTCGGGTACTCGGCGACGAGTCTTTACCTTTACTTCAGCGACAAAGAGCAACTGATCCGGGCCGTGGTAGATGCCGACGTCATCAAATTGGCGCAGTCTTTAAAATCAACATTGGATATCAGCGACCCACTACAGCGTTTTTTACAATTTGGGCAGCATTATGTGCAGTTTGCCCTGACCAACCCGAATCACTACCGCATGATGTTTATGACCCCGCATCCTCCATGCGACCCGGCATTTTCCAGCATAGAGCAGGACAATCCCGAACAGGACGCTTATGCACAATTGATAGGCGTGGTCACAAGCGCCTGGCATGCTGGCGTGTTCAAACCATCCCTGACCGATCCTGTGCTCATCGCCCAGACCGTCTGGGCGGCCATGCATGGCTTGTGCGCCCTGCAAATCAACCTCGCAGACGATGCCTGGATCAACTGGCGATCCCTGGAGGCGCGCGTTCAGGCCATGGTAGAGATGTGTATGCATGGATTTATGAAAGAACCTCAACATGAATAAGACTGTCATTAGCAGCTTGTGCCTGGCCGCCATGGTCAGCGCCTGTCACCAGCCGACCGAAGCCCCACCTGCCCCACGCCCTGTCTGGGTGATGAGCGTCGGTGAAGCAGGCGGACCGGTCGCCGCCAGCTATACCGGTGAAGTCAAATCCCGTTATGAATCCAATATTGGCTTCCGTATTGGCGGCAAAATTATTTCACGTGCGGTCAACGTGGGCGACCTGGTGAAAAAAGGCCAGCTCATTGCCCAGCTCGACCCCAATGACACACGGCTCAATGCCCAGGCCGCCCAGGCCGAGGTGCAAACTGCCCAAGCCAACCTGGCGCTCGCGCAGGCAGAACTGGAACGCCGCCAGCAGCTATACCGGCAACAATTCATTTCAAAGTCTGCACTGGATAGCTACGAAACCCAGGTCAAGACCACGCAGGCCCGTCTCGAGCAAGCCAGATCACAGGCGGCTGTCAGCCTGCATCAAACTGGTTATACACAATTAGTCGCTGATAGATCAGGTGTCATAGGCATGATCCAGGCCGAGCCTGGGCAGGTGGTGTCTGCCGGGCAAACCATCGCCCAAATTTATGACCTGCAAACCCTGGAGGTTCTGATTGCAGTCCCGGAGTCCCGGATAGACAGCCTGCATGTGGGCGATATCGCCCGCATTACCCTCAATGACCTGCCGCAAAGCTATCAAGGCCGTATCCGTGAAATCTCGCCAGCAGCTAATAGCCAGACCCACGCCTTTGACCTGCGCATTCAGTTACTGGATGCTGACCAGCAAATGAAATTAGGCATGACTGCGCAAGTGAGCTTTGCACAACAACATTCTGCACAGTCACTGATCGTGCCCGCGACGGCAGTCACACAGCAAGACGGGCACGCCAGCGTCTGGATCATAGACGCGCAACAAAAAGCACATGTACGTCGGGTGACAACAGGTGCATTGACAGAAAACGGTATCGAAATCACCAGCGGTTTACAGCCGCAGGAGACCATTGCCACCATAGGCGTACACACACTGACCGAAGGCATGCCAGTAAAACCCGTCACACCAGGGCCTGAGGTGCTTCGTTAATGAGCGAACCACAACATATGCCAGGCCATGATGAGAATGCTCACGAGACGCAGCGTTTCAACCTCTCCACCTGGGCGCTCAAAAACCAGGCACTGGTGCTGTATTTTATTATCCTGACCTTATTGGCCGGCGTGTTCGCCTACACGCACCTGGGGCAATCCGAAGACCCGCCATTTACTTTTAAAGTCATGCTGATACGCAGCAGTTGGCCAGGTGCCTCCGCACAAGAAGTTGAACAGCAAGTCACTGACAAGATTGAGAAAAAGCTGCAGGAAATCCCCTCCATTGACTACACCAGCAGCTATTCCCGCCCCGGTGAATCCGTAGTGTTTATTGTCATCCGCGATAATACCTTTTCAGAGAAAATCCCCGAGTTGTGGTACCAGGTACGCAAAAAAATAGGCGATATCCGGCATACCTTCCCCAGTGACCTGCAAAGCCTGACCTTTAACGACGAATTCAGTGATGTGTATGGCACCATGTACGCCATCACAGCCGATGGCCTCAATCCGCAACAATTGAAACGTCAGGCCGAATGGGTACGCGCCCGCCTGCTCAAATTGCCGGACGTTGAAAAAGTGGATCTGTTTGGCGAGCAGCCACAAAAAATCATTATTGAAATCTCTAACCAGAAACTAACGTCATTAGGCATCAGCCCTGCCCAGCTGGCGCAAATGCTGCAACAGCAAAACAGCGTCATCGGCTCCGGAACATTTGATGCAGGCCCGGAAAGAATCCGGCTGGATGTGAGTGGCCGCTTACAAACACTGGAGGAGTTACGTCAGTTTCCCATCCGGGCTGGTAACCAGAACCTGACCTTGGGGGAGATTGCAACCATCAAACGCGGCTACGCCAACCCACCCGCGCAGCGCATCCACTTTAACGGCCAGTCCGCCTTGCTGATCGGTGTCAGCATGCAACAAGGCGGCGATGTGATTGCGCTGGGCAAAGCCATGCAGCAAACCATCACCAGCGTACAAAAACAGCTCCCGGTAGGCGTAAATCTGCAACTGGTCACCTCCCAGCCCGACATTGTGCAGCACTCCGTGCAGGACTTTGTCCGATCACTGTCCGAGGCACTCATTATTGTGCTGGCAGTGAGCCTGCTGTCGCTGGGCTGGCGCACCGGTATTGTTGTGGCAGTGGCTATTCCCATCGTGCTGGCAGGCACCTTCCTGCTCATGGACTGGCTGGATATCGGCCTGCACAAAATCTCGCTAGGTGCCCTGATCCTTGCCCTCGGCTTGTTGGTGGATGATGCCATTATTGCCGTGGAAATGATGGCCGCCAAAATGGAACAAGGCTGGGAACGCATGCAGGCTGCATCATTTGCATTCACTTCTACCGCCATGCCCATGCTGACTGGCACCCTGGTCACGGTAGCAGGCTTCCTGCCCATTGCCACAGCGGTGTCTTCCACCGGTGAATACACACGCTCCATTTTCCAGGTCTCAGCCATCGCACTCTCCCTTTCCTGGGTCGCCGCCGTGATTGTGATTCCTTTTCTGGGCTACCATTTACTACCAGATGCCAAGACCCACCACAGCGAAGCAAGCACTCACAACCATGTGTCCATTTACGAGACCTCTTTTTACCGTCGGCTGCACAGCACCGTTGCCTGGTGCGTACAATACAAAGGCAGTGTGATCATTGCCACCATTGCCTTGTTTGTCGTGGCGATGCTCAGCTTTGACAAGGTACAACAACAGTTTTTCCCAGATTCCACCCGGCTGGAAATTATCGTCGACCTCCGCCTGGCAGAAAACGCCAGCGACCAATCCACCGATGCCGCCGTCAAAAAACTGGAGCAATGGCTACAAGGATGGCAACGATCACATGGCGCGCTGCAAAACGTGGTGTCTTATGTTGGCTCCGGCGCACCGCGTTATTACCTGCCACTGGATGTACAACTGCCACATAGAGCTTTCGGGCAATTGGTGATCCTGACCAACAGCCTGGAACAGCGCGAAGCCCTGCGCAATGACCTGCTCACGCTGTTTGAACATGACTTTCCACAATTACGCGCGTCGGTACTTCGCCTGGAAAACGGGCCGCCTGTGGGTTTCCCGGTGCAGTTCCGAGTTGACGGACAAAATCTGCAGGCCATCCGGGAGGTCGCGCACAAGATTGCCGATGCCATGCGCGCCAACCCCAACCTGCGCAATGTACAACTGGGCTGGGAAGAACCGAGCAAAGTCATTCATGTCGATATCGACCAACATAAAGCCAGACTCCTGGGCGTCAGCTCGCCAGACATCGCCCAATTGCTGAATACCCAATATTTTGAGCAAGTAGTGAGCGAGTTCAGGGAGGGTAACGAACGCATAGACCTGGTCATGCGTAGCACGCAAGAAGAGCACACCAAACTCTCGCAACTGGCCCAGCTGACGGTATTAAGCCAGCGTGGTGAGCGTGTGCCGCTGGCACAGATCGCCAATATTCACTACAGCTTTGAGGAAGGCGTGATATGGCGCCGTAACCGCGTGCCGTCACTCACCGTGCGCGCGCACTTGCGTGGCAATATGCAGGCACCGGTGGCCTCAACACAAATACAGCAAGCCATACAGCCTATCCTTCAACAGCTTCCAGCAGGCGTCACGGTAGAAACCGGCGGCGCGATTGAAGAGTCCGCCAAAGGGGCTTCCTCGGTTGCCAAAGGGGTGCCGCTGTTTCTAGCCGCGGTCTTTACACTGTTGATGCTGCAACTGCGCAGTATTTCAAATGTGCTCCTGGTCGTCCTGACCGCGCCATTGGGCATGATAGGCATTACCTTTGCCCTGCTGATCTTTAATATGCCATTTGGCTTTGTCGCCATGCTGGGCAGCATTGCGCTGTCAGGCATGATCATGCGCAACTCCGTCATCCTGGTTGACCAGATCAAGCAGGATATCGCCGAAGGCGCTTCGCTTGAGCAAGCGGTCGTACAATCCACCGTACGCCGCTTCCGGCCGATTGTATTGACTGCCGCCGCAGCGATTCTGGCCATGATCCCGCTCACGCGCAGCGTGTTTTTCGGCCCCATGGCGGTGGCGATCATGGGCGGGCTGGCAGTGGCCACCATCCTGACGATTTTGTTTGTACCGGCACTGTATACCTTCTGGGAAGGATTCACAGCCAGGTTCATGCAATCCAGGCGCAATAAACTATAATAGGGTTTATCAATAATCAAACTGGGATTCAAGACATGACAGATCAGGCAACCGCACGTTTTAACATGATTGAGCAACAAATCCGCACCTGGGAGGTGCTGGACCCACAGGTACTGGCCACTTTGAACAACATGCCACGCGAAGCCTTTGTGCCAGAAGCGTACCGCGGCTTGGCGTTTGCCGATATTGAAATCCCGCTCGCGCAGGGCCAGCAAATGCTGAGCCCGAAAATTGAAGGCCGCTTTTTACAGGCCCTGCAATTGCAAGCCAAAGACAAAGTGCTGCTGATCGGCGCAGGCAGTGGTTACCTGGCCGCATTGATGGCGCAACACTGTGCGCAAGTCACCGCGCTGGAAATCTTCCCTGAGCTGTGTGCCATGGCTACGCAAAACCTGACCAAGCAGGGCATAAAGAATGTGCAAGTGATAGAACTTGATGGCCACAATGGGTATGAGTCACAAGCCCCGTACGATGCCATTGTGTTCACAGCCTCCAGCCCGGTGGAGCCAGAAGGTGTGCGCTACCAGTTGAGCATCGGTGGCCGCATGCTGATTGTCCTGGGCCAGGCACCTGTGATGCAGGCAACATTGATCCAGCGCCTTGCCGAGCATAGTTACAAGCAGGATGTGCTGTTTGAAACCTGCCTGACAGAAATGCAAAACGCCACACAAGCCCAGGCTTTCTCATTTTAAAACACCAAACCATGTCACTCATGCGCCTATCCCGGTTAATTGCCCTTGCCAGCTGCCTGTGGTTACCCCATACCAGCTGGGCTGCCTCACAAAGCCTGATCGACATTTATCAGGAAGCCAAGGCCAATGACCCGGTACTGGCCTCAGCCGGCAGCGCCAACCAGGCGGCGCAGGAGATCATAGAACAGGCGAAAGCAGGCTACCGCCCGGTGGTCAACTTAACCGCTGGTGCCAGCGCCAGCCAAACCGACCTCAAAATCATCGGTACGCAGAACCCCTTACGGGGTGGTCGCAATAACTTTGAAGGTTACCAGTCCCGGCTTGAGGCCAGGCAACCGATTTTCCGCAAGGAAAACCTGGAGAGAATTGATCAAAGCAAAGTGCAGGTGAGCATTGCAGACAAGCAATATCATCTTGCACAACAAAATCTGATGTTACGCACAACGCAAGCCTACTTTGACGTGCTGCTGGCGCAAGACCGCATTACCTTGATCGATGCGCAGAAAAAAGCCATTCTGAGCCAGCTAGAACAAGCCAAAGCAACCTTTGAAGTGGGCACCGCAACCATCACCGACGTCAATGAAGCACAAGCACGCTACGACCTGGTGGTCGCACAAGAACTGTCCGCGTTAAACGAGATGGAGATTGCCAAGCGCACCCTGCAGGCAATCACCGGCAAATTGCCCGACCATTTAGCCTCCGTGCGTGAAGATATTCAAATCACGCCTAGCCAGAAGTCTATTCAGGAGTGGCAAGAGGTCGCCAATCAGAGCAACCTTAATATCCAGATTCAGCAGGAAACTGTACAAGTCAGCGAAAAAGATATCGAAATCGCCCGTGCCGGTCACTACCCGACACTGGATGCAGTCGCCAGCTACCTCGACAGCTACGCAAACGGTGGCCAAAACGGCTTTGGTGGTGACCTGACCAACGCCACCATAGGCGTAGAACTTTCCATGCCGCTATACCAGGGCGGCGCGGTCAGCTCGCGCGTACGCCAGGCCGCTTATAACCGCCAGAGAGCGCTGGATGACTTGCAAAACGCTTTGCGCCAGACCTCACTAGAAACCCAGCGCGCCTACCTCAACCTGAGTACCAGCATTGCGCAGGTAAAAGCTCTGGAACAAGCGCTCAAGAGCAGCCAGAGCCAGCTGGATTCCACCAAGCTCGGCTACGAAGTGGGCGTGCGCACCAGCGTAGACGTGCTCAATGCGCAACAACAGTATTTCAGCGCCAACCGCGACTTGTTGCAGGCCCGCTATAACTACCTGGTGAATATCATCCGCCTCAAAACCGCCAGCGGCATCGTCTCCGAAGCCGACCTGCAAGATATCGACCAGCAACTCGCCAAGAGATAAACCCATGAAACCAGCCATCGCCACCACAGACGCCGTTTGGATGTTGATTGACGTACAAACTCGCCTCTGTGACGTGATGCCACCTGAGGCCATGGCCAATGCGATCAAAAACATTCAGCGCCTGATTCAAGGCGCTCAGCTCCTGAATATCCCGCTCTGGGTCACTGAACAATATCCGGAAAAACTTGGCGAAACCCTGCCTGCGCTGCAAACACTATTGCCAGACTATACTCCGCGTATTCCCAAACTTGCCTTCTCTGCATGGCACGAATCTGCTTTTCAGGAATCCTCCGTCAGCGTCGCCCCGCAAGTCGTGCTATTCGGGCTTGAGACCCATATCTGCGTACTGCAAACCGCCCTGAATGCATTAGCCGCAGGCAAACAAGTGTTTATCGTAGAAGACGCCGTCATCTCACGCACTGAGGCCAACCGCAATAACGCCATAGCAAGAATGCGCAGCGCAGGTTGCATCATTACAAATACAGAATCTATGCTATTTGAGCCCATGCAAGGCGCGACACATACACAGTTCAAGGCCGTATCGGCACTGATTCGGTAAGACATCACCGCACTCACCTGTTACAGAACCGTACTAATTGGCAAAAATTTCCTCGTGCTGTAATCAACCCACTCAATCATTACCGCAAAAAATTCGGTAATGATAACCGCACACAAACCACACCAAAAACTATATTTCGACTTACAAAAACGTCATATTTATATATTATGACTTATATATAGTCAATTTAATTGACACTGCCAGTGCTTGCCGGTAAAGTAAACTAATGCTAATAAGGTTTAGATGCGATGAGTAATCAAGGATCAACAAATGTACGTATCTACTCCCGCTATGCGCGGGAAGCGGTGACAATGCTCGGCAATCTTATCCGTATTCATCGCATTGAACGCAAACTGAGTGTTCAGGCGCTGGCTGAGCGCGTGGGTATTTCGCGCGATATGATGCAAAGGATTGAGCAAGGGGACCCGCGCTGTGGCATTGGTCTTGTTGTGGAAGCTGCGGCGATTGTAGGCGTTCCTCTGTTTGATGCAGAGAACAGCCACACGCTGACCATGCACATCAAAGAACAGGAAGAAAAACTTCGCCTGCTCCCTAAAGCCATTCATCAAAAAAGAACGGTAGTAAAAGATGACTTCTGATCACGGTATTGATGAGGCTTATGTATGGATTTGGCTGCCGAAAGAAATTGAACCGGTCGTTGCCGGTCGAGTAGCCAGACAGGATGATGGAAGACTGGTATTTAACTACGGTCAAAGTTATCTCAAAAGAAAAAATGCAATTGCGATTTATGCACCGGAGTTGCCATTGCAAGCCGGTGCCATTCCTTTACGGCAAAATATGCAATTACCCAGCTGTATCCGTGACGCCTCGCCCGATGCATGGGGGCGGCGCGTCATTATTAACCGAACGCTCGGCCTCAAAGGACTTGCAGCCGAGCCGGTTGAACTGGATGAACTGACCTATCTATTGGAATCTGGTTCAGATCGCATCGGGGCATTGGATTTTCAAACCTCAGCCACGGAATATGTGGCGCGTGAACGCCAAAACGCGACGCTAAATGAATTAATGGCATCGGCAGAGCGCGTAGAGCAAGGCGTTCCATTATCCCCCAAACTGGATCTCGCACTGCAACATGGCACATCGCTGGGCGGTGCACGCCCCAAAGCGTTGATTGCGGATCATGATAAAAAATATATTGCCAAATTCTCAGCCAGCAATGATCTCTATAACGTGGTCAAGGCAGAATTTGTCGCCATGCGCCTCGCATCTATCGTCGGCCTGAATGTTGCGCCAGTAAAGTTGACGCAAGCGTTGGGTAAAGACGTGCTGTTGATAGAGCGATTTGACCGTTTTACGGTGAACAATGGCTGGGCACGCCGCGCCATGGTATCCGCACTCACCATGCTCGACTTAGATGAAACCGAAGCACGCTATGCCAGCTACGAAGACCTGGCAACAGTGGTCCGACACCGCTTTACTCAACCTACGCGCACCCTTGAAGAGCTATTTGGGCGGATTGTGTTTAATATCTTATGTGGTAACACCGATGATCATGCACGTAACCATGCAGCATTCTGGGATGGCCAGGCGCTAACACTCACGCCTGCTTATGATATTTGCCCACAAGGACGCACCGGCGGCGAAGCCACGCAAGCCATGTTGATTACCGGACAAAACCGATTTAGTCAGTTAACAATTTGCCTGGAGGCTGCTGCACACTTTTTGCTGCCAGTGGGCCGTGCTCGCGAAATCATCAATGCACAGCTTGAAACCATTCGTGAGCAATGGGAAGCCGTATGCGATGAGGCCAATCTCAACGAAGTGGATCGCACATTTTTGTGGGGGCGTCAGTTCCTCAATCCTTTTGCTTTGCAAGGCTGGGTTTGAGTTGGCAGATTGAATGAATTCACCAAGGTTGAGCAATACGTTGGTCTCGAGATTGGCATGCACAAACTCAGCGCCGTTATTTTGCTTTTACAAACATAATCATTTAAGATTTTGACAAACCTAACTTTTTGATTTGCAATTGTTTCCATGAAACCATCCCAAGCACTAAATCAACACAGGCAAGCCATTCGCCAAATTGTGATGTCGCATCGTGCGTGCAATGCAAGAGTGTTTGGCTCTGTGCTCCATGGTGAAGATCAGGAAGGCAGTGACCTCGATTTGTTGGTAGAACCCACCTCAGAAACCAGCCTGATGGATATTGCCAAGATTCAGCATCAACTACAGCAGTTGTTAGGCGTCTCAGTGGATGTGCTTACCCCCAATGCCTTACCAGAGAGCTTTAGAGAAAAAGTGCTTTTAGAAGCATTGCCAGTATGAAGACGGATCCGTTACGTGTTCCTCACTATATTGCGCACATTCTCGAAGCAATAAACCGTATTGATACATACACCGCAGAGATAGACGAAGCTGCTTTTTTAACCAACAAACTTGTGCAAGATGCCGTGATTCGTAATATAGAAATCATCGGCGAGGCTGCTCGAAATATCCAAAAACACCATCCAGAATTTGCAACATTGCATGCCACAGTGCCGTGGGAAGATATGTACTTGATGCGCAATCGGTTGGCGCATGGATACTTTTCTATTGATTATGAGCTAGTCTGGCAAACAATCCGTCGAGACATACCAGAGTTGCATATGCTTATTCGCAGTCTTTCCGATCAAGTTTGAATCAATCGATACGGACTCCTATCGATTCAAGACCGTGCATATGAATCAAATCGAATGGAATGATTTCACCAAGGTTGAATTACGCGTTGGCCGCGTGATTTCGGCAGAAGTGTTTGCAGAGGCTCGCAAGCCAGCCTACAAACTGCAAATCGACTTTGGCCCCGAGATCGGCATCCGTAAATCGAGCGCCCAGATTACAGCGCACTACACCCCAGAAAGCCTGGTTGGTAAACTGGTGGTCGCCGTGGTTAATTTTCAGCCCAAACAGATTGGGCCATTGATGTCAGAATGCCTGGTGACGGGTTTTCATGATGCGGAAGGAAGAGTGACTTTATGTGTGCCGGAACATGAGGTGCCGCTTGGCACAAAGCTGCTTTAAACGATTTCATTTGCACAAATGATTCCTACGCATATTAATAATATTTAAACTGCAGAAAACAATACTGACAGATTCTGACTTCATCAACTTTTGTATCGAGTACATCCCATGACTTATGCACTGATTGACAACGCCACACTCACCGCTACCGAACGAGTCATGGGAAATATTGAAGTCAAAAATCCAGATACAATTAATGGAGACCTCGCAGCGCTTGAAAATCTTACACAAGCAATCTTATTTTATGATGAGCTCGTATGCATTGATGACTACAAAGAAGAGCATAAAGAGAATCGCAAAAATGAGTTTAATTTCATCAAATTTTTATCTCCCTCAGATTATCAACTTAACACCTTTTCGGAGATAGCACACGCAGAAGTAAAGCGCATACGTCCTGAAATTCGTGCAGGGCAATTTTCAGACCCCGACTTTGGGAACTTAATTGAGCAGTTAAAGCTGAATATGATTTGCACTTGGGATTTACGTTCTAGCGTATATTACTTAACAATGAAAATGCTAGGGCAGCCCGACTCAGCTGAGTATGAAAAATATAGCAAGCTTAGTGCCACAATTTACAGCGAGCTAACAGATAGTTCAACGACTCGTGGGCATTGGTCAGAAGACGTACGACTAGTTGGTAGTGATGGTCAAGAAATATCCAAGGAGCAAATGAGGAGAGACTCTACTTCTAACTCACGTGGTCTCGGCGGCACCACTAGAGGTTTAGATATTTTTATAGCTTCTCTTAATTGGCTTGCATATAAATCTATTTATTACAGTATTACTGCAAAATATTTGAGGGCTGATACTTTCCTTCATCCAATCAGACATGCATATCAAATTCACTGGTTTAAAAAAGCTGGTGTTTTTGGGCATGACTTTACTTCTAAATTAATCGCCTCTTTAGCCGCTCAAACATCGAAAACATTTGGAGAAATTTCAGACTATGGAAGAAATACTGCTATAAGTCTTGAATTACCAATATTCTCAGCCTGGCTCACATCTCAATCAGGCAATTCCAAGCAAATTATCAGCTCAGCTCTTGAATTAAGAAATGAACAGAGCCTTCAGGAAATTAGGGGGCTATTAAGCCAGATTCGGATTGCATTTGACGAAAATGGACTTGCACCAGCGAACAAACTAATTCAAAAATGGGATAGCTCTGTACAAAAAGCGACTCAAGAGCTAAAACAAAAATATGGTCTAAAGACTGACCAAGGATTTCAATTTAGTAATCTAATTAAAAGTTATAATGCTATCGCTGCATTCAAGGGACTACCTCAATTTCCTGAGGTTGATTTCAAAATACCATTGCCTGAATTCATAACAAACAATAGATCAAACTCTTTCTCCACTCTCTTCAAGGATATCTCATCTGATCTCACATCTATTGAGCGCTTAGGTAGCATAAGGGATATGATGGCAAGTAATTTTGTAATAAACGATGAGCACTACTCTCCACCTAAGTTTGAATTACCGGAGTTTAGTCATATCTCCTCAGAGTGGAAATTGAGAATGTAGTTAATTTTAAGCTAATCAATCATCTTGGAATAATATGCACCTTCGCATGCGTCACCCCCGTCTGTGACGAGATCGCATTGACGCAAGCCTCTACCTCGGCGATCTTGCCTTTCAATATCACCGTTTCCATGCAATTATCATGATCCAAATGCACATGCTGGGCAGTGATAATCACATCATGGTGGTCGTGTTGTAGTTGATTCACACGGCTGGCGAGCTGGCGTTCGTGATGATCATAAACATAACTGAGCGAGGCAACGCACTCGGCCTGTGTGTGATCTCCACTTTCCATCACTGCTTCATCAAGCGCCTTTCGCACGAGGTCACGAAAAGCTTCTGAGCGGTTGACGTAGGCCCGAACGGCGACCAGTTGGTCAAAGGCATCGGCCAGGTCATCTTCCACCGAAATTGTAATGCGTCGCATAAAGTGTCTCTGGATAGTAAGTGAACAGTTGCCCGTCACACTCGGGCGTTAATCATTCTAATATACCGAAAAACCTTTTGTGAGCATTGTGGCGGCGTAGGCAAAAATAAAACTCGCACAGTATCCATGCGAGTTTTATTCAAGGTAATTTGTTTTAGAAGTTATAGGTGACAGTTAACCTTGCTGACCTAGGTTCCACCGGATGAAAGTGCTTGTCGTTCACCGGGGTTGCTTCACCGGCCAGTTGTGATTCGTAATAGTAGTCGATATCGCTGGCTTTACGGTCAAACAAGTTAAATACATCCAGGGTGAGAGTGGTGCGTGGGTTGTAGCGATAGCCCACGCGCGCGTAGGTGAGGACGGTCGAGTTAGAGCGTATAGAGTTATCTTCAATGAGTGGCCTTGGCCCAAAGTAGCGCAATTGCACACTGCCAAACCAGTTACCCCAGTTGGTGACCGTGGCGCCGAGTGAGGCGACTTTATTGATGGCGCCGGGGATATATTGTCCGGCAGGATCTGCGTGCGTAAAGCGGGCTTTTGAGAGTGCGAGATCCATATCTAGCAACAGCCAGTCATTCACTACGTAATGGTTGTTCCATTCAATGCCATACCGGCGGCTGGCACGGCTGGGTTCAGTTTCACCGGCGTCACCCACAAACAGGAGCTCGGAATCAATATCCAGCTGCCAGATAGCCAATGAACTTTGCAGGCCAGGAATCCACTCGCTGCGGATGCCGACTTCGCTGCCCCTGGTACTTACCAGCGGCGTCACTGGCGTGGCTACGCCACCACCAGGTAACACGGTTTGCGTGGTGCCGCGGGCATCGTTACTGTGAAAGCCTTTGCCGATATTGTAAAAAAGCTCAGTGTTGGCCCATGGGCCGAAGATGACGGAGAGTTTGGGCGAGGTAATGCCATCCCCTTTATTGCCAGAGTTGCCATTGATGCTGCTTTTGACATCAAACTGGTAGCGGTCATAGCGCACGCCAGCCACGGTACGCAGCTTTTCATGCCACCAGACGGTATTTTCGGCATAGAGGCCTGCACTGCTTTCCTCAACCTTGTCTGAACGGATCAGTGAAATGCGTTGTGTGTTCACCGTGTTATACAGCGCAACCGGGGAGAGTTTGTCATAGCGGGTTTGTATGCCCAACTTGTTTTCCATAGGCAAGCCCGCCAACTCGCCCAGCCACGATTTACTGAGATTCACGCCGAGCATGGTGCGCTTTTCGCTCTGGTTAAACTGGTCGCCATTGACCGGGTCGTTGAGAAAATATGTGAAGTTGCTGTAGAGGTCTAACTCGGAACGCACGGCATAGGCGCTCATTTGCCAGCTGCCATGCTGGTCACGATGCTGTTTGTTAAATGACAGGCTGTAGCGTGATGAATCGCCGCCATCGGTGGGGTCTATGGCATCAAAGCGGCCAATTTGCCCGGAACGCACGACGCGCAGCGGAATCTGGTCGGTGCTGTTCCAGCGGTTGTGGTACGCCATGGCAGTGAAGGTGGTACTGTCGTGTGCGTCGCCTTCACTGTAGCGCAACATGCCGTTATATTTCCTCACGCCTTCAGCCACCTGCCACGGGCCATCATAGTGATTCACATCCAGTGCATACAACAAATGTCCTTCCCCTAAGCCCACCGAGTTTGCCAACAACATGCGTTGGTAATCGTAACTACCCACGGTCAGGCTGGCGATGCCTTGTGGCAATTGGTTTAGCAGATGCAACCTGGCCGCGCCCGCGGAAGAAAAATCCCCTTCTTGTGCTGAATAAGGGCCTTTTTTGTAATGGATATGACTCACCAGCTCAGGGATGAGGAAATTCAAATCGGTGTAGCCTTGGCCGTGTGCATGCGTGCGCATATTCACGGGCATATCGTCCACATAAGTGGCAAAGTCTGTGCCGTGATCAAGATTAAACCCGCGCAGGTAAAACTGGTTGGCTTTGCCGCTACCACTGTGTTGGGTGACGATCATGCCGGGGACAAATTCAAGAATCTCGCCGATGCGGGCAATGGGCCGGCTTTTGATCAGGCTGGCGTTCACCTTGCCTTCACTGGCGGCATCTGAAGAGCCAATTGCATTATCATAATGCGCACGGACTTCGATCTCATCAAGGTCCACTGTTTCTGTGGCATAGCTGGGCATGCTTGCAAACAGGCCCACCAGTGCCAAAGACATGCCTGACTGTTTTTTCATAAGGGTCGCTCTCTTCTCGTATGATTTTTTATTAATTATTCATACGATGGCATTATCCACTAAAAGCAGTCGTGGTCTTATACGTAAATTGACGAAGAGGACACTGTCAGGAAAAAGTCATGGACGTAAAAAAGCCCGCTTGCGCGGGCTTTTGATTGCTTAACGACTTATTCAGCCGCTGGCGCTTCTTCTCTTGCAGGTGGATCGATCAGGGCTTTCATGCTCAAACGCACTTTGCCTTTGTCGTCGATTTCAACCACTTTCACTTTGACCACGTCACCTTCTTTGAGGTAATCGCTGACGGCTTTCACGCGCTCGTGGGCAATTTGTGAAATGTGTACCAGGCCATCTTTACCTGGCAACAAGGTCACCACAGCACCAAAGTCGAGGATCTTGACCACTGGGCCTTCGTAGATCTGGCCGACTTCGACTTCTGCGGTGATCTGTGCGATACGGCGTTGTGCTTCAGCGCCTTCGTCCGCATTTGTGCAAGCGATCTTCACGGTACCGTCATCTTCGATGTCGATGCTGGTGTTGGTTTCTTTGGTCAGTGCCTGGATCACGGCACCACCTTTACCGATCACGTCACGGATTTTGTCCGGATTGATCTTCATGGTGATGATACGTGGGGCAAACTGTGACATTTCAGTGTTCACGCCAGACACGGCTTGCTTCATCAGGCCCAGAATATGCGCGCGGCCTTCTTTGGCTTGTGCCAGTGCCACTTGCATGATCTGTGCAGTGATGCCGGTGATCTTGATGTCCATTTGCAGGGCAGTCACGCCTTTGTCGGTACCAGCCACTTTAAAGTCCATGTCACCCAGGTGGTCTTCGTCACCCAGAATGTCGGTCAGCACCGCGACGCGGTTGCCCTCTTTAATCAAGCCCATGGCCACACCAGCCACATGTGCAGTCAATGGCACACCAGCATCCAGCATAGCCAAACAGCCACCACAGACAGACGCCATGGAGCTGGAACCGTTGGACTCAGTGATCTCGGACACCACGCGGATGGTGTAGTCGAAATCTTCTTTCTTAGGCAATACGGCTTTCAATGCACGTTTAGCCAGGTTACCGTGGCCGATTTCGCGGCGTTTTGGTGAACCGACACGGCCAGTTTCGCCAGTGGCGAACGGAGGCATGTTGTAGTGCAGCATGAAGTTTTCGTAGTATTCGCCAGCCAGCGCGTCAATGATTTGCTCATCTTTGCCTGTACCCAAGGTGGTTACTACCAAAGCCTGTGTTTCGCCACGGGTAAACAGGGCAGAACCGTGGGTGCGTGGCAATACGCCGGAGCGGATGGTGATCGGACGCACGGTACGTGTATCGCGGCCATCAATCCGTGGCTCACCATTCAAAATCTGGCTACGTACGGTTTTCGCTTCGAGTTTAAAGAATTCGTCTTTAATCTTGTTGGCTTCCAGCGTTGAGGTTTCTTCAGTGATCAAGGTGCTCATGACGCGAGACTTGATTTCGTCGAGCTTGGCAGAGCGCTCACCTTTGGATTTGATTTTGAAGGCAGCGTTGATGTCTTCAGCGGCAATCGCTTCCACTTTTGCAATCAGCGCAGTGTCTGGCTCTGGCGGTGTCCAGTCCCAGGGTTCTTTACCAGCTTCAGCAGCCAGCTCGTTGATCATTTTGATCACAGGTTGCATTTGCTCGTGACCGAACACGACGGCACCTAGCATCACGTCTTCTGGCAATTCTTTGGCTTCGGATTCCACCATCATCACAGCAGTTTCAGTCGCGGCAACCACCAAGTCCAGCTCGGACTCTTTCAACTGTGTCGCGGTTGGGTTCAACACGTATTCACCGTTGATGTAACCCACTTTAACTGCACCCATCGGGCCGTAGAAAGGGATACCAGCCAACGCTACAGCAGCAGACGCACCGATCATGGCTGGAATGTCAGCATCGATTTCTGGATCGATGGACAAAACCGTGGCGACGATTTGCACTTCGTTATAGAACGCATCTGGGAACAGCGGACGCATCGGGCGGTCGATCAAACGTGCCGTCAGGGTTTCTTTTTCGCTAGGACGGCCTTCACGCTTGAAGTAACCACCTGGAATGCGGCCAGCCGCATAGGTTTTTTCCTGGTAATCCACGGTCAATGGAAAGAAATCCTGACCTTCTTTGACTTCGGTTTTCGCTGTCGCGGCCACCAGCACAACGGTATCGCCATAGCTCACCATCACTGCGCCATCGGCCTGGCGTGCGATTTCCCCGGTTTCAATGGTCAGGGTATGCGCCCCAAGCTGGAGGCTTTTTTTCGTAATTTCAAACATTGTTTTTCCTTTATCTACCATGGCTATTCACTACCCAATAGCCAATCTCTCTACAATTATGCGGTGACTTCCATCAGCACGCTTTTTGTTCTAAATAGGCACAAAACGCACTCACAGAAGCCACCCCGGTTGGTGAGAATAAAATCCAAAAGATTCCAAATCTGAGGATTTTTAAAACAAAAAAGCCGAGGCAGTCACCATGCCATCGGCTTTTATTTCGTTAAAAGTGAACTGGATTAAACGTCACTTTTAGCCAAATTATTTACGCAGGTTCAAGCGCTCGATCAGCGTTTGATAGCGGCTAACGTCTTTACCTTTTAGGTAGTCCAGCAAACGACGACGCTGGCTAACCAAAGCCAACAAGCCACGGCGTGAGTGGTTGTCTTTTTTGTTGGATTTGAAATGCTCGGTCAGGTAAGTAATACGGAATGTCAACAGAGCCACTTGCACTTCTGGACTAGCCGTATCGTTAGGGCTGCGTTGAAAATCTTTAATGATTTTTGCGGATTGTTCTGCGGTAATCGCCATCTTTATTTTCCTTGAGTTAGCGTCAATATCGTCGCAGCCAGACAACCCATTTGCCTACCGCACCGACATTCAATTTACACGAAACGCGCATTATAGCGGCAAGTGCCAACCTTGCATAGGCTTTTATCACATTAAGCTTCTGTTTTTATGAATTAAATTGACAGATACCCACTTTATTGCAGCCTTACAGAAAGTCATCATAAAAGTCGGCAGCGGCTGGCACGGCCCCGCGAATGCCGCAAATAGAGGCGGCAAAACTGGCCGCACGCGTCAGGATGGTCTGGCGCGACCAACCGGCCAGCAACCCTCTGATCACCACCGAGGTATACGCATCCCCGGCACCGACGCTATCGACAAATGCCGCGCTCAGGCGCACAGGCGGCACGCGAAAGCCCTGACCGAACCGGTCCAGCCAGAAGCTACCCTCCTCGCCACAGGTGACAAACATTTCGGTTAAGCCAAACACCATTAACAACCGCCGGGCCAACTCATTGATATCCGCAGAACCAGGCACGCCCAGCAGTTTGCAGACTTCTGGCAACTCTTCATGATTGATTTTCAGGATGTCGGCCGCCTGCAAAGCCATGCGCACGCTCTCCGCGTCATACCAGGGTGCACGCAGGTTGATATCACAGAGTACGGTAGCAGGCTTGCAGAGCGCTAACCATTGCGCCGCCACCGCCTGCATAGGCGCATGCCTCAAGGCCAGCGACCCGAAATACACCAGCCGGGGCGGATACTTCAAGGTGAGCGCCTCAACGGGTGGCCATTGCAGGTCATCATAGGCTTGCTGATCCAGAATCTCGAAACGGTGGCCTTGTGGACCGAGATGTACCTTGACTTGCCCGGTTGGCAAACGCGCTGACTGCTGCACCCCTTCTGCTGACAGGCCACTCGCCTGGATTTCAGCCATCACACGCTCACCCAGGCTGTCTCTGCCTATCCCTGTGAGTAAATGCACGTGCAAGCCAAAGGCATGACAGTGACGGGCAACGTTATAAGGCGCGCCGCCTATCACGGTTTGGTCGGGAAACACATCCCCCAGCACTTCACCCAAGATCATGATCGAATCTGACATACTTTCACCTTTAATTGCCTATTATGCTCACTCTTGCAGCCGTAGCCTCGACTACCCTTAAATTTGGGACCTAAAGCAGTCAATATTGTTGCACAACTCATGTAAATCCATCGCGAAAGGAGATCACGTGCGACGATAAGAGAAGCGTCCGGCAAGCAGATCAGGATTTTTTTTATCTTTTGTGTGCATTCTTGATGTTCTTTGCTATAATGCGCGTCTTGCGATTCGGGACTAGCCCAAATTGCTGTTGGCCAGATAGCTCAGTCGGTAGAGCAGAGGATTGAAAATCCTCGTGTCGGCAGTTCGATTCTGCCTCTGGCCACCAATCCTTACCAGCCTTTCGGCACTTCTTTTTCTGGGTTCGTTGATGTCATTAAAACACTTAACACCGGATGAGTTACACCCCCTGCTCAGTGATCCGTCATTGCTGCTTGTTGATATCCGCAATGACCACGAACTCGTCTCAGGCATTTTGCCGGGCGCGCTGCATGTTCCTTTAGGCAACCTGACCGCTGTATTTGACCAGTTTCCGCAAGACAAGAAAATTGTGTTTTATTGCCGCAGTGGCGTGCGCTCTATTGCTGCAGGCGAATTTGCGCTGGCACAAGGCCGCACCGACGTTTCGCATCTGGCAGGTGGCATCCTGGCCTGGGCGAATGCAGGACTGCCCATCCAGGCTGCTTGAACTCAACCCTCAGGAACACTCATGCACTTTGACAAAGAAGTAGACGCCCGCAACCTGAATTGCCCGCTGCCGATCTTGCGCTGCAAAAAGGCCTTGAATGAGCTAACCGCTGAACAAGTGCTTAAAATCACGGCCACTGATCCCGGCTCAAAAAAAGATTTTGATGCTTTTTGCCGCCAAACTGGCCACACACTGATAGACATGCAAGAAGCTGACGGCGTGTTTACCTTTTTAATCCGCAAGCGCAGCCAGTAAGTCCTTGTCCGCAGATAAGCGCTTAACCGCCAACCTCGCCCGCACTCTGCGCACTTTCTTCAGCACAAAAAAAGAGCTTCCGAAGAAGCCCTGTGAGTAACGACGTTAACCCTTGGGTTAACGTGGTCTGCATGCAGAACAACGGTTGCCAAACTGGCTAGTCAGGGACTCAATCTGACCTACAGTTTACCGGCATGGCTTCCGGCAAACTGTATGCTCCAGACGCAATCGTTGTTATCTAAGTAGGTTTACGGCTGCTAAATACAAAACTTTAGGGCGACCCAAAAAAATTTAATAAAAAAAGCCCGCCTATACTGGCGGGCTTTTTCTCAAATTTAGCGCACGTAGCGCTCAATTTACTTAACGTTTTCCAGACTGCCCATGGCTTTCGGGAAAGTGACTACGCCCCAAGGCATGTTTTTCACTTCCACCTGATTGGTAACTTCCAGTTTTTCTGCATCAATCACAAATACGGCATCGGACTTTCCGCAGGCCAACAGGATATTCTTGTTGTCTGGGGTGAAGCTGAAATGCCAGCAACGGTTACCAGTAGGCACTTCCTTGATTTTTTCAAAGCTCTTGGCATCAAACACTTGCAGGAGCTTGGCCTTATTAGTTGCGACAAAAATACGCTCACCCTTGCTGTCGTAGGCAATGCCGTACGGCGTTTCAGCCGTATCCACGGTACGGACAACGTTAAAGTCTTTGTCCATCACCATGAATTTGTTGCCAAACTCCAGGGTGGCCAGGTAAGTATTACCATCTGGAGACACCTTGATGCCACGAGGACGGTCGCCATATTCATGGGTAGCGATGGTTTTAAACAGCTCACCGGTCTCAATGTTATGCACAGTCACGGTGTTATCGGCTTCATTGGTAATCACCAGCTGCTTGCCGTCTGCCGAAAATTCCAGGCCTTCAGTTTCCGGGCCACCGGTGATTTCTCGGATTTTTTCACCCTTGCTCAAATCCACCACAGCGATTTTGGCCGGGATTTTTTCGTCATCGTCATCATCGTCGTCATCTTCTGCCGGTTTTTCACCAGGTTTGGGTGGCGGGCCTGCCTTTGCGCTTGGCTCAGAAGAAACGAAGGCAAAATTACCACTGACGCGCACAAATTCCGGATTCTTGCCAACCTCAATTTGTTTGACCACTTCACCTGTTGCCGTATCTATCACTGACACACTGCCGTTTTCACGCGTAGCAACCACCAGTTGCTTGCCATCATCCGTCACAGCCAGACCTCGCGGCCCTTCGGCCTTGACATCAAACTGCTTGGTAATTTTCATGGTTGCCAAGTCAATGACGTTAACACCTGCGTCTTGTGTAGACACATATGCCACTGCGCCAGCAGGGCTTTCGGCAGCAGGTGCCGCGGCTTCTGTCGCAGGCTCTTCTTGTTTGTTACAGGCGGCGACTGTGGCAACCAACGCCAGCAATAACAAACTCATGCGCGTACGACGCGCCAAAGGTGAATTTAACATTTGCATCTATCTCCTGATTTTTTTAATTAAAGCTTATGGGTGCAGCAAGAATCATACTCATAAATAAACCTTTTAATTCCGGCATGCTTTAGCCCATCACGGCAAAAACTGGTTGTAAATAACCACCATCCGGCTCTTTTCAGCCACCTATCCCAGGAACAAGCGGTAGGCCGGATTTTGGCTTTCATTCCAGCAAGGATAGCCCAGTTGCTTCAGGAATCGCTCAAAAGCCTCTTTCTCTTCTGGCGGCACCTGCATTCCAACCAGCACCCGACCGAAATCTGCCCCGTGATTGCGGTAATGGAACAAACTGATATTCCAGTTGTGACCCATAGATTCAAGAAAGTTCATTAAAGCGCCTGGTTTTTCCGGGAACTCGAAGCGGTAAACCACTTCATTTTGTGCTTGCGGCGCATGTCCGCCAACCAAATGGCGCAAATGCAGTTTGGCCATTTCATTATCGGTTAAATTGAGTGTCGGCAAGCCAGCTACTTCCAGCTTGCTGGCGATATCAGCCGCCTCAGCCGGGTTGTGTACGGCAACACCTACAAAAATATGCGCCTGGCTGACATCAGAAAAACGGTAATTGAATTCAGTGATATTGCGGCTACCCAACAGGCGGCAGAACGCCTTGAATGCACCCGGTGTTTCTGGAATCGTCACGGCAAACACCGCTTCTCTATGCTCGCCCAGCTCGGCACGCTCGGCAATAAAGCGCAAGCGGTCAAAATTCATATTGGCCCCTGAGGCCACGGCAATCAGCGTTTTACCTTGCAGCTGATGCCGCTCTGCGTAAGCTTTCAACCCCGCTAGCGACAGCGCGCCTGCTGGCTCAAGAATGCTACGGGTATCTTCAAACACATCTTTGATGGCAGCACAGATCTCATCATTATCGACGACAATCATCTCGTCAACATATTGCTGCACCAGGGCAAATGTATGTTCACCCACCTGCTTGACTGCCGCACCATCGGCAAACAGGCCCACCTGCTCCAGCATGACACGCTGCCCGTTTTTCAGTGATTCTGTCATCGCTTCGGCATCCTGCGCTTCTACGCCGATGACCTTGATCTCCGGCCTGACCGCTTTGATATAAGCGGCAATCCCGGCCAGCAAGCCACCGCCACCAACACAGCAGAAAATCGCTTCTATGGGTTCTGGATGGTCCTGCACAACCTCCAGTGCAATGGTGCCCTGACCAGCGATCACATCAGGATCATCATAGGGATGTACAAAGGTCAGGCCTTCAGTCTTTTCCACTTCGAGCGCGTGTGCATAAGCATCCGAATAACTGTCACCAAACAAGACCACTTCCGCACCACGAGACCGTACGGCATTGACCTTGATCGCTGGTGTTGTAGTTGGCATGACAATCACGGCACGGCAACCCATTTTTTGCGCACTGAGCGCGACCCCCTGTGCATGATTTCCGGCGCTGGCGCAAATCACCCCGCGCGCCAGTGCCTCCAGCGATAAGTGAGCCATTTTGTTATAGGCGCCACGCAGCTTGAACGAAAATACGGGCTGCATATCTTCGCGTTTGAGCAATATCCGGTTTTTAAAGCGTGCCGACAAGTTAGGCATCTCATCCAGGGGAGTGTGCCTGGCCACAGCATACACTTGTGAGTGTTCGATTTTTTCGCGGTAGTTGATGGTCATGAAATGCGTTTGGATTTTAAAACCGCATGGTTGCAGTGTATGATAGAGAATTGTTTGTATTATAAAGAATTAATCAAGGATTGAAGCAGATGGCGATGGATAAAGCACAACAAGACGCACTTAAACTGGAAGTGGCGAAAGCGGCTGTAACCTATGTGAAAGATGGCATTATCGGCGTTGGCACTGGCTCGACTGCCAACTTTTTTATTGATGAACTGGCCAAGGTCAAACACAAAATTACTGGCGCAGTTGCCAGCTCCGAAGCCACCGCGCAACGCCTGCGTAACCACGGTATCGAAGTATTCGATTTGAACAGTGTAGACAGCCTGGATATTTATGTAGACGGCGCGGATGAAATCACCGAACACATGCATATGCTTAAAGGCGGCGGTGGTGCGTTGACCCGAGAAAAGATCGTGGCAGCTGTGGCCAAATCTTTCATCTGTATCTGTGACGAAAGCAAATTCGTACCCGTCTTGGGCAAGTTTCCCCTGCCAGTAGAAGTATTACCGATGGCACGCAGCCATGTGGCACGTGAACTGGTGAAACTGGGTGGTCAACCACAGTTGCGTGACTTCACGACGGATAACGGCAACCTGATTCTGGACGTGCATGGTTTAACCATCAGTGACCCAATCGCCATGGAAGCCAAAATCAACCAGATCGTCGGCGTGGTGACCAATGGTTTATTTGCTGCCCGTCCAGCCAATGTACTCCTGTTGGCGACTCCAACCGGCGTCAAAACGCTGACAAAATAATTGGAAATTGATCACGTTAAAAATTATCACACTGTTGTCATATTGTGCTGGTAACCTGCATCGGCACAATTATTAGGAAAATTTGTCATGCAATTCGAACACACCTCTAAGCAATATGACGTTGAACTGGAATCGGTACGCGCCAAGGTTCTGGAAATGGGGGGGCTTGTTGAGCAGCAGATTGTCAATGCGCTGGAAGCACTGACCAGTGCCGATGTGAACCTGGCAAAAGATGTGATGGAGCGTGACACCCGTGTCAACGCGCTCGAAGTACAGGTCGATGAAGACTGCAGCCATATCATCGCGCGCAGACAGCCTGCGGCGCGTGATTTGCGCATGATTATGATGATGGTAAAAACCATCACCGACCTGGAACGAATTGGTGACGAAGCAACCAAGATTGCCCGTACTGCACAGCGCATTTATGAGCAGGACCGCATGTACAAACCGCGCTTCAACGAGATCAAATCCATGGTTGCGATTGTGCGTGAGATGTTGCGTACTTCACTGGACTCTTTTGCCCGTCTGGACGTCAGCCAGACCGTAGAAGTTGCCAAGCAGGACGAGCAGGTGGATGAGCAGTTCCGTGCCGCTATGCGCCAGCTGATTACATTTATGCTGGAAGACCCTCGCACCATCTCCATGTCACTGGAAGTGCTGTTTGTGGCCAAGGCGATTGAGCGTATCGGCGATCATGCAAAAAACATCTCTGAATATGTCGTGTACATGGTCAAAGGCAAGGATATCCGCCATACCAGCCTGGAAGATATCGAACGCGAGACGCAATCTTAACCACACATAATAAAAAAGCACTCCCAGGAGTGCTTTTTTGTTTGGTCAACCCAATGACGAAATTAAGATTGTGGCGGTACGTAACCGCTGGCAACATCTGCGCCATCGCCAAAAAAGTATTTTTCGGTTTGCTCTGCCAAATACTTCCGGGCACTCGGGTCGGCCAGACTCAGGCGGTTTTCGTTGACCAGCATGGTCTGTTGCTTAAGCCAACCTGCCCAAGCCTCTTTGGACACGTGCATATAAATCTTCTTACCCAGTTCACCGGGATAAGGTGGAAAATCCATGCCTTCCAGCTCTTTGCCCAGTTTCACACATTGCACCATTCTTGCCATGTTCGATCCTCACTATACTGCTAAAAGCGCTATCATAGCGCATGTTAAAATCTGATGTCGCAATTTAGAGATAAACCATGCAAAACAATCAATCATCCAGCCACCAGGAAAGCCCTTTTAAAGGCAAAACTGGCGTTCGCCGTTTAATCAATGCCTTTGGCTACTCCATGGATGGTTTTAAAGCCGCCTACCAGCACGAAGACGCTTTCCGCCAGGAGGTTTGGCTGTCATTAGTGCTGATCCCGCTGGCGTTTTATCTGGAAGCCGAAGCCTTGCACCGCATTTTAATGGTGGGTAGCGTATTGCTGGTGATGATTGTGGAATTACTTAACTCTGCGGTAGAAGCCGTGGTTGACCGTGTTTCAATTGAGCGCCATGCATTGGCCAAGCGCGCCAAGGATATTGGTAGCGCGGCTGTATTATTGGCGCTGATCAACCTGTGCGTCATATGGGGATTGATCCTGTTTGGTTAAGCCAGGCATTTAGAATATAAAAAAGGTTGGCAATGCCAACCTTTTTATTTAAGTGAGCTTCTTATTCACCTGGCTTATTTCACCAGGGTATTAGAAATCGGCCCTGGCACCCACTAGGACTGACCGCGCACCCGCCGGTGAAATATCCTTGAGGAAAGAGGCGTGTTCACGTATCTCGTCATTGAGCAGGTTATTAGCCTTGGCAAACAGTTCCACATGATACTTAACCGGTAACTTGTAAGCGACCAGCGCACTCAGGTTGGTATAACCATCCGTTTTGAGCTCATTCTCCGCCACATCGTTTTGTTTGAAGGCATGCAACACGTCCATACGCGCATTCCAGTTACCCAGGCGGTAATCCAGGCCGCCGCCAAGACGCATAGGGGAAATACGCGGCAAGTATTCATTATTACGCGTATCCTTGGCATGTACGTAGTCGCCACGCACTCTCAATGCCCACTCGTCATTCAGGGTAAACCTGCCTTCCAACTCCAGCCCCTTGAATAAAGCAGGCACGGCTCTGAATTCGGCTTCAGGCAATAACTCACCATCGACTAACCTGTCATTGCCAGTATTAAACAAACCGATAAAATTTTTAAACTTGGTTGCATAAGCACCAAAAGTGATGCTATGACCGCCTGATTTCCATTTCAGTTGCGCATCAATGCCATTTGAACGCTCTTTCTTCAACGAGGTACTCCCTACCTCAAACTGCCCAGTCGCGACATGCGGACCATTTGCAAAGAGCTCGAAGTAACTGGGTGCACGCTCATTATGAGAAAGGTTGACTGTGGCGGCCCATGACTCATCAATGGTATATAACCCGCCTAAAGCAAAACTGTTGGGACTGAAACGTTTGTTTTGACCCGTTCCGAAATTGTCACTATCCGCGGATCGCACGGACGTTTCGCCTTTACGTCCGCCAAAGGTAATCTTGTGCTTATCTATGGCATACTCCTCGTAAAGATAGAGTGACTGGTCCTGTGTCGTCACACTGGGAACAAAGGCTTCCTCCCCCAGCGCCATGAAACGCGTATTCTGAAACTGATATCCAACCACACCATTCAGCCCCAGGAATGTTTGGTGCGTGCCTTCCAGGCTACCCTGCATGCCCCGGTTTTTAAATGTCGTTCCTACCTCACCATTTTCCAGCTCGACATGCTTATAGTTGGTATATGCCATCCTGAGCTTGAGTTTTTCTATTGGACCCTTCAAGTCTCTGACTTCGCCTGCCAGCTCTGTGCGCTTGTTATTCATGTCAATTTTGACAGCGTCTTCAGCCACGGTGCCATAATAGTTATTCGAGTCGGCATACGACAGGCCCAGATAACCCTTATCAAAGGTCCAGGATGCGCCCATCGCACCGCCATTGGCAAAGCCAGCGCTATTATTCAGCGTCTTTTTACCTTTGCTGTCCCGCTCGGTGCCATCGGCGAGGCTTTTACGCTTTGAGACGGCATAGCCAGGAATATCAAGATTGCTTGTTTCGCGGCTATAAACATCTGCATGCAATGCAAACAGCCCATTCCCCAGGTCCACCACAGCGGCACCGTTACGCGTATTATCTGGACCGCCAAAGCGTGCCTCGGCACGGCCGGTATAACCATTGAGCGACTCCTTGGGAATCCGATGGTCAATGGCATTCACAACGCCGCCCATGGCGCTTCCGCCATACAGCAATGCTGCCGGACCTCTTACCACATCAATTTGCTCAATGATCAATGGGTCTATGCCGACAGCATGGTCGAAGCTCAGTGAAGAGGCATCAAGCACGCCTACGCCGTTTTGCATAATGCGGACACGTTCAGCATCGAGGCCACGGATAATCGGGCGTGACGCATTCGGACCAAACTGGGTCGCAGTCACGCCGGGAATACCATTCAGCGTCTCGCCGAGCGTGCCCTGACGGCGTAGGCTCAGTTCGCGGCCACCAAGCACGGAGACTGGTACTACCATATCATCTGAAGCGACCCCCAGCGGATTGCCCGTCACAGGCACCTGATCAAGGTCGATGGTGGTAGAGTTGTCTGCTGCTATGGCGGTCACAGATGTAGTCAATGCCGCCATCATGGCCAGCCACATTGGTTTATGACGCCAAACTGAGGGCGCCAGACGATTTGTCATATTCATTTTTTATTCCAGACATACGCGAACAATGCAGACATGCACTGCTCGCAAAACAATGGGGTCCAAGCGGCTATGCCGGCTGGAGCTTATTCACTGATCAGGCTGAAATAATGAAAGGTGGCGCGCGCGCGGAATAGATTGCAACGCGACTGGTTGAAACCGCTGTGATAATGGCGGTTGAGAGCGGAAAGCTTGCTTGCGGTGGAAGACTCCACTGCGGGGATTGCGTTAAAGCGCCCGCAGCATGCGCGAGACTGATACACAGCGTACAAGACTCATTGCCCTGATGATTTTTGTCTGGTTGAGACTGCTGCGTCAGCTCCTGAATGTGGCTGATTTCATGCGTGACCATCCCTGTCTGCGCAATGGCAAACAGAAACGCCAACAGGAATGACACATAAAAACGCTTTAACATATTGAATATATTAACATATATTTATGACAACCGAATGAACCATTAAGGCTGTGTCACAAGTGTACGGATGATGGCTTCGACCGCATTGGCATTATTGGCTGGCACATATCCGCCTTCCAGCATCCATACCATACGCCCTTGAGCATGTTCTGCCGCTAATGCCTTGATGGCTTTTGCTACCGTCGCATAGCCCGCGTCAGAATACTGCAATACCCCTAGCGTATCGCCTTGATGCGCATCCAGTCCGGCTGATATCATGATCAATTCGGGGCGAAACGCTTGCATCGCCTGCGCCAGCGGCTGCTCAATGGCCTGTAGCAGGCGACTCTCATTGCTACCCGGCGCGATATCCACATTCATGGTGTAGCCCAAGCCCAGGCCGGTTCCGGTTTCGCCAGGTCTACCGCTGCCGGGATACAGTGGGTGCTGATGCGCACTGAAGTAAAACACGCTGTTATCTGCATAGAAAATATCCTGCGTACCATTGCCATGATGCACGTCGATATCGACAATTAAAATGCGTTGTATACCGTATCTTTGCTGCGCATAACGCGCCGCGACTGCGATGTGGTTGATCAGGCAAAACCCCATGCCTCGGTCACGCGTGGCGTGGTGACCGGGTGGCCTGACCAAGGCAAACGCGGTAGACGACTGCTGAGTCATCACTGCATCCACACCTGCCATCACCGCACCTGACGATAATGTCGCAACGGCCAGGGAATGTTGTGACAACATCGTATCGCCTGTACTCAGTAGGTGATGCTGGCCAGGCTTGACGCTTGCCTGCTCTTTATCAAGCAAATCCAGGTAGGCAGGGCTGTGTACACGCAGTAAGTCTTGGCGCGAGGCTGCTGTAAAAGATGGCCAGCGTAAAAAAGCGTTTAATTGCGGATTGTGTTTTAAGCGCTCCACAATCATATTCACGCGGCTCGCCCGTTCAGGGTGACCTGGTCCCGGGTCATGTAATTCAAAACGTGTATCGTAAAGCATGGTTATTGCAGCTTTACGCTGGCTACCAGATTTTGTGTAGCCGTCTTCTGCCTGAGCAGCCGAATAAGGCAAACAGGGTAGCAGCAGAGTCATTAATAACGCTTGAGAAATTCGCATGCGCATGAGCGCGCCCCTGAGACAAAGTATCTGACGATTGTAGAAACTTGCCGCAATCATGGCAAGCAGGCAGTCTTTGCCTAAGGTCTTGCGAAAGATTAAAGGTTGACCACGCGCTTGGGCGCGATACGTCCATCGCGCTGCTGCTGGCCCACACCCAGAAACAGGCCAGCCTCGCTGTAGATGCGTAACTCGCCCGCCGGGATATTGCCGGACAACCACACTGGATTGCCTTGCTTGAAATAATAAGCCGCATCCTCATGCAACTCAATTTTGGGTAACACGCTGATGGCGGTATCTACAGGCAACAACAAGGCATCGCGTTGTTCCACCGTCATTTGCTCAAGCGCTTCAACGGTCACCGTATGCGCAATCTGATACGTTGCTGTTGCGGTACGACGCAAAGCGGTCAAATGCGCACCAACGTTCAAGGCTTTACCGATATCTTCACCCAAGGTGCGAATATAGGTACCCTTGCTGCAACACACTTCAATCTCGGCACCATTGTCTGCGCAAGCCAGCACACGTAAATCATAAATCGTGACCTGGCGTGGTGCACGCTCGAGTTCTACGCCGTCACGCGCATACTCGTACAATGGTTTGCCATTGACCTTGAGCGCGGAATACATAGGCGGCACCTGCGTAATTTCACCCATAAACTGCGGTAACACACGCTCTATATCTTCGCGCGTCACCTGGCAATCTACCTGGTTGAGCACATCGCCCTCTTTATCTCCAGTCGTCGTTGTCACACCAAACTTAACCGTGGCGATATAGGTTTTGTTTTCGTCGGTTAAATGCTGGGCAAACTTGGTGGCTTCACCAAAGCAAATGGGTAGCACGCCTGTTGCCAGAGGGTCTAATGTACCAGTATGGCCTGCTTTCTGCGCCTGATATAACCATTTGACCTTTTGCAAAGCCTGGTTGGAAGAAAAGCCATACGGTTTATCGAGCAACAACACGCCGTTAACGGCGCGTTTTATGCGTTTTGTCTGCATAGCTTAAGCGATTAAAAGTTATTCTTGCGGAGGGGTATCGGACAAGGCGTCATGAATGAGTTTGTCCATATGCATGCCACGGTCTATGGATTCATCATAGACAAAATGCAGTTGTGGCACGGTACGTATCATCATGCGCTTACCCAATTGGGAGCGCAAAAAGCCGGCGGCTTTTTCCAGCCCGGCCTGCAAACCCTTGCTGTTTTTTTGGGCCGTGTAAAAGACTTTGGCATGTGCCATGTCGCCAGCCACCTCAACACCGGTCAAGGTAACCATTTGCACACGCGGGTCTTTGACCTCAAACATGAGCAAATCCGCCAGTTCACGGCGCATTTGCTCTGAGACGCGGTCGTTTCTTGAAAATGCTTTAGCCATGAGTTTCCTGACTTTAAAAGACTAGATGAGGCTAGGCGCTAGCCAAAAAATTGAGCGCAGCATAAGGCATATGTAAGCGACCATTTTTTGGATAGTGCCCTTCGAAAACAGCCTGCATCATGACGGATTTAAAAGTCACTGCTTTTAAAATTAAAGTGTACGTGCCACTTCAACGACTTCGTAAACTTCCAGGATATCGCCCACTTCGATGTCGTTGTAGTTCTTGAGTGACAAACCACATTCGAAATTGTTCTTCACTTCCTTCACGTCGTCCTTGAAGCGTTTCAGGGAGTCCAATTCACCGGTATGGATAATCACATTGTTACGCAGCAAACGTACTTTGGAATTACGTTTCACCACGCCGTCCTGTACGTAACAACCGGCGACCGCACCCACTTTGGAGATGCGATATACTTCGCGGATTTCTACGGTACCGATCATTTGCTCTTTCTGCTCAGGCGCCAGCATGCCGCCCAGTGCAGCCTTGATCTCATCTACAGCCTCGTAAATGATGTTGTAGTAGCGCAGGTCCACGCCCATGGTTTCGACCAGTTTACGGGCACCGGCATCAGCACGCACGTTAAAGCCGATCAATACCGCTTTGGAAGCCGCTGCCAGGTTCACGTCTGACTCACTGATCGCACCAACTGCAGTGTGAATAATATTGACGCGCACTTCGCTGGTAGACAATTTTTGCAAACTGGTGGTCAAGGCTTCGAAAGAGCCCTGGACATCTGACTTGATAATCAGGTTCAGGGTTTGCACTTCACCTTCAGCCATTTGCTCAAACATGTTTTCAAGTTTGGCCGCCTGCTGTTTAGCCAGTTTCACATCACGGAACTTACCTTGGCGGAACAAGGCAATTTCACGCGCCTTGCGTTCGTCGTTCAATACAATGGTTTCTTCACCGGAGCTAGGTACGTCAGACAAGCCCAAGACTTCGACTGGAATAGAGGGACCAGCTTCCTTGATATCGTTACCGCTCTCGTCCAGCATGGCGCGCACACGGCCAAAGGCAGTGCCTGCCAGCAACATGTCGCCACGGCGCAAGATACCGGATTGCACCAACACGGTAGACACCGGACCACGGCCTTTATCCAGGCGGCCTTCAATCACCAGACCTTTAGCAGGCGTATTGAGCGGCGCTTTCAACTCCAGCACTTCCGCTTGCAGCAGTACGGCTTCGAGCAACTCATCAATGCCTTTACCGGTTTTGGCAGACACCTCACGGAACATGGTGTCACCACCGTATTCTTCCGGGACCACTTCATGCGTAATCAATTCGTTTTTGACACGCTCCGGTTGTGCTTCCGGTTTATCAATCTTGTTGATCGCAACCACGATAGGCACGTTACCCGCTTTCGCATGATGAATCGCTTCAATCGTTTGCGGCATGACGCCGTCATCGGCAGACACCACCAGGATCACGATATCGGTAGCCTTGGCACCGCGGGCACGCATGGCAGTAAACGCCTCGTGGCCGGGGGTATCGAGGAAAGTTACCATGCCACGCGGGGTTTCCACATGGTATGCACCGATATGCTGGGTAATGCCCCCTGCCTCGCCAGAGGCCACACGGCTACGACGGATATAGTCAAGCAGGGAGGTCTTACCATGGTCAACGTGACCCATCACTGTCACCACTGGCGGACGCGCTTCCATCACCGCTTCTACAGTATCAGTTTCTTCCAGGAAGCTTTCTGGATCGTTGGCCGCCGCCGCCTGGGCCTTATGTCCCATTTCTTCCACCAAAATAATGGCAGTATCCTGATCTAACACTTGGTTAATCGTCACCATCATGCCCATCTTCATCAGGGCTTTAATGACCTCAGCTGCTTTTACCGACATCTTGTGTGCCAGATCGGCCACAGAAATCGTCTCAGGTACCATCACCTCTTTAATGATTGGCTCAGTCGGGGCATTAAATGCATGTTGATCATCTTTGCTGGATTTGTGATGTTTTCCCTTAGGAGTACGCCAACCCTGATTGGCTCCACCAGCATCACCACGGGTTTTAATGCCGCGTTTTTTATTCTCGTTATCGTTCCAGTCGCGGTTATCTGTCTTGGCCTTTTTATCTTTGCTTTCCGGCTTGTCTGTCGTTTTGGCAGCAGGTTTGTGCAAGGTGCCTTCAGACAACTTGGTGGCTGCAGGTTTATTCTTCGCAGCCTCGGCTTCTGCTTGACGCTTGGCCTCCTCTTCGGCACGACGCTGCGTTAACGCCTGCTTACGCTTCACATCTTCGGCTTGCAAGGCAGCCAATTTGGCTGCACGCGCCGCTTCCTGTTCACGCAAGGCGATTTCTTGTGCTGACAACACGACTGCTTTTTTCGCGACAACAGGCGTCTCTAAAGTAGGCACCACCTCGGTAACCGGTGGCTCCACTGGAGTAGGTTCAGGCTCAGGCACCACCTCTGGAATTTCTTCGACAGGTGGCAGCTCTACCACCTCTTCGACAGCCGCTGGCAACTCTTCCAAGACTTCTGGCGCGACCTCTTCCACCTCTTCAAAAGAGGCAGTCTCTACCGGTTGGTCGTAGCCAATTTCAGGACGTTCCAGCACACGTTTCTTACGCACTTCAACCTGAATAGTACGGGCTTTTCCTGAGCTATCCAGTTTTTTGATTTCAGTATTCTGTTTGCGGGTCAGGGTAATTTTGCCTTTAGGGGCAGTACCTGCACCATGCTCCTTACGCAAGTAATCCAGCAAGGCAGCTTTGTCACCTTCTTCCAAAAAATCATCCACAGACGTTTTGTTAACGCCTGCGCTTTTCAGTTGCTCGATGAGCAAGGTCGTTGGCAGACCCAGTTCTGCGGCAAATTGTGCGACGGTTGAAAGTGCCATGTACTGCTCCAGTTCAATTACTTTATTTTTTAATTAAGATATTTGCATGATGCTTGACCGCATAGTTTATTTAAACCAAGGGGCGCGTGCAGTCATAATCAAAGACTTGGCGCGCTCTTCATCTATTCCGGTCAGGTCAACCAGCTCATCCACGGCCAGTTCGGCCAGGTCTTCGCTGGTATGGATCTCGTTCGCAGCCAGTTTATGGGCTGTGTCTGCATCCATGCCTTCCAGTGTCATCAAATCGTTAGTGTCTTCTTCAACTTTTTCTTCTTTGGCAATCGCCTCAGTCAGCAAGGCGGCACGTGCACGAGAGCGCAATTCATTGATGGTATCTTCATCAAACGCTTCGATTTCGGACATTTCTGCTAGTGGTACGTAAGCGATTTCTTCCAGAGTGCTAAACCCTTCTTGCACCAGGATATCGGCTACTTCATCATCCACATCCAGTTTTTCCATAAACAGCTGGCTGATTTTGGCATATTCGTCCTGGCTCTTCTGCGCAGCGGCTTCTTCCGTCAGGATATTCAGGTTCCAGCCTGTCAGCTCAGACGCCAGGCGTACGTTCTGGCCATTACGGCCAATCGCTACTGCAAGCTGTTCCTCATTTACAACCACGTCCATGCTGTGCGCGTCTTCATCCACAACGATAGAAGTCACTTCAGCAGGTGCCAGTGCATTAATCACAAATTGTGCTGGATCCATGCTCCACAACACGATGTCTACTCGCTCGCCGCCCAACTCCGAAGTCACCGCCTGTACGCGTGAACCACGCATCCCAACGCAAGTTCCGACAGGATCCAAACGCTGGTCATTGGTTTTCACCGCAATTTTGGAACGTAAACCGGGATCACGGGCTGCAGAACGGATTTCCAGCAAACCCTCTTCGATTTCCGGTACTTCCAGTTCAAACAAACGCTTGAGAAACTCAGGTGCCACGCGTGACAAAATCAGTTGTGGGCCGCGGCCACCACGGTCAACGCGAGATAGATAAGCACGTACACGGTCACCTACACGCAGGTTTTCTTTCTGAATCATCGCCTCACGTGGCAACAGGCATTCAATACGGCCCACCTCAATGATGGCATTGCCTTTTTCCATACGTTTGATCACACCGGTGACCAGGCTCTCACCACGCGCCAGGAAGTCCTGAATCATTTGCTCTCGCTCAGCTTCGCGCACTTTTTGCAGAATCACCTGTTTGGCGGCTTGCGCACCGATACGGCCAAAAGAGATAGACTCCAATGGCTCTTCATAGTAATCACCAATCTGTCTGCCAGCAGCTCTTTCGTCTTCTTCGTCAAATTGGTAAGCAGAGCTTTCCAGCAAGTCGTATTCTACATATTGCCAACGTCTGAAGGTTTTGTAATCCCCAGTCTCGCGATCAATCTCAACGCGAATATCAGCACCTTCTTCATGGTTTTTTTTCGTTGCTGAAGCCAACGCCAGCTCTAAAGCGGTAAAGATAACCTCTTTATCCACATTTTTTTCATGGGCCAGGGCATCAACCAACAACAATAATTCACGACTCATCGTAATCTCCAACTCACCGTACGGATTAGCTAAAACAAATTAATCAAAGACCGGGCTCAAACGAGCCTTGTCTATATTATCCAGCGACAATCTATAAACCCAGCCATCACACTCAATGACTACCTTGCCCTCTTCTACCCCTTGCAACAACCCCAGAAATGTTTTTCTGGGCAAACTGGTTTCAGTGGCTTTGGGACCATCATCCTTGATACCGACACGCAATTTGATTTGGGCACGCTCACCGGCAAAGCGCACAAAATCGCTCTCTTTGCGTAAGACACGATCCAAACCGGCTGAAGATACTTCCAGACGGTCATAATCAATATCCAGTTCAACTGTCAACACATTGCCCAATTGATTGCTTACTAACACGCAATCATCAATCGTCACACTGTCCTTGTTATCTTTCGGCGTCAATTTGTCGATAAATACGCGCAGCAATTTGCCACGATTGGCCGCTTCAAAATCAACCAACTCGTATCCCAACTGAGTAACTGTCTTTTCAACCACCGAATGCAAATTTTGCATGCGAACCCTTAATTCAAAACGCTACGTCCAAAAACAAAAAATGGGCGTAACGCCCATCTATCATTTTGATTATACCAAAAATCCTTTTAAATTCAAAGTCAATCTAGGCTAAGCAAAGGAATATCTGTAGCTACAACTCTTTTTATCAACCGCATACTTGATAGCCCACTTGGGTCAATGACAACACCCTGCGATTTTCTTATGATACTTACAAAACGAGGGAGAAGAAGCAATATTAACCGATAAAACGGTGCATATTTATAGCAGGACAGATTTCATGGCAGTCTATTTTGAGTTACTCATCATAGACCTTCACAACCCGGTGCTTGCACCGGGTTTTTTTATGCCTGCGAGTTTGCTGATAGTAGCAGCGCTCAGGGCATTAGGTTTCTGCTACATACAGAGGATTGCTTGCAGTGAGTTGTAGCTATAGCTTTTCAGCAATCTTGTGTTCAGCCCATCTGCGCGGAGCAATAAAAAAACCCAGCAGTGTTGTGCTGGGTTTTTGTGTAAGGAGCTTGGGGATGACCTACTTTCGCATACGAAGAGTACACTATCATTGGCGCAAGTTCGTTTCACGGCCCTGTTCGAGATGGGAAGGGGTGGTTCCAAACCGCTATTGTCCCCAAACATAACTGGTAATGTTATGCCTGACATATCCACAAGGGACATGTGACATGCA
>NZ_KB905148.1 GCF_000378225.1 Methylophilus methylotrophus DSM 46235 = ATCC 53528
CCAAAGAGGACGACACCCAGCCATCACGACCTTGCGGCTCCCTTGCGTTGTTGGCTACGGCCGCTGCGCTTAACATCGCTACGCGAATTAGCCTACGCCGTAACAGACTGCTTCGCAGTCTTAGTTGTCAGCAAAGTAAGCGGTCACGAAACTCGCCCTGACAAGCCACACAATTCGTGACTTGTTGCGGAGCTCAAACAATCGCTCCCTTGTTTCTTAACTTTGTCTGCGCTACTCAGCGTGATGAATGGGATTTATCTCGCCAAACTAGCGCAGTAGGAATTTGGGCGTTGAAAAAACTCAAACTCTTTTTTTAATCTACAAACGGTGGCGCTCATGGGTTTTCGGGCCCCCATCTGCCGCGCCGAGTAGCGCAGGCAGCGTGAGGGTTTTCGGCCAGCGGTTGTCCGAGTTCCGCGGTGGCTTGCGCAGTGTGCAAGCCGCTAGGGCGAGTTTCGCTGGACGCTCACATCAAGTCCGGCAACGGACGAAAGTCCTAGGATGAGCAACGCAGGATAAAAGCGGAAGCTAGGGTGCATTTCTTTTGGTTACTTTATCTTTGTGCAAGCAAAGAAAAGTAACTCGCTGAGAAAGCGAAAAGCAAACTGACAAACAACTACGCGCGAGCATACATGCCCACCCTACCAATTCGACTTAGCTTAACCTGACGACTAGCCTATACCGCAACTCTTCGTTAGTTGTGGTTAGTTTCCAGGGAGCAAGCGCCAGTAAGTAACGTGCTCACAGGGGATAAAAACACCTCAAAGGATAACTAATGATTAACCGCATACAATGACCTTCTGCTCCAAAGCCAGATCAAGCCGACGACACTCAACAGCAAAAATGCCCAGTTCCCCCACCAAACATAAGGCGTTGTCCCTTGGTAACTCTGCGCCTGCCCGGTCAAAATCACAGCCTCATCATGCGGTGCATGCTGGAGCACCTGGCCATTTTTATCGATGATGGCAGTGGCTCCCGTATTGGTGCTACGTAACACCATGCGCCCTGTTTCAACCGCACGTACCTGACTGAATTGCATATGCTGGTCGGCCGCAAATGATTGCCCGTACCAAGCATCGTTACTAATATTCACCAGCAACTCTGCCTGAGGAAGTTGCTGGGCAATCTCTTCGCCAAATACATCTTCATAGCAAATATTCACGCCCACTTTTTGTCCGGCGATCAGCAGTGGTTGTTTGGAGGTTCCGCGTGACAAGTCGCTTAGCGGCATATGCAGCCAATCGCGGTAAATCCAACCGAAGACGCTTTTAAGCGGAATATATTCCCCAAACGGGACCAGGTGACTTTTAGAATAGGACTGTGTCTCTACCGTGCCCAAACTGATCGCACTATTAAAATATTCGCCCTGCTTTGATTCGACCACCCCCACCAGCAGATCACCTCGCTGATTCTGGGCATGCTGCTTCAAGGCATTCAGGTAAGACGGATCCAGCTGCTCGACTAAGACTGGCAAAGCCGTTTCCGGCAGCACAATCAATTGCGCCTGCGCTTGACGCACCATTTCCAGATATTGTTTTAAGGTCTGTTCGGCATGCTCAGGGGACCATTTCATGCTCTGGCTGATATTCCCTTGTAATAAGGCGACACTAAAGGGCTGGCCGACAGGGTTTGTCCAGGGCACAACAGTCAGTGCACTGCCTGCGACCAGCAGAATTATCATGATCACCACTGCCCGCGTGCGCTGGATAGTGCTAGCAATCATGACCAGGCAGGCTGCAAACAAAACAACTAAAGCCGAGACGCCGTAGACGCCAACAACGGGTAGAAAACCCGTCAGCGGACTATCTGGTGCCTGGCTGTAGCCGAGCGTCAGCCAGGGGAATCCGGTAAAAATCCAGCTGCGCACCCAGTCGGACAAGGCCCACAAAATGGGAGCCGCCCACAGCAAATGTCCTATTCTTTTTGCCAGGTAACCCGCCACTGCCGGGAACAACGCCATAAAAGCACACAGGCAAAAAGTCGAGAAGCCAGCAAACCACCATGGCATGCCGCCAAACGTATGCAGGCTGATATAAATCCAGTAGATACCAAATATATAAAACCCCAGGCCAAACGCAAGCCCCAGCTTGAACACTTGTGCGGGCGTTTTTGCCTGATGCCATAACCAGAGCTGGCCAGCCATGGTCAGCCATGGCAACCAGAATAAGCCAAAGGGTGCAAAGCCAAACACGGTGAGTACGCCTAACAATGCGGCCAGTATCGCCCGCTGCCACACAGTCGCCTGATTCAACCAATCAAAACTCAAGTGTCACCTTTCACAGAGCCTTTGACAGGCTGAATATCGGCAATCCCTAACCAGGCAGAGAAATCTGCCGATTGCATGACTTGCCACTCCACCATCCTGGCGATAGCAATCGGGTCATCGGAATCAATTTTTTGGGTGGGTCGCGCTGGATGGCACATAAGTACCGGGGGCAAACCTGCTTCAGGTCCCGGGGCATATGACAGTTGCTTGAGTTGTTTTACCCAGCTCATCCAGTGCGCCTGGTAAGCGGCGGCATCCCCTTCAAAATCGTATACACCGAGCAATAATGGTGAAAAACGAAATCCAGCGGCATTGGCCAATCGTTTCAACTTTTCTGCGCCCAGCCAATGAATGATGCGGGCTTTAAGGCCACTGCCGGGGGGCGGACTGGAAATACGCAGCCATGGTCGCTCTGCGAATGGTAAATGCCCGTAGCGCTCTTGCAATATATTGACCAGCGCTTCGCGAATGACGGGTAACTGATGTACATGTAAATGGCCATCTACATAATCAGGAGGCGTCTGCATCGCCAGTTCAAACGCGTCTAATTGCTGCTGAATATTGTCGACAACGGCTTGCCTGTTTAGTACGCCAGACAGGCTGCGCAAGACGAGTAGAGAATGTGGATACCGGATGGTGTGCGAAAACTGCGTGAAATCCAGATGCACTCCAATATCAGCATGTTCTCGGATGGCGGGCGTTAAGGCTCTTGCACTACCAGACCAATCGGGGCTTAAGGTCATGCAGGAGGCGGCAGTCACTACACCCCGTTCTATGAGTGCCAGAATCGCGGCATCAATCGCAGGCGACTGTGCGTAGTCATCGGCACAGATAATCAACTTAGCCATGCCATCCTTCACGAATATTGAAAAGCCCAGAAACGGCTAAGTAGCCAGGTACTGACTGCAATGATGACCATCACCATGCCTAACACGAACCAGAATGGTAACGGAGTATAAGTCAGTGCCAGCCATAGTAAACCCTGATTGCCGAGAAAACCGAGCAATGCGACCGCCAGGAACTTGAAAAAAGCTGTCATGTGGCTGGCTTGTGTGCCGCGAAATGACCAACGGCGGTGACCGATATAACTGACTGGGAAAGCACATAAAAACCCTATCCAGTTTGCATCTGCTGGCTGCCAGTCACCCGCGTGCGCAAGCAATGCCACCACATAATGTACAGCGGCAGCCAGGGCGCCTACACTCACAAATCCTAATACAGAAGCACGCATGTCATTCATCAGGGATGATCAGTTGAAGAGCTTGTCGCTGGCTGAACCACTTCTGCAACGATATAGGGTGGGCGTCCCTTGACTTCGTCATAGACACGAGCCAGGTATTCGCCCAGGATGCCAATAAACAATAACTGCACGCCGGCAAAGAACATCATGCTGGCTACCACTGTGGGCCAGCCTGGAATGGACTCATGAAAGAACAAAGTGTCAATAATCACCACTGCGCCATAAGCAAACGCAATCAACGCCAGGATGGCGCCTGTTAAACTGGCCAGTCGCAAGGGTAAAACCGAAAATCCGGTAATGCCAGTCCATGCCAAGCCAATCAATTTGAGTTTCGAATAGGCACTTTCACCGTGCAGGCGCGGCAAAGGCGTATAGGGAATGCCAATCGATTTATAGCCTACCCAGGCATATATCCCTTTCATGAAACGATTGCGCTCTGGCAAGGCACACAGGGCATCCACCACTTTGCGGTTCATGAGGCGAAAATCACCGGCATCACGCGGAATTTCAATATGATTGCTGGTGCTCATCATGCGGTAAAACAGACGTGAGCCCCACAATTTGAAAGAAGACTCCTGCTCACGATCCTGACGCACGGCATAGACCATATCATAGCCCTCGCGCCACTTTTCCAGCATGGTCAGCATGAGTTCAGAGGCATGTTGACCGTCGGCATCCATACATATTACCAGGTCTCCCTTGGCGTAACTCAGGCCGGCACTGATGGCGTTTTCCTTGCCGAAGTTACGTGAAAACCTAACCAGAGTCACCTGACAAGTCTCAATCAGTGATTGCACGACTTGTGAGGTCTGGTCACGGCTGCCATCATCAACCACCACAATATCCCAGTAGGGAGACATCTGCCGCAAAACGCCACGGATATTTTGCAAGGTGCGAGCAATATTTTTTTCTTCATTATAGGCAGGCACCATGACCGTGATGTGCGGCTGGGCAGTTTGGCGATGGGCTTCGATCTCTGTACTCGTCATGGCGTCACGTAGAAGGTTCACTGCGGTTATTGTAGCGGATTGCTATTAGTTTTTGGCGGGTGTTGCCTGGCGATCAGCACCTTGTAATGCGCGGCGGTCCTTGACCACCGCCAGCCACATGCCTTGACGCTGCACGCCACCCACCAGTTTGCCTTTCATGACTTCATGACAATGCATATTCGTCGTAGACAGGAAGAAATCAGCTTCTTCCCAGCGGCGGGTCACACTGAAACGCCCATCGAGATAGGGTTCGATTTGTGGGGTATCGACACAGGCAGCGACCCAGTAAGGCTGCTGACGCTCTGGCAGTTTCATTTCAGTGAGTTGATCTGCCGCGGCACGTAAAGCACTTGACCAGTAATCGCCTTCCCATTTGAACTGGGCCTGCACCTGATCGCCAGCAAGGCGGTTTAGCCTGACGTACTGGTAAGGATGGAGTTGGACGATATCCAGCAAGTTGACTAACATCAGGCCTGTCATGACGCCAGCCCAGATGGCTTGGTAAATGGCTCGCCCAGCTACATGGCTGCTGGCTAACGCGCGCCAGACCGCCACAATCGTCCAGGCAGAAATAATGGCCAGTAACGGCAGCAAAAAGGTGAAGTGGCGAACACCGTTATACAGCGCAGGCCTGTCATCCATCACGAAGACTAGCGGGAACAGGATACCAACTAACAAAGTTGCCATGACCATGCGTGCGGACCGTTCAGCGAAACACAATGCATCACGGCAAAACAGCCACAATAACGGCAGCCCCAATAACCCAAGCAAAGCAGCTTCGGGCAATTTGACCGCCAGGTACTGAAACAGGTAACTGCGCGGCACTTCGCTAATGTTATAGACCACACCGTTGGCAATGGTCTGCATATTAAAATCAAAGTGTGAGAAAGATTTGGCAGCTTCGAGTAAATTGTCCGCCTCAATCACACTCCATGGCCAGCACATGGCCATAAACACAAATGCCAACACTGCAGCGGGTAACAAAACCACCGTCATGCGCAGCAAACGTGAGAAGACAGGTGTACGCTCAAACCTGTGGTCAAGCAAGACGCGCCCTATCACTAGCAAAATAAGATAGATAACAGCAAATGCGCCGCCTACTCGCAATCCTAATGCGCCACCGATGGCGATGCCTAGCAATACAATCGCCTTGCCACTGACATTCTCCATATCGCGCACCACCAGCGCCATGGCATACAGTGCCCACAGCATGCAAGTCGCGAAGGGCACATCTTTGGTATGGGTAAACATGGTGCCCGACCAGGAGACGGTGAGGAACAACATGATCATCGCCAGCAATGACAGGCGCGAACCGCCAAGCAAGCCTGCAAACCTTGATACGCCGTAAAATCCCAGTAGACCAAACAGGGCAGAAAGTAAGTGCCGGATATCCCAGATCATGATGGGAATATAAGGGTCTATTGCCGCCGCGATAATGTCAAACAAGCCACCGTACAAATAAAGATTACGGTAGTGAAAAGCATCCTGGTCCTTGAACCCGGACTGGTACCAGTCGAGCAGCATCTGGCCATAAGTATGCTGCACATACTCGTCATTACTGATGCCATGCTGACGGAAAGTGAGACCTACCCAGATAAACAGGCCCAGCCAGAAAAACCGTATCAACCAGCGATACATGTCAGCCGAACAGCATGGAGTAGAAGTGAGTTTCATGGGCTATTAAATCGTGAAGAATCAACACGCGCAAGCGTATCACGACACCCTGGCCGAAGATAGAGCGTGAACCCTGTCACGCTCAAATAAAATCCCTAATCGATATTGGGCAATATCTAAAGATTAATTACCGGGATCGGTATGTACGGAAAAACGATAGCCCGAGCCACGTACAGTTTGAATCATCTCCTGGTGATTAGAGGCAACCAAGGCGTTACGCAAGCGACGGATATGCACATCCACGGTACGGTCTTCCACAAACACGCGGTCACCCCACACTTTATCCAGGAGTTGCGTACGGCTGTGCACACGCTCAGGGTTGGTCATGAAGAAATGCAGCAACTTAAACTCGGTGGGGCCCAGTGGAATATGCACATTGTGGCCCGTCACGCGGTGTGTGGTCGGATCCAGGTGCAAACCGGCGATTTCAATCGGATCATCGGTCATTTGCGGCGCCCGTCTGCGCAATACTGCCTTGATACGGGCATTGAGTTCACGCGGGCTGAATGGCTTGGTCACATAATCATCGGCGCCCACTTCCAGGCCACGCACCTTGTCAAACTCATCACCACGGGCGGTCAGCATGATAATCGGCACTTCTTTGGTCAGGCTGTCAGACTTAAGGCGGCGGGCAAATTCGATCCCGCTCATGCCAGGCAACATCCAGTCGAGCAAAATCAGGTCTGGCATAGTTTCACGCAACAGCATTTGTGCATGTTCAACGCTGGTGGCGCGGATGGCATGATGCCCCGCTTGTTTGATATTCAACGCCAGCAATTCCTGGATCGCCGGTTCGTCTTCTACCACCAAAATATTCGCTGCAGCCATGACACTCCCTTCAAGCAATCATTGAGATCAAAGTATTGATTTAATGCTCGCCAGTTTATGAATGAATTATGACAGTTTAATGACAAACTCACATAATTTTAAATTTGCTTTTATTGCCTTTTGAAGCAATTTGTAACAAGATGTTACGGCAAAAAATAAAAGGGTTTTGATCTTGATTAATCTTTCCAAAGAACACATCACGGCTGGCAATCATTTCAATCGCTGGCTGGTGCCACCGGCTGCGCTGGCCGTCCATCTCTCCATCGGCATGGCCTATGGATTCAGCGTATTCTGGAAGCCATTGGGCAATGCACTCACTGGGCCGGATGGCAAGCCTGTCGCCGCATGTGCTGCAGGCGCAACCACTTTCGGTGACAAACTGGCAGGCACGGCAAAAGCCCTGTTTGCCACCGACTGTAACTGGACACAGTTTGACCTGGGCTGGATGTATACGCTGTTCTTTGTCCTGCTGGGTTGCTCGGCTGCCCTCTGGGGTGGCTGGCTGGAGCGTGCAGGCCCACGCAAAGCCGGTTTGGTCGCCATGCTTTGTTGGTGTGGGGGTCTGTTACTTTCAGCGCTGGGCGTCCATCAACACCAGCTATGGATGATGTGGCTGGGTAGTGGTGTCATCGGTGGCATAGGCCTCGGACTAGGCTATATTTCGCCCGTCTCAACACTGATCAAGTGGTTCCCAGACCGTCGCGGCATGGCGACTGGCTTGGCGATTATGGGCTTTGGCGGCGGTGCCATGATAGGCTCGCCACTTGCAACCAAATTGATGAGCATCTTTGCCACACCGTCCGAACCAGGCGTTTGGCAAACCTTTGTTGCCCTCGCCCTGATTTATGCTGCGTTCATGACATTGGGCTCGCTGGGTTACCGCGTACCTGCCGCCAACTGGAAGCCAGCAGGCTGGACACCGCCTGATGTACAACACAACCGCTTGGTAGCAACGCGGCATGTACATTTGAAAAATGCACACAAGACACCGCAATTCTGGTTATTGTGGCTGATCTTGTGCATGAATGTGTCCGCTGCCATCGGCATCATCGGCGCGGCTGCCCCCATGTTGCAAGAGACTTTTGGCGGGGTATTGATTGGTCAGCCACAACTGGGCTTTGCCGAAATCAAGACTGACGAGGCTCTCACAGCGGCTGCGGCGGCAGTCGGTGCCGGCTTTGTCGGCCTGATTTCCCTGTTTAATATTTTTGGCCGTATCGGCTGGGCCACTTCATCTGACAAACTGGGCCGCAGAACCACTTACTTCATCTTTTTTGTGCTAGGGATCATGATGTATGTGTGCGGCACGTATGCTGCAAACCATCATCAGCTGGCCCTGTTCCTGCTGGTATTTTGCGTCATCGCTTCTATGTATGGTGGCGGCTTTGCCACCATCCCGGCATACCTGGCCGACCTCTTCGGTACACAGTTTGTCGGAGCCATCCACGGCCGCCTGCTGACGGCCTGGTCCACCGCAGGCATTCTTGGCCCGGTCATTGTGAATTACCTGCATGATGTCAGACTGGAAGCGAAGGTGCCATATGCAGATATTTATGCACCTATCTTTATGACGTTAGCCGGTCTGCTTGCAATCGGCTTTGTTGCTAACTTGCTGGTCAAACCTGTGGCAGACAAATACTTTATGACGGATAGCGAGCTGGCTGCAGAACAAAACAGTGGCAAGCCAGCAGGTACGGCAGCGACCATCAGCAGCCAAAATTATCCTCAAACACCCGCCATCGTGGTCAAGCTGGCCTGGCTGGCAGTGCTGATTCCCATCACTTACGGCATCTGGATGACAGTTCAGAAGGCCTGGTCCTTGTTTGCATAATCCGCAAGCTTGCCGTTTGGGTTAAAATAGCGACTTATGTTTTAACCCTCGGAATGACAAGTGAAAAAAATAGCCCAAAACCTGGACGGTACCGGTAAAAAAATCGGTATCGTTCTTTCCCGTTTTAACGACAACATCGGTGCCGGCTTATTGCAAGCTTGCGAGCAAGAGTTGCTCAAATTAGGTGTCAGTGCTGATGACATTACCCTGGCGACCGTCCCTGGCGCGCTGGAATCACCACTGATCCTGCAACACATGGCCTTATCAGAAGAATTTGATGCGCTGATTGCATTAGGTGCCATCATTCGTGGTGAAACCTACCATTTCGAAGTCGTTTCCAATGAGTCTGCACGAGGGATTTCTGAAGTTCAGCGTGATACCGGCGTGCCCGTTGCCAACGCCATCCTGACGACAGAGAATGACGAACAGGCTGAGGCACGTGTCGCGGTCAAAGGGGCTGAGGCCGCACAAGTTGCCATTGAAATGGCGAATCTGGTGAACGCATTATGAGTCAGGACAACGCATCTGGTTCTTCATCAGCCAAGGGGAAAGGCAGCAAAAACCGCCGTAAATCCCGTGAGCTGGCACTGAAGGCGCTATACCGAAACCGCATGAATGCAGGCGACGTAAAACAGCTGCGCCTCGACAGCCTGGATGATCCCGACTACTTCAAGGCCGATGAAACCTACTTCAAGCAATTACTGACCGGAGTACTAGACCATACTGGGGACATTGATGCCATGATCAGTCAGTTTATTGATCGCCAGCTGGATGAGCTAAGTCCGATAGAGCATGCCATCTTACGCATATCAGGTTACGAGTTGATGTTTGATGTCAGCATTCCTTACCGGGTTGCCATTAACGAAGGCGTGGAATTAGCCAAGACCTATGGTGGCATCGATGGGCACAAATATATCAATGGCGTACTGGACAAAATTGCGGCCCAGGTCAGGCCGCAAGAGTTTCAACGCTAATTGCCCAACCAGAAGTAGCAAGAAAATAGAAAGCCCTGCATGCAGGGCTTTCTATTCATATTGTGTAGGCATACCAGGCGGAATAAAGCAGTCACCATGGCAGTATCCCTTTAATCTCACAGACGGTGAGCCGCACAAGCCGTCAGTTTGCAAGCAATTAAGCGAGTGGCAGGTCGATCAGTTGCAACGCTTGCTGGTCGAGACGTGCGCAAATCGCATGGTCATGCCAGTCGCCAAGCACCATGCGCTCACACGTATGTCCATCGACTTGCAATTGGTGGACCCCCGGCCTGTGCGTATGCCCATGCAACAGAATCTCAGGATAATCATACTTGCGTATTAAATCGGCGACTGCGTCTACGTTCACATCCATGATCTCAAGTGTTTGCATGGCTTTGTTTTGTGCACTCTGGCTACGTGCCTGGTCAGCAAAAGCTAACCTGGCTGCCAGTGGCTGCGCGAGAAAAGCCTTCTGCCATTGCAGATCACGCACTTGTACACGGAATTGCTGATAAGCGACATCGTCAGTACAAAGGGCATCGCCATGACTGAGGAGGATGCGTTTGCCTGCATACTCCAGCAAAGTAGGATCATGGAGTAACTGCAAGCCACAGGTTTGTGCGATAGTCTCGCCGATCAAGAAATCACGGTTACCATGCATGAAATACAGGTGCACCCCTCGCTCAAACAGCGCACGCAAGGCCTGCACAATTGGCAGGAAGTCGGCCCCGTGTTGCACGTCCTCCAGGACATCATCGCCTACCCATACCTCAAAAAAATCCCCCAGGATATAGAGCGCATCTGCGCGAGCAACGGTTGTTTGCAACCAATGCAAAAAAGCCTGCGTTACCGCAGGCCTTTGCGCACTTAAGTGCAGGTCGGAAATGATCCAGGTGGTCATGCCTTAGGCAAGCACAACGGCTTTTTCGATGATCACTGGTTCGACAGGCACATCTTGGTGACCAGCACGGCTGGTGGTGGGCACGGCTTTGATTTTGTCTACCACGTCCATCCCTTCAACCACTTTACCAAACACACAATAACCCCAGCCTTGGGTAGTCGGGGAAGTGAAGTTGAGGAAGTCATTATCCTTAACGTTGATAAAGAATTGAGCCGACGCAGAATCCGGCACCATGGTACGCGCCATGGCAATGGTGTACTTATCGTTGCTCAGGCCGTTATCGGCTTCATTCTTGATAGTGGCATCGGTGGCCTTTTGTTTCATGTTGGTGTCAAAACCGCCACCTTGAATCATGAAATCGTTGATGACGCGGTGAAAAATCACGCCATCATAAAAACCTTTTTCAACATAGCTCAAAAAATTGGCCACCGTAATAGGCGCCTTTTCTGCATTGAGTTCAATCGTAATATCGCCAAAATTGGTAGTCAGTTTTACCAAAATATTCTCCGTTGTATTGAGGGGTGGAATAATTATTTTCCGTTGATGATGCTGGAGCGTTTAATCACGACCGTGCGAATCGGCACATCGGAAAAACCGCGCTGGTTGCCGGTAGGCAGGTTGCTGATTTTAAATACGACATCCATGCCAGAAATCACCTTGCCAAAGACGCAGTAACCAATTCGATCTGGCTCAGGGCTGGTGTAATCCAGGAACTGGTTGTCCGCTACATTGACAAAAAACTGCGCCGTGGCTGAATTGGGATCTGGCGTTCTTGCCATGGCAATCGTTCCCGTCGCATTCAACAAGCCATTATTGGACTCATTAACCACTGGCGCACGGGTTGGCTTTTCATTGAGTTCGCGGTCAAAGCCACCGCCCTGGATCATGAAACGGCCGATCACACGATGAAAAATCGTATTGGTGTAAAAACCATCTTTCACATACTGCAAAAAGTTTTCTACGGTTTTAGGCGCCTTGTCGGCATACACCTCCACCGTAAAATTACCCTGATTGGTTTCAAACAACACTTGTGTCGCTGCATTAGCCATACTTACCGCGGTTAACATGCAACACCCTACGATCCAAGACAACATGCGCATTAAGCTGATCCTTCATACAAAATTTTCCATTGCCCGTTTTCCTGCACCCAGTATTGCCTTTTTTTCATGACATTACGTAAGGCTGCGCTTGAAAACTCCTGCTCAAAATCTACGACCACCATATTTCTCGTTGAGTTCGGATAAGTGAACATGCTGACTTCAGACAGATTGACTGCGACTTTGGGTTTGGCCGCCTGAATCTGGCGCTTATAGCTGGCCCATTTGGACAAGTCGCCCCCTGAGTAAAAGAAGTCACTGGTGTAGTGAGACAGATAAGCATCGGTATTCTGCGACACCCAATCTTTACGCCAATGCTCTATGGCAGCCCTCAAATCAGCTTTAGCACGGTCTTGCTGACGTAATGATTGCGGGTTGACCCATTGAAAATTGTCGCCTATCACTACCGGGGTATTGCCAGCCTGCAAGATATCCTGCAAAGCTCTCATATCCGGATTGGAAAGCACAACGCAGCCATCGCTGGCACGGGGAGGACGGCTATAGGTATCTCTTGGCGTTCCGTGTATCCAGATGCCTGAACCAGTCTTGCGTTCGTAGCTGTCAATTTCATTGGGGTAATTCAACGGATATGCTGCATCGCCATACAAATCCGGCAATGGGCGGTTAAGTTTGCGCGAGGCGAAATAGACACCTATTGGTGTGCGTTTATCGCCCTGGTCTTTTTTGCCGATACCGTTTTTACCAATGGTGACGTAGTAATCGGCCACATACTTCAGTACATCCTCCTCAGCCTTTTCATAGACATAAAGGCGCGAACGGGCAGTATCTACAAACAACACGTGGCTTTGCTTCTCAGACAGCTCAACCAACATATTGGGCTGAGTCAAGCCCCGGTTACGATCAAAATAATTGCGGATGCGGATTTCGGCTTCTTCTTTGAAATCCTGGATACGGTTGACATCGGCGACATTGGCGTCGCCAAAGTTATTGAGTATCCTGGCCTTGGCAGAGAGCAAATCACCATGAATCAGGTGTGCAAGGGCAAAGTTAGGAGAGATCGCCAGTAACTGGTCGACGTAGTCCAGGGCCTGTTGCAAACGGCCTTCTTTAATAGACTGCAAAGTTTGCACCAACATGCGTTCAACCGGGCTGGTATTCTTGTTCTGAATGAACAAACGCGCAGTCAACGCCTCATGGTTAACCGCGGTTGCATTCCAAGGCAATAGCGCAGCACTGACAAACGCAATATAACAGTACTTTCTCAAACTACTCATACCGATATTATACATTTGTTTAAACCAAATCTTGCACGCTTAAACGGCCAAAATCCCTGTTTAAATAGCGATTTAACTAGCTTTACCCCACTTAGCTGAGGACTAGAATTTCCCGACGCGTTCTTGCTGGATCACCCAGCGACTTCCTTCTTTCACCATATTCAATGTTTTGTTCGAATTTGCGTCCAGACCAGTCGCTTTATAAACCTGGCGGAAAGTGACCTTGGCTGCCGTATCACTTTCTATTTTCACTGCCAGATTACTGAGCTTGACTGAAATTTTGCTGGGGCGGCTCACGCGATCGCGACGGGTTGATTCCCATTGTTTGCGGGACTCACCACCAGGTGTTTTAAAGTCCCTGGCATAGCTGTCCAGGTAGCGATCCACATTTTGTGCAGACCAGGCATCCGCCCAGGCATTCACTGCATCGAGTATTGCGCGCTCCTGCTGAGCAGCAACCGGCTTCTCTTCCACAGGTTTGGGTTCCACCGTGACAGGTTTTTTAGCCTCTACTGGAGGTGGTGTCACCGCCGGTGCTGTTGTCGCAGGCGGTTGAGAAGTCGGAGAGGTATTGGCCTGTGGATTGACACTTGGCGCTGCAGGCACTGGAGTACCGCCTTGGGTTGGCGCCACGGCAGTTGTACGTGATGCCGTACGCTTTCCGCCAAACAAGTCAGTGATCATGGCTAACTTGTTTTGTGCACGACTGTTAGACGTATCTAGCTTGAGTGCTTTGTCATAAGCCTCAGAAGCCAGGCGTGCGTAAATATCTCCCAGGTTTTCGTGCGCAGTGGCATAACTTGGGTGCGTTTTAATGGCTGATTCCAATGCCTTCCTGGCTTTGTCGTATTGACCCTGGTCGGCATAAAGCACTGCCAGGTTATTGTATGGCTCCGGCAAATTGGGATATTTCTCAGTCAGCTCTGTAAATGATTTGATTGCGTCATCACGCTTACCCAGCTCTACCAGAATCACGCCACGCATAAACATGGCTTCCGCATTTTTTGGGTTGGCTGCCAGGTATGCGTTCACGCGCTCCAGCGCTGCGGCCTGATTGCCCTGTTCGGAAAGCTGGTTAATTTCACGCAGCTCGACATTTACCTGACCCGCCAACGCATAATGAGAGAAGGTGGCCTGGCTTAACAAGACACCCAAGACCAGCAAATATTTTTTTAATGTTGCATTCATGAGTTTATTACCTGAGCAATCGTTGATTTTTAGCAGTATGTTATACTTGAATTGTACAAGAGACAGGGCGCGTTTAGGTGATTATTACGCGATGATTCAGCATCAAATTTACGTCTTGCGTGGTTACCTGACAACAAATTATCAGACAGTGGCACCCCTCGCCGACAGTGAATACAAGCCCCACAATCTTAATATAAATTAAACACTGCAGTTATTTCGCTAATTTTATCACGCATTCATCCATCTACATTTCGTTAGCATGTTAAAACTATACAACACCCTTTCCCGCAGCAAGCAAGACTTCAAGCCCATCACAGACAAAAAGGTCAGTATGTATGTCTGCGGCATGACGGTATATGACTTCTGTCATTTAGGGCATGCACGCGTGATGGTCGTCTTTGACATGGTCGCGCGCTGGTTCCGCGCCAGCGATTATGAAGTGACTTATGTACGCAATATCACCGATATTGACGACAAAATCATCAAACGTGCCAACGAAAATAACGAAAGCATCCAAAGCCTCACCCAGCGCTTCATTACCGCCATGGATGAAGATTCGGCCAAATTGGGGATTATCCGACCTGACATTGAACCACGCGCCACCGAACACGTGCAGGGCATGCTGGACATGATCAGCCAGCTGATTGCCAAGGGCTTCGCCTACCAGGCAGATAACGGTGACGTGTTTTACAAAGTGCGCAGCTTTAGTGATTACGGCAAACTCTCAGGCAAAAGCCTGGACGATTTGCGCGCAGGTGAACGCGTCGACGTCGACGGTCACAAACAGGACCCGCTGGACTTTGTACTATGGAAATCCGCCAAACCAGGCGAACCTTATTGGGAGTCGCCGTGGGGCAATGGCCGCCCCGGCTGGCATATTGAATGTTCTGTCATGAGTGCCGAGCACCTGGGGCAGCACTTTGACATTCACGGCGGCGGTCAGGACTTACAGTTCCCGCATCACGAGAACGAAATCGCTCAATCCGAAGCCACCCACGGCTGCACCATGGCTAATTACTGGATGCATAACGGTTTTATCCGTGTAGACGATGAAAAAATGTCCAAATCGCTGGGCAACTTCTTCACCATCCGTGAAGTCTTGGAAAAATATGACCCAGAAGTCGTGCGTTTCTTTATCTTGCGCGCGCATTATCGCAGCCCGCTCAATTATTCCGATAAGCACTTGGATGATGCCAAGGCTTCATTAACGCGTTTGTACACGGCATTACGCGGCATAGAAATCGCAGATGAAACAATTGACTGGCGTTTACCACAAGCAGCCAAATTCAAGGCAGCCATGGATGATGACTTCAACACGCCAGAAGCCATTGCGGTATTGTTTGAACTGGCCAACGACTTGAACAAGGATAAATCTGCCGCCACGGCCACATTGCTGAAACAATTGGCTGCAATCATCGGCTTGTTGCAACGCGACCCGGAAAGCTTTATGCAAGGTGAAACCGGCAATAGCGATCTGGATATTGAAAGCCTGATCAATGCCCGTATTGCGGCCAAAACAGCCAAAAACTACGCCGAAGCAGACCGCATCCGCAAGGAGCTGGCTGAAGCTGGCATTATTCTGGAAGATACTCCGCAAGGGACGACCTGGCGTCGCGCCTGATTGAATAAACACATTATTCTTTTGAAACATTGAAGGAACACAATGCCCGTTAAACTCTCCGCCCCTGCTGCCGAAACGTTACTGCCCGTCAAAGGCGTACAACTGGGTTTTGCCCAGGCACATATCCGTAAACCCAACCGTAAAGATGTATTGGTCATGACGTTGCCGGAAGGCAGTAGCGTCTCTGGCGTGTTCACCCTGAACCGCTTTTGTGCCGCACCCGTCACCGTATGCAAAGAGCATTTAAAACTCAACAAAGGCATCCGTGCCTTGCTGGTGAATACCGGTTGTGCCAACGCCGGTACGGGCCAGCAAGGCCTGGACGACGCACGTGCCAGCTGCATCGGTGTGGCACAAGCGTTGAATATCAGCCCTGAGCAGGTGTTACCGTTCTCTACTGGGGTCATCCTGGAAACGCTGCCCATGGACAGGTTGCTGGCTGGCATTGCCCCTGCAGCAGCCAATCTGCAGGAAGACAACTGGCTGAATGCGGCAGAAGCGATTATGACGACAGATATCGTCGCCAAAGGCACTTCGCGCCAGCTCACGATTGATGGCCAAGCAGTCACCATTACCGGTATCAGCAAGGGTTCAGGCATGATTCATCCCAACATGGCGACCATGCTGGGTTATATTGCCACCGACGCAGCCATTAGCCAGACGGCGCTCGACAGCATCATCCAGTACGCCGTAAACAAATCCTTTAACTGCATCACCGTGGACGGTGACACCAGTACCAACGACAGCCTGATCCTGATGGCGACTGGCCAGGCTGGCAATGCGGTAATCAATGAGCAGAGTGCCGATTTTGTCACCTTGCGTGATGCACTCACGGACGTCGCCATCGAACTGGCACAAGCCATTGTGCGTGATGGTGAAGGCGCCACCAAGTTTATGACCATACAGGTTGAAGCGGGCAAAGATGAAGAGGAATGCCGCAAAGTGGCTTATGCCATCGCGCATTCACCGCTGATTAAAACCGCATTTTTTGCTTCAGATCCTAACCTGGGCCGCATTCTAGCGGCCATTGGCTATGCAGGGATTGAAGACCTCGACGTCAACACCATGCAGCTTTATTTAGGCGATGTATTGGTGGCTGAAAAGGGTGGTCGTGCTGCGAGCTATGTTGAAGAGCAAGGCGCTGCCGTGATGAAGGAAAGCGATATTTTGGTGCGCGTGGTGCTTAACCGTGGTCGTGCCAATGCGACGGTTTGGACATGCGATTTTTCTTACGATTATGTGAAGATTAATGCGGATTACAGATCGTAGGCAAAGGTGCGCTTAAGTCGCACCTTTTTTCGTTTTGCAGGCGAATAACATTCTATAAAGATTCCCTGTCACTCCTCGCCAACAACCCTGCCTCGACCGCGTTTAAGGACGCTACGCTGCATCTTGCCAGCCACCCGCCGCTTCCTGGCCGCTAAGGTTGGCCGGGTGGCGTAACGGATGGGCTGCACATGTGTCGCCGCCTCTACAATCGCATGCAGGCGTGCAATCGCATCCCGTTTATTAGCTTCTTGCGTCCGGTATTGCTGCGCCTTGATCACTAACACACCTTCCGCCGTAATCCGCTGATCCTTGCTATGCAGCAGCCTGCTTTTAACAGTTTCACTGAGACTTGAGGCATGGATGTCAAAACGCAGGTGAATCGCCGAAGAAACCTTGTTGACGTTTTGCCCGCCCGCGCCCTGCGCACGAATCGCACTTAACGTATACTCGTGAGCGGGAATCTCCATCATGGCTGGTCACCAGCATTGATCAATGCAAAAAAATCCTCAACTTCTTGCTGAACGCGCGTACGCCTGAAGGGTGGCAGGCTTTGCCAAATACGACGACCATAGGGTTTATCAACCAGGCGCGGGTCACAAATCATGAGCACGCCTACATCCTGTTCGTCGCGGATCAGGCGTCCGGCGCCCTGCTTGAGGGTAATCACTGCGTAAGGTAACTGATACTCCATAAAGGCATTTTTGCCTTCTGCATTCATTTTGTCGATACGCGCAGCCAGCACCGGGTCATCGGGTGGCGCAAACGGCAGCTTGTCTATGATCACGCATGACAACGCTTCACCACGCACATCGACGCCCTCCCAGAAGCTTTGCGAACCGACCAGCACCGCGTTTCCGTGGGCCCGGAAACGATCGAGCAATTCCGTGCGGTTGCTCTCCCCCTGCATCAGCAAGGGATATTGCAGACCTTGTTCTTCAAAAGCCTGTTTGAGTAGCGCATGTACCTCCCGCATGGCTTTGAGCGAGGTACATAGCAAAAAGGCGCGGCCACGGCTGGCTTTCAATACCGGCAGACTCACCGCAGCCACGGCAGCAGCATAGGCGCTGCTATTGGGCTCTGGCATGCCGGTCGGAACATACAGCAAAGCTTGCTGACCATAGTCAAACGGGCTTTGCCAGTGCCGGGTCTGCGCGGCCAGCAACCCCATCTGCTCCTGGTAATGACTGAAATCACTTTTCACGGCCAGCGTGGCAGAGGTAAAAATCCAGGCACGCGGTTGCGCATTGAGCTGTTTACCAAAACCATCGGCCACGCTGAGGGGCGTCGCGTGCAGTTGTACACTTTGACTGAACACCTCTACCCAACGTATCAGGTTTGCGTGATTGCCTTTCAACCACGCCTCCAGCAAGGCTAGCAACCCTTCTCCGCGCTGCCAGCATTTTTCCAGCAGCGGGTCTCGACCCGCCTGAGTTTCAAGTACGGCTGTGAGTGTTGCCAGAGTTTCCAGCATCCGCTGATAAGTCTCATCAAAATTTTTAAGTGTTTGCGCTTTCTGTGCCGGCATCCGTGAGCCTTCAAACTGAAATACCAGCCTGAAATCACGGCAGGCTTTCTCCAGCGGCGGCACGGCCTCACTGAGGGCGACGCAGTCCTTGGCCAGGCTCAGGTAAGCCATCTGGCTATCGCGCGCAAGGTCCATGAGTTGCGAGGTGGAGATATCCTCGCCAAAAAATAACCCCGCCACTTCAGGTAATTGATGCGCCTCGTCAAATACCACCGTGTTGGCGCTTGGTAATAATTCAGCCACGCCTTCGTCACGCAGCATGACATCGGCAAAAAACAGGTGATGGTTGACCACCACCACGTCTGCCGCCAGGGCCTGCTTGCGTGCCTCCATGACAAAACACTGCTTATAATACTGACAGTCCTGACCGACACAGTTATCGCGCGTCGAAGTCACCTGTTGCCACACAGTCGCCTGCTCAGGCACCTCTACCAGTTCAGCCTTGTCACCGCTTTGGCTGTTTTCAGCAAAACTTTGCAAAATCGGGATATATTGGGCATCCTCGCGTGACTGGAAACGGCCCTCCTGGCTGGCGCGCTGCAAGTGATAGTGGCAGATATAATTGGCGCGACCTTTCAGCATGGCGACAGAGACCGGCACTTTGAGCGCCTCACGCACGGCGGGCAAGTCGCGCTGATAGAGCTGGTCTTGCAGCGTTTTGGTCCCCGTTGAAATAATCACCTTACCGCCGGACAACAACGCGGGTACCAGGTAAGCATAGGTTTTGCCCGTACCGGTGCCAGCCTCAGCCACCAGTTGCTGTTGCTGTTCAATCGCTTCGGCGATTGCCTGCGCCATCTCCTGCTGCTGTGGACGGCTACGAAAAGCAGGCATAGCTTGCGCCAAACACCCGTTTTCTGAAAATGCGGAACTGACTTGCTGCTGTAAAGACATGCCTTAATTATCCCACGAGCGCACATAAATCGCAGGCTTTTTCAACAACCAAGCGTGTTCTACGCTGCTCACAATGGTAGCAAAAAGCCCCGAATACTTGCATATGCCATTAAAGTATGGCAAGGTTTAACCCGTAGTAATCTGTTTATAACCTCAACCCCGTTCTCCAAGCCTTTGATTGCGATGAATAAATCAGTTATGCGGCTGGCTGCATTAATGGTCAGCATGCTGCTATGCCAATGCAAAAGCGTCGCCGCGCCAGGCGATGAAAAGCGCTGGCAAAACGCCTACAGCTACACACAAGATCAAGCGATGGAGAATCAGTCCGCCATTTCTGGCAGCTGGTCGGAAAAAGTTGAAGAAATCATGATCAGCGCCCTGAGCCTGACCGGCGTAGACTACAAATATGGTGGCCGCAGCCCCGAAACCGGTTTTGACTGCAGTGGGTTTGTCCAATACGTATTCAAGCACGCAGCACAAATTTCCCTACCCCCATCAGCACGCACCATCAGTGAAATGGGGGATGCCGTCAAACGTGAAGACCTGCAACCTGGGGACCTGGTGTTTTTTAACACTTTAAGATCAGCCTTTTCACATGTCGGTATTTATGTTGGCAACAACCAATTTATACACGCGCCCAGGGCAGGAGCGAAAGTTCGTATAGAGAGCATGGATGAACGCTACTGGAGAACGCGCTACAACGGGGCCAAACGCCTCGAAGTGGAAGCGTCACAATAAACGCAGCCTGCCCAATCACTCCCCAGCACCTTTAACTGGTCTGTCACTGTGCCCCAGTGAACGCTCCGGGTCTATCATGTCGCGGATCAATTGCTTCAGTTCTTTAGATTCAGGAAACCGGCCAGCCTCTTTACGCGAAAAAATCACCTTACCATCACAGCGCACTTCAAGTATGCCACCTGTCCCGGGCACCAGATTGACTGACTTTAAATCCCCATCAAATGTCGTCAGTAGCTCTTGCGCCAGCCAGGCCGCCCGCAACAACCAACGGCACTGTGTACAAAATTCAATTTCTACGATAGGCTTTTGCATATTTCTCTCTAAACATTTATTTGCGTGGAAAGTATAGTCAATTTTATAGAAATAGCGGAAAATGAACTTAACAGCGTTCTGTCCACAAACAGGCTGACATCCATTGATGCAACTTGACTCTTAATACAGTAATATTCTTCGCTTAATTGATCACACAAGGCATTGTATGCGTTCCAAATTAGAAAAGTTCGGCTTGCTGGGTGCAGGCGTATTTGTAGGTATTCTGGTGAGTATCAATATTTCCGCCTGGGCAGACCGGACATCCGTCTCTCAGTTGCCTATTGACGAGCTGCGTGTTTTTGCCGAAGTGTTCGCCAAAGTAAAATCTGACTATGTAGAGCCAGTAGAAGACAAAAAACTCATTAATGAAGCGCTTTCCGGCATGTTGCAAGGCCTGGATCCGCATTCCACCTTTATGGATGCCGATGCTTACAAAGAACTTCAAGCGGGCACTCAAGGCGAATTTGGTGGCCTAGGGATTGAAGTGGCCATGGAAGATGGCCTGGTGAAAGTGGTCACCCCCATTGAAGACAGCCCCGCTTACAAGGCTGGCCTGAAATCAGGCGACCTGATCATGAAACTGGACGACACCCAGGTGCGAGGCCTGACCCTGAACGATGCTGTCAAACGCATGCGCGGCACCCCTGATACCAAAATCACACTGACAGTCTTGCGCAAAGGCGAAGACAAGCCACTGACTTTCACCCTGACACGTGCTGTCATCAAGGCACAGAGTGTGAAAAACAAATGGATTGAACAGGATTATGGCTATGTACGCATCACCCAGTTTCAGGAGCGTACAGGTGAAGACCTGGCCAAAGCGTTGAAAACGCTGGCTGCCGAAAACAAAAAGCCGCTGAAAGGCCTGGTGCTGGATTTGCGTAATAACCCGGGCGGTTTACTGGATGCTGCGGTAGGCGTGTCTGCGGCCTTTTTGCCTAAAGATGATCTGGTGGTTTATACCGAAGGTCGTGTTGTGGATTCTAAAATGCGCTTGAACGCAACACCGATGGACTATGCCCGTCGTGGCAAATCAGATTATCTGAAAGACTTGCCCGAAGAATTTAAATCCGTTCCTATCGTTGTGCTGATCAATGCAGGCTCTGCTTCCGCCTCAGAAATTGTAGCTGGTGCGTTGCAGGATCATAAACGTGCCACCATCATGGGCATCCAGAGCTTTGGTAAAGGGTCCGTGCAAACGATTTTGCCAATGAACAATGGCAGCGCGATCAAATTGACCACCGCCCGTTACTTTACGCCTAATGGCCGTTCAATCCAGGCCAAAGGCATTGTTCCGGACATTACGGTCGATGATGGTTCTGATCCTAGCCTGAGCCTGCATGAAGCCGATTTGAAACGACACTTGTCCAATCCAACCGATGCTAAAGGCAATGTGGATAGCAAAGCGCTAGACGAAGCAAAATCTCGCGCAGCCGCAGAGAAGCTCAAGGAAGAGAAACATGCCGAAGCGCGTGGCCCGATTGAGCCAGCAAGCAAGGATGACTTCCAGTTTCAACAGGCAATGAACCAACTTAAAGGCTTGCCAGTTCAGAAAGCACCAGAACCCGCTAAAGTAAGCGCAGCTAAACCGTAAGTAACCCTTTATTGGCCGCCTGATCACAGAAAACAGGCTGCCAACAAGGTTTTGGACAGGGAGCACGACATGCTGACTTTACCACCACTGACATTAGACAAGGCGATTGCCGTGATGGACATGGGGCTGCGTACTGTATTTAGCCCCGCCGTTGCCAGCCGCCCTTACCCGGCTGCTGAGGTAGCGGGTGAAAGTGTGTTGTCTGATAGCGAACGCAAGCATGCCGCAGCACTCATGCGCATCAATCATGTCGGTGAAGTCTGTGCCCAGGCTTTGTATAGTGGCCAGGCACTGGTGTCACGTGACCCCGCCAATGTCGAGGCGTTGAAACAGGCATCGCGCGAAGAGGTTGACCATCTCGCCTGGTGTGAGCAACGTATCACCGAATTGGGTGGGCGTAAAAGCTTGCTGAACCCTCTCTGGTATGGTGCCAGTTTTGGTTTAGGACTCACTGCCGGATTGTTGGGCGACAAATGGAACCTGGGCTTTTTGGCAGAAACTGAACACCAGGTTTCGGCACACCTGAATAGCCATTTGCAAGAACTCCCTCAGGCCGACAACGCCTCGCGCGCGATTGTCGCCCAAATGAAAACCGACGAAGAACAACATGCCAACACGGCCGAACGGCTCGGTGGTGCTGCTTTGCCGACCCCGGTAAAACTGGCAATGCGACTGGCATCAAAAGTGATGACACGAACTGCCTATCACTTGTAAGATTTGTAGTAACCTAGAGTCAACCATGCAAAAATTTAGTGACAACCTGCTCACGCTTGACAATGCGGACCATGTGAAACGTATTGAGCTATACGACGAGAACGATCAGCCAGCCGGTGTGATTGAGAACAAACCCGGCACCCAGGGATCAATCAAGGTTTACCACCATTTGTTTAAAATGTTTGGTGAAATCAATACTGACGCGGCAGTAGAGGGTCTGGCCTTGTATGCCGAACACACTGAGGATGCAGAAGATCATCCCGGCAAGCACCCAAATATTGATCGCTTACTGAATGTCCTGGATAAAGAGCAGACGCTCTCCATTAAGTTAGTGACAGAATAATCGCCACCTTATTGAAAAGCCTCCTGATTTCAGGAGGCTTTTTAGTTGATACAGGGAAAGTTTGCAGCCGCCAATTACTTTTGTCGTAGCTGCTGCGCAATGGGAGGATGATAAATAAACTCTAGCAAATGCCCTACACTGTCCAGGCAATAAAAGCCACGTGAGCCATCCCGATGGCTTTTTGGCGCCTCAGTAATGCGTACATCATGCGCAACCATATGCGCATACCAATCATCCACTGCTTGTGCGTCGGTCAGCACAAAGCCGATATGATCCAGGCGCTGCATGGGATCAGGCGTATAACTGACCCGGTGCAGGGCAAACACATCACCATGATTGGTCAAATATACATTGTCTGGGTCAGGCTGCCACTCAATCTGCATACCGACCACACGTGTGTAAAAATCGACAGCCGACTCTAACTCTTTGATAAACAAGGCCACATGTCGGATACCTATCATGCCGTGAGGAATGCTCATGCCAACTCCTCACTTAATCGAAGCTGGGCGCTTTGATTTCAAAGTCATGCGTAATCTCGCAGGCTTTTTGCAACATGATGCTAGCCGAACAATATTTCTCGGCAGAGAGTTTCACCGCCCGCTCAACTTGCGCCGCATTGAGCGCCTCACCGGTGACCACAAAATGGACATGAATCTTGGTAAAGACCTTGGGCACGGTGTCAGCGCGCTCAGCCTGAATCTGCGCTACACAGTCTATAATCGGCTGACGGGCTTTTTTCAGGATGGTCACCACATCAAAAGAGGTACATGCACCCATGCCGATCAATAGCATTTCCATGGGACGCATGCCGATGTTACGACCGCCATTTTCAGGGGCGCCATCTAGCACGACTGCATGACCAGTTTCCGACTCACCGACAAAACTGACACCATCTACCCATTTCACCTGGACTTGCATTATACGTTTCCAATCATAGACTTAATTCATTAGGGGACTTCTATAAATCCAACTTCTATCGCGATTTGGTGTTGCTGACAGAGTGGATCAAGCAGGCAATTCGCCAAGCAAATGCTCGCAAATTTTTAATCGCACTTTGTCTGACTTAGCAATTTGAACTGATAGAAGTGCCGATTATTCATATCATTCATTTGGGGACATGAGGCAATAATGCAAGCCACAAACACCTGCGCCACCATGCCCGCAGAGATGAAAAGAATTATTTTTTACTTCACACCGAGTAGCTCGACATCAAACACCAAGGCAGCATTCGGTGGAATCACGCCGCCCGCACCACGTGCGCCATAGCCCAGGTCAGAAGGAATAATCAGGGTACGTTTGCCACCTACCTTCATGCCTTGCACACCTTCATCCCAGCCCTGAATCACTTGGCCGCCACCCAAAAAGAAATTAAATGGCGAATTGCGGTCCAGGCTGCTGTCAAACTTCTGGCCTTTATGGTCTTCTTTATTGGCGTCATATAGCCAGCCAGTGTAGTGCACGGTGACGTTAAAACCAATCTCAGCCTCACGCCCATCACCGACAACGGTGTCAATTTTTTGTAACTCAGTGACATTGGCAGACATTTGTGCAGTTTCCTTAGTTTTTGCAGAATTGGATTGCGCTTGGCAACCTGTGACAGTCATCAACATCAACATGCTGAGACCAATTAGTTTGATTCCAGATTTCAATTTATTTACTCCCAGAAAACACGTCATTTTACGCGCTTTTGATGACAAATTCTCGGGCAATTAGTGCCCTTCGATCAGCTGCTTTAGCAATGTATCCTGTACCGCACGCACCGCTGCTGCGCGGACATGGTTCGCCACCACCACCATCACATAGCGCTTGCCAGCATTATCCTGCACGTAGCCTGCAATACTGCTCACGCCCTCCAGCGAACCGGTTTTGAGATAGGCCATGCCTTTACTTGCGCCATCGGCGAGGCGTTTCTTGGTGGTACCATCCAGCCCCAGTATTGGCATAGACGCCATCAACACCGGCATCACCGGGCGTTGCCAGGCTGTGATGAGCAACTGCGCCAAATGTTCCGCACTAATTCGCTCATTGCGTGACAAGCCTGATCCATTCTCCAGCACCAGCTCAGGAAATTGCAAGCCGCGCTGCCGCAACACCTGCTTGAGGGCGAGCCCCGCTCCCGCCTCATCGGCTGGCGTAAAACCTGCTTCCAGACCAATGGTTAACATTAACTGGCGCGCCATCACATTATTGCTCCACTTATTAATGTCGCGCACCACGCTATCCAATGGCGGAGACGACCAGCTGGTCACCAGCATCGCAGCGTCAGTCGCTGGTGCCAGCACCAGCTGGCCATTAAATTGGCCTCCCAGCTGGGCCCACAATTTCTTAAAGCTCAAAAATAAGTATTGCGTATCATTGAGCACACTGAGTTCCAGGTAACGCTCGTCACATTGCTCAGGCAGGGTACCATTAAAAGCAACCGTCACGCCGTCAAGGTAGGGTGTGACTGTGTAATGCAAGTCCCCTCGCCAGTCATTACACGCGCCCTTTCGAGTTTGCATGGTATTAATGACACGGATTTGCGGCAACTCGAATTCCTGGGTGATTTGTACAGCAGGCTTTCCTCCTACCTTGGTGGCCGCAAAGCGGAAGCTGGTATTGCGGCCATTCAGTAACAATGCACTCGGGTTGGCGTTATAAGCGCGCCAGGGTTCTTCATCCAAGACTGGCCGCTGACTCACTTCAGGCGCATACGCCGATAAATCCAGTATCAGGTCCCCCTTGATTTGACGGATACCTTGTTGTTGCACCAACTGCAGCAAGCGCCAGAAATCAGTGATATTGAATGCAGGATCCCCAAAGCCCTTGATCATTAAATCGCCATCCAGCACCCCTTGGTTCACGGGTCCGTTTCGATAGATTTCAGTTTTCCAGCGATAGGCGGGGGTCAGCGCTTCGAGTGCAGCATAGGTCGTGACCAATTTCATCACACTAGCCGGATTCATGGCTTTGGTGGGATTGTGGCTGATTAGAGGTGATCCGCCATCAACAGGCTGCACGATGATCGCCACACTGTCGGCAGGCAATTGTGCTTTACTCAATGCATCTTGCAAATAATTGGGTAACGCAGCCTGAGCCATGGCTGCCCAGCAGCTGCATATGACGAATAGCCAGCGCATTACCTACTCTCCAGCACAGCAGCACGCGTAGCTTGAGCCAGATGCAGCATATCTGCCTCATTCAAACAATAAGGCGGCATCCAGTACACTGTATTGCCGATGGGGCGCAACAGCAAACCATGTTTGAGCGCAGCAGCGTAGCAGTCACGGGCAAAGTGCGGATTACCCGTGGTCACTTCAAACGCAGTAATCATGCCGCGCTGGCGCACATGACTCATGTCAAAGTCATACGACTCAACGGCTGCCATGAGCGTCTGTGCAGTGAGACGATTATTCGCCAGCACATCACTAGACTCAAACAATTGCAATGTAGCTAACGCTGCACTGCACGCCAGTGGGTTTCCGGTATAGCTATGGCTATGCAAAAAGCCTTTGACGGTCTGGTCATGATAAAACGCTTCATACACTTCATCTCTGGTCAACACCACCGATAACGGCAGGTAGCCTCCTGTGATGCCTTTGGACAGGCAGATAAAATCTGCAATATCGCTGACCTTTTCCCCAGCCTGTTCGCAGGCGAACAAGGGACCAGTGCGGCCAAAACCGACAGCAATTTCATCGGCAATTAAATGCACCTGATAACGACTACAAATTTCACGCGCCCGCTGCAAATATACCGGGTGATACATCGCCATACCTGCTGCACCTTGCACCAAGGGCTCGATAATAAAAGCGGCCAACGCGGTATGATGCTCGGCCACATAAGCTTCCAGCGCCTCCGCACAACGCAAGGCATATGCCTCTTCCGTTTCACCAGGCTCCGCCAGTCGGCTATCCGGGCTGGGCATTTGTGCCGACTGCAAAATTAGTGGTGCATACGTGTCTTTAAAAATGGCGACATCGGTGACGCTCAGTGCACCCAAGGTTTCACCATGGTAACTGTTTTGCAAACTGATAAATTGAGTTTTCTGCGGCTGGTCAACATTGCGCCAGTAATGAAAGCTCATCTTGAGTGCGATCTCAGTGGCACTGGCCCCATCTGAGCCGTAGAACGCGTGACCCAATCCCGTCAGCGTAGAAAGTTTTTCTGATAACTTCACCACGGGTTCGTGGGTAAACCCTGCCAGCATCACATGCTCTAACTGATCAAGCTGGGACTTAATGGCCTCTTTGATAAAGGGCTGGTTATGACCAAATAAATTGACCCACCAACTACTGACGGCGTCGAGGTAACCCTTGCCGTCGCTATCAAACAACCAGGCACCTTCGCCACGCGCAATCGGCACCAAAGGGTAACGTTCGTGATGTTTCATTTGCGTGCAAGGGTGCCAGACGGCTTGCAGGGAGCGTTGTAATAAATCAGGGTTGTTCAATGGTAATCCACTTCTCTTTGGTGCTTAATCGCTAGCACCAGCACTAAATTTGCGAGCTCATCATATTGATAGCGCGCCAAATAGCCTGTGCTGCCATGCGAGATCACTAACTCTCTTAAACCGCTTGGTAGCTGCCTGCCAACTAAAGGATGCTTTTTTAACAAATCAATCCCATCACTGATCACAAACAAAATGTGATTCGCTAACTCGAGATTATCTTGATGAAACATGCTGAGCCTAATCAAATCTTCTCGCGCAGCAAGCGCATATTCCACTCGGCAGAGTTGCTGGCTCATTTTTTATCTTTTACTGGAATCAAATCGGGCAGCGGCTGACCATTCAGCTTTGCTCGCACATACGCATGCACGTCCTCAGCTGCATAAGAAATACCAGTTTCACGATAATGCTGTAAAGATGCCTCAGCCCGTGCCATAAATGCGCGCTCTTGTTCTTCACGTGCGGCTTTTTCTGCAATGGCTTCTACCATAAATGCGTGAGCAGTTTTGTCTGTGTTTGACACTAAGTTACTCACACGATCTTTTAAACTATCGGGTAACTTTAAGCTGGTGGTTGCCATGATTTTTCCTCAAATCGAAAAAGTGTTACCAAAGTAACACCTCAACCTTTACCTGTCAAATGCTGCTTTGTGCTATAGTGCGCATCTTATTGATTTATATGCATTATCCATGCAAAAAACCCGCAAACATCTCGAACTGCTCGCTCCAGCCAAGAATGCCGATTTCGGTATCGAAGCCATTAACCATGGTGCCGATGCCGTGTATATCGGTGGCCCGGCCTTTGGCGCGCGCGCCAAGGCATCCAATAACGTGCAGGATATTGCCAGGTTAGTGCAGCATGCGCATCGCTTTCATGCCGAGGTATTTGTCGCCTTAAATACCATTTTTCATGATAACGAACTCGAAGGTGTTCGCCAGTTGGTGCATCAGCTATACGACAGCGGTGTCGACGCGCTGATTGTGCAGGATATGGGCTTGCTGGAACTGGACTTGCCGCCTATCCAGCTGCATGCCAGCACACAAACTGATATCCGCAACGTAGAAAAAGCGCAGTTTTTAGACCAGGTAGGGTTTAGCCAGATGGTGCTGGCACGCGAGTTGGATATTGCCACTGTGAAGAAAATCGCCGATGCCACCACCGCCAACCTGGAATACTTTATCCACGGCGCACTCTGTGTCGCGTTTAGCGGCCAGTGTTTTATCAGCCACGCGCATACCGGCCGCAGTGCCAACCGTGGCGAGTGCTCACAGGAATGCCGCTTGCCTTACACACTGGAAGACCAGAAAGGCCGTATCATCGGCAAAGACAAACATTACCTGTCGATGAAAGACAACGACCAGAGCGCCAACTTACGCGCCTTGATCGCCGCGGGCGTCAGCAGTTTTAAAATTGAGGGCCGTTACAAAGACCTGCCTTATGTGAAAAATGCCACGGCGCATTACCGCCAACTGCTTGATGAGATTCTGCAAGAAATGCCGGAATACGCCAAGTCTTCCGCCGGACATGCCAGTTACACATTCACCCCACAACCGGAAAAAACCTTTAACCGCAGCGCCACCGATTATTTTGCCAATGGCCGCCAGGCCGATATTGGTGCCTTTGATACACCCAAATTTGCAGGGGAAGAAGTGGGTAAAGTGCGTAAAGTTGGCAAAGATTTTATTGATGTCGCGACCGAAATCGAACTTCACAACGGTGACGGGGTGTGCTTTTTTGACGTGCATAAAGAGTTAGTCGGCCTGCGCGTAAATACGGTGCAAAGCCTGGACAAATATACACAACGGTTATTCCCTAATGAAATGCCGGTGGATATCCGCAACAACACGCAGCTGTACCGCAACCGTGACCATGCCTTTATGCGCTTGCTGGAAAAAGATTCAGCCTCGCGCAAAATTGCGCTGGATGCCGTGCTGTATGAAACGCACGATGGTTTTGCACTCACCCTCACTGATGAGCAAGGCTTTAGCGCCACATCGCAAGTAGAAGCGGACAAGCAAGCCGCTAATGATGCACAAAAGGCGGAACACAGCTTGCGCGAGAATCTGGCCAAATTGGGCAATACCGACTTTGTCGCCAAAGAGATCAGCTTGGAGCTGACACAGTTCTGGTTCCTGCCAGCCTCGACGGTAAATCAATTGCGCCGCGATGCGATTGAACAGCTGGTTGAAGTCAGAATGATGGCCTATGAGCGTCCGGCATTGAGAAAAGCCTCCGAACCACCCGCCATTTATCCGCAAGACAGCCTGAGTTATTTAGCCAACGTCTATAACCAGAAAGCGCGTGATTTTTACCACAAGCATGGCGTCAAACTGATTGCCAGCGCTTATGAAGCGAATGAAGAACTGGACGAAGTACCGGTGATGATTACTAAACACTGTTTGCGCTTTAGCCACGGTCTGTGCCCCAAAGAGGCCAAGGGCGTGATAGGCGTACAAGGCACGGTGACGGCTGAGCCTATGACGCTGATCAGTGGTCATGACAGATATACGCTCAAATTTGACTGCAAACCGTGTGAGATGCACGTGATGGGCAAAGTGCGCAAACATATCCTGCAGATGCCGCCACCGCAGCCGGTGACTTTTTTCGATAAACGCCCGGCGTAAGGCGCGCGCAACCTGAAGCTTGATTGGGAGTCTGAGACAGGATGAATGAATATACCTACCTGCTTAAAGTGGCGATTGCACTGATTGCCATTGTGAACCCCATCGGTTGCCTGCCTATCTTTATCAGCGCGACCAGTGGCTGGAGCAAGGCCGAGCGGGCACGTACAGCACGTACGGTGGCGATCACAGTCATGATCGTACTCTGCGTCTCCGCCTTTATCGGCGACAAGATCCTGGATTTCTTTGGTATCACCATCCCCTCATTCCAGGTCGGTGGAGGTATATTACTGCTGCTGATTTCCATCTCCATGATGCATGGCAAACAAAGCGCCACTCGTCAAACGCCTGAAGAAGCCCAAGATCTAAGCGAACGTGAAGTTATCGCCATTGTGCCACTCAGCATCCCGCTATTGGCAGGTCCCGGTGCGATTTCCAGCATGATCCTCACTGCACAACAGCATCCAGGTTTTTGGGGGCACCTGAGCCTGGTGATCCCGATTGCACTCATTTCATTATTTATCTGGGGCTTGTTGCAATTGGCGGACGGCATTACCCACTACCTGGGTAAAATCGGTATCAATATTGTGACGCGATTGATGGGCCTGATTCTGGCCGCCATGTCAGTGGAATTTATTGCGCATGGGCTGTCGGGCTTGTTTCCACAACTCATCACCGCTGCATAGCCTTAACTCGCTCTAAATTAACCCTCCCCCAATCAATCACTAAGCGGTAAAATATCGTTTTTTAACGAAACCCGTGCATCTTGAATTCCACCGTTTCAAATCCATCGAAATCTTCCCTGCAGTGGAAACCTAACGTCACCGTGGCGGCCATCATAGAGCAAGATGGCAAGTTTCTGCTGGTGGAAGAAACCACAGACCGCGGCAATCGATTTAATCAGCCTGCAGGTCATTTGGAAGAAGGCGAAACGATTATTGCAGCAGCCATACGTGAAACGCTGGAAGAGACTGCTTATGATTTCGCGCCTGAAGCACTGGTAGGCATTTACCACTGGCAGCATCCGCTCAACGGCATTACCTATTTGCGTTTTGCATTTACCGGCAAATTGGGGACGCATTATCCAGAGCAGGCGTTGGACGATGGCATTATCCGCACCGTTTGGAAAACTGAAGCCGAGATTGCTGCCGAAGGGGAGTTGATGCGTAGCCCGCAAGTGTTGTTGTGTGTGCAGGATTACCTCGCAGGGAAACGTTATCCTTTAGACATTTTGAAGCATTTAGGCCAAGCATTATGAGTAAGCCACATGTGATCGTCGGGTTGTCCGGCGGCGTTGATTCATCCGTGACTGCCTTGTTGTTGAAACAACAAGGGTATGAGGTCACCGGTTTGTTTATGAAGAACTGGGAAGACGATGATACGGACGAGTATTGCTCTTCTCGCCAGGACCTGATTGATGCAGTTTCGGCGGCTGACAAGATCGGCATTGACATCGAAACCGTGAATTTTAGCGCTGAGTACAAAGAGCGAGTGTTCGCTAACTTTTTACAGGAATACCAGGCGGGCCGTACGCCTAATCCAGATATTCTGTGCAACGCCGAGATCAAGTTCAAGGCGTTTCTCGACCACGCCATGGGCATGGGCGCAGACTTAATCGCCACCGGTCACTACGCACAGGTGCGGGAAAACCCGATTCAGCCGGGTAATTATCAATTGCTTAAAGCGGATGATGGCAGCAAAGACCAGAGTTACTTTTTGTCGCGCCTGAACCAGGCGCAATTGTCGAAGACGCTGTTTCCGCTGGGTAAGTATCTTAAGCGCGAAGTCCGTGAGATTGCACGTGAGTATGGCTTGGCGAATGCTGAGAAAAAAGATTCAACCGGCATTTGTTTTATCGGTGAGCGGCCATTCCAGGAATTTCTGCAGCGCTACCTGCCACGCCATCCTGGCGTGATGCGTACGCCCGAAGGTAAGGTTGTTGGCGAACATGAAGGTTTGATGTACTACACCATAGGTCAGCGTCAGGGCTTGAAAATTGGCGGTAGCCGCGAAAGCAATGGCGAGCCATGGTTTGTCGCAGCCAAACATATGGCCGATAACGAGCTGATTGTGGTGCAAGGGCATGATCACCCTCTGCTGCAGAGCGACGGCTTAAAAGCAGGCCAGCTACACTGGATCAGCGGCGAACAACCGCGTACCAATTGGGTATATGCAGCTAAAACGCGTTATCGCCAACCTGACGCACCTTGTGAAGTAGATGCTGTTAACGAGGAAGAAGCCACGATTCGTTTTGGCCAGCATCAGTGGGCAATCACTCCTGGACAAAGCGTGGTGGTGTATGAAAGCAATGTGTGTCTGGGTGGTGGGATTATCACGGGCGCGATTTAGCCATCTAAAAGGCATGGTTATTGCTTATGCTTCCATAATGTAATGACAACGAACCGCCAAGTGACGAGGAATGACACCTTATGGCCTATATCTTAAAAAATAACGAAGGCGTAATTATTGCAGCAAGCCCGGATACGCAAGTGGCAGCGGACTGGGTAGCGGTGGAAAATACAGATACTGAATACCTGGCCTTTTTAGATAATGAACTAAAAAAGCACCATACCTTCCGTGAGAGTGACATTCAACTGGCGCGAGTGCTGGAAGATCTGATCAGCATTTTGATTGACCGTAGCCTGATCAGTTATACAGATTTCCCTAGTGCCGCCCAGAAACGGTTAAATGAACGCCAGAGTCTGCGGCATAAAAACAAGCTGAGCCTGCTTGGTGACGACGACGTGACGCCTCTGTAATCTCAATAAGTCATTTCGACCAGAAACTTCACATTACGTCCGGGGCCGTACATACCCAAGCCTCCCATGCTGCCGTCAAGGCGATAAAGTTCATTTTTGAGGTTCTCTCCAATGAGTCTTAATGTCAATTGATCATTAGGTTTCCACCGAACACCTGCATTCCACATTTCATAGCCGTCTTGCTGGCCGAATACATAACGACTATTGGTTGTCCCATCACCACTCAACAGAATGTCCCGCTCGGAGACTTTTCTGTAGGTCACATTTACCTCCAGATGCTTGCTCAACTCGGCACCAACATTAATATTTAATGCGTTACCTGGTGCTGTAAACAATGGGGCAAACGTCAAACCATTAAAGATTTCACCGTTAATACGCGAGTATCCGCTACGCATATACCAACCATGGTATTGCAAGAAACTCTCTACCTCTACGCCATTCCTGCGCTCCCACCCATCCTGGGTAATTGTTCCATCCGCTTCTTCGCGCAGAGAAATCAATAATTTAGAGGTGTAGGTATGGTAAAAATTGAGTTTTCCAGAAAACCAGATATCCGTATTCAACAGATGTGGCGTTTGGTAACTCACCCCAACTTCTGTTGTCTCTGAGCGCTGCGGTTGATAGAGGTCGCCACAGATCAACGAATCAGGACCACTGATTGGCATCAATAGCGCACGACAACGGCTAAATGGCCCTTGTGTGAAATACTCGTCGATCAACGGTGGACGAAAGCCCTGTCCATAATTACTGTAGAAAGTTAACTTGCTGGGGTTGGCTTTGGGAAATATGTCATACGCCACGCCCAAACTCCATGTTTCTTCTTTAAACCTGATGGTACTTTTTTGATCATAGGGTGCAAGCAGTGCGAGTGTTCCTCCCGCAGCCTCGACTTTGTAGCGATCCTGGCGATAACCAGGCGTTAGTGTCAATTGGCCAATCTCAAGTTTTGGCTGGAGATAGATGGCCTCAAATGACTTACGTCCCGGGGGTGCAGATGCATTGAATCCATCGGGATAATTCATTTGCATGGACGTGTTGAGATTATCGTAAAACCTTGAGATTTCACGTTCACTGGAATTGAACTGATACCCGGCAAGTAATGAAGCTGCAAACGAACCAGACTGGAAAAACATGGCATTATTACTGATATCGACAGTCTCGGTCTTGTATTCATAAGTATCATTTAGATTACCGCGGCAAGTCATTGTATCTGCGGGATTTGCAGTATTGACGACGCCGTTGCATTGGGGCTGAAGCGGGTTAAAAGGAGAGTTGAATGATGATCCTTGCCCGATCAAATCATGAAGGTTTGTATGGCCTGCACCCACTGTCGCTTTTAAATTGATCCATGGTGTTTCTGGATCATAATTCAAAGTCTCAGACCATGTCAGGTCATCTACGGTACGAACCACATTCCCAAAGAATCCAGGTTGGCCACCGGTCGCGTCATATGGCTGCAGACCCGTATCATCGAACTTGACTATCGAAGTGACCAATTGCAAATCATCTGTGGGAAATAAACTCACCTTCAAAAGGTGCGAAATTGATTCAATGGCGGAGTTTTCTAATTTGGTCCCATCGCCCAAGGTCATGTTATTCGATTGACGGTTGGAGTAGTTATAAAGAATATCAACCCGCTCGTCGGGACGTGCATACAGCAAATAAGAACGGGAATATTCATCGCTGTTATTACCATATCCAAATTTGGCCTTACCACCATACTTTTGTCCCGGCTTTAAGAAATCCTCCGCGTTTTTGGTCGTAGCATTCACGGTTCCACCGAGCGAACCTGACCCACTCGTAATTTGTGGCCCACGTTGGACCTCAATACTCTTTAATAACTCTGGTTCAATAAAGGTGCCACCCATACGATATTTTTCAAAGCCCTTGGGAACACCATCCACTTTCACCATCACATCTTCGTTATCGCCATAACCACGAATATTAAATGTCATCCCGCTTGGGCGTGGACCACCAGTGATGGAAACCCCAGGCACGGACCTGAGGGCATCAAAAATATTACTGGGTTGTGCACGCTGCAATTGCTCACTCGTAATGGTGGTAATGGGCAATGTACGGTTAATACCCGTCTCGGGAGCTTTGGTTCTTGTATCAGTAACGGTCACTTCAGGAAGGGTATCTACCTCTTCAGCATCTGCTTTTTTAACAGGCTTGCTTACCGGCATCGGTTCTTCAATTTGATCGCCTGAGTTATTCACAGCATTCGCCTCAGCACAGGCATTGAGTGAACATAAGGCCAACATACACCAGAAGCCGAGTGACCGTAACGTGATGGGAGACTGAGTGTTATTTAAATATTGGTCCCGGGAGTAGACAGAGCTTGCCATCATGAAGCACTTTTATTCTTTAGCAGGAAGAAACAAAGGGGCTGAATGCCCCTTTGCCGTGAGTGGCCTAGCCGGTGTTAGGCATTGTTTTTTGAGGATCGGCGTGCCGCAAACGCCATCAGGCCAATTCCTAATGCCATCATGCTAAACGCTTCAGGCTCAGGTACTGGCGTCACACTGGGTACTGAAACAGCAGCCAACGCAACCTGATCCAGGCTCATGCTAGAAGAGGTCGAACTGAATGTGAAGGTGTACATGCTAGCCGCACTTACACTGCTCCATTTCCAGTATAGTTCCTGCTCTGCTGTTGCACCCCCCATGACAACACCCTGATCTTCATTAAATTGAAGCACTGAAGTCGCAGATACACCATTCAAGGTTGCTGTGGAGCTCGCCAGCGTTCCAAGCGTTCCAATACGTAAATAAACATCAAATAAACCACTGCTTGCGCCACTCAATGTTGCGGTAAATGCAGTCGCTCCAGAGAAACTGTAAATATTACCGCCACCTGTAATGAAAGCACCTCCAGTGGTTTCCTGTACAGAAGCAGTTGTGCCACTCGTCAATGCAACTTCTGGCGTGGTGTCATTCGTGCTATTGAAAATATTCCATTCTGCATAACTTACTGGCGTTTCACTACCCCATGGATTGGCTGAGTTCCATACTGCTTGTGTTGCGAATGCAGAACCGCTGAATGACACACCTAGAGCCAAAGCTAATACTGATAATTTCATGATTTGAATCTCCTCAACGAGCACCTGTGCCCCTTCCTCACGAAGGCCATGGCGCCACCTCTAAAATAAGTCTCACGGACCCACACCGTTGAGTATTTCAATCACCATGCAAACACATGGTTATAAAACTGAAATTAAGAGAATAAATTCTGGCTATTTTTCTACCGCAGCCTCAAAGTCAACGACAAATCGGTATTGCTTGCCGCAATCGATAATGACTTCTTTTTGTCCGCGCTTTAGCAAACGAATGTCTACCCTGATGCTGCCAAAACCGTCATGAGCGATCAGCTCATCCAGTAAATCGAGCAATCTTTTTTTTACAGGCGCATTCCCAGCTTGCATAGAATTTATTCATGATTGTTTTGTTTGTTTTTAAATGATAACAATTATCATTTACTTTATCAATAAAAAATACTCCATCAGGGTGAGTAAAGAATCGTTAATGCCCGAACTGGCATTTTTAGGGAATCACAGCATGAAACAAAGACCTAGGCAGGATGGTTTCGCAACCACCCTCCGCAGAATCAAGAGGAATAACAGCAAAATACCCGCTTATGCCGGTATTTTGTGATTGAACTGGCTTTATGGTTGAGGCATGGTTTGCTTGAAGCTGGGACGCTTGACGAGCACGCCATAGTGCTTGGCTAAGTTGGGAAACTTTTCTTGCCAGTATTTACCTTCCCATTGGACATTTTTAAAACGCAAATCGAGATAGCCCAACGCGGTCCCCAGCGCAATGTCCGCCAGACTGAAAGTTTCGTTCACACACCATTTCTTTTTAAGCAGGTCTTCATCCAGCGTAGCCAATCCAGCAGTCACTTTGGCAAACTGCTTTTCAATCCAAGCGGCAGATTGTTGTGCATCGGGTTTACGCTGTTCCAGCATCACAGCCACAGCTGCGTCACAGATCCCATCCGCCAATGCTTCCCAGCGTCGGACTTTGATCTTGGCCGAATGGTCTTGCGGAATCAGGTGAGCCACTGGTGTGCGATGATCCAGATACTCGACAATCACACGCGAATCATACAAGGCCTCGCCATCATCCAGCACCAGCACAGGGACTTTACCCAATGGATTATGTTGGCTGACTGGACAATCCGGTGCGGACAATACCACCTCGGTTAACGTGAGGTCGACATGTTTCTCGATGGCGACAATGCGCACCTTGCGCGCATATGGACTGTTTACCGTATATAAAAGCTGCATAGTGTGATGTGAGCCAAAAGGTTAAATACTTGTTCAAAAAAATACCCCATGACGAAAATCGCATGTCCAAACATAGCGGGTCTTGGGGTTCTTTTTATTATAATAGCTTTTGGCATGGGCTTAGAATGGTCACATGCATAATTTTTAAACTTGCAGACACTCAAATGACCAACGCCATGCCTGATCAGCCATTCCCGCCCTACATAAACGCTTCCCTCATCGCTGAACAAGTCCGTGCAGCGCTGGCAGAAGACGTGGGCAATGGAGACTTAACCGCAGCACTGATTCCGGTGGGCACACAAGCAACCGCAAGCATCATTAGCCGTGAGCAGGCCATCATTTGTGGCTGTGCCTGGGTAGCGCAATGCTTCAAACAACTGGATCCAACCATTGAATTGACTTGGCTGGTCAAGGAGGGGGACCGTGTAGAAGCGAACCAGGCACTCGTCAACATTCAGGGGGATGCCCGCGCCATGCTAAGCGCAGAGAGGCCTGCACTCAATTTCCTGCAAACCCTGTCTGCCGTATCCACCCACACTCGCCGTTATGTAGATGCGATTGCTGGACTACCCACACAGATTTTAGATACGCGCAAAACCTTACCTGGACTACGCCTGGCACAAAAATACGCTGTGCTGACAGGGGGCGGGGCAAATCAGAGGTTGGCTTTATACGATGGCATTCTAATCAAGGAAAACCACATCGCTGCGGCAGGGTCAATTCCAGCTGTGTTGGCAGCCGCCTTTGCCATGGGTAGCACAAGCAATATCCAGATTGAAGTCGAGAGCCTGGATGAACTGCAACAAGCGCTGAGCGCAGGCGCAACCAGTATCCTGCTGGACAACTTCACGCTGGAAGACCTGCGGCAAGCTGTGGCGCTCAACCAGAAACGCGCTTTGCTAGAAGCATCAGGCAATGTGGATTTAACGACGGTGCGGGCAATTGCCGAAACAGGCGTGGATAGGATATCCATTGGGGCCCTGACTAAGCATATTCAGGCGGTCGATTTAAGTATGCGGATTCAGATGAAGTTGTAGGTTATTTAAAATCGCCCATCAACTGTAAAGGCTAATGTTCTTATCTGACATTTGGTTTCGCCTAAAGGCGAGTTACTTTCTGTTGCTTGCCCCACAGAAAGTAACCACAACTAACGGAGTGTTGCGGCGTAGGCTAACCTTTAGGTTAAGCCACAAAGTGGCGGCCGTAGCCAAAGAAGAGGGCACCCAGCCATCACGGC
>NZ_KB905149.1 GCF_000378225.1 Methylophilus methylotrophus DSM 46235 = ATCC 53528
CCGCTGGCCGAAAACCCTCACGCTGCCTGCGCTACTCGGCGCGGCAGATGGGGGCCCGAAAACCCATGAGCGCCACCGTTTGTAGATTAAAAAAAGAGTTTGAGTTTTTTCAACGCCCAAATTCCTACTGCGCTAGTTTGGCGAGATAAATCCCATTCATCACGCTGAGTAGCGCAGACAAAGTTAAGAAACAAGGGAGCGATTGTTTGAGCTCCGCAACAAGTCACGAATTGTGTGGCTTGTCAGGGCGAGTTTCGTGACCGCTTACTTTGCTGACAACTAAGACTGCGAAGCAGTCTGTTACGGCGTAGGCTAATTCGCGTAGCGATGTTAAGCGCAGCGGCCGTAGCCAACAACGCAAGGGAGCCGCAAGGTCGTGATGGCTGGGTGTCGTCCTCTTTGGTTACTTTCTGGGGGACAAGCACCAGAAAGTAACTCGCTGAGGGCGAAATAAGAATTCCAAAAAATCAAATTCCGAAAATTACTTTCTAATTTGATTTATTCATTCCCTACCAAAAAAATGTTGATACAGAATCGGCAGCACAAACAGCGTCAAAAACGTTGCTGTGATCAACCCGCCAATCACCACAATCGCCAGTGGCCTTTGAATCTCTGCTCCAGGCCCGGTTGCAAAGAGTAGCGGAATCAACCCAAACGCCGTAATGCTGGCTGTCATCAGTACGGGGCGCAGGCGGCGTCTGGCGCCTTCGTAGGCTATTTTTTCGGGAGGCATGCCTTGCTCGGCCAAATGCTGGAAGTGGCTGACCATCACCACGCCATTGAGTACTGCTATCCCTAACAGTGCAATAAACCCCACTGATGCCGGGACTGAAAGGTATTCACCCGAAAGCCATAACGCAAACACGCCACCTATCATGGCGAACGGGATGTTGGCCAACACCAGTAGGGCTTTTGGCAACGAACCAAACGTCATAAACAGTAACAGGGCGATCAGCACGATGGCCACCGGAATGACAATGCTGAGGCGGGCAGCGGCGCGTTGCTGGTTCTCAAACTGACCGCCCCATACCAGCCAGTAGCCTTCAGGCAATTTCACCTGTTGGGTGACTTTCTGCTTGGCTTCCTCGACAAAACTCACCAGGTCGCGGTCTTTGACATTGGCGGTGACGACGACCATGCGGTTACCGCGTTCACGGTCTATTTTGACCGGGCCTTCTTCACGCACTATGGTCGCAACACTGGAAAGTGGCACGGTGCCGCCTTGGGGCAGGGTGAGCATGAGCTGGCTGAAATCTGAGGAGGATTCTCGTACTAACTGGCTGCCGCGTAGCAGGATAGGCGTGCGCCGGTTGCCTTCAAGTACAACGCCCAACAGTTTGCCTTCGAGCTGGCTTTGCAGAAAGCTGTTGATCTCTGCGATACTGAGCCCCAGCCGCCCCGTGGCCACACGGTCGATTTTGATTTGCAGGTATTGCACGCCGCTGTTCTGGGGGGTGTACACATCCTGGTTGCCGGGGACTGACTCCAGTACTTTGATGATTTCCTGCGCCTTCTTATTAAGCACCTTGGTGTCAGTACCAAAAATCTTCAGGGCCAAGTCGCCACGCACGCCGAGAATCATTTCGTTAACGCGCATTTCAATCGGCTGGGTAAAGTTGTAGTCCAACCCGGGGATGCTGTGCATGACCTTGCGCAGTTTTTCGATCAGGGCCGCTTTGTCGGGTACTTGCCATTGCTCACGCGGTTTAAGCAGCAGGAAATTGTCTGCCTGATTGATACCCATGGGATCCAGTCCCAGCTCGTCGGCACCCGCACGGGAATAGACGCCCTGTACTTCGGGCACTTGCTGCAGCAGGGTTTGTTGCAGGTGAGTGTCGGTGGCGACGCTTTGTGATAACGAAATGGAGGGCAATTTTTCTGTGCCGATAATCACGTCACCTTCATCCATGGTCGGCATGAAGGTCTTGCCGATGAGTGGGTAGATGACGGCTGTCAGTATCAATAATATGGCTGCTGCCAGGATCACTGTACGCTTATGCTGCATGGCACTGGCTAGTGAACTGGCATACCAGCGGTTCAGATGACGGATCAACCACGGGTCTTCACTGGCGTGCTGTTTGATCAGGAAAGAAGCCAGTACCGGAATGACAGTCAATGAAAGCAGCAGGGAGGAACCCAGTGCAAACATAATGCTGAGGGCCACGGGGGCAAACAGTTTGCCTTCCAGGCCCTGCAAGGTAAGCAGGGGCAGAAACACGGTGATGATAATCACAATACCGGCACTCACCGGTACAGTCACCTCTCGCATTGCTGCCAGAATAATCCCCAGTTTGCCCTGATTTTCTGGCGCGTGAGCAAGATGGTCTACAATATTTTCTACCACGACTACCGCAGAGTCGACCAGCATGCCAATCGCAATTGCCAGGCCACCCAATGACATCAGGTTGGCAGACATACCATAGCGCTGCATCAGCCAGAAAGTCGCCAGCATGGCCAGCGGCAAGGCGCACGCCACCGTGAGGGCGGCGCGGAGGTTGCCCAAAAACAGGACCAGCAGGATCAATACCAGTACGACCGCTTCCATCAATGCCTTGTTCACGGTATGCACCGCGCGGTCAACCAGATTGCCCCGGTCATAAAATACTTCAATCTTGACGTCGCTGGGCAAGCTGGGCTTGATTTCGGCCAGCTTGGCGCGCACGCCTTCCACCACTTGCCGCGCATTGGCGCCACGCAAGCCTAGAACCAGGCCCTCCACGGCCTCGCCTTGGCCATTGCGGCTGACAGCGCCATAACGCGTCAGTTCGCCAATACGGACTTCTGCTACATCGGCAATGCGCACCGGGCTGCCTTGCTGGCCCTTGATGACGGTGTTGCGTACATCGTCCAGGGTTTTGAAAGCGCCTTCAGAACGCACCAGAAGTGACTCCTCACCATCCTTCAGTCGGCCTGCACCGTCATTGTGATTATTCTCGCTGATAGCGGTTTGCAGATCATTTAACGCGATACCGCGTGCTTGCAGCCTGGCATTATCGGGCACGATTTCAAAGCTGCGTACCAGTCCGCCCAGGGCATTCACATCCGCCACGCCAGGCACGGTACGCAGGCGGGGGCGTATCACCCAGTCGAGCAGGGTGCGTTTCTCTTGCAAGCTCAGCGTGTCTGACTCTATGGTGAACATAAACATTTCACCCAAGGGTGTGGTCATGGGTGCGATACCGCCTGAGACTTCTGCTGGCAAGTTGGCCCAGGCGTTATTGAGGCGCTCTGTCACCTGCTGGCGTGCCCAGTAAATATCGGTGCCATCTTCAAAATCGATGGTGATATCCGTGAGTGCGTATTTGGCGACTGCCCGCAAACCGGTTTGCCTGGGGATGCCCAGCATTTCTACCTCTATGGGTGCCGTGATCCTGGCCTCTACCTCTTCGGGGGTCATCCCAGGCGATTTGATGATGATTTTCACCTGCGTGGAAGACACATCCGGAAACGCATCAATTGGGATGGTTTGATAAGCGGTCCATCCAGCAAACAACAAACCAATCGTCAATACGCAGGTCAGCAGCCTCTGTTTAAGTGCCTGTTCTATCAGCCAATGCAACATGGTTTACTCCCCGCCCAGGCCGAGCCAGTGGCCTTTTAAGGCAGCCACCCCTTGCACGGCGATGGTTTCATTGCCTTGCAAGCCTGCTTGTATGGTTAATTGCTGGTCTTGCTCAAGCAGTATCTTCACCGGCGTGACGGTCACCCCTTGGGCATGCTGCACAAATATCATGGCCTGTTCACCTTGCCTGGCCACAGCACTTCTGGGGACGGCAAAACTGGGTTGGCTTCCTTGCTTGGTATTTTCAACCAGGGCGACGTCAACAATCTGGCCGACGGACAATTGCTCGGCTCCCTTTGTGATAGAAGCTCGCACCTGTGTGGTCTGGTTGTTTTTGTTCAATTGCCTTAATACGGTGTCCACCCTGGCAGTTAAGCCTAATTTGGGTAAGCGTACCGTGTCACCAGGGCTGACCTGTTGAGCCTGTTTAATGGGCACCTGCATCATCAGCCATAAGGGGCTGGGGTTGCTGATGGTGTATATGGGCATCGCCATATCTACCCGTGCGCCTACCTGCTGTTGCTGCTCCATGATCTGCCCGCTGATAGGCGCGATAATCGCAATGCCGTTTTGCATGCTGCGCTTTTGCGCCAGTTGCCGGATGTGTGCATCACTCATGCCAGCCAGTTTCAGGGTTTGCTGGCGTTCATGCATCAGTGCCTGGCTGGTTTCGTAAGCACTTTGTGTTTCCTGCATGCGGCGTTGGGAAATAATGCCGTCCTTGAATAGCTCCTGATCACGTTTGAGTGCTTGCTCATGCAACCTGGCCTGGGTCTCGCTTTGCAGGTAGTTGCTTTGCAGGGCCACCAGATCCGGGCTGCTTAACTGGCCGATGACCTGGCCCTGTTTGACGCGGTCACCGACGCTGACACTAAGTCTAGTAATCAGCCCGCCCTGTGGTGCGGTGACCACACGCGTTTGTGTCGGTGGCAACACTACCTCTGCTGGGTAACTCGCAGAAAGGCCACTGCTTTGTGCTTGCAAATGCCCCCATTGCACCTGCATCTGTTTGAGTTGTGCCGCTGACAGCGGCATCACGGTGGCCGACCATGCGTTAAATGACAGGCAGACCGAGGTGATTAAAAAAAACATTCTTTTCATGGTAGGACTCCTACGGCCTGGTTGTATTTGGCAATATTCCATTGCACTTGTAACTGTTGGCTGCTCAAGCTGCGTTCAGCTTCAAAGGCGAGTAATTGCAGGCGTAATAACTGGTTGAGGTCGAGCTCGCCCAAGCGGTAAGCTTTGCGGGCGAGTGAGGCGTTTTCACTGGCGATGGTTTGCTGTTGCTGGATCAGCGTGAGTTCCTGGTGGCTGACATGCAGGTTGTGTTCGGCTTCGTGCAGGTTGTTTTCCAGCTGGCGCCGCAGGGTTTCCAGCTGTGTGCGGGCATCACCGATATTTTGCTCGGCATTTGCAAGCAACGGCGCACGCTGCACTTCACTTTGCAGCGGGATAGTGATGGCAACCCCCATGCTGGAGTTATAGGCATAATCAAACCCACCCTGGATGGTGCGTGTGCTTAAGGTGAGTTGCGGGTTTTGACGTTGCTCAATGGCCGTCAGGTCGCGTTGGCCTTCTGCCAGCTTGACTCTGGCTTGTGCTGCTTGCCAGTAGGGCGAGTCTTCATAGCTTTTACGTGTGGAGAGGGATTCTTCCAGCCGTGCCGGCATTTCATTCAGTCCGGTCAACTGCTGGTAGCGAAATTGCGCATGCATTAACTCTGCATTCGCCAGTACAAGCTGCCGTTCCGCCTGCAAGGTTTCCTGCTGCGATTGCATGATATCCAGCCTGGCGACTTCGCCAGCCTTGAAGCGCTTTTGCACATCCTCGCCTATGCTGCGCAGGGTGTTGTGGCGGTTTTCCATCAGGCTAACATCATTACGCCGCATGGCAATCTCCCATACAGCATTGCGTAACAAATCTGCCGCCAGTTGCTGCAACCCGGCCCGGTCTTGCGACAGGCTGTCATCCGCCAGGCTGGCCACCTGGCTACGCGCCTGGCGTTGTCCCGGTAGCCAGATCGGGATTTGCATCTGGGCTTGCCATTCGCGCTCATTGCGATTGCTCAGCAGGGCGTCATTCTGGTGTGAGAAACCCACCGAGGGCGCTTGTGGCAGCCAGCTATTGGCCACGGTTCTGCGCGCCTGCACCATTTGCTGGTGGGCGGCGAGTAGCGATTGCTGTGGATGGATGGCCACCACCTGCAGCAAGACCTCATTCAGGCTTAAACGCGAGCTGGTTGAAACCGTATCTACATGGTCACTGCCCTGGCCTATACTGTCGGCCAATACAGCGGAGGCATGGCCAAGCATGAGCCATGCGCACCATGCGATGAACAAGGAGCGCAATGCTCCCATGCATATATAAAACATAGAGTCTCCTGAACAAAACAGGCAGTCGGTTGGCTAATGCCAGCCGGTGCAACGTGTCAATGTTCAGGCGTGTGGTGGGCCGCGCGGGCTATGGCGTGTGAGGGGGGAGCGGTAGTGTGCACTATCGTGTTGCAGCCTTTCAAATTGGCGGCGTGGTAACAACAGGCATAGTGACAAGAGAAAAAGCGTAGGGACTAAAGCAGTAAGCCAAATACTGGCATAGGCATCAATCAGAGATAACAAGGTATTGCTTTCGCTGATCGCCTGGCCTAGACCGATGATCTGGCCATGTGATTTGTTGGAGTGTACATGCCAGTGGAACGGATGCTTGGCCTCAGCGGCTTCGGTATACAAAGCTGGAATATCAACCATGTGCATATGCGGGCCATCATCGGCTGCGGTGTCTCCTGCCATATGGGCGTGAAGTAGCGGCGCCACGGTTTGCAATAGTGCAAACCAAAGCGTCAGTAACAACACCCATGTGCGATAAGATTTCATGCTTTCAATTTATCAAATTTTGCCTGGTGCCACAATCGCAATAAGCCGTAAAAAGTCATGTATTTCTTTATAACGGGTCAGCAATGCAATTTCTTAACCACGTCTGAATCAGGTAAAATAATCGTTTTACAATCAAGCGGATCAGGCATCATGGTGCTGACCTTTCAACAAATCATTTTAAAACTACAAGAATACTGGGATAAACAAGGTTGCACCCTGCTGCAACCTTACGACATGGAGGTCGGTGCCGGTACTAGCCACACTGCTACTTTTTTGCGCGCACTGGGGCCTGAGCCATGGAAAGCCGCCTATGTGCAACCTAGCCGCCGCCCCAAAGATGGCCGTTATGGTGAAAACCCTAATCGCTTGCAACATTATTACCAGTATCAAGTGGTACTGAAGCCAGCGCCAGCCAATATTCTGGAACTGTACTTAGGTTCACTCGAAGCATTGGGCTTTAATCTCAAGGAAAACGATATCCGCTTTGTGGAAGATGACTGGGAAAACCCCACCCTGGGCGCCTGGGGCCTAGGCTGGGAAGTCTGGCTCAACGGCATGGAAGTGACGCAGTTTACCTACTTCCAGCAAGTGGGTGGCATCAACTGCAAGCCGATTACGGGCGAGATCACTTATGGCCTGGAACGTCTGGCCATGTACCTGCAAGGCGTAGAAAACGTCTATGACCTTGAATACTCACCAGGCGTAAAATATGGCGACGTGTTCCACCAGAATGAGGTTGAGCAATCGACGTATAACTTTGAGCATTCTGACGCCGATTTCCTGTTCACAGCCTTTAATGCACACGAAAAACAGGCCAAGCACCTGATGGAAGTGAAACTCGCCTTGCCCGCCTACGAGCAAGTGCTCAAAGCCGCCCATACCTTTAACCTGCTGGATGCGCGTGGTGCGATTTCCGTCACCGAGCGTGCGGCCTACATTGGCCGTATCCGTAACCTGGCGCGTGCTGTTGCCGCCAGCTATCTGGATAGCCGTGCCAGATTAGGTTTCCCCATGGCGCCCAAAACCTGGGCTGATGAAGTCATCGCCAAACTTGAGAGCGAACAAGCAGAACAAAACAAGAAAGCCGCCGCATGAGTACCCGCAACCTGTTAGTTGAATTATTTGTAGAAGAATTGCCACCGAAAGCGCTTAGAAAACTGGGTGAGGCATTTAGCGGGGTACTGGCTGAAAACTTGAAAGCTTCTGGTCTCCTGGCGGATAGCAGTATCACTACGACTTTTGCCTCTCCACGCCGTTTGGCTGCGTATATCACTGCCGTGGGTGATAAAGCCGCAGATAAGCAGGTCGCACAAAAACTCATGCCGGCGACGGTGGCGCTGGATGCCAATGGTAATGCAACACCAGCCTTGCTGAAGAAACTGCAAGCCTTGGGCGAAGACGAATCTGCCGTTACGAAATTGCGCAAAGAAAACGATGGCAAAGCCGATATCCTGTTCCTCGATGCCACTCAGGCAGGCGCCACATTACAGGAAGGCCTGCAAAAGGCGCTGGATGAAACCCTGGCAAAGTTGCCTATCCCTAAAGTGATGACTTACCAGATCAATGATGGCTGGCAAAGTGTGAATTTCGTGCGTCCGGCCCATGGTCTAGTGGCGTTGCATGGCAGCGACGTGGTCCAGGTTTCAGCCCTGGGGTTGACGGCAAGCAATACCACGCAAGGCCACCGTTTTGAAGCAAAGAATCCGATAGTCACTATCACTTCTGCCGACACCTATGCCCAGCAATTGGCCGATGAAGGTGCCGTGATTGCTGGCTTTGATACGCGTCGTGCCGAGATTGCGAAACAGTTGCAAGCCGCTGCCGATAAGCAAGGCCTGAAGCCAATTGAAGATGAAGCATTGTTGGACGAAGTGACTGCGCTGGTGGAACGCCCTAATGTGCTACTGGGACAGTTTGAGGAAGAGTTTTTGGCGGTGCCACAAGAGTGCCTGATTCTGACCATGAAGGCCAACCAGAAATACTTCCCATTGCTGGATGCCAGCGGCAAGTTGACCAACAAATTTCTGATCGTTTCCAACATCAACCCGGTAGATGCCAGCAAGGTGATTGGCGGTAATGAGCGCGTGGTGCGTCCGCGCCTGGCGGATGCCAAGTTCTTCTTTGACCAGGACCGCAAGAAAACGCTGGAAAGCCGTCTGGCTGGCTTAGGTAAAGTGGTTTACCACAACAAGCTGGGCTCACAAGGTGAGCGTAATGAGCGTGTGGTGGCGATTGCCTCCGCGATTGCCCAGCACATTGGCGGCGATGGATTTGTGGTCAAAGTGGCGCAAGCGGCACGGTTGTCCAAAGTCGATTTACTGACTGACATGGTCGGTGAATTCCCAGAGTTGCAAGGCATTATGGGCCGCTATTATGCCCAGCATGAAGGCCTGGCCGATGACGTGGCTTATGCCATTGAAGACCATTACCGACCACGTTTTGCCGGGGATGAACTGCCGCGTAGCCAGGTCGGTGTGGTGGTCGCCTTGGCCGATAAATTAGAAACTCTGGTCGGCCTGTTTAGTATTGGTGAAAAACCAACTGGCGACAAAGATCCGTTTGCCCTGCGTCGCCAGGCATTGGGCATTTTGCGTATGTTGATGGAAACCGATTTGCCGTTAGCGTTCGACCAATTAATTGCACAAACACTGAGCGTATTTAATGGCAGTCAAGACGTGGCTGAAGCGATCAAGGCCTTCTGCTTTGACCGCCTGGCTGTGAATCTACGTGACCAGGGCGCAAGCGCGCAAGAGGTCGATGCAGTGTTATCATTATCACCGAACCAATTAGCCGAAGTGCCTCGTCGCTTAAGTGCGGTGCAAGCCTTTGCCAACTTGGCAGAAGCGCCTGCGCTGGCGGCTGCTAACAAGCGCGTGTCTAACATTTTGAAAAAGGTGGAAGGCGAAGTGAAAGCAGAGGTGAAAGCGGAATTGTTGCAAGAAACGGCTGAAAAAGACTTGTATCAGGCGCTGGCAACCACCAAACCTAAGGCGGACCAGCTGTTTGAAACTGGCGATTACACTGCCTCATTGCAAGCGCTCGCTGTACTCAAGGCACCCGTCGATACCTTCTTTGACGAGGTGATGGTCAATGCCGACGATCCTGCATTGAAAGCGAACCGCCTTGGTCTGTTAGCCACCTTGCACCAGGCCATGAATCGCGTGGCAGATTTGTCCAAGCTGGCGAGTTAATCTACTGCCGTCAGGAGTTTATGCATGAAATTAGTCATCCTCGACCGTGACGGCGTGATTAACCGCGACAGCGCGACCTTTATCAAAAACCCAAACGAGTGGATTCCGATCCCAGGTAGCCTGGAAGCGATTGCGCAATTAAACCAGCATGGCTACCGCGTGGCAGTGGCCACCAACCAGTCGGGAATCGCGCGCGGCTATTTTGATATGGCGACGCTCAATGCGATTCACGACAAAATGCACAAAGCCCTGGCGCAAGTCGGTGGCCGTATCGATGCGGTCTTTTATTGCCCCCATGCAGCCGATGACCATTGTCACTGCCGTAAACCTAACACTGGCATGATTGAAGAAATTGGCCGCCGTTTTAATATCGAGCTGACCAAAGTGCCCGGCGTGGGTGATGCCTTACGTGATTTGCAGGCGTTTGATAAAGCAGGTTGCCAACCTTATCTGGTGCGTACAGGCAAAGGCGAAGAAACCTATAACTTGGCTGATGTGCCCATGAATACCATTGTGGTTGCTGACCTTGCGGCGGCTGTTCAAGACATTATTGCAGGTGACAAATAATGCAAAAAGCGGTGTTGTATGCGCGCGCCTTGCTGTTCTATGCCGGGTTGATTGTGTTGACCATTCCATTTTCACTGCTGGCGATTTTGCTGATTCCACTCCCTGCGGTTACACGTTCACGTTGGGTCAGTGGCTGGGCGTATAGCGTCTTGTGGTGGCTCAAAGTGACGTGCAATTTGCGCTATGAGGTCACCGGCCGTGAGCGTATTCCTGCCAGTGCACATATCATTCTTGCCAAGCATCAGTCAGCCTGGGAGACCATAGGTTTGCAGTGTATTTTTCCGCCGCAAGTTTGGGTGATGAAAAAAGAACTACTGATGATTCCTTTCCTGGGTTGGGCATTCTGGGCGCTGGATGCGATTCCGATTGATCGCAGCTCTGGCCGTGAGGCATTGAAAAAACTGGTCAACAATGGCAAAGACCGCCTGAAGCAGGGCTTGAGCGTGGTGATTTTCCCGGAAGGCACACGCACGGCCCCCGGTCATCGTGGAAAGTATCATATCGGCGGTGCCTGGCTGGCATCGCATAGCGAAACCACCGTCGTGCCGGTCGCGCATAATGCCGGGCGTTTTTGGCGCAAAAACTCCATCCTCAAATATCCGGGTGTAATCCAGGTGGTGATAGGTCAGCCGATTGATACCAAAGGCCTCAAGCCCGACGTCGTCAACAAACAGGTTGAGGACTGGATTGAAGCCGAGATGTTGAAGCTGTGATTGAGCAGCAACTAAGATTGCCTGGCGGGCAAACGATTCCTTACCAGCTCGATTTACGTCTGCGTAAAACCATAGGACTCAAAATTACGGCCAATGGGCTGGTAGTGCATGCCCCCAAACGTATTTCTGCCATCCAGCTTCAACAAGTCCTGCTGCAAAAAGCTGCTTGGATACAGCAGAAACTCGCCTTGCGAGAAACCAACCAAGTTGCCCCCATGCAATGGCAGGATGGCGAGCCGCTGTTGTTTATGGGCCAGGATATTGTGCTGACGCTACAACATCATGCCACCAATAAAGCGGTGGTGTTGCAAGGTAACCAGTTGCTGTTGAGGTCGCCGCAGGTTGACCAGCCTGCATTTGTCGCGCGCAAAGTCTTGCAATGGTATGCGCAGCAAGCCTTGCCGGATTTCAAACGCAGAGTAGAGTTGGTTGCTGCGCAGATGGGTGAAAAAATTACTTCTGTCGCACTCTCCAATGCCAAATCCCGTTGGGGGAGCTGTAATAGCCGCAAGCAAATCCGCCTGAACTGGCGGCTGATACAGGCCCCGCCCCATATCATTCAATACGTGGTCTGCCATGAAATGGCGCATCTCAGGGAAATGAACCACTCGGCCAGGTTTTATGCGGTGCAGGAGAGCCTGTTCCCCAATCACGTACAGGCTGAAAAAGAGCTGCGGGCGCTTTCGCCGATTTTGCACCGAATGGCTTGATCGCTCATTCGTAACGTGCTTTTTTGATCTCGGCCACCAACTGATCCAGCACCATCCCCCATCCTTGCTCAAACCCCATAGCCTCGTGCCGCTGCCTGGATGCGGCATCAGAATGCAACACATAGGCGGTATATCTGGTTCCGCGTGTGGTCGCTTCCAGCAGCAGGGTGGCAGTCATCAAGAATTCCGCACATTCGTGGCCAAGCGATAATTCTGGGATTTTTGCTGGCCTGAAGCCCGGCTCAAGGGCATTCGTCCAGCTCAGTTTTTTGTTTGGGATCACCTCAAGATAGCAGCCAATATTGGGAAATTGCTGCCCTTCAGGCGACTGCATGACTGTGCGGAAAAGCCCACCTGGTTTCAGGTCTATTTCACATTCGACGGTTTTCCATGGCAAGGGGCAAAACCACTTTTTCAAGTGCTCCGGGGTTGTCCAGGCATGCCAGATTTCTTCGGGTGTGACATCTACTTCACGTTCAAGAACCAGGTCCAGTTCAGGGTTCAAATCCAATGCAGGGTTCAACGCCAGGGCCATTAACTGTCTCCTTTATGCTAGCACTAAACAATTGCTATAAATATTCTATGCTGACTTGTACCAGTGATTCTAAGTTCAGGTGATTTTTTTATTGGCGAGCCAGATCCCGCTAAATATGGTCAACATGCCTATCAGCTGATATCCCTGAAATACTTCGTGCAAAAGAAGGGTGGATAGCATAGAACCAAAAATGGGCATGGCATGAATAAACACACTGGCCCTTACTGAGCCTACCAGCGTGACAGCCTTAGAATAGGCCAATAGTGCAATGACAGAAGGAAAAATGCCGATGTACGCCAAGATCCACCAAGTATGTGTATTCTCAAGATGAATGGTCGCGGTTTGACTCTCCCACACCGATAACGGAACAAGAAACACAAGTGCAATCAGCACCTGGCATAGCATCAGCCCGGTGCGGTTGATGTGTGCCGGGATGGCTTTTAGCCATAAGGTATAAAGCGCCCAGAAAATCATGGCGAGAAAAATAATCAGGTCGCCTGGCGCAAAGGCCAGGGTAAGCAGTATTTGCAAATTACCATGGGAAACCACGATCAATACGCCGGCGAGTGAAACCAGCATGCCTGAGAGTTGAGCGGCAGATAAGGTTTGCCTGTAAAACAGGTATCCAAAAATGGCCACCAGGAACGGAATAAACGAATTAAGGATAATGCCGTTAGTCGCCGTGGTCGTATGTAAACCCCAGTACACCAGTAAATTAAACGCGGCGACACCGGTAATCGCTGTGCCGAGGATATGCCAGCGATAAACCAGGTAATGTTGACGGTCTTGTAAAAAAGGCTTGAGGGCAAATGGCAGCAAACACAAGGCAGCAATGCTCCAGCGTATGAGTGACAACGAGACAGGCGGAACCGCAGCACTGATGGCGCGTCCGGCAATAAAGTTACCTGCCCACAATAGTGGAGGTAATAGTAATAACAGTAAGGTGCGCCAAGATAGCGTGGGGGGATCGGTGTCTGACATGCTTGAATTTCTTCACTAGGGCCAGCGCCAGATTGTAGAGGAGAATGGTGGGTGAAGCATGTTTCAGGCAATAAAAAAGGGGCTAGTCGCCCCTTTTGTAACTAAGGTATTATTTATTAAGCCGCACCTAAGTGCACGGGCGTCAGCTGTATCAGTTTTTTTACCAAGCCAGGATGTTGCTCTGCGTGCGCTTCTTTCAGGCAGGCCTTGGCACAGCTGGCACATTTGCCACACTCAGCCCCTACGCCTAACTCGTCTTTCAAATGCTTCACGGTCTTGGCACCATTTCTCACTGCTTGATGAATTTGCCGCTCGGTCACTGCATTACACACGCAAACGTACATATTGCCTCTACTTAAAATCACTAATGATAATTATTATCATTTATATGAAGTTTGTCAAGGGCAATATGGTTCCATGCAGCCACAAAAAAAGCCGCTTTCGCGGCTTAGTTCAATGATTCGCTTGAATCTATCCAGCTAATCAGACTCAATCTGTGATTGCAGGTAGTTAGGGAGGCTGACATCTGTAATCAGGCGTTGCTGGGTTTCCAGCCAGTCTATGGCCTCTTCACAGGCTTCCAGCAGCTCAGTCAGCAAGTCACGGGTGACAAAATCCTGCAGTTTTTCTGCCTCGGCAATTGCTTCCACCAGTTGCGGGCGTTGTACTTCTTTTTCAAAGCTCAAGTCACCCTGCAAGCACTCCACCACATCTTCACCTATCAGTAACTTGCCCAGGTTTTGCAGGTTGGGCAGGCCATCGAGAAACAGGATACGTTCAATCACTTCATCGGCTTCTTTCATGACACGGATGGACTGTTTGTACTGGTAGCCGTTAAGACGTTCCAGGCCCCATTTTTTGAACATGCGCGCATGCAAAAAATATTGGTTAATAGAAGTCAGTTGGTTTTTAAGCACCTTGTTCAAGGTGGTGATGATTTGTTTATCGCCTTTCATGCGTCATGCTCCTTATACAGCAGAAGGGCTGTTGCCCATCTGGCTCTGGCAGTAGTTTTCAATGCCCACCAGTTTGATCAGGTTAAGCTGTTTTTCAAGCCAGTAGGCATGGTCCATTTCCGTATCTTCCAGTTGGACCAGCAACATTTCACGGGTGACGTAATCCTGCGCTTGTTCACAGGCTTCCATGGCTTTTTTCAGGTGTTTGACCACGGCGTACTCAAGCGCCAGGTCAGATTCCAGCATGGATTTCACGTCCTTGCCGATATTGAGCGCATCGCGCTTGGCCAGGTTGGGTTTGCCTTCGAGAAACAGGATACGCTGGATCAGCGCGCGGGCATGTTCACGTTCGTGCAGGGATTCATGCAGGCTGTGTTCTGCCAGGCTTCCCAATCCCATATCCGCATACATTTCACCGTGGATCAGGTATTGATCTGTGGCAGATAATTCACCCGCCAGCAGGTCATTCAAGATATCTATGATTTTTTTATCGCCTTTCATGTCCGGCTCCTGTTTGCATTTTTGATGCAGTCATCATACAGGAAAACACAAATGATGCAATTAAAATATTGGCGTAACTATTTGATTTTAAATAATATTTTAAATAAAAATCTAAATGACAATCGTTCTTGATGCTGGTGTGGGGAAAGATTCCAAATAAGCTTCAGAGATTCAAGTTTCAGGGGTTAAAGTAATAACCGTAAATCATGTGCGATGTTTTCTGGCTTTTCACCATAGCCCAGATAAATACGCGGCGCGCCTGTTTTATCAAAGACATACAAGCCGGCACTATGATCCATGGTGTAACCGGATTTGCCAGGCTCGCTGACCTTGGCCGCATACACTTTGTATTCGCTGAGGTTGGCGGCGACTTCTTCTACCGTACCGCGCAGGCCGATAAAACGGGCGTCAAAGCCTGGAACGAATTGCGCCAGCACTTCCTGGGTATCGCGTTCGGGATCTACCGTCACAAACAGCACTTGTACGTCATCGGCTTTGTCGCCCAGCAGCTTCATGGTTTGCTTGAGGTCGCTCATGGTGGTCGGGCAGACGTCCGGACAATGCGTGTAGCCAAAGAACAGCACCACCACCTTGCCTTTAAAGTCATTCATGCTACGTAATTTTCCGGTATGGTCAGTCAGCGACAGCGGCTTGCCAAACTGGGTACCGGTTAAATCCGTGCCAATGAAACTGGCAGAACTCCCCTGCTGGCAGGCGACCAGTAGTGTGGTTAGCAGTATCAAGGCCAGGTAAAGCCACTTAAAACGCACAGACATGCAAAAAATCCTTGTAAATCATCACTGAAATGGATTCTAGCATAGGCGAAAAGGGCGCAGATTAGTTTACAATACTGGTTTTTGATGACTGACGGATTAAAGGCGAGTTTAAATGGCAATACCGAGTTCGATGGCAGACCGTGACGGCGTTATCTGGTACGACGGCAAAATGGTCAACTGGCGTGACGCCACCACCCATGTATTAACCCATACCCTGCACTACGGCATGGGTGTGTTTGAAGGGGTGCGTGCCTATAAAACCGACAAAGGTACCGCCATTTTCCGACTCAAAGAGCACACCGACCGCCTGTTCCGCAGTGCGCACATCCTCGGCATGAAAATGCCGTTTGATAAAGAGACCCTATCTGAAGCACAAAAAGCCGCAGTGCGTGAAAACAAGCTTGAGTCTGCCTACCTGCGCCCGATGGCGTTTTACGGTGCAGAAGCTATGGGCATCTCCGCCAAAACCCTGTCTACCCACGTGATCGTTGGTGCATGGAGCTGGGGCGCTTACATGGGTGAAGAGGCCATCACCAAAGGCATCCGCGTGAAAACGTCTTCTTTTGCACGTCACCATGTGAACATCACCATGTGTAAAGCCAAGGCCAACGGCAACTATATGAACAGCATCCTGGCGCATCAGGAAGCTGCACAAGATGGCTACCAGGAAGCCTTGCTGCTGGATGTAGATGGTTTCGTGGCAGAAGGTTCCGGTGAAAATATTTTCATCATCCGTAACGGCAAACTGTACACCCCGGACCTGACTTCAGCGCTGGAAGGGATTACACGCGACACTATTATCCATCTGGCGAAAGAAGAGCTGGGTCTGGAAGTGATCGAAAAACGCATTACGCGTGATGAAGTGTATAGCGCAGATGAGGCCTTCTTCACTGGCACAGCGGCTGAAGTGACGCCTATCCGCGAACTGGATAACCGTGCGATTGGTGAAGGTAGCCGTGGCCCGATCACCGAGAAACTGCAAAGCCTGTATTTTGATGTGGTGAAAGGCAAAAATGCCAAATACGCACATTGGCTGACATTGGTTTAATCAATCACGTTGAGTCAATTTGATCAAGCCTGTTTCTGGGAGAGTTTGAATGTCTGATGTCAAAGAGTTTGAAGTAGACGGCAAAGACTTGCCATTACATTGTCCCACCAAAGAAGTGGCCTTGTGGGCATCACATCCAAGAGTGTTTCTGGATGTGGCGAAAACGGGGCAGGTGTCTTGCCCATATTGCGGGACGAAGTTTAAGTTGAAACCAGGCACGCAGGTGCATCACCATTAAGTCAAAACCCACGCAGTGCGTGGGTTTTTTGTTGGTTGGCTGGTTGCAAATTTAGATGTTTTGGGTAGGTCATTCGTTATCTCTGCGTCATTCCGGCGAAGGCCGGAATCCAGGCAAGTTTAATACTTGTTTTTTGGCTGCAATCTAAGTGGTAAGGTGGGCATGTATGCCCACGCGGATAGTTTCTTGTTGTCTGTGATGTTCTTTTTCGCCTCTAGGCGAGTTACTTTTCTTTGCTTGCACAAAGATAAAGTAACCAAAAGAAAGTGCACCCTAGCTTCTGCTTGTTCCCTGCGTTGCTCATCAAAATAAGCGCTCGCGAAACTCATCCTAGCGGCCTGCACAATACGCAGGCCACCGCGGGATTCGGACAGCCGCTCGCTTGATCTTATTTTGTCTGCGCTACTCGGCGCGGCAGATAGGGGCCCGAAAACCAATGAGCGCCACCGTTTGTGGGCTAAAAAGAAAAGAATTTGAGTTTTTAACTATTCCAAATTTCAACGATGGTACTTTGATGAGATGAATCCCATCCCATCACGCTGAGTAGCGGAGACGAAGTGGGAGAAGTCGGCCATCGGCTGTTCGAGTTCCGCGG
>NZ_KB905150.1 GCF_000378225.1 Methylophilus methylotrophus DSM 46235 = ATCC 53528
TCTATCACAGTAACATTGATCGCTCCTATTGCGATGGAAGACGGTCTGCGTTTCGCGATTCGTGAAGGTGGTCGTACCGTTGGTGCTGGCGTCGTTGCCAAAATCATCGAGTAATTGTTGATGTAGGTGAAAGCTGCGCTACAACCCGTGCAGCTTTCGCTTTAAAGAGTACAGGCCAATAGCTCAATTGGTAGAGTATCGGTCTCCAAAACCGAGGGTTGGGGGTTCGAGACCCTCTTGGCCTGCCAAACGCCCAGAATAGTCTGTGGTGTAAATCATAAAGTTAAGTATATGATCGATAAAATCAAACTGGCTTTATCCCTGTTGTTACTAGCTTTAGGGATCGCCGGTTTTTATCTTTTTGAAGATAAAGCAATGGTTGTCAGGATACTTGCCGTGTTGGCAGGTATTGTCGCGTCCGTCGCAGTCGCGTGGACTGCGCCACAAGGTAAGCAGGCGCTGGTTTTCTTTAATGAGTCTGTTGCTGAAGCCAAGCGTGTAGTGTGGCCAACACGACAGGAAACCATGCAAACAACGCTTGCTGTGGTCGTGTTGGTTGTGATTATGGCGGCTTTCCTGGCGTTGGTGGATATCAGCTTCGCCTATATGGTGCAATGGATTATGGGTAGGGGTGCTTAATGGCTATGCGTTGGTATGCAGTTCAAGCCTTCTCCGGCATGGAGAAATCCGTCAAGGCCGGTTTGGAAGAGCGCGTCGCAAGATCGAATATTCCGGATCAGTTCGGTGATATTCTGGTGCCGGTAGAAGAGGTGATTGAGTTGAAAAATGGTCAGAAGACCATTTCTGAGCGTCGCTTGTATCCAGGTTATGTGTTGGTGCAAATGGAAATGACTGACGAAAGCTGGCACTTGGTAAGAAGCACACCTCGTGTCACTTCATTTATCGGTGGGACAGCGCAGCGCCCAACACCAATTAAGGACAAAGAGGTCGAGATCATTCTGCGTCGTATGGATGACAGCAAGTCTAACCCAACGCAGAAAATGACCTTTGAAAAAGGTGAGAGCGTCCGTGTGGTTGATGGCCCATTCAAAGACTTCTCTGGCAGTGTGGAAGAAGTCAATTACGATAAAAACAAACTGCGTGTTTCCGTGGTTATTTTTGGACGGGCGACACCAGTGGAACTGGATTTTGCACAGGTAGAAAAAGAAGTCTAGCTGTGCATTGGTCGGCTGCTTTTACTGGCAGTCGATATTTTTAACGGGGAGCCTGTTAACGGCGCTATTACCCATTTTAGGAGTCAAACATGGCAAAGAAAGTCATTGGCTACATCAAGCTGCAGATCCCTGCAGGTAAAGCCAACCCAAGCCCACCAGTTGGTCCAGCACTGGGTCAACGTGGTTTGAACATCATGGAATTCTGTAAAGCGTTTAACGCGGCAACACAAGGCGTTGAACCAGGTCTGCCTATCCCAGTGGTGATCACTGCGTTTGCAGACAAGAGCTTCACTTTCGTGATGAAAACCCCACCAGCAACCGTGCTGATCAAAAAAGCAGCCAAGCTGGAAAAAGGTTCTGCACGTCCACATACAGACAAGGTTGGCAAGATTACTCGTGCGCAAGCTGAAGAAATTGCTAAAACAAAACAGCCTGACCTGACGGCTGCTGACCTGGATGCAGCTGTACGTACCATCGCTGGTAGCGCACGCAGCATGGGTATTGAAGTGGAGGGTGTATAACATGGCGAAAAGAATTGATGCGTTGCGCGCGAAAATCGATCGCAACAAGCTATATCCGGTTGTTGATGCACTGAATCTGGTTAAAGAAGGCGCAACTGCCAAATTTAACGAGTCAGTAGATGCAGTGATTAACCTGGGTATCGATCCACGTAAATCAGACCAGCTCGTTCGCGGTGCCATCGTGTTGCCTAACGGTACTGGTAAATCCGTACGCGTAGCCGTATTTGCACAAGGTGCACAAGCTGAAGCGGCTAAAGCAGCTGGCGCTGACATCGTTGGTTTTGAAGACCTGGCTGAGCAAGTTAAAGGCGGCATGCTGGACTTCGATGTGGCGATTGCAACACCAGATGCAATGCGTATCGTGGGTGCTCTGGGTCAAGTGTTGGGTCCACGTGGTTTGATGCCAAACCCAAAAGTGGGTACCGTGACACCAGACGCTGCCACTGCGGTAAAAAACGCTAAAGCCGGTCAAGTGCAATACCGTACTGACAAAGGTGGTATCGTACACTGCACGATTGGTCGTGCTTCATTCACTGTTGAGCAATTGCAAGGCAACCTGTCTGCATTGATCGAAGCTTTGAACAAAGCCAAACCAGCGAGCTCAAAAGGTGTATACCTGAAGAAATTGTCCGTCTCCAGCACCATGGGTCCTGGCGTACGTGTCGACCAAGCTTCAGTCGCAGCTTAAGAATTGAATCAAGTCCCGGTCCATTGCTGGATCGGGCAAAAACTTTGGGCTTGAGTGTTTATGCAATTTTGTAAGCACTCAAGAGCATCAAAGACCGTTGGTGGTTAACTTAATTGAGAATTGAATGCAGATGGGTGAGTGATCCTCTGTTTGCAGCAATTTGAAACCAACGCAGATGGCGATCCCCAACACAGGATATATCCATGCCCTGCACAAGGACGCCGTGAGTGGCCCGGGGTTTTTCCGGGCTTTCATTAACGGAAGGAGAACAGACCTTGAGTCTTAATCTTACAGAGAAAAAAGAAGTCGTTGCCGAGGTGGCTGCACAAGTAGCTAACGCACAAGCAATCGTACTTGCTGAGTATCGTGGTATTGGCGTCGCCAATATGACGAAACTGCGTGCTGATGCACGTAATGCAGGTGTGTATCTGCGTGTGTTGAAAAACACCCTGGTTCGTCGTGCAGTAGAAGGTACGCCTTTTGCGGCATTGGCTGACGACATGGTTGGGCCGCTGGTATACGGTATTTCTGCCGATCCAGTAGCAGCTGCCAAAGTATTGAACAATTTCGCCAAAGACAACGAATTGTTCGTACTGAAAGCGGGTGCAATGCCTAATGAGCGTCTTGATGTGGCTGGCGTGCAAGCCTTGGCATCTACATTGAGCCGTGATGAGTTGCTGTCCAAACTGGCTGGCATGCTCAACGAAATCCCAACCAAGTTTGCTCGTGCCGTTGCAGCAGTACGCGACGAAAAAGAAAAGCAAGCGGCTTAATTTTTAATCAAATATTTTAGGAAATTTATATCATGGCAATTTCTAATGCTGACATCTTAGATGCAATCGGTGGCATGACCGTATTGGAACTGACTGCATTCATCAAGGAAATCGAAGAGAAGTTCGGTGTTTCTGCTGCTGCGGTTGCAGTGGCTGCTGGCGGCGCTGCTGCTGGTGGTGCTGCTCCAGCTGCTGCTGAGCAAACTGAGTTCAACGTGATCTTGAACGGCGCTGGCGACAACAAAGTTGGCGTTATTAAAGCAGTTCGCGAACTGACAGGCCTGGGCTTGAAAGAAGCTAAAGACCTGGTAGACGGCGCACCAAAAGCAATTAAAGAAGGCGTAAGCAAAGCTGACGCTGAAGCAGCTGTGAAAAAATTGATCGAAGCGGGCGCAACTGCTGAGATGAAATAATTCACAATTGTGAATCTGGCTGGGCTGACGGGAGACCGTCGGCCTTCGCCATTTCTAGCGATACAGATTGTCAGTAGACAATTATTGCTAGTGTAGGTGTTGTAAAAGGTGTGTTGTGGCCGCATATAGTTAGACCAGTTGGCTAATTAAGTGGCTGTTTTTAAATGCGAAGTTAGATGTCAAAACATTGCAGTGGATGAAAAGTGTTTTGTCTTCTACCCTCAAAAAATTTCAGGAGACGCTATGAGCTATTCCTTTACCGAAAAGAAACGCATCCGCAAAAGCTTTGCCAAGCGTGACAGCGTTCAAGAGGTGCCTTACCTGCTGGCCATGCAGTTGGAATCCTACAAATCATTCCTGCAGGAAAATGTTCCAGTTGATCAGCGTAAAAATGAAGGTCTGGAATCTACTTTCCGTTCCATTTTCCCGATTGTCAGCCATTCCGAGAATGCACGTCTGGATTATGTGAGCTACCAGTTAGGCGCAGAGCCGTTTGACGTCAAAGAGTGTCAGCAACGTGGCCTTACTTATGCCGTACCATTGCGCGTCAAAGTACGTTTGACCATCATGGACCGTGAAGCGTCCAAACCAACCGTCAAAGAAGTGAAAGAGCAAGAAGTGTACATGGGTGAATTGCCACTCATGACCGAGAACGGCTCATTCATCATCAACGGTACCGAGCGCGTGATCGTTTCCCAGTTGCATCGCAGCCCAGGTGTGTTCTTCGAGCATGACCGTGGTAAAACCCACAGCTCCGGTAAGCTGCTGTTCTCCGCACGCATCATTCCTTACCGTGGTTCATGGTTAGACTTTGAGTTTGACCCGAAAGATTACCTGTACTTCCGTGTAGACCGTCGCCGTAAAATGCCAGTGACGATCTTGCTGAAGGCATTGGGCTATACACCAGAACAAATCCTGGAAACATTCCACGACACCGACACTTTCCACATTGGCCCTAAAGGCGTGGAATTTGAGTTGGTGGCTGACCGCTTGCGTGGCGAAGTGGCCAAATTTGATATTACTGACAAAGACGGTAATGTGTTGGTTGCCAAAGACAAGCGCATTACAGTCAAACACATCCGCGATATTGAAAAAGCTGGCGTAAAAACCATGGCAGTGCCGACCGATTTCATGATGGGTCGCGCCATTGCCAAAAATATTATTGACACAGAAACCGGTGAATTGATTGCCAATGCCAATGATGAACTCACACTATCATTGCTGGAAAAACTGGTGGCTGCCAAGATCACCGAAGTTGACACGATTTACACCAACGACCTGGATCATGGTAACTTCATTTCACAAACCCTGCGTACGGATGAAATTCCTGACCAGTACAGCGCGCGCGTGGCAATTTACCGCATGATGCGTCCTGGTGAACCACCGACCGAAGATGCAGTAGAAGCCTTGTTCAACGGTTTGTTCTTCTCTGAAGACCGTTATGACCTGTCTGTGGTTGGCCGCATGAAGTTCAACCGCCGTGCTTACCCAAGCAAGCTGGAAGACCGTACTGCTGCCTGGATGCGCCGTTTCTACGAGAAAGTTGGCCCGCAAGGCGACACCGGCAGCAATGTATTGTCAAACGAAGATATCCTGGCTGTGATCGGTGTGCTGATTGAGTTGCGCAATGGCCGTGGCGAGATCGATGATATCGACCACCTCGGTAACCGCCGTATCCGTTCCGTGGGTGAGTTGGCAGAGAACCAGTTCCGTGCCGGTTTGGTACGTGTTGAGCGTGCAGTAAAAGAGCGTCTGTCTCAGGCTGAGTCCGAGAACCTGATGCCGCACGACCTGATCAATGCCAAACCAGTCTCCAGCGCGATCCGTGAGTTCTTCGGTTCCAGCCAGCTGTCACAGTTTATGGACCAGACCAACCCATTGTCCGAGATTACGCACAAGCGTCGTATATCTGCCCTGGGCCCAGGCGGCCTGACACGTGAGCGTGCCGGTTTTGAGGTGCGTGACGTACATACCACCCACTATGGCCGTGTATGTCCAATCGAAACGCCAGAAGGTCCAAACATTGGTTTGATCAACTCACTGGCGCTGTATGCCCGCACCAACGAATATGGTTTCCTTGAAACTCCTTACCGGTTGGTTGAAAACAACAAAGTGTCTGGCAAGATTGATTACCTGTCAGCGATTGAAGAAAGCCAGTATGTGATCGCCCAGGCGAACACCGAAGTGGCTAAAGACGGCAGTTTCAAAGAAGACCTGATTTCTGCGCGTTTCCATAACGAATTTACCATGACACAACCTGACCGCGTGCAGTATATGGACGTGGCCCCAGGCCAGATCGTGTCAGTAGCGGCTTCATTGATTCCCTTCCTGGAACACGATGATGCGAACCGTGCCTTGATGGGCGCCAACATGCAACGTCAAGCGGTGCCATGTTTGCGCGCTGAAAAAGCCGTGGTCGGTACTGGTATTGAGCGTACCGTGGCGATTGACTCCGGCACTGTCGTAACAGCACGCCGTGGCGGTGTCGTGGATTACGTCGACTCCGGTCGTATTGTGATCCGTGTACACGATGCCGAAGCGCAAGCTGGCGAAGTGGGTGTGGATATCTACAACCTGACCAAGTACACCCGCTCTAACCAGAACACCAACATCAACCAGCGTCCGCTGGTCAAAGTGGGCGATATCATTGCCCGCGGTGACGTGGTCGCTGATGGTGCATCGACTGACATGGGTGAATTGGCCCTCGGCCAGAACATGCTGGTAGGCTTTATGCCTTGGAACGGTTATAACTACGAAGACTCCATCCTGATCTCAGAGCGCGTAGTGGCCGATGACCGTTACACCTCCATCCACATTGAAGAACTGTCTGTGGTGGCACGTGATACCAAACTGGGACCTGAAGAGATTACCCGCGATATTTCCAACCTGTCCGAGCGCATGCTGGGCCGTTTGGATGACTCCGGTATTATCTACATTGGTGCTGAGGTTGAGGCCGGTGACGTATTGGTTGGTAAAGTGACACCAAAAGGTGAAACCACTTTGACCCCAGAAGAAAAATTGCTGCGTGCGATTTTCGGTGAAAAAGCGTCTGACGTAAAAGATACTTCACTGCGCGTACCTTCAGGCATGACCGGTACTGTCATCGACGTGCAAGTCTTCACGCGTGAAGGCATCGACCGCGATGCGCGTGCACAGCAAATTATTGATGACCAGTTGTCTCACTACAAGAAAGATCTGGGCGACCAGATGCGTATTGTGGAAGACGATACTTTTGGTCGTATTAGTCGTCTGCTGGTGGGTAAGGCCGCCACCGGTGGTCCTAACAAGCTGAAAAAAGGCGATACGGTAAGCCAGGAATACCTGGACAGCGTGGGTCGTTATGACTGGTTTGATATCCGTCTGAGCGATGAAGAAGCCGCTCGCCAACTGGAGCAATTGAAAGACAGTCTGAGCCAGGCACGCGTTGAATTCGACAACAAGTTCGAAGAGAAAAAGCGTAAACTGACTCAAGGTGATGAATTACCACCTGGCGTACAGAAAATGGTCAAGGTGTATCTGGCGGTGAAACGTCGTATCCAGCCTGGTGACAAAATGGCGGGTCGTCACGGTAACAAGGGTGTGATCTCCAAGATTTGTCCGGTGGAAGACATGCCACACATGGCAGACGGTACCCCATTGGACATCGTGTTGAACCCGTTAGGCGTGCCTTCACGTATGAACATTGGCCAGATTCTGGAAACCCATTTGGGCTGGGCCGCGAAAGGCCTGGGTAAACGCCTGGGCGACATGTTGCAGGCTGAAGCAAAAGTGGAAGAAATTCGTGCGTTCCTGGACAAGATCTACAACAGCAGCACCGGCAAGAAAGAAGACATTGCTGGCCTGACTGACGCTGAAGTAATTGATTTAGCGACTAACCTGAAACACGGCGTGCCGTTCGCGACCCCGGTGTTTGACGGTGCCGCTGAATCTGATATTAAAGCGATGCTGGATCTGGCTTTCCCGGATGATGATGAACACACCAAGAAGCTGCAGTTCCACGCAGGTAAAACACAGGTGAAACTCTTTGATGGCCGTACCGGTGATGCTTTCGAGCGTCCTGTGACTGTCGGTTACATGCATGTATTGAAACTGCACCACTTGGTTGATGACAAGATGCACGCACGTTCTACCGGTCCTTACAGCCTGGTGACACAGCAGCCGTTGGGTGGTAAAGCCCAGTTCGGTGGCCAGCGCTTCGGTGAGATGGAAGTGTGGGCACTGGAAGCGTATGGTGCGTCATACACCTTGCAAGAGATGTTGACCGTGAAATCAGATGACGTGAATGGCCGTACCAAAGTGTACGAAAACATCGTCAAAGGTGAGCACAAAATTGATGCGGGTATGCCCGAATCATTCAACGTGTTAGTGAAAGAAATCCGTTCACTGGCCATTGATATTGATTTGGACCGTAACTAACCCCCGCCATTAGGAGAGTCTCTATGAAAGCGTTATTAGATTTATTTAAACAGGTTACGCAAGAAGAAGAGTTCGACGCGATCAAGATCGCGCTGGCTTCACCTGAAAAAATCCGTTCATGGTCCTATGGCGAAGTGAAAAAGCCAGAAACCATTAACTACCGTACCTTCAAACCAGAGCGGGACGGTTTGTTCTGCTCCAAGATCTTTGGCCCTATCAAGGATTACGAGTGCTTGTGCGGTAAATACAAGCGTTTGAAACACCGCGGTGTGATTTGTGAGAAGTGTGGCGTTGAAGTCACCTTGAGCAAAGTGCGTCGTGAGCGCATGGGCCACATTGAGCTGGCTTCACCAGTCGCGCATATCTGGTTCCTGAAATCCTTGCCTAGCCGCTTGGGTATGGTGCTGGATATTGCCCTGCGTGACATCGAGCGTGTGCTGTACTTTGAAGCATTTATCGTGATTGATCCAGGCATGACACCACTGACCCGTGGTCAGTTGCTGACTGAAGATGACTACCTGGCCAAGGTCGAAGAATACGGTGACGAATTCAACGCCGTGATGGGTGCCGAAGCTGTGCGTGAGTTGCTGCGCACCATGGACATCGAGCGCGAAATCGAAACATTGCGTAGCGAACTGTCTGCAACCAGCTCAGAAGCCAAGATCAAGAAGATCGCCAAGCGTCTGAAAGTGCTGGAAGCATTCCAGAAATCCGGCATCAAGCCAGAGTGGATGATCCTGGAAATCTTGCCAGTGTTGCCACCAGAGTTGCGTCCATTGGTGCCACTGGATGGTGGCCGTTTTGCGACCTCAGATCTGAACGACCTGTATCGCCGTGTGATCAACCGTAACAACCGCTTGAAGCGTTTGTTAGAGCTGAAAGCGCCTGAAATCATCGTCCGTAACGAAAAACGTATGTTGCAAGAGGCTGTTGACTCTCTGCTGGATAACGGTAGGCGCGGTAAAGTCATGACCGGCGCCAACAAGCGTCCGCTCAAATCACTGGCTGACATGATCAAAGGTAAAGGCGGTCGTTTCCGTCAAAACCTGTTGGGTAAACGTGTGGACTACTCCGGCCGTTCCGTAATCGTGGTCGGTCCGCAGTTGAAACTGCATCAGTGCGGTTTGCCTAAGAAAATGGCGCTGGAATTGTTCAAGCCTTTCATTTTCCACAAGCTGGAAGTGTTAGGTCTGGCCACCACCATTAAAGCGGCCAAGAAGAAAGTGGAAGAGGAAGGACCAGAAGTCTGGGATATCCTGGAAGACGTCATCCGTGAGCATCCGGTTCTGCTGAACCGTGCGCCTACGCTGCACCGTCTGGGTATCCAGGCCTTTGAACCCGTGCTGATCGAAGGTAAAGCGATCCAGTTGCACCCATTGGTGTGTTCAGCCTTTAACGCCGACTTTGACGGTGACCAGATGGCGGTACACGTTCCATTGAGTCTGGAAGCACAGATGGAAGCCCGCACGTTGATGCTGGCTTCCAACAACGTACTGTCTCCAGCCAACGGCGAACCAATCATTGTGCCGTCACAAGATATCGTGTTGGGTCTATACTACATGACCCGCGAGAAAGTAGCAGCACGTGGCGAAGGCATGATCTTCAGTGACATCAAGGAGGTGCAACGTGTGTACGACCAGGGTCTGATTGATCTGCACGCTAAAGTCACTGTGCGTATTCGTGAATTTGAGTTGGATGTCGCTGGCCAGAAGATCGAGAAAATCAACCGTTACACCACCACAGTGGGTCGTGCATTGCTGTCTGAAATCTTGCCACCAGGCTTGCCATTCAGCTACATCGACAAGGCACTGAAGAAAAAAGAAATTTCACGCCTGATCAATGCCAGCTTCCGTAAAGTAGGCATCCGTGAAACCGTGATTTTTGCTGACAAACTGATGTATACCGGTTACTCCTACGCGACTAAAGCAGGTATCTCTATCAGCATCAACGATATGTTGGTGCCACCAGAGAAAGAGCAGTTGATTGCTGCTGCTGACGCGGAAGTGAAAGAGATCGAAGATCAATACGTTTCTGGTTTGGTGACTCAGGGTGAGCGTTACAACAAAGTGGTCGACATCTGGGGTCGTGCCGGTGACAAAGTGGCAGATGCCATGATGAAACAGTTGCGCGAAGAGGATGTAAAAGACGCCGACGGTAACGTTGTGAAAAAAGATGGCAAGACTGTGCGTCAGGAATCGTTTAACGCGATTTACATGATGGCCGACTCCGGTGCGCGGGGTTCCGCAGCGCAGGTGCGTCAGCTGGCCGGTATGCGTGGTCTGATGGCGAAACCGGATGGTTCCATTATTGAAACGCCAATTAAGGCGAACTTCCGTGATGGCCTGAACGTGTTGCAGTACTTTATTTCTACGCACGGTGCGCGTAAGGGTCTGGCCGATACGGCGCTGAAAACAGCGAACTCCGGTTACCTGACACGTCGTCTGGTAGATGTGACACAAGATCTGGTTGTGACCGAGACAGATTGCGGTACGACTGAAGGTTTGGTCACCAAGGCCTTGGTGAAAGGTGGTGAAGTGGTTGAGCCATTGCATGACCGTATCCTGGGCCGTACTTCTGCGCTCGATATCCTGCATCCTGAAACACAGGAAGTGGTGTATGAAGCTGGTACCTTGCTGGGTGAAGACGAAGTCGAGAAAATCGATGCCTTGGGTATTGATGAAGTGAAAGTCCGTACTGCCCTGACTTGCGATACACGTTATGGTATTTGTGCCAAGTGTTATGGTAGGGACTTGGGTCGCGGCAAGCTGATCAGCATCGGTGAGTCTGTCGGTGTGATTGCTGCGCAATCTATCGGTGAACCTGGTACACAGCTGACCATGCGTACGTTCCACATCGGTGGTGCGGTATCGCGTGCAGCGTCTGTATCACAAGTAGAAAGCAAATCCAACGGTACCGCTGGCTTTACTTCGACCATGCGTTACGTGACCAACTCACGTGGTGAGCAGATCGTGATCTCTCGTAACGGTGAAGTGGTGATTTCTGACGACAATGGCCGTGAGCGTGAGCGTCATAAAGTGCCCTACGGTGCGACACTGACCATCAATGATGGCAAGACAGTGAAAGCCGGCCAGGCATTGGCGACATGGGATCCGCATACACGTCCTATCATTACCGAGTATGCCGGTCGCGTGAAGTTCGAGAACGTTGAAGAAGGTGTCACAGTTGCTAAACAGGTGGACGAAGTCACTGGCTTGTCCTCCCTGGTGGTGATTGATCCTAAACAGCGTGCTGGTTCATCCAAAGGCTTGCGTCCGCAGGTGAAGTTGCTGGATGCCAATGGCGTGGAAGTGAAAATTGCCGGGACTGAAACCCCAGTCAATGTCACCTTCCAGTTGGGTTGTATCATTACCGTGAAAGATGGTCAGGAAGTGGGTGTGGGTGAAGTGCTGGCACGTATCCCGCAAGAATCTTCCAAAACCCGTGATATTACCGGGGGTCTGCCACGTGTGGCCGAGCTGTTCGAAGCGCGTTCACCAAAAGATGCCGGTATGCTGGCAGAAGTGACAGGTACTGTGTCGTTTGGTAAGGATACTAAAGGTAAGCAACGTCTGGTTATTACCGACCTAGATGGTATTACTAGCGAGTTCCTGATTGCCAAGGACAAGCACGTAACTGCGCATGACGGTCAAGTGGTGACCAAAGGTGAGACGATTGTGGACGGCCCGGCTGATCCACAAGACATCCTGCGCTTGCAAGGTCGCGAAGCATTGGCACGTTACATCATCGACGAAGTGCAAGACGTTTACCGCTTGCAGGGCGTGAAGATTAACGACAAGCACATTGAAGTGATTGTGCGCCAGATGCTGCGTCGTGTGAAAGTGCAAGATGCGGGCGATACCAGCTTCATCCCGGGTGAGCAGGTAGAGCGTGCGGATCTGTTGACAGAAAACGAACGCGTGATTGCCGAAAACAAACGTCCGGCAACGTTTGAGTACGTGTTGCTGGGTATTACCAAAGCATCGCTGTCTACCGATTCGTTCATCTCTGCGGCGTCCTTCCAGGAAACCACCCGCGTGTTGACCGAAGCCGCTATTTTGGGCAAACGCGACGATCTGCGTGGCCTGAAAGAAAACGTCATTGTGGGTCGTTTGATTCCAGCCGGTACCGGCCTGGCATATCACGAGTCCCGCAAACGTGCAGCTGTCGCATCGCTGACACCGAACGCAACAGAACCTTCAGAAGCCGTTTTGGCCGCTGAAGCGATGTTTGCTCCGGAAGCGGTAGTAGAAGAAACAGCCGCTGACGATAGCGCTACCGAGTAATTAACGGCCTAACCGGTCGCAAGACCGGGTAATAAAACAAGGGGTGTCCAGCATGAATAGTGCTTGACACCCCTTGACTCGTTTATTAAAATGCTGGGTTTCTCAGAATAGCCTTATTGTCTCAATAAGGCATTATTGTTGATGTGCCGCCAATGTTGAGTCTTCCTGCTCAAATGGTGGTTTTTTAAAGGTGAAGAGGTTAAGGCAATGCCAACCATTAATCAGTTAGTTCGCAAACCACGCGTTAAAGTGGTTACCAAAAGCAAGGTTCCAGCGTTGGAAGCTTGTCCTCAAAAGCGTGGTGTATGTACTCGTGTATATACCACGACTCCAAAAAAACCAAACTCCGCGTTGCGTAAAGTGGCTAAAGTGCGCTTGACCAACGGTTACGAAGTGATTAGCTACATTGGCGGTGAAGGCCACAACCTGCAGGAGCACTCTGTTGTGCTGTTGCGCGGCGGTCGTGTAAAAGACTTGCCAGGTGTGCGTTACCACATGGTTCGCGGTAGCTTGGATACGGCTGGTGTGAAAGACCGTAAACAGTCCCGTTCCAAATACGGTGCCAAGCGCCCTAAAGAAGCTAAAGCTTAATTTATTAAGTCTACTTGGACGAATTGTCCATTTTTTAAGAGCGGCTGAAATGCCTTGCGAGTGTAGTTGCTAGCAAAAATTTAATTGAAAAGAGAATAGTATGCCTAGACGCAGAGAAGTCCCCAAACGTAATATCTTGCCGGATCCAAAATTTGGTAGCCAGGAAGTATCCAAATTCGTAAACGTATTGATGACAGGTGGTAAAAAATCTGTTGCTGAACGTATCGTTTACGGTGCATTTGATCAAGTAGCCAGCAAGAGTGGCAAAGATCCGCTGGAATTATTCACCACAGCGTTGAACAATCTGCGCCCTATCGTTGAAGTGAAAAGCCGTCGCGTCGGTGGTGCAAACTATCAGGTGCCTGTAGAAGTGCGTCCTAGCCGTCGTAGTGCCTTGGCAATGCGTTGGTTGCGTGATGCAGCGCGTAAGCGTGGCGAGAAGTCCATGGGCTTGCGTCTGGCAGCTGAGTTGATCGAAGCCTCTGAAGGCCGTGGCTCAGCAATGAAAAAACGTGAAGAAGTTCACCGTATGGCAGAGGCTAACAAGGCCTTCTCACACTTCCGTTTTTAATTAAACGACCTCGTTCTTTAATAATTAGTTGAATTGATAGCAAAGGTAAAGCATCGTGGCACGTAAAACCCCTATTGAACGCTACCGTAATATTGGTATTTCTGCGCACATTGACGCAGGTAAAACAACCACGACAGAACGTATTCTGTTCTACACTGGTGTAAACCATAAGATTGGTGAAGTGCACGACGGTGCAGCTACCATGGACTGGATGGAGCAAGAGCAGGAGCGTGGTATTACCATTACTTCTGCTGCAACCACCTGTTTCTGGAAAGGCATGGACCTGTCTTTGCCTGAGCATCGATTCAACATTATTGATACCCCAGGGCACGTAGACTTCACGATTGAAGTTGAGCGTTCCATGCGCGTACTCGACGGCGCCTGTATGGTGTACTGTGCCGTGGGTGGTGTGCAACCACAATCCGAAACTGTTTGGCGCCAGGCCAACAAATACAAAGTGCCACGCCTGGCCTTTGTAAACAAAATGGACCGTTCCGGTGCTGACTTCTTCAAGGTCGTGGACCAGATGAAGGTCCGCCTGCGTGCGAATCCGGTCCCAGTGGTGATTCCTATCGGCCGTGAAGATACTTTCACTGGCGTGGTTGACCTGATGAAAATGAAAGCTATCATCTGGGATGAGGCTTCTCAGGGTATGAAATTCACTTACGGTGATATTCCAGCTGATCTGGTTGAAACAGCCAACAAATGGCGTGAGCAGATGGTTGAATCTGCGGCTGAAGCCAGCGAAGAGCTGATGAATAAATACCTGGAAAACGGTGACCTGGAAGAGAAAGATATTATCCTGGGTCTGCGTACACGTACCATTGCTGGCGAAATCCAGCCAATGTTGTGCGGCTCTGCGTTCAAAAACAAGGGTGTTCAGCGCATGCTGGACGCGGTGATCCAGTTCCTGCCATCTCCTGTAGATATCCCTGACGTGACTGGTGAAACCGATGATGGTAAACCGGCCAGCCGTAAAGCGGATGACAAAGAAGGTTTCTCTGCCCTGGCCTTCAAATTGATGACTGACCCGTTTGTTGGCCAGCTGACCTTTATCCGTGTGTATTCCGGCGTATTGAACAAGGGTGATACCGTTCTTAACTCTGTGAAGGGTAAAAAAGAGCGTATCGGCCGTATCGTACAGATGCACGCGAACAACCGTGAAGAGGTTGAAGAGGTGTTGGCGGGTGACATCGCGGCCTGTATCGGTTTGAAGGAAGTGACAACGGGTGAGTCCCTGTGTTCTCCAGACAAGCCAATCATCCTGGAGCGTATGGTGTTCCCTGAGCCAGTGATTCACGTGGCTGTCGAGCCAAAAACCAAGGGTGATCAGGAGAAAATGGGCTTGGCCTTGGGCCGTCTGGCACAAGAAGACCCTTCTTTCCGTGTACGTTCCGACGAAGAGTCTGGTCAGACCATTATTTCTGGTATGGGTGAGTTGCACCTGGAAATTCTGGTCGACCGTATGAAGCGTGAATTCAACGTGGAAGCCAACGTGGGTGCGCCACAAGTGGCTTACCGTGAAGCTATCCGCAAGGCGGTTGAAGTGGAAGGTAAATTCGTTAAGCAGTCAGGTGGTAAAGGTCAGTACGGTCACGTCTGGCTCAAAATGGAGCCTAACGAAGCAGGTAAAGGCTACGAATTCGTTGACGCGATTAAAGGCGGTACCGTGCCGCGTGAATTTATTCCTGCTGTGGATAAAGGCCTGCGTGAAACGATTCCTGCGGGTATCCTGGCTGGCTTCCCGGTCGTTGACGTAAAAGTAACGCTGTTTGATGGTTCATACCATGACGTTGACTCTAACGAAAACGCGTTCAAGATGGCAGCTTCTATCGGCTTTAAAGATGGTATGCGTAAAGCAGATCCGGTCTTGTTGGAGCCTATGATGGCGGTTGAGGTGGAAACGCCGGAAGAGTATATGGGTGACGTGATGGGTGACTTGTCTTCCCGTCGTGGCATCATTCAGGGTATGGAAGATATGGCTGGTGGCGGTAAGGCGATTAAAGCTGAAGTGCCGCTGTCCGAGATGTTTGGTTACTCCACTGTGGTACGTTCCTTGTCACAAGGCCGTGCAACTTACAGCATGGAATTCAAGCATTACTCCGAAGCTCCGAAAAACGTCGCTGATGCAATCATCAACAAAAAATAATTGATTTATTAAAGTATTGAATTAAAGGAAAGTAATCATGGCAAAAGGCAAATTTGAACGTACCAAGCCACACGTGAACGTTGGTACGATTGGTCACGTTGACCACGGTAAGACAACATTGACAGCGGC
>NZ_KB905151.1 GCF_000378225.1 Methylophilus methylotrophus DSM 46235 = ATCC 53528
CCGCTGGCCGAAAACCCTCACGCTGCCTGCGCTACTCGGCGCGGCAGATGGGGGCCCGAAAACCCATGAGCGCCACCGTTTGTAGATTAAAAAAAGAGTTTGAGTTTTTTCAACGCCCAAATTCCTACTGCGCTAGTTTGGCGAGATAAATCCCATTCATCACGCTGAGTAGCGCAGACAAAGTTAAGAAACAAGGGAGCGATTGTTTGAGCTCCGCAACAAGTCACGAATTGTGTGGCTTGTCAGGGCGAGTTTCGTGACCGCTTACTTTGCTGACAACTAAGACTGCGAAGCAGTCTGTTACGGCGTAGGCTAATTCGCGTAGCGATGTTAAGCGCAGCGGCCGTAGCCAACAACGCAAGGGAGCCGCAAGGTCGTGATGGCTGGGTGTCGTCCTCTTTGGCTACGGCCGCCACTGCGTGGCTTAACCTGAAGGTTAGCCTGCGCCGCAACACTGCGTTAGTTGTGGTTACTTTCTGGGGGACAAGCACCAGAAAGTGACTCGCCTACAGGCGAAAGAAATATTTAGATGTCACTAACGGTAGCGATAAATTATTTCAACAAAATAATCCGGTTAATCTGCCCCAACCGAAACGCTGTTTTACTCAACTTGCCCCCTTTTAGTGCCAATGGCCGAATCGGGCAAGGAGGAATCCTTCTTCCATCTTCCAGCAAAGTGTCATCCTCTGCCGTCGATTGCCACACGCCGCCATTCACTGGCCTGAATTGCCAGCGGATATACCCAACCTTGGCACCTAGTTGCAACATTTCGTCACGGTCAGGGGCTTCACTCACGAGTAATTCATCTTCCAATTCTTCGTCATATTTACCAAATGCCTGCTTGCAAGCCCATGCTTCCTGTTCGCTGGCACCCACATAAGTGCAAGCGCGGTGTTCCTCACGTTGTACATCCCAGGCGCCTAGCTGCCAGGCGGCATCGAGCACAGCTTCTTCCACCATTTCCGGCTGTCGCCAGCGATCGTTGATTTGCAGCGCAGAGCCAGGGACAGGTTGCAGCACGGGTTTAAGCATGGGTAAGGCTGAGGTGGGCTGTTTGCGGAAGCCGTGCCAATGCAGCATCAATAATAAGGGGGTGTCTGCGCGTGGCACAGCGGTCAACGTGACTGCCGTCAGTGGCAGTTTCATGACCTGCATTTGCTCAATCAATGTGTGAAAAAGATTCATGTTTCACTCCTGTTTGCTCACGAAGCTGTGTCACAAAATATCTAGCAAAAACTGTGCTGGACTGGCGTGAAGTAAAGCCCCAAACAACGTGCCAATTATGCTGTTTGAAAGCAGATGCCAGCGATGAATAAGCTGTTTTAATCATCGTTTCTGCCAGTCTGATATCAAAACGCAATTCCCCTCTTGAAAAACGGTTTTTGTTTCCCCATCTACACGTAAATTTTGTGTTTAATCCCGTTTTTTGGAGGAACCATCATGACAGCAGCGACCACAGAATCGCAATCTAAACAAACCATGGGCTTTCAGGCCGAGGTCAAACAATTATTGCAGTTGATGATTCATTCACTGTATAGCAACAAAGAAATTGTATTACGCGAATTGATCTCCAACGCTTCTGATGCCGCCGATAAACTGCGCTTTGAAGCGATCTCCAATGGCAGTTTGTATGAAAATGACAGCGAACTGAAGATTCGAGTTTCCTTTGATAAAGACGCACGCACATTGACCATCGCAGATAATGGCATCGGCATGCGCCGTGAAGAAGTGATCAACAACATTGGTACCATTGCCAAGTCTGGCACCAAAGAATTTTTCCAGAACCTGACCGGCGACCAAGCCAAAGATGCCAACCTGATTGGTCAGTTCGGCGTGGGCTTTTACTCCAGCTTTATCATTGCCGACAAAGTGACCCTGATTACACGCCGTGCCGGAGAAACCGAAGCCATCAAGTGGGAATCCAGCGGCGAAGGTGATTTCACCATTGAAGCTACTGAAAAAGCAGGCCGCGGTACTGAGGTCATCTTGCATCTGCGTGAAGGTGAAGATGAGTTTCTCAATGACTGGAAACTCAAAACCATCGTCCGCAAATACTCCGACCATATCACCTTGCCTATCGTCATGAAAAAGTCCGAATGGAAAGACGGCGAGAACGGTGAAGGCGGCCAGATGGTGACCACTGATGAAGACGAGACCATCAACAAAGCGTCTGCCTTGTGGGCACGCAGCAAAAGTGATATTTCCGAAGAAGAGTACAACGAATTTTACAAGCACATTTCTCACGATTATGAAAATCCGCTGGCGTATACGCATAGCCGTGTAGAGGGTAAGCAGGAATATATTTCATTGCTATATGTGCCAGGCAAGGCACCGTTTGACCTGTATGACCGTGAGCGCCGCCAGGGCATCAAGCTGTATGTGAAACGTGTATTCATCATGGAGGATGCCGAGAAGCTGATGCCGCAATATCTGCGCTTTGTGCGCGGTGTGATTGACTCTGCTGATCTGCCATTGAATGTGTCCCGTGAAATCCTGCAAGACAGCCGTGATGTGGAAGCGATCAAGAATGGCTCTGTGAAAAAAGTGCTGGGTTTGCTCGAAGACCTGGCAGAAAACAAACCTGAAGATTACGCCAAGTTCTGGAATGAGTTTGGCCGCGTGCTCAAGGAAGGCCCTGGCGAAGACTGGGCTAACAAGGACAAGATTGCCGGTTTGCTGCGTTTTGCCTCTACCCATGCCGATACCGAAGAGCAAAACGTATCGCTCAAGGCGTATATCGAGCGTATGAAACCTGAGCAGGAAGCGATTTACTACATCACAGCGGATACTTTTGCCGCAGCGAAGAACTCGCCACACCTGGAAATCTTCCGCAAAAAAGGCATTGAAGTATTGTTGATGTCAGACAAGGTCGACGAGTGGTTGCTGGGTAGCCTGACTGAGTTTGAAGGCAAAAAGCTGCAATCCATCGCCAAGGGTGATTTGGACTTGGGCAAGCTAGAAGACGAAGCGGACAAAGAAGCGCAAAAACAAGTCGAAGAGCAAGCCAAAGACCTGGTTGAGCGGATTAAAACCGCGCTGGGCGAGACCGTGAAAGAAGTGAAAGTGACACATCGCCTGACCGATTCACCTGCTTGCTTGGTGGCTGGCGAGCATGACCTCTCCGGTAACCTGGCACGTATTCTCAAAGCTGCCGGACAGAAAGCGCCGGACAGCAAGCCTATCCTGGAAATCAATCCTACGCATAGACTGGTAGAAAAGCTCAAGGCCGAAAGCGATGATGCCAAGTTTGCCGACTATGCGCATGTACTGTTTGACCAGGCATTGCTGGCAGAAGGTGGGCAACTGGAAGATCCAGCCAGTTTTGTGAAACGCATGAATAGCCTGATACTCTAAAGCTTGATTGGTTCTTTTTATCAACTGTACTAACAGTTTGAGGGGGCGAGATATATGCCAAGCAATATTCTCCTGCCCTCAATGAATTGATGTTGGATGCCCCAAACGAAAAAACCCGCACATGCGGGTTTTTTGAATATGAACAATCAATCGCTCACACTGGTATCAAGGGGTAGGTTGTACTGGGGACTCAGCAGTACAGCAAGATTTATTGTCCTTAACTTTAGCCATGACTTTGCGGGCAATGGCTGAAAGTGCTAATAAAAATAAGAATTTTTTCATGGTAGGTCCTTTCATTAAGTGAGTTCTTCAATCTCAAGTCCTGACTTTGCAGGCGGTGTAGATATTTAATGACACCCTCAGTTTTATGCCTATCCGGTTTAATCTTATTTCAAAGTAGGACAAGGTTGATTTCACCATCTTTCTGCATGAGCATTAATCATCATGCTGGCGGGACGCAAGCCATTTTAGTTAAAAAGGAATTCCTACATGGTTTGAAGAAATTTTCTGATAAATCAATCTTTACAAATTCGTTAGCCTGCCAAGGTTGATGCCAAGAATGCCTCCCTCCTAGTAAGCAATTTAATGGTCATTAACCTCATGCGTGGTGATTGCCACGGCTCTTTCAATAAATTTTAAGAATCAAGGAGAAGAAAGTGATGCATGCATCCATTTGGAAAATTGTTGCCCTGACATTCGTGTTAACGGCGTGTAAAAGCACCCCTACTAACTTATCACATACTGGCGATCCCACCTCAAAACAAGAGGCGGCAGCAGAGCATGCCGTAGGCGAGAAGGATGAAGGTCGGCCCTATAAAATATATGGGGCTTATCTTTCAAACCGCCAAATTTATTTCGATTACGACAAAGATATCTTGGATCCACAATACAAAAACCTGATAGCCGTTCATGCTAAATATTTGCTCAGCCACCCACAAAGCAAAATTTTATTGCAAGGTCACTCAGATGAGCGGGGTACGCCAGCCTACAACAAAGATCTTGGGATGCGTCGAGCAGTGGCTGTAAGAAATGCATTTAATGCCCAAGGCGTGAAAAATGCGCAGCTGGAGACCTTGAGTTATGGTAATGAATTCGCCAGTCGCGATTGCCCTGACGAGCGTTGTCATAAAATGGATCGTCGGGTGGATATCAATTACGGTGTGAAATAAGACTGATTTAAATGAAGGATTGGTTTATTTAGGTAACGAAAAATAAGCCACCTCATGTATTGTAAACCTCAGACCTATGCAGCTAAGAAATTTTCCCCTCGTAGTCGAGGGGATGACTTTGATACAAATAGAAGGTCAGAGGATTGTAAAACTTTTCAGTAGTGTCAAGACAGGGCGTTATAATCAAAAGCCACAACGTGAATCTTGTGGTTTTTATTCTGTCTGACATATTCTTGTTGTAGGCTTGCTTTTTGCTTTTCGCTTACTTAGAGCAAGTTTCTGATTAACGCCAGGGGAAGATGAATGACTGCCAATGTGAATAAAAAACGTAAAGAAGCTGATAAACCTGAAACCGCCCAAGCCGTTGAAGAATTTTTGCTTGAACAGCTGCCGATTGCGCAGGCATTGCGTAACCACCTGACTTTTTCTATTGGTAAATCAAACTCTTGGGCTACAGCACGGGACTGGTACCAAACGGCTGCGTTTACTGTGCGTGACCATTTAATGAGCCGTTGGGTGAATACACGCGACGCTTATCGCGACGCCAATACCAAGCGCGTTTATTATTTATCCCTGGAGTTTTTGATTGGCCGTATGTTGTCAAATGCCGCACTGAATTTGGGCATTGCACCCGATCTAAGCGACGGCCTGCAGGAGATTGGTCAGAAACTGGAAGGCGTGGCCGAGATGGAGTCAGATGCTGCCCTAGGGAATGGTGGCCTGGGTCGCCTGGCGGCCTGCTTTGTCGATTCCATGGCGACCATGGATATTCCGGCGACCGGGTATGGTATCCGTTATGACTATGGCATGTTCAGGCAGACGATAGAGAACGGCCAGCAGAAGGAAAACCCTGATAACTGGTTGCGGTACCAGAATATCTGGGAAATACAGCGGCCTGAGCACGCCTGTGAAATAAAGTTTTATGGACGAGTATTGCATGTGCATACCGAACACGGGGTAGAACATCATTGGGTGGATCATGAAAGTGTTGTCGCCATGCCATATGATGTCCCTGTGCCCGGCTACGATACGCAGACAGTGAACAATCTGCGTTTGTGGTCAGCCAAGGCGACTAACGAGTTTGATCTGGCCTCTTTTAACCAGGGCAATTATGAAAAATCGGTAGAAGGACGGCATGGTGCGGAGACGATCTCGCAAGTCCTTTATCCAAACGATACTTCGGAGTCTGGCAAGGTATTGCGCCTGAAACAACAATATTTCTTTGTGTCGGCTTCCATACAGGACATCCTGCATCGCTTCACCAACTACAATTCTGACTGGAATACCTTGCCCGATAAGGTGGCCATTCAGCTGAATGACACACATCCGGCAATTGCTGTCGCTGAGATGATGCATCAATTGGTAGATCACTATCACTTGCAATGGGATCGCGCCTGGAAACTGGTGACCAGCATGTTTGCGTATACCAACCACACCTTGATGCCGGAAGCACTGGAAACCTGGCCAGTGGATATGTTTGCGCAATTGCTGCCGCGCCATCTCGAAATCATTTACGAAATCAATCACCGATTCTTACAAATGGTGAACCAACACTTTCCCGGAGATACCGGACTGTTGAGCCGTGTTTCTATTATCGATGAAACGCATGGCCGTCGAATCCGTATGGCGCACTTGGCGGTTGTTGGCAGCCATACCGTGAATGGCGTGGCCGAGTTGCATAGCGAACTATTGAAAACGACTTTATTCGCCGATTTCAATAAAATTTACCCAGGCAAGTTTACCAATGTCACCAACGGCATCACGCCACGTCGCTGGTTAAACCAGGCCAATCCTTTATTGACTGACCTGTTGACCAGGCATATTGGTTCCGGCTTTCAGAAAGACCTGAGTCTGATTAAAAAGGTTGAGCCCCTTGCAGATAACGCTGCTTTTAGAAAAGCCTTCCGCGAGGTCAAAAAAGCCAACAAGCAAAGGCTGGCCGACAAGATATTGCAAAAAACAGGCATTGCCATCAACGCCAATGCTTTGTTTGATGTGCAGATCAAGCGTATACACGAATACAAGCGGCAGTTGCTGAATGTGTTGCATGTGATCACTTTATATAACCGGATCCGTAGCGGCCAAGTCAGTCAGCACACGCCACGCGTCGTCATTTTTGCTGGCAAGGCTGCGCCTGGCTATTGGCTTGCCAAGCAGATTATCCGCCTCATTAATGATGTCGCCGTGATGATCAACAATGATCCCGCCATCAACGACCAGTTAAAAGTGGTGTTTTATCCTAATTATGAAGTCAGTGCAGCGGAGATATTGTTCCCAGGCGCTGATCTCTCTGAACAGATTTCGACGGCAGGCACCGAGGCCAGTGGCACCGGTAATATGAAGATGGCGCTCAATGGTGCCCTAACCATTGGCACACTGGATGGTGCCAACGTCGAAATCATGGAAGAAGTCGGCGAAGAAAATATCTTTATTTTTGGCCTGACCACCCCTGAAGTCGCGCAATTAAAAAACAGCAGTTATAACCCATGGGACTATTACCACGGCAATGCTGAGCTCAAACAGGTGATAGACATGATAGGGAATGGTTACTTCTCTGTAGAAGAGCCCAATCGCTATCAGGCTATTGTCGATACCTTGCTGCATAAAGGTGATCAATACCTGTTGCTGGCAGATTATGCTGCATATGTCGCGGCACAGGAAAAAGTGGCCGCGTTGTACCAGGATGAAGAGGCCTGGTCACGTATGGCCATTTTGAATGTGGCGCGGATGGCGAAGTTTTCGAGCGACCGTACCATAAATGATTACGCCCAGCGCATTTGGAAAGTCTCTCCGTTCAAGTCCTAAGTGTAGTCGTGTAGTATACAAAGCAAGTCTCAAAGACTTGCTTTGTGCTTTATGGGTACAGTGAATGTAGGTGGCTAAGGAAGAACATATGAATAAAACAGCATGGGTGTTATTGGTAGGGATGTTGATCACGGATGTGCAGGCCCTTGATCTCAAGGGGTTGAGTGAGATGGTAGACAAGGTAGGCGGCAGTGCGAATGGCGGTGTCAACCATGACGCAGTTAGCAGCCTTACTGATCAGGAAGCCAGCGATGGCTTAAAACTCGCATTGAATCAGGGCGTGTCGAAAGCGGTGGGCCTGCTGGGGACCGCGGACGGCTTTATGGGCAATAAGGAAGTCAAGATTCCCTTGCCGGATTCATTGAAAAAGGTTGAAAAAGGCATGCGCATGATAGGCATGGGCAAACAGGCCGATGAACTCGTGCTTAAAATGAACCGCGCTGCGGAACAGGCGGTGCCGGAAGCCAAGACATTGCTGGTGAACTCAGTCAAACAAATGAGTTTGACCGATGCCAAGAATATCCTGACCGGCCCTCAAGATGCTGCCACGCAATATTTCAAGAAGACTACTTCGACGGACATGGCTGCCAAATTTCTGCCGATTGTGCAAAAAGCCACGGCCAATGTGCAACTGGCGGATACTTATAACAAATATGCCGAAATGGGCAGCAAGTTTGGGGTGATTAAGAAAGAGGATGCCAATATCAATCAATATGTCACCCAAAAAGCACTGGATGGTGTCTACCTGATGATTGCCAAGGAAGAGGCCGCCATCCGCCAGGATCCCATGGGCCAGGCCAGCAATCTGCTCAAGAAAGTGTTTGGCGCTGCCAAATGATGCATGTGCTCCATCTTTTAATTAACAGCGCCGCGATCAACGCGGCGTTTTGTATTTAAAAAGAGTGATCAGTCCTGTAATAATTTCGCAATTGGTGTTGACATCACTTTTGATTGTTTGCTATAGTCTCACCTCTCGACGCAACACATGTTTTATAAGTCGATTCGGACGCGGGATGGAGCAGTCTGGCAGCTCGTCGGGCTCATAACCCGAAGGTCACAGGTTCAAATCCTGTTCCCGCAACCAAGCAAAAATACGTTTTAAATTAAATGAATTTGATGCTTGACCGAGTTAAAAACCTCTGTATAATGCGCGCTTCGCTTTAAACGAAACGTTAAGCGAAAGGCCTTTGAGGCCCTGTTCTTTAAAAATTAGGATGACTGATAAGTGTGGGTGTTTGTAGGTTGTGTGAAGCGCATTTGATGCGTAGAAACTCAGAAAATACAAATGCTTTACACTTAGATTTATGACAAGTATGTACAGTGTAGTTTACACACATACCTTGAAATGAATTTGAGAAGTAAGCGAAACGAATACCGCCTCTGTAAAGAGGTAAAAAGTAATAGTTAGGAATTAAACTGAAGAGTTTGATCCTGGCTCAGATTGAACGCTGGCGGAATGCTTTACACATGCAAGTCGAACGATGAACCTTAGC
>NZ_KB905152.1 GCF_000378225.1 Methylophilus methylotrophus DSM 46235 = ATCC 53528
CATTTGATGATTGGCGTAGCGTATATAACCACGAGCGCCCACACGAAGCGATTGCACTGGATACGCCTGTCAGTCGTTATCGCCCCAGCCCGAGAGGGTTTCCGTCCAGGCTACCTGAGATTGAGTATGGACCGGATGATGCGGTGGTCACAGTGAAATGGAATGGTGAGTTGCGATACAAGGGAAAGAGATTCAAGGTATCCAGCGCCTTACACAGGCATGAAGTGGCAATTCGCCCTCGCCATGATGAGGATGGCGTCTATGATGTGTTTTATGCGCACCATCATTGCGAAACCATCTACTTTACACACTCATGAAAAACACATTAATGTGTCAACCATGTCCTCGTACATGTGTCACCTATGTCCTCGGTCTATACAGGACAAGCATAAGAAAGAACGGTCGCCGAAAAGGCGAAAACCCCTCACCGCCTAATAACTATGCCTATCTTCAGGAAAACGCCCTTCCTTGACTGCTTGCACATAATCGCTCACGGCCTGCTGCACACTGCCCCCCTGCTGCAAAAAGTTTTGCGCAAATCTGGGCGCCTTGTAGTCTTGCGGCGCTTTATCCGTCGGGCCGCTATAAATGCCCAGCAAATCCTGCAACACCAGTACCTGACCAGTACATCCAGCCCCGGCACCTATCCCTATTGTTGGCACATTGATGCTTTGTGTAATTTCTGTGGCTAACGCCGCTGGGATCATTTCAAACAGTACCATGCTGACCCCAGCTTGCGCCATGGCTTGCGCATCTGTCAGCATGGCCTGCGCGCTTTCTTCCGTTTTGCCCTGGATTTTATAGCCCCCCAGTTTTTCAACCGATTGCGGAGTAAAGCCAAGGTGTGCGCAGACAGGCACGCCATTTTCAACCAGGTAGCGCGCTGTGGCGACCATCTCGCCACCGCCTTCTATCTTCACGAGATGCGCACCGGCAGCCATCAGCGTTTGCGCGTTGGCCAGCGCCGTTTGCGGATCATGTTCATAACTGCAGGCTGGCATGTCAGTCATAATCACCGTATGGGGGGCGCCTTTTGCCACCAGCCGCGTGTGGTAAATCATGTCCTGCATGGTGACTTCCAGCGTATTGCTCGCCCCTTGTATCACCATGCCGAGTGAATCCCCCACCAGCAAGACATCCACGCCAGCCAATGCCAGCACTTTGGCAAACGTGGCATCGTAGCAGGTCAGCATGGCAATTTTCTCGCCCGCTGCCGCCTTTGTGAGTAGGGTATTCAGCATCTGTTCTCAGTGATCCCCAATAGGATTGGCACAAACTTGTGACCGATCACATTTCAATTAAAAGTTAGGGTTAAAGTACTCGCGGCTGCTCTTGATCTGGCCAATGCGTTCAATCAGCAAATCAAAGGCTTCAGGGTCTTTAATGATATTGAGCTTTTCGTTATTCACGATCAGCAAAGGTGAGGCATCATAGGCGTGAAAAAATTCGCTGTAAGCCTCTGCCAGGCGCGCAATATATTCGCGCGGCATATCCTGCTCGTAGCTGATATTGCGCTCTTCTATGCGGTCCATCAACGCATCCACCGGGGTTTGCAGATACACCACCAAATCGGGTTTTGGCGCCTTAAGTTGTAGATGGTGGTAAATCTGGTGATAGAGGGAATACTCTTCATCATCCAGGTTTAACCGCGCAAACAGCGGGTCTTTCTCCAAGAAAAAGTCAGAGACCGTCGGTTGGCCGAACATATCACGCTGGGCCATATCTTCAATCTGGCGCGAACGCTGGAACAGGAAGAATAACTGTGTCGGCAAGGCGTAACGCTGGGCATCCTGGTAAAAGCGGGTCAGGAATGGATTGGCCTCGGCTTTTTCAGACAGCAACTCGACTGAAAACTTATCGGCCAGCATGCGTGCCAATGTGGTTTTGCCACTGCCTATGGGGCCTTCAATCACGACATAAGGGAAACGGTTAAACATTGTTCTTGCTCGTTCAGCTTATTAAATCAGTGCCAGTATGCGCACGTCCCAGTTTTATTCATGCCAACTTTTTCACATCCCAATTTTTTTAATATCAGGGTGCTGAGATTCTGTTACCCATTCTACAACAGTCTTTCCCTGTGGCAGCATAAAGTCGGGCACAATTTCAGCCAGCGGCAAAATGACAAAGCCGCGCTCGTGCATGCGCGGATGAGGCAGCTTCAAAAGCTCGGTGTCCAGTTGCATACCGTCATAGTCCAGCAGATCGAGATCCAGGATACGCGGTGCATTGGGGAATGGGCGCTCGCGGCCAAACGTCTGCTCAATATCAAGTAAAAGCTGCATCAACTGTGGCGCCGGGATATCGGTCGTCACCTGTACTACGGCATTGATAAAGTCAGGCTGGTTATCATAGCCAACCGGCGCCGTGGCATACAGGCTGGAAGCCTTGGTTAACCTTAGACCCGGTGTATTAGACAACACCTCAATCGCTTTGCTAACCTGTTTTTCCGGCTGTTGCAAATTACTGCCCAGCGCAATCAGGGCTGTCGCCATTAAGCCACTTCCCCGCCCGCCGGTTTTTTCTTACGTGGCTTGCGGCGGCGTTTTTTCGGGCCGTTTTCAGGCAATAACATGGCCGTGCGCTCATCCGTACCCGCATCGGCAAACCTTGTCCACCAGTCACCAATCTCTTGCGGCAATTCACCAGACGCACAACGCAACAGCAGGAAGTCATATCCGGCGCGGTATTTTGGGTTGGTCAACAAAGCATAAGGGCGCTTGCCGGAGCGTTGCTCAAAACGCGGCTGCATGGCCCAGATTTCCTTCATGGTCGCGGTATAGCGATTATGGATCGCCATCTTTTCGGCCTGCTTGTCGATGACTTCGTTCATGGCCTCATGCAAGGCCGGAATCATATGCTCGCCACGCTTCTGGTTTTCTTGCCAGGCCTGCAATACCTCATGCCATAACAAGGTGGCAAACAAAAAGCTGGGGTTAGAAGACTTGCCGGACAGGATGCGCTCATCGGTATTTTTGAGTGCCAGCATGACAAACTTCTCGCCCAATGGCTGCTCCAGCACCACGTCGAGCAGCGGCAGCAAACCATGATGAAGATGCTGCGCACGCAAGGCATTGATGCTCTCAATGGCATGCCCCGACAAGAACAGCTTGAGCATTTCATCGAACAGGCGGCTGGGTGGTACATCTTCTAGCAGATCAGCCAGTTTTCGGATGGGCGCTTCAGTAGACTTTTCCAGTTTCAGGCCCAGTTTGGCCGACAGGCGCACGGCGCGCAGCATACGCACCGGGTCTTCCTGGTAACGTGTGACCGGGTCACCAATGATGCGCAATGTTTTGGCACGAATATCAGCCACGCCATGGTGAAAATCGAGGACTTCTTGCCGCTTGGGATCGTAATACAAAGCATTGGCAGTGAAATCACGGCGCACGGCATCTTCTTCTATGCTGCCAAAGACGTTATCGCGGATAATGCGGCCACTGTCGTTGGTTTCAGCATCACCTTCGCTCAGGTGATGGCCCCGAAACGTCGACACTTCTATCGTCTCATGCCCCCACAACACATGTACCAGCCTGAAGCGGCGTCCAATAATACGTGAGCGGCGAAACACCTTATGCACCTGCTCGGGCGTGGCATTGGTCGCCACATCAAAGTCCTTAGGCGGATGGTTGAGCAGCAAATCGCGCACGGCACCACCGACAATATAGGCCTTAAAACCCGCTTTCTGTAGCTGGTCACAGGTTTTCAGTGCTGCCTGACTGATGTGCTTCTGATTGATTTTGTGTTTGCCCGCCGGGATGATTTGCGCCGCAGGCAATTGGGTATGGGTGTTCGCGTTGGCACGACGCCGGAAGACTTTTTGCAGTAATTGTTTAATCATTCGTTTTGTATTTCGAGCGTCAGCACGGCTGCGCTACAGTTTATGTTGGTTATTCCACAATACATCGGGTACGCCTGCATGCCGGTTCAGCGCGCGACACAGGACAAACAATAAATCGGACAAACGGTTCAGGTATTGCAATGCTTCAGCGGTTACCGGCGATTGCGCATGCAAGGCATGTAACACCCGCTCGGCACGACGGCATACTGTACGCGCCAAATGGCACACAGCCGCCGCCCGGCTACCACCCGGCAGGATAAATTCCTTCAATGGTGGCAACGTTTCATTCCATGCATCCAGCGTCATTTCCAGAAACGTCACGCGTCCAGCCTGTATAAAGTGGTGTCCTGGCATGCACAGCTCCCCACCCAGGTCGAACAAATCATGCTGGATCGCCAGCAAGCTGTCACGCACCTCATCTTCCAGATCTTCCACCAGCAACATGCCTAGCACCGCATTGAGCTCGTCCACGTCACCCATGGCTTCCACTCGCAAATCATACTTCGCTACGCGCGAGCCATCGCCGAGCCCTGTTGTGCCGCTATCGCCAGTGCGTGTGTAAATCTTGCTCAGCCGGTTGGCCATGCCTGATACCTGTCTAAAATCCGATATAATCCAACCATTATAAATCATACCGTGCCATTTCGATGTGCTCAGCGATTGCAGTCAACGCCCCGGTCGGGGTGATGGATTCCGGGGTCGGCGGACTCAGCGTACTTCAGCATTTAACCTGCCAACTGCCACACGAACATTTCATCTATTTTGCCGACAGCGCGCATGCGCCTTATGGCAATAAAACCGCAACCGATATCCAGCAACGCTGCTTTACTATCGCAGACACACTCATCGGCCAGGGCGCCAAAGCGCTAGTCGTCGCCTGCAACACTGCCACTGCTGCAGCCATAGGCCCCATGCGTGAGCGTTACACCCTGCCCATTATCGGCATGGAACCCGCCGTCAAACCCGCTGCCGCCGCCAGCAAAAACGGCATCATAGGCGTACTCGCCACCACCGGCACTCTCAAAAGCGCACAATTCGCCGCCCTGCTCGAACATTATGGTCAGGGCGTTCAGGTCGTGACACAAGCCTGCGTGGGACTGGTAGAGTGCATAGAACAGGGGCAGCTGGATACCCCACAGACACTGGCTCTATTGCAACAATACTGCCACCCGTTGATGGCAGCAGGCGCAGATACCATAGTGCTGGGCTGCACACACTACCCGTTTGTTAAAAAGCATATTCAAGAGATTGTGGGGCCCGAAGTCACCTTGATTGATACCGGGGCTGCGGTTGCCAAGCGGCTACATCAGGTGCTGGAACAAAAGCAGATGCTTAATGTTGCCACTGAAGCTGGGGATTTTGTGTTTTTAACCAGTGGGACGGAAGAAACGGAGCGGGTGATGCATCAACTCTGGAACGCTGATAATTAGGCGTATATATTTAAATTAAAACGCTCCAGAAAACAATTCTGCTACATTCGGATGCTTTGGCAAATCTATGTAACATTCTCTTTCGCCTGTAGGCGAGTTACTTTCTGTTGCTTGCCCCACAGAAAGTAACCAAAGAAGAGGGCACCCAGCCATCACGGCCTACGGCTCCCTTGCGTTGCTCAACAAAGT
>NZ_KB905153.1 GCF_000378225.1 Methylophilus methylotrophus DSM 46235 = ATCC 53528
ACTTTGGCATCAGCCTGCTTTAACAAATTGGAAGAAGTAAAGGATTTTGCTTTTTCAAGCCTCAATGGGCAGGGTATGAAACACTGTGTGTTTCTTATTTCTTGATGATTGCCAAATCATATTGCTTTGAACTACACCTTTAGACTTAGGTTTAAGTTTTAAGGTTATAGGATCAAGCCTCACGAGCAATTAGTATCAGTTAGCTTAATGCATTACTGCACTTCCACACCTGACCTATCAACGTCCTGGTCTTGAACGACTCTTTAGCTGGCTTAAAGCCAGAGGCAAGTCTCATCTCGAGGCGAGTTTCACGCTTAGATGCTTTCAGCGTTTATCTCTTCCGCACTTAGCTACCCAGCTATACCATTGGCATGATAACTGGTCCACCAGAGGTGCGTCCACTCCGGTCCTCTCGTACTAGGAGCAGGTCCCCTCAAACTTGCAGCGCCCACGGCAGATAGGGACCAAACTGTCTCACGACGTTTTAAACCCAGCTCACGTACCACTTTAAATGGCGAACAGCCATACCCTTGGGACCGGCTACAGCCCCAGGATGTGATGAGCCGACATCGAGGTGCCAAACTCCCCCGTCGATATGAACTCTTGGGAGGAATCAGCCTGTTATCCCCAGAGTACCTTTTATCCGTTGAGCGATGGCCCTTCCATACAGAACCACCGGATCACTATGACCTGCTTTCGCACCTGCTCGACCTGTCCGTCTCGCAGTCAAGCAACCTTTTGCCATTGCACTATCAGTACGATTTCCGACCGTACCTAGGTTACCTTCGCACTCCTCCGTTACTCTTTGGGAGGAGACCGCCCCAGTCAAACTGCCTACCATACACGGTCCCCAGTCCGGATTACGGACCTAGGTTAGAACCTCAACAACATCAGGGTGGTATTTCAACGACGCCTCCACGCGATCTGGCGACCACGTCTCTCAGGCTCCCACCTATCCTACACAAATCTTGTCAAAGTCCAATGTAAAGCTGCAGTAAAGGTTCATGGGGTCTTTCCGTCTAGCCGCGGGGAGATTGCATCTTCACAAACATTTCAACTTCGCTGAGTCCCGAGAGGAGACAGTGTGGCCATCGTTACGCCATTCGTGCGGGTCGGAACTTACCCGACAAGGAATTTCGCTACCTTAGGACCGTTATAGTTACGGCCGCCGTTTACTGGGACTTCAATCAAGAGCTTGCACCCCATCATTTAATCTTCCAGCACCGGGCAGGCGTCACACCCTATACGTCCACTTTCGTGTTTGCAGAGTGCTGTGTTTTTATTAAACAGTCGCAGCCACCTTTTCACTGCAACCCCATCACGCTTCACGAGTAAATCGCTACACGCTACCGGGGCGCACCTTCTCCCGAAGTTACGGTGCTAATTTGCCGAGTTCCTTCTCCCGGGTTCTCTCAAGCGCCTTAGAATTCTCATCCTGCCCACCTGTGTCGGTTTGCGGTACGGTCTTATACAACTGAAGCTTAGTGGCTTTTCTTGGAAGCATGGTATCAATCACTTCGTGAGCAAGCTCACTCGTTATCACGTCTCAGTCTTAGCTCTCCGGATTTGCCTAAAGAACCAACCTACACGCTTGAACCGGGACATCCAACACCCGGCTGACCTAACCTTCTCCGTCCCCACATCGCATTGTATAGAGGTACAGGAATATTAACCTGTTTCCCATCAGCTACGCATCTCTGCCTCACCTTAGGGGCCGACTCACCCTGCGCCGATGAACGTTGCGCAGGAAACCTTGGGCTTTCGGCGAGGGAGCTTTTCACTCCCTTTATCGCTACTCATGTCAGCATTCGCACTTCTGATACCTCCAGCATACCTCACAGTACACCTTCGCAGGCCTACAGAACGCTCTCCTACCATACTAGTAAACTAGTATCCGCAGCTTCGGTTACGTGCTTAGCCCCGTTACATCTTCCGCGCAGGACGACTCGACCAGTGAGCTATTACGCTTTCTTTAAATGATGGCTGCTTCTAAGCCAACATCCTGGCTGTCTATGCCTTCCCACTTCGTTTTCCACTTAGCACGTCATTTGGGACCTTAGCTGGCGGTCTGGGTTGTTTCCCTCTTGTCCACGGACGTTAGCACCCATGGACTGTCTCCCGTAATTGAACTTCTCAGTATTCGGAGTTTGCAATGGTTTGGTAAGTTCTTATGAACCCCCTAGCCATAACAGTGCTCTACCCCCGAGAGTTAGTTACGAGGCACTACCTAAATAGTTTTCGGAGAGAACCAGCTATCTCCAAGTTTGTTTAGCCTTTCACCCCTATCCACAGCTCATCCCCAAATTTTTCAACATTTGTGGGTTCGGACCTCCAGTACCTGTTACGGCACCTTCATCCTGGCCATGGATAGATCACTTGGTTTCGGGTCTACACCCAGCGACTAAGACGCCCTATTCGGACTCGATTTCTCTACGCCTCCCCTATCGGTTAAGCTTGCCACTGAATGTAAGTCGCTGACCCATTATACAAAAGGTACGCAGTCACCCCTTACGAGGCTCCCACTGTTTGTATGCATACGGTTTCAGGATCTATTTCACTCCCCTCCCGGGGTTCTTTTCGCCTTTCCCTCACGGTACTGGTTCACTATCGGTCGATATCGAGTATTTAGCCTTGGAGGATGGTCCCCCCATGTTCAGACAGGGTTTCTCGTGCCCCGCCCTACTTGTCGTTACCCTAGTTCCACAAACGGGATTTCGTATACGGGACTATCACCCACTACGGTCGGACTTTCCATTCCGTTCTACTATCGCGTCTGCTAAAAGTAACAGGCTGTTCCATGTTCGCTCGCCACTACTTACGGAATCTCGGTTGATTTCTTTTCCTCTGGGTACTTAGATGTTTCAGTTCTCCAGGTTCGCTTTACTCTTCCTATATATTCAGAAGAGAATGACCTTACGGCCGGGTTTCCCCATTCGGACATCTCCGGATCAAAGCTTATTTGCCAGCTCCCCGAAGCTTTTCGCAGGCTATCACGTCCTTCATCGCCTGATATCGCCAAGGCATCCACCATATGCACTTATTCACTTGACCCTATAACGTTAAAACCTAAACCCTTTTAAATCTAGATTTCGTCGTGCATGAGACACGCGTTACAGGTAATTCTAAAGCACTATCAAACCTCGTTAGATTCGCCTACATCATCGATTTCTCAACAATATAAACTTCTCAACTTGCGTTTAATATATTTATGATTTTGCAATCAATCGATATTATTTCCGGTTAAAAAATAATATCGCCCATTGAATATAAGTTGTCATCACACAACCTATATTCCTTTACTTCTTCCATTTTGTTAAAGAGCAGTCTTAGTTTTTTAAACTAACG